>NZ_CP136512.1:0-3052929 GCF_032806925.1 Paraburkholderia kirstenboschensis | reverse complement strand
CGACAAAACCCCGGCACACCGGCGGCCGGAACAGGCCGGGTTCAGCCCGGGTCCAGCCCGGGTCCAGGCCATATCGCCCGTCACTGCCTGCCGGTCCGCAGCGCGTTCACGTACCCCGTCAGCTCCAGATAAGCTCGCCCGAGATCAGCGCCATCGCGGCTCACCCGCGCCGCGCCTTCCCAGTACACTGCGCCGGTAGACTGCCGCGAGTCCAGTTCCTGGTCGTCCATCAGCGGATCCAACTGCCATGTCAGTGCGCCGGTTCGCACCGTCATCGACACAGGGTACGACGCGTTCGTGCGCGGCGAGCGCCATGTGCGACGAGGCGTAAAGTCGACCTCGCTCGGAGCGAACGTCGTGACTCGTCCGTCGCGATCTCTCAATGCAGCATGCGCCCACATCGCATGTCCGTCGCGGCTGCGCACCTTGAAGGCCATCAGAGCCGAACCGTCGGAGAGATTCGCGCCCAGCCAGTCCCATCCCACGGCATTCGCGTCGAGCAACGTGCTCGACCACTCATGATCCAGCCATGCAACGCCCGTCACGGCAGTGTCGCCTTGCGACGAATCGCTTTTGGCGCCCGGTCGCCTCACGCCGCCCGACACGCGCAATTGCGGCTCACTGTAGTAGTAACTGGCCTGTTCCGGCCGCGGACCTTTGCGTGAGTAGCCATGTTCGCCCTGGATCAAAGGCGCCTGCGTCGGCGTTAGCTTGAGATGCAACGCGAACTCGCCGGCATCGGCGGTGACATCGTAGCGGCCATCGGCGGCACGAACGATTTTCCACGCGTCGAGCTTGACGTCGGTATCCGCGGGCTTCGCATAGGCGAGGCCGAGTCCCTCGCGGCCAATGCGTTCATCGTGCACGAGATGGCCGAGTGCAGGATCGCTCAACGCGGCATGCGCGATGATCAATTGAGAAGGCGCGAAAGCACTCGGATCGGCGGCATCGTGTCCCGTTGCAGAACGGAAGAATGTGATCTGAAATCCGAGCGGCCGATTATCGGGCGTAGTCAGCCAGCCGGTTGCGTACCACCACTCGGTGCGAAAATCGGCGTGAGCGCCGGTGTCCATCGGCAGCACGATCGGATGTTCTTTCGTGACAACGGAGAATTCCGGCGCTGCTGCAAAGACCAGGTTGGCTGACAAAGCGAACGCGCCGATAACGAACCAGTGCGAAACCCGCGGGCGTGTCCGATGAAAACGCGCGGCCGAAACCCCAACCCCCGTTTTCGCCCGACACATCGATTGAGGTGCCAATAGCCGCCGCAAAGCTCGCATCACCAGTCCTCCTTGACCGCGCGCACTGCATCCACGGAAACGGCGCCGCGTCCCGCAATCACGGCTGTCGAACACGATGACGCGAGCATCACCAACGCAACTGTGGCCAGCATCGTCCACGGAACGTGCATCGACATGCTCCAGTGAAACGACTGCGGATTGACGACGAATACAAGAATCAGACTGATCGCGAAGCCGAGAACGAAGCCCATTGCGATACCGCACGCGGTGAGCATGCCGCCTTCGAGTGCGAGGATCGCGAGAATTTGCGAGCGCGTCACGCCGACGTGCCGCAGCATCCCGAACTCGCGAGCGCGTGCGAGCGTCTGCGCCGAAAATGTCGCGGCCACGCCGAACAATCCGATGACGATGGCGACCGCCTCCAGAAGATACGTGACCGCAAAGCTCCGGTCGAATATCACGAGCGTGCGCGCGCGAATGGCGCCCGGTTGCGACACGTCCAACGTCGCGCCGAAGGGCAGTGCACGCAATCCGGCTATCACGCGCTCAATGCTCGAACCTCGGTCGACGGTCACCGCGACATCGGTAGCGCCCGTGTCGGCGGTGAGGCGACGGTAGTCGGCAAGCCGTATCTGGATCGCGCCGGTCTGCCGCACGTAATCACGCCATACGCCGGCCACCACGAACACGTGTGCGCGCTCGCCGAGCGGCAAGCGGATACGCTGTCCGAGCTTATAACCATATAGATCCACCATTGCTTCGGACACCCAAACAGGCGTTTCATCGCTTCGCAGATCGCGAGGCGAAAGCACAGGTCCCGTCATTTGCAGATTTGCGCCGGGATCGGTTGCGTCGATCTCTCGTGCGAGTATCGCGAGGTCCGGACGCGCCGGGTCGAGCGTGATATGTGAAGTGCGTGCGAACGCCGCCCTTGCAATGCCCGGCACGGCCGCAAGCCGCGTCTGCTCAGCAGGGCTCAAGCCGCCCGTGTCGCCGTTTTCCGCGACGCGCACATAAAGATCAGCCGATAGCAGATGAACCAGCCAGTCCTCCACGGACACGCGGAAGCTGGCCACCATGATCGCCATTGCCACGATCAGCGCGAAACTCGACAACACTCCGCCCATTGCAATCGACGCATGACCCGGCGCATTCGCGAGGCGCGCTAGCGCAAGCGTACTGGCCGCACCGGCCCGTGAGCGCTCTGGGAACCCCCGGCTCGCTACGCCGAATATGAGAGCGGTGAAGCGCGGCATCAATGCAATTCCGCCGATCAGCAGCAGTGCGACGGCCAGATAACCGCCAATCGGCGCGTCGAACCATGGCGGCGCTTGCGTGAGAAGCGCGGCGATCAAGAGGCACAGCAGTGCGGGCCACGGCGTGGCGAGGCGGGCGAGCGCGCCTTCTTCGGCACCGGCCTTGAGTGCGGAAGCGGGCCGTGCACGCGGCGCTTCCAGTGCGGGCGCGAGGCTGCCGAGAACCGCCACGGCAATGCCGAGCGTCAGGAAAATCGCGCTCGCGATCGGTTCGAAGCCGACCTGCGGCTGCACGCCGGGAAAGTAGCCGCCGCCGAGATCGCTGCCGAAAAAACGCAACGCGCCGGCAGCGAGTGCATAACCGAGCGCGAGGCCGCATAGCGAACCGAGCAAGCCGAGCAGCGCACCTTCAAGCAGAATCTGACGCAGCAGTTGGCCGCGTGTGAGTCCGAGCACGCGCAGCATCGCAAACTGCGCGCGACGACGCACCACGCTCAATGCCTGCGTCGAAAACACGAGGAACGCCCCGGTGAAAAGCGCGACCAGCGCGAGCACGTTCATGTTGATTCGATAGGCGCGCGAGAGCCGGTCTGTGCGGCTCTCGACGTCGCGCGGTTCGGCGACGACCCATTGGCTCCCCAACTCTCTTTGCAGCTCGCGTTTGAAGCGCTCGCGGTCGACGCCGCGCTCGAGCTGCACGTCGACGCGTGAAAGCTTGCCGACCTTGCCGAACTTCCACTGAACCGCGGCAATATCCATGATCGCGAGCCGTTGACCCGGCCTCGTTCTCACGATGCCGCCGGCCGCCCGCAAATGCACGATCGACGTGCCGCTTTGCAGCGCCACGTCATCGCCGGTTTTGACGTGCAGCCATTGTTGCGCCGCGGTGGAGAGAAACACGGCGTCGGAGGCGAGCGCGTCGAAAGGCCGTTCCGCGGACGGCACACCCATCAGATCCGGCGCAATGCGGCTTGCCCTGAACACGTCGATGCCGAGAACAGGCAAAGCCGCGTTCTGCCCCGGCACGGTGACGTCCAGCGCGAGAACGGGACTCGCGAGCGCGACACCCTTTTGCGCGGCGAGGCGCGGATAGATGGACTCGTCGAGTAGAGGCTGAGCGCCGCGCACCTGGAGATCCGCCTGGCCGGAGAGGCTGCGCGCCGCAGCGGAGAACTCGTTGAAGGCCGCGCTGTTGATCAGTTGCACGGCGTAGCCGAGGGCCACCCCCAGCGCGATGGTTGTAATCGCAACGAGCGCGCGTGCCCGATGACTGCGCCATTCGGCGCCCAGCAGCCAGCGCGCAAGAGTGCGATGTCCGCGTGTGGCTGCGGGCCGGTGCGAGTCAGCGGGCGTCATCGGTTGAACGGGCTGTGGTTCGCGGGTCGTGTTGCACCCGTGAAGGCGCCGACGCTTCCGATGCGGCATGCAAGCCGCCATCGCTGAGAATCATGATGCGGTCGGCGACGGCGGCAGCGGCCTCCGAGTGCGTCACCATCATCGTGGCCGCGCCGGTCGCCTTGCTTTGCGCGCGAAAGAGCGCAAGCACGCCGTGTGCGGTATCGGGATCGAGGTTGCCCGTCGGTTCGTCGGCGAGGATCAGAGTAGGGTGATGTACCAGGGCCCGCGCTATCGCAACGCGTTGCAACTCACCGCCCGACAGTTGCCGCGGAAAGTCGTCACCGCGGCCTTCGAGTCCGACTGCGGCGAGCATGTCGAGCGCCGCGGAAGTCGGCAACTCGTTCAGCAGCAGTGGCAGCGCGACGTTCTGCGCAAGCGTCAAATGCGGCAGGACGTGAAAAGCCTGAAATACAAAGCCGAGTTTCTGCCGGCGCAAACGCGTCGCGGCATTGTCGTCGAGACGCGACACGGCATGGCCGCCGATCATCACATCGCCGCTGTCCGCCTGATCGAGACCGGCGATCAGATTGAGCAGCGTGGATTTGCCCACGCCTGAGTCGCCCATGATCGCGACGAATTCGCCGGGCGCAAGCGTGAAATCGAGGTTTGCAAGGACGACGCGGCCGGCGCCGTAGGTCTTGCTAAGCCCGCGGCATTCGAGTGCGGGAACGACACCTTCGTGAGAAAACACCATGCATGGTCCGGAGAATGAGGTCGACGCGGCGGCATCTGCTCGCTGAACGCGCGGCCTTTAATGTGTTGACCGCCGAAGTATATTCGGCTTCTGTAAGGTGCGTCGGCGCATCGGCTCTTCGCGTGAAGCCAGCGTCCGGCGACGGTTTTCCCGACACGGCACCTCGTTTCGCGACTGCACCCGCATAAAAAATATTTCTGTCCAATACAGCGCCGGCTGCAGTTCGGTGCTCGAAATACCGGCGTGCGGCGCTGTCCGGCGCACTTCCATGCCTCGTATGAGCATCTCTCAATCGCGCGCGTTATGAACTACCGGTAAATAGTCGCAAAAAGCCCGCTTTTGCGGGGAATGCACAGAGCCATGAACGATCAACGCGCCGTTTGTGCAAACGCACATTTTCTCCCCGTCCGCAAGCGTCGCGGCCGCAAGGACTCCCTGTTTAGCGCTTTGGCGCAATGTTGCGCTGCAAAAGTATTCTTATCTTGGTAATCTCCCACCTCGTCGTTCGACTGCGGGTAAACGTGAAGTCGACCGAAGTCTGCTTACGTAGTCCGGCTGGCCCTAAGCCCTACATGTTCGTTTCAATGCTTTCGAAACAGAAAGTATTGGTGCGGCGTTTTGTACTTCAAGTTTTCGACAGCGCACATGCCATTGCCTCTTCTTAGCCTACTTATCTGGATCCCTATTGTTGCCGGCCTCATAGTTTTGCGAGCCGGGTCGGACACGGCTCGCGGCCGCACGCGGTGGCTCGCATTGATCGGCGCGGTTGCGGGCTTCGTACCGGTGATTCCGCTGGTGGCGAATTTCCGCAACGAAGCGACGTCGATGCAATTTGTCGAGAACGTCAGATGGTCGCCGACTTTCGATATCGCGTGGCACGTGGGCGTCGACGGCATTTCGCTGTGGCTCGTCGCATTGACCGCGCTGACGACGATCATCATTGTGGTCGCGTCGTGGGAGTCGATTACCGAGCGCACCGCGCAGTACTTCGGCGCATTCCTGATGTTGTCGGGTTTCATGCAGGGCGTGTTTACGTCGCTCGACGGCATGATGTTCTTCGTCTCGTTCGAAGCAACGTTGATTCCGCTTTATTTGCTGATCGGCACATGGGGGCACTCCAATCGCTCATATGCCGCAGTGAAGTTCTTTTTCATGTCGTTCCTTGGCTCGCTGATGATGCTGATGTCGATGCTGTATCTGTACAGTCAGACGCACAGCTTCGACCTTGCGCTATGGCGGGAAACGCGCCTTGGCACAATGCCGCAAGTACTGATCTTTCTCGGCTTTCTCGCGGCATTCGGCGTGAAGGTGCCGATGTGGCCGTTGCATACATGGTTGCCCGACGTTCACCTCGACGGCCCCACTGGCGCGGCCGTTATGATCGGCATGCTCAAGCTCGGCGGCTACGGCCTGCTGCGCTTCGCATTGCCGATCGCACCGCAGGCAAGCCACTTTTTCGCGCCGATGATGATTACGCTCTCGCTCGTCGCGGTGATCTATTCGAGTCTTCTCGCGCTCGTGCAGACCGACATGCGCCGCCTGCTCGCGTATTCGACGGTGGCCCACATGGGCCTCGTCACGCTCGGTCTGTTCGTCTTCAACCGCATCGGTCAGGCCGGCGCAATCGTGCAGATGCTGTCGTACGGCGTTGTGTCCGGTGCGATGCTGTTGTGCACGGGCATGCTCTACGATCGAACAAAAACGGCTACGATTGCCGAGTACGGCGGCGTCGCCAACACCATGCCGCGGTTCGCCGCTTTCGTGATGTTGTTTTCGGTGGCCAATATCGGACTGCCGGGTACGTCGGGTTTCGTCGGCGAATTCATGGTGCTGATGGGCGCGATCCGCTTTAACTTCTGGATCGGCGCGATGGCGGCGTCGACGCTGATTCTGAGCGCGGCCTACACGTTGTGGATGTATAAGCGCGTGATTTTTGGTGCGATTGCGAATGCGCGAGTGGCCAGCCTCAAGGATGTCGGCAAGCGCGAATTCGTGTTGCTTGGCGCGATGGCGCTGCTGGTGCTAGCGATCGGACTTGATCCGAAGCCTTTCACCGATGCCATCGACCCGTCGGTCGGTACGCTGCTGGCGCAATCGGAGCGCTCCACGCATCCGGAGCCGACGCCCCGCGATGGCGGCGAACACCTGCAAGCGGCTGAGCCAGCAGCGGTCGTTGCTGTGACGCGTACGCCAGGGTGATAGGGCAGTGTGAGTGCCGCAATAGCGGATTCCAGTTCGGCAAAATACGCGCACAATAGGCGCCATATGCCGCATACGTCGTGTATGCCGCGTATGCCGAACTGAGCGCGAATCGCGCTTTTCATGCAGTCACACAAAGGAGAGCCCATGAGTCAGCAGAAAGCCGTGGAGTATTCCGCAGCGTCGCCCGAAGTCAAAGCCGTGTACGACGATATCAAGGAGACGCGTCAGGTCGACGACGTCAACAACTTCTGGAAGTACATCGCGCAGCATCCGCCGACTCTCGCGCGCACGTGGGACAGCCTGAAAGAAGTGATGGCGCCCGGCGCGCTCGATCCGTTAATGAAAGAACTGCTCTACGTAGCCGTGAGCGTGACGAACAACTGCGGCTATTGCGTTGCGAGTCACACGGCCGCCGCTCGTCGTGCGGGTATGACCGACGAGATGTTTGGCGAACTGCTCGCAGCAGTTGGCATGGCTAACGAAACGAACCGGCTCGCGGTGGGATACCGCGTGCCGATCGACGCAGCGTTCGAGTAGGCGGATTCACGCCTCGCCGCGCCACGAGGCGAGCAAACCGGGCAAGTCGTTCATGTCCCGAAACACCTGAGCCACGCCGACTGCCTGCAACGCGGCTGCGCTACTATGCCCGAACTCATCCGGACAATAGCCGAACACCGTCGCGCCGGCTGCTACGCCGGCAGTCGCGCCCGTCACCGTGTCTTCGACAATTGCGCAGTGCGCCGGGTCTACATCCAGCGCCGCCGCCGCGGCGAGATACACATCGGGGAACGGCTTGCTGCGCGGTGTTTCGTGACCGCTGAAGATGCGCCCCTCGAAGCAGTCCAGAATACTCGCCTTGGTCAATTGCAATTCGACTTTGATGCGGTCCGCACCGGACGCAACGGCAATTTGTCCCTTCAACGTTGCGTGAAGCGAGCGTACCGCTGTCGCGGCGCCCGGGATCGCCGTCAGTTCCTGTTCGAGCGCTGCGTTGCGGCGCGCGCGAAATTGCATCAGCCAGTCGGTCGTGATGGCAACCCCAGTGCGCGCTTCGATGAGCGGCGCTTCGTCCTTCACCGCCTTGCCGACAAAAATACGCATCGTCTCTTCAATGCTCAAGTGCCAGCCCAGCTCGCCGAGCATATCGGTGAGTACGCGGTTGGTGATTGGCTCCGAGTCGACGAGCACACCGTCGCAGTCGAAAAGTACGGCGTGAAAGGGGAAATCGGCCATCGGGAAGAGTTGGGAAGAGATCGCGGAACGGGAGAGCATACAACAACGCGCCGCGTGGCGCTGCGCGCTTGCGTGAACGCGCGCAGCGCAAAGAGTCACGATCCCCCGGCGTCGAACCCATCGCTCAACGTCTTCATGAACGCAATAATGTCCTGAATGTCCTGATCGGTCATTGCGGGCCGATCTCCGGGTTTGCGATCGAACGGCGCGTCGGAAGCATCTACGTTCGCGTGGAACTGCGGCGGCAGATCGTTGTACTTTTGCACCTTGCCCGATGCATCTCGCGGATAGATCTTTTCCGGCGACGTATTACGCAGATTGTAGAAGTCCATCACCTGCTTCAGGTCGTGGTACACGCCGTTGTGGAAGAACACCTTGCGGTTCGCGACGTTGCGCAACGTCGGTGTGAGGAACATGCCGCAATACTGCGTCTGTTTCGCGAGATCGTCGCGAAACGGCCCGCATACCCCCATGTCGAAGAACTTCGGAATCTTATTCGCGGGAATGGCTGGATTGCGCGGCACACCCAGCGCTTCGTATTGTGTATCGGTAAACACCGGCGGCAGGCCGTCCTTGCTCGGCTGACTCAGGTGACAGCCCGCGCAGTTCGCTTTGTCCTTGTCGTTGAACAATTGCAGGCCGTGGAGTTCGGCATGCGTGAGGCGAGCTTTGCCTTCCAGCCAGTAGTCATACTTGCTGGTGAACGCGTGGAATGACGGATCTTCGAGCTGATAACGCCCCACCGCGAACATTGCCTCCGAGATCAGCAGGCTCGGATTGCCGGCAATGGCCGGCCCGAACATCTGCTTGAACTGGTCGATGTACTTCGTCTGCAGCAACTTGTGGGCGACGTCTTCCGGCGTCTTGTTCGCCATTTCAACGGGATTCGTCAGCGGGCCGATTGCCTGGTCCTGCAAAGTATCGGCGCGGCCGTCCCAGAAGAGCCCGCCTTGCGGCACCATCGCCGGAGCAGCAGGAGTAGCGAGAGCGGTCTTTTGCGCGCGCTCCACGCCGGCCGCCTGCGAAGCGAGTTGCGTCAGGTCCACCGGCACATCCGTGTCGCCCTGATCGGGGCCGATGCTGAACGGCGCCTGCCGATACAGATACGTGAGCGATGGCGGCGGACGATAACCCGCTTCGCTCATATGCGCGCCGCCGAACTGAACGGGAAACGCATTATCCGGCGCGTAGGAATTTTTCGGCGAGTGGCACGACGCGCAAGACTGTGTGCCGGAAGCCGACAATGACTGATCGAAAAAGATCTCCTTGCCGAGCAGCGCCACCGCGCTCAATGGCGCACGCGCCGGACGCAAAAGACGCACCGGTCGAGGGTTCGCGCCGGTGATGTGTTCGACGATCGCGCCGACCGCGGCCGGCATGCGCCCAGGATAAACAAGCGCATACGCGCCGAGCGCGACGGCCGCGATAACGATGCAGGCGGCGCTTCGTGCAAGCAGCCGGAGCGCTGAGCGGCGCGTGAGAACGGGACCCGGTTCGCCGCCAGCGGGAAGAGTCGGCGGCAGGGCGGCGTCTGAAGCTTGGTTCATGGCGGTCGTGACAATAGTTCTTCGGCTGCGATAAAAAAGGCGAATCGAGCCAGCACATATGCACTGGCTAGACGCCGGCTACGCTTTGCTGCAAGCCGTGCCCTGCGTCACGCCACCGCGTTCGTCAGCGATGCGCGAAAGACACTCGCGCATCGCATGAACGCCGGCTGCTCGATGGCAAGTTTCCGCACGGCTCTTGACCAACTCCTCGTCAGATTGCCGGCGCTTCGGCCAGCTTCGTACCGAGGTTCTGGTCCAGATACAACGGCGCATTGTTGCCCGAGCCCGAGAAGTCGAACATGTTCATGATGCTGCCCGCAGTGGCATCGAACGAACCGCCGCCAATGCGTTGACCGCTAAGCCAGTTATCCTCGATGAACATCACGACCGATGCTTGAGTGATCGGCGTGTCGTCAACGAAATTGGCCTTCGCCCACGGCGACACCACGATAAACGGCGTGCGCGTCCCCGGACCGCAACGGCCGTTCACCGCGCCGCCGTTCACGCCCTGCGGCTGCACTGCGCCTGCTGCCGTGCACTGGCCGGCTGCGCTCAGGTTGTCGCTGCCCGCCACCGTCTTGCCGCCTGCCGATTGCGGCGTCGTCGAGTCGAACGACGAACTCGTAGGCGCCTTGTAGCGATGGTCGTACCAGCCGTCCGAATCGTCGTAGGCGATGATCACGGCGGTGTTCTTCCAGTCAGGCTGCTGCTGCAGGAAGTTGATCACCTTCGTGACGAAAGCCTGTTCGTCGATCGGGTCCGAGTTGCCCGGGTGGCCGTCCTCGACCGCCGGCGCCTTCAGGAAGCTGACCGACGGATAGTTGCCCGCCTTCACCGCGGCAAAGAAGTCGTCGGTGTCGTACTGGTGATGAACCGGCGTTGCGGTGTTGTCGAGCGGATCGGCCGCGCCGATCACGGCCGTCGACGACGGACGCGTATGCGCAAAGTTTGCGGTGCTCGCGTAGTACTGGAACCACGCGTGGTGCTGAACGTAGTCGGTCTTCGTCGCGTTGAGCACCTGCGAGAAGGTCGAGCGAGCGCAGCCCGTTGTGCCGTTCGCGTTGACCGTCTGCAGATTGAAGCCGCCCATGAAGCCGCCCCACGTGATGTTCTTCGCGTTGAGCAGGTCGCCGATGTTCTTGTTGTTCGACGACATCGTGCCCGTCACCGTGCTGCCCGCCGCGGTCGTGCAGACGTCGCCGGTCGGGTCGAGGTCGCCGACCATCGTGAAGCCGCCGGCCGAATCCGGAATCGCGTTGCCCGAGGTGCCGCCCGAAACGATCACACCGTTGTTCTGGCCTGAAACGACTGCAAGTGCGCCCGGCGTCGACGGACCATACGTGTCGGTGTACGCGTTCTGGTTCATCGCGAAGTGCTGCGCGTAGTTCCACAGCGCAGTGACGGTGTTGCCGTCGAAGTAGCCGAGCACCTGGCCCTTGGTCGCGAATGCCCCGGTGCTGCCGGCTATCGTCGAACCGGCTGCGGTGAAGAGCGGGAACGAATCCATCGCGCCGTTGTTATAGGCAAGCTGTTCGGCGGCGTATGCGTGGTTTTGACTCGACGTGTTCGCTTGCGAGCGGTCGAGGCGGAACGGCAACAGATCCGCTGCGGGCAGACCGAGCCCAGCGATGGTCACGAGACCGACCGTGCGGCCTGCCGTATTCGGCGACGTGGATAGCGCATTGGGATTGGTCGCGATCAGGTTGTTGCTCGCGAGGTTATTGACCGTCGGCGTGCCTGCGGCCGCCGTGAATTGCGGTTCGCCCACCGGATTCGACGCTTGCGGATAAGTCGCGAAGTAGTGATCGAACGAGACGTTCTCGCCGAAGATCACCACGACGTGCTTGATCGGTGTGGCGGTGGCAAGGGCATCCTGTGCCGATACCGACGGCGTCGACGATGAGCTCGGACTGATGCTGTGGTTGCCGCAAGCGGCGAGCGTCAGCAGCGCGGCAAAAGGAATAGGTAAGAGGGTTCTGCGAAACATGTGACTGGCTCCAGATTCGACTTCGCCGTTCAGCGCTTCCATTGATATACGTGTGGAGTTCGCTGGGGATATTGTTTATTGGAAATGATGCGGCGCTTGTCGATGCTGCACGCTGCGGCAACCACAAGCTGCGCGCATTGAAGCATTCGATGATTAAGATTTAAGGGCGCGCATATTACGTTGGCTCTCGGTCACCATTCATTTGGTAACCGTTGCTGTCGTTGTGCTGACGGTTGCGAGGCGCGCGGCGGCACCGAGCGCTGTTTGCCCACGGCGACGCGGCACGACGGATGCTGCAGGATCCAGACGTAGTTCGCCGGACAGGCCTCCTCAAAGGTGCGCTGCCGTGATCCCGTAATCTCTTTTCGAGGATTCGCCATGACTGTGAAGCTCAAACCGGTCGGTCAGCAGGTCATCGTCATTACCGGGGCGACGAGCGGCATTGGCCTTGCTACTGCGCGTCTTGCCGCGAGCAAAGGAGCGCGGCTCATGTTGGTCGCGCGCGACGAGGAAGCGCTGACCGCGCTCGCCAGACAACTCGGCGACCAGGGCGCGCTCGTCGAGTATACGGTTGCCGACGTGAGCAACGCAGAGCAATTGCAGGCCGCCGCCGACAAGGCCATTGCGCGCTTCGGCGGCTTCGACACATGGGTCAACAACGCCGGCGCGTCGATCTTCGGCCGTTGCGCCGATGTGCCCATCGACGAGCAGAAAGAACTGTTCGAGACCAACTTCTGGGGCGTCGTTCAGGGATCGATGATTGCGCTCGCACACCTGAGGCAGCGCGGCGGTGCGCTGATCAATCTGGGCAGCGAACTGTCGGACATCGCGCTGCCGCTGCAGGCCGCGTATGTCGCGTCCAAACACGCAGTAAAGGGTTATACCGACGCATTGCGCATGGAACTATTGGAGGAACGCGCGCCGGTTTCAGTTACGCTGATCAAGCCGTCGGGCATTCATACGCAGTTTGTCGAGCATGCACGCAATCATCTCGACGTGCAGCCAAAACTGCCGGCGCCGGTCTATGCACCGGACATCGTCGCCAAGGCTATTCTGCATGCCGCCGCCACGCCGGTGCGCGATTTGTATGTCGGCGGCGCATCGGCGGCAATGGTCACGTTCGCGCGGCGGGCGCCCAACCTGTATGACCGCGTGATGGGCCGTCTTGGCATATCGTCGCAACGGACCCAGGAGCCGCCGCACACGGCAGCCGGCACTAGCGGCGGCGATGGCGCATTGCGTGAGCGTTCCGAACAGAAGCGCCGGGTGTTGGAGTCGAGCCTGTACACGCAGGCGTCGATGTATCCGCGGCAGACCGCATTGCTCGCCGCGGGCGCAGCCGCGGTGTGGATGCTCGCGCGTTATGCGCGGTCGTCGCATGGGGGACGCGTGTAGCCGAAGGGCCGCGCGTGTGGTTCACTTACCAGGACAAAGGGTAGCGCCTCATAGGTGAAAGCAGTGCGAGAGCAGTGCAGGGCGCAACCCTTCGTCATCCGATGCAATCAGGCGCAATGCCATTGAACAACTCGGGCGATCAGCCTCCGCCGCCGCTCGGAACGCCTATCGTGAGCTTGTTCGACACGGACTTCACGCCAGCGACGCTTTTTGCCACGTCCTCGGCCTGCGGAATCTGAGCGCCATCAGGCACCGATCCTGTTAGCGTCACTACGCCGCCGCGCGCCCGCACGAACACGTTCGACACGTCGAAGCCCTGCGCTTTTGCCAACGCCTTGCGCACGTCGAGACCGAGCTTGCGGTCCGTCTTTTTCACCGCTTTTGTGCGCGCAGTCGTGGAGTCCGTCATGTCGGACGGCGCCGCATCGCTCGATTGCGCATACGCACTCGATGCAGTTGCCAGACACAATGCGATGCCGAGCGTCTTCAAAAGATTGACTGTTTTCACGTTTTCTCCATCCTCGAAAAAGTTAATGTCGCTTCGTTGCATGCAAAATAATATGCGCCTGTGAGCGGTGTTCTTCTCACTGGGAGCATCCTGTCTTGTAGAAACGCGATGCCGTGGCGCTCCCGGCGCGCTTAAACAATAGTTCAGCATGCGCGCTCATGCTGGAAAAACTGGCGGTGGCGCGAAACGGCATGCTCCGGCCTGGGAATGCCCTCCGGTCTATGCGTGCGTTTCTTTGCGGTCGTCGCGGTTGTCGAACGCGGTCATTCCGTGTCGAGAAAGATCTGCACTGGCAGCCATGAGTGCGTCATACGCAGTTTGGCATTAAGCTCTCAACGGGCGAACCGTGCGTGACATTGCGCGATCCGCCGAAGAACGATGAGTCGCAAATAACCTTGAATGCACTTGCCAACTTGAGAGGGAGTCAGCCATGAAGCGCGTTGCCATCAAACAGATCATGCTCGGCCTTGCGGTTACCGCGATGGTCGCGGCCGGCATGCCACTCGCCGCCGCGCAAACCACGACCGACACAGACACACAGACCGCGCAGCCCGGTGGTGCGAGCGCCGCCAAGCCGACCAAAGCCCAGCGTAAAGAGGCACGCAAACAGGCTCGCGCGAAGAAGAATGCCGAGCTCAAGAAGCTCGAGGACGCGGGCTATCAGCCGTCGCGGAACGACCCGAACTATCCGACCGATCTGCAAAATGCGCAGAAGAAGGCGGGCATCGGCACAGGCGCGAGCCAGTAGGCATTAACCCGTAATCCGGGCCGCCGGGCAGCGTGACTTTGATGCTGCCCGGCGCAATGCTTTTTCAAACGGCGCGCGTAGCGGTCCGCAATGCTCGCTGCAAGTCTGCTGTTGGAACACGGCCTCTCGTTGCCAGTGTCCGCTGCGCCGAAACCGCGAGCGCCAATCATCGCGTGGACTCTCGTTTCGGCTGACGAATAGCACGCGAATAACCGCTTGAAAAGGTCGTTATTGCGCAGTGGCACCGGCGCATCTGATCGTCCCGCAGCGTTTTTTCTGCTTCGCAAACCCTTCAGTTGGCTTGGAGCGACATCTTCGCCCAACGCCTCTAGCCTCGGCGAAACCCTTACCCATAAAGGCTTCGACGGCGGCGAAACAGCGCCCATGCGACACGGGTGTCGTATTTCCACATGTGGTTGTCGCAAATAGTCGGCTAGCCGTACTTTTTTCTGGCAACTATGTATGGACAGCGCGGACGGACGTCCGCTCACAGCTTTGCATGGGACCAGCGTAAGTGTTTTGCACTAACTCTGGCCGACATAGGAGAGCATTCAATGAATTCCCCCAAGGTCGTGGTCGAAGGGCTGTGCAAGGTATTCGGCACCAACCCGAAACAGGCGCTCGGCATGCTGGCGGGCGGCGCGACGAAAGAAGAAGTCTTCGCGCGAACCGGTCAGATCGTCGGCGTTCACAACGTATCGTTCGAAGTCAAGGAAGGCGAGATCTTCGTGCTCATGGGGCTTTCCGGCTCCGGCAAGTCGACGCTGATTCGCCTGATCAACCGGCTCGTGGAACCGTCGGCGGGCAAGGTGCTGATCGACGGGCGCGACGTGGCCAGCGTGCCGCGCGCCGAATTGACCGCGCTGCGCCGCAAGGACATGAGCATGGTGTTCCAGTCGTTTGCGCTGATGCCGCAACGCACTGTGCTGTCGAACGCAGCCTTTGGGCTGGAAGTGGCGGGCGTTAGCCGCAAGGAACGCGAAGCTCGCGCGATGACCGTGCTCGAGCAGGTCGGCCTCGCCCCGTTCGCGGCGAAGCTGCCCGCGCAACTGTCGGGAGGCATGCAGCAGCGCGTGGGTCTTGCGCGGGCGCTCGCAGTCAACCCGTCGTTGATGATCATGGACGAAGCGTTCTCCGCACTCGATCCGTTAAAGCGCAAGGAAATGCAGAACGTGCTGCTCGATCTGCAACGCGAGCAGCAGCGCACGATCCTGTTCGTGTCGCACGATCTTGAAGAAGCCATGCGCATCGGCACACGCATCGCGATCATGGAAGGCGGCAAGGTGGTGCAGATCGGCACGCCGCAGGAAATCATCACGAATCCCGCTGACGATTACGTGCGCGCTTTCTTCGAAGGCATCGACACCAGCCGTTATCTGACGGCCGGCGATCTGATGCAGACCGATGCCGTGCCGCTGATGCATTCGCATTCGCCGCAGATCGACGTGTCCAGTGTGGCCGCCACGTTGAACGGCAGCGCCGACTATGCGTTCGTGCTCGACAGCGAACGCAAGATTCGCGGCTTCGTGTGTCGCGACGAAACAGGCAGCGCGTCGGCGAGACTCAACTACGTCGAATGCATTCGACGCACCACACCGCTAGACGATGTGGTCGAGCGCGTGGTCGCAAGCCGGGCGCCTTTGCCGGTCGTCGAAGCAGACGGCTCCTACTGTGGTTCGGTCAACAAGACGAACGTGTTGAACGTTCTCACGCGCCATCGAGGTTCCCATGTCTGAAATCATTCCACTTGGCGCCTGGGTCGATCACGGCGTTCACTATCTGCTCGACCACGACGCAAAGACTTTCGATTCCATCGGCAAAGTCATCGAAGGTTTTGCGGCGCTGATCGAACAAGGTCTGCAAGCCGTTCCCATGTGGGCGCTGATGGCGTTCTTCGTCGGCATCGGATTGTGGCGGGTTGGCTGGCGTTTCGCGCTCTTCACCTTGCTTGCGATGCTGCTGATCTACGGCACCGGGTTCTGGGATCAGATGGTGATCACGCTCGGCCTTACGCTGTCGTCCACGTTGATCAGCCTCCTGCTCGGCGTGCCGCTCGGCATCTGGACCGCCAAGAGTCGCACCGTCGAAATGATCGTGCGTCCCGTGCTCGACCTGATGCAGACCATGCCCGCCTTCGTCTATCTGATTCCGGCCGCGATGCTGTTCGGCCTCGGCCGCGTGCCCGGCATTCTTTCCACGGTGATCTTCGCAATGCCGCCCGCGGTGCGTCTCACGTCGCTCGGCATCAAGCACGTGAATCGCGAGATCGTCGAAGCGGGGCAGGCATTCGGCTGCACGCCGTGGCAATTGCTCTACAAGGTGCAGTTTCCGAATGCGCTACCGTCGATCATGACGGGCGTGAATCAGACCATCATGATGGCGCTGTCGATGGTGATCATCGCGTCGATGGTCGGCGCGGGCGGTCTCGGCAACGACGTGCTCGCCAGTATTCAGCGGCTCGACATCGGGCTTGGCTTCGAAAGCGGACTCTCGGTCGTGATGCTCGCGATCATTCTGGACCGCATCACGGAGAGCTTTGGCCGCTCGCCCGGCATGGCGCGCGCGCCGCTTCTCTCGGGCTTGCGCAGTCTGATGAAGGTGCGCCGGGCGCCGGCGGCGCAGCACAGTTGAGCCGCTCATGAAGCGCGACGCGATCACCCAGGTCGAGGCCCCTTCAGATTCGCCGCTTTCCCGGCTCGCGCACGTCGGCTTTTTGACGCTGCCGAACTTTTCGATGATCGCGTTCACGAGCGCGGTCGAGGTGCTGCGCATGGCCAACTATGTGGGCCGCGCGGAGCACTACAGGTGGTCTGTGATCACGCCGGATGGCGAACCGGCGCGGGCGAGCAACGGTATTACGGTGAAGCCCACCACGACGCTCGCGCAAGCCGGCATGCCCGACGTGCTGATAGTCTGCGCGGGCTGGCATGTGCGCGATTACGTCAACGAAACGGTGATCTGCCTGCTGCGCGACGTGGCGGCTGAGGGCGTACCGCTCGGCGGCATTTGCACGGGACCGTATGCGCTACTCGCAGCCGGGCTGCTCGACGGCTATCGTTGCACGGTGCATTGGGAAGACATGTCGCCGCTGCACAAGAGCTACCCGCATGTGCGTTTCGCCGACGAACTCTTTGTGATCGACCGCGACCGCATGACCTGCACGGGCGGCACCGCGCCGCTCGATCTGATGCTGAAACTGGTTGCCATGCGACTCGGTCATCCGGTCGCGGCCCAGGTGTCCGAGCAGTTCATCGTGGAAAGGATACGAGGCTCGACGGATTATCAGCATATTCCCGTCGACGCCCGTGTCGGTTTCTCGCGCGCCGAACTGATAGAGGTCGTGCGATTGATGGAGGCGAATATCGAAGAGCCCTTATCGCTCGACGAACTGGCGCGGCTCGTGCATCTGTCGCAGCGCCATTTGCAGCGCATGTTCAAGATGTTCCTGAGCGTATCGCCGACGCACTATTACCTGACGCTGCGCCTGCGGCGCGCGCGTGAATTGCTGCGCAACACCGACGCTTCCATCGCGCGCGTCACGGCCGTTTGCGGGTTTCATTCGCCGTGTCATTTCAGCAAGGCGTACCGCGCGCAATTCGGTCACGCACCGAGCGTCGAGCGGCGGCTGTCGGCGTAGGACGTTTGTGCTTCGAGTTCGGTGGCGTGCGTTCGCGCATGCCTCGATGCGCAAAAGGCAGCGTCGAAGAACTCCGCGTAATAAACCAGTCAAGCATTCAATCACCCTGAGGAAACGCCATGAAACGTTTGTGGGCTGCGTCGTTGTGCGTGCTGTCTGTGTCGTCTGTTCCTTCGGCATTCGCTGCCGAACCCGCTACATGCCGCGACGTCCGCTTCGCCGACGTCGGTTGGACCGATATCGCCGCTACGACAGGGCTTGCCTCGACGGTGCTCGAAGGACTCGGCTACAAGCCGACCAAGACGATCGCCTCTGTGCCGATCACCTTTGCCGGTGTGAAGAGCAAGCAGATCGACGTATTCCTCGGCTACTGGTCGCCGACCATGGACCCGATGATCGACCCGTTCAAAAAGGCCGGTCAGCTGAGCGTGCTGCCCACGCCGAACCTGACGGGCGCAAAGTACACGCTTGCCGTGCCGGACTACGCGTATCAGGCGGGTATCCAAACGTTTACCGACATCGCGAAGAACTACGACAAGCTCGGCGGCAAGATCTATGGCATCGAGCCGGGTAACGACGGCAATGCCTTGATCAAGAAGATGATCGACAGCAATCAGTACGGGCTCGGCAAGTTCAAGCTCGTGGAGTCGAGCGAGGCGGGCATGCTCGTCGAGGTGAACCGTGCGATCCGCGACAAGAAGCCGATTGTGTTCCTCGGCTGGGAACCGCATCCGATGAACGTGCAGATGAAGATCGACTACCTGTCCGGCGGCGATGACGTATTCGGCCCGAACTATGGCGAAGCCAAGGTGATGACGGTCACGCCGACCGATTACTCGACGCGCTGCCCGAACGTCGCGAAACTCGTGTCGAACCTGCATTTCACGACCGACATCGAGAACCACGTGATGCTGCCGATCATGAACAAAACGGACCCCAACAAGGCCGCGCGCGAGTGGTTGAAAGCGAACCCGGCGGTGCTCGACCAGTGGCTCGCGGGCGTGAAGACGTTCGACGGCAAGGATGGTTTGCCGGCAGTGAAGGCGTATGTAGCAGGGAAGTGATATCTGCGTTTCGCGCCGCGTAAAGCGGCGCGGAAACTTGTGTTGCGCGGTTTCAGGCTGTCAATCAAGGGCTAAAATCAAACGGCATCGACAAAAAGCCTTGAATCAGGGCCTCAAATCGCCTGCGCCCGCCCCGGAAACGTCTCATCAAAATCCGCACCATATTCCGCTTCAGCCGCCGTGCCGCGTTGCTCGCGATACATCATCGGCGGTAAGCCGAATTGCTTGCGGAATTCGCGGCCCAGATGCGACGCATCGGAAAAGCCGCAACTCGATGCAATGTCGGCCACGGTCTTGTCCGAACTGGTCAACAGCCAGGCAGCCGTGCGCAGGCGCACCTGCTTCGCATAAGCCTGCGGCGCCTTGCCGGTTTGCGCCTTGAAAAGCCTTTCCAATTGACGCGGCGACAGGTCGAGCTTGCGCGCGAGTTCATCGAGTGAAAGCGAACGTCCCACGTGCTGTTCCATCAGCAGAATTGCGCGCTTCACTTTCGGGTGCGCAGCAGGTGCAAGTCCCCGCGGATGCGGCTGCGGCGCGTTGCCTTTCTGCATGTCGTCCACGAGCAGAATGCGCAGTGCTTTTTGCACGGTCGCGGTTTCGAAGTGGCGCAGAAGAATGGCTGCGGCTACGTCGATGGAAGCCCGCCCGCCTGAACACGTGATGCGCCGGCGATCGATCACGAAGAGCCGGTCCGCCACCAGCGCCTCTTCATTCACCGAAGGAAAGCGCTCGATGAAATCCCAGTAGTGAAACCAGCTTACGCAAATGCGATGACCGTCGAGTACGCCCGCGCGCATCAGCGAGAACACGCCGGTACACATGCCGACGAGCGTTGCATCGGTCGCCGCGGCGCGGCGTATGAACGCAAGCGTTGCATCGTTCGCGGCAGGTCCCGAATGCAGCAGGCCGCCCACCACGACGACGTAATCGAACGGCTCGGCGTTGTCGAAGGTTTCCCACGGCGTGATCTGGATCCCGCAACTCGCGCGTACCGGAGCAAGGGTTTCCCCTATCACGCTCCATGAACAGCGCACGGGCTTGCTGAAGTCGCCTTCGTCCGCGGACAGACGCAACAGGTCGACGAAACCCGAAAACGCCGTCAGCGTGAAGTTCGGCAGCAGGATGATGCCAAAGCGGATGCGCTGCTTCGGCGTGCCGTCGATAGATTGAAGGGGAAGCGGTTCAGCGGAGTTCATGCATGCAGCCAGAGCGGAAAAGGTTTGAGTCAAGCATAGCACCGGGATTCATCGCGGCATTGATCACAAGTGCCGTCAGCATCGCGAGCCGCAAGGTCGGCGCCTGTCGCAAATGCGTCAGAAGCCTTCGTAAATACGCCGTGGCGCTTGGCGGGCAGTGCGCTTGACGCCACTATCCCACTGTCATGCCGTTTTTATTCTATCGGTCCAATTTGACGTGCGGTGCAATAGGGCCTGTTTCGAGGTAAATCCCGCCACCCAGGCATTGCAACGCACAAGGCACGCCATGAACGTCAGCGTATTCGATCTGTTCAAGATCGGTATCGGTCCCTCCAGTTCGCACACCGTCGGGCCGATGATCGCTGCTTGCCGCTTCGCGTCGCATATCGAAGACGCAAACCTGCTCGCCTTCGTGCGCCGCGTGAAGGTCGAACTGTTCGGCTCGCTCGGCGCGACGGGCAAGGGCCATGGCACGGACAAAGCGGTGCTGCTCGGCCTCGAAGGCAATCTTCCCGAACTGGTCGATCCAGACACGATCGAGCCGCGTTTGCAGGCGATTCGCGAGACGAAGCAACTCGCGCTGCTCGGCAAGCATCCGGTGACATTCGACGAGCGCGAGCATCTCGGCTTTTTCCGCAAGCTGATGCCGGGTGCGCCCGGCTCGGGCATCGTGCATCCGAACGGCATGCGTTTTCAGGCATTCGACGAGTACGGGCAGCTGCTGGTTGAAAAAGAGTATTACTCGATTGGCGGCGGCTTCGTCGTGAACCGCGAGGGCGATCGCGTGAACGGCGTACGTGCAGGCGCCGAGGTGCCGTATCCGTTTCGCACCGGCGACGATCTGATGCGCGTGTGCCGCGAAACGGGCCTGTCGATCGCGCAGGTGACGCTGCGCAACGAATGCGCGGCGCGCTCCGAACAGGAAGTGCGCGAAGGCCTGCTCGCGATCTGGCGAGCGATGTCGGCTTGCGTCGAACGCGGTTGCAAGGTGCGCGGCGAATTGCCAGGACCCATGCATGTGAAGCGCCGCGCTGCGGACCTGTGTGGGCAATTGCGCTCGCGCTCGGAGGAGTCGCTGCGCGATCCGCTTTCCATGCTCGACTGGATCAACCTGTACGCGATGGCCGTGAACGAAGAGAACGCGGCAGGCGGGCGCGTCGTGACCGCTCCGACCAACGGCGCGGCCGGCGTGATTCCGGCTGTGCTGCACTACTACGTGAAGTTCATGCATGCATCGAACGACGAAGGCATCGTCAACTTCCTGCTGACCGCTGCGGCCATCGGCATTATCTATAAGGAAACGGCGTCGATTTCCGGCGCCGAAGTGGGCTGCCAGGGCGAAGTGGGCGTGGCCTGCTCGATGGCCGCCGCGGCGCTCGCCGCCGTGATGGGCGGCACGCCGACGCAAGTCGAAAACGCCGCGGAAATCGGCATGGAACACAACCTGGGCATGACCTGCGATCCCGTCGGCGGGCTCGTGCAGATTCCGTGCATCGAGCGCAATGCGATGGGCGCGATCAAGGCGCTGAACGCCGCGCGCATGGCGATGAAAGGCGACGGCCAGCACTACGTGTCGCTCGACAATGTCATCAAGACGATGCGCGAGACCGGCGCGGACATGAAGACGAAATACAAGGAGACGTCGCGCGGCGGATTGGCCGTGAACGTCATCGAGTGCTGAACAACGCTCTATTCAGGACGTTGTGAAGCACCACGCATCAAGCACCATCAAGCACCGACAGCACCGACAGCACCGACAGTACCCACAAGGACCAACGATGAGCCGCTATTCGATATTCAGCCTCTTGCGCAACGGGATGTCGTATCACGAGAACTGGGAGCGACAGTGGAAGAGTCCCGAGCCCAAACGCGAGTACGACGTGGTGATCGTCGGCGGCGGCGGACACGGTCTCGCCACCGCGTATTACCTCGCAAAAGAACATGGCGTGCGCAATATCGCCGTGCTCGAAAAAGGCTGGATCGGCGGCGGCAATACGGCGCGCAACACGACCATCGTCCGCTCGAATTATCTGTGGGACGAGTCGGCCGCGCTCTACGAAAAGGCAATGAAACTGTGGGAAGGTCTCTCGCAGGATCTGAACTACAACGTGATGTTCAGCCAGCGCGGCGTGATGAATCTCGCGCACACGTTGCAGGACGTGCGCGACACCGAGCGGCGCGTGAATGCGAACCGGCTGAACGGTGTCGACGCCGAATTCCTCACACCCGCGCAGATCAAGGAACTCGAGCCGACCATCAATCTGAATAGCCGCTATCCGGTGCTGGGCGCGTCGATTCAGCGGCGCGGCGGCGTCGCGCGTCACGATGCGGTGGCCTGGGGCTTCGCGCGCGGCGCGGACCAGGCGGGCGTCGACATCGTGCAAAACTGCCAGGTAACCGGCATTCGCCGTAACGGCAGCCAGGTGACGGGTGTGGATACGACGAAGGGTTTCATCAAGGCGAAGAAAGTCGCGGTGGTGGCGGCGGGCAATACGTCCACGCTCGCCGACATGGCCGGCGTGCGTCTGCCGCTCGAAAGCCATCCGTTGCAGGCGCTGGTGTCCGAGCCGATCAAGCCGGTGGTGAACACGGTCGTGATGTCGAACGCCGTGCACGCTTATATCAGCCAGTCCGACAAGGGCGATCTGGTGATTGGCGCGGGCGTGGACCAGTACACGGGTTTCGGGCAGCGGGGCAGCTTCCAGATTATCGAAGGCACGCTCGAAGCCATCGTCGAGATGTTCCCGGTGTTTTCGCGCGTGCGCATGAACCGGCAGTGGGGCGGCATCGTGGACGTCTCGCCGGACGCATGCCCGATCATCAGCAAGACCGACGTGAAGGGGCTCTATTTCAATTGCGGCTGGGGCACGGGCGGCTTCAAGGCGACCCCCGGTTCCGGTTGGGCCTATGCGTACACCATCGCGAAAGACGAGCCGCATGAACTGAACGCGCCCTTCTCGCTGGATCGTTTCTACACCGGCCATCTCATCGACGAACACGGCGCCGCCGCCGTCGCCCACTAACGCGCTAGAGCTGGATAGAGAGACAAACATGCTGATGATCGAATGCCCTTGGTGCGGGCCACGCGCCGAAACCGAATTTTCCTGCGGCGGCGAAGCGGACATTGCCCGTCCGCTCGATACCGAAAAGCTCACCGACAAGGAGTGGGGCGACTACCTGTTCATGCGCAAGAATCCGCGCGGCGTGCATCGTGAGCAATGGATGCATACGCAAGGCTGCCGCCGCTGGTTCAAGGCGCAGCGCGATACGGTGAGCTACGAGATCCAGGGCTATGAAACGTTCGACCGTCCGCTGCTCAAGATGGACAGCAACGACGGCCAGGCACAAGAGGGCAAGACGCAATGAGCCAGAAAGACCGACTCCCGAATGGCGGGCGCATCAACCGCGCATTGCCGCTTACGTTCACGTTCAACGGCCGCCAGTATCAGGGTTATCAAGGTGATACGCTGGCTTCGGCATTGCTCGCCAACGGGCTGCATTTCGTTGCGCGTAGCTGGAAATATCACCGGCCGCGCGGCATCGTCACGGCGGGTGTGGAAGAGCCGAATGCTGTCGTGCAACTCGAAACCGGCGCTTACACGGTGCCGAATGCGCGCGCGACCGAAGTCGAGCTGTATCAGGGGCTCGTCGCGAACAGCGTAAATGCGAAGCCGAGCATCGAGAAAGATCGCATGGCGGTCAATCAGAAGTTCGCGCGCTTCATTCCGGCGGGCTTCTACTACAAGACCTTCATGTGGCCGCGCAAATTCTGGCCGAAGTACGAAGAAGTGATTCGCGACGCCGCGGGTCTCGGCAAGGCGCCCGAGCAACTCGACGCCGACCGCTACGACAAGTGCTTTGCACATTGCGACGTGCTGGTGGTGGGCGGCGGGCCGACCGGTCTCGCAGCCGCGCACGCAGCCGCATTGTCGGGCGCACGCGTGACATTGGTCGACGATCAGCCGGAACTCGGCGGCTCGCTGCTGTCGTGCCGCGCGGAGATCGACGGCAAGCCCGCGTTGCAGTGGATGCACAAGATCGAAGACGAACTGCGGCAGATGCCCGAGGTGAAGATTCTCACGCGCAGCACCGCGTTTGGCTATCAGGACCACAATCTCGTCACGGTTACTCAGCGTTTGACCGATCATCTGCCAGTGTCGCAACGCAAGGGCACGCGTGAACTGATGTGGAAGATCCGCGCAAAACGCGTGATTCTCGCGACCGGCGCGCATGAACGGCCCATCGTGTTCGGCAACAACGATCTGCCGGGCGTGATGCTGGCTTCAGCGGTATCGACGTATCTGCATCGCTATGCAGTATTGCCGGGCCGCGACGCAGTAGTCTTCACGAACAACGACGACGGCTATCAATGCGCACTCGACCTGAAAGCGGCCGGCGCACAGGTGACGGTGATCGATCCGCGCGCGGGTGAATCGAAGGGCACGCTGCCCGCGCTTGCCCGCCGCTATGGCGTGAAGGTGATCGGCGGCGCCGTCATCACGGCGGCGCACGGCAAACTGCGCGTGGCGTCGGTGGATATCGCTTCATATGCAAGCGGCCAGGTGGGCGCGAAGCAAAGCGAATTGTCCTGCGATCTGCTCGCGATGTCCGGCGGCTGGAGCCCTGTGCTGCATCTGTTCGCGCAGTCGGGCGGCAAGGCGCACTGGCATGACCAGAAAGCCTGCTTCGTGCCCGGCAAGGCGATGCAGCCGGAGACGAGCGTCGGTGCCTGCAACGGCGATTTCACGCTGGGCCAGGGCATCCGTTTCGCCGTCGATGCAGGCGTCGAGGCCGCGCGCGCCGCAGGCCATATCGTCGCCCGGCCGAATCCGGTTCAGGTCGCCGGGATCAGCGAAACGAAAATAGAGCCGCTGTGGCTCGTCGGCGGACGCGAGCTCGCAACGCGCGGACCCAAGCAGTTCGTGGACTTCCAGAACGACGTGTCCGCTGCGGATATTTTCCTTGCCGCGCGCGAAGGCTTCGAGTCGGTGGAACACGTGAAGCGTTACACGGCGATGGGCTTCGGCACCGATCAGGGCAAGCTTGGCAACATCAACGGCATGGCGATTCTCGCGCAGGCGCTCGGCAAGACGATTCCGGAGACCGGCACCACCACGTTCCGCCCGAACTACACGCCGGTCACGTTCGGCACGTTCGCGGGCCGCGAGCTTGGCGAATTCCTCGATCCGGTGCGCAAGACGGCCGTGCATGAATGGCACGTGGAGAACGGCGCTGCTTTCGAGGACGTCGGCAACTGGAAGCGTCCCTGGTATTACCCGAAGGCGGGTGAGGACATGCATGCGGCCGTCGCACGCGAATCGCTCGCGGTGCGTACCAGCGTCGGCATTCTGGACGCATCGACGCTCGGCAAGATCGACATTCAGGGTCCCGATTCTGCGAAGCTCCTGAATTGGGTCTACACGAATCCGTGGAGCAAACTCGAAGTCGGCAAGTGCCGCTACGGCCTGATGCTCGACGAAAACGGCATGATTTTCGACGACGGCGTGACCGTGCGCCTCGCCGACCAGCACTACATGATGACCACCACCACCGGGGGCGCGGCGCGTGTGCTGACGTGGCTGGAACGCTGGCTGCAAACGGAATGGCCGGACATGCGCGTGCGTCTTGCGTCGGTCACGGATCACTGGGCGACTTTCGCCGTGGTCGGCCCCAACAGCCGCAAGGTCTTGCAGAAGGTGTGTCATGACATCGACTTCGCGAATGCCGCGTTTCCGTTCATGAGCTATCGCGAAGGCACCGTTGCGGGCGCGGCGTCGCGTGTGATGCGCATCAGCTTCTCCGGCGAACTCGCGTATGAAGTGAACGTGCCGGCGAATGTGGGACGCGCGGTGTGGGAAGCGTTGATGGCCGCGGGTGCCGAGTTCGACATCACGCCGTATGGCACGGAAACGATGCACGTGTTGCGGGCGGAGAAGGGCTACATCATCGTCGGTCAGGATACCGATGGTTCGATGACGCCTTACGACCTGGGCATGGGCGGGCTCGTCGCGAAGTCGAAGGACTTTCTCGGCAAGCGTTCGCTGACCCGCTCGGACACGGCGAAGGCAGGGCGCAAGCAACTGGTCGGGCTGCTTTCTGACGATCCGTCGTTCGTGATACCCGAAGGCTCACAGATCGTCGCCGGTCCGTTCCAGGGCGACACCGCGCCGATGCTCGGACACGTCACGTCGAGCTATTACAGTCCGATTCTCAAGCGCTCGATTGCGATGGCGGTCGTGAAGGGCGGTCTCGAGAAGATCGGCGAAACGGTCACAGTCCCGCTTTCGAGCGGCAAACAGATTGCAGCGAAGATCACCAGCTCGGTGTTCTACGACAGCGAAGGAGCGCGTCAACATGTGGAATGAAACCAAAACGGCGGCGTCGGTCGTGGATCGTGCTGTCGGCAGGCAAACCGGCGTATGGCAGGAGTCGCCGCTAGTGGGTGTGGATGCGCTGCTGAAAAAGCATCAGGCCACGGCAAGCGCGGCATTCAGATTAAGCGAGCGGCCGTTTCTCGAACTCGTGAACGTGCGAGGCGACACGCGCGACGCCGCGTTTGTGCAGGCGGTGAAAAACGTGCTCGGTTGCCCGCCGCCGGAAAAAGCCAACACGGTCGCGCGCGGCAACGGCTACGACATGCTGTGGCTCGGACCCGACGAATGGCTCGTGCGCTCGGCCACCGCGCATGACGCAACGCGCACCGCGCCGTTGCAGGCGAAGCTCGGTGCGGCGTTTGCGGGCGTGTTCGCGTCGGCGGTGGATATCGGCAGCGGCTATACGGTGCTCGAAATCAGCGGCGCTCGCACTCGTGAAGTGCTCTCGCGCGGCTGTCCGCTCGATCTGCATCCCAAGTTGTTCGGCGACGGGCAGTGCGCTCAAAGCCATTACTTCAAGGCGTCGATGACGCTCGTGCCCACCGGCGCGGACAGTTTCGACATCGTCGTGCGTCGCAGCTTTGCCGACTACTTCGTGAAGATCATGCTCGATGCAGCCGAGCCATTGATGTCGTGACTGTCGTGACGCCGCGAGCGCTGTTCCCGTGGACCGCTCGCGGCCTTCGCGCTGCCAGACTCACATGACGTCGACCCGAGTCGTCACCGCGCGCCTCACCGAGCGCGCATTTCAACAAGGCGATGCCGATGCCGCACTCGCGCTGCTCGATCAGAGCATGCTGCTGCGGCACCGGCGCATCGCGCTGATCCGCTACCTGCTCGCCCAGCAACTGGGCGCCCCGTTGCAGGCGCGGCATCACGAATACGTGCACAAAATCGCCGCGCATTTGAGCGCGGAAACGCTCGCACGCATCGCAGGTGCCGCGCGTGCGCGGCTGCGTGCGTAGCTTTCGTAGCGTTCCTAACTAGTTGGAAGTTCGCGCGTGGGTCTGGGCGCCGTTGCATACGATGAGCCCACGCACCGTTCCCTCCGCATCATGAGGCCGATTGCGAGACCGGCCGCATCGCTCATACGCCGGCCATTCGGGACGTTGAATGCTTGCTGCTCAGCTGCCCGCGGCTTCAATTGCGGCAATCGCCCGCTGCGCAGACGGCGACAGCGTCCGCTGGGCCAGATTCACAATGGCGAATTGAGCGGACAGATTGAAGACTGCCGGTACCGTCAATTGCACCAGCCTGCCTGACTCCAGTTCTTCCGCCAACGCGCGCGTGGGCGCGAGCAGGACGAGGTCGGAGTGACGCGTGATGTGAATCAGCGAATGAAAATCGTTGGTGATGACCTGAAAATGCAGATTCTCGCCGGGCAGGCAACCGAGGACCTCGCGCATCCTTGCCAACGCGCTTTGCGGTGCGCGTACGCAAGCCAGCGCGGATTGCCGCAGACGCTCCACTGTCATCTCGTCCGCAAGCAGCGGATGGTGCGGGCGCACGAAACAGCCGGCCGGCTCGACGGGCAAACGGGTGACTTTCAATTCAGCGGAGAGCGGGACGTAACGATGTTCGACCACGACGAAGTCGAGCCGCTCGGCCCTTAGCGATTCGACCAGCGCCTCGCCTTCATTGACTTCCGCATTCACGCGCAAGCCGGGCCAGTCGCGATTGAGCGCGCAAAGCACCTCGCGCAGCATGATCGCCGCCGGCAGCGGCCCGAGCCCGAAGTCCGCGCTTCCCACCTCATGCTGCTGAAGAAGAACCAGATCGCGCGCAAGGCTGTTCGTCTCGAACAGGATTCGCCGTGCCCGTTCGGCCACCATCTGCCCCGCGGCGTTCAGCGTGACGCCGCGTGGGCCTCGTTCGCACAGAGGCAATCCCGCTTCGGCTTCTAGCGCCTGAATGCTGCGCGTCAACGCCGGTTGCGACAGATGAACGCGGCGTGCCGCGGCGGCGAGCGACCCCGCTTCGACGACAGCGATCAGATGTTCAAGCCGTTTGAGGTTCAAGCTATGCGCCTTATGCAGAGATGCGATGACAAACTTGCAATTGAATTATATCTGTCGCCAGGCTCCAATAGAGCACGCCTGATCCCGGCACATTCAATACATTCGGCACATCGGGCGGCCCGCATGGCTACACGCCAACGCGCACGCGCGCGACGAAGCGCGTGCGTGCGATCCGATCGTCGCAACGCATCTGGAATCCACCATGTCGTCTGTTCAATCATCGGAAGCCCCGGCGCAGCCGGCCGCGCAGCGCGTCGCCACAGCTGCCACCATCGCTGCCCAGCAGCAGGCGCTGCGCGAGTTGCCCGTCGAGGACCACCTGGACGAAGAGGAAGCGCGGCGTGGTTTCATCGCCACCATTCCGAACGCGGAAGTGCGCGACGCCTTTGGCCGCGTGGTCTGGACCCTTGCCGATTACGACTTCCTCGACGACCCTGAGGCGCCGGCGACCGCGCACCCCGCGTTATGGCGCCAGGCCCGGCTGAATGCTATCCACGGATTGTTCAAGGTGGCCGAGCAGATCTACCAGGTTCGCGGCTTCGATCTGTCGAACCTGACAATCGTCGAAGGGGATACGGGGCTCATCATCATCGATCCGTTGTCCACGCAGGAAACGGCACAGGCCGCGTTTCAGCTGTATCTCGCGCATCGTCCCGCGAGGCCGGTCGTGGCGGTGATCTACAGTCACAGTCACGCCGATCACTTCGGCGGCGTGAAGGGCATCGTCGCCGAGGCGGATGTGCGCGAGGGTCGGGTCGTCGTCATTGCGCCGAACGGCTTCATGGAAGAGGCCCTCTCCGAGAATGTCCTCGCCGGGACCGTGATGGCACGCCGCGCGCAATTCCAGTTTGGGCATACGCTCGCACGCAGCGCCTGCTGTCAGATCGATTCGGGGCTCGGCAAAAATGGCCCGCGCGGAACCCTGACGCTCATCGAGCCGACGCGACTGATCTGCAATGAGACGGAGACGCACACAATCGACCGCGTGGAGATCGTTTTCCAGTTGACTCCGGATAGCGAAGCGCCGGCGGAAATGCACTTTTTCTTCCCGCAACTGCGCGCGCTCAACCTCGCGGAAAACGGCACGCGCACCATGCACAATCTCTGCCCGTTGCGCGGCGCGCAGGTTCGCAACGCACAGTTGTGGTCGCGCTATCTGTCAAGGTCGCTCGAGCGCTATGCGCCGCACGCCGATGTGGTGTTCGCCCAGCATCACTGGCCCACGTGGGGCAGCGAACGAATCACGGCCTTTCTGGAAGAGCAGCGAGACCTGTACAAGTTCCTGCACGATCAGACAGTCCGCATGATGAATCACGGCATGACCGCGCTGGAGATCGCGGAGTGCATGCGGCTTCCGGCGACCCTGAGCGGCCAGTGGCATACGCACGGCTATTACGGAACGGTCTCGCACAACGTGAAGGCAATCTATCAGTACTACCTGAGCTGGTACGACGGCAACCCAAGTAATCTTCACGCGCTGCCGCCGGAGCAGGCGGCTGTGCGCTACGTGGAGTACATGGGCGGCGCGCAGACGCTGCTGGAGCGCGCGCGGCGCGATTTCGAGCTCGGCGAATACCGCTGGGTTGCGCAGGTGATGAACCACCTGGTGTTTGCACAACCGGACCTGCGCGAAGCGCGTGAACTCGGAGCGGCGGCGCTCGAACAGATGGGCTTTCAGGCCGAATCCGCGACGTGGCGCAATGCGTTCCTGCTCGGCTCCCGCGAGCTTCGCGAGGGGCTGGGTTTGGCGCCCGCCTACGGCAAACGTAGTGCCGACATGGTGTGCGCAATGAGCGATCAGATGTTCTTCGACTATCTTGCCGTGCGTGTGGACGGGCTGAAAGCCCAGGCGCTGGAGTTGCGAATCGACTGGCAGTTCACGGATACGGGCAACCGCTACGCGCTGAACCTCCAGCACGGCGCGCTCACCAGTTGGCCGGGGGTGCACCGGAAAATGCCGCAGGTCACGGTAGCCATGAGCCGCGCGACCCTCAATCGTATTCTGATGGGCGAGACAGGCTTTCGCGAGGCGATCCAGCAAGGGGAAATCGAGCTCGCCGGTGAGGAGCAGCAGTTCCTCGCAATGCTTGCCACTCTCGACACCTTCAATGGCCACTTCAACGTCGTTGAACCCTGAATGGGATTCGCTGAGACCAACGATCGACGCGACACGCTACCGTTCGGCGCAACGACAACGCGTCCCTGTGACCGGGGCCATTCGTTTGCGCGATACATCGAGGGATGAAATGAATATGCAATACGAGCCCCGGACCGCATGGCGCATTGCGCTTCTGTTACTAGCTTTCATGATGGCCAACTTTGTCGACAAGATCGTCGTCGGTATGCTGGCCGTGCCCATCATGAACGAACTGAACATTTCACCCGCGCAGTTCGGCGTGATCGGCAGCAGTTTCTTCTGGTTGTTTTCCCTCGGCGGCATCGCCGGAGGCTTTTTGTCTAACCGGGTCGCCGCTCGCTGGCTGCTGCTGGTAATGGCGCTGTCCTGGGCGGTGTGCCAGATTCCGTTGGTGTTCTCCACGTCGGTAGCCGTGTTCGTAGCCGCGCGTATCACGTTGGGTCTTACCGAGGGGCCGGCTTATCCAGTGGCCATTCATGCGGTCTATAAGTGGTTCCCGCCTGGCAAGCGCATCCTGCCGGTTTCGCTGATCGGCGCGGGCGCAGCGTTGGGGCTGCTGATTGCCGGCGTGACAGTTCCGTTGATCACGCTGCATTGGGGATGGCGCGCGAACTTCCTGGTACTGCTCGTGGCGGGCCTGACATGGTCCGCCGTATGGCTGATGTTCGGGAGGGAGGGCACCATCGACGATACGCCCGCGGCTGCCGTTGCGCGCGCTCACGTGCCTTACCGTCGGTTGCTGACGGATCCAACCGTCCTCGCGAGCATGCTGATGCAGTTCGTCTCGTATTGGGCAATCGTGCTCATCTTCACCTGGCTGCCCGCGTATTTCCAGAACGGCCTCGGCTATGACGCGCTGACCTCCGGCCGCCTCTACGCGCTCGCGATCATGTTCGGCATACCGGTGTCGCTGACGGTTTCGCTCGTCGTTCAACGGCTCATCGCGCGCGGCGTGCCGTCGCGCTTTGCGCGAGGCTGGACAGCCGCCGCGTGTCAGGTGCTCGGCGGCACGATGTTCATCTGTCTTGTCATACCCGGCATTTCGCTCGTGGTCCGCGAAGTGGCCGTCATTTGCGTGATTGCGTTTGGCACCTTCAGCTATGCGATGTGCCCCGCGATTCTCGACGAGGTCACGCCTTTTGGGCAGCGCGGCGCCATGCTTGCGATCGGTAATTCGATTGCCTCGCTGGCAGGTGTGATTGCTCCGATTTTGACCGGCCGCCTGGTCGAAGCAGGCAGTGCCTCAAGCGGCTACGAACAGGGTTTCGTACTGTGCGGCGCGTTGCTAGTGGCTGGCAGTGCAGTGGGCGTCGCGTTCATCAACCCGGCGCGCTCGCTTCGGCGGCTCGGCGGTGAGTCCGCGAATGACGCGACGGGCGCCATGCCCGCCGGTGGATCTACGACCCGGTGACTGCGCAAATCCGCTGGAGTCGATACTGATCGACGAAACGAAACGCTTCGGCCTGCTTGCAGGCCCGAAGCGGATGGAGACCGGCGTCAGCCGATATGACGGGAGATGATCATCTTCTGAATGTGGCTGGTGCCTTCATAAATCTTGCACACCCGCGCATCACGCAGATAGCGCTCGACAGGGAAGTCGCACAGATAGCCGTAGCCGCCGTGAATCTGCAAAGCGTTCGAGCAGACCTTCTCGGCAATCTCGCTTGCAAACAGCTTCGCGATCGATGCTTCCTTCATGCAATCGACGCCCGCGTCCCGCAGGCGCGCTGCATGGATGCAGTACTGAAAGGCGACATCGACTTGTGCGGCCATGTCGGCGAGATCGAACGCCACACCCTGAAGGCGCGCAATAGGCGCGCCGTACGCCTCGCGCTCATTCGCATATTTGACGGCCGCTTCGAGCGCGGCGCGCGCTGCTCCGGCGGCAATGAAAGCGATGCCGATGCGGCCGTCCGACAATCCGCCCATGACCGTGCGGTAGCCTTCGCCCTCGGCGCCCAAGCGGTCCGAGACCGGCGCCCGATAGTTTTCCAAGCTGATCTGCGCGGTGTGAGCCGTGTGCTGCCCGAGCTTGCTTTCCACGCGTGTCGTGAGATAGCCCGGTTTCGATGTATCGACGATGAATGTGGTCGCGCCGCGTTTGCCGGCGCTCTTGTCCGTGATTGCAAACGCGACGCCTACACCGGCCTCGCTACCGTTCGAAATGAACTGCTTCGTGCCGTTGAGCACGTAGTGGTCGCCGTCGCGCACCGCGCTCGCGCGCAACGCTGCTGTGTCCGATCCGGCATGCGGCTCCGACAACAGGAATGCGCCGATCGCCTCGCCGCTGGCCATGGCTGGCAGAAAGCGGCGCTTCTGTTCTTCGGTGCCGTTCTCGGCGATACACATTGCCGTGAAGTTGTGAACGTGGAGGATCGTCGCAAGCCCTGCGTCCGCGGCCGCGAATTCGTGCTGCGCAAGGCAGAAATCGAGCACGCCCGCTTGCGTTCCGCCATACGCCTCCGGAACAAGCATGCCCAGAAAGCCGAGTTCGCCAAGTTCCTTCAGTTCCTTATGCGGCCACGCGGATTCGAGATCGCGCTGCGCCGCCGTCGGCGCGATGATTTCGATTGCTACGCGCCGTGCGCTATCGCGAATCAGGATTTGCTGTTCGCTCAGGAACAGGCTCGATAGGTCTTTATTCATCAGTCATCCTTGGTATTGGAAGCGTGTGCGAAGGCGAGAACGACCGCCGCAATCAGCGCGCGGACCAGTCTTTCAGCACCGTGCCTGTGTGTTCGCCGCGGCGGGGAACCGCGCGCGGACCGTGCGCGGGCGTCGCCGAAAAGCGCGGCGCGGGATTGGGCTGCAAAACGCCGCCTTCTCGTGTGTAGATGTTTCGCGCCTGCATATGCGGATGCGCGGCGGCTTCCTCGGGGCTGAGAACGGGCGCAAAGCATGCGTCCGTGCCCTCCAGCAGCGCGCACCATTCATTGCGCGGGCGGCTCGCGAAAAGCGCCGTGAACCGCTCGCGCAAGGCAGGCCAGGCGTGCCTGTTGTTGGCGTCGTTGCAGGCGGGGTCGTCGGCAAGCCCGAGCTTCTCGCACAACTGCCGATAGAACTTCGGTTCGACGGAGCCGACGGAAATCATGCCGCCGTCGGCGCAGCGATAGGTGTTGTACCAGTGCGGGCCGTCCAGCAGGCTTTGTCCGCGTGCCGTAGTGAACTGGCCGGACGCGTGAAGCGCGAGGAGCAGCGACATCATGTGCGCGCTGCCGTCGACGATGGCCGCGTCGACAACCTGTCCTTGACCGGTGACGCGTGCATGCATGATGCCGGCGAGCAGGCCGATCGCAAGATAGAGCGCTCCACCGCCCATGTCCCCGACGAGACTCGGCGGGGTCATGGGTGTCTCGCCCGGCTGCCCGGAATACCAGAGCGCGCCCGACAGCGCGATGTAGTTCAAATCGTGTCCCGCAGCGTGAGCAAGCGGTCCGGTCTGCCCCCATCCCGTCATGCGCCCGTACACCAGCCGCGAATTACGCAGGAGACACGCGTCCGGCCCGAGGCCCAGCCGTTCCATCACGCCAGGGCGCATGCCTTCGATAAGCGCATCGCAATGGTCAACGAGGTCGAGTACCGTTTGAACGCCTTCGGGCGTTTTCAGATCCGCAACGATAGAGCGCTTGCCGCGATTCGGAATGTCGTGCTGCGCGAGGTCGAGTCGGTCGGCGCCGGGGGCCACGCGGTCGACCACCACGACGTCCGCGCCCAGGTCGGCGAGCAGCATGCCGCAACACGGCCCGGGACCGATGCCCGCGATCTCGAGTACACGGATCCCGGTCAACGGGCCTTGTCTCTGCGACGTCATGGTGTGCCTCATGATGAATGAATGCACCCAATGATAGGGAGCGCAACGCGCGTCCACACCCCTCGGAGGGGAAGGGTGGCGTGCTATGTAACGTGGTAATGCGACGGACGCGGCCCCCTATTTAGGACAGGGGTGCGCGGAGCGCGGTGTATGCCTGCGGCAGGCCTATGCGATGTAGCCGTGTTCGCGCGCCCACACCATCGCGTCATAACGCGTCGAGACGTCGAGCTTGTTCAGGATGTTGCGCACGTTCCATTTGGTCGTGCCGACAGAGATGTTCAAGGTCAGCGCGATACGCTTGTTCGACATGGCCTGCGAGATCAACAGGAGAATCTCGCGTTCGCGCGGCGTGAGGTTCACGCTTTCGTGTTGCAATGATTGCGCGGCGGATGACTTGCCCGCCCGCGCAGCGCTCGCAGTCGACACGCAGAGCTTGTCCAGCACGGTTTCAAGCAGCGACGTTGCGGACGGCGTCAGCCCCCGTACTCCACGCAGTGCGGCGAGACCGGCGACGACAGGCTCGCCGTCGTCGATGAATGTGCGTAAGAGTCCGAGATCGGCGCCTGCATTGAGCGCTTCGATCAGGCTTCGGTGAGCCTCCTCGCGTTCCTGCAGCGAGTCCCATGCCGCCGCGGCGAGCAGGTTCGCCCGCACGAGAAGTCTTGCGCGGCCGGCCACGTGCGCGAACGCGCGGACCTGGTCGAGTGCTGCCAGCGCCTCTTTTGCGTTGCAGTCTACGAGGGCTAGCCGCGCGCACGTCGACAGGGTAATCGCGCGAATCTCGGCTGCCGTGCCGGCGGCGCGTTGCGGGGTGTCGGCGAGCGCCTTCAGCCTTGCCAACACGCCTTGCGCCCGGACATGATCGCCGTCGCGAAGCAGCATGCACACCTGTTCCGCCAGCATGACCGCGGCCGGCCGCAGCAGGTTCATGCTGTGGAAATGGTCGGCTTGTTCCTGCAAAAATGCCAGAGCTGCGCCCGATCCTGCATCCAGTCGATCGAGCCGCGCATGGCAGACCGAAGCATCGACCATCACGTCGGGCCAGGATGCGCATAGCAGCCCTGTGCGGTTGGCGAGCACGTCGCGGGCGTCGTCGATGCGGTCGAGTTCATAGTACGCATCGCTCAGCATCGCGGCGCATAGGCCAGCCGGCACCGAGTGACGACCATAGCCCGCTTCTGCCTGCTCAAGCAGCGCAGATGCGAGGCGCGCCGTCTCGCGGACCTGTCCATGCACGAGAAGCGCCGCAGGCAGCGTCGCTTCGAACATCAATGCGATTTCGCTGCCCTGGTCGGCGCCCGGCACGGCATGCTCGTCGTGCAGTTTCAACGCTTCCTGCAAGCGGCCCACATGCGCATAGCCGGTCACGAGCGCGGCGACGTAGATATAGCGCAGCGTGCGGTTCGCAGGCCACGACTCGGGCTCGCGCCCGAGCAGTTCGATGACCCGTTCGCTTTCGTCGCGCTGCATCGCGATGGTCGCTTCGGCAAGCGCAAGCTGGTTGTGCATATCGGCATGAAGCCTGGACTCGCTACGTCCAAGCTGCTCCAGCCAGCGTTGCGCCTCGGCGGTGCGTGCGCTCAGCGCACAACTCAGGCAGGCAAGGAACGAGAGCTGCGGATGCGCGACGAGGGCATCCTCGGGCATATGGTCGAGTAGCTGGACCATCGCGGCAACGGCACCGAAGCGCCAATCCGGCGGCATCGACTGCTCGATGATCTGCACTGCGAGTTCGAGATCGCCGCCGAGATTCGCATGGCGCACGGCGTCGGCCGGCATCTGATGCTTTGCAAACCACACGCTGGCGCGCCGGTGCAGCGTCTGCAAGCTCTCATCGCCGCGTTGTGCGAGCCGGTTGCAGAGAAACTCGCCAAGCAGCGGATGAAAGCGATACCACGGCGCGCGATCGCCGGTATGTACGCGCTGAATCAGCTGCAACTCCTCGTCGGCGCGGCGCAGCAGAGCGTCCGATTGAACGTGCTGCGTAACGTGTGCCGCGAGCGCGCCATTGAAGCGCCGCAGCGGCGCGAGCATTTCGAGGAACTGGATCATTGCGGCCGGCGCTGGCGCAATCACGTTTTCCGCGAGGTAGTTGTGCAGGTCGCCCGAGCGACGCAACAGCGCCGTCACCTGACCGCGCGCGGCCGGGCGGTTTCGCAGCATGAGCGCGACAAGCTGGAGGCTCGCAGGCCAGCCGCGCGTGACGTCCTGGATCAGCTGCACTTCGTTGGCGGTGAGCTTCATTGTCGCGATGTTCTGCTCGAAGAACGCCTGCGTTTCGTCGACGCTAAAAGGCAAGTCTTCGAGGCCCACCTCGGCGAGTTGCCCATACACGCGCAAGCGGCTCAGGCCAAGCGGCGCCGTGGTGCGCGAGGCGATCACCATATGCAGATTCGCAGGGCTGTGAGTGACGAGTTTGTGCACTAGCTCGTGTACCCAGGAATCGTCAACGTGCTGAAAGTCGTCGATGAACAGATAGAGGTCTTTCCCGACGCGCTGCACGCCCGCAATGATCGCCGCTGCCACCGGCTCGACCGGCCACGCGCGGTCGTCGCGGCTCGCCAACGGCGCGGCCTCGGACTCCACGCCAAGAGGCGCGAGCGCGCCGAGCAGATCGCGGCAGAACACGTCGCTGTGACGATGATCCGCCGTGAGCGCGAGCCATGCTACTTCTGCGCCTGCCTTCATGAGTTCCTGACGCCACTGCACGAGGAGAATCGTTTTGCCGAAGCCCGCATTGCCGGTGACGAGCGTGAGCGCGCAATGCTGCGCGTCCCGCAGGCTATCGAGCAGTTTTTTGCGCACGATATGGCGAGGACTGACACGCGGCGGCGCGAATTTCGCCGGTACGTTGAGTTCGTCGAGTGGCGGGTTCTGGAACGTCATGGTTTCACTTCTACGGTGACGGGATGCTAGCACGTTCGTCGCGCGCGCAAACCTCGTCTTCTCCCTGACCAAACGGCCATTTTTTTCGAACGCCCCCCCGCAAATGCAGGGGAATCCGCGCGGCGCGCGCTCTATCGTTTCAACGCATGAACGGCCTTCCTGCGTAGCGTTAAGTCATTTGCAGCACGCGAACTTCCAACAGAACTGGCACGGATTGGGGAGCAGACAGATGAGCGTCACATTCGAACTGAAAGGCCCGGTGGCCTGGATCACACTCGCGCGTCCCGACGCGATGAACGCGCTGTCGCGCGACATGGTTCAAGGCATCACGGCGAAGCTGATGCAATGGCGGGAAGACCCGCAGGTGCGTGTCGTCGCCGTGACGGGCACGGGCCGGGCGTTCAGCGCGGGCGCCGATCTGAAGACCGCCGGGGCGCCCGCTCAACCGGGCGAAAAAGACTTTCTCGACGAGATCATTCAACTGTTCGATACGTTGCGTGCGTTTCCGCGTCCTGTCATCGCGGCGGTCAATGGCCTCGCGCTCGCGGGCGGGCTGGAAGCTGTGATGACCTGCGATTTCTTGATTGCGGCACAGAGCGCGCGCTTTGGCGACGCTCACTCGAACTTCGGCGTGTTTCCGGGTGGCGGCGGCGCAGCCGTACTGCCACGCAAGATCCCGGTGAACATCGCGAAGTACCTGCTGTTCACTGGCGATTCCGTGTCCGCGCAGGAGATGAAGCAGTACGGCCTCGTCGCCGAGGTGGTCGCAGACGCGGAACTGATCGAGCGCGTGCAGGCAATCGGCGAGAAACTGGCGGCTAAAAGTCCCCTGGTACTCGCGAAGATGAAACGCGTCGCCGACGAATCGGCAGACAAGCCGGTCGCGGACGCGCTGCGGCACGAGGTGCTGGAACTGCGCAATCACCAGCGCTCATACGACATACAGGAAGGGCTGCGCGCGTTCGTCGAAAAACGCAAGCCGGAATTCAAGGGCTACTGATCGTTGCGGGACCGGGCAACGGGCGGCCCGCTCCCCAAGCATGGTGCGCGGCCGCTTGTGAGACGAACGGCATTATTCGAACTGGAGAAGACATGGAAGACATCTATATCGTCGGCGTGAGCATGACGCCGTTTGGCCGCCACATGGACAAGAGCGTCAAGCAGCTTACCGCGTGGGCAGTCGAGGACGCGCTGAACGACGCGGCCTGCGACCGCAAATGGATCAGGGCTGCATTCTTCGGCAACACGGCACAAGGTCATTTCGACGGCCAGCACATGATTCGCGGCCAGGTCGCACTCTTGCCGATCGGGCTGGGCGGCATTCCGATCTACAACGTGGAGGGCGCGTGCGCGTCGTCGAGCGCGGCATTCAATCTGGCTGTGATGCAGCTGCGCGCGGGCGCGGCGGACGTCGTACTCGCAGTCGGCGCTGAGAAAATGTACTCGGACGACAAGGCGAAGATGTTCTCGTGCTTCGAATCGGCCTGGGATATTGAAACGCTGGAGGACAACAAGAGTTGCCTCGCGGGCATGGGCAAGGACATCGTGCCGCCGCCGGGTTCGCAGTCGGACAAGCCGTATAGCCCGTTCATGGACGTGTATGCGGCGCTCGGACGTGCGTTCATGTCGCGCTTTGGCATCACGCAGCGGCAGATCGCGGCCGTCGCGGCAAAGAATCACAATCATTCGGTGCACAACGAGCGCTCGCAATACCGTAGGCCGATGACAATCGACGAAGTGCTGGCCGCGCCGCCCATTACCTATCCGATGACGTTGCCGATGTGCTCGCCGATTTCCGACGGCGCGGCTGCCGCGATCCTCTGTACGGAAAGCGCGCTGAAAAAGTACGGTTTCGATCGCAAGCGCGCGATCAAGGTGATGGCAAGCGTGCTGCGCTCGGGCTCCGCGCGCGCGGCGGACGACTATGCGAACGCCTGCACCCCGCAAGCCGCGAAGGACGCGTTCGAGCAGGCGGGCATCGGCCCGTCGCAAATCAATGTCGCCGAACTGCACGACGCCACCGCGATCGGGGAGCTGATTACGTTTGAAGGGCTGGGTCTGCGTGAGCCGGGCGCGAGCGGCGTTCTCGCGGAGCGCGGCGAGACATCGCTCGGCGGCTCGATCGTGGTCAATCCGTCGGGTGGGCTCGAGTCGAAAGGACACCCGATCGGCGCCACCGGTCTCGGGCAGATTTTCGAGCTGGTCGAACAACTGCGCGGAAATTGCGGAGCGCGTCAGGTCGAAGGCGCCCGCTTCGCGATCCAGGGCAACGGCGGCGGTCTGTGGCGCGTGGAAGAGGCGCTCGAGCATATCGCCATTCTCGGTAAGGCTTAACGTCGGCAGACGCGGTGCGGCGCCGCACTTCAGTGCACGACGTGACGAAGGACGCTGGCAATTGCTGCGGCGTCCTGTTGTCGTTGGTCAACGGTCGCACGCCGCGTTGCTTACCCATACTCATTTGCTGGCCGGCCAATTCGGCGGGGGAGTCGTTCAATGGTTGAAATCAGTTGGGAGCAGAGCGTCGCCATCCTCACGATGAAGGGTGCAACGCCGTGGAACGTGATGGACCGTGCAATGCTCGAGCAACTGGGCGCAGCGCTTCCTGAAGTCGTTGCGCAAGGTGCGCGTGCCATCGTACTGACCGGGGCGGGGCGTGTGTTCTCGGCAGGTGGGGACGTTCATGCATTCAACGCGCTTGCGCAGGAAGGTGCCGACGCATTGTCGAGCGGCATCGGCATGCTCATGGAGGAATTCGGTAATCCGATTGCGCGCTTCATCGCCGGGTCGCCGGTGCCTGTTATCAGCGCGGTGAACGGGCCGTGCGCAGGCGGTGCAATGGGCTACGCGCTTGCCGCGGACATCGTGCTCTGCGCGCGCTCCGCGTATTTTCTCGTCGCTCAGGTCGCGCAGCTCGGCGTGGCGCCGGATCTCGGCATCAATTGGGTGATCGCGCGCGCGCTCGGGCGTCCACGCGCGCTGGGCATGGCGTTGCTCGGCGATCGCATTGGCGGTGAGCAGGCGGAGCAGTGGGGCTTGGTATGGCGCTGCGTCGACGACACGGAATTAATGCCGCAGGCGCTCGCGTGCGCACATAAGCTCGCTGCATTGCCGAAAGACGCGATAGCGGAGTGCCGGCGCCTCGTGGACGACGCTGCGCATATGTCGATCAAGGAGTCGCTTGCCGCCGAGCGTGAAGTGCAGCGCAGCCTTGTTCGCTCGTCTTTCTTTCGGGAGGCGTGCGCGAAGTTCGCGGCAAAGTAGCGGCCACTGCGATTGCGATTGTGGCTGTGGCTGTGGCTGCGGCTGCGGTAGAGCGCGTTGCCAGCTTGCACCTGCCGCTTCACGCCCCGCCGTGCCGCGTTACCTCAAGTATGCGCATGAAAAAGCCCCGGTCGCAATACCGGGGCTTTGCTCGTACCGGGCGCAATAGAAACTCGTTGCACACCGTTCAAAGATTGCGCGAGATGATCAGCTTCTGGATATGGCTCGTGCCTTCGTAAATCTTCGTGACACGCACGTCGCGGTAAAAACGCTCGACGGGGAAGTCGTTCAGGTATCCATAGCCGCCGTGGATCTGCAGCGCATCCGAACAAACCTTCTCAGCCATCTCGGAGGCGAATAGCTTGGCCATCGACGCCTCCTTCGCGCACGGCAGGTCCGCCGCACACAGCCGCGCCGCATGGATCACGAACTGGTGGGCGATCGCGACCTGAGTCGCCATGTCGGCAAGATCGAACGCGACGCCCTGCAAGTTGATGATCGGCGCGCCATAGGCTTCACGCTCCCTGGCGTAGCGCACAGCGGCGTCGAGCGCGGCGCGCGCGGTCCCGACTGCAATCGCCGCGATCGCTATGCGGCCCTCGGACATGCCGCGCAGCATCTTCTTATACGCGCTACCTTCCTCGCCGATGATGTTGCCGGCGGGCACGCGGCAGTCGATCAACTGGATCTGCGCGAGATGCGCCGACCGCTGGCCCAGTTTGTTTTCGACGCGTGCGACATGATAGCCGGGCTCGGACGTGTCGATGATGAACATGCTCGCGCCATTCTTGCCCGCGCTCTGACCGGTGATTGCAAGCGCGACGGCTACGCCGGCCTTGTTGCCGTTCGAGATGAACTGCTTGGTGCCGTTCAGCACGTAATGGTCGCCGTCGCGCCGTGCGGACGTGCTGAACGCCGCGGTGTCCGAACCTGCTTGGGGCTCGGAAAAAAGCCCGGCCCCATAGGTCTCGCCCGCTATGAGGCGAGGCAGAAAGCGCCGCTTCTGCTCTTCGGTGCCTTGTGCCGCGATCAGTCCGGTGATCGTGTTATGCACGTGGACGACCGTGGCGAAGCCCGCGTCGGCAACCGCCAGTTCCTCGATAGCGAGGCAGTACTCGACAAAAGTGGCGCCCGAGCCGCCGTGCGCCTCCGGCGCAAGCATGCCGAGGAAGCCAAGTTTCGCGACAGCGTCGAGCTCGTCGCCCGGCCACGCATGAGTGCGGTCGCGCTCGGCCGCGGTCTTGGCGACGATCTCTGTTGCGACGGTGCGCGCGGAATCGCGGATCATCACTTCCTGTTCGCTCAGGAATGCTGCTGATACGTCGGTCATTTTCTCTCTCTGATGGGTGTGGCTTGCGTTCACTATGAACGTGGCGCCGCGCTCGCGCCCCTCTCCTCGTGGGGGGAGGCCGCTCGCGGTTTGCACATGCCCCCCCAATCTGGACGGGGGCCGGTCGCACCATGTCCTCTTATGCTGAACCCGTAGCATCCAAATACACGGCGTGACGCCTGTCGCGAATGAGATATCGCGCCGCGCCAGACGGGTTCATTCATCTATTCAAGACTTTGGAGAGACGTCCATGGGTATCCGCTTCGACGGAAAAGTTGCGCTGATCACAGGTGCGGGCGCTGGCCTCGGTCGCGCACATGCGCTTGCATTCGCCGCGCGCGGCGCGAAGGTCGTGATCAACGACTTCGGCGGCAGCCGTGACGGCACCGGCAGTTCGAGCACGGCCGCACAGGCCGTGGTCGACGAGATCCGCAAGGCCGGCGGCACCGCGATTGCCAATGGCGCGAACGTCGCGGACCCCGTGCAGGTGCAGGCAATGGTCGAGCAGGCCATGGCCGAGTTCGGTCGCGTCGACATCCTTGTGAACAACGCCGGCATTCTGCGCGACAAGAGCTTCGCGAAGCTGCAGGCCGAGGACTTCAAGCTGGTGCTCGACGTTCATCTGCACGGCTCGATCAACTGCACCAAGGCGGTGTGGGACGTCATGCGCGCCCAGCAATACGGCCGCATTCTGATGACCACCTCCGCAGCGGGCATGTACGGCAACTTCGGCCAGGCGAACTACGGCGCGGCGAAAATGGCGCTGATCGGCCTGATGAACGTGCTGAGCGTGGAAGGCCGCAAGAACGACATCAGGGTGAACACGATCGCGCCGGTCGCGGCCACGCGTATGACCGAAGACGTGATGCCCGCCGAGGCGCTGCAACGCATCCAGCCGGAGCGCGTGACGCCGGGCGTACTGTATCTGTGCAGCGAGCAGGCACCTTCGAAGGTGATTCTGGGCGCCGGCGGCGGCACGTTCTCGACCGCGACGATCATGGAGACCGCACCGGTTCGCCTCACGGACGCGGAGCTAACGCCGGAGGGCGTGGCCGCGCGTTTCGCGGAGATCGCTGACTGGACGACAGCGCGCGCCTATGCGGAAGTACTGGAGCAGGTGCAGGTTTTCCTCGCGCCCGCAGCCTGATTCGCCACGCAAGCGGGTGAAGTTCGCGCGCGGAGTCCGGTGCGTGCGCTGTGGGCGAATGTCCAACGTGAAATTCATCGAGCGGCAGCAATTGGCGCGCGGGCCGGCATCCGGCTCGCGCGGTTCGCGGCCTCATTGAACGGGTTTACCGGACACGTATCGCAGATGACTCTCATGCGATACGTTTGCCGCCTCGACGGTCAACCGGCGAGGCGGCTTTTTTTGCGTGCGGTTCAGATGCGCAGATGAAGTGAAACGGGACAACGCCACGGCGTGCTGCACGACGCGCCCAACACCGCAACTTCGGGCACATCGAGACGGAAGCGTTACCCAAGCGCTACCCAAGCGCTACCCAAGCGCTACCCAAGCGCTACCCAAGCGCTACCCAAGCGCTACCCAAGCGCTACCCAACGCGGCGCGACTGACCTTTCCAGTACTTCTCGCGCACATGGCGGCGCAGTACTTTACCAACCGCACTGAGCGGCAAGGTCTCCACGAAGCTGACACTTTTGGGCGCCTTGAAGCGGCCGACAGAGCGCTTGACGTGCTCGATCAGTTCTTCGGCACTCACCTGCATGTCCTGCCTGAGTACGACTTCGGCATGCACGGTTTCGCCCCATTCCGGATGTGGAATGCCGATCGCCGTCGACATGCTGACCGCCGGGTGCGAGTTCAGCGCGGCTTCTACTTCGATTGCGTAAACGTTGAAGCCGCCGCTGATGATCACGTCCTTCTTGCGATCGACAATGAACAGATAGCCGGCTTCGTCGAGATAGCCGAGATCGCCCGATTTCCAGAACCCGTCGACGAACTCGGCGGCCGTGCCTTGCGGGTTGTTGAAGTATCCGCAGATTGTGCCTCTGCAGCGCACGCAGATTTCCCCCGTCTCGCCGGGTGCGACGTCTGTGCCTGCGTCGTCCACGATTCTGAGTTCAATGCCTGTGCCGACGCGGCCCGCCGACGCCAGACGCCCCGATTCGACTGCGCTCAGATGGTCGGCCTTCGACAGGATACCGACAATCTGCAGGCACTCCGTCGCGCCGTAAATTTGCGTGAAGACATTGCCGAAACGTTGCTGCGCGAGCTGGAGCTTTGCCGGGCTCATCGGCGCGCCGCCGTAGTAGATCGTGTCGAGCGACGAGAGATCGTAGGCGGCCGTCTCCTTCACTTCGAGCAGCCGGTAGATCAACGTTGGCACGAGAAGGGCGTTGGTGATCCGCTCCGTCTGGACATTGATACACCATTGCCGCAAGTCCGGGACGTTCTGTGTCACGTTGCAGCCGCCGCGAAAATAGGTGGGCAGCACGCTGAAGCCTGAAGCGTGGCTGATGGGCGCCATGTGCAGGTTGCGCGTCGTGTCATGGAACGTTTGTTCGTTCTCGAAGTACGACGCGTCGCGCATGGCCATCCAGTTGTCGATGGTGTATTGCGCGCACTTGCTCTTGCCTGTAGTGCCGCCCGTGAAGCGATAGACCAGGATGTCGTTCAGCGTATCGCTTTCGACCTCCGGGTTCGCGTCGCTGCTGCCCTCGACCAGATCCCAGAAATAGTGGAGACCGTCGCTCGGCATGTCGGGCGGGTCCATGCAAACCACGGTAACGCCGCGTTCTATCAGGATGTCGAAGTAGGCCGGGAGCAGTGTGTTTTCTATGAACACCACCTTGGGCTTGATGAAGTCCACCTGCCAGCAGTGCTCCTCTAGCGAGTCGCGAAAGTTGGTGTACACCGCGCCGGCTTCGCCCTTGAGCACGGTCCACGCATGCAGCAGCGACATGTTGTCGTTGTCGAGCAGGCACATGAATGCGTCGCCACGGCGCAGGCTCAGGCGCTCGCGCATCATGTTGACGATCCTGTTGGTCACCAGATGCAGTTCTTTGAACGTGTAGCGTCTTTGCCGCTCGATGTTCACGAGCGCTTCGTTGCTGGCGTACCGCATCGCGGTGTAGCCGAACGTGCGTGCAAAGTTCATTTTCATCTCATGTCTCCAGAGTCTTATCGTCGGCTCAACCAGTGCGCGCCGCGCCTGCGCGCTCCAGCACTGCGCCGATTTTAGGCGCTCGCATATGGCGCGGCCCCTTTCTTTTCGCGGGGTGCAGATGCAATAGCCTCGTCAGGTATTTTACGCACCGAACTCCGTGCCGAACGCCCAGATCGCCCCGATCGTGTAAACCCACCCCCCTCCTTTTTACAGGGGAGGCAGGGGCGGCGTGCTGGCACCTTATGGCATGGCTATCCGGCATTGAGCAATGACTGAGCGGCTCGCTCGGCTTCTGAAGCAGCGTGAGGATGACGGCGCCGGAGTGCGGATCGCGGGAGGGTCAACCCGGGGGGATCGAGCACGTAGCAATGCTGAGCAATGAAAACAAAAGGAGACAAGCAGATGTATCGCAAAGACAAAAAAGATTGCCGGGCTATGACCCTGCCGCGCCTCACCGTGTTGGCGAGCGTGATCGCTGCCACTATCCCGTTGCATGCATACGCATTCAAGTTCAGTACCGATTCGTCCGATTGGGACGTGAACTGGGACAACACCATCAGTTACAACCTCGGAGTGCGCGCGCACGGCATCGATCCGATGATCGGCAATAACCCGAGCTACGACGACGGCGACTACAAGTTCCGTCACGCCGGCGACGTCGTCACCAACCGTGTCGCGATTCTCTCCGAGTTCACGGCTGCCTACCAGGGGTACGTGGGCGTGCGCGTTTCGGCGTCCGCATGGAAGGACTTTGCGTACGGCAGCGGAAACGTCACCAATCCTGGCCTCTATGCGCCGGGAGTCACGTATCAGTCGCTGCGTTCGTATCCGAACGGCACCTACAGTTCTTACACAAATCGCTTCTACGTGCAGGGCGCGCAGCTGCTCGACGCTTTTGCGTTCTACAACACGCAGATTGGCGGCCGTGCGGTCTATCTGAAGGCCGGCCAGTTCACCGAGTACTGGGGCAATTCGATGCTGTCGCCGACCCAGGGCATCTCGTACGCTCAAGGGGCGACGGACGGCATCAAGGCTTACAACTCGCCTGGCACGCAGACGAAAGAACTGCTGCTGCCGCGCCCGCAGATCAGCTTGACCGCGCAGGTCACGCCTGAAGTGTCCGTGTCCGGCCAGTATGAACTCGGCTGGGCGCCAAACCGGCTGCCGACTGGCGGAACGTATATCGAGGCAAACGACGCGGTGGCCCAGGGACCCTCAGGCCTTTTCATCACCACATTGCCGGGCGCGGTGCGGCCGATCCTCGGGCTGCCGCCCGGTGGGCCATTCGGCTACGTGATCCCGCAAGGCCCGTCGATCAGGCCGCCGCAAGTGGACAACAATTTCGGCGTGAAGATCGGCTGGACGCCGGAGTTCCTGAATGGCGGCATGGGCTTCTATTTCCGGCGGCTCGACGAAACGCAGCCGTGGGTGCTCGCGAACTGGAAGACCATTCCCGCGTTGAACCGGGCGCTGCCGACCGACTATCACCTCGCCTACAACCGCGGCGTGCAGCTTTTCGGCTTCAGCCTGGACACGACGATTGCCAGCACAGCGGTGGGTGTCGAAATATCGTATCGGCACAACACCGCGCTCAATACCGCGCTCAGCCCGGCCATCGCGAACCAGACGACGGGGGCCAAGGGCGACATCCTCAACGTCGTCACGAACGCCATCGTGCCGCTGCCGCGCACGCCGTTGTGGCAAACGGGCACGCTGACGGCGGAACTCGGCTATACGCGTCTGCTCTCCGTCACGCAGAACGCGTCGCTCTACAACGGCGTGGGCTACGCCGGATGCCCGAGCAACAACAAGTGGAACGGCTGCTCAACCAAAGACTACGTGGGCGCGGGCCTCGTGTTCGCGCCGCAATGGCTCCAGGTATTCCCGGGCATCGACCTGAGCATGCCGACCTCGTTCTCGGGCGGTCTCTACGGCACGACGCCGATCAATCCCGGCTCGTCGGCGGGCGGCCAGGGTTTCTTCACCTATTCGATCGGCGTGCAGGCGCTGATCCGCCAGCGCGCCACGCTCACGCTTTCCTACATCGGCTATCACGCTCACGTGAACACCACAGCGGTCACGCCGAGCGGGTTGCCCTACAACAGCACCGGCAACGGTCTGATCGACCTCAACGACCGTCCATGGGTCTCGCTGACCTTCCAGTCGTCGTTCTGAGGGATTCATCGCAAAAAGGAGAAAGACGTATGAAAACTCTGCTTCATGTGGCCGCAGCCGGCCTCGTGACATTGCACGCCGCCGGCGCATGGGCGGGCGGGTCGGCCGAAGAAGCCAGGCAGCTCGGCACCACGCTCACGGCATTCGGTGCGGAGAAAGCGGCGAGCGCGGACGGTGACATTCCCGGTTACACCGGCGGGTTGACCTCGCCGCCCGCGGGCTATTCGGCCAACAGCGGAAAGTGGCCGGACCCGTTCAAGGGCGAGAAGCCAGTCGCGAGCATTACGGCGGCGAACATGGCGCAGTATGCGGAGCGCCTGACGCCCGGCGTACAGGCGCTGCTCAAGCGCTTCCCGGAATACCGCGTGGACGTCTATCCGACGCATCGCTCGGTGTCGTATCCGCAGTGGGTGCTCGACAACACGTTGAAGAACGCGAGCAATGCGAAGCTCGTCGGCAAAGTGGAGGGCGACGGCGTGGAGGGCGCGTTTGGCGGCGTGCCGTTCCCGATCCCGAAGAACGGCTACGAGGTGATGTGGAACGCGCTCCTCAGCTATCAGCGCACGCAGTTCTCGGTGACCAACTTCGGCGGCTGGCTCGTCGACACGTCGGGTGGCCGCACGCAATTGCCTGTGCTGAACTTCGTCGAATACCGTCCGTATTACGACCCGAAGAACGCGGACAGCAAGCCGGGTTATCCATACGACCGTCTGTGGGCGCAGATTCAGACGCCGCCGACCCTGGCGGGGCAGACCGCTCTCGTCAACTACTCGATGAACTATTCCGAGCGTGACCAGGAGAGCTGGGCGTATTTTCCGGCCCAGCGCCGTGTGCGCATGGCGCCCGACTACAAGTACGACACCCCGGCAGCGAACTATGGCGGCGTCGAGTTCTGGGACGAAGCAGGTCTTTTCCGCGGCCGTATGGATCGCTTCGACTTCAAGCTGATCGGCAAGAAGGAGATGATCATCCCGTACAACAACTATCGCCTTTCGCAGCTTTCTCCGGACGATGTGCTGGGTCAGAAGAACATCAAGCCCGATGCGATGCGCTGGGAACGTCATCGCGTGTGGGTGGTGGAAGCGACGTTGAAAGCGGGCGCGCGCCACGCCTACGCCAAACGCATGCTGTACGTCGATGAGGACGCATGGGCGTTCGTGGAAGCGGACGGCTATGGCCATGACGGCAAACTGTGGCGCGTCGGCCTCACGCATACGTTCCCGTTCTACGACGGCGGCGGTGTGTACACCTTCCAGAACAACTTCTATGACCTCGAGAAAGGCAATTACTTCGTCACGGGCACGACGTCGGAGAACGGCCAGCCGCTCGTGCGCGTGTCGGACAAGTTCGACAAGGCCAATCTCTTCACGCCCGCGGGCATGGCGGGAACCGGCTTGCGCTAAAGCGCGAACCGACTTGATGAACCGTTGGACCGAGCTTTGTTCGCCCTTCGCCGGCATGCCCCGGCGAAGGGCGGCGCCAGATCGCAAGACAGAGGAAGACGATGCCGCAAATGAATTATCGAAGAGCGCGGTGCACAGCTTCGCTGTTGCTCGCGCTTGCTGCGTGCGCTTTCAACGTGCAGGCCGCTCCCGCTGCGGCGCCCGCACAGAAAAGCGCATTCGTCGATCCGCTGGACGCACCTGCGCTGATGCACGGCAATGTCGCCGGCCGGCCCGTCATGGCGGTCGCGCGAGCCGGCGCCCGTCTCATCGCAGTCGGCATGCGCGGCCTGGTCATTGTTTCGGACGACGCAGGAAAAAACTGGCGGCAGTCGGCCGCACCGGTTCGCAGCGACCTGCTCGCGCTCAGCTTCCCGACTGAGCGGGACGGGTGGGCGGTCGGCCACGACGGCGTGGTGCTGCATACCGCGGACGCCGGCGACACGTGGACACGCCAGTTCGACGGACGCATGGCGGCCGCTTCGCTGACGGCCTCGTATAAAACAAGAATCGCAAACGGCGACGCCACGTTGCAGCCTTATCTGGAGCAGCTCGCGCTGAACTACAAGCAGGGGCCGTCGCTGCCGTTGCTAAGCGTGTGGTTCGACGACGCGCAACACGGCATGGCGGTCGGGCCGTTCGGGTCGGCGATCGCCACGAGCGACGGCGGCAAGACGTGGCTGCCGATGCTCGAACGCATCGACAATCCGCACTTTCTGCATCTGAACGCGATTCGCGGCATAGCGGGCCACGTTTTCATTGCGGGCGAAAAAGGCATGGTGTACCAACTCGACCGAACCACAGGAAAATTCTCGGCGATCCCGACCGGCTACGTGGGGAGCTTCTTCGGAATTGCGGGCGACGAGCGCGCGTTGTTCGCCTACGGCTTGCGCGGCACGATTTACCGCAGCACCGATCTCGGCATGAACTGGGTCGCCCTGAAGAGTCCGCTGCATGGCGGGGTGACGAGCGCGGCGCCCATCGAAGCGCGTCACGCGATGGCGTTTGTCACATCGAGCGGCGAAGCGGCGCTGTATGACAGCGCCACCGACTCGTTCAGCCCGCTCAAATTGCGCCATGCGGCGGCATTGACAGGCGTCGTGCCGATTTCCGCCGACATGCTCGCGCTCACGTCGCTGAGCGGCGCGAGCCTCGCATCGGCGCGATGACCGTCCGCTGAACCAGCAAAGAGAGTATTGCCATGCATCCCCAATCTCATCGTGGCGACGCCACGCCGGTCGTGCGCTCCCGGGCGGAATTCGAAGCGAAGTCCGGATCGCGGCTGGAATGCCTGATCTTCAACAACCGTCTCTGGATCGTGTCGGTGTGCATTGTGCTGACCGCGTTGTTGGGCTTCGCGGCGGCAAGATCGAACGTCAGCGCGAGCTATGAACGGATGATGCCGCAATCGAGTCCGTTCATCCGCAACTATCTAGCGAACCTCGACTCGCTTCGTTCGCTCGGCAATTCGGTGCGCGTAGTGGTCGAAAATCGCCACGGCAGCATCTATGCCCCGAAGTACCTCAGCGCGCTGCGTGACATCAACGATCGCGCGTATCTGCTGCCCGGCGTCGACCGCGCTTTCGTGAAGTCGCTATGGATGCCGGTGGTGCGCTGGGCCGAAGTGACGGAGACAGGCTTCCAGGGCGGCCCGGTGATGCCCGACGACTATGACGGATCGCCGGAGAGCATCGCGAAGCTGCGCCAGAACGTGTCGCGTGCGGGCATTGTCGGATCGCTCATCGGTGACGACCAGCAGTCGAGCACGATCTTCCTGCCGCTGCTCGACCACTACGCGGATAGCGGCAAGCCGCTCGATGCACATGCACTGCACGACGCGCTCGACCGGATACGTCAGGACCACGCACGCGACGGCATCGAGATTCACGTAATCGGTTTCGCGCAGCTCGTGGGAGACCTTATAAAAGGGCTGTTGCAGGTCGCACTGTATTTCGCCGCCGCGGTGGCGCTCGCCACGGCGGTGATCTATGGGTACACGCGCTGCGCGCGCAGCACCGCGCTCGTAATCGGCTGCTCGCTTGCGGCCGTGGTCTGGCAACTCGGCATCGTGCATCTGCTCGGTGTGGATCTGGATCCGTACTCGATCCTCGTGCCCTTCCTCATTTTCGCGATCGGCGTGTCACACGGCGCGCAGAAAATGAACGGCATCATGCAGGACATTGGCCGCGGCACCGACCGCTACGTCGCCGCGCGCTATACGTTCCGGCGTCTCTTTCTCGCCGGCCTGACCGCGCTGCTGGCGGACGCGGTCGGATTCGCCGTGCTGATGCTGATCGACATTCCGGTCATATGCGGGCTGGCGGTGGCGGCCAGCGCAGGCGTGGCGGTTCTGATCTTCACGAATCTGGTGTTCCTGCCGGTCATGCTTTCGTACACGGGCGTAAGCGCTGCCGCCGCATCGCGCAGTTTGCGCGCGGGCACGCGGCATCCGCTTGCCACGTTGCTCGTGCCGTTCACGCGGCGGGTACCGGCCTGTATCGCCGTCTGCATCGCAGCGGCGCTGCTCGCGGGTGGCCTCGTTGTCGCACGGCATCTGAAGATTGGCGACCTCGATCCCGGCGCACCGGAATTGCGCGCCACCTCGCGCTACAACCGCGACAATGCCTATATCACGAGCCATTACGGATTGTCGACGGATCAGTTCGCGGTGATCGTCAAGACGCGCGCGGGCGGCGTCAACGACTACCGGACACTGATGGAGATGGACAACCTCGAACAGGTCCTGCGCGATGTCGACGGCGTGCAAACCACGCAGTCGATCAGCGGCGTGAGCCGCCGCAATACGGCTGCGGGTTTCGAAGGCGATCCGCGCTGGATGACGATCAGCCGCGATCCGTTCGTCTCGACGGATGCGGTGAACAACGGCTACGTGGCCAATCCGGAACTCGTGAACGGCGCCCGCTCGGTGGCGCCGGTCATCGCGTATCTGGCCGATCACAAGGCGAAGACGCTCGAGCAGGTAGTGAAAGCCGTCCAGGGCTTTGCCGCGCAGCACGACACGGCGACGCTGCAGTTCCTGCCCGCAGCCGGCAGCGCGGGCATCGAGGCGGCGACCAATATTGCGGTCGAAAAGGCCAACAGGATGATGCTCGTGCTCGTCTATGCGGCAGTGATCGCGCTGTGTTTCGTTACGTTCAGAAATTGGCGCGCGGTGGTGGTCGCCGTCGTGCCGCTCGTGATCACGTCGATTCTCTGCGAGGCACTAATGGTCGCACTCGGCATCGGCGTGAAGGTCGCGACGCTGCCCGTCACGGCGCTCGGAGTGGGCATCGGCGTCGACTACGCGCTCTATCTCGTGAGCATCCAGCTGGCGCTGCAACGACAGGGCGCGACGCTCGAAGCCGCTTATCGCGAGGCGCTGGGCTTCACCGGCAAGGTGATCGCATTGATCGGCGTGACGCTGGCGGCATCCGTCGTCACGTGGGCGTGGTCGCCAATCAAGTTCCAGGCCGACATGGGTGTGCTGCTGACTTTCATGTTCGTCTGGAACATGGTGGGGGCTCTGGTGCTGATTCCCGCGCTGTCGCACTTTCTGCTGCAACGTGCGCCAGTGGGACGCGCGAGCTGTGAGCATGCGATGGCCGAATAGCGGACGAAAGGCGGAACGAGAACGAGAAAGCGCCAATCTTCAGCGTGGCCGATTGCGGATTTGTCGGATCGGTTCTCTGTCGTGCCCGAACTCGCGAACGCGGCTTGAGAACGAGCGGTTCAGTCGATGAGCTTCTGATTGCGCGCCCAAACCATCGCATCGTAGCGGCGGGAGACGCCGAGCTTGGAGAAGATATTGCGCAGATTCCACTTGACCGTTTCGACAGTGATGTCGAGCGCAAGCGCAATGCGCTTGTTCGACATTGCTTGCGCGACGAGCCCGAGGACCTGTATCTCGCGTTGCGTGAGCGTGGCGTGGCCATGGCGGGCACTGCTGCCTTTCCTCGGCAGAGGAGCGAGGTGTCCCGTTGTTGTCCCGGCCGGGTAGGTGGCAAGCAGACCTTGCGCGAACTGTAGCGCGGGACCGTGAAGCACTTGCGCCTGCACGACGAGCGCCAGTTCGTCGCGCGCGAGTGCGCCTTCGTCGAGGAACGTGCGCGTGAGGCCATAGCGGCAACCGCATTGCACCGCGCGGCTGCGCGATGCCATTGCCTCGTCGGCACGGCCGAGGCTTGCGAAGGCACGCGCGGAAAGCAAGTCGATCAGCGTGAGGAGTCGGCCGCGTCCTATCGAAAGCGCGTGCTGGCGCGCGGTCTCCAATACTTTGCGTGCGCGCTGCGGGTTACTCGACAGATCCACGCGGGCGTGGGACAGCGCGGCGGCAATGCGGACCTCGACGAGGAACCCCTGGCTATGCTCGTGTTGCGCTGCGAGCGTGTCGAGCGTTTGCAGAAGCGCATCGGTCTCGGCACGATTGCCCCGGTTCACGTGAATGCGGATCTGCTCGGCCAGCATTAGCGCGAACGGCCGATCATATCCGAGGCCGCGAAAGCGCGCGGCCTGTTGGCGCAGAAAGGTGAGCGCCGCGCCCGCGCCCTCCTGCAGAAGATCGAGGCGCGCCCGGCACAGCGACGCGCGGACAGTTACCTCGACACCCGACGACTCCAGCAGGCCATGCCGATTGGCGAGCGTCTCGCGCGCGTCGTCGGTCTGGTTCAACTCATAAAGCGCGTCGGCGAGAAATGCCGCGCAAACATTCGCGCAGACGGACCGCTCGCCGAACCGCTTGAGCGCACGCGCGTGAAGCGTGGCCGCGATGCGGGCCGCCTCGCGGGCGTCGCCTTCGAGCAGCAATGCCAGCGCGTGCGTGCTCTCCGCGATGATCGTCATGTCGTTGTTGCGATCGGCGGCGGGGATGGGCTGGCTTTCGAGCAGCGCCCGCGCGTCCGCGTACCTTCCCGACCCGGCGTAGGCCACCGACAACACCGACAGCATCAGATAGCGCAGGAACGGATTGTCGGCGGTGTCGACGCGATGCGATTCGAGAAGACAGATCGTCTGCTGCGTGTCGTCACGCTGTAGCGCGATAACGGCGCGCACGAGCGGCAGACTGCGCGCCGCACTCGGCCAGCGCGCTGGGTCGTTGACGCCCAGTCGATCGAGCTGGGCCTCGGCTTGCGCCGGCAGTGCCGTCAGCGAAATAGCAAGACACATGAGCTCCGCCAGATGCGGATGCTCGAGCCGCGTTTCGTGTGGCAGCCGTTCCAGCAACTGAAGCAGGGGGCCGACGTAGCCGAGCGTCCAGGTGGCCGGACCCGCTTGCTCGATGACCTGTGCGGCAAGCTCGACGTCGCCGGCCAGATTCGCGTGACGCACGGCCTCGGTTACCAGCTTGTGTCTGGCGAACCATTGACTTGCGCGGTGGTGCAGTTGCGCAAGTGCCGCCGCGCCGCGCCGCTGGACGCGCGTGTCGAGGAACTCGCCGAATAGCCGATGAAAGCGGAACCACGGCAGTTCGTCGTCCAGATCGACACGCTGAAGCGGCAGGTTCTCGAGTTCCATGCGCGCGAGGAGATCGGCGGCGTTCGGATGCCCCGTGACGAAGGCCGCAAGCGGTGCATTGAAGCGCCGGAAAAGCGACATGTCCTCGCAAAACGCGACGAGATCGGTCGGAAGCGTGGCGATTACTTCCTCGCTGAGCCACGTTTGCAGATCGTTCGAGCGCCAGACGAGATCGCTCAGCTGGTTGCGCGCACCCGGCCGGTTGCGCAGCATGATGACGATCAGTTGCAGGCACGAAGGCCAGCCGCCCGTCAGGTCGTGAATCATGCCGGTGTCGTCGGCGCTGAGTTGGCCCGGGCCGAGGTTGCCTTCGAGAAAACTGCGCGTTTCGGCGGACGAGAAGGGCAGCTTCGCACTGTCGAGCTCGACCATCTGATCCATCACTCGAAGGCGGCTCAGGCCGAGCGGAGGCACCGCGCGAGAGGCGATCAGCAGATGCAGATTTGCCGGGCACCGCTCGATTAGCCGCTGGATCAGCCGATGCGCGCCCGGATCTTCGACGTGATGGTAATCGTCGAGGATCAGATACAGCTCGTCTGTCAGCGGTTCGATCGCGCTCAATATGGACGACACCGTCTCGTCGATCGACGCAGCGCTCACGCGATCGACCGGTAACGCCAGTTCGACCGCGACGCCCAGGTTCTGCAACGCCGCGAAGAAGGCGAAGCAGAAGTCCGCGAATCCTTTGTCGTCGGTTGTCAGGGAGAGCCACGCGACGCGCGCGTCGACTTGTATGCACCGCTGACGCCACTGCGCCAGCAACGTGGTCTTGCCGTAGCCCGCGCTTCCCGTGATCAGCGCCAGCTTGCGTTGCTGGACCTGCGCAAGCTGCGCTAGAAGATCGGCGCGCGCGACGTGTTGCGCGCCGATGCGCGGTGGTGCGAACCGTGTCTCGATCAACAGTTTGGGGAATGGCATTGTCGGAACGTCGCAGGAGACAAGTGGCGTTAAGGCGTGGGGCAGGCGGGGTAGTGGGATAGCGGGACGGCCGGCTTCGCCTTGCGCGCCGCAAGCTTATGAGCGGAGCACCCCGTCAGGATGTGGCGAGTGTACGGCTCTGGCCGGTATCACCCATCCCCCTCGTTTGGAGGGGGGGGATTCGCTATCCCGCGCATTATCCCGGCGGGGTATGCCTACACAAAAAGGAGGGGGCGGCGTGCACGCTGACGGCACTAGACTCCAGATCCTGCTGGCTTGATCAGGCAACCAGTGTCACGTGAGGAAAAGCCATGAACCAGCGTATGAACCTGCTGTGTACTGTCGCGCTTTGGACGATCTTGGGCGCGATCGTGCCTTCCGCGGCGCACGCGGGTCCCGCTGTGCCGGGCGTGCTCGCCGTCACTGTCGACAACTTCGAGCGGGCCGAGTCCGATATGTATTTCGGCGCGCTAGCGAAGCATGGAGCCTTCGGCAAACTCTTCCATTACCGTGAACTGATGCCGGTCGAGCGGCAGGCGGTTGTGCGCGCGAACCGCGATACCCTTTATTCGGTAGGCGTTTTCGATCTCGATGCAGGCCCCGTGACAATCACGCTGCCCGACGCAGGGAATCGCTTTCGCTCGGTCGCGGCTATCAGCGAGGACAACTATGTGCCCATGGTCGCGTACGGCAGCGGACCCTACACGTTCACGCGCACGCAGATCGGCACGCGCTACCTGCTGATCGGCGTGCGAACGCTGGCCGATGTGCGGGATCCCGCGGACATGCAGGCGGTACATGCGTTGCAGGACGGCACCAAAGTGCAACAGGCCACGCCGGGCAAATTCGAGGTGCCGCACTGGGACGAAGCCAGCCAGAAGCGCGTCCGCGATGCGTTGGTCACGCTGGGGGCGACGCTGCCCGACCTCAACGGAGCGTTCGGCATGCGCGGCGAGGTCTCGCCGGTGCGTCACCTTATCGGTACGGCCATCGCGATGGGCGGCAATCCGGACAAGGACACGGTCTACCTCAACGACACGCCGTCACACAACGACGGGAATACCGTCAATCGACTAAGAGTAGCGGACGTTCCCGTCGACGGATTCTGGTCGATCAGTGTTTACAACGAGAAAGGCTTCTTCGAGCCGAATGGGCAGAGCGCTTACACGGTCAATAACGTCGTAGCAAAAAAGGACGCCGACGGCGCGATTTCCGTGCAATTCGGCGGCTGTGACGGCAAGGTGCCGAACTGCCTGCCTATCACGCCCAACTGGAACTACATGGTCCGCATGTATCGTCCACGTGCCGAGGTCCTGGATGGCCGCTGGAAGTTTCCGGAGGCGCAGGCGCGCTGACAAGACGCTCAGATTGTCCGCGCGCGTCGGCAATCTTGATGGCACTTCAATCGTTCGTGACTGCATTGCGAGGAAATCCGATGAATCGAACATTGCGGGCATGGCATGTATGCGGGGTGTTCGGCCTTGGCAGTTTGCTGCTCCAACCCGCCATCGCGCAGGTTGCAGATACAACGGGTTCGGCCGCGATAATCGCCCAGGCGCCCGTCGACGACCCGCATAGCCGCGACGCCTTCGACGCCGCCGTCTGGGGCATGCCCATCGTCAGCGTCGACGCCATGCGCGACGCGTACTTGCGCGACGCCGGGGCGCACTACAACGATATCGTCTACTGGTCGCGGCCGGCAGACTGGAAGAACCAGACAACCACACCCAATTCGTCGTCGCTTTACGTCTACTTCAACTACAACCTCAAGGACGGCCCGGTGGTTATAGATATCCCGGCGGCGGAGGGCATCGGCGTATTCGGCAGCGTGCTGAACAGCTGGCAAGTGCCGCTGGCCGATGTGGGGCGGGAAGGCGAAGACATGGGAAATGGCGCACGCTACCTGTTGCTGCCGCCCGGTTTCGAGGGCGAGCTGCCGGCGGGTTACGTTGCTCTGCAGTCGGACACGTACAACGGTTATGCGCTGATTCGCGTGACACCCGGCACATTGTTGCCGGACGACCTCCGCAAGGCGAACGCCTTTATCCATAAGATGCATGTGTCGAGTCTCGCCAACGCATCCGGCAACGCGCCACAGCGCCTCATCGAGATGGACGGCAAGGTGTTCGACGGGATTGTCCAGTTCGACAACACGTATTTCGTTCGTCTCGCGCGCATGGTAAGCGAGGAGCCGGCGCTGCCGCGTGACGCCGGTGCATACGTGCGACTGCGCGCGCTCGGCATCGAGCCGGGCAAACCATTCGTGCCGGACGCAGCCATGCGCGCGCGTATGCACGCCGCCGCGCTGGAGGCGCGAGCTAGCTTTCGCCAGACGCTTCAGTCCGGCGCACGTCCCTGGTGGCCCGGTTTGCAGTGGGGCATCGTCTCGCCGGTCCCCGTGGCCGTCAAAACGCATTTCACTTTCGACGATGGTCAAGGCGTGGACACCCGACTGCGCGGCGCGCTCTTTTTCCTTGCCTACGCACCACCGCAAAAGCTCGGCAAGGCGACTTTCTATCTGACGAGTTGGCGGGACCAGCAGGGCGAATTGCTCGACGGATCGACTCACTATCGTCTGCGCGTGCCGCCGCATGTACCTGCGTGGCAGTTCTGGGCGGTCAACGTCTACGACAGCGAGACAAGCGGATTCATTCGTCATGCGCCGCGCGTTGGCATTGATTCCTACGACAAGGGTCTGCAGCGCAACCCGGACGGATCGATCGACATCTATTTCGGACCGGTGCCGCCGGCGGGCAAAACGGAGAACTGGATTTATACCGCGCCCGGCAAGCCGTGGTTTGCCGCCTTCCGGCTGTATGGACCAGAGCCGGCGATTTTCGACCGATCCTGGACCATGGCAGATATCACGAGACAGTAGGCTCGATTGAAGAAACGGGATCGTGAGTAATGCAGGAACCGTCGTCACAACCGGTGAAGCGTTTCTAACACGGGCTGCTTCTTGAAGTGCAATGACCGGACACGGCCATGTCACAGATTCTTTCGCGCCGTGATCCGGCTCGATGGCGAGCGGCTCACGTCTCGCTCCTATGTCGATCATTCCCGCGAGACATTCGACGCAGCGCTTCACACGTGCGAGAAGAGAGCTACCGATCTTTTCGCCATGGCCTCGAGTCGGACCGCAACTGGAACTGCTAGCGTCGCTCGACCGGACGACGCTCGACATGCACGTCGCGTGGTTTCGATCGGGTGAACACGTCAACGGAAGATGAGCATGCGTGTACTGCACGGCAACCTTCGATCTAAACGGCAAGACGGCTCTCGTTACGGGCGGTTCCCGCGGGCTCGGCCTGCAGATCGCCGAAGCGCTCGGCGAGCAGGGCGCGCGCGTCATGTTGTCGGCCCGCAAAGTCGACGAACTGGAAGAAATACTCGCCGCGGGTGGCGGCGTAAGCGCGGTATGAGCGTTCAATAAAGTTCGCCTATGCGCAAGTTGGCGGCGTTCTCGACCCCTAAAAAAGGAAGGGGCGTCCACCGGCGCACGGCCCCTATCATCAATCGTCATCAGTTCGCCAATGTGGCGCAAACAATGCGAAACGAAACAGGAGCAGTTATGACGCGCAAAGTGGTAGTGGCCGGAGTGGGAATGGTTCCCTTCACCAAACCCGGCGCCAGCGAGACCTACGATCTGATGGGCGCGGCCGCGGCACGGCTCGCGCTCGACGACGCAGGCGTCGCATACGAGGCGATCCAGCAGGCGTATGCAGGTTTCGTCTATGGCGATTCGACCGCGGGCCAGCGCGCGCTGTATCACGTTGGCATGACGGGCCTGCCCATCATCAACGTCAACAACAATTGCTCGACGGGGTCAACGGGGCTCTACCTCGCTCGCCAGGCGATCGAGTCCGGCGCGCTGGACGTCGTGCTCGTCGTCGGCTTCGAGCAGATGAACGCCGGCGCGCTGAACAGCTGTTTCACCGACCGCCCGCTGCCGCTCGACCTGTTCTTCGATCAGTGCGACCGTCTGGGCGTGCCGCCCGAAGTGCCGCCGGCGCTGCGTATCTTTGGCGGAGCGGGCATGGAGCACATGAAGCGCTTCGGCACGCCGCTCGAATCGTTTGCGAAAATTCGCGCGAAGGCGAGCCGCCATGCGTCCAACAATCCGCTCGCGGTATTTCGCCAGGTTCTCAGCCCCGAAGATGTGCTTGCCGACAAGGTAATGTGGCCTGGCGTGATGACCCGTCTGATGGCTTGTCCGCCGACCTGCGGCGCGGCGGCGGCGGTGTTGTGCAGCGAAGAATACGCACAGAAGCATAAGCTGGACTCCCGCGTGTGGATCGCCGCCCAGGCATTGACCACGGATCGCCCGATCGCACTCGAAGGCGACGATCTGCGATACGTGGCTGGTTACGGTCTTGCAAAAGAGGCCGCTGAGAAGGTGTATGAAGCGGCTGGCGTCGGCGCGGAAGACGTCGACGTAGTCGAACTGCACGACTGTTTCGCGCACAACGAACTCATCATGTACGAAGCACTGGGCCTGTGCCCGGAGGGAGAAGCCGCGAAATTCATCGACGACGGCGACAACACCTACGGTGGCCGCTATGTCGTCAATCCGTCCGGTGGCCTGTTGTCAAAAGGACATCCGATCGGCGCTACCGGCCTCGCGCAATGTACGGAGCTCGTCAAGCAACTGCGCGGCGACGCCGACAAGCGCCAGGTCGAGGGCGCCCGCGTCGCGTTGCAACATAACGTCGGGCTCGGCGGTGCGTGTGTCGTCACGATGTACCGCATCTAACCCGGAGACGTCGATGGACTTCCAGTCGGACCCAGGGCAGGACGCGTTTCGCGAGGAAGTGCGGGCGTTCCTGCGTGAGCATCTGCCCGCCGAGCTTCGCGGCAATGCGATAGGCGAGGTGCGCTCGGTACGCGAGCGCATCAAGCGCTGGCAAGGCATCCTGAACGCGCGCGGATGGGGCGGCCCGTATTGGGCGCGTGAACATGGCGGCACGGGTTGGACGGTGTTACAGCGCCTCGCATTCGACGAAGAATGCGCCGCCGCCGGCGCTCCGACGCAAGACTTCCTTGCGCAGAAGCTGTTGGGTCCCGCGCTCAACGCGTTCGCGTCGCAGGGGCAGAGGGACGAGCACGTGACACGCATCCTGAGCGGCGAGCGTCTTTGGTGCCAGGGCTTTTCGGAGCCGGGTGCAGGTTCGGATCTCGCGTCGCTGCATACGAGCGCGGAGCACAGTGGCGGTCACTACGTCGTGAACGGTCAGAAGATCTGGACGAGCTATGCACACGAAGCGGACTGGATCTTTCTGCTCGTGCGCACGGACAGCACGGTCAGGAAGCAGGCCGGCATCAGCTTTCTGCTCGCCGACATGAAGACGCCGGGCATTACGGTGCGGCCGATTCGCAGTATCGACGGCTGTCATCATCTGAATGAGGTCTTTTTCGACAACGTGCATGTGCCTGTGGGCAATCTCGTGGGCGCAGAGGGCGACGGCTGGAAGATCACCAAATTCCTGCTGAACAACGAACATGCGGGGGCTGCGGACTTGCCGCTTCTGCGCAAGTGCGTGAGCCGGCTGAGAGCGCTGGCGGTGAGCCAGCGTGTCGAAGGGCGGCGCCTGATCGACGATCGCGGATTTGCATTGAAGCTCGCGCGCCTCGAAGCGGAGGTCGACGCCATCGTCATGATGGTGCAGCGCGTCGCGGCAATGGAGCAGGACCACAGCCCCGCTGCGCACGCGCTCGGTTCGATGCTCAAGGTGCGCGGTACAGAGCTGCAGCAGAAGATCACCGGGCACCTCGTGGAAGCGCTCGGCGGCGATGGCGCAGTGGCTTATGCAGAGCCGCACGATACGACCGGCGGCGCTCCGTTGCCGCGCGAGAACATCGGTCGCGGCATTGCCACGGAGATGTTCTTCCGCCGTGCGTCAACCATCTACGGCGGCGCAAGCGAGGTTCAGCGCGGCATCATCGCCAAAACGCTGTTTCAACTCTGAGAGCGCAACCGGTCATGAATTTCAATCTCAACTCAGAGCAGCAGATGCTGCAGGACAGCGTGCGCCGCTTCGTCGCGCGGGACTATAGCTTCGAGGCACGCAACGCGGCGCTTGCGGCCGGCTTGGCTTGCAGCGAGTCGCACTGGCGTGCATTTGCCGACAACGGCTGGCTCGCGGCGGCACTACCGGAAGCTTATGGCGGCTCCGACGGCACGGTGATCGAGACGGTCTTGATAGCACAGGAATTCGGCCGCGCGCTGGTTGTCGAGCCCTACATGGGCTGCGCGGTGCTGGGCGCGCAGACCATCGTCGCGGCCGGCACGCACGCGCAACGCGAGCATCTGTTGCCGCTTGTCGCCGACGGCACGCGGAAAGTTGCGCTCGCCCATGGCGAGGGGCAGGCAAGCGGCAACGTGGCGTCGGTCGAAGCGCGCGCCGAGCGGTCGGGCGAGGGCTACCGGTTATTCGGCAACAAAACGCTCGTGCCGGGAGGCGCCGAGGCGCACACGTTCATCGTGTCGGCGGTGACACCGGACGCCGACGGCCTCACGCTGTTTGTGGTCGATGCGAACATGCCCGGACTGCAGCGCCACGTGCTGCCGCTTCACGACGGCAGCCGGGCCGCCGAACTCACATTGGACGGCGTAGCCGTGACGCGCGCGGCGGTTCTGGGCGAGCACGGTCAGGGCCTGCCCGCCGTACAGCATGCGCTCGCGCACGGCACCGCTACGCTGTGCGCCGAACTGGTTGGCGGAATGGAGCAGGCCATCGCCATGACCGCGGATTATTTCAAGGTTCGCAAGCAGTTCGGCGTGCCGCTTGGCAGCTTTCAGGCCTTGCAGCATCGCCTCGCCGACATGGCAGCCGAGCTCGAAGTGGCGCGCTCGATGTTGTACGCGCTGCTCGCGTCGATCGCGAACGATACAGCGGAGCAATGCGACTACGTCGTTTCGCAGACGGCGTCGCTCACGAGCGCGGCCGCGAAGTATGTGTGCGGCCAGGCGATCCAGTTGCATGGCGGCATCGGCATGACCGAGGAGTACCAGGTTGGCCACTACTACAAACGCGCGACCGTTGCCGAAGCGCTACTCGGCGGCGGCGACACGCATGACGCACGATGCGCGCAATACTTGCAGCGAACCCTGGTTCACGGAGACACACGGAATGACAGAGTTTGAAAAGATTGCGGATCTCCACGCTATGTTGGGCGAGGCGATCGGCACGAGCGACTGGCTGCTGATCGACCAGGCGCGTGTGGACCGGTTCGCTGATGCGACTGGCGACCATCAATGGATTCACGTGGATGTGGAGCGCGCGAAAGATGGCCCGTTCGGTAACACGATCGCGCATGGCTTTCTGACACTCAGCCTGCTGCCCGCGTTTCTCGCGACAGCGTTCAGTATCGCCGATGTGCGCAGCGGCCTGAACTATGGCCTCGACAAGGTGCGCTTCATTGCGCCGGTGCCGGTGGGCAGCCGCCTGCGCGCGCATTTCCGCCTGATCGGCTTCGAGCCGATCAGCAATGGAGGCGCTCAGGTCAAGTTCGAGATGACCGTCGAATGCGAGGGGGTGGGTAAGCCCGCATGCATCGCGGAGTCGATCATGCGCCTCTTTCCGCAATAGCCGGCTCTAGTGCCTCGAAGGCGTCGGCTTTACTCGATGAAGCCGTTCTTGCGTGCCCACAGCATCGCGTCGTAGCGGCTGGAAACACCGAGCTTTGCGAAGACATTGCGTAGATTCCACTTAACGGTTTCGAGCGTGATGTTAAGCGCAAGTGCAATCCGTTTGTTCGACATCGCGTGCGCGACCAGTGCGAGTATTTCCAGTTCACGCTGGGTCAACGTGGGCTGCGCCCGGTCGCTGTTGCCGCGACGCTTGGCCGCCGGCTGATTGTCTATGGTGCGAATGTCCGAGAACCGCTCCAGCAAAGCGGCCACGTAGTTCGACTGCGCCCCGTCGAGCCATTTCTCTGCGAGTACACGCTCGAAGAGAGCGGCAGCGGCGGTTCCTTCGTCAATGAAGGTGCGCACGAGCCCTAAGCGGGCACCCGCTTCGACAGCTTCAGCGAGAACCGGTTTCGCCTCTTCGGTCCGCCCGAGTTCCACCAGAAGGGTTACCGATAAAAGGTTGGCGAGCGCGTGCAACCGGCCGCGCCCTAAAGCCTTTGCGCGCTCCCGTACGAAAAGCAACGCGTCGAGCGCCGACTCGGGCTGCGTCGCGCGCAGCACGCGGGCCCGCGTGAGCGCGGCAACGGCCGGAATTTCCGCCTTGACGCCTTGATCCGTGTAGTGAGCTTGGGCAAGCTCGTCGAGCAACGCGCCGAGTTCGGCGGCGCGAGCGCTGTTGTTCTTCAGCAGCAGTATCCGAATCTGTTCCGCCAGCATGTGGGCGACGGCGCGGGACTGCTGAAGGTTCCGCAGATGGGCGGTCTGCTGTTCGAGAAACGCCAGCGCGACATCGGCGCTCACCTGCAGCAGGTCGAGCCGTGCGCGGCAAAGCGATGCGCGTATCGTGATATCGGGCCCCGATGCTCGCAGCAGGCCGGGGCGATTTGCGATGGTCTCGCGTGCGTCGTCGATGCGGTCGAGTTCGTAATAAGCATCGACCAGCACGCTCGCGCAAATGTTCGCGCCGATCGAATGACGTCCGGCGGCATTGACCGAGCGTGCAAGCAGCGGCGTGCCGAGACGCTCGGCCTCGCGCACGTCGCCCTCGCCAAGCAACGCGGCAACACGGGCGGATTCGACGACGAGCGCCATGTCGTTATCCCGGTCCGCAGGCGATACGGCGCGCAAATCGAGTTGGCGTCGTGCGTCCGCGTATCGCCCGCAGGCCGCATAGGCGACGCACAATTCCGCGACCAGCAGATAGCGCAGAAACGGGTTCTGGATGACCATATCGCGGAGTGGCTCGAGCAGTTCAAGCATCCGCGGCGTGTCGTCGTTCTGGAACGCAATGGCTGCGTAGATCAACGGAATGCAATTCGTGAGTTCGGCGTCTTCGGACATGCCGCCGGACTCCAGGTGCGCGAGCCATTCCGTCGCCTTGGCGGTGCGGGTGGTTAGCGCTATCGTCAGACAGGCAATAAAGAGTAGACGTCGGTGCCGTACAAGCGTTGCTTCCGGAAGACGCTCCAGAAGATGCAGCATCGGACTGAGGTATTCGAGGCTCCATGTCACGGGCTCCGCGCGCTCGATGACCTCGGCTGCGAACTCGTGGTCACCGCCCACACTGGCGTGGCGCAACGCCTCGGCGAGATAGCCGTGATCGGCGAACCAGTTGCTTGCGCACAGATGCAAGGCCAGTGCGCCGGCTGGATCGGCTGAGGTGAGCCGTGCAGCAAGAAACTCGCCCAACAAAGGGTGAAAGCGATACCAGGCAAGGCGCTCATCCGAATCGATCCGGCTGATCAGCAGGTTTTCGTCCTCCATGCGCTTTAGCAGATCACCTGCGTTCGGATTGCGCGTGACGTGCCTTGCGAGCGGCGCGCTGAAGCGGCGAAACAGTGACAACGCCTCGGCGAACGCCACAAGTCCGGGAGGCAGATTCGCCATGACCTCTTCGCTCAGGTAGGTCTGCAGATCGCCATGACGCCAGGCGAGATCGCGCAGCGTGCCGAGCGATTGCGGTCGGTTCTTCAGCATGACGACGATAAGCTGCACGCAAGACGGCCAGCCGCCCGTGACATCGTGAATCAGACGTAGATCGTCAGCGGGCAGCTTGTCCTTTCCCAGGTTCTCTTCGACGAAGATTCGGGTTTCGGCCATGACGAACGGCAAAGACGCGCTATCCAGTTCCGCGAACTGATTCATCATTCGCAGCCGGCTCAGCGCGAACGGCGGCGCGCTGCGCGATGCGATCACCAGGTGGAGTGTGCCCGGCGCCTGGTCGAGGAGCTTCTGCATGAACCGGTGTACGAGCGCTGCATCGACAAAATGATAGTCGTCAATGAAGACGTAGATTTCTTTGGCCAGATCGAGCACGCCATCCACCAGCAACGCCACCAGAGCGTCCGCGCCGGCAGGGCTTGCATCCTCGAACAACAGATCCGGCCCGGCGCGCAGCCCCACGCGCTGCATGGCCATGAATAATGCGGAGCAGAACCCGGTGTAGCTGTTCTCGTCGGCACTGAGCGATAACCATGCGACTTCCGCGCCCGCCTTTACGCAGGTCTCGCGCCATTGGGCGAGCAGGGTGGTCTTGCCATAGCCAGCGCTGGCCGTAACGAGCGCGAGCGTAGCGTGCGGCGCGCGCTGGAGTTGCGTCAGGAGATCGGTGCGCCGTATGGTCTTCGAACCAATACGCGGTGGTGCGAACCTCGTGGATGCCACTGGTTTGGGGAATGCGGTTCTCAAGTCGTTGCCAGGTCGGTGCCCAAGGAAACTAACTTAACACAACGCCTCGCCGGTCACGCTCGCCATCCGCGACAACGCAAACGTATCAGCGCGCGACACTCCTGAACGACGCCCCCGTTCCATCCCGATGACGTATTTCTTCTATGTAGCCGATTTATGTCGGCGTCTACTGAATGTGCTGATCGGAACATCACTCGCGGCCGCGCCGCAATCTTCAGGGGATGCTATGCCTACCGCTTCTCAGTCTCGCGCGAGCGCCGCCGCGCGACTCGAACGGCTGCCGTTCTCCGGTTATCACCGGACCATCTTCATCATTATCGCGATTGCGTTCTTCTTCGATTCGGTCGACCTGGGCACGATGACCTTCGTACTCGGTTCGATCAAGACAGAGTTCGGTTTGTCGACCGCGACCGCTGGCCTCGTCGCGAGTGCGAGCTTCTTCGGCATGGTGGGCGGTGCGGCGGTAGCCGGCTTGCTCGCCGATCGCTTTGGGCGCCGACCGGTGTTTCAATGGAGCATGGTGCTGTGGGGTCTCGCTTCCTATCTGTGCTCGACCGCACAGAGTGTCGAAGCGCTGATCTTCTATCGCGTGCTGCTGGGCTTCGGCATGGGCATGGAGTTCCCGATTGCGCAAACGCTCTTGTCGGAATTCGTTCCGGCTTCTTCGCGCGGCCGTCTGATTGCGCTGATGGACGGCTTCTGGCCGCTTGGCTTCATCACTGCAGGCGTGGTGTCGTACTTCGTGCTGCCGACCTTCGGCTGGCGCACGGAGTTCGCGTTGCTCGCGATTCCCGCCGTGTTCGTGCTCGTCGTGCGACGCATCGTGCCGGAATCGCCGCGTTGGCTCGAACATCGCGGACGTCTCGGCGATGCAGACACAGTCCTCGCCGACATCGAAGCAAAAGTCATGAAGTCCACGGGGCTGAGCCAATTGCGCGCGCCGGTCATGCTCGCCGAGCCGGTGGCGGCCAAAGGCGCCGGCGCATTTCGCGAGATATGGAGCGCGGCTTACCGGCGTCGCACGATCATGGTGTGGACGTTGTGGTTCTTCGCGTTGCTCGGCTTTTACGGTCTGACGTCATGGCTCGGCGCGCTGATGCAACAGGCCGGCTTCGCGGTGACGAAGTCGGTGTTGTATACAGTGCTGATCTCTCTCGGCGGTATTCCGGGCTTTATCTGCGCGGCCTGGCTCGTTGAACGCTGGGGACGCAAGCCGACCTGTATCGCGTCGCTCGCGGGCAGCGCGGTAATGGCCTATGTGTACGGGCAAACCGCGCTCCACGCGCAAACGCCCACGTTGCTGATCTGCGCGGGCCTTGCGATGCAGTTCTTTCTGTTTGCAATGTGGGCGGTGCTTTACACCTATACGCCGGAACTCTACGGCACCGGTGCGCGCGCCACGGGTTCGGGCTTCGCCTCGGCGATTGGCCGCGTCGGCTCGCTGATCGGGCCGTATGTGGTCGGCGTCGTGTTGCCGGTGTTCGGCCAGGGCGGCGTGTTCTCGCTCGGCGCGATGTGCTTCGTGGTAGCGGCAGCGGCCGTGTGGATACTCGGCATCGAAACACGTGGACTCGCGCTTGAGACGCTCGTGTCGGAAGCAGTGGAGAGCGACGCGCATGGTGTGCTCAGTCCGGCGCGCGAGTAGATGCGTTCGCCACGGTGCAGCGGTTGCCTGTCTGCTGCACCGTTGGCGCGATCGCTCCTCTCCGGCCTACGGTGCGCTCGCGGCGAGTGCCGACATGATCCGATACGCCGCGCTTACACGCTCCTCGATGGGGAAGTTCCTGTTGGCGAGCAACACGACGCCCACGCGTTTCTGCGGAACGAAGGCGACGTATGTGCCGAAACCATTCGTCGAACCGGTCTTGTTGATCCACACATTCTGCTGCGGCGGCAGCGGCGGATCGATCACAGCGGCCGGTGTCGGAGTGACCGCCATGGCGGGCGCGTTGCCTTCATGCAAGGTGGAGAGCGCGACAGGATACGCGTATTGCTCCCATATCAGGTCTTGTGTCAGCACGCCGGCCTTGAAGTAGCCAGTGTGCGTGGCCGTAATCGCGTGCTGAAGCTTGTTGTTCACGTCGATCAGGTTCATGTTCGCCTGAACGAAACGGACCATGTCGGCGGCGGTGGTTCTTACGCCATACGCTTCGTCGGCGAGAACGCCGCCTTTCATGCGGACCGGTGCGCCGTCCCTGGTGTAGCCCTGCGCGTAGTCGCGCATTTTCGCCGCGGGAACGTCGATATAGCTGCTCGTCATGCCGAGCGCGGGAAACATGTGCCGCTCGATCAGCGACGCAAAGTCCTGGCCCATGCTTTTCGCGGTAATCAGACCAAGCGTGCCAATGCCGGGATTCGCATACGTGCGGTAAGTGCCGGGCGCGTAGGCGGGCTTCCATGCGTTGAAGTACTGCAATAACTGCGCGTTGTCGTGAATATCGTCGGGCACCTGAAGCGGTAGGCCGCCGGGCGTGTGCGTGCCCAGGTTCAGAAGGCTCACCTTGCCGAACGCGCTGCCTTGCAATGACGGCAAATATTTCTCCGTCTCGTCCGACAGCTTCAGTTGACCGTCGAGTTGCGCATAGGCGGCGAGCGTCGCGGTAAACGTCTTGCTGACAGAACCGATTTCGAACAGCGTGCGTTGCGTGACAGGCTTGCCTGTCTGGAGCGACGCCACGCCGTAGTCGAACACATACGTTTTGCCGTTCGCGATCACCCCGACCGCCATGCCCGGCACATGGTATTTCGCCATCAGCGGCTCGATTGCCGAGTCCACTACAGTTTTGATCGCGCCTTCGGTGTCGTTGGCTGCATGGCTTGTCGGTGCGATCGCGCTCAGCGCGAAGACGGCGGTCGCCATCATGCACACGGCTTTTAGCTTCATATCCAGCGTTTCCTTGAATTGTTATCGACGGGTGTGCTGACGCAGCACTATCCGGCTTTCGCGGAGCGCTGACAATCGAGGATAACTTGCGAGAGGGTCAAGAAAAAGTTATGGGCGGGGAGAGTTCCCCGCCTGGGCAGACACCGAAATCCGGAAGTCAGAGGGTCGCTCGTTCGCGCTTCCTGGCAGGCGCGCCATTCGCAACGAAGTAAGGTGTGTCCACGTGCGCCAACGGCTCGCGCCCACGAATGCGGTCCGCGATCTTTTCGGCCAGCATGATGGTCGGCGCGTTCAGATTGCCCGTGGTGATGAGTGGCATGATCGACGCATCGACCACGCGCAGCGCTTCCATACCGTGCACGCGGCCCTCGTTGTCCACCACGGCCATGTCGTCGTAACCCATCTTGCACGAGCACGAAGGATGAAACGCTGTCTCGGCCCGCGCCCTCACGAAGGTGTCGAGTTGCGAGTCGGTGGTCAACTCGGCGCCCGGATTCAGCTCGCGTCCACGATAACGAGCCAGCGCCGGCTGCCGCAAGATCTCGCGCGTAATGCGGATGCCGTCGCGGAACTCGCGCCAGTCAAGCGGATCGGCCATGTAGTTGAAGAGAATGCTCGGGTGTGCGGCGGGATCGCGCGAGGTGAGCTTCACGCGGCCGCGGCTCGGCGAACGCATCGAGCCGACGTGCGCCTGGAAGCCATGCATTTTGATCGCATTCGAGCCGTTGTAATTGATCGCAACCGGCAGAAAGTGATACTGGATGTTGGGCCACAAATCGTCGTCGCGTGTACGGATAAAGCCGCCTGCTTCAAACTGATTGCTCGCGCCGATGCCCGTGCCGTTGAGCATCCATTCGAGTCCGATGGCCGGCTGGTTCCACCATTGCAGCGCAGGGTAGAGCGAGACGGGCTCCTTGCACTCGTACTGGATGTACATCTCCAGATGGTCCTGCAAGTTTTCGCCGACGCCCGGCAGATCGTGAACAACGGGTATGTCGAGTTCACCCAGCCACGTGGAGCGGCCCACCCCGGAGCGTTGCAACAATTGCGGCGATGCGATCGCGCCGCTGCATACCAGTACTTCGCGGCGCGCGTGGGCATTAACCGTCGCGCCGTTGTGCAGATACGCGACGCCAACCGCGCGTTTGCCGGAGAACAGCACGCGATCGCTCAGCGCATGCGTGACGATAGTCAGGTTCGCACGCCCCTTGGCGCGATCCAGATAGCCGCGCGCGGTGCTCGCGCGCCGGCCGTTGGGCGTGACCGTGCGATCCATCGGACCAAAGCCTTCTTGCTGATAGCCGTTCAGATCGTCGGTGCGCGGAAAGCCGGCCTCTACGCCGGCCTCGACCATCGCCGCGAAAAGCGGGTTATTGCCGGGCTTGCTGGTGGTCACGTGCACGGGACCGTCGCCGCCGTGATAGGCGTTCGGACCCGCGTCGCGTGTTTCGGCTTTGCGAAAATAGGGCAGGCAGTCCAGATAGGTCCAGTTTTCCAGACCGCGCCGCGTGGCCCAACCATCGTAGTCGAGCGCATTGCCGCGGATATAGCACATGCCGTTGATCAGCGACGACCCGCCAAGTCCCTTGCCGCGGCCGCACTCCATGCGACGGTTGTTCATGTGCGGCTCGGGGTCCGTCTCATACGCCCAGTTGTAGCGGCGCCCTTGCAACGGATAGGCGAGCGCGGCGGGCATCTGCGTGCGGAAATCGAAGCGGTAGTCGGGGCCGCCTGCTTCGAGCAGCAGCACCGTAACGTCGGCGTCTTCGGTGAGACGCGACGCCAGCACGTTGCCCGCCGAACCCGCGCCGACGACGATATAGTCGTATTCGTTCGAAGTCATGGCTGCGCTCCTCAAAATACCGGTTGATACGGACCGAGCTCGACCTGCACGGACTTGATGCGCGTGTAGTGCTCGAGCGTAGTGATGCCGTTCTCGCGGCCCACGCCCGATTGCTTGTAGCCGCCCACGGGCATTTCGGCGGGCGACTCGCCCCATGTGTTGATCCAGCAAATGCCGGCTTCGAGCCGATGAATCACGCGATGCGCGCGCGCCAGACTTTCGGTGACGACACCGGCGGCGAGCCCATAGGCGGTGCGGTTCGCGCGCTCGATGGCTTCGTCTTCGTCGTCGAATACCAGAATGCTCATGACCGGGCCGAAGATTTCCTCGCGCACGATGCGCATGTCGTCATGGCACCCGGTGAACACAGTTGGCTCGACGTATTGGCCCTGGCCGAAATGACCTTCGCTGAGGCGCTTGCCGCCTGCGATCAGCCGGGCGCCTTCCTGCACGCCGCTATCGATATAGCTGAGCACCTTGCGCAATTGCGCGGCGCTAACAAGCGGGCCGAAATTGGTGGAGGCGTCGCCAGGCGCACCCACGCGGATGCGCTTCACACGCTCCAGCACCAACGCTTCAAAGCGTTCGAGCACACTGCGTTGCACGAACACGCGCGTGCCGTTCGTGCAGACCTGGCCCGAGCTGAAGAAGTTGGCGCTCATTGCGATGTCGGCGGCACGTTCCAGATTCGCGTCGTCGAAAACGAGCAGTGGAGATTTGCCGCCGAGTTCCATCGTCACTTCTTTCAACGACGACGCGCCCGCCATCGACATCACCTTCTTGCCGGTTTCCACTCCGCCCGTGAACGAGATTTTCTCGATGTCCGGATGCGCGGCGAGCATCGCACCCACGCGGCCGTCGCCTTGCACGACATTGAACACGCCTGCCGGCACGCCGGCCTCGGTGTAAATCTCGGCGAGTTTCAAAGCCGACAGCGGCGTGACTTCGCTCGGCTTGAAGATCATCGCGTTGCCCGCGGCGAGCGCGGGCGCCGACTTCCAGCACGCGATCTGAATCGGATAATTCCATGCGCCAATGCCCGCGCATACGCCGAGCGGCTCGCGTCGCGTGTACACGAACGACGACGGCCGCAACGGAATCTGCTGACCTTCTATAGCGGTCGCAAGGCCCGCGTAGTACTCGATCACGTCCGCGCCGGTGACGATGTCCACGGCCTGCGTTTCCGCGATCGGCTTGCCTGTGTCGCGCGTTTCGAGTGCGGCAAGTTCGTCGTTACGCTCGCGCAGAATGTCGACCGCGCGACGCAGAATCCGTGAACGTTGCATGCCCGTGAGCGCGGCCCACTCGCGCTGACCGTCACGCGCGGATTGCACGGTGCGGTCCACGTCCGCGGCACTCGCCTGCTGGACGGTGGCGAGTGTTTCGCCGTTGGCGGGATCGACGGTGTCGAAAGTTTCTCCGCCGGTCGCGTCCGTATAGGCGCCGCCGATATAGAGACGTTGCGTTGCGAATACCGCCATGACTTGCTCCTTTGTAAAGATATCGCTGGTTCCTGCGTGGCAGATATACGCTTATTCGCGCGACGCCAGCACCAGGTCGATGTATTCGTTTGCCACACGTAGCGCCGCTTTGGTGTCGAACGGTTCGCCCGACAGCGCGCCGCGCAGCCACAGTCCGTCGATCAGCGCAGCGAGCCCGCTCGCCGCCCGCCGCGCGGCAGCGCGTGGCATCGCTTTCGCAAAATCGGCGCACAGGTTCGAGTTCAGGCGCCGCGTGTTCACGTATTGCAGCCGGCGCAGTTGCGGCTTGTGCATGCTCTCGGACCAGAACGCGAGCCACGTCTTCATGACGGGCGCGCTGGTTTGCTCGGCATCGAAGTTGGCGGCGACCACCGCTCGCAGCCTGGAACGCGGGTCGGCCTTTGCCGCGCGGCGCCGGCGTGACGTGGCCTGCCACAAATCGCGCAGCACGTGCCGCATGGTGGCTTCGAGCAAGCCGTCCTTGTCGCCGAAATAGTGGCTGACGATGCCGGTGGAAATGCTTGCGCGCTGGGCGACCGATGCCAGCGTGGCGCCCGCGAGACCGGTCTGGTCGATGGTGAGCAACGTGGCGTCGATCAATTGGGCGCGGCGAATCTCGCGCATTCCGAGCTTGGGCATGGTGATGGTGTGAAGATTGGACGACTCGCAGCGAGCTGCTTCTACCGCAGGTTCAGTCGGCGCATGGTAGTTTTTTTATATTGAACGGTCAATTAATAAAAACGTGCGGTTCCGGCAATGTCGGTTACAGCCAAACCCATGTCGCGTTCCATGCAGGTGATTGCTTGCAGCGGGCGCTACGCTCGTTGAACGGCGCGTGGCGCACAAGCCGCGCGTCCCTCACAAGACACGGAGACATTCAATGAGCAGCAATCGCGGCGTCGTATATCTCGGGCAGGGCAAGGTGGAAGTGCAATCGATCGACTATCCGAAGATGGTCGATCCACGTGGCCGCGCGATCGGCCATGGCGTGATCCTGAAGGTGGTCAGCACGAATATCTGCGGCTCCGACCAGCACATGGTGCGCGGCCGCACGACTGCGGAGGTGGGCCTCGTGCTCGGCCACGAGATTACCGGCGAGGTGATCGAAGTGGGTCGCGACGTCGAGACGCTGAGCATCGGCGATCTGGTCTCGGTACCGTTCAACGTGGCTTGCGGACGCTGCCCGACCTGCAAGTCGCAGCACACGGGCGTATGCCTGAACGTCAATCCGTCACGCGCGGGCGGCGCTTACGGATATGTGGACATGGGCGGCTGGATCGGCGGACAGGCCGAGTACGTGCTGGTGCCGTACGCCGACTTCAACCTGCTGAAATTCCCCGATCGCGCGCAGGCCATGTCGAAGATCCGCGACCTCACCTGTCTGTCCGACATTCTGCCGACCGGTTATCACGGCGCAGTCATGGCGGGCGTGAAGCCGGGTGCGACCGTCTACATTGCAGGCGCGGGGCCGGTCGGCATGGCGGCGGCCGCGTCGGCGCGTCTGCTGGGCGCGGCCTGCACGATTGTCGGCGACATGAACGAGGAGCGCCTCGCGCATGCGCGCAAGATGGGCTTCGAGACTGTCGACCTGTCGAAAGACGCGACGCTTGGCGAGCAGATCGAACAGATTCTCGGCAAGCCGGAAGTGGATTGCGCGGTGGACTGCGTAGGCTTCGAGGCGCACGGCCATGGAAGCAGCGGCTCGCACGAGGAAGCGCCGGCCACGGTACTGAACTCGCTGATGGAAATCACGCGCGCAGCAGGCGCGATCGGCATTCCGGGCCTCTACGTGACCGACGATCCGGGTGCCGTCGACGCGGCCGCTCGCAAGGGTAGTTTGAGCATCCGCTTCGGGCTCGGTTGGGCCAAGTCGCACTCGTTCCATACGGGCCAAACACCGGTGATGAGATACAACCACAACCTCATGCAGGCGATTTTGTGGGACCGCTTGCCGATTGCCGACATCGTCAACGTGACCGTGGTGTCGCTCGATCAGGCGCCTGATGGTTACCGTCAATTCGATGGCGGCGCACCTCGCAAATTCGTTATCGATCCGCACGGCTTGCTGAAGGCGGCGTGAGCATCGCAGAAAAAAATGAGAGGCTGCCAATAGAGAAACGCGTTGAACGGATCTCCGTTCAACGCGTTTTTATTTGACGCTGGCGAGTACTTGCTGCTCAGGCCGCCATGACCGGTGACGGAGACAGCGAAGGAGATTGCTTGCGACGTTCGCGCGTGGGCGCGGTGCCGAATGCATCGCGATAGCTTTTCGAAAAGTGGCAGGCGGACTGAAAACCGCAAGCCATTGTGATGTTCATGATCGACATATCGGTTTGCAACAGCAGTTCTCGCGCGCGCCGCAAACGCAGCGTCAGATAGTAATGCGTGGGCGTCATCCCGAGATGCTCGCGGAAAAGGCGCTGCAACTGCCGTTGCGACATGCCGGCGAGTCTTGCCAGTTCCTCGCGTGACAGCGGTTCCTCAATGTTGTTCTCCATCAGCGAGATCACTTCGAACAGCGACTTGTTGGCCGAACCGAGCCGCGCGACCAGCGGCATTTTTTGTTGCGCGCTCGTATCGCGCACATGTTCGACGATGAACTGCTCGGCGATCTGCGTCACACGCGCGGTGCCGACGCGCGGAGCGATCAGGTTCAGCATCATGTCGAGCGGCGCGACACCGCCTGTGCATGTCACACGGTCGCGATCGATCACGAACAGTTCTTTCAGAAAACGCGTATCGGGGAATTCTTCTTTGAGCGCCGACATGTTCTCCCAGTGAATCGCACAGGCGTAGCCCGCGAGCAACCCTGCACGCGCGAGCGCATATGTGCCCGTGCACAGGCTGCCGAGTACGCAGCCCATGCGGGCGAAGCGGCGCAATGCGGACAAGTGGGCCGGCGTGGTCGCGTGTTGCACGTCGATGCCGCCGATCACGAACACGATATCCGGCTGGCCGACGCATTCGACGGGACCCGTATCGACAGACAAGCCATTGCTTGCCGCCACCGGTCCGCCCTCGGGACTCACGATCGACCAGCGATAAAGCGTCTGTCCCGTCAGGTAGTTCGCCATGCGCAGCACTTCGATCGCGTTGGTGAACGCGATCATCGTGAAGTTCGGAACGGGCATGAAGGCGAAATGCGACAGTGACGCCGTGCGATCGGTGGACATGTGAGGAGTGATTCCTTGGAATCTATAGTGTCGCGTCGCCGTGGGCAGCGGCGACTCCTGCAATTTTGCTGACTAGCGCAACTACCATGCCATCAGGCTAAACCCTTGGTTGTCACCGTCGATGCCCGGCACGCTCGGAAAACAGCACCACAACGGCACCACAGCGGCACCACAGCGGCACTACCGACGCTAAAAACGCGCACCTTAACCGCGCACTGCGTTCAGCTGCAGTGCTGGATTCCATGCGCAACGAACGATCGTTCGACGTGTCGATGCCCGCGCGAGCGTCCTGACCCAGGGTACTCACCGACGCGCCCGTCACGACATTGGCAGACTCGCCCGGGCGACTTGTCGAAAAAGGTCGCTCATGGCGGAAAAGGCAAAGAACGCGTCTGAATTCATAAATTGACGCGCGATGCAAGCGTCAAGAATAGACGCAATGCAAGCCGGTAGCAGCAGGGCGCAAGCGCCGCACAAGCTAAGCCTCAGCGCGGCTTCCGGGCCTTCCTGTCAACGATTCCACGGACCTTCCATGTCGAACCCGAATCCTTTCTTCGAAGAATCGCTCGCCGCGCGCGATCAGGCGGTGCGCGGCGCTATTTTGAAAGAGCTCGAGCGCCAGCAGTCGCAAGTCGAACTGATCGCGTCGGAAAACATCGTGTCGCGCGCGGTGCTCGAAGCGCAAGGCTCGGTGCTGACCAACAAATATGCGGAAGGTTATCCGGGCAAGCGTTACTACGGCGGCTGCGAATACGTCGACGAAATCGAGACCCTCGCGCTCGAACGCATCAAGCAATTGTTCAACGCCAAATTCGCCAACGTGCAGCCGCATTCCGGCGCGCAGGCAAACGGTGCGGTCATGCTCGCGCTGGTGAAGCCAGGCGACACGGTGCTCGGCATGTCGCTCGACGCGGGCGGGCACCTCACGCATGGCGCCAAGCCGGCCATGTCGGGCAAGTGGTTCAACGCGGTGCAGTACGGCGTCAGCCGCGACACGCTGCTGATCGACTACGAGCAGATCGAGGACCTCGCGCAGCAGCATAAACCCGCGCTGCTGATCGCTGGCTTCTCGGCGTATCCGCGCGCGCTGGATTTCAAGCGGCTGCGCGCGATTGCCGACAGCGTCGGTGCGAAGCTGATGGTGGATATGGCGCACATCGCCGGGGTGATCGCGGCGGGACGTCACGCAAACCCCGTCGAGCATGCGCATGTAGTGACGTCCACCACGCACAAGACGTTGCGCGGTCCGCGCGGCGGCTTTGTGCTGACGAATGACGAAGACATCGCGAAGAAGATCAACTCCGCTGTGTTCCCAGGCTTGCAAGGCGGCCCGCTGATGCATGTGATCGCGGGCAAGGCCGTTGCGTTCGGCGAGGCGTTGCAGCCCGGCTTCAGGACCTACATCGACAACGTGCTTGCCAACGCACAGGCACTCGGCGAAGTGCTGAAGGCGGGCGGCGTGGATCTCGTGACGGGCGGCACCGACAACCATCTGCTGCTGGTCGATTTGCGGCCGAAGGGCCTCAAGGGCAATCAGGTCGAGCAGGCGCTGGAGCGCGCAGGCATCACGTGCAACAAGAACGGCATTCCCTTCGACACGGAGAAGCCGACGATCACCTCGGGCGTGCGCCTCGGCACACCGGCGGGCACGACGCGCGGCTTCGGCGTGAACGAGTTCCGCGACGTGGGCCAGTTGATCGTCGAAGTGCTCGATTCGCTGCGCGACCACCCCGAAGGCCATGCGGCCACCGAACAACGCGTGCGCCGCGAGATTTTCGCGCTGTGCGAGCGCTTCCCCATCTACTGAGAACACCTGGAGCACACGATGAGCAATCTGCACGAAAACAGCATCATCATCGACGGTCTGAACATTTCCAAGTTCGAGCGCTCGGTGTTCGAAGATATGCGCAAGGGTGGTGTGACCGCGGTGAACTGCACGGTGTCGGTGTGGGAGAGCTTCCAGAAAACGGTCGATAACATCGCCGAAATGAAGCAGCAGATCCGCGAGTATGGCGAGATCCTCACGCTCGTGCGCACGACCGACGACATCTTCCGCGCGAAGAAGGAGAACAAGACGGGCATCATTTTCGGCTTTCAGAACGCGCATGCATTCGAGGATAACCTCGGCTATATCGAGGCATTCAAAGATCTCGGTGTGAACGTGGTACAGCTTTGCTACAACACGCAGAACCTGGTCGGCACCGGTTGCTATGAGCGCGACGGCGGTCTGTCGGGTTATGGCCGTGAAGTGATCCAGGAGATGAATCGCGTCGGCATCATGGTCGATCTTTCCCATGTCGGCGGAAAAACTTCGTCGGAAGCGATCGCGGCGTCGAAAAAGCCGGTGTGCTATTCGCATTGCTGCCCGTCGGGGCTCAAAGAGCACCCGCGCAACAAGAGCGACGAACAACTGAAGGAGATCGCCGACGCCGGCGGTTTTGTCGGCGTGACCATGTTCGCGCCGTTCCTGAAGCGCGGTCCGGACGCGACCGTCGAAGACTATATCGAGGCAATCGAGTACGTGGTGAATCTGATCGGCGAAGATCAGGTCGGCATCGGCACGGACTTCACGCAAGGCTACAGCACGGAGTTCTTCGACTGGATCACGCACGACAAGGGCCGTTATCGCCAGTTGACGAACTTCGGCAAGGTCGTGAATCCGGAAGGCATCCGCACGATTGGCGAGTTCCCGAACCTGACCGCCGCGATGGAGCGCGCGGGCTGGAGCGAGACGCGCATCAAGAAGATCATGGGTGAAAACTGGGTTCGGGTATTCGGCGAAGTGTGGAAGGTCTGAGCGTCACGCGCGTAGAGCCTGAGATTCGCCCCATAAAACAAGGAGTCTTCCACATGCAACCCCAACTGCCCATCGACGTCGATGCCAACACCGGCGTCTGGACCACCGACGCGCTGCCGATGCTGTACGTGCCGCGCCATTTCTTCACGAACAACCATACCGCCGTTGAAGAAGCGCTCGGCATAGACACCTACGCCGAGATTCTCTACAAGGCGGGCTACAAGTCCGCGTACTTCTGGTGCGACAAGGAAGCCAGGCAGCACGGCATCGCCGGCATGGCCGTGTTCGAGCACTACCTGAAGCGGCTTTCGCAACGCGGCTGGGGCATCTTCACGATCACGGAAAGCGATCCTTCCACGTCGCATGCACGTATCGAGCTGCATCACTCGTCGTTCGTACTCGCGCAGCCGGGCAAGGTCGGAAAACTCTGCTACATGTTTGCCGGCTGGTTCGCGGGCGCAATGGACTGGGTCAACGACACGGCACCCGATTCGCAACGCAAGGGTCCGCCTTCGCAATCGAAAGAAGCGCGATGCGCGGCGGAAGGCCACGACCATTGCGTGTTCGAAGTGTCGCCGCTCGCGGCATAGCACTAGAAGTCATATTATTCCGAGGTCGATCGCGATGCGTTACCCGAACCTTTTCAAGCCTCTCACGCTGAACAAGCTGACTTTGCGCAACCGCATTGTCAGCACTGCGCATGCGGAGGTGTATGCGGAACCCGGCGGGCTGCCCGGCGACCGGTATATCCGTTACTACGAAGAAAAGGCCAAGGGTGGCGTGGGTCTCGCCGTATGCGGCGGTTCGAGCCCGGTCTCGATCGACAGTCCGCAAGGCTGGTGGAAGTCGGTGAATCTGTCGACCGACAAGATCATCGATCCGCTGTCGCGGCTCGCGGAAGCCATGCACACGCACGGCGCGAAGATCATGATTCAGGCCACGCACATGGGCCGTCGCTCGGCGTTTCATGGCGAGCACTGGCCGCATCTGATGTCGCCTTCGGGCGTGCGTGAGCCGGTGCATCGCGGCAACGCAAAGATCATTGAAGTGGAAGAGATTCGCCGCATTATCACTGACTTCGCGGCTGCCGCGAAACGCGTGAAAGATGCGGGCATGGACGGCGTTGAAATCTCGGCGGCGCACCAGCATCTGATCGACCAGTTCTGGAGCCCGCGCACCAATTTCCGTACCGACGAATGGGGCGGCTCGCTGGAAAACCGCCTGCGCTTCGGCGTTGAAGTATTAAAGGCCGTGCGTGAAGCAGTGGGCCCCGATTTCTGCGTGGGCTTGCGCATGTGCGGCGACGAGTTTCATGAAGACGGGCTCGATCACGAGCAACTGAAAGAGATCGCTCAGGCAATGAGCGAAAGCGGCCTGATCGATTATCTCGGCGTGATCGGCTCCGGTGCGGATACGCACAACACGCTCGCCAACTGCATGCCCCCGATGGCGCTGCCGCCCGAGCCTTTCGTGCATCTCGCAGCCGGCATCAAGTCGGTGGTGAAAGTCCCGGTCATGCACGCGCAAAGTATCCGCGACGCGGGCCAGGCCGAGCGTCTGCTCGCGAGCGGCATGGTCGATCTGGTCGGCATGACGCGCGCGCAGATTGCCGACCCGCATATGGTCATCAAGATTCGCGATGGCCGCGAGGACGAAATCAAGCAATGCGTGGGCGCGAACTATTGCATCGACCGTCAGTACAACGGGCTCGACGTGCTGTGCGTGCAGAACGCCGCGACCTCGCGCGAAGCGACCATGCCGCATGTGATCGCGCGCACGAACGGGCCGAAGCGCAAGGTCGTCGTGGTCGGCGCGGGTCCCGCGGGACTCGAAGCGGCGCGGGTCGCGAAGTCGCGCGGTCATGACGTGGTGCTGTTCGAGAAGAACGACTATGTGGGCGGCCAGATCATGCTCGCGGCAAAGGCGCCGCAGCGTGAGCAGATGGCGGGCATCGTCCGCTGGTTCGATATGGAGACGAAGCGCCTGGGCGTGGATCGCCGTCTCGGTGTCGCGGCCGACGATAAAACCATCATGGCCGAGAAACCGGACATCGTCGTGCTTGCCACAGGTGGCTCTTCCTTCACGTCGCAAGTCGCGGCATGGGGTGTCGACGAAGGTCTTGCGGTGAGTTCGTGGGACGTGCTCTCGGGCAAGGTCGAACCCGGCAAGAACGTACTCGTATACGACGGCGTCAGCACGCACGCCGGCGCCGGAGTCGCCGACTTCATCTCGAGCCGCGGCTCGAATGTGGAGATCGTCACGCCCGACGTGAAAGTGGCCGACGACGTAGGCGGCACCACGTTCCCGATTTTCTATCGACGCCTCTATGCGCAGGGCGTGGTCCACACACCGAATTACTGGCTCGACAAAGTGTACGAGGAAGACGGCAAGAAGATCGCCGTGATCCGCAACGAGTATACGGAGGAGCAGGAAGAGCGCGCGGTCGATCAGGTCGTGATCGAGAACGGCAGCACGCCGAACGACGAGTTGTACTGGAAGCTCAAGCCGGAGTCGCTCAATCGCGGGCAGGTCGACGTGCATAAGCTCTTTGCGTCCGAGCCGCAGCCGTCGCTTTCCGAAGAACTCGGCAATGGCCGCTTCCTGCTGTTTCGCGTCGGCGACTGCATCTCCATGCACAACATTCACGGCGCGATTTACGACGCGCTGCGCCTTTGCAAGGACTTCTGACGATGAGCCCCGTGTCTGTCATCACCGTGCTGTTGTGGTTGTCGATGGCGGGTCTGGCTTTCGCGCTCGCGAAGCGCGCCGCATATTGGCGCGTGGGTCGCGCAACGGCGGCGGGCGCGTACGGCTGGGCGAATCTGCTGTCGATTCCGAAACGCTACTTCGTCGATCTGCATCATGTGGTCGCGCGCGATCCGTACATTGCGAAAACGCACGTGGCGACTGCCGGCGGGGCGATCCTCGCGATGGCGCTCGTGTTCGTCAACTACGGTCTCGCGATCTACTCGCCGTGGCTCGACAAGCTGATCTTTCTGGCCGCGCTCGTGATGCTGGTCGGCGCAGTTTTCGTATGGCGTCGCCGGCATGGTGCGAAGGCGGTACCCGCGCGACTCTCGCGCGGACCCTGGGATCATCTGCCGTTGCTGCTTGGGTCGTTCGCGCTCGGTCTCGTGTTGTTCATCGCACTGCCGGCCGCGGCGATGTCGGGTGCGCTCGCGATCATCGTCGCGCTGCTGATCGCGGTGGGCGCGTTCACGATGACATTCGGCGCCGCGCGTGGTGGTCCAATGAAACATGCGCTCGCGGGTCTGTTGCATCTCGCGTTTCATCCGCGCCAGGAGCGCTTTGCCGAGCGTAACGATCGCGACGTGGTGCCGCCGACGGCATTGAAGGCGCCGCTGCTCGACGCGAAAGAATACGGCGTGGGCAAGCCCGTGGAGTTTCGCTGGAACCAGTTGCTCAGTTTCGACGCATGCGTGCAGTGCGGCAAATGCGAGGCAGCGTGTCCCGCATTCGCCGCCGGCCAACCGCTCAATCCGAAGAAGCTCATTCAGGATCTGGTGACGGGCATGGTGGGGGGCACGGACGCCGAATACGCAGGCAGTCCGACGCCGGGCATTCCGGTCGGCAAGCATGGCGGTGCGCCTGGCAAGCCGCTGATTTCCAGCCTGATCGAAGCAGAAACGCTGTGGTCGTGCACGACCTGCCGCGCTTGCGTGCAGGAGTGCCCGATGCTGATCGAGCACGTGGACGCCATCGTGGATATGCGCCGCAACCAGACGCTCGTCGAAGGCATGGTGCCGGGCAAGGGGCCGATCACGCTCGCGAATCTGCGCGAAACGGGCAGCTCGAATGGTTACGACATCGGCGCGCGTTATGACTGGGCGGTCGATTTGCAAGTGCAAGTAGCGCAGCCTGGGCGGCGCGTGGGTGTGCTGCTGATCGCGGGCGAAGGCGCATTCGACATGCGCTATCAACGCACGCTGCGCGCGCTCGTCAAGGTGCTCAACCGCGCGGGTGTCGACTATGCGGTGCTTGGCGGCGTCGAAACCGACACGGGCGACACGGCCCGGCGTCTCGGCGACGAAGCCACGTTCCAGCAACTCGCGAAGAAGTTGATCGGCACGCTCTCGCAGTACTCGTTCGGCAAGATCGTCACCTCCGACCCGCACGTGCTGCACAGCTTGCGCAACGAGTATCGCGCGTTGGGCGGCTTCTATGAAGTGCAGCATCACACCTCGCTGATCGATGAACTGGTTGCGAGCGGCAAGCTGTCGCCGCGTGCGCTCGCCGCCTACGCGGATAGCAAGATCACGTATCACGATCCGTGCTACCTGGGCCGCTACAACGGCGAGACCGAGGCGCCGCGCCGCGTGCTGAAGAGTATTGGCATCAAGGTTGTCGAAATGGAGCGCCACGGCATGCGTGGACGTTGCTGCGGTGGCGGCGGCGGTGCCCCGTTGACCGACATTCCGGGCAAGCGGCGCATTCCTGACATTCGTATCGACGACGCACGCGGCATCGGCGCCGAGATTGTCGCCGTGGGCTGCCCGAATTGCACCGCGATGCTCGAAGGCGTGGTCGGGCCGCGTCCTGAAGTGCTGGACGTCGCTGAACTGGTTGCAGCAGCGCTGGAGTAACGCGATGAACACAATCAAACGAATCGATCCGCGCCGACCGTTCACGATCACAGTAGACGGACTCAGACGCATCACCCTGGGCGCGACTGGCGTGGCGGGCGCAATGGATTTCACCGCCGCGGGCGCCGCGCATCGTGAACAGCCGAAGCCGCGCCGCACGAGCGGCACGCCGCAACATGTGATGCTGGTGGCGGCGCACGCGGACCGCGGCGCGCTCGACGATCACGCGCGCCAGACGCTCGCCGCTGCCGCATTGATCGCCGATGCCACCACCGAGGTCGTGCTGCTGGTATTCGGCGAATTCACGGGCGACGCCGCCGCACTCGGCGCTGACAAGCTGATCGAGTTGCCTGCGTTCGATCGACGCCATTTCGCGCCGGCCGACGAATTGAATGCGCTCGCCGCGTGCGTCGCGGCTTATGCGCCTGTGCACCTGTTCCTGCCCGACAACGCGATCGGCGACGGCGATCTTGGCCGTCGCTATGCGGCGGCGGCCAATGCAAGCGTCGCGACACACGTCGTCGAAATCGATGCGTCTCACGTGGCCGCTTATGTGCACGCGAACACCGCGTTCGCTTCATGTGCGCTGCCGGAAGTGATATTGCTTGCGTCGAATGCGGTCGATCCGAAGCTGCCGTTCGTCGGCGCAGGAGAGCGAGTCGCGTGGCGTTTCGATGGCGAACCTACTGCCACGAAGGGCATCGTGCGTGACCTCGGCATCGAGGACATGGACGCGGCGCAGCTCGCACTCGAAGAAGCCGACTTCATCGTCTCCGCGGGCAACGGCGTCAGCGATGTGCCTGCGTTCGAGCGTCTCGCGGCGACGCTCGGCGCGGCGATCGGTGCAAGCCGCGTTGCAGTCGACGACGGCAAGTTCACACGCGACAAGCAGATTGGCGCGACCGGCAAGACCGTTGAAGCGAGCGTGTATATCGCATTCGGCATATCCGGCGCCGTGCAGCATTTGCAAGGCATCAAGGATTGCCGGCATGTGATCGCGGTGAACCTCGACGCGAGCGCGCCCATTGCGAAGCGCGCGAACCTGACTGTGATCGCGGATGCGCAGGAAACTATCGCGGCACTCAATGACGCGGCTGCCGCGGCGCGCACGGCTCGCGGCACGAGTGCTGCATTACTGAATTCGAAGGCTGTAGCGGAAGGAGTGCTCGCATGAAAATCGCCGTACTGGTTTCCGTGGGCCGGCATCCGGTGAGCGGTGTCGCGCGCTATAGCCGTAACGACGCGGCCGCGCTGACGCTCGCTTTGACGCTTGCAAAGCAGCACGCTGCGACGCTCGACGTGCTGCATGCGGGCGACCCTGCGAATCCCGCGCTGCAGGAATATCTCGCGCTCGGCGCGCGCTCGGTCGAAGTGCTTGCCGTTCCCGACGCAGACGGATCGCAAGCCGATGGCGCAGCGCTGCTTGCCGCGCGTCTGTCCGGCTACGATCTCGTGCTGACCGGCACGCGCGCCGAAGGCGCTTTCGACAGCGGCATGCTGCCGTATCGGGTGGCGAATGCGCTGGACATTCCGCTCGTCGGCGCGGCTGTCGATATTGTCTTGAAGGACGGTTGCGCACAAGTCCGGCAATTCATGCCCAAGGGTTTGCGCCGCCGTGTCGAAGTGCAGTTGCCCGCACTGATCGCCGTGCATCCGATGGCAAACGCAACGCCGACCTATGCCTATGCACGGCTGCGCGAAGGGACCATTCACGCGCTCGCCTGTGGGGCAGCCGGCCACGCGACGGATATGGCCTGGACCATTCGCCCGGCGAGCGCCAAGCCCGTGCGTCTCGCCGCGGCCGAAAAGCGCTCGGGCCACGCCCGGATGCTCTCCGCAACCACGACGGAAAGCCGCGGCGGAAGCGTCGTAATTGAAGGGAGTTCCGTCGAAAAAGCACAAGTGATTCTGGCGTATTTGCGCGAGCATCAACTCGTGGATTACTGATTTCCGGTTCAGGCGAACAAGCGGCCAGGAGGGCCTGGCGCGGCGCCAGACGTGACACGCAACGGAGCACACAATGAAAGTTTCCGCAGACGTTCGCGCAATGATCGAACGCCGCAAAAAGAATTACACGCTGGAAGCGCCGTTCTACACGAGCGAGGAAATTTTCGCGCTCGACATGGACGCGATCTTCCGTCAACACTGGATTCAGGTCGCGGTTGAACCGGATGTGCCCGAACCGGGCGACTACATCACGGTGGAAATCGGCCACGATTCCGTTCTGATCGTACGCGACGACGACATGCAGGTGCGGGCGTTTCACAACGTGTGCCGTCATCGCGGCGCACGCCTGTGCAATACCGACAAGGGTTCGCTCGGCAATATCGTCTGCCCGTATCACAGCTGGACGTATAACCTGAACGGCGATCTGATGTTCGCCGAGCACATGGGCGACCAGTTCGACCGCTGCAAGCACAGCTTGAAGAGAGTCCACGTCGAGAACCTCGCGGGACTCATTTTTATCTGTCTCGCCGACAATCCGCCCGCTGACTTTTCCGTCATGCGCGCGGCAATGGAGCCGTACCTCGCGCCGCATCAGCTGGCCGGCTGCAAGATCGCCGCGTCGATCGACATTATCGAGGAAGGCAACTGGAAGCTTACGATGGAGAACAATCGCGAGTGCTATCACTGCGTCGCGAATCATCCTGAGCTGACCATTTCGCTTTACGAATACGGTTTCGGCTATCAGCGCACACCGGCTAACGAAGAAGGCATGGCCGCTTTCGAAGAGACGGTTGCGCGCCGCACCGCGCAATGGGAAGCAATGAAGCTGCCGTCGGCGGAAATCGACCGGCTCGCCGATCTCGTTACCGGTTTTCGCACGCAACGTCTGCCGCTTGATCGCGACGGCGAATCGCAGACCTTGGACGCGAAAGTGGCGTCAAAGAAATTGCTCGGCGGCTTTGAGCAGGCCGATCTTGGCGGTTTGTCTTTCTGGACGCAGCCGAATTCATGGCATCACTTCATGAGCGATCACATTGTGAGTTTCTCGGTGATTCCGCTTTCGGCCGGCAAAACGCTCGTGCGCACGAAATGGCTCGTGCACAAGGACGCACGCGAAGGTATCGACTACGACGTCAACAACCTGACGGCCGTATGGCGCGCAACCAACGATCAGGACCGCGCGCTCGTTGAATACTCGCAACGCGGCGCAACCAGCAGCGCCTATGAGCCGGGTCCGTATTCGCCGTTCACAGAGGGTCTCGTGGAGAAGTTCTGCGACTGGTACATCGGCCGTATTGCAGATTACAGCAATGCGCCGCAGACGCACGATGCCGAGCCGTCCGCATTCGGCGAAAAAGTCGTGTCCTTCAAGCGCTGAGCGCACGAGCGCAACCAGGAGCGGGAGAAAACAATGATGCGCGATCATGCGACGTTTCAGCTCGGCACCGAGCCGGCATCGCAATATGCAACAAGCCGTGTTACGCAGCCGCGCTTCTGGGACACGCTGCCCGCGCGATGGAACAGCGATGTCGACGACACACTGGTGTGCTGCCATGTGCGTCAGGAAACGCATGACGTGAAGAGTTTTTTCTTCCGCGCGCCGGGCGAACGGACCTTCGTGTTCGAGCCGGGACAGTTCATCACGCTAGAACTGGATATCGATGGCGAGTCGATCAACCGTTGCTATACGATCTCCTCGCCGCCTACGCGTCCGCACACCATCTCCATTACGGTGAAGCGTGTGCCGGGCGGCAAAGTGTCGAACTGGCTGCACGACAATCTGCAGGCGGGCGGCGAAGTTCGCGTGCTGGGGCCCGCGGGCGAATTCACGTGCGCCCGTCATCCCGCGCGCAAGCTGCTGTTTCTGTCGGCAGGTTCAGGCATTACGCCGCTGATGTCGATGAGTCGCGCGCATCATGAACTCGGCGAGGACAGCGACATTGTCTTCGTGCACAGCGCCCGCACGCCCGACGACATTATCTTCGCGCGCGAACTCGACCTGATCGCGTCAAATCACGCGCATTTTCGTACTGCATTCGTTTGCGAGCGCGTCGGCGCGCGCACAAACTGGCCAGGTGTGACGGGTTTTCTGACGTTGCCCTTACTCAAGCTGATTGCACCGGACTTTCTCGAACGCGAGATCTTCACTTGCGGGCCCGCGCCGTACATGCAAGCAGTACGCAACCTGCTGGACGAGGGCGGTTTCGACCGTGGCCATTATCATGAGGAAAGCTTTTCGTTCGGCACGCTCAGCGAACTCGCCGCGCAATTGACTACCGTGCATGTCGCGGAGGTGTTGCAAAACGCGGCCGAGCCTGCGACAGTCGAGAGCTTCGTGGAAGCCCGGGAACAGGCACCGGCTTTCGAGCCGGCTGCCGCGCCCGGTATGGCCGAAGTGGAAACGCGCTACAAAGTCAGCTTCACTAAAAGCAACCGTGAGATCGAATGCGGCAGCGGCCAGCATGTGCTGGATGCCGCGAAAAAAGCGGGTGTGCGCCTGCCAGCATCGTGCACACAGGGCATGTGCGGAACCTGCAAGGTGAAGCTGGTATCGGGCGAGGTGGCGATGAAGCACGCGGGCGGCATTCGTCAGCGGGAAATCGATCAAGGCATGGTGCTGCTCTGTTGCAGCAAGCCGCTCACCGATCTCGTCGTCGAGAAGTGACTGGCGCCAACGGTCAGGATGAAACTGTCGTGAGTCGCGGCAGCAAGCAGGTGAGCGAGGTCGCGTGCGGACAACTACGTGTCGCAAAACAACGTTACCGGGCAATTCTGGCTGGCGATTCTAAATGCTCATTGGGTTGTTTTTAGACGGCGAAAGGGAGAACGGCGATGAGACTGATCAAAAAGATACTGGTGTTGAGCACCCTGAGCGCGGCGCTGGCGGCAACCAGCGTGAGCGCCCCGGCGGATACGAAACCGACCATCAAGATCGGCTACGTGGAAGGCTGGGACGATAGCGTCGCGACATCCAACGTCGCCGCCCGCGTGATCGAAAAGCGCCTGGGTTACCAGGTACAACTCGTACCGGTTGCAGCGGGTGTGATGTGGCAAGGTGTGGCGCGGGGCGATCTCGACGCGACGCTGTCCGCGTGGCTGCCGGTCACGCACGGCGCGTACTGGAACAACTTTAAGGACAAAGTGGTCGATCTCGGTCCTAATTTCAACGACGCGAAGATCGGTCTTATCGTGCCCGACAATCTCGACGTGAAATCGGTCGGCGACCTGGAAGCGAAAAAGACGGAGTTCGGTTCGCGCATCGTCGGTATCGACGCAGGTGCCGGCGTGATGCAGAAGACCAGCGAGGCAATCAAGGCTTACGGACTCGACTACAAGCTGATGCCGAGCTCGGGCAGCGCGATGACCGCGGAACTGGCGCGATCGGAAGCGGCGAGCAAGCCGATCATCGTGACCGGCTGGAAGCCGCACTGGATGTTCGCGAAGTACAAGCTCAAGTTCCTTGAAGACCCGAAGAAAGTGTTCGGTGAGGCGGAGCACGTGGACAGCGTTGTAAATCCAGAACTGGAAAAGAAGGCGCCGCCCGTTGTCGCGTTCCTGAAGAAGTTTCAGTGGAAGCCGGGTGAGATCGACAGCGTGATGCTCGCCACGCAGAACGGCGAGAAGCCGACCGCCGCCGCAGACGCGTGGATTAGCGCACACGGAGAGCGGGTGGATAGCTGGGTCAAGTAGTCCCGCTTTGGCTGTCTATGCTTCAAGTTCAAGAAACGCCGCTTATTAAAGCGGCGTTTTTCTTTTGCGCTTATTGCAGCACGACAGTTCTATCGCCGTTGATAAACACCCGTCGTTCAGTAAACGCCTTGACCGCGCGAGCGAGCGTAATGCACTCGACGTCGCGTCCGGTGGCGAGCAGGCGCTCCGGACTGTACGAATGATCGACACGCTCGACAACCTGCTCGATGATCGGACCTTCGTCGAGATCGTCGGTCACAAAGTGCGCTGTCGCGCCGATCAGTTTGACGCCGCGCGCATGCGCCTGGTGATAGGGCTTCGCGCCCTTGAAGCCCGGCAAAAACGAATGGTGAATGTTGATCGCGCGCGCAGCGAGTGCACGGCTCGTCTCGCCCGAAAGAATCTGCATGTAGCGCGCGAGGATCATCAATTCGGCGCCGGACGTCTCGAACAGATCGAGCAAACGCGCTTCCTGCTGCGGTTTCGTATCGGCGGTGATCGGCAGATGGTGAAACGGCAACCCGTGTTGCTGCGCGAGCGGTTCGAGATCGCGGTGATTCGAGCCGATGCCGACAATGTCCATCTTGAGCTCGCCCATTCGCCACCGAAATAGCAGATCCGCGAGACAGTGCTCCAGCTTCGACACCATGATGAGTACTTTGGGACGAGTGCTAACGTCGTGCATTGCCCATGTCATACGGAAACGCTCGGCAATCGGCTCGAACTCGCGTTTGAGCGCCGCGATATTTCGCGTCTCGTTCGCATCCACGCCGTGAAAAACGCAGCGCACGAAGAAGCGCTCGCTGAGCTCGTCGTCGAAAACGGTGAGTTCGTCGATATAACAATGATGCCGGTCGAGAAAGCCGACAACGGCGGCAACCTGGCCCGCGGCGCTCGGACACGCGACGGTGAGAACCAGTTGATCAGGACGGGAATCGGCGGACATGCGCTCTCCACATAAACGAAGGGGGATGCCGCGGGGCGCGGCATGCATCGTCGCAGTAGAGCAAATTCACGCGCGGCGCGGATAGAAGCGAATCGCCGTGGCAATGGAACCGGAACGCCAGATAGTTATTCCGCGTCGAGCCCGCATTCGCCGAGCAGCCATTGGCGGAAGGCGTCGACTGCTGCCGTGGCCGCGCGCTGCGTGACCAGCATGTAACCGCGCTCGGTAACCACCGGAGTGTCGAACAGCTCGACGAGTTGGCCGGTCGCAAGCAGTTCGTGGATGAGCGGCGCCCAGCCGAGCGCCACGCCCTGGCCCATGATCGCCGCATGGGCGACGAGGGTGAAGCTGTTGAACGTGATGCCGCGATGCGCTGCGGGCGCAACGAGGCCGTGCGCCGCGAACCAGTCGGCCCACGACAGCCAGCGCGCGGGCTGCGTCGGTTCAAGGTGCAGAAGCGGCAGCGCGAGCAGATCGGACGGCGACATCAGCGGTGGATGTGCCGCGAGAAACGCCGGGCTGCACACCGGCGTCACACGCTCCGGAAAGAGTTTGACCACGCTGCGCGCGTTCCAGTCCGCATGTTCGTCGCCGAATGCAATCGCCACGTCAGCGTGATCGTGCGACGGATGGAACACACTCTGCGACGTGATGATCTTCACGTCGACATCGGGCATCAGCGCCTTGAATTGCGAAAGCCGCGGCATCAGCCAGTAAGTGGCGAAACCGAAATCGGTGGACAGCGTGAGCGTTTGCGGCGTTCGGCGCGCGCGGATTTCGGCGGTGGCATGACGGATGGTGTCGAGCGCAAGACGCACCGCACCGAAAAGCCGCTCGCCGTCTTCGGTGAGCCTGACACCCCGATGACCGCGCTCGAAAAGCGGCGCGCCCAGCGTCTCTTCGAGTTGCACGATGCGCTGGCTCACTGCCGGCTGCGTGGAGCCTAACTCTCGCGCGGCCGCGGTGAAACTCGCGAGACGCGCGGCGGATTCGAACATCGTCAATGCCTGCATTGGCGGCAAGCGGTCCTGCCTCGACATAACGCCCCCTTACCGCAACCTTTTAATAATCAATGACTTAGAGTGGTGTGGTAACGCCTCGTGACTGTACCACAGAGCGGCAAATATTGGGGGCCACGTTCGGGTAAAATCTGACGCCAACAACACAGCAAAGGGCGGGGCGCACCATGCAGAAAATTGTTCAGGACGTAACCTCGCCCGAGTGGTGGTTTTCAGTCGTGGTGGTGGCGCTGCTTGTCGGCGCCTTCACTTCATACTTGGTTCGGTTATTCGACGGAACGGGTAAGCGCTTAGCAAGCGTTTTAGCTGCCCGTTCAGCCGCTGCACTGTCTAAACGAGCGGAACGTGTCTCGTACTACACACGGAATCGTCACTTGATCCCGTTTCTCATCGCATCCACGCTGCGAATGTTTGTGATTGCTACAGGACTGTTCGTTGGCACATTGGCATTCTTGGTCGGGTCCGTTTTCGTTAGCCTCGCGCACCCCGCCGGGGTGCCGGGACTCACTTCTACAGGCAATAACCGCGCTGTACGGCGTCTCAGCGGTTGTGGCGATCTGGCTGGCGTTTACAGTGGTTAGACGCGGCGCGGAGCTTGTGCTTGTGTCGAAGGAGGTAGAGGCGGCACTTGAAAAGCAATCGTAGGCGCTTCAGGGGCCTTCTGCATTTCCCCAATAGCTCCCGCTGGCTAGCCGTTCTCCGGCCTCTCTCAGCTTGCCCTCGTTGCTCTTGATGTAGCGCTTCAAGGCTGATAGGCCCCGTTGCAGGAACTGACGACTAAACGCCAGCTTGCTCGGGCCATTGACCTAACAGCAGAGCGGCAACAATGATGCACCTAACGAGGATGACCACGAATGAACATGCTGGACGTAAGTAACCTTGGATATGACCGGGGCCGCGCCGTTGCCGCTCGCATTGAGGTACCGCAAGAGGGCAAGGAATACGAGGTACTAGGGGAACGCGTAGTAATCAAAGACTTCTTTGATGCTCGTACCGTAATGCTTGACCATGCGACCCGCGCCGAACTCTCCGGCGAGACTGACGTAGTGATTGGTATGTCTGAGTCCGCACTGGCCCGCCGACCTGGATGGACGGAGCATTACCGGCGAGCAGTCGCTAACGGCATCTGTACAGAGGTGGAGGACCGGTTATCGGTGGCCGGGTTCTGATAGACGGGCAGCGTTTGCTGACGAGAGGCGGGACAGGCTTGTCCCGTTTGCTTTATGCCTCCTCCGCAGCTATAGCCGCCGCGCGGCGCTCCCAATAGAGAGCTACTTGCCGTTTCATTCCCTCAGCCGTGTTTAGGTACGCGGTGAATGTCTCTCGGGTAGGCCCATGCTCTGCTAATTCAAATACCGACCGCTGTGCCCGCTCCCGCTCCAGTTGCTCCCTCTGAGCGGCCCATTGCGCCGCCTCCCCAGCCTTTATTGCTCGGAAAATCGCCGCGCCGTTTGCGGCCCTTACGTCCAGTCTGGCAAGCAACGTCTTTATCTCTTTGGGCCTCTTGCCTTTGCTCGCCTCAAACAACCCTATTGCCTTGCGATACTCCGCCGCCGCTTCGTCGGATAGCCTAGCCCACGTGTTAGCGCGCCGGGTTTCAACGCCCCGCAGGTTGCGCAGTCTTTTGTTGCGTGCCGCTAAGTGTGCCTCAAGTCCCGCGCGCGCCCGCTTACCTGCCTCCGCATACGCAAACTTGGTCCGCACTACCGCGCCCTCCGGGACTTGTCGTATGGGTAGGTGCTTATAGGTCTTGCGGGTAACCACGTTCGTAATCACAGCGGGAGCGACCCCGAACAGAGCCGCTAAGCCGTTGGTCCCAAATTTGGTGTGTCCCGGCATGTGGACAACGCGGATAACCAGCACGTCTTCGTCGGCGAGCTTCCTGTCGTTGGTGATTTCAAAAGTATCCATGCACGGGAGTGTATCGCGACCCAACGATTTACACAATTTTCCTTACCGCACGGGCGTTACACGGCGGTTTTCAACTCCAGATTTTCCGGGCGGCTAGCCTGCATTCTTCGCGAGCCTTACGTGACAGGCCGTACAGGCTTTTAAGCGGGTGCTGTAATTTTTGAGGTGCTGACAAGGAGAGAAAGCGCGGGAATTCTACAACGGAGACTAGGACGGCTCGCCGTGGATTTCTACCCCACAGACTTAGAGAAGCACGCACCTCCTGCCCGTGGAAATCTACGGGACAGACTAGTAGAGGTCTGATAAGCGGATGCTACATTACGGCGTACACAGACCCAGAGAAGCACCCGCCCCACAAAGTACATACGGCTTAAGACGCAAGCCGTGTTAAATGCGTCTACCGAAACTTAGGAAACCAAAATGTCATTTACCCGGAAGGGCCTGAAGCCACAAAACCCATATAGCGCGGCATCGCTCCGCGTCCTCAGCACTAAAGTAACCCCGGACTTGCAACGCCGAGTGCGAGAGCTTGCTGTAGCTGATGACTGTACCGCGAGCGTGATCGTTAAAAAAGCGGTCGAGCAATACATTAGAGAACACTATTGAATATGCGGCGATTACTTGCGCGGCTCCGCCGTAAGCGTAAGGCGGTAGCCGATACGCCTCCAGTTCATATTGTCGAATTTTGCGATACACGATACGCGGTGAGCTTTCCTCGCCAGCTTAGACCAACGCGGTACGACTCTGACTCAATAGCGTTCCTGACCGAACCCACTGATAAGCAAGACTGACCTGTACTGATAAACCGCGAAAGCCTAACGCGGATAAATTTAGGCATCCAAAATATAAGGAACAAGCATGAAGATCATTCAAAACCTAATCAACCCGGCACGGCTCCGCGATCAGACCATACATAAGCTGAAACCGCATGAGAACCTTATCCAGTACAGCGCGGAATCTGTGGTCCGAGCGGTAGCTATCTGGCGTGAGGCAAATAGGGCCGCCCTTAACTATTCCGGCCCAACGATGCAGGAGATTAAGCAAAAAATCGCGGCGGCGGACGCACGGGTAGCGACTGCGCAAGCGGCGGCCCGCGCGGCGGAATTGGCCCTTGTCAAAGAGTACGGGGTCATTGACGGTACCGCACCTGCGGACCCGACATTGCAAATTGATATTAGTCTCGTTAATGCTCGACGTGAGGCTATTGCATCGCTTAATCAAGCTCGTACGGCCCGCGAGATTCTTAACGGTGACCTCGTTGCATCTCAGAAGCACGAAGAAGCAAAGAAAGACGCTATCGCTATCCTAGGCGAGCTTATCGGCTTTTCGGCCTAAGTATGGCGCGCATTCTTAGAGGTTACATGACCACGGACGCGGTGGATTGTGTGGGAGATATCGTGCGGCCTGAGGGCGCTACGCTTAACGCAATGCCTCTCCCGCTATTGGCGGGGCATGACCATAAATTGCCGATAGGGAAGGTAGTTAAGGTCGAGAGGTCCGGTAACGGCCTTATGGCAACCGCCCATGTTATTCCCCAAGGTGAATCGCGCATTGCAGACGATTGGTGGGCAGCGCTAAGACACGGTGCGGCGGTCGGTCTGAGCATTGGCTTCCGTCCGACCAAGGCCACGCCAAACAGCCACGGCGGGAAAACCTTTGACGGTAGCAAGCTGCACGAGGTCTCTCTGGTACCTGTGCCAGCGAATTCGGAGTGTGTGGCGCGAATTGTCGAGGATACCGACAGCCAACCGGCTACGCCTCCGGCTAACGTGAAACCGCAACCGAGCGCGGTAAATACGGCCAAGCCCGCCACCAAGACCAACGATCCAGTTATCGAGCGAGCTAAGCGGGACCTTATCGCTCAGGGTCTTGGATTTTCCAACCACGCAGACCGAGTACGCAAGCTGGCTACAGTGGGTATTAAGTTTCAAAACCCGATCAACTAACTTAAAGGATTAAAAATGGATACGCCTAATCACATTATTCGCGCTGGCCTATTTCAGCGTGTACAGCACAACACGTTCGTAATCAATCTCAAGCGCGCCGAAATTGAGCGGATCGAGCAAGAGATTGTGGACCTAGAAAACAAAGTTAAAGCCGGAGAGACGGCACTTAAGGAATTTAACGAGAATGCTTAATCCTATTGTTGATAAGTCGGTAATCGCTAATCTTGATGATAAAGGGCTTGGTGAGGTCATCCGACAAGCAACACTGTCCAGCTATCAACACAAGGCGGTAGTGGCCCGTAACGATCAAATCATTGCAATGGCTCGCATGAAGATCATCCAAAAACAGATTGAAGACGCAGAGCGCGAATGATGCGCGCCGAACGTAACCGGGACCTCCCTCGCGGCATCCGGCTTGTGGGCGGAGAGTACGAAGTCCGGGGGCTGAAAGAGATCCCGGGACAGCATGTAAAGAGGTTGGACGGCTCATCTGGTCCCCGCCTGAAGCGCGTAAGACTCGCCCGCGTATCGTCGCTTGCCGCAGCTATCCGCCTTCGGGCGGAATTCATGGAGGCGCAGGGGGCACGCAATGTCAAATAACCGCGCACGCGTTGTCCGCATGGCGGAATCTGTGGGTGTACTGACGCGCAGGCGGGGCCGCAACGGGCAGACGGCCGCAAGGCCTATCAACGAGATTCGTATTGGCGTGCTAGAGGCTTTGTACGGACGGTCTCAAGGGATGGTCAAGTGCGACTCTCTCAATGAGTTGGACGACCGGCTTGAGCGCGGTGTGCGGGTACGCAAGGGTAAGTATGGCTATAGCCTGAGCATGGCCCAGTACCACCTTTGCGCCGGTAATAACGCGCGGGACGAGGCTAACCGCCTATGGTTGCTCCCTAGCAGGTCGATTAAGCGCGTTACTGCGGCACTTGCGGAGGGCAGAGCGCACTTCGAGCGGGCCGCGTTCTTTCAACAGCAACATATGGAGCGTGCGGTATGAGCTTAGCCGGATTACAGATTTGGTCTAGCTCCGGGGTGTTATCCTGGACTCCTCCGATAGATTGGGCCGTATCGTGGGCCGCGCCCAAGTTCAAGGGTTCAACGCGGGTGTCTCAGCGGACCTCAGCCAAGGCACGGCTTTTTATTCTTTCCAACCAGACTTCCTGTTTAAGCACACCAACCAGGTCACACCGCCTCCTATGTTCACAATTAACGCTGGCGGTATCTCCTGGGTGTACGACACGGACGGCGGGACTAGCTACAGGTACCCCGTAACGGGGTGGGTCTTTTACGGGGTGTTCTAGTGACAGCAGGATTCGGGCATGAACCAGCGAATGCGCCGCCAAGGTTCGTACAGTTATAAGCTTAAATATAAATACGTTTAATAGGAGTGCAGATGAAAAGACAGAGTAAGCTGTTTGAGTTAGGCGAGTCGATGCGTAAGGCTAGCATTGCCGCGTATGACGTTCATCGGTCTATCCAAAAACTGGCCAAGGTTGACCCGGCAAAGGCCCGAGAGTTTGAGCTTGCGGCTATCGAGGGTTTGCTAAGCCAGCTACGGGCATTCGTGGTTACGGACCAAGGTAGCGAAGTTGCGCCAGTCTAACGACAACAATCTGTGTCCGTCCTGTGGGGAGCGTTTTCGCTCCTCGCGGGGCTTCGATGCACATAGGATCGGGAGCTATGGCGTAAGACTCGCAGACGGTACCTATCAACCGGCCAACCGACGATGCAAGAGCGTGGGCGAAATGCTAGCCGATGGAATGCAGCGCAATAGGCGGGGTCTGTGGATCACCAAAGCCTTTGGAATGCCGCTCCATTCGTACCTAGAAGCCGCTCCATTAGCAGAGGGTATAGAGACGTAACCGGAAGGTACCCCGGGCCGTCCTAGCCTCACACGTGCGCGCTCACAACGAGCAAAATAGGCGAGTATGTGGTCCTGTTTGCGCTCCAAGGAGTCCGACATGACGGAAAGGCGAATCACAAAGGTAGATGCCGGATTGGCTGCGGCATATCGACGAGGCAGGCGCTGGCTTGACGTCGCTTTATTAGTACCCGTGCCGTGGCTTGTTTTGGACCTCTGGCGAGGTTGCGCAGATTGGTTCGGTCCGTCGGGTGCAATCACCTTGTTCATCGTTGCCTGCGTGCAGTTCAAGCAGGTGGCTAGGCTTCAAAACAAAATAATCAAGAATGGGGAGGCTGCGCCATTCTCAGAAGAATATAAGGCGTTGGATCAGAGGGTCTTTGTCGTGGGGGCTATTGGGACGGCGATATGGGCATACGGCGACAAGATAATAAATCTGATATTGCGGATGTGGCCATAGATTTACCAGCTTATCGCTAAGGCCTTTGTTTTTCGTCCGCGATTCCTAAGAATTCTTTGGACTTAAGGATAAAACGGATGGAACCTGTCGGCGCTGAGCCTTAACCCTTGCGCAATTCAACATACCCCCCGTACCTATACGGAATATTCCTTCCGTCAACCCCTTTTTTGACCAATTTTCGGAGAATTTTCATTGAACCACGTATTCGAATGCGTTAAGCACAAATGGCCTGAGCCAGGTTACACAGGTATGGAGTGGCGCTGTCCTAGCTGTGCCGTAACTAACGTGGCTAAACGCAATGGCAAGCCATTAACGACCAAACAGAAACAACGCTTAGCAGCTACTACCGCACCACGTATTGATGATCTTAGCGGCTACGCTTGGGGAAAGATACGAGAGCGAGTTAGACAACGAGACCAATACACATGCTGTATGTGTAAGCGGGTAGATACGCACGGTGTAGTAGACCACGTTAAGCCACTGGAGCAAGGTGGTTCTAATGATGATACTAACTTGCAATACCTGTGTAACCCGTGCCATGTGGATAAGACCAATAGAGACCGAGGCTTTAAGGTTAAACGTGCATTCGGACCAGATGGAATGCCGCTAGATGGTAGCTGGTAGTGCGTTCTAATCTCTCAAATCTGCGGTAAAACAGCACATTTGAAAAGCTGAATTCCTTTCTGGACGGGGCTTTCAGCGATTCTGCCTAATATATAGAAAGCATGACTCGTGGAGTGAATCGGGATACATGACGTACAATTTAAACGATGCGATTGCAGAGGCGGCAGACCGGGCTATTGATCCGGATAGAATCCAGTATCCTCACTTGTTTGTAATTAGAATAATTACCAATGAGGAGATACGCGAGCATCAGGCAACGTATAGCACAAGCGCTAATACTATTGAGCATCCTTACCAATACCTTGGTCGGTTAGCTGCTAGTATTAAGAAAGTAGTGCCGATAGAGGAGGCTCGTTACATACCGGTATCAGGCCAGTTTAAAGGAGTGTCTAGGACCAAGTTAAAGGTGGCTGGCTGGTTTAGTGTTAAGGGCTTTCGTCGGTCCACGGTAACCACGGTCGAGGCTGATACTTGGCTTGATACTAGTACAGGCGAAATACTTACTAAGAAATCGGCCCGTGAAAACGGTATTCGTATTCCTATGGCTAAGTCCATATCGGAGCGCATGTTAGATACTATCGGTCGAATCCAGCGATGCGCACCCGGTGAGCGAGAGTTTGTAACTTATGTTCTTAAGATGCGCAACCGTAGGGGCGGTCTTGTAGTTGATCTCGATACCGTAATTGAGTTTTGGATAGCTCACAAATATCCCGGTATTCGCTCTACGGATAAGTCACGCAAGCGGAGACGTTTAGGGGCTGTGCTGGAGGATCGCCGGGTTATGGCTAACAGTCAAACATTAGCAAGCGACTTGCAAGTACTCGGAAATCCGACCAAGCAAGAAATCATAGAAGAATCGGCCCGCGTCTTTGAGGTCATTAAGCCTAGGCCTAAGCAGGGTTGTAGTGCAATCATTTTCGGTTAGGAAAGCAGAGCGAGAAGTCGCGAGCGAAAATAAATTTGTCGCTACCAGCGGCGGCAATAAGGTTAAAGAATCGCAGGGTATCGGCGTTGGCAATTGTTATATCTGAATTTCCAACTAACGCAATCCTCGGGGCTAGTGGGATACACAACACGGTTGGTCGGTCTGGAACCAGAAACTCTCCGGCCCATGCTTCCGCCTTACAAACCCGCCATTGAGTATTGCTAAGTTGGGCGGACCTTTGGTCTAACTCGAATTGAATTCTTAAGCCTGTCATCTGGCGACTCGGGAAGCTCCCGTCATCGTCCGCATAAAGGTAATGTTTTGATTCCAGTATTTCCTTTTGATCTTTCGATAGCAATGCGCCGGGAAGTACGTCGCGGAGTCTAGGTGCGGGAACGGGACTTGATGAGTAGCGAGCACGTAATTCCCACAGCGCGTAGAAGCGCGTTATCACAGCGTGTTTTAGTGTCCACCAGCGAAGATCTTCGGCTAGTATTCGCTCTGCAAGAAATTGAAATTCTCGCTCGATATTTGCCATGTATCCAGCCTCGGCTCTTTGATCCCAGGCTCGGTCCGCGCAAAAGATAATGTGTTTTGAGTCAATGTCTGACAGTCTACGATTTTCGGTTTTGAGTATCGCCGATACCCTATCTCTTTCGTTATAGAACCTTTCTATGCTCATTCTCGGGAAAACGTGCTGGTTCCGCGTTAATTTATGCGGGTTTCCCTTTTGTGTTGGCTCGCCTTTGTGCCGCGTGAATTTCATGGTATCGCGTAGCGCATATGTATTGGGCCGGTATTCTTCTATCGGGCCGGCGAAACCCCGCAGTGGCAGCCTATCCCGTGTTTCGCCCTGGCGAAGCCGGGTCCAGCCTTAACGGTCGGCCGCCGATATGGTAACGGAATTGCACTAGCCCCGGCAGTCCTCTATCTTGGTCGGCCAACCACAGAGCCTCCGCAATCTCCTGGCGATCCATCAAGATTGTGCGCCTAGTGCCGATATACGGGATGGCGCTACGAATCGTTGTCCGCACGCCTGCGACTGAGATAGACCGATGAGAGAGAAGAATGAAGAAGGCAAAACAGGGGTTGGCGGCGCTGGCCGCAATGGCGAGCTTTGGCGCGGCGCATGCGGCAGATTGGGTAGACATGGGGTCAAATTCAGATGTCTCCTATTCTATCGATGCAAATTCGATGCGGGAGGTGCAGGACGGGGAAGTGCGAGGATGGGTCAAGGTGGAATACACATCGACCCAATACCTTAATGGCAAGCCGTTTGACACTGTCAAATACAACAATCGGTTCTTCTGCAAAACCCGCCGAGCCGCGAGCGGTTTCGCGGTCTTTTTGAATAGAGGGCAGGTCGCCTTACGTACCGACAAGTGGGGGGAGATTCGGGACGTGGTACCTGATTCAGACGGAGAGCGTTTCCTCGACGCTGCCTGCTACGCCGTGGCCACTGCCAAGGGCAATTAAGGGATTCCCGTGCCACCACGGGGATGGTTGTAATGCAACGTGAGTGTCTTGGGCTACTCGTCCCGCCTTAGAATCGCGGAAAGGCCGGGGAAATAAGCGCACGGGCTCGATTTACCTTTGGCTTTAACGTGACGCGCTATGCTTGAGGAGAATGGAATGGGGCAGAGAAAACCAAGGTTGATCTTCACAATGATGGTAACGCTCTGTACGGCATGGCCTGCTTTTGCTCAGGACGCCCCGCCGACAGATACCGACCTCAGAGCGTCGTATTGCATGGCGGTGATTCGTGCGGAACAGGCAAACACCAAAGCTATGTTCCCTCAAATTGAGACAGACCGCGCTAACGTTCCGCAACCGGTAATCAAAAGCTGGACGGAGGAGGCGGATAGGTTGAATCATCTTACCCTATATCTGCTTCCGCGAACTCAGTACGTCGACTCTACAGGCTTGTTGGCTGCAAAGTCTCGCGGTCGGCGAGACGCGCAAAAGGTCGAAAGTCCGGAAATGATGGCTTGTGCGGAACGGTGCGACGAGACGATGAGAAGGGGAACGCCGGAGGAATTGAAAGCATGTCTGCGCCCGTGCGATCCGGAGATGCTTCCCCGCGTGTGGGCGTGCAATGACCTTTCTTGGCTTCCCTTTTAAAGTTGTTTCAGGTCTATGGCGTAAGCAAGCAATTTTTCATCAGGGTTCGCGTAGGGGGTTCTCGTGTTCCGTACTGTGTTGGCCGTTGCGTTGTCCGTGGCTACGTCCTCCGCCTTTGCTGGCCTGGAGGAGTGCCACCATTTAGTAATAGACCCACACGCCCCGCCGCAAGCCCTCAAGGACTGCCTAGCCGCGCACATGCACGATGAACCTAGCGCCCGCAGCCGGTTATACGTGGCGTCCAAGGCTAAGCTCTATGAGTGTATGGACGAGGGCGGGTGCGCAGCGCGGGAGGTTGGGGACGCGGTAGACGGAGTTATCGACAACGCGCCCCGGTAGAGTTAGGGTGCGGCTTGGGCGGAGTCATAGCGCGGCGGCTACTCGTCACCGTATAGGACCGCAACGATGCCGGGGAAATACACATCGCACCGTTTGTCGTGCGAGCTTGCGCCCCGGTTCGGGCAATCAGTTAGCTCCGCTCCTAGGTCCGTCATTGGAAAGTCTGGACCAAGCCGCTCGACAAGCCGCGCTAGTTGATACCGGCCCCGCCGCTCACAGCGGGAGCACGCGATATCGAGACTGGACGCCTTGGCCGCAACGTCCGAGAGGGCCACGCTTCCATGCTTTCTCATTTTTGGGAGGCCAGTTCTAATCCGTGTATCTCGTATTTCTCCATAGCTTCCACCAATGGGCGAACAGGGTAAAACTCTCCGCCGTAGTCCTCCGCCGTATCGCCTGACGAGTGGCCCGTAAGCGCGTCATTTACCGCTTTAGGTACGCCATGCTCCCGCAATACCTCCTTAAACAGGTGCCGGAAGCTGTGGAACGTCTTACGGGTATCCGTTACGCCGTACTTGGTTCTTAGCGACTTGCTGAACGCTTTGCCGAACGCGGACGTAACGCGCCCGGTCCTATCGGGCACAAGCTCGGGAAAGATTGGGCCAGTTTGCTTGCTAACGTGATCCATGAAACCCATGCGGATTAGCTCGGCATGCACGGGAACCCGTCTCCGGCTATTGGTGTTCTTAAGCCGCTGCGTATCGTCATCGTCTGTTATGTACAGCATGTGTACTTTGTGGGTCTTACCGCTAGCGTCTCGATAGGTTTCGTGCTTAATGTCCTCTCGCCGTAGCTGGCCTATCTCCTCTCTACGCGCTCCGGTGTACAGCGCTAGTAGTGGTATCCAGCGGGCCGCTCCGCTTGCGGGCAAGCTATCTAGTATGCACTGTACGTCACTAACAGCAAACGGAATGCGGGCCTTACCTTTTTCCTTGCCCTCAACCCGGTAGTTGGCCGCTACGCAATGGCTTATCAACTCAGCACTAACGGCGGCGGATAGCAACGCCTTGAACATAGACAGGTACGTCCGCTGTGTTGCAAGGCTTGAGGTCTGCAATGAATTCAGCAACGCGGTTAAGTGCGTGCGCTGTATATCCGCCAGCTTTGCAGGACCCTTGACCTCCCGGAAGCGCTGGATAACCCGCAGCATTGTTGCCTTGGTCTCTTGCGTTGGCTGGCGTATCCGCTCCCACGCCGCGAACGCCTCATTGAGGCCCGCTCCAGGCGTCCCGGTTGCTTGCGTATGCGTCGGTATTGACGGGATAGCGTGAGCGCCATGGAGGACGCGCTGACGTGCGCTAGCCAAGATGATGGAAAGGTCTTCTTTGAACGCGTTCAGTGCGCTCCTTTGCTCCGCTATAAGCTTGTCTTGTTCGGTCGGTACAGCAAGCTCCGACTCATGCGGAGGATAAGCCTCTTCCTCTGCCCTTGAGGACCAGGGGGCGGGGTCAACATTTGGCCTAGGCTTGGGAGGGGCTACCGCGCCTGTACGAGCGCGCTCGAATAACTCGTCAACCTCTACACCGACACGGCGGGCCAGTATGCGCGCCTCCCGGAGGTCGGACGTACCTAACGCCCTCTGTACTTCCCGTTTGCCGTCCAGCTTTTCTACCAGTTCAATCGGCACGCGGCGGCGGTAGTAGTACCGTGCGCCTCGCCTGATAACGTGTTCGCTCATGCTTATGTCCCTGTACCACGTGGCGCACCCGCAGAGGCCGGAGATCCTTAACTGGCGCGGGTTTCCTTAGTTTATCAGGGTTACAGCGTGGGCACGTATAACGCCCCCTTATAGGCACATAACGAATTGCCGTCTTCACAGCGCCGAATTGACCGGCAATAGTGGTGTAGATGCCGCAAGCGGACCGCCACTGTCGCTTCGAGTCGTGTCTGCGATCGCACCGGCATAGGTAGTTGCACTGACATCCATGATTTTATTCAAGGCGCGCTCCATGCTTGACAGCAAAAAGAATATTCTCATTCTGATGGCCGATCAGATGACTCCATTTGCGCTCGCCGCTTATGGACATCCGCTTACCAGAACACCTAACCTCGACCGCCTTGCAAAAGAGGGCGTGGTATTCGATTCTGCATATTGCGCAAGCCCGCTGTGTGCGCCGTCGCGCTTTTCTTTTCTGTCCGGCAAACTTCCGTCTGCAATCGGCGCGTACGACAATGCCGCGGAATTTCCGTCGCAAACACTGACATTCGCACATTACCTTCGCGCTGAAGGATATCGCACGATTCTCTCGGGAAAAATGCATTTCTGCGGCGCGGATCAGTTGCACGGTTTCGAAGAGCGCCTCACCACCGACATTTACCCAGCCGACTTCGGCTGGACGCCGAACTGGGACGATTTCCAGGCGCGTCCAACGTGGTATCACAACATGAGTTCCGTTATCGAAGCCGGACCGTGCGTGCGCACGAACCAGCTCGACTTCGACGACGAAGTCACGTTCACGACGCGCCAGAAGCTCTTCGACATTGCCCGTGAGCGACACGCCGGAAAAGACGCGAGGCCTTTCTGCATGGTCGCCTCGCTGACACACCCTCATGACCCTTACGCAATTCCGCAAAAGTACTGGGACATGTATCAGGACGAAGATATCGACATGCCCGCGCATCGCGATTCATTCGAAGAAGCCGATCCTCACTCCAGACGCTTGCGTCACGTTTGCGAAACCGATCGCACGCCGCCGACCGACCAGCAGATCCGCAACGCACGCCGCGCCTATTACGGCGCGATTTCCTATGTCGACGATCAGTTCGGTGCGATTCTCGAAGCGCTCGAACAGGCGGGGCTGGCGGAGGACACGATCATCGTCGTCACTTCCGATCATGGCGAGATGCTCGGCGAGCGGGGCCTCTGGTACAAGATGACCTTTTTTGAAGGCGGCTGCCGCGTGCCGCTGATCGTGCACGCACCGCAGCAATTCGACGCGCATCGCGTGTACGCTTCCGTGTCGCATCTCGATCTGCTGCCCACGCTAGTCGAGCTGGCGCGCGGCGAACAACCGGCGGCATGGCCCGATTCGCTCGACGGACATAGTCTCGTGCCGCACCTTCGAGCGGAGCGGGGCGGTCATGATGAAGCACTCGGCGAATATCTTGCTGAAGGCGCTATTGCGCCGATCGTGATGCTGCGGCGCGGGCGCTTCAAGTTCATACACACGCCTGCCGACCCCGACCAGCTGTACGACGTCGAAGCCGATCCGCTCGAGCGTGAGAACCTCGCGCCGAAAGCCGAATACGCCGCCCAGATCGAAGCGTTGCGCAACGAGATTGCCACGCGCTGGGACCTTGCCGCGCTGCACGACGAAGTGCTGCAAAGCCAGCGTCGTCGCCGCTTTCATTTCGCCGCCACCACCCAGGGCACAGTTGCTTCATGGGACTGGCAACCCCGGGTCGACGCAAGTCAGCGTTATATGCGCAATCACATCGATCTGGACACGCTGGAGGCAATGGCGCGCTTCCCGGCGGTCGCGCACTGACTGGCCGCTACATGCTTACTTCTCACTCACTCACAGGAAAGCCGCGATGATGAACAAGCTATTCAAACAGGCGATGTCCGGCGTTGCGCTGCTATGCGCGGCAGCCAGTTTCGCCTCCGCCGCCGAGCCGCAATCGTGCATGCAGGTGAACATGGCGGGGCCGGGATGGACCGATATCGACGCGACCAATGCGATGACCGGCGTCGTGCTGAAGGCGCTCGGTTATAAACAGAAGGTCGCGAACCTTTCCGTGCCGATCACGTATCAAGGCCTGAAAAAAGGGCAAATCGACGTGTTTCTCGGCAACTGGATGCCCGCGCAAGCGCCGGTCGTCAAACCCTTCGAAGAAGAAAAGTCGATCGTGGTCGTTCATCCGAACCTGAGCAATGCGAAGTTCACGCTCGCAGTGCCCGACTACGTGGCGGCAGCAGGCGTTCACTCGTTCGCGGACCTCGCCAGGAATGCCGACAAGTTCGACAGCAGGATCTACGGCATCGAACCCGGCGCGCCGGCCAATCAGAACATCAAGAAGATGGTCGATGACAAAGCGTTCGGCCTCGACAACTGGAAGGTCGTCGAATCCAGCGAGACGGGCATGCTCACACAAGTCGAGCGTGCAGTACGCGAGAAGAAGTGGATCGTGTTTCTTGCGTGGGAGCCGCATGTGATGAACACGAAGTTCAAGCTGAGTTATCTCGACGGAGGCGATAAGTACTTCGGCCCGAACTACGGCGGCGCCACGGTCAACACCGTTGCGCGCAGCGGCTACGCAGAACAATGCCCTAACGTGGGTCGCCTTTTCAGGCAACTGACATTCAACGTCGACCTCGAAAACGGAGTGATCACCGAAGTACTCGAAAAGAAGACCGGTGTCGACGTAGCCGCGACCGAAGCGCTCAAGCGCCACCCCGAACTGCTCAAGTCATGGCTGGATGGCGTGAATACGGCGAGCGGTACGAATGGCTTGCAAGCCGTTCAGACGGCGCTTGGCGTGAAGTAGAAGAGGCAATTCCAATTGTGCGCTTGATTGAGCGCTTATAAGGTCGCAAGGCGACAGATTCATGTCGCATCCGATCGACTCGCCGTAAATCTGGAACCGTATTCTTGACGCGTCGACGCAGGCCTGGCGGAATTTTCATGCTGGACAAATAACAGCCAGGCCATATCGATCGGTCTCAACCAGTTTCGAACTGCCCGTCATGCGAGAAGTGCTGCGCGCCTGTTATCGGCCGCTGCAGGGATCGCTTTATCCAACGAATTGCGCAGGTACAGATCAGGGGAGAATTCAATGAAGAAGAAAAATGCCGTCAGTCTTTCGGGACTCGCTATTGCAGCAAGCGCCGTATGCGCGCCAACGGGTGTCCACGCGCAAAGCAGCGTCACGCTGTATGGCGTTCTGGACGCCGGCATCACGTACGTCAGCAACGCCGGTGGCTCCCACCAGGTCAAGTTCGACGACGGCATTTCGTACGGCAACCGTATCGGCTTCAAGGGCGTCGAAGATCTGGGCGGCGGCTTGCAGGCCATATTCGTCCTCGAGTCGGGTTTCCACTTGGGCAATGGACAGCTTGGATTTGGCGGTGCCGAATTCGGCCGCCAGGCGTATGTCGGCCTGAAGAACAACTGGGGCACGCTGTCGTTCGGTAACCAGCTCGACATGACCGAAGAATTCGCCTACCTGTACAACATATCGGCGTGGGCAAGCGGTTACGCGATTCACCAGGGCGACTTCGACCGGATGAACGGCGACCGGCTGCCGAACTCGATCAAGTATCTCTCCAACGATATTTCCGGTTTCTCTTTTGGCGGCATGTACTCGTTCGGCAATACGGCGGGCGACTTCCACCAGAAGAGCGCATGGAGCGTGGGCGCGCGCTATGAACACGGCGCGTTCAACATGGGCGCCGCGTACACGCAGTTGAACAATCCTTTTGGCATCTACGCATTCGATCCGTATGCGATGATCGGCACGCGTACTTTCCTGGGCAGGCCCACCGTCTCGGTCGATCCTGCAACCGGCGCAGTAACAGATCTGTACAGTTCCTCTGCATTCCCTGTCGACAAGCAAGGCGCCTTTGCAGTCGGCGCCGCATACACGATCGGCAATGTGATGTTGAGCGGCAACTTCACCTACACGACGATCAAGGGGGTCGGGCAAACGTCGCATATGCAGGTGTACGAGGGCGGCGCTTCGTACACTTTCACGCCGGCGTTGATGCTATACGGCGGTTATCAGCACACGCGATTTGAAGGGAGCCACTGGAATCAGGGATCGCTCGGGCTTCACTACCTGCTGTCCAAACGCACGGACGTGTATATCTCCGGCGATTATCTGCGCGCTTCCGATGGCGTGAACGCGGTAATCGGCTATAGCTTCACGCCGTCGTCAACCAGCACGCAGGCGGACGTGCGTATCGGCATGCGCCATTCTTTCTGAAGCACCGGCGGCGGGTTTCCGGCAGCGGGAATCCGCCGTGGCTATTGGTTTGCTTTATCGGTATTTGTCGCTTCTTCTTTATATCCGCTCTACAATCCCGTCCCGCGCATGAGTCGCAGTTCAGTCCGATGTGCCGTTATGGCATATACGGACCTTGCACTCCATGTCTTCCTTTCCGAATTGCAATGAGCGGTGCTGCCGCGATCCACGCATCGTGACGCACTGTATCAACATCTTGGCGGGACCGAGGATGCCGAATGCCGATAAAGCTTTCTTTTGAAGCGCTTGAAGTACTGGACGTAATAGACAGAACAGGTACATTCGCCGAGGCCGCCGAATTGCTGCACAGAGTACCGTCGGCGCTGACGTATCTCGTGCAGAAGATCGAAAGCGATCTGGGCGTCGAACTGTTCGACCGCAGCGGAAGACGCGCGAGACTCACGCAAGCCGGCCGGGTACTCGTGGAAGAAGGGCGTCAGTTGCTCAAAGCGGCGCGACAGCTCGAAATGAAAGCGCAGGGTATCCAGCGAGGTTGGGAATCGGAACTGAGCATCTGTCTGGATGAAATCCTGCCCTTCGGCTCGTTGTGGCCGTATGTTCGCAGCTTCTACGAGATGGAAACGATCACGCGGCTGCGCCTGTCCACCGAAGTGCTTGGCGGCGTCTGGGATGCGCTGATCACGGGGCGCGCGGATCTCGCCGTGGGCGCGGTCGGTGAGCCGCCTCACGCGGCGAATATCGCGGCGCGGCCGATCGGAGCGCTGCGGCATCTATTCGTGGTGGCGCCGGGTCATCCGCTCGCCGCGATACCCGAGCCGTTGGACCGCGGCACGATTGCCGGATTTCGCGGCGCAGTCATAAGCGACACGTCACGCGAGCTACAGCCTCAATCGGTGGCCACGTATGACGGCCAACCCGTCGTCGTCGTGCCCACGCTGGCGGCCAAGGTCGGCGCGCTGTGCGAAGGTATCGCGGTGGGCATGCTGCCTGAGCGCGTGGCCGAAGGCCTCATACGTGAAGGGAAACTCGTCGCGAGACGGATTGCCGGCGTGCGTGAGCACACGCGGTGCTATCTCGCGTGGCGCGAAGATAAAGGCGGACATGCGCTCGATTGGTGGGTCGGGCAGCTGGACAAGGGCGATCTGGTCGACAGGTTGTTCAATGCTCGCATGTAGTCGGTAACTTCGGATCAACAACGCCTCCGGCAGATTAAATTCTTGTTGACGGATGTTTTGACGGTGACCGATAGTCACTGCCGGAAGATCTGTTAATCCCAGGCTCGTGCGTGAAAGACACAACCCGCTCTCCCTCGTCGCGCGCTGACCATGTGTACTTCAGCGTGCGAGACGATATCTTCGACATGCGCCTGCTTCCGGGCGACCGTATGACCGAAGGCAGCATCGCCGATCGCTTCGGCGTTTCGCGCACACCGGCGCGCGAGGCGCTGCAACGTCTTCAAAGCGACGGTCTGATGCGCGGCTATGTGCGCGGCGGCTGGGAAGTCGTGCCGATCGACTTCAAGCGCTTCGAAGATCTGTACGAAATGCGCAAGCTCATAGAAACGTTTTCTGTGACCCGGCTCTTTGGCGCTGACGGCACTCTGTCCGCCACCGCGTCGCAGATGCTCGAGCGGCTCGACCGCATATGGAACGTCCCCCGCGCACAACGCGTTCGCGACGGCCGGGAGATGGTGGCGCTCGACGAGGCGTTCCACGAGGCGCTCGTCGTCGCCGCCGGCAATGCAGAGCTGAGCGCCGCAATGCAGCGCGTGACCGACCGCATCCGCGTGGTGCGGCGGCTCGACCTCGTATACGGCGATTGCATCGACGACACATATAACGAACACATTGCGATTCTCGCCGCCATCCGCGATCTTGCGGCTGACCGCGCAGTCGAGTTATTGGGGCGGCACATAGAAGGGAGCAGGGCGGAAGTGCGCACACTGACCACCGAGCGCCTGCAGCGCGCCCGCACCGCCTCGGAGCCTCACAGTGCGCCGTATGCACCACCGAGGTTGCGAGGCACCATTTAGCAACACGCATTGAGCGCCCCAATTTGTTAAGCGCCTTCTGCAATCGGCCTTTGCGCGGCGTGCGGGCGCTGGCACGGTATTCGCATATGCACGGGTATGTATACAAGCAAAAGCCCCGTGCACCGATGCCCTCCGAAATCCTGAACCCGGCCCGCGGAACCCGCGGCATGGCGGTCGCGCCTCATGCGCTTGCCGCGCAGAGCGCGCTCGCAATCTTGCGCGAAGGCGGCAACGCCGTCGAAGCGATGATCGCGGCCGCGGCGACGATCGCCGTCATCTATCCGCACATGAACAGTATTGGCGGGGACGGGTTCTGGCTGATCTCGCGTCCCGGCGCCGAGCCGGTCGGCATCGAGGCGTGCGGTGCGGCGGCGTTGGCGGCGAGCGTCGACGAGTACCGCTCACGAGGACTGTCGGCCATACCGACGCGCGGCCCGCTCGCAGCCAACACGGTGGCCGGCACGGTGTCCGGCTGGCATCGCGCGTATCGCTGGTCGGCTGAAACGCTCGGCGGCAGGCTGCCAGTCGCGCGGCTGCTCGAAGACGCGATCCATTACGCGAAGCACGGCGTGCCGGTCACGCGCAGCCAGTCGCAATGTGTAGAAAGCCGTCTCGCCGAACTGCGCCCGATCGCGGGTTTCGCTGAAACCTTCCTGCACGACGGTCGGGTGCCGGCTACGGGCGAACGCTTCGTCGCGCCACGTCTTGCCGCGACGCTCGAACATCTGGCACACGCAGGCTTCGACGACTTCTATCGCGGCGACCTTGCACGCAGCATCGCGAGCGATCTTCAGTCGGCCGGCTCGCTGCTGACTCTCGCAGATCTGCAACGACACGAGGCGCGTCTGCGAACGCCGCTCGCCCTTGAGCACTCGCTCGGCACGATCTACAACATGCCGCCGCCGACGCAAGGGCTCGTATCGTTGCTGATTCTAGGCATTCTCGATCGCGCGGTGACGAAAGAGATGGACCCGCTGGGTCCCGAGTTCGTGCACGTCTGCGCCGAAGCAACCAAGCTCGCGTTTGCGGTGCGCGATGCCGAGATCACCGATCCGGATCACATGCGCGTCGATCCGCGGGAACTGTTGAAGCCTGCCGCGCTCGACGCAATGGCCGCGCAAGTGTCGTCTACGCAAGCCGCGCCGTGGGGCGCCGGTCGCGGGCCCGGCGATACGGTGTGGCTCGGCGTGACCGACAGCAACGGTGTTGCGGTGAGCTTCATCCAGAGCATCTATCACGAGTTCGGCAGCGGCGTGGTGCTGGCGGGGACGGGCATCAACTGGCAGAACCGCGGGTGCAGTTTCTCGCTCGACGAGCGCGCGCGCAATCCGCTAATGCCGCTGCGCCGGCCTTTTCATACGCTGAACCCGGCGCTCGCGCGTTTCGCCGATGGCCGCACGATGGTCTACGGCAACATGGGCGGCGACGGTCAGCCGCAGTCGCAAAGCGCGGTGTTCTCGCGCATAGCGACGTTCGGCTGGAATCCCCAGGCCGCGATCGATGCGCCGCGCTGGCTGCTCGGCCGCACGTGGGGTCAATCGACCGACACGCTCAAGCTCGAAGCGCGTTTCGCACCGGACACCGTCGCGCGGCTCGCAGCGCTCGGCCACGAAGTCGAGACGATGCAAGCCTATGACGAAGCAATGGGACATGCCGGCGCAATCGTTCGGTATCCAGATGGATTGATCGAAGCGGGCTACGACCCGCGCAGTGACGGGGCAGCCGCGGGCTGGTAGACGCACACGCGCGCTATTTTTCAATCGGATTGCAGGTCCGGTCTTCCAGGCTCGGAGGACGCTGCACGTCTGCTGATCGCCGGCAGACATTCGCTCAGTAAATGGAGTCACCATGACCACACGTTTGCAATCTTCGTTGCCACCCATCGCGTCGACGGAAGCCGGCGCCGCTTCGTCGAGCGCGACCCACAACCGTTGGCTTCAGCTCGGGCTGGGTCTTGTCTGCATGATGGCGATTTCGAGTCCGCAATATGTATGGACGCTGATGACCAAACCGCTCGCCGCGAAACTCGGCGTTGCGCTGCCTGAACTACAGGTCACGTTTTCACTGCTCATCATATTGCAGACGTTTTTCTCGCCGTTTCAGGGCAAGCTGATCGACCGCTTCGGACCGCGCATGCTGATCTCGATAGGCACCGTCATGTCGGGCCTGAGCTGGGTGCTGGCCTCGCAGGTGCATAGCGCGCCGATGCTCTACCTCACTTATGGACTGGTCGGCGGTCTCGGCACCGGTATTGTGTATGTCGGCGTGGTGGGGCTGATGGTGCGCTGGTTCCCGACCAACCGTGGCTTCGCGGCGGGCGCGGTCGCGGCGGGCTACGGCATGGGTGCAATCGTCACCACGTTTCCAATCGCCACGTCGCTGCAGGCGCGCGGCATCGATGCGACGCTCTTGATGTTCGGCATTGCGTTCGCGGTGGTGGGCCTGCTCGCTTCGCAGGGTTTGCGCGTGCCGCCTGCGCACGATGCCGCGGTTCTCCCGGGCTCTGCTTCAACGCCTGGCGTCACGAATTTTCGCCCGTCGCAGACCTTGAAGACGCCGCTCTTCTGGCTCATGTTCGCGATGATGACCATGATGTCCACGTCCGGCCTCATGGTCACCTCGCAGATGGCCACCTTCGCCGCCGACTTCGGCGTGACCAAGGTACTCGTGTTCGGTATGGCGGCGTTGCCGCTGGCGTTGACGATCGACCGCTTCACGAACGGGCTCACGCGACCGTTGTTCGGCTGGGTGTCGGACAGGGTCGGGCGCGAGAACACGATGTTTTTCGCCTTCGCGCTCGAAGGCGTGGCCATGGCGCTATGGCTGCTCACGCGCGATAACGCAGTGCTGTTCGTGCTGCTGTCGGGCGTGGTGTTTTTCGGCTGGGGCGAGATCTTTTCGCTGTTTCCATCGACGCTTACGGACACTTTCGGCACACGGCACGCCACCGAGAACTACGGCTGGCTCTATATCTCGCAAGGGATCGGTTCGATCTTCGGCGGCCCGCTCGCGGCGTTGATGCATCAGCATGCGGGAAGCTGGGTGCCGGTGTTTTCGACCGCGATCACGCTCGACATCGTTACCGCGCTGCTCGCCATTGCTGCGCTCAAGCCGATGCGCCGGCGCTTTCTGGCGGCACAGCAGGCCGCGTGATTTCAATCGCGTTTGTCGCGATGCACTCCGAAAACGTCGTCGAGGAACAGACATGTCCGTTCAGCTTGCGTTACGCAATATCCGTAAATCGTTTTCGAACAAACTCGGTTCCGTCGACGTGCTCGGCGGTCTGACGTTCGATATTCATGAGCGCGATTTCGTCAGCATCATCGGGCCTTCGGGCTGCGGCAAAACTACGGTGTTCAACGTGATCGCCGGGCTGCTCGAAGCGGATAGCGGCGATATCGTCTATCGCGGGCAAAGCGTCGATGGCTTGCGCGGCAAGGTCGGCTACATGATGCAGCGCGACTTGCTGCTGCCGTGGCGCACCGTGCTGCAAAACGTGCTGATCGGGCCGGAGCTCTCGAAGATGCCGGCCGCGCAAGCACACGACATGGCGATGGAATACCTCAATACGTATGGGCTCGCCGGCTTCGAGAATGCGTATCCGCGCATGCTGTCGGGCGGCATGCGTCAGCGCGTGGCGCTGATCCGCACGCTCATTAACGATCCCGACATCATTCTGCTGGACGAGCCTTTCTCGGCGCTCGACTACCAGACGCGCCTGTATCTGGAAGGCGTGCTGATGGAGGCCGTAGAGACGTTTCACAAGACCGTGGTACTCGTCACGCACGACATCGACGAGGCGGTCGCTTTATCGAAGCGCGTCGTCGTACTTGGCGGCCGGCCTTCGCAGGTGAAGAAGATCTACGACATCGACATAGCCGCTCGCTCGCCGATCGGCGCACGCAGCGACCCCAACTTCGCCGGTTACTTTCACGCGTTATGCGGCGAGCTGGATATTCAGACCGAGGTGAAAGCAGCATGACGCAATCCGCTTCCATCGATAAACCGGCGCCGGAGCAACGCGCAGTGAAGCCTCGCGCGCGCTTCGTGCTCGACAGCGGCTGGGGCCGTTCGCTGTTGCAACTTGCGGCCGTAGTAGCGTTCTTTGCGATATGGGAAGGCGCGGCGCGGGTTGGCTGGGTATCGAATTTCCTCGTCGGCTCGCCGTCGAAGATTCTCGCGGCGCTCCTGCGCGACGTGCAATCGCATCAGCTTTTCATCGACACCGGCTATACGCTCTTCGAAGCGATTCTCGGCTTCGTGTTCGGCACGGCAGTCGGTTCGGTGTGTGGACTCGCGCTGTGGTATTCGCCGTTCGTCGCGCGGCTGATCGAGCCGTTCATCGTCGCGATCAATAGTGTGCCGAAGATCGCTTTTGCACCGATCGTGATTCTGTGGTTCGGCACCGGGCTCATCTCGAAGGTTGCGCTGGCCATTTCGCTTACCGCGATCGTCGCGCTGATTGCCGCCTATGAAGCGGCCAAGGACGCCGATCCCGACCTGCAGGCGTTGCTCGTCACGCTCGGCGCGAACAAGAACGACGTGTTCATGAAAGTGGTGGTGCCGTTCACGCTGCCCTACGTGATCTCCACGTTCCGCATCAACGTCGGCTTCGGTCTGGTGGGCGCAGTGGTGGGCGAGTTCATCTCATCGGAGAAAGGCCTCGGACACATGATCTTCACCGCGTCCAGCCTGTACGACCTCAACACCGTGTGGGAGGGGCTGTTCGTGCTAATGGCGATCGGCTTTGTCCTGTACTTCCTGATCGACATGCTCGAACGCAGGCTGCTGCCGTGGCGGCAGGCGTCGAATACCACCACCCTCAAGGTTTAACGCATTCCGGCAGTCCAACCACTTCAATACAGGACAGACGATGGCACTAACCGCAAGAAAGGCGCTCCTCGCGCTCACGACCGCTTTGGCACTGAGCGTTGCAGGCGTTTCAACACCGGCACTGGCCGCCGGAAAGAAAGTGACTATTTCACAGGCGTTCCAGTCGATGCTCTATCTGCCACTCTATGTGGCGATAGACGGCGGCTTCTTCGAGAAGGAGGGACTCGACGTCAACAAGCAGACGGCGGGCAGTCCGAGCGCGGCGCTTTCGGCCGTACTGTCCGGCAGCGCCGACTTCTCGCTACACGGGCCGGAGTGGACGGCCGTGGCCGCGGAGAAGGGCGCCGATGTCGATGTGATCGCTAATGTCGTGAACGGTGCGGCGGTGTGGATCGCCGTTGCTCCGGATGTGAAGTTCAGCGGCATCAAGGACGTGAAAGATCAGGTGATCGTGTCGGGGCAGATGCCTACCACCAGTACGTCGCTGTTCTTCAAGCTCTTGAAGGAGAACGGCATGTCGCAAAGCGACGTGAAGCTGGTTCAGGTGCCGCTCGGCTCGGAGATCGGACCGCTCGTTGCCGGCCAGGCGAAGATCGCGGTGATGTATGAGCCGGGTCTGGATCAGGCGGTCGCGAAGGGCATGAAAGTCGTGCTCGGCTTTCCGAAGCTCTATGGCGAATACGCGTTTTCGTCAATCTCCGCGAAGCGCAGCGTCGATCCGGATGCGGCCGCGCGGTTCGTGAAGGGGCTGCAAAACGCGCTGCTGTACATGCAAAGCCATTCTGCGGAAACGGCCGCCATCGCGCGCAAGGAATTTCCGACACTCGACGCCGCAGTGGTCGACGCAGCGGTGAAGCGTATGCTCGACGAAGGCGTGTATCCGAAGAACGTCGGCATCACGCCTAAAGCGCTGACTGTCGCGATGGACACGCAGATCGCGCTCGGCAACCTGAAGCAGCAGCCGAACTACGATAAGTTCATCGTTCAGAATTACATCCAGCCGGCGCTTGCCGCGAAATGACACCGTTTGCGACGCTTACATGACCATGTTCTCTGTTTCTTCCAACACTGCGCCGATTCCGCCCATCGGCCGGATTCGCGCTGAAGTCGCCTCCGGCGAGGCCGGGCTCGAGCAGTACGTCACGCAGGCTTACGATGCGGCGTGCAAATCGCAGGCGTCGTTGCATGCGTTCTGCTATTTGCCGGACGCCGCGCCCGTCAATGCCGTCGATGTGGCCTCGCCGCTGGCCGGCGTGCCGGTCGCGGTGAAGGACGTGATCGATACCGCCGACATGCCGACCGAATTCAACTCGCCCGCCTACAAGGGACGGCGCCCCGATCGGGATGCGTGGGTGGTCGCGCGTTTGCGTGCGGCGGGCGCGTCGATCATCGGCAAGACGGTGACGACCGAATTCGCGTGGCGTAAGCCGGGCGCGACCGTCAATCCCTGGAATGACGCGTTCACGCCGGGCGGTTCGTCGAGTGGCTCAGCGGCGGCGGTCGCGGCAGGGATCGTGCCGCTCGCACTCGGTACGCAGACGCAGGGGTCGGTGATACGGCCGGCGGCGTACTGCGGCGTCGTCGGCTTCAAGCCGACTTACGGTGCGATTGCGCGCACGGGCGTGTTGCCGCTGGCGTGGTCGCTGGACCACGTCGGCATGTTTGCGACACGCGTCGCGGATGTGGCTTACGCTTTGGCGCTCGTCACTGGCGAGGATGCCGACGATCCGCACGTCTCGCACGTTGGGCTCGCTGCGCAGGTGTCGGCGCGCGGCACGGGGTCGCGGCGCATCGGCGTGCTGTCGAAACAGGCCGGCGGGGAAATCGAGCCGGCGCAGCAGGCCGCGCTCGACAGGCTCGCGGCTCACCTGGCGCGAGACGGCGTCGAGATCGTCACGGTCGATCTGCCGGCCGAGATCTTTGAAACGCCTGCGCATGCGTTGAAACTGATGTCGGTTGAAGCGGCCATCACGCACGGCGAACTGGTCGATCGCACACCCGAACTCGTGAGCGAAGCAATGCGCGGTCTCGTCGAAGAAGGCCGCAAGCTGCCCGCGACCGCCTACGCGCGCATCAAGGCGGCGCAGATGCCAATGGCACACCGCTTTCACGACTGGCTGACCAACGCGATGGCGCTCGATGCGCTGCTGGTCGCGCCGGCCACTGGCGAACCGCCGCGCGGGCTCGACTATACGGGCGACGCGTCATTCTGTGCGCCTTGGACCTTTCTCGGCGTGCCCGCCGTGACCGTGCCCGTGGGATTTGGGCCGCAGGGCTTGCCTCTTGGCGCGCAACTGGTAGGCGCTGCTCACGGTGACGCCGGTTTGCTGATGCTGGCCGAGTGGGTCGAAGCGCGCACTGGGTGGCAAGCGGCGGTGGCGCAGCGGTAGATTGCGGACGGGCCCGCAGGGCCGCCAATTCGCCTCGGCCGCTTTGTGCGGGCACGCGTTGTGCGTCTTACTAAAGTTCCTGGCCCGTAGCTACCTACCAATATGGATGTAACCAGCCGCAAGCCCCGTTCGTCCTCGACATCCTCCCGCACAGACACGGGGTTCGTCAGCGTGCGGGGCGCGCGAGAACATAATCTGAAAAACGTCGACGTGCAGATCCCACGGGACGCGCTGGTCGTATTTACAGGTGTGTCGGGCTCGGGCAAGTCGTCGCTCGCATTCGGCACGCTGTACGCGGAGGCCCAGCGGCGCTACTTCGAATCGGTTGCGCCTTACGCGCGGCGTTTGATCGAGCAGGTCGGCGTGCCCGAAGTCGATGCGATCGAAGGGTTGCCGCCTGCCGTCGCGCTGCAACAGCAACGCGGCACACCGTCCGCGCGCTCGTCGGTAGGAAGCGTCACTACGCTGTCCACCCTCGTGCGCATGCTGTATTCGCGTACCGGAACTTACCCGCCCAAACAGCCCATGCTGTTCGCCGAGCACTTTTCGCCGAACACGGTGCAAGGCGCCTGTCCGACATGTCATGGGCTAGGGCGCGTGTATGAAGTCACCGAACATTCGATGGTGCCCGACGATTCGCTGAGCATCCGCGAGCGCGCGATTGCTGCGTGGCCACCCGCATGGCATGGACAGAACCTGCGCGACATCCTCGTCACACTGGGCTATGACGTCGACACGCCGTGGCGCGATCTGCCGAAGAAAGACCGCGACTGGATTCTCTTTACCGACGAGCAGCCGACCGTGCCCGTCTACGCCGGTCTCACGCCCAAGGAGACGCGCGCAGCGCTGAAACGGAAAGACGAGCCGAGCTACCAGGGGACGTTCACCGGCGCCCGCAGGTACGTCTTGCATACCTTTGCAAACACTCAAAGCGCGCTGATGAAAAAGCGCGTGTCTCAGTACATGGTCTCGCGCGACTGCCCGGAGTGCGGCGGAAAACGGCTCACGAAAGAAGCGCTATCGGTGAAATTCGCCGGACTCGATATCGCCGAATTTTCGCAGTTGCCTCTGGCGGGACTCGCCGCGCTTCTTGAACCGATCGCGCGCGGGGAGTGGCAGGAGCCGGTTGCGGCAACACAGGGCAAAGGCGATGTGCTCAGCAGGAGCGCTATGCGCGATGCCGTCGAGCGGCGCGTGGCCGCTGGCGGCTCGGCACACAAGGCCTCGCCAGACGTGCGACGCACACCAAACCTTTCGGGCGAGAAGCGCCTCGCCGCGCAGCGCATTGCGGCCGAACTTCAGGAACGGTTGACTACGCTCATCGACCTGGGCCTCGGTTATCTCGCCCTGGATCGCAGTACGCCGACGCTGTCTTCGGGTGAATTGCAGCGCTTGCGGCTCGCCACGCAATTGTCGTCGCAGCTCTTCGGAGTCGTGTATGTGCTCGATGAGCCATCGGCCGGCTTGCATCCCGCGGATGGCGAAGCGCTTTTCAGCGCGCTTCAGGCGCTGAAGGCAGCGGGCAATTCGCTCTTCGTCGTCGAGCACGATCTGCAGATGATGCGGCGCGCCGACTGGCTGGTCGACGTGGGTCCCGCTGCAGGCGAGGAGGGCGGTCACATTGTGTATAGCGGACCGCCCGACGGACTCGCGGCAGTTGAAGCGTCACAGACCCGCCGGCATCTGTTCGCCCCGCCGGCAAGCGTTGAGCGCACGCTGCGCGAGGCGAGAGGCTGGCTGCGGCTTGCCAATATCACGCGCAATAACCTGCATGGGCTGAACGTCGCGTTCGCGCTCGGCTGCCTGACGACGGTGACGGGCATATCCGGCTCGGGCAAATCGAGCCTTGTGAGTCAGGCGCTGCCGGAACTGGTCGCGAGCCGTCTGGGGAAAACAATCGAAAGCCCGGACGATGACGAACAGGACCCGCTGCTCGCCAACGGTAGCATGCCGACGAGCGGCCACATCGTCGACGGGATGGAATCGATCAGACGGCTCGTACGGGTCGACCAGAAGCCGATTGGACGCACGCCGCGTTCCAATCTGGCCACCTACACAGGCCTTTTCGATCAGGTGCGCAAGCTTTTCGCGGACACACCCGCCGCCCGCAAGCGGCGCTATAGCGCGGGCCGCTTTTCGTTCAATGTTGCGCAAGGCCGCTGCCCGACCTGCGAAGGCGAAGGGTTCGTCAGCGTCGAACTGCTTTTTCTGCCGAGCGTCTATGCGCCTTGCACGACATGCCACGGCACCCGTTATAACGAATCGACGCTGGAAATCACCTGGCGGGACAAGAACATTGCGGAAGTGCTGGGCCTTACCGTCGACGCCGCGTGCAGTTTCTTCGCCGACCAGGCTGGCGTGATGCGCTCGCTAACGGCGCTGCGCGACATTGGCCTCGGCTATCTGCGACTCGGCCAGCCGGCCACGGAGTTATCCGGTGGCGAAGCGCAGCGCATCAAGCTCGCGACCGAGCTGCAACGGGCACAACGCGGCGACACTTTATACATTCTGGACGAGCCTACGACTGGCCTCCATCCCGCCGACGTGGACCGGCTGATGGTGCAACTGCAAGGACTTGTCGATGCGGGCAACACCGTCGTGACGGTCGAGCACGATATGCGAGTGGCCGCACAAAGCGACTGGGTCATCGATGTAGGCCCGGGAGCAGGAGACGCTGGCGGAACGATCGTGGTGAGCGGAAGACCCGCTGAAGTGGCGCTCGAAGAGGGTAGCCGCACCGCTGCGTATATCAGGGAACAGCTGGCGGCGTGAATCAGGGGCGCGGCTATTCAAACGACTTTGTTCGAGGTTCACTGTGTCGTGAGAGTGAGCCGTTGCGCTGCGCCACGCTATGAACCCCGCGAACTTGTCACGTGCCAGCGTCGCCCCGACGAAGGCGGAGCGCTCACGCACCTGGGCAATCGCCTCGTCTGATACGACACCAAAGGTCAATTGCGTTTCAATCGAGCGACTACTTATATTGGCTTGACGTTCTGAAAGACACTGGCCAGATTGCAGTTGGCTCATCGGGCGCACTCTCCAATCGAGGTGTGCAGCCTGGTCGACGCAAGCCCTATGCCATGTTTGTCCACGATAACCGGTGCCAAAGCGCCAGCGACTCTCATTCAGGTGCGCAGCGTATCGGCAGAGACTTATAGGACTTTAAGCCATGCATCGGAACGTGTTCCTGTTCTCCGGCGCCTGCACGCCATCGTAGTCCGGGGTGTGGCCATCATGACCAGCCGCACCGCCCGGGAGAACCACGGCGGGCTGCTCGTGCTGGGGCTCCTGTCGCTCATCGTGGGAGCGGTGTCAGGGTCGCTAGGAGTGCTGTTTCGAAGCTCGCTCGGACAGGCCGACAGGTTTCGCACCTTGTTCCTCGCATGGGCGCAGGGCGGGAGCGTTATCGGCCTACTCATGGTGGTTCTCGCCACGGCGGGCTCGACAGCTTTTGCGGTTTGGCTCGTCCGTCGCTTCGCACCGCAGGCGAGCGGCAGCGGGATTCCTCATGTAGAAGCCGTCCTGCACGGAGAGCAGCCACCTGCTCACTTTGTACTCATCCCGGTGAAATTCGTCGGCGGTGTGCTGGCTATCGGTTGCGGTCTAGCCCTTGGCCGCGAGGGGCCAACTGTTCAGATGGGCGCCTCGATCGCTCATGCCATCGGGACGCTCTTTCGCCGGGACCCGGACGACTGCCGGGTTTTGCTGGCTGCCGGCGCCGGTGCCGGGCTGGCTGCTGCATTCAACTCGCCGATCGCAGGCGCGGTGTTCGTGCTTGAAGAACTGGTGAGAAGGTTCGAGACCCGTACGGCAATTTCGGCACTCGGCGCGTCCGCGGGCGCGATTGCGGTAGCGCGCCTGTTTTATCGCGATTCGCCTGATTTCCGCCTGATAGCGCCACCTTTCCCCGCTTTCGGAACGATGCCGATGTACCTGGCGCTCGGAGTGTTTGTGGGTGTGCTCGGGGTCGCCTACAGCCGGGCCATACTCGGCGCGCTTGCCGTCGCCGACCGATTGTCGCGTTGGCCCGCCGAAGCGCGAGCCCTGCTGGTGGGCGCCGCGGTAGGCGTGCTGGCGTGGATATCGCCCGATATGGTGGGTGGCGGCGACGCCATTACACAGCGTGCGCTGGAAGGCACTGGCTCCTTGGGCGCCATCGCGCTGATTTTTATAGTGCGCTTCGCACTTGGCGCGGTGTCGTACGCGGCCGGCACGCCGGGCGGACTGTTTGCGCCGATGCTCGTTCTCGGCGCGCAAGCCGGCCTCGGCTTCGGAAAACTTTGCGTCGGCTGGCTCCCTGGCGTCGCCGTGGATTCCACGGCATTCGCGGTCGTCGCTTTGGCTGCCTTTTTCACGGCCGTCGTGCGCGCGCCGATAACGGGCATCATCCTCGCCACGGAGATGACAGGAAGCTTCACGCTGCTTCTGCCGATGCTCACATCGTGCTTCGCCGCCATGATCGTTCCCGCCATGCTGCGTTCTCCGCCGATCTACGATTCGCTGCGTGATCGCATGCCGCAAGCGAAACGCGACCCGGCACGCTGACGCCGGATTCAAGCGTTCGTTGACCGCTTGCATCTGGCTCCGCAGCCGGGGTAAGCGCGGGCGAAAGCATGTTAGACCAAGGTTGAATATCGGCGTGGTTAGTGGTTGCGTAGTCTATCCGCTATCGGAACCGGCTTGATCATGCGCTTAGATTCGATCATGCAACACGTTCGCGTGCATTGCGTCGAGTCGAGTCCATCGACCCGTAACGGAGAACAGGCATGGATCCCGCAATCGTCGACGTAACGGAGCAAACGCGGCTGAACGACGCGCGCGAGAAGCAGGTTCCGTGGAAAAAGTGGGGCCCTTACGTGAGCGAGCGGCAGTGGGGGACGGTGCGGGAGGACTACAGCGAAAATGGCGACGCCTGGAACTACTTCACTCATGACCAGGCGCGCTCACGCGCGTACAAGTGGGGCGAGGACGGACTCGGCGGATTGTGTGACGACAAGCAACGATTGTGCTTCGCGTTGGCGTTGTGGAACGAGCAGGACCCGATTTTGAAGGAGCGTCTCTTCGGACTCACCAACAGCGAGGGCAACCATGGTGAGGACGTCAAGGAATACTACTTTTATATTGACAGTACGCCCACTCACTCGTACATGAAGTACCTCTATAAGTACCCCCAACGGGAGTACCCGTATCTGGACCTCGTCGAGAGCAATGCGAAACGGTCGCGGGAGGAGTTGGAATACGAACTGCTCGACACTGGGGTCTTCGATGACGACCGCTACTTCGATGTTTTCGTCGAATACGCCAAAGCGGACCCGGAAGACATCCTTGTCCGCATTTCGGTGCACAACCGGGCAGCGGAAGCGGCGCCGTTGCGGGTCTTGCCGACACTATGGTTTCGCAATACGTGGTCTTGGGGTGTGGACCCTCGCAAGCCCATGCTGTCCGATGCGGGGCCTGGCGCGATTCGGGCAGTGCACCCTGAGTTGGGAGAGTACTGGTTCTATTGCGATGGCGCGCCGGAGTCGATCTTCACCGAAAACGAGAGCAATGCCCAACGCCTGTGGGGTAAAGCCAACGCGTCTCCCTACGTCAAGGATGCTTTCCATGCCTATGTCGTCTCGGGACACTGCGACGCGGTGAATCCCGCCAGGTCAGGCACCAAGGCCGCGGCCCACTATGTCCTCGACGTCCCTTCCTGCGGCAGCAAGACCATCCGCCTGCGCCTTACATCGACCAGAGTCGACAATGCGTTCAGCGATTTCGAAAGCGTGTTCAATAGCCGGATTGCCGATGCTGACGAGTTCTATCAGCGGATTGCTCCCAGATCGCTGACCGAAGATCAGCGCCGCGTTCACCGTCAAGCGTTGGCGGGCATGTTGTGGAGCAAGCAGTACTACTTCTTCGACGTGCAACACTGGCTGCGCGAGCACGGCAGTCATCCATTGCTGGAGTCCGCGCGCCGCGAAGTGAGGAATACAGAATGGTTCCACATGTTGAATGCGGACATCATCTCCATGCCGGACAAATGGGAGTACCCGTGGTACGCGGCGTGGGACCTTGCCTTCCACACCGTCTCGCTCGCGCTGGTGGATTTCGATTTCGCCAAGGAGCAACTGCTGCTGATGCTGCGTAGCCTGTACGTCCACCCAAGCGGGCAGATTCCAGCCTACGAATGGAACTTCAGCGACGTCAATCCACCTGTGCACGCGGCTGCCACGCTCTGGCTTTACAAATACGAAAAAGGGCTTGGGCGGGCCGACCCGCGTTTCCTGGAGCGTTCGTTCCAGGGGTTGATGCTCAATTTCAACTGGTGGGTCAACCGTAAGGACCCGGCGGGGCGCAATGTCTTTGCCGGCGGTTTTCTGGGTCTGGACAATATCGGTGTATTCGACCGTAGCGCACAGCTTCCCACGGGTGGGACGCTGGAGCAGGCGGACGGGACAGCATGGATGGCGTTCTACTGTCAGTCCATGCTGGAGATGGCTATTATTCTGACCGACTACGACCCGATCTACGAGGAGGTCGCGTTCAAGTTCGTACAGCATTTCATGTGGATCGCCTATGCGATGGACCGAGTCGGCGAGCATGAGGACGAGATGTGGGACGAGCACGACGGGTTCTTCTACGATCTGCTGCGGCTCCCCGACGGCCAGACGATGCGTTTGAAGGTAAGGTCGATGGTGGGGCTGTTGCCGCTATGCGCGTCGTCCGTGTTCGAAGGGGATTCCGCCCACCGCTATCCGAAGCTGATGGCGCTGGTTGCACAGTTTCGGGAACGCTACCCTGAGCTGGTTGCTCATATCGCCCCTACCGACGCGGGCTTCATTGGTTATAAGGAACGAAGGCTTCTATCGATCCTCAACAGGCGGAAACTCGAACGCGTATTGGGCTACCTGCTCGACGAGAACGAGTTTCTGGGTCCGCACGGCATTCGTTCGCTGTCCCGGCACCACCTTGAGCATCCGTTCGTGCTTCACGTCGACGGACAGGAGTTCAAGGTGCAGTACCTTCCTGCCGAATCGAACACCGGTATGTTCGGCGGCAACTCCAATTGGCGCGGTCCAGTGTGGATGCCCGTCAATCTGCTGATAGTGCGGGCTCTGGTGCAGCTTCACAGTTTTTTCGGCGATGAATTCAAGATTCAATGCCCGACCGGTTCGGGGCCGCACATGACGCTTTTCGAGGTGGCGCAGGAAATTGTCCGCCGGCTGACCGGTACGTTTTTGCGCGATGCCAATGGACGACGGCCGGTCTACGGAGGGGCAACGAAGTTTCAGGATGATCCGCATTGGCGCGACCTGATCCTGTTTTACGAGTACTTCCACGGCGACAATGGTGCAGGCCTCGGGGCCAGCCACCAGACAGGGTGGACGGGTCTCGTCGCGCCTTTGCTCGACCTGTTTGAGCGTGTCGACGCCAAAACCGTGCTTGAGACCGACCGCTGGAGCGTGATGGCCCAGGTCGTAAAAGAGCAGGTGGGTGGCGAGGAGGTGGGCGAGAAGCGAAGAAGGGAACCTGCGCCGTCTATCTCGCGCACCTACCTATATCCGAAAGTGTCGCTCTGAGCGTTTTACGAGTGACTCACGGTGCGGGGACGACCCGATAGTAGACACCGTTTGCCCCATACGATGGCTGGAACCACGTATTGCCGCACAGGTAGTATGTGCCGCCTTGAACCTTGGGCGAGATACAGCCTGCAGGCAGCGCCGCGTAGACCGCACCCGGCGAAAACGTCGATGCAGCGACGGCAGCAGTGTTATATGCATTCGCGCTGCCTGCCGCAACGCCGGCGTTGTACGCGGTCGAAGTGGCGACGGCTGTGTTGACCGATCCGATTGCCGCGCCGGCCGCAACGCCGACCACCGCGCCCGCTGCTGCCGCTCCAGCCGTTGACCACCCGCCGCAGTTGTAGCAGCCAGAGCCATAGTTATTCACGACGACGGGCGGATGGTAAGCAGGATACCTCGCGCCATAGTAAGGGCTGTGATATGCCGTCGCACCCGATGCGCTCGTATAGGTCGTGTAACCGGATCCCGCCGCGTGATACGCCGTGCCGCCCGAGGCGCTGGTTGCACTGGTGCCCCAGCCATATGTGTGAGTCGCAGTCCCGCCGTACGGATTGGTCGCGGTTGTTTGACCCGAGCCTTCCTGGTGGGTTGCCGTGCCGCCGTAGCGCCCGGTCGCGGTCGTGCCTTGCCCATACGTATGAGTTTCGCTGCCTCCTGCGAAGTCGGTGCGGGTCGTCGAACCGGAACCCGCAATATGCGATGTCCTGCCGCCATACATGTTCGCGTGTGACCACGCGCTGGCAGGATCAGTCACAAGTGCGGGCGCGAGCGCGCACAGGACACGGATGACGACGGCCCTCATGATGCGTCTCCTCATTGGGTCTTCGGCTGCTTCATCCGGGGCGGCGGCGCCATTGCGGGCGCGTCGTTGAGGTCGGGCCGCGCAAACGCGATGTGCGGCGCGTCGCCCGCTTTGGTGAGCGCGAAGTCGTCGGCGGGAATGGCTGCATCTAGTCGCCAGTCGGATAGGTCCAGCACGTGACGCAGCCCGGCCGGATCGTCTAGGTAGACCGCGTCGATGCGACGGGGCAGTTTGTCCTGCGCACCGATCCACATCTGCACGAATACTCCCCCAGTGACATACGCGATCATGTCTGTCGTCGTATTGCCGACGACGTTAGATTGACCGATATAGAAAGCGACCTTCAATCCGTCCGCTATGTCTTTATAAGGATCCGCAACGATCACATCGGAAAACGGGAAATAGATCGCGGCGGAGTTGTATGCGGCCTCGAGCGTGCGGTCTATCGTTGGGGGCGCGTCGGCCACGGCGAGGAGGTTTTCCGTAGGCGCGAACGCCATCATGGACTTGCCGTCGTAATAGAACTCCGAGGGTAGCCCATCGCCTGATGTGACCACCTTGAGCTTGTCGGGCCGTTGCATGATCACCTCCGACCTTGTCGAATAGACAAGAGGGGGACCGACGCGGCTCGGACTTTCATATGAGACGACCGCCGTGAAGGTCATCGTGTTGGCGGCGGCAAGGCGGGCGCATGTTCCTTTGAGAAGACTGATTGCTCGTGGTTCGAGGCCTGGGTGAAACGTGACACGGGGAGGTTTTGTCCGCTTGGCCGCTGCTTTAACTGCCTGCTGTGCATGCTGTGTCTGTTGCGACTGCTGGGCCTCGACGCTCGCGTTCACGCACAGACCAAGCGCCGCGACCGCGACATAGCGTAAGATTTTTGTGAAGGGCATCGCGATCTCGGTGGGTAGTCCAGTCCGTTGGCGCACCGGCTTGCGATCACGGAATCATGCCGCATTCAAACATCTTGCTGGCAATTGGAGCGGCTACCTTGTCGAGGAACGCCGCGCGCATCTGTGGGTCGTTACGCAGGATCTGGAGTGCCTCCTGTTCCTTCTGCGACTTTGGATGGCCTTTTTTCTGGGCTCTTTCCTGCCATAACTGCTCGCAGGACGACTGTTGATATTTCTGAACAATATTGCCGGCAACCATATCCATCACCGGATATTGAGCGGATGCCGTGCCCGTCATGAGAAGCGCAAGTACGATCGCAAACTTTAGGAGACTGTGGTTCATGACATCGTCCTCACCGCAATAACAGCCGTATTGATTGCGCCCAACGGAACGCCGACGATCCAGCCGTGGGCGGCCCGGCTCCCGGTGACGCCCGCATGAACGCCGGCCTGACAGGCACAAAGCAGCCTCTCGCAACGCTGAAGCCGCGAACCCCAATGTGTTACCACGTTCAGACTACATGCATATTCGTGCGAGACCAATTGCCCTTTGGTCCTATTGCCGAAAATCGGCCAACGCAGTCAGACTTCTCTCAATTAATAGCTTTAAGAATTGATGAGCTCGACATTTACTATTGCGTGTATCAGGACTACGATAGTTTGGCGACTTAACATGCGCGTGTCGCATCGGCACTCGGGTGTAGTACCTTGTTTCAAGGCGCATTTTCCTCGACTTCCAAAGTCAGCTTTTGTATCAGTCCATCTCCTGGCGCGAGCCTTGAGGGCGAACCTTGGCCATGAGCATGGTTATGCCTGCGATCATTGTTCTTGAAACGGCCATCATTCTATGGTTATGGATGACGTTTGCCAGGCGACGGCGAATGGCGCCCACGGTTCCAAGTATTAATACGCCAGGTTTCGCGGATTATTTCGAGCACGCCATGACAGGTCCGAGGCGCATACACGCGGGAACGTCGGCGTTATCCGCAGGCAATGATTTGCACGACGCAGCCGCGCGAGCCGGTTCGTCAGGAGACACGCATGATGACATATACACGGAAAAAAATACGGTCGTGCAGGACGAAAGTCAACCCGCGTCATGTGGGGCGCGTCCGATGATGGAGAGAATTCCCGCAACGGCTTCGGCGCGATCTGCGCGGCGGCAGTCTCGCGACGGCGGTATTCGGCCCATGGGAATGAACGAGATTCCTGCGGATGCTCTGGCGAGCATAAGCGGTGACGCCTACGTGCGCGAGGCGCTCGCCCTCGTTCCCATTTCTATTCTGACGCTCGACGAGCAGGGTCGAATCTTGATGGCCAATCCAGAAACGGCCGTGCTCTTCGGATACAAATGCGACGCATTGATCGGCAGGCCCGTTGAACTACTTGTGCCCGACCTGCAACTCGATAATCTCGTTCTGCTGAGAGGAGGCGCATTTGCGCCGCCGGGCTTTCATGAGCGAACCGCATTGCATGAATTCTCTGCGCGCCGTAACAACGGCACCGAATTTCAGGCTGAGATCGGGCTCAAGGCGTTTCAGTTCGATGAGAACAACGTGACGCTCGCATTCATCATCGACAGAACCGAGCGCTACGAGCTTGAACGTCACCGTCGCGATCTCGCGCATCTGACGCGTGTTTCCACCATGGGTCAGCTTGCATCGTCGCTGGCGCATGAACTGAACCAGCCGCTTACCGCGATTCTCAGTAACGTGCAGGCCGCGCAGCGGTTTCTCGCAGCGGACCCCATCGATCTGGCCGAGGTGAGAGAGATTCTAAACGACATCGTGCAGGATGACTATCGCGCAAGCGAACTGATAAGGCGCATTCGCGCCGTCGTGAAGAAGGGCGATCTGGAGGTCGCATCGCTCGATCTCGCGAGCATCATTCGCGACGTGGTCCTGCTGGTGCGCAGCGATGCGATCGTGCGTGGCATCAAAGTGACACTCGACATCGAAGGGGACCTGCCGCCCGTGTGCGGCGACAAGGTCCAGTTGCAGCAGGTCATACTCAACCTTCTGCTCAACGCGTTCGACGCGATGAACGACGTACCGCCCACCGATCGCGTGGCAGCCGTGACGCTTGCGCGTGAGAGCGATCAGATGATCTGTATCGCTATTCGCGATCGCGGGCATGGACTGACCGCCGACAAGCTGGACAAAATCTTCAAGCCGTTCTTTACGTCAAAACCCCAGGGTCTCGGTTTGGGATTGTCGATAAGCCGCACTATCATCGGCATGCACCGTGGGCGGCTCTGGGCCGAAAACAACATCGAACGAGGCGCGACGTTTTTCGTCGCATTGCCTGTTGGCGATGCGGCGGGACAGGCTGAGTCGCGATAGAGACCATGACAGATTCCCCTTCCCTTGTATTCGTCGTCGATGACGACGAATCCGTGTGCCGCGCGCTCGTTCGACTGATCCAGTCAGCGGGCTATCGGGTGGAAACGTTCGGTTCCGCGCGAGAATTTCTCGACAGAATGCCCGCCGTTTCCTGCCCGGCATGTCTTGTGCTCGATATCCAGATGCCGGACGTCAGTGGACTCGAACTCGCGCGTGAACTCAATGCGGCCCTACCGATCATCTTTATCACGGGCCATGGCGACATTGCGATGGGTGTGGGCGCGATGAAGGCGGGAGCCACGGACTTTCTGCCCAAACCCGTATGCGATACCGATCTGCTGCGTGCAATCGAACAGGCACTCGAACGTGCGGAGCAAATGCGCGCGATCCGGCGCGAACTCGATTCACTTCACGATCGTGCGGACCGGTTGACTCCGCGGGAGCGTCAAGTCATGGCGCTTGTCGTGACGGGGCTGCTGAACAAACAGGTGGCGAGCGAACTCGGAACGGTCGAACAGACAATCAAGGCTCATCGGCGACGGGTAATGGCGAAGATGGAGGCCACATCGCTCGCCCAACTCATCCGTATCGCGGATAAGATCGGCCTGTCTGGCGCCGTGGGGGCGCACGCGCAGCGCTAGGCGGTTGTCGTCGGGTTTGAACGGCTCTGGCTCTGGCTGCTGAGACAACCACTGGCCGTTCTACCTCGACATAGCACCAAGGTCCACTATCGGCTTGTTCTCCTGGCTCGTAGTCTAGCGTCAGGGGGAACGCAGCCATCGTGCGTTCCCGGATACCGGGCCACATCAATGGGAAAAATCAAACCGCTCGTTGTCATCGTCGATGATGATGAATCGGTATGCCGCGCGATCAAACGACTCCTGCGCTCAGTCGGCATCGCTGCCGAAACGTTCGCGAGCGGCGACGCCTTTCTCAACACATTGTTGTCCATACCGTCATACCACCCGGACTGCGTCATTCTCGACGTGCAGATGCCGGGGATCAACGGGCTGGAGGTTCAGCGTCGTCTGTCCGGCAGCGGCGCACCCGTCATTTTCATCACCGCTCACGACGACATCAGCGTGCGCGAGCAGGCTTTCGCGAGCGGCGCCGTCGCCTATATTCGCAAGCCGTTCAGCGACGACCTGTTTGTGCGAACCGTGCGCGCCGCGCTGGAAAGCAGTCAGCCGCCGCCGTAGCGTGCGCGCGCAATGCACTCTGAACCGGTATTACCCCAAAGTTCAATTGTCATCGGAAGGGTCCGCTGTCAATACTAAGGATACCTGAGGCGCGGTGCAGGCCGCTCCGGGACCCGGTCTCGCAGTGATTTCTTTTGAATGGAGCGTCCGATCATGTTCAAACTTGTCCGCCTGGTTGCAATGATTCCAGTTCTGCTCGCAGTGGTCTCCTGTTCGAGCATGGACTCCTCCAGTTCCGCGTCTACGTCCGGAGCAGGGCGTCCTGAACTGGAGCAGAAAGCACGCGATGCGTATCGGACACTGGTTTCGACAACGCCCAAGGCGGGGGAGCTCGCAACCCAGGCAACCGCAGTCCTGATCTTCCCGGACATTGTGAAAGCAGGATTTCTCGTCGGAGCGCAGAGCGGAGACGGCGTTATGTTCGGGCCGGACGGCAAGGTGATCGGCTACTACAACGCCACTGCACTGTCATACGGCCTGCAGGCCGGGGTGCAGAGCTTTCATCAGGCGTTGTTCCTGATGAAACCGGCAGCGCTCAACTACCTGAACAGCAGTGACGGCTGGTCGGTCGGCATGGGGCCGAGTGTGGTTGTCGTCGACAAAGGCAAGGCGGACTCGCTGACAACGACCACGTTGCAATCCGATGTTTACGCATTCATTTATGGCCAGGAAGGCCTGATGGCGGGCCTTGGCATGCAAGGGCAGAAGATCACCAAGATTAGCCCCTGAATTCCTGCAGCAGGGGCAACAGATCACGCCCGCGTGAGCCTGTCGTGAGTCTGTCGTGAGTCGCTGCCGGAACGGATAGGAGGCATTTCGCCATGCAGCCCTTGATGCAGTCTTTAGTGGGCTTGTTGTGCCGGTGCGGGAACGCTCGATCTTTCAACCGGGCGGTAGGGACATGTATGCCCGAGCCGCGGATACACCGTTCAGTAGCATCCATGTATCGGGAAACCCGGCCATGAAAAAGAACCCCCTTCGTATCGCGCTCACAGTGATCTTCTGTTTCGCTTCGGCTGCACTATCCGCGGCTGAATTCGACGGCAATAAGCCGTTGCTGTGCGCCACCATCGACGCACACGCGTGCGACCCAGGGCAGGTCTGCGAGCGCGCGTTGCCGGCGGATCTCGGTGCGCCGCAATTCCTGCGCATCGACTTTGCAAAGAAGACCGTGAGCGGTCCTCAACGTACAACGCAGATCCGCTTCATGCAGACCGACCAGAACCAGATTCTCCTGCAAGGAACCGAATTCAGTTTCGGGTGGACGATGGTGCTTGACAGGGAAGACGGCTCGATAACGCTGACGCTTGTCAATCGTGAAGATGCCCTGGTGCTGTTCGGTGCTTGCACTGCCATGTAGCTGCGATGGATGATCCGATGAAACACACCCCGTTTGACGCATTCCCGCAACGGCAGACGACGCGCGGTCTGCGGTGCGTGCTCGTCTTCGCCACGCTGGCACTCTGCGCCGGGTGCCACAAGCCGGCTGCGCCGCCGCCGGCGGCGACGGCCGAAGTAACCGTGATGAAGGTCGAACCGCGCGACACGGCTGTCGATTTCGAATTCACCGCGCAGACGCAGAGCTCTCGCGAAGTCGAGATTCGCGCGCGCGTCGACGGTTTTCTCGACAAGCGCGTGTACACGGAGGGTCAACTGGTTCATACCGGGCAGACGCTCTTCCTGATGGACCCCAAGCCGTTCGAAGCCGCGCTGCAAACTGCCAAGGGCCAGCTCGCGCAGCAGCAGGCGAGGCTTTATGTGACCAAGGCCAACCTGGACCGCGTGATACCCCTTGCCGCGCAGAACGCTTTGAGCAAGAAGGATCTGGACGACGCGACCGGCAACGAAAAGAGCGCGCTAGCGGCCGTGGTCGCCGCCCAGGGGCAGGTGCAGACGGCAGAACTGAACCTCAGCTATACGACGATCAAATCGCCGCTCAACGGTTTGTCGAGCTTCGCGAGGCAACAGGACGGCAGCTACGTGACGGCCGGCTCCGGCGGCTTGCTGACCTATGTCTACCAGCTCGATCCGATGTGGGTGAACTTCAGCATCTCAGAGAACGAGTTGCTCAAAACCCGCGACGAGATTGCCAAGGGGCGTCTGAAGTTTCCGGGAGATAACGACTTCACCGTGACAGTTGTGTTGGCCGACGGCACCGAGTTTCCCGACAAAGGTCATATCAACTTTACGAACCCGGCCTTCAGCACGGAAACGGGCACGTTCCTCGTGCGCGCGTCGTTTGCGAATGCCAAGGGCATTCTGCGGCCCGGGCAATTCGTGCGAGCGCGCGTGTCTGGCGCAGTGCGGCCGAACGCGATACTCGTGCCGCAACGTTCTGTGTTGCAGGGTGCAAAGAGCCACTTCGTGTGGGTGGTCGATGACGAGTCGAAAGCGCATCAGCGGGTGGTGGAAGTCGGCGAATGGCACGGCGACGACTGGTTCGTCACGCAGGGATTGAAGCCGGGCGAGCGAATAGTAGTGGACGGTGCGCTCCGCGTTACAGCCGATACACCGTTGAAAATCGTGGCGTCGCCGGCGGCGGCCAACGCGGCAATCGGCGTACCCGCGGAGGAAAGCACCAGTTCGGACGCTCGTGCATCCAGCACGATCGCGACGAACTGAACAGGCGAGCGAAATGAATCTCTCCCATTTCTGCATCGACCGCCCGATCTTTGCATCGGTGATCTCGATTGTGATAACGCTGGGCGGCGCGGTGGCGATGTTGAGTCTGCCGATCGCACAGTACCCGGACATCACACCGCCGCAGATCACCATCTCCGCGACGTATCCGGGTGCCAGCGCCGATGTGGTTGCCAACAACGTCGCCGCGCCGATCGAGCAGCAGGTCAACGGCGCGGACAACATGATCTACATGAGCTCGTCGAGCTCATCGACGGGCAATCTGACGGTCAACGCATACTTTCAGATCGGCACCAACCCGGAACTCGCGCAGGTCGACGTGCAGAACCGCGTAAATCTGGCGTTGCCGCAATTGCCGCAATCGGTGCAGGCCCAAGGCATTCAGGTTCAGAAGAAGTCGTCAGCGTTCATGATGGTGATCGCCATCTACTCGCCGAGCGACCGTTACGACGCGACTTACATCGCCAACTACGCGAACATCTATGTGCTCGATGCGTTAAAGCGCATTTCGGGTGCCAACCAGTCGGCCATCTTCGGCACGCCGGACTACGCGATGCGAATATGGCTGAAACCCGACCGCATGGCACAACTGGGCATTACGGCCGGCGACGTGCAGAAAGCAGTCGCCAACCAGAACCAGCAATTCGCCGTCGGCCGGCTGGGGCAATCGCCGACCGGCAAGGCGGTCGAGCAGTCGTTCGCCGTGACGACGACCGGCCGCCTGAACGAACCGTCCGACTTCGACAACATCATCATTCGCGCTGCCAATGGCGATGCGGCGATCGTGCGTCTGAAGGACGTTGGCTACGCGTCGCTCGGTCAGAAAGACTATTCGATTCGCAGCCGCTTTCAGGGCAAACCGGCGACAGTCATGGCGGTGTACCAGCAGCCAGGCGCCAACGCTCTCGACGTGTCGAAGCAGGTGCGCGCGACGCTCGCGGAGATGAAGAAGACCTTCCCGGAAGGGCTCGAATACAGCATCGCGATGGACACGACCGAGTTCACTCGCGCGTCGATTTCGGATGTCGTTCACACGTTTTTCGAAGCACTGGTGCTGGTCGTGGTCGTCGTGTTCGCATTCCTGCAAAGCATGCGCGCAACGTTGATTCCGGTGCTGGCGGTGCCTGTATCGATTGTCGGCACGTTCATGGGCATGCTGGCACTCGGCTTCTCGATCAACATGTTAACGTTATTCGGCATGGTGCTCGCCATCGGCATCGTCGTGGACGACGCAATCGTCGTGATCGAGAACGTCGAGCGCAACATGAACGTGCACAAGCTGAATCCAAAAGACGCCGCCAAGCGCGCGATGGACGAAGTCTCCGGCCCGGTCATCGCGATCGTGCTCGTACTGTGCGCGGTGTTCGTGCCGGTGGCGTTCCTGAGCGGCATCACGGGCCAGCTGTACAAGCAGTTCGCAATCACCATTGCGATTTCGGTGGTGTTCTCGGGTCTCGTCGCACTGACGCTGTCGCCCGCGCTCGCCTCGTTGCTGCTCAAGCCCGGTCACCATGAGAAGCGCGGCTTCTTCAGGTGGTTCGACCGTAATTTCGAAAAGATGACGAACAGCTATTCGCGCGCAGTGAAGCTGGTCATCAAGCGGTTCGCCGTGGCGCTGCTGCTGTTTGCCGGAATGATCGCGCTCTCGGTCGTCATGATGCGCACGATACCGACTTCGTTTCTGCCGCCCGAGGACCAAGGCTACCTGCTCGGCGCGGTCATCATGCCGGACGCCGCCAGCCTCGATCGCACAGGCGACGTTTCGCAGCACGTCACTGACTATTTCATGAAGCAGGAGGCCGTGGGCAGTGTAACGGTCGTCGATGGTTACAGCCTGCTCGACAGCCAGAACAAGAACAACGCAAGCACGTTCTTCATCGGCTTCAAGAGTTTCGACGAGCGCTACAAGTGGTCCAACATTCGAACGCAGAACGCGCGGGCCGTGCTGATCGGCGCGTACGAAAATCTGTCGAAAGTGAAGGAAGGCATCATTCTTCCCGTCAATCCGCCGTCGATACCGGGGCTCGGCACTACGGGCGGGACCGAGATGTGGATTCAGAGCAAGGGCGACGGTACGACCGCGCAACTCGCGGACGTGGTGGACAAATTTCTGGAGAAGGCAAAGAAGCGGCCCGAACTGGCGCGCGTGACATCGACCTTCAATGCGTCGTCGCAGCAACTGCTCGTCGACGTCGACCGGGACAAGTCCGAAACGCTCGGCGTGCCGGTCGAAGAGGTGTACAGCGCGATGCAGACCATGTTCGGCTCGCTGTACGTATCCCAGTTCAACCGTTCGAGCCGGCTGTGGCAGGTGATTCTCCAGGCCGAGCCGTCCTACCGGTTGACACCGCAGGATCTGAACCAGCTTTATGTGCGCAGCAAGACCAACAGCATGGTGCCGCTCAAGTCGGTCGTGACGTCACGGTACGTGACCGGCCCTGATCTCATCACGCGTTTCAACAATTTTCCCGCGGTCAAGATCACCGCTAACGGCGCGCCGGGCTACAGCTCCGGACAGGTCATCTCGACGCTCGAGCAGGTCGCCGGCGAGGTCATGTCGTCGGACTACGGTGTCGGCTGGAGCGGTGAGGCCTATGAGTCGAGGCAGGCTGGCAGCACGTCGGGACTGGTGTTCGTATTCGGCCTGATCATGGTCTTCCTGATTCTCGCTGCGCAATACGAGAAATGGAGCCTGCCGGTTGGCGTGTTGATGGCCGTGCCTTTTGCGCTCTTCGGCGCGCTGCTCGCAATCCTGATGCGCGGACTCGAGAACGACGTCTATTTCCAGATTGGGTTGACGATGCTGGTCGCCCTTGCCGCGAAGAACGCGATCCTGATCTTCGAATTTGCGGTGCTCAACAGGGAGGCGGGCGAGTCCGTCTACGACTCCGCCGTCACGGCGGCGACCGAGCGGCTGCGGCCGATCGTCATGACGTCTCTCGCCTTTATCCTGGGCTGCGTCCCGCTTGCCATCGCCACCGGCGCCTCGGCCAACAGCCGGCATTCGATCGGCACCGGGGTGATCGGCGGCATGCTCGGCGCGACGGTGATCGCGGTGTTCTTCATCCCGATGTTCTTCTATGTACTGGAGACGATGTCGGAGAAGAGCGCCAGCAAGCAGGCACCCGGTTCGAGCGGCGGACCCACGGGCGGCGGGACGCCCCCCGTTGCGCAGCCCGGCCCGGGCACGCCGACCATCAAACCGTCTGCCCCGCGCGAGGACGACTGACATGCGCGGCTTCGCGTTCCTCCTGCGTCCGCTATCCACTTTGCTGCTGTTGGGGCTGGGGCTGGCATTGGGCGGTTGTTTGCTGGGCCCGGACTATGTGCGGCCCACGGTGCCGACGCCGGCAACCTTCCGCTTCGAACCCGGCGAGGCGGCCGATGTTGCCAATGCGATGTGGTGGGAGCAATTCCAGGACCCCGTGCTGAACGATCTGATTGCCGCGGCGCTGGCCGACAATAAGGACGTCAAAATCGCGGCGGCGCGCGTCGACCAGTTTCTGGGCCAGTTCGTCACGACACGTTCGGCGCTGTTTCCGCAGATCAGCGCGGGCTTTGAAGCTTCGCGTCAACGCGCATCGATTGCTGGCCTGCCGACGCTGCCGCCCGGCGTCAACCCGGTATTCAACGACTTCCGGGCGCCGTTGATCGCCTCGTGGGAAATCGACTTCTTCGGCAAGGTGAGGCGTCAGACCGAGTCCGCGCGCGCAAGCCTGCTCGCAACTGAAGAAGGCCGCCGCGCGACGATCCTGTCCCTGGTGGCATCGGTTGCTTCGGCATACATCAATTTGCGCGATCTGGACCAGCAGCTCGCGATCGCGAAGGCGACGACCGAAAGCCGCGCGGGTTCCGTGGCGGTATTTCAGGCACGCTTTTCAGGCGGCGATGTATCGCAGATGGAACTCGCGCAGAGCCAGTCGGAATACGAAGCATCGCTCGCAACAATCCCGCAGATCGAAACGCAAATCGCCCTTCAGGAAGACTCGTTGTCCGTACTGCTCGGTCAGAATCCCGGGCCGATTCTGCGCGGCCGCGAACTGACGGAACTGGAAGTGCCGCCCGTGCCTGCCGGCCTGCCGTCCGATCTGCTCACGCGCCGTCCTGATCTGCGGCAGGCCGAGCAGAACCTGATTGCCGCGAACGCATTGATCGGCGCCGCGCGAGCGCTTTACTTTCCGTCCATTTCACTCACGGGTCTGTTTGGGACGGAAAGCGGTCAGTTCTCGAAGCTCTTCACCGGACCGGCGCGAATCTGGTCCTATGCAGGCTCGCTGACCGTCCCGATCTTTACGGCGGGCAGCATCAGCGGTCAGGTGAGTCAGGCGGAGGCGCAGCAGCAACAGGCGTTGTTTCAGTATCAACAGGCCATTCAGACGGCTTTCCAGGAGGTCGAGGACGCGTTGATTTCGCTTCAGAAGTCGCGCGAGCAGCTGGTCGTGGAGGGCCGGCAGATCGATGCGCTGAAAACCTATTCAAGGCTCGCGCGACTGCGCTACGAGGGCGGCTACACGAGCTACATCGAAGTGCTGGACGCCGAGCGCAGTCTCTTCAATGCACAGCTGAGCTACACACAGACCAACGGCTTGGTATTCACGTCTCTGATCTCGCTCTACAAGGCGATGGGTGGCGGCTGGGTAATCGAAGCGGAGCGCATGACGGGACAGGTCATGCAGCATGGCGCCGCAGCACCCGGCACCGCAGAAGCCGCAGCGGAGCAGTCGCAATGAACGCCGGTCGCCTCATTGCATGTCACGAGTGCGACTTGCTGCAACGGGAAGCGAAGTTGACAGGCGAGGGCGTGTTGCGATGCTGCCGCTGCCGCGCCGAGCTGTTTCGCAGCCACCCGGACGGCCTGGATCGTGCGCTGGCTTACACGCTCACGGCAATTGTGCTGTTCGTCATAGGCAACGCGTTTCCGATCGTCGGCCTGTCTGTGAACGGCGATCTCGTTCAGACCACGTTGCTGGACGCGGTTCGCATTCTGTATCGCGACGGCATGTGGCCCATCGCGGGGCTCGTGTTCGCGACGACATTTCTGATGCCATTGCTGCAGATGTCCAGCATGGCGTACATCCTCTTGCCGCTGCGGCTCAATCGTCGGCCGTATCGCGCCGACATCGTCTTTCGTCTGCTCGGTCTGGCGCGGCCGTGGGGCATGACGGAGGTGCTGATCCTCGGCATGCTGGTTGCGCTCGTCAAGCTCGCGCATATTGCGAGCGTAGTGCCGGGCGTCGGGCTATGGACATTCGGCGCGTTGATGCTGCTACTCGCGGCCGCCAGTGCCGCCTTCGATCCGCACGAGCTCTGGCAGCGCGCGGACGACCGCTTCAGCGGCGCGTCGGCCCCGGACGTGCTCGACGCGCCGCCGGCACGCACGGCAAAGGCGAGCGGACTGATGACCTGCCACAGTTGCGGGTTGCTCACGAGAGCGGACGCGCGCCTGCACGAGGCCAGCTGTCCCCGCTGCGGCGCGCATTTGCACCATCGCAAGCCGGCGAGCTACACGCGGACGTGGGCATTCCTGATCGCTGCGATGGTCCTGTATATCCCGGCCAACATGTTGCCGGTGATGAACACCAGTTCGCTGTTCGGCTCGGAGAAAGACACGATTCTGAGCGGTGTCGTGTACCTGTGGACCTCCGGCTCGTGGCCCCTTGCCATCGTCGTGTTCATCGCGAGCATTGCTGTTCCGATGCTCAAGATCATCGCGATCATGTTTCTCGTCATCTCGACGCAGCGGCGCTCGCTTGCGATGTTGCAGCAGCGAACGCGCATCTACCGCGTGGTGGAACTGGTCGGGCGCTGGTCGATGCTCGATATCTACGTGATCACGATTCTTGTCGCACTCGTCCAGTTCAATGCGCTCGCGACTATCCAGGCGGGCCCCGCCGCGGTGGCTTTCGGCGCGGTGGTGGTGCTGACCATGTTCGCCGCGATGGCGTTCGATCCACGCCTGATCTGGGACGCCGCGGAGCCGGATCGTGAGTGACCCCGTCGACCGGCCGGGGGCATCCGGCGTTCCAGAGGCCGTCGCCACGCCCCGCTCGCGGTGGCGGATACAGATCATCTGGCTCGTTCCCCTGATTGCCGTTCTGATCGGCGGCTGGCTCGCGGCCAAGGCGATCGTCGAGCGGGGCCCGACGGTCACTATCAGCTTCGAGACCGGCGAGGGGCTCGAGGCGGGCAAAACCAAAATCAAGTTCAAGAACGTCGATATTGGTGTGGTCAAAAGCGTCGCATTGTCGAGCGACCATCGCCGCGTAATCGCCACGGCCGAACTGACCAGAGAGGCGTCACCGCTTCTGGTCGACGACACGCGTTTCTGGATGGTCCGCCCGCGTATTTCGGGTGGCACCGTGTCGGGTATCGGCACGTTGCTGACCGGATCTTTCATCGGTATGGACGTGGGGAACTCGACGAAGCCGCGCCACGACTACACGGGCCTCGAAATACCGCCCGTTTTCGCGAGCGGTGTACCAGGTCGCGAGTTCATATTGAAGGGCGCCGACATGGGCTCGCTCGATGTCGGCTCGCCCATTTACTACAGGCGGCTGCAGGTCGGACAGATCACTTCGTATCAGCTGGATCCGGACGGGAAGGGGGTGACGATGCATGTCTTCGTCAACTCCCCTTACGACAAATACGTCAGGGCCGATAGCCGTTTCTGGCAGGCGAGCGGCGTCGATGTGTCGCTCGATGCGACGGGCGTCAAGGTCAATACCGAGTCGCTGGTGGCGATTCTGATCGGCGGACTCGCATTCGAGACGCCGGACGATGCGGCCGATGACGCGGAAGCCGCGGCGAAGACCCAGTTCGTGCTCTTTCATGATCGTGCAGAAGCGATGAGGCGGCACGATCGCATTGTCGATACGTATGCGCTGGTCTTCAAGGAGTCGGTGCGGGGACTTGCGGTCGGTGCGCCCGTGGATTTTCTCGGCATCGTGGTGGGTGAAGTCGTGGCGATCAACACGCGCTACGACCCCGTGGCGAAGCAGTTCAGCATTCCGGTCGAGATACATCTTTTTCCCGAGCGATTCACGTCGCGCTATACGAAGGGCGACCAGGGGGCCGGAGGCAGACTCACGGCCGACCGTCAGAAACTCGCGCAAACGCTCGTCGATCATGGGTTGCGCGCACAGTTGCGCACCGGAAATCTTTTGACCGGGCAGCTCTATGTGGCAGTCGATTTTTTCCCGAACGCGCCCAAGGGGAAGTTGGACTGGAGCGCCAATCCGCCTGAATTGCCCACAGCGCCCGGTGGGCTGCAGTCACTGCAGGAATCGGTGACCAGCCTGCTCGCCAAGCTGAACCAGATTCCCTTCGGCGGGATCGGTAAGGGCGCGCAAAAGACGCTGACCGACGCGGATAGCCTCCTGAGGCAATTGAGGACCGACGTGGTGCCGCAGGCCCGAGACACACTTGCAGCGGCTCAGACAGCGTTGAACTCCGCGAATGGCGCGCTGCAGCCCGATTCCGCGCTCTCGCAGAGCACCTCCGACGCCATGACCGAGCTCGCGCGCACGGCGAGCGCGTTCCGTTCGCTCGCGGACTACCTGGAGCGCCATCCAGAAGCACTGATTCGCGGCAAGCAGGAGGATAAAAAGTGAAACGCCTCGCGCCGTGCCTTGCCGTTGCCCTGACGCTGGCCACGTTCGCCGGTTGCGCGGGCTCGCCCAAGGCCGACTTCTACACATTGAGCGCAGAGGCGCCCCGCGAGCGGGCGAGCGGCGGGGCGCCCGTGAGCGTCGTGGTCGGACCGGTGATCATGCCGGAGCTAGTCGACCGGCCTCAGATCGTGTTTCGCGACGGCACGAACCATGTGAACATCGACGAATTCGCGCGCTGGGCGGAGCCGTTGAAGAGTCAGATCCCGCGTGTGGTCGTCGCCGATCTTACTCGGCTGCTGAGCAACTCACGCGTGTCGACTTCCCTCGCCGTTGGCGAGCCGCCGGCGGCCTGGCGCGTGCGGCTCGACGTCCAGAGTTTCGACGTGTCGCTTGGCGATGCAGCGACTGTCGATGTGTTGTGGTCGGTATGGCCGCCCGGGAAAGCGCCGCCCGTGACGGGCCATACCATTGCGCGCGAGCCGTGCACGGGTGCGGGTCGCGATGCGGCGGTGGTGGCCTGGAGCCGGGCGCTCGCCACCGTTAGCGTCGCGATCGCCGCCGCAATCCGCCCGTCGCCGGCAGTCGACTGAAACGACGATCGCTGCGACCCACACGAACACGTTGGCGGGCACGAGCCACGCGGATAGCGGCAGCGCCTGTTCCGCGCCTTGCAACCAGCTTTGTGATCCAGACGCGCCTTGTCCGACAGCAGGCAAGCGGCAACCCGGCACACTCAAATGTATTCCAAAATCGTATAGATAAAGCGTTATTCTTCATTATAAAGGCATGACGATCGCCGCTAATATGCGAACTCCTGGCTGCGCCCCACGCGTGAACCAAACAGGCGCAAGGCGTCCACACGGCGTCTCGCCGCGAGGGGCAACCCGAAGCGCCGAGCCGGCCGATCATTGTGATGCGCTGCCTGCGTCGAAGGCGAGGCGAGCGTACGAGGAGGAGACCCGATCATGAAAATGACCTTCCGTTGGTATGGCGACGCAGACCCTGTGCCGCTCGCTTATATCCGCCAGATCCCCGGCATGGTAGGGGTGGTCTCGGCGGTCTATGACGTGCCCGTGGGCGATGTGTGGCCGGTCGATAGAATCCGGTCGCTGAAGGGAAAGATCGAGGCTCATGGCCTGACGCTGGAAGTGATCGAAAGCGTGCCGGTGCACGAGGACATCAAGCTCGGCAAGCCGACGCGCGACATGCTCATCGCCAACTATGGCGAGACGTTGCGTAACCTTGGCGCCTGCGGCGTGAAGGTGGTCTGCTACAACTTCATGCCGGTTTTCGACTGGACCCGCACCTCGCTCGACATGCAACTGCCCGATGGATCGACGACCCTCGCGTTCGACACGCAAGCGATCCGCGAGCTCGACGTCAGCCAGGGTATCCAGCTACCTGGCTGGGACGCGAGCTATCGGCCCGAACAATTGAAAGCCCTGCTGCGCGACTACGAAGCGCTAGACGAAGCCGGTCTGTGGGCCAATCTCGACTACTTCCTGCGCGCGATCATTCCGGTGGCGAAAGAAGCCGGCCTCAAGATGGCGATCCACCCCGACGATCCGCCGCGGCCGATTTTCGGCCTGCCGCGCATCGTGAAAAATCGCGCTGACCTGCAGCGCGTGCTGGCCATTGTCGACGATCCGGCCAACGGCCTGACGCTGTGTTCCGGTTCGCTGGGCGCGGACCAGCAGAACGATATTCCTGCACTCGTGCGCGAGTTCGGCGCGCGTGGCCGGATTCATTTCGCGCACCTGCGTAATGTGCAAACCAATGCCGCAGGCGACTTTCATGAGACCTCGCATCGTTCGGCCGATGGCTCGCTCGACATGGCGGAAATCGTCAAAGCCTATTTCGAAACCGGCTTTGAAGGCTATGCAAGGCCGGACCATGGGCGAATGATCTGGGGCGAAACGGGCCGCGCCGGCTATGGGCTGTTCGATCGCGCGCTGGGTGCGGTCTACCTGAACGGCATCTGGGAAGGCCTCGCCAAGCATCCGGCCGATCATGCGGCTGAGTAATGCCGCCGTGGCTTCGCTGGCGGCGCGCGCCGCTCGCAGAATCGTCGTTCCCACCTACGATCGCGCGAGCCTTGCACCGGGCATCGTCCATCTGGGCCTCGGGGCGTTTCATCGCGCGCACCAGGCCGTCTACACGGAGCACACGTTGCGCGCTGGCGATCACCGCTGGGGCATCGTCGGCGTGTCGTTGCGACGTGCGGACACGTCGGAGGCGCTCACTGCGCAGGATCATCTGTATACCGTGGATGTGCGCGACGGCACCGCGGATTCGTTCCAGGTGATCGGTGCACTGGTCGCTTCGCTGGTCGCACCGCAGTCGCCTGCCGCCGTGCTGGATGCGATGACCGATCCGCGCTGCCATATCGTCAGCCTGACGATCACCGAGAAAGGCTATTGCCGGAATCCGGCCAGCGGCGCATTGGAGTTCGATCATCCCGACATTGCCCATGATCTGCGCGAGGCCACCGCGGCGCGAAGTGCGATCGGCTTCGTCGTGCGCGCGCTGGCGTTGCGGCGCGCGGCCGGTTTGCGCCCGTTTACCGTGATGTCATGCGACAACCTGCCGTCCAACGGCGACACGATGCGCGCGTTGACGCTCGCGTTCGCGCGCGAAACGGACCCTGTGCTGGCCGACTGGATCGAGCGAGAGGGCGCGTTTCCCAACACGATGGTGGATCGGATCGTGCCGCTCACCACCGACGCCGATCGCACGCGCGTGGCGAAGCAACTCGGTGTCGACGATGCATGGCCGGTGATGACCGAGCCGTTCTCGCAATGGGTAATCGAAGACCGCTTCGCGGGTCCACGGCCGGCCTGGGAGCACGCAGGCGCAACGCTCGTGTGCGACGCGCGTCCCTATGAGCAGGCCAAATTGCGGATGCTGAACGGCTCGCATTCGGCGCTCGCGTACCTCGGCTCGCTGATCGGCTATGACACCGTTGATCAGGCGATCGGCGCGCCGGCCCTGCTGAACTTTGTCGAGAGCATGTTGCGCGACGAGGTGGAGCCGACGCTGTCGCGACCCGCTTTGGCTAGCTATCGCGCTGAACTGTTCGCGCGTTTTCGCAACACCGCGCTCGATCACCGCTTGCAGCAGATCGCGACCGACGGCTCTCAGAAACTGCCGCAGCGCTGGCTGGAAAGCGTGCGCGCCAACCTGAAAAGCGGCGCGCCGACCGAACGTCTGGCATTTGCGTTGGCCGGTTGGATCGCGTACCTGGGCGGTCAGGACGAGACAGGCCGCACCTACGCCATCGCGGACCCGCTCGCCGACACACTGACCGAAGCGGTCCGCTCGACCCTGCTCGCGAATGCCGTCGACGCGGTACGAACACTGTTCGAAATCGAGTCGATTTTTGGATGCGATCTGCGCGCACAGCCGCGCTTCGTCGCGCAGGTCGCCCGCCATCTGGCGGCGATTCGCGCACAAGGCGTCGTCAAAGCCATGGAAGCTTGTACCGCTTCACGGCCCAGCATGTAGCCGCAGCGAGCGCCGCGTCCGCCGCGTTCTGCAGAGTAGCAGCCCTAAATAACTGGAGGAAGACATGAGCGACCTGCTCGTCAAACCGTCAAAGCATGCCGAAGACGGCCAGATCATTCATATCACGCCGGCGAGCGCCGGCTGGAAATACGTCGGCTTCGATGTTTTCGAGTTGAACGCCGGCGCCAGGCTTACGCGGGAGACGGGCGATCGCGAAGTCGTGGTCGTGCTCGTCAAGGGACACGCGATAGTGGGTTGCGAAGGGCTCGCGAGCCGCGCGATCGGCGCACGGATGTCGCCGTTCGATGGCGCGCCGTGGTCCATGTATGTGCCGCCGCATACGCGCTACACGATCGAAGCCACCGATGACGTCGAGCTCGGCATCTGCTCCGCGCCCGCGAAGGGCGGCCTGCCGCCGCGCTTCATTGCACCCGACGAGGTCAAGCAGGAAACCCGTGGTACTGGTGCCAATCTGCGTCACGTGCGCCACATCCTGCCGGAAACCGAGCCGGCGGAAAGCTTGCTGGTGGTGGAATCGGTGACGCCCGCAGGCAACTGGTCCAGTTACCCGCCGCATCGACACGATACCGACGACGGGGAGCAGCAGACCTATCTCGAGGAAACTTATTACCACCGCGTCTCGCCGCCGCAGGGCTTCGCAATTCAGCGCGTCTATACCGACGACCGCAGTCTTGACGAAACGCTCGCGGCTTACGACAAGCATGTCGTGCTGGTGCCGCGCGGCTATCACCCGGTGGCCGCCGCGCACGGCTACAACCTCTACTACCTGAACGTGATGGCTGGTCCGCGCCGCACCTGGCACGTGCATAACGAGCCGGCTCATGAGTGGTTACTACAACCCGACGCAACGGTCGCCGCGGACGGCGCGCGCTGATCCGGTTGCCGTGGGTCAATCGCCGTGGGTCAATCGCCGCCGGCGTCGGGGCCTTGGATGTCGAATCCGGCGGCCTCGCGCAGCGCTTGCAGCATCGCCCGCGCGCCCGGCGAGAGCCTTTCGCCGCGCCGTGTGACGATGCCCGCCGGTCCGAGCTTCAGATCGAGCTCGAACGGCAGCGGTTCGAGCGCGCCCGCGATGCAATACGGCCGCACCGGCTCGCGCGCAAGCGGCGCGATCATATCGCTCATTTGCAGCAGACTCGTGATGACGGGCAGCGACGAACTCTCGACCACGTCCGTCGGCAACGCGAGCTGCCGTTCGAGAAAAAGTTGCGTGAGCTGATTGCGCATCACGTTGCCTTTCGGCGGCAAGATCCATGTTTGCGGCGCCAGTTCGTTCCAGGTCAATGTCTTGCGCCTGGCGAGCGGATGGCCAACGCGTGCGAACAGAGCGTGCTGTGCTTCTGCGAGCGGGGCATAGTTCAGTTCCACCAGATCGTCCGGATTGCGGATTCGCGCGACGATCATGTCCAGTTTGCCTTCCTGCAGACGCTGCACCAGCACCTCGCTGAACTCCATCTCGATGTTGACGCGAATCTGCGGAAAGCGCTTCTTGAGCAGCGCCACCGCTTTCGGCACGAGGTTGGTGGCCGCCGTGACCTCGGTGCCGATCATCGCCTGCCCGGTCAGGCCGGCTTTGAGCGCGGACACTTCGTCGTAGGCGTGCTGCAACTCCGCCAGCACGTTGCGCGCATGGCGGATCAGCACCTCGCCGTACCAGGTGGGCTCGACACCGCGCGGATGCCGTTCGAAGAGAGCCACACCCATCGTCTCTTCCAGTTCGCGCAGCAACTTGGTCGCCCCGGGCTGCGTCATGTGCGCGGCGTCGGCTGCGCGCAGCACCGAGCGATGAGTGTCGAGCTGAACGATCAGAGCTAGTTGACGTGTCTTCAGACGCGAGGGGTCGAAGCGGCTCGTCGCGACGCCGGTGTCCGGATGAGTAGCAGAGGTCACCATGTCATCTCCACGTATTCCATATCGATATAGATTATGAGTTATTTTTCATTTTAAAAGCATATCTATCGATTCTACTATGCACTAGACGCCCGGCATTCAGGCCGGCGCGGATTCTTTCACGGACCTCGAGACCGGCTGCATCGAGCAGCCGCGCATGCAGCCGCACAGGAGATGAAGAAGCAATGAACATCCGTACCACAGACATCCCGCCGGAAGGCATCACCACCGACGAATTCCTTGGCCGCGTCGCCAAGGTCCGCAGCGCACTCGACAAGGCGGGCCTCGTCGGCCTGCTCGCCTTCGGCGATTGTTGGCGCGGCGCGAACATCGGCTACTTCACCGAATTCCGTCCGCTCGACGGCGTATCGGACATCGCCAACGCGATCCTGCTGTTGCCCGTGGACGGCGACCCGGTCCTGTTCGTGTCGGATCAATGCTTCGACTACGCGACGAGCGTGACCGCCTTCGAGGTGCGCAGCCTGCGTGAAGTCACGCAACAGGTGCAGGCATTTTCGGCACGGCATCGCAGCGGCACGGTCGGCCTCGCCGGCGCCGCCTATATCCCTGCGGATCTGTTGAAGCGCCTGAACGCCGGTCTGGGCGAATTGCAGCTCGAGCCGACGATGGTGCTGGCCGAAATCAAGGCGATCAAGAGCGACGCCGAAGTCGCACTGATGCGCAAAGCCGCCGCCTTGACCGATTCGGCGATGGCCGCGATTCGCGATGCGCTCGCCGACGGCCGTCCCTACACCGAGCGTGAACTCGCTCTGATCGCTGACCGCGCGATGCTCGCGGGCGGAGCAGACCGGACCGCGTTCGATTCGATGGTGCAGTCCGGTCCGCGCTCGGCGTATAACCTGGCGCGCCCCACCGACCGCATCCTGCAACCGGGCGACCTGATCATGACCGACATCGGTGCGCGCTATCGTGGGTACGTGGCCGATGGCGGACGCGGTTTCACCTACGGTCCGGCGAATCCCGAGAAGATGGCGATCGTCGCGGCAGCGGCGCGCGCGGTCGAAGCGGGGCTTGCCGCCGCGCGTCCCGGCATGGCGGCCATGGAACTGAATGCGGTAATCCAGCAGGCGCTGGTGAAATCGAACTACGAGCAATACTCGAGCGAAGCGCGCGGCCATGGCACCGGTCACGGCACGGGCATGGACCCGGAAGAAGAAGCGCCGTGGATCGGGCCGGGCAACACCACCGTACTGCAGGAAAACATGGTCTTTACCTTGAAGGCGACGATCACGGTGCCGAACGTCGGCGGTTTGCGCACGGAACGTATCGTGCGGCTGACCTCGGGCGGAGTCGAAACGCTCGACCAGTTCCCGATGGAGCTGCACTGGTGAGCAAAGCTCATTTATCGTAACCCGCCGGCGGACCCGCGCCGCCAAACGCAGCGGCTTAAGACATAGATTCCCAGAGAAGGGAGGAGACATGAATACATCGCCCGTTTCATCCGGTAACGCGCCGGTTATCAGCCGTTCGGCCGTCAACCGTGTGCTGGTCGCTTCGGTGGTCGGGACCGCTATCGAGTGGTACGACTTTTTTCTCTATGCCACCGCTTCGGCGCTGGTGTTCGCCAAGCTGTTCTTCCCCTCGTTCGATCCGATGGTCGGCACCATCGCGGCGTTCGGAAGTTTTGCGGTCGGCTATCTCGCGCGGCCATTCGGCGCCGTGTTTTTCGGGCACTTTGGCGACCGCATCGGACGCAAGACGACGCTCGTCGCGACGCTGACGATCATGGGCGTCGGCACCTTCGTGATCGGCCTGCTGCCGACTTACGCTTCGATTGGCGTCTGGGCGCCGATCCTGCTGGTGGCGATGCGCTTCCTGCAAGGGCTCGGCGTCGGCGGTGAATGGGGCGGCGCGGTGCTGATGGTGGTCGAAACGGCGCCGGCCAGCAAGCGGGGCTTCTTCGGCGCGTTCCCGCAATTGGGCGTGCCGCTCGGGCTGATGCTCTCGACCGCGGTGTTCAAAGCCGTGTCGAGTCTGCCGTCGGACGCGTTCTATTCATGGGGATGGCGCTTGCCGTTCCTGCTGAGCGTCGCGCTTATCGGGATCGGCCTGTTTATCCGCCTGCGCGTCATGGAGTCGCCGGTATTCGAACAGGTCAAGGCGAGCAAGCAGGTCGTGAAGGCGCCGCTGATCGAATTGCTGCGCCGGCATCCGAAAGACCTGGTGCTCACGATCGGCACGCGCTTCGCGGTCGACATTACCTTCAACGTGATCAACGTGTTCGTGCTGGTCTATGGCACGACGCGGCTCGGCCTGCCGCGCGGACTGCTCCTGAACGCCATCATTCTCGGCTGCGCCTTCGCGCTGATCACGCTGCCACTGTTCGGCAAACTGTCGGATCTGATCGGACGCCGGACTGTCTTCATGTTCGGGGCGGTGTTCGTGGCGATCTACGGATTTGCATTCTTTCCGTTGCTCGAGACACGCAATCCGACTTTGATTCTCGTGGCGTACGTCTGCGGTATCGCGTTGAGCCAGGCGTCCGTGTACGGTGTGCAATCCACGTGGTTTGCGGAGCTGTTCGGTACGCGGGTGCGTTATACGGGTGCGTCGCTGCCGTATCAGATCGCCGGCATCATTACGTCAGGGCCGACGCCGTTGATCGCCACCTATCTGTTCGCCACGTACGGCCAGACGCTGCCCATTTCCATCTATATCGCGGCGACGGGATTGCTGAGCCTGGTGTGCGCGTTTTTCCTCGCTGAGACTTTCAAGCGGGATCTGTCCGCGGAGCCGGAAGATGAAGCGGCCGCGGCGAGTGCACATGTGCACGCGCACTCGCCGCATCCTCTGTCGCGCTGAGCGCAAATCGATCCTGCTGTGATGTCGTGCATGACCTCGCTGTATGACCTCGCTGTTTGGGGGGGCGCAGCGGGGCTGGCACAAGGCGGCCGTCGAGTCGTTAACGCGGTCCGAATGGATGTTTTGCAATGGCAATGGGCGGTCCACTGACGGCCACGCTGATTGCGTCGGCCGGTGAACTGCTGTCGCATCGGCAAGCTACGTGGGTTCGGACGGATTGCGTTCGCGCCACAATCCATGCGTTGGGACGAGAGGGGCAAGCCATGCGTAGCTCAATCTGATATCGCTGTCGGCCGGCATGCTGTAAATCCGATCTGTTACGGGGCATGCGTGACCATATACGGCTGAGAACCTGGCAAACTCATCCATTCGTTCTGTCGTGCTCTGTGATTGGATCAGCAGGATTGCGTGGCGAGCGAAGTAGCGCGATGCCTGTTGTCTTACGAAGGCGGCATCGCGGTGGAGCCGAGCTTCTGTTGCGCTTCTGGCATCGCGCACGCTAATGGATGTCAAGCCCGCGGCTGTGCGCGCCAGAATCCAGATCGCTCGAATGCCGTGGACGTTCCCGCATTCCAGGGGCACGCGAATCAAGCCCGTTACGCCAGTGAAATTCAAGTCGGTTTCCAGCACTTGTCTGGCCTTACAGGGGATATCCGCGCCGGCCAGCCATGCCGTTAGTTGAGCAGACGGTCGCTGTGAACCAGAGAGCGTCAGCCCTGTTTCACCTAGCAAACAGGGCTCGCCATACGCTTCATCGCAAGTTCGTACTGTCAGATAGTTCGGCAGCGTCATGCTGACTCCGGTTTACCCAGAACGACATTCGTTCCGTAGCGCTGCGCGTCTGGCTGGTAATGGTGCAAGCCTCGTTTCAACGATCAACCAGTCGTGACGGGAAGCAGAACACCATCGCGCTGCCGACTAGCATGCTTGCGGCAAGAATATAGAGGCCGATGCTCGTGGTGCCCGTGTTTTGTTTGATCCAACCGAGCATGTAGGGACTCACGAAGCCCGCCAGGTTTCCGACCGAATTGACGAGCGCAATGCCCGCGGCGGCTGCAACGCCGCCGAGCAACGCGGGCGGCAGGGTCCAGAACTGCGACACGACGGACAGGACACCCACAGTGCCGATCGTCAGTCCGCACACGGCCATCGCGGTGCTGTGCGGATACATCGCGACGAGCCCGAGGCCGATGGCCGCGACGACACCGGGCAACGCCAGATGCCAACGGCGCTCACGTGTCCGATCCGAATGCCATCCGACAACGAACATCGCAAGCACGGTCGCGGTATAGGGAATCGCAGTCAGCAAGCCGACCTGTAACGGGTCCGTGACGCCGGTGTCCTTGATGATAGTCGGCATCCAGAACAGAACGCCGTACTCTCCCATGAGGATGAAGGCATACATGACGCACAAGATCCACGTGCGCGGGTCGGTGAAGGCGCCACGCAGCGAATGCACCTGAGCGTCCGGGGTCTCGCGTTCGAGGTTAGCCGCCAGCAATTGCTTCTCCGCTTCTGTGAGCCATTTCGCGGAGCGTACATCGTTGCCTAGTACAAAAAACACTGCGATGCCGAGCAGTACCGACGGCGCCGCCTCGAGCAGGAACATCATTTGCCATCCGGACCATCCGCTGATATTGCTCGATGCATGCATGATCCAGCCGGAGAGCGGTCCGCCGAGCATGCCGGCGAGGGGAATGCCTGCGAGGAACAGCGCAATGATGCGTCCACGGCGCGAGGACGGATACCAGTACGTCAGATAGAGAAGGATGCCAGGCAGAAAACCGGCTTCAGCTACACCGAGAAAGAAACGCATCACATAGAAGGTGGCCGGCGTTTTAACGAACACCATTGCCGCCGAAATCAGGCCCCAGGTAATCATGATCCGAGCGATCCAGAGCCTGGCGCCAACCTTATGCATGACGATGTTGCTAGGCACTTCGAAAATCACATAGCCGAGAAAGAAGATACCCGCGCCAAGACCATAGACCGTTTCGCTGAACTTCAGTTGATCGAGCATCTGCAGCTTCGCGAAGCCGACGTTCACCCGGTCGAGATAGCCGGCTGTATAGCATATGAGCAGAAAGGGGATAAGGCGCCACGACACCTTTGAATAGACGCCGCGCTCGTCGAGCGTTGCTTCCGCATAGGGCATGGTAGCCGTCGGGTTGATTGACATGTCTCGCTCCATAATGGGTTGGCGGCTTTTTCGCTGCACTTTTGTCTGCTCAAGCCGGGCCTGTTCGCTTCCGGTCGGATGGGCACTCAAAGTATGCAAGAACGAGGAGGCAGGGTCATTCTCAACTTCGCAACGCCGTCATCGCAATTGGACAACCAAACCGGATACCCGCTGTTTTAGACTTGCTTCGCAGGCTGGTTTGGCTAAACAAGGAGACGAAATGGAACTGAGCAAGCAACAGATTGCGGATTACCACCGCGACGGATTTATCGTTATTCCCAATTGCTACAGCAGTGAGGAAGTGCAGGCCCTCCGCAACGACACCGAACGTTTGTGCGCGATCAAGGCCGATTCCATCTTCAGGGAAAGCTCGGGTGCGGTACGTTCGATCTTTCGGGTCCACGAAACTGACGGACCCGTTGCATCGCCGCAGTATCGGGCACTGTCACGCACACCGCGCCTTCTGCGTCCAGTCATGCAAACGCTTGGCAGCGAGGAGGTGTATATCGCCCATACGAAGGTGAACACCAAATCGGCGCTCGAAGGTACAGGATGGCTTTGGCATCAGGACTTCGGTTACTGGGTGCACGATGGTTATCCCGAGAACGACATGCTGACAGCCATGGTCATGCTCAGTGACACCCAGGAAATCCACGGCTCGCTGTACATGATCCCCGGCAGTCATAAACTGGGCCTCATCGACCATTACTACGACGACAGCCAGGCGGCCTACCAGCTGCCGCAGCGCGCGGTACAGCGTGATCGCATCAAAAAGATCCTCGAGACGTCCGGCGCGCCGGTGCCGATCGTCGGCAAAGCGGGCACGCTGGTGCTATTCCATTGCCTCACGATTCATGGCTCCGGCGTGAATATGTCAGCGGAGAACCGCTGGCAGGCGTACCTCACCTATAACCGCGTTGCGAACCGTCCACATGACGTGGAAAAGCCGCGCGGCGACTTCGTGCGGTCGACCAACTGGGCGCCGCTTCCCATGGAACGCGACGACGGGATTCTTCCCGCCGGCCAACGCCAGCAGCAACGCGAAGTCTCGGTACAGGGGAAATAACGTGACAACAGCTCATCATTTCATCGGCAATCAATGGGTGGCGCCTTCGAACGGCGACACAATAGCCGTGGTCAACCCGTCCACGGGGCTTGAATTCACACGCATCGCACGTGGCAACGCGGCTGACATCGATGCTGCCGTCAAGGCGGCGCGTAAAGCATTCGACACCACGTGGAGACGTATCGGTCCCGTCGAGCGTGGCCGCATTCTCGCGCGACTAGGCCAGCTCGTGCTCGACAATCATGAGACGCTCACGCGCATCGAATCGGAGGACACGGGCAAGCCGCTAAAGCAAGCCGGGGCCGACATCACTGTATGCGCGCGCTACATGGAATTCTATGCGGGTGCTTGCGACAAGCTGCATGGGGAGACGATTCCCTTTCTGCCGGGACATACGGTCTTGGCCGTTCGTGAGCCGCATGGCGTGACCGGCCATATCATTCCATGGAATTATCCCGCCGCGATGTTCGGACGCAGCGTCGCGGCTTCGCTCGCGGCAGGCAACGCGTGCGTGGTCAAGCCGGCCGAAGATGCCTGTCTCTCGTATCTCAAGCTGGCCGAACTGGCGGCCGAAGCCGGCCTGCCCGCGGGCGTGCTGAACGTCGTGACTGGCTACGGCCGTGAAGCCGGCGTCGCGCTCGCCGAACATCCTGGCATCGCACATATCTCCTTTACGGGTTCTCCCGCAACGGGCACCGCCGTCGCTCAGGCGGCGGCCAGGCACCATTGCCCGGTGACGCTGGAACTTGGCGGGAAGTCCCCGCAAATCGTTTTCGACGACGCCGATCTGGATGCCGCGCTGCCGATCATTCGCAACGCAATCGTGCAGAACAGCGGCCAGACCTGTTCCGCCGGTAGCCGCCTGCTCGTGCAGGCCTCGTTGTACGAAGAGCTTATCGAACGACTCGCGCGCAGCTTCGAAGCAGTTACGGCGGGCCCCGCGGAAGGGGACTACGACTGCGGGCCGTTGATCAACGCGACCCAGCTCGACCGGGTAAAGACGTTCCTTGCCAGGGCGGACGCCGACAACATCCGCTTTGCAGCGACAGCGAAGCTTGCACCGAATGCTGCTCAGGGAGGATATTTTCAGCCTCCGGTGTTGTTGCGTGATGTACCGCACAAGCACACCCTCGCCCAGGATGAGGTGTTCGGGCCGGTATTGGTCGCGATGCCGTTTTCGGATGAAGCCGAGGCTGTACATCTGGCGAACGACACGGCGTTCGGTCTGGTTGCCGGTATCTGGACGCGCGACGGTGGACGTCAGATGCGCCTCGCTCACGCGTTTCATGGGGGGCAGGTGTTCGTCAATTGCTACGGCGCGGGCGGGGGTATAGAGTTGCCGTTCGGCGGTGTCAAGCAAAGCGGCTATGGCCGTGAGAAAGGGTTGGAGGGCATGTTGAGCTTTACGACCTTGAAGACGATCACCCTCAACCACGGCTAAGGGAATGCGTTGGGTGTGCCAGGCGTGAGTATCGGAAGCCTGCCTTGCGCACTCAACTCACAACCCTGCCGGAGCAATCTGGACTTTGCATGCGGATTGACCTTGTTACGTTAAAAATATTTCTAACCGTTATTGAGGAACGCAATTTCGCGCGGGCCGCGGAGCGTCACTTCATCGCGACATCTGCCGTCAGTAAGCGGATCAGCGATCTCGAAGACGCGCTGGGCGTGCAATTGCTCGAACGCCGTAACATGGGTGTTCGCCCAACGCCCGCCGGGCTCGAACTCGTCACGCACGCGAAAGACATGATGCTGGTGATGGCTCGCATGCGTTCGCAGATGAGCGAATTCGGCGACGGTTCCAAGGGCGAAGTCCGGGTATTCGCCAACAGCACTGCGATCGTCGGTTTTCTTGGTCCGACCATTCGTACGTTCCTCGAAGCCTATCCGCAGATCGACGTTCATCTCGAAGAGTGGAGCAGCCCGTTCATCGTTCGTGCGCTGCGCGACGGCATCGCTGATCTGGGCGTGTTCTGGTCGGGCGTCTCGACGGCGGGACTGATCGTGCATCCGTTCCGACGTTCGAACCTCGTTGCCGTGGTGCCCTCGCAGCATCCGCTGGCCGACCGAACTGAAGTTTCCTTCGCCGAGACGCTGGACTACGACCAGATTGCTTTCCACGAAGGCAGCCTGATATTCCGAATGATGCAGTCGTGCGCCGCCGACTTGCAGCGCAAGTTGCGTATCCGTTTGCAGGTAACGAGCTTCGACGCGATGCGCACGATGGTGCGCTCCGGCATTGGCCTCGCGGTGATGTCGGACGTCACTGTGAACACGCCGGACGAGAGCTATGGCTACAAGGTCGTCCCGTTAAGCGATGAATGGACGAAGCTGGAAAGCCTGATCGGCTATCGTGACTTCAACGCATTGCCACGCTCCGCACAGAACTTTGTTCGCCATCTGCAATCCCCACACCCTGGTCTGACGCAAGGGCCGCAGACGTAACCGAACGTTGGAGATTTCCACTCTCATGAGTCATATCGTCTTTCTGGACAGTGCGACCTTGCCTGTGCCAGTATCCCGGCCACGGCCATCCGACCGCTGGACGGAGCGACTCAGCACCCGCGAGCATGAGCTTGTCGACGCGCTGGCAGACGCCGATATCGCCATCACCAATAAGGTTCCGCTTCGCTCGGACGCACTGAGGCAACTTCCGAAGCTCAAGTATATTTGCGTCGCGGCGAGCGGTTACGACAGCGTGGATATAGCCTATTGCCGTGAACACGATATTCAGGTCTCGAATGTTCCGGCGTATGCGGCATCGAGCGTGGCCGAGCATGTGATCGCCTGCATCTTCATGTTGCGAAGGCAAATGCTTTCGTACAACCAGTTGGCTGCTTCGTCCGCATGGACTTCATCGCCGGTGTTTTGTGTCCACGGCGCGCCCATCCGCGACATACGCGGCGCAACGCTCGGTCTGATCGGCCTGGGCGCGATCGGCAAGGAGGTCTTGCGGATGGCGACAGCCCTCGGCATGCGGGTACTGGTAAGCGAGCGTAAGGGCAACACCGAAGCGCGCCCGGGCTACACCTTATTCGACACCGTGATTGCCAACAGCGACGTGATCTCGTTGCATTGCCCTCTGTCCGCCGATACCAACGGTCTGATTGGAGAACGCGAGCTTTCGATGATGCGTCCCACTGCGGTGCTGATCAACACGGCGCGCGGTGCACTCGTCGACGAGCGTGCTCTCGAGGCGGCACTTTTCAGGCAATCCATCGCCGGCGCGGCGCTTGACGTGTTACAGCTTGAACCACCGCACGAGCAGCATCGTTTCGTCACCGGTCAGCCGGACAATCTGTTGCTGACACCTCATGTAGCGTGGGCGAGTACGTCCGCCGTCGAGACGCTCGCACGCGCGGTTTCCGCCAACGTGCAAAGCTTCCTGGAACAACGCACGCTCAATCGCGTGGCCTGAAACGTCGCAATACATTGAGCCGTTCGTCGGTTCAGCCGCGCAAGTCTTCAATTCCGAATACGGCATTCACAATTCGATGATTCACAGGCCGTATCGCCTGCGGGAAACTTTCTCAACGAATCGGGCGCGCGCAATCAGGCAGCCCGATAGACCGTACTCAACCAACTGAGAAAGCGTCGGATATGAACCTTCCCCTGGATAACATAACCGTGGTATCGCTTGAGCAGGCGATCGCCGCTCCGCTCGCGAGTCGGCATCTTGCCGATTGGGGCGCGCGTGTCATCAAGATCGAACGGCCCGGCAGCGGCGATTTTGCCCGCGGATACGACAAGGCGATGCACGGCATGTCGAGCCAGTTCGTGTGGGCGAATCGCTCAAAAGAAAGCCTGGCACTGGACGTGAAGTCAGAGTTCGGGCAAGAGGTACTGGAAGAACTGTTGCCACGCGCGGACGTGTTCATTCAAAATCTCGCGCCCGGCGCGGCGAAGCGGCTTGGCCTCGATGCGAAGTCACTCGTTGAGCGCTATCCGCGACTCATAGCCTGCGATATCTCCGGCTACGGTTCGACCGGACCGTATGCGAGTAAAAAAGCCTACGACTTGCTGGTTCAATGTGAAACGGGCTTCCTGTCGATCAACGGGACGCCAGATGAACAGGCAAAGTGCGGTTTGTCTATCGTCGATATCGCGACTGGCATGTATGCGCTGAATGGCATTCTGCTCGCGCTCTATCGCCGCGAGCGGACAGGCAAGGGTACCGCATTCGAAGTCTCGCTGTTCGACGCCATGGCCGAGTGGATGAGTTATCCAGCGTATTTCACGCGCGATAGCGGCAAGCCGGTCGAGCGCTCCGGTGCTCGTCACGCGACCATCGCGCCATATGGGCCATTTACCGCAGGCGACGGCAAGACAGTTTTCTTCGGAATCCAGAACGAACGCGAATGGCGGAGCTTCTGCGAGAAGGTACTGGGCGATGTGAAGATTCGCACTGACCCCCGCTTCGCGTCGAACCCGGACCGCGTGCGCAATCGTGACGCACTTGAAGCACTGATCACCGAGTCCTTCGCCAAATGGACGAGCGCCGAACTGGGGGACCTTCTCGAACGGGCCGCCATCGCCAATGGCCGCATGAATACGGTCGAAGACTTCCTCGCGCACCCGCAACTGCATGAGCGCGGCCGAGTGACGTCGATCGGAAGTCCGGAGGGGCCACTCGAAGTGTTCTTGCCGCCGATGATTATCGACGGACTGTCGCCGGCGATGAAAAGCGTGCCCGATGTGGGCGAGCATACCGACGACATCCTCGGGGAGCTGGGACTGCATCCGTCCCGCTTGCGCATCGCCTGACCCATCCCTTAACCGTACCAGGATCATAGTCCATGCGTGTAACAAGAACCTTCCTTGCGGTACCGGCGCATCAGCGTCGCATGGTCGAATCGGCTGCCCGCAGTTCGGCGGATGCGGTCTTTCTCGACCTGGAGGACGCCGTGCCGCAAGCTCAAAAGGAGACCGCACTCCTCGGCGCTGTGGCGGCGATTAACGAGCTGGATTGGGGACGCAAATCGGTAAGCGTGCGCGTCAATGTGCCGTCTAGCGCGACCATCGAAAGCGAGGTGGCAAGGCTGTTAACATCCGCACCGCGACTGGATACGCTGCTCGTTCCGAAGGTTGAATGTACTGCCGACGTGGACAGAGTTGCTGGATTGATCAAACTCCACAGCCAACGTCGGAGGACGCCGATCGGTCTGGAGGTGATGATAGAGACGGCTCTCGGGCTCGCTAACTGCGAGCAGATCGCCGCGCATTCGGAACTGATCGAGTCGCTGCATTTTGGCGTAGGCGACTTCTCAGCGTCGATCGGGGCAAAGGGTGTCGATATCGGGCTTTCGCATCCCGGGTACCGCCTGACCACGCGATCCGCGCAAGGCGACTACTCGAGCACGGCGCTCGACATGTGGGCCTATCCGATGATGCGCATCCTGGTTGCGGCGCGCGCTCACCGCCTCCGGGCAATCGACGGACCCTGCGGCGCTTTCCGTGATGCAGATCTGACGTCGGCATTGGCTGTCAAGGCTGCGACTATGGGGTTCGACGGAAAGCAGGTCATTCATCCTTGCCAGATCGAAACGACGCTCCGGGCCTTTGTTCCTACTGACGACGAGCTGCGCGAAGCTCAACGTGTCATCGCGGCAATGACTGAAGCAGAGCGTGAGGGACGTGGCGCCGTTCAGGTCGATGGCAAACTGGTTGACTATGCGAACATCCGGATGGCGCAACGTGTAGTTGCAATGGCGGCAAACGTAGAGTTGTAACGAATCAGGAGGGAAGCGGCCGCCGAAGAGGCGACGCTCCAACCAATGGCGGATGTACCCAAGCCTCTTTCATGCAGGCGGCATGACCGAACACGATAAGAAGCGCCGGGCGTACACGCCTTTGGCGCCGTTCGTCGCCGGCCTCCATGCAGCGTCACTGACAAAATGACCGTAGACGACAGCATTCTTTTTTATCAGTAGAATGTTGCAAGCGCAACGGGCCGGAATTGTCAGAAACCGACGTTCGGGCCAACCAGGCTAACCAGTGTCGTCAGAACCGTGACGCCATCAGCACGCGTGTCGTCGCAAGGTGACGCAAATAAGTCGAATGCAAAACTTGTATTCCGATGCACTCGGAGGAAGTGGTACGTCGCCAGAATCAATGGATTGCCGTCGCTACAACTGATACCGACGGCGACACATCGTCGCCTGGATCACGGACGCCATCGGCGCCCGGCTGGCCGACCTGCTGGCCGGGGTAGGGCGCCGGATATCAAAACTAACTTGTCGTGATACTTACCTGGCCGCAATATTGTGTATTCCAAAACGCAAATCGATCCGGTAGTGAGCTTCCGGAACTCGCAGGGCGAGCAGGTGCGAGGCACGATCATCAATCTCCAGCGAAATTCGCTGGTGATGGAGGTCTATAACCCGTACTCGATTGTGCAGGTCAGTGAGGTGCTGAGCGACCTGTCGGTCAAGATGGGCGTGGAACACGCCTATTCGGGCAAGGCGGTCGTGATCAGTATGGTCAATACCGGCCTCACAGCCATTGTCTCGGTAACGCTGATCGCGGAGTGGCGGGAACTGAGTGGCGGCGCGCTGGAAGCGCGCGCGGTGGGCGAAGAAGCGCGCCGGTTCGTGCAGGACTGGACCGGGCGTTTCCAGATCCGTCGTGACTACCAGATCGCGGTCAACCAGATCCGGGCTTTTCTCTCGGACATGTCGCGATGGGTCGAGCAGGCAGACCTGGGCGAGACCATGCCGAAGGAAGGCAATAGCCTGCGCGAGGACTTCTTCTTCGAACTGGCATCGCCGCTGATGGAAAAGACCAAGCTCTACTTCGACGAATTCGAAAGCGAGGCGCGGTTGGTCGACGAAGAACTGGCGCCGGCACACCGTGCGTTTGCTCAGGCTGCGCTACATCCGCTGCTGCTGCGCTCGCCCTTTGTCTTTCGCACGTTCACGAAGCCGCTGGGCTATGCCGGCGACTACCAGATGGTCAACCAGATGCTCGACGATCCCCGCCAGGGACCGAGCACGTATTTCCAGATCGTCAACGCTGCCTTCCTGCAGACGGCCGTCGCGCGTGCGCACCGCAATCGCGTCGATCTGCTGGTGGACTACCTGACCCGGCTAGCCAATGAAGCGCGCGCCGCGCAGCGGCCGTTCCGGGTGCTGAATGTGGGTTGCGGCCCCGCTCAGGAGATCCAGCGTTTCATTCACGAATACGACGAACCCCAGTGGCTGACGTTCGAACTGCTCGACTTCAGCCAGGAGACACTCGACTGGACGCGCGAACGCCTCGCGTCCATTTCACAGAAAATGGCCAGGCGCATGACCATTAGCTACACGCATGATTCTGTCCACCACCTGCTCAAGCGCCGGATCGATGCGCACTCACCGGACGTCCGCGAGTTCGACGCCGTGTATTGCGCCGGCCTCTTTGACTACCTGTCAGACAAGGTCTGCGCGAGGCTGAACCAGCATTTCGCCAGCCGCATCAGACAGGGCGGCCGCCTGCTGGTAACCAATGTCCATGCCGACAACCCGGAGCGCCTGAGCATGGAGCACGTGCTCGAGTGGTACCTGATCTATCGCAACGAGGCACAGATGGCCGACATCATGCCGGAGAACTGCGGCGAGCCGCGCCTCTACACGGACTCGACCGGGGTCAATGTATTCGCCGAGGTGGTGATCGGCCAGCAACAAGTAGCCTGAGATGACAACATCCGTTGGTGGGCTACAGTCGAACTATCGTGAAGAGTTGCGCGACTACCGGTTGCTGTGCAGCAAGGCTGGCGGCCTGACGGTGATCGTGCTGGTGCTGATGGGCGTTGCGCTGGACTATGTCGTGTATCCGGATGAGCAGAAGCGCTTTGCGATCATTCGGGTGCTGACCAGCGCAGCCATTGGCTTGGCATTGCTGTCGTTTTACACGAAAACGGGCAAACGCCACGTACAGGTCATCACCTTCTTGTGGCTGCTGCTGCCGCAAGCAATGATCTCCTGGATGATTTATGTCACGCAGGGCGAGCAGTCGCTGTTCTATGCCGGGCTTATGCTCACGATCTTTGCGGTCGGCATTCTGTTCCCTTCCGGCTACTGGCAGACGCTGGCTTTCGGGCTGGCCACGGTCGGGCTCTACTACATTGCCTGCGTGGCCCATCCGGATGGCATACACGACCCAAGCAAGTTTCTGTTCCAGCTAATCCTGATCTTCTTCTGCGCGTTGGCCAGCTCGGTTTATACCTATTTCAACGAGAAGGGCCGTTTCCAGCTTTTCCGGCTCAAGGACGAGGTGGCGAACAAAAACGACCAGCTCGCCCGTACCAACGAAAACCTTGCGCAGATCAAGGGCCAGTTGTTGCAGCAGGAGAAGATGGCTGCAATCGGTACGTTGTCGGCGGGGCTGCTTCACGAGGTCAACAACCCGGTGAACTTCTGCCTGATGGCGATCGAAATTGCCATGGAGGAACCGCAGGCCAAAAGCAGCCCGTCGCTGATGGAGTGCCTGGTTGATGTCAAGCAGGGCATGCAACGCATCCAGCATATCGTGTCGGACCTGAAAACTTTTGCCTACCGTAAGCCCGGCGCGGCGGCAGACGACGTGCCGTTCCTGTTCGAGAAGGCGCTTGACTCGTCGATCCGGCTGAGCGCGCATGAGCTACGCGGTGTGAGCCTCACGCGCGAGCTGTCCGACGACACCCTTGTGCTGGGCGACGAGGCCGCCATTATCGGCGTGCTCATCAACCTGTTCTCGAATGCTGCTTTGGCCATGCACAAGGCCGGCACCGTATCGCCGCGGATCCATGTTGCGGCCAAATGGCACGACGACCGGCTGCACGTCAATGTGCGCGACAACGGACCGGGAATCGCCGCAGAGAATCTGGCGCGAGTGTTCGAACCGTTCTTCACTACGCGCGAAGTCGGCCAGGGCCTTGGCCTTGGCCTGTCCATTAGCTATGCGGTGGTGGAGCGGCACGGCGGCACACTATTCGCGGAAAGCCAGTTGGGCGAGTGGACCGCGTTCAACTTCGACCTGCCGCGCGCCGAGTGATACCGAGATGAGAGATACCCAGCAAAGCCCGCACACTGTCGTCTATGTCGATGATGAGGATTTGGCCCGCAAGTACTTTGCGCGCGCGGCCGGCAGTGATTATGAAGTGCTGGTCGCCAGCGGCGCGGACGAGGCTATGTCGATCCTTCGGCGCGAAGGTGCGCGCGTGGCGGTGCTTGTGACCGACTTCCGCATGCCCGGCCGGCACGGCGATGCCCTGTTGCGGCAGGTCGCTCAGGAGTATCCGCATATCGTGCGGATCCTGGTGACAGCCTACGCGGACAACAACGCGTTGCCGGCAGCGGTCAATTCCGACGGGGTATATCGAATCCTGGAGAAGCCCCTAGGCGTGAGCACGGTCCGCGAGGTGCTGACATCAGCGACGACAGCCCCGGTGTCGCGGCCGACGTGATGCAGCGCTTGCGGGTCGACCCAGTTATCACGAAGGCCTGCGTAAGCGGCTTTGGCATGATTTTCTGCAACCGCGTCGTGCAGCCCTTGGCGGGTATCGGGATCACATCAGCAGTCGGCGCCGGTACGACCACGACGCTGGAATCTCCAAATTTGAAGGATCGAATGCACAGGAGTTACCAATGAGCAATACGATTGCCAACCAGACACCGCCCCCGGCGATTCTGTTCGTTGATGACGAAGCCACCGCGGTCAAGTACTTCGAGCGGGCCATCGGCGCGATCGCGCCGGTGGTGACGGGCGCCTCCGTGGAAGACGGCAAGGCAATGCTGGACGCCCACGCCTCCAGCCTGGCGGTGCTCGTGTCCGACCAGCGCATGCCGGGCGAACATGGCAACGAACTGCTGCGTTATGCGCGAGAACGCTATCCCCACATCGTCCGGATCCTGACGACGGCCTATTCGGAGTTGGACCAGACCGTCGAGGCCGTCAACCAGGGCCAGATACACCGCTATATCAAGAAGCCGTGGGACATCGCCGCGTTGCGCATGGAGATGAAGCAGGCGCTGGAGTTGTCGGGACTGCGCAAGGAACGCGACCAACTCGTGCGCGAGAAGCTTGGCGTACTGCAGACGCAGACGTTGGCCACCCGCATCGGCATAGTGCACACGCTGTGTGCGAGCCTGATTGGCCCCGGCCGTTTCCAGCCGGTGGAAACCTACCTGGCCGGCACCGAACTGGCTGGTACGCGCAATGCCGAGCCCGACTGGCGGCGTATGGACTACGCCGATCTGGTGCATGCCGAGAGTGAAGGCAGCGGCAACTTCGGCCACGCGGTCAGCACGCGCTTGATGCAGCTGCGTGCGCAGAATGCGGGGCGAAGCGTTGCTGATGCGTTGCAGGTGTTTGCTGAGGTCCTTGGCGCTACAGTGCGCGGCGATGGCGATGCGCTGGTCTGGACTTCGCCCGCAACGCTGAGCGAGTTCCTCACGCGTCCGGTGGGTCAGGCGGTATCCACCGAGCACGCTGCGTGGCTGGCCTGCGTGCTGTGGCTGGAAGAGGCGGGTGGTGCGCTACAGTTCATGCGGGAACGTGACGCTATCGTCTGCCGCGCCGGAACACAGGCTGCCAGTTTTGCGGCCGACCGCCTGGCAGTCTGGATCGAGCGGTTCCTCGAGCCGGCATTCGACCCGGCGAAGCAGGCGACCAGCGTTAAATAGGTCGCAACGGACGGTGCTCGGGCTGTACCGCTACAGGGTAAATGACCCGCTGCGCCTGGAGAAAAGACGTCGGCCCTAGGAGCGAGGAGGTAGGGTTGGTCCTCTTTGCGTTGCGCTGCAATGGTGGCTTCGATCAGATTGCCGGCATGACCCAGAGATTCGCCAGCAGCCTGCCTGACGAGTTCGACCAGATCCTGGCGGTCGAAAAGATCGGACACGGTTGGTGCGAAGCGGGAGATATCGAATACTTCCCCGCCGCGAACAGCAACGACGCACGGTCCCGCGCCGTTTTCCGTTTGACGCCGCACGCGGCCAACGAGCAGGGCGCCGTCGACATCGTCAGGCAGATAGCTGGAATATGAGGTCATGAAGGGATCCAATGTGCTTCAAGGTCGGCGAACTGACGCTCGAAGTGCCGCCGGGCTTGAGCGATCAGGTCGAGTCGGCGGGTGCGCAAGCGCTCTCTCCGAATCCTGTGTTCCCGGGCGAACTGTTGTTCGCCAACGATTATCATGGCGGCCGAGGATGCAATCGTCGCACGGGATCATGGCGTCGACGGAATCATCGTTTCCAATCACGGCGGGCGTCAACTGGACGGCACTGCCGCGCCGCTTCGCGTGCTCCCTCGCATCGTGAATGCAGTCGGGAGCGGCATCGCGGTGATGATCGACGGAGGCATCCGCCGCGGCACCGATGTATTGAAGGCGCTCGCGCTAGGCGCGGATTTCGTTTTCGTCGGCCGCCCGTTCAACTATGCCGCTTCGGTGGCCGGCAAGGCGGGCGTCGCGCATGCCATCGGGATTCTGTACGCGGAGGTGCAGCGCAACCTCGGTTTGCTGGGACTCCAACGCATCGACGAATTGAGTCCGGACGTGCTTATCAAGTTGCCGGGAAACTCGGCCGCAAGCGAAGGGCGCAGCCAATGAAGCCGGCAGTGAAGGACGACGAACAGATCGACCGCTCCGTCGCCGCAGTCGATCGGACGCTCTCGTTGCTCGAAGCATTTCTGGATCAGCCCGGCGCGCGGTCGCTGTCGGATCTGGAGCAGCGAACGGGGCTCTTCAAGAGTGTCATTCTCCGTTACATGCTTTCGCTCGAAGCGCGCGGCTTCGTGCACAAGGAGCAAAACGGCATGTACCGGTTGGGTTACAAGGCCGCTCAGCTCGGCCGCGCATTCGAAAGCAGCGTGGATCTGGTGACGACATTGCGGCCGGTCGTCGAGCGGCTCAGCGAGAAAACCGGCAGCAGTGCGTCAGTTTATGTGCGGGACGGAGAGTCGCGCCTTTGTCTGCTGCGCGCCGAGCCTGAACGCGATGTTCGCGTCGCGATCCGTGCCGGCACACGGCGTCCAATGGACAAGTCGGCGTCGAGTCTCGCTTTCAGGCGCTTCGAGCGTAAGACCGTGCAGGCATTTGCGACCGCGGGGGAGTGGGTATTTTTATTAGTGGTGTACCCGCAGGCCGAAATCTGGCCTTTCTTAGTAAGGGGGAAACGCATGAAGCAGGCTTACGCCGCGATCGGGCGGGCGGGCGATGCAGATGTTCCAAGTGGCTTTTCGTGTCGATCGAGGAAGGCTTCAAGATGATCGACGCCGCCCGACGGCAACTCATTACTGCCGTTCGCCTTTTCTCCGATGGCGGTGATCCCGTTTCCATGCACTCGCTGGCATCGAACGCATGGGAGGTCATCGAAGTGCTCTGCACTAGTGCAGGCGTCCAAAGCTTCTCCAAGCAGGCCCGCGAAAACCTGCCAGCCGGACACACGCTGAAGTACTACATCAACGAGCCGTGTCGAAACTTTTGCAAGCACGCCGAGCAAGACCCGAACCCCGATAGCTCGGTCGAACTGCGCGAGGCCAACGTTGCCGCCGTCCTGTTTCTGGCAGTTGAGGATTACATGCGGTTTCGGCAGGGCGGCCGTGTGGAGGTGCAGGTCTTTCAGCCATGGTTTGTCGCCGTCCTCCCGGAGAAGGTCACCGAAGATGATCCTGTGGCGCAATCAAAACTCGAAAGCGCCAAACTCGCGTTTCGCAGAATCGCCACACTTGCTTCGTCCGACAAGATCGAGATGGGGCGGCAGGTACTGGAGGCTGCGCGCAAAGATGCCGGACTTGCGGCCGACCCGAAAGCCGAGCCAAGCCTCTGACTCTCCACTAACCTCGACGTCTTCGGGTTGATTTATGGCATATGCATGAGAGGCCGCGCCGTGCGGCGTTCTCCGCGCTCGGTCATCCGGCACTTGCCGGCCAATAAGAGACATTCGGTTCCGGGGGCACGATTGTCAACATTGCACTTCAATTGCATGCCTCGGTCTGATTCGAAAACGCCACTAAATCCTTCGCCGCGCCCAAACTGATTGCCCGCGTCTAGGCGCAACTGCGGCGCGCAAACTTTGCCGGCGGCGCACCTGACAACTCATCGGTGATGCGTTTCGGCAATGTGCGTGTGTATTATCGCCACTTACGAAGTGACACGCGACGGCGAGATAGTCCATCTGACGCCGACCGAGTTCCGGCTGCTCAGTTCGCTCGTCAACGGTGATGGAAAAGCCTTCACCTACCGCGAGCTTCTCGTCGATGTAAGGGGGACCTGCGTTTGCAGACCGCGCACAGGATCTGGGTGTTTGCACGGTCAACCTGCGACAGAAGCTGAGACTCAATCTGACGGACTCGGAGCATCTGAGAACCGAGCTTCGGGCCGGATGCCGGCCGGCGGGGATCGAGCCGTCCTGATCAGTCGATCAAGCCCGGTTCGTCGGTCTTTTACGCGACATTTATACCCGATACTCCTATTTTTGCAGACCTTCTCAGCCTTATCGCTTAGTCTGTCCGAAGGCTTCGAGACTTGCGCAGTACGTAGTCATCTTCGGAGATCGCGAGAAAGATTTCCGACGACGACTGCCGATGAGCATGCGAGGCGAATGCGGCAGTTCATGTACATGCCCGCACGCCAGCCCATGCACATCCGTGCCGCCGAATTCCCGTAATTAAAGCTGACAGCCTTGAACTTCGATTCAACTCATGACGCGCAAGGCAAAAGCGAAGATACCAGTTCGCCCATGCCCGACCACCCATCTCCGTGTATCAATGCGCACAAGACGCAGCGAAAGTTTCGTATCGCTTTCGTGCTCGTTGCGATTCTGGCAGTGCTGGTTCCAACAACAGTCTTCGCATTGGTCGTCTACCAAACCCGTCAGGACGCGGCTTTGGGCCTGACCACAATATTCAGCTTCATGATGTATTCGCTGGTCAGCTGCAGGATTCGGGCGAGCGCGAAGCAGGCATTTAAGCATGCTCGTCGAGATGGCCATTTGCCGTTCCTGACGGGAAAAACCGTGCGGGTTGCGCGAGAATGTCCTCGTCGCTGGCTGGTCGTTCTACACATCGGGTTCGAGGGTTTCTCGTCCCTCGACTGAGGTCTGCTGACCTAAGGCCGCCTCGATTTTTTACGGGAAATTTTCTTGTGCGAGCACATGCGCATCGATAAGCTTTTCGTATCTGCACAATGGACAAAGCACCATGCCGCATGCTCTGACAAAAACACAGAACGGGGTGACGCTCATGCAGCCGGGTGTTGGCCGCCTGACTATCCGGCCGCTCGACGTCGAGGAAGACTCTGTTCACGGGGTCAACGCGCCTGAGCGTCACGCACGGTGCGCGACGCTCGACGAGTTCGCCCGCGAGTATTGCACCTCTCAGACGCGGGAGAAAAGCTGCGATGCCCCGGTTACGGCGAGCGTCTTCATAGCGCTATGCACGCGCCGGATTGCCGGAATGGTGATCGTGGCCTCGCCCGATGCGGACGCGCGCCGCGAACACTACCGGCGACCTGGTGTTGCCGTCGTGTGCGGAATTTCTGTCGAGCCAACCATGCGACATCACGGTATAGGTCGGGAGCTTCTCGCCTACGCGGGACGCTATGCCTGCGAGCAGGGACACATGCAACTGGCACTGGATGTGCCATACGGAGCCGATGGTCTGCTGAAGTATTGCCGGTCTCTGGGATTCAGTCTCGTGGACGTCATTTACGCCACCGCCCCGGATGGTGATCGCGCCGTATTCAGCCGTCCTACGATCCCTAGGCGGAAAAAATTCAGAGTCACTGGTTGTGCAACGGACCTCACGAGGCGCGCGTCGTGACGCCGTGCGAGAACGATCAGCGCAAGCAGCGGGAGCCCGCCTCAGAGCAGCAGTTGCGCGCGCTTCTGAGACTCAAGGCGCGTGCCACCGCGCGCATCTGGATCGTGACCATTCTGATTACCGAATTTCTGGCTGCCATCTTTAGCGTCGTGGCCCAGACGGTGAGCGAAGGGGAGACCAATCTGCCGGTCATGATCTTCACCTGTGCGACCAGTCTTCTGGTGGTGCGTTGGTTGCAACAGGATGCATATCGCGCATGGATATCCGCAAGGACGAATGGTTATCTCAAGCGCGACGCCTCTGGTGATTACTCGGTTGTCGATGTAAGGCCAGACTGTCCTCGTCGCTGGCTAGTCCTTCTGCACGCACAACTGAACGTGCAGTTACCACCACGCGTGGGTGAGCGTTCGAGATAACGGGCGACTGCACGCATAGGCATGCCGGCAAGGTAAGTTATGAAATTGATGTCACTTCTCACCGCTACCGCGAATTCCCGCCAGACTGAAAAGCGCGGAACTGACCGGGTATCTGCGAGCGATGCAGCACACAGTGTCATGATGCACGTAACACTCGAGGCCAGTCACGCGGCGCCTTTGCGCCAGGCATTATGCCGGGACTGCGGTGGCGACGGCTGGACGATGCGCATTGCACCTGTTCCGGGTACGGAGCGCGTCAGGCTGTCACTGTATCTACCCAAATCTCACGTCGAGCGCGCGATGTCGCGCATCGGCGAACATGTGCCATCCGCGGTGTTTGACCGGATCGTACACATGCCCTTCGCGCCGTCCGACGCGTGGCGCGATCTCGCGCGGGTCCGCGCGGGCGAGCAGATCGCGGCCAACCGATCCAACGGTCAGAGAGCAACGCTTTGCTCAATACCGTCGATCCGTGATTTGCTGACGCCCGAGCAGATCGTGCTCGACCTCGAGCTGCCCGGCCACGACGAACTGTTTCACTGGATCGGCGAACGGCTAAGCGGCATGACGGGCGTTGACGCAAGGCAGATCGCGCTCGAATTGCAGGAGCGTGAGAGGATGGGATCGACAGCGCTGGGAAACGGTTTCGCCGTGCCGCACTGCAGGCTGGATCATCTGCGCAGCGCCGTCGCGCTTTATGTACGTTCAGCCACCGCTTTAGAGCTGGATTCGCTTGACCACCTGCCCGTGGTGGACGCCGTTGTCTTGCTGGTGCCGAGCTGGGCAGCGTCGATGCATCTGTCACTGCTTGCTGAAGTGGCACAACTCTTCAATGACGGAGCGTTCCGTAGTCGCCTGCGAGACTGCAGGTCTGTCGCCGAAGCGCACGCCTGTATCAAGGCAGGCGAATAGTCTCGAAGCCGGAAAGCGCCGAGGCTTTGAACCTTGGCCAGTCGCCGCACTTCGTGAGAGTTGCGCGCTGAGGTGGTCGCGTTCGTCCCCCTTCTCACTTGCATGTCCGGCTTCGCTCACGAGCGAGGCCGGACGGCAAGCGCGATTACAAAGCATGCTCTCGGACTACAGCGTCAACATTGAGATTGCCAATTTCGTCGGCCTTCAGGCGCTGTAGCAACAGATGGGCGTCGCGCAGTCGCGCTTCAAGTTCAGCCTTCACGGGCATGATCGGCGCACGTACATCAGGCCTGATCACTCCTTCGTAAGCGAGCATGACTTTTATTGCCGATGGATTTGGTGCACCAAACACAGTGCGAATGACAGGCTGCAGATTGGCAAAGAGCTCGCGCGCCGCGGTACGCCGGCCAGACGCGAAGAGCCGGAGAATGCGCACGAACAACGGGGTGCACACGTGGGCGCTGGCGAGAATGCCGCCGGTGGCGCCGGCCTTCAGCGCGTCGTAAAAGGCCTCATCCGTGCCGCACAGCACATCAATGGGCAACTTGCGTAACTGGTCAAAGTGCTCAGGCGCGCATTCCTTGATGGCGACGATATGGCGGTGAGCCGTCAAATGTCTGACCGTTTCTGGCTCAATGGATACGCCGGTGCGGTGTGGCACGTTGTACAGCACCAGCGGACGTTCCGTACTTGCGGCAATCTTGTCGAAATGCCATTTCAGGCCGGCTTGATCGGGGCAGATGTACGCGGGTGCGGAGACGAGATAACCAGTAACGTTCAGCGACTCAAGACGCGTGATTTCGCGTTGGAACGCGCGCGTGTCCAGTCCGCCGACGCCGACGATGACGGGCAGCCGGCCGGCGGTCGTCTCGATGATCGTCTTCAGCACGACATCACGCTCGCTGTCGGTCAGCAAGGCGGCTTCGGCGGTCGTGCCGAGTGCCACGATGCCGCTCGCACCTTGAGCGACGTATGAATCGGCAAGCGTTCGCAGCGCGTCCAGGTCGACGTGGCCGGATCGAAACGGCGTCACCAGAGGAATCCAGATTCCGGAGATCATGTCATTTCGCCCGCGTGATGCTGCGTGTGCTGAGCGTACCAATCGTCCCTTCCGGCAGCGTCGAGATCAGCGTGTGCAGCGTGAAGTCAAGATCTTCCCGCGCGATGTCGAGCGTGACGCAGATTTCGTCGCGTTTCCTGGTGGTCGTAGCGCACATATAGACGCCTAGCGGCGAATGAATGAGTGTGGCGAGAAGCTCGTCGGCTTTCGGTCCGTCGAAGACAACCGGCAGCGTGGCGCGGCGCCCGCGCAGCGGAATAATCCTGGAGGACTGGAGGTGCTTTTCCGACCGCGATTGGTTGACCCTGTGATCCTGATACGAAACTGGCTGTGCCTGGCTCATGTTGTGTGATTAACCCGCTTGTGCGGTTTTGAAGGTACGACCATCCTATGTGCACGGATATAAAACTGGTGCAAAATTTTTGCCGGTTCATGCAGAGACAACCCGCGCGTAACACTTCAAAGCGACGTGAACGGCTAAGCGTGGGTCATAAATGCAAGAACGCTTCGCGCGTCAGAACCGCGTGCGAATCCCCACAGTGCCGACCACCTGATTGCCGGTCGAAGCCTGTGACAGACCGTTGATGTACGCGCCCGTGAATGCCGAGCCTTCTGCGCCGTATGCGTGCTGATAAACGCCTTCCGCGTACACGTCCGTGCGTTTGCTCAACGAGTAGTCCACCATGACCGTGACCTGATGCCATTTCGGATTCGCCGAGCCGTTGGCGGAGGAGAAGGCGCCTTGAGTGAAAGTGTAAGCACCGGCAAGCGAGAGCGACGGCGTCAACGCATAGTGCACGTTCGCTTCATAATTGTTGAAGTGGAGCGTGTTGAACGCCTGGGAGATGACCGAGTTCGCGCCGGGCTGCGTATTGTCTAATAGGGTGTGCGTCCACAGCAGGCCGACGCTCGCCGGACCGAAATTGTAGCTGCCGCCGGCACCCATGACCCGCTGCCGCGACGCCGGAAAATTGACGAAGTCGTTGTTCGACACGGCGCCCGTGGAAGACAGCGACCCGCTGTTCGACTGAAGGTAAGCGGCGGCGAGATTGATGGGGCCGTTGCTGTACGAAAGCCCGAGACTGTACGCACGATTGTTCGAAAAGCCGCCTGCTGCGTCGCTGAACCCATAGAGCGCCTCGCCTTGCAGCCCTTTGAAATTCGGGCTCACATACTTGACCGAATTATTGATGTAGAACGAGTCGTCGACGTTATCGTTGTCGAAAGGATGCGCGGCGAGATTGTTGCCGTCGCCATTGTTTGCCAGCGCGATGGGGCCAAGCATGTCGACCACAGCATCATATTGCCGACCCAGCGTGAGCGTGCCATAACTGTCGCCCTGCAGACCCACGTATGCCTGACGGCCGAACATGGTGCCGGAATAGGTATTGCGGCCATTCTGAATGTTGAATCCGTTTTCAAGGCGGAAGATCGCGTGGAGATTCGCGCCGAGATCTTCGCTGCCTTTGAGTCCCCACACCTCGTTCGACAACATGCTGCTTTGCATCTGCACCGCGCTGCCGGAACCCTGGTTGTTGGTGTAGACAATCCCTGTGTCGATCAGGCCGTACAGGGTAACGCTGCTTTGTGCGTGAGCGGCTGTTGCGAAGACGGAGAGGACGGCGACGCCAATAATATCGTTTTTCAATTTCACCTCAGGAGGTTATATGTCGATGCGACAGCGCTCGCCAGTGCGCGATGGCCACGCAAGGTGAAACGGACGGACTGCATCGCATTGATGGCAGAAACGCTGAAGCCCGCCGATTGTAGAAAGTGTGAAATAACGGTCGCGGAAAAAGTCAGGCAGCCGCTGCAAAAAGAACGTAAAAACGCACCGCGATTGCGATGCGCGGGAGTTCAGGCTTCGCGCCGAAGAAGCGTCGGTCTGGGTTCGAGCCGCGTCGTCCAGTTCGCAAGCGTGCGCTCCGCGACGGGTGCACGCGTTAGGACCACGCTGTCGTAGCTGCGCGGCTCGAAGCGCATTGTATCGATGATGCGAAAGCCCTGCGACCTATAGAACGCCACCAGATGTGACGCCTGCTGCGGCGTTTCCAGCGCAAGCTGCGCATAGCCTCGCGTTGCGGCCCAGTGGTCGGCGAATGCGAGCATAAGCGTGCCGATGCCTCTGCGCTGCCACTCGAGATCGATACCGAGCTGGTGCAGGCTGGCTACATCATGATGCCGGTACCATTCGCACGGCGAATTGGGTTCCGGCGCGCACAGGGTCATTGTCCCGACGATTTTCGTACCGCATACCGCGACCAGGCAATCGCCCGCTGCGGCGCGACGCCGCGTTGTCGCGATTGTCTGGCTCACACATTCGCAATTCAGCCCTGCGTTACCAAGCGAAGCGAACGCACGATGCAGCAGTGCCGTCATGGATACATATGAATCGCGCTTGATGTCGAACCGTCGCAACTGGATGCGACCGAAGCCGTGACAGACATGCTCAACGCGAACAGAAGCTACGCGACGCTGGTCCACTTTTTCTCCCTCATGGTCAACATGTACATGGGAGTCTAAAAAGCGTCGTAGAAAATTGTTGTAAAGATTTTGGCTCCTGGGTTAGATAGAGTTTCGACCTTCACGCTTGGGCCGCCGTCGATGAACGGCCGTTAATGGAAGTCGGGAAGGTCCGTTTTGGGTCCAAGCTGCGTCAGCCCGCTTGTCGATTGCATCGCCCGAAAGGGGCCAATGGTATGCCGCTGCATGAAAACCGGCAGTCGTCAGTGCGTGCTCCCACCCTCAGCGGACTTCCGGCACGTCGAGGCATCAATGGCTCTTCACAAAGTGCAGTGGACGTTCATCGGGCGATGTTCGCTGACGGGTCATCGGCCGTTGCCAACGTTCAGCTGTCGTCGCCAGTCGGCAGCTTCAAGGCGCTTTCCTGCCGTTCCCACATCGATTGCCGCGAACTGCAGGTCTCCATGAGTGAACGCGTGCCGCCATCGGATGACAAGGTCATTGATCCCCAAGCGAATGCTGTGCGATTGCATCGTGAAATCGCGCATAGCACGCTCGTCATCGCGCGTGGGGCGGGCCACATGGTGCATTACGCGGTCCCCGCTGAAATCGTCGAGGCGATCGACCTGATGAGCGCGGGACAGTCCGTGGGAACGGGCGATAGCAACGCCGCCATTGACGAGACGTCGGCGGCTGAGAGGTTGCCGGTCGCGCCGGCGGAAGCATAACCGGGAGTCGCGCGCGCCCACGCTTTCTTGTCCTGTGTGAACAGGGAGTCGTCTGCTGTGAGCAGCTTATGGAGCTTCGTTTGCGAATGACCAGTTCAATTGACTGTGTAATCGTCGGCGCGGGGCCCGCCGGCCTGACCGCCGCCTTATGTCTCGCTCGATATCGCCGCTCGGTGAAAGCGTTTGATCGGGCGAAAGCCGTGCGCGGCTCATCCCCGCTTGCGCGAAACCTTCCGGGTTTCCATCCGGCATAAGCGGCGAGGCCTGGCTGGCAAGTCTGCGCGAGCAGTTCGAACCCAATGTGTTGACGCCCGAGCCAGCTCGGGTCGAGACCATTAAAGCTGACGACAACGGATTCAGGATCGACTATCGCCCGCTGCCCGGCATCGAAGAAGGAGCGGTGCGCTCGGTGCATGCTAGCCGTGTGTTGCTGGCCGCAGGCATTCGGGATGGACTGCCATCGATACCCAACGCGGCGGAACTGACGCGTCGCGATCTCTTTGATGGAGCCGCTGTTCATCCCGTCATAGGCTGCAATGCTCGGACCGAGCCCATCCAGGTGTGGAGAAATTCGCCAATGAACTAGTCGTCCCGCCGCGAGCATTTGGTGTGCAAGCTCTCAAACTGGCAGGGCCATGGATTGTTTCCTCCAATCACCGCCGCGCGCGTTATGCGGCGTAATTAGTGACATCGTCGCGCTGACGACCAGAGACAAAAAGATGCCATCGGCACCAAGCCAGGACAAATTCCAGATCTTCAAATATCCGTTTTGTGACTTCAGACACGAACCAATTTCGTTGGGTGGACTGACTGTCCCTACAGAAAGCGTCACCGTCCAGAGCGTGATTTTTGGCACAGGTGAGAGCAAAATCAAAAAAAGCGGAAAACGGAACCTCCCCGTCCGACGGCAGATGTTCGCCAAGAGGAGACGCCAAATGAGCGTAATTGTCAGGAACAATCGCTGGCCGTCAAATCGCGTTCCCTATGAAATCGTGGGAGAGACGAAGGCGGCCGAATGGTTTAGGCAACTAAATGATTGCGTCGGGCATCAACTGCTCGTACCGAGGCTCGCTTCCGACGTCAGCTACGTTCGATATACGGTGGGCGGTTATTCAAAATCTGAGACGATAGGGTTCAAGGGTGGCATGCAGACGATAGGCGGCACCGATAAACACACGGTCATGCATGAGTTGCTTCATGCGCTTGGCTTTCAACATGAGCAACTGCACAAAGGATTCCCGTGGGACGATAACAATCCAAAGCGCACGGACAACGGTAAAAATCGTATGTTCTCGTACAAAGGGAAAATCAGCGGTTCGGGAAAAAATCTGGCTCTGTACAAACAAATAATGCTACTGGGAGCGAAAGGGAGTACGCAGGAAGAGCAAGAGAAATCGGGGTTGTTCTATGCCGATAATAATCTCGCGAGCCGATGTGTCATGGTGAACGATCCTACCATCGAACATTTTGGTCAGTACGATCTCCACTCGGTCATGAACTACGGCGACTTCCCCAAAGCAGTCAGACTCGCAGGCCTCGAACAGGCGGCCACGGTTATTTCCTCGGGGAAAAGTAACGTGTGCGACGTTCTTAGCAACCAGGACGTACTGGCGCTGGTGCACATGTATCCGCCGCCGCCTCCGCCGGTCCGGGTTCCTTATCGACCGTTTGAAGTCTCTTTTGAAGGCTCGGTGAACGACAGCCTCATGCTCAAGTTTTCGGTCCGGGCGGCGCATAATTCCAGCCAGGAAGAGCAGTTCACTGCGGATGCCGAAGGGACGGCGCTTGTGCGCGGCTTCGATCCGCGAAATGCCGAAATTCGAGTCCATCCGTGGCCATACTGGTCCCGGTTGAGCTTCGAGGCGCCTTCAGCACTACCCGGTGGGCGTTACATGTATTCGGTCCGTTTGCTATAGACCTCCTGTCTTCGGGCTTGCTGGCTGGGATTTTATCGATATGGCACATACGCTGGCCTGACGTGCATGCATCGGCGACTCTTAACTGATACGGGCCGCGCAGCATACGACCTACGCGGGACGATCAATATGATTCTCTACGAAGAAGCAACAGCTGCGGGGAAGAGCGGTATAGACCGAAAGCCCATTGTCCTGGATCGAATTGCCAGCGCTGTCGTAGCGGTAAAAAAGACGGGCGGCGGCGGAGAAGGGCGGCGGTGACGGAGTGCTCAGGGGCATCAGGGGCGCCAGAAGGCCTGTGCGATCGTCCGACCCCGACCGGTGCCGATGATGGGCCCGCGTTCGGGCGTGGTAGAAGATGACGAATGGGACCGCCGCAGCCATGCCGGGAGGCAGATGGTACTCACCGATTTCTAAGAAAGTGTGCGGCGCGTATAGCGTCACAGCGTTGCATGGCGCGACGACCAGCGCCTAAGGGGGAGGGGCCGAGCTGACCGTGCCTCACCACCTGGTGACTGCGAGGGTGTTGGGCACGACAAGAGGATGCAGAGCGACCAGCAGCGCTCTTACCCGATTGTGCCCAGATGGAAAATATGCGCATGGCACGACCGATCACATCGATGGCTGTACCGGGGTCGTTCACGGCCGGCGACAGTGCGCGCGACGCTGGCAACTGGCGCTCGACGTCGTCTTGGATGGGCCCGCTTTTTTGCGCGTGTTCCCTCCGGCGGTTAGCGGATAAAAGCCGACTTCTCGAGTAAAGATTGGCGAGGCAGATACCGATCGATCCGTAAGGGGCATTCCCGGGGACTCATTTTCTACTTCGCGACGTTGTAAAGGACTGATCTTGACCGCGTGCTGTCCGATTCGGTTGCCATATGTCGTCGGGCCACAATATTTCTCGACTACCGTCGGGGGCCGTGCGTCGGAGGCTGCGGAGCGAAGTGACGGCTTATTTCGCGTCCGGTAAAGCGATGCTGAGTATGGTTTGGCCCGCTATCGGGACGCTCCGAAGTCCAAGTTGATAATCATTTGGAAGGCCTCCTTGCCGCCCCCAAGTTAGAGGGCGGCAAAGGTCTACAGTTGCGGTGCGAACCACCAACCGACCTGTCAGGAGGCGCATACGAAGTATCGCGCATGATCTGCACTCGAACAATGCCGTGGTCCCTGTGATCGACGACCAGGATCGGGTGCTTTACTGCAAGCGGCTCGCCAACGATGTGCAGCTGATTATGCTGCGCTCGTGCCACACAGGGATGAGCTTCAAGGAGTAGTCGTGGAGGCTACGTCCAACTGGTACTTGCTTGTCGACGGACTAATCGCTGCGGGCCTTGCCTTGCTGTAGATTGTCAATTACGGGCGGCCACCGTAATTGACAATCTACACCGGTGACCGTGATACAGCGATTTCGCTTTCTTAATCACTTCATCTTAACTGACCGCAGCGCCAACGTGATAAAGCCGTGCCGGAGGTGTCCCACCCAGATCCTGATTGCGGAAACGCATCAGGGGCGCGGTATCCTGGGAGTGGTGGAGGGTTCCCGCCGGTTGGCGTGGAAAATGAGGAAAACGTTCAATGGCGCAAAGATTTGTTGCTCGCCATCGGTTACAAGGCATAGCAGTGCTGTATCCGCTCTGCATGCATAAACGCCTTTTGCATTCAGGTCACTTTTGATCGCCGCCGGAACGGCCGGCGCCGAGTGCTTCGAGCAATGGCCGCAGGTTATCCAGTTCTGCTCCGAAGCCGCTCCAGTCTCCTGCCTTCAGTCGCTCGATGGCGCGGTCATAATGGGCTAGCGCCTCGCGTGCGCGCGCGTTCGCTGTGCCCCCCGCTGGCGATGCCGTTTGCGAGGACTTCTTGAAAAGCGCCGCAAGAGCTTCACCCAGGCTGTCCTCCATTACCACACGGTCCCCGTAGGCGGCGATCACCCGCTTCAATTCAGGTAACTGCCCGGACGCCGCGCGCAAATAGAGTGGAGAAACGTAGAGGATCGAGTTCTCGATTGGCACGACCACAAGGTGACCGCGAATCACGCGTGAGCCCATCTGGTTCCACAGCGAGATCTGCTGCGAGATCTCGGTGTTTTGCTGAATACGCGCTTCGATCTGAAACGGCCCATAGACCAGCTTGTCCTTGGGAAACGTATAGACGATGAGTCTGCCATATCCGGACGGATCGCAGCGCGCCGCCAGCCATGCAATCATGTTCTCCCGCTGGCTCGGCACCATCGGCAGCATGAGGATGAATTCGGCGCGTGCGTCGCCGGGGAGTCGCATGATCGTGTAATACGGCGGCATAGTGCTGGCGGCGCTTCCGCCATCCATTCCGACCAGCTCCCGGGGAAACTGCCACAGATCCTCGCGATTGTAGAAGACCTCCGGCGCATCCATATGATAAGCGCGGTAGACCTGTGCCTGGATCAGGAACAGGTCTTCGGGGTAGCGGATATGCTGCCGAAGCTCCAGTGGCATCGCGTCCAAGGGCTTGAACAAACCGGGGAAGATGCGCTCGTATGTGCGCAGGAGCGGATCGTCGGGATCGCTGACGTAGAAATCGACCGTGCCGTTGTACGCGTCGACCACGACCTTGACCGCGTTGCGGATGTAATTGGCGCCGTCGCCGAAACCTGGCCGGGAGTAAGGAAACCACTGGCTGACGGTGTAGGTGTCCTGTATCCAGAAGAGGCGCCCATTGCTTGCGACGACATAGGGGTCATGATCAAGACTCAGGAACGGCGCGATCGTACGCACGCGGTCCTGAATGTTGCGGTGAAGAAGGATCCGGCTCTGATCTGTGATATAGCCGCTCAACAGGATGTTCGGGTCGTCGAGCTGCCAGGCGAAGAGACTACGTCGCGCCATGCTGCCGATGGTGACGCCGTCGCGCCCGCTATACGTCGTGTAAGCATTGTCCACCCCTTTTGGATAGTCGAATTCAGCTACATTGCCCGTCACGATGACGTAATCCTGCCGACCTTCACTGAAATAGAGACGTGGTTCGCGAATGGCCGGGCCGCCTTGGGAGGCGGGCGGAATATCCCGTAGATAAAAGGAGGGCAAGCCTTCGGTGGATTTCTCGGTGACCGGAGACATTACGACGCCGATGCCGTGAGTGAAGATAAGATGCTGGTTCACCCAGGTTTGGGCGTTCGGCGGAAGCATCGCAGGTTCCAGTTCACGCGCCGACAGCATCACCTGCCTGTAACCGGCGTCAAGCTGGTAGCGGTCGATGTCTACCGAGAGAAATTTGTAGTAAGTCCTGATCTCCTGCAATTGTGCGTAGGTGTCCATCAGCGGCTGCAGATCCCATAGCCGGATGTTGTCGATGGTCGCGCGATTGGTCTGCAGCGAGTCGAGAGTCAGTTCCTCCCCGGCCTTGAACGGTTGGACCGCAATCTGCGCGAGGCCGTAAGCCTGTCGCGTCAGCGCGATATTGTGCTCGATATAAGGAGTTTCCAGTCGCAGCTCGCTCGGCTTGACATAGAAGCGCTGAAACAGCGCCGGATAGACCACGGCGGACGCAAACGAACTGCCGAATACGAGCAGCGCAACAATGGCCGGCAGCCGGTAGCTCCGCCGGCGCATGTTGATCAAAAGGGCGACGGATGAGGTCGCGGCAAGGCCGACGAGCATCCACAGGACCGGCAACTCGACATGGACATCGGTATAACTGGCGCCGACTACGACACCGTTGTCGCCATAGAGCAGGAGGAAGCGGCCGAGCCACCATGACCAGGCCTTCACCGCAAAGAACAAGCCGAGCAGTGCCGAACCATGAGTGATGGCGGCGGGCGAGAGCGTCCGTGGTGGCCGCTCGAGTGCGATGTCGCCGCGCAACCCGTAGACAGCACCTGCTGCGATCGCGCTGCAGAATGTTAGCCGCAGCAGCAAGTTCTTAAGCGCAACGTACGCGGGGAGCGAGAAAAGATAAAAGCTGATGTCCCGCCCAAAAATCGGATCGCGCTCGCCAACAGGCACCTGGTAAATAAAGCGAAGCGCGATGTCCCAGCACGAGATTTCGCTGGCGGCGATAACCAGCCCAGATACGACCGCGACGCAGGCAATACTGGAGCGCCAGGGAATACGCGGCGCGATCAGTTCGACCACATCGCCAGTGAGTTCCGTCGCATCCGACGGGCCGGCTGCTTCCGCTCGCGAGGTATCGAGGCCCCTCGCGTAACGATGCGCCAGAATCCCAGACAGCCATACCGCACATGCGGAGACTGCGAACACGGCGGCAAAAATCAGCGCTCTCGCGGAAAGAATGGTCCAGAAAACGCCAACATAGCCGATTGAAGAGAACCACAGCCAGTCGACCAGGAAGCCGGTGATGCGTCCGACGACAATCAGGCCGGCGACGAGGGCCATCGCCGTGATTGCATACCGTCTCAGTCGCCCGCCGGACTTCACTCCTGACCGCATGGTCTCCTCCTGCCCTGGCCGTCGACTATGCCTGCTGCGATCGGATCAATCGCGCCCGGCCGATCTGCCGGGCGCGCGCCTGAACGGCCTGTCAACGCAGCCGGGAAAGTCCGCGCATAGCCATCCATAACTGGCGTAACGCAAGTTCGCGTGAAGCGGGTTCAGACCGGTTAAATGATTGTAGTTCGGCATGCCCATTGACACCCGCACCGCGCGCAAACGGCGCCTTCGTCCGCCGCGGGAGGCAGCGGACGCCGCATGTCGCGCCACAGCGGCAGACTGATAACGCCATTTTGGTGCAAAGTAGATGCCAAATGGCAGGAGGGTGATCATGAATCGTATCGGAAGGGTGTCAGCCGACTCACTGCTCGGCGGTCGCACTGTGTTCCCACGCGCGCCCCGGTGGGGTCTTGAGTGGGTGGATGTGGTCCGCCATGGGATTTCGTTTCAGGCGCTGGACGCGATGCTCAGATCGATCGGATTATCGCTAGCGGAATTGGCGCAGGCACTCGATATTCCTGAGCGGACTCTGGCACGTCGCAAGCGCGAAGGTGTCTTGAGTCGTGAAGAGTCAGCAAAGCTGCTGCGGCTTGCGCGCGTGGTCGCGCGCGCCGCGGAGGTTTTCGAGGCTCTTGACCCGGCACTTGCCTGGCTTAAGACTCCGATCGCTACGCTGGAGGGCGCGACGCCCCTCAGCCTCGTGGATACTGACATTGGCGCCGATAGTGTGATGGACACGCTGGGGCGCATCGAGCATGGCGTCTTTGCGTGATGCTGACGGTGTGGCGGGTAGTCACCCAGCGGTATGCGGATACCGCTTTCTCGGGAGAGGGCGCACGACTCTACGGTGGCAGGTGGAATCCCAAAGGTGTCGCGATGGTCTACACGGCGCAAACGCACTCGCTGGGGCTTCTGGAGATGCTGGTCCAGGATTCGCCGTCGCGTGCGCATTATGTGATGATTCCAGCGAGATTCCCCGAAACAATCGTGGAACGGATCGGTCCAGCCAGTTTGCCTGCCGACTGGCGGGACATCTCCGCGCGCGCTGAACTGCAGCAGGTCGGGACGGCGTGGTCGCAGACGCGCGCTAGTGCCGTGCTGGCTGCTCCGAGTGCAGTCGTTCCTGCTGAAACCAATTATCTGCTCAACCCCAATCACACGGATTTTGTCCATGTTGAAATCGGAGCCCGTGAGGAGTGGCTGACTGATCCGCGGTTACTGCGGCGTGCCGCGGCGCCGCTGTAGCAAGCGGCGCGCAAGTCGATGGGCGTGGCCGGGTATCAGTTGCTTCGACAGGTACCAGCATCACTGGAAACAAAGCTGCCGTAGATCGATCAGATTGAAGCAGCGCTTCGGGGAGGTCTGCGCTACGACACATGAGACGAACGCCACTTGCCGGCGCGAGCAAGTTGGGTTGCCCAGCCTAAACTTGACATAATATAAATTATCAACCAAATCGTTGTAGGAGCTTTTTAGTAATGTCCGGTTTGGGCTAATTAGAAATGTCCGGTTTGCCGCCCTCAGGCGCACGCTGTCCCGATGCGTTGACCCAGGGGGCAATCATGAATGGGCGTGGCCTGATCACGGCAACCATGCGCGAATTGGAACGAGTCAAGGTCATCGAGGCTGTCGTTGAAGGCCGTCTGCGGTGCTTTCAGGCAGCCGAGCGGCTGGATCTCTGTGAGCGTCAGATCAGCCGGCTGTGCCGGCGTTATGAGACCGAGGGTCCAGCCGGGCTGGTGTCGCGCAAGCGTGGCAAGCCGAGCAACCGCGAGTTGCCCATCAATCTGCGTGCACGGGCCATGGCACTCGTGCGTGAGCGCTACGCCGATTTCGGACCGACCCTCGCGTGCGAGAAGCTGGCCGAATGTCATGGCTTGGTGCTGGCGAAGGAAACTGTGCGGCGCTGGATGCGCGATGCCGGGCTGTGGGTGCCGCGCCGGCAACGGCCACCGAAGATCCACCAGCCGCGTGCCCGGCGCGCTTGCCTCGGCGAACTGGTGCAGATCGACGGCAGCGACCACCGCTGGTTCGAGGAGCGCGCGCCCGCCTGCACGCTGCTGGTGTATGTCGACGATGCGACCAGCCGCCTGATGGTGCTGCATTTCGCGGCCACGGAGTCGACCTTCAGCTATTTCGAGGCGACGCGCGCGTACCTCGAGCGCTACGGCAAGCCGGTGGCGTTCTACAGCGACCGGGCCAGCGTATTCCGGCCAACGTACAGCCGCAACGGCGCGCGGGGCGTCACGCAGTTCGGCCGCGCGATGTACGAGCTCAATATCGACACGTTCTGCGCGAACTCGAGCCCCGCCAAGGGGCGCGTCGAGCGCGCCAACCTGACGCTGCAGGACCGGCTCGTCAAGGAACTCAGGCTGCGCGGGATCAGCACACAGGAGGCCGCCAACGCCTGGGCGCCCGCCTTCATGGCCGCGTACAACGCGCGCTTTGCGAAGCCGCCCAGGAGCCCGTTCGATGCACACCGGCCGCTGCGCGCCGACGAGGATCTGGACGCGATCCTGACGTGGCGGGTGATGCGCAAGGTGTCGGAATCGTTGACGGTCCTGAATGACCTCATGATCTGGCTGCTCGACGATACGCCGGCCACCCGCCGGCTGATCGGCCGCTACATCGACGTATGGGAGTACCCGGACGGTCGCATCGAACTGCGGGCCGGTGGCGTGGCGCTGCCCTGTGTGCCGTACGACAAGCTCGCGGAGATCGACCAGGGGGCCGTCGTTGAGCACAAGCGGCTGGGTTATACGCTGCAGGTCGCGCAGGCCCTGCAGGCCCAACGCGATAATCGTCGTGTATCGGGCTCGCCGTCACGCACGAATCGCGGTGCGGCCGTACGCAAACTGACAGGCTCGCCGGGCACGAAGAAGCCGCGCGCATTCACGCAGACCGATCTGAATGAAACGATCCTGCAGCTCGCCACGCAACACACAAAACAGCCAAAGGCAGCATCAAAACCAGGCCGTCGGTCTGCAAGGGCACACTGAACGGACTGACACGCCCTGCCCGTTCATAAGCAGTCCTTCAACACTGTATGAGTTGAAACCCGTGAAAGACAGACTCCACACCAACCTCTGAGATCAGACATTTCTAATTAGCCCAGACCCCGACATTTAAAAAAAGCCTCGACAATCGTTGTAGGAGCTTTTTAGTAATGTCCGGTTTGGGCTAATTAGAAATGTCCGGTTTGCCGCCCTCAGGCGCACGCTGTCCCGATGCGTTGACCCAGGGGGCAATCATGAATGGGCGTGGCCTGATCACGGCAACCATGCGCGAATTGGAACGAGTCAAGGTCATCGAGGCTGTCGTTGAAGGCCGTCTGCGGTGCTTTCAGGCAGCCGAGCGGCTGGATCTCTGTGAGCGTCAGATCAGCCGGCTGTGCCGGCGTTATGAGACCGAGGGTCCAGCCGGGCTGGTGTCGCGCAAGCGTGGCAAGCCGAGCAACCGCGAGTTGCCCATCAATCTGCGTGCACGGGCCATGGCACTCGTGCGTGAGCGCTACGCCGATTTCGGACCGACCCTAGCGTGCGAGAAGCTGGCCGAATGTCATGGCCTGGTGCTGGCGAAGGAAACTGTGCGGCGCTGGATGCGCGATGCCGGGCTGTGGGTGCCGCGCCGGCAACGGCCACCGAAGATCCACCAGCCGCGTGCCCGGCGCGCTTGCCTCGGCGAACTGGTGCAGATCGACGGCAGCGACCACCGCTGGTTCGAGGAGCGCGCGCCCGCCTGCACGCTGCTGGTGTATGTCGACGATGCGACCAGCCGCCTGATGGTGCTGCATTTCGCGGCCACGGAGTCGACCTTCAGCTATTTCGAGGCGACGCGCGCGTACCTCGAGCGCTACGGCAAGCCGGTGGCGTTCTACAGCGACCGGGCCAGCGTATTCCGGCCAACGTACAGCCGCAACGGCGCGCGGGGCGTCACGCAGTTCGGCCGCGCGATGTACGAGCTGAATATCGACACGTTCTGCGCGAACTCGAGCCCCGCCAAGGGGCGCGTCGAGCGCGCCAACCTGACGCTGCAGGACCGGCTCGTCAAGGAACTCAGGCTGCGCGGGATCAGCACACAGGAGGCCGCCAACGCCTGGGCGCCCGCCTTCATGGCCGCGTACAACGCGCGCTTTGCGAAGCCGCCCAGGAGCCCGTTCGATGCACACCGGCCGCTGCGCGCCGACGAGGATCTGGACGCGATCCTGACGTGGCGGGTGATGCGCAAGGTGTCGGAATCGTTGACGGTCCTGAATGACCTCATGATCTGGCTGCTCGACGATACGCCGGCCACCCGCCGGCTGATCGGCCGCTACATCGACGTATGGGAGTACCCGGACGGTCGCATCGAACTGCGGGCCGGTGGCGTGGCGCTGCCCTGTGTGCCGTACGACAAGCTCGCGGAGATCGACCAGGGGGCCGTCGTTGAGCACAAGCGGCTGGGTTATACGCTGCAGGTCGCGCAGGCCCTGCAGGCCCAACGCGATAATCGTCGTGTATCGGGCTCGCCGTCACGCACGAATCGCGGTGCGGCCGTACGCAAACTGACAGGCTCGCCGGGCACGAAGAAGCCGCGCGCATTCACGCAGACCGATCTGAATGAAACGATCCTGCAGCTCGCCACGCAACACACAAAACAGCCAAAGGCAGCATCAAAACCAGGCCGTCGGTCTGCAAGGGCACACTGAACGGACTGACACGCCCTGCCCGTTCATAAGCAGTCCTTCAACACTGTATGAGTTGAAACCCGTGAAAGACAGACTCCACACCAACCTCTGAGATCAGACATTTCTAATTAGCCCAGACCCCGACATTTAAAAAAAGCCTCGACATCGTGTGTAGAAGCAAAGTAGTAATGTCGTACTAGGGCAAAGCTGAAACGTCGCATGTCATGCTGGCTGATCTTTGACGGGAGGCTCGCATGACGACATCCGGGACGATCACGATGACAATGCGCGAGGTTGACCGGCCCAAGACGATCCAGTCGCTGGCCGAATGCCATGGCGTGGTGCTGGCGAAGGAAACCGTCCGACGCTGGATGCGCGATGCGGGCCCGTGGATTCCGCGCAAGCAGCGGCCGCCGAAGCTTCACCAGCCGAGAAACCGCCGCGCCTGCATGGGCGGACTGCTCCAGATCGACGGCAGCGACCACCGCTGGTTCGAGGACCGCGCACCGGCCTGCACGCTGCTGGTGTTCATCGACGATGCACAGGCCGGCTGATGGCACTGCACTTCACGGCGACCGAATCGACCTTCAGCTACGTCGAGGAGATGCGCGCGTACCCTAAACAGCATGGCAAGCCGGTGGCGCTGTACACCGACATGGCCAGCGTCTTCCCTTGAACAGCAAACATTGAGGCCGCATGCCGAATCCCGCTATGCAGCAAACGCGCCGCGCAGCGCCTCCAGGAAACGCACGTATGCCGTTGCTCCGGGGTCCGCATGGCCGATGCTTCGTTCCTGCACCCACGCAGCACGGCCCTTTCGCGATTGGATCGAGGCCGTCGCAGTGACACCCTCCTGGGCCGTGACGATCATCGCATCGAGCAGCATGACGGCAGTGCCTTGCGATGCCTCCAGCGTATCGAGGCTCGGCAGCAGCGCATCGAGCACCGTCTTGTCGCCGAGCTGACTCTTGCCGCGCTCGACGATGCGACCCGCCACCGCCCGCCCAATCGCCAGTGCGTCGGCGCGCCCGACCCCTTGTGCGCCGGTCACCGCCTTGGCAGCGGCAAGCAGACCGCCGCCCACGAGCGCCGCGAACGTCGACGGATTCGCGGTCGAGAACGCCTTGCCGGCGGCCAGCAGCACATCGCTGAGCGATGCGTCGTCGGGCAATGCGGCAAGCGCCTTCACGACCGCAGCCGATCCCGCCCGAACCGTGATGCCGAGATCGCCATCGCCCAGGGCGGCGTCGAGCTCACGCAGTTCGTCGGCGTGAGCGGGAAGCGCATTCAGTGCGCGCGTCAGAAGCTCGCGCAGTTCGTTGTTGGATACAGTCATCGCATGCCTCTTCAGGATGCCGTGCCGTCACGGAAGAACGGCGACCTTGCCGGTGCTTCGAGCAGCGCCTGAAGTTCGTCGTCGAGCAGCATCACAGTGATGGATGCGCCCGCCATCTCGAGACTCGTCACATATTCGCCGACATACGAGCGCGCCACCTTCAACCCCCGATCCGCAACAAGTTGCGCCGAACGTCGATAAAGCAGATAGAGCTCTTCCAACGGCGTCGCGCCGAGCCCGTTGACGAGTAAGGCGACGCGTGAGCCATTCTCTGCATCGAGATCGTCCAGAATCTGACGCGTGATGCGTTCAGCAATTGCATCCGCGGATTCGAGCTTGCCGCGGTGGGTACCGGGCTCGCCATGAATACCTATGCCGATCTCCATCTCGCCTTCGGGTAGCGTGAAGGTGGGCTTGCCGGCGGCGGGCAGGATGGTCGGCGACAGGCCGACGCCCATGGTTCGACAATTGGCGTTTGCCTTGCCGCAGACACGCGCCACTTCCTCCAGCGAATCGCCGCGCTCCGCTGCGGCGCCCGCGCATTTGAAGGCGAACAGCATACCCGCGACGCCGCGCCGGTCGGCGGCGCGCTCCTTGGGCGCGGAGGCTACGTCGTCGGTCAGCACGACCGTCTGGATCTGAATGCCTTCCGGCTCCGCCAGGTCGGCCGCGAGATCGAAGTTCAGCACGTCGCCGCCGTAGTTCCCATACACGTAGAGCACACCGGCGCCCCCATTCACAGCCTTGGTCGCTTCCAGTATCTGCTCAGCCGACGGCGATGAAAAAACGTTGCCCACTGCGACGCCGCTGCACAAACCCTCCCCCACGTAGCCGAGAAAGCCGGGCAGATGACCCGAGCCGCCACCCGTCACGATGCCGACGCGCCCTTCTTTCGGCGCGTCCTTGCGTACCAGCGCCCGCTTGTCAGCCGTTGCGCTTTTGATCCACGCCGGATGGGCGATCAGCAGGCCTTCGATGATCTCATCGACGAAGACATCGGGTTCATTGATGATTTTTTTCATGTCGTGCTCCTCCGGTTCGGGGTGCTTTCACAGAATGCAAAAAGACGCTTACTGCTTGCGTCGCTGACTGAGCGCATCCAGCAGGACAGCCGCGAATATGACCCCGCCCTGTATGAACTGCGTCCAGAAGGGATTGACGCCGAGCAGCGACAATCCCACATTGATCACGCCGATGAGCACGACGCCGATAAACGTTCCCACTATCGACCCGCGTCCTCCGGCAAGCGACGTCCCGCCAATGACGATAGCGGCGATCACCTGCAACTCCAGCCCGTTGGCCGCGGAAGGCAATGCGGAATTGAGCCGCCCCGCAAGCACGATCCCGGCAATGGCGGCCGTCACACCGGCCAGCATGTAAGTGAGGAACACGACGCGATGCACCGGGATACCCGCGAGACGCGCTGCTTCCTGATTGCCGCCCACCGCGAACACCTGATGTCCGAACGTGGTCTTGCGCAACAACACGTGACCCATGGCGAAGATCAAGAGCATGACTATCATTGGCATGGGCAAGCCCGCGACCGTTTTCGCGCCGAACGCCGTGAAGGTATTCGGGAAATCGAACTTGGTGCGTCCATCCGAAATGGCGAGGGTCAAGCCGCGCGCCATGGCCATCATCGCCAGTGTGACGATGAAGGGCACGAGCCGCAGCCACGCAACGGCGAGACCGTTCAATGCGCCTGCCGCTGCGCCTACCGCGAGCGCCACGCAAAGCCCCGCCATGCCGAGGCCGATGGCTCCGGGACTCGACCCCGCCATCACAGTCGCGGCGACCATGCCGGTCAACGCGACGAGCGAACCGACCGAAAGATCGATCCCCGACGTAATGATGACGAAGGTTCCGCCCACCGCCGCAATGCCGACCACCGACACCTGCACCATGATGTTCGTCAGCGTACTGGTCGTCAGAAACTCGGGCGATGCAATCGACAACGCAATACAAATGATGACGAGCGCGGCGAACAGTGGGCCGATCCCGCTCCTCAATTGGCGAATCACGCGGCGCGACAGCGCCTCCGTATCCGCGCGGTTGGCTGCCGTGGAGGTCATGCGCCTGCTCCTGTTGTAGCCCATTGAATGACGGCTTCGGAATGCGCCTTGTCGCGCGGGATCTCCGTCACGATGCTGCCGCGATGCATCACGAGCACGCGATCCGACATGCCGAGCAGTTCCGGCAATTCCGAACTCACCATGACGACCGCCCCACCCGCCCGCGCCATGGACACCATATGCGCGTAGATTTCCGTCTTCGCCCCTACGTCTATGCCGCGCGTCGGCTCATCGAGCATGATCACGACGGGTTCGGTTGCGGTGGCGCGCCCGAGAATCACCTTTTGCTGGTTGCCGCCCGACAGTGTCCGCGTGACCTGCAAGACCGATGACGAACGCACGCCGAAACGCGTGCTGGCATCTTGCGCCAGCTTGCGCTTCCTGGCACGGCTAACGAATCCGCCGCGTGCCAGCACTTTAAGACTGGACAGTGCGATGTTTTCTTCGATGCTGGCATCGAGCACGAGCCCCTCGAGCTTGCGATCCTCTGACGTATACACGAGGCCGTGACGCACGCCTTCGGTCGGCGAATGATTCGCGATCTTCCTGCCTTTGACGAGTATCTCGCCACCCGTCGCGGGCATTGCGCCGAAGATCGTCTTGAGGAGTTCGGTGCGCCCCGCGCCCGCAATTCCCGCGATACCGACAATCTCCCCCGCCCGCACCTTGAAGCTTGCATTGCGCAGCAGCGGCGCGCTGACGAGATTACGGACTTCGAGCACGACATCGCCGTAATCGCGCGGCTCCCACGGGTAGAACGATTCCAGATTGCGCGCGACCATCGCCTGCACGAGTTCGGCTTCGGTCCATTGCGACATGGGACGCGCACCGACAGTGGCGCCATCGCGCATCACGACCGCCGAATCGGCCAGTTCGAACACTTCTTCCAGATGATGCGAAATAAAGATGATGCCCATGCCCGCAGTTCGCAGCCTGCGCACCACGGCATACAGATTGACGATGTCCTGACTTTGCAGCGCCGCGGTCGGCTCATCCATTACGAGGATGCGCGCATCGCGTGCAATGGCTTTCGCCACCTCGACCAGTTGACGCTTGTTGAGCGGCAGATCGCCGAGGCGCATCCACGGCGGCACATTGTCGAGACCCACACGCGCAAGCGCCTCCCGTGCGAGCTGATTGGCTTCGCGCTGCATGAGGAAACCCTTGCGCGCAGGCATGCGGCCGAGAAACAGATTCTCCGCCACCGTCATGTCGTTGATGAGCGAGAGTTCCTGATAGATGACGGCGACGCCGGCGTCGATGGCCGCATGGGTGCCGCGCGCAAGCGGCACCCCGTCGATTTCGATCGTGCCCTCGTCGGGCTCGTAGGCGCCCGACAGCGTTTTGACGAGTGACGACTTGCCTGCGCCGTTCTCGCCGACGATCGCCATCACATGCCCCGCCCGCAATTCGAGGCTCACGCCGCGCAAGGCCTTCACGCCCGGAAAACTTTTGACGATGCCATGCATGCGCAGCAGCGGCACGGGTGTATCAACGGGGGCGCGCTCCCGTTCTTCGGCTTGCACTGTCATGTCGCCTCATTCCGTTTGCAGGCTGCGCGCTATCCGATGCAACGCAGCCCGCGGCTTGTCTTACTGTTTGACTTCCTCGGACCACAACCCGTATTTCTTCGTCGCATCCGAATCGATATTCGACTTGTCGATTAGCAGAGTCGGCCAGGCATAGTTCGCCGGCACGTCTTTCTTCGCGCTGTAGTCAGCGACGAATTGCAGCGACTTGGCCGCCATCTGAATCGGGTTCTGCGAGATGGTCGCGTCCTGCTTGCCCGCGCGAATCGCCGACAGCGCCTGCGCTGTGCCGTCCGCGCCGATGACAAGAATGTGCTGCTTGTCGCCGAGCGGCTTATAGCGGCCCGCATTGTCGATGGCTTTTTCCGCGCCGACTGTGTTGTCGTCGTTTGCGCCGAAGACCGCGTCGATCTGGGGATACTTCTGCAGGATATTGGTCATCGCGTTGAGGGACTTTTCCTGATCGAACGCGCCTTCCTGACGAGCGACCACCTTGATGTCGGGATATTTGGCAATTTCGTCGCTGAAGCCTTTCTCGCGATCGGTGGCGGCCGTCGTGCCGACGAGTCCGATCAGATCGACCACGTTGCCTTTCGCGGAGCCGTAGCGCTTCGTCAACTGGTCGGCGATCCATTTGGCCGCCGTCTGACCTAGCGCGACGTTATCTGACGCGACGAAAGACGTGACCTTGCCGCCGTCCGAACCGCGATCCAGCGTGAACACTGGAATGTTCATCGAATTGGCTTTTTCGACGGCGGGAATAATGGCCTTGGAATCGATCGGATTGAGCACGAGCGCTGTGACGCCCTGGCTCAAAAGATTGATCGCGTCGTTCACCTGCTGTTGCGCGTCCCCATTCGCATTGGTTTGCACGAGATCGAAGCCCTGCTCTTTAGCGCCCTTCTCCACGCCCGCCTTAAGGCCGACGAAGAATGCATTATTGAGCGTAGAAACCGAGAATCCAACTTTTGTCTTGCCGCCCGACGCGTTGGCCACGGGCGCGCTGGCCGGCGCGCTCGCGGCCTGGCCCGAACTGGTGCTGGTCGAGCTGTTGTCGCTTTTGGAACAACCGGCAAGCGCGGCTGCCGCACACAGCAGCACCGCACAGGTCGGTTTACCCAATACGTCCCATCCGTCGAATCTTGCTGAACTCCAGGCCATAGCTGTCTCCGTTGTAGGATTTATTCACTGCGATGCTAACGATAATTTCCCTTGAAGCAAGCGCGCTAACGCCCTGCTTGCCTGGGCCTGCCATAAGTCTTGAACCTTTCCAGCACCTCGTCCATCTGCACATCCGACAAAAGCGGCGGCGGACCCAGCTGACACGCGAGCAGGTATTGCCGTGCCAGAACTTCCACTTCGTGCGCGAGCCACACGGCGCGGGCGAGATCGTCACCCAGCGCGACGACGCCGTGATGCGCAAGCAGGCACGCACGCCGGTCCTGCAACGCCTTGAGCGCATGATCCGAGAGCAACTGTGTGCCAAAGAGCGCATAGGGCGCGCAGCGAATCGAATCGCCGCCCGCTGCCGCAACCATGTAATGCAGCGCCGGAATGTCGCGTCCATGTATTGCCATGGCAGTGGCCGCGGTTGAATGCGTATGCACGACCGCATGCATCTCCTGCCGCGCACGAAGAATGTCGCGATGAATGCGCCATTCAGACGACGGGCGCTTCAAGCGCAGCACCTCGGCGTCGTCGTCCACGTCGAGCGATAGCCATACGATGCTTTCCTCGCGCAACTCGCGCGCCGGCACGCCGCTCGGCGTGATCAGAAAACCATCGCCCAGGCGCGCGCTGACGTTCCCGGAGGTGCCCTGATTGATGCCGAGCCGCTCCATCTCGAGCGCGGTCTCGACGATTCCCCGGCGCAGCGCGCGTTCCTGCGCCGCGCTCATGCCGCGTTCCCCGCCGCCGGAAAGAAGTTGCCGAGCGATCGTTCGAACGGCGCACTCGCGATGCCACGTTCGGTGATGAAAGCCGTGACCAATTCGTGCGGCGTTACATCGAATGCGGGATTGCGGGCCTTGATGCCGTGCGGGGCCGTGCGCTGCCCTGCGAAATGCGTGACCTCTTCGTCGCACCGCTCCTCGATCTCGATCTGCGCGCCGGTCGGTGTGCGAAAGTCGAGTGTCGAAGACGGGCATGCCACGTAGAACGGTATGCCGTAATGCTTCGCTGCAATCGCAAGCCCAAGCGTGCCTATCTTGTTGGCGAAGTCCCCATTGGCCGCCACGCGATCGGTGCCGACGATCACCACGTCGATGAGCCCTTGCGACATGATCGAAGCGGCTGCGCTGTCCATGATCAGCGTCACGTCGACGCCGGCCTGCTGCAATTCGAATGCAGTAAGACGCGCGCCTTGCAGCAGCGGCCGCGTTTCGTCCGCGAATACCTTGAACGTTATGCCCTCGCGATGCGCTGCATAAATCGGCGCGGTGGCGGTGCCGAGGCCAGTGGTCGCAAGCGCGCCAGCATTGCAATGTGTGAGCACGCCGCCGCCCGGTTTGATGAGCGGCATGCCATGGCGGCCGATGCCTTCGCACAGCGTCTGGTCTTCCGCATGAATCTGGCGGGCCTCTTCGACGAGAGCCTCGTAAAGCGCAGTCGAATCGCTCGCGCTGCAAGTGTGCGCACGTTGCAGCATGCGTCTGAGGCTCCAGCTTAGATTCACAGCAGTGGGACGCGCCGTATTGAGCCAGCGCGCCCGCCGTTCGAGTTCCGCCCGGAATTGGCCGAGCGGCAATGCACGCGCATCCTGAACGGCAACGCATAATCCATACGCCGCTGCCACGCCTATAGCGGGCGCACCACGCACGCGCAATTCGTGAATGGCCCGCCATACGGCGGCTGCATCGGCGACATGCTCCACCACGATCTCATGCGGCAGGCGGGTTTGATCGAGCAGCAGAAGATCGCCGTCACGCCATTCGATCGTAGGGGCCAGCGCGGGGAACAGGGACTGCGCAACCATGAAAGCTCCGTGTGCGGTTAAACGTGTGTCAGCGTCTCGCGCAAGATATCGCGCGCAAGCATGGCAACCTGCTCGATGTCGGTCAGCGTGTCGCGTTCCACGAGCAAGGCTTCCGCGCAACGCAGGCAACGCACTTCAATCAGCGCCCGCGCCTGCGCGTCCGGTATACGCGTGATTTCGGCGACCTTCGCCATGCCCACGATGCGGCGAATCATCTTGCAGCCCGCAAAGCCGAGGGTATCCGCAAGCAGGCGGCGCATGAAATGCGCGCGATAGCCTTCGGCCGCGCGCGACTCGGTCTGGCCGCCGATAAAGCGGCGCTCGCTGCGGCTTTCGTGATCGCGCCAGAGTGCCATGAACTGCTCGCTGAAGCCATTCCATATACCGATCGCCTGCGCGAGCAGCCATTCCTCGTAAGCCGCTGGGTCGCGCCCATCCACACGGCCATGCCAGTCGCGCGAAAAATAAGCCAGCAGCAGATTGGCCAGCAAGGCGCCGATGTCGAAGCTCATCGGCCCGTAAAAAGCGAACTCCGGATCGATGACAAACGTCTCTTCCTCATTGACCATGATCGAGCCGGTATGCAGATCGCCATGCAGCAAGGTCTCCGCGCGATTCATGAATGCCCATTTCATGTCGCCTGCGGCAATACGCAATGCTTCGTTCGTTCTCAGGCGTTCGAGCACGGAAAGCGGCAGTGCCAGGCTGTAGACATTGGAAGGATGGTCCTCGAAGGGAAAAGTGAATACGAGATCTTCGGTAATCCTGCACAACTCGACATTGACGGCTGCGCTCACGGCCTGCTTCTTGATGTCCGGCGCAAGAAAGAGATCCGAGCCGTAGAAAAGCGTATGTGCAAGATAAGTGGACAGATGAGCAGCGAGCTTCGGATAGGTAATGCCGTTAATGAGGCCTTGCCGCAGGATGCAATGCGAGGCAAGCCTTTGCATGACCATCAGGAAGCGCTTGCTGTCGGCGTGATACACCTTCGGCACATGCTGCGGACAGAGCGCGCCGAAGCGGCGCAAGGCCGCGACTTCGTGCTCCATGCGCTGGCACGACAGAGGCCACGCCTTGCCGACGAGCCGCAGAAAAGGCGGCGCCTGTTTGACCACGACGCTGCGCTGCGGCGCCTTCGCATTCGTTACGAAGTACACGTAATTCAGATTGCCGTCGCCTACTTCGGCGACGTCCAGATCGTCCGGCTCACCGAGCAGCGCGCGCACCTTGGGAATAGCGCCGAGATACGCTGCGAGCTCGCTTGCGGTAAAGGCTTCAAACTCCATCGGTGCCTCCTCCGATGTTGCTTCCGGCGCCCAGCGAACTAAAGACGTCTTTAGCGACGCTTGCGCACCAGATCGAACTTGAAGATGCTCGTGTTGTAGTAGTCGTTGCTATAACAAAGCGGCTCGCCGCTCTGATCGAAATCCACTTCGTCCAGCAGGAGAAACATGCCGAAGCCATCACCCAGTTCCGGCAGATCCCGAGGCGTGAGGATGGTCGGCTGTATCGACGTGTGCGTATGCGACAAGCGCCGGCCTGTGCGCGCGAACATGCCAAAGAGCGATTCGCCTAATTCACCTTGAGCTTCATCGAGAAGCGTCTTCGGGATCGTGTCTATGCAGTAAGCGGCAATTGCATCGTCGGCACGCCTCACCCGTTCGATGCGGATGCAAGTTTCGCCGGGCGCGATCCCAAGCTTCTCGGCGAGACTCTCCGACGCCGCAATGCTGTCCATCTGAATACGGCTCGTGGACGGCACCGCGCCGACGCTCCTTATCATGTCGGTCACAGACATCAGATCATCCAGACCGCCTTGCAGCTTGAGCGAAATTTGTCTGATGAAGGTACCGCGTCCCTGCACCCGGGAGAGCAGCCCGTGCGAGATCATCTGCGCCACCGCCTCACGCAAACTCGACCGGCCGACCCCCAGCAGCTCGCAGAGCTCCAGCTCCGTGGGGATCTGGTCACCGGGCTTGAGCTTGCGCTCACGAATCATGGTCAACAGCGACTCCTGGATCTTGTCGCTCATTGATCGCTCTACGCTTAGGCGCATGTTGCTCTCTCGCTCGTTACTGCACCAAATATACATCAGACATCTGATGTTTTTCTAGGGAATTTCCCTTGGTTTCGTGTCGCGCCGCGTGCGGCTTACGGCTATCCTCGCGCGTCGCTCGCGCAACACGCCAGTGCCGGCAACCCTATCGACGTTGGCTTTGCGACACGCTGCGTTGCGCCAAAGCGGTGTGTTGCAGCAAGCCCTCGCTAAAGTGTCTGACGCGTTGTCTCGAGCGCGTTTCCAGGCTCCATGTGTAGAATGAATCGCACCAAGGCAGCGCCACTACAAATGCCTGAGAAGGCGCCAAAGTTCGCAAGGCAACTTTAAGGAGACGACAATGTGGTTTGTCGGCAAGAGCGAATTGCTCTCTTTGATCCAATGTCATTGCCTCGACGAGGTCATGCCCGCCTTTAGCGACCATCGCACGCTACGCAAGAACGCCGTCATCTATCGGCCGGACGAATCGAGCGAGCATGTGTACCTGCTCAAGAGCGGCAGCGTAAGGCTTTACCGCCTCACCGAGGACGGTCAGGAAATCACACTTGCCTTCGTCAAGGCCGGCATGATTTTCGGCGATGGCGATGTGCTCAATGAGGAGAGCTACTCCCATCATGCGCAGGCGCTTGCGCCGAGCATGGTCTGCTATATCCGCAAGGCGGATTTCAAGGAACTGCTTGCGCGCTATGACGTCATCAATCAGTTCGTGCTGCGCAACCACTATCTGCGCTGGCAGGAAGCGCAGCAATTAATTGAGAATCTCTCGTTACACGACGTGAGAAAGCGGCTCGTCAACATACTCGTCATGTTTTCCGGGCAAGTGGGCACGCCCCTCGAACATCCGGAGCACGGCGATACCATTCTCATCGACTTGCCCATTGCGCAGGACAAGCTCGCGGAATTCATCGGCACGTCGCGCGAATCCGTCAACCGGCACTTTAGCGACCTCAAGGCCGAGGGCTTCGTCGACATGCACGAGCGCAAGATCGTGCTGACACCGGCCTTCATTACGCGGTACATCACGAAAGCGCCGAGCTTTGCGGCGCTGCCCGCGAACCCCGCTCCACATGTGTTCAGAGCGCCGCTAATGCGCGCTTGACCGAAGCTACGCCGCTTTGGGGACTCGACAGTACCGGCACTGAGAGCGAGCCGAGCGACGGCACGAGGCGCGCCATCGAGACTTGCGCGAGCACGATCACATCCACCTGTTCAGCGAGCTCGATAATCGTGCGCGTGAGGATGTCGTCGTGCTTCGCGGCCTGGCCCGCAAGCAGCGCTTCGAATGCACCTTGCGCGATGCATTCCGTGACCTGTATCTCAATGCGGCGCTCGGTGGCTTTTCTGCGGATGAGACGCACCGTGGGCTCCAGCGTCGTGGACACTGTCGCGACTACGCCGATCCGCGGTCCGAGCGCGCAGGCCTCCTCGGCCATCGCTTCGTCTACCTTAACGATTGGCGTGCGGATCATGCTGCGCAGGAGATCGGTCGCCTCGCCCACCGACGAGCAGGCATTGAGAATGATGTCCGCGCCGAGAGCTTCGGCGTTCGCCATATAGCTGTATAGACGGCGCGTCACTTCGGGCGTCAGGCGTCCCGCCGAACGCACATCGGCGAGCAGGCTGTCATCGACGATATTGACGATACGCGCATCGGCGAACTGCTCGGCGAATTGCGCCTTGAGTGGGTCGACCGTGACTGGGCCGGTATGTATAACGACGATCGTGGTCATGTTCGTATCCATTACTTCGTTTGATGGTTTGTCAAGCGGTGGCGAGCGCCATCACTTTTTCCTGGGACGCTTCCGCCCTGCTCAATTGCCCGCTAATGCGTCCTTCGCGCACAGTCAAGATGCGATCGCTTACGGCGAGCACTTCGAGAAGATCCGAAGAGATGACGATCACGCCAATGCCTTCTGCCGCGAGCCTCGCAATGAGCGCATGCACCTCCGCCTTCGCGCCTACATCGATGCCGCGCGTGGGTTCATCGACGATAAGCACTTTCGGGCTGCGCGCGACCCACTTGGCGATCACGATCTTCTGCTGATTGCCGCCGCTCAGGTTGACGACCTTCTGCTCGACGCCCGGCGTCTTGATGCCCAGCATGCGCACGAAACGCTGACAGCTCTCGCGTTCTCGCGCATGCTGCACGAACTGCAACGGCGAATAGCGCTCCAGATGAGTCAGGCTGAAATTCTCGCGCACGCTCATGCCGAGTACGAGCCCCTGGGCCTTGCGGTCTTCGGTAACGAAGCCTATGCCCGCCCTGATTGCATCGTGCGGATTGCGGATCGCCACCGGCTTGCCTTCGACCTTGACCGATCCCGAGCACGCACGCATCCCGAAGATCATTTCCATCATTTCGGTGCGGCCCGAACCGACGAGCCCGGCGATCCCGAGCACTTCGCCACGATGCAGCGTAAAGCTGATATCGCGGATACGGGGCTCCGCCTTCCTGACCGGTTTGAGCGACAGCGCCTGCACTTCGAGCACGGCATCGCGGCTCGCATGAGAATCCGGCTCTCCGTAGAGTTCGCTCAACTCGCGAGCGACCATCATGCGCACGAGTTTCTCCCGCGTCATTTCGGCAATGGGCGCCGTGCCGACCGTGCGGCCGTCGCGCAGCACGGTCACGCGATCTGCCAGTTCGAAAATCTCTTCGAGCCGATGCGAGATATAGACCACCGCAATGTTTCGTTCGCGCAAGCGCTTGACGATGGCCAGCAATATGCTCGTTTCATGATGACTGAGCGATGCTGTCGGCTCGTCCATGATGATGGCCTTGGACCGCGCACAGAGAGCCTTGGCAATTTCGATCATCTGCTGCTGGCCGACGCTCAATTCGCTCACGCGCGTAGCGGGATCGATATCCATGTCGATGGTGGCAAGCACCTCGCGCGCCTCACGATACATGCGCGGCCGGTCGATCAGTCCGAGCCGTGTGCGCGGTTCTCTCGCGAGAAAAATGTTTTCGCCGACAGTGAGATTGCCGACAACCGCAAGCTCCTGATAAATGATGTTCACGCCGAGCGCGCGAGCGTGATGGCTGTCGGCGAGCGCAACTTCCCGCCCTTCGATGAGAATGGTGCCGCCGGCGTCGGGCGCATAGATACCGGTGAGTATCTTCATCAACGTGCTTTTGCCCGCACCATTCTCTCCGGCAAGCGCGAGCACTTCGCCCGCGCGTATTTCCAGATTCACGCGATCGAGCGCCTTGACGCCAGGAAAGGTTCTGGAGATGTTACGCATCTCCAGGAAGGGCACGCCTGTCACGTGGCTCATCACTTCGTATAGCTGGTCATGTTGTCTTTCGTGACGACGGTCACGCCGGTGTCGATGTCCTTTGGCTGCGCTTCCTGGCCCTGGATCTGTGCGACAAGATGCTCGACAGCAAGTGAGCCCATTGTCACCGGACGCTGAACCATGATGCCCTGGATATAGCCGTCCTTGAGCCCTTTGAGCGTGTCGGGAAGATCGTCGAAGGCAAGCACTTCGAGCTTGCCCTTCATCGCGCCGAATTCCTTCGTGTTGAGCACCTTCGCGACCGCCGGCCCACCCACCTGGCTCACGCCGAAAATGCCTTTGAGTTCAGGATGAGCACGCAGCGTGGTTTCGACCACGGAGACGCCGCGTGCCAGATCGTCGTCGGTACCTTGCGTCTCGACAATCTTGATGCCCGGATATTTCGCCAGCCCTTTCTTGATGCCGGCAATACGTTCATTCAGATTGACCGCGCCCAGTTGGCCCGTAATGATCGCCACTTCACCCTGCCCATTGAGCGCCTTGCCCATCGTCTCCGCCATGGTCGCGCCCGCCTGTTCGTTGTTCGTGCCGATATACATGGAACGGCCGCTCCTCGGCGAATCCGAGTCATATGTCAGCACCTTGATGCCGCTTTGCGCTGCGCGCTTCATCACGCTCTCGACCGACTTCGGCTCGTTCACCGATATCGCAATGCCGTCGACATGCCTCGAAATCAGGTCTTCGATGATCTGTACCTGGGTCGAACCTTGTGTGTTTTGGGGCACCACCCATTGATACTTCACACCGGCTTTGTCGGCCGACGTTTTTGCACCCTTGTTGCAATCGTCGAAGAACGGCACCGCCACTTTGGGAATAACGGCGACGGAAATATCTTTTGCGTCTTTGGCATGAGCTGTTGCCCCAAGTGATGCGGCAAGTGCGACCAATGCGCTCGCGGTGAATCGTTGCGTGAGTTTCATGCATGTCTCCTGAGGTTATGTTTGCGGCATTCAGTGTTCTCAGCGTTCCTTGCGACGCACGCGCCAGATGTCGATGCTGACGGCAATGAGAATCACGCAGCCGGTAATGGCCTGCTGCGCATAGGTATCGATGTTGAGCAGCACGACGCCATTCGTGATGATTCCCGCGAGGGCCGCGCCGATGATCGCGCCCTCCACGCTGCCCGCCCCGCCTGACAGACTTGCGCCGCCGATGGCCGCCGCCGCGATGACATCGAGTTCCGCGCCGAAGCCAGAAGCCGGCTCGGCCGAAACGAAGCGCGAGAACGCAATGACGCCTGCCATCGATGCAATCAGTCCAGATAGCACATAGACGGTGAATTTCACGCGCGCGGTGCGCACGCCGGACAAGCGCGCGGCCACTTCGTTGCCGCCCGTCGCATAAACGTAACGGCCAAAGCGCGTCTGCCGCATGACGATGGAGAACATGGCCGTCATGGCAAGAAGAATGACAACCGGAAAGGGCACGAAACCAATGTAGCCCTGGCCGATGAAGGTGAAGCTGTCGGGTACGTCGGGCGTGACGGGCACGCCTTTAGTGATGATGTACATGAGGCCGCGCCCGATCGAGAGCGTGCCAAGCGTCGCGATGAAAGGCGGCAGCTGTATCCACGTGATCATGAAACCATTGAATGCGCCGACGGCGATTCCCACGCCGAGCCCCGCGCCAATGGCCAGCGGCGCGTTGTAACCGTGCTGGAAGGCGAGCGCGGTTACGAGCGACGACAAGCCCATGACCGATCCGACCGAGAGGTCGATGCCGCCCGTGATGATTACGAGCATCATGCCGATCGACATGAGCGCGATCAACGAGAAAGAGCGGAACACGCCCATCAGGTTGTTGGTCGTGAGGAAGTACGGTGAGAAAATGCTGATCAGCAGTCCCACCAGCAGCAGCACCGAGAGCACGTTCAGCTCCCGTATGCGCAAGCACGCCTTGATCCATTCCGCGGCACGCGTCGGCCCGGACTGGGGTTCCTTCTTCGACGATATTGCAGTCACCGATCGCTCCTCCTTTGCAGGCTCGGAACAGATCATAGGAGCCCCGGCGTGCGGAAATCTGTGACGCTCGTCATAGATCCGTATCGGGGTTGACCCGTAGATTGTCTGCAGATAGCGCGATGAACGCCCGCCTGCCTATGACGCGCGTCACAGCATTCGTGCGGGGCGCGGCGTTACGATGCGCGTGGTGTCACCAGCGGCGCATCGCAGCCGGGTGGCTTTATGAACTGCAAAGGAGACAAGGCATGACCAAGCGAGTGATAGTGACGGGCGGCAGCGGACTTGCCGGCAAATGGGTCGTCGAAGATCTGGTGGCACACGGCTACGAAGTGCTCAATGTGGACCGCGTGCCAATGGCCAAAGGCACGGCGCGGACCCTGATCACCGACATCACCGATGCGGGACAGGTGTTCAATGCATTTGCATCCACTACGACGGCCAGGGAATTCGACGACGACATCGAGCCGAAGCCGATTGACGCCATCGTGCATTTCGCCGCCATTCCGCGCATTCTCGTCACCACCGATAACGAGGTGTTCCGCATCAATGTGATGGGCACCTACAACGTGCTGGACGCGGCTGCGAAACTCGGCATAAAGAAGGTTATCGTGGCTTCGAGCGAGACGACCTACGGCGTGGTGTTCGCGCACCGGCATCGCGACCCGGTCTACTTTCCGCTTGACGAAGACTATCCCGTCGACCCGATGGACAGCTACGCCACGTCGAAAGTCATCAATGAAGTGACAGCAAAGGCGTTTCATGCGCGCACGGGCGCGGACATTTACTGCTTGCGCATCGGCAATGTGCTCGATCCCGTGGACTACCAGAAATTCCCGACATGGCTGAAGGACCCCGCCTTGAGAAAGCGCATTGCATGGAGTTATATCGACGGACGCGACCTGGCAACGGCCTGCCGTCTCGGCATCGAAAAGGATGGCCTGGGCTTCACGGTGATGAACGTAGCCGCAGACGACGTCTCCTCCGACCGCCCGGTCGCTGAATTGCTGAAGACTTACTACCCGAATGTGCCGGTCAGGAAACCGCTCGGTGAATTCGAGACCTTGCTCAGTAATGAAAAGCTGAAACGCTTGCTCGGATGGCAGCAGGCTTATCGGTGGCGCGAGCAGGTGTCCGGACAGTCGTAGGCGACTCACACTCGAACGAGGCGCAAACAACCCGCTTATCGACGACATCAGGCGCACTTTGCGCCTGATGTTTCGTTTGGATCCGGGCGCGATGCGCGAGGTACAGCAACGGGTCGGGCGGCGAGCACAGCACTGCTATTCAGCGACGGCATAAAACCAACGGTGGTCGCGCACGGCAAATCAACGAAATGAGGCTAAAACAAAGGCCTATTCGCGATGCGAACCCGCGCACACGCCCGATAGAATTTCGTCCATACCCGCTTTACGCACCGTCACACATTCGTTACCTGTCGGATCGCTTTCCCACATCGGATTTCCGGTTAATTCAGCATGACACGGCTCGCACGGCACTACGTTCCAGAACAACCGCAGCACGTTATTTTGCAGGGGCTCACGGGGCCCGCGTTCCTGGACGAAGGAGACTACCTGTACTTCCTCGCCTGCCTGGCAGACGCAGCGCGCGTTGCCGATCTGGCAGTCCACGCGTGGGTGCTCATGCCCGACGCGGTGCAGCTTCTCGTCACGCCTTCATATGAGTCGAGCGTGGCCATGGCGATGCAGGCGATCGGCCGTCGCTATGTCGAGACCTTCAACCGCCGCCATGGACGCCGCGGTACGGTGTGGCGTGGCGCATACCGGGCGACAGTGATCGAGCCGGACCGATATTTCCTGCTCGCGAGCCAGATCATCGATCATGCGCCGGTGCGCAATAACCTTGCAGCCGAGCCGGGAAAGTATCAGTGGTCGAGCTACTCGCACCACGTCGGGCTGCGTGTCGATAGTTTCATCAAGGACCATCCACTTTACCGCGCGCTCGGCAATACGCCGTTCGAGCGTCACGAGGCTTATCGGGATCTGGGCGCACAGCCTCCCGACCAACGCGAGGTCGATAACCTGATGCAGTCCACGCTCAATGGCTGGGTACTCGGCAGCGCCGAGTATTGCGAGTGGGCGGCGCGGACAGCCAACCGGCGTTTGATGCCACTGCTGCTGCGCGACCGGCCGCCAAAGGTTCGCACGACACGCGCTTTCGCGCACGTCGGCTAAACGAAAAAACCGCCAGGAAAACCTGGCTGGTTTGTTTGAGCGAGCTACGTCACGTGGGAGGGTTTCGATCCTCCCGGCCGCCGCCGCGCATTGCTGCGGTCAAACACGCGCTGTCGACCGACTGTCCCCGACCGACTTTGGCACAAGCTCCACTAAATGAACGTGAACAGCTGCTCGCGAGGCAAACGCGACTTCGGTAGCGCAGCGTTGAAATCCTGCTCGCTGCGGTAGCCGAAGGCCAGCGCAATCACGTGAGAGGAATTGAGCACTTTCGGCTCGTTATACGCGTAGGCTCCCGTTGTCGCCCTGGCAATACGGGCGCGTCCCTCCGGCGTCGAGGCGACAAGGAAGTGCCACGGCTGCGAGTTGACCGACGACGGACTTTGCTGAAGCAGCGTCAGCAACGCGTCGATCTTGGATGTCGTCGTTGAAGGGCAACGACTGGCTCGCGACGAGCGCCGGCCTCAGAAGCCTTCCAGCACGAGCTTTCCCCGCGTTTGTCCACTTTCGATAAGTGCATGAGCCCGGCGCAGGTTTTCAGCGTTGATGGTGCCGAGGTGCTCCCCTATCGTGGTGCGTAGGACGCCATCGTCAATCAGGGCCGACACGCGATTGAGGATCTCGTGCTGACGGATCATGTCGGGTGTTTCAAACAACGATCGCGTGAACATCAACTCCCAATGCAGCGACACGGCCTTTCGCTTGAGCGGCACTGCATCGAGCATCTGCGGGTCGTCGATCACGCCCAGGCGTCCTTGCGGCGCGATGGCCTCGACGATCTGCGGATAGTGGCTGTCCGTCTGTGTGAGGCTCGCGATCAGGCGTACGTCATCGAGTCCTATGGCACGCAGTCCTTCGAGCAGCGGCCGCGAATGGTCGATGACGTCGTGTGCGCCAAGCTCGCGGACCCACGACTGAGTCTCGGGTCGAGACGCGGTCCCGACCACTCGCAGTTTCGTCAGGCGGCTTGCAAGCTGAACGAGCATCGAACCAACGCCGCCCGCCGCGCCGATCACGAGCAGCGCGTCGCCCGCCCCAGCGCCCTCGACCGCACCGAGGCGGTCGAACAGCAGTTCCCACGCCGTCAGCGACGTGAGCGGCAATGCGGCAGCCTCCGCGTCCGTGAGCTTCGCCGGCTTGCGGCCCGCGATGCGCTCGTCGACGAGGCCGTACTCCGCATAACTGCCCGGCCGTGCAATCGAGCCCGCGTAGTACACGGCGTCGCCTGGCTTGAAGAGCGTGACGTCGGCGCCAATTGCCTCGACTGTCCCGACAGCATCCCAACCCAACACGCGCGGGTGATCGGTGGGCGATCGTTGCCGGACTTTGGTGTCGACCGGATTCACGGCAACGGCCCGGATTTTCACGAGCAGATCGCGAGGCCCCGGTGCTGGCTTGTCGAGATCGGTATCGTAAAGCGAACGCGGGTTTTCCGCGGGCAAGCCGTGCTCTTTGTAGACGATGGCTTTCATCACTGCATTCCCTCTATGTCGTTGGCGGCGCTCGGCGGATCGTACTGGGAGCGCGTGCAACGAATTTTCTTCGATGCGGGACCGGGGAAAAACCAGCACAATTGCGCAGCACTTTCACAGCAGGAATGAAAATGATTCGAATTGAAGATCTGGAGCTTTTCGTCCGCACTGCAGCTTTGGGAAGCTTCTCGAACGCAGCGCGCGAGGCGGATCTGCTGCCCGGCCAGGTCAGCGCGGCGGTACAGCGGCTCGAGCGGGAACTCGAGATCCGCCTGTTCGCTCGCACTACGCGCAGTCTGCGGCTCACGAAAGAAGGCGAGCAATACCTGCCCTACGCAACGGAAGTGCTTGCAATGCTGAAAGAAGGCCGCGAGCAATTGCACGGCGAGCAGGAGTCTTTGCAGGTTGCCGCACCATCGGACCTGGGGCGCAACGTGCTGTTGCCGTGGCTGACGGAGTTTCGCGACTCGCATCCGAAGCTTGTGCTGCGGCTGTCGTTGTCTGACCAGGTCACCGATGTTTTCCGTGACCCGGTCGATGTCGCGATCCGTTACGGCGTGGTCGAAAGTGCGAGTTACGTCGTACTGCCTCTCGCGCAGAACAACCGGCGAGTACTGGTTGCGTCGCCTGAGTATTTGCAGCGGCACGGACGCCCGCGCACGCTCGACGAACTCGTGATGCACGAGTGTCTGCCGTACGTGCTTGGGGGCAGAGTCTATGATCGCTGGGTGTTCCCGGCTAACGGCGTGCGCCGGCAGGTGGCCGTCAAAGGATCGTTGCTATGCGACGACGCCGAGATTGCGCGCCGTTGGTCGCTGGCCGGCAAGGGCATCGCATACAAATCGTGGCTCGATGTCTATCACGACGTCACAGCAGGCAGGCTGGAAGTGTTGATTCCCGATCAGCCCGGCGAATCATCGCCACTTAACATGGTGTGTCCGCACCGCCGGCAGTTCACGCCCGCCGTACGTTATCTTCACTCGGAACTCCGCGAGCGTACGGTGGCGATGACAGCCACGATGCGCGAGCACACCGCGTTTCGCGAGCCGTGATTGCGACCGAGCTACCAGGTACCGTTTTCCAGTATCGAATCGTGGTCCGCACAACTCACATTGGATTCTGGCGGCGGCAGGCGTGCAATATCTCGTTGACTGCAAATGCCCCTCTCACGGTCTGCACATTCTGCAAGACACATATGTGATAGGACTTTTCGCGCGGCAAAAGCAGTCCACTATTCCTGTAGAGTGCTACGCACGAATTTCTGATGACACGTGCCGCGTAGCTGCTCTGGCTATTCGCTAACGAATTCAGAATGCATTGATCGTATTCCCCATTCTCGCCGCCAAACGCCAGGGCTGATAGCGGCGCGGCGAGCGTCAGAGAGACGACCATGTAAGCGAGTTTGAGCATGGACGTGCGACAAACCAAAAACATAACCATGGCAATCGTAGCACGCTGCGTTTAGACGCAAATGCGTACCCAATCCAGCGGGCATCGCCCTCATCGTCGATCGACGTCCGCAAGCGTGGCGCGCGACGTCGCGCATCGGGGTGCCGCGAGCGCTCGCCCACGTATTCAACTTACATCATTTCGGGGCTGCTCAGTTTCGTCCCGTCGGAAAAGCGCGCGAGTCTATAGGGGCCAATGTCGAACTGCGGCGCCTCGTCCATTACCAGCCTGCTCACGAGTAAGCCCGCGCCCGGTCCTAGTCCGAAGCCGTGTCCGCTAAAGCCGGAGGCGATCACCAGACCCGGTTTCGCATCGACCTTCGAGATGACCGGGACCAGGTCCGGCGTCGTGTCGATTGCTCCCGCCCATGCGTGAGCGATCCGCAAGCCGGACAACTCGGGAAACACGCTAGCCACATTGTGCAGGCCGCGTTCGAGCCATTCGGCATCGGCGCGCGGGTCCAGCACCCGTGTTTGTTCAAACGGCGAGAGATCATCGTCGCGCCAGGTCGCGCTCGCTTCGGGTCCGTGGAAGAAGCTGGCACCGACGCGAATCTTTAGTTTCTTCTTCAGCTTACTGCGGAACATGGTGCGGAACTTCACCGAATGCCGCAGGTTTTGCGGCGCGAGTTCCACCCGTCCATAGCCGGGGACCGCGATGGTGTAGCCGCCGTCCAGCCTCCGCCTCAACGCGAAGTCAGGCCCGGAGAAACAGCCTTCGATGACCGCCGGCGCCTCAGCAGTGCGCAACGCCGTTCCTATTACGTTGATGGCGGGCAGATCGATACCATGATGCTGGCAGAACAATGCGCTCCAGGCGCCTCCCGCGAGCACCACGCTGTCGGCTGCGAGCCGGCCGCGCTCCGTCCAGACGCCGCAGACGCGCCCCGCACTCATGTCCAGACTGCGTGCTGCGCAGTTCTGGTAGATCCCGGCGCCAAGCCGTTGCGCGCCGCGTGCGATTGCAGGCGCGGCTTTCGATGGCTCGGCGCGGCCGTCCGTGACCGACCACAGACCTCCAGCCCACCTCGCACGTCCGGACGGAATACGCGCTGCCAGTTCGCGCGCACTGAGGATCTCACTGTTGAAGCCGATCTCCCGTGCGCGCGCAATCCACGACTCCCATTGCGCGACGTCCGATTGAAGCTCCGTGCCATACAGGATGCCCGCCTTACGAAAACCAATATCCTCGCGAAGTTCTCCGCTCAGTTCGCCCCAACGCCTGAGACTTTGCATTGCGAGCGGCAACTCATAGAGGTCGCGGTTTTGCTGACGCACCCAACCCCAATTGCGCCCCGACTGCTCGCAGCCGATGACGCCCTTTTCGAGCAAAACCACCTGGATGCCGCGTCGCGCCAGTTCATACGCGGTGCTGACGCCGACGATGCCGCCGCCTATTACCGCGACATCGCATCGCTCGGGGAAATCTTCGCTATTCGTGACTTCGTCGATCCTTAGCATTTCACAGCCGCCGGTTGCCGCCTCCTGGTTGGACTGCAGTAGAGACGTTCGGAAATGCGCCCGTGAGCGCGGTTCACCGTTTCACCATCCGCAGAGAGTAGCTACGATTTTGCTATCTTCCATCGCTTCGCTGATAGGACGATCCTGTCGCCTCTGAAGGGGATACGACGAAGATCCATCGCAACACGCATGACTAAGTTCGACGAGCGATGCTCACCGGCGCGGGTATCAGCGACCTCAATCTTTCGCGGTGAAACCCGCAGAGTCACGGCGTGGATGGCCGCTCGGTGTCGTACAAGCGGTCCGGGATAAACAGCGCGGTGACGCCGCTCAAGAAGAAAACCGCACCCACGACCAGAAAGCCGAAGCCGATGGAGAACTGGGTAGCGAGATAGCCGATAACAATCGGCGCTGCCCCCGCGCAGAAACGGCCAACGTTATAGGAACCACCAACAGCAGTGCCGCGGATGGAAGTGGCGAAGCTCTCGGACATGAAAGTGCCGATCGTGCCCAGCGGAACCCCATACAGAAAGCCGAAGAAAAGCATGAGAGCGGCAATGTTCTCGCGCGTATGCCAGAAGATGATGACCGGCAAAAAGAGCGCGGCGCCCGCGCAGCCCAGCACATACACGCCACGCCGGCTCCAGCGGTCGCCCAGCCAGCCGGCGAAGATCTTGCCGATGAAGGCGACCACGTAAGTGCCGATCATGTAGCCAGTCAGCGAGCTGAACTTGATATGCAGTTCTCTTTCCAGGTACGTGGGTAACCAGTTGTTCAAACCATAGAAGCCGGAAAGAATGAAAACCGAGGCGAGAGTCCACAGGATGAACAGCGTGCGCGTCTGTCGATTGCGGAAAATTACGGCGTAGCGGCCGTCGCGCAATCGCGCTCCGCTCGGGCCTTGAGTGCTGCTTTCACTCTGGCTTTTGCGATCGGCTGCACGGCTCGCCCGCCAGCTAGCCGGCTCGGGCACGGCAAACCTGATCGCCAGCGCGAACACCACGGGAACGGCCGACACGTAATACAGCGTGCGCCAGCCGTGGTGCGGCAAGATCCAGCTGCTCAGCGCGATCACCACGATGTAGCCGGCCGAAATACCGGTCTGCAACGCACCGAGAATGAGCGAGCGTCTTTCCGTGGGCACATATTCGGCAACCAGCGTGGTGACCAGCACCATGCAGCCGATACCCAACGAACCGATGAAGCGAACAATCGCGAACTGCAGAAAACTGTGAGTGAGCCCGAGCAGTCCCGCGCCGAGCGAAAATAGCGTCAGCGCCCACACGACCACCCTCACCCGGCCCACACGATCGCTTAGCCAGCCGCCCAGTATCCCGCCCGCGGCCATGCCTAACAACGTGAGGCTGCCCAACGCTCCCGCCTGGACATTGCTCAGCCCGAAATCGTCCTTGATTCGCGTGAGGGTCAAGCCGTACATCATCACATCGGCGCCATCGGCCATTAGCGCCAGATAGGAAAGGACGAAGACCAGCAGCCAACGGCCTTGCGATTCGACACCTGGTGTCGCCGGCGACGCTGTCACAGCACGCGGAGTTGTGGTCATGTCAGAGAGAGGTCGAACTGCCGGCAGATGCCGTATTGCCCGCCATGAGAGCGGGAGCGAGGAACGAACCGATCAGTAATCCGAGCGCTTCGTGCCCCTCCGTGTACCACCCTTCCCGATGTGTCAGGTTCATCGTGCCGATACACACGCCGTTGTACGCGACCGGAATGTTCAGTATCGATCCAAGGCCCATGCCGGTCATCACCGTATGATCGTCGAACGCTTCGCGAATGCCTTGGGGCGTTTCTGCGCGAAATGGCTCGAGGTCGTGCAGAACCCGTCTGGCCCACGGGGTGCCGCGTTTTTTCTTGCGCCCGCCAATTGGATACACGTCCGGCATGTTCGTATAAGCGCGCTCGACTTCCTCGCGCTCGGCGTCGTAAGACATGATCGTAAGCAGGCGAAAGCCGATTACGCTTGCCGCCACCTCATGAACCGCACGGAAAAGCGCCGCCGGCTGACCGTTGAGCCGCATGGCCCTGGCGAGATGTTCCAGATGCGAAATGTCCAGCGTTTGCGGGACGGGCGGCGCAGTGACGATCCGGTTGGCTTGCATGGTCTGTAGACGAAAAGTTGGCACGTCGCGGCATTCAGCCGCCTAGTTCCGTGGAACTGAGCGGGCCTCGAACATCCTGCGCGCGCCCGAACTCCTCGGCCTCGATATCTTCGAGCGAGCGGTTCCGGGTCTCGATACCCAGGCAGAAAACCACGCATGCCCCGACGAGCAGAACAGTCGTGGTCATCGCGAATACGCCCAGAAATCCGAACGCGGGGTAGACGAGGCCGACCAGAATGGGCGCGCTCACCGAGCCGATGCGGCCAAACGATGAGGACGATCCCGTACCCGTCGTGCGAACTGCAGTGGGAAAGACTTCGGGGGTGTACGCATAGACGCCCGCGAACGCGCCGTTCATGAAGAACGACAGGCATATGCCCGCAAGCATGATGCCGATTCCCGTGTGAGAGAACGCAAGCGCGATCGCCGCGATGCCGCCCAGCAGCATGTACGACGCGACCACCGCTTTGCGTCCGATGCGTTCATTGAGCCATGCGGCCGAGAAATAACCCGGGATCTGCGCCCCATAGATCGCGATGGAATAACCGAAGCTTTTCGTCATGGTGAGCCCCTCCTTGAGGAGCAGACTCGGAATCCACGAGAAGAACGAGTAGTACGCGAATGCTACCGAGAACCACATGAGCCAGCTTACCGCCGTGGTGCGCGCGAGTCGCGGCGACCACAACGTCAGCACGTTCTGCAATGCGCGACCCTTTGCCGGTGCCGACGCCGGCATCATGCGGACGGGAGCGACCGGCGCAAGGTGAATGCCTCGGCCGGTAAACCATGATTCGATCGTGCTGACGATGCCATTCGCTTCTTCGGTTCGACCCTGGCTCTCCAGCCATCGGGGCGACTCCGGCAGCGTCCTTCGCCACCAGAGCAGCATGACGACCGGCAACGACGTCACCACGGCCAGGTAGCGCCAGCCATCGGCAAAGTTTCTCACCACCACGAAGCCGAGAATCGACGAACTCAGATAGCCGAACGACATGAAGCCGACCAGCGCGCCGCAAAACATTCCCCTGTAGCGGCGCGGCACGAATTCCGCGAGGAATGGCGCGATCACCACCGTCTCCGCGCCGGAGCCGAAACCCGCGACGATACGTAATGCGAAGAACGTGTGCCAATCGGTCGCCGCAGCACTCGCGAGCGACGCGACACAGTAGATCGCCAGCGCCGACATCATGATGCGGCGGCGGCCGATCAGATCGGCGAATACCCCCGATAGAAAAGCGCCGAAGAAGTAACCGATATACGTACTGCTGGCAACGAGGCCTGTCTCGGCGCTCGTCAAATGCCACAGTTTGCTCACGACCGGCAACAGAAACGCAAGCGACGACGAATCGAGTCCGTCGAACAGATACCCCAGCCCGCCGATAAGCAGGAGTTTGCGATGAAAACCCGATAAAGGGAGTCGTTCGAGACGAGCGGCTACGGCAGACACGGCAAGGTTCTCCCTGAAGGATTGAGCGCGTTGATCGCGGGCGCGAAGTTCATCGCCCAACCGCATATGCCTGCATTTGACGAGGCGTCGCCGCGCCGCGCATCAGGCCATTTCTGATTCCCACTGCGCAGACCCGCCCCAATGCCCAAGGCTCGGCCACGGTCAGATCATGTCCACGCGCGCGCAATTCGGCGAGCGTGCTTTCCGGGAAACGGGCTTCGGCGGACATCTTGCCCAACTGCATCGCGCGCGGGTAGAACGAGCCGGGGAAGTGAGCGGTCTGGAACGACGGCGAATCTGCGGCGGCCTGGAAGTTCATGCCCGCGTGCACATGTTTCAGGAATAGCTGGAGCGACCATTGATCCTGCTGGTCGCCGCCGGGCGTGCCGAATGCCGCGTAGGGCTTGCCCGCGCGGGTGACGAGCGTCGGCGACAGCGTTGTGCGAGGACGGCGCCGAGGACCCAGCGACGAAGGCAGGCCGTCTTCCATCCAGAACATCTGCGCGCGCGTGGTGACGTTGAAGCCGAGTCCGGGCACCGCTGGCGACGCCTGCAACCAGCCGCCGGACGGCGTAGCCGATACCATGTTGCCCCACCGGTCGACGACATCGAGGTGAACGGTGTCGCCTCGCAACTCGGGCAACGGCGCGAAGGTCGGTTCGCCTTGCCCGAAACCGCCGAACTGTTCCTTCCCAGCGAGTGCCATGATGCGCGCGGCGCGGTGCTCGCTGTCGCCCAGCGTTCCCGGACGAAATTCGAGCGACGCACGCAGCGGGTCGATCAGCCGGCGACGTTCGTCGTTATAGGCGTCGCCGAGCAGCACGTCGAGCGGCACATGGGCAAACGCCGGGTCGCCGTAGAACACCTCGCGGTCGGCGAAAGCGAGCTTCGAGCACTCGATAACCGTGTGGACGAAATCCGGTCCCAGCGGATCCATGGCTGCCAGATCGAAGCCCTTGAGCAGCGCGAGTTGCTGCAGGAACATCGGCCCCTGCCCCCACGGACCGGTCTTGTGGACACGGAGGTCGCCGTAGTCGTAGGACACTGGGTCTTCATAGGAGGGTTGCCAGCGAGCGAGATCCTCGGCGTCGAGCAAGCCGCGATTGCGCTGGCCGGAAGTATCGAGAACGGCCGTCGATCGAAAGTACTGGTCGATGGCGTCTGCCACGAACCCGCGATAGAACACCTCGCGAGCCCGTTCGCACTGCTCGGCGCGATCACTGCGGCTAGTCGCTTCTCGCAGAATGCGCTTGTACGTGTTGGCAATCGCCGGATTGGTGAAGAGTTGATTCGGCGTGGGTGCGTCGCCATTGCGCAGCCACTGCTCGGCCGAAGTGGGCCATTCGGTGAGGAAGAAATCCTTGATCGCGAGGATCGACGAAGCCATGCGCGGCAGCACCGGATAGCCGTTCTCCGCATAGCCGATCGCATAGCTCAACACGTCTTCGAGCGGCAACTGGCCATAGTCGCGCAGCATGGCCATCCATGCGCCGAATGCCCCGGGTACCACCGCCGGCAATAGTCCGGTGCCCGGCACCACTTCCAGCCCCAACTCGCGCATGCGCTCGATGGTCATGCTCGCGGGCGTCACGCCCTGCCCGCAAAGCACACGAACACGGTCTTCACGTGCGCTGTAGAACACCACCGGCAATTCACCGCCGGGACCGTTCAGATGCGGCTCGACGATCTGGAGTACAAACCCCGCGGCCGCGGCGGCGTCGAACGCATTGCCGCCTTTTTCGAGCGCGGCCATGGCCGACGCGCTGGCCAGCCAATGCGTGGAAGCCACCATTCCGAACGTGCCAATCAGTTCCGGACGAGTTGTAAACGACATACGCTACTCCTCTTGCGATCGCTAGGACCGGCGCTGAACCAATCGATATAGGTACCAACTCGATTAACCAGCATGTGGATGACGCCACTCATTCCTCGATGCTAACCTGGAACATATCGTCGGAGAATCGAGCCAAAAAAACGTTCCATGAAAATTCCCGGCGTCAGTGCGCTGTCGATCTGTTATCTTTGATACCAATATTCATTGGTTCGGTAGACGGAATGGAAGAGACAGCATTGAACGCCCTGCTCGGGTATATCGCCAGCCATCAACTCAAAGACGGCGACGCCTTACCGCCCGAAAGGAAGCTGGCTGAAGAGCTTGGCGTCAGTCGAAGGGAACTGCGCTCGGTGCTTGCCTCACTGGAGGCGTCGGGACGGGTCTGGCGCGGGGTTGGGCGCGGCACCTACCTGGGAGCACGGCCGCTCAAGTTCGGTCCCACGCTGCGCGGCTTGCGTGCGGGCACGAGTCCAGCGGATATCGCCGAAATGAGGCTACTCTTCGAGCCCGCGCTGGCAGAACTCGCCGCGACCAAGGCCAGTTGGGACGATCTGCTCGAACTGGAGAAGTGCGCGCGTAAAAACGCGGCCGCGAACAGCGACGAGGCGTGGCAGCAATGGGATCACCGATTCCATTTGTTGATTAGCCAGGCCACCCGCAATCCGGCGCTCATTGCGCTCATGGAAGTGATCAACGGCATGCGCGTCAAGCCGGAGGTCCGAAAGAAAACCGTCAGCCAGGAGACGCGGCACTATTTCGCTCAACAACATCAGGCAATCGTCAACGCGATGAAAGCGCGTGATGGAGAAACGGCGGCCCGATGCATGCGCGAGCATCTGTCGAGTGTTCAGTCGCGGGCGTCCAGCAAGACGAGCGGCGCGGCGGATTCACCGGGTTGAATCTGCTTCGGGCAGGGAAGCAACACCTCCGTCTCGCTGACGCCGTAGCAAATTGAAGGCGGATGCGTCACCGCAACTGCGCGACCGCGTCGAACACGCGCCCAAAGAATTCGTCCGCATGCTCCGGATCGAGCCAGCGCACGATGACGGCGAGCCGCCGGGTCGGCTCGATCCACATGAACGAACTACCCGCGCCGACGCCAAAGTAGCTCGATGCCGGCACGCTCGGGAACATCTTCTGTCCGGTATTGAGCCAGACGAGATAGCCGTAGAACGGCGCGATCGGGCAAGGCGTTTGCATACGCGCGATCCATTCCTTCGACAGCACACGGCGTCCGGATACGGTACCTTCGTCGAGGAGCATCTGCGCGATCTTCAACTGATCGTTCGCGCTGATCGACATGCCGCCGCCCCAGTGTGTGCCGCCCGGCACCGACTGCACGCGGCGTCCGCCGACCTTCACCCACGCGTGGTCGTAGCCGACCCAATCCCAGGCGTCGCTTGCTCCAGAAGGACGGGCAATCGCCTCGCGGAACACTTCCGGCAGCGGCTCGCCGAACAGATGCAACAGCGCAAGCGAGAGCTGGTTGATGCGCACGTCGTTGTATTCCCAATACGTGCCCGGCTGCTGTAGCGGACGCGGATCGCCCTTCTTGCCGTTCGGCGGCTCACCGAACGTGACCGCGCGATAGTGATCCGCCTGATCGGGCAAACCGAAGCATGTGCCCTGCCATTCGCTCGTCTGTTGCAGCAGTTGCGTCCACGTTATGTTCGCGTTGTGATCGTCGTCGAAGCCGATCCCCGGCACGCGCACGCGCACGGGCTCGTCGAGATCGGGCAGCAGGCCGCGGTCGTGGGCCACGCCCGCGAGCAGCGCGAGATAGGTCTTTGCAATGCTGAACGTGAGGTCGGCGCGGTCCGGCTCGCCCCACGTCGCGAGCTTGCGTCCGTCGAGCGCAATCGCGCCCGATACCGGCCCCCGGTCATGCACTGGCCCGAGCAGCCGGTTCCACGGCGCCGGGTCTTTCACATGCACGCCCCAGTTGGCATCGACCTGGCGATGCCACGTCGATTCATGGCCGATGGAAAACTGGATGGCCTGCTGCAATGCTTCGTTCATGCGTATTTCCTGTGAGTTCTCTGAAAAGGCGTTGCACGTATGGCGATAACCGGCGATGAATCCCGCCCCGTCACCGCACATGCAGACGGCGGCGCGCCCACATCAGCGTGAAGAGACTGATTACAGCGGCGATCATCAGATACAAACCGGGCGCGAGATTGTTATGTGTGAAGGCGATCAGCGCCGCGACCACGACCGGCGTGAAGCCGCCGAAAATCGTCGTGCCGATGTTGTATGCGAAGGCCATGCCGGTTGTGCGCGTTTCAACTGGAAAGAGGTCCGCCATCAACGCGGGAATCGGCGCGAAGTACGTCGCCTTGAGAAGCGCGACCCAGATCACGCAGCCAAGCAGCATGGGCAGCGACGGATAGGCGTTCATCAACATGAAGGCCGGATACACGGTGACGAGAAACAGCACGCCGACCGGCAGCATGATGCGGATGCGCCCCAACTTGTCCGATAGATGTCCCACCACCGGCACCAGCGCCATCACGATAAAGCCCGCCACGAGCGTCGCAATGAATCCCGACGACGGCGAGAGCTTGAGCTGATGCGTCGCGTACGTCGGCATATAAAGCAGCATGTAATTCGCGGTCGTGGTGAGCACGAGCGAACCGATCGAAACGAGCACCAGTTCCTTCTGTGTCGCAAGCACCGCGCGCACGGGCGACGCGAGCTTTTCGGCGCGAGCGAACTCCGGTGTTTCGTCCATGCGCCGGCGAATGTAAAGGCCGATGGGGCCGATCAGCATGCCGAACAGGAACGGAATGCGCCAGCCCCACCCTTCGAGTTGCGGCGGCGTTAGCAGACCGGTCAGCAAGGCGCCGAACAGCGAGGCGAGCAAGGTGCTCGCGCCTTGGCTCGAGAACTGCCAGCTCGACATGAAGCCGCTGCGCGCCGGCGCATGCTCGACGAGAAACGCCGTCGAACTGCCGAATTCACCGCCAGCGGAAAAGCCTTGCAGCAGACGCGACAGGAAGATCAGGATCGGCGCGGCGATGCCGATGGTCGCATATGGCGGCATGACAGCGACGAGTCCTGTACCGAGCGTCATCAACCCGATCGAAAGCGTGAGCGAGGCCTTTCTGCCATGCCGGTCGCTATACGAACCGAGCACCAGCGCACCGACCGGACGCGCGAGATACGACAGCGCGAACGTGCCGAGCGTAAGTAACAGCGAAACGGTGCGGTCGTGCGTCGGAAAGAACAGCCGCGACAGCGTGGAGGCGAAGTAGCCGTATACGACGAGATCGTAGAACTCGAGCGCGTTGCCTATCGATGTCGCCACGATCAGGCGCGCGATGTTGTGCGACCGCGCGGCGTCGAGCGGTTCCTGGATGGCGACGGTGTCAGTGCTCATTGCGCAGTCCTCGATATAGTTGACGGGGCAGATTGGCGGCCGGATTCGCGTTGGGTTCGTCGCCCTCGCGCGCACCGAGATCCCAGAAGAGGCCCGCCATGATGCGCAGACCTTCCTCGACGACCGGCGCGAGCAGATGCTCGTCCGGCGCGTGCTGCGAACAGCCGGGATACGAATGCGGCACCCACAGCGTGGGCATGCCGAGCACGTCGGCGAACACGTCGTTCGGCAGCGTTCCGCCGAGGTTCGGCAGCAGCACCGGCTGCGCGCCGGTAGTCTGCGTAAGCGAGCGCAGCGCCCACCGCACCCAAGGGTTCTGCGGATCGACGCGCGTTGCGGGCGCGCCGCGTTCGACGTTCACCTCGACCGTGCGGAAACCGTGCGCGTCGAGATGGCGGCGCACGATGCCGGCAATATCGGTCCAGTCGGTGCCCACCACGAAGCGCAGCTGCATGTGAGCAAACGCGAACGGCGGAATCGCATTCACGGGCTTTTCGGGGTTGCCGGTGCGAAACGCGAGCACTTCCAGATTGTTCCAGCCGAACACGCGCTCGGCGGGCGTCAGGCCCGGCTCGCCGTAGTCGGTATCGACTTCAGGCTCGCCGGGGTTGCCGCCCACGGTGATGTCGGCCAGCGCGCGGCGCACCGCGTCCGGCACCGGCGGCGGACGAAGCCCTTCGATCGCGATGCGGCCGTTGGCATCGACCATCGACGCGATCGCGTTGGCGAGCACGATGCCCGGATTGCGCAGCAAGCCGCCCCAGTTGCCCGAGTGATGCGCGCCGTCGCGCAGCGTCACGTCGAGCCGGAAATTGATTACGCCGCGGGAGCCGAGAAAGAGCGTCGGGCGGTTGGCGGCGAGACGCGGCCCGTCGGAGGCGATCAGGACATCGGCGGCAAGTTCGTCGCGCAACCTGGTGCATAGCGCGTGCAAACCGGGCGACCCGACCTCCTCGCCGGTTTCGAACAACAGCTTCAGATTGAAGCCGAGCTTGCCGCCGCGGGCGTCCATCACGGCTTTCAGCGCGGCCAGGTTGATGCTGTGCTGGCCTTTGTTGTCGGCAGTGCCGCGACCGTACCAGCGCTCGCCATCAACGCTCACCTGCCACGGCGAGCGGCCGCCGGCCCATTGCGCGTCGTAGCCGCGCACCACGTCGCCGTGACCGTAGCTGAGCACGGTCGGCAGATCGTCGCCTTCATGACGATGGGCGATCAGAAACGGGCCCGCGCCTTCGTGCGGATTCTCCTCGATGCGGCACACGAAGCCCCATGCTTCGAGGCGCGGCGTCAGTTCGTCGGTGAGATAGGCGCGCAGCAGCGCGTCGCGCTCCGGCTCCTGGCTTTCCGTACGCAGCGCGACGCGGCGTTGCAGGTCGACGAGAAACTGGCCGGATCGGTAACCTTCGGTGGCTAGCTCAATGGCGGTGTGTCGGGTCAACTCGGTCTCCGTCGGGTGCGCTGGAAACTGCGTCGCGCCGCCGCGTCAGAGTGCGCGGCGCATGCGGGCAGCGGGTCAACACCCATGCTGTGGTGGCCGATATTTCTGCACAATTACAATATTTCTCACTCACCTTTGCCGGAACGGCAAAGGTCGCCACCGGGACTCAACGCATCCAATGGACCAGACAGCCTTGCGCTATTTCCTCGAAGTCGCGCGCAGCGGATCGCTCAGCAAGGCGTCCGAGCGGCTTTTCGTCGCCGTTTCGGCTCTGAGCCGGCAGATCGCGAGGCTCGAGGAGCAACTCGGAACGCCGCTCTTCGAGCGCCGTCCGCGCGGCATGGTACTGACCGATGCCGGGCGGCTGCTCGCCAACCACGCCCGCCGCAGTCAGCTGGAGGACGAGCGCGTCACCGACGAGATCCGCGGTTTTTCGGCCGGCGAACGCGCGACGATCCGCATCGCAAGTTCGGAGGGCGTTGCACCGGACTTCCTGCCGCTCGTGTTCGCGCAGTTCCTGAAGACACATCCCGGAGCGCATTTCCAGCTCGACGTCTCCGCGCCGTCGATAGCGACGCAGCGCGTGCGGGAAGGCACGCACGACGTCGCGGTATGCTTCAACATGGCGCCGGAGCGGGACGTGCAAGTGCACTACGCACAGCGCGCGCCGGTGTACGCGCTGATGCGGCAGAGTCATCCGCTCGCTGTGCGCGCGAGCGTCTCTCTGGCGGACCTGCTGCCCTGGCCGCTCGCCATGCCGAGCCAGACCCTGACGATACGGCGACTGTTCGATATCGCATGCAGTCTGGAAGGGCTGATCTTCGAGCCGGTGGTCGCCAGCAACTATCACGTTGCGTTGCAAAACTTCGTGCGCTACACCGACGCCATAACGTTGACTGGCTATCTGACGGTGCACAGCCGCCTCGTGTCCGACTCACTTGCGATGGTGCCGATTTCAAACCCCGAACTGCACCAGCGCACGCTGCAAATCCAGACGATGGCGGGCCGCACGCTTCCGCAGGCCGTGACCGCGTTCATCGCACTGCTGATGGAAGCGATCGAGTCGCCGGAGCATGTCGACGTGGGAGTCAGCCGAGGTTAGCGAGGCGCGAAAGCTATGTGCGCCGTTGAGCGTGCCGCACTATGCGTGCACGATACCCGTGAGCGGTCTCGTCGCGACGGTCTGACCGAACAGCGCGCGAGCCGTGCGCTGAGGATCGAGGCCGAGGCCTTCGCTCGCGACGCCGGCAATCAGCGAGTCGAGCGATGTAGTCGGTTTGAGGTCGCGCGCTTCGTAAAGATCGCGAGACGCGAGACCGGGCCAATCCGCGATGACCCGTCCGCCCGCGACCGCGCCGCCCAATACCATCGCCACCGAGCCCGTGCCGTGATCGGTGCCGCCTGTGCCGTTCGCGGCCGCGGTTCTGCCGAACTCGGTCGCCACGAGTACCGTGGTTTTGCGCCAGGCCGGGCCCATGTTGTCGCGCAGCGCCGCGAGCATCGTGTCGAGCGCTTTCAGCTGATTGGCAAGGCGCGCGTTCTGCGCGCTGTGCGTGTCCCAGCCGCCGGTTTCGATCATTGCGATACGCGGGCCGTCATCTCGCGACAGAAAACTGGCGGCCAGTTTGCCGAGGCTCGCGGGGTCCTGACGCGCGCCGGCGTCGCCTGCAAGGCCGCGCGCCGTCATTGCTGATTCCCACAGCGGGCGCAACTGCGCGTCCTGGTCGTATAGCTGAGAGACGCGCATGAGCAGATCGTCCGGCGCTTGCGGCAATGCCGACGGCGCGTAAGAAGTCACCTCGGCCTTGCCGCGCAGCGCCATGGGCACCGTCGGCGCGAACGCAATCGCGCTTTCGCGTGCCGCGGGCAATTGCGCGACGAGCCGGTTCAGCCAGCCGTCCTTCATCTGATAGGGCGAGGCGCCGCCCGTCTCAAGCACGTTTTGTCCGTCGAAATGTGAGCGGTCGCGATACGGCGATGCGACCGCGTGCACGAACAGCGCCTGACGGTCCGCGTACATGGCGCCGATTTGCATGAGTGCGGGATGCAGCGCAAAGGTGCCGTCCAGATGGCGCGCGTTGGACGCATCGATCGCAAGCGCGCCGCGCAACGTTGCATAGGCGGGCTCCGCGTATGGCACGACGATGTTCAGGCCATCGGCGGCGCCACGCTGAATCACGAACACGAAACGCCGATCCGTGACGACGCTCGCGAAAGCGATATGCGGCGAAACGAGAATCGCGCCCGCCCCGGCAGCAGCAACTTGCAGAAATTGACGGCGTGAATACATGGCGCTATCTCCGTTGAAAATCCGGCGAAACCAGCAAAAGCGCAATGGCCGTGGATGCGCTTTCGGCTCGCGCCACGGCCGCTGCGCTCGACGCGCTCAGCGATCCGGCGAGGAGGACCTGCCCCAGCGAGCGCGCGTCGAGCCGGTCGCCGACGCGGGCGGCGAAGCGCTGCGCCACTTCCACGCGGCGCACCAGTGCATCGGGCGCGGCCCAGCTTGCAGCAATATCGTCGTAACCGGCAGGCGAGCCTGGCCGCCACACTGGTTGGCCGAGTTGCGCAAGGATGGGCGCTGCCTGCAGATTGCCAAGGTCTTGCCAGCCGAGCCCGCGCATCGAGGAGATCGCCCAATCCCACGGCGTCTTGAACTTGACGGCTGCGGGCGACCACGCTTGCGGCATGTCGAGCAATGCGCGGTAGACGGAGGGCAGATCGCCGCCGCTGCGCTCGAACACGCTCGCAAGCCGCTCGCTCACGTCTGGCGGCGGATCGTCGGCAATGAAATGACGAGCCAGTTTCGAGCCGATGTGCTGCGCTGTCGCGGGCGCGCTTGCGAGGTTATGCAGGATTGCGAGCGCCTGCTGTTCGCCTCGCTGATCGTAGCGGCGGCCCATGATGGTTCGCGAGCCGGGCTCATGCAACGCCTCGCGGAACACGAAACTGCCCGGCGCCGAGGCCGCTTGTATCGGCGGGCTTGCCGGCATGCCTGCACTGGCTGAACTGCCGGCATTAACGGCATTAACCGGATTCCGGGGACTCGCAACGAGACTCCAACCGGTCAGCGCGCGGGCGAATTCAGTGACGTCGTCCTGGTTATAGCCACTGCGCACGCCTAGCGTATGCAGCTCCATGATTTCGCGTGCGAGATTTTCATTGAGGCCGCGCTTGCGCTCTGGATTGCGCTGCGCGGCCCGCATAGCCGCGACGCTGTCCGGCCCTACCGAGCTCGTCTGATCCAGAAACAGTTGCATGGCCGGATGACGTTCCACCGCGACCAGCATGTCCTCGAAACGGCCCAACACATGTGGGCGGATCGCTTCGGCTTCGAACGAGCCGGCGAGCGCCGCCACAGCGGGTTTTTCCGCCGACACCGCAAAGTGGTTAGCCCAGAAATGAACCAGCCGCTCTACAAAGGGCGTTTGTGTGGTCAGTGCGCTGGTCACTCGCGCATTCACGGACGATCGATAGTTGTCGCGTATTTCCGCGCGAATCGCTTTTCTTTCGGCTTCCTTATCTTTGCGCGTGTCGCTTTGCGATGCCGCTTGCTCACCTGTCTGAGCATTCGTTTGTGCGGGCATGCTCGCTCCGCCCGGATTGCGCTGAGTCTGCAAACGCAACTGCATGCGCTGCTGCTCCAGTTCGCCCGATATTGTCAGCGCATCCGGCTGGCTCGCCCACGCAGCCGGCTTCGGCTGATACTGATCTAACTGCGCGAGCAGCCAGGCTTTCGGATCGGCGGGCGCCGTGTCGTCGGGGCGCGCGCCCAGGCCGAAACGGTTCAGCGCAATCGCAGCGGCAGTGAGATTCGGTTGCGCAGCCATGCCATCCTCTTCGGCGTTAGATAAAGCTTGAACGTGCGGCGCGATAGATATCCGTCGCGCCCGTCTGATTTTTAGTCACCCGCAGATGCCGCACTCGCCGGTTTGGCGACATTGGCGGCGGACAGCGGCTCGCGCCACTGTCCGCGCACGCGCAGGCTGTCGGCGAGCTTGACCCGCTCTTCGGGCGCCAACCCCGCCGCGAAATCCGCCACACTGCTTTCAACTTGCGCGCGCAGATTGCTGTCGGCCGCGCGCGTGCGAGCGAGGGCGGCGTCGAGCGCCGGGCGATCCAGTTGCGGAGCGGCCAGCAGACGCAACACCTCGCGCCGCCCTTCACGTGCTTCGCGCGCGAACTGCCGTGCCTCGCGGCGCCCGTTCTTCAGGCTGTCGGCAAACTCTTTCTGCCGCTCGGTTGAAAGCGTCTGCGCGGCAAAGCGCAGCGCGCGCTGTTGCGCGGCGAGCGGTGTCGTGGCGCCGCGCGCCGCAAACCATTGATAGGCACCACCGGCAATCGCGCCCAGCAGGAACACATTGAGCACCAGCGAGGCCACGAGCACGATTTTCCATGAGCGGCTGTTCATTCGCCGCTCCAGTCGGCGGATGAACCACCGAAACTCGACGTCAGATAAGAGGACTCGTGCACGGGCGGCACCGTTTCGGTCAAGACGAAAAATGACACGGCCAAAGCGCCGGCCGCGCCGCCGAGCAAGCCGACGCCCGCGACCACCGCGCCTGACCACCACCATACGCGCCGCTGTAAAACGGGCCGCCGCCGCAGCGGCGCGCCGCCGATGATGCGCTGCTGCAACGCCGCGTCCGGCGGCGCAAGATGGTCGGCGGCGAGCCACGTGTCGAGCTCGGCCGCTTCAGCCAGGTACGCATCCGCTTGCGCGCGATGCGCGTCCGCCCACGCCTGCCCCGCTGCTCGCTCCTGTTGCGGCCAGCGGCGCGGATCGGCGCCATAGGCTTCGACGATCTGATGAAATCTTTCCGGCGTCATGACTTGTCCTTGCTAAGGCCGCTGCCGGCCAGTTGAGCGCGCAGATTGCGGCGCGCGCGGGCCAGCAGACTTTCCAGCGCATCGACGGTGACGCCCATTAGTGCGGCGGCGTCGGTGTTCGACATCTCCTGGTAATAGCTGAGCACCAGTGCCTCGCGTTGTCGCGCGGGCAAGGCGGCGAGTGCTTCGCGAACCCGCTCGTTGCGGGCGCGCGCTTCGAGCCGCGCATCCGGCGGCGCGGCGGGATCGACCTCGTCGGGCATGTCGTCGCGAGGATCTTCGCGCCGGCCGCGCAGGCGGTCATAGCAGAGATTGAGCGCGACGCGATGAATCCACGTGTCGAATTTCGCCTCGCCTTCGCGCCAGCGCGTGGCCTGTTTCCAGATTCGCACGAACACTTCCTGCGCGATGTCTTCCGCTTCCATGCGATCGCCCAGCATGCGCGTGGCTAGCGCGAGCAGACGCGGCAACTTGCGCGCAACCAGTGTGCGCACGGCGGCCGGATCGTGCCGGCCGACCTGCTTCAGCAGTTCCGCGTCGGGATCGCGTTCGCTCAAGAGGCCGCGCCCTGCCACATACATGCGATGCGTTTCACGTCGGTTTTATCCTCGTAGGTTCTTTGCCCTTGCATTATTTGATCGCGGGTGTTCACGCGCTTGTTCATGCGCTTGCTCAATATACGAGGACTGCGGGGCGATAGTAGACCGACCGCGCCGGGTAGACCACACAACCGCCGAGCGACGTCACGAGCAGCAATAAGAGCAGCGTTTTCATTGCAGCTTGCTTCCTGGAGTCACGCGAGACCTTCACGCCCAATGACCTTCGACCCAGCGCCAGTTCGGACCGCGCTGCACCCAGTGTCCTGGCACCCAGTGATAACCGGCGCGAACCGGCTGCCAATGACCCGGCGCCCACTCGTAACGACCGTGGTGCCAACGCCAGCGGCCTTGGTCCCAGACATAGCCCGTGCGGGGCGCGGGCATGACTTCGACGCGGGGCGGCGGTGGCGCGACAGGCGCGAGGATCACTGCCTGGGCAATGGCGGGTGCCGCCGTCAGCGCGGCAGCGCAGGTCGCCGCCACGGCGAGCATGTAGCGTCCGAAGTGAAACGGCTTTTTCGATGTCATGTCGGTTAGAGGTGGCCCCGGAGATCTGGACAGTCGGTTAGGTGGAATCGCTGGGTTCTGAAATGGGCATAATGCCTACAAAGGAAACCAGACGATGACGAAGAGAACCCGGCGCACGCACTCAGCGGCGTTCAAGGCGAAGGTGGCACTGGCAGCCGTACGCGGCGAGCGTACGCTGGCAGAATTGGCGCAGCAGTTTGAGGTTCATCCGAACCAGATCACAGAATGGAAGCGGCAGTTGCAAGAACGAGCGGCCGATGTGTTCGGCGCGGCGGGCGCGCCCGTCAATGAGCCGCCGGTGGACCTGAAGACGTTGCACGCGAAGATCGGCCAATTGGCGCTGGAGAATGATTTTTTGTCCGGCGCGCTCGGCAAGGCAGGCCTGCTGAGCGCAAAGAAATGATTGATCGTGCTCACCCCCTGCCGGTTTCCCGGCAGGTCAAGCTGGTCGGCATCAGCCGATCCAGTGCGTACTACGCGCCGAGCCCGGTCAGTGCCGCGGATCTGGCGCTCATGCGCCGCATCGACGAGTTGCACCTGGAGCACCCGTTTGCCGGCGCGCGCATGTTGATGCGCCTGCTCAAGCGAGAGGGCATAGTGGTCGGACGCAAGCACGTCGGCACGTTGATGCGCAAAATGGGCATCGAAGCGCTATATCGCAAGCCGAACTTGAGCCGCAAACATCTGGCTCACAAGATCTGGCCATACCTGCTGCGCAATCGGAAGATCGAGCGTAGCAACCAGGTGTACGCATTGGACACAACATACGTGCCTATGGCACACGGCTTCGTGTATCTCACTGCTGTGATCGATTGGGCCAGCCGCCGTGTTTTAGCGCACCGAGTCGCGATCACGATGGAAGCTGAACATGCGGTGGCAGCGCTTGAAGAAGCATTCGCGAAATATGGATTGCCTGAGATCGTCAACACCGATCAAGGCAGCCAATTCACCAGTACCGTCTTCACCGACGCGGTCCTCTCGCGCGGAATCGCCTTGTCGATGGATGGCAAGGGAAGTTGGCGGGACAACGTTTTTATCGAACGGCTGTGGCGCAGCGTGAAGTACGAAGAGATATATTTGAACGCCTATGAGTCCGTCGGCCAGGCACGGAAGTCCATCGCTAATTACCTGACGTGGTACAACCAGCAAAGGCCTCATTCAAGTCTATCGAACAAGACCCCGGATGAAGCTTACTTCGCGATGCTGCCCGCGATTAAATTGGCAGCGTGACCACCCAGCGTTCCACTTAAAAATCGAAAAAACTGTCCGAACGAACGGGGCCACCTCTGTTTCTCCCATTCACTCAGTACCGAAGCGCGGCACGGCTTCGTTTCTTCTTAAACGCCGCAGCGGGGAAAATCCGTCGGACGCTTCGAATACTCATAAGCCTCGCTGCGACAATCACCGCTGAGACGAGCCGAAACCGGTGCAACTCATGACCGTCCGTGCTGCTTGTCCAGCTCCGAGCGACGCCAGTCGGCGGGGGTCATGCCCAGATGTTGGGTGAAGGCGCGCCGGAACGCCGCGACGGATTGATAGCCGACGCGCTCGGCTACGAGTTCCGTGGAAACGCCTGGCTTTTTCAACTCATTGGCGGCCAATGCCATCCGGACATCTGTCAGGAGTTCATTGGGCGAGCGCCCCACCTTGTCCTGAAAGTGGCGAAGCAACGTCGCTCGCGACATGCTGCAAAGTTCGGACAGTTCAGACAGGGTCCACGGATAGGCCGGCTCGTTGAATATGGCCGCAAGCGCCGGAGCGAGGCGCGGATGTCCAGCGAGAGCCAGCAACCCTGTCGGCGCTTCGTCGGACTCGCCGGACATACGCAGCGCGAGCGCGAACAGCGCCGTCGACAGCGCGTTCAGCATTGCATAGCCTCCCAGCCCGTCCGCATTCGATTCCGCATGCATTAGCGCCATCAGACCTTTCAGTTGCGCAAGCGTCTCACCGTTGGACGCACCACCTGCGGCCGATGTCCGGACGACGAGCCGGGGAGGTTGCAGGCATCGGCGCCGGGTGTGTGGGCGATCGGCGAAGTCGCGGGCAGTCCGCAGTTCACGCATGTTTCGGTAGACGACTTCAGGTTAGTGCGCGACAACCTCGCGGGCGGACATCGAACGACAACCGACCGGCTGGTTCCGTACACGCTATTCACCGATCCGCCGCTCGCGCGCGTGGGCTTGAACGAAAGCGATGCGCTTCGTGACGGAATCGCGGTTCGCGTCGCGACACTCCCAATGAGCAATGTGCTGCGAACTGAAGCGACCGACGAAACTCAGGGATTCATGAAGGTACTCGTCGGCGCCAACGACGACCGTATCCTGGGATACTCGATGATCGGACCGGAAGCAGGAGAGGTAATGGCTTCGGTGCAGACGGCGATGATTGCAGAGCTTCCGTACCCGAAGCTACGCGATGCTGTCATCTCGCATCTGACGTTCGCCGAAGGTTTGGGGCCGCTTCTGTCGAAGGTACCTGCAAGGGTGGCTCAATAGCTGATCGGAGCCCGGGGCTGGACCGAGCGAGCCCGCCGAATTTGGCGGGCTCGCTCGTTATTTGCGCAGCCAGCCCGCCCGCGCCCGGACACGGTGAACGATCAGAGAAACGAGCGTCGCGGCGTGTCCGGGAACAACTTTCTTACCCGATTTGTTCGTCTAGCGCAGGGCGGATCATCGAGCAGACGTCCATAGCTTCGCCATTCCTGATGCGCATGGCCAACCCGTCAGTGGACGTACCGTATGAAGGTCCGCTCGATCTGAAGAGGTGATTGCCCGTCTGCCGTTCATAGCCTCGTCCGAGCGACCTGAACGCTATACCCGTTGGGTCCTCAACCCGACTGAGGCTGCCGGCACTCCGTCTGGAACCAGTAGTCAACCAGGCGCTGTGCCGCTTGGAGGTCGTCCGGATAGTACGGGTCATACCAGGGCGACGGGTCGTAACCCGCTTTCCTCAGGGCAGCGAGTTCGCTCTGGTGTTGCGCCATGGTCGGGGGAGCGTTTGTTCTCAGCGCTGTGAGGTCGCGGCACTCGGTGGGGGTAAGGTGCGGCCCGGTGTATGGCATGGGGGGAGCCGCGCAACCCGCGACCAGAATCGCCGTGGCGAAAAGCGTCGACCAGTTTGTCAGCAGTCTGCTCATGGTACGTGTCCTTCGGTGCAACCGCGCCAGAGGCGACGCCATGCCGCTGCGGCTGGCGTGTCTCCTCGGGTTGTTTCGTCTTTCGGGTGATGACTCCGTTATTCTGCCGGAGGATGAAGTTTCAACAGTTTCGCCGGCTATGTTGCTCTGCCATAACGCCTTGTGACTGGAGCGACAGAAGCGATGAGCAATCGGTACGCCTGGGTATCGACAAGCTGCGCTCACATTTCCCGTCGCCCGCGCGGCGGTTCGCACTGCACGCGGCCAGACTCGCAGAATCCAGATTGGCGAGCGCGACGCGCAACGAGCGAGTGTTCGTGTCATGCCGACTTTCGCATGAATTCCGTGTTGGGGACGCTACGACAGTTTCTCGCATTCGTCGCACCCAGCATTGTTCGAATCACCGCTATACAAGGCTTGCAGCGATATGGCATGGACTCTGCAATACACAGCGTCCAGCCGTAGCGCGAGCCACCGTCCATCGAACCGGATGCCGTTGCATCCCGCCCCGTTCGCGCTGGTACTCAATCGACCAGGTCGCCGACCGGAGGGCATCATGTTCATCTATCTGTTTCTCTTGCTGCAAGAGTTGCTCGACCGCGCTGAACACAGCCGTCGAGATGCGTACCTCGCATCTGCCGTCGACATGTGCGAGCTCGAACGTCGCATGCAGTCAATCGACATCGACGGCTGACTCCGATAAATGGACGCACTGTGCGCCTATCAGTTCGGATGACGGAGCAAATTTCCCGGCGTTTCGAGCATAGCCAGCTGCCGGCTTCGCACCGATAGTAGAGACTCCCCGGCACGGCATCCGTGCTCTCAACTCATCGAGTTCCAGGAACGACATGAATAGCGCCATCGCATCGCGAGTCTACTCATCTCCAACGACAGTAATCGCACTGCATTGCTCCGGCTCCGGAGCGACGCAATGGCGCAAGCTGGGCGAGGCGCTCGGCTCGCACCATGCGTTCGTCGCGCCCGAGCACTACGGGTGCGACAGCACCGGCCCGTGGAGCGGCGAGCGCGCGTTCACGCTTGCCGACGAGGCGGCGAGGACCATCGGCATCATCGACGCCGCTTGTGGCAAGGTGCATCTCGTCGGGCACTCGTATGGCGGTGGCGTGGCGTTGCGCGCGGCCGTCGAGCGGCCCGAGCGCATTGCGAGTCTGACGCTCTATGAACCGTCGGCATTTCATCTGCTGAAGGCGATGGGCACCTACGGAGTGGAAGCGCTGTCGGAAATCGTCGCGATTTCCAAGCGCACCGCCGACGGCGTGAACTGCGGCGACTATCGCGGTGCGGCCGCTTCGTTCGTCGACTACTGGAGCGGACGGGGCGCATGGGAAGCGCTGCGGCCCTCGGTGCAGGCGGCGCTCACGCGCTGGGCGCCGAAGGCGCCGCTCGACTTCCGCGCGCTCCTCGATGAACGCACGCCTGCCAGCGCGTACACGAGCCTGCGTGTGCCGGCGCTGATCATGCGCGGCGAGCATGCGCCCATCCCGACGCGGGCCATTGCCGAGCGGCTGCCCATGCTGCTGCCCGCCGCACGCCTTGCAATCGTCGAGGGCGCGGGACACATGGGGCCGCTCACGCACGCCGACAAAGTCAATGCGACGATCGCCCGGCATATCGCCGAATCAGAAGCGGCGCATTGATGAGGGAGTAAGCGACGGGGAGTCCGTCCGGGAGTTGCTGGTTCTCCGTGCGTCATTCCATTGAGGCGACAACCTCGTCGGTTGTCGCCACGCCGTGCGCGAGAAATGCGTAGTTGACCATCGCCGCTTTATATCCATCGCCCCAAACGGGGTGACGTGGTCCTGCAGTCGCATCGCTCACGACATGAACCTCGAATCCCTGTTCGAGCAGATCACGCAGATGCGATTCCACGCACATATTGGCAAGCATGCCTCCCAGTACCACCCTTCTCACTCCACGCTTGCGCAGTTGAAGGACGAGATCGTTGGTTTGCGGTCCGAAGACCTTGTGCGGGCTTACAACAACGGTCTCGCCGTCGTTGATGTAAGGCTTGAATTCGTCGAGCCAGTCAGCGCCTGATCCCTCGAAACCTTCGAGACACAATTGACCACTACGCGCAAACGTGCCGGTAGCGAATTCGTCGGACTCCAACGGTCCGTTGAATTTCCACAAGCGATCGGTCGGGAAAAAGTAATGTGGCGATATGAAGACGGGAAATCTCGCGGTCTTTGCCGCCTTGAAGATTCGCAGCATGTTTTCGACCGTCCTGTTCTCTGTCACGCTTGCTCCCACCGCGCCCCAATTCTTGCCCGACTTGCTCAGGACATCGACTTGCGGGTCGATGAACACCACGGCTGTCTCCGTACGATCAAAGGACACTTCGGACCTCCGAGATAATGCATGACGGCCCACCGGCCTTCTCCGACCAGAGCCTCCCGACCAGATTAGGAAACGAAGGGCCGGAAAGCAACGACGCTTTGATGCGGCATCCCGGTTTTGCACGCGAGCGCCGAGTGACGGGGCGCTCGATGCGTCCGCAGGTTGACCCCGCCTGCATGCTTTTAACAAGGCGATGATTAAGACTCAAACGCGGTCATTGGGATCTGGCATGCAGGTACAGTTTCCGCGACGCCTTCGCGCGTCTTTTCGAACGTGTGCAGGTAGTTGAGGTCTGCTGCCGACGACCAACGCCCGAGGCGAACCTGGCCGCGCTGGCTTCACAGTTACATCAACTTTGATCCTGAACGGTGATCGGTGATTGACACATACCGGTCCGCAGACAGCCGAATGCGGTATGAACCGCAGTGCATATTGTGGATGACACCGCATGTGAAGATGCATTGGCAAATTCACAACCAAGTTTGGGAAATGCGCCCTCAACATTAGGCATCCGCCACGTAAAGTGCCCCGGCACGTTCTAATACAATCGTGCCTCGCCGGGTCAAGGTCGGAAAGCTAGGTGGTTCTTCCCACATACCGGATTGATAACAAGGCATATAAATCGTGCACGTAACTGCGGGGGGCTGTGTCGCCCCTTGCGCAATGACGACATGGCCACCGGCTGACAAAGAACTTTGGTTACAACAAAAAGGCTAAGAGGGGTTGCCGATGAATGTCTTCGATACCGCAATCCAGACTTTTCTGACCGGCGTTGCTGCAGATCTGCCCATGCTGAACCACCCGATCAGAGTCGTTGCGGCTCTATACACATTCAAAGGTTTAGCGCTCGTAGCAGTGCTATGGTGGATCTGGTTCAAGCCCGGTCAGCGGGGTGAATGGGAACGTGAAATGGTCGTTGCGACGATCGCTAGCGCCCTGCTTGCGCTCGCAACGTTCAGACTTGTTGCCCATTTTCTACCGTTTCGGATACGCCCGGTCTATAACCCGGAGTTGCACCTGCATTTTCCATCGGATGATCTGGGTGCTGCCGTTTTGCCGACCTGGAGCTCGTTTCCGAGTGATCACGCCATGTTGTGGATGTCGGTCGCCACCGGCATCTTTCTCGTCTGGCGCGGCGTCGGCGTGCTTGCGCTACTGCACGCGGCGATCTTCATATGCCTGCCGCGCGTCTATCTCGGCTGGCACTATCCGACCGACATACTGGCGGGAGCGGCGTTCGGAGCGACCACCACGTGGACAATGACTCGAGACGCAGCCAGGACCCGTTTAGCAGTTCCGATCCTGCGATGGCTGCAAAAATCTCCGGGGCCAGCTTATACGTTGCTATTTGCTTTATGTTTTGAGCTGGTAACTCAATTCGAGGAATTACTGGCCCTCGGGCGGTTGCTTTTGAAGTAGCTCGAACAAAAGCCAGGTTGCCAATATCGTCGCCTGGGTAAACCCTCTCAATAGCGAGGACGAGCTTCTGCGCAAACATAAACGGTGGATGAATCCGAAAAAGCGCCCAGGTTCGCGCACACCGGCCCAATGCGCGTTACATCCGAAAGACGCGCGATTATGACCGCCGACGCCGGGGAACACGGTCCGTGCGGTCATCGGGGCATGGTCCGCGGCTCAACTTTTTGCATCCGAAGCCGTAAACCCACTAGGGTGCCGCAATAGACGCAGCGACGGGCGACACACAGCACGTTTGCCCGAATTTCGGAACGTACATGAATAAGCGCACTAAAAAGCGCCAGTTTGGACGTGCCCCAGGGAAACAAACTCCATTTTCTGCATGACAAGCTTGATGCCGTTAGCAATTGCGCTCCAACGGATCGAAACCGGGAGCAGCGTCTGAGAGATCTCGAATCAAACCACCGGGAAGCGCGAATGCTCTGCCCTGCAAATGGTGCAGGCTTTCGCGAGACACAGCCCTCTGAACAGAAACATCATTATTTCAACAGCGCAGCCGACGCGGCCCGTAATAGCATATGAAAGTCCGTAACGCCCGTTGCTGGGCACCCCAAGGGAAGCGGCGGTGGCTCGCCGCTGCTGCGGCGTTGGCCATCGCGAGCGCAGTACGAATGCTGCTGCATCCGTTGCTCGGGCCCGTCATGCCTGGAACCGCGTTCTGCATTGCGGCGGTGCTCGTTCAGTACCACTTCGGCCTTGCTCCGGCGCTGACCGTGATGCTGGCAGGCCTGGGCATCGCCGACTATCTGTTTGTCCCGCCGTACGTGAGCATCGCAGTCTTCGACCGGTCAGACCTGATATTGCTCGTGTCGTATCCAGTCGTCACGCTCGTGGTGATCACGTTGCTCGAAAAACTGCGCCGCGTACAGTTTCGCGCCGAACTTATCGCTGCGGTGGCGCAGTCGCGCTACGAAATGCTGCTTCGCCATGACAATGAGCGCGCGATCGCACGCCGTGCCATTGACGAAACGCATCGGCTGCTAAGGCATCTATCACACCATCACAAGACGTTCATTCTGATTCAGGCACTCGAACGTGAGCCGCTACGGCGCAACGGCGCCGGCACGACGTCCGCGCTGGCCGTCGCCGCGCACACGTTCGCCGGGTTGCCAGCGGATCTCGCGCCGGGGCCACGCCTGTCCGAGGTCGATCCTGACGATATCCGACGGCTCTCGAATGGGCTCTCGGCCGGTTCACATCGTGTGCGATTCGCCGCCGGTTCGAACCTTGCCGGAGGCGCTGCGCGCGTCGTCGACTGCATCTGCGAACAATTTACGACTCACGCGGGCGATTTCCTCGTGCTGCGCGTGGCGACCGACACATGAAATCATTAACGCAGTCCATCTTCCTCGAAGGCGGCGGACACGCGGTGCTATTGCTGCACGGCCTGTCGAGCTCGCCGCTCGAAATGCGCTATCTCGGGCGGTTCCTGCACGACGAGGGCTTCACGGTGTGTGCCCCAGTGCTCAATGGATACAGCGCGGGCACTGGCGGCGAGACAATGGAACACTGGCTTGACGCCGCAACCAGTGAATTCGATGCGCTCGCCGCACGATTCGATCGGGTCTCCATCTGTGGATTGTCGATCGGCGCGGCTCTCGCGCTCGCACTCGCTCATCGACGCCCGCAGGCGCAGGCGGTAGTGCTGCTGTCGCTCACGCTCGCCTACAACGGCTGGGCCATTCCCTGGTACCGCTTTCTCCTCGGATGGGCTTACTACACGCCCTTACGCTCGCGCTGGCACTACCGCGAGTCGGAACCCTATGGCCTGCGCAACGAAGCGCTGCGTGCGAAAATCGCGCGCTCAATGCAGCGCTCGAATTTCAGCGAGGTCGGTCCTTCGACGATTGCATTGCCCGCGTTGCATGAGGCGAGCCGCCTAGCATCGCTCGTCCGCTCGCAGATTCGCGGTATCCGCAACGATTGCCTCGTCATACACGCGATCGACGACGAAACGTCGAGCCCGCGTACCGCCCAATCCGCCGCATTGGCGCTTGGTTCGAGCTTTCTGCGCACCATCTATCTCGACAATTCGTACCACATGATCACATCGGACAACGAACGCGAGATCGTTGCACGCGAAACGGCATCGTTTCTGCGCGAGAGCGAAGCCGCTTCGGGATCTGGAGAACTGCGCAGCCCCGTTGTATCGAAAGCGCTCGCGCGCCGCTTGCGGCAGCTTGCTGCCATCGGCAAGGATGACGCATGAAAGCGCGGACGTTCACGCACCGAACCGTGGGCGCCGCAGCGCTCGCGATATCGTTGGCGGGCTTCCTGCCCGCTTCGACCGCGCGCGCAGCCGACGCAACAGCTGCCGCCGGTGACGGCAAATGGAAAGTGGCGCTCGGGCCGGGCGTCGTCGTGACGCCGGAGTCGCCCGGCTCGCGGCATACGAGGGTGTTCCCATTCCCTTCGCTCGATATCTCCTACGATGACCGGTTCTTCTCGCAGGGGCCGGACGTGCTGGGCGTCAATGCGCTGCGCGGTACGAACTATCACGTCGGCGCGGCGCTGAGTTTCGATTTCCAGTCACGCAACGAGAAGGACGATCCGCATCTGCACGGTCTGGGCAACGTGCATGGCGGCCCGAAACTCAAACTGTTCGCTGACTATACGGTCTGGATGTTCACGGGCTCCGTCGCCCTGTATCAGGACATTGCAGCGCACGGCCAAGGCAAAACCGTTCCGGTGGACCTGCTTGCGTCGGTGCCTGTTGGAAGCTGTCTTTTCTCTATTGGCCCGGGCTTTACGTGGGCCGATGCGCTATACACGCGGACGTTCTTCGGCGTGTCGAGCCAGCAAAGCGCGGCATCCGGACTGCCGGTCTACAGAACCGGTTCCGGCATTCGGGATGTTCATCTGAACGGCTACGTCAGCTACGACTTCTCAAAGCACTGGGTAGGCTCAGTCGCAGTCACTGTCGGGCGACTGCAGCACTATGCGGCGGCGAGCCCGATCACTGAGCGCCGCAGCGAACTCAATACTTTGGCGTCGGTCAACTACCGCTTCTAGGTTGTGCGGGGGTCGAAAAACAATGTGCGTGCCGCAAAGCCTATTTTGTTCCGATGCCGGCCTGAGAACGAAGCACACCGTCGCCCGCCCATGGGCGCTGCTTCGCCAGTAGATGCGCAATGATTCGAGTTGATGCGTGCTGAATTGCCTGGCCATGTGCATTGCAGCCGCATCATATGCAAATGACGACGGGAACGTTGCCCGATGCTCCGCCCGCGCGAGCGCCTGAACGATGCGCCTCAGTTCCTGTAGAACCGTCTCGTGGTACGCACATAGGACCGCGCATCGCCTTATGAAGCCGTCCGCGGCGGCTCTTTGCCGAGCACGCCGCGAGTACTACGTATGAGTTACTTCACCGGCACGAGAACAGGCGCGTTCTGCTCCTTCAACAACAGAACGAGAAACTTCGCTGGTTGCGTCGCGCTGGCGTTGCGGCCGACCGTATGCACGTCGTTCGGGCCTTCATAGAAGGTCTGTCCGGGTGTGAGCGTGACTTCCTTGCCGCCCTTCACAGCCATCACGATCGTGCCTTCCAGCACGTAGATGAAGCCGTGCGCGCGATGCACGTGCACCGGATCGGCGGCGCCCGGCGGATAGACGACCGTGAGCATCAGCGCTTCCTTGCCCGGATAATCCGCTAGCGGCTTCTCCATCAAGGGCGTGACAACAGCGTCGGGCGCGGCGTGAGCCGCTTGCGCGAGACACGCCGCCGCGATCATCGCAAGCTTTCTGAATTCAGGCATGATGTGCTCCGTGTTGCTGCAGATGAGCGGCTACGATTCGTCGCTCAGGCCAGATTGGCCTTTCCGAGTCCGAATGCCGCGTCCGACGATCCCGGCACAGTCCTGAACGCCACATTAACGCGGTTCCAGCCGTTGATCGCCATCACTTGAAACGTCAGGTTCGACAGTTCCTGGTCCGTGAACTGCGTGCGCACGTGTTCGAAAATGTCATCGGGCACGCCGTCTTCCGGCAACTTCGTCAAAATCTCCGTCCATGCGAGGGCTGCGCGTTCACGCGGAGAAAACAGCGTCGACTCGCGCCAGATCGCCACGTGATGCAGGCGCAATTCGCGCTCGCCGTGAATCTTCGCCTCCTTCACGTGCATGTCGACGCAAAAGCCGCAGCCGTTCATTTGCGATGCGCGCAGCGACACCAGTTCGCAGATCGACGTTTCGATACCGGTCTCTTTCACCGCGAGGCCGAACGCGACGAACTTCTTGAACAGTTCGGGCGATTGCTGCACATAGTTGATGCGTTGAGTCATGGTTGCTCCAGCGAGGATGAAACCAGTGCGCACGGGCCGCGCACCGGGGCCGGCGATATGCCGTAAGCAACCATCGTAGTCTTCGCGGCAGGCAATCGGAAGCTATGCTGCGCGCCTCACTCTGTTGTCCTTAAGACACCAATCTAGAGGGCGATGACCTGCGGCGCCGCATGCTCGACAGGCTCTCCGAGCATCCAGCGCAGATCGCGCTCCATCGCGGCGCACAGCGTGGAAATAGGGACGTCGTTCGCACTTCCCTCGAAGGGGTTCTCGGTGCTTTCGCCCACCTGCGCGAGCGACGTGTACATCCACGAAACCATTACGCTGCAAGGGACAACGAGCCAGATCATGTTGCCGTGCATGGGTCCGCTTGCGCCGCTATTGAGTTTGTCGAACTCCTGCAGCAGACCGAACGGAAACAGAAAGCAGAAAAACCGCACGAACAACGCGCTGATCGTCGCGTATTGGCGAGGGTAAGGGAAGTTTTTCAGGCGCTCGGCTTTCGCCTGAAGCGCGATGAAATCGCCAGTCACCCGCTGAAGTTCGAAATAGAACGACAGGTTCAGATGCTCACCGTGATGCAGTGACTTAAGGCAATCGCTTTGCATGCTCAATATGGCTGTCGTCGCCGAGGGCGATGCCAGCGCGCGCGCACTTTCCGAGCTGGAAAGATAGTTCGTCAGAACGTCTTCGATTGCTGTTTCCCATTCGGGGACATGATAGTGACGCCGGTACTCGAGATTGAAGCGCCGGGTCATGCTTTCCCAGATACGAGGGCTACGCAATTCGTATCGCAATGCGGTGAGCCACGCGAGATGCCGGCAGATCAGTTCGCGGCTGGTGTTTCGTTCAGAGGGAAACGCGCACGCCAGTTGCCCCCACTTGCGGCTCGCGCCGACAATCTCGGTCCAGACGTCCTGTGCCTCCATTGCACGGTTATACGTCTGCACGTTCTTGAAGCCCACGATGAAGGACGTCGCCGTACCCAGCAGTACGACGATAGTGAACGGCACCGAAAGCCACGTCATCGACGCGTACTTGTAGAGAATCACGGGCACCGAGCCGCAAATGACGAGTGCGTAGGTCTGCCTTCGTGTCCAGATGAGGAACTCGGTGAGGCGATATGATTTACCAAGGTGCATGTCGTGTGTGGGACGTTCGATTAAATAAGGTCTGCTCGAATGACGGCACTCTCACAAGACGTTTGATGCTGCGTCGTGTGACACTGACACAAGAATTTTTCGTTCGATGACCGAAGGCGCATGGCGGAAGACCGCATGACAATCTCCCGCCGAAGTCCACGGTTACTCCGCCGAACGGTGATACCGCGCGACAAAGCGCGCCTGCCCAATGACCTTGCCATGCATCTGGTAAGCGACGAGCGCCGGACTCGACGCCGCTTTCACATCGATGGCCGGCACAGTGAGCGCCGAAACCGTGACGACATATCGATGCGATTCGCCTTGTGGCGGGCACGGTCCACCGTATTTCGAGTCGCCGAAGTCGGTCAGGGTTTCGACAGCACCCGCCGGCAGCAGGCTTGCATTACCGGACGCGCCCTTTTCGATCGACGTCTGCGACGGCGCAATGTTGGCCACTGCCCAATGCGTCCAGCCGAGGCCGCCCGTGGGCGCATCGGGGTCGTGGATAGTGACTGACCGAATGCCGGGCATATCCCACTGGACTACTAACGATGCAAAGTGAGCGCGTAGAGATGGCCCGTCGTTATGGAAGCATGCATATCGGGCTGTTCAGTCCAACGTCGGATTTACTGCACGCAGCGCCTCCGTCGAGACGAATTGTAGGATCGGGCTTTAATTGCCAGTAGAGGGCTCGCGGCGATCACCATGTTGTCCGCAGGACAACAATGATCAGGCTATTGATATTTCTACTGACTCGTCCTGCCTTGCGACGAACTCAAAGCCGCGCGGCGGACATATTGAGCATGGTCTGCCTGCCGTGGCGGCTGAAGCGCAGTATCGGCGAACGGATGTGGCAGATTTTTGACCGAAGGCGACACCGCGAAATCTGCGATATGCTGAATTCGCGCCTCTGGAAGCTCGGATTGGGGAACCACAGAAGCCGGACCGCCCGCGCTGCCGAGCGCAACCCGACGGAAATACTTGTGGATCATTGATTGGACGCCGACCGCATTGTGCGAATCACACAACCAAATTAGCCGATATCTCTACGATTTGCGCCACTAGCTTTCGAGCGGCCTTCTCCGGGCTATGCTGAACCACCTCGCCGCTTTCGCTATTTCACAAAGTGGGCGGGCGTCTGAGTATGACAATTGGATGCCAGGACACCTGATCCATTGCTAACCGGTCCAGTCGCAAGCCTGGCGGCGCAATGGACTTATCGTGCGCGGCCTGCCCGAACGAAAACAGGCAGGTTCGCGCATGCGACCGGTTGCGGCCACTGACCGACCTATCGCGTTGGCTCATAACTGTGTGCCCTATATTCGGAGAGAGACCATGTGGCAGCCGTCCAGTGCGATTCTTCAATTGATGAAGGACAACGCAAAACAATTGCTTCCCGATGCGCTTTTCCTGAGCCTGCTGCATCGGAAGCATATCGGGCGCTTTCCGAAACTGTTCCGTCCCACGACATTCAACGAGAAAATCCTGCAGCGCAGCTTACGGCCAGACCCGCGATATGCCGCCCTGACCGATAAATTGGCCGTGAGAGACTATGTGAAGGCGAAAGTCGGCGAACGGCATCTGGTCCCACTGATCTCGTCGCCTGACGTTTTCACGCGGACGGTCTTCGATACGCTGCCCGACTCCTTTGTCATGAAGGCCAATCATGGCAGCAGTTTTGTTGAGATCGTGCAGGACAAGTCGAAAGTCAGTTTCGAGGAACTGCAGACCTTGGCAAATCGCTGGATGTCTACCGACTTCTACCGGATTGCAAGGGAACGTCATTATCGGCAAATCCGGCCACGTATTTTCTTCGAAGCACTTCTTCTTGACGAGCATCGCCAGATTCCAGCTGACTACAAGGTTCACTGCTTCGGCGGAAAATCCGGACGACCGATGATGTATATCGTCGTCATCTCGGATCGGTTCGGCACTAACACGCGTGGAGACGTGTTCGACGTTCATTGGAATCATCTTGACGTGGGCATCGGCCCGTATGCCCGCAGCGCGACGCCGCCGCCGCCTCCGGAGAATCTGAATTCCATACTGGGCATGGCCGCCGTGCTGGCCGAAGACTTCAACTATGTTCGTGTCGATCTGTATGCGCCGGGCAATGCGGTGTACTTTGGCGAACTCACTTTCACTCCAGGGGCTGGGGTGGTCCCCATGAGGCCCGATCGGGTCGATTTCGAGTGGGGCCGGCTTCTAACGTAACGCTTCCTTAGCCGATAAAACCACTCGCACGATCGATTCGGAATTCAATTCCACCTATTCGGGACTTTGATCGTCGAACGCGTTCCGAGCCTGGGTTACCGGAAGCCTGGCACGCTCGGACGGCGCGGAATTCCGGTGATGAGCCCACTCGCGCAGTCTATCCAGTGTGCCGCCCGAATGCGGATTGGCAAAATGAAACAGGACGGTTGACCTCACACTATGCGGCAGGCACGCCTGGTTCGCGTGGAGCGATCGCATTCCCCAGAAAAAATACATATTGCCGGGCTCCAGTGGCAAGACGCGTGCGCCGAGCGCACGCTGCACCGTCTCGCGCGCGAGTACCGAGCGCGTCAGTGAGTTCTGCACTAGTGCTTTTTCGGCCAGATTGATCACCGACGAAGACCGGACCCTGCGCAGGTTCGGATACATCACGAGGTCGCCGCGCGGTTCGTTCGGGCCGTTTGGAATGACCAGCGGCAACAGCGCGGTGACGACATAGGTGTCGTAGTGAAACAGGTTCGATGCCTTCAGTCCTAAATCACCCGACAGCACGCGAAGCGCGGCGACGATGTCGATGTCCGGTGCGGCTTTCCCTGTGCCGCGCCGGTACAGCCCGGCGAGTATGCGCCGCAGGTGCGGAGATTGCCCGAACGTCGCGAGGGGTGAGGCGTCGAGCCACGGGCGTCCGGCGTAAATGAAATGCTGACGCTGATGCTTGTCCAGTTCACGCTGCACATAGTCGCTCGCAATTGCAATGTCATCTGGCGAGAGGACATCCTGAAGTGCGCTGATGCCGACTGCATTCATCTCCCGGCTCAATGCGTCGAGCCTTTCGTCGGTCACCTGCTTCAATCTGGAGTCCAAAGCTTGATTCGGGGCACTTTCCATAGCTCCTCATGCGGTGTTGTCGCAGAATGGATGGTGGTTTCGTCCAGGGAATCGCCGGCTGCTGCCACAGTTTGTCATGGGCCGATTACCGCGTTATGTGCGGTGGACCATATGCCGTTGCATGACCGTCCTGATTCACCGCGACCTGCCCGCCTTATCGACAGCGCAGTCCTGAAGCAAATACTCGATGAAGCCCGACTGCGCCGCCGTCCCGAACCAATCGCCGCGCATCGTTTAACCCATCGCACGGCCGGCCTCTGGCGCCTTCAGTTCCAGTGCGGCCATTTCGCTGTCCGGATAAGCCTCGGGAATCTGCGAACGAGACAACAGCGTCGAGACCCCACACCGTGCAATTCGAAGCTCGCGTCTATTCCATCTCCCGTCATTTGCTTAAGGCGAAAGATCGGTTCGTCAACTTCGCACCCGCAGGTAGGATGGCTCGCCAGACGCATCTCTAACCTTCCCGACTGCCATGTCCACGATAACGACACGATCCAATCGCCGCGCATTTCTCAAGCTTTCCGCCGGCGCTGCCGCCGCTGCGGCAGCCGCAGTGGCCGCGCCGCTTTCTCTTGCACAAACACCGGCTCCGGGGGCACAAGCGGGCGCGCCGCGCGCTTTGCGGATCGGCAATCAGAAAGGCTATCTGAATCTGCTGAAGGGGCGCGGCACCCTCGAAAAACGGCTGGCGCCGCTAAACGTATCGGTGAGCTGGACTGAATTCGCCGCGGGCCCCGTGCAACTGGAAGCGCTAAACGTAGGCTCGATCGACTTCGGCGATGTCGGCGAAGCGCCGCCGATCTTCGCGCAGGCGGCCGGCGCGCCGCTCGCTTATGTGGCAGCGACGGTTCCGCGACCGCAATCCGAAGCCGTGCTGGTACCGCCGGGTTCGCAAATCCGTTCAATAGCGGATCTGAAGGGCAAGAAGATTGCGCTTAACCGCGGCAGCAATGTCCACTACTTTCTCGTCAAGCTGCTGCGTCAGCATGGCTTGCAGTACGCCGACGTGAACGTTGCTTTTCTCGCTCCCGCCGACGCACGCGCTGCGTTCGAGCGCGCGTCCATCGACGCATGGGTGATCTGGGACCCCTTCTTTGCCGCCGCGCAGAAGTCGCTCGGTGCGCGTGTGCTGGCGGATGCCAGCGGCGTCGTGGGCAATCGCGGTTATTACTTCTCGTCGCAGAGTTATGTAGCGAAGAATCCCGACGTGATACGGATCGTGATCGAGGAGATCGAAAAGGTGGATCAATGGGGCAGCCTGAACAAGGACCAACTGTCGAGCGAACTGGCACAGTTGTGGGGATTGCCGAAACCGGTCGTGGATGTCGTGGTGGCCCGTCAGCAATTCGGTACGGAGCGGATCACTCGCGCCATTCTCGGCGAGCAGCAGCAGATCGCGGATGCGTTTCTCGACCTGGGATTGATCCCCAAACACGTCGACGTGCTGAGGGCCGGCCCGCCGAACCTCGCGTAGAGAACCCAGCGCGGACGTCCGATGTCCGCCGACGAAGCACTTAAGGCGCTGCGACGCACAACGCTGGCGATGTCGGCGCCAGCAAGCTCCATGAAAGTTCCGGTTGCTCTCGGCGCCGCGGTGAACTACATCTAAAGCCGGAGCGCCTTCGGCGCTAAGCCCGCGCCCGATCAGACAGAGGAGAAGCCGTCATGGGTATGCGCCCCGATCCCACGTTCCACGCGTCGCCGAAACTTGCAATGGATGCGCCCGCCGAAGAATACGCGTACACGCTCCTGCTCAGCCCCGATTTTTCGCAGCCCGACGCGCTCGCCGTTATCGACGTCAAGCCCGGCTCGCCGACTTACAGCCAGGTGGTCCACACAGTGCCGGTGCCGAACAAGGGCGACGAATTCCATCATTTCGGCTGGAATGCGTGTTCTTCGGCGCTGTCGCCGCTGACCGGCCATGCCTTCCTGGAGCGGCGCTTTCTGATCATTCCGGGGATGCGCTCGTCGCGTATTTATATCGTCGATACGAAGCCGCATCCGACGCAGGCACGGATTCACAAGATCATCGAGCCCGAGGAAATCTTTCGCAAGACGGGTTACTCGCGTCCGCACACGGTTCATTGCGGCCCGGAGGGCATTTACGTCAGTACGCTCGGCGGCGCGGGGCCGGACGGCACCGACGGGCCGCCGGGCATCTTCATCATGGACTGCGAAACGCTCGACGTGCTCGGCCGCTGGGAAATCGACCGCGGGCCGCAGGAGAAACATTACGATTTCTGGTGGAATCTGCCGCGCGACTACATGGTGTCGAGCGAATGGGCGTTGCCACCGCAGTTCGAGAACGGCATCGTGCCCGAGGATCTTCTGTCGAACAAATACGGCCACGCAGTCCACTTCTGGGATCTGCGCGCCCGGCGCAATGTGCAGACCATAGACCTCGGCGCGAATCATCAGATGGCGCTCGAAGTGCGTCCCGCTCACGATCCAAGCCGCGAGTATGGCTTTATCGGCGTGGTGGTCGACACGACCAATCTCGAAGGCTCAATCTGGACATGGTGGCGCGAAGGCGGCCAGTTCCACATCGAGAAGACGGCGACCATTCCGCCGGAGCCGGCCGACGCGGCGTCGCTGCCGCCGTTGCTGCAGGGGTTCGGCGCGGTGCCGCCGCTCGTCACCGACATCGATCTTTCCATCGACGACAAATTTCTCTACGTCGCCTGCTGGGGCACCGGCGAAATGCGCCAGTACGACGTGACGGAGCCGCGCAAGCCGAAGCTCGCCGGTTCGGTTCATCTCGGCGGGATCGTGCGGCGCACGCCGCATCCGAATGGCGAGGCCTTTGCCGGCGGACCGCAGATGGTCGAGATCAGCCGCGACGGCAAGCGCGTGTACTGGACCAACTCGCTCTACTCGACGTGGGACAACCAGTTCTATCCGAACGGCGTGCCTGCGGCGCAGGTCATGGCGCACGCCGATCCTGGCGGCGGCCTGACGCTGGCCGACGATTTCTGGGTGAAGTTTCCCGATGGCTACCGCGCGCACCAGATACGCCTCGAAGGAGGAGACTGCTCGACGGATTCGTTCTGCTACCCGTCGGTGGGCACTTGAGCGGCGGCTGGTCGCAGACCGGCCTCTGGCTCGCGGTCGTCGCAAGCGGTTGCTATCACGGTGCCAATCCGGCGATGGGCTGGCCGCTTGCGGTGTCGAACGCCCTGATGCAACGGCGCTCGCATGCGCTCTTCACCGCTCTTTTCTATCTCGCGGCCGGACATGTGCTGGCGATCTTTGTGATGGTGATGCCGTTTGCCATGCTCGCCGCCGTATTCGCATGGCAGCGCGAAATCCAGACTGGCGCAAGCGTCCTCGTGCTAGGTTTCGGCGTTGTCCTGCTGATCTGGCGACGGCATCCGCGTGTGCTCGCCCGGATCGCGCCGTCGCGGCTCGCGCTGTGGTCCTTCGCGATAGCGATTGCGCACGGCGCTGGGCTGATGCTCGTGCCGATCTACCTGGGCCTTTGCCGCGCCGACGATGCCGACCGGGCGCACCAGGCTGCGCAGACATTGATGCAAGAGCGGTTCGGCATGGCGCTGCTGGTCTCCGGCGTGCATGCCGCCGCGATGGTGCTCGCCGGCGGACTGATCGCGTGGCTCGTGTATCGCTATCTAGGGCTCAAGTTCGTGTCGCGCAGCTGGTTCAACCTGGGCGCCGTGTGGGCGTTTAGTTTCATTCTCGTCGGCACCCTTGCACTGGTGCTCAATTCTGGCGATTTGCCTGGTTCATAACGACACTGGGCTTCGACAGCGGGAAGCCCGGTCAGGGCGTTCACGTCAATCGCGTGCGAAGCCAGCACGAGCCGCCGCGATCTGCTAAAGCATGTTAACAGCGCTACTCGACGTTCGATGCCTCCCGAACGACAGCCGAGACGCTGTCGAAATTGCGGTCGCCCATTCTCTTAAGGACGGCTAACACCTCGCCGTCGACGCCCTTGCGCTGCGCAAACTCGACCAGTTTGTCACGCGTAGTGGGAAACGCGGCGCCCTCGAGCGCGCGTGTAATTTCTTCCAGTGGCGGTTGGTCGGGGTGGCGGTGGTTCTGCGAACGAGCCGGATGCTGAGCCATATTCATCTCCTTGCCGGTTGAGAAAGCTGCTTCCATGTTTCGCATAACATGTGCCGCGCTCGTAACTCCGCATCAAGTTGCTTTGTAAGCTGCCGTTAATCTTGTTGACGTTCCAACACAGATTGACGAGAAGCTGAGAGACAACAATGCATTTCCTGCGCGCTTCGGGCGCTTTTACCGCCCTCCTCGCCCTGCTGCCGATCACGCTTGCCGGCTGCGGCGGCACCGTCAGCCAGCAGCCTTCGATCCGCGGCAGTGTCTATCTCGGGTCAGTTTCCGGCGCGACCGTCGCCGCCTATGCCGTCGACGCAAACGGGCACGCGGCAGCGACACCGCTCGCGACCATCGTCACGGACGCCGACGGCCGCTTCGTGTTGCCGCGCGCCTTGCACTGGCCGCTGCTCGTGCAATCGACCGGCGGCAGCTATACCGAGGAAGCGACCGGCGTGCGCGCATCGGTCGGACAAACCGTGCTGTCTGCGGTGTATCTCAGCGAGCCGTCGACGATGGTGATCACGCCGTATTCGACCGCGGTCGTCGTCGATGCGCAGACTGCCGGCGGATTCACGGCGTCCAATGTTGCGGCTGCGGCCACGCGAGTCTCCGCGTTCCTCGGCGGCATCGATCCGCAGCAGACGGCGCCCGCCTTCATGGCCACAGGCAGCACGGGCAGCACGGGCAGCACTGCCATCCCGGTCGCCGACGGCAACCGCATGGCGTTCGCGCTCGGCGCCGAATCGCAAAGCCGTGTCGATAACGACCTGAACGTGGCCGCGAGCGTGCAGAGCATCGTCGCGCAGTCCACGAACGGCGACACCCTCGCGGCCTGCCACGCGGGGGCGGGCAACGTCGCAGCGGACGGCTCGCTCACCGCTCCCGTGGACGACGCCTGCTACGTCACCACGGGCGCCGCGAACTTTGCGACGAACCCGCTGAACCGCTCGGGCGTAACCGCGCTCTCGATGCTTGGCACCACGCAGGCTTCAGACCACCAGACCGCTAGCGCGTCGGCGAGTGCGTGCGGCGACCGCGTGGCGTTGCTCAATGAAAACCTGTGGCTCTTCCAGGGACGCAAGAACAGTGTGCAGGCGTCGCTCGTCCCGGGCATGACGAGCACCAACTGGTCGACCTATCCGACCACGAGCACGTGGGGACCGCACACGGCCATCTATGGCGCAATCTCGGCGCCGCCGGCCTGCACGGACATCGACACCTTTAGGCGCGAACTCGTGATGGCAATCGAGAACTACTGGGTCGATCAGAACCTCAACTACTGCCACCATCACGTTCCCGGCTGGACGCCGCCGGAAAACACCGCAAGCATCGACTACCGCGATTCGTCGGCGGGCAGTACGAGCGGCGGCGCGGCCGACCCGCATTCGCCGAAAATGACCTGCACCGCGCAGCGCGGGGCGGACGGTTCGCAGAGTGTCCAGACGTCCACGGCGCAAACGCCGCCCGCCATCGGTTCGGCGCTGATGTGGAACGGCGCGGACTGTTCCAACTTCACGTCGTGGGTCTATAACTTCGCGGGACTCGCGACCCATCAGTTGTCGGGCGCGATCGGCGTGCAGGCGTGCAGCACGCCGTCTTCGGGCCTGGATCCGCTGACGGGCGTGCTGCTCGACATCAACCGAGGCAATCTCGCGACCATGGAGCAATACCTGCTGCCCGGCGATCTGCTCTATGTGACGCAAAAGGACACCGTAGGCAGCGGCACGTTCGCCGCCGACTACAAGCTCGCGCACGTCATCACATGGACGGGCAAGCGCTTCAGCGATCTGCAGGCCGGTGCCGATCGCGCGAAGTACGACCTGAGCCGCATCGGCCAGCCGGATTCGCGGCTTGGCGGCGACTTCCTGGCGCTGCTGGGCCCGACCGACACTGCGGCCAACCTGGGCCAGCCGGGACACGACCCGTGGATGATCATCGACAGCCATTACGCCGGTCCCGCGTATCGTCCGTTTCTCGGCTGGTATGCGGAGCGCCTGTCGCATGTGCGGCGCATTGTCGGTGCCGACGCGGTCGCAACTGATCCGCATCTCGAAGACTATGTGATCAAGCCATTGCCGCAGAGCAGGAAAGGCTGGTTGACGCTTGCCTCCAGGCGGGCGGGTGCGACGGCCACGAGCGGCTATCGGCTTATCTATCAGACGAGCGGCGCGCAGTCGTGCTACCAGGCTGGGACGCCTTGAGGCGGGAGGGGTTGGCGGGGCCTGTTCTGGAGTTCGTCGTGATAATGGCTTGCGGTGCGCCGTTATCGTGAATCACATGCGACGACCGCCGTAGAAGATTTCAAGGTGTGGCCTGCTGTAGGTGCGAGTCGCGCTTCGTTTCCGCCGATGTCGGCTGCGAGCATCAGGGCCGGTCTGGTCAACTTTGCGGCGCGGTTGATCGATTTCCGGGGGTTGGCGTATTGCGGTTTCATGAGAGTCTGAGTTCGGCACGTTCAGTCAAGTAGCCAGCCGTCGTCACCTTCGACCAATGTACCGCCGTGGCTGGTCGTATCGCCCTTGCGGGCGACGCTCGAACCGCCAAACGTGGTGGACGAGCCAGTAACGATGACAGCACCGCAACTTGTTAGATCGCCTATGCAAGCGACAGCTCGGCCGTTGACCGTAACACTGCTCGTGCCACTGATGACGGTGCCTATCCCATGCATGGGGCAGGAATGGCGATGACCTAGGAGGACGACGGGACGCATGGGAAATTCGATGTGCCTGTTGGATTAATGGCAATGAATTTTGTAAAGGACCGGATTACTGGCAATCTGCCACTCGCTTCCGATGCTTTCCAAAATGTATGAAAAATGTGTGCGATACTTTTTCCCATCGAAGCGGTAAATCACAACATCGCTTTCGCCCATATTTTCGCGGGCTTCGGTTTTTAGCTCAGGAAGTCCATTACACCAATTCTGTGTTTGATCGAATGAGCCATCATCAGCGTGCAGAAGCAGTACGGGAGATTCGGATGTCAGCCTGAATAACCACGACTGTGAATTAACCTGGCTGGACCTCGTATCAATGTTGCAATCAGCCCAAAGGAAATTCCCATGCCGGCTCGAACATGCGCTTATTAACGCGCCGTTTGCGCTGCATTGCTGTTTGATGCTTGCAATAACTGAGCGCGCGCCCGGGCCGAGCCGGAGCGCTGCTCTGTCGTCAATCGTTTTCCGTACCTTACATATCCGATCATGTACACTTTCTGCCGAACGCTTTGAATTTAGATATATCGGCTCCAGTTTTTTGATTACGTCTCGCAAGGTCGCCTTCAAACACGCCGTGTTCTTGCAAGACGCTAGTTTTGCATTCTGTGCCTGAACTATTTCAAATAGCGATCCCGGATCGCCGACAACCGCTATTGACGCATACTGAAAAAATACCGCTTTGAAAAGCAAAGACGGAACTGCAACGTCTGCACAGGCTCCTTTTGGATATCGCCTACGGGCTTCCGCTACCATACGTTGAGTCTCAATGTCAGTTTCGCCGGAATAATCGCCACAAGGCGCAAGCCAAGCTTGGGTAGAGATGTACGCCGGCGAGAACTGACTAAGAGATGGTATATCCAAATTGTTTGCTGGACGGGCATTAGGCAACCAAATCATGAAAAGGACAACGACCAATATTTTAATGATGAAGTTCATAGAACTGGTTTTGCATCGGTGAACATGAACAATCGGTATCATCTCTAAACCAAATCCCTTGAGCACACTATCGAGATACTAGAGCGCTACATGCCTTGGCTGACGTCAATCTTCCAACATTTTCACGGCATTCTATGCAAAGCGGCTTTGCGGGATGAGCAACCAACCTTATCCCGTTACAATCATCGACTTCCTTCGTTGCGCGACAGAGAACGAAGTCGATCCTGTCTCTTGCGAGTTGGCACGGAAGCAAATGCAGACAAGGGTTGTTAAGAAAATTAACTTGCGATTCATTACAGCAACTCCTTTATTCGACTCGTGTTTTTCTGTGGCACGGCGAAGTCTGCATCTGGGGGCAAGTCGGCAGGCGATTGAGCATGATCGCCCTTTAAAAGAATCGGTTGGCATGCTACCAATTCTGATATGAAACATTACCAACATATCGTCTTACCGGTTTGGCACGGATCGACCATTTTCGCGGGAAGCGTTTTTCTGCTCAGTAACACTGTCCGACCGGACGGTGAAATTTTCACAAGTTCGGCGACATAGGTATCTCGATCTTTTGGGTGAAAGCCAACAAGCCGCGTTGGGACAAGATGATTGTTCCTCACCTCATAGAAATAACGTGTGGACTGATAGCGTCCGGTGCCGCTAATCAGTGTCGAGTACGCATTAGGAATGAACTTGTCGCGTACTAGTTCCGGTGCTTCGCCGAGGTCGATCAAGGTGCCGGTCGGCAACATCTTCCAGTAATGCATTCCTGTTCCATCACGTCCTTTACCTGTCGACACGCCAATACCTACTGGGGATCCAGCGTCAAATCTGATGTTTGTGTCCAGTCTAAGCACGTATGCATTGCTTTCATATTTCGTTTGAACTGTCGTTTCCACTCCTTTGAGGAATACAGTCACTGTGATATTCCCGTCGTTATCGGATGCAGGACATGATTTAGCGGATAGGGTGCCACCGACAGATTCTGGAAGTCGTGCTTCAGCCGTTTGTCCATCGCTACACTCAACGGCAATTGACACCGGGCTGGTGAGCAGCAGGAATAAGAACATTGTTATATGGCATCGCATAAGATTTTTTTCGCTCGTTCTGTACGACTTCTCCGCGATTGGAACGTGGACTGATCGTAGTAGTTAACTTTTTGGGAAACCAAAATAGATTGTGAGGCAACACCGGAACTACCATTCTCCTCGTCGCAAACCCTGTTGATTCCATGCGTGACCCAGTACCATCCAGCGACATCAAGCGGATTTAACTCATTATCGGTGCTTCGCGCTGAAATCCTTTGTGGATCCGATATTATCGCCGGACGGATAGAGTGGTCTCTCGGAATGGACCACCACCCTTGCGCGTTCCACCACTTTTTATCAAAAGATTGTTGCAACAGCCATCCCCGAAACATCCAATAAGCAGCATATAACGCCCGGCCGGTGATCTGTAACGCACCCCGACCTCTAAACTTTATTCCGTCACCCGAATCGTATTCATTCCCTAATGTGTTGTGCAGACGTTCGTAACCTGCCCCTCGGACAAAATAGGAATACGAATCCGGTCCTTGATAGTAGGTCCCAGCGGCCTCATATTCTTTGCTCGCGCTACTATTTCCGTGCTCTACCATTGCCCCGTGCAAGTCACCGGTCTCATGAGCCACCTGACCAAGGAAATGGCTAATCCTGATTTTATTTCCAAGCATGTACTTGGCGGTGACCATATTTATGGATTTTTTAAAGCGCCGAATGTCATTCGGGATTGCATGAGGAATTATTTGCCTTAACTCGTCGCCTGATAGCCACCCACACTTTCGAAACGTCTGGATAAACCGCCCCGGATGAAAGTGGTAATGAACCTTGTCCAACGCAAGACCCTGGGCCTGTGCATCCTCCCAGAACGCGAGCGCGGCATGGTGCGCCTTAAACTGTGCATAACCTGCATCGCTCAACCCGGCGGGCGCTATGACATTCGCCGGCAGATCATTGGGATCGCCGCCTTTGACCCATGCCCATCGCGTATCGAAGTCCGCCCTTGACCACTCGGTGGGCATCTTCACCACGCAGTAACTCAGGCGTTCGCGGATAGAACCGTCAAGACTGCGTGCATAGGCGCGTGCAATGTGATCGCGCCGCTGCTGCGGCGTGGCGGCACCGCTGGTTGAGACGCTAACCGGATCGAGCATGTCAGTCAGCACATCGGAATCGCACCGGCTATTACCGTCGGCATCGTCGTCGATAATCGTCCATCCCAGCCAGTCGGGAAAATCGGCATCGCTGTAGACCCGGACGCCCCGGCCGTTCAGGTCGGCATAGACCGCCGTATGGTCGACCGGTGAGTGAATTTGCCGGATATGCGGCAGACGTCCCTGATAAAGGTCTGTCGCTGCCGGCGCATCCGGCCCAATCACCCGGCCAAAGCGCAGCATTTCATAGCCCGCGCTCGGGCAGCCAGGATAGCGCTTCGTCGCCCGTTCGTACAGGCCATAACCGTCTTCGGGGGTCGCAGAGCCGAGTACTGCGCCGCGGATAGTGCGCGTGGTCAGCGTAATCAGTCCCTGCGCTTCGCTCATGCTCACTATCGCAGGCGCCGTGGTGCGGGCGAGAACCGGTGTCTGCCATGCAGGATGGCCCGGCGTGGCCACCGATGGGTCGGTCGCATATAGAGGCGTATTGGCTGGTAGAACAACATGCGTGTCACCCCAAAGGCTGCTGGTACGCCCCTGTTCCGCAGCCAGCGGCCCCTGGTTGCGCCCCATCAGCGCTGCGACGCTGGCAGCATCAGCCACAATCTCGAAGTGGATACGATTGGGCTGCCCATAGATTGCGCCTGCGCTGCCGATGGCGTCCTTGCGATACACCTTCTGCCCATGCGCCAGTTCGACCGGATGGCCGTTGACCGTTCGAGTGGCCAGCGTGTGCAGATGCTGGTAGATCGAGTAGAACACGACGTTCACTCCGTCACCTATCTCGGTCGCGTGCTTCAGGATCACCACGCCGTTGCTTGTCCAACCTGCGTAATACAGCAGTGGATGGGCGGCGATCACCGCCGGATCGTCCTGATGTTGAGGAACGGGCTCACTGTTGCGGGCAAACACCACCTCGCCATCCGCAATGGCCCGCACCGGCTCAACGTGATTTCCCGTACCCGGCGCATCCAGGTGGATGCCACCGTGCCAGCCAAATTCACGGCTGACCGGGAACGCACCTTTGCCGCTGCGTTCGCCCAAGGTGGTAACCGGTTGCGTGGGGTCGTCTTCCTGCGCGTCGGCGCTCAGAAACGGCGGGCTGATCAGCATGATGGGGACTTCCTGAAATTCATATTCATCTCGATGTGTGTTATTCGGAGAGCGGCAGATGGTCCACATCGAGCAGACGGCCGAGTAGCGGAATACCTTGCAAATCGGATGCGCCGCCGCGACCCGATTCCTGGGTTACCGAACCCTTGAGCTTGATCGCTACGCCATCAAGCGTGATACCGCTGTTGTCGATGGTGACGGTGCCGCCCGGCCCCTTGATGACCACCCGGTCGCTGGACTGCAAGGTGTACAGCCGCGTCCTGCGCACAATGCTTTGCGCGGCCTGTAGCTGATGATGGCCCTGGACCGTATGCTCGACATGGCCACCTGTGCTGATGTGATAATCAGCCGCGATCTTCTCCGTGCGGCTATTACCGACGTTGCCGGTGTAGTCCTTGGCGACTGTCAATCTGAGATTACGGCCCACTGCAAGCGAGTCATCCTGAGTGATACGGTGCGCGCGGTCGTGACCGATCTCGACCTGCTCGTCATTGCCTACATGCTTCACGCGATCATGACTCACCGTAACGGTCTGGTCGTGCTCGACCGCATGCACCTCGTCGTTTTCCACCTCGGTACGGAGGTTTTTCTCCGCATGGATCCACAGTTCTTCCGCGCCTTTCTTGTCCTCGAAGCGGATCGCGTTGGCGGTGTGATAGCCGCCTCCTTTTGTGGAGCGCGATAGCGTCCCGCTCTGCGTCGCGTGATCCGGCAGCTTCCACGGCGGCATGCTCATCGCGTTGTACACGCGTCCGGTCACAATGGGTCTATCCGGGTCGCCGTTCTCAAAGTCCACGATAACTTCTGTCCCGACCCGCGGAATGTTGATGCCGCCAAAGTTACTGCCCGCCCACGGATACGACACGCGCACCCAGCACGACGAATTCTGGTCGTTGATAGCCGACCGATCCCAGTGAAACTTGAGCTTCACGCGCCCGTACTGATCGGTCCATATTTCACTGCCTTCATAGCCTGTCACGATTGCCGTCTGCGGACCCGTCGTGCGCGGTTTAGTCACCGTGCGGGGTGGCCGGAACATCGTGGTCGCCGGCTGTACTTCGAACGTCGTGCTGACCCGGTACTCGCCTCTTCCGCTCGCATCGCCAATTTCCTCCGCGTCGAGGCTCGAACGGATCACCAGATACTCGCGATTCGCCGCGTCCTGCGGATGACCCGCCAACGTGAAAGTCGTACCGCACACGACATTACGCAGGTTGCCCCGACCTTCGGCGCGCTCACCTCGTGAACGGATTTCCTGCATGCGAACCCGCGCGAGCTGCTCGCCCTGCTCCGCGTCCGTGTAGTCGCCCGGCCATTCATAGACCGTAAACTGGTTGTGCGCTGTCTTCTGCGGCAACGCGTTCTGCACGGCCAGATCGGCTCGCGGCTTCGTGAAGTCGAAATCGTCGGTCGTCCAGATTCCCGACTGGATACTTTCCGTGGTGTCGAAGTGGCTTACGTATTCCGTGTCGATTTTTCTGCCCGGCGGGTAGTACGGCAGTGTGTGATACGCCTCGCTTACCACGCGCTTGTGAGCGCCGAGGTTATCGACCAGCACCATCCGGTGTACGCCCTTCGAATGCTCGTAAAACCAGTAGATGCCGTGCTCTTCCATCAACCTCTGAATGAACGAAAAATCGGATTCACCGTATTGGACCTGATAGACGAGCTTCGGATACGTGCCCCCCAGGCGCTTGACATAGGAGTACATGTAGTTGCTCTTCAGCACCTCGTCGATGATCTCGATAACCGACCGGTTCTGGAAAATCCGGTAGTCCGTACGCCGCTCTGCCAGCACGATCCACGGCTTGAGGATCAGCCGGTAGCGGTACTGACGGTTCAGTTGCTCAACCAGACTCGCCGCGGTGACAATGCCGCTGATCTCGCGTTCGCCCCTGCCGATATTTGCGGCGTTTGTCGTGCCCGCCATGCCGGAAACGAAGGTACCCATGCCGTCCAGTTGCACGGTCACCGTGAGTTCCTTGCCGACCATCGCCTTCAGGTCCAGATTGGCTGCGATGCTGTCGGGCAGCAACGGATTGAGTGGCGTGACCAACCCCAGTTGGTACTCGTAAATCTTCGACAGCGCTTCCTCGCCCCTGATGGAGCGCAATTGAAGCGCAGGCGCGCCGTCGTCGAGCGTGGGCAACGCGGCGCCGCTGACCGTGAAGGTACGCGGGGTCCTAAAGTTCAGCATGAGCGCCTTCCTCCGCGTGATCCGGACCAGTCGCCATCCGCGCAACGGACTCGGTTATGCCGGGCGTGCGGCGCCCAACGCTTCGTCATGCATGTCTGCATCGATCGTTCTCCATGAATGCCGGTGTCCTGCCCGGATCGCGCCGGCTGGCCTGCCATGTGTTTCAACGTGGTTGTGCTCATGCGACTCCGCGCGTGCCCATACGCACAGGCCACGTCGCCACATGACCGCGCTGCACCGAGCGCAATCGCGTTTCAACGAACGAATGGGCCGAAGCGCCCCGCGCGAGAAAACGTTCGAGAATCAGGCCGAACAGGTAGGGACTCACGCCATGAAAGCCCGTTTCGTCAACCGTGATCTCGCACTCGGCGCCGCAACCAAAAACAGGTTGTCCGTTGCCCGGCAGCATGCGAGTGACCGTGCGCATCCTGACATCGACCAGACTTTCGATCTGCTGCCGGTAAACCTCGTCACCCGGAGCGAGGAACAGCCCCAGTAGATTGCGCAGGCTGGCGGCCGACGGGTCTTCCAGTGCCAGGTAACTGAAGCTCAACAGGCGAATCAGCCGCCAGGCGGTTTCCCGCTCCGCATACGGTGCGCGTGGCGCGCTCGGTGCGCGGATGAGACCCACAGCAAGAACAGAGGCAGACTGTTCAAGCGTCAGGTCGTCACGCCCGTCAGGAGCGATCAGGTTCGGGAGTTCGCGATTAGTCAGCAACGCGCTTAGCGCCAGGTAGTTCATGCGCTCGCCGTAGGGTTGCCCGTCGTGGTCAACCAGCGACACGAAAGTTTCCGTACCGACGTAAGGCGTGCGCGTGCCGTAGCGGCGACCTGACAGTTCCGTCGTCAAACGGCGGGCGCAACGCGTGGTGAAATAGCGTCCGTGGTTGCCTTCGTCGTTCGTCAGCGGCTGGTGCAGCGGCCGGAATTCGAGCGGTGCCGACGTCTCGCTGACCTGGCCGTACAGCGTCTGAACGGAAAACACTTCATAGTCCCGCGGCTTCAGTACGTCCGGGACCAGTTGAAATTCCGTGCCGGTTTCTGGTAGTTCGACGGGGTCGCACGTGCGGGGAAAGAGGTTGATGACGGGCGTGCAGAAGAGCGCGAAGTGTGAGACATCCACGCGTTCCGCCAGTGCTCCCGTGAACTGGTTCAGCAGCACGACGATTTCCGCCTCGCGCCCACGCACCTGACGCAGGCCCGCTTCGAGCCCCGTCAGCGTGAAGAAATAGAAACGCGACGGGCAAGCAGAAAACTCGTGCAGCAGATTGTGTCCATGAAACTTCGGCCAGACGAGCGGCAAGAGGCTCTGTCCGGGATCGAGTCCCTCGTGTATCACCGCGTCGCGGCTTACGGCGTGGAGCGGACTGCCGGGCGTACCGAAATTTCCGGGCTCTCCAGTGATGGATGCGACGCCCGCCACATGCAGCAGTTCGAACAGGTGGGATGCCACCCGCTCATCCCCGGCCAGATACACCGGCAGACGGTCGAGCCCCTGCAACTCTGCAATGCCGACTTCGCCGGTGGTACGCAGTCGCAACCGCAACGCGCCACGCACCTGTGTATGCCCCGGCACGTACCGGTCGAGCGCGGGAATGTCCGGGGGAATGCCGGTCAGCCGCGCGCTCACGATCTCCAGCGGATACAGCGCCACGTCCTGGCTGCTACGGAACTCGCACGACGTCTTCTCGCCATCGGGCACGCGGCTTGTGAACGTCGCACCGCGCGCAACCCGGATGCCCTCGGCGAGATTGCCCTCTGTGCCGTTCCGATAGAGGCGCGCCACAGCGATGGAAGGCGTCGGCGCCACGAAATTCGGATATACGCATTGCAGCAGCGGCTGGGTGAACTCGGGGAACCGGGCATCCAGTTTCATGCGCATGCGCGCGGCCGTGAAGCTGAATGCCTCGATCAACCGCTCGACGTACACATCCCCAATCTCGCCCGCCTGCATGCCCAAGCGCCTTGCGATTTTCGGATGCGCCTGCCCGAACTCGGCGGCAAGTTCGCGCATGTACAACAACTCTTCGTTGTAGTACCTCAGTAGTTGTTGGTCCGTGCCGGTATCCGGATGTTGATTGGATGGAGCGGCGCTCGTCGCCGGTTGCTTCAGGTAGTGCTCCGGTTCGAAGCGCATGCCGGTAATGGGTGCGCAGGTGGGCGCATGGCCAAGCCATCCGGACCAGCCGAGTCGTTGGGTTCCTCCCAGCACCGCAGGCGGTGCGCACTGCGGCTTGATACGTAATTCCAGCTCCCAGCGGGAACCGCGTCCGATGAATTCCATCACGCATGCGACCAGCTTCGGCAGGTCCACGCCCTGCGGCGTGAAGCGCAGGTAGGCGTCCATATCGAGCGGCCCGACGATAATGCGAAACTTGTGCTGGCGATCCGGCACCTGCTCGCCAAGCATCGCCCCCATGGCCAGCGTCGACGACTCCACGGGCTTTCCCAGGTAGCTGTGGTTCGCAGGCGCGGTTTCCATCCAGTGAAAGACGTATTCCTCAATCGCGACGGGCACCCCGAAGTAATGCTCAAGCGTTGCCTGGAGCCCGTCCGGATTGCGCGCTTCGCGCACCAGGTGCGCGGATGCCGCCAGACGCGCATGCGCAGGAAACGGCTGATGAGCAATTTCGTCGACATGGTGGCCCGTGAGGCTCGCGATATAGAACGAAAACGCTTCGTCATCCGGTCGATCAAGGCCTGCGGCAGCCTGGCCCGAGGCCCACGCCCGATACAGCAGCGTCAGATAGCGGTGATGAAAGATATCGAGAAAATTGACCAGCGTCGGATCGTGCCGGTTCTGCTCGCGCTCGCGTGCGATCTCGGTGACGTGAACCGGCAGCGGTCCGTTCGGCCCGAGCATGCCCAGACCCAGAAGCCGGATCTTCAGACGCCCATTGATCTCACGCGCGTCGGCGATCTCGCGCGGAGCGAACGCGAGGCTCGGCGCCTGCCCAAGACGGAACGGTTCGGCCTGTGGACGGCGTGCGGTGCCGACCGGATCGAGACGGGGATCGGCGCCGATACGGCGCAGCAGGGAGATAAACCCGTAGCGCCAGGGTTCGTCCAGCAGCCGGCCGACACTCTCAGCAGAAAGCGCCACCTCGGGCATGGCCGGGTTTGGAGCGCTGTAGGCCATCACACCTTGTCCCTCGCGCTCATAAGCAGACCGGAATAGCAGTAGGATTCCTTAGCAGCGAGTCCGCAAGCACTTGCCGTTTCCGCAGACGGTGTATCCCACGCTGAACGAGCGCAGCGGTGGATGACGCATGCTTCGTACGCGTAACGGCATCGACATTCGAGCGCGCTGGAGTGTGAGAATGTTTAGTGCATCTGCTCATGACGTGTCTCGCGTTTGTTCTTGGCGCGGCCAGGCGTTGCTACCGGCTGCCGAACGCGCATGCGTGGGATTGACTGGCCGTTACACGCTAGCAGTAACCGGCATAAGGCAAGTTCGACTCAAACGCTCGCTCATTGAAAACGACGCGTGGACGCAGCCGCTCACCTGTTTGCACACGCATTGCCGGCGAGGCGAATGACGAGTACGCCAGATCTGTTCGTCCCTGTTTGCGGCCCGATCAGTCTAGAACGGATCGGATTCGGTACGCATGCTGAAGGCGGGCAGCGCTGCTAATTCAGAAAATTCTGCGCGGCATCGTTTGGAGATCCGACGCCACGCGTGACTGATCCCCATCGATCAGCGCTAGACAATGACCCGCGAAGCATCGCGCACGACTCCCGCGCAAAAACGCCAGTCGCCTTACGACGAGAAATCACCGCTCACCGCCGCCAAAATTTCAAAGGCTACAAAGCACAACTACAAACCGCCGACCGGTTGACACGCGAAAACGGCTGACGACAGCACCTCTCCCCGCCATGGAATGCCAATTGCGTCCGCATATACCTATTGACAGTCGCATGGACCGCCATGAGTGAACCCGACCCGATAGAATCCGAACTGCTCGATGCGCCGTCGCGGGACACCGCCGACGCGCCGCCCGCCGTCCCGAACGGCGAGGTGATGGACACCCGTTCGACCTGCGAATGGATTCTGAAGGCGCACCGCGCGAGCGTGCTGATCGACGCCGCCTCCTACTATGCGGTGTTGCGCGAGATGATTCCGCGCGCGCGTCATTCGATTTTCATCCTCGGATGGGATATCGACAGCCGCATCGAACTCGTCCCCGGCGGCGTCAACGACGGCTTTCCGCCCAAGCTCTCCGAATTCCTGTGCGCCGTGCTCGACGCGAATCCGCAGTTGCGCATTTATCTGCTCGGCTGGGATTTCGCGATGCTGTATGCATTCGAGCGCGAATGGCTGCCGTCCTACAAGCCTGCGTGGCACGGGCACCGGCGCCTTTCGTTCCGGCTGGACGGGCGTCATCCGCTGGGTGCGTCGCATCACCAGAAAATCGTCGTGATCGACGACAGCCTCGCGTTCACCGGCGGCATCGACCTCACCGGTTCGCGCTGGGACACGCCCGAGCATCGGCTTGACGATCCGCTGCGCAAGAATCTCGGTAAGACGAGTTACGAGCCGATGCACGACGCGCAACTGATGTTTGACGGCCCCGCTGCCGCCGCCATCGCGCATCTGGCCCGCGAACGCTGGCGCCGCTCGCGCCGCAGCGGCAACGCCGGCCGGCCGTTCAACGGCAAGCCGCCGCCGCGCACCGATTTGTGGCCGTCGGGCATCGAACCCGATTTCACCGACGTCGACCTGGGTATTTCGCTCACCGAGCCTGCTTACGACGGCAGGCCCGCGATCCAGCAGGTGAAGGCGTTGCATCTGGCGACCGTGGCCGCCGCGCGCCGCAATATCTATATCGAGAATCAGTATTTCACGGCGAATTCGGTCGGCTCGGCGCTGCAAAAACGCATCGCGGAAAACAACGGCCCCGACCTTGCGGTGATCTGCCCTTACCGGCAAAGCGGCTGGCTCCAGGAAGCGACAATGGGCGTTCTGCGTGCCCGTCTGCACAAGCTGCTAAAAACCGCGGACTGCAACGGCCGCTATGCAATGTATGCGCCGGCCGTCGATGCCTCTAACGGTCGATTCATCAACGTCCACAGCAAGATCATGATCGCCGACGAGCGCTTGCTCGTGATCGGCAGTGCCAATCTGAACAATCGGTCGATGGTGCTCGACTCCGAGTGCTGCATCGTCATCGACGCCCGCGACAATCCCGTCAGACAAGCAGCGATAGCACGCATTCGCAACCGGCTGCTCGCCGAACACCTCGATTCGAGCGAAGCAGACGTGGAGCGGGCGCTCGTGCGCCATGGGCGTCTCAACGCGGCCATTGCGAGCCTCAAGGGACATTCCGCGCGCACGCTCGAACCGTTGACGCCGGAGGTGCCGCCCGAACTGCGCGACATCGCCGATCAGGTTCACGTTCTCGATCCCGAAGCGCCGATCGCGGCCAATGAACTGCTCGCGCAGTTCTTGCCCGAGCCGACGCGTCGTCCCGTTATTGCGAAGCTGCTGGTGCTCGGCGCGCTCGCGCTCGGCGTCGTCGCGCTGACCATTGCGTGGCGCTTCACGCCGTTCGGTCATGAGTTGAGCTTCGCCAAGCTGAGCGCCGACACTCAACGGCTCGCCGCAACGCATTTCGGTCCAATCGCGGTGGTCGCGATGTACGCAGTGGCCGCGCTGCTGTCGGTGCCCGTCACCTTGCTGATCGCCGTGACCGGGCTCGTGTTCGGCGCGATAGCCGGGGCCGCCTACGCGCTCGCCGGGACGCTGATTGCCGCGGCGGCGGGCTGGGCTGCGGGCGCCTGGCTGGGGCGCGACGCCGTGCGCGAACTGGCCGGCGAACGCCTGAATCAGCTGAGCGAACGGCTGCGCAGCAAGGGGCTGGTCGCAATGATCCTGCTCAGGCTCGTGCCGGTCGCGCCCTTTTCGATTGTGAATCTCGCGGCGGGCGCATCGCATATCCGCTTTTGGGATTTCATGGCGGGCACTGCGATCGGTATGGCGCCGGGCGTGGTGCTCGCGACATCGTTCGCCCGTCAACTGGTGACGGCGCTCACGCATCCAACGCCGCTTTCGTTGCTGCTGGTCGCCGCGATCGGCGTCGCGCTCGTCTCGATGTCGCTTGTCCTGCGGCGCGTGCTGTTGAGGCGGCAATGAGCGGCCGAGCGAACGATACCGTGACGCTCGACGAAGCGCAGCCCGCGCCGCGCGTGCGAACGGTGCCGGCCCATGCGAGCGATGCCGGCGAGCCGCTGCGCATCGCCACCTACAACATTCATGGGGCCGTGGGCACGGACGGCAAACGCTCGGCGGCCCGTATCGCGCAAGTGATCACAGCTCTTAAGGCCGACGTGGTCGCGTTGCAGGAAGTGCCGCTCGGCGGCGCGGCGAGCATCGACGTGCTACGCGAATTGCAGGACCTGACGGGCATGCACGCGGTGCCGGGGCCGACGCTCGACGGCCCGGACCGGCGCTTTGGCAACGCGGTGCTGACGAATCTCCCGGTGCGAGCCGTGCGCACGCTGGACCTGTCGTTCGGCAGCCGCGAAGCGCGCGGCGCGCTCGACGTCGACATAGAAACGGGCCATGGCGTGATGCGTATCGTCGCGACGCATCTGGGCCTGTCGGCGCGCGAACGCCGCGCGCAGGTGCGGCTGCTGCTGGAAGCGTTCGATACGCCCGATCTCCCCGTAATCCTGCTCGGCGATCTGAACGAATGGTTCGTTTGGGGATGGCCGCTGCGCGCGCTCCTCACGCGCTTTGGCCGGGTGGCTGCGCCGCGCACGTTTCCTTCGCGCTTTCCGACTTTTGCACTGGACCGCGTGTGGGTGCATCCGGCCGCGCGTCTCGTCGATATCGAGGTGGATCGGAGCGAGCCGGCGCGCGTCGCGTCGGATCATCTGCCGCTCGTCGCGCGCGTGCTGCGCTGAGCCACCGATACACGGGCATTCGCAACCGTGCAGGCCAAGGCTGATGGAACGGCGCGTGCTGCGTCTGCAGTACGCATTGCACGTAAATGCCGTTCGTGACGACCCAGCCAGGAGATGACCCATGACCGAGCAGCAAGACGCTTCTTCCTCTTCTTCGAACAGCGACCCCGCCACGCCGCCCTCGCCGTCCACGCCTTCGCAAGAGGGCTTGTCGGGGCCGGGACCGGCTCAGCCGCGAGCGGTCCCCACACCGGCGCCGGGCACGCCGCGCACGCCCGGCGGCAATCAGCTCAACGCAATCGACGAAGCCGATGCCGACAAGGTCGTGCCAAAGGACCCCAAAGAGACGCAACTGCGCGACACGACCTCGCCGCCGGGCGCGGGCAGCCACAGCATCGACGACGACGGATCGCCGCCCAAGCCGTTATAAGCACGCGACGCGCCGACGCGTCACGCTTCGATCTTCGATATGACCGCGGTTGCCGGATCGTACCGATAGCCCTTCTGTTCGAGGCGCTCGGCGAGCGTCGCGCTAATGAGCTTTTGCTGCGCGTCGCGCGAAACCAGATCGTGATCGGGTTTTAGCCGTTCAAGCTCGGACGACAGCCGTCGTAGCAGCGCGACCTCCGCCGCGCTGCGCGCGTCGAGAAAGGTCACTTTCTGATTTGTCGCGCTGAGCCGCTGCTTGAGTTCCTTTGCATGCGCGACCCACTGCTCGGCCAACGCGCGAAGTTCGCTGTACGCCTTCTCGTGGGCCTTCGCCTGACTGGACATCTGACGGCGTAGCGACGCTATTTCGTCGGCCATCACCGCTTCCTTCGATTCGGATTCCGGCGACGGGCTATCCGGCGACGGGCTATCCGGCGACGGGCTATCCGATGACAGACGCTGTTGCTGAGCATGTTCCAGTCGTTGCGCGTGTGCTGTTTCGAGCTCGGCAAGCTGGCGCTCGAGGTCTGCGGCGCGCTGTTCGGCCGCCTCGGCGCGGCTCGCCGCCGCCGCTGCCTGCTCTGCGAGCCGGCTCGTCTCCGCCGTCGCCGTCGCATTGGCTTCGCTCATGGCGACGAGCTGTTCGCGGGCGGCATCGAGTTCCTGCTGCACACGTTCGACCTCGGCGCGCTGGGCGGCCGCTTCGTCGCCGTGAGCCGAGTTCGCCTCGCGATGCGCCGCCAGTTCGGCGCGGGCCTGATCCAGTTCGATCTGCAACGCCGCAAGCTGCGCGAGGCTTTCGCTCGCCTGTAGCGCGGCGTCTTGCGCACGCGACGACGCCGCGCCAGATTCCTCCGCCCATCGCTCCACTTCTCGCGCGTGTGCCTGGCCAGCCTCACCCAGCGTGGCCGCCTCGTGGCGCGCGGCGTCGCGCTCTTCGATAAGACGCGCGATTTCCTGATCCTTGGCGACGGTAGCGTTGCTCAACGCTTCGCGCGCCTGGCGCTCTTCGTTCAAGGATGTTTCGGCGGCTTGCAGCCTGGCTTGCGCTGCCGACGCACGCTCCTCCACCTCTGCAATGCGTGCTTGCGCCGCCGATGCGTGTTCCTCGGCGCTTTCTTCGACATGGGTAACGCGCGCTTGTGCGGTCGACGCACGCTCTTCGGCCTCTGCGGCTCGCGCCGCCGCGCCGGCTGCCCGTTCATCTGCCTCCGCAATGCGCGCCTCTGCCGCCGAGGCGCGTTCCTCGGCCTGCGCGACGCCCGCTTGCGCCGCTAATGCGCGTTGCTCTGCCTCTGCAACGCGCGTTTCCGCTGTCGAAGCGCGCTCTTCGGCTTGCGCGAAACGCGCCTCTGCCGTGGCTGCCCGCTCGTCTGCCTGTGCAAGGAGCGCTTCTGCTGCCGACGCTCGTTCCTCCGCTTCCCTGATGCGCCGCTCGGCGTCCGCTGCCCGCTCCTCAGCCTGTGCGGCATGTGCCTGCGCAGTTGCAGCCCGCTCTTCGGCCTGGACGACACTCGCCTGCGCAGCCGAAGCCCGCTCCTCGGCCTGGGCGACGCCCGCTTGCGCCGCTAATGCGCGTTGCTCGGCCTCTGCAACACGCGCCTCCGCAGCCGAAGCCCGCTCCTCAGCCTGGACGACACTCGCCTGCGCAGTCGAAGCTCGCTCCTCAGCCTCTGCAACACGCGCCTCCGCAGTCGAAGCCCGCTCCTCAGCCTGGACGACACTCGCCTCGGCCGCCGCTTCGCGCTCCTCGGTCTGGGCCACGCGCGCTTCCGCCGCCGCACTGCGGTCCTCGAGCTCGGCGACGCGCTCCTCAGCGGCTTTCGCCCGGTCCCGCAACGCCGAGAGTTCGGTCGCGAGGCGATTCACCGCGTCTTCCGAAATGCTCAGCGCGTTCGTGAGCGTCGCGACGCACTCGCGCGCCAACTCGGCTTCGGCCAGCGTGTTCTGGTACTCGACTAGCGCCTCGTCGCGCTCCGCGGCAATCGCACCGGCGTGCTCACTTGCCACGGCAAGACGCTGATTGACGACGCGCTCGGCTTCCTCCCGGGCGCTGGCCCACACATTGCCCGCGGCGTTCAGCATGGTTTGCGAAACGTCGTCCGGCAAGCCGCTCGCCACAGGCGCGGCATCCGGCGCCGGCTGCCGCGCTGCACGCCAACGCTCGAGAGCCGCGGACACGGCGACGATCGAACCGCTGCGCACCTCTCCCCAGACCGCCAGCGCGGAAACCTTCTTGCCTTCGCCAACCATGCGGTCCGCAATGTGAGCCACCCGTTCGTCGGTGACGGTGTCTGTTTCCATGGACATGAACGCCTCGAAATTCAAAGTAAGCAGGCGGAGATCGAGCCTTCCGCGCCGTCGGTAGTGGGCGGTATTTTACCGGGCAATTCCGGGAGGCTTCGGCGGGACGTTCCGAGGCGGCCCGCTCCTCGAACGCGGCCCTGCCGTGTCGCATCCGCGCTCACGCGTCAGGTGCCGCTGTAAACGACTTTCCAGACGACGTTGCCCACATCGTCGGCGACATACAACGCGCCCGCCTTGTCGACAGCGACACCGACCGGCCGCCCCAATGCATGCCCGTCCGCGCTCAGAAAGCCGCTTAGAAAAGTCTCCGGCATCCCTGCTGGCCGGCCATCGGCGAACGGCACGAAAATGACCTTATAGCCGCTATGCTGCTTGCGATTCCATGACCCATGCTGGCCGACAAATGCGCCGCCCCAGTAATGCGGTGGAAAACTCTTGCCGGTATAGAACGCCAGTCCGAGCGACGCCGTGTGATTGCCGAGTGCATAGTCCGGCGCGAGCGCGCTGGCCACTTTGTCGGGGCGCTGTTCCTTCACACGCGTATCGACATGCTGCCCATAGTAGCTATAGGGAAATCCGTAGAAGCCGCCGTCTTTCACCGCGGTCATGTAGTCGGGCACGAGATCGTCGCCCAGTTCGTCGCGCTCGTTGACCGCGGCCCACAGTGCGCCGCTATCGGGTTGCCAGTCCATCCCGTTCGGATTGCGAAGGCCCGACGCGAACACGCGCGAGCGCCCGGTCGCAAGCGTGAATTCGAGGATGAGCGCGCGGCCCTCTTCCGCCTGAATGCCGTTCTCCGCGACGTTGCTGTTCGAGCCGACCGTGACATACAGGCGCTGTCCGTCGCGGCTCGCCACGACATTCTTGGTCCAATGATGATTGATCGGCCCCGCAGGCAGATCGGCCACCTTCTCAGGCGCCGCGGTGATTTGCGTGTCGCCCGCGTGGTACGGAAAGCGCAACAGCGCGTCGGTATCGGCAACGTAAAGAGAGTCGCCGACGAGCGCCATGCCGAACGGCGAGTGAAGCCCCGAGAGGAACACGGTGCGGCTCTGTGCGCTGTCGCCCTGGCCGCGCAGCAGCACGATCCGGTCGGCGCTCGGCACGCCCGCGCCCGCGCGTTTCATGACCTGCTTCATCACCTGTTTGCGAATCCAGCCGACGATGCCCTGATCCTCGTCGTGCTCAGCCGGCGCATTACTCTCGGCGACGAGCAGGTCGCCGTTCGGCAGCACATACACCCAGCGCGGATGGTCGAGTCCGCTCGCGAACGCCGTCACCTTGAAGCCTTCCGGCGCAACAGGCACGCTTTGGCTGTCGCGCGCCTGAACGGGCGCGATGTTCACCGTCGGCAGCAGCGACGTTTGTGGCGCGGGCAGTGGCGGATGCGGACCCAGACCGGTGTCGCCGATATCGGCCGTACCGGACGCGCACGCCGCGAGACTTAAAGTGAAAGTCAGCGAGAGACTCAGCGCGAGTATCCTCGCGACCCCGCTCTGGCGCGTTTTGCCAGATCCGGCGTGTTGCTTATTCATCGCATTCGCCTTGCATGTTGCGGACTCCGTGACTGTGTCTAGATTTCGCTGCGCTTTAGCAGATAGTCGAGCCCGCCGACCCGATACCATCGGTAGCCATACGGTTCGAGTACGACCGCGTGGCGGCCGTCGTCCTCCTCTTCGCTGTGGTCGTCGGAGAGAAGGTTGATGAGCCGGTTCTGGCCCGGCTCGTTGCAGCCGGAGCGGAATTTCACCGTGCAGGCCTCGGCGCAGAAGTTGTGCAGGCACAAAACCGAGTTGTTGCGCCAGTCGAAACGAAGCGCAAGTACGTCGCTGCGCGAGGTGCGCAGCACCTCGAAGTCGCCCCAACTGATTTCGGGCACCTCGCGGCGCATGCGGATCATGCGTTCCATCCAGTTCAGAAACGAATTGGGATCGCGCCGCTGGCTCGCCACATTGACGCGCTCAAAGCCGTAAGCGCCGCCGCTTATCACGCGGCAAGGCGGCTTTGCATGCTTGGTGAAACCGCCTTGCGGTTCCGTCGACCATTGCATTGCCGTGCGCGCGCATTCGCGCTCGGGTAGCCGCAGGTCGTCGCCCATGCCGATTTCGTCGCCATAGCGGAAAACCGGCGTGCCGGGCAAGGTCAGCATCAGGCTGTAGGCAAGCTCGAGCCGGCGCCTGTCGCCCGCGAGCATCGGCGCGAGCCTGCGGCGTATGCCGCGCTCGTAGAGTTGCATGTCGGGCTCGGGCGCGAACGCCGCAAACACGGCCTCGCGCTGTTCGGGCGTGAGGCGGCCGAGATCGAGCTCGTCGTGATTGCGCAGGAACACGCCCCACTGCGCGGTCGCCGGGCGCGGTCTGGTCGCCGTGAGCGCCTTTTTCAACGGTGCCGTGTCGCCGGTTGCCAGCGCGTAGAACGTGTTCTGATTGAGCTGGAAGTTGAACATCATCTGCAGGCGTTCGCCTTCGTCGCCGAAATACTCCAGATCGGTATCGGGCAGCACGTTGGCTTCCGCGAGAATGATCGCGTCGCCCTGACGCCATTGCAGGAACTCGCGAAACTCGCGCAACATGTCGTATTGCTCGACGGGCTCGCGCACTTTCGGGCCTTTCGTGGCAATGACGAAAGGCACGGCGTCCATGCGGAACCCCGACACGCCGAGCTGGATCCAGAAGCCCATGATCTTGAGCAATTCGGCTCGCACGTACGGATTCGCGGTATTCAGGTCCGGCTGGAATTCGTAGAAGCGATGGAAGTACCAGCGCTTCGCCTGCTTGTCGAAAGTCCACGTCGACTTCTGCACGCCGGGAAACACCACGCCGTCTTTCGCATTGGGCGGCTGCCTGTCGGACCAGACATACCAGTCGCGATACTGCGAATCAGGATCGCTGCGTGCTTCCCGGAACCAGGGGTGCTGATCGGACGTGTGATTGACCACAAGGTCGATCATCACGCGCAAGCCGCGCTCGCGGCACGCGTGCGTGAACTCGGAAAAGTCGCCGAGCGTGCCGTATTTCGGGTCCACGTTGTAATAGTCGGAGATGTCGTAGCCATTGTCGCGGCCCGGCGAGGGCTGGAAAGGCATCAGCCAGATCGTCGTGACACCCAACCCTTGCAGGTAGTCGAGCCGGCGCAGGAGGCCCTTGAAGTCGCCGACACCGTCGCCGTTCGCGTCCATGAACGTGCCTACCGAAAGGCAATAGACGATGGCGTTCTTGTACCAGAGATCGTTGAGCATGCGGTCTGTGTGTGGCACCAAAACAATCGATCGTTTAGGGGAATTGCAATGTCGGAACTCGCATGGTGGCAACGCGGGGTGATCTACCAGATCTATCCGCGCTCGTTTCAGGACAGCAACGGCGATGGCATCGGCGATCTCGCGGGTATTACTTCGCGTCTTCCGTATCTCGCCGAACTGGGCGTCGATGCAGTCTGGCTTTCGCCGATCTACCCGTCGCCCATGGCCGACTTCGGCTACGACGTCGCCGACTACTGCGATATCGACCCGATGTTCGGCACCCTCGGCGACTTCAAGCAATTCGTGGACCGGGCTCACGAGCTGGGTCTGAAGGTGCTGCTCGACTTCGTGCCGAACCATTCGTCGGACCGGCACCCATGGTTCGAGGAAAGCCGCTCGTCGCGCGACAATCCCAGGCGCGACTGGTATTTGTGGCGCGATCCCGCGCCCGATGGCGGGCCGCCGAACAACTGGCTTAGCCGCATGGGCGGCTCCGCGTGGGAATGGGACGAGCGCACCGGCCAGTACTACTACCACGCCTTTCTGCGCGAGCAGCCGGATCTGAACTGGCGCAACCCGCAGGTGCGCCGGGCGATGGACGACGTGTTGCGGTTCTGGCTGGATCGCGGCGTGGATGGCTTTCGCGTCGACGTGCTGTGGCTGCTGATCAAAGACGCGCGGTTCCGCGACAACCCGCCCAATCCGGCGTATGAGCCGGGCCAGCCGGATCATCATCGACAATTGCAGACTTACACCGAAGACCAGCCCGAAGTGCATGAGATCGTGCGCTCAATGCGCGCCACGCTCGACGAATACGGAGAGCGCGTATTGATCGGCGAAATCTATTTGCCCGTTTCACAGTTGGTCAGGTACTACGGCGCGAACGGCGATGGCGCGGACATGCCGTTCAACTTCCAGTTGCTGAATGCGGCGTGGAACGCGGGCGAGATCGCGCGCATGATCCGCGATTACGACAGCGCGTTGCCGGAACACGCGTGGCCCAACTGGGTGCTGGGCAACCACGACAATCCGCGCGTGGCGTCGCGCGTGGGAGCGGCGCAGGCACGCGTGGCGGCGGTGCTGCTGCTGACGCTGCGCGGCACGCCGACGCTTTATTACGGCGATGAAATCGGCATGACAGACGGGGTCATTCCGCCGGATCAGGTGCAGGACCCGGCCGAGATCCGGCAGCCCGGCATCGGCCAGGGACGCGATCCGGAGCGCACGCCGATGCAATGGGATGCAGCGCTGCCGGGTGCCGGTTTTACAAACGGCAGGTCATGGTTACCGATCTCGACAGACACCAGCGTGCGCGCCCAGGACAGCGACGCATCGAGCATGCTGTCGCTCTATCGCCGGCTGCTCAGGTTGCGGCGCAGCAACTCGGCGCTCGTGCAGGGCGCGATTGAAAACGTCGCCGCGTATGGCGATGTGCTCACTTATGAGCGGCATTATCGCGGTCAGCGGTTATTTATCGCGCTGAATATGGGTGCAGCAGATGCGGTCGTTCAGTCGCGTCCGGGCGTGGTGCTGTTTTCGACGCTCGCGGGCCGCGAGGGGCAGGCGCTTGCGGAAGGCGGTTATCGTCTTGCCGGTGCAGAGGCGTTGATCGCCGCTATCTGACCTTAACGACGACTCGCCCCGCGCGCGCCCTTTTTCGATGTGGCCGAAGCAACGTTGAAGCTTCAACCATCATCTCGACGCTAGTCCCCTGCGCCGCCCAGCGTGCGCTCGCCATCGCCAGCCTGCCATGCGCTTTGACTCAGGGTAAATACCGCTTAGTGCCGGCGCCTGACGCTCCGTTAATTCACTCATGGCAGCGACGCCGGTCTTCAGAGCATCAGCGCTCATGCGGCCCGCGATCACACGTTGCCGGCGTTGTCATTTCACGGGCCTTCGGGGTGAAAACCAATCTGTCGGAAGCTATTGTCGAGCGGGTGAATTGCGGTGTTTTTACGGTCGACCGCGAGTTGCGCATCGTCACATGGAATCGCTTCATGCAATCGCACAGCGGACGTTCAGCGCAGTCCGTGGTCGGCGAAAATCTGTTCGGCACTTTTCCGGAACTGCCGCGGCAGTGGCTTCAAAGAAAGATCGAAGGCGTGTTCGTATTGGGCACGCCCGCTTACTCGTCGTGGGAGCATCGGCCGTATCTGTTCCGTTTCGAGCATTCGCGTCCGATCACCGGCACGATCGACGCGATGCGCCAGAATTGCAGCTTCATTCCAATCGAGGACGAGCACGGCGAAGTGGTCGCGGTCGGCGTCGCGATTGTCGATACGACCGATGTCTGCATCGCGTACGGCGAGCTTCAGGATCGCGAGAAAGCGGTCACCAGCGCACTCGCCGAATTGACCGTGCGCAACGAACAGCTCACCTCGCTTAACGAAGCGCTGGAGCATGCGCACCAGCAATTGCTGCAATCGGAAAAACTGGCCGCGATCGGTCAACTTGCGGCGGGCGTCGCGCATGAGATCAACAATCCGGTCGGCTTCGTGCTGTCGAATCTGAACACGCTCGACGGCTACGTGAAGACGCTGATCCGTTATGCAGCGGACATCGAGCGCATGGTGAGCGAGGCCGCGCCCGCGCTGAAGAACGACATGCACGCAATCGCGGAACAGGCGGACCTCGAATATCTGCTCGGCGATGCGCCGACGCTCGTACAGGAGTCGAGAGACGGACTCGCACGCGTGCGCACCATCGTGGTCGATCTGCGCGACTTCTCGCGCATCGACAGCACGCATGTGTGGGAACGCGCCGACATTCACCGCTGTATCGAGTCGACGCTGAACATCGTCCATAACGAAGTGAAGTACTGCGCGCAACTCGTCCGCGAATATGCGCAGATACCGTTCGTGCACTGCATTCCCTCGCAGATCAGCCAGGTGGTGCTCAATCTCGTGGTGAACGCCGCGCAGGCCTACGGCAGCAATCACGAGCAGCACGGCGCCCCGCTCGACACGATCACGGTGCGCACCGGCATGGATTCGGCCGATCCGTCACGCGTGTGGTTCGAAGTCGCCGATGCGGGCTGCGGGATTCCGCCCGAACACCTGAAACGTATCTTCGACCCGTTCTTTACGACGAAGCCCGTTGGCCAGGGGACCGGTCTCGGTTTGTCGGTGACCTATGGAATCGTCAACGCGCATCGCGGCACGATCTCCGTCGCCAGCACCGTGGGCCAGGGCACGACGTTCCGCGTCACGCTGCCGGTCGATGGCTCCTTGCGCGAAGAAGCCGCCAATCCCGAGGCGCTTGCGCAAACCGCTCCGCCGGATGAAATCGCGCTGCCGACGCAGTTACCGGCAGCCACGTGAGGTGAACCCATGCCATTGCCCGTCCTCGTTGTCGACGATTCGACGCTCGCCCGCAAGCTATTGATCCGCTCGCTGCCCGAAGGCTGGGACATCGAAATTACCCAGGCATCCGATGGAGCGGCCGCGCTCGACCTTTATCGCGCCGGCAAGGCGGCGGTGATGTTTCTCGACCTGACCATGCCGGTAATGAACGGCTTCCAGGTGCTCGAAGCGGTCCAACATGAAGGACTCGACACATTCGTGATCGTCGTGTCGGCGGACGTGCAGTCCGGGGCTGTCGAGTGCGCAAAGGCGCTCGGCGCGATCGGCTTTGTTTCCAAGCCGGTATCGCCGGAGGCGATCCGGCCGATTCTCGCGGAGTACGGTCTCCATGAATGAACCGATTCTGAACGAAGACCAGCGCGACGCATTGCAGGAAATCTGCAACGTCGGCATGGGCAAGGCCGCCGCGGCGCTGGCAAAACTGCTCGGCGCATTCGTTACGCTTGCCGTGCCTGATATCCGGCTCGTCGGCGTCGAGCAGTTGCGCGTCTTGCTGGGCCCGCAGGCCGACGGCGAATTGCCGCCCGTGCGCCAGGCGTTCCAGTCCGACATATCCGGCGAAGCAATCGTGCTCGTCGGCAAAGACGGTCAGCGCGAACTGCAACAACTGATGGGGCATGACGTCGGCGACCCCGACGCCGAAGTAGAAGTGCTGTGCGACATCACGAACCTATTGGTCGGCGCATGTGTGCGAAGCGTCTTCGAGCAGTTGGGGTGGCATATCTGCTTCTCGCAACCCACTCTGTTGCCGCCTGCCGGGAAGAAACAGGGCGGACTGGTGCCGGGCGGCCGGTGGCAGATGGCCCTGTTGCTTGAGATTCACTTCACGATGGAGGGAGGCGGCTTCGGCGCGCGCATGGTGCTGCTGCTGCCGGATGCGGCCATTCGCGGAATGATGGAAGCGCTCGACCACTTTCTCGAGGCGCTGTAGTTCGGGCTAATGATGCAATGCGCGCTGCGACGCGAAAATAATCGATGAGGATGACCATGTCCGACCTTCAGGCAACCGGCAATTCGACGATTCCCGCCGACCCGCGCGTTGAATCTTCCAATGCGGGCAGCTCGCCCATTCCCACGCTCTTACTCGTGGACGACGAGCCCGGCGTGATTTCGTCGCTCAAACGCCTGCTGCGGCCGCTCAAATACGAGGTGCTCAGCGCGAACAGCGGCGCAGAGGCGCTTACCCTGCTCGAATCCGCGCACGTCGACGTGATCATTTCCGACATGCGCATGCCGAACATGGACGGCGCAGAGTTTCTGTCGCGCTCGCGGACCGTTGCGCCCGACACGATCCGCATTCTGCTTACTGGCTATTCCGAGGTCGAAGCGGTCGTGCGCGCTGTCAACGAAGGTCATGTTTATCACTATCTGCACAAGCCGTGGGACGACCAGGACCTGCTGCTCACGGTCCAGCGCGCGCTGGAACAACTCGCTCTGCAACGCAAGGCCGAGCGGCTAACCGCGCTGTTGCAGGAGCAGAACGAAAAGCTGTCGTCCTTCAACATGGAGCTTGAGCGCGAGGTGCATGCGCGCACTGAAGAGATCCGCCAGACGGTGATGTTTCTCGAAGGCGCCGAGCACGACCTGAAGAGCAACTTCCTAACCATGGTGAAGGTGTGCGCGAACATGGTCGAAATGCGCTGCGGCCTGCCCGGTCATTCGGCACGAATCGGGGAGACAGCGAGGCAGATCGGCGCCTCACTCGGCCTGAGCGACTACGCGTGCAACGAACTGCTAATGGCGGGGTTGCTGCACGGCATCGGCAAGCTGTTTCTGCCCGACGCGTTGCTAAAGACGCCGGTCGCGAAGCTGCAACCGCAGGAAGCGAAGCTCTACCAGCTTCATCCTCTGCATGGGCAGATGGCGCTTACGCCTGTATCGCAATTGAGCGCGGTGCAGACCATGATCCGCCACCAGTACGAGCGTTACGATGGACGCGGCACGCCCGATGGCCTCGTCGGCGGATTGATTCCGTTGGGCGCGCGCGTGCTCGCGTTGGCGCGCGATGCCGAAGACTTGCGCATCGGCGTCATTGCGCCGCAAAAGATGAACGACGCGCAAATCATTTCGACCGTGCGCGCGCAAACGGGTATTCGTTACGACCCGGCGATCGCGGAGAAGTACATCGCGTTGCTGACGCAGCATGCCGAATTGACGCCCGAAGGCGTGCCCGAGCGCGTGGATGCCTCGCATCTGAAAGAAGGGATGAAACTCGCCGACGACCTGCGCACGGCGCGCGGCACGCTGCTGATGACGAAAGGCAAAGTACTTTCCGCCGAGCAGGTCACGCAAATCCGGCGCTTTGAGATACACGAGGGCGAGCCGTTCGTGATTCTCGTCGAACGAGCGGCGGACGCCCGCAAGGCGCAAGCGGCGTGAGCGTACGCTCGTACGTTGCGGTGCGGTGCTGCGAGTTACACCTCATTCGTCGCGAGTTCCGCGGCACAGTGCGGCTGCTGCAAAGCCCGCGGCAAGCGCGGCGTACACGTAAAACATCGAGCTCCTGGATAGATGCGCTTCGAATCCGGGCGTGAGACGGCTCGGCACCGCGTGATAGTCGACGGCATAGGCAACGGCCGCCGTCGTCGCCGCGGCAGCTGCGACTTCCGCAATGCGAGGGCTGCGATTGACGTGGCATTGCCAGCGGTCGAGCAGTCCCTCGAACAGCACGCCCCAAAAGATGGCCGACGCCTGATGAATCGCGAGACCCGTGAGCGTAAAGCGCGCGCTCAAGCCGGTTTCGGTAAACGCGCGGCGCGGCCACAAGCAATGCGTGACCGCGTTGAGCGGCGCGTACGGCGTGCTGCCGTCGTTGCAGGCCCGTGCGGCTGCCGTCACGGCGGCGGCGGTGCCCGCCGCGGTGCCCGACACCGACGCGCGGCATACGAGATTGGCGAGGCGGTTCATCAGCTTTCTCCCGATCCGTGCGCGGAATCTTCAAGGCCGTGACCGGCGCTGCTTCGGTCGACGAGGTAGCAGCCGCGCTCAACGCCGTCGCGCAGTGCCTCGGCATGTGTCGTCCATTCCGGCGTAACCGGTTCGACGTCGGGTAATGCAAACGGCTTGCCGTCGACGGACGCCTCGATTTGCGCGACCCAAGCGCCCCGGTCGTTCTGCTTTGCACTGACAACAAGGTGCACGCCGCGATGCGTCACGCGCAGGGTGCCGTCGCTATGCGTCTCGAGGTCCGTGCTGCGCGAATCGGTGCCTTCCATGCGTGCCTCCGAATGTGATTGCCAGATACGTTCGTGCTACGCGGTGTTCCCACACGCGCTGCTCGATATGCATGCGCAGCAACGCATGTGCCGCACGATGGCACGGCCATTGCTCGCCCGTGATTCACCAGACCTCAAGCCCATTCGAGCCACTAACGTGAAAAGCACCACAGGCCAGATTCACATCGGCATTTCCGGCTGGCGCTATAAAGGATGGCGCGGCACCTTCTATCCGGAAGGACTGAAGCAGGCGACCGAATTGCAGTACGCGTCGGGCCTCATGCAGACGATCGAAATCAATGGCACGCACTACAGCTTGCAATCGCTCGACAGTTGGCAGCACTGGTACGAGGAAACACCGCCGGGTTTTATTTTCAGTGTGAAAGGCGCGCGCTATCTGACTCATCTTCTGCGGTTTCGCGACGAAACGGCGACCGTCGCGTGCGCGAATTTTTTCGCCCAAGGGCTGCTCGCTCTGAAAGACAAGCTCGGGCCGATACTGTGGCAGTTTCCGCCCTCGTTGCGTTTCGACCCGCAGCACATGGAGCGTTTCCTGACGCTGCTGCCGCGCGACACAGAAGCGGCGCTTTCGCTCGCGCAGCAGCACGATCAGCGAGTCAAGACACCGTATCTGGAAATCGACCGCAAGCGCAAATTGCGTCATGCGGTGGAAGTGCGTCATGAGAGCTTCGTCGACCCCGCGTTCATCAAGCTGCTTCGCCGTCATAAGGTCGCGCTGGTCGTGTCCGATTCGACCGAAGCATGGCCGCAGTTCGAAGACCTGAGCACGGGCTTCGTATATATCCGGCTGCATGGCACCGAAACCAGGTATTCGGGCGAATACTCGGATGCATCGCTCGAACGGTGGGCACGCAGAATCGAGTCGTGGAGCCGCGGCACGCAGCCAGCCGATGCTCGCCTCGCCGCACCGGATCTGCAGCCGCCTCGCGCGGCAACGCGCGACGTGTACTGCTATTTCGACAACGACGCAAAGACCAATGCGCCCTTCGACGCGCAACGGTTGATGGAGCGCCTGGGGCTGCACGCGCACCAGGGTGGCGGCATGAAGGCCGCATAACGTGCGGTGGCCTCATGACGACATGCTGGCGGCCAGACCATGTCAACGCGCGTCTACTTGTCCCGCTGTGAGAGTTTCCTGGCGTTCTGCAGCGCGGCGACAATCGCGGCGTATGCGCGATGCCGGGTCTCAGGATCGGGCGCACGCAACGCAAACGACGGGTGATACGTCGCGACCACCAGACGGTCGCCATGTTCGATCACTTTGCCGATCGCATCCTGCAAGCGCGATTTTGGATCTTCGAGCACGGCCCTCAGCGCGGTCGCGCCCAACGCGACAATCACATGAGCGCCCACGCTCTCCAGTTCCCGGTCGAGCCAGTAGCGGCATGCATCCACCTCGCGTTGCCCCGGTGTTTTGTGCATGCGGCGCTTGCCACGCGGCGTCCATTTGAAATGCTTGACCGCGTTGGTCACGTAGACGTCCTTCCTGCCGACGCCGGCCTCGACAAGCGCATCGTCGAGTAATGCTCCGGCCGGTCCGACGAAGGGCAAGCCTTGCAGATCTTCCTTATCGCCGGGCTGTTCGCCCACCATCATGATCGGCGCGCGGCGCGGGCCCGCGCCGGGCACAGCTTGCGTGGCGTTGGCCCAAAGCGGACAGCGGCGGCACTCGTCGAGCGTCGCCGGCTGCTGGTCGGGATCGACCTCGGGCCCGGCTGGTTGGTCGCCCTCCACCGCCGGGGTGCGTCGGGTCGTTCGCTTAGTCGTAACCATGGTTCATCGCGTCGCGCTTTCTGTGTGCGGCAGATACCGTGGCGGAGCAAACCGCATTCCGGTGCCGGTCGCGCGGTACGCCGCGGTCAGGCGCGCAATGTGCTTGGATATAGTCCCGCTGATTGCCTGGCGGCGGTGGCATTGGGCACGCCGGCCGCCGATTCGGGGCAATGCCAGCGGCTCATCGGCGCGCGCGGTAAATTCTGCACAGCAGGCAACCGTCGCCATCAGCCGAAACTACAAGGAGAAAAACGATGACTCTGCTTATCTACCTGGTTGGATGGATCATTTTCATTGGCGGCGTCGCGTGGGGATTGACGGCACTACATGTCGCGCAACACATTATCGCGATCGTGGCCGTGATTCTTTTCGGCATCGCCGTGATCACCGGCGCGACGCGAGCGCGGAATCGGGACCGGTCGTAGCGGTATCAGCCGGCCCGCTCGCGCGGGCCGCGAGGGCGCGGGCGAACCGGCGCGCTCGAATTGCCAGCATTCCCCAGTGCGAGTTGACGATCTGCGTGGTCCATGCCGTCGACGCTTCGCCGCGCGCCCAATAGGCCTTGAAGCGCTCCGCGCCGACGCCGAAGTCGAGATCGAAGCCGTTGTTGAACGCCCACTTCACGCATTCCTCGACCGCGATCAGACCGGGGCAGCATCTGCCGTAGTACGGATCGTAGCCGGCAAAAATCGCGCTTGCCCACGGATTGCCGAGGCTCACGATAATGCCCGCCACCGGCGCCTCGTTCAGCGTGACGACGATCAGGCGCGCCATCGACGGCACATCGGGCGAATAGATCAACCTGCCTAGAAAGCGCTCGAACTCGGGCGAGTCGAGCCACACGCTGCGTTTGCCGACGCGGTCGCTCCAACTACGCTTGCAGTTGAACATCCATTCGATGATCGACGCGGTCTCGCCCTCGTCGGCCGGATCGACGACGCGCACGGCAACGATGCCTTCTTTCGACAAACGCTTGACGAAACTGCCGGGCCGTTTGCCGAATAGCGTGCCAAGCGATCGGCAATACTCGTCCCACGTGCCCTGCCCGCGTAATCGCGCAGCCGACGCCTGGTGAGGCTCGGCGAACAGCACTCGGCGTTCGCGCGACACGAGCTTGTGAAGATCAAGCGTCTCGCGAACATACGGCATGTGAATGAAGTCCGCGCCACAGCGGCGGCGCGCCATGTTCCATGCGCCTTCTATCAACGCCGGGGCCGATGCGTCGTCGGCAACCAGCACGCTCGTGTAATCGCCGCCTTCGGGTCCGAGCGGCACGAGGTACGTCCATAACGCACGCTTGACTGTTTCGAGCGGCCAGATCATTACGAGCTGCCCGTCTTCGCGACAGACGATGCATTTGAGCATGCGTCCGTGCGGCTTCGACACATGCTGCCATGCGAGCCAGCAGTAACTGAACGACTGATAGTAGTAGCCTTGCGCACGCATCCACAGCGCGTCCCATTCTGGCTGTAGCGCGCGCATTTGCGCTTCGTCGGTGATGATGTCGTAGCGCCGCGTGCGATGCGTTGTCTCGTTCATGCGGTCTCACAGAAGGCCGGATACGGTTGCCGCTTTTGCACCAGTGTTGCTCCGCGAACGACGGGGCAGGCGCAAGCGGCCGCCCCGGGTTCAAGCAGGTATTGCGAGCATGCACCGCGCGCCTCGCAGCGTGTGTGCGGGGCCGCACGCTGTGCGGGTCGTGTGGGTCATGAAGAGTCGTGGCGGGCTACGCGGCCTATGCGGGCCTATGCGGGCCATGCGGCAGAGCCATTTCGCTCCTGCTGCTAAGAATCGGCCAAATGCTTCGTTGCTTGCGGCGCATCCGATGCCGTACCGTTGACGGATTGCGCATTGCGCGCCTCAATACGGAGAATCCATGCCCGCGCCGACATCGCATGACAACCCGGCCCCCGCAGCCGGCATCGCCGACGCCGCACAGCTTTTCGACGACAACGCGCTAACCCGCCGTTTCGCGCCTGTCTTCGCACGCATCGCGCAAGGCGCGGTGCATCGCGAACGCCATCGGGAGCTTGCCTACGAACCGGTGGAATGGCTGCGCGAAGCAGGCTATACGAAGCTGCGCGTGCCGAAACAATATGGCGGCGAAGGCGTGTCGCTAAGCGAATTTCTTGCGCTCGTCACGCGCCTTGGCGAAGCGGACTCGAACCTGCCGCAGATTCTGCGCGTGCACGGCGGCTTCATCGAATCGCTGCTGGAATATAGCGACGACGCGTTACGCGACCGTTGGCTCTCCCGCGTCGCGCAGGGGCAGATAATCGGCGGAGCGGTGGCCGAGCGCACGGCCGTCACGAACAACAGCGTGCGTCTGACGCAATCGGGCGGCGCGTGGTATCTCGACGGGGAGAAGTACTACACCACGGGCACGCTGTACGCGGACTGGGTGGATGTGACCGCGCACGACGGACAAAGCGACGTGCGCGTGCTGGTTGCCACCGCCACGCCGGGACTGGAACGTATCGACGACTGGGACGGCTTCGGCCAGCGTCTGACGGGCAGCGGCACAGCGCGCTTCAATCATGTGCCTGTCACGCGAGAGAACGTGTACCGGCGCTACGACGCGTCAGCGCCGCGCCGCAACAGTGTGCTCACCTCGTACTACCAGGCGCTGCACGTGGCGAACCTGGCTGGCATCAGCCGTGCCGCGCTGCGCGATGCAGTAGCCTTCACGCAAGGCAAGACGAGAACCTTCGGTATCCCAGGCGAATCGAGTCCGCGCGACAATCCGCTCGTGCATCGCGTGGTCGGCCGGCTTGCGAGTCTCGCCTATTCGACGCAGAGTGTTAGCGCGTCGCTCGCGCGGGCCATCGACGAAGTATTGGTCGCGCGACAGGAAGGACGCACAACCGAAGAGACCTATATTCGCCTCGACATTCAGACATTTCAGGCGCAGCAGATCGCCATCGAGCAGACCTTGCAGGCCGCCACGCTGCTCTTCGAAGTGGGCGGTGCATCCGCGACCAGTGAAACGCGGCGCTTCGACCGCTACTGGCGCAATGCGCGAGTGCTCGCGTCGCACAACCCGGCCATCATTCGCGAGGCCGCCATCGGCGACTTCTACCTGAATGGCAACGCGCACAACGAGCGCTTCGGCATTGCCCGGCCCACAGCCGAGGCCGCCTGACAGCCAGCGCGCCAAGCCGCGCTTTCATGTGGCACAGTAGCGTCAGTGCATGCGCGCGGCGCGCGGCACGCAACTGCCCTGACGAGCCCCATGAAGAACCTGCCAGCCTATGAGCCGCCAGTCGATGAACAGCAGCTTTTGCTGAAATGGATCCGGCGAGCGCGCGAATCGCAAATGAGCCACTATGACATGGCCGATCTGTTGTCCGCACGCGACCGCCAGGTCGGCTGGCTTGTCACCGTATTGGCAGCGTTCGTGGGCACGGCGGTGTTTGCATCGCTGAACACGAACGCGGTTTCGCTGGAGATCAGGATTCTGGTCGGCCTCGTGAGCGTGATCGCCGCGGTGTCGTCGGCGTTGCAAACGTATATGCGTTACGCGGAGCGTGCAGAAAAACATCGCGCGGCAGGCGCACGTTATGGCTCGGTACGACGGCGGCTCGAATCGGTTTTTGCGGGCGACGCCGACGCACGCGACGGCCACTATCTGACCGCGATTCGCGACGAACTCGACCGGCTTGCACAAGACTCGCCGAACGTGCCGCCGCGCAACTTTTACCGTACACAGCGAGCGTTATCCGCCGATCCGCGCCGCGGCACCGACACCTGAGCGGCCGGCCTCAAGCATCGAGATCGTTCGCGTCGATGCCTAGTTCGGCAGCCATGCGCCGCACCACAGCCTGAAGGCGGTTGACCTGATCGGCAAGCCGTTTCTGCTCGGCCTTCACCGCTTCGAACGTGGACAGCGGCACGGTTTCCTCGTCGCCGCCGCCCGGTTGCGCGAACTCGCTCAAGCTCACTTCACCGCACAGCAAGTGCATCCATCTATTCTCGCGCTCGCCTGGCGTGCGAGGCAGCTTGACGACACGCGGGGGATCGTTCGCGGCGAGTTCGTCGAGAAATGCCTCGACCGACGAGATATCGGCAAAGCCATGCAAGCGCGCGCTGTTCAGGCGCAATTCCGCCGCCGTCTGCGGGCCGCGCAGCAACAACGTGGTCAGTAAAGCTGCGGACTGGCTCGGCAGACCGAGCACGCGATTCATGTTGTGCTCGAAGCGCGGCACGCGGCTGCTGCTGCCTTCCATCACGAGGCTTAGGCGTTTCAGACCGTCGAGCGCGGTCAGCACTTCGGCGTCGGTCGCATTCATTACCGGCGAGCGGCCTGTCTTCTGATTGCAGCCCAACGTCAAAGCATTGAGCGACAGCGGATAACTGTCGGGCACCGTGTGCTGTTTTTCGACGAGCACGCCAAGCACGCGCCCCTCTAGCAAGGTCAATGCGCGAATGGCAGGACGGGACGGAGCGTCGGGAGTCGAATTCATTTGATGTAGCGGCATGTGCCGATGTGGTCGTGGATAACACGCCTTACCATCGCTCTGCGAGGTGGCACTTTTCTGGTAGTAGGCACTATGATAAACGGCCCGCGCCCTCACGGCGCATGAATCGCCGCAGCGGACCAGGGGCGCGCGACCCTGCGCTGGGCACGCGGTCTGCTCTCTCATCGTCTTTCTCGACACGGAGTGTTTCAATGCCGATGCGTTCACAGTCGGTCCTGCGCGTGAGCGCTATCTCCCTCGCGGTGGGCGCCGTGTGCCTGCTCGGCGCCTGTGCGCTGACTCCGGGCGGCAAGAGCGGCAACGCGCGCGTGCCCGAGCCCGCCAAACCGGTCGACCTCGGGCGCTATGTGGGCCGCTGGTACGAGTTCGCGCGCTACGAAAACCGCTTCGAAAAAGGCTGCGAGGCGGTGACCGCCGACTACGCCGCGGGTGAAGACGGCCTGATCGACGTGACCAACAGTTGCCGCAAGAACGGCGTTGAAGGGCCGCTCGACGTCTCGAAGGGTCGCGCCAAGGTGGTAGCCGGATCGGACAACGCGAAGCTGAAGGTGTCGTTCTTCGGCCCGTTCTTCGTCGGCAATTACTGGGTGCTGGATCGCGCCGACGACTACAGCTGGTCGATCGTCGGCGAACCTGGCGGGCGCTACCTGTGGGTTCTGACGCGTGAAGCCAAACCGGCCGCGAGCGTGAGAGATGGATTGATCGAGCGCGTGCGTGCGCTCGGCTACGACACGTCGATGTTGCGCGTCACGCACCACGGCTAGCCCGTTAGAAAACACTTGCCGGAAGAAATTTTGCCCGGTATCGTCGTGGCGTTCTGCAAAGCAGCGCGGGAGAGATCGTCCGTAGGCAGGGCGACGCCGACGGAGCAACCGCCCCGGAAACTCTCAGGCAAAAGGACCGCGCAGCAGGAACATCTGGAGAGCGGCGCCGCGCGCGCCCACCGAAGGGGATTCCCGCACACGGCCAGCGCTTTCGCGCAGCGCCGGGAAGAAACTCTCAGGTACATGGACAGATGGGGCATCGGCACCGGTTTCGCATGAAATCGAACCCGGTGATGCTCAACTACTCTGGACCATGTCATGTCACGAATCGCCATTATCGGCGCCGGCATTACCGGCGTTACGACCGCGCACGCCCTCGCGCAATGCGGCCACCACGTCACCGTGTTCGAACGTCACCGCTATGCGGCGATGGAAACCTCGTTCGCCAACGGAGGCCAGCTATCGGCCAGCAATGCAGAAGTGTGGAACAGCACGGCCACGGTTCTGAAAGGCCTGCGCTGGATGTTCACGCGCGACGCCCCGCTGCTGCTCAATCCCCTGCCCACATGGCACAAGTATTCGTGGATGGGCGAATTCCTGCGGCAGATTCCGCACTACCGTGCGAATACCGTCGAAACGGTGCGGCTTGCCATCGCCGCGCGCGAGCATCTCTTTTCGATCGCCGAGCAGGAAGGCATCGACTTCGATCTGGAACGGCGCGGCATTCTGCACATCTACAAGACGCGCAAGGAGTTCGACGCGGCGGCCAAGGTCAATGACCTGCTGCGCGAAGGCGGACTCGAGCGCAGTGCCGTGACGTCGAGCGAATTGCAGCGCATCGAGCCCACGCTGCACGGCGATTTCTACGGCGGCTTTTTCACGCCGTCCGATTCGACGGGCGACATCCACAAGTTCACGCGCGGTCTCGCCGATGCATGCGTGCGCCACGGCGTGCAGTTCCATTACGATGCAGAAATCACGTCGATCGAGCAATCCGCCGAAGGGCGCTTCTCGCTCACAGTGAACCTCGAAGGCGAGACGCAGCGCTTCGGGTTCGAGCGGATCGTCGTGTGCGCCGGCGTGAAAAGCCGCGATTTTGCGGCGATGCTCGGCGACCACGTGAACGTGTATCCGGTCAAGGGCTATTCGATCACCGTCTGTCTCGACGATCAAACGAGCAGGCAGCGTGCGCCGTGGGTCAGTCTGCTCGACGACAGCGCGAAGATCGTGACGAGCCGGCTCGGCGCGGACCGTTTTCGCGTCGCGGGCACGGCGGAGATCAACGGCTTCAATCGCGATATCCGCTCCGACCGGATTGCTCCGTTAGTGGACTGGACGCGACGGCATTTCCCGGAGGTGTCGACCGCGCGCGTGATTCCGTGGGCAGGCTTGCGGCCGATGCTGCCGAGCATGTTGCCCAAGGTCGGGCGCGGAAAACGGCGCGGCGTGTTCTATAACACGGGGCACGGCCACCTGGGCTGGACGCTCTCGGCCGCAACGGCGCAGGCCGTGGCGGGCGCGATGGAGTAGCCTCCCGCCATGAAGACGCGGCATCTGCTAGTGTTGTGCAATCCGCGTCTTGACCTTCAAAATTCATGGCTCTTTCGGGCTTTGCCAATCCTGACAGTGCCGCCCCCGACGGCGCGGACGGCTCGCGTCTGAGCGATGAGCAGATTGGCGAAGAAGCGACGCGGCGGCTTGCATGGGACGCCGCGGTTCCTGAACGTACGATCACGGTGGAAGTGCGCGACGGGCGCATCGTGCTGAGCGGCGAACTCGAACACGATGCGCAACGAATCGCGGCGCTCGAAGACGTGAGGCGCCTGTTCGGCGTCGCGGGTGTATGCGATCGACTCGTTGTGAAGCCCCCGTGAGCAGAGCACGATGCAACAGGCTCAAGCACGATCCGCACGCAGCAACGCGCGACAATGCCTCGCGATCTGCTTCTCTTCTTCGGTATGAAGCGCCCTCACCTTGCCCGATGCGTCGCCTTCATGAAGGCCCAGAAACGACAGCCCCTCGCAGATACGCTTACGCATCTGCACGCTGTGCTCGCCGATGCCGCCGGTGAACACCAGCAAATCTATGCCGCCCAGCAACGCCGCATATCCGCCAATGGTTTTGCGCACCGCGGTCGCGAACGCGTCGAGCGCCAGTGACGCATGCGCGTCGCCCGCCGCCGCGCGTTGTTCGAGCGCCTGCATGTCGCTCTCGCCATCGGCGTAACCGGCCAGGCCGCTGTGCCGGTTCAGAAGCGTTTCCAGCGCGTTTGCGTCGAGCCTTTCCACTCGCATCAGATATAACAGCACGCCCGGGTCGAGGTCGCCGCAACGGGTTCCCATTGGCACGCCGCCGGTCGGCGTCATGCCCATCGACGTATCGACCGAGCGGCCGTCGCGCAATGCGCACACGCTCGAACCGTTGCCGAGGTGGGCAAACACCGCCCGCGCCGGCAGCTTCGCGCCAAGCTGCGCGACGAGCGATTCGTACGAAAGCCCGTGAAATCCGTAGCGAATCACACCGGCGTCCGCATAGCGCCGCGGTAACGCGAGTTGCGCGGCACGTGGCGGCAGCGTCGCATGAAATGCAGTGTCGAAGCAGGCAAAGTGCTGCGCGCCGCCGAAAATCTTCTGCGCTTCATCGATCAGATCGAGCGCGGGCGGAATATGCAGAGGCGCGAAATGCACTGCATCCTGCAAGCGGCGGCGGACCTCGGGCGTAAGCCGCTGATGCGAGCGCAAGTGCGGCCCGCCGTGCACCACACGGTGGCCCACCGCCGTGGGTTGCTCATGACGTTGCTGGGCAAGCACGGTAGAAAGTTTCTGCAATGCGTCGGTTTGCGACTCCAGCACATGCTCCTGCTGGACCAGCACGCGCCCGTCGGGAGCCGCGATCCGCAAGCTGCCGTCGCGGCGGCCGATGCCTTGCGCGCTGCCTTCGAGCAACAGAGACTCGTCGTCGCCGGAATGCTCGAACAGCCCGAACTTCAGCGACGACGATCCGCTGTTCAGCACAAGAATGGTATGCGGCGAAGCGCCGTCCTGAGTGTTCATGACGGGCCTCGCTCAGTTTTTCCACGTCCAGTTGCGGATTTCTTCCTTGTCGATGCCCTCGGCATGCGCGTAATTAAGATGCTCGATAATCTGGCCGCGCAGCCATTCTTTCGCGTGATCGCCGACACCGCGCAGCTTCGGCACGCGGTCGATCACGTCGATAGCCAGCGAGAAACGGTCCACCTGATTGATGATCGCGAGTTCGAGCGGCGTGTTGATGTTGCCCTTCTCGTGATAACCGTGCACATGCAGATTCTCGTGGTTGGTCCGGTTATAGGTCAGCTTGTGAACCAGCGACGCATACGAATGGAAATTGAAAATCACCGGCTTGCTCGTCGTGAACAGCGAATCGAAGTCGCGGCTCGACAGTCCATGCGGATGTGCATGCTCGGGCATCAGCCGGAACAGATCGACCACATTGACGAAACGGATTTTCAGATCCGGGAAACGCTCCTTGAGAATCTCCACGGCGGCGAGCGCTTCCATTGTCGCGATGTCGCCCGCACAGCCGATCACCACGTCCGGCTCGGCACCCTGATCGGTCGACGCCCAGTCCCAGATGCCGATGCCCTTCGTGCAATGCGTAACGGCTGCATCCATGTCGAGATACTGCAGGTGCGGCTGCTTGTCGGCGACGGTCACGTTCACGTAGTCGCGCGAACGCAGGCAGTGATCGGCCACGCTCAGCAGGCAGTTCGCGTCGGGCGGCATGTAGATACGGACCACGTCAGGGCTCTTGTTCGTCACCACGTCGAGGAAACCGGGGTCCTGATGCGTAAAACCATTGTGATCCTGGCGCCACACGAGCGACGTGATCAGCAGATTGATCGACGGCACCGGCTGACGCCAGCCCAGCTCGCGTTTTGCTTTTTCGAGCCACTTCGCGTGCTGGTTGAACATCGAATCGATCACGTGCACGAAGGCTTCGTAAGTGGCGAACAGCCCATGTCGCCCGGTCAGCACGTAACCTTCGAACCAGCCTTCCAGCGTGTGTTCGCTGAGCATTTCCATCACGCGGCCGTCGGCCGAGAGCGCGCCGCCGTCCGCGTCGCCGGGTTCGCCCTCCGCGAGCCATGTCTTGCCCGATGCTTCGTAGATGGCAGTCAACTTGTTGCTTGCGGTTTCATCGGGGCCGAACACGCGGAAGTTGGTCATGTTGTTGCGCATGACATCGCGCAGAAACTCACCAAGCACCTGAGTCGGCGACGTGTATGCGGACGCGGGCTTTCTCACGTCGACCGCATAGTCGCGAAACGCGGGCATGTCGAGCATCTTGCACAGCACGCCGCCGTTCGCATGCGGATTGGCGCTGATGCGGCGCGCGCCCTTCGGCGCGAGTTCGCGCAATTCTTCGACGAGGCGGCCGCTAGCGTCGAACAGCGATTCAGGCTCATAACTGCGCAGCCAGCCTTCTACCAGTTTCAGGCTCTTGCTGTTCGTCACAGGATCGGCAATCGGCACCTGATGCGCGCGCCATGAACCTTCCACCTTGTGGCCGTCGACTTCCTTGGGACCGGTCCAGCCTTTGGGCGAGCGCAGCACGATCATCGGCCAGCGCGGCCGCGTCACGTCGTTGTTCTCGCGTGCCTGCTGCTGGATCGCGCGGATTTCGCCGACGCACTGTTCGAGCGTGGCCGCCATCTGCTGATGCATGACCTCGGGATCGTCCCCTTCGACGAAATACGGCTTGTGGCCGTATCCGGTCAACAGCGCTTCGAGTTCCTCGCGTGGAATCCGCGCGAGCACAGTCGGGTTCGCAATCTTGTACCCATTCAGATGCAGAACCGGCAGCACAGCGCCGTCGCGGATCGGATTGAGGAACTTGTTCGAATGCCACGAGGTGGCGAGCGGTCCGGTTTCGGCCTCGCCGTCGCCGACCATTACGGCGACGATCAGGTCGGGGTTATCGAATGCGGCGCCGTAGCCGTGCGACAGGCTGTAGCCCAGTTCGCCGCCTTCATGGATCGACCCAGGTGTTTCGGGCGTGCAATGCGAGCCGATGCCCCCGGGAAACGAAAACTGCCGAAAAAAGCGCCGCATGCCGGCTTCGTCTTCACTACGGTCCGGATAGATTTCCGAGTAGTGTCCTTCCAGATAACAATTGGCGAGCGTGGCAGGCGCGCCATGGCCTGGCCCCGAAATGAAGATCACATTCAGATCGAGCTTCTTGATGAGCCGGTTTAGATGCACGAGCAGGAAACTCTGCCCAGGGTCCGAGCCCCAGTGTCCAAGCAAACGATTTTTGATGTGCTCGGGCTTGAGCGGCTCGCGCAGCAACGGATTGTCGCGCAGATAGATCATGCCGGCGGACAGATAGTTGCACGCGCGCCAGTAACGATCCATGTTGCGCAGCGTATCGGGGTCCAGCGTTTGTGGCGGGGTGGGACGGGAGGTTGTCTCAGCCATGGCGTCACTCCTCGTAAGGACTGTCAGGCAGGTTGGCGGATGTTGCGAAGCTTCGCGGATGAGCGTCATGCGTTTGACATGACAGCCGCGTGTGCGTGGAGCGTTACATGGAGGATAGTTCGCCGTTGCGCGCCGGTCGTCAGCGGTGTGACCGGATACACGTACCATCGTTCGGGACACTCGGCGAAAAGCTTGATGCTGCTCAAGACCCACCCTCGCCGCGCGTCGCGCTGCAAGTCTTACGCCAGCCTTGCTGCACGCATTGAGCGAAACGCTTAAGCTGTGGATCGCGACTATGAGATCTCGTCGTACTCGTCACACTGCAGTGTTCATCTCCTGGTAGTTAACCATACACATTGATCATGCCGACACCCAACCGTTTGAAAGCGCCGCTCGTTCTTCTTGTCACGCTCGTGCTGCTGTGCGCGGGCGTGGCCGTTCTGGTTGGCGTGTTCGGGTTGCTGGTAAAACTTTTCGCCGCTGTTTAGCAACGCGCGGTGCACGCGGCGGCTGCACGATCTGTGTATGCTGCCGGTGTTTATGCGTCGAGGCGCACGGCTTTATTGCAAGGAGATTTCAATGACTAACCCAGCCGACCCGTCCCCTCCTTCCATGCAACCCATCGACCCGCAGCTGCTCGAAGTCGCGCAGCAGGTGTTCGATCTTGCGCGTGCTGGCGACGCCGCCATGCTCGCAGCGGTGATCGAAAAAGGCGTGCCGCCGAATCTGCGCAACGACAAGGGCGACAGTCTGCTGATGCTCGCAAGCTATCACGGACACGTGGATGCCGTGCGCACGCTGCTCGAACGCGGCGCGGACCCGAACCTGCGCAACAATAACGGGCAGACACCTCTTGCAGGCGCGGCCTTCAAGGGCTTCGACGCTGTGGTCGAAACCTTGCTCGCGCACGGGGCCGATGTGGAAGGCGCGTCGCCCGACGGACGCACTGCGCTGATGGTGGCCGCAATGTTCAACCGCACGGCGATCATGGACCTGCTGATCGCGCACGGAGCAAATCGCAATGCACGCGACGCCAGCGGAACTAGCGCGCTCGATGCGGCCGGCAAAATGGGCGCCGCCGATGCGCAAGCCAGGTTGAAAGCGCAAGACTCGTGACGCGCGCGATCCTGTGATCAGCGGCGCATCCCGGCATGCTCAGTGAGCAGACCGCAATGGCTGTCCGGTAGATGCGCAGCGCATTCGCAACGCCTAAGGCTTCCCGGCCAACAGCGTTTCCACATCCAGTTGCGCGAGATCGCCAATCCGCTCGATGCTCACGTCCGCGGGCGGATTGCTCGATATCTCCTTGGGGTCTAAAGCGTAATGACCCTGACGCGGAAATACCGTGGTCAACCTGCTGCCCCAAACTTTCTTCATTGCCGTGAGAATCCGCAACTTGTCGTCGACCATCACGTAGTGGCGCGCCGGGTAGCATTCCATTACCTGGTCGAGCATGAGCTCTTTGTGGATGTAGATCAGCACGCGGCCCTCGACCTCTTCCCACAAGCCCGAACGCGCGATCTTGCGCGGCTGGAACACAACGTCGCCATCCGACAGAATCACCGTGGGCCCGCGTTTCGCGACGTGCTGCAAGGCATCCAGCGCGCCTGGATAGAGCCGGTTCGCAAACGGATAGTCGATCAGGAACGACGACATCAGCAGGAGGCGCGTGTCCCGTGGATGCTCGGTGCGGTAACGCTGCAGCGCGCCGAGATAATCCGCGTAGCCGAGCTCGCCGCGCAATTGCTCGAAGATCTCCCAATAACGGGTACTGTTCTCAGTCCCGAACTCGCGCATCATGTGGGCGCGCAAATCCGATAGCACGTGATCGTTGTCGAGCAACGTGTTGTCGCAGTCGAACAGGAAAACAACGTCGTGCGGCGTGGTTTCAGTGGATCGTGTGGCTTGCATGTGCGGCTCCATGAGATCGGCTGTGCTGTGAGCCGGAGGGTCGGGACAATCAGCCCTGCTGGCTGCCCGACGGCGCAGCCGGTTTTTCAGCGTGACCGCCGAAGTCATGGCGCATTGCCGACAACACGCGGTTTGCGAAGTCCGCTTCGCCGCGCGAATTGAAACGGCCGAAGAGCGCCGCGCTCAGCACCGGCGCGGGCACGCCCTCGTCGACGGCCGCCGCCATCGTCCAGCGCCCTTCGCCCGAGTCGGATACGCGTCCTGCGTAGTTCCTCAGATCGGCGTCGCCGACGAGCGAGCCGGCGATCAGGTCGAGCAGCCACGAGCCGATCACGCTGCCGCGCCGCCACACTTCGGCGATATCCGCCAGGTTCAGATCGTACTGATAAAGCTCCGGACGACGCAGCGGCGAAGTCTCGGCATCCGCTTCGCGCGCATGCTTGCCGGCGTCGGCATGACGCAGGATATTCAGGCCCTCGGCGTAGGCGGCCATCAAGCCGTATTCAATGCCGTTATGAACCATCTTGACGAAGTGCCCCGCGCCTATCGGGCCGCAATGCAGGAAGCCCTGCTCGGCCGTGCTGCTGCCCTCGGGGCGTCCTGGCGTGGCGGGCGCTGCCGCTGCGCCTGGCGCAAGCGTCGAGAAAATCGGCTCGAGCCGTTGAACGACCTCCGCCTCGCCGCCGATCATCAGGCAGTAGCCGCGCTCGCGCCCGGCGACGCCGCCACTCGTGCCGACGTCCACATAGTGAAGCTTGCGCTCGGCCAACTGGGCGCCCCGGCGGATGTCGTCGTGGTAATAGGAATTGCCGCCGTCGATGACGATGTCGCCCGGTTCCAGCAACGGCAGGAGTTTGTCGAGCGTGCCGTCTACCACGGCGGCGGGTACCATCAGCCACACCGCTCGCGGCTTATCGAGTTTCGCCACGAGGTCTTCGAGCGACGCTGCGCCCATCACGCCTTCCTGCCCGAGCCGCTCGACGGCAGCGGGCTGTACGTCGTAGGCGATGCATTGTTGACCGCCCTTTGTCAGGCGCCGCACCATGTCGGCGCCCATCCGTCCCAATCCAATCATGCCTAGCTGCATTTCACCGCTCCCGAAAGTGCTTCGTGACGCTGCCTGGTTCAGTTAGATGTTCATGCTGCGATTGCTGCGATTGCTGTGAGTTCAGGCGATGCTGCGCTGGTTGCTTCGGCCGCGTTGACTGCGTTAACCGCTTAGCTGCTTTGGCGACAGCAACCGCGTCGTTCGTAAGAACGATACGCCTCATTGCAGAGGTTTTGTGCGGCGTAAAGTTCCTCTCGTTCAGCGAGATGCAAGCTTCGGCTGCGCGTGCGATGCATGCCACCGCAGATCAAGGCTCGCGACCGCCGCGCAGCGAGCGCTCCGATTGAAGCTTGCCGTATTGCGTACGAGCGAAACGCCGCACCGCTCGCCACATGATCGGATAGCGATAGCCGGGCACGGCAAACAACACGAGCGCGCACAGCGCCAGCAAGCCGCAGAAAAGGAAGGTTCCTCGATAGCTGAAAGCCTGCACCAGCAAACCGGACAACACGCCCGACAGAATCGAGCCGACCCGCGCCGCGTTGAAGAAAAGCGCCGTGGCGCGCCCCGGCGAATGCGGCATCAGATCCTGCACGTAGGTCATGCCGAGGCAGGAAGTCACGGCCACCACGAACGCGTTGAGAATCTGCATCGGTATCAGCACATGCACGTTTCCAGCGAGCGACATTGCGACGAAATACATAGCGTGAACCGCCGCGCATGCAGCCAGCCAGTTCGGCTTGTGCAAGCTGGAAGACTTCGCGCCGAGCGCGAGCATCATTGGAATTTCGGTCAGTGCGCCGAGGCCGAGCATCACCGACACGTCCAGATGCGTGCCGCTCAGACCATGCACGATGTAAAGCGGCAAGACGATCATCGTGGCGTTCGCGGCGAGCCCGAGCAAGGCCAGCGCCGCGACCGCGCGGCCGATATCGTTCGCCGATGCAACGCCCGGCAAGTCCTCGTGCGCGTCTTCGCCCGGCTCGATCAACGGCGGTACCGTGATCGACGCCGACGGCTCGGAGGCCGTGTCCTGAACCGTGTGATCGCCGAGATGCCCTTGCGGCTCGCGCATGCGCCAGACAATGGCGGCGCACGCGGCGAAGCTCGCCGCGGCGAACAGAAAGAGCCCGTAGAAACTCGTTGCCGCCAGCACCAGCGCGCCCACCGACGGCCCGAACACCCACGCCGCCGAGAGGATCGTGCGCAGCGTCGCGCTCGCAAACACGCGCTCGGCCGCGTCGGGTACTGGCAGCGCGGCGCGGCTGAACGAGAAAATCATCGAGATGGCCGAACCGCCGGCCCCTATGAAGACGATGCCGACGACGAGCAACAGCCGGTAATCGCGCACCACGCATAAACACAGGTAGCCGAGGGCGGCGAGCACCAGCGCCGCCAGCAGCAAAGGCCGATGCCGGCCGCTCGCGTCGCTCCAGCGGCCGGCGAAGGTGCTCGCAAGGACGCCGCTTGCCGCAATCAGCGTCATGAACACGCCGAGCCGGAACGGCGTCATACCGGCGCGCTCGACACCGAAGAGCGACAGATACGGAGCGGTGAACGACATGGCGACGCCCAGCATCAGCGTGGCGGCGGCGAGCGGCTTGAAGCCGGGGATGTGCAGCAGGCCAAAAAAACGTGAGGTTTTCAACACGGGCGGCTGTGGGCTCAGAGCAAGCAAGCCTGCAAGGCGCGGCGCGCGCGGCGGGCTTCGTGGCGGGAATGACGGGGCATTATCGGCCGCGCGTGAGGGCGCGTAAAGGCGCGGGGATGCATCCCAAATTCATGGCGGCGGGCGATATGCCGGATAGCGAGCGGACCGGACCGGCCAAGCACGCTACTTGCCGTCGTTCGCGCGCATCTGCTGCGCGAGCGCCTTGTAGTCATACGTCGGATAGAACTCGGTGCGATAGCCGCCCCACGCGGTCGTCTCAATCGCGCGATTGACCTCGCGCAACCGGCTCGCGGGCACACGCAGTGTGACCACCTGACCGATGCCCATCATCACGTACCACGACACCACTTCTATACCGGGCGGCGGGAAAGCCTTGAAGAAACCCTGTGCGCGCAATTGCTCGTTGATCTTCGGCAGCGGCCTGGATTCGTCGTGGCGCAAAAAGATCGTGAGCAGGAAAGTGTCGTCGGGCGCGTTGGCGGCGCGCGCGGCGGGGACCGCAGCCGGCGCCTCCTGCGACGCGGCCGAAGGCGCAGAAGTCACATCGGCGCTGTAGCCTGGCAGCGCGGCGCCGAGCGAGCATGCGAGCATCGCACATTTCACGCCGCGGCGTAGCCTTGCAGGGAGTCCGACGGACCGCTTGACGATCAATGCTGATGGCATGACATGCCTCCATGACGGTTGAACCTGCGCGTCCACGCGTTGGCGCTTCGTCTTACCGGCCATATGCGTGGTATTCGAGGCTCAGGTGCTAGCAATATCTACTCCCGCAGGCGCCCGCGCTGGCTCATGGTACGACATAGCCTCGCTTTTCGAGCGCGCGCCCAGCGTGTGCGTTCGTGTCGAATGCCCGCCCCGCCAACTCTCGAACCAATAGCTGGTACTCTTATCAAACCAGAGTGCGGCGCGTGTCCGCGGCAGCGGGCGCGCCTTTCCAACCCGCCTTTCCAACCCCAGAGCGCATATCTGAACCCGCAGCGGAGCATGCATGGCAATCCGGACACCCTATTCGATCAAAGCACCTTCAAGAGCCGATATCGACGCGCTGCCAGGCGCCACCGTCATCGAATTCGGCACGGACTGGTGTGGCTACTGCCAGGGTGCGCAGCCGTCGATTGCAAAGGCTTTTGAAGCGCATGCCGGTGTCAGGCACCTGAAGATCGAGGACGGTCCCGGCCGGCCGTTAGGCCGCTCGTTCAAGGTCAAGCTATGGCCCACGCTGATTTTCATGCGCGACGGCGCGGAAGTGGCGCGCGTCGTTCGCCCTGGAAGCGTGGAACAGATCGCCGACGCATTCGCGTCGCTCTGAACCGGAGTCGAGCGCTTCCATCATGCGACAGGCCATCCACCATCTGAGCGTCAAGGCGCCCTCTCGCGGACTCGTCGAATTCACCGACGAAGCGCACCGCTTCGTCGCGGCGCAGGACATCGACACCGGACTGCTGACTCTCTTTTGCCGTCATACGTCGGCGTCACTGCTGATTCAGGAGAATGCCGACCCGTCGGTGCAGCGAGATCTCGAGCGCTACTTCGCGAACCTCGCACCCGAAGACAAGCAACGCTACGAGCACGACGCCGAAGGGCCCGACGACATGCCCGCGCATTTGCGCACCGCGTTGACGCAAGTGCAATTGAGCGTACCGGTCGAGCATGGGCAGATGGTGCTCGGCACATGGCAAGGCCTGTATCTGTTCGAGCATCGACGTCATACGCAGCATCGCGACATCGTGCTGCATCTGATCGGCGAATAACGCAGGTAGTGCAGCGGCCGCCAATGCGCCGCGGCCGCAGTTTTCCTTCCGCAACCGGAACAAAGGGAGCACATCTCATGGACACCCGTAGCGAACTGCAAGCCACCGTCGACGCAATGGTTCAGCCCGGCAAGGGCCTGCTCGCCGCCGACGAAAGCGGCCCCACCATCGCGAAACGCTTCAAGACGATCGGCCTCGACTCCACCGAGGAAAACCGCCGTGCGTATCGCAATCTGCTGCTCACCACGCCGGGCCTCGGCGAATTTGTGAGCGGCGTGATTCTCTACGAGGAGACGCTCGGCCAGAAAGCTGACAACGGCACGCCGTTCCCAGAAGTCGCAGCGAAGAACGGGATCGTGCCGGGCATCAAGGTGGACCTCGGCAAGGTTGCGCTTGCTCATGCTCCGGGCGATGAAATCACCGAAGGGCTCGACGGCCTTGCGCGCCGCTTCGTCGATTACAAACAGCAAGGCGCGCGCTTTGCAAAGTGGCGCGCGGTCTACAACATCGCGGCCAACCTGCCGAGCCGTCTCGCGATAGAAGCGAATGCCGACTCGCTTGCGCGCTACGCTGCGATCGCGCAGGAAGCGGGCATCGTGCCGATCGTCGAACCGGAAGTGCTGATGGACGGCGACCACACGATCGAGCGCAGTGCCGAAGTGACCGAGGCGGTCTTGCACGAGGTGTTCGTCGCGCTGCAACGGCATCGCGTGGTGCTCGAACACATGCTGTTGAAGCCGAGCATGGTGCTTGCCGGTTCGGAGAGCGCGCGGCAATCGTCCACTGCGGATATCGCTGCTTACACGGTACGGATTCTGAAACGCACCGTGCCCTCGGCCGTGCCGGGCATTGTGTTTTTATCCGGCGGACAATCGCCCGAGGAAGCGACCGCGAACCTCGACGCCATGAATCGCCTCGGGCCGCTGCCGTGGAATCTGAGCTTCTCGTATGGACGTGCGTTGCAGGAGCCGCCGTTGCAAGCCTGGAAAGGCGCGGCGAGCAACGTCGGCGAAGCGCAGCAGGCGCTTCTGAAACGCGCGCGTCTGAATAGCGCCGCGGCGCTCGGCAAGTACGACGCGGCGCAGGAAAAGAGCTAGTCAGCCAAGCCGCGCCGGTAAAGCAGGCGATTCACGAGGCGCCCGTAGCGCATTCGCGCCGCAGGCCCTCACTCAGGACACGTCGGGTTATTGCCCCTTCGTGTCGCTACTTGCGTTCGCGCCCGGCATGTTGGTGGTGTCGGTTGCGGGCTTCGTGGTCTTCGACTTCGACGAGTGCTTCTTCGACTTCGAATGCGACATTGCGCCCGATGTCGCGTCACCACCCTCGCGCGTGGAGGTATTCGCGCCGCCGGTCGCGCTCGGGTCGTTGCCGGCCGGGCCGCCGCCCGCCCCGCCACCCGAGCCGCCCGCGCCCTGTGCCATGGCAAGCGAGGAAGCCGTGAGCAGTGTGGAAATAAGCAGTGCCTTCTTGATCTTCATGACTGTTCTCCTGTCGGAATGGAAGCGAGATAGAAGCGGATCGCGCACGCAGGCGTGCCACGTGCGCTTGCCTCGTCAGGAGTTCAGCAAGGGCTGTGCCTCAAGATTGCAACGCATTACGGTTCGCAAGCCACGAGCGCGTGCAGTTCCTCGATGTTGAAGGGTTTCGCCAGTATCGCCACGCCGAGGCGGCGCGCGCGTTCGAGTTCGTCCGCGTAGCCCGTCATCAAAGCGATCTTCTGCGAGGGCCATGCGCTGCGCACTCTTTCGGCAAGGTCGATGCCGTTCAGCTTGCCCGGCATCTGGATGTCCGACAGCACGAGTTCGAAGCGCTCGCCGCCGGTGAGTACGTCGAACGCCTGATCGGCGGTGGGCTCGTGACGCACTGCGCAGCCGAACGTTTCCAGCACAGCCGCGACGCCCGCCGCGACGTCTTCGTTGTCTTCCACGAGGAGCACCATGCCCGCGTGCCGCAGTGCTGGCTGCTCCACCACTTCTTCGTTCACGACGCGCGTCTGACGGCGTTCGCGATAGCGCGGCAGATACATCCGCACCGTCGTGCCGCTGCCGGGCACGCTGTCGATCTTCGCGGTGCCGCCCGCCTGTTCGCACATCGACAGAACCTGCGCCAAGCCGAGGCCTGCGCCCGAGCCGCTGAGCTTGGTCGTGAAGAGCGCCTCGAACGCGCGCCGCGCGACCGATTCGGGCATACCTTCGCCGTCGTCGGAACACGCGATCAGCACGTATTCGCCATCGGGCAGCAAGGTATCGCTGCCGACCAGCCGGTTGTTCTGGCAACGAATCACGAAGCGTCCGCCGCGCGGCATCGCATCGCGTGCATTCACCGCCAGGTTCATGATCGCAAGCTCGAGGTCGGTCGGATCCGCGAGCACATCCCATACATCGTCCACGATGCTCTGCGCCAGTTCGATCTGATCGCCGAGCGCCGCCTCGATGAGCGGCGCCGCGCCCGGCATCCACTTCTTCAGGTGGATCGGCTCCTGTTTCAGCGGCTGCTTCTTTGCGACGCTCAACAGCCGCCGCGTCAGCGATTCGGCCGTGGCGGTGGCGCGCTGTACCGCCGTCATTTCCTTTTCGAGGTTGTTGAACCGCTTCAGACGGGCAAGCTCGATATTCGCGGAGACAACCATCAACAGATTGTTGAAGTCGTGCGCGACGTTGGCGACCAGATTGCCGAGCGCGCCCATGCGCTGCAATTGCCGGCTCGAAGCTTCCGCCGAAAGCCGCATCGCAACCTCGCCCTGCCAGCGTTCCCACGCGACGCGCTCGCCGTCGAGTTGACGCAGCGAGTAAAGCACCAGGATCCAGATCGCGACACAAGGCACGGCGGTCAACGCGGCGATCACAAGGAAGTGCTCGCGCCACGCGTCGACGATCGCGCCTGTTGCATAGGCGCTCGACACATACAGCGGATAGTCGCCGACCCGGCGAAACGCGACGAGCCGCGCATCGCCGTCTTCCGCTGATTTGACACGTACGTGGCCGGACAACTGTTTGTCACGCAACGCGGAGGCAAACGCGTCGGACGCACTATCCGTCACTCCTGCCGGCGACGGCGGATAGCGCACCAGCGGATTGCCGTCCTGGCGATAAAGGGCCAACGCGAGCGACGAGTCGCCATTGATCAGCTCGCGATAGAAGCGCGAGAAGTACTCGTTGCGCAACGCGACCGACACGACGCCGAGGAAATTGCCGTCGTTATCGGTGCGCGCAATCGTCGTGTTGAACACGTCCGTTTGCGATAGAGGGCCGAACATCGGCAACGAAAAGTATGGATGCGGGCGCATCGCTCGCGCGGAGACGAAGTCTTCGCGATGACCGATCGAGATGCCGGTTGCGGGATACGCGCGGCTCGACACGAGCAGATCGCCGTTCACACCTATCAGGTTGATGGACGCCACTTGCGGAAAGTCCCCGCCGATTTCGCGCAGGCTCTTGTGTAACTGCGCGTCACGCGCGCGAAGCTGCGTATCGTCTTCGTTGCCGATCAGCTCGACGATGCGCGCAGCCATCTGCTGATTCAGGTCGAGCACCTTGACGGCCTGCTCCTCGGTTACGCGTACAAGCCGGTCGATTATGTCGTTCGAATCGGCTATGCGCCGCTGGTAATCGAAATAGCCGTAGCCGGCGAGGCATGCAAGGGGAAAGAGAATCGAAACGGCAAGCACGACGAGTAGCACACGCCGCGTCGCCGCAAAATTGCGCGACGGCATAGGGACATCAACTGCAACTCGCTCCGCACGCTGCACGGCCAACATCTCCACAAAAGTCATGAGAAGTCACGTAATTCGTCGCACGTATCGTGCCTCGTGATCGTGCGCTATTTCCGTAAAAGGAATCTAGCGTACTTTTCGGCCATTCACATAGCGAGACGTGAACAAACGAGAATGTTTTTGCATGACCCCGCCTACAGCCGGCTCCGGGCACGACGATTGCTGTTCCAGATAGCTTTAGGCTTTTTCTCTTTCCGCCCCCGCGGCCTCGGCGCGCGATCCTACCGCCCGGAGCCGCATCTGGCAACGCCTCGAGGAGCCCGCATGCCCACGACTGCACGACACGTCGCCCAGCTTTCGCAGTTACGCGAGGACCGGGCACAACGCGTCGTCGTGGACGACGAAAAGATCCTGTTGGTCCGCGACGGCGACACCGTGCGCGCGTATTCCGCCGACTGTCCGCACGCGGGCGGACCGCTCGCGCAAGGCGCGCTGTGCCGCGGCCGGATCGTTTGTCCCTGGCATAAGGGCACGTTCGACGCGTCCACCGGCCAGGTGCTGGAGCCGCCGCCGCTCGTGCCGCTCGAACGCTACGCGGTGATCGTCGACGGCGATGACGTGCTGGTCACGCCGGACGAACTGCCGAACGAAACAGAGCTTGCCCGCACACAGGAGCCGCACTTCGCGGTGATCGGCGCGGGCGCGGCCGGCGCTGCGGCTTGCGCTGCGCTACGCGAGTCTGGCTTTAGCGGGCGCATCACGCTGATCGGCGACGAACCGCACGCGCCGTATGACCGCACGTCGCTGAGCAAGTTTGTCCCTTCCGCGGGAATGGCCCCCGCCGATGTGCCGCCGCTTCTCGCTCACGACTGGTTCGAGCAGCACGGCGTGGAGCGGATCGTCGCGAAGGTAGTGCGCCTAGATGTGCCCAAGCGCACCGTTCATCTGGAACCCGGTGGCGCATTGACTTACGACACCGCGCTGCTCGCCACCGGCAGCGTGCCGAAAGTCCCTTCTATTCCAGGCTGCGAGCTTGGCGGCGTGTATGTGCTGCGCAATCTCGACGACGCCTCGGCAATCGTCGACGCGCTTGGCGACGGGCCGACCGACGAACTCGCAATCGACGCCGCCTCTGCCGCCACCACCACCTCCAGGCAGGTAGCGATTCTCGGCGGCAGTTTCATCGGACTCGAAACCGCCGCCGCGCTGCGCAAACGCGGTGTCGAAGTCACCGTTATTTCGCCGGACAAGGTGCCTTTCGCGAAGCAGTTCGGTGAACGCGTGGGCGCAATGTTCCGCGCGCTGCACGAAAGCAATGGCGTGCGGTTTCATCTGGAAGCGAAAGTCGCTTCGCTCGAAGGCGAAGAAGGCAGCGTGCATGAAGTAATACTGGAAAGCGGCGAGCATATCGCCGCCGACGTCGTGCTGTTAGGTACGGGCGTTACCCCCGCGACTGGCTTCATCGAAGGATTGCCGCTGCAAAAAGACGGCGGCGTGATCGTGAATGCAGGCATGCAGGCCGCGCCCGGTCTCTACGCCGCCGGCGACATCGCGGTCTTTCCGCTGCGTGAGAACGAGGAGCCGCTGCGAATCGAACATTGGCGGGTTGCGCAACAGCACGCGCGCATCGCCGCGCAAAACATGTGCGGCGCACGCAACCGCTATAGCGGCGTGCCGTTTTTCTGGACCTATCACTTCGGCAAGACGTTTGAATATCTCGGCCACGCAGGCGACTGGGACGAACTCGTGGTCGACGGCGATCTCGATAGTTACGAGTTCGCTGCGCTATACGTGAAGGACGACGAGGTTCAAGCCGTGCTCGCGTGCGAACGCGACGCGCAGACCGCGCACCTGATCGACGCTATGCGTCAAGGTCCGCTCGCGCGCGCCGACGCATTGCGGATCGTCGGGCGCGAGTCGTGCGGGGAAGCCTGACGCAATCCGATGTTTAGCTCATGGAGCGCTCACCTTTCATGCAACTCTACATGCCGATGTAAAAAGCACCCCAAGTAGGCCGCGCGAACAGCGTGGCCGTCCGCCCACCACATTTATCAGCCAAAGGAGAAACGTCATGGCAGAACCCAAGGAGCAGCATCCGAACGCCGACAAGACCGAGAAGCAGATCGACAAGGAAGTCGAGGACACGTTTCCGGCGAGCGACCCGCCCTCTACCGGCGGCACAACGAAAATCGTGACCGACGACGAAGGCAAGTCCTCGGAAGGCGGCGCCACAGGCAAGTAAGCACTGCTGCAACGAACATCGCCCGACGCGCAAGCGCCGGGCGTTTTTTTGCCTGTTTTTCCAGCGCTTTTCTAGGCGTTGGCCACCGCGAGCGATTCGCCGCTTGTCGTGCTGGCGCACATGCGGCAGGCGGCCAGCATCTCCTGCAACGAAGTGACATAGCATTCCGCGCCCATTGCGTTTTGCAGATCGACGCTCCACTTCTCGATATCCTCGCGCGCCCACAATCCAACGATAATCGACGCCTTCGGCAAACGCGTGCGGATGCGCCGCACCATGTAGCGCAAATGCGAGGGAATGCCGTCGATCCGCAAATAGACGATGCAAACGATGCCCACGTCGTCGGCATTCAATTGCTCGATCATGGCGCGTGAAGCGGCCTCGTGCGGCAGCGAGCGTGCTGTGAAGCCGTGCCTGCCAAGCAGCTGCAACAGAATGGTCGTCGCCAGAGGATCGAGCGGGCCCCGTCCGGGAATGCACAAGACGCGCTGATTCGCGGCGCGCGGCGGGTCTTGCGCCCGCTCCAGCGCATCTTCGGCGGCTTGTTCCGCGCTATCGTCGCGCGGCCCTTGCGCGGCACCGCGCGAAACGTGATTCGCAAACAACGCATGCATGCCCGCCGATGCCGCCGGCGCAATGCGCGACGGCGCCACCGGGCCGATATCGGCGCTAGCGTCTTCCGCCATGAGCCGCGGCGGGTGCTCGTCCGGATAACTGTCGAGTCCATCGACCAGATCGTTGGTAGTGGACTCGATGCGCGCGAGCTGCGCCGCCGTGACGCTGCCGCGCACGACATCGTTGGCGGCGAGTTGCAGGCCCGGGATCGTCACCTCGTCGTAGTATGCCGACAGCGAACGCTCGCGCAGCAGCAACTCCGCTTGCGCGATCGCTTCGTCGGGATCGCCCGCTAGCGCACGTTGATAAAAATTTTCGACGGGCGTGAGCGCGGGCTGGTCGCCCAGCATCACGTCGAGAAATTCCAGACGCCTGATATGCCGGCCGAGCACGAGCAGGCAGAGCGTCAAAGGCGTCGACAGAATCAGCCCGATTGGCCCCCAGATCCAGCTCCAGAAGATCGCCGCCACGACCACCGAAAACGGCGAGAGTCCGGTACTGCGTCCATACAGCAGCGGCTCCACCACCTGGCCCACCAGCAACTCGACCGTCACGAAAAGCGCGATGGACCAGATCGCCATGTCCCATCCGGGACTCACCGCGGCGGCGAGCGCGGTGGCAAGCCCGCCTGCGATCCAGATGCCGACATACGGCACGAGCCGCAGCAACGCCGCGAGAATGCCCCACAAAATCGGACTCGGCACGCCGATAAAGAAAAGCCCCGCGCCGATCACGACACCGAGCCCTGCATTCAATCCAAGCTGCGAAACGAAGTAGCGGCTCAGGCGCCGCGCGGCTTCGTCCATTACCGTGGTGGTGCGATGCAGGTCGCGCGAGCCGAACAACCGGATCGCGCGGTCGCGAAGATCGTCGCGTTGCAAGAGGATCACGACCATCACGACGAACACGATGAACGCCGTCTCCAGCGGACTGATCGCCGGCGACAACACGCGTCGCGCGAGTTCCAGCGGCGTCGGCACCGGCTCGCGCACTTCGACGGGAACGGCGGCGGCGCGGCCATCGGGAGAAGACGCATCATGACGCGGCGCGGGCTGTGACGGTTCCACGGTGGCGCGTTGCAGCGCCTGGCCCGCGGCTTTGGCGAAACGATCGAGCTTGCCCACGGTCAGCGTATGCGCGGCTTCCATCTTTTGCTCGATGGTCGCCTGATAGCGCGGCATACCCGCCGCCAATTCTGTCAGTTGCATCGCGATCACCGCGCCGAGCACGCCGATCACCGACACCGAAATCACCACAGCGGCGAACACCGACGCGACATGGCCGAGCTTCAAACGGCCCAGCCACTTCACAAGCGGCGCGACAAGAAAGCTCAGCAGAATTGCGAGCGTCACCGGGATCAGCACCGCTCGCGCGAAGTACAGGCACGCCACGAGACCCGCGCCAACGCCCAACGCGATCAGCGCATCGAGACCGAACGCGGCAGGCGGAGCGTCGATGCGCGTGGGAGGGCTGCCGCGCGACGGATCGGGGAAGTCCTTCATGGCGATGCGTACCGCTTGCCGCTATCTGTTGTAGTGCTCCCTGGCATGTGCTTATTTCTTCGGCTCTTCTGCAATCGGCCCGCTTTCCACTGGCGGCGCTTCCTTTTCGATCTCGCTGCGGGCCTGTTCCCAGTATTCGTCGGGCGTGCCTTTCGGCTCCGACGCCTGCTCCCACAGGTAATAAGCGCGCATGCGAATCTGTTCCTCCTGAGAGGCCTGCTCCTGTTCCATTTGGTCACCTACAGTAAAGGTCAAGCGGATGCCGACATGGCGAAGGCCACGCGCAATCACTGAGTGAATACGCGCGGCCTTCAGGCAAACAGCAAGTGCTATTCCCGATCAGGAAGCAGGCGGGGCTTCGCTTTCATCGGAGGTGAGCTGCTCTTCCAGCCGGTCGAACACGCGTTGCGTCGCGCGACTCGGAGCCTCCAGCGCGAATAGCAGTAACGAGCGCGCCGTCACCTGATAGTCGTCGCCAGCGCTGAACTGGGGCAGTTCGGCGCGCACCGGCATGTTCGTGTCGAGCAGGCAAGTCCAGCGTTCGCCTTCGGCCACCTCGGGCAACGTGAAGTTGACGACGTCGTGGTGCGCGTTCAGCACCAGCAACAAGGTCGCGTCCGACGCGGGACGGCGAATGCCGCTCGCCTGCGCGCGGCCGTCGATCACGAGACCGAAGCAGCGCATCAGCGGATCGGCCCATTGCTCAGGCGTGAGATCGGTGCCGTCGGGCGAGAGCCAACGCGCGTCGGTCACGTCGAGCGCCTCGTTGTACTCGCCCGTGAGAAAGCGGCTGCGACGCAGCACCGGCAAGCGGTGACGCAGCGTCGTGAGGTTTCTCACGAACTCGGTCAGCGCGCGGCCGTCATCGTCGATACCTTCCCAGTCCACCCAACTGATCTCGTTGTCCTGGCAATATGCGTTGTTGTTGCCCTTCTGCGTGCGGCCGAACTCGTCGCCCGCGAGAACCATCGGCGTGCCTTGCGAAAGCAGCAACGTTGCCAGCAGATTGCGCTTTTGACGCTCACGTTGCTGACGAATCTCGATGTCGTCGGTTGGACCTTCGACGCCCATATTCCACGACTTGTTGTCCGAGTGCCCGTCCTTGTTGTCTTCGCCGTTCGCCTCGTTGTGCTTGTCGTTGTACGAGACGAGATCGTTCAGCGTGAAGCCGTCGTGAGCGGCGATGAAGTTCACGCTGGCCCACGGGCGCCGGCCGCGATGATTGAACTTGTCCCCTGAGCCGGTCAGACGCGCGGCGAGATCGGCAACCATGCCTTCGTCGCCCTTCCAGTAGGCGCGCACCGTGTCGCGAAAGCGGTCGTTCCATTCGGCCCAGCCAGGCGGAAAGCCACCCACCTGGTAGCCGCCGGGACCGCAATCCCACGGCTCCGCGACGAGCCGCACGCTGGAGAGAACCGGGTCTTGCCGGCAACTGTCGAGAAAGCCGCCGCCCTCGTCGAAGCCGTGCGGCTCGCGGCCGAGAATCGTCGCGAGGTCGAAGCGGAAGCCGTCGACCTTCATTTCCGTCACCCAGTAACGCAGGCTGTCGGTCACCATTTGCAGCACGCGAGGATGCGACAGATTCAGCGTGTTTCCGGTGCCCGTATCGTTGATGTAATAGCGCGGCTCGTCCGGCATCAGGCGGTAGTACGACGCGTTGTCGATGCCCTTGAACGAAAGCGTCGGCCCGCGTTCGTTGCCTTCGGCGGTGTGGTTGTACACCACGTCGAGAATGACTTCGAGGTTGGCGTTGTGAAAGCTGTCCACCATTCCCTTGAACTCGCTGACGGAATCCGTCGACGAAGCGAAGAAACGCGGGTCAGCCGCAAAAAAGCCGATGGTGTTGTAGCCCCAGTAGTTCGTGAGGCCCTTCTCGAGCAGATAGCTGTCGTTCACAAATGTCTGGATCGGCATCAGTTCGACCGACGTCACGCCGAGGCTCCTGATGTAGTCGATCACCGCTTTCTGTCCGAGTCCCGCGAAGGTGCCACGCAATTCCTCGGGCACTTCGGGATGACGCTTCGTGAAGCCGCGAACATGCGTTTCGTAGAAGATCACGCGGTCCCACGGCAGCGGATTGCGCTCCGGGTGCGACCATGAAAACGTGGCGTCCACGACCTTGCACTTCGGCACGAAAGGCGCGCTGTCGCGTTCGTCGAACGACAGGTCCCCTTCTTCCGAACCAAGCGTATAGCCGAAAATTTCGGGCGCCCATTTCAGGTCGCCGATATGCGCCTTCGCATAAGGGTCGAGCAGCAGCTTGTTCGGATTGAAGCGATGGCCCTTCTCGGGTTCATACGGACCATGCACGCGATAACCGTACACGGCGCCCGGTTTCAGATTCGGCACGAACACGTGCCAGACCTCGTCGGTGTATTCGGGCAGTTCAATGCGTTCAATTTCATGCTGACCGGTTTCATCGAACAGACATAGCTCGACTTTGGTCGCGTGCGCCGAAAACAGCGCGAAGTTCACACCGTTTCCATTCCATGTCGCGCCGAGCGGAAAAGGCGTGCCTTCCGCGATGCGCGTGGAGTAACTGGGCGGGGATGACATAGGGATTCCTGTGAGAAGCAAAAGCGCTTGCGCGCGGTTCCGGTGTAGGCGATATGAATAGCAGGCCCGCTCCTATAGCAATCCCCGGGCCCGGGCCTTGCGACCTTGGGCCGCCGCGGCACGCAATTTGCGGTAACGGGCTTGAAAGCTACTGGACGCGCCGCGAATGGCGCCACACATAACAAGGAGAAATCACATGGGAAGCACGCAAGCCAGACCGCTGCTTGCAGCAGCACTGCTCGTCGGCATACTCGCGTCGCATGGCAACGCTTATGCACAAGGCGCTCCGCAATCCATCACCGAAAGGCGCACCGACGTCGTTCAACTCGCGAGCGGCTATCGCGCGTCGAAGCTCGCCGGGGCCGACGTCTTCAATAAGAACAAGGACACCATTGGAACGGTCGACGATCTGATCGTCTCGCCAGGCGGCGACCGCGGCACCTACGCAATTCTGTCGGTGGGCGGTTTTCTCGGCATAGGCAAGCATCTCGTGGCGGTTCCGTTCAACGATCTGCAGATCACCAACCGTCGCGTGGTTCTTCCGGAGGCGACCAAAAAATCGTTAGAAGCGCTGCCGGAATTCAAATACGCCGACTAATGCTGTGTTTCGATGCTCCGGTGTGGTTCGCGCTGCGCGAATACGCGGAACGCGAATGTCGAGCCGCAGCACATGAACGAAGCGGAGCGCGGCTGACGAGCCTCGCTCCGCGTTTCTTCGCATTTGTCTGCGTTTCTTCGGTTGTTGCCGCTTGTTGCCGCTCCTTGTCGCTTCGATTCCGCGCGACAACCGGCATTCACGCGAACAGCTTGTCCAACGTAATCGGCAAGTCCCGCACGCGTTTGCCGGTTGCATGCCAGATAGCATTACTCACTGCCGCCGCCACGCCGAGCACGCCGATTTCACCCACGCCCTTCACGCCGAGCGGATTGACGATATCGTCGTGCTCCTCGACGAACAGCACGTCGATGTCATGAATATCCGCGTTGACCGGCACATGATAGTCGGAGAGGTTGTGGTTCATCTGCCGGCCCATGTCGTGGTCGAACTGTCCTTCCTCGTGCAGCGCCATGCTGATGCCCCACACCACGCCGCCCGCCACCTGGCTCGCCGCGGTCTTCGGATTGACGATGTGACCCGCGGCCACGGCACTCACCACCCGAGTCACGCGCACGGTGCCCAGCGCCTCGTCCACGCGCGCTTCGACAAAAACCGCCGAATGCGTGCCCATCGAATACGCCTGCTGCTTTTCATGCGGCTTGACGGTGGCTCGCTCTTCGAGCGATTCGAGGCCGGCGCGCTCCAATAGCGTGTCGATCGCGATTGCGTCTTCGCTGCCCGATCCGCACACGATCTGCTTGCCCGCGCGCCTGATGTCCTCGCGCGCGGCACTCGCGAAACCCGCGCCGCCATGTTCCCGCGCGAGTTCGACGAGTCGATTGTGAAGTCGCTTGCACGCGACATCGACCGCGCTTCCCACCGACGACACCGTCCACGATCCGCCTTCGAGCGGCGCCTTCGGCAAGCGCGTATCGCCCAGTTCGAACACTACGTCGTGAAGCGGCACACCGAGCGCGTCCGCCGCGATCTGCGTCATCGCGGTGTAGGTGCCGGTGCCGATATCCGCGGTCGAGCTCGACACAGTCACCTGGCCGTCGCGCGTCAGCACCGCGCGCGCCGACGCTTCATTTTGCATCGCGTCCCATACGCCCGTCGCCATGCCCCAGCCGATCAGCTCAGTGCCCTCGCGCCGCGCGCGCGGCGCGAGCGGCCGCTTCTCCCAGCCGAAGCGAGCCGCGCCTTCGCGATAGCATTCGCGCAGCGCCTTGCTGGAGAACGGCAGATTTTTGTTCGCATCGCGTTCGGCGTAGTTGATGAGGCGCAGTTCGAGCGGGTCCATCTGCAACGCCTCGGCCAGTTCGTCCATTGCCGCTTCCAGCGGGAAAAGACCTTGCGCGGCGCCCGGCGCGCGCATGTCGGCGGGCGTCGGCACGTCGAGCCTCACGACCTTGTAGCCGAGCGTCACGTTGTCGCATTGATATAGCTGACCGGCCCAGTTCACCACCACGTCGCAGTAGTCCTCATACTGGGACGTCTCGGAGACGGCTTCGTGAATCACCGCCTGCAGCCTGCCGTCGGCGCCGGCACCCAACGCCACGCGCTGAATCGACTGCGGCCGATGCGCAAACGTGAACATTTGCTGGCGCGTCAATGTCACTCGCACCGGGCGCTTCAATTCGAGCGCCGCCATGACCGCGAGTGCGAGGTGATACTGCGGCCGCAGGCCCGAGCCGAATGCACCGCCGACAAACGGCGACACCACCTGCACCTGCTCGTCGCTCAAGCCGAACACGGCCGTCAGATACGACTTCGTATTGACGACGCCCTGCGTCTTTTCATACACGGTCAAGTGGCCATGCTCGTCGGGCACGACCGTGCAGCCATGCATTTCCATCGGGTTGTGATATTCCGCCGGCGTGCTGTAGAACGCATCGACACGGGCCACGGCGCTGGCAAACGCAGCATCGGCGTCGCCGCGCGGCGCGGGCGGCGTGTCGAAGCCGCCCTTGTCCGTCGACGGCGGCACGGCCTCCATGAGCACCTCGCCCATGGCCGTTCGATGCGGCGCCGACTCATAGCGCACATCCACGAGCGAGGCCGCATGACGCGCGAGTTCGAGAGACTCCGCGAGCACGAGTGCGACGGGCTGGCCGCTGTACCACACACGGTCGTCCCACAGCGGCCTGAGCGGACTGCCGCCGGGCGCAACCATGTCCTTGTAGGGTTTGTCCTCGCGAGGCAATTCAGGGCGATTCTGATACGTCAGCACATGCAGCACGCCCGGCAGCGCAAGCGCGGCCGATGAATCGATCGACACTATTCGCCCCGCCGCAATCGTGCTCGACACGACGAAGCCATACGTGAGTCGATTGGCGGCGAAGTCGGCCGCGTACTGTGCGGCGCCGGTCACCTTCAGCCTGCCGTCGACGCGCTTGTGCGGCACGCCGCTCGCGCGCAGAGCAGGCAAAGTCTCGATACGGTTCATAGCCCGGACTCCTCGAACGAACGTTGTCTCGCGCCTAGAAATGCGCGCTCGATTGCGCGCGCCGTCAATTCGACCTTGAACGCATTGCCCCGGCGGCCCCGTGCGTCACGCAGCAAGTCCGTGGCGAAGTTGCGTACCGTCTCCGCGCTCAGTGTCTTGCCCTGCAGCGACGCCTCAGCGTCCGTATTGCGCCAGGGCTTGTGCGCAACGCCGCCGAGCGCGCAATGCGCATTCACGATCACGTCGCCGTCGAGTTCCAGTCCCAGCGCGACGGAGACAAGCGCAAACGCATAGGAAGCCCTGTCACGCACCTTCACGTACGCGTGATGCTGCGCGAAGCCCTGCTTCGGCAATTCGACCGCGGTGATCAGTTCGTCGTCGCGAATGTTGGTATCGATGTGCGGCGTGTCGCCCGGCAGGCGGTGAAAGTCGGCGAACGGCAACACGCGCGCTCCGTTGGGCCCGGATAGATGAACCGTTGCATCGAGCGCGGCCAATGCCACGCACATATCGGACGGATGCACGGCAATGCAGTGTTCGCTTGCGCCGAGAATCGCGTGCATCCGATTCACGCCTTCCATTGCCGGACAGCCGGTGCCGGGTTCGCGCTTGTTGCAGCGCGTGCCCGCATCGTAGAAGTAGACACAACGAGTGCGCTGCAGCAGATTGCCGCCCACGCTCGCCACATTGCGAATTTGCGGCGAAGCGCCCGCCAGAATCGCCTTGGACAGCAATGGATAACGCGCGGCAATGGCTGGGTCGTAAGCGGCCGCGCTGTTGGTCACGAGAGCGCCGATCTTCAGTCCGCCCGCCGCGGTCGCCTCGATCTGTTTGAGCGGCAAACGGTTGATGTCAATCAGGACCTGCGGATGCGCTACGTTCTCGCGCCACAGATCCACCAGATTGGTACCGCCTGCGATAAACGCAGCGGCTGCATTTGCACGATGCTGTTCGATGGCTTGCGGCACTTCGCTCGCGCGCGTGTACGAGAAGCGGTTCATGGCCGCGCTCCCTGGTGCTTATCCTCGACCTCCGCTGCGTCGAGAATCGCGGCGACGATGTTGGCGTATGCGCCGCAGCGGCACAGGTTGCCGCTCATCAGTTCACGCACGTCGTCCGCGGTTTTCGCATGGCCTTCCTGCAGCATCGCCACGGCGGAGCAGATCTGTCCCGGCGTGCAGTAGCCGCACTGAAATGCATCGTGGTCGATGAACGCCTGTTGAACCGGATGCAGTTCTTCGCCGTTCGCGAGCCCTTCGATCGTCGTGATCGATGCGCCGTCGTGGACCACTGCCAGTGCGAGACATGTGTTGATACGCTGGCCATTCACAATGGCGGTGCACGCGCCGCATTGCCCGTGATCGCAGCCCTTCTTCGTACCGCTCAAATGGCAATGCTCGCGCAGCAAGTCGAGCAGCGAGGTCCAGGCTTCCACTTCGAACGGGTGCTTTTTTCCGTTGATGTCGAAGCTCAACGGCACGCGCTGGACGTCGCTCGGCGCGACGTCCAGCAGCGTTTCCGCAGTGGGTGAATTCATGAGGGGTTTCTCCTGACGATGGGTACGTACAGCGAGCGCAAGACGAACTCATGACGCGCGCAAGCGCCGTGCCCGAAAGGAGGAGATCGCACCGGTCCGCGCTCGTACCGCAGCGTTACGTCGGCAGGAATATGAAGGGCGACTTTGCGAACCGCTGCTTGCGCTTAATCACGCAAACAGCGGCCCCTCGGCATTCGCTCAATATGCCTAAATAATCGGCGAGCCGCCCGTAACGGCGATGGTGGCGCCCGAGATGTAACTCGCTTCGTCGGATGCCAGCATCACGAAGGCCGGCGCGACTTCCGCGGGTTGCCCTGGTCGCTTCATCGGCACTTGCTGGCCGAATTTTTCGACTTTTTCAGGCGGCATCGTCGAAGGAATCAGCGGCGTCCAGATCGGTCCAGGCGCCACGCAATTCGCGCGAATGCCCTTTTCAGCCAGCAGTTGCGCAAGCCCGCCCGTGAAGTTCTGGATCGCGCCCTTGGTCGTCGCGTACGCGATCAGGCCGGGATTCGGATGGTCCGCGTTGATCGACGTGGTGTTGACAATCGCGGCGCCCTGCTTCATGTGCCTGACTGCAGCGCGCGTGATCCGGAACATCGCGCCGATGTTGGTATCGAACGTCTTGTCCCATTCCTCGTCGGTGATTTCGTCGAGCGACGGGTATGTCATCTGGTATGCCGCGTTGTTCACGAGCACGTCGAGCCGGCCGAACGCCTCGATCGCCTTGTCGACAATCGCGTTGCAGTGCGCCGGATTCGTGATGTCGCCAGGCACCAGCACCGCCTTGCGGCCCGCCTCTTCGACCCAGCGCGCGGTCTCGCGTGCATCGTCGTCTTCGTTCAGATAGGAGATCAATACGTCCGCGCCTTCACGCGCGAATGCGATGGCGACGGCGCGGCCAATGCCACTGTCGCCGCCAGTGATGATGGCGGCCTTCCCTGCGAGGCGTCCCGAGCCCTTATACGATTTCTCGCCGTGATCGGGTTGCGGGTTCATCTCCGCGGTGCGGCCCGGTGTCTGATCCTGCTGCTGTCCTTTGAACGGCGGCGTGGGACGTTCTGTGTCGCTCATATAAAACCTCCAGAAAGCTGTTTAACCTGCGCGGCGTGCAAAACGCACGGCGTTGCGACAGATTTAGCAACCGACGGGCCCGCGCATGGCGCGGCTTTCTGGTGCATTCCCGCTGCACGATGGGACATCTATCGAGAATCGCGAGAGAAAACGCGCGAGGAAATGCAATGGGCTGAGGGGCACTTCGAGCGAACGGAGGGAGTCGGCAAACACGCGACATACTGCGGAAAGCACTTCAGGAACTGCGCCCCACGCACCGCAGTTTTTTCAAACGGCGCGCACGCTTTACGGCGGCGCCACAGCGTGCAACGCCGCAGCCGACTCCAGCACGCGCAGCAGACGCTCGGGCGTCAATGGCTTCGCGCAGTGAGCGTCGAATCCGACGGCGCGCGCGCGGGCGCGGTCGTCGCGCGACGCAAACGCCGTGCAGGCCACCAGCAGCATATGCGAGGTGGATGGATGCGCGCGCAGACGCCGCGCCAGTTCCAGCCCGTCGAGGCCGGGCATCTTGATGTCGAGAACCACGGCGAACGGCTGCCATTGCGACGCCATATCGCATACCGCGTGCGGATCTTCGAGCGCGCGGCATTCGAACCCGTCCGCGTTCAACAGCATTTGCAGCGCGTCCGCCGCTTCACGATAGTCGTCCACGACCAGTACGCGCCTGTGCGACGCCATCGCATACTCGATTGGCCGCCATACGACCACGTCTTCGCTGTCTTCGAACTGGTTGTCGAGCATCACTACGTTCTCCCTGGTGCTTGCGCGCGCCGAATGACGGCACCCGCCGCCCGGTTGCAAGATTCGCTCCCGCGCTGCACTGCATCACTGGTGACATGCTTTCTGGATGAGCCGCGATCAAGCAGCGGCGGTGTTTGTCGTCGATGTATCGTGAATGCATCGTTGCCGATGCGTGTTACCCATTCGTCGCTAGTTCGCTACCGCCAAGGTCATCCCGCGCGATCGTCGATGAAACCCTTGAGCATCGCGAGCGTATCCGCGTCGTCGATATGCTTGTCGGTGCGCCAGCGCAGCATGCGCGGGAATCGCACGGCCACGCCGGACTTGTGACGCGTGCTCGCCTGGATGCCCTCGAAACCGATCTCGAACACGAGCGTCGGCGTCACGCTGCGCACCGGTCCGAACTTCTCGATCGTAGTCTTGCGCACGATTGCGTCAACCTGGCGCATTTCCTCATCGGTAAGACCCGAATACGCCTTTGCGAACGGCACGAGCGTGCGCACGCCATTGGCTTCGTCCCAGACCGCGAACGTGAAATCAGTGTATAGGCTCGCACGTCTGCCGTGTCCGCGCTGCGCGTAAACCAGTACTGCGTCGATCGCATACGGATCGATCTTCCATTTCCACCAGGTGCCGGATGCTTTCGTGCGGCCAACGCCGTACATCGACTCGCGCTCCTTCACCATGAAGCCCTCGACGCCCCGCGCGCGGCTCTCCTCGCGTAGCGCCGCCAACGCGCGCCAATCGGCTCCAGACACCTGCGGCGATACCCGCAGCAGCTCGCGTGAAAGCGTGCCGTCGAGCGATGCGGCCAACGTGTCCAGGCGTGCGCGCCGCTCGGCGAGCGGCGTCATGCGCAAGTCCTCGCCGTGCGCTTCCAGCAGATCGTAAGCAAGCAACGCGGCGGGCGAATCCGCGAGGATTTTTTTCGTCAGCGTCTTGCGTGCGATGCGCGGTTGAAGGCGCGCGAATGGCAAAGGCGCGGTGGCACCGGGTTCCCAGGCAAGGATTTCGCCGTCGATCACAAAGCCGTCAGGCAAGGCCTCGCCCAACGCGGCCACTTCGGGAAACCGATCGGTGATCAGATCCTCGCCGCGCGACCACAACCACACACGGCCGCCGCGTTTGACGAGTTGCGCGCGTATGCCGTCCCACTTCCATTCGATCAGCCAGCGCGACGGATCGCCAAGCGTCTCGGGATCGGTCTGCAACGGATGCGCGAGAAAGAACGGATATGGCAGGCCCAGATCGCTGTCGTGCCGATCCGCCGATTGCTGCTCGCCCGCGTTGTCGACGCCAGGTGCGTCGGGCGCGATCAGACGCAGATAACGCGCGGCGTCCGGCTTCTGCCGCGAATCGGTCCATCCCACCATGCGCTGCGCAATGCGCTTATGGTCCACTCCCGCGACCTGGGCGAGCGCACGCACCACCAACTGCCGCGCGACGCCAACGCGAAAGCCCCCGCCAATCAGCTTCGTCAGCAAAAAGCGCTCGCCCCAGTCCAGTTCATCCCAATAGCTGAACAGACGCGTACGCAACTCTTCAGGCGCAAGACCGCGCAAGGTCAGCACACGCTGCTCGATCCATTGCGTGAGGCCCAGTTCGGTACTGCGTCGCGCGGGCGGCAGAATATGCGCGATGGTCTCGGCAAGATCGCCGACTGCGTGATACGACTCCTCGAAAAGCCACGCGGGCAATCCCGCGCGTTCGCGGGCAAATTCGGTCAGGAGACGCGTGGGCACCGATTGCCGCGGCTTGCCGCCGGCGAGAAAGTACGACGCCCATGCGGCGTCTTCAGGCTCCGCCACGGCGAAGTAGCTCGTCAGCGCTTCGAGCTTGTCGTGCGTGGAGGTTGTCGCGTCGAGCGCAGTGTAAAGAGCAGCGAAGCGCTTCATGAACGGCTCGCGGCATCGTCGAACTCATGCACGGGCGCTTCATCGCTTTGTGCGGGCGGTGCATTGCCCGGCACTGCTGTCGCGTCGCCGCCCAATGCATCGGCTTCGACCGTATCGTCGCCGTATTGGGTCTCGAAGGCGCCCGCATCCAGCCCTTGCTCGCGCAGCCAGCGCACCATCGGTTCCACCGAGCCATGCGTGACGATGACGCGCCCCGCGCCCGTTGCGTGAATCGCCGTTTGCAGCGCCGGCCAATCCGCATGATCCGAGAGCACGAACCCGCGGTCGACGCCGCGCCTGCGGCGCGCGCCGCGCAAGCGCATCCAGCCCGACGCGAACGCGTCGCTATAGTCGCCGAAACGTTTGAGCCATGCGCTGCCTTGCGCCGACGGCGGCGCAACGATCAGCGCCTGGCTGAACGCCGCCTTGTCTTTGGGCGCAATTTCGCTGACGAGACGCACCGGTGGCAACCGCACGCCCGCGTCACGATAAGCACGATTGAGCGGTTCGACCGCGCCATGACAGAAGATCGGGCCGATGCCCGGGTCGATGCTTGCCAGCACGCGCTGCGCCTTGCCGAACGAATAGCAGAACAATACGGACGCGCGTCCCTGGGCGGCGTTGTGACGCCACCATGAATCGACGCCGTCGAATATGGTTTGCGGTGTGTCCCAGCGGTAGATCGGCAGACCGAAAGTCGATTCCGTAATGAATGTATCGCAGCGCACCGGCTCGAATGCGTCGCAGGTCGGATCGGGGTCGAGTTTGTAATCGCCGGATGCGACCCACACGCGCCCGCGGTGCTCGATGCGCAATTGCGCGGACCCAAGCACATGCCCTGCGGGATGCAGGGACACGGTTACCCCGTTGATGTCGAGCCGTTCGCCATACGCGAGCGTTTGCAGCGAAATGTCAGGCAGGCGGGAGAGCAGCACGTTTGCGCCCGCACGCGACGCGAGATAACGCCGATGCCCGAAGCGGGCGTGGTCGGAATGCGCATGCGTGATCACCGCCCGCTCGACGGGCTGCCACGGATCGATATGGAAGTCGCCGGGCGGACAATACAGACCCTCGGGACGCGCGATGACGAGGTCCCCGGAGTCGGCATGTTGCTCTGCGATGTTCGATGTTGATTCGGATGCCATGTCGCACCTCAATAGCAAGGCGTATTCCCGCTCTCGCAACGCGAGCTTCGATTCCCGCAAAGTTTTGTGTGTGCGATCGCGAGACGTGTGGAGGCTTTCTTGCTTACCCTACGCTGAAGAGCGCACCGGTACGCGCCGTCCGTCGGCGGCTCGCCGCGCGCGCGTGGCGAGGTCCTATGCACTCCATCATCGATCAGCGCACGCTCAATGTCGCGAGACACCCGGGCAGATTCATCCTCGAAACGATGAAGGCGTTCCGGGCCAATCAGGGTTTGCTGCTCGCCGGCGCGGTCGCGTACTACGCGTTGCTTTCCATCGTGCCGCTGATGATCCTCATTGTGATTGCGCTGTCCCGCATCGTGCCGCAACACATTCTGCTTCCGGCGCTAGGGCATTTGCTGCAATGGCTCGTGCCGGGCCAGTCCGCGGCGCTCGTGCGTGAGCTTGCCAATTTTCTCGCTCACCGTGCGGTGATCGGCTGGGTGCTGTTCGTGACGATGCTGTTCTTCAGTTCGCTCGCCTTCACGGTACTCGAAAACGCGATGTCGCTGATCTTCGTTCATCGTGTGGTCATACGGCGGCGGCATTTTTTACTTTCGGCTCTACTACCCTATTGCTACATCCTGTTCCTTGGCGTGGGCGCGTTGATCGTCACGCTCGTCTCGAGCGGACTGGAAGCCGTGGGTGCCGAAGGCATCGAACTGTTCGGCCTGCATCTGTCGCTGCAGGGCGCTTCGCGAGTCCTGCTGTATCTGCTGGGTCTCGCCGGCGAAGTTTTCCTGCTGACGTCGATCTATATGGTCATGCCGGTCGGACGGCCATCGCTCAAGCATGCGCTGTTCGGCGGCATCGTCGCTGCGCTGTTGTGGGAGATCACGCGGCATGTACTGGTCTGGTACTTTGCCACGCTTTCACAGGTCAGCGTGGTGTACGGTTCGCTCACCATGGCAATCGTCATTCTGTTCAGCCTGGAATGGCTTGCCACGTTGCTGCTTTTCGGCGCGCAAGTGATCGCACAATACGAGCGCTTCGGCATGGAGCCGCGGAGCGCGCCAAAGCAGCCGATAAAGACCGGATGAAACCGGAAAGCCGCAGCGCGGCGCATCGGTGCAGACGTGCCGAGGCGGCGCGGCCGCGAGACTGCGGTAACATTCTGTCAGATCCCGGACCGAGCGCATCCCCGCTTCCATCCCGGCACGCTCCAGGACTCGACAATGAGCATCATCCAGCGCAACAACGTGAATATTTCCGGGCGCGGCGCGAGCACCATCGTGATGGCGCACGGCTTCGGCTGCGACCAGAGCATGTGGCGCCGCGTCGCACCATATTTCCATGACGACTACCGCATCGTGCTATTCGATCACGTGGGCAGCGGATCGTCCGACCTCGCCGCATACGACGTCGACAAGTACGACTCGCTGCACGGCTATGCGCGCGACCTGGTCGAACTCGTCCGCGAAGTGGCCGACGAGCCGGTCGTGTTCGTCGGCCATTCGGTGAGTTCCATGATCGGCCTGCTCGCCGCCCTCGAAGCACCGCAGCTTTTTTCCGCTCAGGCGATGGTGGGCCCGTCGCCCTGCTACCTGAACGACGGCGATTACATCGGCGGGTTCACGCGCGAGGACATCGACGACCTGCTTGTCACGCTTGAGGACAACTATCTCGGCTGGTCCAGCGCAATGGCACCCGTCATCATGGGCGCGCCGGATCAGCCGGAACTCGTCGTTGAGTTGAACAACAGCTTTTGCCAGACCGATCCGCGGATCGCCGCCCAGTTCGCGCGCGTCACCTTTCTCTCCGATCATCGCGGCGTGCTGCCTTCGAACCCCACGCCCACTCTGATTCTGCAAGCAAGCGAAGACGTCATCGCGCCGCGCGCGGTCGGCGAGTACATGCATCGCACGATGCGTAGCAGCACGCTTCGCGTCGTAGAGAATAATGGGCACTGTCCGCATGTGAGCGCGCCTCGCGCGACTGCGGAGGCCATCAGCGCTTTCCTGCAGACGACTGCTCGTTAACGCAATGCAAAGTACCGACCGCCCATTGCCGCTCGCCGACGCGCTGTTCGAGCACGCCGCCTGCGGCCTCGTCGTCACCGATACCGACGGGCGCATCGTGCGCGCCAACGCAACGTTTTGCGAATGGATCGGCCATGACGCCGCAGAACTCACGAGGGGCATGAGCCTTCAGGATCTGCTGACAACTGGCGGCAAGGTGTTTTATCAGACGCATTGGGCGCCGCTGCTGCAAATGCAGGGCTCCGTCGCCGAGGTCAAGCTGAGCATGCTGCATCGCGACGGCCATACGGTGCCGACACTGCTCAATGCAGTGCGCCGCGTGCACGGCGAGCAAAGCTACATCGAAGTCGCGGTGCTGATCGTCGCCGATCGTCACAAGTACGAGCAGGAGCTCGTGCTCGCGCGGCGTAACGCGGAGGCGTCCGTAGCCGCGCATCAGCTGGCGCAACGGGAATTGCAGGAAAGCCGCGACGTGTTGAGCCTCGCAATGCGCGGCGCGCGCATGGGCGCGTGGTCGCACGAGCCGAAGACCGGCAAGTTCTGGTGGAGCCGCGAACTCGAAGCGCTCGCGGGTTACGCCGAAGGACGCCTCGGCAATACAGCGCGCGGTTTTTTCGAACTGATTCATCCGGGCGATCTGCTTGCGCTCAACGAGGCCGTCGATCATGCGGTGCGAAGCCGCGACGACTACGTCGCCGAATTCCGCTTCCTGCATGCAAGCGGCGACTGGTGCTGGATGGAAGGCCGCGGCCGCGCCACCTACGACGAGCATGGCGAGCCGCTGACCGTCTGCGGGCTCGGCATCGACATCACCGAGCGCAAGCAGGCGCAGACAGTGCTGCTGCGCCAGGCCGCAATTTTCGAGCACTTGAGCGATGCAATCGTGATCACCGATCTGCGCGGCAACATCACCGACTTCAATGTCGGCGGCGAACGCATGCTCGGTTACCGGATGCGCGAGATTCTCGGCAAGCCCGTCTCGATCTTTCATCCGCCTGAAGATGCGCTGCGCATTCATCGCGAAGTGTTCGCGGGTCTCGGCGCGTACGGCACGTGGCGCGGCGAGTTGCCGTTCGTGCGGCGCGACGGTTCGCGCGGCGTTTGCGAAACCGTGGTCAAACCGCTCGCCAACGAGCGCGGCGACATTTACGGTGCGGTGAGCATCAATCGCGACATTACCGAGCGGCGGCATGCGGAGCAGCAACTCACGCGGCTTAACGCGGAGCTCTCCAAAGCGGATCGCCGCAAGGACGAATTCCTTGCGACGCTCGCGCACGAGCTACGCAATCCGCTTGCGCCGATGCGCAATGTCCTCGAAATTCTGCGCGCGAAAGAATTCAGCGATCCGCAACTGAACTGGTCGCGCGACGTATTTTCCCGTCAATTGCAGCACATGACGCATCTTGTCGACGATCTGCTCGAAGTCTCGCGTATCACCCAGGGCAAGCTCGAACTGCGCAAGCAGCGGCTCGAACTCGCGCGCGCGATGCAATCCGCGGTGGAAGCCGCGCGTGCGATCGTGCAGGCGTCCGAGCATCGTCTGAGCGTGACGTTGTCCCCCGAGCCGCTTTTTCTCGATGCGGACCCTACGCGTCTTTCGCAGATGATCCTCAATCTGCTGAACAACGCAGCGAAGTACACGCCGCCAGGCGGAAGCATTGCGCTCACCGCACAACGCGAAGGCAACCAGGCCGTGATCGCAGTGCGCGATTCGGGCATAGGCATTCCTCGCGAACATCTGAACAGTGTCTTCGAAATGTTCTCGCAACTTGCGCCCGCGCTCGACCGCTCCCAAGGCGGACTCGGCATTGGGCTCGCTCTCGTGCGCGGTCTTGCGGAATTGCACGGCGGCACCGTCGCTGCATTCAGCGGCGGGCCCGGCGCGGGCAGCGAATTCGTGATCCGCCTGCCGCTGTCCAGTTCCGCCGATGCACCCGCTGACGCCACGCAACCCGATAAGCCGCCGGCCGCCGGACTGCGGATCGTGATTGTCGACGACAATGCGGACGCCGCCGACAGCCTCGCGATGGTTCTCGAACTGGAGGGCCACCAGGTGCGCACGGCCAGCGACGGAGTCGCGGGACTCGCGGTGATCGCCGAATTCGCCCCGGAGGCGGTGATTCTCGACATCGGTCTGCCGCTCCTCAATGGCTATGAAGTCGCGCGCCGGATTCGCAGCGACTACCCGGACGCCGGCATCCGCCTCATTGCGGTGACGGGCTGGGGCCAGCAGCAGGACAAGCAGACGGCGGTGGAAGCGGGCTTCGATCATCACTTCACGAAGCCGGTGGACCCCAATGAACTGCAGCGTGTGTTAAGCGGACAGCGGGTCGAATGAGCGCGCGCATGTTCGACGAGGCGGACATGACCAACAGTCTCGCTGCGCGCGGCATCGTGCCTGATGCGAGGCAGCGCGATGCGATCGCGGCGCTCTGCGCTTTGGCCGGGTCCACCGCAAGCCGCGTTGAATCGCGATATCAGGGCGTGTATTGCCACGGACTGCCTGGACGCGGCAAGAGTCTGGTGGTCGATACCGCGTTCGAACTCGCGGACTGCCGCAAGCGGCGCCTGCATTTTCACGAGTTTCTCCGCGAGATGAATCAGCGCCTCGTGAACGAACCGCGTGGCGACGACAGGCTTGGCTCCGTGTCGAAGCAATGGCTCGATGGCATAGAGTTGCTATGCTTCGACGAATTCCACGTGCACGATATCGCGGACGCGTTTCTGATGGGCCGCTTTCTCGACACGGCGATCAATCTCGGCACGCGCATCATGCTGACGTCGAACTATGCGCCCGACGGCCTCCTGTCCGACCCGGAGTTTCACGAGCGTTTCGTGCCCACCATCGAGCAGATCAAACGGCATTTCCGGGTGATCCATTTCGACGGCGCGCGCGACTATCGTTTCGGCGGCAAACAGCATGAGACGCCGCGTTTCTTTGCCCCGCTCGATGCAGCCGCTCGCAACGCGCTGCGGGAAATCTTCCTGCGCTACGACAGCAGCGGCGCGCTCGAATCGACCAAGATCAGTGCCGCGGGCCGCCCACTCGTGGCACACGCAGTGGGCGCGGCTCTGCTGTGGGCCGACTTCGAAACACTGTGTGTGGCAAGCCGTTCGCATCTCGACTATCTGGACCTTGCCGAGCGATGGCATGGACTCATAGTCGATAACGTACACACTGAATGGCTCACGCAAGCGCACACGTTGCAGCGGCTCGTGTGGCTGGTCGACATTCTTTACGACCGTAAGCGTGCGCTTTTCATTGCATCGGACGAACCGATTCATGCCGCGTTGCGCGACCTCGAAGGCGCGCATGATCTGTCGAGAACGCTGAGCCGGCTTACCGAGATGCAATCGCGCACTTATCGCAGCACACTCGACGAGACGACGGACGTGTCCGCGGCTACTCCGTCCGAGCGCTAAACTCAGCGCGCATGTCTATGCGCGAAGCGCGGCTGCAAAACTTGCAACGGCTGTGCTCATTCGCGTCAGTCGCGCGACGGGTTCGCGCAGCGTCCCTCGCGGCGTACCGACGCAAATAGCGCTGTGTATCGCCGGTAAGCTCATCATCACGCAAGCTTGTCGCGCGTCCGGGAATGCGCCCTGCTACCGCCGTTGCGCACTCATTCTTCAGCGGATAAGCGTTCCGCCCTCTCCCCGACATGATAAGAACCGCTTCGGTCGCCGCCGCGCTTTGCGCGGCATGCCTTTCCTCTGCCTGCGTGCATATCGGACCGTCGCGCCTCAAAGCCGATCAGGTCGACTATGCGCGTGCACTCGGCGACGCGAAAAAACGCGAGATCCTTGCGGCCGTGGTCGGCCTTCGTTACGGCGACGCACCTGCGTTTCTGAGCGTCAGCAGCATCATCGCCGCCTACACGTTCGACGCCAGCGGCGGCGCAACCGCTAACGCGGGCTCAGGCAGCCAGCCGAACTACGCGCTCGCCACGGGTAGCGTGTCATATTCGAATCACCCCACATTCACGTTCACGCCAACGACCGGCGAAGCATTCGCCTCCGCTTACATCCGGCCGCTCGCGCCCGCACTCGTGCTGCCTCTGGCCGAAGGCGGCATCCCTATCGACCTGCTGTTGCGCATCACCGCGCAATCGGTGGGAGGCTTGCAGAACGGCAATGCGCTCGGCGGAGAAAACAGCGCGGGCGCGCCCGGCTTTTTCCAATTGCTGCGTTCGCTGCGCCGGCTGCAACTCGCAGGCGAGCTCAACGTCGAGTCGCGCAACGTGGGCAGCAAGAACGATCAGATGAGCGTGTTTCTGGTGATGGGAGCAACGACAAGCGGCGAGTCGCCGCAAACGGCCGCCGACCTGGCTCGCGTGCGCAAGCTGCTGCATCTGTCGTCGAAAACGCGCAGTTACGAGATCGTCTATGGGCCTTCTTCCGCATGGCAGAAAGCGGACAAGATTCCCATGGTGACGCGCTCGGTGCTCGGCATCCTAAGCGATCTCGGTGCACAGGTGCAGGTGCCCGTCGACCGCATAACCGACGGTTCGACGAAGCCGACCGTGGGCCTGATCGGCGGAGAGACGAGACCGACGATCATCATTCACTCGGGCGAGAGTGCGCCCGACAATGCGTACGTGATGATTCCGTACGGGACGTCGTCATACTGGGTCGATCGCAACGACTTCGACTCGAAATACGCGTTCACGGTCGTGCAGAATCTGATGGCGCTCGCGGAGGCAGATACGAGCAGCAAAGCGCCCGTTGTGACGATTCCGGCGAACTGAACTGAAGCGGATCGGACACAACGGCTTGCCGCCTTCTGCGCTTCTGCCAGTTAGCGCCGACGCTCGACAAAAAGCCGGCGGTTTTCACACCGCCGGCTTTTTCGCTACTGCTTTATGCACTACTCCTGGCTGCGTTTTGTCTGCACCCGTGCGATCTGCTGCTTCGCCGCTTCGTACACATGCTCGGGCGTGAAGCCGAATTTCTTCTTCAGATCGGAAAGCGGCGCAGATGCGCCGAACGTGTGCATCACCACTTGCGCACCGAGCCGGCCGACGTATCGGTCCCAGCCTAGCGAGGCGGCCTGCTCGACGGCCACGCGCGCGTCGATGTCGGGCGGCAGCACGGCGTCCTGATAGGCTTCGTCCTGCCGCTCGAACAGATCCCATGACGGCATCGACACCACGCGCGCGGCGATGCCCTCGCTCTTCAGTTTCTCGTACGTATCGACGCAGATCGACAACTCGCTGCCCGTCGCGAGCAGAATGACTTGCGGCTTCTGTCCGTCGGGCGCATCGGCGAGCACATAGGCGCCCTTCTTCACGCCCTCGGCCGATGCATAGCGGCTGCGGTCCAAGGTCGGCAACGGCTGCCGCGACACGACGATGCACGCAGGACGCCGCTTCTGCGTGATCGCGACGCGCCACGCTTCGGCCACTTCGTTTGCATCGCCCGGACGCAGCACGGTAAGGCCCGGTACGCCGCGCAGCGACGCCAATTGTTCGATTGGCTGATGCGTCGGGCCGTCTTCACCGACGCCGATCGAATCGTGCGTGAACACATAGATCGACTCGACTTCCATGATCGCCGACAGGCGGATCGGCGGCTTCATGTAGTCGCTGAAAATCAGGAATGTCGAACCGAACGGCCGCAAGTTCGACAACGCGAGGCCGTTGACCACCGCGCCCATTCCATGCTCGCGAATGCCGAAATGCAGATTGCGGCCGCCGTAGTTGTCGTGCTCGAAGCTGCCCGCGCCCTCGAATTTCAGATTCGTTTTCGTGGATGGCGCGAGGTCCGCCGCGCCGCCGATCATCCACGGAACGCGCGCGGCAATCGCGTTGAGCACCTTGCCCGACGACTCGCGCGAAGCCATGCCTTTGGCGTCCGCGTCGAACTTCGGAATGTCGCTATCCCAGCCAACCGGCAATTCATGCGCCTCGATCAGCGCTAATTCGCGCGACAGTTCCGGATATTGCTTCGTGTAGGCGTCATATTTTGCCTGCCATTCGGCGCGCGCCGCCTTGCCGCGCGCGCCGATGCCCTCGGCGAAACGCTCGTGCACGCCGTCGGGCACGTAGAAAAATTTGTCTTCCGGCCAGCCGTAAAACTTTTTAGTGAGCGCGACTTCCTCGACGCCGAGCGCCTCGCCGTGCGCGGATGAGGTGTCCTGCTTGTTGGGCGCGCCCCAGCCAATGATGCTGTTGACCACGATCAGCGTCGGCCGGTCGGTAATGCTTTTTGCCTCGACGAATGCGGCTTCCAGCGCGGCGGCGTCGTTCGCATCGTTCACATGCAGCGTATGCCAGTTGTAGCCGCGAAAACGGCTTTCGACGTCGTCGCTATAGGCGAGATCGGTGTGTCCTTCGATCGTCACGCGATTGCTGTCGTAGATCCAGATCAGGTTGGACAGTTTCAGATGGCCCGCGAGCGAGGCCGCTTCGTGCGAGATGCCTTCCATCATGTCGCCGTCGCCGCACAGCGCGTAGACGCGGTAGTCGAAGAGCGGCGCGTCCGACTTGTTGAAGCGGTTCTCGTACCAGCGGGCCGCCATCGCCATGCCGACGCTGTTGCCCAAGCCCTGGCCGAGCGGACCTGTCGTGGTTTCGACGCCCGTCGTCATACGGTATTCAGGGTGTCCCGGCGTCTTGCTGTCGATCTGGCGGAAACGCTCGATGTCCTCCAGCGACACGGCGGGGTTGCCGGTCGGCTTGCCGTCTTCGTCCACCGCCTTCACGTTCGCCAGATGCAGCAGCGAATACAGCAGCATCGACGCATGCCCGACCGACAGCACGAAGCGGTCGCGGTTCGGCCACAACGGCTCGTCCGGGTCGTAGCGCAAATGGTTCTGCCACAGATGGTAGGCGACCGGCGCGAGCGCCATTGGCGTGCCGGGGTGGCCGGAATTGGCCTTCTGGACAGCGTCCATCGACAGCGTGCGGATCGTATTGATGCACAACTGATCGAGGGCGGGATCGTTTTGCATGGGACACTCCTTGTTCGGCCGTTGTAAACATTGCCGGTGCGCGCTGCCGCGACGTCGCCGGCAAGCGGTGTTCAGGGAAACAACGCATGAAGAGCTCAGCAAGCCTCATGGATGATGCGCCGATGCGCGCAAATCTGCACGCGGCGTGACATCGGGATCGTGTTGGGGTTCTGGCGGGCGTGCTAGCGGGTGGAGCTAGGCCGCGTTCAGCCAATGCTCGCAAAGGGGGCCATGCTTGCCGTCGACCGGGTCCATTTGCGGGAACGGCAGCGCGTGCATTGCGGCAAGCTCCTGCGGGGTCAGCGCTTCGCGGCGGATATCCCACTGCTGGCCTGCGGGATAGGCACCCACCACCCGGAAGCGGCCCGCGAACGATTGCAGGCAATGGCCGGTGCCGGCAGGCAGCAACAAGACGTCGCCAGCGGACACGCTGACCACCTTGCCGCCCGGACCGCCGACGATCACATCCGCGGAACCGTCTGTCACGCCGAGCACTTCGTGCGCGGTCGAGTGAAAGTGGTGGTAGTCGAAGATGCCGTCGCGCCACTGCGGCGGCCATTCATTGTGTGCGAACAGCAATTCGAACGCCTTGGCGAGATCGCCGATTGCGGGGTCCACCGCTTGCCTGTAGATCACGACCGGCAGCTTGCTGTTATTCGGTACCCAGTCGTGCGGTTCGAGCATGAAGGCTTCGTACTCGGTCTGCGCTGCATCGAATGCGTGCTTCGAATCTTCCTGCATGGTTGGCTCCTGTGGGTAGCGGTGCCCTTTCGGCGTGCGCTTGCCGAAAGGGACGTATTGCAGCGCCGCATAAAGCGCGCCCGCCCCGGGGGCATGGCGTTGGCCCGGTTGGTGCCGCGAGGCGGCTAGCCGTGCGCAACGCGGCCCCACGGGGCCAGGCCTGCCCTGCCATGCGTTCAAAACCGCGACGCCCAAGCAAACGACTCAACCGCCGCCGATGCCCTGCAACACCTTGCCGGTGCCGCCACACACGGTGCACTGCACTTCCTCTACCTTGCCGGTTCCTTTGCAAGCCGGGCAGATGTCCTCGCCGACGCCGGGTGCGTCGGGCGGCGCTTCATCGCCGGGGTTCAGGGGTTGGTTGTCCTGTTGCATGTGTCTCTCCGTTCGCTGTTGACCGCATCAATTCTTGTGCGACGCACGGCCACCGCCGCCCGCAGGCTCGCCGTGCGTGCCGGTGCCGAGCGGTACCTCGGCGGTCTGCTCGGGATGCTCGTTCGAGCGCTGCGGATTGGTTTGCTGGTCGACCCCGGTCTGCGTGACCGGCTCGATGCCGAGCGGACTCGGCTCCACGTATTGCGCGCCGCTCGGCTTGTTGCGTTCTTTCACTTCCGGCGAAACCTCGGGAGCGCCGGAATTCTCGCTGGGTGTGTCGGGCTGCATATCGCTCTCCTTTTATCGGCTACCTCGTGAATGAAGCAACATACGGACCCCGCCGGACGCCACCGTGCCGCAAACCAAGCGCCTCCCCTGTACGGCTCAGGAGCGGCGCAGACATCGGCGAAGTGGGCACGTGCATTGCGTCGGTTGGACTGAAGCTTCGGACTCGTCTTTGTAAAAAGGAGCACTTCATGACAATGACGACCATTCGCTTATCCGACACGGAAGTGCAGGTCGAGCGAACGCTCTATACGTTCGCGCAAAAGAGCGACGCCGACGCGTTCGCGCAGTGCGTAGTGAACGATTCGATCGACACCTGCTATCGCAATCATCCGCCGCTGTCGGCGCGGCCCACCGTACCCGACGAACATCCCGACGATCCGAATCGCGGCAGCACGATCTCGCCGTCGCTCGGTGGAATGCCTTGACGAGCGCAGGCGCGCCGCGGTCAACGTTCCGGCGATTTGCGGTCGGCGGCGACGATCTGCTTGCCGTACTCGATGGCGGCACGGCGCGCCTCGTCGGCCGTCTCGTACGGCCCGATTTCCGGCGCACCGTCGAACGGAAAAAGAATCCTCCGGTCGGCTCTGCGGACGACCTTCAGTCCACCTACGTAACGGCCGTCGCCTGTTCCGTGATAGCTGGCGAAAATCTCGAAATCGTCGTCAGCAACGTCGGCCTTATGTCGCGCCATTTCTGTATTCCCCATCCCTTGCGATGCTCGACGAGCACCCCCATGCTTAACTGCGCAATGCTCGGTGCATTGCGCGTGATGGAACATAGCAATGGCCGTTCCACGCGCGAAAGGCACTACGCGAAGGGCGATTGGGGACCAAGGGACATGCGCGTTGCACGCATGATGAGAGAAACGTTGGAGGTAACGATGGCTGGTTCAAACTCGCATGACGGGGCGGCGTTTGTCATGCACACGCCGATGCCGCCCGAGGTCGACCCGGAGGCGCCGCCGCCCCCGAACATCGATCCCGATCCACCCGCGACGCCCGACGACGACCCGGGCGGGTTGCCGCCGGCCGCGCCGGAAGGCGACCCGCCCGCGAAGCCGCCGCCGATGCGGGCCGCGTGACGGCTCGCGCGACGAGACGGCCATGCGGTAACGCTCAGCGCAGTCGGGCGACGTCCTTCTCGCCCACGTGCGTGGCCGCGGGGTTGCCGAATTGCGTCGTCACGTAGTTCGTGAGCGCGGCGATCTGCGCGTCGTTTAGGGCTGCGGCGAACGCCGGCATGCCGACGTCGTCGCCTGCGGCTTTGCGTTGCACGCCGTGCAGAATGACCTGCATCAGGTTGCCGGGACTCGACGCGCCCACCGTCGAGTTATGCATCAACGGGGGATAGTAGCCGTCCGGTGTGCCCTTGCCGTTCGCCTGGTGACACGTCGCGCAATTGCCCAGATAGAGCCGCGCTGGATCGAGCGCGCCGTCGTTTAGCGCGACGCCTCGCAGGCGCGCCACGTCGGTCGACGGTTTGCCCCACGCGCTGCGCGATTGCGAACCGCCCTGACCGCCGCCGTCGTTGACCGGCGGCACCGTGCGCACATATGTCGCGATCGCGCCGATGTCAGCGTCGCTCATCTTCGAGAAGCTGTGCTCGACCGCCTCGGCCATTGGCCCCGCTGCCTGCGCGAGTCCAGGCACACTGCCCGTTTGAAGATACTGCACGAGCTGCGCATGGCTCCATCCGCCAATGCCGCTACCCGGCGACGACGTGATGTTGTAGCCATCCCACCCCGCGAGCACCGAGCCGCCGAGGAAGCCGCTGCCGGTTTCATCGAGCGCCTGCTCCTGCATCGCGAAGCCGCGCGGCGTGTGACACGTGCTGCAATGCGCAAGCCCCTGCACGAGATACGCACCGCGATTCCACTCGGCGCTCTGCTGCGGCTTCGCCTGATATGGGCCGCCCTTCAGGAACATCCAGTTCCATACGGTGAGCGGCCAGCGCATGTTGAGCGGCCATGCAATGTCGCTCGCGCGCGTGGCCTGCTGCACCGGCGCGACGCCGTAGCGGAAGTACGCGTATAGCGCCTTCACGTCGCCGTCGCTGACCTTCGCGTAGGAAACATATGGCATCGCCGGGTAAAGGTTGTGGCCGTCCTTCGAAACGCCCTTGCGCAGCGCGCGGACGAAGTCTTCGAGCGACCAGGTGCCGATACCCGTTTGCGGGTCAGGCGTGATGTTGCTCGAATAGATCGTGCCGAGCATCGGCACCTTGAGCGGCAGTCCGCCCGCGAAAGGCTTGCCCTTCGCGGTGCTGTGACAGGCCATGCAATCGCCGGCGGTGGCGAGATATTCGCCGCGTTTGATCAACGCCGCGTCGTTGCCGTCCACCGCTTGTGCGTCCTGCGCGAATGCGCAAAGGGGCAGCGCCGAAGATAAAGCGAAGGCGCCCGCCAGCAGCCCGAAAAAAGTCTTCTTCAACACGTTCACACTTCCTTCTTCAACTGGTCGGCCATGCGCAGTGCCAGCGCGGCGATGGTCAGCGTCACGTTGACGGTGCCGACAGTCGGCATCGTCGCGCTGCTCGAAATGAACAGATTCGGGTGGTCGAACGTGCGGCAATGCTTGTCGACCACGGAATCGCGCGGATCGCGGCCCATGATCGTTGCGCCCGTGATGTGGTTGTTCGGCGCGAAATCGTCGTTAAACTGGATCTCACTGCCGCCCAGCACCTTCGCCGCGTTCGCATAAACCTCGCGGGTGTGCGCGGCGCCGCGCTTCACGTAGTCGTCGATGCGATAAGTGATCTCGGGCCGTGCAATGCCGATCGCGTCGGTCTCGGTGCGGCTCGGCACGATGCGGTTTTCCGGCTGCGGCAGAATTTCGTGGAAGCAGTCGAACTCGACGAAGCGCGCCGAGCGATCGCGAATTTGCGCATCGAGTTCGGCGGGCTTGATGAGCTTGCCTTGCTTGAAAATCTTCTGCGTCTCCTGGTCGACGCGCGACAGGTTCGACAGGTGGATTTTCTTGGCCGCTTCGGTCGAGCGGAAAGCGCCGTCGCGAAAGCCGATCAGCGATGTCATTTCCTGCGGGCCGCGGCCGGGCCACAGTTTTTCATCAGCGTAAAACGTGACGCCCGTGCCCGGATGGTCCATCAGATTGCGGCCCACCATGTCGGATCTGTTGCCGACGCCGTTCGGAAAGTCGTGGCTCTGCGACATCAGCATGATCTTCGGCGTCTCGATGCCGTTCGCGGCGAGCACGAAATACCTGCCTTCCACGCGATGCTCGTTGCCCTGCGCGTCTTTGTACAAGGCCGCCGTGATGCGCTTGTCCGTGCCGACTTCGAGCTTGTAGACCACCGCGTTGTCGATCAGCCTCGCACCGGCCTGCTCGGTTTTCTCTACGTGCACGATGCCGTTGTACATCGCGCCGATCGGACTGATCGGCATGCAGTTGTTATTGCCGCAGCAGGTCGGGCGGCCATCGTACGGACGGCTGTTGCGCGCAACCGGTTCCGTCACGACGTGATAACGCGAGTCGAACGCATTGAGCTTGCTCTTGATGGTCTGCTCGTTGTACGACAGAGGCAGCGGCGCCATCGGATACGGCTGGCTGCGCGGAGAGCCGAGTTCTTCGTCAGTCGGGCCCCACACGCCGAGTACTTCTTCGGCACGCTGGTAGTACGGCTCCAGCTCCTCGTATTGCATCGGCCAGTCGCGGCCCACGCCATAGACGGTTTTCATCCTGAAGTCGTTCGGCATGAAGCGCCATGCGGACGCGGCCCAGTGCCATGTCGTGCCGCCGACCGCGCGAATGTACTGCGAGTTGAATTTGTGCTCGCCCTTGAGGATCAGATAATTGTTAGGCGGACCGTGAAATCCATCTTGTCCGCCTGATTGCGAAAGCGCTCGACGATCTCCCAGCGCGGCATGCGCGGCCCGGCTTCGAGCAGGATCACGGACTTGCCGGCCTGCGCCATCTGATGAGCGACGATCGCCCCGGCGACCCCCGACCCGACCACGACGATATCGGCTTGCTCAGCGCTCTGTTGTTTATCGGCCATGCTTATGCTTGCCTCTCGACGGGTTTTGCGGCCCAGAAGCCGGGCTTGTTCGGGCAGTACGAGCGGATGATCAGCGTGTCGGATACGACACCGAACATCAGTGCCTGCTCGTAAGTAATGACGACATCATCGACGGTGCCGAGATACCAGGCTTCCACGATCTTCAACGCAAGCGCTTGTTGAGCGGCGTCGGCGGAACCGGCGGCGAGCGCACCCGCGAGCTTCGGCAATTGCTGCGCGAGTTCAGGCGTGGACTTCTGCAGTGCGCCAAGAAGCCGTGTGCCGACGTCGCGATCGAGCGCGGACTTTTCGGTCAGCGATTGCGACAACGTCATGAAGGTATCGATGGGAGCGGACGACGAGTCGTCGGCCAGCGCCTTGAGCGTGAGCGAGCCGGTCAGGCCTGCAGCCGTCAACGCGAGCGCGCCCTGAAGCCAGCGGCGGCGCGTCATGGTCGACGGCTCACCGCTCGCGGCGCGTTCGCCGAGAGAGTCTTGTGGAGTCAATGTTCTTATCCCTTGTGAGGCGTTGTTCAAAACTTGTCGATACGGTGATGCCGGTACTGAAATGAAGCGTGTGGCTATGCGATTAACGAAAAGGCGACGCCGGAGCCGCTCAACGGTGCAGTGGAGCGACTGTCGGGCAATGCGCGATGCAACGGCGGCGTTAGCGGCAATCGAAGTCGGAGCGGTAACGGCGTCGTGGAGGCGGCTCCGATCCGCGTGAAGCGCATGAAACGCATGAAAGCGTCGATGCTCATTGGCGCATTCGCGCCGCTCGATGCGCTATTCGCGCCGCTGCCTGCCTATCAGGCGGCGCGTCAGAACTGATGCAGCATGCCGACATAAGCGCCCGTTTGCGATTCGCCGACGAGCGGGCTCGTGTTGCTGGTCGCATCGCGCGGCGAGGCTTCGAGCGAGAAGTTCGCGTTGCTGCTGTTGCGCACGTAACCTACCGTGCCGTATAGGAATGTGCGCTTCGAGAGGTTGTACGTGGTGCCGAGCACATACATCATGGCGTGGCCCGATGGATCGTGCGCCGCGTCGCCACTGCCGTCGCCGACCTTCACGTAGTAGCCGCCCGCGGTCACGGCCCAGCGCGGCTGGAAGTTGTACGTCGCGCCGAGCCAGTAGTGGTCGGCGGTATCGGCGACGCCCACCGGTGAGTCCGGCGCCGAGTAATGCGTATAGGCGCCCTGGATCTTTACCGCGTCGAAATGCACGTTCGCGCCGACGAAGTACTCGCGCGAACTCTGGAAGATGTTCGAGAACCGGCCGTTGCTGTCTCGCAGTTCGTCGTAGATGCCGCGCACGTCGAAGAGCTGCGAATGGTAGCTCAGCATGATGCCGTCCGAGCGGCCGAACTCGCCGCTCGCGCCGCTGTTGAACGCGCCCGGCTGATTGCCGAAGGCGTACTGCGCCTGCACGTCGAAGCCCCAGAACACCGGGCTGTGATATTCGACGTTATTGTTGGTCTGCTGCCAGTTGCGACCCCGCACGAGCGACGCCGACGCAAACGCCTGCTGCACGAAGGGATCGAATTCCCATACGCCGTCGCTGTCGATAAACAGATTACGGCCCGCTTGCAGCGTGCCCCATTGCTGGCTGCTGAGTCCGGCGAAGGCGCGCCGCGACCAGAGCCGTCCGCCGCTCGTTGTGCCGTCCATCACCTGCAGACCGGTTTCCAGTGTGAAGATTGCTTTCAGTCCGCCGCCCAGGTCTTCAGCGCCCTTGAGACCCAGCATGCTGGTGCCCCAATCGCCGCCTTCGGCGCGCCAGCGGTTCGAGCTTCCGCCCGTCCCGTTGTTGATGTGATTCAGATATTCGACGCCCGCATCCAGACGGCCATATAGCGTTACGCTCGTTTGACCATATGCGAGCGGACTTGCCACCGCGAGCGCGGCCACCAGTTTTGCGTGTAGTCTCATTGTCTCGGCGTAGTTTCGTATGACGCGGTATGGGGCAAAGCATGAGCACTGCATGAAGCAATGCGAACTGCGGGACCGCTCGAAGTACTACGGATATCGACGCCAGGTGCTGCCAGATGGGGAAGGCATGCGCGATGTTGTAAAACTACACGCATTGCCGCCGAACTATAGGCGATGCGCGTTTACCTAACTACCTGTTTGGCGCAATAGACTTTTGCGACCCATGCACTCGACTGCGAGCCCGTGGCATGAGTACCGCATTGTTTACCGGTTCACCGCCGGCTGCATCGTCGCGATGGGAATGAGGAACTCCGAAAAGCCGGTCAGCATGATCTGCACGCCGATGCACAACAACAAAAAGGACGAAACGCGCATGGCCACCTTGGTGCCCTCCGTGCCGAGATACCTCGCGAAAATGACCGCACGGCTGTAGATCAGGTAGACGGTCAGCGCAACCGCTAGCGAGATCACAACCGAAGCGATGCTCGACAGCACGAACTCCGACAGCTTATGCGTGCGGTTCGCGGTCAGCGCGACGGCCGTGGCAATCGAGCCCGGCCCGGTGGTCAGTGGAATGGTCAGCGGGAAGAACGCTCTCGCCTTGGCGTTTTCCGCATCCACGCGCTTCACGGTCGGCTGTTCGGCGGGCTGTGTGTCGGGCGCATTCAGCATCTGCCAGCCGCCCACCGCAACCGCAAGGCCGCCGCCGATGCGCAGCGCCTGCATCGAAATGCCGAAGAAATGGAGAATGGGCGTGCCGATGAAAAACGCCACCAGCAGCACGCACACGACATTGATCGCGATCTTTCTTGCAAGCGCGGTGCGTTCCTCGGTGGTCAGCGAGGCGGTCCGGTCAAGAAAGACAAAAGCAATGCCGATCGGGTTGATGATGCTGATCAGCCCGGTAAAGCCGAACAGAATGTCCGAGATCAGACTTTCGACCATATGCGATCCGTGTCGAGCGGCGGCCAGGCACTCCGACTGCTGCACACTGGTGCGCCGCGCCGTGTGGTTGAACTGAAGCGCCGAAGCTCCAGACCTGCGCGCGTTGCGTGGCGAGATCATAGCGCGGCGCGATATGAACCCGAGAGAAAGGCGTGAGTGTGCTGGGTGCACCCCACTGTCCGCTCGTGAATGTCGCGCATTGCAACGCAACACGAGCACACAGTAGATGCACCGATCGATGCGCCCGCAACTTTCAGAAAGCCTACACTTTTTTGACCTGCTTTACGGGACCGAAGCATCCGGCATACAGTCGCCAGCGAAGCCGCACTTTCAACGAGACGTACTTACAGTTCGAGGAGTTGCCCCATGTTGCTTCGTGTACTCGCCGCGCTGCCGTTCATCGGCATTTTGCTCGGTGTCCCGTTTGTGAACCGCGTAGAGCCGCTTGTGCTCGGCATGCCGTTCGTGCTGGGCTGGATCGTCGCGTGGGTGGTGTTGAGCTCGATCATCATGGCGATCGTCTACCGGCTCGACGCGTCCAACCGTCACGTCGCCGCTGACGGCGAGGAGGTCCGACCATGAGCGCACTCGTCATCATTGCAGCCATTACGCTGTTTGCGCTCTTTCTCGGCGTGCGCGCGAAGCATGGGCACGACATGAGCCTCGAGCAGTGGACAGTGGGCGGCCGCAGCTTCGGCACCGCCTTCGTGTTCCTGCTGATGGCCGGCGAAATCTATACGACCTTCACGTTCCTTGGCGGCAGCGGTTTTGCATATGGCAAGGGCGCGCCCGTCTATTACATTCTTGCGTACGGCACGCTCGCATACATTCTTTCCTACTGGATGCTGCCGCCGATCTGGCGCTACGCGAAACAGCACCATCTCGTTTCGCAGCCGCACTTTTTCAGCCGCAAGTACGATAGCCCCGCGCTCGGCACGCTCGTCGCGCTGGTTGGCGTGGCCGCGCTCATCCCGTACCTCGTGCTGCAATTGAAGGGCTTGGGCATCATCGTCGCAACCGCTTCGTATGGCGCGATCTCTTCGACGGCTGCGATCTGGATCGGCGCCGCCGTGGTCACCGTGTACGTGATCGTCTCGGGCGTGCGCGGTTCGGCATGGAACTCGGTCGTGAAGGATCTGCTGATTCTCGCGATCGTGCTGTTCCTTGGCATTTATCTGCCGCTGCACTACTACGGCGGCCTCGGCGAAATGTTCCGTGCAATCGACACCGCCCGTCCCGGCTTCCTGACCTTCCCCGCCAAGGGTTCGAGCGTCACGTGGTTTCAGTCCACCGTGCTGCTGACGGCGCTCGGCTTCTTCATGTGGCCGCACACCTTTGGCTCGATCTTCACCGCCAGGGACGAGCGCATTTTCCGCCGCAATGCGATGGTGCTGCCGCTCTACCAGCTGATCCTGCTGTTCGTGTTCTTCGTGGGCTTTGCCGCGACGCTGAAGGTGCCGGGTCTGAAGGGCGGCGACATCGACCTGTCGCTGTTCCGCCTGTCGTTGCAGACCTTCGACCCCTGGTTCGTCGGCGTGATCGGTGCGGCCGGTATTCTAACGGCGCTGGTGCCGGGCTCGATGATTCTCACCTCGGCTTCCACGCTGCTCGCCAACGACGTCTATCGCGGCATGGTGAACCGCAACGCGACGGACGCCACGGTTGCCAATCTCGCGCGAATCCTCGTGCCGGTCGTCGCGCTCGTGGCGGTCGCCTTCACGCTGCACGGCGGCGAAACCATCGTCGCCTTGCTGCTGATGGGCTACAGCTTCGTGACGCAACTCTTCCCCGCGGTTATCTGCAGCCTTTTCCCGCGCAATCGGGCGACCAAGCAGGGCGCATTCTGCGGCATTGTCGCGGGCGTCGCCGTGGTGACGATCACCACGACCATGCATCTGACGATCGGGCAATTGATGCCGTTCCTGCCCGACGCGCTGAAAGACGTCAACATCGGCTTCGTCGCGCTGGCGGTCAACATCATCGTCTTCGTCATTGTGAGTGCGATGACGCAAAGCGGGCGCGTCGAGCATGCGCACGCGTCGGCACATTGATTCGAGCGCGCCTTGCGCTTATTGAAGCCGTCGCCTTGCGCGACGGCTTTTTTATTGCCCCTGCGGCATGAGGTCGAAAATACATTTGTGTGAAAAAACGCCTGGAAGATAAGTCGGGCGCTGTCGAGCGGAAACGGCCCGCACTGCAGCATGGCGGCGGACAGGCTGCAAACGCAGAGGTGACGCCGGGCACATGCTTTGCTGTTGGATGGCCCTGTGAATCCGCCGCACTGCACAAGTGCAAAACGCGTCCTTTGGGGGCCACCTTGCCGCTTAACGTACTACTTGTCGCTTCCGAAGCTCTCCCGCTCGCCAAGTCGGGTGGACTCGGCGACATGGTCAGCGCCTATGCCGCCGCTTTGCGCGATGCCGGCGTCGACGTCTCGATTCTGATGCCCGCGTATCCGGACGCCCTCGAGCGCGCCGTCGATGTTACCCACGTTGCGCGCATGACCGGCCTGCCCGGCGGCGACGCCCGTTTGCTGCGCGCCAGCATGCCCGATAGCGGCGTGACCGTGCTGCTGCTTCAAATGGATCACCTGTTTGCGCGCGAAGGCTTATATCGTGACCCGGAAGGACACGATTATCTCGACAACCTCACGCGATTCGCGTCGCTCGCGGCAGCGGCCGCACGCGTCGCGCGCGGCGTTCGCAACCTGAAACGCCCCCACATCGTGCACGCGCACGATTGGCATGCGGGTCTCACGCCGCTTTACATGCGGCTCGCAGGCGTCGCCGCGAAAAGCGTCTACACGATTCACAATCTCGCGTTCCAGGGCAATCATCCGCTCGCGATGGGCGGCTGGATCGGCGTGCCGCCGGAGTTGCTCGCGCCGGCGCTAACCGACGAGCGCAGCATCGAGTTCTACGGTTCGCTCAGCATGATGAAGGCCGGGATCGTGCACGCGGATCGCGTTACGACCGTCAGTCAGCGCTATGCACGCGAGATTCTCACGCCGCACTTCGGCCACGGAATGGAAGGCGTGCTGAAGGCACAGGTGCACAAACTGAGCGGCATCGTCAATGGCATCGACACGTCCGTGTGGAATCCGGCTACCGACGAGTACATCGCCCGCCCCTATTCCGTCGACGACACCGCCGGCAAGCAGGCGTGCAAGCGCGAATTGCAACAGGCATTCGGTTTGACGCGCGACCCGTTCGCGCCGCTCGTCGCGATAGGCAGCCGTCTCACCGAACAGAAACTGGCCGACGTGGTGATACGCGCGTTGCCCCGACTGCTCGAAGAGCATCCGCGTCTGCAGTTCGCAATTCTCGGACAAGGCGAACGCGGGCTCGAACATGCGATGCAGGAACTGGCCGCCGCGTGGCCGGCGCGCGTGGGCGTGCAGATCGGTTACGACGAGCCGCGCGCGCACATGCTGCACGCGGGCGCGGACATTCTGCTGCACGGCAGCCGCTTCGAGCCCTGCGGGCTCACGCAACTCTATGCGATGCGTTACGGCACGATTCCCGTGGCCTCGCGTGTGGGCGGCCTCGCGGATACGATTGTCGATTACGCGCCGCACGAAGCGCGAGACGAAGATTGCGCGACCGGCTTCCTGTTCGACGGCGAAGATCCGCACGACGTCGCGCATGCGCTTGGCCGTGCGTTGGCCGCGTTCGTGCGGCCGTCGTCGTGGCATGCGTTGCAGCGCAACGCGATGAGCCGCGACTCGGGCTGGGAAGTGTCGACAGCGAACTATCTTTCGCTATATGCGGATCTCGTCGACGCACGCCCCGCGCTGCCCGATACGGGCGTTCGCAAGACGCCTGTCCGCGCAAGAACGGTAGCCTCGGCGAACTCGCGGCGAATTCACAGCGATGAAACGTTCAATGCGGGTGTGGGCGAGTTGGCGCGGACCGCGTGATAGCGGTAATGGCGGTAATGAAATGGCCTATGCCGTGAAGGCGCAGCCGCCTGGCCCAAGCTCCGAAGAAGCCTATAGGTGCGCGCCTCAAGGCGCGCGCGAGGCAAACGCGTAGCCGTCCTTGCCGCTTCGCTTGACCCGGTACATCGCTTCGTCGGCGGCAGCGACGAGGCGGCAATAGTCGTCGACGAGATCGGGGTAGCTCGCTATACCGATGCTCGCGCGGACCATGCCCATGCCCATCTGTTCGTCGGTGCGGGCCACGCAAGCGATCAGGCGCTGCGCGATCTGGCGCAGTTCGTCCTGCTCGGCGAATTCGCGAACCAGCACTGCGAATTCGTCGCCGCCGATGCGCGCGACGACGTCCTCTCTGCGCACCGATTCGCGAAAACGCCGCGACACCGCGACGAGAAACTCATCGCCCACGCGATGACCGCGCGAATCGTTGACCATCTTGAAGCCGTCGAGGTCCACATACAGCACGGCCATCTTGCGCGGACTCGCCGCAATCGACACCTGGGCAGCGGCCTCCTCCAGTGCGGCGAAAAGCTTGCGCCGGTTCGCGAGCCCGGTCATCGGATCATGCAGCGCCGCGTGCTCGAATTCGTGCGACTGGCCGGCCAACTGCCGGTTGCGCTTGGCGTACATGCCGAGCGCCGTGATGAGCAGGCAGAAAAGCAGCGCCGCCACCGCGATGAGCATGTGCGCGACTCCCGTGACTCGCTTGCGCATGTCTGCGCTATACGTATCGCGCTGCGTGTGCCAATAGGATGACGCGTCGCCGAGCAACGTGTCCATTTCGGCGAGCGTCGCATCGGGCAATAAAACCGACGATGGAATACGCGGCGCACTCGCAGGACTGGCATTTACGAGCGCGGCAAGCGACGCGAGACGCCGTGTCAGTTCGGCACGCGCCTGGCCGTAGCCGTCGGCTGCGGCATCGTGTGCGTGAGGCACCTGGTCCCATACGCCGACGCGGGCACGCGCCGTCTCCGCTCGCTCGACGGCTTCGAGCACGAGGCCCGCATATTCCTGTTTGACCTGATCCGCGAACACCGTTCTGATCTGCAATGCCAGATACAGCAGGCCGATCAGCAGGCACAGCAGCGACGCCACGGCGACCGTGGCGGGACCGGGCGTGAGGCGCCATCCGTTGGCGCGGCCGGATTCCCGGGGCAACGCGAAAAGCGCTTCAGGGATGCGAGTAGAGGTCTTGCTGACTTCCGCTGCCATGTTGTCGATAGCTTACGCGTCGAAAGAAGGAGCCCATCCTTGCAAACAGATTGGGCTTACGCCGTGGGTTGGTCGCTGAAGCGCGGCGTTCCTGCTGCGCGTATTTCGCTTCTCGCGCGGGACGCGTGGATGCCAGTTGCGGCGCGGCCGGTTCTGCAGCGCCGGTGGTACGTTGCATTGAGCGAGGCGAGATGGCGGGGGCGGTTGCCGCGCTCGACGGCAAAGCCTCGGCGTTATCCGCGAGCAATTCCTCTTCATCCTGCGGACGGCTGATCTGTCCGGACCACACCGACGGCTTTCGACTGTCCGCACTCGTCGACACGGACGACTTCGCGGGGACTGCCGGCAAATCAAGCAGCGCGATCGGGTCCGCGGGCGAGCTCGTGGCGGTAGCAGGACTCTGTGCCGGGGCGACGATCGCGGATGTCACGAGCGGTGCTCCCACGATAGCGGCCGAAGGCGGCGCAGCCTGCACGCTGGTCGCGAGCGCAGTGTCCGCTTGAGCGGACGCTTTCGCGAGCGCCGACGCCATGCTGTTCGGCGTGGGCATGCGCAACGCCTGGCGCGCGCGCGCGATGGCCTCGGCATAGGTCTGCTGGTCGCTATTGAACCAGACGCCGTAGGCCACGGTGCCCACCACGCCGAACGCGAGCGCGCTCGCCGCCGCTACGCACAGCGCGAGGCGTCCGAAGCGGGGCGTCACGCCTGTTCCTTCGACATCGCCGCTATCGAGGCGTGCATCGTCTCCATGTCCGTGAACAGGAGGCAAGTCGGGATCGTTATACATCGCAATACGCTCCGCAATTCTTCCGTCTGACGCTCCATCAGGCTCAGGTCTCACAATTTCGCACGGTCGATGCAAACGCTGCTGGAGGAATGTAACTCTCCCGTCCGGTAGCGACAACAACGCGAGGCGCGGCTTCCGACGGCTGTTCGGCAGCGCGCTTTCTCGCCTGGAAACCTGGTAAATCGTTCAATGCCCATGCATTTGCAACAACGCAGTGGCCTTTCGACTGACGTACGAGCGGGCGCAAAGCGCCGCCAGCCTTGAGGACCGGGTCAGCAGAATGCGCCAGGGCCCACCTACTGCGCAATTTTCGCGCCTGCGTGCGAACCATGCGCACGCCCGGCGCGTGCCCGCGCGTGCGCGGCCTCAGGCGGCGTCGCCGAGCCGCGCCGGAATGGTTGCGCGATCCACTAAAGGAGGAATATTTATCGCCACGCCCGGCGCGGGCACGAGTCGCCCATTCTCATGGAACCGCCGCGAAGCGGTCGCACGACCTTTGTCATGGCGCGCCCGCAGAAGTGGCGTAGGTTGGCGAGGTTTCGGCGCAATTGCGCTATGACCCGGAAGGACCGCTTGCCTGTCCGTTAAGCGCATATTGGCCGCTAATGCGCTAATGCGCCAATGCCCTAACGCCTTAATGCTCGACCTCGCGCGCGAAGCGCAGTGGCCCGCATCGCGTGAACGATGCGGGCCACCGTACTGCCGTCGACCAGCAGCCTGATGTTGGCCGCCGGCTTTCACGGGTTAGTGCGCGTTACTGCCCTTGTGCCTTTTGCCGCAGTTTGCCTTGATAACGGATCGTCGGACGCAGCGACTGCGTCGGCGGCGCCGGCGTCTTCAGCAACTGACGGGCAACCGTGGCGTTAGCGGAACTGAACGAGCCGATGCTCGTTTCACGCGACGGGTCCGCAAGACCGTGTGCCACCAGCAGTTTCGCTTCGAGTTGCAAACTCGTCAGCAGGACGGGATCCTTCAGTGCATTGCCCTGCGCGAGCAACTGACTCCACGCGTTGTTGCTGTAGTTCGTCACGTAGTAGTCGAGACCGCTCGGATCGGCGAGCACCGCTGAGCAGCCGTCGAGTCGCACCTGCATTTGCGGGTTCTTCAGCGCGAGCGTTCTGCGCGAGGTCAGACCGTCGCCATAAGCGAGCGTCAGCGGAACGGTCCACTGCGTCCCCGGATACTGATTCTGATTCGGGAACGGCGACTGTTTCAGCGTCACGATGGTCTGGTTCGTCGTCAGATCGCATTGGGTGTCGAGCGAAATCAACGGCACGCCGGTTTGCCGCACGAAGCTGTCGCCGATCGCGACCATCGGCTCGCCGCTCGCCTTTGCCAACTCGTCCCACAGACGCTTCGGCGTCACGTTGCCAAGCGAATAGTCGGCGAGATATTGTTGCAGACCGCGGCGCATTGTTTCCTCGCCGAGATAGTTCTCGAGCATCTTCAGCACATGGCCGCCCTTGTCGTACGTGAACGCGCTCGCGCTCAGCACGAAGTCGTTGGACGCCCAGCCGTTGAAGTTCGGCTGCACCGGAAACGAGGTCGATTTCAGGTCCGCGTTGATCACCGCATACTTGTTCTTCACGTCGTCGACCCAGCTGAAGCGGTCCGGGAAGAAACGCACCTTGGTCTTGTTTTCGAAGAACGTTGCAAACGATTCGTTCAGCCACACATCGTCCCACCAGTCGAGCGTGACGAGATCGCCGAACCATTGGTGCGCCGCTTCGTGCGTGACGACGGTTACGCCATAGTCGGACATGGTCGTGCCCGGCGCGGGCAGGATGTCGTCCGCGAATTCGAGAATGGCGCCCCAGTTCTCCATGCCGCCGAAGTTCAGGTCCTTCTCTTCCTTGAAGGCGTCATTGGCGGCCACCGTGTCGAACTTCGTGAGCGGCAATGGGATGCCGGTGTAGCGATAGTAGTAATCCAGCGCCTGCTTGGTCTGCTGCATCGCCGGCTTGGCCCAGTCCCGCATGCCCGGCGGCGTGAAAATGCGCAGATGCAGCCCCTTGCCGTCAGGCAGCGGACTCGTGAAGTCGTCTTCGAGAATGTCGAACTGGCCGCCGCCGAAGAAGAGCAGATACGAAGGCATTGGCGGCGTCTTTTCGAACGACACCAGCTTGTAGCCGCTATCGACATTCACCGCGGGCTTTTCCGCCGCGTTCGACACGACGTTCCAGTTCTGCGGCACTTCCGCGCTCACCTCGTAGGTGGGCCGGAAAGCCGGCTCGTCCCAGCCCGGGAACCATTGCCGGGCCAGATTCGACTCGCCTTGTGTGAGGATCGCGCCGCTCGTCGTGCCGTCGGTCGCCTTCAGATCGACGCGAAATACGCCCTCCGCCGCCGAGCAGCCGGGATAGTGATCGTCGCCGCAACTGCCGCCCGTCTTCGCGACCGGATCGTCATAACTCTTGAAGTTGATAATGCCGCTCCACTCCATGTGGAGCGAGTAGTTACCGGCGGCGATCTGACCGCTCACGGGCCGAAGCTGATAGAAGTCGCCATCGTCTTGCGGCGTGGCGATCAGCGCGATGTTGCCCGGCTGAAGCGTGATGGTGCCGTTGGTGAACTTGACGCGGTGGCCTGCAATCGTGATCGCATTGACGGCCTTGAGCACCTTGATCTGCACGTCTGCGCGACCGTCGAACGACGACAGCGCCGGGTTGGGCCGGAACCATAGCTTGTAGTTGACCGGCATGACCGTGTTCGGCAATTCGACGGGCTGCACGGTCTTGTCGATCGACGTATCGGCAAGCACCGCGCTGGCGGGCGGCACCTGCGCGACTTCGGATGCGCTCGCCGGCCCTTGTGCGGATTTACTCGTTAATGACGCGGAGCCGTCTCCTCCACCGCACCCGGCCGTTACCATTATTCCGGCTAACGCCAGGCACTGCACCTGCAATCGGAAATTTATACGCATTTTAATCCTCGACTGACAATATCGGTATAAAGAAGTGCGTTGAGTCACTTGAGTCGTGTTTCTCTTTTTTCAGCGACAAAGGTCTCCCGCACTAGCACCGAATTGCTAGCCAGAATAAGAATATGGACGCGTTACGTCCTCAGCACTAGTTGGCTGATTTTCAGATTCAAATGCTTATCTATTACAAAGCTTTCAAAACCACGATTTGCGACGTTTTGGCGACGCCCGGCAAAGCGCCGACCACCGGACCTCGCGAGCAGGACCAGAAACCAGGATCAGTTTTCGACGACAGTGCGTAGCCTAGTTTGGCAAACGTTATCGTGTCAACTTCCTTTCACAATCTTTCCTGAATTGCCGCGCGATGTATGCGACTTGGATGCGTGATGTAATCCACCTGAGTTAATACTCTAAATAGCGGTTTTTCCGGATTGGACTACGGAAAACTTTTTTATTGTTCATTGCCGGATGTGCTAAGGCGGACGGGATGCAGATAATGAATCGTGAATCGATTTTTGTACTAGCTGTTGAGTTCAGCGCCGCGCAAAAGAAAGAGTCGTGTGCGGGTGGGTCACGGAACAGATGGCCGCAAGTCGGCGCATTGCTGACCCGGGCCACGAACGGTGACGTGGCACACATCACCGTCGGCGCAACGATCTCTCAGCACATGAACGTTCTCAGGCCGCAACCGCCTGGGCCTGCCTCGAAGGAAACGGATCGCGCCACGCCTGCAACTCGCTCAGCCGATCATGCCAGCGCATCACCTCCGGGAACTCGTCTAGCGGCATCTTCGCGCTTGCCGCATAGGGCAGCGTGACGCCCACGGAGAAGTCAGCGATGCTCATCTGATCGCCAAGCAGCCATTTACGCCCCTTCAGATGCCGGTCCAGCACGCCCGCATGTTTGCGAAACCAGCCTTGCGCTTCCGCGACCTTGGCGCTGTCAGGTGCGCCCAGACCGATGGCCGGTTTGATCAGGTGTTCGAAGTAAAGCAAGCCGCCGTAGCGGTAGAAGTGCTGGCTATTCCAGCTTAGCCAACGCAGCACGTCCGCCTGCTGCTCGGCATTCTGCGGCCACAGCGGCGGTTGCCCGCGTTGCGCGAGATGGCAAATGATCGCGTCCGCTTCCCAGATGCTCCTCTGGCCATCGACGAGGCACGGCACCTTGCCGTTCGGATTGAGCGCCAGATAAGCAGGCTCAGTGTGCTCGCCCTTGCCGAGATCGACTTAGACGTATTCGATTGGCAACCCTAAATATTTAGCCACTGCGCATGCCTTGCGCGGCGCTAACGATTCCGCATAGTAAAGCTTCATTTGACGTCTCCGTACTGTTTCACTTCATTCGATGCTGCCTCTTCAAAGTTCCGTGTTGCCGAGTTCCGCAATCAGTGCATCCAGCTTCTCGAACGCGCCCTTCCAACCGGCATCGTGACCGTCGCGCGCCGCTTCGTCGAAGAATTGCGAGTGTGTGAAGTTCATTTCCGTGCCGTCGTCGATCGGACGAAACGTGATGCTGACAAGCGAGCGCCGCTCGGGCAACGTCACCCATTCCCACGTAAAGACGAGCTTACGGTCCGTCTCGACCTCCTGATATTCGCCGCGGCAGTCATGCGTTTCGCCGTCGAGCGTCTGGAACACCACGCGAAACCGGCCACCCACTCGCGGATCGGCTTCGGCGCTCAACACAGGACCGGCGTCAGGCCCCCACCAGCGCGCCATCAACTCCGGCCTCGTCCACGCTGCGTACACTTTCTGCGGCGGCGCCTCGAGGCGGCGCACGATCGTCAAACTGGGCTTCTGCATCACTCTCCTCCTTCGACAAAATCGGCAAGCCGGTCGAGGCTCGCCGTCCAGAAGCGTTCATAGCGTTTGAGCCACGCCATGGCCTCTTCCATGGGGCCGGCAACGAGATCGACCGACACGGTTCGGCCATGCTTGGCGCGCGTTATGAGGCCAGCATCGCTCAGCACATCGAGATGCTTCATGACGGCCGGCAGCTTGAGCGGCAACGGGCGCGCGATTTCCGTGACCGAAAGTCCCGGCTCCCGCTCCAGACGAGCGAGGATGGCCCGCCGGGTCGGATCTACCAGCGCGGAAAACGTACGATCGAGTTGACTGACAGGACACTTCACCATGTGGTGAACTATACAGATTCAACGAGCAGTGTCAAGGATTTTTGCTCGATACTTTTTTCCGCGGCTCGCTGTCAGATGTTCGCCGTTCGCGCGACCAAGCCGAACGTCGAACTAACAAAAGGAAATTCGGGTGGACGATATCGACTTCGAATGCACCGCCTGCGGCAAGTGCTGCCACGATTTGAGCTTGCCGCTGACATTGGCCGAGGCGAGCGACTGGCTCGCGCGAGGCGGACAGATGGAATTGATTTGCGAGGCGATTCCGTGGCCGGCCGATCCCGAGCCGCCCAACGCGCAAGCGGACTACAGAAAAGCGCGCTCGACACCCGCAGCAAGCGGTTCGCTGCCCGTGCGCGTGTCGATCATTCTCGCGGCTGCGTTCGCGGGTCCGTGCCCCAATCTTCGCGCCGACATGCTGTGCGGCATCTATGAAGAGCGGCCGCTCGTGTGCCGCATCTATCCGGCGGAGATCAATCCTTTCGTCTCGCTGACGCCCGCAAGCAAGGCGTGTCCGCAGGAGGCATGGCATAAGAAGCCGTTGCAGCGGCACGGTGTGCTGGTGGACGAGACGACGCGGCAGTTGGTCGAACTGTCGCGCCGAACGGCAGAAAACGAAGCGCCGCTGTGCATGCGCTTATGTCACGAGTTGGCGATCACTCATGCCGCGCTGGCAAACGAAGGCTTTGTCATTCATGCGCCGCGAAGCAGCCAACTGCTCGCGGCTCTCGCGCGAATTCGCGCGATGCCTGATGCGCCACTCACGCCGGCAGAATGGACTTTCGTATCCAATCGCGGTGTGACGGTGGAGACGCTGCTGTCGGTGGGCGCCGCCGTCCGCCTCGATGATTCAGTGAACGCACGCGACTTTCGCTATCACGGCTTTCATGAGGCATCGCCCGCATAGCGCCGCGCATGGCCACCTACACAAGTGTGGACCAGGCGGCTACGCCGACGCACTGCCCGCGAGTCTTCAGACGGTTCTACCCGCCTTGCTGAACCTCGGAGGGGCTCATGCCTCCTCGAACATTCAGCGCCTGGCTTGCCGCGCGGCTATCTGATGAACTGCCACGACAGGCGCGCGCGGCTCTTCGCGCATCGCTCAATGCGTTAGGCCCGCAGCGGCCTGAAGAATGCGCGGATTTCGGCGGCCAGCAGGTCCGGCTTTTCCATTGCCGCGAAATGGCCGCCGCCCGGCATGTCGGTCCATTGCACCACGTTGAAGGTTCTTTCCAGCCAACTGCGCGGCGGGCGACTGATCTCTTTCGGGAATCGCGCGAAGCCGACGGGCGGCACGACGCGTTGGCCATCGGCAAAACGCATCGGCTGAAGGCGGTTTTCCCAATACATCTGCATCGCCGGGCCAATGCTTTGCGTGTACCAGTAGAGCGATATGTTGGTCAGCAACTCGTCTTTCGAAAACACCCGTTCGACGTCGCCTTCGCAATCGCTCCATGCGCGGAATTTTTCTCCGATCCATGCGGCGAGCCCCACCGGCGAATCGTTCAGCGAAGCCGCAAGCGTCAATGGCTTCGTCGTGTGCATGTGCGCGTAGCCGCCTTCGAGCGCTACCCACTCGTTCTTCTCACGCAGAAAACTTTCTTCTTCCGGCGTCAACGGTTGTTGCGCCGCTCCGATTGCGGGCTCGTACGACCCAGGCAGGAAGTTGAGGTGAATACCGTCGACCATCTGCGGATGCCGTGCCGCAAGCGCAACGGACACACCTGCGCCGAGGTCGCCCCCTTGCGCGCCGAAGTGCTGATAACCGAGGCCGCGCATCAGCGAGGCCCAGAGATCCGCGACCTGAAACGCGGACATGCCGGGCTTCGCGGGCGCTTGCGAAAACGCGAAGCCAGGCAGCGATGGCACGACCACATCGAACGAATCAGCGGGATCGCCGCCGAACGCAGCAGGCTCGCAGAGCCGCTCGATCAACGCCTCGAACTCCACGAACGAGCCTGGCCAGCCATGCGTAACGACAAGCGGATAAGGTGCCGGTCCCGCGCCGCGCCGATGCAGGAAATGCACGCGCTGTCCGTGCACATCGGCCACGAATTGCGGCTGCCGGTTCAGGCGCTGTTCCGACGCGCGCCAGTCGAACTGGCCAGCCCAATAGTGGGCAAGCTCGCGCAGCCATTCCGAATCGACACCCTGCTGCCACGCGGAAGACGGCGTAGCGGGCGCCCAACGCGTTGCGCGGATGCGTCGACGCAGATCGTCGATGTCATCGTCAGGCACGGCGATATGAAACGGCTCGATCTGCATGGATGTCGTCCTGCAACAAGTCATTGATGAAGAACTTTCTGTACGCAAGGCTCGCGTAATCTGCTCACGGGAACCACGGAACTATCCGCATGGTACACAATGGCCGCATTTCCGTTTCCTGCTGGAGTTCGACATGCTTGCAGCGCTGGCTGCCCTGCTTACTTTTCAATGCCTCGGAGAAGGTGTGTCTTACGTGTTTCAGTTGCCGGTGCCGGGTCCCGTCATCGGCATGCTGCTGCTGTTCGGCTTTGTCATGATGCGTCCGCAAACAGCCGATGCGATCGAACCCACCGCGCTCGAACTGTTGCGGCACCTGTCGCTGCTGTTCGTGCCAGCGGGCGTCGGCATCATGGTCTCGGCAAGCCGCATTCGCGGCGACGCCGTTGCGGTGATCGTGTCGATTGCCGTCAGCACGACTCTGGCGATTGCGGTGGCCGCGCTCGTCACGCGCGCGTTGATGCGCCGGCAGCAACGCCGGCAGTTGCACGATGACGCCGACCAGGAGGCCGCACAATGACCGCCTTACCAAAGCTCGGCGCAATCTGGGTCTATCTCGCAGCGAGCCCTTTGCTCGGCCTGACCATCACGCTGATCGCGTACCTGATCGCCCAGACGCTGTATGCGAAGGCGCGCTTCAATCCGCTGGCTAATCCAGTGCTGATCGCGGTCGCGTTGCTCGTCGCGCTGCTCGAAATCACGGGCACTCCGTACGCCACCTACTTCGAGGGCGCGCAGTTCGTGCACTTCCTGCTCGGCCCCGCGACGGTCGCGCTCGCGTTGCCGCTCTATCGCCAATGGGCGAAGCTGCGCCGCTTTGCGTTGCCGCTGATCGGCGGACTCGTCGCCGGCTCGCTAACGGCGATACTCTCCGCGATTGGGGTGGCTGCGCTCTTCGGCGCATCGCATCAGACGCTCGCGTCGCTCGCACCGAAATCCGCGACGACGCCGATTGCAATGGCCGTCGCTACCGAGATCGGCGGCATTCCGTCGTTGACGGCTGTACTGGTCATCTCAACGGGCGTATTCGGTGCAGTGTTCGCCCGCGCCATTCTCAACGCGCTGAAAATCGCCGAGCCCGAAGTGCGCGGTTTCGCACTCGGCATTGCGTCGCATGGCATCGGCACGGCGCGCGCCTTTCAGGTCAGCGAGCAAATGGGTGCGTTCGCGGGACTCGGCATGGGTCTCAACGGTGTGTTCACCGCGTTCGTGGTTCCCGTGCTGATGCCGCTCATTGCGCGCTGGCTTGGCACCTGAGCAACGTGCTCGTTAGCTCGACGACGCAAAAAGGCCCGCAAATCGCGGGCCTTTTTGCAATGTGCCGCTACAGCGGCACTGGACGCGACTGCTCAAAAACGATGGCGGATGCCGACCGTGCCGACCACTTGCGAGCTGGTTGACGAAGCGCTCACGCCGACGATGTCCGCGGTAATGCCCGAGTTGCCGGTGCTGCCGACATGCTGGTATGCCGCTTCAGCATAGACGTCGGTACGCTTGGACAACGCGTAGTCCGTTTGCACCGTGACCTGATGGTATTTCGGGCTCACGCCGTCAAGGCGCGCGTCGGTAAACGTGTACGCGCCCGACACCGACACCGCCGGCGTCAACGCATAGCGTCCGTTCACTTCGTAGTTCGTGAAGCGTGCGCTGCCTCCCGTCAAAGCCAACCCGCTGCTCGTGCCCGATGCCGACGAACCGATCGCGCTCGCGCCGTTCAGTTGCGTCTGTGTCACGACGAGACCGACGTTCGCCGGGCCGAACGCATAGCTCAGACCCGCGCCGTACGTGCGCTGACGCGCCGCCGTGAAGGTGGAGTCGCCGGTCGCAACCGCGCCGCTGGTGTTGGTCGACGAACCGCCGCCGTTCAGTTGCAGATAACCCGCCGCGACCTTCAGGCCGCCGAACACATACGACGCGCCGACGCTGTACGCGCGGCTATCTGCGAAGCTGCCCGCTGCGTTCGAGAATCCGTATAACGCGCCGAACTTGAAGCCGGCGTAATCGACGCTCTGAAATTTGACGGCGTTGTTGATCCGCACCGAGTTGTTCAGGTTGTCGTTGTCGTAAGGGTGTGACGCGAGCGTGCCGCCATACTGCGTGCCGTTCAGTGCAAGCGGCGCGAGATAATCGACCACGCTGTCGTACTGGCGACCCAGCGTGACGGCGCCGTACTGGCTGCTCGACAAACCGACGAACGCCTGCCGGCCGAACTCGCGGTTGTTCTGGCCAAGCTTGCCGGTCGACAGATTAAAGCCGTTTTCAAGCACAAAGATTGCCTTCAGGCCATTGCCGAGATCTTCTGAGCCGCGCAGGCCCCAGCGATTGCCGTTCAGAATGCCGCTCGCCTGCTGGAAGTTGCTGCTGCCGCCCGAATTGCTGGTGTAGGTCAAGCCTGTATCGATCAGGCCGTACAGCGTCACGGAGCTTTGTGCATGAGCGACGCCCGCGGCGCCGGCAAGAGCGAGCGAGATGCCCGACAATACGTATTTGTTCATTGAATATCTCCTGAATCCAATAGCGGTTGCTATTGAGCGGCGGAGAATACCGCATGAATTCCAAACGTATTTTTCAGTGTATTACAACGTTGCCTTTTAGCCACGTCATTGCATTTTAACTTTCCGTTTATTTTCCGGCGAACGCGCTTGGTATCCGCATAAATGAAATGGGGCGCACCTTGCTGCGGGTGCGCCCCAAGTGCCTGATTTAGAATGCGCTCGGAATCTCAGACCAATTAAGAATAGCATATGGATTGTCTTGCAACAACGCGAATTACGAGCCTTATTCTTCCAATATATTTCCGTGGGGAACTTATGGTAGTTGGAAATTAACGTTTGAAACAACTTAAGCTGATTATTCCTTTAACAGCAAAGATCTTTTTCCTGATTCGATAAGCTGAAAATGATCTGAGTGCGGTAGCGGTTGCAGCAACGCCGTCGATCAAGGTCCGTTGACGCAGACATCGGCTTCAATTACTTCGTCATCCCAACTAATCGGCACTTAGCCACGGCTCCTTGACGGCCTCAGCAATGCTGTTGAACCCATTCACCATGCATAGTTTGAAGCACGCCGGGTTTTGTGCCATGCTAGCCACGCCCCAACTCGGGTCATCAGAACAGAGGGCGTGAGAGGCAGACCAATCCTGTTGTCCATTCCTCAGGAGGAGACATGATTGTGTCATCGCAAGCGCGCAGCATTAGCCGTGCCGGTAACGCGTCCGGCGTTCCGGGCGTCCTCGTTCAGCCTTCCCTCTCCGTCGCGCGATTGAAGTACGTGCATCGCGCGGTTGCTGTTTCGAGCTTCGCCTTCCTCGTTGGGCTGTCATCCATCTGTCGCGCCGACACGTTGGTGGGCGGCACCTTGCCGCCCGCGCCCGATATCCTGTACGGCGACCTCTTCGTTGCGGTGCAGACCGCGCAGATCTATCCGGACCAGAAGACCTTCGTCGATGCAACGCCAAATGCGGACCCTGCCGTCATCGTGCAGTTGTACCAGCAGCAACGGGGCAAGCCCGGTTTTTCGCTGGCGAACTTCGTGAACCAGTACTTCACCCCGCCGAGCGAGCCGGTCATCACGCCGCCCGCGAATCAGACGCTGCGTGAGCACATCAACTGGTTATGGCCCGCCCTCACCCGCACGACCATGAGCGCGCCGCCGAACAGCTCGCTGATTCCGTTGCCGAAGCCCTACGTGGTGCCCGGCGGCCGCTTTCGCGAGGGCTACTACTGGGACACCTACTTCACGATGCTCGGCTTGCAGGAAGCGGGCCGTGAGGACCTCGTCGACAACATGCTGGACAACTTCGCGTACATGATCGACACGTTCGGCCATATTCCGAACGGCAATCGCACGTACTACCTGGACCGCTCGCAGCCGCCCTTCTTCTCGCATATGGTGGAACTCGCGGCGAAGGTGGAAGGCCACGGCGTCTATCAGAAGTACCTGCCCGCGCTGCGCAAGGAGTATGGCTACTGGATGCAGGGCGAAAGCTCCACGCCGGCCGGCTCGGCGACCCGCAATGTGGTCGTGATGCCTGATAGGACGGTACTGAACCGCTATTGGGACGAACTCGACACGCCTCGCGACGAATCGTATCTGGAGGACATACAGACCGCGCAAAAGGCCACCGGACGCAATCCCAACGACGTCTACCGCGAACTGCGCGCCACTGCTGAAAGCGGCTGGGATTTCAGTTCGCGCTGGTTCGGCGACAACATGACGCTCGCGACGGTGCGCACGACATCGATTATCCCCGTCGATCTGAATAGCCTGATGTTCCACCTGGAAATCAGCATTGCCAAAGGCTGCAGCGAGACGCGCGACTTCCGCTGTGTCGGCGAATTCGCAGGGCGCGCCGCCAAACGCGCACTCGGCATCAATCGCTATCTGTGGAATCCGAACGGCTACTACGGCGACTATGACTGGCAACTCGCCAAACCGCGCGACAACAAGACTGCCGCGATGGTGTTCCCGCTGTTCGTCGGCGCGGCATGGCCTGAGCGCGCGAAAGAGACCGCGCAGCAAGTGCAGTCGACGTTGCTGCAGCCGGGCGGACTCGTGACGACGACCTACAACACCACACAACAGTGGGACGCGCCGAACGGCTGGGCGCCGCTGCACTGGGTCGCGATTCAGGGCTTGAAGCGCTATGGTCACGACGCCCTCGCGCAACAGATCGGCACGCGATTTCTTACCGACGTGAAAGGCGTCTATGCGTCGGATAAGAAGCTGGTCGAGAAATACGTGGTTGAGGGAGCGGGCACGGGCGGCGGCGGCGGCGGCGAGTATCCGCTTCAGGACGGCTTCGGCTGGACCAACGGCGTAACGCTCAAACTGCTCGATCTGTACAGCCCTGGCGAGTAGCGGCGCTCCCACGACGCAAACAGGCTCAAGCGGACGAGAACAAGGAGGCACGGCTGGAAAGCAAGAATACTGTATAAAAACACAGTATAATGCCTTGCATGAACCAACCATTTGCTGGCCGGGCCGCTCGCCCCCGGCATTGAACCATGGCGTCCCAGCAAGGCCTGTTTGCCCCCGAGCCCGTTGCGCTATTCGGCGACAGCGAAGGCGGAATAAGCTACCTGCCCGACTCGATCCCGCTTGCCCTCGCGCAACAGTGGTTTGAAGAGGCGTTGCATAACATCGGCTGGAGCAGCCATCAACGCATGATGTACGAGCGCGAGGTGACCGTGCCCCGGCTGATCGCCACTTTCATGCGCGAATCGGCGGACTTGCCCGCGCCGCTTGGCGAAGCGTTCGAGATGGTCCGATCGCTGGTCGGCGCGCCGTTCAATCGCGTCGGGCTCAACCTCTATCGCGACGGGCACGACAGCGTCGCACCGCACAGCGACAAAACCGCGAATCTGGTGCACGGCGAGCCGATTGCGATCGTGTCGCTCGGCGCAAGCCGCCGCATGACCGTCCGCCCGAAAAAAGGCTCGGGCCGCGCAGTGCATGTCGAACTGGAACCAGGCAGTTGCCTCGTAATGAGCTACGCGTCGCAGTTCACGCATGACCACGGCATTCCGAAGCTCAATGAAGGCGTTGGGCCGCGCATCAGCCTTGCGTTTCGCTGCTATAGCGGCTAGCAGCACTAGCCACGTCGAGCATGCGCGGCGCCATCAGAACGCGTAAATGTCCGGGTTCTCGAGCAGCGGCACGAATTTGCCGGTGCGGCCGTCGAGTGCGAGCATGACGCCGGTTTCAATCTCGAAGATCCAGCCGTGCAATTGCAGCGTCTTGTTCGCGAGCCCAACGGCGACCGACGGATGCGTGCGGATATTGGCCAGTTGCGCGACCACGTTGTCCTTGACCAGCGCGTCCAGACGCTCAGTAGCCGACTGATAGGTGCGCGACGCATTGATCGCCTTCGCCGCATCGGCGTGACGCAGCCAGCCGGCCACTGCGGGCAAATGTTCGAGATTCGTATTGCTCGTGATCGCGGTCATCGCGCCGCAATTCGAGTGGCCGCATATCACGATATCGCGCACGCCGAGCACCGCGACCGCATATTCCACTGTCGCCGATACGCCACCAGGCTCCGGACCATACGACGGCACGATATTGCCCGCGTTGCGGATCACGAAGAGCGCACCCGGTTCCGCCTGCGTCAGCAGTTCGGGAACCACGCGGCTGTCCGAACATGTCACGAAAAGCGTGCTCGGACTTTGCGCGGTCGACAGGCGCTTGAACAGAGCACTTTGCTGCGGAAACACTTCGCGTTGAAAGCGGATCAAGCCCTCGATGATTTCCTGCACGATGTTCTCCCGATAATCGAAGATGCGCGGCGCGCCCTGCATGGCGGCCCCGGTTCGCGCGAACTATACCGCGTTGTGATGGCTGCGGCAGGCGTTGCAGTGCTATTGGGACGGCGCGACCCGCCAGGCACTGGTGAACTCACCGGCGCGGCTCATGGACCGCGCCTCGAGTGCCGCAACGGTTCGCGACGTCAGAACCGCGGAGCCGCCAAGCCGCCCAGGCCTTATCGGCGAGAACAACCGTCGAGCCCGGCGCATGCCGGCCCCGTCGACGGCAATGACAATGACAATGACAATGGCAATGACAACGGCAGCGGCAGCGGCAGCGGCAATGCTAAGGGCCCGTCTTGTCGAAGTCGCGCGTTTCGAGCTCCACCGATTGCCCGCCGTTTTTTTCCAGCACCCGCTTGGTAGCCTTTTCAATCTGCGCGCGATTGGCCTCGAACGTACCTACGAGGTCGTGAGCCGACGGCCCGCCGTTACCGAAATGGTCGTTTAGCGCGTCGAGCGATACGCTGCACCAGACGCCTTTTCCATCGACATTGGCCTCGAAGGCGACGCGTGCCGCCGCCACCACTTCACGGCGTCCGGTGAATTCGATCCTCATAATGATCCTCCATGTGTCGAAAGAACCTTGTAAGTCGCAAGTGCTGTGCCAAACGGCGCAGAGCGCCGATGCCGCCGCTCGCGTGCGAAGATTCTGTGCAAGGTGCATACTCGGGGTCGGCCGCCTCCGAACGGCCGTGCTCATGCGTCGCAGCGTGCAGGTCAAGCGCCAGGCGGCCGGACGCACCCACTATTCTGATCCAACTTCGTCCCATGTCCCGCAATCCGCAATCGTCGCGTCCCTTGGTCATTGCCGCCGTGATGGCTTCCATGGCGATGGTCGCCATCGAAGCCACCATCGTTTCCACCGCCATGCCGCAGATCGTCGCGCAACTCGGCGATCTGCATCTGTATAGCTGGGTATTTTCTTCGTTCCTGCTCGCGCAAACGGCCATGACCGTGGTGTTCGGCAAACTCGCCGATCTGTACGGCCGCAAGCCTGTCATGCTGGCCGGCATTGCGATCTTCCTGATCGGCTCCGTGCTCGCGGGCTTCGCATGGTCGATGCCGGCCATGATCGCGTTCCGGCTGATTCAAGGCATCGGCGCGGGCGCGATCCAGCCGGTCACGCTGACCATCGTCGCGGACCTCTACCCTGCGCGCGAACGCGGCAAGGTGCAAGGTTATCTTGCAAGCGTGTGGGCGATTTCAGCGGTCGTGGGACCGATGGTCGGCGGCTTCATCATCCACAACTTGTCGTGGGCGTGGATCTTCTGGATGAACGTGCCGATCGGCGTCGCATCCGCAGCAGGGTTTATCGCGTTTCTCCGAGAGTCCGAGCGGCATGCTAGCCCTTCCATCGACTTCGCGGGCGCGGCGCTCTTCATGGCCGCGATAGCCGCGTTGATGACCGCGCTTACCTGTGCCGGCGACGACGACCTCGCGCATGCATCGATGGCCGGCGTCGCATTCGTCGTGTGCCTGCTGCTGTTCGTGCTGCAGGAGCGCCGCGCAAAAGAACCAATGATCTCGTTTGCGCTATGGAGCCGCCGCCCGATTGCCGCGTGCAACGGCGCGACCTTGCTGTCTGGCATGATCCTGATGGGATCGACCACGTTCCTGCCGATGTACGTGCAAGGCGTACTCAATCGCTCGCCGGTGATAGCGGGCCTCGCGCTCACGATGATGATGGTCGGCTGGCCGGCCGGCGCCACGCTCGCCGCCAAGTCGTTTCATCGCATTGGCTTGCGGCGCATGCTGATCGGCGGCAGTGCTTTTATTCCGGTCGGCGCGGTGCTGCTGCTGTTTCTCGCGCCTGGCGGCTCGCCGCTCGTCGCCGGATTCGGCTCGCTGATCATGGGTTTCGGCATGGGCACCTCGAGCGTCAGCTGTCTCATCCTGATCCAGGAAATCGTGAAGATGGATGAACGCGGCAGCGCAACGGCGTCGAACCTGTTCTCGCGCAATCTGGGGAGCACGCTCGGCGCCACGCTGTTCGGCGCGGTGCTCAACTTCGGGCTGAGCCATTCGCATGGCGTCGCCGTCGTCACGTCCGACCAGCTAAAAAGCCTGCTGCAAAACCAGGCCGCGAGCCTTGGCAGTGGCGAAGCGATCCGCATGGTGCTGCATCAATCGCTGCACCTCACGTTCATTTCAATCTTCGCAATTGCGATTTTCGTGGTGTTGCTGCTGACTCTCGTGCCGACGATCACCATCGGCGCGGAGAAAAAGATGCCGCTCGAAGCGCTCGCGCCGCTTGAAGATTAAGCCGCTGGCGGTAGCTGGTTGCGCGGTTCGCCGTTGCGCAAGTGCGCGTGCGCCGTGTATGTGGAATGGGCGACGCGCGAATGCAAGGGATACCGCCGTCTCACACGTCACGCTTTCGCGTACAGCGTCGAATTTGCAAAGCCTTCGGCCGCGAGCACCTGCCCGACCAGAATCAACGCGGTGCGCTCGATCTGCGTGGACTCTACCTTGCCGAGAATGTCGTCCAGTGTGCCCGTGATCTTTTCCTCGTCGGGCCAACTCGCGCGATAGATCACCGCGATCGGGCACGCGCCGCCATAATGCGGCCGCAGTTCTTCGACTATGCGCGCAAGGTGCCGCACGCCGAGGTGAATCGCCATCGTCGCGCGATGCCTTGCCAGATCGGCCAGCTGTTCGCCTTCGGGCATCGTCGTTTTCGTTGCGTAGCGCGTGAGAATCAGCGTCTGCGAAATGTCGGGCAATGTGAGTTCGCAGCCGAGCGCCGCCGCGCAAGCAGCCGTTGCAGTCACCCCCGGTACGATTTCGTAGGGAATCGCGAGCTCGCGCAACCTGCGAATCTGTTCGCCGATCGCGCCGTACAGCGCCGGGTCGCCGGAGTGCACGCGAGCTACGTCCTGACCTTTGTCGTGCGCGCTTTTCAGTAACGCCACGATGTTATCGAGGTCGAGTTCGGCCGTGTTCACAACCTGCACCGCCGAATGCCCTTCGAGCACTGCAGCCGGCACTAAAGAACCCGCATACAGAATCACGGGACAACTGCGCACGAGACGCTGCCCCTTCACCGTGATCAGTTCCGGATCGCCGGGACCGGCGCCGATAAAAAACACCGTCATTCAATACTCCATGATTCAAACGGACGACTCAAACTGACAGATGCAGCGCTTCGAGCAACTCCGCCACGCTTTCGAATTCACGATCCGCTGCGGGCAATGACGGCCGACGCAGCATCACGACGGGCAAGCGGCGCTCACGTGCGACTTCGAGCTTGGCCTCAGTCGCGCTGCCACCGCTATTTTTGCTGACCACGACGTCGACGCGTTGCAACGCGAACAGCGCACGCTCGCCTTCGAGCGTAAACGGTCCGCGCGCCGCGAGTATGCGGGAGCGTTCCGTGTCTGCGTGCGAGTCGAGACAGCGCACAAGCCAGAATTGATGCGCGGGAATTTCGTCGAGATGCGAGAGCGGTTCGCGTCCGAGCGTGAAGAGCGGCCGCCTGAATGGCGCGAGCGCCGTTGTGAGTTCGTCCCAGCCGCCGACGATGCGCCAGTCGTCGCCGGCACGCGGCTGCCACGCCGGTCGACGCAGCGCCCAGCACGGCACCCGCGCGTGACGAGCCGCCTTCACTGCGTTCGCGCTGATCTGCGCCGCGTAAGGATGCGTCGCATCGATCACGAGGCCGATGTCTTCATCTGCGATGTATCGCGCCATGCCTTCGCTGCCGCCAAAGCCGCCGACCCGCACGCTGCATGGCAGATCGTCGGGCACCTTGCCGAGTCCCGCGAGACTGTACACGTCGCGGGAAGTGAGCTGCCGGGCGATCCGCAATGCGTCGCCGGTGCCGCCGAGCAGCAGGACTCTCGTCATCGCGCGACTCCGATCAGCTTGCCCGCGCGGTCGATTGCAAACATCTCGACGTTCACCTGCGGCGGCACGATTTCGCGTGCGACGGCAAGCGCGTGCGCGCAGACGATATCGCCGAGCGGCACCTGCTCCGCATGCGCTAGCGCGACCGCTTGCTGGCTCGTATTGGCTGCGCGAATTGCGGATTGCAGCGCGTCGTTCGCACCCTGTTCGGCGGCCCATTCGGCGAGCCGTTGCAGATCGATGCTCGAGTTGCGGCTATGCAGATCGAGATGGCCCGCCGCGAGCTTGCTCAGCTTGCCGAAGCCGCCGCAAATACTGAGGCGCTCGACCGGCGCGCGCTTCATATGCTTGAGCACCGCGCCGACGAAGTCGCCCATTTCGATCAGTGCAATGTCGGGTAATCCGTAGTGTGAGCGCATCGCGTCTTCGCTCGCATTGCCTGTGCACGCGGCAAGATGCGTGTAGCCGTTAGCGCGCGCAACGTCGATGCCCTGATGAATCGACGCAATATAAGCCGAGCACGAAAACGGCCGCACGATGCCGGTCGTGCCCAATATCGACAGGCCGCCCACAATCCCGAGCCGCGGGTTCATCGTCTTGAGCGCAAGCGCTTCGCCGTCTTCAACGCCAATGGTCACTTCGAAGCCGCCGCCATATGCATGCTCGCTGGCGAGTTCTGCAAGATGCTCGCTCATCATTTTGCGCGGCACCGGGTTGATCGCCGGCTCGCCGACGGCGAGCGTCAGCCCCGCGCGCGTCACCGTGCCCACGCCCGGTCCGGCTCGGAACACAACGCCTGGCCCGGGGACCAGACGCACGCGCGCGAACACCACAGCGCCGTGCGTGACGTCGGGATCGTCGCCGGCATCCTTGATCGTGCCGGCTTCTGCGCCGTCATCGGTCAGCCGGCAGAAGACGAGCGGCATCGGCACATGCTGGCCTTTGGGCAACACGATTTCGGCTACCTCGCTGACCACACCCGCGAGCAGCAGACGGGCCGCCGCCAGCGACGTCGCGGTTGCGCAACTGCCGGTCGTGTAGCCGCTGCGCAGCGGCGCGGGTTGTTCGGGCGTTTCGTCGCGCATTAGCGTCACGCCGGTGAAGCAGCGTTGGGGTAGCCAACAACACTCTGGGCACCATCGGCAGCGCAACGCTTCACCACGTCGAACAAGGTGATCGGCAGCGCCTGCCGCCACGTATCGAATCCGCCGAGCGGTTGAGCGTCCGAAAGCGCGATTCGCGTGAGCGTGCCGCCATATTTGTCGCGCCATGCTGCGAGCGCCGCCTCGCCTTGCAACGTGACCGCATTCGCAACCAGCCGGCCGCCGTCGCGCAAATTTTCCCAGCACGTTTCAAGCACGTCCGGCACCGTCACGCCTCCGCCGATAAACACCGCGTGCGGCGCGGCCAACCCTTCGAGCGCTTGCGGCGCACGGCCCGCCACGAGCTGCAGTCCAGGCACGCCCAACGCATCGCGATTGTGCTCGATGAAGCGCTGACGCTCCGCGTGCCCTTCGATCGCGATCGCCCGGCAAGTCGGATGCGCGCGCATCCATTCGATGCCGATCGAGCCGCTCCCCGCACCCACGTCCCACAACAATTCGCCGGGCGTCGGCGCGAGTCGCGCGAGCGTGATCGCTCGCACATCGCGTTTGGTGAGCTGGCCGTCGTGACGAAACGCGTCGTCCGGCAAGCCGCAGGTGAGCGGCAGACGCGGCGCGCCTTCGGTGGCGCGGCATTCGAGCGCGACCAGATTCAGCGCGGCGACATCGCCCGCGGACCATTGATCCGCGCGGCCGTCGATGTGCCGCTCGTCGTCGCCGCCAAGATGTTCTAGCACGGTCATCCGTGTTGCGCCGAAACCGCGCGCGTTCAGCAGATCGGCGAGCGCGGCGGGTGTGCGCCCGTCCGCGCTGAGCACGAACACGCGGGCGCCGTCGTGCAAACAAGCGTTCAAGGTGGGCAGCGGCCGCCCAACCAGCGACACGGTGGCCACGTCCTGCAACGGCCAGCCGAGCCGCGCGGCAGCGAGCGATAACGACGACGGCGCGGGCAACACGCGCAGTTCGTCGGCCGGCAACTGTCTAGCCAGCGTCGCGCCGACGCCGAACAGCATCGGATCGCCGCTCGCCAGCACGCACACGGAGCCGCCGCGCTCGGCCAGCAGCGGCGCGAGATCGAACGGGCGCGGCCACGCGGCGCGGCGCGCGGCCAGCCGCGCGGGCAACATCGACAGATGACGTTCGCCGCCGTAAATCACCGACGCTTCGAGCAACGCACGCCGCGCGGGCCGCCCCAAACCGGCGAAGCCGTCATCGCCTATGCCCACCACCGTCAGCCACGCCGACATGCACCCTTCCTCATTTTGTATCTCAAACAATGCACTGCGCCACGCCGGTCAAAGCGTCCAGCCTCGTTGTGCTATCCGAAAAAAGGCATAATACAGCCGCCGGTGCCCTTCGGGGCCTAACAGGGAACACAGCGGGAACATTGCCGCTGTGGCTGCCCCCGCAACTGTATGCAGCGAGTCCGCCTGCGCTTGGCGCCACTGGTTCAACCGGGAAGGCCGCGGCGGACGACGACCTGCCAGCCAGGAGACCTGCCGGCGAGACTGTTCGTGCCAGCCAACATCGGGCGGGGTGTACCGATGCCGCAGCAATGCCGCTTGATCGCTTGCTCGGGCCGTCGCGCGACGCTAACCCGGTGTCCGTCTTGAATCCAGCTTCGCCCTCCACCGTCTTGCCTGACGCGGCATCTGCGCTGCGGCCCTCGGCGTGTCCGGGCCTGCTGCGGATCGTCGCCGCGCGCGATGGCGGCATCTGCCGGATCAAGCTGCCAGGCGGCGAGTTGAGCGCGGCTCAGGCCGAGGCAATCGCGAATGCGAGCGCGCAGCATGCGGCGGGCGCAATCGAACTGACGAATCGCGCGAATCTGCAGTTGCGCGGCGTTCGTGCCGGACATGAAGCTGCGCTTGTTGCCGCGCTACTCGATGCGGGGCTCGGACCGAGCGCTGCAAGCGGCTCTGCAGGAATGGGCGGTGCAGCGCCGACCGATTCCGCCGCAGACGATCACGATGGAGATCGAAACGCGCACGCACTCAAAGCATCCGCTGCTGACGACGTGCGCAACGTCATGATCAGCCCGACTGCGGGACGCGACCCGTCCGCACTGTTCGACACCAGACCTCTGTGCACCGCGCTTCTCGCGCTGCTGCAAAGCGAAGCGCGTTTCGCGGCGCTATCGCCGAAATTCGCGTTGTTGCTCGACGGCGGCGAGCGGCTCGCAAGAGTGGACCACCCGCATGACGTGTGGCTCGCGGCGGCGCAAGATTCTGGCGGTGACGTGCGCTTCATATTTGGACTTGCGGGCTGCCCGTCCGTTGATGCAAGCGCGAGCGCGAACACGCACATCGGCGGGAACTCGACATCGCCGTCACCATCATCAGGCAAAGCTGAGGGCTCGTCTGAAAAACCGCATGCGGATGCGACAGGCGCGTTGGCCTCGGTACTGCCCTCGCAAGTTCCGGCGCTCGTGCGCGCGCTGCTGCATACGTTTCTCGATCTTGCCGCTGCCGACGCCACGCGTATGCGCCATCTGCTCGACACGCATTCGGCGGACGCAATATTGCAGCATGCACAAACGTACGTGGATTTTCCATTGACACGCGACGCGACGCTCGCCGACTGGCGCCGCAGCACGACCGCCGATGCTTCATTGCGCCTCGGCGCACACACGCAACGCGTCGCGGATACTTGGCATGCCGGCGGTCAGCCGCCGCTCGGCCGCATCGACGCGGCCACACTGCACGGCCTCGCCGCACTCGCGCAACAACACGGCGACGGCACGCTGCGCATCACGCCGTGGCAAAGCGTATTGCTGCCCGACATCCGAACGCCCGCAGTGCCCGCGGTGCTTGCGGCGCTGAACGCGCTGGGCCTCGCATGCGATTCCGCCGATGCCATGACACGCCTGATCGCGTGCGCCGGTTCCACCGGCTGCGCGAAAAGCCTCGCGGATACCAAAGCCGATGCATTGGCTCTCGCGAAGCGCCTGCCGGCCGGCGTCGACGTGCATTTGAGCGGTTGTCCGCGCTCGTGTGCAGCCGCGCATTGCGCACCGTACACGCTGCTCGCCGCGGCGCCCGGCATCTACGACCTTTTCCGACGCGACCAGGGCCCCGGCTTCGGTCAATGCGTCGCGCGCCAACTGACAGTCGAACAGGCCGCCGATACGCTCGCGCGCCTTGTCCGAAGCGACACATGAGTGACACCGATGCTTGATTACATTCGCGACGGTCAGGAGATCTATCGCCAATCTTTCGCGACGATCCGCGCCGAAGCCGACCTGTCGCGCATTCCCGCCGACCTCGAAAAACTCGCGGTGCGTGTGATCCACGCTTGCGGGATGGTCGATGTGATCGACGATCTCGCGTTCTCCGATAATGCCGGCACAGCAGGCCGCACGGCGCTCGCGCAAGGCGCGCCGATTCTCTGCGACGCCGGCATGGTCGCGCAAGGCATCACGCGCGCGCGGTTGCCGGCGAACAACGACGTGATCTGCACGCTCACGCATGAGCGAGTGCCCGCGCTCGCTCGCGAACTCGGCAATACGCGCTCGGCCGCCGCGCTCGAATTGTGGCCCCCGCATCTGGCCTGCAGCGTCGTCGTGATCGGCAACGCGCCGACTGCCCTCTTTCATCTGCTCGATATGCTCGACGCAGGCGCGCCGAAGCCCGCGCTGATTCTGGGCTTCCCGGTCGGCTTTGTCGGCGCGGCGGAATCGAAAGCGATGCTCGCCGCGAACAGCCGCGGCGTGCCGTATGTCGTCGTGCATGGCCGACGCGGCGGCAGTGCGATGGCTGCGGCCGCTGTCAACGCGCTGGCAACGGAGGTTGAATAAATGACAGCGCAACAACGTGCAGGGCGTCTGTATGGGCTCGGTGTCGGTCCCGGAGATCCGGAACTCATCACGCTGAAGGCATTGCGTCTGCTCAAGGCGGCGGCCGTGGTCGCCTACTTCGTGGCGAAGGGCAAGAAGGGCAACGCGTTCAGCATCATCGAAGCGCATTTGCACGACGCGCAGCAGCAACTGCCGCTCGTGTATCCCGTCACGACCGAAGCGCTGGAGCCGCCGCTGTCGTATGAAGCGATCATCGCCGACTTCTACGATACCGCCGCTGAAATCGTCGGGGCACATCTCGATGCGGGGCGCGACGTCGCCGTGATCTGTGAAGGCGATCCGTTCTTCTACGGCTCGTACATGTATCTGCACGACCGGCTCGCGGCGCGCTATGAGAGCGAAGTGGTGCCGGGCGTTTGCTCGATGCTCGGCGGCGCGGCCGTGCTCGGTGCGCCGCTCGTATATCGCAACCAGAGCCTGTCGGTGCTCTCGGGCGTGCTGCCGGAAGACGAACTGCGCCGCCGTCTCGCGGATGCGGACGCCGCTGTCGTGATGAAACTCGGGCGCAATTTCGACAAGGTGCGGCGCGTGCTCGGCGAACTCGGGCTCGCGCACCGCGCGCTGTACGTCGAGCGGGCGACGATGGGCAACCAGCGCATCGTCCCGCTCGCCGAGGTGGATCCGATGGCGTCGCCGTATTTTTCGCTGCTCGTCGTGCCGGGGGAAAAATGGCAAGGATGATGCCGCCCGCCATCGTCATTCTCGGCGCGGGTGCGTTGGATACCGCGCGGCGCATTCAGGCGCTGTATGCGGATTCGCAGGTGCATGCGCTGCAAGGCCGTGCCGAAGCCGATGTCGCCTACACCGAACTGAGCTCGCATCTACGCGACCTGTATGCACGGGGCACGCCGATTGTCGCGCTGTGCGCAGCCGGCATCGTGATTCGCTGCGTGGCGCCGCTCCTGTCGAACAAGGGCGCCGAGCCGCCGGTGCTTGCCGTCGCCGAAGACGGCAGCGCGGTCGTGCCGTTGCTCGGCGGCCTCGCCGGCGTCAACGTGATGGCACGCGAGATTGCCGCCGCGCTCGCTGTATCGCCTGCAATCACCACGAGTGGCGAGTTGCGCTTCGACACCTGTGTGCTCAATCCGCCGGATGGTTATGCGCTCGCCGATATCGGTCAGGGCAAGCGTTTCGTGTCGGACCTGCTCGCTGGCGAAAGCACGCGCATAGAGGGCGAGGCGCCGTGGCTCGACGACGCGCAACTGCCGCGCTCGCCATCGGCGCGGCTTGCGATTCGCGTCACGCCTCGCGCATGGACTGGACGCGAGGACGAGCTCGTGATTCATCCTCGCAGTGTCGTCGCGGCGGTGGTGCCGAGGGCTGTGGCTTCAACGCCCGCACAAGCAGACAGCCCCGCAGCGTCAACCGCAAGCAAGAACGCCGCCGCCGAAATCGCGGCTCGCGTGCACGCGTCACTCGACGCCCACGGCCTCGCTCCTCTTTCGCTTGCGGCATTGCTTGCGTCGTCGGAACACATGGCCGAACCGGCGCTCGCCGAAGCCGCGGCGGCGTTGAATGTGCCGCTACGTTTCACCGAAGCCAATGCAGGAAGCAGCAACTCACCGGAGAGCCTCCTGCACGCCGCCCTGCGCATTCCCTACGAAACCCTGCACGACGATCGTGTGCAAGGCATCGCCCTCGCTCTATCGCCGTTGGCGGTCGATCCCGACACGATAGGACGGGCGCGCGGCCGGCTGACGGTAATCGGCCTCGGCCCCGGCAGCGCGGAACTGATGGTGCCCGCGGCGCGCACGGCGCTCGACCGGGCCACCGATATTCTCGGCTACGAAACCTACGTGAAAATGGCCGGCCCGCTGCACGTCGGCCAACGAGTACACGGCACCGATAACCGCGAGGAGATGCAGCGCGCGCGCCATGCGTTCGAACTCGCGAGCGCGGGACGTTCAGTGGTGATGGTGTCGTCCGGCGACCCGGGCGTATTCGCGATGGCCGCGGCCGTGCTCGAAGCGCTCGACGCCTCGGAGAACAGCGAGTGGGCCGCTGTCGAGCTCAGCATCGTGCCGGGCATATCGGCGGCAATGGCTACCGCCGCGCAAGCCGGCGCGCCGCTCGGCCACGACTTCTGCATGCTGTCGCTGTCGGATAATCTGAAGCCCTGGAGCATCATCGAGAAACGCTTGCGGCATGCCGCGCAAGCGGACCTCGTCATGGCGTTCTACAACCCGATCTCGCGCGCACGTCCGTGGCAACTCGATAAGGCGCTCGATATCGTTCGTGAATATCGCACGGCGCATACGCAGGTCGTGCTCGGCCGCGACATTGGCAGACCGGGTGCAACGCTGCGCACCGTAACGCTGGGCGAACTGCGTTCCGCGGATGTCGATATGCGCACGATGCTGATCGTGGGCTCCTCCACCACGCGCCGCTTCACCAGGGGCGCGCAGTGGGTCTACACGCCGCGCTGGTACGAGTAAGCGAACTGATAATCACGCCGCGGCCTTCATATCGTCGATGGCGCGCTGCCTCACGCCCAGGTCGTCCCATAGTTCCGGATGACAGGTGAACACCAGAATCTGATGCCGCGTGGCGGCGTCGATCAGCGCCCGCTTGATCGCGTCCCGCCGTGCAGCGTCGGTATGCACGGCTGCATCGTCGAGCATCAGCAACGTGGGCCGGCCGGACGCCTTCAGCAGATCGGCATACGCGAGCCGCGTAAGAATGCCGAGTTGCTCGCGCGTGCCGAAGCTCAACGCTTCGAGCGTATCGGCGCGACCATAGCGATCGAGCGTCGCGGGACTCAGATCGTCGCCGAGCGCGATGGTCGACTGCGGAAAGATCCGCTTCAGATAATGGCCGAGCCGTTCCGTCAACGGCGCGCGCAATTGCGCCACCGCCGCATCGCGTTCCGCGACGAGCACTTCGTCGAGCAGACTCAACGCGCCGGCGCGCAAGCTCAGTTCGTCCTTGCGGCGCGTGGCCTGCTCCACTTTCGCGTCGAGCGCTGCAAGACGCTCACCGAGCCCCGACGCGCCCACTGTCTCCAACTGGCTGCGCAAACGCGTGATGCTGACCTGCCGCTCGTGTTGATCCTGACGCGCAAGTTCCGCCGACGCGCGATAGCGCTTTGCCTCGGCCGCCGGGTCGTCCAGACGCACGGCATCGAGTTCGCGCTCCCGTGCTTCGCGCTGCTTCGTCAGCGCCTCGACCTGCACGCGTTGTTCGACGATCTTCGCCTGCCACTGTGCGCGGTTGCGGCAGAACGCTGCGTCGCTCAATTGCGCTTCCTTGCGCTGCAATTGAAGCGCGAGCGATTCGGCCGTCGCAATGCCGGTGGAACGCTTCTCGGTTGCCTCGTTCAGTATCTTGCGGGCGCTCTCCAGCGTGGAGGCCGCGATTTCGGCGCTGCGCCGCGCTTCGTCGAGCGGCAGCGCGGCCGAAACGTCGGGCAAACTCGTCAAACGCTCGTTGGCGGCCTGCGAGCGCGCGGCGGCCGAAGCCAACGCGGCTCGCAGCGCGTCGATGCCCTGCGGTGCGTACGCTTCCAGCACCTTCGCGTAACTCTTCTGCTGCGCGACGAGCGCCTTCCACTGTTCGTGCCTCGATTCGGCCTCAGCGTGCGAAGCCACGCCGAGCGCTTGCAACAACTGTGCATGCTGCGCTTCGAGCGCGGCGAGTTCCGACAATCGCGCGGGCAGATCCGACACGCCCGGAATCACGCGCAATTCGCCAAGCTCGCCGAGGCCGATCCGCTTTTCTTCGTCGACACGCAATACGCCCGCACCGCTGATGGACTCATCGCCCACCGTAATCGTGCCGCTCAACCGGTATTCGATGCGCGTCATCGCCGCTTCGGTTCGTGCACGCAACACGGTCAGCGACGCATCGAGCGCAGCGAGGCGCTTGAGCTTCGCCTCGTCGATTTCAACGGCGGCTGCGGCGCGCGCGGCTTCTACGAGCGCTTCGTTGGCTTCGCTCGCGGCGGCAATGGCCGCTTCGAGCCGTTCCAGTTCCGCGCGATAAAGACCGATCTGGTTGCGCAGATCCGCGGCGCTCACCGCCGCATTCGCCAGTTCGAGCGCGCGGTTTGCATCGGTAAAAGCCTGCTCCAGTTGCGCGACGCGGCTTGCCGCCTGTGCATATTCCGTCTCGACCGTCGCCACGTTCGCGCGTGCCGTGTCGAGTTGCTGACGCTCGCGCGCCACCGCCGTTTCCAGTTCCACCGCGGCCTGTTCGTGCTGCAACGGCAGCGCGAGTTCAGCCTCGCTGACTTTCAACGCCTGCACGAGCCCCTGAACGCTGCGCTCCAGTTCCGCAGCCGCATCGGCGCGCTGTTGCGCCAGCACGGCCTTCTGCTCGTGAAGCTCCCAGGGCCGCTTGCGTTCGGTTTCTTCGAAGGCCTGCTGCTGCGCGGCAAGTCGTGCGATGTTTTCATCGAACTGTTCGCGTTGCCGGTTCAGATCGTCACGCTCCGCGATCAGCGCGGCGAGCGCGGCTTCGGCTTCCGCGAGCGGCCCCGTGGATTTCTGCGTGCGCGCGGTCAGCAGTTGCCGAAGCTCGCGTTGCACGGCGGCGATCAACGCATCTTCGCCAGCCGATTCGCGGCTACCGGACAATTGCGACAACGCATCGCGCAGATACTGCGCCGCGTGACCGGTCGAGTCACGCATGTCCTGCGTGCCGCCCTGCTGCACCCACAGCAGACCGGGAACGCCCGCGTTTTCCGCCTTCAACGGCCCGCGCGCGGCACGCGAAAAGCCGAGCAATGCGGCCAGCTTGTCTTCCGCTTCGTCTTCACCGAATACGGCCTGGCCGATCTTCAACTCACAGCGCTGACGCGTGACGAACTGCTTCGCCAGGCGGCATGCGACGCCGTCGAGATCGAAGCTGACTTCGACCGACGGCTGCCCGCTCGCCTTGCCCCAAGGCAGCAACTCCTTCAGATGCGAGGCCTTGTAGCGTTCGAGAAACACCGCACGCACGGCCTCGGCAATCGTGCTCTTGCCGGCCTCGTTCGGCCCCACGAAAAGATTGAGACCGGGCTGCAGGTCGTCGATAAAAAGACGTCCGGTGAACTGTTTGAATTCCTGTATCGCGATGCTCTGAAGCTTCATGCGGACCTCGCCTCACGCGGCAATTCGCGTTGAAAGCGCGCCAGCAGCAATAAAGCCTCTGCCGCGCGCTTGACCTGTTGCGGGTCGGACTGCGGGTCCTCCTGCATGCCGCGCAAACGCGCGACGACTTTGGCCAGATAGCCGCTTTGCGCGCCGAGTTCGGCGAGATCCTCGGTAGTAGGCAGCACTTGCAAACCGCTCAGATCGACACGCAATGCACGCACGCGCGCGCGGGTTTCCTCGACGGCGACATGAAGCGCTTCGGCGTCGGCCAGCGCGGCCGTGCCGCTCACGGAGACGCGCAGCACGTCGCTGCCGCCCAACGTGGCGAGGCGCGCCTTCAGCGAGTCGACATCGGTCGGCACGGAGATCGATTCGTCCCAGCGATGCCACTGATATTGACCGACCCGCACCGCGTCGACCAAGGGTTGCGCGCCGGGCTCGCTCAGCGTGACGTCGAGCATGAAGCCGGGATCGTTCGCGCGAAAACGGTCCTGCTCGTGCGTGCCGGCGTACCAGGTGCGCTCGTCGACGCGAAAGTGGCCGTGCCAGTCGCCGAGCGCCAGATAGTCGAGGCGCGCGCTCGCGGCGCGCGTCGGCGAAATCGGGTTCGACGAGTCGATGCCTTCCTGCAGAATGCCGCTCACGCTGCCATGCGCAAGCCCCACACGGTGATAATCCGGCGGCGTTTCGACGGTATCGAAGAAGCCGGTGGTGTCGTCGTAAGTGATGCGCTGCGTGAGCGGCGCGCACAGCACCGCGCAACGGCATGCGTCGAGCAACACGACGCCGGGCGCGAGCACGAGGCGCACGTTCGGCGGCACGCAATTCAGGCGCTGTGCACGCGTCCAGACGCTTTCCACGAGCGCCGCGTCGTGATTGCCAGGCAGCATGATCCATGGGCCCGTGAAGGCTTGCAGCGCGGCGAACAGGCGGCGGATTACCGTGTCGGACACCGTCTGCAGGTCGAACACGTCGCCCGCCACCAGCACCGCGTCGACCTTGCGCGCGGCTGCGTCGTCGGCGATGCGGCGCACGGTGTCGAAGCGCGCCTGTGCGAGATGCGCTGCCTCGTCCGGCTCGAACTGGCCGAACTGCGTGCCGATCTGCCAGTCCGCGGTATGCAGAAACCTGATCACTGTGCCTCCATTGCGTTCAAATGCATTGCCGCGTGGCGCACGCTGCTCGGGTCGCCGCCGCGGTTCAACCTTGAATGTTACCGCGCCGGCGGGGCAAAAAGAGACCAATGCGGCCGGATCGCGGTCAAGCGGCGCCATTCCGCGCTGTGCGGCATCATTCACCCTCATCCAGCAAGACTCGACAAGCCTCACACAACGCGGCGCACGGCGCTAAACTCGCGTTTCCCGACCCTGGCTCTCTCGCCGATGAACAAAGCACTCGAACTGAAGAAGGCCAAACGCACACCGTTGCTGCTCCTCGCCGCGGCGGCCTGCGTTTTCGTCGTCACGGCATTGATGCCGCGCGGCGTCTGGATCGACGGTATCAAGGCAGTGGCCGAAGCCGCCATGGTCGGCGCGCTCGCCGACTGGTTCGCAGTCGCCGCGCTGTTCAGGCGCGTGCCGATTCCGATGGTATCGGCGCACACGGCGATCATTCCGCGCAACAAGCACAAGATTGCCGACAACCTTGCCGTGTTCGTACAGGACAAGTTTCTCGACGTGCCGTCGCTCGTCGGCCTGATCAAGAAACATGATCCGGCACAGAGCATCACGCGCTGGCTGACCGAGCCCGCCAACACCGCGCGCCTCGGCGATTACGTGGTGAAACTGACGAGCGGCATTCTCGATCTGACCGACGACGTGCGCATCCAGGTGTTCATCAAGGACGCGTTGCGCGATGTGCTCGCGAAGGTCGACCTTTCGCAGTCGATGGGCGCGATTCTCGACACGCTCACCAAAGACGGCCGCCACCAGGAACTGCTCGACGCCGGCATCGAACAGGTCGTCGCACTGCTGCGCGAACCGCAGGCGCGCGAGTTTATCGCGGAACGTATTGTCGATTGGGTAAAGAGCGAGTATCCGACGATGGAGAAGATCCTGCCCTCCGCGTGGCTCGGTGAGAAAGGCGCCGAGGCTATCGCGAACGCGGTGAACCGGATGCTCGAACAGATCAGCGAAAACCCCACGCACCAGTTGCGCCAGAAGTTCGACGACGCCGCGCACAAGCTGATCGTGAAGCTTAAAAGCGATCCGGGCTTTCTGCAAAAAGGCGAGGAATTCAAGCGTTATCTGGTGGAAGGCGAAGCGCTCGCCTCCTATGTGAAGGACATGTGGGGCGAACTGCGCGCGTGGCTCAAACGCGATCTGCAAAGCAGCGACTCGGCATTGCACGCGCGAGTCGTCGCGGCGGGTCAATGGGTGGGCCGCGAGCTCGCGAACGATCCGGCGCTGCGCCAGTCGCTCAACGATCACCTCGAAGAAGCGGCACGCGCAATGGCGCCCGAGTTTGCGCAATTCCTTACACGGCATATCAGCGACACCGTGAAGAACTGGGACCCGCATGAGATGTCGCGGCAGATCGAATTGAACATCGGCAAGGACCTGCAATATATCCGCATCAACGGGACCGTGGTCGGCGGCTTCATCGGCTTGCTGCTGTATGGAAGCTCGCTAGTGTTCGACTTGCTGCGCATGCATATCGGATGAGCGGCCCATTGTGGCAAAGCGCGACGCAAAGCGCCTACAATCCGGGCATATGGTTTGCTTAGCCGCAGTGGCCCATATGGCACCATGCCGCCGCCGCATTTACCGCGCGCGAGACTAGAAGCGATCGCGGAAGCGGCCGCGCCACTCAAACGGACAGTGTGCTCATGAAAATATCCTTACCGCCGCATGGGCGGTCGAATCGCGTTTATCCGCCTGCCGCTCCGAGTTTGCATGGTCTTGCGTCGGTGATTACCGGCGTGGTCGTGGTTTGCGCGCTTTACTTCGGCCGCGCGGTGCTGATTCCGATCACGCTCTCCGTGCTGCTCAGTTTTTTGCTCGCGCCGCTCGTGCAGATGTTGCGGCGGCTGCATATGGGGCAGTTGCCGTCCATCTTTATCGCGGTGCTGTTCGCGTTGGCCGCACTGCTTGCCGTGGGGGCGCTGATCGGCGCGCAGCTCGTGCAACTGGCGGGCGACCTGCCGCAGTACCAGGTCGCGATCGAGCGGAAGATCGAGACAGTGCAGGAGAAAACGATCGGCCGCGCCGATTCGCTGATGAGCCGCGCGGCCGCCACGCTGCAGCGTGTTGCGCCTTCAAAGCCGCCGCCGCGCCCTACCGGCCGCGCGGCGCGCAACGCGCCCGCCGTGCCCACGCCTGTCGAAGTTCACGAGCCTTCGCCCACGCCGTTGCAGCTCGCACAGCGTGCGCTTTCGCCAGCCATCGCGCCGATTGAAACCACCTTCATCGTGCTGGTGGTGACGATCTTCATTCTGCTGCAGCGTGAGGATCTGCGCGACCGGCTGATCAGTCTCTTCGGCTCGCGCGACCTGCATCGCACGACGACTGCGATCAACGACGCCGCCGTGCGCCTGAGCCGCTATTTCGTCGCACAACTCGGCGTGAACCTGAGCGCGGGCGGCGTGATTGCGATTGGTCTTGCGATCATCGGCGTGCCTGGCGCGCTGCTGTTCGGCGTGATCGCGGCGCTGCTGCGCTTCGTGCCCTACATCGGCATCTGGATCGCGGCGATTCTCGCGGTGTTTCTCGCCGCAGCCATCCAGCCGCAATGGACGATGGCGGTCTACACACTGATTCTCTTTATCGTCGTGGATGTGGTGGCCGGGCAGATCGCGGAGCCGCTGCTGTATGGACACCGTTCGGGGCTGTCGCCGCTCGCGGTCGTCGTCGCGGCTATTTTCTGGAGCTGGCTGTGGGGGCCGGTCGGCCTCGTACTGTCCACGCCGCTCACGCTGTGCGTCGTGACGCTTGGGCGCTACGCCGATCGTCTGAACTTTCTCACGGTGCTGCTCGGCGACCAGCCGGCGCTCACGCCCGCGCAGAACTTCTATCAGCGGCTTCTCGCCGACGACCCGCATGAGGCAATCGTGCAGGCGGAGCGCCTGTTGCGCGAGATGTCGCTGATCGACTACTACGACACCGTCGCGCTCGAAGGGCTCAAGCTCGCACGCAACGACGCGATGCGCGGCGTGCTGATGCCCGACCAGTTGGCGCGCGTGAACGAAGCGCTCGTGGACATCGTCGAAAATCTGGAAATCGCCGATGGTTTGCCGGATCGGCTGATCCGCGCCGAGTCTCCAGAGGCGCTCCTCGCTGCTTCGTCAGCGGATCTTTCCGAGCGGCACGACAGTCCGACGCGAGCGCATTCTTCGGCACATAGCGACAGCGAAAAAACGGCGGTGCTTTGCGTGCCGGGACGCGGCGCGTTCGACGAAGTCACGACGGCCATCGCGGTGCAACTGCTCGGCCGCCTCGGTTTCGCGCCGATCATGGCGACGCACTCGGGCTACCGCAGCGCGCACGCCGACGAGCCGAGCTACAAGAATGCGCCGATCATCTGCATCGTTACGCTCGACGCTCCTGAATCGCCGCCGTATCTGCGCAATATGCTTCGACGCACACGCGAATGGCGGCCGAGAGCGGCGCTCGTGGTCGGCGTCGGCGGCACTGCTGAAAACAGGCATGAGACAAGCGTGGGCGCGACTGCCGCTTCACATTCGGCGCCGACCTTCCGCGCGATGATCGAGGAATGCCAGGTGGCCGCGTCGTCGCTGCACACGCGTCAGCATTCGCACGTCGCGGGCGGCGCAGATTGAGCGTCGCTATGGACCAACCGCGCGCCGACTCGGCGCTGATAAAAACGTGGCGCGCCTGTACCCAAAATGAGGACAGGCGCGCGTAAGCGCTCCTCCATACTTCGCTTACCGCTTTTTTTGTATCGCCCCGCGTCTAAAAAACTCAATGACGCGGCGCACGTGAAAATGCGGCGAAAATCGAGGAGACATGCATGACGCGCAGCTTCAAACCCTACCCCTTTGCGCCGCGCCACTACGATGGCGCGGTGCCCCCGCTCATCGACGGACACGATCCCGTGCGGCGGCCCGTGGCGATAGTCGGCGGCGGCCCGGTCGGCATGACGCTCGCGCTTGCTCTTGCCCGGCAAGGCGTGCGCTCGGTGCTGATCGAGGCCGACGACAGCGTATGCACCGGCAGCCGCGCCATCTGCATCTCACGGCGCAGTCTGGAGATACTCAAGCGCCTTGGCGCCGTGCAGGGCTTCCTGCAAAAAGGTCTGCCGTGGACAGGAGGCCGTAGCTTCTATCGCGACGCAGAAGTGTTCCGCTTCACGATGCATCAGGACGAAGAGCAATCGTTGCCGCCGATGATCAACATCGCGCAATATCAGATCGAACAGTTCCTGCTCGACGAACTGGAGCGGCACGCGGATCTGATCGACATCCGCTGGCAAACTCGTGTGACCGGCATCGAGCAATCCGATGGTTCCGACGCTCAACGCGGCGCAACACTGGCGCTGCGCACCGGCGACACCACGTGGCGCATGCACGCCGATTGGGTCGTCGCGTGCGACGGCGGGCGCAGCACCGTACGGGAAGCGCTCGGCCTGAAGCTCACCGGCACCACGTACGAAGGCCGCTATGTGATCGTCGATATCGCATTGCACAGCGAACGCGCGACCGAACGCCTCGCCTATTTCGATCCGCCGTCCAATCCGGGTTCCACGGTGCTCGTGCACAAACAGCCGGACGACGTATGGCGCATCGACTACCAGCTTCGCGACGACGAAGATCCACAAGCGGCCGTCGAGCCGGACAACGTCATTCCACGCGTTCAGAGCGTGCTCGACGCAATGGGCGAACGAGGCGAATGGTCGCCGATCTGGATTACTGTCTACAAGGCAAACGCGTTGACGCTGGAGCGTTATCGCCACGGCTCGGTACTGTTCGCCGGCGACGCGGCGCATCTAGTGCCGATCTTCGGTGTGCGCGGCGCGAATTCTGGCATTGACGACGCCGACAATCTCGGCTGGAAACTCGGCTGTGTGGTCAACGGCATTGCATCGCCCGACCTTCTCGACAGTTATAGCGACGAGCGCGTGTTCGCCGCGCGCGAGAACCTGAGCTACGGGATGAAAAGCACCGAGTTCATGGCGCCGCCCACGTTCGGGTTCGAGTTGATGAGAACAGCGGTGCTCGGGCTTGCCGAACATCATGCCGCCGTTCGGCCGCTGATCAATCCGCGGCAAACGCACCCGATCGCGTATGTGGAATCGCCGCTCAATCGCGTTGCAGCGGACTGCGCGCAAACAGCAGGCGCAGTGCACGCGGCGAGCCAATTTGCTAGCGGTCCCGCGCCGGGCAGCGTATTACCGGAGTGCAGGCTGAAGCGCATCAGCGATGGCAAGACGACCGATATACACGTTACCGATCTGCTGACACCCTGCTTCACAGCGCTGCGCTTCGGCACGGACTCGTCGCAAGATGCCGAGTGGCAGCGCATACAGGACGATCTGGCGAGCCGTGCGATTCCGTTCAAAACGATCACCGTCGTCGACACGAACGTCAAGCTGGGCGCAGACAGCACTGCCGTTATCGATCACAGCGGGCGCCTGCATCACATGCTCGACGCAACACCGGGCACGGTCTATCTGATCCGCCCGGATGGCCACGTGCTCGCCCGCTGGCGCAATGGCAGCGCAGTCGCGACACACAGCGCGCTTATCGCCACACTGAACATTCGGAGCAAGGAGAGTCTGTCATGATCGATAGCGGCCTCGAGCGCATCTACACGACGCTTTGCCAAACCATCACGGCCGAAGGTGAAGCGCAGGCTCCGCTCTATCTCGCCCGCCTCGCGCTGCTCTGCATGACTGAACTCGATGACACGCAACGCGCTTTGTCTCTGATCGAGGCGGCTCGACTGCCTTCGCCCGGGGCAGTCACGGCGACGGCTGCATAGCTTGAAAAGAGCACGACGAACCCGGCGCAAAAAAGCCGCCGCGAGTTGCCCCGCGGCGGCCTTCTTCAGCGAAGCATTACTGCTACACCGGATTCAGTACAAACCCAGCGTACTCGCATGCAAACGCGCGAGACCGAGCAGCGCGTCCGTGTATGGCGTTTGAACACCGGTCAGTTGTCCGAGTTCGCGCACCGCGCTCACGAGTGCGTCCAGTTCCACGGGCTTGCGCGCCTGCACGTCCTGCAGCATCGACGTTTTCATCGCACCGAGTTTGAGCGTGACCGCATGCCGATCCTGCGGCGCCTGATCGATCGGAATGCCGAAGCGCGCGCCGATCTCCTTCGCTTCGAGCATGACGCTCGTGACGAAGTTGCGCACCAGCTCGTCGCTGAGAATGCGGTCGGTGGTCGCGCCGGTCATTGCGCTGATGGGGTTCATCGTCATATTGCCCCACAGCTTGTACCAGACATCGCGCTGGATCTGCTCCGACATCGACGCATTGAAACCCGCGGCGACCAGCGCTTCGGTCAGCGCCTTGACGCGTTCGCTCGGCCGCCCGGCAGCCTCGCCGACGATCAACCCATTGCCCTGATGATGCCGGATCACGCCAGGCGCCTCGACGAGGCAGCTCGCATGCACCACGCAGCCCACCGTCTGCTCGCCCGGAATCGCCTCGGCGATAGCGCCGTCGGGATCGACGGACTTGAGCCGCTTGCCGGCGAAATTGCCGCCGAGCCCGTCGCAGAACCACCACGGCACGCCGTTCATCGCCGTGAGCACGATGGTTTGCGGCCCGAGCAGCGGCGCGATATGCGCGGCCACCGACGCCATGGCAGGACCCTTGACCGCCACCACCACGAGATCCTGAACGCCGAGTTCCGCTGGATCTTCAACCGCTCTCACGCGAACAGCCCGCGTCTCGCCGCCTTCGATCAAACGCAAGCCGTGCTCGCGCAAAGCGGCGAGCGTCGCGCCGCGCGCCACCGCGCCGAGATCGTGGCCTGCTTGCGCGAGCTTGACGCCCATCCATCCGCCAATCGCGCCTGCGCCGTAAATCACTGCTTTCATTGATTCAGTCCCTGTAACTCGCGTCGATGCGCTCCACGCGCCGCACCAGCGCATCGTACACATCCTGCCCCGCGCCGTGACGCGGATCGAACTGGAGCGCGTCGCGCGAACAGCGGATCGCCACTTCTTCCGGGACCGGCCGGGCCTTGCCCATCGAGAACGTCGCCATCTGAATTTCGCACGCGCGGTTCAGTGTCCAGAGAATCGCAAAAGTCTGCGGCACCGTGCGGCCCCACGCAAGCAGTCCGTGGTTGCGCAGAATCACTGCCTGCCTGTTGCCGATATGTTCGACGAGCCGCGGCCCTTCTTCCGCATGCACGGTGATGCCCTCGAAATCGTGATACGCGATGCGATCGTGCAACTGCGCGCTGTAAAAATTGGTCTGCTGCAAGCCGTCTTCGAGGCACGCCACCGCGACGCCCGCCGTGGTGTGTGTGTGCATCACACAATGCGCGTCGGGCACGCCTTCGTGGATCGCCGCATGCACGACGAAACCGGCCGGATTGACCGGATAATGCGAGTCGTCCAGCACGCGGCCCTGGGCGTCGATCTTCACGAGATTGCTCGCCGTGACTTCGCTGTAGTGCAAGCCGAACGGATTGATCAGGAACTGGCGCTCGCCGCCGCTCACGCTCGCCGGCACGCGCAACGTGATGTGGTTGTAGATCATCTCCGTCCAGCCGAGCATGTCGAAAATGCGGTAGCACGCAGCCAGTTGGACGCGCGACTGCCATTCGGCGGGGTGCATGTCGGTACTCTTCGGCGCACTCGCCGCTGGCATATCAAGTGTCGTCATCGATCTCTCCATGGGTATCTGCTGGCTGCGCGCGGTGCTTGTCGCCGCCGTTATGCGCCGGACACGACGGCAGCAATGGACGACGCCACGTAGTCCGCATTGCGCGCATTCAAGCCGGCCACGCACATGCGCCCTGAGCGCAGTACGTACACGGCGTGTTCGTTGCGAAGACGCTCGACCTGGCTAACGGTCAAGCCCGTATAGGTGAACATGCCGCGTTGCGCCACGTAACGTGCACGCATCACTTCGTCGACGCGGCCGGCGAGTCCCGCGTGGATCGTGCCGCGCATCGCAAGAATGCGTTCGCGCATGGTGGCGAGTTCCGCTTCCCACGAAGCGCGCAACGACATATCGGACAGCACGTTCGCGACGAGGCGCGCGCCGTGCGTCGGCGGATTGCTGTAGTTCGCACGCACGGCGGACATCAGCTGACCGAGCACACGGCTCGCTTCGTCGGCGTTCTTGCAGACAACGCTCAGTGCGCCGCACCGCTCGCCGTACAGCGAAAAATTCTTCGAGAACGAATTGGCTGCGATCAGCGGTATGCCGGCCTCGGCCAGCATGCGAACACAAGCGGCGTCTTCTTCGAGGCCCGCGCCAAAGCCCTGATAAGCCATATCGACAAACGCGATCAGCTTGCGACGCTGCAATACCGGCACGAGCTCGGCCCATTGCTCGACGCTGAGATCGACGCCGGTGGGGTTGTGGCAGCACGCATGCAGCAAGACAATGCTGCGCTCGGGCAAACGGCCGATGGTGTCGATCATATCGGCGAAACGCAGGCCGCCCGTCTGTTCGTCGTAATACGGATAGGTGTTGACCGTTAGACCCGCGCCCTCGAATACGACCCGGTGATTCTCCCAGCTCGGGTCGCTGATCCACATTTGCGAACCCGGAAAATAGCGCCGCAGGAAATCGGCGCCGACCTTGAGCGCACCGGAGCCGCCTATGGTCTGCAACGTCGCGATGCGACCAGCGGCGCGCGCTTCGCTGTCCGCGCCGAACACGAGCGCCTGTGCGGTCTCGCGATAGAGCGGCAAGCCCGCCATCGGCAGATAGGAACGCGGGCCGATTGCGTCGAGCAACGCGGTTTCGGCGCGGCGCACCGCGTCCATGACGGGCAGCTTGCCCGCGTCGTCGAAATAGATGCCGATGCTCAGGTTGACTTTGTTCTGGCGTGGATCGAGCTGGAAGTCTTCGTTGAGGCTCAGAATCGGATCGCCGGGATAAGCGGGGATATCTTCGAACATGGCATTTCCTTGAAGGAGCCCTGAGGCGGTGCCGACATTGCGTCGACGGCCGGGCGAGACTGAAAGTCTAAGCGTCTTTTTGTGCTCCCGTCGATTGGGACAAGTGTCGATCAGCGCGCCTCGATCCACAATCAACGGATTTTTCACGATTCGTAAGTTTTTCTTTAGAATCGGGTCATGGCACTTACTCGCGTCACCATCCGTCAATTCGAGGCGTTTCTCGCCATTGTCGATCTTCACAGCATCGGCGCGGCGGCGGAGCGGCTCGGGCTCACTTCGTCGGCAGTCAGTCAACTGCTCGCCGAGCTTGAAACCGAACTCGGCTTTCGCCTGTTCGACCGGACCACGCGGCGCGTGAATCTGTCGAGCGCGGGGCAAGACTTCCTCGCGTCGGCGGAATCCGTGTTGCGTCACGTGCGCGCCGCCGCCCAATCCGCCGACGATATCCGTAACCGCGCCGCCGGCATCGTTCGGATCGGCGCGCCGCTTGTGCTGGCGTCGACTGCGTTGCCCGCGGCGATCGCCGAGTACGCGCGCGACAAGCCGAAGGTAGTCGTGCGCATTTGCGACACGGTGGTCGAGCAACTCGTCGAGCGTGTGGAAAGCGCGGACGTGGACCTCGCGGTCGGGCCCGACAGGCAAAGCGGTGCACGCGTGCGCCGCGACTGCGCGTTCGCAAGTCCATGGGTGATGTGGTGCGCGCCGTCACATCCGCTCGGCACGCGGCGGCGTGTGCAGTGGCAGCAGTTGCGCGATATACCTATCGTCGCTACAGGCCGCGATCACGAACGCGCGGTCGACCAGATGCTCGCAAATCTGCCGGTCGAGGCGCGCATCGTTCCAGTCGATGTGGTGGACAACGTCACCACCGCTTTTGGCATCGCTTCGCGCGGACTGGCCGTGACGCTCGCGCCGGCTTACGTCGCACCGCTTGCGCGCACTTTCGGGCTGGTGATGAAGCGGATTGTCGAACCGGAGACCATCCGCGAGGTTTGCGTGTATCGCTCGACCGAACGCGCGCTGTCACCGCCCGCGGCCGGTTTTGTGGATTTCCTGTTGCCGTGGCTCAAACGCTGGGATCGCGAGACGCAAGCCGATGCGCGCGCAAGACGCGGTTGAAAATGCGTGACTACAGCGCGCAAAATAACAATCTCAGCCACATTGCGGCGCCATGCACAGCGCGAACAGTTGCCGCTGGCTGGAGATGCCGAGCCGCACATACGCGCGCTTCTGATAAGTGATAACGCTCGTGGGCTTCACGCCCATCTGTGCGGCTATTTCCACTGCTGTCGCGCCTTCGAGCGTGCCGCGCAGCACGTCGAGCTCGCGTGGCGTAAGCGCGGGACAAATTTGTCTGATGCGTAAGAGCATTGCCGCTGCCGGGCCTTCCTGATGCGGCCCATGAAGCGCGTAATGCCCTTTCGCTGCGTGCGCAAACAGATGCGCGAGACTTTCGACGCGTTCCATCTCGCCCGCGGTGAACGTGCCGTATGCGCGGTCACGGTACAGATTGATTGATAGCCACACGCTTTCCACAGGTTGCACGAGCAGCGACAAGCGGTCGGATACGTTGGGCTGCGAGTAGCACGCTGCGTGATACGCTTCGTTCGAGATTTCTTCGCTTTGCTGCTGATGCAGAACTAGCGCGTCGTGCGATCGCGCACTACTCGCGCTTCCAATAATCGCCCTATTACCGTCCAGTGCGTAAAAGTGCGTCGCGTAGCGGTCCGCAACGTCACGCAGAAAACGTCCACCCCGATGATCGGCGGCGGAAATAGTGCGGGGTCGCGCGTCGAGTTCATACGCAAAGACGGTGCACTGCGAAACCGGCAGCATATCGCCTACGGTTTTGAGCATGCTGGCGGCGAGTGAGTCAGCGTCGCTGTGCGAAATCGACATGACGAGTTCGGCCGCACGCGCGGTGCTGATCTGTTCGCTTTGATGCGGCGGGGAAATGCGCCATGAACGCATGATGGCTTCGTACTCGCGCGGCGTGGGTTGGGTCTGCCAAGCGTAGCACAGCGCGGCGTTGGCATCGGTGCTCGCGCGGACCATGCGCCGAGCACAGTATGCGCAGCGCCGTTGCCGCATAGGCGCCGCATTTATCGTCGCGCTTATTTCCCTGAAAACGAGCCGCGTTGCAGCGTTACCATTCGCGGCAGTTCGATCGTGAAGACCGTGCCGTCCGCTTCGTCCGACTTGACGCTGACACCGCCGCCGTGCATCCGCGCAATTTCCTGCACGATATGCAAACCGAGCCCGAGGCCCTCGCGCGAGCGGGAGCCGCTGTTATTGGGGCCGAAGGCCTTGAACAGATGCGGGAAAACCTCGGGCGGAATGACGCCGCGGTTGGCCACCTTCAGGCGGACGAAGTCGGCGGCTTCGCCGTCCACCTCGACGCTGACGTCACCGCCCTCCGCGCCATGGTGCAGCGCGTTGCTCACGAGATTCGACACGGCCTGCCAGACGAGATCGGTGTCCCACGCGCCTGCCGTATTGCCGCGGCTCGTGAAGACGATACGCTTGCCGTTCTCGCGCGAAGCGAATTCGTCGATTACCGATCTGCATAGCGTCGCGAGCTCGATCGAGCGCGGCTGCAACGGCAGGCGTCCGCCTTGCAGACGCGCGAGGTTGAGCAGCTGCTCGACCATGCGCGCCATGCGCAGAGAACTGTTTTTCACGCGCGCGGCAACCGTCGCCGATTGCTGGTCGGCGGCGGTGCGCATCAGATATTCCGCAGACGCGAGCACAGCCCCGAGCGGCGTGCGCAAATCGTGGCTAAGCACCGCCATCAACATCTCATTCGCTTCGAGCATCTGACGTGTGGTCACGAGTTGCGCGGCGAGCTGGCGCTTCTGCTGTTCGAGCTGAACGAACACGTCCACCTTCGATTGCAGAATGCGCGGGTCGAACGGCTTGTAGAGGAAATCCACCGCACCTGCTTCATAGCCGCGAAACGTGCGCGACGCGTCATGCGCGGTTGCGGTCAAAAAGATAATCGGCACATGCGACGTGCGAGGGCTGCCACGCATGAGCGCCGCCAGTTCGAAACCGTTCATGCCGGGCATGTTGACGTCGAGAATCGCGAGCGCGACCTCGTGCTTGAGCAGCAGATCGAGCGCGGCGGTGCCCGAATCGGCTACGAGCACAGCGACATCGGGCCGTGTCAGCAACGCCTTGAGCGCGGTGATGTTGTGAGCGATGTCGTCGACAATCAGAATGTTCACGGGTGGGTTCGACATGGCATCGGGTCAGAGAGAGGCCGGCAAAGCTGCAAGCTGCCGGGCCATTGTTTCGGGAGAGAAGATGTAATCGGCCGCACCGCGTTCAATTGCGGTACGCGGCATTTCCGGCGAAGCGGCGGTGTCCGGTTCCTGCACCCACGTAAGGCCGCCAAACGCGCGCACTCGCTGCAAACCGCGCGCGCCGTCGTCGTTGGCGCCGGAGAGCAGCATGGCCAGCAGTTGCTCGCGATATACGGCCGCCGCGGACTCGAACAACACGTCGATGGAAGGCCGGGAGAAGCGCACTGCCGCATCCGTTGAAAGTGCAACGGTCCGGTCCACTTCCACCAGCATGTGATAGCCGGGCGGCGCGACATGCACGCGGCCCGGCATGATCTGCTCGCCCGCGTCGGGCTCGACCACGGGAAGCCGGCAGCGGTGCGCCAATGCGTGCACGAGATAGCTCGGCGGATCGGGCGGCAGATGCATGACGACCATCACGGCGGGCGCAAAGCTCGCTGGCAGCGCGGCAAGCAGCAGGTTGAGAACTTCCATGCCGCCTGCCGAGCCGCCAATCACTACAAGCTCGCAGGCGCGCCCATTTCGTGCGCCCCGCGGAGCGTCGGCGGCTGGCTGGATCGTTGTGCGTGGGATCACGGTGCTTTCAGCGTTTCTGGTAAATACGCTCGCCCGGACGGAATTCGTCGAAGGCTTCGTAATGGCGGGAAAAACGCAGCGTTTCCTTGCTGCCGAGGCCGAGAAAACCGCGCCGTACCAGCGCGTTCTCGAACAGCCCCAACGCGCGGTCCTGCAAACCGCGATCGAAATAGATCAGCACGTTGCGGCACGACACGAGATGCGCTTCGAGAAAGACCTCGTCAGTCGAGAGGCTATGGTCGGCGAACACCACGCGGCCTTTGAGCGAGCCCGCAAAGCGCGCACCGTTATAGGCCGCGTGATAGTAGTCCGACAGCGAGCGCTTGCCGCCCGCCGCCAGGTAATTCTGTGTGAAGCCCTGAATGCGATCCAGCGCGTAGATCCCGGCTTCGGCGCGCGCGAGCGCGTCCGGGCTGATATCGGTCGCATAGAACAGCGTGCGCTCGGTCAAGCCCTCTTCGTCGAAGAGGATTTTTAGCGACCACAGTTCCTCGCCGGTGCTGCAACCTGCTACCCACACCTTGATGGACGGATACGTGCGAAGACGAGGCAACACATGCTCGCGCAGCGCCAGAAAATACGCAGGATCGCGAAACATATCGCTGACCTGCACGGTGAGGTACTGGAACAACCGCGAGAACTGGTCGCCGTCGCGCATGATGCGGTCCTGCAATTGCGACAGCGTGCTCAGGCCGAATTCGTCCAGTGCCTGAGACAGACGGCGACGCAACGACGACATCGCATATTGACGGAAATCGTGCTGGTATTTGAGGTAAATAGCTTCCAGCAGCAATTTCAACTCGATGTCGAAATCGCTTATGCGTTGCCATGCGTCGAGTTCGAACTGGCTCATTGCTTTTTCCGTGTCTGGACCGTTGTCTAAGCCTGTTGAATGCTAGCGTTGGCGCAGCCAGACACGGCAGAGCGCAACGAGCTTGTCCACGTCGATCGGCTTGGAGACGTAGTCGTCGGCACCTGCTTCGAGACAACGCAGGCGATCGTTCGCCATTGCCTTTGCTGTCAACGCGATAATCGGCAGATGCGCATGGCGCGGATTGCGCCGAATCTCGCCCATTGCGGTCAAACCGTCCATCTCAGGCATCATGATGTCCATCAGTATGAGATGCACCTCCGGGCCGTTTTCCAGTGCGTCGAGCGCTTCGCGGCCATTGCGCGCGATCTGCAATTTCGCGCCGAGCGGTTCGATCACATGCGAGAGCGCGAAGATATTGCGCACGTCGTCTTCGGCCAGCAGGATCGTGCGGCCTTCGAAGGCGTTATCGCGTTGCCGCACGGTGCGCAGCATGCGCTGCTGCTCCGGCGCGAGCGACGACTCCACGCTGTGCAGGAACAGCGTCACTTCGTCGAGCAGGCGCTCCGGCGACTTTGCACCTTTGATAATGATCGATTTCGAATAGCGCCGCAGGCGGTGTTCGTCCTCATCGGAGAGCATGCGCCCCGTGTAGACGATCACCGGCAATGATGCATGCCCGGCGTTCCCGGCGAGGCGTTCGAGCAGATCGTAGCCGGTGCCGTCGGGCAGCGCGAGATCGGTTACCACGCAATCGAACGAGAAATTTTCGATGTGTTCGAGCGCCTCGGCCAACGTGGCGACCGCAACGATTTCGGTGTTTTCGCTTTGCAGCAGCGCGCGGATGCTTTCGCGCATCGCCGCGTCGTCTTCGATCACCAATACGCGTTTGAGGTGCTGCTGCAAGCGCGCTTCGAGCCGGCGGATCGCGGCTTCCATCGTGGAGCGCGCGGTCGGCTTGAGCGTATAGCCGATTGCGCCGAGATGCAGCGCCTTGTCCGCGTGGTCGGTGGCAGACACGATATGGATCGGAATATGACGCGTGAGCGGATCGTTTTTCAGCCATTCGAGCACAGTGAGCCCCGAACGATCCGGCAAGCCCACGTCGAGCAGCACCGCCGCCGGACGCATGTCGCGCACGAGAGCGAGACCGCTCGCCGCGCTGCTTGCATGCACGAAGTCGAAGTCGAGTTCATGCACGAGATCGCGAAGGATTTCGGCGAACGCAAGATCGTCTTCCACCACGACAATCAGACGGCCGGCACGCGTGCGGTTGTCGCGATCGTCGGCAATCGACACCATGGCCGAATCTTGTGCGCTCGCCGCATTGCCCGCATGCACAACGCTTGTGCCGTTGTGTCGCGCTTCTGTCATCAGTCCGTTGGCCGCAGTGATGACCGTCGAGGCAGCGCCGCCCCATGACGTAGCAGAAAGCAGCGGCTCGCCCCGCGAGTCGCCGGCGGCCGCTGCGTCGCCTGCCGCCTGAGCCTGCGCCTGCGCCGTGGCCGGAGCAACCGCGGCTGTGCTCTCGCCGTCGGCCGCCAGCGCTGCACGCGCGTCGAGCGGCAACCACAGGGTGAAGACGCTGCCCTTGCCCACTTCGCTGACAACGGTGATCCGGCCGCCCATCAACCGCGCGAATTCCCGCGAAATGGACAGACCGAGTCCGCTGCCGCCGTACTGACGACTGGTGGATCCGTCAGCCTGCTGGAACGCTTCGAAAATCATCTCCAGCTTGTCGGCCGCGATGCCGATGCCGGAATCGCGCACATCGATACGCAGCATGTCGCCATCCGCAGACGCGACCGATAGCGCAACCTCGCCGCGATGGGTGAACTTCACCGCGTTGGACAGCAGATTACGCAGTATCTGTGTGACACGTTGGCCGTCGCCGATGAACGTATCCGGCACGCCCGGCGAGCGGTCGAACGCGAGGCTCAGGTGCTTTGCACCCGCCATCGGCTTGAACATCTCTTCGAGCGATTGCAGCGTTGCGTCGAGCGACACGGTTTCGAGCTCGACAGTCACCTGCCCCGCCTCGACCTTCGACAGATCGAGAATGTCGTTGATCAGCACCAGCAGGTCGCTATTGGATGCGTGGATGGTTTCCGCATAGCGCACCTGCTCCTCGGTCAGATTGCCGCTGCGGTTCTGCTGCAGCAGCTTGGCGAGAATCAGCGAACTGTTTAGCGGCGTGCGCAACTCGTGCGACATGTTGGCGAGGAACTCCGACTTGTAGCGGCTCGATTGCTCGAGGCGCTCGGCGTTCGCCGCAAGATCGTCCTGCGCGCGCAGCAGATCCGCTTTCTGCCGCTCGAGGCGCTGCGCATATTCCTCGAGTTGCACATTGGTCTGTTCGAGTTCGGCCTGCTGCGCTTCGAGGCGCGTTTGCGAGTCGAGCAGCGCGCGGCCGCGCTCTTCGAGCCCTTCGTTCGAAACACGCAACTCCTCCTGCTGAACCTGAAGCTCTTCGTTCAACTGCTGCGTTTCGATCAGCGCATCTTGCAGGCGCTCGCGATAAAGCGCCGCTTCGATGAAATCGCCCATGCTCTCGCTGACGAGTTCGATGAACTCTTCGTCACGCGACGCGAGTGCGCGGATAAAGCCCAACTCCACGACGCCGTTGACTTCGCCTTCGCTCCTGATCGGCATGATGATCAGGTTCTTCGGTGCAGCTTTGCCGGTTGCGGAAACCACTTGCACATAATTGTCCGGCACGTCGTGCATCACGACCATACGGCGCGAGAGCGCGGCCTCGCCGACAAGCGTGTCGGCCTCGCCGAGATCGCGCCCAGTGGCCTGCTCGCTCTCGCGGCTGAAGCCATAAGTCGCGATGCGGCGCAACGTGCCGTGCCGCTTGTCGCGCACATAGATGGCGCCGACGGCAGCTTCCATGTACTGCGCGAGGCAGTCGAGCATCGCGCGGCCGACGAGCTGCGGAGTGGCCTGGCCGACCACTCTCTCGGCCAGCATGCGCTGCCCCGAGCGCAGCCACACCTGTTTTTCCAGCACTTCAGTCTGTTCGGCTTGCTGGCGTATAGCTCTGTCGTAAGTCCCCGCCAGGTTGAGCAATTCGCGTCGGCCCATCCATGCAAGCAGGCTGTTCACGCCGATGCTGAAGATCAGGAACACGCTCACCAATATTGCGGTGACGCGGCGCGATGCCTCGCCGCGCTCCTGACGCAAGCGCAATTCGACTTCGAGAAAGTCGCCGAACTCTTTTCGGGTCTCGTCGAATTCCATCTTGCCGCGGCCGCTCGCCACGGCACTCGTGACGTCCTGCATTCTGCGGCGCGCGTCGATCATGCTTTCGGCAAAGCGGGTCCAGCGGTCCTGAATCGCCTCAATCTGCCTGAGTTTCTCGACTTGCGGCGGATTGTCGGCAACGAGACGCTGCAGGTCTTCCATTTGCGCCTTGAACTGCGGTCCGCCGTTTTCGTACTGGGCGAGAAATCTCTCGTCTCCAGTGATCAGAAAGCCGCGCATCGACGATTCGCGATCGACGGCAAGCCGCAACATTTGATTGGCCTTGCCGACCACGCGCTCGGAATGCTCGGCCCAATTCGTGGTGGACACCAGATAAGCAATCAGCCCGACGAACACGGCTATCGTGATCAGGCCGACAAAAAGAGGCAAGGCGATGTTGCGGCGGACAATGCCGCGAAAGTAACGTTCGTCGACAACCTGGGATGCGGTCATTTTTTCTATATTCAGCAAGACGGATCATTGCGATCCGGAATATTTTTCGGGTTTTCCGCGTGGCGTTTTCGGGTTCTTACACAGCCGCATAATCATACAGGACGGGTCTTGTCTTTTGCGTGTAGCACCGCGCTCGGCCTTGCTGGGAAAGGCCGCGCAGATACGCGCAACTTGCCGGGGCGCGCGCGGTCAATGTTGCGACAATGCAATTTCGCTTACCCATTGATGCCTCGACGTCCTTTCTCCAGCCGATGACCGATCACGCCTTCGCCGCTTTTACCCGTCTCCGATTGCGTAACGCGCTGACTGCCCGGCGACTTGCTTCGCCTGGTGCCACGCTTATTGCCGCGCTCGCCGCCGCGCTTGCCGCCGCGCTCATGCTGCAAGCGTCCCTCGCGGCTGCTGCCCCGGCTGCCGATGCAGCGCCGCGAGCGAGCGGTATCACGCACGTCGCAGTGCATGTCGAGCCCCCCGTGCTGGCGTCGCCGGTTGTGCCAGTGCCGCCCTCCGAGCAATACCCCGACCTCTATCGGGACGTGCAACTCGCTCACCTCTATCCGGACAGCAAGACCTTCGCCGACATGGTGCCGCTCGCGCCGCCGGCACAGATCGCCGCTGCGTATGAAACCGCGAAGCAGCAACCGGGCTTCAACCTCGGCGACTTCGTGAAACGCAATTTCACGCTGTCCGTTCGTACGGCGAAGAGCTATGTCTCCGATCCCAACCAGGACGTGGTGAGTCATATCGATACGCTGTGGAATGTGCTGCGCCGTGAGCCGGATGCCACGGCGAGTCCGTGGTCCTCGCTGCTGCCGCTGCCCGATGCCTACATCGTGCCGGGCGACCGCTTCGACGAGATCTACTATTGGGACTCGTACTTCATCATGCTGGGTCTGGAAGCGAGCGGACACCATGCGTGGGTCGTCGACGATCTGAAGAACTTTGCGACGCTGATCAATCGCTACGGCCATATACCGAACGGCAATCGCACTTACTACCTGAGCCGCTCGCAGCCGCCGTTCTTCGCGCAGATGGTGCGGCTCGTGGCCGAGAAAGACGGCGACGCCGTGTACGCGCAATACCTGCCGGAACTGCAACGCGAATACGCTTACTGGATGGACGGCAGCGAGGGGCTAGCCGCCGGCCATGCAAGCCGCCATGTGGTGCGCCTCACGGACGGCTCGCTTCTCAACCGTTACTGGGACGAACGCGCGGCGCCGCGCGACGAGTCGTATCGCGAAGACGTCGCGACCTCGCAGCAAACGCCGCAACGCAATGCGGACGATTTGTGGCGCAATCTGCGCGCAGGCGGTGAAACGGGCTGGGATTTCAGCTCGCGCTGGTTTGCCGACGGCAAGACACTTGCCACGGTCGACGTGACGTCGCTCGCGCCGATCGACCTGAATTGCCTGATCGTCGATCTCGAACGCGCGCTCGCGAAGGCGTACCGCGTGCGCGGCGACGTCACGCATGCGGAGAACATGTCGCAGCGCGCCGCCACGCGAGCCGACACGATTCGACGCGTGCTGTGGGACCCGCAATTGCAGGCATTCGGCGACTACGACTTCGTGCATCGCACGCTCACGCACAGACTCACCGCGGCCACCGTTCATCCGTTGTACACGGGGGTTGCGAGCCGTCAGCAGGCGAAGGCCGTCGCCGCGACCTTGCAGCGCGAGCTGCTGCGCCCAGGCGGCCTTGCTACCACCAAGGTCGCGAGCGGTCAGCAATGGGACGCGCCGAACGGCTGGGCGCCGTTGCAATACCTGGCGGTGATCGGCCTGCGTCGTTATAGCGAACCCGCGCTCGCGCAAACCATCGCGACGCGCTGGATCAGAACCAACGTCTCGTACTATCAGCACACAGGCAAGCTCGTCGAAAAATATGATGTGGACGCGGCGTCGCCCGGTGTGTCCGCGGGCGGCGGCGAGTATCCGTTGCAGGACGGCTTCGGCTGGACGAACGGCGTGTTGCGTTCGTTGCTCGCGCTGTATCCGCAAGCCGCGGGCACTTCACGCCCGAGCGATATTCCAGCCGGGCCGGCGGGCGTATCGGCAGCGGCAGCGTCTGCCGCCGCCGCGTCCAAAAACACGCACCGGCTACAGGGCACGCGCGTGAATCCGTAACCGTGGCGGTTGCGCAACCGCGACGGTCGCACTTCGCTCAGAACCGGTAGTTGATCGATACGTCCGCAACGCCATTGCCTTTGCGGTGCGTGATCGGACTATTCCCGGCGCTGCCGACGAGTTGCTGGAAAGCGCCGTCGGCGGTAGCGAACCAGTGCTTGTCGAATAGCCATACTGCACTGATGCCGAAGCCGACCGACTTGAAACCCGCACTCGCGTGGTACTGCGAGTAGTTGGAATGGGCGGCCTGGTTCTGATTCACGCCGAACCAGCTATTCATATAGGTGGAGTCCGCGAGCGTCACGTTGGGGCCGGCAAACCAGAAGAATTTCTTCGAGCTGCCCGGCATCGGCATGTACGCGCCGAGATCGCCGATCCATCCATTTGAACCGCCGAAATAGCGGCGCACGTCTGCACGCAGCACGAGCGGAAAGTCTCTCGACACGACGTACTCGCCCGAGAGCTTCAGACCCGGCGCCGGATTGATGTTGCCCAGACCGTTCAGTTCCTGCGGATCGTCGTGAGCGCGACGACCGAGGTCGTAAACCACCGCGAGGCTTGCGCGCCAGTTCTCGCCTTGCGCGAAGTTGCCCCCGAAACCTTCGCCGCTCGACAGGAAGAACAGATCTTTATAACGCACGTCGATGCTCGGTCCCGCCATCAGGTGATACCGCTCCGAGCCTTCATAGCGTGGCTGGAAAGACGTCGCGGCGCCGACGCGCACCTGCCAGTCGGGAATGTTCGGCTGCCACATCTTTTGCAGCGGAATGCCGACCGAGTATTGCCACTCGCCCAACGGCGAAGGCGTTTGCGCCGACGCGCCCCCCGGTAGCGCGGCGAGGCCGCCTATAGGGATGGCCACCAACGAAGTAGCCGCGATGCCTGTTTGTTTATTGCGGATCTTGCCGATCCGCTTTCTACGGCTGTTCAACACCAATGCCTCCAATCTCGCGTATCGCGAAGAGGGTTTATCTTTTTCGCCCAGGCTCACCCGCGCAGCGCAAGAGCCCGGCCGACCGCCGCGTTGCTACGCGCAGCATGTAAGTTTTTCAGCAACCGACACGCATTTGCACGGCAAAACGCGCACGATTGAGAGTCTGCCCACAGCAGGAACAAGCTTCCTGCAAAGGTATTCGTCATAACAGACTATGCGAAAGTTTTGCCGACGGACGTGCTAGTGCAAGCTATGGGCCTACGTAGTGGAGGCACGCCTCGACCGCGTTGCAGCTGTGCAAGGCGGGCCTCCGTTGAAGGCTGCGGGCTGCGCTCGTCGTTAGAAAAGCATTGGGATGAAAGCGCCGCCGCAGCGACGGCGCGCCTACACGCGAACAACGGGCACGACGTCAACCTCTCTATTGCGCTGCCTGAACGAGCACCGGCGTGTCGCGATACAGATTGGGGAACATACGCTTCAGATTGGCCACCTTCGGCATGTCATAGAGCGCGATGTACGCCGAGTTCGGATGCTGCGTCAAATAGTTCTGGTGATAGAACTCCGCGGGGTAGAAGCCTTTGAACGGCTCCGCCCTGGTCACGATCGGCGCTGCGAACGCATGCGCCTTCTCGAGTTGCGCGATGTAGCCCTGTGCGACGCGCCGCTGCATATCGTTCAGGGGAAACACCGCTGAACGATATTGCGTGCCGCTATCCGGCCCCTGGCGATCGAGTTGCGTCGGGTCGTGAATCACCGAGAAATACACCTGCAACAACTGGCCGTAGGTGACCTGCGTGGGGTCGAACGTGACCTGCACGGATTCCGCGTGGCCGGTCGCGCCGCCACTGACCGTTTCATACCTGGCGGTGTCGCGCTGGCCGCCCGAATAGCCCGACACCGCCTGCGTCACGCCGCGCACATGCTGGAACACGCCCTGCACGCCCCAGAAGCAGCCGCCTGCGAACACGGCGGTTTCCTCGTGAGCCGTGGCTGCGGCGACCGGCTCATCGAGCGCGGGCGGCGCGATCGCTACCGCGCCCTCAGATGAAAATGCCATTCGTTGCGCCAGCAGCAGCGCGAGCGCGCCGAAGCCAACGGAGAGTGAAAGCCTGGCCGCGCGCGAGCGGACGCGCTTGCCGTCGATATGTTTGTCCATGTTCATGATGTCCTGTCCTGATTCCGCCTTCGTAAAGGCACGCGGTTCACTCTTGCCGGCGCGGGTTGCGTATGACTCGAGTGTCCACAGTGTTAGTCGCACATGCGCCGCGTTAATGACAGCATGCGCGCCTTTCTCGCTTCGTGCCTGATCACGACGAGCCTCAGAGCGGAAATCGGGTGGTCGACAAAATCTCCTTGAGCACCATGAACGAGCGGATCTGCCGCACGCCCGGCAAATAAAGCAGCTGTTCCGCGTGAAGACGATTGAAGCTGTCGCTGTCGCGCGTGCGGATCGTCATGAAGTAATCGAATTCGCCGGTCACGACGTGGCACTCCATGCAACCCGCCACTTTCTGCGCGGCTTTCTCGAACTCGGCAAACGATTCGGGCGTTGAGCGATCGAGCACCACGCCGATGATGACGAGCATGCCGGCGCCCGCTGCTTTCGGGTCGATCAACGCGACAACGCCACGAATCAACCCCGATTCCTTGAGCCGCTCGACTCGCCGCAAGCAAGCGGGCGCGCTCAGTTTCACCTTCGCAGCGAGAGCGACGTTCGAGATCGACGCGTCCGTTTGCAATTGACGCAGGATCGCCCGGTCGATGCGATCGAGCGATTGGAGCGGATCTGCGTGGGTGCTTGCCGTGACGCGCGTTGCCGCGAGGTTGCGAACTTTTGTTTTGTTCATTCGGAGTTATGCACAATTATGATAGGTGTTCTGCATTGTCGCACTACCAAAATTTCGCCTGCGTGAATTTCTTCGCAAGCTCATTTCCCGGCGTTTTTTCTACCATGTGTTGAACGCGGCTCCCGCTCACCGCGCCGAACTCACCGACCACGGAGATACCATGAACCTGCAACGATTCCCCCGCTATCCGCTCACTTTCGGGCCGACACCCATCCAGCCGCTCAAGCGGCTCAGCGATCATCTGGGCGGTAAGGTGCATCTCTATGCCAAGCGCGAGGATTGCAACAGCGGCTTCGCGTTCGGCGGCAACAAGACGCGCAAGCTCGAATACCTGATTCCCGAAGCGCTCGCGCAAGGTTGCGACACGCTGGTGTCGATCGGCGGCATCCAGTCGAATCAGACGCGCCAGGTCGCGGCCGTGGCCGCGCATCTCGGCATGAAGTGCGTGCTCGTGCAGGAGAACTGGGTCAACTATTCGGACGCGGTGTACGACCGCGTCGGCAACATCCAGATGTCGCGCATTCTCGGCGCGGACGTGCGCCTCGTGCCGGACGGCTTCGACATTGGTTTTCGCAAGAGCTGGGAAGACGCGCTCGAAAGCGTGCGCGCCGCCGGCGGCAAGCCATACGCGATTCCGGCAGGCTGCTCGGACCATCCGCTGGGCGGTCTCGGCTTTGTCGGTTTCGCAGAGGAAGTGCGCCAGCAGGAAGCGGAACTCGGCTTCAAGTTCGACTACATCGTGGTGTGCTCGGTGACGGGCAGCACGCAAGCGGGCATGGTGGTGGGTTTCGCCGCCGACGGCCGCGCGGATCGGGTGATCGGCATCGACGCGTCAGCGAAACCGGCGCAGACCCGCGAGCAGATCACGCGAATCGCCAGTCGAACCGCCGAGAAAGTGGGCCTCGGGCGAGATATCACGGCAAACGACGTCGTGCTCGACGAACGCTTCGGCGGCCCCGAATACGGTCTGCCGAACGACGGCACGCTGCAAGCGATCCGCCTATGCGCCCGCCTGGAAGGCGTGCTCACCGATCCGGTGTACGAAGGCAAGTCGATGCACGGAATGATCGACATGGTGCGCAACGGCGAATTTCCCGAGGGCTCGCGCGTGCTCTATGCCCATCTTGGCGGCGTGCCTGCCCTGAACGGCTACAGCTTTATCTTCCGCGACGGCTGATCGCAGAGCCATGCAGCGGCCCGAGTTCGTTCTCGAACGTTGGGCCGTTGCTGCTGATAACTACGTTGCAAGACGCTTTTTCAGATGCTTGCGCAGAAAGTCGACGAAAGCACGAATGGTCAGCGAGCTTTGCCGATGCTGAGGGTAGACGGCATAGACACCCGTCGGGCTCGGCAGGAATTCATCGAGCACCGTGACCAGCTGGCCGCTTCGGAGCGCGTCGGCGACAATAAAATCAGGAAGCCGAACTATTCCGAGCCCGGCCACCGCCGCATCGCGGATCAGGTCGCCATTGTTGGCGCGCAGCGGCCCGTGTACCTCAAAGCCCTTCAACGCGCCCTCCACTGCAAAATCCCACGTCACCACGCCGCCGTGCCCGTACAGCAGGCATGAATGGCGCGCGAGATCGGCAGGCGTGGCGGGCGCGCCGCGACGGCGCAGATAGCCCGGGCTGCAACACGCGACGAGACTCACATCCACCAGTTTTTGCGCGATGAGCGTGGAATCAGGCAACACGCCGATTCGTACAGCCATGTCGAAGCCCTCGCCGACCACGTCGACGGTGCGGTCGCTCAACTCCATGTCGAAGCGCACGTCGCCATGCTCGCGCAGAAAGTCCGCGACGAGCGGCGACAGATGCATCATGCCGAACGACATCGGCGCGCTCACCTTGAGCAGCCCACGCGGCCCGGCTCGCCGCAGCGACATGGCCTGCTCCGCTTCCTCCACCTCGCCCAGGATGCGTTTGGCCCGCTCGTAGAACTCCTGCCCCAGCTCCGTGACGGCCAGCTTGCGCGTGTTGCGGACGAGGAGCGGCACGCCGAGCGCTTCTTCGAGCGCCATGACGCGACGGCTGACGAATTGCTTCGACAGCGAGAGGCGCTTTGCGGCAGCGGTGAAGTTGTGAGCGTCGACCGCAGCGACGAAGATGCGCATGTCATCGAGTTGCATTGGTTATTGTCCACTTTGACGCGACGGTGTTTCCATTTTCCTGCCGATTATAGCCCTCGGAGTTGACCTAAACTGTCGTTCATGGATCACGGACAAGCACTTGCCCGGATCGCCCGCAACGCAAGTTGCATGGACCCCAGAACATGCGCTTCACGCAGACTCTGGTCGACAGGAGAAAAAGATGCTTGAAATCAGACATGCCAATCAACGCGGCCGCGCGGAACACGGCTGGCTCAGTTCGCGTCATACGTTTTCGTTCGCGAACTACCATGATCCGAAGCAGAACGGCTTCTCCGATCTGCTCGTGATCAACGACGACCGTGTCGCACCGGCCCAAGGCTTCGGCAAGCACCCGCATCGCGATATGGAAATCTTCTCGTACGTGCTGGAAGGCGCACTTGAGCATAAGGACACAATGGGCACCGGCTCGGTGATCGTGCCGGGCGACATCCAGTTGATGAGCGCGGGAACCGGGGTGGCGCACAGCGAATACAACCATTCGAAGAGCGAGCCGGTGCACTTTCTGCAGATCTGGATAGCACCGGCGCAAAAAGGCACCCCGCCGCGCTATCAGCAACAGCACTTCAGCGCGGACGACAAGCGCGGTGCGCTGCGCCTCGTTCTGTCGCCGGACGGCGCGAACGGTTCGCTGGTGTTGCAACAGGACGCACGCGTTTATGCCGGACTCTTCAACGGCGACGAAACCGCGCAACTGCATCTGGCGAGCAACCGTTATGCGTACGTGCATGTGGCGCGCGGCAGTGTGACGGTCAACGGCGTGGAACTCGGCGAAGGCGACGGCGCCCGTGTGCGCGGTGAGGAAGCGCTGACCTTCGCCCACGGCCGCGACGCGGAAGTGCTGGTGTTCGATCTGCGCGATAACGAAGTGTCGGAGTTGTGGGCCTAAGCCGTTCGCCTCCAGAGGCTTATGCTTGAGCAAGAGCCGCCCGGTTTCACAACCGGGCGGCTTTTTTGCGGCTTGCGCCGGCTCTCAACGCAATTTGCCGGGGAGCCGTGTACACATCCGCCCACCAAATAAAAACGGCGGCCCGCGGGCCGCCGTCGTTCACTACATGCGAAGCCTTATCGTCAAACCGCAGCTTCGGCTTCGACCTCGCTAACGGCTTCCGTTTCCTCGCTGTTGCGGATCAGATGATCGAACGCGCTGAGCGATGCCTTCGCGCCCTCGCCGACCGCAATCACGATCTGCTTGAACGGCACCGTGGTTACGTCGCCGGCCGCGAACACGCCCGGCACCGACGTCGCACCGCGTGCGTCGACGACGATCTCGCCGTGCTTCGACAACTCCACCGTGCCCTTCAGCCACTCGGTATTCGGCACCAGACCGATCTGCACGAATACGCCTTCCAGTTCGACGCTCTTCACTTCGCCCGAACGCAGGTCCTTGTAGACGAGACCGTTGACCTTCTTGCCGTCGCCGGTGATTTCGGTAGTCTGCGCCTGCGTGACGATGGTCACATTAGCGAGGCTGCGCAACTTGCGTTGCAGCACTTCGTCGGCACGCAGCGTAGCGCCGAATTCGAACAGCGTGACATCACGGACGATACCCGCGAGGTCGATTGCCGCTTCCACGCCCGAGTTGCCGCCACCGATCACCGCGACGCGCTGGCCCTTGAACAGCGGTCCATCGCAGTGCGGGCAGTACGCCACGCCGTGATTGCGGTACTCGCGCTCGCCCGGCACGTTGATTTCGCGCCAGCGTGCGCCCGTGGCGAGAATGATCGTTTTGGCCTTCAGCACCGCGCCGTTCGCGAGACGCACCTCGTTGATGCGACCGGGGATCAGCGCTTCGGCACGCTGCACGTCCATGATGTCGACTTCATACGTTTTCACGTGCTGTTCGAGCGCCGTGGCGAACTTCGGCCCTTCGGTCTCCGTTACGGAGACGAAGTTCTCGATAGCCAGCGTGTCGAGCACCTGACCGCCGAAGCGTTCCGCGACAACGCCGGTCGCAATGCCCTTGCGCGCCGAATAAATCGCGGCAGCCGCGCCGGCGGGGCCGCCGCCGACGATCAGCGTGTCGAACACCGGCTTCTTTTCGAGTTCCTTCGCGGCACGCGCACCGGCGTTGGTGTCGAGCTTCGCGAGGATTTCCTTCACGCCGCTACGGCCCTGGCCGAACACTTCGCCGTTGAGAAACATGGTCGGCACAGCCATGATCTGGCGTGCGTCGACTTCGTTCTGGAACAGCGCGCCGTCGATCGCCACGTGGCGAATGCGCGGGTTGATGAGCGCCATTACGTTCAGCGCCTGCACGACTTCCGGGCAGTTCTGGCACGACAGCGAGAAATACGTTTCGAATTGATAGTCGCCGTCGAGACTGCGGATCTGTTCGATCACCGCGTCGTCGAGTTTGACCGGATGGCCTCCGACCTGCAGCAATGCGAGGACAAGCGACGTGAATTCATGCCCCATCGGAATGCCCGCGAAGCGGATGCCGATGTCCTTGCCCGGCTCGCCGATCGAAAACGACGGCTTGCGTTCGCTGTCATCGCGACGCTCGATCACGGTGACGCGTTCCGACAACGTCGCGATATCGTTCAGCAATGCCAGCAGCTCTTGCGATTTTGCGCTGTCGTCAAGCGACGCGACGATCTCGATAGGCCTGCTAACCTTTTCGAGGTACGTTTTCAACTGAGTCTTGAGATTGGCATCAAGCATGGCTATTCGATTCCGTGACGATGGGGTGTTGGGTTCCCGGTCCCGCTCGTGTCCGATAGGACACGGGCGAATCGGGGACGCGCGAACCGCTGTATGAAGCGGCCCGCACGCCGATGCGCCGCGAAGGCGCTACAACTACTGCCTGAGGCTTTGAAGCTGCTAGACCTTAGATCTTGCCGATCAGGTCGAGCGACGGGGTCAGCGTTTCAGCGCCCGGCGTCCACTTGGCGGGGCAGACTTCACCCGGATGCGCCGCGATGTATTGCGCAGCTTGCACCTTGCGCAGCAGTTCGCCCGCGTCACGGCCGATGCCGTTGTCGTGGACTTCGCACAGCTTGATCTCGCCTTCCGGATTGATCACGAACGTGCCACGCAGCGCCAGACCTTCTTCTTCGATCAGCACGTCGAAGTTGCGCGAGATTGCGAGAGTCGGGTCAGCGATCATCGGGTACTTGATCTTCTGGATCGTGTCCGACGTGTCGTGCCACGCCTTGTGCGTGAAGTGCGTGTCGGTCGACACGCTGTAGATTTCAACGCCGAGCTTCTGGAAATCGGCGTAGCGATCGGCCAGGTCACCCAGTTCGGTCGGGCAAACGAACGTGAAGTCGGCCGGATAGAAAACGAAAACCGACCACTTGCCCTTCAGGCTTTCTTCAGTGACGGTCACGAAATCGCCATTGTGATAAGCCTGTGCCTTGAACGGTTTGACTTGACTATTGATGATCGGCATTTACTGAGTCCTCTTTCTGAGTGGTTGGAAAGTGGAGTCAGTATGTCAGACAGCGCTTAATAGGTAAAGTGGATTGTTTTAATTATATTGATAGATTTGTACTATCTGATCCGGCCCCGCCGGCTATCGCACGCCTTCTGCTTTCAGCAGCCGCCAGAGCGTAGTGCGTCCGATGCCCAGCGCCCGGCTTGCCGCTGCGCGGTTGCCGCCGCAGCGTTCGAGCGCCTTCAATACGTCGTCACGGCTTGGCGCGACGCGGCCGGCGCCCGAGGTGGCGGCATCCGCGGAAGTTTCGGTAAGCCTCGCGCTCACGCCTGCATGTCCCATACGGCTGAATTCGGGGAAGAGCGCCAGCAAATCGGGCTGGATGCTGCCGTCCGGATCGTCGCGCTGATCACTTGCAGCATCGCCGAGATAGATCGCTGCGCGCGCCAGCAGATTTTCCAGTTCGCGTACGTTGCCCGGCCACGCGTAGCGCTCGAAGAGCGGCGCCAGAAACTTCAGCGCGCGCCCGATCGCCGCTTCAGACAACCCATATTGGAGCGCACTGCGGCTTAACAAGTGCCGCGCGAGCGGAGCGACGTCCGCGCGCCGCTCGCGCAGCGGCGGCAATTCTATCTGAAGCAGATTCAGACGAAAATACAGATCCGCGCGAAACGCGCCCTCGTCGACGAGCCCGTGCAGGTCGCGGTGCGTGGCGGCTATCACCCGCACGTCGATGGGCGTCGCGCGGCCCGAGCCGAGTTTCATCACCTCGCGTTCCTGGAGCACGCGCAGCAGCCGGCTTTGCAGCGCGGGCGGCATTTCGCCGATTTCATCGAGGAAAATGGTTCCCGTGTGGGCCATTTCGAACAGGCCCGGCTTGCCACCGCGCCGCGCGCCGGTGAACGCGCCTTCCTCGTGGCCGAACAGTTCGCTTTCGATCAGCCCCTCAGGCAGCGCCGCGCAATTGAACGCGACGAAGGGATTGCCGCGCCGTGGGCTCGCATTGTGGATGCCCTGCGCGACCAGTTCCTTGCCGGTGCCGCTCTCGCCGGTCAATAAGACGGTGGCGTCGTGCGCCGCGCCGGCCCGCGCGAGCCGGCGCACACGTTCGAGCGCCGCCGACTCGCCGATCAGATCGTCCAGCCGATGCCGCGCAACCAGATGCTTGGGCCGCTGACTGGTGCGCAGCGACCGGTCGATCCGCTGTGCAACCAGCGCGTCCTGCGCGGTCACGACGAACCCCGAGCGCGCGCCCTGCTCGACTATCGGCACACAATTGACGATCACCGAACGCTCGCCGATCTGCTCGACGCGCTCCTCGAGCGCGCCGTCACCTTGCAGCGCCTTGCGCAGCCACGGGCCGATCGTCCGCGCGAGTTGCGCCGGGAGGTCCCGGTCGCGCTCGAGGCCCAGCAGATCGAGCATGGCCGGGTTGACGGCTTCGAGCTGACCGGCGTCGTCGAAGGCCGCCACGCCGTCGCGCAGATGCGCCACGATCGTGTTCAGGCGCACGCGCTTGGACTCCTTCTGCCGGCTCACGCGCGCCAGTTCGACCGAGCGCTCGAATGCTTCCTCGACGGCGCCGAGCGAGTACAGGAACACGCTTTCCAGACCCGCCTGCTGCGCCAGATCGCAAGCCATGCCCGGTCCGATGATCACGCGACAGCCTTCGGCGGCGAGGTTACTCACTGCGGTTCTGACTTCATCGACCGAGCGGTACCCGCGCTGTTTCATGCCGACGCTCAACCAGCCGCTGAGATCGGCCAGTTCATGCGAGATCGTTTCGTGCAGCACGAGCCCGATCGGCCCGCTGGGCCAGAGGGTGGTGGCGCGGGTGATCGCGCTCAGCACGTCGAAGCCGTTCACCTTCACCATGACGACCGGCACGCTCAGGTGGTCGCGCAAATAGGCGCCGTTCGAGCCCGCCGCGAGGACGACGTCGACGGAGCCCGCATCGAGGTGCGCCTGTAGCGCGGTGACAGCCGCGCCATAGCCTTCGCGGATCGAGAAAAATCTCGCGCGGCCGGCGTAGCGCGGCGCAATAGTCTCGCAAAGCGACTCCAGGCGACTGATACTGACTAATGCAATGCCCGGGCGGGCCGGATCTGCGTTGATAAGAGACGGAGCAAAGGTCGACACGTGAGACGCTCCAAGACAGAAAGTTGAAACGTTCCGCGAAACGTTTCATGGAACGCTCACGTATTCTGCCACGAAACGCCGGCCGCGCGCTCGCCTCACCCAAGCGCTTGATTCCGCTTGGATAGTTCCCCGCGCCCAGGTATTGGCATACTTTCTGCAACTTCCAGCCCGTTCGCCTTACTCACCTTTTCCCCGGAGACAACCGTCATGACAACTTCCGCCACGCGCCGCGCCGCCTTCCGCGCCAAGGTCAACGAGCGCCAGGGCCTGTTGGTGCCCGGCGCCTTCAATGCGATGAGCGCTCGCGTTATCGAGGACGCAGGTTTCGAGGCGATCTACATCACCGGCGCGGGCGTCACCAACATGTCGCTCGGCTTGCCCGATCTCGGCTTCATTGGTCTCGCCGAAGTCGCCGAGCACACCGCGCGAATCCGCGATGCGGTCGCGCTGCCGCTGATCGTCGACGCCGACACCGGCTTCGGCAACGCGTTGAACGTACGCCAGACCGTGCGCGTGCTGGAACGCAGCGGCGCCGACGTCATCCAGTTCGAAGATCAGGTGATGCCGAAGAAGTGCGGCCACTTTTCCGGCAAGGAAGTGATCGGCACGAGCGAAATGGCCGGCAAGATCCGCGCGGCGGTCGACGCCCGCGAGGACGGCAATCTGCAGATCATGGCGCGCACCGACGCCGCGGCCGTCCACGGTATCGAAGACGCGATCGAGCGCGGCCATCGCTTCATCGAAGCGGGTGCCGACATTCTCTTCATCGAGGCGACGGAGTCGCTGGCGGACATCGAGCGTTTGCCCTCGCTGTTCGACAAGCCGCAGCTGATCAACATCGTGATCGGCGGCAAGACGCCGGTGCAATCGCGTGAAGCGCTCGGGAAGCTCGGCTACGGCATCGTGTTATATGCGAACGCCGCTTTGCAAGGTGCGGTGCTCGGGATGCAACGCGCGCTCGGGACCCTGAAGGGCAACGGCCGCCTCGACGAGGACGCGACGCTCGTCGCTCCGTTCAGCGAGCGCCAGCGTCTCGTGAACAAGCCGTTGTACGACCGGCTGGATCGCGAATACGCGGCGAAGGACTGAACCGCGCGTCGCATCGAAACGTGTTTGCTGACAGCGGCGCACGGCACGCGCCGTGCTCTGCGTGAGTGGCGCGCTTTTTTGGCCGGGGCGCATTTCATTTGTCTGTGCCACGCTCGCCGATGCAGCGCTCGTGATTGCGATAGGATTCAGGGCCGGCGATATATCACCGCGATACGCGTCCCGGCGCTCGTCATTCCGCTCGCGGCATGACCGACGCGCTGCCCCGGCCCCGCTCCTGTCGCTCGTCCGCTTTGTATGGACGGCGCAAACACGTCTTCGAAAGGTAGTCGAAAACATGAAGTGCATAGCATTGCGTATCTCGCGTGGAATTCGCCCGGGCGTTCGCGGCCTTCACGACGCACGCGCGCGCGCGCTGCCGGGAGCCGTGCAATGAACGCGAGCAGCACGCCTCTGAAGCATGCCGCCTGGTTGCCGTATATCGTCGCGGCGACGTTTTTCATGGAATATCTCGACACCACGGTGATCGCGACTGCGCTGCCGCAGATGGCGCACTCGTTCGGCGTCGGGCCCAACAGCATCAGTCTCGGCATGACGGCCTACATGCTGGCGCTGGCGATTTTCATCCCCGCGAGCGGTTGGGTTGCCGACCGCTGCGGCTCGCGCACCGTGTTCTTCAGCGCGATCGGCGTGTTCACGGTCGCCTCGGTGCTGTGCGGGCTGTCGCAGAACGTCGCGGAATTCACCGCCGCACGTTTGCTGCAAGGCATCGGCGGCGCGATGATGGTGCCGGTTGGCCGGCTGATCGTGGTTCGCAGCACCGAAAAAAGCCGCATGATGCAGGCCATTTCAACGATTACATGGCCCGCGATTGCCGCGCCGGTGATCGGCCCGCCCGTCGGCGGCTTCATTACCACGTATGCGTCATGGCGCTGGATTTTCCTGCTCAATGTGCCGTTCGGTCTCGTGGCAATGGCCGTGGCGCTCGCGTTGGTGCCCAACCTGCGCGGCAGCGAACGCAAGCCGCTCGACGTGGTCGGTTTGCTGCTCAGCGGCACCGCGCTCACCGCGATTCTGTACGGCGCGGAACTGGCGAGCCAGCCCGCCGAGAACCCGTGGATAGCCGGGGCGGTCATCGCCGCCGGTCTTTTGGTGGGCGCCGTTGCGTTCCAGCATGCGAAGCGGCATCCGCATCCGTTAATCGACGTTTCCACACTGAAGATCCCGACGTTTTCAGTGACAGTGATAACGGGCTCCTTCACGCGCATTGGCATCGGCGCCGTACCTTATCTGATGCCGCTGCTGTTCCAGGTCGGCTTCGGCTTGTCTGCGTTCAAGTCGGGACTGCTGCTGCTCGCCAGCGCGCTGGGCAATCTCGGCATGAAAGCGCTGACCACGAGGATCCTGCAGCGTTTCGGCTTCCGTATGGTGTCGATCGTCGATGTAACCGTGGCGGGCATCTTCATCATTGCGTGCGGGTTGCTGACGCCGGACGTGCCGCTTGCGCTCGTGCTGATCGTTGTGTTCGTGTACGGCGTTGCGCGCTCGATGCAGTTTTCGACACTCGCCACCCTTGCCTACGCCGACGTCGCGCAGCCGCAAATGAGCGCGGCCAGCACGCTATGGAGCGCGGCGGCCCAAATGACGATAGGCCTCGGCATTGCGTTCGGCGCGGTCTCGCTGCGGGCTGCGGCGTTTTTCAACGGCGAGACGACCGGCCGCGTGTTCACGCTCGACGATTTCCGCCTCGCGTTTCTGCTTGCGGGCGTCCTGACGCTCGTGTCCGTGATCGGCTACATGGGTCTTTCACGCGATGCGGGCCAGAGCATCGGCGGCGGTTCGCGCGGCGCGGAAGGTCCCGCCAAGGGTTAACGGACATCGGGAGACGGCGTGGCAACCCCTAACGAACTGAGCGAACTGAGAATCTCCAGCAACAAGGACGAACTCGACATCGCAATGGTGCACGCGTTTCTGTCGCAGGAAACGCCGTGGGCGAAGGGCATGCCGCGCGAAACGCTCGAACGCGCCATTGCCGGGTCGCTGTGTTTCGGTGGCTATGTCGCAGGCAAGCAGGTCGCGTTTGCGCGCGTCGTCACGGATCACGCGACTTTCGCGTACCTGTGCGATGTTTTCGTGCTGCCCGAGTATCGCGGCAAGGGATACGCGCACGCGTTGCTCGCGCAACTCTTCGCGAGCGAGTCGCTGCAGGGCTTGAGAAGAATCATGCTGGCGACCACAGACGCGCACCACGTGTATCGCCCGCACGGGTTCGAGGCCTTGTCGAACCCGGCGCTTTTCATGGAAGTGCACGACCCGGACGTTTACCGGAGCAATTGAGCAGGGAGTTCGAAGGCGCCCCTCGCGCCCCTTGGTACGGAATCAGACGTACGCGCGTTCGCGCACCCACTTCGTCATGATCCACTTCTCGCCGGCAAGCACCGGCGCGCCGCCGTGCAAGGTCAGCGGATCGAGTTGACGCTGGCCGTTCATGTAGCGGAAATACACGGCACCGCCCCGGTTCGCCGCCACCGACAAGCCCGCTTCAGGGAAAATCGTTTCGCCGCCTTCGGGCACGTCGTTCAGATAGATGACGAGCGTAGCCACGCGCTGGCCGCCGCGCGCCGTATGTACCGCGCTGCCCGGTTGATCGGGCGGGAAATAGTCGAAATGCGGCCGGTATTCGCCGGTCGGGCCATAGTGCAGAACCTGCAGACCTTCGCCGTTCTCGACCGGCCAGTTCATCAGGCTTGCAATGCGCTGCTCCAACCGTTCGATCAACGCGTCTTCTCCGCGTTGATACCAGATGCCCTCACTCGTCCGGTTGCGGATCACGTCTTCGCGACCGGTCGCGGGATTGACGGTGGTCGATCGTTTCAGCCGATGTCGCGAACGCTCGATCATCTCGCTGCATTCTTGCGCGGACAGCACGTTCGCGAACACGATCACCTGCGGCCGCTCACAGCGCGTCAACACCTGCACGTCGCGGTCGTGGGCGCGGATCGTGTTGCCGCGCGCGACCGGCGCGTCGTCGTACCGGTACGCTTGCGGCGCCTTTTGCGGCAACGCGGCCTCGGTGCCGCCCGCCGCTGAAACCGGCGCCGTTGCTGCGCTCGTCATACTCGAGCGGAAGGCGGCGCGCACTGATTCGCGGGCTGCGTCGGCGGCAAAACCCGCTTGCGTCATGGCCTCGATCATCGAGTCCATCGTGCAGCCGCGCGCTGCGTTGGTGCGCAGCCATTCGTGCCATGCGGCATCCACTACCGGCATACCTGTCCCCGCTGATGGATGAAACAAGGATACTGCATCGGCCCGAACCCTCGCGTTCAGGTGTTATGGTCCTGGCGCCGATAGAGCGCGAGCCCTCGTCTCGCCCGCGAACGGATCGAGCGATGCACGAGCGGCGACCATCCGAGCAGCGCGCCTCGTGCGCCTAACGCCTGACGCATCCACGCCCACAAATCGAAACTGTCGCGATGCTCGACGATCAGCCCATCGCGGAACGCAAAGCGCGCATCGATCTGGTTGACCACCGGGCGGCCGGTCTGGCTGAACACGTAGCCTGCCGTCCAATGCGCGCGGCCGCTATGTTCGTCGGCTTCGATGCTGTCGAATGTCAGCGAAAAATCCTGCGCGCGCGTGACGAGCATGCGCCACATGTCGCGCACTTCGTCGCCGTGCAATTCACCGAATGCGGGGTCGCTGAATACGACGTCGTCGGCGTAGCAGGCAATCATGGTGTCGGCGTCGCGCCGCTGGAACGCGGTGTAGAAGCGCTCGATCAGTTCAGTGTTGGAATGGCTCATTGTTCTGGTATTTGCGTTGCCTGTATTGAAGCGCGTGTCGAAGCCGTGTCGAAGCCGTATCACAGCCCGCGATGACCGCGGTTCGCCGGATTGTATCGAATCATTGCGCCTGCGGGCCTGGATGCGCAGCCGCTATGCTTCGTGCGCATGCGCGCGAGCGCGGATCTCCGACAGCGATACGTCGACCAGCAGTTTGCCGGAATCGAACACGGTGATCATCGCATCTTCCCAATCGGCTTCGCCTGAGTCCGCGTCCACAGTCGGCGCGAGCGGCAGCGTCGCCGTGCGATAGTCGCCCGTTCGACGATTGCGCAACAGCGTGAGGCGTCCTTTCATCGAGCGTTTGGTCATGTCCGTGACCGGATCTTTCGACACATCGTGCCATGCGTCGCCGAGGCGGATCGCCGAGCACTTCATCGCAAAGCGCTGCGTGTCGCGATTGATTTGCTGCAACAGCGCGCCGCCCATGCCGAACACGATGTTGTCCGCCGCGAAACCCGCATGGTCCATCGCGGCGAGAATGTCCTCGAGCGAGTCGGGATTCACGCCGTCGCCCTGTATTACTCGCACGTTGTTGAGCACGCGCCGCCCCTTGCTGTTCAGCGCCGATCCAAACGACGCCTCCAGCGCATGCAAAGTCTGCAACACGATAGTCTGCGGATCGCCCGAATCCGGCCTGATTACAAGCGTGCCGCCGGACTCGAGCACGCCCTGCTTCAGATCGGTGCCCCAAACCTTCAGCGCGGCGTACAGATCGTAGGAGTCGGATACCACGGAAACGATTGCGCCCGGCCTTGCGAACTTCGCGATCATGTTCCGATACGCGTCGGTCTCGCGCTCGCGGCCCCACGAGGTGATCGTGCTGTGCTCGGCGGCCGGCACCGAAAAAGCCGCCATGCTCTCGTTGTAATAATGGTTGGCGGCGACCACGCCGAGTACCGTGTCCGAGCCCATGAAGCTCACGAGATGCGCGGCGCCGCCGATTGCCGCCGACTCCGCGCTCGACACGCCGCGCGCACCGAAGTCGTGCAGTTTGAACGGCAGTTGCGTGAGGTCGTCGCTCGTCTTTGCCAGATAGGCGCGAATCGTCTTGCGCAGATGCCAGCTTTGCGTCGCTACCGTGATCGGATACCACACGCGCAACAGCATGGTTTCCAGATATGAGGCCAGCCAGAATACTTGCGGATCGTCGCATTCGACGGTGACGAGCACGTTGTGCGTGGGCACCACCGAGCCCTCGGGCACTGCGCGAATCCGCACCGGCAGATACCCGTTGTGCCGCTCGACGATGTGACGCCAGCCGGCTTCGTTGAACGGCTCGCCATGCGCGCTGAAAAACGCCTTCGCCTGTTCGATCATCGCCGCTGTGACGGGCCGGCACAGATACTCCTTGATCAGCATCTGCAAGCCGAAAAAGAGCGTGCAATCGTAGCGCCCGCCGCGCGATTCGATGTACGAGAACATCGCCGACGCTTCGGGCGGGTACTGCAGATAGTGCGATGCCTTGTACGAATCCGTGTTGAGAATCGGATTCGAGAGGATCGAAGAAACGCCGCTAAAACCGCTGGAATCGTTGGCCATGAAGGACGCCGCGCCCGGCTCGCTGACTGTGGCTGGCTTTACATGATGCCACGAAGCGTGAAGCGGCCATCGCGCGGGCGCGACAATTTCAGCGTCCATTCATCGTTCGTGATACTCGCGCGAGCCGCCCGCAACTCACGAACAGCGCTCAATCCGATTCGCCGTATTCCCGCTGACGGATTTTCGAATCGCGATCGTAGTTCCTGTCATGCGAAACCGGCATCTCGTATGCATCGTGCAACGCTGGGCGCTGGATCTCCGCCTGCGCCTTGCGCTTCATTGCGTCGGCGATAACGAGCGTGAGCAGATCAACCGGCGGCGCGGCAAATAACGCGCGCGGCGCACCGGCGTGCGCCCGGTAACGAAGACGGATAACTTTTGCAATATGTGCCGTGGCTGGCCGGTCGTGGCCTGGCCCGCAGACCGAGTCGATAACGTGTGCTTTCATGACATCCCCGTTCGGTGACATGCCGACGGCTGCATGGCAGCCTTCCAGGTCCGCCGTGCTCACGCAATACACGCGAACACGGCGCCCGGTCCACCTCGCTTGTACGCTTCTCTGTGGAAGCTCTGGCCTTCTCCCCGTTTCGTCGCGCCGGTTGGTCCGGACCGTGCGCTGCCCCTTCCCTGTTTGCATGTCGCTCGCGCAAACGTTGCCGCGCGAGGTACCTGTCGTTATGTCTCCACCACGTCCACCTCCACAGACGAAAAAATCGACGAGGTCAGAGCTTTGCGTCGTCGGGTGGCGAAACAACCGTTTCGCATCGGTCATTCGCCCCGTGTTATGTGACGTCCGCTTGCCCATGGCCCCGTCGCAGCCTCGTAGGACGCATTGGCTTTCCCCGGCCGCGTCCTCGAAGTCGTTGTGCCGCCGGTCGTTTTTGACTTCCCCTCTCCCTCGCCGACCGGCAGCAACAGATTCGCTGTGACTCGCTTATTGCAATGGCTATGCCATGCATGCCGAAGTCCTGCCGCGCGGGGCGTTTGCCGGCACGCGCGGCTATCGCCGGTTTTTCGTCGACGCGCCGAAGCTCCAATGATTCGTATTCGAGACGCTTTTCGAGGCTGCGGCCGCGTGTAAAACGCAGATTGAACCCACGGAATACGCGCTTTGCATAAGCGTCGAATCCGGCTACACCGCGCCCCTTCGCGGTTTGCGTTCAAGTTCGGATCGAATCTGCCGACATAGCAGCACATGGAGGCGGTCGAGATGCGGTCGAAAACGCACTGTCGATTCTGTTGCATTGCTGAAACATCGAAAATGGCGGAATGGACATGCGCTTGCGGGGTTCGCTCACGCGCTTTGTACTCCACCGCGCATAACGGGGCTTGACGTGTCGTGTCCGAACGGCTTCTGGTTATCCGCGCAGTGTGCCGTATATCGGGCGACTATACGGCCACTATGAGGCCACTACGGGGCCACTATCAGCCGGCAATCGAATAAACGCCCGTCAGGAGGGCAACCTGTCAGGTTCCTGATTTGTTTGTATAGCATTCCAAAGCGCTTTCGCTTATGTTTAAGTCACGCGCCGTTTAGAGCGCGATCAAAAGAGCCAACGAGATAAGAAACGGTACAAGTGATTCGGGGATGAAATACTCCGGCGGTTGCAATGTGCAACGTTCACCCGTCTGCCGCGAATGTGCGGCACCTCGCAGTTCACGCTGCGCTGCTTGCCCCGCTATAACGTTACGGTGAATTGGCCATTGCCCGAGTTGCGCGCAATAGCGCCGGCGATGGCCCAGAGCTTCATGCCCGGTTTCGCAACCAGGCTGCTGGCTCGTTTATTCCGCAGGCCGGGTCTGGCTTGCGATCCTTACAACGTCGAACAGCAGTCTTGAAAGCAGCATCGAATCGGGGGTAATGAAAATGACTTTCGCATCTGCGGACACCGAACGCACCGTTCTTTACGTGTCGAACTCGCCCGATAAGAAACTTGCCGACTTCCTCGCCGCATCCGCCTGGCACGCCGTACACGCGAAAAGCACCGCAAGCGCGGAACGCATGATCGAGCGCGACAATATCAAGGTCGGCCTCGTCGAACTGCCGCAAGACTGCACGTCGCAGCAACTGTCCGCGCTTGCCTCGTGCATGCGCCGGCCAGAAACGAACTGGGTCGCTCAAATCGCGCCGGGCCAGGCGGATGACGAACTGGTCAGCCGTTTCATCCTCGATTACTGCTTCGACTTCGTCACGCGGCCGTGGCTCAACGAGCGGCTCGTATTCGCGCTGGGCCATGCGCATGGGCTGTCGGCGCTGCGGCAGGCGCCCGCAACGCCGGAACCGTCGCTCGGACGGCACGGCATGGTCGGCCAGTGCGAGGCTATGCAGCAGTTGTACCGGCGCATCGACAAATGCGGCGCGACCGAAGCGCCGGTGTTCGTCGCCGGTGAGTCGGGCACGGGCAAAGAGTTGACCGCGCGCGCGATCCACGAGCGCTCGCCGCGCGCCGGCCGGCCGTTCGTCGCTATCAATTGCGCGGCGATTCCGCCGAGCCTGTTGCAGGCGGAACTCTTCGGCCATGAGCGCGGCGCCTTTACCGGCGCGCTTCAACGCAAGATCGGGCGAATCGAAAGCGCTCATGAAGGCACGCTCTTTCTCGATGAAATCGGCGACATGCCGCACGAATGCCAGGCCGTGTTGCTGCGTTTTCTGCAGGAAGGCACGATCGAGCGGCTCGGCGGCAATGGGCCGATACACGTGAATGTGCGGGTTATTTCGGCAACGCACGTCGACCTCGACAAGGCGGTCGAAGAAGGCCGTTTCCGGGCCGACCTGTATCACCGGCTGTGCGTGCTGCGCCTCGTCGAGCCGCCGTTGCGCGAGCGCGGCGGCGACATCAAGCTGCTCGCGAACTATGCGCTGAGCATGTACAGGCAGGACGGCGCGCGCAAGCTGCGCGGACTGTCTAGCGACGCAATCGTCGCAATGTCGAACTATGCGTGGCCGGGCAACGTGCGCGAACTGATCAACTGCGTGCGCCGCGCCGTCGTGATGAGCGAGGGCCGCTTCATCAACGCGAGCGACCTGGGCTTGCCCGAGACGGACAACGGGCCGGCCGTCACGCTCGCGGAAATTCGCAGCAAAGCCGAGAAAGACGCGATCGAACATGCGCTGCAGCGGCATGGTTACAAGTTGTCGGAGGCGGCGGCCGAGCTTGGTATTTCCCGCGCCACGCTGTACCGGCTGATGCATGCGGACAGGCTGCATGCGGAGCCTTCAGGTGGCCGCACGTCGAGCGCGGGTACCGACGGGGATGCGGATGCGGACGGCGACCGCGAGCGGCGCGCGCCTACGCTGATGTCGGCGGCTTCTGCTTAGTTTTTGGCCTGGTTTTTTTATCTGGTTTTGGCCTTGTTTTCGGCTTGGTTTGGCCCGGCCCCAGCGCTCTGGCGCGCGGCTGCGACAAATCCGCCCCTGACAGCGGCAAGCCCGCACCGACCTGGACTGTCGGTCCGGGCAGTAACCCCTCCACGTCGCCGCCAAGCGGCGCCCCGGCCCGGCACCTCCACGATCCCCGCAGGCAAGCAATTTGCTTCCGCCTGTTGCCTACGCCATATCACGCCCACTCGACCGGTCGTCATCCACAACGCGGCCGCAGTCCAAAGGAACTTGTGCGACAAAAGCCCTGTCGGTTAAGGTCGATCAAACCGCCAGACCGGCCGATGCACCGCACGCCATCGGCTCCCGCAGCCCCGTCTTACACCCTATGCGCAAATTACTACACGCCTGCTTCCTCGTTTTCCTCCTTCTCGCCGCCCCGGCCGTTTCCGCGGCGGTGACCCCGGCCACTGCCGCCTCGGGCGCTGCCGTCAGCCTGACCCCTGAACAGGCGCGGCAAGCGCTCTCAGTCCTCAACGATCCCAAGCGCCGCGCCCAGGTGGCGGATACCTTGCAGGCCATCGCCGCAGCCGGCGCGCTGAGCACACCGGCCTCCGCCGCGCCGGCCGCCTCGGCGCCGGCCGCCGCGAGCGGCGCCGCGGCTCTCGTGCCGAGCGCGTTCAAATCCAACGGGCTCGCGTCGCAACTGGCTCGTCAGGGCGCGCACTGGGCCGTCAACCTCGGCACGTCGCTGCGCAACTCGATCACGGCGCTCCTCGACGTCGCTTCGGTGCGCGCGTGGTGGAACTGGCAGTCGACGAATCCGCACGCGCGCTCCGTTCTCGCGCACGTCGCGTGGTCGCTGCTGGCCGCACTGCTGCCCGCGCTCGTGCTCGAATGGCTCGCGCGTCGCCTGTTGCGTCGCGCGTATTTCGCGCTCGCCGCGCGCCGCGAACGTGGCGATGCCGCAGACGCACCGCGCACCGATTTGCCGGTCGACGTGGAACCGCAGCCCGCCGACGCTCCGAACGCCGCGCCGCCGCTGCCCGCCCCGCCGGTCGCCGAGGTACGGGCCGAGGCGCAGGCGGGAGCGCAGGCAAAAACGGAACACGCAGCAAGCGCGGCAACGACACCGGCAACCGGCCAGCCCGCCGTCACGCCCGCGCCGTCAGCCACGGCCGCGAGCGGCAAAGCCACTGAAGCCAAGGGCAAGCAGAACGCCACGCATCACTGGACGCTCCTGCAGCGCCTGCCGCGCGCGCTGTTGATCACGGTTCTGCGCCTGCTGCCGCTCGCGGTATTCATCGGCGCGGCGAGCGCGCTCATGTCGATCTTCACCAACGACGGCACGCCGCAAGACCGCGCGCTCGATTCGCTCGTCGATATCTACGTGCTGTGCCGCGTGATCGTGATCGTCAGCGGCTTTTTCCTGCAGCCCACTGCGCCGCGTTTGCGCCTCTTGCGGATGAGCGATGCATGGGCCGCGTTCGTACACCGCTGGGTGATACAGATTGTCAGCGTCGTAGGCGTGGGCTCCGCAATTGCGGAAATCGCGCACTCGCTCGGCCTGAGCGACGCGGCGCATCTCGCGCTGATGAAGGTCGTGGCGCTTGCCGGCCACCTGATGATCTCGATTCTGATTCTGCAATGCGCGAAACCGGTCGGCGAACTCATCCGCCAGCGCATGGCCGCGCGCAAGTCGCTCGAAATGGTCGGCAATGCACTCGCCGATGCATGGGCGTGGCTCTCGGCCTTCGTCGTGATGGCGCTATGGTTCATCTGGGCGCTCGACGTGCAGAACGGTTATCAAGCGCTGCTGCATCTCGGCGGCATGTCGCTCGCGGTGCTGGTGGGCGCGCGGGTGCTCGCGATCGTCGTCTTCGGCGGGCTCGCGCGGCTCTTCAGCGGACGGGAGGACGCCGCCGGCAAGTCGCTCGTGCATCAGCATGCGTACCGCTATTACCCGCTGCTGCGGCGTGTGATCTCGTGGATCATCGGCATCGTCACCGCGCTCGCGTTGCTCCAGGTGTGGGGCGTCGATGTGGGCGAGCTGTTCCGCGCTGGCAGCGTCGGCCACCGCCTTGCGTCGGCCATCGTGACGATCGGCGTCGCGGCGATGATCGCGCTCATCGTGTGGGAAAGCGTGAATGTGTCGGTCGAGCAGCGGCTGGATCGCTGGACCACGAGCGGCGATCTCGTGCGCGCCGCGCGTCTGCGCACGCTGCTGCCCATGCTGCGCACCGGTCTTTTCTGCGTGATCGCACTGGTGGTCGTGCTCACGGGCCTGAGCGAACTCGGTGTGAACATCGGGCCGCTTCTTGCGGGCGCGAGTATCTTCGGCGTGGCGCTCGGCTTCGGCTCGCAGAAGCTCGTGCAGGATTTCATCACGGGCATCTTCCTGCTGATGGAAAACGCGATGCAAGTCGGCGACTGGGTGACGCTCGCGGGCGTGTCCGGCACCGTCGAGTATCTGTCGATCCGCACAGTGCGGCTGCGCGGCAGCGACGGTTCGCTTTTCACCGTGCCGTTCAGTTCGGTATCGACGGTGAACAATACGAATCGCGGCATCGGCAATGCGGCCGTTCGCGTGAACATCGTATTCGGCCAGGACGTGGATCTCGCGATCGGCACGCTCAAGGAAATCGGCGCCGCACTGCGCGAAGACGAGAAGTTCAAGGACGGCATTCTGTCCGACTTCAGCTTCTGGGGCGTGGACGCGGTGGACGGCTCAGCCGTTACGCTAGCCGGACAGATGCAGTGCCGCGATTCCGCGCGCTGGGGCGTGCAGCGCGAATTCAACCGGCGCATTCTCGACCAGTTCCGCGAGCGCGGCATCGAGATCGCGAACCCGCAGCGCAATCTGCTGACGTGGGACCCGGACAGCGTTGCGCCCCGCGTCGAAGCGGGCGAGCCTCCGAAACAGGCGCCTGAGCAAACGCCTTCGAGCGGCCCGTCCGCCGACGGTGCATCGCCCGACGGCGCTTCGAAGGGCGACGCGCCGGTGGAAGACCAGATTCCTGTCGACTCGAAGCCCGCGGGCGGGCCCGGCACACCGGCGAATCCGGGATCGACGTCGCCTCACGAATAAGGCATGGGCTGCGCGCGTCGATTGAATTACCGGACCTGCCACCACCGAGGCAACAGGCGGCGCACCTCTGGCCGCCTGTACCGGTCGTCGATCAGATGCACGACGCCCTCGTCGAGTTCGGTGCGGATCACGCGCCCCGCCGCCTGCACCACCTTTTGCAAACCGGGGTACAGGTACATGTATTCGTAGCCGTTGCCAAAACGCGCGTCCATCGTGCGCCGCATCTGTTCGTTGACTTCGTTCATTTGCGGCAGGCCCAACGTCGCGATGAAGGCGCCGATCAGCTGCTGCCCGACCAGATCGACACCTTCCGAAAAGGCGCCGCCAAGCACCGCAAAGCCGATGCCCCGGTTCGCGCTACGAAACCGCGCGAGAAACGCGTCGCGGGCCGCTTCGTCCATGCCCGGTTCCTGCGCCCAGACCGGCAGTCCGGGATGACGCTCGCGCATCAGCGCGACCACCTGTTGCAGGTAATCGAAACTGCTCAGGAACCCCAGGTAATTGCCGGGTTGCGCCGTGTACTGCTTTGCGATCAGATCGACGATGGGTTCGAGCGAACGTTCGCGATCGCGCCAGCGCGTCGACACGTTCCCGGCTACACGCACCTGTAGCTGCTCCGCGCGAAACGGCCCTTCGACGTCGAGCCATTGCGTCTCCTGCGCAAGACCCAACGTATCGCGGTAAAAATGATGCGGACTAAGCGTGCCCGAAAACATGACGGTCGTGCGCGCCGCCGCATAACGCGGCGCGAGAAACGGAGCGGGAATCACATTGCGCACGCATAGCGTGCAACTGGTCTTGTCGCGTGGTGCGTGGCCGTCTGTTGTCAGCGTGATGTCGAAAATCGAATGCTCGCCGAACTGCTCCGCGAGCGCGACGAAATGCATCGCGTCGAAGAAAAAGCGCAGCGACGCCTCGTCGAACGAGAGCGGCGCTTCCGCCAGCTGATCCGTCACCGCGCCAATCAGATTTTGCGCGGCCGAGAGCAGCTTGCCGGGCACGTCCGCATAGACCTGATACGACGCGGTTTGCGCGCGCTTGACCGCATTCCATTCGCGCTGCAACCGTTCGAGCGGCTTGCGCAAGCTGGGCGGCGCCGTCTTGCGCGCGAGCCGCAACGCCGCCTGATCGAGCGACGCCGTGTACATGCGGCGCGCACGGTCGAGCAGGTTATGCGCTTCGTCCACCAGTACGCCGATGCGCCACTGGTTGATCTGCGTGAGCGCGTAGAGCATTGCGCTGCTGTCGTAGTAGTAGTTGTAGTCGCCCACCACGACGTCGGCCCAGCGCGCGAGTTCCTGGCCCAGATAATAGGGGCACACGTCATGCGCGAGCGCCGCTTCGCGCACCGCGGCGCGATCGAGCCTCTGGCCCGCGAGCGCCGTGCTTCGCGCCGCGTCGAGCCGGTCATAGAAGCCGCGCGCGAGCGGACAGGACTCGCCGTTGCACGCTTTGTCGGGATGCTCACAGGCTTTGTCGCGTGCCACCAGTTCAAGCGTTCTCAACGGTAAAGTCCCCGCGCTCCGGCGAAGCGTTTCGATCGCGTCGAGCGCGAGCGCACGGCCAGGCGTTTTCGCGGTCAGAAAAATCACGCGATCGATCTGCTCCGTCGCGCACGCCTTCAACAACGGAAAGATCGTGGCGAGTGTCTTACCGATGCCGGTTGGCGCCTGCGCCATCAGCGGCTTGCCGTCGCGCGCCGCGCGGTAGACCGACACCGCCAGCTCGCGCTGCCCGCAGCGAAACTGCGCATGCGGAAACTGCAACGCGTTGAGCGCGGCGTTGCGCGCGAAACGATGCGCCTCCTCCTGCACGGACCAATCCAGAAACCGCTCGCATTGGTCGACAAAAAATATCTCCAGTTCGCGCGCGGTATGCGTTTGCGTGAGCAACGTTTCCTTCTGACTGCCGATGTCGAAGTAAACCAGCCCGACGGTCAACTCGTTGAACCCGCGTGCGCGGCACAGCAAATGTCCGTACACCAGCGCCTGCGCCCAATGTAGCGCGCGGTGATTGTCAGGCATGCGCTCGAGATCGCCACGATGCGTCTTGACCTCTTCCAGGCGGTGCGCCACCGGATCGTAGCCGTCCGCACGGCCCCGCACGGTGAGATTGCGATGCGTACCGGTCAGCGTGATTTCGGTTTCGTAGCCGCTTGTACGGCGGCCCGCGACCGTGACGTGGCCCGCCATGCCTTCCAGCGAGGTTGGCGCGGGTGTGAATCGCAGATCGAGGTCGCCGCGTCGCGCGGTGAACTCGCACATGGCTCGCACGGCAACGACGTAGCTCATGCCGTGCGCTCCGCGGTGAACGTGGCGTGCGCCAGGGCGCCCGCGGTTGGATCGGCGACGGCATGCTCAAGTGCTTCGTCGGCCCAGCGCACGTCGAGCACGCGTACCGGCATGCCGTGCTGCACGCAGTAAGCTAGCCAGCGAATCTGGTTGTCCTGCAAGCGGTCGCCGGGCCCTTTCACTTCGATCAGTTCATAACGCCGCTCGGCGGGCCAGAAGCGTATCAGATCGGGCAGACCCGAGCGATTGCCGCGAATATCGAGCAGCAAACGCTCGAACCACAATTTCAGATGCGCGGCGGGCAGGCAGTCGAGCGCTGTCGCGACAAGCTCGGGCGTAAGCAGTCCCCAGAACACAAACGGCGACTGCACGCCGGCCTTGTCGTGCAGATGCCGCGCAATCGTCTCGCGATACGCGCCGCTTTCGAGTTGCGCAAGGCACGCAGCGAACTGTTCGGCTCGACGCGCATGAAAGTCCGGCGCGTGAAGATCGGCGGGACCACGCTGGAACGGATGGAAAAACGCACCGGGTAGTGCCGCAAATACCGGTTCCCAGCAGAGCAGTCCGAACAGCGAGTTGATCAATGCGTTCTCGACGTAATGCACCGGCGCTGACTCGCAACTCAGATGATCGCGCACCACGTATTCAACGGGCTGCGGCGCTTGCGGCCTGGCCAATGTCAACGTGCTGCGTTCAGCCGCTCGTGCAGCGGCTGCGCGCACCGCCGGCTCACCGAGCTTGCGCCGCAGGCGCGGAAGCATGCGCGCAACGCGCTGCGCCTCTTCCTCGCTTTCGGGCGATGCTGCAGCTCGTAGCGCTAGCGAAAGCGCTGCGTCGAAACGCTCGGCCCGTTCAAGCACGCGTACGCGCCGATGACGCGCGCCAGGCCATGCGCAAATCTCGTACACGGCGAGCGCGGTGGGCCACATCTGCCGCCGCTCGCAATGCTGGCCGATGCGAAAGAGTAGCTTGGCGCGCCGCATTTCGAGCCACGAGTTGGGCGTTTCGACTCTTTGGACCCGAGCCACGAGCTCATTGAGCGCGGCACTTTCCACTTCCAGATCAATCAGCGATCCGAACGTTTCTATCGAATCCAGTTCGTCACGACATGCGTGCAACGCGAGATAAACATCGACATCCGCCCGCTGCTGAAACGCACGCGACGACGGCCCGAAAGCCACCTTCTCGTACTGGAACACGCCGAGATCGGCGAGCACGAATTCTGACCAGTCCTGTTGCAGATTGCCAAAGAACATCAGACGCAGACGCTCGCACAGCGCCGCAATGTCGACGCGAAACACGCAATCGGTTGTTTGACGGTGCCATGCGGACAACGGGCGCGCGATGCAGCTATCGGTGTCGTGCTCGTCCCGTTCGCGATAGAACGGGCGTAATGCTTCCAGCAGATCGGGCTTGCGCAGACTCCGTGCGCCCGGAATCAGCGCAAGCGCCTCCGCGAAAATGTCCAGCAATTCGGGGCGCGTAGTGAGGGCGAACAGATCGTCGAGTGTCAGGTGCGGCGCGGAATCTAACCAGCCGAGCGCCGTGATGGGCGCGGCGGCTTGCAATGGGCAGCCGATTTCGTCGTAAGCGAGGCGACTTGCGCGAAACAACGCGCCTTTGCGCATGAGCATCCGCACCAGCAACGCGCGCGACGCCTGCGGCAAGCGCGCGAATGTGCCGAGAAAAGCGCGCTCGCTCGCATCGAGCAGATCGTCGTAGCGTTGCGCGAGCCAGGCAAGCGCACGCTCGAAATTCAGCAGATAATAAGGGACACCGGCGAGGGAATCCGGCGGAGCATCGGTTGCCACAGAGTTTGCATGACCTGTACGTTTATACAGTAATGATAGCAAACTCCGCTTCCGCGCCTACTCACCGGCCAACCACATCACCGTCAGCGACCGCACGCCCTGCGCGCCGCGAATCAGCACGCCTTCTATATCCGCGGTCGCGGAAGGTCCCGTGACGAGTGCCGCATAACGGGCATCGCGAAAATCGTCGCGGCGATAAACGTCCTGCAAGCCGTCGACGAGTTGCGCCGGATCGAGCAATACCACGAGATGCTGCACGATATAGCCCAACGCATTGACCACGTACTCGCGTTCGCTGAACCACACCGAGCCGGTCTCGGCCACACCGAAACGCGCACGCACCACGCCGACGTCGACATCCTGCAACGACGAAGGTTCGGTGTCCGCCGTGAGCAGGCGCGTGCCGGGCACCTCGGCAGTGGCCGAAGCGATCGACACCGTTGCGCCGAATCGCTCGCGGATCAGACTCGCAACCTCCGACGCCGCGCCTGCTTCGACGCAGGTGCCCCCCATAGTTTGCAATGCCGACGTGAAGCGTGCGCGCAAATCGCCGCCGACCGCGCTAAACAACGGCACGTCAGGGCGCGGGCGCGCCGCCGGTTGCGCCTGCCGCACCTTCGCGATAAAGGCCTCACGCGTTGCCATCGCCACCTCCGCGGTTTTGCTTGTACCACGCATGGAAGGTCTGCTTCGGCGCCTCGGGCAACTCGCGTTGTCTGCCCCAGATATTCAGCGGGTTATAGAGTACGAAGTTCGGCAGCCGCCGCAACGCACCGCTCATCGACGCTACCGTTGCGCGATACAGCGTCGGGCTCGCGAGCAGCCGCCCTGCCATTTTCAATACTTCCTGCTTCACGAACGGCACTTCGTGGCGCTCGGCAATCACGGTGCGCCATTTGTAGATCTGCTCGTGAATATTGATCTTCACCGGACACACGTTCGTGCAACTGCCGTTGAGTGTGGACGCGAACGGCAGCGCGCTATAACGCTTCAAGTCGAAGGTCGGGTTAATGATCGCGCCGATCGGCCCCGAGTAAGTACCGCCATACGACAGTCCGCCGCTGCGCCGATACACGGGACACGTGTTCATGCAGGCGCCGCAGCGGATGCATTTGAGCGAGTACCAGAAGTCTTCCATCCCGAGCCGTTCCGAGCGGCCATGATCGACGAGGATGAAATGCATCTCCGTGCCCGGACGCGGCGCGCGGAAATGCGATGTGTATTGCGTGATCGGCGAACCCAGCGCACTTCGCGAGAGCATGCGAATAAATACGCCGAGATCCGAGACCTTTGGAATCAGCTTCTCGATACCGATCGATGCGATATGCAGCGGCGGCACATTTGCGGAGAGATCGGCGTTGCCTTCGTTCGTGCAAACCACGACCGTGCCCGTTTCCGCGACCGCAAAATTGCAGCCGGTCATGCCGGCCGTTTTCTCGCGTACGAAATACGGCCGCGTATTCATGCGCTGACTTTCCGCGAGGTAATGAATGTCGCTATTGTGCGGATCGGTGCCGATGGTTCGGCCGAACAGTTCGGCGACATCGGCGCGCAGCTTGTGGACCGCTGGCACCACCATGTGACTCGGGTCCTGATGATCGAGCTGCTGGATGCGCTCGCCAAGATCCGTTTCCATCACCGTGATGCCGCGCGGTTCGAGGTACTCGCGCATCTTGCATTCGTCGGTGAGCATCGACTTGCTTTTGACTAGCGTGGTCATGCCGCGCTCGGACATGATCTTGTGTACGAGCGCGTTGTGCTCTTCCGCCGTCGCTGCCCAGTGGACCACGACACCGTTCGCCTCTGCCGCGGCCGCGAACTGTTCGAGGTACTCGAACAAATGCGACAGCGTATGCTCCTTGATACCGGATGCCAGTTCGCGCAGCGTCTCCCACTCGGCAATGCCGTGCGCCTGTGCGTCGCGTTTCTCGCGCAAATCCCACAGACGCTTGTCGTGAAACGCCACATGCTCCGTCTTTTTGATGAACTCGCCTGCTGCTTTCGCGTGGTCGATCCGGCTCATGCGCGCGCCCCGTTCAACACTTGTGCGATATGAATGAAGCGTGCGTCGGCCTTCATGCGTTCCGCGCAGCCTTGTTGATGCATCAGGCACGACATGTCGCCCGACACAATGTATTGCGCGCCCGCATTCAGATGATCGCAGACCTTGTCCTGCCCCATGCGCACCGACACCGGCTCTTCGGTCACCGAGAACGTGCCGCCGAAACCGCAGCATTCGTCGGGTCGCGACGGCTTGACGAACTCGATGCCCTTCACGCCTTCAAGCAATGCGCGCGGTTTTGAAAACGGCTGGCCGGCCACTTCCGATACCGACGCCTCCTTCAAATGCCGCAACGCGCTGCAACTGTTGTGCAGGCCGACGCGGTACGGAAACTCGGCCCACGGAAATTCGCGCGCACCGACCACGTCGTGCAGAAACTCGACGAGCTCATAGGCGCTCGCCCGCACCTTTTTGACTTCGTCGGTCTGATCGATGGCGGTGAGATGCTCGCGCACGTGGTGAATGCAGCTCGCCGAAGGTCCGACGATGTAGTCGTAGCCCGCAAAGTTGCGCGCGAACACCCGCTCCGCGCCGGCCGCTTCTGCATGCGCGCCGCTGTTGCCCATGGGCTGGCCACAGCACGTCTGCTCCTGCGGGTAATCGACCTGGATGCCAAAGCGTTCCAGCAATTCGAGCGTGGCGATGCCGACCTCGGGATAAAACGCGTCGATGAAGCAAGGGATAAAGAGGGCTACTTTCACAAGCTCATTGCAGGGAATGGGGCACGCGGGAACGGGGCGCGCAAAAAACGCCGCCAGTCATACTGGTATTGTTGGTCTGACCAAAATATAAGGAACTCGCCAGAGCGTGTCAATCGTTAGATCGCCACGCGAAATGCGCGTGCGGCGGCGAAGCTGCGCGAGTCGCTGTCGGGGAACTGAACTGCTTGGACTCGCCAACTAACTGACGAGTCCAAGTCATTCAAACAAGTTTCTGATCGCACCGCCGTTTTCTCGAAGCAGACAGTCGCCCGAAAACGTGTTTGCTATAGCACGACACCTTTTGCTGCCTCGCGCCTCGCAATCGCATGAACAGCGCTGCGGGATATTTTAATTTTCCCTTTATTTTCAGTGCTTTATATAAGCATCGCCAGCTTGCACGGTTGAGGTTGGCACACCCTATGCAAATACCGCTGTGAGCGCGACGAATAGTGCTCTTCCATCCAGACTGAAGACCCTCACAGGAGATTTACCATGAGCTCACTGACCATCAAAGACATCGCCCACACCGAAGAACTGTCTGCCAAGGCGCTGTCCGCTGTGCGCGGCGGCAGCAACTACAACGCAGGAAACCTCAACCTTGCCTACGGTGGCGGCTTCGCCAGCCCGGGCGTCGTGGTGGCGCCCGTCACCCAGACTGACACGTATACGAAGGTCGAGATTCCCACGATCCAGAATTTCGGCGGCCTGCAGTTTGCCAAAGCATGAGTTAAGCGCCGCGGAGAGTCGCGCTGATGGCGGATGCCGTTTATTCCCATAGAGGTGCGCTCTCCCCGCTTGCACATCGCAACCGTACTCTTTAAACCGAAACAGAGAAACAGCTCCAGGAGACCTACCATGAACTCGCTGATCATCAAAGACATCGCCCATACCGAAGAACTGTCCGCCAAGGCGCTGTCCGCTGTACGCGGCGGCAGCAACTACAACTTTGGAAACCTCAACCTTGCCTATGGCGGCGGCTTCGCCAGCCCGGGCGTCGTGGTGGCACCGGTCACCCAGACTGACACATACACGAAGGTCGAGATTCCCACGATCCAGAATTTCGGCGGCCTGCAGTTTGCCAAAGCGTGAGTTAAGCGCCGCGGAGAGTCGCGCTGATAGCGGATGCCGTTCAATCCCATAGAGGTGCGCTCTCCCCGCTTGCACGTCGAACCGTACTCTTTAAACCGAAACAGAGAAACAGCTCCAGGAGACCTACCATGACCTCACTGATCATCAAAGACATCGCCCACACCGAAGAACTGTCCGCCAAGGCGCTGTCCGCTGTACGCGGCGGCAGCAACTACAACGCAGGAAACCTCAACCTTGCCTACGGTGGCGGCTTCGCCAGCCCGGGCGTCGTGGTGGCGCCGGTCACCCAGACTGACACGTACACGAAGGTCGAGATTCCCACGATCCAGAATTTCGGCGGCCTGCAGTTTGCCAAAGCGTGAGTTAAGCGCCGCGGAGAGTCGCGCTGATAGCGGATGCCGTTCAATCCCATAGAGGTGCGCTCTCCCCGCTTGCACGTCGAACCGTACTCTTTAAACCGAAACAGAGAAACAGCTCCAGGAGACCTACCATGACCTCACTGACCATCAAAGACATCGCCCACACCGAAGAACTGTCCGCCAAGGCGCTGTCCGCTGTACGCGGCGGCAGCAACTACAACGCAGGAAACGTCAATGCCGCTTACGGCGGCGGCTTTGCCAGCCCCAGTATCGTGGTCGCCCCGGTCACCCAGATTGGCACGTACACGAAAGTCGACATTCCCACGATCCAGAATTTCGGCGGCCTGCAATTTGTCAAGGCATGAGTCCAGGGCTCGAGAGTCGCAAGCCCGGATCGCATCACGCGTGCTCCCGCAGGATCACGGCGAGAGCTTCGTCGAGAGGACAGCGGGCGCTATATCTGCTGACAGTTTTCATAACAGGGGAGCGCAGTGGGCAGGCCAAGCGGTTGGTCGAGTCAACGTAGTTCGTCCTCCTTCCGAACCCTCCGGACTTGTCACCGAGGTTTGGATCTAAGGGCCCGCCGGTACTCCGCCCGGCGGGCTTTTTTTCACGCGCTCTCATGTTTTATATCAACGGCCGCTGCACAGACCGTCACGGTGCTGAACGTCGTGCATGCGCGGCGGAATCGCAATACGTTGCTCATTGCGCTTTTGAATACCATTTGGGACGACGGTAATTAGACGCGATACGGACGCTCATGACCGAACGTCGAAGCTCCGTTCATGGCCCAGCCCAATTAATTCCGCTTCCCTACACCGCCGCTGTGATCCGATAGCGATAAAGGTGAAGTGAAAACTGCGCCCGACGCCTAAAGCTTCGCAGCGTCTTCCTGATAGATCTCGCGCACGAAGGCGAGATGACGTTCGGCCGCCTTGCGTGCCTTTTGGGCGTCGCGCGCGACGACGGCATCGTAGATGGCCTGATGCTGGCTCATCAACTGCTTTTCCATCGCTTCGTCGTAATCGATTAGCCGATGGTATTGACGCATGCCTTCGCGAATCAGCGTGTGGATGCCATGCATGACATGGGCGAGCGCGATGTTGTGCGTGGAGTCCGCAATCGCCAGGTGAAAAGCGGCGTCCAGCTCCGCTAGATTGACGCGATCTTGCGACTGCGAGGCCGCCTTCAATGCATCGAACGCGGCCTTGATCTTGCGAAGATCGGCGGCGGTTGCGCGCTCCGCGGCATATACGGTCGAAATCGATTCGAGCCCCTGGCGCAACTCGAGAATGTCGGCACTGGTACGCGGATTTTGCAGAAGCAGTTCGGCGAGCGGCTTCGAAATGATCGGCGCCGTGAGATCGACCACCGTGAAGCCGCCCCGCCCCGACGTGGCGATATATCCATCCGACTCCAGCCTGATCAGCGCTTCGCGCAACGAAGGCCGCGACACCGCCAGCTGCGTCGCCAGGTCGCGCTCAGCGGGCAGCCGGTCGCCCGGCATCAGCGCGCCGTCGGAGATCAATTGCTTGATCTGGTCGGCGACGACGTCGGAGAGCCGTTTGCGCGTGAAAGACTGGATCGGGCGAAAGTGCATAGGCTGCGGCTGGCAAAGCCGGTTATTCAGGATGGTTCGTTAGCCGCAGTGAGCGACGCGAGACAGGCAACTGAGAGGCAACTGAGAGACGAATGAATTATACCGTTGGACGCCCTGCACGAATTTCGCTGCGAGCGCGCGCATTCACGAGTTCGTTCGCGCCGGCAACGCCGCGACGAACGCCGCAATCCGTTCGCACGCATCGGCAAGCCGCGCTTCATCGACGACAAACCCCAGCCGCACGAAACCGTTCGCGGTCTCGCCAAAAGCGCTCGCATCGAGCACCGACACGCCTTGCGCGCGAAACAGCTGCCATGTGAAATCGACGGTATCGAGGCCCGTACCGCTGACGTCGACCATCATGAACATGCCGGCTTCGGGTAGCTGGCAGCGCAACCGCGGGACACGGCTCAAACGCTCGAACACGACGTCGCGACGGCGCCTGTAGATATCTCGCATCTGCGCGACGATTCGCGACTTCTCGTGCAACGCCGTCAATGCGGCCTGCTGGATGAAGCCCGGCAAGCCATACAGCATGGCAAGCGCGAGCCGCCCCATGTGTTCGATTAGTTGCGTGGGTCCGATCGCCCAGCCTACGCGCCAACCCGCCATTGCATGCGATTTAGACAGGCTGCCGAGCGTGACGGTGCGCTCCGCCATGCCGGGCAGCGACATGATGCTCACATGTTCGCGCTCGAACGTGAGATCTGCGTAGACCTCGTCGGACAGCACCCACAGGTCGTGCTCGCATGCGAGCCGCGCAATCCGTTCGAGGTCCGCGCGCGGCATCACGACACCGGTGGGATTGCACGGCGTGGCAAAGAAAATCGCCTTGGTGCGCGTCGTAACCGCTCGTTCGAGCGCATCGCAATTCAGGTGAAATGCACGCGCGGGGTCGACCGGCACCGGCACGAGCGTCGCACCCGCGGCGCGCACGCAAGCTTCGTAGGTTAGGTACATCGGCTCGGGAACGATAACCTCGTCGCCTGCTTCGAGCAGACAAAGCGACGTGGCAAACACGCCGTTTTGCGCGCCCGCCGTGAGGATCACATTCGCCGCGCCGACCGTGCAACCGGTCATGCGAGCCTGTTCCCCGGCAATCGCCGCACGCAGCGGATCGCGCCCGGACACCGCGCTGTAATGCGTATCGCCGCCGCGCAACGCCTCGATGGCACGCTCGACAATCGGCGCGGGCGTAGCGAAGTCGGGGTCCCCCACGCTCAGCACGATGACGTCATCGCCATTCGCCTCCGCCTGCTGCGCCACGCGATGAATTTCCCACGCCGACGTGCGTCTGCCTTGCAAACCCTCGACCCGACTCGAATACTTCATCGCGCTCACCCGTTTCTGATTTGACCCGCCAATGTAATGGGGCGTGCGCAAAACGTCCAGATACGAAAAAGCGCCACCCGGGCAGACAGCCTCGCGTGGCGCTTTGCATTGAAGCCCCGTTTGCAGGGGCTCAGCAAACTTAAACCCGGCTTAAACCTGGCGGCGCAATTCCGCCGGCGGCACCTTCATCAGATGCCGATACTTGGCGACCGTGCGGCGCGCGACGAGCACGCCCTGATCCGCGAGCATCTTTGCAAGCGTCACATCGGAGAGCGGGTCGCGGGTGTTTTCCGCAGCAATCATTTCTTTCAGCAGCGCCCGCACGGCCGCGGCGGAACAGGTGCCGCCGCTTTCGGTGCCGAGCTCACGCGGGAAGAAATGCTTGAATTCGAAAATGCCGCGTGGCGTAGCCATATATTTGTTGCCGGTCGCGCGCGAGATGGTCGATTCGTGCAGGCCGAGTTCGTCGGCGACATCGCGCAACACCATCGGCTTGAGCGCGATTTCACCGTACTGGAAAAACGCCTTCTGATGCGCGACGATGCATTCGGCGACGCGTTGAATCGTGTCGAAGCGCTGCTGCGCATTCCTGATCAACCAGCGCGCTTCCTGAAGCTGCTGGGCGAGCGGCGAACGGCTTGCCCCCGCCGATTGTGCGAACAGCTCGGCATACATGCGGTGAATCCGTGCGCGCGGCTGCACTGCGGGATTGATCGTCACCACCCACTTGTTGCGCACCTGACGCACGATCACATCGGGCACGACGTAGTTGTCCTCGGCGCGGCCGTAGCAGTTGCCGGGCTTCGGATCGAGCTTACGCACGAGTGCGCAGGCTACACGCAGTTCTTCCGCACTACAGCCAATCTGCTTTTGCAGTTCTGCCTGCTCGCGACGCGCGAGCCGCTCGAGATGATGCTCGACGATCTGCCGCGCGACATCGCGCCCGGGCGTGTCCGTGGGCAGCGCATTGACCTGCAGCAGCAGACACTCGGACAGCGAACGCGCGCCGAGGCCGGGCCGGTCGAGCGACTGCACGAGGCGCAGCGCGACCAGCAGTTCTTCTTCCGTCAATTCGGGTTCGAGCTCGACGCTGTCCGCGAGATCCGCCAGGTCCTGGCGCAGATAACCGTCGTCGTCGAGTGCCTCGATAATGAAACGCGCGACCGCGCGATCGCGGTCGTCCAGACGATAGAGACGCAGTGCGTCGTGCAGTTGCTCGCGCAAGGTGGGTTGCGAACGCGCCCATTCGGCGGGATCGCTGCCATCGGAGTCACCGTTCTGGCGGGCCGAACTGCGGCTGCTGTAGTCGCCCGAAAAGTCGCCGGGCATATCGTCGGGGCCGCCACTGTCGAGGGTCTCGCTCGTAACCGCTTCAGCCGGCATCGAGTCGGGCTCGGCTGCCGCGACTGCGTCGGTTGCCGGCAACGCGCCCTGCTCTTCGCCGGACGTGGCTGTTGCGAGCGCAACGTCCTCCGTATCCGACGAGTCGTATTCGAGGAACGGATTGGTATCGAGCGCAGTTCTCAATTCCTGCTGGAACTCGAGGGACGATAGCTGCAACAGACGCACCGACTGCTGCAGACGCGGCGTAAGTGCAAGAGACTGCCTTGTGCGAAGTTCAATTGAAGGCATCGTGTTGAGATCCGGTTGAAAGCTGAGGTAAGGAGTGCCCTCATTAGAGCAACACGCGTACCAGCTTTTGCAAGGCACTGTTTTCCTTAGCCTTTATTTTTCCAGGCCCGCGAATTGCGGCACCGCGCGGCGCCTTTTTTACAAGCGACCCGGCAAATTCCGGGTCCGCTTCACAGCAGTCGACGTGTACGCAAATGTCGCGCGTCTTCACTATTCATCTGCGGAAAAGCGCCCGCCGGCGCGGGCTTTGCCCCTTTTATGGTCCACGAAAGGAATGGGCAGGCACACACTTTGCGCTGAGGAGGATGTGGACGGACGGCTCTCTTCGCATCCCGCGCGAACGCGCAATGACTGTGAAGACCCGCCCGGTGTCGAAAACGGGCCCTGACGGAACCGTAGCGGCAACGACCCCACGCGAGTCATCGGCGGCTTCGGCCGCGATCGACCGCAGGCAACAAGACCGCAATTTCATCAACACCCGAAGGAGAAAACCATGAAGACCATCCAATTCCTGAAGACTGCCGGCAGCATCGCGTGCGTTGCGTTCGCACTGAACGCGACCGCGCAAACGAGCGCCTCGGCTCCGTCGGCTTCGTCTGAGACCATCGGCCAGCACGTCGACGACGGCACTATCACCACGAAGGTCAAGGCCGAATTGCTCGGCGCGAAGAACGTGAAGTCCACGCATATCCATGTGAAGACCCGCAAGGGCGTCGTGTGGCTCACGGGCTCGGTGCCTTCGGCCGAGGACAAGACCGCCGCCCAGGACGTCGTGGAAGGCGTGAAGGGCGTGAGCAGCGTGAAGAACCGCCTGAAGATCGCCGCCGAATAAGTTCGTCGGGCCCGGCGTTCTGCGCCGGGCGCAGCACCGCGTGAAAAAAGGCCGTCCGCACGTGTGCGGACGGCCTTTCTGCAATTGGAGGCCGGCCTGACGGCCGGCTATCCGATTAGCTCTTTGCCGCGTATTGATCGCGCAGATCGCGAACGCGGTCGTGATTCTGCAGCACGCCCTGGTACTGACGCTCGACAATCGCGCGGACGTCGGCGGGCAGTTCTTTTTCCAGCGCGTCGTGATAGTTCTTCTTCGCGACGTCCTCGCCCTTTTCCACCTCGACGAGAATCTGATGGTCGCTGCGGTCCGTCACCGCCGACTTCACATCGACCCACCCCCGATGCAGCGCACCGCTCACACTGCCGCCCGTTTCCGGCTTACCGCCCAGGCGCTGAACCACATCCTGCAGCTCGCGTGCGCCGCGGGCGCAATCTTCGGCGCGCGCGAGAAACATCGTCTTCAGCTGTGTGTCACGCGCATCTTCCGCTGCCTTGCGAAAGCCCTTTTCACCATCTTTCGATGTTTCGACGAGATCGTTCAGCACGGAAACAACATTCGTAGCCATTCAATACCTCCAGGGTTTCGTTAATCGCGGAATCCGTTGCCGGCACGCCCGCATGCGTCGCGGTGCGCGTGCCGCCGGCTTTGCCACCGCCTGCGCATGGCAACGGGGTTCATCGGTAACCACGCATGGCGCGTGCCCGAAGCATCGCGCGATGCCTCGGACAGGCACGCCGCTTTGCACCGCCCTCTTTGTTGCAGTCGTGGGTAAATGTTGCGCGGCGCGAACATGCATCAGCGGCGTGAAAGCCTTTCCCGGTGCGGCTTTCGCACGTGGCACAGGCGTTGCTCTCGTTGCTTCGCCCGCGTAATGCCATGCAGCGCACCAGCAATGAAGCTGCATGACACATCGACGAATTGAAAAGAATGGGCAGGCAACAACGACAGGGAGAAACATCATGAAGATTCGCAGCGCAGAACTTCTGGCCGTCGTCGCGATAGTCACGTCGGCCAGCGTATTGCAGATTCGCGAGCATATGCAGCCGCCCGATAGCACTGCGGCCAGCGCGCGCGCAAGCGCGCAAGCCGCGCCTTCGACGTGCGAGAGTTCTCGCAAAGGCGTAATGCCAGCCTCATGCGAGCCCACGCGCGACGAACGTCCTGCACACCATGCGCCCGTGCCGCAACGCGGCGCGGCGCGCACCTGGGTATGACTTCGTAGTGCCCAGCGGGATTGCGTTTCCGGTGCGCCAATGAAAAGGGCCCGACGTCTGTCGGGCCCTTTCCGCTTTGCTGCCCTTCGCTGCCATTTGTTGCCAGTGGCTACTATGTCAAGCGCGCTTTTCGTTGTACTCGTTGAGCGGGACGGGCGTCTTGAGCGGGTCGAAGTCGGCCCAGCGGCCTTGCTGCCAACGGCCCGTTGCACGTTCGATCGACACGCCACCTGCTTCGCGCAGCAAGCGCGCGGCGTCGAACTGGTTGTCCGGCGAGACGTGCACCGCGACGAGCACGCCCGAATCGCGCGCCTCTTCGTGGAACGGCGTGCGATGCCCGGCTTCGTTGCTATCGCGAGTGCGCCACATGGCACCGGCCAGCGAGCCAATATAGGCGCCGACGCCCGCGGCTATCGCCGAGACAAGCAGCGGCGCGGAAAACGCCGCGAAGATGCCGACGCCGACAATAGCGCCCGCCACCGCGCCGATCGTCACGCCGAGGCCCGCGCCCTTCGGCGCACCTTTCGCACCGGCATCGGTGTGAGTGTCGCCGCCAATCGGGAACCGCGCGTGCTGGCCACGTGGATTGACAAAGAAGAGCGTCACGTCTTCCTCGACGAAGCCTGCATTGAACAGTTTTTGCGCCGCTTCTTCCGCGGCTGGGAATGTCGTAAAGCGTGCTGCGACGATGAGTGACATGAGGCCTCCTTGCATCGTGATTGCGTTTTGACGGACGACGCCCGCGAGTAGTCGAGGTGGGTAATCAGACGAAGCGGTGGCGCTAGACCGCCGTGCCGCGGTCGGGCTCCATGCCTTCCACTCTGAACAATCCGCTATGCAAGACTACGCCCTCGCCGTCGTTCTGGTCGAGCGCCTCGGCGCATACCGAACGGATCCGGTTGCGGCCCTTGTCGAAGGCCTCCATCAACTCGCTTTCGAGCGGCGACCCGGCGCCGAAGTGATCTTCCAGCGCCTCGACCGTGATGGCGCAGACAACCGGTTCGCCGTCCACGCGCGCCATGAAGCGAACCATCAGGTTGGCGCCGTCGAAGGTCGGTTTGTCGTCGGAAAAAGTGATCTGCATAAGGGAATCCTCATAGGCAGGCCGCGGCAGGATCGCGTTCATGATGACGCGCCCTTCATTGCACCGGCGAGCTGCTGCGCCATCTCCAGATGATGCTTGATGATCGGCAGCGCGCGCGCGGCCGCGGCCTTCAATTGCGAGTCAGTGCCGCTCTGGCTCTCCTGCTGAAACAGATCGACTGCCCGCTGATGCGCCTCGAGGCCGACCTGCTCGACATACGCCTCGTCGAACTTCTGGCCTTTGAGCGTTTGCAGCTTGCCAACGAGCGCGGAGTCGGCCGACGGCGTCGTGGCAAACCCCTTCTTCGCCGCGAGCGCCCCCATGCTGCGCGAGAGCTTCGTATGATCGGCGATCATCTGCTGCGCGAATTTCTTCACGCGCGGATCGCTGGAATTCTTCAACGCGATCTTGCTTGCCGCGATTTCGGTAGCGTCGGATTGTGAAGCGTCCTGGATGAACTGCTGGTCCGCGGGCGAGAGCTTCGTGCCGCCGGCGGGCGCATCGCTCGCGGGAGCGTCGCTTGCCTGCGCATACACCATCCCGGCCGGCGCCGTGCCAAGAGCAAGCGCCACAGTCATCGCTTGTAGGGGATACCGTAATTTCATGCGTTTTCTCCCTTGTTCACGGAGTCACCGGCGCGTCTCATTGCCCGCCCGCGCCGCTCATGCAGCCTTGCGTTTCGACAGTTGCCCGATCAACGCCTTGTTGAATGCGGGAATGTCGTCCGGCTTGCGGCTCGAAATCAGATTGTTGTCTTCGACCACTTCCTGATCGACCCATGTGCCGCCCGCGTTGCGGATATCGTCCTGCAGACTCGGCCAGCTCGTCACGGTGCGTCCCTTGATGATTCCGGCCGATACGGGCAGCCACGTGCCGTGGCAAATCACCGCGATCGGCTTCTTCGCGCTGTCGGCCGCTTTGACGAATGCCTGCGCCTGCGGCAGCAGGCGAATCGCGTCGCCGTTCACCACGCCGCCCGGCAAGACGACGGCGTCATAGTCGTCGGCGATGGCCTTGTCGAAAGTCGAATCGACCTCGACCGTGTCGCCTTTATCAACGTGCCTGAAGCCCTGGATCTTGCCGGGCTTCGCTGAAATCACGTGCACGGTCGCGCCGGCCTCGGCGAGCGCGCGTTTCGGCTCCGCCAGTTCAGCCTGTTCAAAACCGTCTACCGCGAGGATCGCTACCTTCAGACCGTCGAGGCTGCTTGCCATGATTCTCTCCTTCGTTCTAATGCCGGGGCCGCGCGTGTCATGCGCGCCGGCCCGTTCATCTTTGATTAACGATGCGGCAGCAAGGCGTGTGCCTGATGTTTGACTAGCTACCGCGTGATGCAGCCCGGCCCCGCCGCCCGCTGTGACGGGCTTAGGGCTCGGGTGCGTGAAGCGCGACGCGATTTATAGACCGGTCGGGTCCTCGTCGAGACCGTCGTCGTCATCGTCGGCTGTCGGCGGCGTCAGAATGCGATCAGGCTCGATGTCGCTGTCCGGGTCCAGCGTCGAATCGCCGTCCGCCGCCGCGCGCTCACCGGTGCCCGCCCGGTCGGTGTCGCTGCCCATTTCCGCGTCGCCCAATTCGAGCGCGTGATTGTCGAGTTCCGTTTCGACGTCGAACTCGTGGCGCTTCGCGCCCGCGACGTCGCTGCCGCTATCGGACGAATCGCTCGGTCCCAACGCGCCCGTCGTGCCTGACGTCTGTTTGACGACCTGTTGCGGCTCTTCATCGGGGTTCAGCGTACTGCTCATGGCGCTCTCCTTTCTCGGGTTGATACGTATGACGTTCGTCGCAAGGACTGTTCCGCCCGCTGCATCAAGCGGACAGTACCGGGCACCGGCTTTGCTCTGGGCCATCACTAGCCCAACGCGCTTCACGCTTGAAAGTTCTACCTGCAAAGATAGCCATGGCAAACATCACAACGACAAGCACTGCGAGCACGATGCAAAACGGTCATGCATCGACCGGCGACAGCGAGAAGCAGCCCGCGACACCCGCGATGCCGCCCGGCTTGCGCCATGCCGACGACAGCAAGCCGGGCTACACGCGCAAGCGCGAAAAAGACGGCTTCGCGTATTTCGACGTGCAAGGAAAGCGCATTGAAGACGAAGCGGAGATTCAACGCATCAACTCGCTCGCGATTCCGCCCGCGTATGAAGACGTATGGATCTGTCCAGACCCGCGCGGACATATTCAGGCGACCGGCCGCGACGTGCGCGGGCGCAAGCAATACCGTTATCACCCGCGTTGGCGCGAAACGCGCGACGCCGACAAATACGAACGCATGGCCGAGTTCGGGCGGGCACTGCCACGAATCCGAGCGCGCGTCGCCCGCGATCTCGAACTGCCCGGCATGCCATGCGACAAAGTGATTGCGGCAGTCGTGCGGCTGCTCGATACCACGCTCGTTCGCATCGGCAGCGTCGAATACGCGCGCGAAAACCAGTCATACGGCTTGACGACGCTGCGTAAGAAACACGTGAAGGTGGAAGCGGGACAGTTGCGCTTCAAGTTTCGCGGCAAGAGCGGCATCGAACATGACGTGACGGTGGACGACCAGCGCGTGAAGCGCATCGTGCGGCGCTGCGCTGATCTGCCGGGTCACGACCTGTTCCAGTATCTCGACGACGACGGCACACGCCGTACCGTCGGTTCAGCCGACATCAACGATTATCTGCGCCGCGCAAGCGGCGCGGACTTCACCGCGAAGGACTATCGGACATGGGCGGGCAGCGTCTACGCGCTCGCGGCGCTGCGGCGCCTCGTGTGCGGCAACGCTGCCGAAGCGCGGCGTCATATCGTGGCGACCGTCAAGGAAGTCGCGGGCTTGCTGCGCAACACGCCCGCGGTGTGCCGGCGTTGCTATATCCATCCTGCAGTGATTAGCGCATTCGAAACCGACCAGTTGCAAACCTTGCCGCCGGGTCAGTCGCGCCGCGGCCTGAAAGTGGACGAAGTAGCGTTCGCCGCATTGCTCGCGCATGCCGAAAAGCGCGCCGCCAGGCTCGCGCGTCAGGCGGGAGCAAAAGGTCGCAAGTTGCGCGAAGCGGACACCGCTGAGAGCATCAACGGCTCCATCACGACGTTGCTGAAGAAGTCGCGCACCATCCGCAACGAAGCGAACAAGGCGGCAGCGAAAGCCGGTGCCAATGCCAGCGCAAAAGCCGGCGCGCGAACCGCACGGCGAACCGCGAGCACGGCCGTTAGATCCGCGCAGCGCGCGGAGAAGACGGCCGCAAGCTAACTGCGATTACAGGACGCAGGAATTTCAACGGCGCGCGCATCATTTACGCGGGCAAAGATCGTATGCCCGCAGACGCCGGCGGCATCGCACGATGTTTGTACGGGCATCGCCGAAGCGGCTTGTGTAAGCACTGTCCATGCTCGCGAATACGCTTTCCGCAACGCCTCTATATCAACCGTCACACCGGGCGAGGAACGCGCGTTGCTGCATCGATCGTCACCCTAACCTGCAAAGGAGGCACATCATGGTCATGCAAAGTCAGACGCAAAGCATGCAAGGCGCACGTATCGTCGGCAAAGGCAGCGCGACCGCGGAAGGCCCGGGCCCGGACGTGATGGCGGCAGACACGCTCGACGGCAACAGAGTGCTCAGCAGCGACGGCGAGGATATCGGCAAGATCAAGGACATCATGCTCGACGTGCGCTCGGGCCGCGTTGCGTACGCGGTGCTTTCGAGCGGCGGCTTCCTCGGCATCGGCGACAAGCTGCTCGCGATTCCATGGCGCGCGCTCACGCTCGACACCGAGCAGAAGTGCTTCATGCTGGACATGACGGCCGAACGCGTGAAAAGCGCCCCGGGTTTCGACAAGGATCACTGGCCGTCGATGGCGGACGAGACGTGGGCCACCTCCGTTCACCAGTACTACGGCAAGGAGCCGTACTGGGGCCGCGACCGGTTCGATTTGCGCGATGACGCGGACATAGGCGATATTCCGGCCGGTTCGTCGGATGCGCCCGAAGCCGGTGGAGTCAAACTGTAATTGGCGAGCCGCGGCGAGTGCGTGAAGCGGTTCGCGCTTCGCGCACCGTCCTGACCTGCGCCGGCACGCCGCCATCGCGGCGGCCGGCGCGTTTGACTTTCAGCGCGTTGGATTCGATGACGCGAACAGCCTGGCGAATCGCGCGCAATCCTGCGAGCAGGGCTGCGCCACAAAGACTAAAAAAGGAGGCTGTCGAATGGCGGCCAGAAAAGCGGCAAGAAAAGCAACCAGGAAATCGCGGCGCTCGCCGGCACGCGGCAAGTCGGGACGGCCGCCGCGTCAGCGCCATGCGCAAGCGCATGCCGCTGAGCAGAAGAATGCATCGCGCGCAGGCGGCAAGAGTTCGCACAGGTGGTCGCATCATGTGATGGAAACGAGCGACGCGATGGACCTCCAGCGCGACATCTTCAAGACCGGCAACGCCGAAGAGATTGCGCAATCGCTGAAACAGTCGTCGACGAAAAGCAGCCGCCGCAAAGGCACACCGTTTCAATCGGCGATGTCGATGCTCAATTTCTACATCAACCGCGCGGGCAGGAACCTGCCGAAAACCCGCCGCGCGACGCTGGAGCAAGCCAAGCGCAAGCTGCGCGAAGCATTTGGACGCGCGCCCTGAAATTCATGCGCTGTCACGCGTCGACTGTCGCGACGTGACACACCCGGGCGGTCGTCCATCCACCCCGGCCTGTCATGCGCCGTTCGCATGTCGGCCCTAACCGGATGCTCATGCACGAAACTTTGTGGTTCCTCATCGTCGGCGCCGTGCTCGTTTTCATGGGCGTGGCCGCGACGACCCTACGCCGGCTGCCCGTCAGCGCGGCCATGTTCTATGTTGCGCTCGGCTACGCGCTCGGCCCGCCCGGCTTCGATCTGCTGCATCTCGACATGGTCGCCGACGCGCACCTGCTGCGCACCGTCACCGAAATCGCGCTGCTGGTGTCGCTCTTCGCCATCGGACTGCGCCTGCGCGTGGGCGTGCTCGACAAACTGTGGATGGTGCCGCTGCGCCTCGGCTTTCTCGCGATGCTGGCGACTGTGCCGCTCCTCGCACTCTTCGGCGTCTACGTGCTGCATCTCGGCTGGGGCCCTGCCGTCCTGCTCGCCGCGATTCTCGCGCCGACCGACCCGGTGCTGGCCCACGACGTCCAGGTGCACAACCCTGGCGACCACGATCTGCTGCGCTTCGCGCTTTCGGGCGAAGGCGGTCTGAACGACGGCATCGCGTTGCCGTTTGCGATGGTGGGTCTCACCTTCTGCGCAATGCATGGAGCCGACGCTGGCGACGTGCTGAACCTGAAGTTTGCCGGCACGGTCGTGTGGGGTGTATTGGGTGCAATCGCAATCGGCGGTGTGCTCGGCTGGGTCACCACGCACGCGGTCGCCTGGCTGCGCACGCGCCATGCGCACGCGCTCGGCCTGGAAGGCTTCTTTGCGCTCGGGCTGATCGGCTTGTCGTTCGGCGCGGCGCAGTTTGCTCAGACTTACGGCTTTCTCGCCGTGTTCGCGGCCGGCGTGTCGATGCGTCGCGTCGAATATCAGGCGAGCGGCGGGGCCTCGCCCCGCGAGACGATCGGCACCGTGGATTCGGAGAATGTCGAAGCCACTGCGTCCGATCCCGAGAAAGCCCACGCGTTCATGACCGAGTCCGTGCTGGGCTTCACGATCGAGCTCGAACGCATCGCGGAAGTCGTTATCATGGCCATGGTCGGCAACGTGCTCGCGACGCTGAATGCGCCGCTTTTCACATGGCAGGCGCTTGCGCTTACCGTCGCGCTATTCGTTTTCGTGCGACCCGCGTCGGTCGAGTTGTCGTTGCTCGGCTCGGACGCCATGCCCACGCAAAGGCGCCTGATGAGCTGGTTCGGCATTCGCGGCGTGGGCTCGTTCTACTATCTGGCTTATTCGCTGGAATACGGCCCGGCCGCGGTTATCAAGCCGCTCGTGCCGCTTGCGCTCGCGGTGGTCACGGCTTCGGTGGTAATCCACGGGGTGTCGGCGACGCCGCTCATGAAACGCTATCGCCGCCTGCGTCATAGCGAAAGCTAGAATACGGGCCCGTCCGCTGCGTTTGCAGCGTCCGACGCCCTTGCAGCTTTCGCAGCTTCTGGAACCCCGCGATTCAATGACTCCTCCCGACGATCCAGCACAAACGACGCGCGCGAGCGCCGCCGAATCGCTTTTCGCGTTCCTCAAATCGCTGCCGTTCGCCGAGCGGCTAACGGAAGGCAGCCTGATGGCGTTCCAGGCCGTGGCGGGCGCGAGCCTCGCGTTCGGAATCGGCCAGGCGCTGCATACCGAGCAGGCGTTCTGGGCGGCGATTACCGCCATTGCAGTGAGCCAGCACAGCTATGTCGACACGCGCAAGCTGTCGCGCGACCAGTTCATCGGCGCGATGGTCGGCGGCTTGTGCGGCCTTGCCGGCGCGACGCTTGGCCACGACTATTTTGCAGCCTACGCGGCGACGGTGGCGGTGGCCATCGTGCTGTGCTGGATCGTGAACGTCGGCAGCGCGGCTCGGCTCGGCGGGATTACGGCCACCATCATGCTGCTGGTACCGGGCCTCGGCCCGGCATGGGACAAGGCCTTGTTGCGCCTCGGCGAAGTCACGCTCGGCACGGTGTGCGCGCTGCTGGTCGCGTGGCTGATGTCGCGTGCGGAACAGCGTTGGTTCAGCACGAGCGGCAAGGCGCGCTGAGCGGCATCGCCCGGTTCATGAAGAGACGGCCGACACGCTTTGCTGTGGATGGCGCCGGTAGCGTCCCGGCGTGACGCCGACGCTTTGCTGAAACGCCTTGCCGAACGCGGCTTCAGACTGATAGCCCACCGCTTCGCCAATTTCCGCCGCGCTGCGCTGCGTGCGGCGCAGCAGGGGTCGCAAGCGATCGTCATGCGAATCTGCGTGAGGAAATCCATGACGGTCATGCCGGCGCGTTCGTTGAGGCGCCGCGCGTAAGTGGCGCGCGACATCGCGGCAAGCTCGCCCAGATCAGCGATGGTCCACGCGCGCTGCGGCGCGCTCAGCATGCCTTGCACCGACGCCGCCAGACGCGCGTCGGCCAGCAGCGCCAGCATGCCGGGAGTCGAATCGGCCTGCTCGCCGTGTACGCGTAACGCCATACCGAAGAGCGCCTGACTCAGCGCTGTGACGATGGCAAGCGCGCCCGGCCGCCGTTGGCCCGCCTCGTCGCGCATCAGCCCGATGAGCGTCTGCAATGGGGCGAGCGTTCGGACGCCGCCGAGCGACACATGGAACGGATCGGGCAGCGCATTCAGCAGCAACGCGGACGAACCCGGCGTGTAGGCAAAGCGGCCGCAGAGCAGGTCGAGATCGACGGTGTTCGCGGTCGTGTGCTCTGGGTCGCCGTAGGTAGTGTCGGTGGGGGCGTCGGTAATGACGTCAGCGTTGACTCCTTCGCCGCTAACGGAATTGCCGTCCATACCTTCGCCCCCCGCCGCTTTGCCAATGCCGCGGCCGTCGTTTCGCTTGACCGGCAGCAGGCCGTCGTGACTCATCGCCAGCGGCGCGCTCGCGGCGCTCAGCTCGACATCCCTCACGCGATGTGCCGCGCCGCGCGGAAACAGCATGAAATCGCCGGTCTGCAGGCGCACTTGCGCGCCGTCCGCCATCTCGATTACGCACGCCCCCGCCAGCACCAGATGGAACGGCGCAATACCCGGTTCCATCGGCGCATGGTCGACATCGAACGCGCCGGTGAGCAGGCATCGCAAATCGAGGCTGGCCTGCGGCCGGGCAAGCTCGAGCAATCGGCTGAGCGTATCCATGAGACGTGCGCGCTAAATGTTGAGCCAGTCGAGTATTCAGGATATCGCCGTCCCGCGCAATACTTTGCCCACGACGCCGGCAACCGCCGACGTGCCTCAGACGAAGGAGCATTGCCATGTTGAACTGGACCGAATACCGCAAGAAGCTGTTTGGCCGCATCGGCGAAATCGGCAAGCTGTCGCCGGACACGCTCAAGGGCTATCAGACGTTGTCCAGCGCCGGTCAGAAGAACGACTTGCTGGGCGCGAAGACGCGCGAACTCATCTCGCTCGCGGTGGCCGTGAGTTTGCGCTGTGACGGCTGTATCACCGTGCATACGGCCGAAGCGCTGAAGCAAGGCGCCACCCGCGAGGAAATCGCCGAAGCGCTCGGCGTAGCGGTCGCGATGAACGCCGGCGCGACCATGGTGTACTCGGCCCGCACGATGGACGCCGTCGCGGCCTATTCCGCCGAAGCATCGGTTTAATGCGCCGGGCGTCTTTTCAGCGCCGGACGTTCGTTGGTGGGCCGGACGTCGGTCGCAGGCGCCGGGAAAGTCTGCCCATACCGGACGTCCGTTGAAATACGCCGGACGACCGCCTGACACGCGCGGCCGGTCGCATCAAACCACCAGACGGCGCGCCTCCTCGAGCTGCTTGCGGCGCGCCTCGCCCTGGCGCGCCAGCATCCAGCCGGGATACTCGGCGGGCAGCGCGCTCACCTGATCGAGCCTTGCCAGCTCGTCCGCGGTGAGCGCGACGCCGGTCGCCGCGATGTTGTCGTCCAATTGCTCGACCTTCTTCGCGCCGACGATCACCGACGTCACCACCCGTTGATGCAGCAGCCACGCAAGAGCAATCTGCGCGACCGACACGCGCTTTGCCTCGGCAATCTCACGCATCGCGTCGATGCAGTCGTACGCACGGTCACGGTTGACCGGCGGAAAGTCGAATGTGGTGCGGCGGCTGCCCGCTTCGCCCTGCTGCTCACGCCCGTATTTGCCGCTCAGCAGTCCACCCGCGAGCGGACTCCAGACCATCAGACCGAGCCCTTCGCTCTGCAGCATCGGCACGAGTTCGCGTTCGAGGTCGCGGCCCGCGACCGTGTAGTACGCCTGCAGCGTTTCGAAGCGCGCGAGTCCCAGCCGCTCCGCTATGCCGAGCGCCTTCACGATCTGCCACGCCGCCCAGTTGGACACGCCGACATAGCGCACGTGACCGTGCTGCACGAGCGTATCGAGCGCGCGCACGGTTTCTTCGATCGGCGTGGCCGGGTCGAAACCGTGGATCTGATACAGATCGACGTGATCGAGCTGCAGGCGCTTCAAACTGGCCTTCATCCCGTCGATGATGTGATAGCGCGACGCGCCGCGCGCGTTCGGAAACTCACCGGTCGGGCCGAAAACCTTGGTTGCCACCACGACCTTGTCGCGCGGCACCTGGAGGTTTTTCAGCGCCTGCCCGGTGATCTGCTCGGACAGGCCTTCGGCATAGACGTCGGCCGTATCGATGAAATTGATGCCCGCGTCGAGCGCCCGGCCAACGAGCCGCTCGGCGTCGGCCTGCTGCAAATCGCCGATCTGCTTCCACATGCCTTCGCCGCCGCCGAAGGTCATCGTGCCCAGACATAGTTCGGAAACAAATACCCCGGTACGGCCAAGCTGGTTGTATCGCATTGTCGAAACTCCATCGTGGATGAGTGGACAGGTGAGCCGTAAAGGGTACTGCAATTGGCGCCGCTGAGCAGGCGGGGGCCGCCGTCGCTTTCGGAACGCTAACGCCCACCGGCGACCGCTGCGAAGCCATTGGGCAAACGCCGCCGAAACCTGCCAGACTGGCCCTCTGATTCCGCGACTTCGGTTTGCGCCGGCAACGGGCGCGGGGAATGCCGTAGTCTGGATGCCGTCGTCTGGATATCGGGCGTCGCGTCCCCATCTAAGCGGGCATGACCTTAGTGAGCACTTCATCGAGCGCTTCAGTGAGCACCACGACCGCGAACCTGGACACCGCAGCCGACGCGCCTCGCGAGCTCCCGTCCTCGCTGCGGGCGGACCGCGCCGCCGCGCAGGACGCGCTGGCGGCCTTTCATCCGGCGGTTGCCGGCTGGTTCCTGAAGACCTTCCCCGCGCCGACCGACGCGCAGGCCGCCGCCTGGCCGCAGATCCGCCGGGGCCGCTCGACCCTGGTCGCCGCACCCACGGGCTCGGGCAAAACGCTCACGGCCTTCCTGTCCGCACTCGACGACCTGGTCCAGCAAGGTCTCGCGAACAACGGCGCGTTGCCCGACGAAACGCTGGTGGTCTATGTATCGCCGCTCAAGGCGCTGTCGAACGACATCCGCCTGAATCTGCAAGTGCCGTTACAGGGCATCGCCGCCGAGCTCGACGCGCGCGGCCTGCCGCCGCTCGACATCCGCACCGCCGTGCGCACCGGCGACACCACGCAGCAGGAACGCAACGCGCTCAGAAAGCGCGCGCCCCATATCCTCGTCACCACGCCGGAATCGCTTTACGTGCTGCTCGGCTCCGACTCCGGCCGGCACATGCTGTGCACGGTGCGAACGGTGATCGTCGACGAAATTCATGCGCTCGCGGGCAGCAAGCGCGGCAGCCACCTCGCGCTCAGTCTCGAACGGCTCGACGCGCTGTGCCGTCGACGCCTGCCGCGCATCGGCCTGTCCGCGACGCAAAAGCCGGTGAGCGCGGTAGCACGATTTCTCGTAGGCGGCGCGCCAGTCGGCAGCGACATACCCGCCGACTGCGCGATCATCGACGTGGGCCACATCCGCGAGCGCGACCTGGCGCTGGAAATTCCGCCGGTGCCGCTCGAAGCCGTGATGCCGAACGAAGTCTGGGAGCGTGTCTATGACCGTCTCGCGGAACTCGTCGCGCTACACAGCACCACGCTGATCTTCGTGAACACGCGGCGCATGGCCGAGCGCGCCGCGCGTCATCTGACCGAGCGGCTTGGCAAGGAGGCGGTCGCCGCGCATCACGGCAGCCTCGCCAAAGAGCATCGTTTCGACGCCGAACAGCGGCTCAAGCGCGGTGAACTGCGGGTGCTGATCGCGACCGCTTCGCTCGAACTGGGCATCGATATCGGCGACGTCGATCTGGTCTGCCAGATGGGTTCGCCGCGCGCGATCGCGCCGTTCCTGCAACGAGTGGGGCGCTCGGGCCACCATGTCGGCGGCATGCCGAAAGGCAGACTCTTCCCCACTTCGCGCGACGACCTGATTGAATGCGCGGCGCTCCTCGATTGCGTGCGGCGCGGTGAACTCGACGCGCTGCGCATTCCGCGTGCGCCGCTCGATGTGCTCGCGCAACAGATCGTCGCTGAAGTATCGAGTGCCGAATGGAGCGAGGACGCGCTATTCGAACTGGTGCGCCGCTCCGCGCCGTACGCGGAGCTCGCGCGCGAGCAGTACGACGCAGTGCTGCGCATGCTTGCAGAGGGCTACACGAGCCGCAACGGACCGCGCGCCGCATACATTCATCGCGACGTGGTAAGCGGCACGTTGCGCGGCCGGCGTGGCGGCAAACTCGTTGCGGTCACTTCGGGCGGCACGATTCCGGAAAACGCCGACTATGCGGTGGTGCTGGAACCGCAGGCGATCAATATAGGCACGGTCAACGAAGACTTCGCGGTCGAAAGTCTCGCCGGCGACGTCTTTCAGCTCGGCAACGCGTCGTACCGGATTCTGCGCATCGAAAGCGGCCGTGTGCGTGTCGAGGACGCACAAGGGCAGCCGCCCAACATCCCGTTCTGGCTCGGTGAAGCGCCGGGCCGCAGCGACGAACTGTCGTTCGGCGTCGCGCGCCTGCGCGAGCAGATCGCGCGTCTGCTCGCATCCGACGACGACGCGGCGACGCCGCTCGTGAACGCACAGGCTGGCGACACCGCTTCGAAAGCGACCGCCTCGGAACACCTGCCGGACGCAACCGCCGCATCACTGAATCCCATGCCCGCGCGGCTCGAACGCGCGATCGACTGGCTCGTCGCCGAACTCGCTCTCGACGAAGCGGCCGCGCGCCAGATCGTCGACTATCTCGCGCGGGCGCGCGCCGCGCTCGGCGTTCTGCCGACGCAAGACACGCTGGTGATGGAGCGTTTCTTCGACGAATCGGGCGGCACGCAGCTCGTCGTTCATTCGCCGTTCGGCAGCCGCGTGAATCGCGCGTGGGGGCTCGCGCTGCGCAAGCGCTTTTGCCGCCAGTTCAATTTCGAACTGCAAGCCGCCGCCACCGAGGACGCGATCGTGCTGTCTCTGACCGGCAGCCATTCATTCGCGCTCGATGAAGTGTGGCGCTATCTCCATTCCAATAGTGCCGAGCGTCTGCTGATTCAGGCACTGCTCGACGCGCCGCTCTTCGGCGTGCGCTGGCGCTGGAACGCGACAACCGCGCTCGGTTTGCCGCGCTATACCGGTGGACGCAAGACGGCCCCGCAATTGCAGCGGATGCGCAGCGAGGATCTGCTGACGAGCGTCTTTCCCGAACAGGCCGCGTGTCTTGAGAACGTGGTCGGCGAGCGTGAAGTGCCGCATCATCCGTTAGTGGACCAGACCATCGACGACTGCCTGCACGACGCGATGGACAGCGAGCGCTGGCTCGCGCTGCTGCGCCGTATTGAAAGCGGCGATGTGCGGCTTGTCGCACGCGATCTGCCGGCGCCCTCGCCGCTTGCCGCAGAAATACTCAACGCAAAACCCTACGCGTATCTCGACGACGCACCGATCGAGGAGCGCCGCACGCAGGCCGTGCTCAATCGCCGCTGGACCGATCCGGCGAGCGCGGACGACCTCGGTGCGCTCGATGCCGACGCAATCGCGAGCGTGCGCGACGAAGCATGGCCGCAGGCACGCAGCATCGACGAAATGCACGAAGCGCTGACAGGCCTTGCGTGCATTACCGAGGCCGAGGCGCAACAGAACGAGAGCTGGCCGGAATGGCTTACGTCGCTCGCTCAATCGGGCCGAGCGACGCGCCTCGACATTGCCGCCGACGCGGCACTGTGGCTCCCCGCCGAACGGCTGACCTGTTTCGACGCGCTCTATCGCAGCACGAACAGCGGCACCACCAACGGCGGCGCCCGCTTCACACCGCCGCTCACCGCGCCGAAGGGCTACACCGACGAATGGAGCGCCGACGACGCGCTGCTCGACATACTGCGCGCCCGGCTGACCGGCTTCGGCCCGCTGCCCGCCGACGCGATTGCAGAAGCGCTGAAGCTGCCGCGGCCATCGGTCGAACAGGCGCTCGGCCGTCTAGAGGCGGAAGGCTATGTGATGCGCGGACGTTTCACGCCGCACACGACGCAAGAGGAATGGTGTGAGCGCCACCTTCTCGCGCGCATTCACCGTTACACCGTCAAGCGGTTACGCCGCGAGATCGAGCCGGTGGAACGGCACGACTTCATGCGCTTTCTGTTCGAATGGCAGCACCTGACGCCCGACACGCGCAGCGAGGGACGCGACGCGCTCGCCGCCGTTCTGGAACAGATGGAAGGCTTCGAGGCCGCGGCAAGCGCCTGGGAAGAAGACATTCTGCCCGCGCGCGTGAAGGCGTATTCGAACACTTCGCTCGACGAACTGTGCCGCGCAGGCAAGATCGTCTGGACGCGACTGACGGAGCGCTCGCGCAGCGCGGCGGGCCCCGTGCGCAGCACGCCTGTCGTGCTGCTGCCGCGCTCGCAGGTACGCGCCTGGAGCGCGCTGATCGACCCCGAGCGGCAGCCCGAGCTATCGGCGCGCGCTCAATCTGTGTACGACGCGCTGTCGCAGCACGGCGCCATGTTCTTCGATGAATTGCTGCACGAACTTCGCGTATTGCGTATCGAACTTGAGAACGCGCTAGGCGAACTGGTGGCGGCCGGTCTCGTCAACTCGGACAGTTTCGCGGGCCTGCGCGCGCTGCTCAAACCGGCAGCGAAGCGCAACGCGTATTCGGGCAGCCGGCGCGCCAGATCGAGTGCTGGATTGGGCGCGCTGATCGGCGGAATGGACGACGCGGGACGCTGGGCGCTCGTCAACCGGCGCGCTTCCGTTGCCGCGAGCGCGGAACTCGCCGCGCAACTGGATCGGCCGCAGCAACAGCAGCAGCGGCGCCGTCAGTTGCCGCCCGACACCCTCGAACATGTCGCGATGACGTTGTTGCGGCGCTACGGTGTCGTGTTCTGGCGCGTGCTCGAACGCGAAGCCGACTGGTTGCCGCCATGGCGCGATCTGCTGCGGGTCTATCAGCGGCTCGAAGCGCGCGGCGTGATCCGCGGCGGACGCTTCGTCAACGGACTCGCTGGCGAACAGTTCGCGTTGCCCGAAGCGATCCCGCTGTTGCGCGAGGTTCGACGGCATGCGAACGATGGTGCTTTTGTGTGCGTCGGCGGCACTGATCCGCTCAACCTGGCGGGCACCCTGCTGGTCGGAGAACGCGTTCCCGCCGTCGCGGGCAATCGCGTGCTGTACCGCGACGGTGTCGTCATCGCAACGCTCGCAGCGGGCGCCTTCTGGTTCGAAGCGTCGGTAGAGGCGAGCCCGATCGAGCGCGAGCGCGCGCGCAGCTGGCTCACGCGCAGGTTCTGACGTAGCGCGTCCGTAAAGAGTGCCTGATGTAACACCTCTAACGGTGCTTTTTTTACCGGCCCGTTTGCCTCAGTCAAACCACACGCCATTCATGTTTATGGCCCGAATTTCAGCCGCTTCGCTACAATGGGCCGTCTTTAAGTATGATGAGACTGTCTGCCGTAATCCGCCATCAGGGCCGAAACGGCAAACCGCCCGGGGATCCCATGAATGACGACCATCACGAGCAGGTGCTTTATGCGCAGTTCGGCACAAGCAGCCCTTGCTGGCGTCTGTCGAGCGACAGCAACGCGCTCGAACTGACGCCAGTCACTGGCGATATGCCAGCCAACGTTGCCATTCCGCTCAATCCTCAGCAGGCATCGCAAATCCGTTGCCTCACTGGCATTACGTCTCACCTGGTTCTCGACGTGCGGCTCTTCGGCGAGCCTCTGCGTTTGCACCTCGTCGGCAGAAAGATCAACAGCAGCAGTTGGGCCGGCACCGCGTCCGCCTATGACGACACCGAATCTGTCGCGCGCGATCTGATGCATGGCCTGTCGTTCGCCGAGCAAGTCGTGTCCGAAGTGAATTCCGTTGTCGTGATCGTCGACCGGCACGGGCGAGTCCAGCGCTTTAACCGGCTCGCGGAGGAACTCACGGGCGTCAAGGAAGAGAACATCGTCGGGCGCAATGTGTGGGCGCTTTTCATGTCCTCGGAAGACGGCGCGGCGTCGAGTCAGAACATAGCGGGCTTCTTCAATCGCGGGGTGTCGTACGAAGTCGAGCGGCGCATCAAGACACTGCACGGCGAACGGCTCTTTCTGTTTCGCAACAAGTTCGTGCAGAGCGGCAGCGGCGTAGACGAGCAGTACCTGATCTGCTCGGGCACGGACATCACCGAGGAACGTCTTGCGCAGGAGCGTCTCACGCAACTTGCCAACACCGATTCGCTCACGGGCCTGCCCAATCGCAATGCGATCCAGGACAAGATCCGCACCGCGATCGAGGAGACGTCGCCGGGCGAATCGGTGGGTGTGCTTTTTCTCGATCTGGATAACTTCAAGAAGGTCAACGATCACTACGGCCACGTATTCGGCGACCGTCTGATCCGCGACGTGTCGGCCGCCATCGGCATGTGCCTGACCGAAGGCGACACGCTCGCGCGGCTCGGCGGCGACGAGTTCATCGTGCTCGCGGCAAAAGACACGGCGCACGAACTCGAGGCAACCGCGCAGCGCATTCTCGAACGCATGCGCACGCCGTTTAGCCTCGGGCTCGTCGAAGTCTATACGGGCTGCTCGATCGGCATTGCGCGCTATCCGGAACACGGCGACAACCTGGAGTCGCTGATCCGCTCGGCCGATACCGCCATGTACGTCGCGAAAGACGAAGGCAAGCGCACGCACCGCGTATTTTCGCCGGATATGAACCGCAAGGTCGCCGAGTACATGTGGCTCGACACGAACCTGCGGCGCGGCCTCGAAGAAGGCCAGCTGACGCTGCACTATCAGCCCAAGCTGCTGCTCTCAACCGGCGCGGTGCAAGGCGTGGAAGCGCTGGTGCGCTGGAATTCGCCGGAACGCGGGCAGATCATGCCGGCGGAGTTCATTCGTTATGCCGAAGAGTCCGGTTTGATCGGCGTGCTCGGCCGCTGGGTGATGCAAACGGCCGCGAAACAGGCGGCCAAATGGCAAGCGGACGGCTACAACCTGCGCATCGCGATCAATGTGTCGGCGCGGCAACTGGTGGATACGGCGGTGGTCCGGCATTTCACCGAAGCGCTCGAGCAGGCGAAGCTCGAACCATGCCTCGTCGACGTGGAACTCACCGAGAGCTGCCTGATCGAGGACGAAGCCGCGGCCATCGACCTGATCAAGCAGTTCCGTCAACTTGGCGCGCAAGTGCATCTGGACGACTTCGGCACCGGCTATTCGTCGCTATCGCAGTTGGGCCGCATTCCGCTCGATGTGATCAAGCTGGACCGCAGCTTCGTGCGTTCAATCAATGCCGACACCAAAGCGCAAGCACTGGTCCGCTCCATGGTGGTGGTTGCGCAGGAACTCGATTTCAAGGTCGTCGCCGAAGGAATCGAAACCGAGTCCGAAGAGGCTTTCATGAAAGGGCTGGGCGTCGAATACGTGCAGGGCTACCTGTACGCTCATCCAATGCCGGCCGCGGACTTCGAGCGCTGGTTGCAGGACAGGCAGAAGCTCAGGCTGATCGCCTGAGCTTGCGGCTTGCGCGTCGCAACGGGCGCACTTTGGCCGCGGGTGGATTGAGTCAGCCGAAATTGGCCGCGCTAGCAGCCGTCTGCCGCAAGTTGGACGTGCGGCGGTTTTGCAGCATCACGAGCCGCTCCATGAAGGCAAGGTCCTTCTCTTCGATCATGAAGGCGGCGTCCACCCAATCCTCGGTAATTTCCATCAGTTCGGCCCGCGGCAACTGCAGCACGCGTTGGCGCGCCCGCAGCATCGCGCGGATGCCGTTCATCTTAGGCTTGAGCGTGTCGATGAACGTGCGGGTGGCCACGTACGCGTCGCCCGGTTCGAACAACTGGTCGACGAGACCCTTCTCCCGATGCCATTCCGCCGTGTGCGGTTCGCCCACGCCGATCAGCTCCTCGGCGAGACGCATGCCGGCCTTGCGCGCAACGAGCGAATAGCCGCCCATGCCGGGGAACAGATTGAACGCGATCTCGGGAAAGCCCATCCGGGCGTCCGATTGCGCGAGCAGGAAATGATGCGCAAGCGCCGCCTCGAAGCCGCCGCCGAGCGCCGTGCCCTCGACCATCGCAATCGAGATCGCGCCCGTATCGAAGCCGCGCGCCGCCGCATGCACGCAGTCGACACACGCACGTGCATACGCCAACAGCGCCTGGCGCTTGCCCGAGCGAATCGCATCGGCGAAGAAATCCAGGTCGCCGCCCACGTTGTAAATGTTGGGGATCAGCGAGCCGGTCACCCAGAAGTCGATCGGCAAGCCGGACTCCCGTGCTGCCTGCGCGAGCCCGAGAATGTCGTGGACCAGATCCAGATTGAAACAGGGACGCGGCTGCGCGCGCAGCATCATCCACATGACATTGCGGCCTTCTTCGTAATAAGCGGAGACTTGCGACAGATTGCCGGCTTCGAGGAACGGGCGGCAGGCGTGGTGGTTATGCAGATTCATTTTGAACGGTCCTTTAGGGTTAAACACTGATATTGCAATGCGAGCCTAAAGCAGACCGGAATCGGATGGGAGCGGGATAACCAACAGATCAATGCAACGAAATCACGAAGCCTTGCGCGACGGGCGTCACAGCGGCGCGTGACAGCGGTGCGGCGTGCGCCGCACCGCAAACGCTTGCGCGGCGAAGATGCACGACAATGCGCGACATTGCGTGCCGGCGGGCAATGCAATTAGCGGACGAGCAGAGGCGGAATTCGCTTGCGAATTCGAAAGGAAAAGCAAGGCGCGCCGATTAGGCGACGCAGTCGAAAATGCCGCTTGCGAATATTTTTTTATTCGTGGGCCAACAGACGGAATATCTATATTGCATAAACGGCAATCTGCCCATTATCCAGGAGATGCTATTTGAGCAACGCCGACCAGCGCGCGACCTCTTCTGCGCTCATGCCGACAGCGAGCGCGGCCGTGCAGATCTGCGTCCATGTGGCGGCATCGACCGGAATGCCTCGGGCTTCGCGCTCCGCGCGCGTCGCGCGCTCCGGCTCGCCGGGCTCATAGATGCGCTCGACGCCCGCTGCGAGCGGCGAAGCCTTGACCCACGCGATAAACGCGTCGGCTTCCGCTTGTGCGTCAGGGGCGTCGAACGCCGCCGGGTCGATGATGACCGACAGCATGCAATTGATGATTGCATTGGTGGTGCCGAGCGTGTCCGCGTGCGTGGTGAAGCCGCCCGCCAGCGCGCCGCTGAATATCTCGCACATGGCGGCAAGCCCGAAACCCTTATGGCCGCCGAACGGCGTCAGCGAACCGAACGGCGCCTCGTGCATGACTTTGGGATCGGCCGTCGGCACCCCTTCATGGTCGATCAAGGCGCCCGGCGGCACCTGCTTGCCCTGGTTGTAAGCGACGCGCGTCTTGCCGTACGCAACCGTGCTCGTCGCGAAGTCGAGCACGAGCGGCGGCTTGCCGGGCCGCGGATAAGCCGCGCAAAACGGGTTGGTGCCGATGCGGCGGTCCGCGCCGCCAAACGGTGCGACGAGCGGGTCGCCCGCCACATTGACGAAGTGAAACGACACGAGCCCCGCTCGCGCGCATTGCTCAGCCCAGTGACCGACGCGGCCGATATGATGCGCATCGCGCAGCCCGACTGCGCAAATGCCGATGCGCTGGGCTCGGGCGATGCCCTCTTCCATCGCCTCGAACGCGACCACCTGGCCGAAGCCTTTGCGGCCTTCCACAGTGAGTACGGCGCCCGCGTCTTTTACGACATCGGCATGCAGATTCAGCCGCAGTTGCCCATCGGCAAGCGACGCCACGTAGCGTGGAATCATGCCGACGCCGTGCGAATCGTGCCCTGTCAGGTTCGCGGCCACCAGATGATCCGCGACCAGTTCGGCTTCGCGCGGCGCGCTGCCCGCCTGCTCCCAGATCGCCCCGGACTAAGGCGTGTAGTTGATCGGCCGCGATGCGGGGCGTGGTGGATTGAGCGAGCTCTTTATAGGTCATTCGAATCGGGGCGCTAGTGAATGGCAACGCAAGCGGAACAGGAACCGCGACTGGTCGGCAGAAAACGGTCAGGGCGCGGCGGCAATTACCTGCGCAACAGCGGCCGTGAGCCTCTTGCCGTACGGCACATGCAAGAATTCGTTCGGCCCGTGCGCATTCGACTTCGGTCCCAGCACGCCGCATACCATGAACTGCGACTTCGGAAAGCCCGCCTTCAGCACGTTCATTAGCGGGATCGTGCCGCCCTGCCCCATGTACGCGACGTCGGCGCCGTAATGCTCGCGCGATGCACTGTTGAGCGCGGTCGCGAGCCACGGCGCGAGGTCGGGCGCGCTCCAGCCGCTCGCCGCTCCGGCGTCCGGCTTGAATGTCACCTTCGCGTTGTACGGCGGGTCGAGTTCGAGCAGCGCCTTGAGTTCCGCAACGGCCTTTTCCGCTTCGATCAGCGGCGGCAGGCGCAGCGACAGCTTGAACGCGGTGCGCGGGCGCAGCACGTTGCCGGCGTCGGCGAGTGCGGGCAAGCCGGCTGCACCTGTCACCGACAATGACGGACGCCACGTGGAGTTGAGCAACGCCTCCTTCGGATCGGTCGTGGTGGGCAGCACCTGACGGCCGTCCTGACCGCATGCCCACGGCAGCTTCTTCCACACGTCGTCGCCGAGAATTTGTGCGGTCGCTTCGGCTTCGCGCAGACGGTCGGCGGGAATCGGGCTGTGAAAGCCCTTGGGCAGCAGCGTTCCGTTGGCGGAGTCCTCCAGACGGTCGAACAGCTGCCGCATGATGCGGAAGCTCGACGGCGCAATGCCGCCGTAGCCGCCCGAGTGAATGCCTTCGTCCAGCACCTGCACTTCCAGGTCACCGGCGACGAGCCCGCGCAGCGACGTGGTGAGCCACAGCTGATCGTAATTGCCCGCCCCCGAGTCGAGGCAGACCACGAGACCCACGTTGCCGAGCCGTTCGCGCAATGCGTCCACGTAAGGCAGCAGATCGTAGCTGCCCGACTCTTCGCAGGTTTCGATCAGGCCGACGCAGCGCGGCCTCTCGATACCTTGCGCGTCGAGCGCGGCGAGCGCGGTGATGCTCGCGTAGATCGCATAGCCGTCGTCGGCGCCGCCGCGGCCGTAGAGCTTGTCGTTTTCGAGCTTCGGCGTCCACGGGCCGAGATCCTTGCGCCAGCCGTCGAATTCCGGCTGCTTGTCGAGGTGGCCGTACAGCACGATGGTTTCGTCGCTGCCTGAACGCGTCGCCGGCGTCTCGAAGAAAATCACCGGCGTGCGGCCCGGCAAGCGGACGATCTCGAGTTTCAGGCCGCGCACCGGCTGCTGCTCGACCCATTGGGCGGCGTCGGTAATCACGCGTTCCAGGTAGCCGTGCTTGACCCACTCGGGATCGAATGCCGGGCTCTTGGCCGGCACCGCAATGTAGTCGGTCAACGCAGGCACGATCTCGTCGTTCCATTTGCGGTCCACGAATTCGCGGAGCGTGTCGGGGTTCAGGCGTTGAGCCTGCTGGGTCGTATCGTCGGAGATCATGATGGCGGTCCGTAACAGGGTTCGGTTTCGTTCGAGCGAAACGAACATGATAGACCTGATGCCCGCGGTGCTGAAGTCCTCGTCGCTTGCCGGCGTGCCGTCGGGCTGCTGGATGGCGGCGCGTATGACTCCCGTCTGCATCCGCAGGCTTTCGTTCAGGCTGCACGCATCACACAATTGCGCGACAATTGGTAGATGAGCTGCGCGTGCAGGCTCGCTTCGTCATGCGGAGCGTTGACCCTGGCCGCCGTGCGGCGAGCCGTATTTCCGGGAGGCGACATATGAATGACAAGATCGTCGTTCAGATCATCGCCGTGATTTTCGCGCTGGCGCTCTATTTCCTGCCGGCGATTCTGGCCGATCGGCGCAAACGCGTCGACGTGCTGACGCTCGCGCTATTCAACGCGTGCGTTGGGTGGACCGTTCTTGGCTGGCTGTTCGCGCTCTACTGGTCGTTGCAGCCGAACCCGCCGAAGAACCTTGCGGGCGACGTGGTGGAAAAACGCAAGCTGGTACGCATGCGCGCGTTTTCGTCCGCGCTGCTCCTGCGCGTGCAACAGCGCAGCACAACGCGGGATGGTTCGCAGGAATAACCGCGGGAGAGCCGGAGCAGAAACAGCAGCCGTTATGCCGCGCGGCCCATCCGGTTCCACTGCACGGAGCCCGCCGGAATGGAGCGCGGCTCGGCGCGCACGCTGGAAGGTGCGAATACTTCGCGGCGCAGTTCGCCGTGGTCGTCGAACCACTCGCAGATCAGCCAGTCGCCGGGATTGAGCGCCACCGGGCCCGCATATGTAACGGTCATGCGCGGGCCGCCGTCTTTCAACGTGACGACGTCGCCGGTTGAGAACCGGGCGGGAGGCGGTGCGAGTGCGTCAATGGTAGCGGTCAGCATATCAATCCTCTACGGAACCGTTAGCAGTATTCAAGTCATTGCGCCGTCTATCGACTAAGACCTATTGAGGGATACCTCTAAACGCGCTCAGATTAACAATTGAAATTAAAGACGGCAAGCGCTTTTTTATTGATACCGATTTCATAAAACCGGGAACGACAATTTGACGCACTGCAATTCCGGGTTAAACCGGAGCAACCCCATGGCGGCGCCCGGACCGCCACAGTGCGGCAACGCACAGACCGCAAGACTTACTGCTCCGGCTGTGGCATGGGTAGAAAATGCGTGTGCGAAAATGCTTCAATACTGAAACAAATTTTAATCCGGCCGGGTAGTCGCAACTTGGGCAACCTCGCCGGATTACCTGTGAACTGCTCAATCATCGGTAAATGCAACTGTAATTAAAATGAATTCCGTGTGAAAAGCATAATCATTTTCCGCAGCGGCACAGCTATGAAAACGATTACCTGGGCAGCGTTTTTCGCACGGCCGCGGCGGCCCGCCGCAACGCGAGTTGCTGATGCCGCACGAGCAGCACGCTCAAGCCGATGCAGACGAACATCAGCACGGCGTTGATCGCAAGGCTCAACTGGAACGCGTGGGCGTAGCGGGCAGGCGTCGCCTGTGCTCCCGCCGCTCCCACAGCGCCGAAGAACGCGCCGCTTATAGCGGCCGTGCCGAACGCCGAGCCGATCTGCAACGTCGACGAAACCACACCCGACGCGAGCCCCGCCTTCTCGGGCACGACTTCCAGCAGCACGATGCGCATGATCGACGGCAGCAGCAACCCCTGACCGACGCCCGCGCAGACCAGGCCCGCGTAGAACGGCAGGTCCGGCGCGGACCCCTCGCCTGCGGCCCAGCCTGTCACCGTGAAGCCTAGCGTCATCATCGAAAATCCGAGCGTGAGGACATGAGCGCCGATGCGCTTCACCACCGCGGGCGAAGCGAGCGGTCCGATCACGAAGCCGATGGCGAACGGCATGATCGCGACACCCGACGCGAGCGGCGTCCAGTGCAAGCCCGTTTGCAAGAAGATGCCGTAGGTCAGGAAGAACGCGCTGTTGCAATAAAAGAGGAAGGCGAGCACGAGGCCGAGCGCGAACGCCGGGTTGCGGAACAGTTGCAGATCGACGAGCGGATGGCCGCCGCCGCGCTCCACACGCCGCTCCGTGACGACGAAGAGCGCGAAGGCGGGCACGGCGAGCGCGAACATCGCGAAGGTCCATGCGGGCCAGCCGGCTTCGCGGCCATGCGTCGTTGGATAGATTACGAGCAGCAGCACGGCGGACAGCAGCGAGACGCCCTTCAGGTCGAGGCCGGTGCGCGTAGCCGGCTGGTTCTCGGGCACGAACTTCCATGTGCCGAGAAACGCGGCAATCCCGATCGGAATATTGATCAGAAAGATGATCCGCCAGTCGAGCCCGAGCGGATGGTACGTGATAAGCGCGCCGCCGCCCAGTTGCCCGACGATCGACGAGAGTCCGAACACGAAGCCGTAAAAACTCATGACCCGCGTCTGCTGATGCAGCGGCACCACGGCGCGGATCGTCGCGAGCACCTGCGGCGCCATGATCGCTGCCGCCATGCCCTGCACGATGCGCGAGATCACGAGCATGTGACCGCTCGTCGCGAAGCCGCACAGCGCCGACGCCACCACGAACGCGGCCATGCCCGTCATGAACATGCGGCGCCGGCCGAACAGATCGCCAAGCCGCCCCCCGGTGATGAGCAGCACCGCGTACACGGACGCATAGGCCGACACCACGAGTTGCAACTGCGCGTCGCTCGCGTTCAAGCCGGTGCGGATCGACGGCAGCGCTAGGTTGACGATGAAGTAATCGAGCGGCGCAAGGAAAGCGCCGACGAACAACACAGCAAGCGCGAGCCCCTGACGTTCGAAGCGCGGCGCCGGCTGTTCGCCGGCCGGCGCGCTTCGGGTTGCGCCGCCCGCAACGCTCTTCGTCGCGGCGGTTGCAGCGACGGAGCCGGGGCAAACCGCGACGCTCGCAGCCGGGCAAGCTTTCACGACGCCCGCACCGGCGAATGCCGCAGGCACAGACTGGTTTGGTTCTGATTTCATGACTGACCGTTCAATAATTCGGCAAAAAAATTTAGACGAGGGCTCGCATTGCGACGTCCACGATGCCGGTCAAAGCGTCTTCCTTATGGGCGACTCGTCCTAGCACGCGCAGGCCTTGCATGACGCACAGCAGAAAATCGCCGACGGCTTTTTCGTCGAGCGTCGAGTTGAATGCGCCGCTCGCCTGGCCGCGGATCACCGACGCTGCCAGCAACGTCGCCATGCGGCGCTGAACTGCGGCAACGCGGCTGCGTAGTTCCTCGTCGCCGGGTTGCATTTCGAGCGTGGTGTTAGTAATGAAGCAACTGCGCTCGCCCGTTAGTGCACAAGCAACGCGCGCATAGTGGAGCAACGCGTTGCGTAGCGCTTCTTCAGGCGGCACCGGCGCATTGAGCCGCTCGGCGAGACGCGCGACCGAGCCCTCGGCGTAGTGGTCGAGCGCGGCGAGCAGGATGCCGTGCTTGTCGCCGAACACGCCATACAGGCTGCCGCGCAACAGGCCGGTGGCCTTGCACAGGTCCTCGATCGAGGTGGCGTGGTAGCCGTGGTTCCAGAACACCTGGCTCGCGCTAGCCAGCACGGCCTCAGTGTCGAACTCGCGCGGACGGCCGCGCGGGCAGATTTCGCCTGCTTTCCTGGATGCGGGCTTTGACGACGATTGCGGATGGGCGGTTGACTTCATTTACGGATATTATGACTAACCGTTCAATAAATCAATGCGAGATTTCGCAGGGAGCGGCCGTTCGTTTGTCTCTGGACAATAGACCAGAAAATTGAGCGATAGACTGGAAGCCGCGACCGAGGCTCGATCAGCGCCGCCTTGTTTGCTCCGCAGCTACCTCGCTGCTCTCGCACATCACAACTGACTCGCGATGCACGAGCGTGCGCGGGCGTGCGCGGGCGACAACAACTCTGCGTTAGATGAAACGCAGTGATATCGCCATCACACTATGCACATTAGGTCCTGGAATCGGGGTGCCTCTTGTCCCATCACATTCGATCGTTGCGTAGCCGAACACTATGAGGAAAATAAACACCCGAGGCTGCAAGCAGTTCCAACTTCGATCTCCGGAATCGAACAATCAAAATGGGTGCGTGCCAACCCACAACCGACACTGCGAGATTGAGACTTGAAATTTTCATGGCGTTGGAAACATTCGGACTCTTTGCCGCCTTCAGCTGACGCCGGACGATTTCAGACACCGCTAATCAAAGCGGGCGTGGAAGGATGGAAGGATGCGCCCCAGGATCCGAGGCCTCTGCGCTTCCCAAACAGGACGACGTCGTCGCCTGCCGGGCGCGGCCAGCACGACCGCGGCGCTCTGTCGCCGCCGCACGCGTCAAACACCGCCTGTGACGAGGGGCAGCACGGTGAGATCAGGATGCGTGCCGTGGACGATGCTGCGTCCCACGTGCACGCCTTCGTAAAGGGCGTCGTCCTTGCTGCCGAAATTTTCTTCGCCGTCTGCGTGAAACGGCACCGCATGTCCCGGAATCGCCGGATCGGCGCCCGGATGACAGACGTAGCCCACATACGTGTAGCGGTTCTCCACCGCGTTGGACGCATTAACTTCGCCCGGCGCATTTTTCACGAATGGCGCCACGTGAATCTCGAAGCCCTCGTACTCGACCATTTGCCAAGGTGCGGTTTCGTCGGGCATACCTGCCTCCGTCTTCGTCGCGCATATCAAAAAGTCTAGGTGATTTCATCACGAAGCGCGCTGATGGACGGCTACGGCAAAACCACTACGGCTTGATCGCGCCGAGTTGCCTAAGCAGCGTCAGATTGTCTTCGAGATGCGAGTTTCGACGATGCGTCCATCCTTCACTCGATAAAGGTCGAATGCCTGGAAGTCGACGCTCCGGCCGTCGCCTTTCAGATTCCGGAACTGGCCTGTGAAATGCCCACGGAAATGCAGATTGACAGAAGCGCGGTCGCCGGAACCGACAAGGTCGTCGATTTCCGCGCGCAGGTCGGGCACCGCCGCGCGAGAGCCCTTCGACGACGCGAGCGGACCTTCCGGACCTTTGGGCCGTCCATCGGGCAAGGTGCGGTCGACGAACGCGGGAGAGAGCGCGAGCTTCGCGCAAGACTCGTCGCCAGTGTTCCAGAACGCGGCATGGCGCCTACGAGGAAGTCCAAGCCTGCTCACACCCCAACTGCACTCACGCAGCCCTTCGAACGTCGGCTTCACCTCGACAACGGTCGCACGGATACATGTGGTGTTCATGGGTATAAGTAATGCAAGTGGAAGAGTATTAAATAGTTCTGCCACGCCTTAACGGTCAACGCGGGCTTGGCTCAGTGCTGACATGCAAAAGCGCCCCGGCGCTTAGGTACGCACCGCGGGCAGTGTTCGCGAGTCAAAAAGCGAGGCGAGGCGGCACATACCCACCATAGCCCGGACCCACGCCCGAAGACTGCGGTATGTTGTAGCCGGTGAGGAAATGGCCCGAGATGTACTTGCCGCTGCCGCCCACCGCATAGTCGACGTAGAACGCCGCGAAGGCAACGATAGGCTGAAAGGTCTTCGTGAGGATTTTGCTCACAATGGGAACATAGATGACCGTGTTGCTCGGCACGGAGCTATAGAGCGTCGTCTTTGCACCCGGTTGAATGTAGATGTTGTCACCAATGCTGAGCGAGGTAGGGTTGCCGTTTTCAATCAGTCCGCGAATCGTCGGGACATCGTTCGCGACGCTGGTAAACGAGGTCCATTGACCCGCATCGCAGCCACCGCCGTAAGCATAGTCACTGCCAATCTGGAACTCGTACGCCTTGCCGGTTGAAGGATCGATTTTCGGCTGATTGGTGCTCGAATCCCAATACGTTTGATATAGGCATTGCCCCAAGGCGACGGGAAAGAGTCCTCCTGCCACGGTGCCCGGCGGAGCCGCGACCGCGATCGCCGTGGCGCTTGCCGCCACGCTAGGCACGCCTAGCAGTGCGCCGAAGGCAAGGCTGACCAATCCGCCGTTCTGGCTCGCGCTGCGGCCTATTTTGACCTGCACCGCAGGGGCGTCGTTGGTGCCGGGCGTAATCGTGGTTGGCTGCAACGTAGACGGAGACCCTGCCAGGTTCCAATAGCCCGTTGTCACCGTTGCGCTCGACAACTGGATCCTGTCCGACGCATTGAGCGCGACGGCGGCAGTCGTCGCGGACGCCGCCCCTGCCCAGTCGGGCGTACCCGCGCCATTTGCAATGAAGTGCGAGGCGCCCGCAAGCGCTGCGGCGTCTGCCGCATTCTGCAACTCGTTGCGCACCACGCTAAGCCGTGCCATGTTGATCGCGAACGCGGCGAATATGAGCAAAGGGATCAGGATGGCAACGAAGAACATAACAACCGATCCTCGCTGCTGCGTTCGCGACGACAATGCACGACGTTGCGGATACGCGCGAGAGGTTCGGCGGGGCATCACCCGGTCACTCATAGTTCATCACGGTGATCGCACGGATCGTAACCGGGCCTGTGAGCGCGCTGAATATGGAACCGAGTACGAACCCCTGGTACCGATAGGTGACCGTTACCGTCAGGGGCGAGCCCGATGTCTGAGTCCCGACTTGGGCGACGGCGCTCGCGGACGTCGCCGGCCCTCCTGTCACCAGGCTGCTTTGCGTGTAGTTGAGCGCGATGTTCTGGATCTGCGTGCTGGTCAACGGCGTCACGCGCAGCACGACGCCCGCCCGCGCGGCTTCACGGCTCGCATTCGTGATCACTGCCTTGTCGCACAGAATCATGCTCACGTCGATGATGCCGAAGAGCACCATCAGCAGGAAAGGAAGCACGAGCACGAACTCGAGCGCGGCAATGCCTCTTTCCTCACGAAGGCATCGAGGGCCGCGCACCTTCATTTCGCAGTCTCCACGTCACGCGCTATATGATCCGCGGGCAGCGCGCCCACACGAGTGGCGGCTGGCGCTCCAGTCGGCGGCCCAAGTCTCGAGCGAAGCGTCTCATAGAAGCGCAGATTGTCCTCGACCGATCCGGGGGGCAGGTCGGCCTGCAAGATCTGTTTCGCCGCGTTCCTGTTGCCGAGCAGCGCATACGCGAGCGCAAGGTTCTGGCGCGCCTGCGGCGGCGCATTGGCGAGCCCCGCAATCTCTAGCAGCACGTTCGCGGCTTCTCGTGGCTTGTTAGCGAGGATCAGCGACAACCCGAGGTCGGTCGTCAGGCCCTGCACTTCCGGATGCGCGCGCAACGCGGCGCGATAGACGGCCTGCGCTTCATCGTGGCGGCCTTGCAGATCGAGCACCGTACCGAGACCCTCGGCCGTGACGGGATTGTCTGGAAGCTGGGCCGCGAGCGAACGGTAAAGCGCTGACGCATCGTCGAGCCGGCGCTGCCGCAGGGCTACCCGGGCAAGACCGAGCTTTGACCTCAGATTCGACGGTGCGGAGTCCGCCGTGCGCGCATACAGCACGCGTGCGCGTTCGAGGTCACCGGCCTGGTACACGGTATCGGCCAAACCCAGTTGCGCTTCAATCGAGTCGGGTTTGGCTTGCAAGGCTTTGTCGTACAAGGTCAGGGCGAGCTCAGTATTGCCCGACGAGAGCGCGCTGTCGGCAATGTGCAGATCGCTCGCAGGGCCGAGTTTCTGCTGCGCTGATACAGGCCACGAATTGATAGCGCCCGGGCTTCCACATCCTGCAAGGGCAAAGGCCGTGACAACCGAAGCCACAGCGAGCGAACGGCAAGACGAAATGACGTGTTTCATTTGAACACCGCAATGAGTTGAATGACGGCAGGGCCGGCCGCGATCAGGCCCACCGTCGGCAACACGAACAGCATCATGGGCAAGGTCATTTTCGGGGCGAGCTTAGCGGCCTTTTCTTCAAGTGCGAATATTTGGGCGGCACGTTCGGCGCGCGACAGCATTCGCAGCGACTGGGTGATCGGCGTGCCGTACTGCTGCGATTGAATCAGCGTCGTGACCAGTCCGCGTACCGACGCAAGACCGATACGGTCCGCCATATTCCGCAGTGCGGTGGCGCTGTCGGTGCCCATTTGCAACTCGTCTGCTGCAACGGAAAGTTCGTCCGCGAGCGGCGGGCAGATAGGCGTCAATTCGTGCGCAACGCGCTTGATCGCGACGACGAGGCTGTTGCCCGCATTCGTGCAGATTACGAGCAGATCGAGCGCGTCCGGCAGGCACGATGAGATCGCCCTCTGCCTGCGGCTGATCAGAAATCCGAGCGCGTACTCCGGCACAATCATGCCGACGATGAAAGCAGCGGCCAGCATCAGCACCCGAAAGACAAAGTATTCGCCGACGCGAGGCACGTTCGCGCCGAACACGATGGCGACGAGCGCAAGCAGCGACCCCACGACGATTTTCAGACCCACCAGTCCTGCCACCGTGCGCCGGTCGCGAAAGCCGGCAGCCGCGAGCTGCCTGGCGAGCTTCTCGCGTTGAAACGCATTGAGAATTGGCACGCGTTCGCCGATCAGTGCTACGCGCCCCGTCAGCCGCTGCCGCATGTTCGCAAGCGTGCGGTCGTCTGCGGCCAGATCGGCGACCCGGTGCACGGCGGCTTGCCGCACGCGCTGCGCAATCCGATGACGTGTGCTCCCGGTGCGAAGCAGGATCAGGAGAACGGCGCTGATCAGCACGATGAGCAGCGCGAGGTTCGTAAGAGTACCGGCATCCGGCATGTTCATCGCGAGGTATCCAGTTGCGAGATTTTCCGCACCATCCAGAGTCCGATCGTCAGCAATACTGCGGAAAGCGTGAGGATCTTGTGCCCGGCGCGTGTAATGAAGAGCAGTTCGATGTAGGGCCGGTTGACGATGTAAAGCATGCCCGTGATCGCGAACGGCACAGCCGAAATGATGTTGGTCGCAAGCCGGCCCTCCGCGGTCAGCGCCTTGGTCTTCAGGCGGATATCGCGCCGGCTGCGGATGATCGACGCGAGGTTTTCAAGCGTCTCCGCGAGGTTGCCGCCCGTCTCACGCTGCAGCAGCAGACAGACAGAAAAGAACGCAAAGTCGGCGATCTGCAGCCGCTTCACGGCCTGGTCCAGCACCTCGGGCAGATCCGCGCCGAGGCGCAGCGCATCGCCCATCGTGCGAAACGTCGAGCGTACCGGCTCGTCGGCCTCGCGACCCGCCGTGCTGATGGCCTGCACGACCGGAATGCCGGCCCGCACCGCTCGAATGATTAAATCCAGCGTGTCGGGAAATGCGGTCAGGAAGCGGGTGCGGAACCGCTCGATCAGAAAACGATACGTCGCCCGCACGGCAAAGAGCGGCAGACCGATGACAGCGATAGCGGCCGCCCATTCAGGAGCCGAAGCCAGCTTGACGCCCACGAGCACAGCGATGAAGGTGGCGATCGCGACGGCCGCGATCAGCCGGAAACCGCCCCCGCCGCTCACCACGCGCACGCGTTGCGCGTGTTTCTGCAACCACGAGAGCAACGCCCCGCTATCCCCAGTGTGACGCCGCCGGCTAAAGAGTTCCTGCTCCTGCTCCGGCTTGCGAGGGCCCGCTTTGCGCTGGCGAGCGACGTCGGCGCCCAGTTCGTCGATCCGACTGCGAATGCGTGGCGCTGTCCGGCGCCGCGCCATATCGCGCAGCGACGACACCATCATGCCCGCAATCAGGATCGCGAAAAATGCGCCGGCGGCGACGACATCGGCGGGCGTCATGGCCGCATCGCCTCAAGCAGTTGCTCTTCGAGCCCGTAGTAGGCAGCTCGCGCCGAGAACACCGGGCGCAACGACGACGACTCAAACGCGCCGCGTACCTCGTCCTGATATGCGGTCGTGTCGAAGCGGAACGTAAAGAGGTCTTGAGTAATGACGACGTCGCCTTCCATTCCGGCGACCTCGGTGATGCGCGTCACGCGACGCATGCCGTCACGCATCCGCTCGATCTGCAGGATCAGGTGCACCGCGCTCGCGATCTGCCGGCGTATGGACAGCAGCGGGAGATTGCCGTTCGCCATCATCACCATGCTCTCGAGCCGGGTGATCGCATCGCGCGGCGTGTTCGCGTGGATCGTCGTCATGGAGCCGTCGTGCCCAGTGTTCATTGCCTGCAGCACGTCGAACGCCTCCGCCCCGCGTGTTTCGCCGAGGATGATGCGGTCGGGACGCATCCGCAGCGCATTGCGCACCAGGTCGCGCTGCGAAACGGAGCCAAGTCCCTCGGCGTTCTCCGGACGCGTCTCGAGGCTCACGACATGCGGCTGCTGCAATTGAAGCTCGGCCGCGTCTTCAATGGTGACGATCCGCTCATGCTCGTCGATATGATGGGACAGCGCGTTGAGAAGCGTCGTCTTGCCAGACCCCGTGCCGCCGGAGATCACGACATTGAGCCTGCACGCGCCGGCGATTTTCAGCATCCGCGTCATTGCAGGCGACATGTTGCCCTGCTGCGCCATCCGCGCGAGCGTGATGTTGCGCTTCGCGAACTTGCGGATCGAGATCGACGCGCCCCGAATTGCGATGGGCGGAAGGACGACGTTGACGCGACTGCCGTCGGCGAGACGCGCGTCGACCATCGGACTGCTTTCATCGACGCGGCGCCCGACCGCCGCGGCGATGCGCTGCGCGACGTTGATCACATGCGCGTTGTCGCGGAACTTGAGCGGCGTCAGTTCCAGCCGGCCATGCCGCTCCGCGTACACCTGATCCGGCCCGTTGACGAGGATGTCGGTCACCGATTCGTCGGCGAGCAGCGGCTCGATTGGGCCGACACCAAACATGTCATTGAGTATTTCGTTGACGATCAGCGTTTGCTCGGCCGTCGTCACATTGAGCCGCTCGCGCATGACCACTTCCGCGGCGATCTGCTCGATGCCCGCGCGCACCTGCTCGCGCGACATCATCAACGCGGCCGACATGTTCATCGAAGCGAAGACGACAGTGCGTATCTTCTTGAAGTTGTCCGAGCGGATGAGCGCTTCATGCTTGTCGATCGGAGCGGCCGCGCGCACCGGCGTCGCCTCGACTTGCGACGGCTCTGCGCTCATCCTGGCGCCTGACCTGGCGGCCGCTTCACTATCGGCCACGGGCGGCACGATGGCGGTGCAGGTCCTTTTGCCGAACGTCATGTGCGGCCCCTGTTGCCGACAAGACGCTCATACCAGCGCTTGCGCGGCGCCGTCTCCGTTCGGCCGGTCAACATGTTGGCCAGCTCGACTACCGCCGAGGTAAAAGGCGTCGGCTTGCCGGCCGCGACCGGTTCGCTGAGATTCTCCGCAACCGCGAGCGTTTTCGGTTCGTAGGGAAACTCGTACATGGATGCACGACCGAGCGCGCGCTGGAAGTCGGCGGCGGCGACCCGGCCCGCCACGGGTTCATGCGGATTGTTCAGCAGCAACGTGATCGTCGGATCGCTGTCGCGTTCTTCGGCGAACCGCAGCAGGCGCGCCGTTTGGCGGGCCGCATGGACGGAGCGGTCCGACGTGATATAGACGAATGCGGACGCGTCGAGTGCTTCTTCAGCGAGCATTCCGGTGACGCCCGACAAGTCGAGCATCACGTAATGGAAATGCCGCTTCAGCGCATTGACGAGCTCGGAGATCGCACCCGGACGACACACGAACTCGTTGCCGTATGGCAGTTCGGACGACAGTACGAGAAGCTGGTTGCTCTTCGCGACGAGCATCCGGCCGATTAGCGGCGCATCGATGCGCTGCGGGTTCTGCAACAGTTCGGTCAACCCGTTATTGGTGGTCAGTCCCAACATGGAGTTGGCGGCCCCGCCGCGGAAATCGAGGTCGACATACGCGATGCGTCGACGCGTGACGTCGGCCAGATGGCGCGCGAGCGACACTGCGATGGTGGTCGTGCCAACTCCCCCGCGGGCACCGACGAAGCTGACGGCGTTGCCGGTGCGCACGGCGGCGGCCGGGTCGCGTGCCGTCAGCGCGCGCTGCAGAAGGCCGACCGAAAGCGGCTTGAAAAGATAGTCGTGGACTCCAGCGCCGAGCAGACTGCGATAAAGGTCCACGTCATTGCGCTCTCCCACCACCACCACGGCGACGGACGGGTCGCAGACGTCCGAAAGACGAGCGAGATCGCTGATCGGCATCTCGGAGCCGGAGACGTCGACGATCAGTTGCCTCGGAGAATGATCGAGATTCCTCAGCAACCGGATCGCGTCGTCGATGGTTCCTCTGCGCACGCATGCGCTCTCTATCGATTGATCGACAATCAGGTTCTTCACCGCGATCTCACTGTCGCGATCGGACACGACCGCCAGCAGATCATCAGCGTTGATTTCGCTACTGCTGGTGATTCGGAGGAACGATTCGATGGCGCTCACTGGAATGCTCCGTGATCAATGAACCACGTTGTTGGTTGTCGAGGTCGAATTGAGCGGAGTCGCGCGCCCTTCTTCGTAACGGCGCACCGCGCTCGCTCCGAGCGCTGCATCGGCTCCCGCGTAAGGAATTGGCGCGACCAGGTCCGCCGGGCGCGCAAGCATGACTGCCAGGTTCGTGTACGTGGCACAGCCAAAAGCGACACCAGGACGGCCGAATCCCGCATCCACCAGATGCGACGGCTGCATGAGTGCCGCGCAGTCGGGCGGCACGGCATGCGAGCCGTCGAACCCGATCACCGATGGATCGGGCATGCCGAGCGGCGGATGCGCCGACATGCAGCCCGCTATCGCAGCGAGCAGGGCGAGAGAGAAAAGGCGCGCAATCATGGCATGACTCCCGGTTCAATAAACAAAGCCCGCTGCTCCGACGAGACGCGGGGCGTCGCCGGACAGCGGATCGATGCCGAGCGAACGCTGCAGCGCGTATTCGACATCGCCGGCTGCGTGCGTCACGCCGTCGAGCGGCTGGCGCAGTTGTCCGGGACCAGTGGGTTGCACGATGTAAGGCGTGACAATGACGATGACTTCGCTCTTGTTGTTTATGTAGTTTTTGGACGAGAACAGCTTGCCGAGGATCGGCAGGCGGCCGAGACCTGGAAGCTCGGCGAGTATGTCGCTCGTCTTGCTTTGCAGCAGACCGCCGATGGCGAAGCTTTGCCCGCTCGACAGTTCGACGGTGGTGTCCACCCGCCGCACGGTCAGCGCGGGAATCTTGATGCTGTCCAGCGTGACCGAGTTGCTCGGGTCGATGTCGCTGACTTCCGGACGTACTTTCAGGCTGATCCGGTTATCGGCCAGTACGGTTGGGGTGAAGTCCAGCGACACGCCGTAAGGCTTGAAGGCAACGGTAATGGCCCCCGTCGTGTCCTGCGCGACCGGGACCGGAAACTCTCCGCCCGCAAGAAAGCTTGCGGTCTGGCCGGACATCGCGGTCAGGTTCGGCTCGGCGAGCATTGTGATGAGCCCTTCCTGATCGAGCGCATCTAGTACGGCCTCGATACTGACGTTCTTCGTATGGAAACCCGCCAAGGTCGAGAACGCGCCGGTCGACGACAGGAGGAAACGATTGGTGACCGAATCGAACAACTGGCGCCCGCTGAAAAGGCCACCAACGAAATTGCCGACCGAACCGAGCGAGCTCCAGTTGATGCCGAGTTCCTGCGTGATGTTTCGGTCTACTTCGGTAACCCGCACGCGCAGATTCACCTGGATTGGATGATCCAATGTGAGGCGGTTGACCAGCGTTTCCTTGTCGCGCAGCGACGGTTTGAGCGACTCGACGACCGCATCGGCATCCGCCGCGCCTGGCACGCTGCCGGCGACCATCAGCGATCCCGGCGCGCTGGTGAGGGTGAGGTGCAATTGCGGGAAACGCGCATCCAGCATGCGTTGCACCGACTGCGTATCGACGTTGACCTCGATGGTCTTGCGAAGGATCGTGCGATTGTTTGCACCCAGTGCGAAAAGCGTCGTCGTGCCCGCTTTCTTGCCGAGCACGAATACCGTTTCCGGCGTCGGCACATGCACGTCGGCGACATCTGGATCGGCAACGAATACGGCGACGGCCGGCGCTGGCAGCTTCACCATCTCGCCCTTACCCGCGGGTATGACCAGCGTCCCTTGGCCGTCTGCCGCATACGCGCAGTTCATGCATGCGACGCAGCACAGGACGGCAGCGCACGCAAAGAGCGTCGATGCGAACCGACGCCACGGGCGATGAAATGAGAAAACAACGTGCAACATAGCCTTTCCTGTATGAATCCTGCACACCCTTCGCGTGGGCGAGCCCGTTTGAGTCGGCAAACCACGCCAGCGTCGCGGGCTCCTGCGCTACTGCATGCGCGCCTGCCCGCCGTTCCCGGTTTGCGCGGCTTCGAGCGGGCGTGCGGGTGGCGCGGCGGACGATTGCAGTTGCGGCTGGCCCGGCGGCAACGGTGGCAGTCCCGGTACGCCCGTTGGCCCACCCAATGACGCAGCGCCCGAGGCCTCGCTCGACTTCGAGCCGCGATAGACGATCACAGCTGGTGCGGCAGAACGCACCACTGCGGCGCGCTTCGTAGTGATTTGCGTCGCATGCAAGGCGCGGGACACGTCGCCGCCCCATACCGGGGGCGTCTGCGGCGCTGTAGTGTCGGCTGGCTGCTCCTGACGGTCCTTGGTCGCGAAGCTGCGCAACGCGAGCGACAGCGTGCCCAGGTGGGTCGCCACTGCAATCACCTGGGCGTTGTGCGGCGTCACCTCGAAAGTGACGGTGCGCGCGCGCGTATCGGCTTGCGCGGCGTTGTCCTTCGGGCGCTGAAAGGCTGAGCCGACCGCGAGCACACGTACGCGATTGACCACGGTCTCCGCTTCGACCGATCGACCGGCCTCGACGGTGTTCTTTTCGGAATCGCTCAGCGTTTGGGTGAGCAGCACGTCCACGTAGTCGCCAGGCTGAATCAGCCCCGCATTGCCCGTTACGTCGTCGATCGCAACGGAGATCGCGCGCATGTCGGGCTTGAGTGCCGCGGCGAGAAAGCCCGGCGCGTTAGGCGAGATTACATCGCCGGGACCAAGCACTGTGCCGGCTCGTACGGCATGACGCAGTACGTCGCCCTTGAGGTCGCTGTCCGCGTCGCCGTTGCCCGTCTGGCCTTCGACGAGCGCCCCCGCCGGAGCCTGTCCGCGCGGCACGCTTTTCCAGACGAGGTCGCTATCGCGCAGCAGCAGACCGTCGGGCAGATCGGCGGCAGCGGCGCGAATGCGCTGCGTCCCGCGTGAACCTGCGGCCCCCGGATGCGACGCCGAGATATAAAGCGTGCGCAGAACGAGCGCGCCAATGATCGCGACGACGACGAGTCCGGCAAATTTGAGGATTCGCGACATGTAGGCGAATTGTCCTAGACGATGTGGGAGCTATGCGCGAGCGGCGCCCACACTGCCGCGCCCCCACCCAGCGCCAGCGCTACGCCGTAAGGCACGCCGCGCGCGCGAGACAGACATGACAGCCAGTGCAACGCCCGAATGCGGCGGTACAGGGGATCGGCCGCGATGATGGCAAGGCCCAATACCAGGCCGCAAACCGACACGATGACGAAGACGGGCGCCGCGAGCGACGGGCCCGCCCAAAGGAAGACCGCTGCGGCGAGTTTCACGTCACCGCCTGCGATCCATCCGAACCGGAACAGAAGAGCGGATGAAACAAATGCGCTCGCCGCCATGCCGAGGTGGCCGAAAAATGTGGAAACGCCGACTCCAACAAGCGCTGCGGCGACGCAATAAAGACCGGCGACGACGAGCACCGCACTGTTGGGCAGGCGCCGGAACAGCAGATCGGACACTGCCAGTGAACCCAACGCAAGGCAGGTCGCCAGCTTTACCGTGTACAGCATGTTGGTTTGCCTACGCTCAGCTATGCATTTGCGCGAGGGATGCGGCGGGAACATTGGAAAACCAATGCTCCCGCCAATTCGATCGCGATGCGGTTAGATTGCCGCTGCCACTTTGCCGGTCAGAGTAGTAAATAGGCCCGACAGAGCCGGGCTGAATACGGTGCCCACGGCCACAACCGCAACGATGACGATGCCCGCGAGCACGGCGTACTCGAGTGCGCTGACGCCGCGTTCATCACGCGACAGGGACTTGATGAATTGCAGCATAAGTAGCTCCTGTGTTGAGTCCGTTTACTTGGGAAAACGAGACAACGGAAATGCGGATCGCACCCGTCCAGATGTGCTATCGGCAGATCGAGGGAAGTCTTTAATCTCCGAAACCGTGACCTCGCAGATCTGCTACTGCACATTGGAGCACTCGCAGCGGCAAGTCGAATCACCGATGTACGGCCAAAAAGCGTCGCAATTTGACTGTATGTGTTCCGTAAGATATCGAGCGTTGGTATAGCCGAAATAAGCGGCCGCATCGCGGCGCAAATTGGCTGAATTAAAAAGTCGGCGGCACACAGGCCGACAACACGCCGTAGATCTCGCCTATGCGGATGTCCGCTCTACTTTGATACTGTTGAAAAAGTCGCCGAGGAGGTTTTAGCAGTTGTTCTGCGCGAATATTGACCTCTCAGATCGGCCTATAAGCCGCTCGCACATGCCGCCCAGGGGTAAGAGGACCCCTGAAAACCTCATGAAATAGACGACCAGCGACTTTTTCAACAGTATCCTTTTCAACCAGCCGTTCGCGCTGGAAGCCGACCACCGGCTGCAACGGGTCGTCGAGACTCATTCGCCGTTCTCGGGAGCCGACGTTCGACAACATCCCATCGCGAACCGCGGCGGGCGCCGCGGTCGACCCACAAGGAACGGTCGATCGCGCCCGAAGCGTCCCTTCAATCGAGTTCGCTCGTTATTGTTAAACGATGGTTTTGCCGGTCCCGTACAGTCGACGCATTACTCGGTACTTGCTGCTCCAGTTGGACTTTCAGTACCACGATCACGCCCACCGCATGCCTTTCGGTTCGCCGTCGGTCGAACACGTGCTTCCACAAAAGCCTGCCGCTAGCAGAAAATGGCGTGCAGACTTCTCCGACGAGCAGTGCAAGGAATCGACTAACCGAATCCAGAACTCGGTGCTGACCACCGCGAAGAAGAAGAAGAAGAAGAAGAAAAAGCCGGCGATATAGTTCGTGACGCCGAACTGCCGGTCCGGCAGCGACACGACGACGAACTGCTCCATCATCGGCGACCGCAAGGAATTCGACGCGCGCGGCGCGCATCTCGGCCTGTATTGCTATCCGATCGCAATCGATCCGCTCGCCCGCGGGCACCTCACGTCGAAACGCATCGCCACGCATGGCCTCCCACTCGAAGAATGCGACGAGGCGATCAGGATCGCGAATTCACTCGACTCGATCCGGTGCTGCTAAAGCTCCGCGTGTAATGGGCAGCAACTGGTCGCGCCGCGATCACTCCATCCGTCGACTACAGATCTCCCTGCAAATCCTCACGGTCGCGACGACGGCCGCCTGGTTGAATGCCCTCCCCGAGACTTTCTCCGCGCCTCCGCATGCCCACACCGACGCGCGTGTATACCCGCTTGTCATGCGATTTTTTCCATGGAACACTGGGTCGCATCCGCTGTGCCGGATTCGATTCCGATATACCGGACACACAGCCAGTTCTGCGATCTATTCGGTTTTCACGCCGGCGTGCAGCCATAACCGCTCAGGTCGCGACTTCCGTCCAGCATGGGATTCCTTTCACAGGGCCGAAAATGAAACTGTTCAGAAAAAGCGTAAGGTTCGCGTGTTTGTCCGCTGTCGTCGGCCTGCTGGCACTCACCGGTTGCACCAAGGTCGCGACGACCGGCCAGGATGTCGCTGCGGGTTCTACCTTGCAGGCCGTCCTGCAACGCGGCACGCTTCGCGTCGGCGATTGTCTGACCTTCGCGCCATTCGGCTTTTACGACAAGGCCGGGCAGCCGGACGGCTACGACGTCGATCTCGCGAAAGAACTGGCAAAGCAGATGGGCGTGAAGCTCGAAATGGTCAACACCACGAGCGCAAACCGCATTCCGAATCTGCAGACCGCCAAGGTCGACGTGGTCTTCTGCAACTTCACGCGCAACCTCGAGCGTGCCAAGGAAATCGCGTTCACGACGCCGTATGTCGTCGCAAGCGAGGCGCTGCTCGTCAAGAAGAGCAGCGGCATCCAGTCGGTCAAGGACATGGCGGGCCATACGATCGCGACCGTGAAGGGCTCGACGAACGGCGACGAAGTACGCGCGCTGGGCATCCCCGTGAAGATCCAGGAATACGACAGTTCGGAAGCCGCGATCCTCGCCGTCAAGCAGGGCCAAGCCGATGCGATGATCGAGGACAACAACTTCCTTGCCTATCAGGCGAAGCTGGACCCCGAACTGACCGTGACCAACGAAGCCCTCGTGCCGCTCGAATACAACGCGTTCGGTGTGAAGGCGGGCGATCAGGTCTGGCTGAATTACCTGAACCTGTTCCTGTTCAACATCAACGCGTCGAAACAGAACGCGCAGTTGTACACGAAGTGGTTCGGCACCCCGCCCCGCTATCCGCTCAACCCGCAGTTCTGAACACGAACGCGCGGCGCCCGCGACGGTACGGCTTTGCGAAGGAATGGCGATGAGTTATCAATGGCTGACACTGTGGGGCTATGTGCCCGAATTCTTTCAGGCCGCGTGGCTCACGTTGCAGATCACGCTGCTCGCATTTTGCGTCGCGCTGATCCTCGGACTGCTGACGGCGCTCGCGGGCGCTTCGCATCTCGCGCCGCTACGTGTCGTCGCGCGCGGCTATATCGAGCTGATCCGCAATACGCCTGTTTTGCTGCAGATATTCATCGTGTTCTTCGGGCTGCCGTCGCTGGGCTTGAATCTGACCGCGTACACGGCAGGCGTGATTGCGCTCGGCGTGAATGTGGGTGCGTATATGGCGGAGGTTTTCCGCGCCGGCATTCAGTCGGTGCCGCGCGGACAGATCGAAGCGGCCGGCATTCTCGGCCTGGGCCGTTCGCAGGTCTTTGTCGAAGTCGTATTGCCGCAAGCGGCACGCGCCGTCTATCCCGCCATCGTCAACAACCTGATCCAGTTGCTGCTCGGCACGTCGCTGCTGTCCGCGATTGCGTTGCCTGAATTGACGGGCACGGCGACCGTGATCAATGCACGCACCCTTCTCTATATCCAGACGTTCTCGGTTACGTTGATCGCGTATCTGATCCTGAGCAACTGCCTGTCATGGATCGCGGAACAGATCGGCGCGCGCGTGTTCCACCCGCCCCTCATGCTCAGGCAGCGCACGCGCCGCCGGCTTCTGCTGATTCCGCGTCAGGCGAACCGCACCTGAACCGTCGAAGGGGAAACTGCCCATGTCAATCGAACTGCTGACAACCAGCCTGTCGATCCTGCTTCAGGGACTGGTCGCGACCTTGCTTCTCTCCGCGGCATCGATTGCCGGCGGCACGCTGATCGGCCTGCTCGCCGCCGTATTGCGCTCCTTCGGACCGTGGGGCAGCGCGCGCGTCGCAAAGCTCTACACCGAACTGTTTCGAGGCACACCCGTGCTCATCACGCTGATGTTCATCTATTTCGGCGTGTCGTACTTCGGCTATGCGATCGATGTGTTCGCGGCGGGTGTCGTCGGCTTGAGCGTGTACCAGGGCGCTTATATCGCCGAAGTATTCCGCTCGGGCATCGAAGCCGTGCCCAAGGGGCAATGGGAAGTCTCGCAGATTCTCGGCCTCGGCAAGATGCAGACGTTCTTCTCGGTCGTGTTGCCGCAGACGGGCAAGATCGTATTGCCGCCGCTGATCGGTCAGTACCTGTCGCTGATCAAGGATACGTCGATCGTCAGCATGATCGGCATGTCGGAATTGATGCATGGCGGACAGGCCATCGTCGATCGCGTCGGCAAGCCGGTCGAAATCTATGGACTCGTCGCCGTACTGTATTTCGTCGTGTGTTTCCCGCTGTCGCAGTGGGTGCGCCACCATGATCGTAGGAGCCTGTTGTCATGACCACATCCGTCGGGTCGAAGCCGGTCATCAATCTGAACGGCGTCAGCAAGTCTTTCGGCGACACGAAGGTGCTGAAGGAAATCAATCTCGAAGTGCGCCCCGGCGAAGTGCTCGTGCTCATCGGCGCATCCGGTTCCGGAAAGAGCACAGTGCTGCGCATCATGGCCGGTCTCGAAACGGCCGATTCGGGCGAAGTGTGGGTCAACGAAGTTCCGCTGCACGATGTGCGCCGCGCGAAGGAGATCCGCGGTCATGTCGGCATGGTGTTCCAGCAGTTCAATCTGTTTCCGCACAAGACTGCGCTCGGCAACGTGACGCTCGCGCTGATCAAGGCGCGCAAGATGAGTCCCGCCGACGCGCGCAAACGCGCGATGGACGTGCTCGACCGCGTGGGCCTCGCCGACCGCGCCGAACACTATCCGAGCCAGTTGTCGGGCGGCCAGCAGCAGCGTGTAGCCATCGCGCGGGCGCTGGCTGTCGAGCCCGGCATCATGTTCTTCGACGAAGCGACCTCCGCGCTCGACCCGGAACTGGTCGGCGAGGTCACAGAGGTCATGCGTGGGCTCGCGCGCGACGGCATGACGATGGTCGTCGTCACGCATGAAATGGGTTTCGCGCGCAAGACGGCAGACCGCGTCGTGTTCATGGACAAAGGCGTGATCGCCGAACAGGGCGTGCCGGAGGAGATTTTCGTCATGCCGCAGAACGAGCGGACAAGGCAGTTCCTGCACCGCGTGCTCGATCATTGATCGCGTCGCCTGTCGCGAAACAACGAATGACAACAACACAGGAACGAACTGAGATCCCTATCGGCGACGGAGTCTACGGAATGTCTGCATCAGAATCGACACGGGCCCGGGGCGTGGACCGCGTGATCGGCATTTTCAGGGAACTGCATACCGCGCGGCGTCCACTGACGATGCGCGAACTGATCGAGGCCACGCGTGCGCCCCGTTCGAGCGTCTACGAGCTGGTCACGATTCTCACGGAGGCAGGTTGGCTCGACACGGCGGCGGACGGCAGCGTGTTTTTCGGGCGCGAGATGCACTACTACGGCGCCGATTACGCGATGCACAACGATCTGATCAGTCGCGCGCATCAAACCATACTCGGTCTCGTCCGCAAGTACGACGAGACGACGCAACTGTGCATGCTGGAAGGCAACAAGTACACGGTAGTGCTGTCGGAGAACAGCACGCGCCCGTTCAACATTACCTCCGATATCGGCGTGAAGGTGCCGATTCCGTGGACAGCGACGGGGCGCCTGTTGCTCGGACATCTGACGGATGACGACGTCCATGCGCTGATTCCAGACGAAGACTACGTACTGGATGACGGTCGCCGCATTGCATGCGACGACTTCATACGCGACGTTCGCGACGCGGCAGCGCGAGGCTATTGCTGCACGGAGGGTCTTTCGATGTCGTTCCGGCTTTGCATGGCCGCGCCTGTGCGCGATCGCACCGGCCTGCCCATCGCCGCGCTGTGCTTCATGACGGGGCGCGACACCGATCCCGGCAAGCGTGCCGCAATGCTCGACGATCTGATTACCTCCGCAAGATCGTTGTCGCAGCCATCCATGCGCACCTGAATCCGTCCGTCGGATCGGGTCCCTCAACGTCCCTCTCCGACACGTGCTCGATGAACTGAGCAAGGGTCTCGACGTGTTCCCATCACGCGCAGTGGTTTCACAGGCAGCTCCACTGAAGGCACCACCCTTCGTCAGCGAGTGCACTGGAAGCTCGCCGCAGCGTTCACATCGCCGCCGATGTACTTCGGCCACAGTGGATACCGGCACAATGGGCGCGTCCTCCCGAGCGTTGCCGCGTTAAGGTCGCTCATGGCCAGCGTTTCAGGCGCCTTGCCACTGCCGACCCATTGATCGAGTGCGGAGAGCGAATCGATGGCGGGGTGAAACGGCCCCGTGCCATGGCCGACGCCCGGCATCAGATAAAACCGCACGAAGCCGTCGACCGTTCCTTGCCCGAAACGTTGCACCAGGCCGATGTAATAGTCGGTGCTTGAATCGGTGCTCACGATCTCGTCGGCAAGACCGTGCGTCATGATCAGCTTGCCTCCTTTCGCGACATAGGCGCTCAGATCGGTGCTCGTTGCATCGGTCAGCGCCGACACCGCCTGCACGCGCGACTCATACGTACCAGGATTGACTGGATCGAACGTCAACGAGTCGAACGTGGGCACACGCGTGACAAAGTACTTGACCCATTGATCGCCCGTCACCCACTGGTTCGCGTCCCTCTTGCCCGCAGGATTCGCAGGCACTTTAGACTCGCCGAGATCCCGTGTCGTGTACGGCCCCGCGAACACCGAACCCGCGAGGATGTTGTACCCAGCGTAATGCGTCACGCCGTTCGCAAGCGGATAGGGCAACTGCAACGGTGCTGCGATGGTCTGAACAGTCGCGATCTGCGCATCCGACAGACACGTGTCGCCCGAGTCCGCACCGTTCGCGCAACGCACGGACGCCAGCACCGTCGCCGATTGCGCCTTGCACGCCGCCACGTTCGAAACGATGCCGTCGGCCACGCCGTCGAGCGCATCACACGCGCTCATCACGGCGTTCTGCAGCAGCACCGTTTTTGCAACGTCGAGCCACCCCGCACCGCTGTTCAGGTAAAGCGCGCGGCCCAGCACGACATTGCTCAAACGCAAGCCCGTATAGTTGAGCGCCGGGCGATTCACGACGATGCCGTCATAGTCCGCGGGCCAGCGTTGCGCTTCGCTCAATCCGTCGCGACCGCCTGTCGAACTGCCGAAGAAATAGGTCTTGTCGGGCGCGCTCGCGTAACGCTTCCTGATGAGCGCCATCGCGACGTCGTGCGTCTTCTTCAGGCTCAGGCCGCCGTAGTTCGCGAGCGATTCGTCGTTCGCCGCGAACTTACCGTCAGTGATGCTGGAACTCTGATGCCCGGAATCGTCGCCGAACGTCGCGTAGCCGCTGGCAAGGGGCGTCGGCGTGCCGGTTGGGGCCATGTCGAGCGGATCGACGCCGGTAATCAGGGCGCCGTCGAAACCGCCGCCGCCATAATGCAGCGCCTTGTGGTTCCAGTTGGTCGGCAGATTGACCTGGAACCTGATCGATGGGGCCGCTGGATCGACGGGTGCGATGGCGCCATTCACCTGGCAATATTCACCGCTGGTCTCCGCCAGCGTCGTGCTGGCGATCGTGGCGCCGCCGGTCGGCTCGGCAATCGAAGATGCCGGAATCGACAGGCCGTTCAATGCCGCGCATTGCGTGGCCGCTGATGGCGGGGGCGGCGAGCTTGCCGAAGCGCCGCCGCCCGAACCATTGCCGCCGCAGGCGCTGATGCAAAAGCTGAGGGCGAGCGCCCACCACAACGGTCTGTTGTTCATCGTCGTCTCCTGGTTGGATTGATTGCTATTCGAGTGCGCCGCCTTGCTGCTCGACGCGACATTCGGCGAGCCGCACGGCGGGGCCAAACAATGCGCGCACGCCGGCCTGCGACACGAACATCGCGTCGCCACTGTGCGCCGCGCCTTGAACTTCATGTAGCTCATGCCGCAACTGCGGATGCCGTGCGCGCAGATACGCGTAGTAGGCCCGGCCGCGCGCGAGGCGGTGCGGACCTTGCATCATTGCCTCGCACGAGCGGTCGAGAGCCGGATGCGCCGGATCGTTGTCGTGCGTGCCGAGCAGATAGGTCACGTCGTGATCCACATAACGACGTTCGAGCGATTGCGCGTCGAGTCCGTCGGCATAACGAGGAAGTTGTTCGGTGCCGTATTTCCATTCATTGAATCGGGCGCATGCAGCTTGATCAAACGCGCCCGGCATGTCCTCACGATGCGGCCGCCAGGCGTCGAAGTACACATACGACGAAGGATTCGCAATGACATAACGCACCTTCACACCGCGCGCGCGACTGGCTGCTGCGGCGTCGCTGAGTATCGCGTGCCGATGCGCGACCTGCGCACCGCCGGAATGCCCTGCAATCACAATCTCCCGCAACTTCGGATAGCGGCCGCCCTGCTCGTTCTGCACGTAATGTTGGATGAGCGCATCGAGCACATCGAATGAGCTGAGCGGCGCGGGACCGATTGCGTCGAGTCCGCCCATCCACGCGGTCCATTCCCAATGCAGACAGTCGTCCGCCAACCGATGACGCTCGACGTCTGCCGTTGCGAGAAACTGCGGCACGGCAAGTATCACGTTGTTCGCATCGAGTGTGGACGAATTGAGCGCACGCTGCGTCGACCGGAGGTAAGCGTCGGCGTCCCGCAGTCTGCCGTGCAGCATCACGACGACCTGCGTCGCCTCCGCCGGCTCCGCGCTGCCGCCCGTGAACAGCGGCACTTTTGCTTTGCCGCGTGACGTGGAAACGGTAAACCGCTCACTGGCCACAATCTTCACAGGCACTTCGTTACGTGGCCGCACCTCATGATTCGAGGAAAGATTCATCGCGGCACTCACGCTCCGTCACCCGGCCACAACTCGGGTTCGCGGCACAAGCGCCGCCCGGACGCCGTCAACCCGACCAGCAGCAAGGAGACGATGCCGGCAAAGATCAGATACCACGCCGGCACCATGCGCGAGCCAGTGACGTCGATCAATGTCGAAACCGTGAGCGGCGCGAGGCCACCGAACAGCGTGACGGCCGCGTTGTACGACAGCGCCACACCCATCGAACGCGTGACCGTCGGAAACAGCTGCGTGAGCATGCCGGGGTGCGCACCTGACATGAAGCTGAGCACGACAGTCGCGATCATCTGCGCGGCGACGACGCGTTCGGGCGTCGGTGCTGCAAGCACCCATGCGAAGAGCGGATACGCAGCGCATACCCAGACGATCGTCACTGGAAAGAACAATCGATATGCGCCGAAACGGTCGGCGAGACGCCCTGCCAACGGATAACCGACAATGCCGATCAATCCGGAGATGGCCGTGCCGAACAGCGCATTCCTGAGCGGCAGGTGCAGCTGGTGCTCGACATATAGCGGCATGTACGAATGCCACAAATAATTGGTTGCGGCTCCAACAACGATGACGCCCATCGCGCACAGCGCCGCATCGCCACGCTCGCGAATGAACGTCCGCAGCGACTGGCGTGGCGCATGCCCGAGCCGCTCCCGTAGCTGCACGAATTCCGGCGACTCCCCGACTTTGTGCCGGATGTAGAAACCCACTGGCCCGACCAGCGCGCCGAGCAGAAACGGCACGCGCCAGCCCCACGACACGAGCGACTCGTGCGGCAGACGCGTGGTGAGCACAAACGAGCATAGGGACGACAGAAGCAGCGCGACGGCCTGCGACGTCATCTGAAAACTGCCGAAGAACATTTTGCGTCCGGGCGGCGCGTATTCCGTCAGCATCGCGGCCGCGGTCGCGAACTCGCCGCCGACTGAGAGCCCTTGCAGAATGCGCGCGCCGATCACCAGAAGCGGCGCCGCAATGCCGATAGCCGCGTAGCCAGGAGTCAGTCCCATCATCAGAGTACTTGCTGCCATTAGAAGAATCAGCAGCGACAACGTCTTGCGCCGCCCATAGCGATCCGCGCATGCACCGATGATGACGCCGCCCACCGGCCTCACCACGAAGCCGACGGCAAATGTCGCGAGCGTCAGCGTGATCGACACAAAGCCGTTGCCGACAGGAAAAAACACCTGTGCGATGGTCCTCGCAAAGTAGCCGTAGATGAGAAAGTCGAACCACTCGAGGCCATTACCGATGACCGACGCAAGCACCGCGCGGCGCATTTGCGAACGGCTCAGCGGCGTTGCAGTCGAGGCGGGCATGGCGGATTGCAGCATGGATTGCATGTGTCTCCTTTGGTCGTCTTCTGCCTTTTGGAGGAAGCGTACGTGCCGGTCCGGCAAATGTAAAATACATGTGAGACACGGCCGCCATATCCATTACATATACCAGAGAGACGATGGAACTCAGACATCTACGCTATTTTCTTGCCGTCGCCGAGGAAGGCCAGTTCACGCGCGCCGCCGCGCGGCTGCACATCCAGCAGCCGCCGTTGTCGCAACAGATTCAGGAACTCGAACAGGAACTGGGCTTCGCGCTTTTCATGCGGCAGCCGCGCGGCGTCGTGTTGACGGCGCCCGGCGAGACGTTCGCCGCGCGCGCGCGTTCGGTACTGCTCGAACTGGACAACGCCGTCGTCCATGCGCGCCGGGTGGCACAAGGTCAGATCGGCACGGTGCGAGTTGCGCTTACGAGTTCGGCGGCGTTTCACCCGCTCACGCCTACCGCTATTCGCAATTTTCGCAACATGTACCCAGAGGTCGCGATCGAGATGAACGAGGTAAATGCGGCGGAGATCATCGAAATGATGTTGAACGGGCGCGCGGATGCAGCCATTCTCCGCAAACCGGTCGAAACGCCTACCGGGTTGCGCTTCGAACTGCTCACCGAAGAACGCATGTTGCTGGTGCTGCCCGTGGGGCACCGGCTGGTCAGCAGCCGTGCTGTGCCGCTCAAGCAGCTCGCGAACGAGTCATTCATCTTCGTGCGCCGGCCCGGCGCGCCCGGCATGTACGCGGATTTCATCCGGGCTTGCCAGTCGAAGGGATTCGAGCCGAACGTCGTGGAAGAGGTGCCGCGCATGGTGACGGCGATCAATCTTGTGGCAGCGGGCGGCGGCGTATCGCTCGTTCCCGCGTCGATGCATCGTTACCATCAGGAAAGCGTGCGCTACTGCCGGGTTACCGGCGATCAGGCATTCCACGCGCCGTTGCATCTCGTCACCCGGCATGATTTGCAAAGCCCTGCTGCGTCGCACTTCCGTGAAGCGTTGTTGACGTTCGTCCACCAGCACCCGTATCGCGAGTGATTATGAGTTGGGCAAGCACCTGTCGATCCCGTGGCAGTCGCCCAATGGATCGCCATTCGTTAAGCGCGCCGGCCTGCATTTTGAATGGGCGGCGACCATGCTTGCCGCGCGCCACTGCATCTCGTCACCCGTTGTAACTCGCAGAGCTCGGCGGCTTCGCACTTCCGCCAGACGCTGCTCACTTCGTGCATCAGCATCCGAACCGCGATTGTGTGTTGGGCTGAGTCTCAGCGAAATCATTTCCGGGGCCACGGGTTAACGGGCTCGACTCCGTCAGGGCTCGGGTCCCCAGGCGGTACCGGTGGGTAGTCGCCTGGGTCGTGAAAGGGCCCGCGATATTTGTGCATGTCAGTTGCGCCGATAGCGAAGCGCCTCGACGACGAGCGAAAGTGCCGGCGACGATCGACGCTGACTGGCGAAAACCGACCTGCTTCCCGTTTTCGATGTCCACGGCGAAGAATGTTTCCTTAATACGCCCGGCATGAGCGCGGTCCCCGTGAACGTTCCCGGCAAGTGCATCGGTTCCTTTTCAGATCGACGTGGGGCCATTCTCCCGGCGCTCGACCGGATCTTCGGCCATACTGAGCGATAACAGGGCGGCTTGGTGCCTTGGTGCGAAAGGGACGACCCTCGTATCAGCGAATCAACCTCAAACCTCCAGGCGTTAATCTCGCTGTTGCGCTTCACCCTTGAAACCGCCCCGGGAAAACCGCGATCGGAGATGCGATGCAATTTGACAAGCAACAGGAGAGGCTCGGGCAGAGTGGCGCAACTATGCGTCCTGGTCCGCGGAGCTTATTGGCGAAGGCACTAGCCGTGGTGATAGGCGCTGCGCTGCTGGTCGTGGGGTTCGCCGTTTCGCTTGTGATGCTGGCAGTGGTGCTTGGGGCAGGGGTTGTGATCGGCGCTTTCGTCTGGTGGAAAACACGCGATCTGCGCAAACAACTTCGTGAGCAGGCAATGCGCGCACAGCAGATGCACGAACAACAGGTGCGCGAGCGCACGGGCCAGCGCATGGATAACGGCGACGTGATCGAGGATGTCGAGTTCCACGACGAGACTCGACAGAAATAAGCGCTGCATCGTGGCTTCGCATGCGCCGCCGCGTTACCGCCCGCGAGAGGGGCCGGAATCTGGCTGCGGCGCAAACTATCGATCGGGGGCGAGCGAAGTGTTGTCAGCCTATGCGTCACGATTGCAACGCTGGTGGCCCACTTCTGGCTCGAGCCGCGGCCCGGCGACGCCCGGATCCTCAGGACCTCGCCAGAGAGCCGATCACGATCGAACGCTCGCTACGCACGTTTTCGGCGTCCATTCGGGCCCGAAGTCGATATTGATCCTGATTTCGGTGCGTCGTAATCCTCTGACCTCATTCACGCCGAAGCCGCGCCGCTGCCTGCCAACGGGCCAATCGACAGCCAGTTCGAAGGCTGGCGTTATTCACCCCTACGGATCAGGGTTGGCGTTTGCCTCGACCATTAGCTGGTCTGCCAGCCGGCTTACGCGAAGCCGCAGTTGGTTTGCTGGCTGGTTTGCTGGCTGGTTTGCTGGCTGGTTTGCTGCGTGGCTTTTGCACGCTGAACGGACTAGCGCTGGACACGCTTGTGCCTTTACCCCCGGCCACAGCGCGCTGCGCCGCAGACTTGCGTTTGTTCTCGCCACTTTGCGGGCGCGGTTTTTTGCTGGCCACCTGCATGGCGCCCGACGCAGCTTGCGACACTTTGGGCTTCTTAGGCTTCTTGGGTTTTTTGATGATCTCGCCCGTCGCGCTAGTTTGCGGCACGCGGTGTTCGGCTTCAAAGCCAGGCTCTTCTTCACGGGGCAGCGTTCGCCGGATCAGCGCTTCAATCGCGGCCAGTTGCGGCGCTTCATCGGCACACACAAGGGACACCGCCACGCCGCTCGCGCCCGCGCGGCCGGTACGGCCAATACGGTGCACATAGTCTTGCGGCGCGAGCGGCAGATCAACGTTGATCACCAGCGGCAGGTCGTCGATATCCAGCCCGCGTGCAGCCACATCGGTGGCTACCAGCATATTTACTTCGCGCTTCTTGAAGCGCTCTAGCGCACGAAGGCGCGCGGGTTGCGGTTTGTCGCCATGGATGGTGTCGACCGCATAGCCCGCTTCATCCAGCATGGCGGCCAGGTAATCCACGCCATTGCGGGTTTTGACGAAAACCAGCGCGTGCTCCCATTTGTTCTCAGCCACAAGATGCATGAAGAGGTCAGGTTTGTTCTTTTTATCCACCGGCACCACCCACTGCTTGATCTTGCTAGCCGTGGCATTGGGCGGGCTGACGCTGATATTCACCGGGTCGCGCAGAATGTTCGCCACCATCGCGCGAATATCATCGGTAAAAGTGGCAGAGAACAGCAGAGTCTGGCGCTGAGCGGGCAAGGCAGCAAAGACGGCGTTGAGTTCGCGCTCAAAGCCCAGATCCAGCATGCGGTCGGCTTCATCCAGCACCAGCGTTTGCACCTGATCGAACTGCACGGCGTTCTGACGGTTGAGATCGAGCAAACGGCCCGGCGTGGCAACGAGCACATCCACGCCTTTGCGCAACTTCATCATCTGCGCGTTGATACTCACACCGCCATAGGCGGCCAGGAATCGTAAGTCCAGGCCTTTGCCGTACTCGATAAAGCCTTGCAGCACCTGCTCAGCCAGTTCACGCGTGGGCACCAGCACCAGAACACGCGCGCGGTTGCTGGACACCGCCGGGCCGCGTTGCACCAGCCGTTGCAACAGCGGCAGCGCAAAACCCGCCGTTTTGCCAGTGCCGGTCTGTGCCGCAGCCATAACGTCCTTGCCACTGAGCACAGCGGGAATCGCCTTGGCCTGCACCGGCGTGGGTGTCTGGTAATTGAGGTCCTGCACATTACGCAGCAAGGGATCGATCAGGCCAAGCGAGGCAAAAGACATTGGCGTACTCCGGGATAAAACCGCAATTCTAGCGGTTGGAGTTGGACGGAAATGGAGGTGTTGATCCCGGGCGTTGGGTGACCACCGTCGGTCGATGGATCGCGGTCGGAATCCAGCGTGCAACGAATGAGTGTTGTCGATCCCATGCGCTCGCCCGAAACCGACCCATCAGGGACAGTCGCCCCGCAAAGCGGCCGTCCGGATAGGCTCCACCGGGCGCTTCGCCAACGAAATGCCTGCCGCATTCCCTGCCCGACGATGAGGCCTCCACATGCACGGTCGATCCAGGCCTTCGCGCGACGATATCTGTGTATGCAATTCCAGTACCCGCAGCACGGATTGCCGCCGCGGCCTATTAGCGTCCCGGGCTCACTCGCCTGGTGGCGACCAAGCCTCAACCACGGAGCGCCACAGTAACCACAACGAGAGCCGAGAAGATCAGCGCCGGGGCGAGATGCCCGAACGGCTCGCGCTTGCGTATCAACGTGAAGAGCGCGCCGATCATGATGGCACCGGCCAGCGTCAGGCCTGAGCCCCGGGTTTGTTGCCCAGCAAGAAGTGCCGCACTCAACAGTTCGAGAGCGCCACAGAGCAAACGAAACCACGCCGGGTAACCCCAGCGTGCGAAGTCGCGCTTCACCGCGCCGCGTCCCGCGAGGTTGACCACCCCGGCAACCGTGAACAGAACCGCCACGATCGTCGCGAGTACCGGTTCGAAAGATGCAATGTTCAAGGCCATCGTCATGCTCTGTCGCTTTGCTGAAAGTGCTTCTGCACAGAGAGGTCCGCAATCAGGCCAGGGCCCCGGGGTTCCCAAGCAAGAACTCGCCGGGCATGCTGGCCGCTTACCGTCTGGTCGAGCGCCAGTGCGTCAGCAAATGGCCCAAGCGATTGGCGAGCATCGTCGAGCGGCCAGAGTTCGACGCGATCGGCACCAACCGAGGCCCGAATCGCTTCGCCCATTTCGGCGACGGCAACGGCATCTTCCGCGACCACGTTGAGGATCTTTCCCGTGACTTGATCGTCCCCGCTCGCCAGCCGCTCCACCGCGCTCAGATACGCAACGGCGAGATCATCGACATGCACGGCAGGCCAGTGGTTGCGACCATCGCCGACGACTCTCACATTGCCGGTCTGACGGGCCATGCCAGCAAGCATGCCGAAGACGCCGCCGCCGTAGCCGTGCACCATCGCCGGCCTGAGGATCACTGCGGCAATCGAGCGGCGTGCTGCGAGCGCCAACACGTGCTGTTCCACTGCGGGCCGCCACACGACGAGGGGTGTCGGGTTCAACGCCGATGTTTCAGTTGCGGGCTCGTCATTCGTATTGCCGTAGACCCAGGTGCCCGATGTATAGACAAACGCCGCGCCCGGACGCAAATGCGAGAGCATCGCCTCAACTGCGGCCTCGTCAGCAGCGGCGGCGGAGGCATCGTTGGTCGACGCGGCGTGCACCACGCCATCAGCGGCACCGGCAGTCGCAGCGAAAGACCGCGGCTCACGCAGGTCGCCGCCATGCAGTTTCACGCCGAGGCGCGCAAGCGCGCTGGCGCCCGCGGACCTGTCGTCGCGCACCAGCGCCCTCACCTGATGGCCGAGGCTGATTGCCTTGCGTGCGATTGCTTGCCCGATGTAGCCCGTGCCACCTGTCATGAACAGTTCCATAGCGTTTCCCTCGATGAATGTCTGCGAAGTCGATAAAGTCACACATACGAGACTGGTCAGTCTCGTTCGCGCAAATCTAAACGAGACTGGCCAGTCTTGTCAACCGCCCGGCGATCTGTTATTTATCGGGGGATGAACACGCCCTCTCTCCCCGATCTGAGCCCGCTGCAACGCCGTAAGCGGTCTGCCATCCTCGACGGCGCGAGAACCGTGTTTTTACGCCAGGGTTTCGGGCTCGCAACGATGGACGACGTCGCCGCGGCTGCGGGCGTCGGCAAACAGACGGTCTATCGCCACTTCAAGTCGAAAGAGGCGCTCTTCGTTGGTCTGGTGAGTTCGATGTGCGCTCAGGTGGGTGGAATTCTTGTCAGCGCTCAGAACGAGCAATCCGATGGCTCGCCCGACGTCGAGTTGCGCGCCTTGGGACGGGTGTTGGCACGAATCCTTATCGAGCCGGACTATCTGCGGCTTTACCGGGCCATTGTTGCTGAGGCCGAGCGTCTTCCGGAACTCGGCCAGGTGTTTTACGACAACGGCGCAAAGGTCGTGCGCGCCTTCGCGGCAAAAATTCTGCGAAAGAGATTTGATGAATCGACTGCTGCATTGCGGGCAGCGACTTTCGTTCAACTGGTGCTAGGCGACGCGTATCTGGAACTGTCGATTGGATACACGGTGCCCGATGTCGAAGCGCGCTTTGCGCTGCAGATTGACGAGGCGGTGACGGCTGCACTTCGCTAGGAGCGCTGGTATGCGCGCGCGCCCTCGGCGCATGCACGAATCGATGCACGACCTGGTGTTCATTTGTGCGCGTCAACTTCAGTCGCGCGTATTTGAACTAGACTTGGAAAACATGATTCGTGCAGGTATTTCGCCGGGCACACGGTCATGGGCGCTCGCCATATGGGCGAGGCGAAATCTGGAACGGAGTGTTAGCCATGAGTGCACCGTGCATTATCTCCGTTGCGATTACTGGCTCAGTTCCGCGCAAGAAGGACAATCCGGCTGTGCCGATCACGATCGCCGAGCAGGTTGAAAGCACCCAGGAAGCGTACGAAGCCGGGGCATCGCTCGTTCATCTGCACGTGCGTGACGAACAGGAGAACTCCAGTTCCGACCGGTCGAGTTTCGCCGCTCTTCAGGAAGGCATCCGGAAGCACTGTCCTGACATCATCGTTCAGTTTTCGACAGGCGGTCGCGGCCGTTCGTTCGAGCAACGCGGCGCGATGCTTGATCTGCGCCCTGATATGGCCTCGCTCGCAACGGGTTCTGTCAATTTCCCGACCACCGTCTATGAAAATCCGCCGGACTTTGTGCGTGCGCTTGCGCAAATGATGCTCGACTACGATGTCAAACCGGAAATCGAGATCTTTGATCTGGCGATGCTGTACAGCACAGTGGATCTCGTCCAGCAAGGACTTCTGAAACCTCCGGTGCACGTTCAGTTCGTGATGGGTGTAAAAAATGCGCTGCCTGCGCGTCGCGAAATTCTCGAGTTCGAGGTCCGACAATTGAAGGCGCTATTGCCGGATGCAACCTGGACCGCCGCTGGTATTGGACGGCATCAGTTGGAAGTCAATCATTGGACTCTCGAAATGGGTGGACACTGCCGCACGGGTCTCGAAGACAATGTGCGCTGGGACAAGGACACGCTGGCGAAGAGCAATGCGCAACTGGTGGCACGGGTGGCTTCATTGTGTGGCGAATATGGCCGGCCGGTGGCAAGCGCTGCCAAAGCGCGTGAAATGCTAGGTCTTCCGCTACCAAAGCCTAAGAAACTGCACCCTTGATAACTGGAGCTATCGGGGTGGCTTCCTAGAACGTGTGCCGAATGCCGACGGCAAATGTGTTGCCGATGGGATGGTCGCTCAGCTTGTCCATCGAGTAAATCGCGTAAATGTCCGTCTCTTTCGAAATAGTCCGACGCCCAAAAACGGTGACGAGTATCTGGTTGAGGCGGCGACTTACCTGGTCGGCGCAGAGGGCGATCCTTTGTTAAAGCAGTCCACGATTGCTTTTTCAAAGCTCGATGGGATTCCACTGGTCTCTTTCTGCCGCCCCAACAGCTGGCGCGATCGACTCGAGCAAATTGCCGGTGAACATCGGATCTCCCTCAACTTCGCGGCAGAAGCGGACTCTTTGAGTCTGCAGGCGCATATCGTGGCCGATGGCGGAATCTATGCGTTGCTCGGACCTTACGCCATCGCCAATCTTAAGAAGGAATGCCGGCTGCAGGCATCGATGGTGGTCGACCCTCCAGTGCCTCGCTTCATTGCGCTTGCCATGTCTCCACACGGCGAACTGACGCTCGCTTGCCGCACGGTCATGCAGCTCACCAAGGAGATAGCGCGTTCGCGAAGGTAGTGCCGATCAAGCGCGGATCAGACGCTTGCCCACGGGGAGAAAGTCGCTTCATGAACCGACCACTTTCTCAAAGCGCGACTCGTCTACGATAACAGCGGCGTGCCCGGACGGCTCCATGTCATGGGCGCGCAAGTGATTACTTGCATGTTCCGTGGGGCCTACCCATGTCGAATCGGTTACTTGCCTGCACCGGTGGACGGAACGCAGGTTAGCACGAGAATTCCGCCGTCATCATTCGCGGCAGATCTGACCGCTGCTTGATGAAACTCTCCCGACCCGCAAGACCATTCGGCAACGAAATCGGCTTTGCAAGCATTTCGACTACGAAAGCCCGCCGGCAACGAAACCGGATAGCGGCAGGTATCGACGGCGTTACAGTGTCGGGCCAACGCACGAGTCGAATTGCCATGATGAGCGCCACAATTCGCGCCATAGGTGCCAGATTCAATTCGTATAGGGTCAGCCAACGTGTTCATGCTCGCTCCGAAAAGACCAGCAAGCGAAAGAAGTGTGCAGATTGCTCGGATCATGATTGCCTCCAGGAGTCACAGTTGCTCCGCGAAGACGGGCCGCTAGCTGAGCGCTCGCCGGCGACGACCTGCGTCCCGCAGGAAGCACGTCGCCGAGCGCGCCATTCAAGTCTAGGTTGAAAATGGATTCCACACACTGGCGGCCGCATCGCTGTTCGGCCGATGAGAATCTTCTGTTAAGGCTTTTTGGATAACTGCCCGCGCGCGCTGTCCATCGCTCACCATCTCGCGGTCAAAGGCAAATATGAAATGAGCAATATGACGATGACGCATTGGCCGCCTCGGACCGGTCATTCGCGACCACCGACGTAGAAAGACCAGAACGCGGCGTTTGGGCGCCTGACAAAAACCCATAGCTGGACTTGCGTCATTGCGGCCACCGAGCCACGTGGCAATCGCAGCCGAATGCCTGCCACACGCCTTGTCTGCGCCCCGCGCGAGGATTCTTCCGGTTAGTGCCACAATAAGCTGGCACCAGCGTGCAGGCCAATTCTGGTTACGGAGGCGGACGTGATTCACATCGCAAACGCAGCGGCTTCGGCGACGCTGAAGGAAATCCGCGAGTCCCGGTTCTTCCGGAATTTTGCGTCGGTTCTTGTTGGCGCGATGTTAGCAATAGGTTCAGTGCAGGCTCAGTCCATTTCGTTCGACTCGTTTGCCCTCCCCTCCGGCAGCGCACCGCACGATGTCGCGCCAGAGCCTGGCGGCGCCGTCTGGTACACCGCGCAGGCGCAAGGCGCAGTCGGAAGGCTGGACCCGCGCAGCGGCAAGACTGAGCGGGTCCCGCTCGGCAACGGATCGGCGCCGCACGGCGTGATCGTCGGTCCGGATGGAGCAGCATGGATTACCGATGGCGGGCTGAACGCGATCGTACGCGTCGATTCGAAGACACTCGCTGTCACGCGCTTCCCGTTGCCCAAAGACCGACAGAACGCCAACCTGAACACGGCCGTTTTCGACAAACGCGGGCACCTGTGGTTTACCGGACAAGGCGGCATCTATGGTGAGCTCGACCCAGGAAGCGGCAGCATGCGCGTGTTCAATGCGCCGCGCGGGCCGGGTGCCTATGGAATCTGCGTCACCCCCGACGGCAGCCTGTACTTCGCTTCACTGGCTGGCAGCTACCTCGGCCGCATCGATCCGGTGAGCGGTGCGGCGCAAGTCATCGAGCCGCCGACACCGGAACAGGGAGCGCGCCGGGTGTGGTCCGATTCAAAAGGACGCGTCTGGATCAGCGAGTGGAACGCAGGAAAGGTGGGCGTGTTCGACCCGGCGGCGCATCGGTGGCGCGAATGGAAACTGCCGGGCTCCGATCCGCATGTATATGCGATATTCGTCGACGACAAAGACATCGTCTGGCTCAGCGAATGGAGCGCTAACGCGCTAGTGCGCTTCGACCCACAAACGGAACGATTCGAGACCTTTGCGCTGCCGCGCCCACACGCGAACGTACGCCAGATGATGGGCCGGCCGGGGGAAGTCTGGCTGTCCGAGTCCGGTACGGATCACTTGCTGCGCTACCGGTCCGGCGCAGCGGTTGTCGGCAACAAGTGACGCCCCAGCGACCGTTACAGTCTCCAGGCAACTCCATGACAAAGGATTCCGATCGCGATCCCGATTCCGATCCCGACAAACTGAAGGGCCCTGGTGGCATGACGCTGCGGCAGATCCACGAACAGGTGCGGAAATCCGTCAAGCGGGACCGTGAGGCCCGGGCCACGCACAACTTGCCCGCGCCTAAAACTCGATGGCAGCGGTGGATACGATACGTATGGGGCCGCAGCGGCAGACGCTAGCTGCTGATGTGAGAAGCGCCCAGAGAGCTTGTCCGCGCGTGAGTGCCAGTGATGGGCGGCGCGCGACCCCATGCGGCCGTTTATAAGCGCAAAACTTAGGTGGCCGCCAAGGGATGCTTCCCGGTCGCAACGTCGTTGCGAAGCTCAAGCGCTTATTGCAGCACGCAGTCTGCACCCACGGAAGCACTGGTCACGCTTTCAAGGTCGCCTCATGCCCTCGTGCTGCCGAGCGGGCGCATGCTGTACGTACGACAGTCCACGGCCTTTCAACTGCGCAACACCTGTCCACCTCCTTACCATCTAGAGCAGCGCCACCTGCGTTCGGTTGAGAGAACTATCGATAGGACAGTCGGTGAGATCGTGATCTGATTGAGGGAAAATACATATGTAGCTAAATTTTTTTATATGGCAACATATGTATCACTCACATCGACCGGAACAATCATGAAAGAAAAGCCGCTGTTCAGATCAGCTTGCGCGCTCGCTGCGCTTTCGCTCGTCGCGGGGGGCGAGCTACGGCCAGGGAAGCCAGCCGACGCTTGCCAAGATTCAAAGCACTAATCTGATCGCGATCGGCCATCGAGAAACATCCGTGCCGTTTTCGTATGTCGATACCAATAACAATGTCGTCGGTTTTTCGCAGGACTTGTGCAACAAGGTGATCGACGCGGTAAAAGCGAAGACGCAGCATTCTGATTTGCGCGTTCGCTTCATTCCGGTGACGTCGCAGAACCGCATCTCACTCGTGCAGAACGGCACGGTCGATCTCGAATGTGGCGTGACGACGAATCTCATGGCGCGGCAGAATCAGGTCGCGTTTTCGGACACGTTCTTCGTCGCGACGACGCGTCTGCTTACGAAGAAGGATTCCGGCATCAAGGACTTTCCCGATCTCGCGGGCAAGACCGTCGTGACCAATCAGGGCACGACGTCCGAGCGCATTCTTCGCAAGATGAACGAAGAAAAGAAGATGAACATGAGCATCATCAGCGCGAAGGACTACGGCGAAGGACGCGTGACGCTCGAAACCGGCCGTGCGGCGGCCTACATGATGGACGACGTGTTGCTCGCAGGCGCGCGCGCTCTGACGGCGAAGCCGGCGGACTGGGTGCTGGTCGGCACGCCGCAGTCGTCGGAGGCGTACGGCTTTATGATGCGCCGCGACGACCCGGAGTTCAAAAAGCTCGTCGACGAAACGATGAGCCAGGTCATGAAGAGCCCGGAGATCAGGACAATGTACGACAAGTGGTTCGCGAAGCCCGTGCCGCCGAAGAATATCAATTTCGAGTTTCCGATGAGCGAAACGGTGCAGAAGCTCTACGCCGCCCCGAACGACAAGGCGTTCGAATAACAGGTCGGCGAAATCGCTTCATTCCGCGAAGGGCAGATCCGTCTGCCCTTCGGCGCGCATTTCGAACGTGTTAAGCGTCATCGCGACGAGCGCGTAATAGCCCAGCAATCCCACGAGATTCACGACGACCGTATGACCAAAACGCGCGACGGCGGCGTCATACGTCGCATTGCTTACGCGTTTCATGTCGTAAAGCTCGGTAGCGAAATCGAAAACGACCTTGTCGTCGGCATCGGCGAATATCGGCGTTTGTCCTGTGCGCAGCGCTTCCGCCAGATCGGCGGGCAGGCCGGCGTCAAGCGCGATCGGATGATGAATGTGCCATTCCGCCTGCGAGCGCCAGCGCGCCGCGGTGACGAGAATCGCGAGCTCGGAAAGGCGCAAAGGCAGGCCCGTGTTGTAGCGGCAGAACGCGCCGAGCTTCTGCGCGTTTTGCGCGAGTTCGGGGCTGAAGATCCAGCCGAGGAACGGTCCGTTGAGATTGCCGCGCGGGCCGCTCAGGATGTCCTGCAAGACGGCCTTCTGTTCGTCGGACGCGGTAGCGATCTGGAAGTCGGGAAGTCGTTTGTTCATGATTCGATTGATGTCCGTGAGTTATTCGTGAGGCCTCGTCCACCCACGCTTTTAGCGCAGCGGCGCGCATGCCGCCTTCACGCCGATGACGCCGAGCGCGCCGTCGATTGCATCGGCAAGGCGCTCGACGATCGTCTCGATCTGCTCGCTCGACGTAATGAAGGGCGGCGCGATAAGCACGTGATCGCCGATGCGGCCATCGACGGTGCCGCCCATCGGATACACCATGAGGCCGCGCTTCATCGCCTCGCTCTTGATAACCGCGTGCAGCTTGTGCTTCGGATCTAACGGCGCCTTGCTCGCGCGATCCCGCACGAGTTCAACGCCGGTGAAGAGGCCGCGACCGCGCACGTCGCCGATGAACGGATGATTCGCATGCCGCTCGCGCAGCAACGCACGCAGTTGCTCGCCGCGCGCCTTCACGTTGTCGAGCAGCTTGTCTTCCGCGATTACCTTCTGCACTTCGAGCGCCGCCGCGCACGCCGTCGCGTGTCCGATATACGTGTGACCGTGCTGAAAGAATCCGGAACCGCCGACGATCGTTTCAAAAATCTCATTGCTGACAAGCGTCGCGCCGATCGGTTGATAGCCCGCGCCCAGACCTTTCGCGATCGCGAGGATGTCGGGCGACACGCCGTCTTCCTCACATGCGAACATGTGACCCGTGCGGCCCATGCCGGACATCACTTCGTCGAGAATCAGCAGCACGCCGTACTTGTCGCAGACCGCCCGGATCTTGCGGAAGTATTCGCGCACCGGCGGCACGGCGCCCGCAGTCGCGCCGACGACGGTCTCCGCGACGAACGCCGCGACCGATTCCGCGCCGAGTTCAAGAATCTTCGCTTCCAGTTCGTCGGCGAGACGTTGCGCAAAGGCTTCGTCGGTTTCGCCCGCTCGCTGCTCGCGATACGCGAAACAGGGCGTGACGTGATGCGCTTCGATGAGAATCGGCAGGAACGGCTCCCGACGCCATGCGTTGCCGCCGATCGCGAGCGCGCCGAGCGTGTTGCCGTGATAGCTCTGCCGGCGCGCGATGAAGTGCCGCCGCTCGGGCTGACCTTTCTCGACGAAGTACTGGCGCGCGAGCTTGAGCGCGGCTTCCATCGCTTCCGAGCCGCCCGACACGAAGTAGACGTGGCCGATATTTTTCGGCGCGGCTTCGATGAGCAGATCGGCGAGTGCTTCGGCGGGCTCGGTCGTGAAGAACGACGTGTGCGCATAGGGCAACTGCTGCACTTGTCGCTGGATGGCTTCGATCACGCGCGGATGGGAGTGCCCGAGACACGAGACAGCCGCGCCGCCGCAAGCGTCGATGTAGCGCTTGCCGGTTGAATCGACGATCTCGATGCCGTCACCGCGCACGGCGACGGGCAGCGTGGCGCGCGGCGCGCGATGAAATACCATGGTCATGGTTCCTGCCTTTCGGTGCGAATTCGGTGCGAATTGGGTATTAAGTAAGTGCGCAACATGTGATCCATAACTCCAAGATTAACACAACATATGTTGTCGCATGCGGCATATCGGAGAACGCGGTCTGGTTTCGCGTCGCGAGCGTCGCGATGGAGACAATGTCCCACGCGGTCAGCGAACCGCCGGGGCACGTGCGCACGCCGATGCGCTTCACGAGATATGCGACGGGCACCTGAAGCAGCAGGTAGCCAATGAAGAAGAGCCCCGCGCCGACGCCGTGCGCCGCTTCGGTGAGGCTCAGATCGCTCATCATCTGAAGCTTGGCGAAGCCGACACATCTCGTGCGTCGTCGCGCTCGTCGTTGCAGGGCTCGGCTGCGCGATCGTGCCACCGCTCGCGGTATCGGCGCACTTCGCGCCGAACACTCGGGCGGTGCCGAGCGGCATCGTGATGCATCGACACGTGTCGATGTGGTCCATCGCTGCCGATCTTTGCGAACTGCTGCGGGCGTCGATCGGCTAGCTTGCCGCGTAGGCGCCCTGCGAGTGCAGCTCCACTTCGGCCTGCCCCAGATTGGTAATCGCGTTCTTGCCTTCGAGCGCGAGCAGATGCGCGACGAGCATCTCGGCGAGCGCCGATGCCGCGACGAGCGATGGAAAGAACGACGGCGATTCGTGCGAGAAGATCAATGTGTGATCGGCGTTCAGCGCGATCGGGGATACGGCGCTATCGGTCAGCGCGATCAGTTTCGCTGCGCGTTCAATCGCCGCTTGCGCGACGCGAACCGCTTCGACGGAATACGGCGCGAAGCTGACGACCACCACGGCGTGCTTTTTCTCGATGCCGCGCAACTGCATTTCGAGCGTGCCGGCTTCCCCGCTGAGGAGATTCACCGATGGGCGAAAGAGGCGATATCCATAAAGCAGGCCGAACGCAACCGGATAACACGACCGAAAACCCGCGACGTGCACATGCGGCGCCTTTTTCAACGTCTTCGCCGTTTCGACGACGCTGTCGGCGTTCTGCGTCAACGCGATCTCGAGGTTGTGTGATTGCGCCTGCGCAAGATCGCGACTGAGACGGGTGTCGGAGCCGCCTTTGACCATCGAGCGGGCGCGCGTGGTTAGTGGCTCCGCCAATGCAGGACGCGCGACCAGTCATCTTCGGTAACTGGGCCGCCCTCTTCTATAAGCCCCACCTCAGCGCCGGCGTATGCACCGCGCTGTCCCAATGCTTTGTCATTTGTTCGTCGAGCATGCAAAGCGTGATCGAAGCGCCAGCCATCTCGAGAGACGTGGTCAGCGCCCCCACCTGCACACGGGCAATTTTCAGATCGCGCTTTTCGAGCCAAGCGCGCGTCGAGTTGAAGAGCAGGTAAAGCTCGCCAAGCGGCGTGCCGCCAAGGCCGTTCACCAGCACCAGCAAGCCCGCCCCCGCAGGCGGCTTCAGATCGTCGACTATCGCGGTGAGCAACTCCGCTGCAATCGTATCGGCCGATGCAAATTTCGCGCGCCGCCTGCCCGGCTCGCCATGTATGCCGACGCCGACTTCGATTTCATCGTCGCCGATCTTGAACGTCAGCGTGCCGGCTGCCGGCACCGTGCAACTGGAGAACGCGACACCCATCGAAGCCGTGCGTTTGTTGATGCGATCGCCAAACGCCTTGCATTCGTCGAGGCTCGCTCCGCTTTCCGCGAGGCTGCCCACCAGCTTCTCGACGATGACCGCGCCCGCGACCCCACGGCGCCCGGTCGTATAGCTGGAGTTCTCCACCGCGACGTCGTCGTTGATCAGGACCATCGCATTGGGCACCTCGGACATCTCCGAGGCCATTTCGAAGTTCATCAGATCGCCCGAATAGTTCTTCACGATGAACAGCACGCCCGAGCCGGTATCGACGGCCTTGGCGGCCGCCATCATCTGGTCGGGTGTCGGCGATGTGAAGATCTGGCCCGGGCACGCGGCGTCGAGCATGCCGTGGCCGACAAATCCCGAATGCAGCGGTTCGTGCCCCGAGCCGCCGCCCGAGATAAGCGCGACCTTGCCGGGCTTCAGGTCCTTGCGCCGCACGAACACCGGTTCGCGATTGAGTACGACCAGGTCGCCATGCGCCGCGGCGAATCCCGCCAGGCTCTCGGCGAGAAAATCGTCCACATGATTGATGAATTTTTTCACCGTCACGCTCCTTGTCCATTGTGTTGCGCGAGCCGCGCGCATACCGAGGCAATCATGATCTGACTGGAGCGCGCGCCCGGATCGATATGCCCGCGCGAGCGCTCGCCGAGAAACGAGGCGCGTCCCTTGGTTGCCAGCATGTCGCGCGTTGCGAGCATGTTTTCCTCGGCGACTCGCGGCAAGGTGTCGAGCACCGCTTGCGCCGCTGCGCTTTCTGCCGCCAGCTGCTCGAAGCGCTGCGCGACCGGTATCAACACGTCCATCATCGTCTTGCTGCCGACGCCGGTCTTGCCTCGTTGTCCAACGGCCTCGACTCCCGCCGCAAAGACGCGGGCGAAGCCAGCCACATCCATTGCATTGTTCGCTGACGCTTTCGCCATCCCGTTGAGCAACGAGAAGAACAATGGACCCGACGATCCGCCCACCGTGGACAGCACTTTGGCAGCCGCGATCTCGAGCGCGGGGCCGAACGCTTGCGCCTCGATCTCCGCGCGCACCGCAAGGAGCGCTTCCATGCCGCGCAGCAGATTGAAAATGTGATCTCCATCGCCGATCTGCTGGTCGAGCGAAGCGATCTCGTCGGTATGCTCCTTCAACGCCGCATACGCGGCGTCGATGCACGTCATGACCGTTTTGCCGTTCATGTCGGGATCCTCCTGCCGTCGGCATGGAAATATAAAAGGCTGCGTGGGGGCAGCGACACGCCGACCCGTTGCCCCGGCGAGAAACTGCGCTCCGTGACTGTCGTCGCGACCACGGCGGTTCCGGCGCGATCGAGAATCAGCAGATGACGCAGCGGCGAATATTCGAGCACCGTCAGATCGAGTGCATCCTGTGCGCCGCTCGCGTGGCCTTCAGACGGGTCGTGCAGCACGATGTCCTCGGGACGGATCGCGACGGTCGCCGTGCCCGCCGGCATGTGAACCGAGTCGAACAGTGCGGGCGGCAGCAGGTTGATCGGCGGGGAGCCGAGCCGTTGCGCGGCGCTGAGCGACACCGGATTGCCGTACACCTCGCGCGGCGTGCCGAGTTGCACGAGACGCCCATGATCGAGAATGCCGATGCGATCCGCGAGCGTGGTCGCTTCGACCTGGTCGTGCGTGACATAGACGATGGTCGCACCGATCGTACGATGCAGGCGCTTCAGTTCGATGCGCAACTCTTCACGCAGCTTCGCATCGAGCGACGACAGCGGCTCGTCCATCAGAAACACCTTGGGCTGCCGCACGAGCGCGCGCCCAATCGCCACACGCTGCATCTCACCGCCGGACAGATGCGTGGCCATGTTGTCGAGTTTCGCTTCCATATGCAGCATTTCGGCGACCGCGTGAACACGCGCACGCACGTCCGCCTCGCTGCTGCGCCGTCTCGGCGAGCGCAGCGGAAACGCCAGGTTGCCGAACACGGTCAGATGCGGATACAGCGAGTATTGCTGGAAGATAAATGCGACGTCGCGGTCGGATGGATGCACGCCGGTCGCGATCGCCCCGTCGATGAGCACGTCGCCCGCGTCGGGCCGTTCGAGCCCGGCGATCAGACGCAGGGTCGTGGTCTTGCCTGCGCCGCTCGGTCCGAGCAGCACGACGAACTCGCCGTCGGCCACGTCGATCGAAATATCGTCCACCGCGGCGATTTCGCCGAACCGCTTCGACACATTGCGCAACTGGATTTCAGCCATGAGCTTCTCCCTGTGCAGGAATCGTGCGAGCGGCGCCCGGCAGCAGCCGGCCGCTCTGCGCGTCGTAAAGCAGCGTGCGGTCCTTGCGAAACGACAAACCGACCGGTGACCCGGCCGGCAGGCCATCGTCTTTGCCGACCCGCACCCGCACTACGCCCAGCGCGGTCTCGACCACCAGCACCTGATGCGAGCCAAGGTATTCATCGGCGATGACCTTGCCGCGCAGCGGGCCGTGCTGATCGACCGTCACATGCTCGGGACGAATGCCCAGCAGCACGCGTTCAGCACCAGCGTGAGAGCGCGGCACCGGCACTGCTGCGCCGTGCAAATGGACTTGTTCGTCGCCGGCGTCCACCCCGCCATCTGCCGCGAGGAAATTCATTGGCGGACTGCCGATGAAATTGCCGACGAACACCGTCGCCGGAAAGTGATAGATCTCCTGCGGCGGACCGGCTTGCAGCAACTCGCCCTTGTTCATCACGACGATGTCGTCGGCCATCGCCATCGCTTCGCTCTGATCGTGCGTGACATAAACGGTCGTGGCGGCAAGTGCATTATGTAGCTTCCGCAACTCGAGACACATCAGCTCGCGGAAATCCGCATCGAGCGTGCCGAGCGGTTCGTCCATCAGGAACGCCTTCGGCTGCCGAACGATCGCGCGGCCCAGCGCCACGCGCTGCCGGTCGCCGCCGGACAGGCCGCCCGTCTTGCGATCGAGAATGTTCTCGATGCGCAGCATGTGGGCGGCGGCGTCCACGCGCGCCGCGATCTCCTTGCGCGACACATGCTCGTTCCTGAGCGGAAAGGCTATGTTGTTGCGCACGGTCATATGCGGATAGAGCGCGAACATCTGGAACACGAATGCGATGTCGCGCTGACGTGCGCGCAATTGCGTCACGTCCTCACCGTCTATCAGGATCTGGCCGGAGGTGGGCAATTCAAGGCCGGCTATCATGCGCAGCGTCGTGGTTTTGCCGCAGCCCGACGGACCGAGCAACACGACGAAGCGGCCCGCGCCAATAGTCAAACTGGTGTCGCGCACCGCGACGAAGTCGTCGAAACGCTTGTGAAGGTTGGCAAGAACGATCGTCGACATGGCGTCAGTCCGGGAAATGACTGGTCACGACAAACGCCAGCGCACCGACGAGGACCACCGGAAACGACCACGTGAACAGTGTCAGCGAAAACGGCTGCACCAGCATTGCCATGCCAAGACCGATCAGTGCGGTCGACACTGCTTCGCTGTAGCCGCGGCGCAGATAATGTCTTTGCGGCAAAACGGAGTCTCGTTTCATTTGCGCACCGCTCCGAAGGTGATGCCGCGCAACAGATGTTTGCGCAACACGACAGTGAAGATGAGGATAGGCAGCACGAAAAGCGTCGTCGCGGCCGCGACTGCCGGCCAGTCCTGCCCGCCCTCGCCAATAATGAACGGAATGAACGGCGGCATTGTTTGCGCATCGCCGCTCGTCAGCAGGGACGCGAATGCATACTCGTTCCACGCGAAGATCAGGCAGAAAATCGCAGTCGCAGCAATGCCGGTGATGGCCTGCGGCAGCACTACCTTGACGAAAGCCTGGAGCCGCGTGTAGCCGTCCACCAGCGCGGCCTCTTCGTACTCGCGTGGAATTTCGTCCATGAAGCCCTTCAGAAGCCAGACCGCCAGCGATACATTGACCGCTGTATAGAGCACGATCATGCCGACATAGCTGTCGCTCAGACCGAGCGCCCGATACATCAGGTAAATCGGAATGGCGACTGCAATCGGCGGCATCATGCGCGTCGACAGAATGAAGAACAGAAGGTCGTCGGCGAGCGGCACCTTGAAGCGCGAAAACGCATAGGCCGCCAATGTGCCGAGAAATACCGCGAGAAAGGTCGAGCCAAAACCGATCACGAGCGAATTCACGAAGCGCGGCAAAACTTTGGACGGACCGGCAATCACCATGTTTCGCTTGCGTACATCGCGCTCATACCAGGTCCGCGCGGGCGGCAGACTGGCGATGAACTCCGGCGTTTGCCGCGAACGGATCGTGAACAGGTTCACATAACCTTCCATCGACGGTTGAAACAACACGACAGGTGGATAGGCGATGGCATCTTCCTGCGTCTTGAAGCTGGTCAGGCAGATCCACAGCATCGGCAAGGTCGCGAGCAATGCGTATGTGATGACAACCGCGGCGGCAAAACGCTTGCCGCGTGGCGAAGAAGCCACCACCGAATGTTGTGCGGTAGTCGGTCTCATCGCTGTTTCACCCGGTTGAGCGCCTTGACGTAGATATTCGCCGCACCGAATACCGTCACGAACAGAATGATTGCCAGTGCGGAAGAGTAGCCTGTCTGCCATTTCTCGAAAGCGGCGCGCTTCAGCGTGATCGATACGGTTTCGGTCACCGAACCGGGGCCACCCGAAGTCAGCAGGTTCACCATGTCGAACATCTTGAAGTTCTCGATGCCGCGAAACAGCACGGCGAGCATCAGGAACGGCAACGTCATGGGCAACGTGATCGACCAGAACTGCCGCCACGGTGTGGCGCGATCCACCTCGGCGGCTTCGTAGATATAGTCGGGAATCGAGCGCAGGCCCGCGAGACAGATGAGCATCACGTACGGCGTCCACATCCACGTATCGACCATCACGATGGTCCACGGCGCGAGCGACACGTCGCCGATCATCTGAAACGAGCCGGGCGCAATGCCGGTGAAGAAACCGACAATATCGTTGAACAACCCCGTTTGCGGTTGCAGCAGAAAGGTCCAGAAGTTGCCAACCACCGCGGGCGACAGCATCATCGGCAGCAGGATCAGCGTGGTCCAGAAGCTATGGCCGCGGAACTGCCGGTTGATCAGCAACGCGAGGCCGAAACCCAATAGCACTTCGAGACCGACCGACCAGAACACGAAGCGCGCCGTTACCTGCATCGCGTACCAGATGTCTTCGTCGGTGAGAATGTCGACGTAGTTGTCGATTCCGACAAAGCGCGCCGGCACACTCGGCATATTCGACTTGAAGTTAGTGAACGACAGACGCAACGCCCAGATCAACGGAAAGATGTTGATCGCGAGCAGCAGCAGAATTGTTGGAAGGATGAACAGCCACGCAATGCTTCTGTCCGACAATCCGGTCAGACGCGTGTGCGCGCGCGCCGCCGCCGGGGACTTCAGCCCCGCCGACGAAAAAGGCTTGTTTGCCAGCATGCCTCGCTCCTTTAAAGGCATCGGCGGCGTCCGTGCAGGCGCCGCCGGTCCCGTCCTCGATACGCGCTAGTTCTTGCCTTCGGCCTTGAAGACCTTGTTCCAGTCTTTGACCAGCAAGTCCAGCGCTTCCTTGGCCGTGCCCTTGTCGGCCACCACGTAGTCATGCACGCGCTTTTGCATGTCGAGCAACAGTTCCGCATAGGTAGGTTCAGCCCAGAAGTCTTTGACGATCGACATCGACTTCAGGAACGCCGGCGCAAAGGGTGCGCTCTTCGGAAAGTCAGGCGCGTCGACCACTGACTTCGCCGCCGAATAGCCGCCAAGCTGCCACCACTTCTTCTGGACGTCTGGCTGCGCGAACCACTTGATGTACTCGAGTGCATCGTCTTTATGATCCGAATAAGCGACGACAGAAATGCCCTGTCCGCCAAGCTGCGTGTACTGCTTCGTTTCGCGCGGGTTGACGAAGAAACCGATCTTGTCGCCGCCGACATTCGGGTCTTTGTAGAGTCCGGGGAAAAATGCAAACCAGTTCATCTGCATTGCCACCTGGCCGGACTTGAAGGCGTCCAGTCCTTCCTGCATGTACGCGTTGGTCATACCGGGCGCCGTGCAGCACTTGTAAAGCGCCTTGTAGTACTCCAGTCCCTTGACCGCGCCGGGCGAGTTGACAAAGCCGTCCAGGTGATACGGCTTCTTGGGGTCCTGATACTCGAAACCGAAGTTGTAAAGCGCGTTGGTCACGCCCATTGTGATGCCTTCAGAACCGCGCTCTGTGAAGATATAGACACCGTAGACCGTCTTGCCGTCGATCTTGCGGCCCTGAAAGAACTCCGCGGTTTGCTTGAGTTCGTCCAGTGTGGTGGGCGGTTCGAGTTCGCGTTTATATTTCTGCTTGAATTCCGCGCGCAATTCCGGACGAGCGAACCAGTCCTTGCGATACGTCCAGCCCACTGCGTCCGCCATGGCCGGCAACGCCCAGTAGTTAGGCGTATTCTTCGGCCACTCCGCATATCCCACCACAGTCGCCGGCACGAAGTCGTTCATCGAAATCTTGTTCTTCGCAAAGAAATCGTTGAGCTTCACATAGTGCCCGTTGACTGCCGCGCCGCCGATCCACTGGCTGTCGCCGATGATCAGGTCACATAGTTTGCCATGCGAATTAAGTTCGTTGATGAAGCGATCCGCGTAACTCGTCCACGGCACGAACTCGAACTTCATTTTAATACCGGTTTTCGTGGTGAAATCTTTCGACAATTCAACGAGTGCATTGGCCGGGTCCCATGCTGCCCAGCATAACGTCAACTGCTTGTCCTGTGCCCGCGCGCCGGTTGCCATACCGAGTCCGAACGCGATCATGCCCGCCGCTATTACCCTTGCTGACGTAAGACGTAACATTTGTCTTCTCCTTGTCTTTCCCGGGTCTCCAACCTGCTATGGAACAGCGCCCATGCGCCGGGTGCTGTGTTTGAGCTCAGCGGATTCGGACTGCAATCCGCGTGTCGCGAGCTTCAGGCATGCGCATTCTCACGAAGATAAATTCTGGTTTCCGGCGTTGGAATGGCGAGCGCGCCACGTACGTCGTTAAGACAATTGACCGCGACGAGGCCCGACCAGTGGACGATGCCGCGCACGTCCTGGTCGAGGATCACGTCGATAGCGCGCTCGGATAACTGCGTGCGGGTCGCCGCGGTGCATTCATGGCCGATCAGAACGAGACGAGACTTGTCGCCGGATTCCTGCAATGCTTTCGCGATGCCTGAAATGCCGCCACCGGTCGCATACACGCCGACCAGATCCGGGTGACGCGCAATGAGACCCTGCGCGGCGAGACCTGCGCCGTCGTCGTCTTCAGTGAAGTCCGGTTCGGCGATCCAGCGCAGATTGCGGAAGTCTTCTTCGAGCACCTGTGAAAACCCGGTGCGCCGTTCCAGTTGATCGTGCAGGCGTGATGAGCCCGACAGGACCGCCACCGTGCCGAGCCGCGCACCGAGAAAGCGGCCCATCAACGCTCCTGCGGTGCGTCCTGCAATCCGGTTATCCACTCCGACATAGGCTGCGCGGCGACTGGCAGGCAAATCGGAGAACACAGTGACGACGGGCACCCCTGCATCGCTCGTGTCTTCGATCAGACGTTCGACCGCGGGGTAGTCGAGCGGCACGAGTACCAGCGCGTCGTAGTCGATGGCCTGCTGCGCGAAAACAATGGTGTCGCGATGAGAAGCGAAGTCGCACCGGTAGAAAGAAGGAATGATGCGGTGCTCGCGAAAGAAGCTCGCGGACAGCGCGATGTCGCGCTCGACATGATCGAGAAAGCGCGAATTGACCTGAGGAAGAACGAAGGCGACGCGATACGTGTTGATCTTAGCCGGGCGACCGCGACTCGCTCGGTCGTCGCGCAACGCCGAGAGTGCAAGATGCACACGCTCTGCCGTTTCGGGACGCACGGCCTGGTCGTCGCGCAACACACGATCGACCGTGGCAACGCTCACGCCCGCGCGACGCGCAATCATCATACGTGTAGCCGGCATGTGTCCCCTCCGCTGCCGAGCCCGAACTGCTTTGTTTAATCAAGGTAGTTTTCCCCGCGCGAAATGCAAGTTTTTTTGCAGTGGTAAACGCATCATTTTTGACGGCATCAATGATGCTGCGAGTGAGCACACGTGGCATGAAGAAATGGATTGGCTTTACCGCGCGCGAAGGCGCGGTAAAGCAGCGGATTGCAATGGAGCGGCAGTCAAGCCGGAAGACCCAACACCGTCAGTACGAACCGAAGACCGAAGAAGCACGCCGACGAGCACAGTGGCAACGCAACCATCACCGAACCGTGCCGCAGACCGATCAGGCAAGCGATCGACCAGAGGCGCGAGGCGGATCCGAGCAGGACGGCGACGCTGCGCCCGACGCCGTTCATGATCGTTCCACCACTACTTCGAGGTACTCGCTCGGCAGCACGAGCGTCGCGTCGCCGGACCGGTTGCGGCTTTTTATCAATGTCATCAGATCGTCGAGAAGCGCCGCTTGCCGCTCGCCTTCGAGTGCCCCAAATGCCTTGTTCACCGGCCCATAAAACGTGCGGAAAACTTCCACGAAATGTTCGGGCGAGCGGTAACGGAACGTGAAATGGCGGCTGTTCGCGACGATCTTCCGGGTCTTTCCTTCGAACAGTGTTTCCAGCCGCGCCTTCGTTCCCCACAGCGCCGGCGATGCCACGCCCGCAGATGGCGGAATGTGCTTGGCAATTGTCTTGAACACCTGTCCGATGAAGCTATCCGGCGTCCAGTTCGCGAGGCCGATCCGCCCGCCCGGCTTGCACACACGAGCCAGTTCAGCCGCTGCCTTCGCTTGATCCGGAGTGAACATCACACCGAACGTCGACATGACGATGTCAAACGAGGCGTCCGCGTACGGCAGCGCTTCCGCGTCCGCTTCCTGAAATTTGACGGAAAGACCTTCCGCTTGTGCGCGGGCACGGCCGGCGTCCAGCAGTGACGCGACATAATCAGTGGAAGTGACATCGCACCAACGGCGCGCGGCTGCCAACGTTGCATTGCCGTTGCCGGCTGCAACGTCGAGCACGCTCGAGCCGGCGCGCAGGTCAAGCGCTTCGCACAGAGTTTCTCCGACGATCTGCAGCGTCGTGCCGACGACAGCATAGTTGCCGGTCGACCACGCGGCCTGTTGACGGACCTTGACGGCAGCGAAGTCTGCGACGGGCGAAAAAGAAGAATCGACTGCGGACATAAACGACTCCTGAGAACCGAGGGCAGCAATGAGTCAATGCTCGGAGTTGCTGCCATTCAGATGACGCCGCGAACTTGCACTGCGAGAAGGCCCGCGCGACGATCGGGCGAATCGAACCGGAACCGCGAGATGCAATGGCTATTCGGCGACGCTGATACCCGAGCCGCCCATTTCCGCCGGCAGATCCTTCTGCTTGGGCAGACCGTCTTTCATTCGAAGGCGCGACTCCGGGTAATGAACGTGCACGCCGGGCTCATATGGGAAGTCGGCGATGACCGCGGCGTACACGTCGATCAGTTCGAGCCCGGGATGCTCGGTGAAGAGATGTCCGCCACACGACTTGCACCACTTGCGGTAGCTATGAGGCGTCTTGTTGTAAGTGCCGATATCATCGGCGCCGCGAGTAACGTGCAGTGCCTCCGGCTTCCACAGCGTGAACGCATTGACGGGCGCTCCCGACCATCTGCGGCACGATTCACAATGGCAATAGCCCATACCCGCGGGTTCTCCGCTTACCGTGAATTGCACTGCGCCGCAAAAGCATTGACCGCGATAAGTCTCTGGGTAACTCATGTCGTTCTCCTGATGGTGTAATCCGGCGCTCTACCGTTCGTTGTTGCGGATTCGCGTGAGTGCTAGTATCGGGACGCAAGCCGTATCGGTGAATGACCGGCCGTCCAGATGTTTTGCGCAGGACGCCGAAACTGATGGACGACGCCATGGATGCTCTTTCCGACGTACTTCGCCTCGTGCATCTCAGTGGAGCGGTGTATCTAAGCGCCGACTTCACTGCACCCTGGTGTGTTTTCGGCGAGGCGACCCGGGAGTTGTGCGTCTCGTTTCTGCCGCGCGCGGAGCGCATCGTCTCCTATCACCTCATCACGGAAGGAAGCTGCCGCGCACGACTCGTCGACGACCCCTCTTCCGCCATATGCGTCGATGCCGGTGAACTTCTCGTCGTGCCGCAAGGTGAAGCGCATCTAATGGGCAGTTCGCTCGAACTCGAACCGGCGCCCTCCCACGAAATGCTGTCGCAGTATCTGGAAACCACGCCGGGCGATGTGATCAGGTTGAGCTACGGTGGGGGCGGCGTGAAAACGCGCCTCATTTGCGGCTTTCTCGCCTGCGACGACACGCTGACCAATCCGGTACTGTCGGCATTGCCTCGCATGTTCAAGATCGACATGCGCAACGACGCGAGATCCGCGTGGCTGGAGTCATCGTTGAAACTCGCGGCTGTCGAAGCAGCCGAATGGCGCGTAGGAAGCGCGATTGTGCTCGGCCGTTTGTCCGAGCTGCTTTTCGTGGAAGCGGTACGGCGTTGTGTCGATGCGCTGCCTGCGGATCGCAAAGGATGGCTGGCTGGCGTCAGCGATCGTTTCGTGGGGCGATCGCTCGCATTAATGCACGCGCAACCGGCGCATGGATGGACGGTCGACGAACTTGCGCGCAAAGCGGGCCTTTCGCGTTCGGCGCTTGCACAGCGCTTCACTCAATTGCTTGGCCAGCCACCGATGCAATACCTGGCGCGCTGGCGTCTGCAAATTGCGGCACAGGCGTTACGTGACGGAGCGCAGCCGCTTACGGCTATCGCGGAACGGGTCGGCTATGAGTCGGAGGCGGCGTTCAATCGCGCATTCAAGCGGGAATTCGGCTTGCCGCCCGCGAGTTGGCGACGCAGCCACTCGACGACGGACGGCCACGATTCGTTGTCCGATACTGCCGATGCCCGTTTTCTCGCAGGCGAATGTTCGGCCGACGTCGGCGGCAAGGCCGGAGTCAGCGGAATCTCTCCTCTATGAGGCGGTTCCGGGTGCGGCGCAAGAAGCTCGTCCGGCCAATATCGAACGCCTCATGAAGCACATGCAGAGCGAGGGGATCGCGAGAATCGCCAGTTCTTTCAGCCGTTCAAGCGACCTTGCGGCGCAGCCGGCGTGCATGGAGCCACAACCCGGAAACCAGATAATAGATTGCGCCGACTGCGGCGTAACCCGCCACGCGTGAGACAGCCGGGGGCATCGACACACCGGCTTGCATGACGAAGTACGCACCTGCCAGCGCCGATTGTCCGCCGCTCAGAACCATTGCCCATTGCGCGGAGGAGCGCTTCCAGCGGCGCAGCGCAGTTCCGAGTTGCAAGAGCCCGGACAGTATCGCCCACACCCCGAAGACGCCAAGCACCCAGCTCATACTGGTTCTCAATGCCACAATGACTGCGATCGCCGTGATGACGCTGACAACAATGTTGATTGCCTGCGTGCGGCTTTCCGCCATGCCGCCGCTACGCGACATGTCGAAGTAATTGGCCAGCGCGTCCCATGCGGGATAGACGAAAAGCAGCGCCGCTGTCGCCTCCGGCGAGTGTAGCCCGACCGAAAAAGCAAGTGCGACCCAGACCGCGGAAAACGCGGTCCGCACGAAGTAGTAGCGCGTTAGCCAGCGTTCTTCGCGAACGCTATCGGCATCCATGGGGTGTTCATTCATTGCAACTCCTTTTCTGACCTTCGCTGCCGTGGCGGCTTGTCGGCGGTCATGATAGATAGCGCTCGTTCGACAGTCCGACTCACATTGGAGGCGCCAGCCCGTCCTTCTCCACGACAACCTGCAGCCCTTTGTAGGCGGCGCCTGAGCCGTGCGTTGCGACGACGAACACCTGCTTGCCCGTGGTCAGTTCGTCGCGTGTAGCGGGAATGAGCGTCACGACCGGCGCGTTCGCGGGCACCGTGACGGTGTTACTGCCGCCCTTGTACGAAAGCTTGAGGTCGCGACCGCTGGTACCCTGCACTACCGTATCGACGTTCGCGTTTGTCATCGAGCTATTCGCGCCCAGGTCCCATGAATAGTGACCCTCCGCAGTTCCGCGCGCGGCTTCGGGAAACACGAGGACTTCCTTCGCCACGAGTTTGCCGTCGGCGCCCGGCATCGCGGCGGCCCCGACGTAGGCACCAGGCTTGATATCCGAAAGCTGTACGGCTTTCACGGCATTCAGGCCCGTTGCATTGTCTACTGCAATGCTGACCGTTTCGCCGCTGCGCCGGTGTACCTGTAGCATGCCGCCTGAATACGACTGGATGGTGCCCCTGATCCGCTCAGGTTTGTCCGCATTGGGTTGAGCGAACGAGGCGTTAGCGAGCGTGAGGACAATCGCCGAAATGACGAGTTGGAACCGGAAGGACATGAATGCTCCGTATATGGTCGGGTCTGGTCGGTGGTAAAGATCGCATGTCAGGATCGCATCCCGCCGTCTTCGGCGGCATCGGTCAGATGACCGACCCTCCCCAAAACGCGGGATCGCATATGGTTATCAGTCGTTCCCAAAAGTGATTGTTCACGTGATCCCAATGATCGACGACGATGCTAGCCACACGCCGCTGCGTGTGTTCGACTCGGTGAAGGCGCTCGCCTTCATCGGCGATCTGAGCATGGGCCAGCCAACCGACCATTCGCTGCGCACTGGATGGCTCGCGGCGCGCCTCGCGCAAGCCGCCGGCATCGACGCGACAGCATGCGACACCGTCCGCGAGGCGTCGATGCTGCGCTGGTCAGGCTGCACGGCGAACGCCGCGGGCTTCGCCGACGTTTTCGGCGACGACATCGCAAGCCGCGTTGCGATGCTCGAAGGCCGCGTTGACTGGATCGAGCCGCTCGAGGCGCTAGGCGGCGTCGCCGCTGTGCTCGCGCCGCTCGCACAGATTCACTGCGAGGTGTCGGGCGAAATCGCGCGCATGCTGGGCCTCGCACGGGCGACCGAAACCGCGTTGCGCCACATCTTCGAAACGTGGGACGGCAGCGGGCTCCCCGCACGTCTCGAAGGAGTGGCAGTGCCGGTTCCCGTTTACGTGGTCGCCCTCGCGGGCGATCTGGAGGTCTTCTCCCGCACGTATGGTATGGAACGGGCGCTCGGATTGATTGCACAACGCGCCGACGCCCGCTACCCGGCGCGGCTCGTCGACACCGCCGCGCGCCAAGCGCCCTCGTGGCTGACGGAACTGGATCAGCTGTCCGCTGCGGATCTCGACGCCGCGCTGACGACGTCTCGAATGCAACAGACGACGTCGGCCGAATTGATCGCCGACGTCATCGATCTGAAGCTGCCGTGGATGACCGGCTTCTCCCGCGCAGTGGGCGCGACGGCAGCTGCAGGTTATGCGCGGCTCACACAAGATGACGCGGCGCAACGGCGCGTCTATCGCGCGGGTCTGATTCACGGTATCGGCCGCGCGGCGGTTCCCAACAATGTGTGGAACATGGCGAGAGGCTTGCCCCCGAGCGCCTGGGAAAAAGTGCGCCTCGTCCCTTATTGGACCTGGCGCGCGGGCCAGCAGGCCGGGGCGCTCGGCGAAGCAGCCGAACTTGCGTCGCATGCATACGAACGTCTGGACGGTTCGGGCTATTTTCGTGCGGCGCGCGATCCTGCGTTATCGCTCGAGGCCCGTGTGCTGGCGGCGTCGGTGGCGTGGGTCGCGTTGCGCTCGGCGCGCCCGTGGCGCGCGGCACTCTCCGCCGAAGCAGCCGCGAAGCAGTTGCGTGACGAGGCGGCAAGCGGCCGGCTGGATGCCCACGCGGTGGAGGCGCTGCTTGGTGACGGCACGGCCGTGGCTAGACGCGCAACGAGCAGGACGCCTCAAGGCGCACGCCTCTCTGCACGGGAGATCGACGTGCTGCGCGCCATTTCGCGGGGCGCGAGCAACAAGGAAGTCGCACAGGAGTTGGCGCTCAGTCCGAGCACGGTTCGCACGCACGTGGAGAGCGTGTTTCGCAAGCTCGAATGCTCAACGCGCGCGGTAGCCACGCTGAGGGCATCGGCAAAGGGCTTGCTATGATCGCTCGACTCGTGCAGCGGCTCCGGCGCTCAGGCAGGAGCCACGGCTAGCACGATATCCGGCGCGCCTCCCGCCTGTACCATGATGTAGACCACGTCTTCTTCCGTCTCGTTCTTGACGTGATGAACGACGCCCGGATCGACATTGTGAAAGTCACGCACTCTTGTGCTCTTGACGAGCCCGTCGATTTTCGTCTCCACAGTCAGCACTCCGCGGACTACGAGAAAGCGATCACTGACATGGCTGTGATGATGCCATTGTGTCTCGCCACCCGCGCGGACAGTCGTTTTAGCGACGGTGTAGCCGCTCTCCCGGAGCAAGGTTTGATATTCAACCTTGCTATTGGCAAGAGGAATGTCCTTGTCGTCCATCCTGATGATCCCGCTGAAGAGTTAGAAGAGAAAAGTCAGCACGGTGGCACAGCCCCGCCTGTTAGTCCGGCAGCGCGGATCGAGTCGCGGTGCCTACCCATGCGGGATGTGTAGTCGCCCAGCTAGCTACAAACAACCTTGTTTCAGGGCAATTGCGAAAGCCCGTTCGCGAGTGGCTTGAAGAAAAGGATCTCATGTCGGCGGCCGCAACGGTACCGGTCAAACGACCATATGCGAACCATGCTCGGCTTGTCTCTGCCGACAACAATGCGATGTTGTATTCCCGACTTCTCGCCCCGCGTGGTTACACAGCGTCTCGCCATACCACTTCGCGGCTTACAGCGGCACACTTCGCGTGCAATTCCCGCATCGCCGTTTCGCTGACCTTCGGGCACGGACAGCCGCCCTTCTAGCCCGGCGTCGGCCACTTTTCTTCAGCCGCGGCAAAAAGCTGGTTGAGTTCGTTGCCGCTCGCCGCATCTTTCGTGTAATCGAAGGTGCCGTGATCGCGTATCTCATGCGCGGCGCGCAGGAACGCGCCAAGCGCCGCGCGCGCCAGCGAGCCGCCGACACTCACGCGCCGCACGCCCATCGCGCGCAATTCGTCGACGCTGAGAAGGACGCCCTGCAAGCCCATCAACACGTTGACGGGACGCTTGAGCGCGCCGACCACGGCGGCAATTTCCTCACGCGTCTTGAGGCCTGGCGCGTACAGCACGTCGGCGCCGGCGTCCTGAAAGGCCTGCAGGCGGCGAATCGTGTCGTCGAGATCCGGACGGCCAACGAGGTAGTTCTCCGCGCGCGCGGTCAGGGTGAAAGGAAACGGCTGGGCGCGGGCCGCTTCGACGGCGGCGCGCACGCGTTCGACAGCGGCCTGGAATGGGTAGATAGGTTCGTCGGCGCGGCCGGTCGCGTCTTCGATCGAGCCGCCCACCACGCCCGCCCGAGCCGCCTGGCGGATGGTTTCCGCGCAGTCGTCAGGCGCGTCGCCGAAACCGTTTTCCAGATCGGCGCTGACCGGCAAATCGGTCGCGGCCGCGATTTCGGCGAGGTGGATCATCATCTGCGCGCGGCCCACGGTGCTATCCGGCAAGCCACGCGAAAACGCGTAGCCGGCGCTGCTGGTCGCGAGCGCCTTGAAGCCGGCCAGCGCGAGCAACCGCGCCGAGCCGATGTCCCACGGGTTAGGAATAACGAACGCGTCCTGCGCTGTATGCAGCGCCTGGAATTGAGCTGCTTTTTCGGCTTGGGTTGTCATCGCGGTGCCATTGGAGAAGCGCCGCGCCGGCACACGATGCTGGCCCTGCGGTGTGGGTTGCGCGGAAGTTTCAATGCGCGGCGAACGATGCAGGGCAGCATCGCGCGCCGCCAGTTGCCGATGCCCCGCTCAGGTTTCGAGCTTCGCATCCATTGTGATAGTGGCGTTCAGCACCTTCGACACCGGACAACCGGCCTTGGCGTCCGCGGTGGCTTTGTCGAACGCCGCCTTGTCGCCGCCAGGAATTTTGACCGCTACGTCCAGATGCACGGCGGTGATCGTGAAGCCGCCGCCGTCTTTGTCGAGGGTGACCGTTGCAGTGGTGCCGATGCGTTCCGGCGAGATTCCCGCCTTGCCCAGTTCCGCCGACAGCGCCATCGAAAAGCAGCCCGCGTGCGCAGCCGCGATCAGCTCTTCCGGATTCGTGCCGATGCCGTCCGCGAAACGCGTGGAAAACGAATATTGAGTTTCCTTGAGGACGCCGCTGTCGGTGGAAATGGAGCCCTTGCCGTCCTGCAGACCGCCTTGCCAGACTGCTGATGCCTTGCGCTTCATCGTTCTCTCCTGTTTTGCCCTGCTTCACGCGCTGCACGCCTGATAGCGATGCCCGCCGCAACGGTCCAGCCCGAATGTTCCGCGGCTTTGGCATGGGTCGCGAGTGCGGCGCTGTGTGACAGGCGCGGACCTGGACCGACCTTCATCATAGGCGCTTCCGTGTGCCAATGCCGTGACGGTGACATACGCCGCCTTGCCGCGACCGTTGCAGGTTGCTCGACGAACGGCAAGCTTTGCTGGCCGACGGCGCGCATGCCGAACACGTTCAGCGTCATCGCGACGAGCGCGTAATAGCCGGGAAGCCCAACGAGGTTGATCACCACCTTGTGCCCGAAACGCTCGACCGCCTTTGCCGAGAAACCGTCCGTTCAGATTGCCGCACGGACCGGACAAAATCTCGTCGAGAACGGCCTTCTGTTCGGGCGTGGCAGCGCCGACATCGAATGGGGGCAAACGCTCGGTCAGTGTCGGTCTCGCAAGTCGAGGGTGACTGGCTGAGACGGTCGACGGTGGATAGCGCCATGCGCTCGCTACCACTGGCGATTTCACAAAGGGCTTACATCAAGGCACGTACGCGCCTTTCGCATGCATCGACTGCTCGGCAATGCTCAACTGTTCGACGGCGTCCGCGCCTTCCAGTGCGAGCAGATGCGCAACGAGCGATTCTGCGATCGCCGTGGCCGCGACCAGCGATGGGAAGAAAGACGGGCTCTCGTGCGAGAAGATCAGCACCTTGTCCGCGTTCAGTGCGATCGGCGAAACGGCGCTGTCGGTAATGGCAACGAGCTTGCTGCCTTTTTCGAGCGCGGCTTCCGCGACGCGCACGGCTTCGACGGAATATGGCGCGAAGCTGATGACAATGGTGGCGCTATCGCGCTCCACCGTGCGAAGTTGCATTTCGAGCGTGCCGGCCTCGCCGTTGAGCAGCGAAGCTGACGAGCGGAACAACCGGTAACCGTACAGGAGCCCAAACGCGACCGGGTAGCACGAGCGGAACCCCGCCACATGAACATGCGGCGCGCGCCGCAGCAGTCGCGCCGCCTCCACGATCACGCGGCCATTGTGTGCCGCGGTGACTTCCAGATTGTGCTGCTGTGCGACGAGAAGATCGTTGGCCAGCGCGTCCTTCGACTTGACTAGCGAGCGAGCCCGGTTCGTGAGCGGTTCGGGCCGAGTGCGCACGCGCGCGACGAACAGGTTGCGCAGTTCGTTCCAGCCGGGAAAGCCGAGTTGCTGTGACAGACGCACGAGCGACGCTGGTTGCACTTGCGCACGCTCGGCAACCTTGCGCATCGACGAAACCGCGACCTCGTCCGGGTGGTCAAGCAGGAATCCCGCGCCCATCTGGAATTGCGGACTCAGTTCGGAGAACCGCGCCCGGATCAGGGCGGCGAGCTGGTCGAAACTGTCTGGCATGCGATGGCCCCGAGCAGGGTTGAGAGAATGGGAGGCGTGACAACAAATGTTACCACTGGGTGGGCCGGTTTTCGTTGTGCGCGAGAGATCACCCCGAGGTTGCAGTCGTCCATCGATTAATGCGTCACAGCATAAGACCATGCCAGTTTTGCTATCTAGTCGCATGAATGGCGAGGCGCTAGATTACGATTAGCCGCATGACGCATGCATCGAACAACCTGATTGGAAGAATGTTATGGAACTGAAACGCGCGGGCTCGCAGCCCTCTATGAAAGGCCCCGAAGAATGGTTCACGGGCACGGTGCGGATCGACCCGCTGAACGCTCCGCCTCCTCCGGCGCGAGTGTCCTGTGCAAGCGTCACCTTCGAGCCCGGCGCGCGCACCGCATGGCACACGCACCCGCTCGGCCAGACGCTGCTTGTGACGGCGGGCTGCGGCTGGACCCAATGCGAGGGCGAAACGCGCGTTGAGATCCGCGCGGGCGACGTTGTCTGGTGCCCGCCAGGCCACAAGCATTGGCACGGCGCGACATCGACGACTTCGATGACGCACATCGCCATTCAGGAAGCGCTCGACGGCAAGAACGTCAACTGGCTCGAACATGTCACCGATGAGCAATACAGCAACCCGTAACAACAGAATCCGCCAACTGTCGCAGCACATTGCCGCGGCAGGTCTCGCGATTCTTGCATCCGGCTGCGCATAAACGCAAAGGACTCAAACCATGCAACCGCCGTCCCTCGCCGACTTGAAGTCGGTTTCTCCCGCCTTCGAGCGCTATACGAACCGCGCGATGGACAATGGGCTGAGCCAACATGAAGCGTCCGAAGTGCTGACGCAATCGGCGTTCTACGCGGGATGGCCGAACGTCTTTTCGGCGATGCCGGTGTTCAAGGACGTGTTTTCAAAGCGTCCGGCATGAGGCAGCGGTGCAGCGCGTGATCCACATTGAACGGTTCTGACCGGTGAGTGCCGGCTGGACGACAGCTCAACGGCGCACCATTTTGCGTCCCCGCTTGCGCTCCCGGTGACGTTGAAGGACTTTGGCAAAACGCACCCGTTTCTGAAAAAGTGACGGCCGCCGGTATCCAGGCGATACGCGTCAATGCTGTCCGGCGTTCAGTAGCATCCAGATCTGTCTCGTCGGCGGACCGGCGAGGATTCGCGCAAACACACCGCGACACCGAAGGCACGTGTAGTGTTCCTCGGCTCGCGCATCTTTAACGGCGCCCGCACCGTTGAGCGTAAGGTCTTGATGCGGGGGTTCGGTCGCCGGCATCCCGTAGAGGTCGGCGCACCGTGCACAGGGTTGAATCCAAAGGTCCATTTGTAAGTTGTCGGTGATTTGCGAGGAGTCGCGCGGGCCGCCCATGCTCGTGGCAAAGGCTGTTCTCGCCTTGAGAAGGCGAAGCTGCGCATCCGCAAGCTTACTCGGGTGTCGAGGCTCGCGGCTTTATGTCGGTTTCCTGGCAACGGTTTCTCAGTGACGCTTCGGCGAGCCACCACTTCGCTTGCGGCGGATGACGAAGGCGCCAAGTGTTGCCGCAATGAGGACGAGCACCGTCAATGCGGTTGCTAACCCTGTCGCACTCCGAGGTTCGTGAGCGCCAGTGACAACCGCAGCGGCCGCCGGCGACGACGCCTGGCTCGCGACAGGTTGCGGAAGCGCTACGCCGGCCGCACTGCCTTGACGCACCAGAGATGCCTCGGACGTCGGCGATGCCTGCGACGCTGGCAAAGTGCCTCCGGCCGGCGGGAAAGCACCTGCATCAGATGCCGGTCCGACAGGAGCAAAATCCGTTGACGAAGCCACAGCCGGAGCAGCCACGGCGTCCGCCGCAATGGACTTCGCCATCGTTTTCCATTGCGCGAACACCGTGTCGATGCAGTGCACGTCGGTGCAAGCATTCCGTGCTTGCCGCCATTGCGCGAGTTGCCCGGATGATAGCTTTCCGCTGCTGAGCAGAGCTTGCTGCTGAGCGGCGATATCGTCGTACTCGTTATTCAGAATGGCGTGGTCGCATATGACGCGCTCTGCCGGCTGCCGGGTTGCAGCGCATTGGATGTCACTCGCCCACGCTCGCGTCGAACCGAGGGCTGCCACGAACAGCAGCAGGCCAACATACTGTCTCGAACGCACCAATCCTCCTTTAACCGATCAGGCGCATGGCGCCATTGAAACGATAACAAAGCGTTCCAGCTCGATGGCAATGAGCAACGTCATTCGGTTGAAAAGACAACCGCCGCCATGCCGTCGACCTCGGTGAAACTGCGTGCGAAGCGATACGTTTGACCGTCGATTTGCATGAGATTCACCCCTGAAGAAGTCGACTCGAGCATCTCATTGGCAAGCGCCGTGGATATCGCGCCGATCTGCTTGAGTTCTTCGCGCGGGCCCTCGGGATTACCCAGATAAACGGTGCAGAGCTCGTTCGTGTGCCGGATCATGACGACGCTGCTAGCTCCGTCAAGAGACCGTTCCAGGTATCCAGCGAGTGTCTGGAGCGCTTCCGGTTCCTGCGCTGACCGGTCGCCCAACAGGTTGTCGTCGTTCGTCACTTTTTGCCTCCCTTGCCCGATTGCCATGTGACCGTCTTGCGCCTTCTCTCCTGCTGCCATCATGGCACATCGGCGGGGGAAAGTTGTGGCGCCGTGACGTTACATTGCAACAAGCTTCTGCGACGTGGGCCGGCAGTGATGATCTGCGCGTAATGCCGTGTTACCAATCTCGCACAGCCGTTGCACCTGTGTCTGGCGGCGTCTCCTACACTTCGAGCCATGTTCACCGACACGGCACGCAACGCGTGCAAGGAGTAGCGAAAATGAATAAGAAGATTTTCGGCGTAGTACTCGGTCTGACTGCATTGGCAGCGTCAACGGCCGCGTCGGCTCACGTGGACATCGGCGTTGGGATTGGCATCCCGGTCGGAGGCTATGCGCCGGCTGAACCGGTGTACGCACCGCCGCCTCCCGTCGTGTATGCTCCCGCCCCTGTCGCCGTCGCCTACGGGGACTATGACGGCTGGAGAGCGCGTGAATGGCGTGAGCGTCGCCAATGGCGTGAACGTGAATGGCGCCGCCACGAATGGCGTGCGCACGAATGGCGCGAGCGTCATGATTGGCGCGGGTATTGAAACCGCGGAAACGGCGCCCGAAGGCGCCCGATCCGGAACATCCAACCTTTGAGTATCTTCGAATGAAAGCTAGCCCGATAAGAATCGCCCTCATTGCAACCACGCTGATCTTCGCGACCGCAGGCACGGCAAACGCCGCGGGCTGCCTCAAGGGTGCGGTAGTGGGCGGCGTCGCTGGACATTACGCGGGGCACCATGCGGTCGTCGGCGCGGTCGGCGGCTGCATGGTTGGCAGGCACCTCGCCAAACAGCACGCACAACAGCAGGCCCAACAGCAGGCCGCGCAACGTCAGGCCACCCAGGCGCAATAAGGCGTCGTCGGCTTCGTGCGCCCGCGCGAAGCCGCTTAAAGCGCGCCCCGGGAAGCCAGATTGCGATAAAGCGCGCGCACGCCGAAAGTCCATGGCGCGATCTCCGTGCTCAATCGCACGGTATTGATTAGCGCACCGAGTTCAGGTGTCGAAATGGTCACCTTGTCGCCGAGGTGATGCGTGAAGCCGCCGCCCTTCGTATCGCGGTCCTTGATCGGGGAGAACATCGTGCCGAGGAACAGCATGAAACCATCCGGATACTGGTGATGACGCCCCCATGTCTGCGCGACGAGGTCAGCCGGATCCCGACTGATTTCGCTCATGTGGCTGACGCCTTCCAGGACGAAGCCATCGTCCGCGCCTTCCACGCGCAGGGAAACGCTGGCCTTGCGAACGGAGTCGAGGTCAAACGAGTCGTCGAACAGACGCACGAAAGGACCAATGGAGCATGACGCGTTGTTGTCCTTGCATTTGCCCAGCAGCAAAGCCGAGCGCCCTTCTATGTCGCGCAGATTGACGTCGTTGCCTAGTGTCGCGCCGACAACCTCGCCACGGCTGTTCACCGCAAGGACGATTTCAGGCTCCGGGTTGTTCCACTTCGACGCCGCCAGCAGGCCGACGTCCGCCGCGAAACCCACTGCGGACATCGGCTGCGACTTCGAGAAAACTTCGGCGTCGGGCCCGATGCCGACTTCCATGTACTGGGACCATGCGCCGCGTCGTTCGAGTTCTGCCTTGAGTTTCATCGCTGCTTCCGAACCCGGCTTGATTTTCGACAGGTCGGTGCCGATGGTGGCGGCGATGGTTCCTCGAACCTCTTCGGCTTTAGCGGGGTCTCCGCCCGCCTGCTCTTCGATCACCCGCTCGATCAGGCTAACTGCGAACGTGACGCCACACGCCTTGATTGCCTGAACGTCGTTCGGTGCAAGCAAACGGGGCGCGTGCTCTTGCACTGCGCCCAGGTTTGCTTCGACCAGCTTCTCAACCGAGCCAAGCGCCTCACCCGCAACCGTCCGGGCAAACTGAGCGACGTCTTCACGGTCGAACAGGTCGGCAGTTGTCGGCACATTCGCGGTTATATCCAGCACCTCGCCGTTGCGGACTACTACGACCGACGGCCCTTCGTAAGCGGCCGTTTTGCGCCAGACGCGACCGACAAGCAGCGCCCGCTGCAAATCGTCAGGTAGATAGCGGGTGGGGTTTTGTGAAGTCATGATGAGGGTTGTCTCCGGTTCACACAGGCAGATCGAGTTGGCCGGACTGGCATCACCAATTGAATGCCAGCGCTGCCGGTTTAGTGGGAATGTCGCGGGTTGCCGCGTTCTGCTATGACTTTCAGATAGAGCGTTGCGGGCTCGAGGCATCCGCCCGTGGACAACTGACCGACAGTCTGCCGATATAGCTCTTGCCACGGTGTCTGCGCCGGCGGAATCTCGAAGCTTACTGTCTCACGACGGCGTGCAAGCTCGTCTTCATCGACCAGCACATTCACAGTCCGCGTATTCAGATCGACGCGGATGCGGTCTCCCGTTTGCAGAAGCGCAAGCCCACCGCCAATGGCCGCCTCCGGCGACATGTTCAGAATCGACGGACTTGCCGACGTTCCGCTTTGCCGGCCGTCGCCCATTGTGGGCAGCGACGTTATACCTTGACGCACAAGCTCGGCAGGAGGAGCCATGTTGACGACCTCGGCACTGCCTGGATAGCCCACGGTGCCTGCACCCCGAATGACCAGAATGCAGTGCTGGTCGATGTTGAGCGACGGATCATTGATGCGGGAATGATAGTCCTCGGGACCGTCGAATACGATTGCCCTTGTTTCAAAGGTGTTTTCTGCACCGGGTTCACTCAGATACGTGTTTCTGAATGCATCACCGACCACGGACATCTTCATGATGGCGCTGTCGAAGAAGTTTCCGGACAGCACGATGAATCCAGCGCCGTGCTTCAACGGCTCGTCGGTCGTCTTGATGACCTCGCGGTCGGGTTGAGCCGCATTGTCAGCAATAGCGCCGATGACCTCGCCCGATACGGTCAAGCAGTCACGATGCACGAGCCCGGCGCGGTCAAGCTCGCGAAGCACCGCCGGAACACCACCCGCGCGATGGAAGCTCTCGCCCAGATACTCGCCGGCCGGCATGCAATTCACGATGAGCGGCACCTTTTCGCCGACGCGCTGCCAGTCATCGAGGCTCAACTCCACGCCCATATGACGAGCAATCGCGATGAGGTGCGGCGGGCAATTGGTCGATGCGCCGAGCGCCGAAGCCACGACAATCGCGTTCTCAAACGCCGCCTTCGTCATGATTTTCGACGGCCGCACGTCGTCTCGCACAAGGTCGACGACACGCTTGCCGGTCGCATACGCCATCTGTCCTCGCTCCCTGTACGCGGCCGGAATGCTTGCACAACCCGGAAGCGACATACCCAGCGCCTCGGCGAGACTGTTCATCGACAACGCGGTTCCCATCGTATTGCAATGCCCAATGGACGGAGACGACGCGGTAACGAGTTCCATGAACCCCTCGTAGTCGATCTCGCCCGCCGCGAGCAGATTGCGCGCGTGCCAGATGACCGTTCCCGATCCCACCCGCTTGCCTTGATGCCAACCGTCCAGCATCGGACCGCCTGACAACACGATGGCCGGCATATCGACCGTTGCAGCGGCCATCAGGCAGGCGGGCGTCGTCTTGTCACAGCCTGTTGTCAGCACGACGCCATCCAGAGGAAATCCATGCAGGATTTCAACAAGCCCGAGATAAGCGAGATTGCGGTCAAGTGCGGCGGTGGGACGGCGGCTTTGTTCCGCAAGCGGGTGAACCGGAAACTCCATCGGAATGCCGCCTGCGTCCCGAATGCCGGCCTTGGTACGCGCCGCTAGTTCAATATGGTGACGGTTACAAGGCGCCAGGTCGCTGCCCGTCTGCGCAATACCGATGATGGGCCGCCCGGACTGCAGTTCCTCCCGCGTGAGGCCATAGTTCATGAAGCGCTCTACGTAAAGCGCGGTCATGTCCGCATTGGCAGGGTCGTCAAACCATTCCTGGCTGCGCAAGCGCCTGGCATTGAGCTGAGTCATGCGTTGTACTCCGTCGTGTCCATGTCGTGGCGATGTGGTGCAATCTGTCAGCGACTATCGCCATTGCTGCGACAGCGTTAGCGCCTCCGGGGCGTTCGCTGCGGTTTCCGTGCAGAGAGATCCGGTGAATCTGTTATCGGTAACATCCATTGATGTTATCACGCTGCGCCCACGCTGTGCACCAGGAAAGGTTACGCGCTTTCGCGCGAAATCACCGTGTAATCGATAGTGAACTTACGGCGCTCGGGTACCGCGCGCGGTGTGCCCGACGCGACCGACGACAGCAATAGCTGCCCCGCGCGTGAGCCGATACCGTAGGCGTCGACCGACACGGTCGTAATCGTCGGGTTACAGCAGATGGATACTTCGAAATTCCCAAAACCCGCCACTGCAATATCTGCGGGAACGCGAAGTCCGCGACGGTGGCATTGCATGATGGCGCCAAACGCGGACATGTCACTCACGCACATGACAGCATTGGTATCGGGCCATCGTCCGAGAAGAGCATCGAGCGCGGGAGCGCCGTGACTCATGGTGATAGGCGATTCGCCAAAGCGAATCACCCGGGGCTCGCCGAGCCCTTGTGCTTTCATCTCTTGCTGGTAGCCCTTCAGGCGTTCGAGACCGCGTCGATCGAGGTCGCTCGCGCCGGCCAGAAAACCGATCTTCCGGTAACCGCGGTCCTTGAGATATCGCACCATCTCACGCGCTGCCCGGGAGTTCGAAAAGCCGACCGCCATGTCGATCGGATTGGCTGGCAGGTCCCACATTTCCACCACGGGGATGCGCGAGCGCTCAAGTACTTGCCGGGTTCCTTCAGTATGCTGCGACCCGGTCAGCGCGATGCAGCGAGGCTGATATCTGAGCATCGAGCGAACCAGTCGCTCTTCGCGAGCGAGGTCGTAGTCGGTATCTCCCAGAAGAATTTGCAGCCCATGAGGCTCCAGCGCGGCGGATAGCCCACGCACGGTATCCGAGAAGTTCGAGCTCGCGAGAGACGGGACAAGCACGGCGACGAATTCCGACTTCCCGGACGACAGCGCGCCTGCCGCGGCGTCGGCCACGTAGCCGAGGTCGTCGATTGCCTGCTGCACGCGCTCCCGAGTTGCTGGCGCCACGCTGTGCCCCGCCAGTACGCGAGACACTGTCATCTTCGAAACGCCCGCGATACGCGCAACGTCCGACATGCGAGGTGGACCGGCATGCGGGTCGCTGACGATACGGTCGTTGATGCGGGTATTGCCCATCGGTCTCTGGGTGGTTTGCTTTCATGAGCGAGTCGGCGCGAACGCGGCATGACCGACTCGCAACGACTCAGCATGATACGGCAGTCGGTATGGCGCGCCTAGGTAGATTCCCCTGGCTTGCCGTTGGAGCGCGCATCATGCTACCTTCGTTACCGATAACATTTTCCCGTGCGGGAAAGTTTTGCCCGCCGATGTTATCGGTAACAGCGAGCCCGGCATTTCTCGCAGAGGACATACCAAAAGGAGACAGTCCCATGCCAACCCTTACTCAGGCAGCGGCGGCGCCCGCCGCAGCCAGCGAGGCCGAAGAACAGTTGTACCGGAAGGTATTGAAGCGCATCCTGCCGCTGCTGCTTCTATGCTACGTGGTCGCGTACCTCGACCGTGTCAACGTGGGATTTGCGAAACTACAGATGCTCGACGCACTGGGCTTTAGTGACAGCATTTACGCCGTGGGCGCCAGCATCTTCTTCTGGGGGTATTTCCTCTTTGAAATGCCCAGCAATCTTCTTCTTCACAAATACGGTGCGCGGTTCTGGATTGCACGCATTATGGTGACGTGGGGCATCGTCTCCTCGTCACTGGCATTCATCTCCCCTCTTTCGCATTTCTTCCATGTCGAGACCTCGACGATGTTCTACATTCTCCGGTTCCTGCTGGGAGTGTGCGAGGCCGGGTTCTTCCCTGGGATCATCCTGTATATGAACTACTGGTTCCCCGCCAGGCGCCAAAGCGTGGCCATGTCGGGATTCCTGATCGCTATCCCGGTCAGCCTGACGCTCGGTGGCGTCATCTCGGGCTGGTTGATGGAAAACACGCACGGTCTGCTCGGCATGGGAGGCTGGCAATGGATGCTCCTGCTAGAGGGCATTCCTTCTATTCTGGTCGCTTTCGTCGTGCTTTTCCGCATGGGGAATGGGATTCAATCGGCGACCTGGCTGACGGCTTCTGAGAAAGCTCTGCTGCAAAGGAATCTTGAACAGGAAAGCTCCAGGAAGACCCACAGCGTTGCAGCTGCGCTGAAGAGCCCGCGTGTCTGGTTGTTGACCTTTATTCTTCTCACGTTCAACACTGGCTTCTACGGCTTGGCCTTCTGGCTGCCTTCTATCGTCAAGGCTTCGGGTGTGAAGAGCACTTTGAACATCGGCCTGTTGACCGCTATTCCGTACCTCAGCGCGGTTGTGGCGATGATCTGGAACGCCTGGCACTCGCGCAAGACCGGGGAGCGCAGATTGCACGCGGCTATTCCCGCCTTTATTGGCGGCGTCGGCCTGATCCTGAGTGCGGCGTTCGCGAACAACGTTGCTCTGTCCATTGTGTTTCTGACGATTGCCACGTGCGCAATTCTTGGTCTGATGCCGATTTACTGGACGTTCCCGGGACAGATTCTTTCGGGCACCGCCGCTGCTGCCGGCATTGCACTCATCAATTCCGTTGGAAACCTGTCGGGCTTCACCGGTTCGATGATTACCAGCGTAGCGAAAGACCTGACCGGCAATATCAACAATGGCACTTATGCTCTTGGCGCGTGCTTACTCGTCAGTTGCGTCCTTATTCTGTCGATTCCGCGAAGCATGCTGAACAAGGATTCAGTCGAGCGCGCGTGAGGAAACCGTAGCGAGTGCGGTTGCGAACAAACTGACGCAGTTCACCGCCAGCGGCCCACCATACGGTGGGCCGCTCTTTTTCTGCAAGGCGTCGGAGCCACGAACCTGCGCGGGCGACGCTAATGGCCGCTCACTGCGCGCTTGAGGCTGCCGTATCGGACGCGCCCTTGCCCTGCGCGCCCTTTTGCGGCTTGCGCGTAGGCGCCATTGTCGATTGGGAACCCTTTGACGAGGACTTCGCTCCCCCGCTCCCACCCGCATTGGGCGCACTCATCCCTCCACCACCTTGGCCTGCCCCGTTCGCGCCACCTACGCCAGAACCGCCTGCCCCTACACTGGTGCCCCCGGTGCCGCCACCGCTGCCGCCACCGTCACCGCCACTCCCACCGCCACCCGCGCCCTGCGCGAACGCGGTGCCGATAGAAGCTGCCACCAGTACTGAACAGAGCATTGCTTTCTTCATTGCTTCCATGATTACCTCCCTGAGTATCGCGAACGTCCGAACCAGTCTCCAGGTCGGCGCTCCTTTCACGCACGTGAGATAGCGCCGTCGGTGCAACCCCGACATCGCGCGTCGTCGACCCATTGGCCGCGGTCGTACTTCGAATGGCCCGGCATGCACCACGTCGCATGGGCCGTAAGCGATACGCAACCGCTATGCCCGCCATGGAAAGCGGTGCGATGGCGCCGGAGTTGTGGCGGGCATGTGCAATCGCGGAGAGAAGCGCCCGAGGTCTGCAAGACGTTTGCGAGCGAGGCACGGGCGTGTCGCATCGAAAAAGCAACTGGTCGGCGCAGGTACGCCGCTTGCGCACGCTAACCGATAGGGTGGCGTGGCAACGGCGGGGCTGAGTTGCCTCACCGCTACCTTGGATATGCGGTCTCATCGACTGTTGGAATAGATCTGAAGCCCGGTTTTGCGAAGAAATAACCTTGCATGAGACTGACGCCATGGGCGATGAAAAAGTCACGCTCTCCCTTGGTCTCAATCCCCTCCGCGACCACGCGAATGCCTAAATCCTCACATATCGACAGGACGCCCCGCACAATGCGCTGACGCACGTGGTCAGTGTCGATGCCGCGTAAAAGCCCCATGTCGAGCTTGATGATGTCAGGCTGGAAATCGACCAACAACGAGAGTCCCGAATAGCCGGCTCCGAAATCATCTATTGCCGTCAGGAAGCCGAACTCCTTGTACGTCCGGAAAATGTCGACGAGATGAGAGCGATCAGTCAAATGCTCACCTTCCACCGTCTCGAAGATGATTCTCTCGATGAGAAAGCCATGGGTTCGCGCTGCATCAAGGGTGCTCCTGATGCAGACCTCTGGCTTATAGACCGCGTTGGGCATGAAATTGATGGACAGAAATGCGTCGAGACCCAGCGCGGCCGCACTGGCAATGGCGACCTGCCGGCAGCGCTGGTCAAACTGATATTTGTTTGCATCGTCGACTTGCGACAGCACCGAATAGGCAGATTCGCCATTTGGACCGCGCACGAGCGCCTCGCACGCGAACATGGTGCTGGCGCTTACGTCTACGATGGGCTGAAACGCGAACTCGATCTCGATGGGCGGGCGCGTCATGTCCCGGCACCCGGAACATTTTTGCGGCTGCTCGGCCGGGTGGTCGTGGATCTTGAGAGAGGTCATTTCGTATTTACCGTCATTGTCTGCTTCGGCGTCGAGCCGATAACGCCAGAAGGCACTGCATCTCGCCGCTCGGCGTTGAGCTTCGCTCGTTCGCTTATCCGCACGGCTTTGGACTCGTTGTCATTCTCAACCCATGCACGCACTCATGCATCTTATCGGCGGCCGGTTACCGATCTGTAGAGCGGCGTTTCAACAAAGCTGGGGCACCTCGGCAGCCCCGGCAAGTTGCCGGGATACTTGCCTCCGGTTGCGCGCTACAACCGGCACAACGGCACGCGCTCAACGCGCCCCGACGAAGAACCGCCCGTTCCCCGCCGCGCCGCCATTAAAGATTCGTGCAAATGGACCGTAATAGTAAAGACGTAGTGGCACGCGGCGTTCGAGCGGTCACGCGAACACGTAGTCGGAGAACAGCGTGAGATTCAAAGCGCCATGGCGCCCTAAACATTCCAATTTCGATCGGTCGGGGGGCGATGCTCACGCAAGCGCCACTCGCTCGTCGGCCCGCAACCAGCAGTTCCTTTCTTATTTTCTTGGTCAGTACGGTCAACGCAGCACTATACCGCTGGCAAGTTTCCTCATTGCTGTCGCCGCTGGTGTCGGCATAGGAACGCTGGTGCATCGCGCCGCCAGTGAAGCGGCGACTACCTTGCGTCTTGCACTGGCACTGGCCGCAGGCGTCGCCGGGCTCGTGGCTATTGGTCGAAAGCTCGCTTCTGACCACGCCCGGCAGCGCGCCGCCATTGCACTGGCGAGCGGGCTTCTGAATGCGAATCGCGACTGCCTGAAGGTGCTCGATACCGATGCAAAAATGCTGCGCGTGTCCGAGCATGGGGCCGCGTTGATGGAAGCGGACTCTCCAGAACAACTCGCCGGCGCGGACTGGCTCAATTTCTGGAGCGGGGACGAGCGCACCGCAGCCGAGGACGCCTGGCGCGCTGCTCTTGCGGGAACGAGCACGTCTTTCACTGGAAGTTGCCCCACGACGAAGGGACGCACCAAGTGGTGGAATTCGACGCTCTCAGCCGTTACTGATGAGAACGGCGCAGTGGTCGCGCTTCTGTGTGCTTCAGAAGACGTCACCCAGCAGTGCGAGTTGCTCAAAGCACTCCGCGAGCGCGATCAGCTCATGCATGAGATGGAGTCGCATGTTCGGCTCGTGTTCTACTCATATAGCGCGCATTTCGAACACTTTCATCATGTGAGTGCGGGCGCTGAGCCCGTGTTCGGCATTAAGGCTCACGAGCTCATCACGAGGCCCTCGGCGTGGCTCGATCTGGTATTGCCTGAAGACCTGGAGCCGTTGCTGGCGGAGATGCATCGCATCGCGTCTGCAGGGGTCGAAGGCCGCTCTGAATACCGCATCCGGCGCCCTGATGGTTGCCTGCGCTGGATCAGAAGCACGGCCTATCCCGTCCGCGATGAGTCCGGAAACGTGGTGCGCATTATCGGCGTTAGCGAGGACATCACGTCTGAACAGGAACGCCTCGCGGCGCTCGACCGTTTAGCCCACACCGATGGACTTACCGGTCTGGCGAACCGCAGCGCCCTCGTTCGGCGGATGAAAACACTTTGCACGCAGAACGTCCCGTTCGGCCTCATGTTTATTGACCTGGACCGATTCAAGGTGCTTAACGATACGTTGGGCCATACGGCCGCCGACCGTTTATTGCAGGACATCGCGAATACCATTCAGCAGGCACTGCCTTCCGACGCATGCATTGCGCGCCTCGGAGGAGACGAGTTCGCGGTCATCATCAGCGGGGAGACTGACAAGGTTGCGTTGGCAACGTTGGCGCAGTCTCTTCTCAACGTCTTTTCGTGCGACGTTCGGAAAGACAACGCTGCGCCATTCGTCACGGCATCTATCGGCATCTCTCTCTTTCCAGAGCATGGCCGGGACCACGAGGCGCTCCTCACAAGCGCGGACATCGCAATGTATGCGGCGAAAAAGGGCGGCCGCAACGGCTTCCGCTTTGCCGACAAAGCGTCGAGCGATGTACTTGGCGATTTCGAACTGGAGCGCAGCCTGCCTATGGCCCTTGCGTCCGAGCAGTTCGTCCTTCATTTCCAGGGCATTCATGAGCCCGCTTCATTGGCGGTGAAAGGCGTTGAAGCACTTGTCCGGTGGAATCATCCAACGCGAGGAATGGTCGGACCGGGAAGTTTCATCCCGATACTGGAAGAAAGCGGATTCATTGTTGAAGTCGGGGCGTGGGTCATGGATGCAGCCCTCGCGCAACTGGCAATCTGGCGCGCTGCCGGACGAAGGGGGCTTTGCATGTCGGTGAATGTGTCAGCGCGTCAACTCAGGGACGACACGATAGTCGCCGTTGTCGACCACGCGCTGCGCAAGCATGCATTGCCGCCACGTTGTCTCGAGATCGAGTTGACCGAAAGCGCATTGATGGAAAACCCGTCGCTCGCGCAGCAAACGCTCATGGCGCTCAAGCGCCTTGGCGTGCGCATCGCCATTGACGATTTTGGAACCGGTTACTCCAGCCTGCGCTATCTTGCCGATTTCTCGCCCGATACGGTGAAGATCGACCGCTCGTTTACGGCGGGGCTGGGTCGCGACGCTGCCACCGCGTCGATTATCCGGGGCATCATTCAGATGTCGCATGAACTAGGCATGCAAGTGACGGCCGAGGGTGTCGAAACGGAGGAGCAGCTACGCACCCTGCGCGACGCAAGCTGCGACCACGTCCAGGGGTATTTCCTGACGAAGCCGATGGATGCGGAACACCTTGTGGATGCCTGTCGTTCGCTGGTGATGCGTTACGGGCCAAGCTCCCTATCTCTGCTCGCGACGCAACGCAGCGACTAACCGTGGCAACTCGTTGCGTAGCCAATGACGTGAGTAACTGGTCAACGCACCTTCGACGGGAACGAGTCAGACCACTTTACGTTTGCAAGCCCACAGAACCGCGAGCGCGGCCCTCGGGCAATTCCCCATAAAGAACCGCTGTCCCCCGCCGTTAAGACAGGGAATGCAGCTCCGCCCCGCACTGACCCCAGCGGCACCATGGCAGTAAATTTTTCCGCTTCAAAGTCGATTCTCGCGGCTCCGCCCGAACTTGGCGCAGCCGTATCGCCGTCTATCCGTGCCCGGCTATTGTCGACGCTTTTCGACAACAGGTGGCCTCTGCTCATGTCAGTGGTTGCCAGCGCTTTCGTCGCCGCGGTGGCCTACGCGCGCCTGCATCAGCCGTGGGCGATTCTCTGGCTGCTCGCGGATGCGTGGATTTTGCTAGGACGCCTGAGCATCATCCACGCGTACACATCGCATAACCGGAACAACCCGCTCAATCCGCGTCCATGGGCCGCGGCGTACGCTCCGTTGTGCCTCGCTACGAGCCTCATGCTCGGACTGGGGACGATGGGATGCGTCGGCACCGCCGACACCACTCTGGCATCGCTCGCCATCATGGTCGCATCGGGCATTCTCGGGGGAGTCGCATCGAGGAACGCTGCGGTACCGCGCCTCGCCATCGCTCAGATATGCCTCGTGTCGATACCAATCGGGTTGGGCGCACTGCTCTCGCCTATCGACGGTTCCTGGATTCTCGTGCCCCCTCTGCTGCTCTACGTCGGCGCCATGATGTCTATCGTGCAGCGCCACTACAGGGGGCTCGTCGCCCTCATGATCGCGGAGCAGAATCACGCCGAACTCGCAGTGCGCTTCGATGCCGCGCTCACTCACATGCCGCATGGGCTTTGCACCATCGACCGGTTGGGAAAGGTGGCCATTGCGAATAGCCGCACCGCCCAGTTGTTCGGCGCGACGCTCGACACGCTGAAGCTGAACGTGCCGCTACCGGAGTTCATCGGCCATCTCGGCTTTGCGCAGTTCGGCGAACGGCTGCGTCAGCAGCTCACGGAAAAATGCACCGCGTGGCTGCATGAGAAACGGCACCCCCTCGCACTGGCGCTGCCCAACGGCCGCCAGTTGGAATTGACGCGAAATCCTGTCCCGGACGGCAGCGCCGTCGTGATCATCGAAGATGTGACCGAGCGCAGGCACAGCGAAGCCAAAGTGCTGTATCTGGCTCGCCACGACTCGCTTACCGGGCTTGCAAACCGGCGCGAGCTGCGCGAGCGTCTTGAGAAGATTCTTTCGAGCGCGCGCCGCGGCAGCGAGACGCGGACCGCCGTGCTGTACATCGACCTGGACGGCTTCATGCAGGTCAACGACAGGCACGGCCACACCGCCGGCGACGAAGTTCTGGAAACAGTGGCGACGCGCCTTACGCAAACGCTGCGGCATGGCGAATTTGCCGCGCGCCTCGGCGGTGACGAGTTTGCCGTGATCGTCGAAAATGCCGCGCTGCACCCGGTCGTTGCAATCGCGCAGCGAGTGATCCGTGAAATAGCGAAGCCGTACGCTCTAACGGCGGGCGGCACCATCGTTATCGGCACGAGCATTGGCATTGCGTTGGCCGAGACGCAAGAACCCGTCGACGACCTGATCAGGCGCGCCGACGAGGCAATGTACAGCGCAAAAAAGGCGGGCAAAGGCACCTACCGGATCTCGCGCGCGGATTGCGAGCCGGAACCGGACGCAGATCGGGATGCGAGCGTCGATACGGCTTGAGCGCGCACGACGCGTTGATACGGGCTCGCGTGACGGTCTCCGCCATTCAAACAGAGGCTAATGCCGTCCGTGTCGAAAACCTGGCGTCCGCAGCGCTCGCAACTCCGCAATCCGCATGCCGCTGCGCGGGCGCAACGTGCCGGGGCCTGCCGGCTGTGCCCTGCGGCGTGCAATCAAAACGGAGTATTTCCCCCTGATTGACCCACCCTTTGGGCTGGGCTATGAATTCGATATGCATATCCGGCGATGCACATGCGTACCGCCGTGCGCTATCGCCACATTCAGACGGAGGAAGCCGTCATGTCCACGAGACTCGTCGCAATCGCGGCATTGGCGCTCGCGTTCGCAGGGACAGGACATGCGCAGGGCGGCACCGCGGGCTCAGGGACCAGCCGCCCCCGCGCGGACACAAGCTCGGCGGGCGCCGCGAAGCCACAAGCGCCCGCGTCCGCGCCGGCGACCGGCAGCACGTCGCTGCCTGTCGGCTCGGGCATTATCGTTGCCCCAGACGAAGGCGCCCGGCCGCCGCGTCCCGAGGCATCGCCCGGCACGCCTGCCAATCCAAGCGGTCTGAAGAAGCCCGATTGAGCCGAGGCCGGTCAGCGGACGGAGTCAGAGGGCAATGCCAGATGACGACCGGCGACGGGCCGTAGCGCCGCGAACGGGGCGCGAACGGGCACGAACGGCGCAGGCGACGTCACAGAAGCGCCACGACCCGGACATCGCCCTGTTCGGCGGAGGCCACCACCTTCTCGCCGATGCGGCGGAATGTGATTGACACCGACGCCTCACCGACCCGAAGATCGCCAACTTCCAGCCAGTCGATGCCTTCAGGCAGCATGGGCTGCTCGATCAGCACTTCGCGGCGTTCGGCGTCGATCGTGATGCCGAGGCACGCCTCCAGCATCATGAACGGCGAACCCGCTGCCCACGCCTGCGGCAGGCAGGCGACCGGATAGGCGGTGGGCGGCTCGCCGCGTCGGCGTGGGAACCCGCAGAACAGCTCGGGCAGGCGCATGTCGAAATTGACCGCCGCCTGGAACAGCGCCTGCAACAGTCGCACCGCCGCTGCCTTGCCGCCGTAATGCGAGAGCCCGCGCGCGCAGATTGCGTTGTCATGCGGCCAGACCGAGCCGTTGTGATACGCCATGGGATTGAAACGCGACTGGCTCGCGGCCAACGTGCGCACGCCCCAGCCCGTGTGAAACAGCGTGGAGTCGAGCGCGCGCACCACCGCTTCGCCACGCTCACGCGAAGGCAAACCGAAAGCCAGCAAGTGGCCCGCATTCGACGCCATCACACGGCACAGCTCGCCGTGACCGTCGAGCGCGATGCCGTAGAAGCCGGACTCTTCCATCCAGTACTTTTCTTCGACGCACTCGCGCAGTCTCTTCGAACGCGCCTTGTATTGCGCGGCTGCGTCGTGCAGGCCGCGCAGCTTTGCATGGTGGGCCATGGTGTCAAATGCGGCGCTCGCATAAGCCTGCACTTCGACGAGCGCGATCGGACCATCGGGGAAGCGGCCGTCGGCATGAAACACGGAATCGTGACTGTCCTTCCAGCCCTGGTTCGCGAGGCCGCCGTCCGACTCGCGCTGATAGTCGAGCAGCCCATAACGATTCTTGTCGCATACACCCGCGACCCAGCCGGCCGCGCGTTCCAGCGCCGGCCACAGTTCGTCGATCAGCGCAATGTCGCCCGTGCGAGCCGCATAAGCGCCGGCCAGTACGATAAAGAGCGGCGTGGTGTCGACGCCGCCGTAATACAGTGCGAACGGCACTTCGCCGGTGGCCGCCATTTCGCCCTTGCGCATCTCATGCATGATCTTGCCCGGCGCGGCGTCGCGAAACGGCGAGTTTTCGCGTGCCTGATGCTCGGCAAGAAAACGCAGCACGCCGGCCGCGAGTTGCGGCTGCAACCAGAGCGTCTGCAACGACGTGATCACGGCATCGCGCCCGAACGGCGTGGAGAACCATGGAATGCCCGCATACGGATACGGCCCGGTCGCGAGGTCGGTGGTCAGCAAGCCGAGGTCGGCAAGCGAGCGGTCGATCCACGCGTTGAAAAGCGGATTGCTCGAACGCACGCGCGCGGTCACGCGCCGCCGTTCGCGCATGACGAGGTGCGCATCGACCAGCGCGGCGCGCACCGCGGCGCGGCCGACGCGCGGCCGCTCCGTGTCGATCTGCGACATATGCGCTTCGCTCAGCGGATGAGTCGGCGACGACACGCCGGCGCTCGGCGCGTCCGGCGTTTGTGCGACCACCTGAACCGCGATCGACAGATAGATCGACACACACGCCTGGGCCGGCAGTTTGACCGTGTAGTCGGCGCGGTCGGCGAACAGCTTGTCGGGCTGCGGCGCGAAAGCGATCTGCACATTGCGCGCCACGTCGTCGAGGCCGACGTAACCGAGCAACACTTCGTCGTTCTCGACGCGCGGCGTCTCGACGCGCCCCTGCTTCACGCGCTTCAGGCCGCGCACCTCGAACATGTCGCGAAAGTCACTGCCGAAGGAAATGGACAGCGGCACGATCGCATCGCTCGCGCCGTAGTTGGTGAGTTCGATAGCTTCGTTGAGCACCGTGCCCGACAGCACGCGCACGCGCTCGACGTGGATCACGCCCTCAGGCGTGCTGTCGCCGCCGAGCGGGGGCAACGGACGGTTGGTCAGATGCGCGGTAAACGACGTGTTGTCGCTGCTGACGCTGCCCGACAGCAGCGACGGCGCGCGGCCTCCGAACGTGAGGCGCAGTTGAGAGAGCACGCGGGTATCGTTGACGAACAGGCCGTCGTCGTGTCCGGTGATATCGCCGAGGGGATCGTTGACGATGAAGGTGTCGCCCGACTTCAGCACGTGCTGCGTAGCGCTCGCAACGTTGAGGTTTTCCGTCGGGATGAATACGCCGTCTGGCTCGGGTTCGCGGTGATCGATTCCGCCCGAGTGGGACAGGCCGCCGAGGGCTTCAGGCTGCTGCATCAGGGTCGCTCCTATGGTTCGCTGCTGCGTTTCGCTTCACTTGCGGTTGCGGCGGGTGGTGCCCGGTCGCTTCCGATTGTAGAAGGTCTGGTCTCCTCAGACGAACTTCTCGCGGGGGAGTTTCGCTTTTTTTCGATGGCACAGGACGTGCAGAGAACTCCGCGTTCGGGCGCGCGTTGCCCACACGTTGTACCCGCAACCTCGCACTCGCATGAGCTTCATGAGTCGCTGCCTTGGGACGCTAACAGCAACAATGTTTTGCTTTGGCCGGACTGAGTGCGCAGCGGCGCTTCTGCGATACTGAATTCGTGTCCTGCTTGCCCGGCGGACACATCGCTGTGCTGGCCCGCCGCGCTTAGGCGGGCCTTTTTAATCAGCTGGAAGAACAGGAAGAACCCGAATGAACGCCTCTCTTGAAACGCTTTTTCCGGACCACGTCCATAGCGAAGACAGCGCCGTCAGTGCGCTGAACCATCAGGACATCGTCGTCGCGCTGTCGGCGGCTTTGAAGACGCAGGACGTCGCGGTGCTGCACATGCTTTATCCACGCACCGACGCGCGCACGCATCGCAGCCTCGACGCGCTCGTGGATGTATTGCATGGGCACGGCCTGCACGAAGTCGCCGATCTGATCGCGCATGAAGCGCACTACCTGCTGTTCAAGGATCCGGCCAAAGCGTGGAAAGCCTTTCACGAAATCCGCAACGACTCGCTCGCGATCGGCGTGCATCTCTATTATCACGGTCTTGTTGGCGAAGCGGCGGAACGCGCGCTCGACAAGGACGCGCATCGCAAGGCGTAAGCAATCCGTTTGAAAGATCCGCCGGTCATCTGGCGTTCGTCGCGCGAATGAATTCGTCGATGTAACGATTGAAGGCCGATGGATGCGCGAGATTCATGCCGTGCGACGCGCCGCGCACCGTTTCGCGGCGTGCGTCGGGCAACCACGATTGCAGCGCGGCCGTAGTGCGCCGAAACATCTCCGGGCTTTTTTCGCCGTCTATCAGCAGCACGGGGCAACGCACCTCGGCGGCTTCCTGCGGGACGTAAGCCGGCAACGGGTCGCGCAGTTGCAGCGGCAGCGTGGCCGCGTTGTCGGTTGCCATGCGTCGAAAAGCCGGCGTGCTCATCGCCCAGAAACCGGGGCGGCTCACGGAATCCACGAACAGTTGCAGGCCCGCCTCCACGTCACCGGTTTCGATTAACTGCGCCGCCCGCGCTCGCAACGCATTCACCGTTTCCGGCACGCTTGCGGGCGGGCGTCCGGCTATCTGCAACGGCCCGCCCGGATCGGCGAGGGTCAAGGTGCGTACGTGCTGCGGGTGGCGGCGCGCGGAATGAAACGCGACGCAGCCGCCGCGCGAATGACCGACCACGTGGGCCGCTCCCATACCGAAACGCTCGATGAACTGCGCGACCTGATCCGCATGCGCGCTCCAGCTGAACGGCGCGCCAGGCTCGGTATCGGTCATCGGCCAATAGTGCGTGAGACTCACCGCTACGCAACGGTAATGCTTCGAAAGGCCGGCGAGTTGCGGCTGCCAGTAACGGTAATCGCACAGGGAGCCGTGCACGAACAGCAGCAATTCGCCCTCGCCAGCCTCGACATAGGGCATGCGCAAACCGCTTTGCAGTTCGATGAAGGCAGCCGAAGCAACGGAGGAAGCAGAAACGGATCGATTCACGGATGGTTCGCGACCGCGCCGCAACGCCGGTCGGATGAATTGAGTAGGCGGATCGAGCGCTTGCAGGAATCTGCAAGCGCAACGCGACATGTATTGTCACATAGCCGCATCATGCGCGTGCCGGTCGATACGTTCGCGGCTGGCGTGCTGCGGGAAACGCGCTGCATTGCGCGAAAGAACGCGGCAGGCTACGGTCAACTCACTCGTAAGCGAACTCTTCCAGCAAGCCGGCGGCGGCTGCCGCGCCCGCGCCGCGCACCGCGCACGTGAGCGGCTCGTCGGCCACGCGCACTTCGAGGCCGATCTCGTTCGAGAGGCGCCGCTCCAGATTGGCGAGCAGCGCGCCGCCGCCCGTGAGCACGATGCCGTTGTGCGCGATGTCGGTGGCGAGTTCGGCCGGCGCCATTTCCAGCCCGCGCTTCACGGCGCCGATCACCTGTCGCAGCGGCGCTTCTATCGCGTCGGCAATATCGTGATTGCTCAGTTGCACCGTGCGCGGCAAACCGTCGTCGACGCTGCGCCCGGTCGCGTTCATGTGCTCGGCCGGCACATCGCGCACAGCCGAACCGATGTTCCTCTTCACATACTCGGCGGTTTGCTCGCCGAGCAGCACGCCATACAGATTGCGCACGTAACTGATGATCGCCATGTCGAAGGTGTCGCCGCCCACGCGGATCGAGCCGCTATACGCGGTGCCGCCGAGCGTGATCACGCCGACTTCCGTGGTGCCGCCGCCGATATCGACGACCATCGAGCCGGTCGCATCGGACACCGGCAAACCCGCGCCGACAGCTGACGCCAGCGATTCGCCGATCAGACTCACCTTCCACGCGCCGGCCGCGACAGCCGCTTCCTTGATCGCGCGACGTTCGACCTGAGTCGCGCTCGCCGGCACGCACAGCGTGAATGCTGCGCGCCGGCTGAACAATTGCCGCGGACGTGCCATATCGACGAACTGCCGGATCATGTGCTCCGCGGCTGAGAAGTTGGCGATCACGCCATGACGCATGGGCCTTACGGCTTCCAGATTGCGCGGCGCCCGGCCCAGAAGCTGGCGCGCCTCGGCACCCACCGCCGTGACGCGTTTTGGGCCGGTTGAGTGATCTTTCTCGAAGCAGACAACGGACGGCTGATTCAGCACGATGCCGCCGTCGTCGGTGTAAATGAGGGTATTGGCCGTGCCGAGGTCTACCGTCACGGCCTGGCGGAACAGTCGGTCGAAAAGCGGGTGATGCGGCGTCGGTCTGGCCATAAGAAGGCTCTGTTGTGTCGCTCAGTAGCGTCGCCTGGTGGCGTCGCTCAGTTGCGTCGCTTGTTTGCGTCGTTAGCGCCCATGCACGACAGCGTGAAAAGTGCGCCCCCGGTCACCCCTGCCGTGAGCACTGCGCAGTCCCGCGGCCGGCGTGATTTTCGTGCTATGAGCAGTTAACGGCAAACAGATCGATATCTTTAGGGCCGCTTTTCAAACGAGCCGTATTATTCGCGCGACAAAGCGCCCAGCGTGCGCTCCAGCGCCTGCTCGCCGAGCGCGACGCCGTCCGCGCTGATCGTGTGGCCGACGCCTGGCAACGCATACGCGTCGACGGTGTAGCCGGCCGCGCTGAACGCGTCGGCGGCGTATTCGAGCTCCTGCACTGGGATCACCTCGTCTTCCTCGCCGTGAATCAACGTGAGCGGTGTGCCGTTATTCGCGGCGATGGGCGAAGCAAGCCGCCCCGAGTAGGCGACGACACATGCGGCCCCCTCCGCGCTCGTCGCCGCATGATGCAGCGCCATGATGGAACCTTGCGAAAAGCCGACGAGTGCAAGCCGTCCGAAAGCAAGCTGCCGATGCGCGAGTTCCGCTTCGAGCACGCGGCGCAGGGCTGCGTAGGCTGTCGCGGCACGCGCTTCGCGGTTGCCTTCGCTAATGTCACGCAAACTGAACCACTGACGGCCGCCGAAGCCGCCGTCGAAAGGATCGGTGCCGTCGAGCGACGTGAAGGCCACATCGGGCAAACGCTCGCTCCAAATATCTGCGAGCGGCATCAGATCGCGCGCATTGCTGCCCACGCCGTGCATCAGCACTACCAGTCCCTTGGCAGGCGCAGTCAGCGGCGCGCGCCGCCAGCCGTGTTCGAATTGCTCCCAGGCCATATTGCGTTCCTTTGCTCTCTTTGAATTGCGGTTGATGGCGGCCGCCTGCTACATCGCAAACTGCAGCAATATGCAGTCCGGTTCGGCCCTAGCCGCGAGCATACGCTGTCGGCTTTGCTCGTGCCGCGTCGGCTTGCGCGCGTCGGCGACGTCGAAAGATGAATACAGGTATCCTTTTGCGAGCATCCAGCGGGCCTGCGTCACTGTGTGCCGTTGCTTGTCGCATGTCGCATGAGCGGCACATTGGCGGCGCATTGACGACACGTTAGCGACACAAAATCGACGCATGCCCACGCAGCAGCGCAGGCGTACCGGGCGCGCCAGGTCCGTGGCACATCGATCCGGGAGAATGTCTTGAGCCAACCACCGTCCGCAGCGTCTTCAGCGCCTGCGTCCGCTCCACCCGCCCCTCCGCCGCCGCTGCAAGGCGGGCAACTGGTGCTCGCGACCATTGCCGTCGCGCTCGCCACATTCATGAACGTGCTCGACACGTCGATTGCGAACGTCGCCATTCCGACCATTTCGGGCAACCTGGGCGTTTCCGTCGACGAGGGGACATGGGTCATCACCGTGTTCGCCGCGGCCAATGCCGTTTCGATTCCGCTCACCGGCTGGCTCACGCAGCGCATCGGCCAGGTGAAGCTGTTTGTCGGCGCGATCCTGATGTTCGTGCTTGCCTCGTGGCTGTGCGGCATTGCGCCGACGCTGCCGATACTTCTGCTCGCTCGGGTTTTCCAGGGCGCGGTGGCCGGCCCGCTGATTCCGCTGTCGCAAGCAATCCTGCTCGGCTCGTATCCAAAGGAGAAAGCGTCGACCGCGCTCGCGCTATGGGCGATGACCGCCACCGTCGGTCCGATTGCGGGCCCGGCGCTCGGCGGCTGGATCACCGACAGCTACAGCTGGTCATGGATTTTCTACATCAACATTCCAGTGGGCCTGTTCGCCGCCGGCGTCACGTGGATGATCTATCGCACTCGCGAGTCGCCCACCCGCAAGCCGCCAATCGACGTGGTCGGGCTCGGCCTGCTGATCACGTGGGTGGCTTCGCTGCAGATCATGCTCGACAAGGGTAAGGATCTCGACTGGTTCGCGTCGCCGGTCATCGTGATCCTCGGCATTACCGCGCTTATCAGCTTCGCATTCTTTCTCGTGTGGGAACTGACAGAAGAAAACCCGATCGTCGACTTGCGGCTTTTTCAGCAGCGCAACTTTCTCGGCGGCACGATTGCGATTTCGGTTGCGTATGGCGTCTTTTTCGGCAATCTCGTGCTGTTGCCCCAGTGGATGCAGGAGTACCTGAATTACCGTTCCGTGGACGCCGGTCTCGTCACCGCGCCGCTCGGGATTTTCGCCGTGATTCTCGCGCCGGTAATGGGCCGCGTGCTGCCGCGCTCAGACGCGCGCATCATCGCGACAATGGCTTTCGTCGGCTTCGCTATCGTCTTCTATATGCGCTCGAAGTACGTGATCGAAATCGACACCTGGCACCTCGTGATACCGACGCTATTGCAAGGCATTCCAATGGCGCTCTTCTTCGTGCCGCTGACGTCGATCATTCTCTCCGGCCAGCCGCCCAGCAAGATTCCGGCGGCGGCCGGCCTGTCGAACTTCGCTCGCGTGTTTTGCGGCGCAGTGGGCACTTCGGTTGCGGGCAATGCCTGGAACAACCGCACGGTGCTGCATCATGAAAGGCTCACCGAACGCGCTTCCGTGAACAACCCGGTGTTCAACCAGCAGATCGATTCGACGCAGTCGCTGCTGCATATGAACACGCAATCGGCGCACGCACTATTCGATTTCACCGTGAATACGCAGGCGGCGATGATGGGCCTGAACGACATCTTCTTCGTATCGGCGGTCATCTTCATTCTGATCATTCCGCTGATCTGGATTACTCGGCCCGCGAAGGGCGGCAGTCAGGACGCAGCCGGCGCGCATTGACGGCAGCCCGGGCGCCGCAGCGGCTCTCGAAGCTCCGCGCGGCGCCGGCGTCAACACATTGCGGATGCTTGCCAGTAGAATCGCGGCTCCACAGGGTTGAGCCTCATGAACTACGCATCCATCCTCGAACAGATCCATCGCGACTTGCGGCCTTTCCTCGGCACCGGCAAAGTCGCCGATTACATTCCGCAACTTGCGACGGTCCCCGCCGACAGCTTCGGCATGGCGATCGTCACGGCATCCGGCGAAGTATTCACCACCGGCGAAGCGGACACGCGTTTTTCCATTCAAAGCATTTCGAAGCTGTTCGCCTGCACAATGGCGTTCCGGCTGCTCGGCGACGAGTTGTGGCAGCGAGTCGGTCGCGAACCGTCGGGCAACGCCTTTAATTCGCTGGTTCAACTCGAAGCGGAGCACGGCAAGCCGCGCAATCCGTTCATCAATGCGGGCGCATTGATCGTCACCGACGTGCTGTGCCGGCGCTTTGTGCAGGCGGAAACCGCGCTCGTCGAATTCATGCGGCGCTTAACAGGCGAAACGAGCATCGACTACGATTTGAGCGTCGCCCAATCGGAGTTGCAGCACGCGCACCGCAATCGCGCGATGGCGCATTTCATGGCGAGCTTCGGCAACATGGAAATGCCGCCGGAGGTCGTGGTCGATGCGTATTGCCGCCAATGCGCGATTTCCATGAGCTGCGTTGAACTCGCGAAAGCGGCACTGTTCCTGACCAATCATGGCGTGGCGCCGTCCACTGGCGAGCGCATTCTCGACACCAGTTCCGCGAAACGTCTTTCCGCGCTGATGCTAACGTGCGGCACTTACGACGCAGCCGGCGATTTCGTTTACCGTGTCGGCTTGCCGGCTAAGAGCGGCGTGGGCGGCGGAATCGTCGCGGTGTTGCCCGGAGAAATGGCAGTGTGCGTGTGGTCGCCCGGGCTCGATGCAAATGGCAATTCACTGGCCGGAGTTCTCGCACTCGAATGGTTGACGACCTACACGGGCCAGTCAATTTTCTGATTGCGAATGAGCGGCAGCGCACAGACATTCATGGTGAATTAACGCATTGCGAATAGCGCGTCACCTCTTGCTTTAAAACATTGCGCCGCGCTATTCGCTTTTTGCGTTTGCATCTTCCTGAACCGATCAGCCAGCGCGCTTGATGAGTTCGGTCAGCACTGTCTCATAGGCTGTCTTGCCGACCACATGCTCGTTGACGCCCGGTTCGAAATCGATCCAGCCCGAGTTGAAGCCGTCGATCATTTCAATGCGTGGCGCGGGCCACGCCGTGCCTTGCGCCCGAAACAGCGCCTCCCATTGATCGCGTGGCACCGCTTGCGCCTTCACGTCACGCTTTAGCACCCGCCCAAGCAGCGCCGCGATTTCGTGCTGTGTGTAGCGCTGCGGACCCTCGATCTCGATCACGCGCCGCCCCTGCCACGACTGGGCAAGCGTATCTGCAATGACACGACCGATATCGGCCGTCGCGACCATCGGATACGCGCGTTCGAGCGGCTGAAGAAAACTCGACATGATGCCGGTGTCGCGCGCCGGCGCGATGTCCCACAACGAGTTCTCCATGAACCAGGCGGGACGCATGATGGCGGTGGGCAACGGCAGGTCTGCGAGTGCCTCTTCGAGAATATGTACCTGCGTGATGAGCCCAAGGCCCGACCCACGCTGGCCGCCAACCGAAGACAACGCCGCAACGCGCTCAGGCCGCGCCTGAGTCAGCGCTTCTTTCAGTACCGCGGCTGCGGCGTGTGCGTTTGGATAACCACGCTGCGGCGCGAAGTTCGGCGCAATCATCACGAACACGCCTGCGGTGCCGCGAAAGGCTGCGGCGAGCGCATCGGCGTCTTCAAATGAGGCAATCGCCACATCGGCGCCACGCTCCTTCCACTGGGCGGCCTTCTTCTCGTCGCGCAACACAGCGCGCACTTCATGTCCCGCAGCTAACAAAGCGCGTGCCGCCGCGCCACCAACCTGCCCTGTCACACCCGTAATCGCATACATGTTCGATCGATCCTTAAATGGTAAATGCGGTAGTGCGACGCATTCTCACTGTTTAATACGCATTGCGCGATAGCATCAATATCATTTGCTCAATGACAGAACGGCATGAATATGTTTCATGGTTGTTGCGCCCGAAAACTGCATGCCTATTTACCGGACAACGGTTCAACGTTTCGCGCCGCGCTCGGCGCGGTTCGCATTGCGGTGTCTATGCTTGGTTGCAATGCAACAGAACTGATACTTCAGTCCGTTGGCATTTGAACCGCTGCGAATAAGGGGGCTTCCATGTGCGGAATCGTAGGAGCAGTGGATCGGCGCGATGTCACTTCGATGTTGACCGAAGGATTGCGGCGGCTCGAATATCGCGGCTACGACTCGTGCGGCATCGCCGTTCTTCAGCAAGGCGCGCTGCGGCGAGTACGTAGTGTCGCGCGCGTTGCGAATCTCGCCACCGAAGTTGCGCAAGCAAACTTATCCGGAATGATCGGTATCGCACATACAAGATGGGCCACTCATGGTGCGCCTGTCGCAAGGAATGCCCATCCGATCTTTTCCAGCGGCGAAATCGCCATCGTCCATAACGGCATTATCGAAAACCACGAGTCGTTGCGCGAAGAACTGAAAGTACTGGGCTACCTGTTCGAATCCGAAACGGATACAGAAGTCGTCGCTCACCTGATTCATCATGCGTGGCAAAAGGAGGCCTCGGGCGACCTGCTTTCTGCCGTGCGGCATGCCCTTGCACGGCTGCAGGGCGCTTACGCCATTGCGGTATTCGCGAGGAATGACCCGCACCGCGTTATCGGCGCTCGGGCGGGCTCGCCGCTCGTCGTCGGTCTCGGCGACCAGGGCAACTATCTGGCGTCGGACGCAATGGCGCTCGCCGGTACTGTCGAGAAGTTCATTTATCTGGAAGAAGGCGACATGGCGGAATTGACGCTGGACGGCGTGCGAGTCGTCGATCAGCGCGGCAATACCGTCGAGCGCGAAGTCAAGCTGCAACACTCGAACACCCACGCGGTGGAGCTCGGCCCCTACCGGCATTACATGCATAAGGAGATCTTCGAGCAGCCCAGCGTGATTGCCGACGCGATCGAGGCGGTGCATTCGATCTCGGCTGACTTATTCGGACTTGGCGCAAGGCACGCCTTCCGCGAAATCGACTCGCTGCTGATCGTCGCGTGCGGCACGAGTTATTACGCGGGCATGACCGCAAAGTACTGGTTCGAATCGCTTGCCAAAGTACCGACGCAGGTAGAAGTCGCCAGCGAATACCGGTATCGCAGCAGTGTCGCAAATCCTCATGCGCTAGTGGTGGTCGTCTCGCAGTCCGGCGAAACGGCCGACACCCTCGCGGCTCTGAAACATGCTCAATCGCAGGGTCACCGGCACACGCTGGCTATCTGCAACGTCGCAAGCAGCACGATGATGCGCCAGGCGCAATTCCAGCATCTAACGAGTGCGGGACCTGAAATCGGCGTTGCGTCGACGAAAGCCTTTACGACACAGCTAGTCGCATTGTTCCTGCTGGCGCTTACCCTCAGCAAGCAGCGCGGGCGCCTTCCGGCGGCGCAGGAGGCCGAGTATCTGGACCAACTGCATCACTTGCCGGCACGCCTGAACAGCGTACTCGCGCTGGAAGCACAAATCATTGCCTGGGCTGAAGCGTTCGCGCGCACCGAGCATGCGCTCTTTCTCGGGCGCGGCCTGCATTATCCGATTGCTCTGGAAGGCGCATTGAAGCTGAAGGAAATCTCATACGTACATGCCGAAGCCTATCCGGCCGGCGAGTTGAAGCACGGACCGCTCGCGCTGGTGACAAGCCAGATGCCCGTTGTGGCGATCGCCCCTAACGACGCACTGCTCGACAAGCTGAAATCGAACATACAGGAAGTGCGGGCGCGCAGCGGCCAATTGTATGTATTCGCAGACGAAGATTCGCGGATTGCGAGCGACGATGGCCTTCGGGTAATCCGCATGCCGAAGCACTACGGCTGTTTGTCGCCGATTCTCCACGTGGTGCCGATGCAGCTGCTTGCGTATCACACGGCCTGCGCGCGCGGCACCGATGTCGACAAGCCGCGCAATCTGGCGAAGTCAGTCACTGTCGAATGAGGCGTAGCGCACAGATGCACCGACAGTTTGTGTGTACAAGCAAACGGATGCATGACAACGATCGTGCATCGCAAATGCAACTGGGAATTGATTAAGCCAGCCACTACCGGCTTGATAGCGCGAGGAAGCGAGCATGCAGATTTATCCGATCAATCCGAGCTTCACTGCTGGAGCGTGCTTCGAACTCGCCGTGCAGCCGAACACGCGTTTTAGCGTCGCCATCTATCAGCAACAGGACGACGACTCGCTCACGAGTCTGTGTGGCGTGGTCGTCGCTGGCAAGAACGGTGTGACGGCAACGTTGAAGGACGGCAAGTACTTATTCGAGTCCGCGGGCAATAACGTGCGGATGCGCTTCGACGAGGACTGGAACTGGCCGACAATCACAATCCGGCCGAACATGACCGACTTGCAGACCGGCGCATATGTGGCGATCGCCTATGAAGTCGACGCCGACGGCAAGCCGGCTCACGAGCTCGGGCAGGCGTGCGCCGCGCATCGGCCGATATTCGCGGCACGTCCCTACAGCGACAGCATGGCGCTCGTGATCGCTCGTCCGCGCACTCCGACAGCGGCACTTGCGTATATCGTTCCGACGGCCACTTATCACGCTTATAACTCGACGGGCGGCGCCAGCTTCTATGACGATCGCGTCCATCGCTATCGGGCAGCGAACAAAGTCAGCCTGCGTCGCCCCGGCGGCGGGCTAGGTGCACGCCTGGGCGAACCGGTCGATCCGTACGACACGCGCTCGACCCGTCAACAGTTCGCACATTGGGACGCCAAGTTCATTCGATGGCTGCGCAAGGAAGGCATTGCTTGCGACTTCTACACGGATCTCGACCTGCACAGTGCGACTGCCCTCGACCTCACACACTACCGCTGCATGCTGAGCGTGGGTCATCACGAGTACTGGAGCGAAGAAATGCGCGCACACGTCGCGTATTTCGTCACGCAGGGCGGAAACGTCGCTGTTTTCAGTGGCAATACGTGTTACCGACCAGTGAGGTTCATCGGCTCGGAGCCGGGTCAGCTCACCGAGATGCGCAAGCTCTCGGACAACTGGGACGTACTCAAAGAGCGGATCGACCTCGATCCGCGAGTAAGCGGCAATGAAAGCAATTTGATAGGACTGACTTATAAGCACGGCGGCGGCCACTGGGGCACGTGGTCGCGCTGGCGTCGCCGATGGGTCAAATGCGAGCGTCGGGCAGTCGGCTTTACGGTCAAGCGGCCAGAACATTGGGCATTCGCCGGTACTCAGTTGCAAAAGGACGAGACGTTTGGCGCGGAAGATCGGCTCGTCGGATATGAAGTCGACGGCATGCCGCCCGAATGGACTGATGATGCGTTTGAAACGCTAGCGGTTACAGATCGGCTCGTTGGCTGGGAGATGGGCGGAGCGGGCGCGATCGGTATATTCCGTCCGCTGCTTCGTGACGGCCGCCGCAGCGAGGGAGAAGTCTTTAACGTAGGCACGACCGACTGGGCCCGCGCGCTAATGGATAGCGCAGCGAAGAGCAATGGCGTAGTCCAGCAGATCACCCGCAACGTGATCCGGAAATACGCAGGACTCGAAGCATCAAACGCGTTGCAGCGGCACTCTTCGCTGAACGAGACGCCCAGCTCCACAAAGGAGGCGGCATTGCACACCGACGCCGGTTGAGCGGTAGCGTGTGCGGAATGAAAGTACTGACCGATACACACCCGATGTTGTCGGACGGTGACACGATCGGGTAATACCTGGGCTAACTGATGCAGGGTGGACATTTATTTCGTTTTCCTACTCATATTTCTTTACGATTTATGGATGACGCTGTCTTCCCCCGCTTTTGCAGCGGATTTAGGGGCTTTTTCAGGGTAATCAAGTTGAACTTTCAACGCCTCGGCGTTCGCTCTCCCGCACTGAGCGGCACGCTATAACGCATGTCTGCGTTGTCAGCCAAGGTTGGCTGTTTGAGGCTGAATTTAGGTGAGCACGCAACCAGCCATACAGCGTATCCTTTCAATCAACTCCAACGAAGAAAGATTGCGTAAGCATCGTCCTCGACGCTTCTTCGCCCACGTCCCTATAAAGCACTGTCATACCTGACCGGCATTCAACCAATAAATCGTTAGACCTTGAACACCAGGAGACAGCATGAATAAAGTCGGCCCCGCTAGTTGCCTCCTACCAATGGATAATGCGGCACAAGTGCTTCGTCTAATTAATATGAATGCACATATAGATATCGTTTCCAGCCGTGATCTTGAAGCCGGCTTCGACGAAACGAATCTCGAAAGAGTCGCTGCCGGAAGTACTGCGCCTATTCGCCGTCGCGTACAGGGCGGCACCGATCAGCTGCAGATGCTTATTGCGCCGGATACGGATGCAACGCTTGCATCTATCGTCAGGTCCAGTCTGGATTGTCAAGACTTAATTGCGCCGGTATGGATCCTTGACCACACAGATCATGGCGCAGTGATTGCCCGACCTGCGGAAATACGCATCAGCTTTTTTCCGTACGTAAGTCCCCGAAGTTCTGCGCAGTCGGGAAAGCCGAAAAGGGAAGACGAGAAAATCCACGCTTCCGCGCAATGGCTCACCGAAAACTGTGAGCACGACATCTCGATCGCTGAGGTCGCTCAAGCCGCTGCTATGAGCGAGCGGACTTTTCTGCGCAGATTCCGGCAACAGATAGGCACGACACCCTCGGAGTATTTGCTGAGGGCTCGCCTTGAGCGCTCGTGCCGGCTGCTGGCCGAGTGCGACCTGCCCGTCGACAAGATTGCTCGCCGCAGCGGCATGGGCAACGGATCGCAACTCGCGAAGCTATTTCGCAAACGTTTCAAGGTCTCGCCAACGGAATTCCGCCGCCGCGCACGCACAGGTTCCGCCTGAGCGGGAGCGACCATGCAAGAAGGCGGTCCGTATGGCAATTGGCGTGACCTGCCGTTGGCATCGCGTGCCGAAAGGTTCGCGTTCACGTCGATATTGATTGGGTTTGCAACTGTTTATGTTTTGGCTGTGATCGTCGTTTTCGTCGCCGTGGCGATCGCATTGATTCCGCTGCGGATCGTCTCGACGATTGCAGCAGCTGTCAGGGCCGCAATGCGGCGTGAATGACGGCGTTTGAGAGGGCCGCGTATTGGCGATACGCGACAAGCAATTGGCGGCTGTACTGCCGATCAAGCGGAAGTTTGCCCAATCCGCTGTTACTACAATGCAGCTATCGCCCGACCGGCTATGTGCATTTGATAAATACATTGGGAGCCCTAATCGTGATGGATCTTGTTGAATTCTCAAGTCTGCGCGTCAATGAGAAACTCGACTACTCACAACCGTCGAAACACATTGGCCTTCTGGTGTCCCAGAACTTCTTCACGGCGACCGCGGGCGCCATTGGGGACGCTTTCCGCCTGGCTAACGCGGCGGAACTCGCCCGGGGCAAACAGGCGCCCTACCGTCTGACCGTATTGTCGGACCAGGGGGGCCTCGTCACCAGCTCCTGCGGCATCTCGATTGGCACGGAACAACTTAACCACTACAGCATCAGCGACTTTCATGCGTTCTTCGTGGCGTGCCGCGACACGACGGTGACAGCGGAGCCGACCGATCGCCTTCATTCGTGGATTACCCGTCAGGGGGCCATTGCATCGCTTCGCATCACGCAGGGCTCCAAACTCGCGGTGGTTTATAAAAACGCCTCGCGGCTGGCAGTACCCGTCGTTCTGTTCGACGACGAGGTTGCGGGCCCTCGCGCGAGCGGCGCCACACCGGCTGAATTGGCCGTCGCCCAGATAGAGCGCGATCTCGGTCCGCAGACTGCGCGCAAGGTCGCCATCGACCTGCAGACGAATGTGGTCAAGCCCACGAGGCCCCGCGAAGGCGACGCGAAATCGCTCACAACGACGAGCAAGGTTCGAGAGTCAGCGCGCTGGATAAAAGAAAACTACAGCAAGCCGATTTCCGTTGCACAGGCAGCGGATTCCGCGGCAATGAGCAAGCGCAATTTCCGGCGTCGTTTCAAACAGGAGTTCGGCATGACGCCGTTGGAGTACCTGCTGCGCACGCGGTTTGAAGTTGTCCGAACAATGCTGAGTTCCACCAACATTCCTATCGGAAAGATTGCACGGCGGTGCGGAATGGGCGACGGCAACCGCCTGGGCCGTCTTTTCAAGGAAAGGTATGGCATGTCGCCCACTGAATTCCGCGCGCAGCGGCACCTGATCCTGTAGAGCGGCTCACTCATAAGGAAAGCCACATCGCATCAGACCAATTTTTATGACTACTCCGATTCGTAAGACGCTGCTTTATCTCATTCTTATCCAGGGCGGCAACTATATCGTACCGTTGCTGATGTTGCCGTACCTGGGCCATGTACTCGGTGCAAGAGAGTTCGGTGTACTGGCCTATTGTCAGGCGGTTGCGCAATACATGGTCTTATTGACCGATTACGGCTTCAACTTCACGGCAACGAGGCTCGTCTCTGTCAGTCGTGGCGACCCTCGCGCACTGGGCGATGTCTACACGAGTACGTCGGCTGCGCGGCTCGTGCTCGTTGTGGGAGCACTTCTGCTGATCGTTGCAGGCGTGTTGTTCGTGCCGGACCTGCGAGAGCATGCGGACGTGCTGGCCGCGCTGTTTCTCGGCATCGTCGCCAACGCCGTCACACCGATATGGCTGTTTCAAGGCCTCGAACGCATGCGCGCGTTAGTCTTGCCGACGTTTCTTTCACGGCTCGTCGGCCTCGCTTTCGTGTATCTCGCCGTAAGAGGTCCTGGCGACGCGGCGCTCGCAGCACTTGGCGTGAGTCTCGGCAACGTGCTGCTCGCGATTTGTGCGCTGTGGATTCTCCATCGCAATCGACTGGTGAAACTCGTCGGTACCTCCACGAGAAAGATTGTCGACGCGTTGAAGGACGGGTTTCCACTGTTTCTCTCTTTTGTATTGATCAGCTTTTATGTGAACTTCAATTCCATCTTGCTGAATTACTTTCACGGACCGGAAGTAGTAGGCCAGTTCGCAATGGCGGACAAGATCCGCGTGGCTGCGCAAGCCATGTTCATGGTGATCAGCCAGGCTTTCTATCCGCGCATCAGCCAATACCATGCGACCGATCCACAAGCCGCGCAGCGTCTGATGCGTATGGCAATGATTGCCGTGTTTTCGACCTCGATCAGCCTTTTTATCGGTATCGAGTTGCTCGCGGCGTGGGGCATCGAAACGTGGATTGGGCCGCAGTTTCACGCGTCGATTCCTCTGCTGAGACTCGAGGCCGTGTTGCCGCCGATCATCAGCGTGGCAGTCGTATTCGGTGATCTGGGACTGCTCGCGCAAGGACGGGCGCGTTCACTTACCAATGTGTTTGTCGGCGCAACGGTTCTGCATCTTCTCTATGTCGTCCCGCTCACCCGCTACGGCGGCGCCAAGGGGACGATCGTGGCCGTGATCCTGACCGAAGTGGTCGGTGCGGTGGCCTTCGTGTGGCTGTACTTTCGCGGCGCCGCTCCCGCTTCGCGGGGTGCGGGTCTCTTACCGGTGGCGTCGCCAGCGGGTCAGGAGCCACGCGGCGCGGATGCGGGTTGAGTGCGGTTCTGGTTCATCAAACAGTCAAGGTGCCCTATGTCAGCTTTTTCCATTATCGTGCCGGCTTACAACGTGCAGAACTATCTCGACGATGCTCTCGCGAGCATCGCCGGCCAGTCCTTCACGGATTTCGAAACGATCATCGTGGATGACGGCTCCACGGATGGCACCGCCGCGATTGCGCAACGCTATTGCGATAGCGACCCGCGTTTCACCTATGTCTATCAGCCCAACCGCGGGCAATCCGCGGCGCGCAATTTGGGCACCTCGCTCGCGACCGGCACCTATGTGTACTACATGGACAGCGACGACATTATCGACACCGACACGCTGAGCGTGTGCCATCGGGAATTCAGCAATCCCGGGATCGACGCAGTCATGTTCGAGGCTGCTGTGTTCCCGAACGACGCGCCCATGTACAAGCAGGAAGTGAATGGTTATCGGCGTCCACTGGGAACAGCGACGTTGTGGTCGGAAGAGTTCGTCGTCGAGTCGTTGCGGCAAGGACGTTATTTCGTATCGCCATGCTGCTTCATTGCGCGGCGTTCGGCGATCGGAAATCTGCGCTTCCTCGAAGGAATCGTGTACGAAGACAATCACTTCTTCGCCGCGTTGCTGCTTCAGCAAAGGCTCAAGCTGGCCGTGCTGAACCAGGCGTTATTCAAAAGACGCCTGCGAATGGATTCGACGATGTTCACGACGAAAACGCTGCACCATTACAACAGCATGTACCGGCTGCTTCACGAGATGTCGGAACTGTCGTTCATTGCGCTCGATCCGCCGGCGCGCGCGAGGATCAAGCAGGAGATCATCGGCAAGACGCTGGGCGACCTGCATTTTGCAAGCGCGCTGGTCGGCCCCGATCTCAAGCTGCGAAGCATGAACGTCGCAGCGACGTGGTACGTCGCCACGCACATCTCGCCGCGTCTCTTTTCCGGGAAGCGTCTGCTGCTTGCACTCGTGCCGGAGCTATATCGGCTGAAACCGGAACTTTGATCGCTCGTGGATATGCGAGCGCCGCATTGCCACTACGGCGCATAACCAGGTGCGCCGTAAAACTTTTTGATGCCTCTTGTTGGCGAATGCGCGGACCGGGAAGCCCCGAAAGAGGTCGTGTGGACTCCGCGTGCCATCGTTAAAGTCTGAATCGTTGCCGCAGCGTCGTTGCGAGCAGTTCCATTGCGTCCGTCGTGCGGCCCCTGTCGCCGCGCATCAAAACCACATCATGGTCCTCAATGTGCGGCAGGCCGTCGAGCACCCGCATATCGCCGCTGACCCGTGCACGGTCGAGAAGCGTCACGGCCAGACCGGATTCGACACAAGCTTTGATCACCTGCGTCGATCCGCTGTCCAGGATGACCCGCCATTTCCGTCCCGCTGACTGCAATGCGCTCGTCATCGCTGCACGGTAAGGACATGGCTCCGCGTAAAGCGCCAACGGAAGCGGACGGCTGTCATCGATCACAAAGCTGGGGCTGCCGACCCAAACCGGCGTTGTCACGGTCAGTACATCCGCAGACCTGCTTTCCTTTGCTGGCTGAACGACTATCGCCAGATCGAGCTTGCCGCGACCGAGCTGGTCGCGAAGTTTGAAGCTTGGCGCCGTCTTTACTTCGAGAACTACGTTGGGCCAACTGGTTGCGAAGCCCGGCAAGATGTCGCGGATCACATGCGCAGCGTATTCGTCCGGTATGCCGAATATGACCCGACCGGCCAATCTCTTTCCCTTGATTTCTTCCACAACGCGATCGTGCGCCGCAAGCACCTCGCCCGTACTGGACAGAAGCCGTTTGCCGAGTGCCGTCAACGTGACCGATTGATTGTCGCGCTCGAGGAGCCTGCCGCCCGCGATAGCCTCTAGGCGCTGGATGTGAATGCTCACCGCCGCGGGGCTCTTGTTGACCAGCTCGGCCGCCGCGCGGAAGCGTCCTAGCCGCGCGACAGCGTGAAAGGTCCGCAGCAGATCAATGTCGAGAACGGTGCTCATTGTTTAATGGCGTTAAATGACTACGTCAGTATATTTCAATTTTCGAATGTACATCGGCGGACTAATCTGCATGGATGGCAAGAACATCGACACACAATGCAAGCTTAAAGCCCGATTTGCTCGACGCAGATCGCGTGCCGCTGCCCATGCTCGAGGCGGGGATGGTCCTGACATGGAGTTCCGGCTTTGTTGGAATGCGGTTTTCGGCGGATTACGCGCCCGTACTTCTGGTGTTGCTATGGCGGTTCATAACGCTTTCGGTCTGTCTCTTTCCCTTCGTCGCTCGGGAGATTCGAAGTGCGCCCTGGCCCGTTTTGATTCGGCAGTCGATCATCGGCGTATTCGCGACGGCAGGCTATCTCGCTGGCGTCGCGAGAGGAATCGAGCTCGGGGTTCCGACCGGTCTCGCTGCCCTCATTGCAGATTTGCTACCACTTGGCGTAGTAGTTATTTCGACCTGCGTCTTCCGTGAGCACAGCCCAAGGAGTGTGTGGGCCGGATTAGCGCTTGGCCTTGCAGGGATGCTCATTGTCTGTCGCGATGCAGTCGCGCTCGGAACAGCGCCGGCATGGGCATACGCACTACCGGTTGCCGGTATGATTTCGCTCGCAGCGGCTACGGTTTGGCAGCAACGATCAACGGCTCACGCAGGAAGTTTGAGCCCACCGGGCATGCTTTGGCTGCAAAGTGCCGTCTCCTGCCCGATCTTTCTATGGCTGCAGGCAGCGCACGGCAACGTCATGCCGATCGCAACCGTGGGGTTCGCTGCCAGCGTCGCGTGGACTGCCATTCTGGCGACGCTTGGCGGATGGGGCCTTTACTGGGCGTGTCTACGGCGGTCTTCGTCTGCTCGTGTCACGAGCGTTCTCTTTCTGAGTCCTCCGATCACGCTAATCTGGGCATGGGCGATGTTTGGCGAACCACTCTCATGGCCCATGGCCATCGGAACGGGAATTTCCGGCCTTGGGGTCCTGCTCGTTGTGCGACCCGATCGTGCGAGAGGCAGGCAGGCTGTTTGACGACGGACTTCGGTGAACCATGCTCAGCCGAAAAGCTGGCACCCCGGATGCCGATGCGATTGGGCGTCCACCTCCGGGCGAGCCTGCAAATTGGAAATCGCTCGACGCCAATCGTCGATTTGCTGCCACGCGTTAATGTCTTGCCGTGGCAGAGTTCGCCAAGTAACCGGGCGAGCTCAAGTTCCGCTTCCCGCGTCTGGAAGCCACGCGTCACAGCCGCAGAAAATCGCGCAATGCGACGCGAGGTAGGCATTCAGTTCCCTCACTGTCGCTCAGGTAAACGAAACAGTAAGGCGATCGATGGTTCACCAGTCAATTTCGCTGCTTCCTCACGGTACTCCTTCACCTTGGTCACGTCGACGTGGGAGATGAAGTAGTCGGGATCGGCACTCCGAAACACAAGGACCTTCGTAATGTCGTCGGCTTCGGCATTTCGGATCAGGGTAACCCGATCACGTACAAGCGCGGGGCCGAGCAGATTCATGGGTGGTGCGACGATTTCAATAGACAGAACAGCGCCCTCGCGGTTCACTTGAGCATTTTGAACATCATGGATGACTTCCTAAGGGCAAGATCGACTTGCAATTGACTCGGGGCCGAACGGCTGACACCTTTACACCAGTGTGACAGGCAGGACGTTTACTCACCCGTCGTCGGATTAGCGGCGTTCGAGGCACCCTCGCTCACGCAACGCTCCAAGGCGCTGATTGCTTCCTCGGCTGCCGCTACTATTTCTGTGCACTCCCCATAATGTCGAGTGTGCTCCAGGCTTTTGCACCCTCCATACCTTTTGACTTGCGCCAGATCGGTGCGAGCCTTCTTCAGGGCCGCAGCCGGTGACCCGCTGTCCTCAACCAGTTTTGCGATATCGAAGATCGTGCCTGACTGCAGTTCCACGTAGGTGGGACAAACCGGTTTCGATTGACCCTCCAGCACTAATCCGCCACAAACAGCGAAGGCGAGCAATCGTGCGACCTCACCAGTCAACTTGCACATAGCAACCTCCCGCCGCCCCATGCGCCAATGAGCCGACATTCGCACTCCTGGCGTTGAGAGTAAACAGAATCTGCGAAGCGCCAGGATGCATCACTACATCCCAGAATAGCTGGCTTAGGGCCAGTTTCCAGAGTACTTAGCCGATCGAAATACAACCGCTCGAATCCATAGACGACTTGTTATCGCAGACATGCCGAGCGCTGATGAATGGCTTCGCGCTGACGTGGGGCATCCACCGACACTCCCGCTGGCACGCCGAACTCAATTCGCCTTTTCGAGCATTCCCTGCCCGGTTTCAACACCTCGCCGTGATAAAAAGAGATCTACCGATTGCTCCGGTGGGCGCGAAAGCGGACGGAGTATAGGGAGCCGAAGCGGTCATCTATCCGGGTGCGCATCGCGGACTTTCGTGCCTCAAGCTGGATCGGGTTCGCCGGGCTGAGGCTAACCAGCTTCGTCGCTGCGCTGAATATCACGCGATCTCCATGCAGTTTGTCGACTTGGCGAGGCTAACGTCACCCAGATAAACGCTTTCGCCCAATTCACACTTGCGCCATGCGTTGCCGAGGGCGTGATGGATCTCGACCCGGTAGCCGCCACTGTCCTTTGCGAGACCGTCGAACCGGAAATCGCCGAAGTGGTCTGACACGGTTTCGCCTATCTTCTGATCGCCGACGTAAAGTGCGACGACCGCATCCGTGACGCATTCGACCACGTCTCCCAGCCGAGCGCTGACGCTGCCACCGATGAAGCAGGTTTCCCAACGCTCGATGCCGCTGTACCACACGCGTGGCTTCGTGCCCAGATTTGGCCGCAGTACCTTGAGTCCCTCTCGCTGAGCCTCATCGGCCATCGCTGCGTCATCGAGCCTGACGGTCTCGAAGACGTCGGTGGGACATGACTGCCGGCAAGGCGGCTGGGGCCAGCCCCGGTCGAGCAGATGGGCATCGAAAATCCAGGTCTGCGGCAGTTGCAGCTCATCGTTCCAGACAATCGCCTTGTACGGGCAGGACTTCACGATGTCCTTGCGGCCCCGCGCCTTGTCCGGATCGATGATGACGATGCCGTCGGCGCGTTTGCGAACGGCATCGCCGCCCACCCGCATGCAAGGGGCTTCGTCGCAGTGGTTGCACATGACCGGTAGATACGTGGTCTCGACCATATGCGAGTCGCCTTGAACGCGGCGCAGGATGCGCACTGGCCGCGGCGGGCGCGGCATAACCGGGGAAGTCGTTGCCGACGTGCTCGTCCCGAGCGGCGATGACGCAGTTCTGGCAGTTCTCGCAACGCCCGACTTTGATAATCAGGTTCAACTTGCTCATTCTGTAGTCCTTACGCTGCGCGACCGAGCAAGAACGCCTCGGCGCTTCGCCACTTCTCGACCTGCACCAGGCAGGAGTTGGGACTCATGCTGCTCGTGCCGGCGGTTTGCGGCCGGTCGGGGGTAAGCACGTTCATGCAACCGCCTATTTCGACTCGCTCGCCATCTATTTCAATCATCTGAAACTCGGCGCTCGCCTCGTACGACTTGACCACTCCCGGAGTGACCAGCGCCGAGACGTCAGCCGCGCAGATCACAGCGCCGCGGTCGTTGTACACCTTGACGAGGTCGCGATGTTCAATGCCTCGAATGGCCGCATCGGCCGGACCGAGCCTCAGTAGCCAGAAGCGGTACCCGCCAATCAGCGCGCGATGGTCCTCGACGCTGTTGACCGAGGAATTCTTGCCGTCACAGTGGGTATGGAAACTGTAACGACTGTGGGTGGCAATCAACTGCAACGGATAACGCTGAGCCAGCTCCGAGCGCAAACCCTCCCACGAGGGGATATACCGGTTGAGCGGCGGCCGCTCGGGATTGTCCGCAGTGTGTCGCTTCAGCAGCTCGGGTATGAACTCCAGCTTGCCACTCGGCGTCTGCAGGCCCATGCCGAATTTTTCGGCGAACTGGGACGGCAGCGGATGCGGCTCCTGCAGGTCCTTGCGCCGCCCCTCCGCGAACCAACGCATGTCCACCGGATGGCGCAGCTCGGGCTTCTCGGGCGGCACGACGAAATAGCCCTTGCGGCAAAACTCGCGCCACTAAATGTGATTGGGCAGATCCGACGAGTCGAAGACCCGCCTGACCCAGTCCAGTTCGCTGCACCTCTCGGTGAACACCCCGCCAAGACCCAGCCGGGTATGATGGCAGCGAAGATGTCGTAGTCGGGACGGGACTCGCCCAAGGGCTCAATGCACTTGTGCTGCAGCGTCATCACGCGATGATTGACCGTGCTAAAGCGGTAGATCATGTGGATCGGCGAATACCCGGGCATGGGATAGCTGAACGGCGCGAACTGCGTTCGGCGGGGCGATTGCCACGTCGCTGGTGACCTCCGCGTGGGAGGACAAGACCAAATACGATCGCTCGGAATTGTCGGGTCTGGTCGATCAGGCCGGCCACTATGCGACCACGCTGACGAACTCCGGATGGAGCATGACCGGAGCTTGATGACGGCAAAGGTCCGGGCGTTCGTCGACTACGCGACGTCGCATTTTGAAGCGCGCACGCCGCGGGAGTTAAACGCTCGTGGCTAGTTTTCGGGGCAACGGCGGGAACAGACCGGCGCCGGGGCGCCAGCATGAAGCGGCCTCCACGCGCGGGGCAACTCGGCCTGATTGTCTGGCACGGATGCGGACTGGGGTCGCTGGGCGATGGGCGAACGTGCCCGCCTCTACCGGCTGGTCGAAATGGTCGGCTATTGGTCGGCTATTGGTCGGCTATTGGTCGGCTATTGGTCGGCTATTGGTCGGCTATTGGTCGGCTATTGGTCAGCTATCGGTCGGCCATCGGTCGATGCGAGCGGGAGGTGCTGCACGCAACACCTCCCCACGCCGATCGCGCTGTCTCAGTGCTTACACATTCGGCGTCGCGCTTTGCGGGTCCGTCGGTGTGGCGGGATCGGGACTCTGAAGCGGCGGTGCGTAGAGGATCACGTTGGGCAGCCGCGGGTTGGCAGTGTCGGTGCTATCCCGCACGCGCGACTGGATCGTCGTGTTATCCGTCACGCCCCAGAAGTTGTTGGCGAAGTCGAGCGAATGAACCGTGGAAGCGTTGTAAGTGCCGTGAGACTCGATCACAAGGCGATTAGCATTCGGTGAATCCTTCTTGAAGAGAAACGAGTTCCGTTGCGCGACGCCGGAAGGCGCCTGTCCATTGGCCGGGAACGCGTCGATCAGCACGAGCGGGTCGACCATGTTGATGAACAGGTTGTTTTGCACGAAGACCGACGGATCGAAAGCGAAGGCCGCGGAGTCGACGAACGTATTGCCCTTCACGATCGCGGACTTGCTCAAGCGAGGGTAGCCGTTCGTGCCTGCTTCATAAGTCGTCACCCCACTGCGAACGATCGGCGTCACGTTCAGGTGCGTGGCCTGGCTGTATGTCATCGAAAACGGTGCGGCGTCGTTGATCTGCACGAACGCGTCCTGCAACACCGTATGCGTGATGCTGACCGTGCCGCCACCCGCGTCTTGCGTCAACGACGTGTTGGCAGCGGTCACGCCCAGCAGTTGGACCGGACCCTGGCTTCCCACGTTGAGCGTGCCCGCCACGTTGATGATGCCTTTAGTCGGAATCGTACCCACGCAATCGGCCGTGCAGGGCACTGAGCGGTAAGTCTCCACGACCGTATTGTCGGGTATCGTCAACGTGACGCCCGGCGCGACCCGCACCGTGCCGGCGAGCAGATATGGAGAGCCGCTCGCCGCCCACGTGGTGTCCGCGGTGATAACGGTTCCGTCAGGAATGACCGTCTTCGGCTGCACATAGACATATGCCGTGACGAGATTGCCGCTCGCGTCGGTGCAGACTTTTGTAGCGTCCGTCGTGTACGGGCCGTCTGTACATGCCTTGGGACTGGTGGACGAAGGTGCAGACGATGCCGTGGTGGCGTTGCTGCCGCCGCCTCCGCCGCCGCCACAGGCCGCGAGCAAAAGGGCGAAGAGTAAACCTGGATATTTTTTCATTTGGAGGTCCCCGTACCGCGCTTATGTTTTTGAACGTCGCTGGTGTGTACCGCGTCAGCGATTCGTGCGACGGATCTTCACACGCCGCGCCCGCGCGAACTGCGGTCTGGGACACAAAAGATCGCGATTGGCGATGTCGCTGCCTGACAGCCTCGCGCGACCTTCAGGCATTGCGTGTGCTCTCTTTTGCCTGCGGCGCGGTGACGGTCGCTTCGCCCCAGCGAGGGGGTCAACTATCCAGGGAGCAAAACATGCGAGGCATTCAATCGATGCTTGTACTTCTGGCCGCATTGGCCGTTTCCGGTACGGCGAGCGCTCAAGCGGGCGGCAACGGCAACGGCGGATCGGGCGGCGGCAACGCACACGGCGCGGCGACGGCGGCCCCGACTGCCGGCGGAGACAACACGTCCGCGCCGACCAGTACCCACTCGAGCCATCATCGTTCACACAAGCACGGCAAGCATCAGAAGCAGCCAGACTCGCAGTAATGGAAGGCTCAGCGGGCGTGGCCACGACCGCATTCCGACGCCCGCCCCAGCCCATCGCGACTGTTCATCTTAAGACCTGGTGACGCGGGGTGCGTGCGATTTCAGCGCGGATCCGGGGGGCGTTCTACAACCGATACTTCGGCGGCGGTAAGACTTATATTCCTGCCCCATGGTGAAGGCGCAACGTTCTACCAACGGTTGCGGTCGAAGCTTTTCGCGTCCGGTCAGCCGCGCGAACGGATTGACCATTGGCGCTCGTATCCCGGTTAAGACGTCGTACACATTTCCGCTCAATGGAGCGCCGTGCAACGGATGCGAGTTCGGGTGGCGCTATGTCTGGCTGGGCAGTCTGTCTGCCAGGCTAATGGAGTATCGCTCCTTCAGGTGCGGCGAGCATACGGGAACCGTCCTCTGCCGCCGCCAGCTCCAGTTTTAGCCGAGCCACGGCCAGCACGCGCAGAACATCCGTGTTGACCATCAGCTCGTCCACCGCAGTAAGCATCAAGTCGGGATAATCGCGGAACTGTGCGAGCCTCGTCAGTTGCCCTAGCATGTCAGCGCAGAGCTGCGTCACTTCGTCTGCAATGCTCTCGGACGAGACCGGCGCCCCCGGGGACATGCAATCCTCGAATCCCTCACTAGCCAAAATTTCCAGAAGGACCGTCTGATATCTGCTCATTGTTGATTTGCCTCGCTGCAAGTGCATCAACTGTAGCTTGGAGCTGCGCAAGCAATTGCCGGAACAGGAGCGCTGAACCCGCCTAATTCACCAACGCATGACCATCCGTTTGAAGTAGATGCCACGTCAGGTTGGCATTGAATGGCCGGTATGCTCGACAAACGGTCGGATTTTTGGCGCGCCTCTGAACGTCTGCAATGGCAGACACGGGTGCGCCGAAAAACAACGGGTTTTGGCGCAGATCCGCCGGCCGAACGGTCAACCGAGTGCTGATGGAATTTGTCGGGCGGCGACACGTATCTCCTGGTCGGCACGCCGCCTTTCAGTCTGCTATCACGTGGCGCCTGAAGATGTCGCGCAAGTGAAGCCTGAAGCTGTGCCGCGCCTCACTTAGCGGCGAATACCGACACCCCGCCATTGACGAACCCGTTTGCCGCGCAACCCGGACACCCTGCCGGCGATGTCGCGGAAGAGTATGGAACGAAGATAAGCCCGGTCGCCGGGTCAATCGCAATTGAATGCGCGTTATTGCCCGTATTGAGGCGGGCGACGACGCTGCGGTTGCCGGCGTCGACGATAGTCAACACGGGCGTGCATGGCGACGCGGCCGAGCAGGCGCCGTTGGTCGATGCATTGCCAGAAGAGGTCCACCGGCTCGCCGCGTTGTAGTAGCGATTGGTGGGCGCATCATATTCGAGCTGATCGCCGCCGCCTGCGTTCAGGGACGCCACGAGCGCACCGTTCGACCGGTTGAAAATCTGCATGAGCAACGGCGCGCCAGTCGTACCTTCCCGGCATCCAACCGCGATATCGCTTCCGGGCCCCAGTGCCAGCCCGGTAGGATCACAATTGCCTTCGGGGTACATCGCGACGCCCGAAAGGGTTGTGTAATTCTGCGTGCCACCGTTCGGTATGGCGCGAATCGACGCCCCCGGCAATTTCACCAGTTCACCATGAGGATTCGCCGTGCTTCCGTCAACGTTCACATAGAAGTTGTCGCTCGCGGCGTCGTACCGGCACGCTTCGAGGCCCGCGGTGGGCTTGCCTGCGAGGTCCGTGAACGTCACCTTGGCGACGACGGTCTGCGTGGACGTGTTGATGAATGTGGCGAACGGGGGCGTCTCTTCCGGGCTGGAGATCATGAAGATGCCATGCGTGGGATCCAGACAACCTTCATCTGCGCGCACGCCCGTCGCGCTAACCGTGATTTTGCTCGTCACGGCGCCCACCGCGGGATCGACCACCTTCACAGTGTTCACGTCGCCCACGTAGATGAAGTTGCCGACAGCCGTCGCGCCGTCCGGGCCCGCCTGCGAATTCGGCCCAGGGCCAAGTCCCGTGAACGCGAGAGGCCCGGTTCCCTGGATGGCCTTGACGAAGGTCTTCGACGGTATGTCGATTTGATCCAGAGATGCGTTATTCCTGTCGGTGAAAAAGTATCGGCTACCTGAAACGACTCCGATGTCGAATGAGAAGTTTACGCCTGCCTTAATGTTGGGGACCGCGATATCCGATACGTAATGCGGCCCGCTAATGTTGAGTTGATCCCCCCCACAACCTGCAATCGCGATAGCCGCAGATGCCAACAATGCATTCGTCCACATGTGCTTCGGCATCGTACACCTCCCATCATCGTCGTCGGAATCGACCTACCTCAACCGCGCGCCGGAAGAAAAAATATACGCTGTTATAGCTTAGGCACTTCTTTAAGCAGCTATCCTTATCGTTTTCCCAGGTAGTAGGTGTTGTGCTTCAGATTTCCATAAGGTTTGATAGCTCACCCTGCGCATACCCAACGTTCATGCTCGACACTGCGTGCTTCGCACACATCGCCGAATGCCACGAGGCAAAGCGGATCGGGGCCGATGATTGACGCACAGCAGTCGCTCGAATGCCGCTGTCTCGACGATGGTGAACGGCAGCGTCTGACCGACTCCGGTCGAGCGGTCAGTGCCGAAAGCGCCCTTCCGTTATAACTACGGCTACAACAGGTGATTTGCAGCCTTCGGGGATGCGGCCTCGAACACCACTGTCAATATGCCGAGTCGACCTTCGAGGAGATTTCGCCCGAGGTTGGCGGCAAGCTGGGCGAAGTCCAGTCCCATCACCACGTTTAGATTGGGCGAGGGCGGCGGCCCTGAGGCACGCAGCTGGACAAACCATGCCTTTGCGGTCTCGGTGTCGTCTTGCAATGCCAGTGTGTGGAAGCCAGCGGCCCCTTCATCGCCCATGACTTTCCCACCATGCTCGGTGCCGCAGTGGAAGGTTTAGGCCTTGCCCAGCTACCGGAGCCGATGGTCGCCGAAGGACTGCGAACCGGAAAACTCGTAGAAGTGCTGGAGCCGTTCGCGCCGGTGATACCGGGTGTGTTTCTCTACTATCCGAGCCGCCGGCAGATCATGCCGAAGCTGCGCGCGTTCATCGACCATGTGAAGAGCCGCCCTGCAGGTCAGGGCGAAGCCTCGCGTACAAGATAGCGACCGGCATTCCGGGTTGCGAAATAGAGAGTGATGTTTTCCTTTGTCCGAAGGTCATTCGGGCGAAGGCCCCTTCTGGTATGTTGCAAGTTCCGGTGTCCTTGCGTACGTCGTTGTGAGGCGAAAGCACGTCGACAGCGAACGCAGTAAAATCTCCATAACGGACTTGCAGCGCTTGCGGCAGCGCAAGACCGGAGCGCTGAGGCACACTCAACGCGCTTACTGCGCTTTAGCAGATGATCCCGACTCCCGCTTCCGCCGCACGCGTCAGTGCCGCGAGGAAAACACCGTCGGGCGTCGCGACAATCGGAATGCCGATCAGCGCTGCCGTGTAACCCGCGAGAACAAAGCCGTACCACCTCACATGCCGATACCGCACCGCCGCCGCGATGCACGCGCTCATCCAGGCGATCATGCCGAGCATGTGCAGCCCGGTCTGCTGGACGAAAAGCGCGCCGGGCACCACCCCTGCTACTGCCCCCACCGCAGTTCCGAGACTCCGGTAGAAACTCTTGACGAGCACCATCCCACTGAACGGTTGCATGAGCACAAAAACGGTGGTCATGGCGATGCGCTCGCGCAGACACCGGCAGGCAAGGCGCCGCATGTAGGGGCATACCATGCGGGCATTATGTGGACGTCTTGGGAACCTCTCTTTCAGATCGAACAACAATGAGCCGATCAGTCGAGCGGACAATGCGGCCTTTGCCGTGAAATAGAAGGATCGATGGATACCTTACAAAACATGCGCGTATTCGCGCGCGTAGTGGAGGCCGGCAGTTTCACCGCCGCCGCTCAGTCTTTCAATTCGACGACCGGCGCCATGTCACGCGCAGTGTCCGAACTCGAGGCTCATCTACGCACGCGCTTGCTGAATCGCTCCACGCGCCGTCTCGCGCTCACTACCGCAGGCGAGCGTTATCTCAAGCGATGTCAACAAATCCTTGCGGACGTCGACACAGCGGAGGAAGAAGCAAGTCGCGCCCACGAACGCCCGAGCGGTGCGCTCCGCATGCATAGTTTTGCGAGCATTGGCCAGCATTATGTGTTGCCGGCGATCTCACGCTACCGCAAGCTTTATCCGGAAGTGACTGTGGAGCTGACGTTGTCGCAGCGCATGCCCGATCTCTTCGAAGGCAGCGCGGATGTCGCGGTGATTGGAGCGTTGGCGCTACCCAATTCCGACCTCGTGTCGCTTCCGCTTGGGACGACGTTCAGCATACTGTGCGCGTCGCCCGCGTATATAAGAGCGCACGGTGCGCCGCAGCGGCCGGCGGATCTCGCCGACCATGAGTGCCTGATTCTGCAAACGCCCGCGTTCGCGCCGCACGAGTGGGTACTCGACGGGCCCAACGGCAGCGAGGCGATGCAGATCGACGGTCCGGTACAGGTGAATATCGCGGAGTCGCTAGTCGTCGCGATCCGGGAAGGGATGGGCATTGGCATGGTGCCGCTTTACGCGGCAATCGCCGGATTGAGAGACGGTACCTTGGTGCGCGTATTGCCGGACTACACGCTGCAGAAGATGAACGTTTATGCGCTGTATCCGTCGCGGAAGTTTATCGACGCAAAGACGAGGACATGGGTCGAGTTTTTGCGCACGCATTTGCCAAAGGTGATTGCCCGCGATGAGGCGTTGCTGGCAGAGATTGGCCGAACCGATAGCGGCAGCGATGTGCTGCCGTGAGGACAGCGTGCGGCGATATCCGCAGGAAGCCTCAAGGCAAGGGTTTACCCAAATCCAAGAACAATCTTCTGCAGAGAGGCCCCTTAATTTTAAGCGTCTGCTTATCTAGACTGTCATCACTGGTTTACGAACAGGGCTGTTCGTAGCAGGACCAACAAAGTCTGGAGGTAGATCTCATGAAGTCCCTTATTCAAGCCGTTGTCGTTGCCGCTGCCCTTGCAGCTCCGGTCATGTCGTTCGCGCAATCGAGTGGGTCTGTCACGCGTGCACAGGTACGCGCCGAACTGATCCAGTTGGAACAGGCGGGCTATCACGTTGGTGACGGCGACAACGCACACTATCCTGAAGCAATTCAGGCTGCTGAAGCCAAGGTTGCTGCGCAGAACGGCGCGGCAAGCGGTTACGGCGGTGAGGTGAAGGGTTCGTCGGAAGCAGGACGCCCGTCAGTGACGAAGGCGGACTGGGACGCGATGTACAGCCACCCGTAATGCATTGATTTCGGATGTGCGGGGCAAGATGCCAAAAGTATCTGGCCTGAGCATGCAGTTCGGGTGCGCAGTACCCCTGCGCACCCGAACTGCGACAGTCGGAGTTGGTGGCGTGGTCCAAAGTAGCCTGCTCGCCAGCAGGCTATCTTCGTCTTTTCCGCATCCGGCGCAGGCGCGCGCGAGATCATCTGCGCGCGCGATACTGGCCTGGCGCAAGCGGTGTCACCACCACCATCGAAGCAACGCACCGCCATCTTTGCGATCGGTGCGATCACCGGGGCGCCCCGCATCGCGGCCGTCGCGGTCCTCATCGCGTTCTTCGCAGCGGTGCCTGGCTTTCGGCAGGCCGCTTATCTTGCGAATGTACCCGGAGCTCCCCCCGGGTTCGGCAAAGAACAGATCGCCCTGCGGTCCGAACGCGAGCCCCCTGGGACCACCTATGCCAGTTTGAGTGGCAAGGCCGCCATCGCCGCCGTAAGAGTCCTGCCCGTTGCCGGCAATGGTCGTGATGATGCCGGTTTGCCTATTCACCTGGCGTACGCGGAAGTGGAAGGTATCGCTGATCGTCAGGTTACCCGCGCAGTCGAACGTGATATGTGTGGGGAAGTTCAAAAACGCGTCGGTCGCCAGGATGCCATCTCCGTTGTAACACGCCGAGCTGCCAGGCTGCGGCGCACAGCCCCCCGCGCCGGCTACTTTGGTGACAACCCCAGTCCTTGCGTCAAATCGGACGACATCTGGCGGGACGGGATCGGCCACGTACAGGTTGCCGTGCGGGTCGAAGGCCATGGTCACGATGTAGGTGTTGCCCAGGTCGACGACGGTCGAGATAATTCCTGTCCGATGGTCCACGCGCCGGATGCGGCCGACCGCCGAATCGGCAATGTACAGATCGCCTTCCCGGTTCACGGCGACATCGTTTGCATACATCGTTGCTTGCGTGGCCGGGCCACCGTCACCGCGGTTGGGCACGTCGGGAGTACCCGGGCCAGCCACCGTGGTAATGACGCCGGTGTCCCGATCGACCCTTCGCACTACATGGGCGAACGGTTCGGCAATGAATACGTTACCTGCCCGGTCGAGCGCAACCCCTGTCGGATTGTCGAGCATGGCCTGCGTCGCGGGGCCGCCGTCGCCGCTATAGCCTGCTTGCCCGGTGCCGGCAATGATAGTCACCGTTCCGGTTTCGCGATCGATGCGTCGAACAACGCGATATGTCGGTTCGGCGGTATATATGTTTCCCCATCGGTCCGCCGCGATGGCTTCGGCCTGGATTCCGGGCGCGCCTACGCCGCCGAGACCGGGGCCGGCGAAGGTGCTGATGATCTGCGCTGCGGCGGGCTGCACTACCGCGATCAGCACGAGTGCGTAAAGGGCCCGCAACATGACAGCGATGCGCGGACAGACCTGTGTTCCCTGCGACATACATCCTCCTCTTCGGTGTCACCGAATGGTCACGACTATTCAAGGAAAAGTCGTTGTCGCGAAAACCGTCGAGGCGATGCTTGCCACAATCGACGAGGCCGATCCGCCGCAGCGTCTCGTGCTCGGCAAGTCCGCCTACGAGCACATTCGTGACGCATTGACGAGGCGCCTCGCAAGCGTCGAGGCGCAGAAGGCGATCGCATTGTCTGTGATGGAAGACGCGTAACCGAGCAGCCCCGCAATATCCGCTCCTTCGAGATATTGCGGATGCCTGCTCACGCGTGGCGGGCCTTCGGGAATTTTATGCCTTTGCGTGAGACGGAGCGCTGGCCGGCATCCTTCGAGAAGCGATGACGGTCGCCAAGGAGCTCGACCAGCCGTGTCTCGCATTCCGAAATCGAGTATCCGCGCCGCTGCGAAATCATGAAGGTAAGCGGACTCATGTGCCATGCGCGCCGTTGGAGTTCGACAAGTGCTCCATTCGCGATGTCGTCCGCAACCAGATGAAGCGGCATGTGCCCCCAGCACAAGCTTCCCCTCAGCAGATCGTGCTTCGCGCCGAGGTCATTCACCAGCCACTGGCGTTCGCTGGCGACCCCCTGCTGGGTCTTTTCCGCATCGGGCTGATTGTCGGTAACGACGAGCTGGATGTGCCGGCCAAATTCCTCTCGCGGGATGGACCCCGTGATTGCGGCCAGCGGATGCGATGGCGCACAGACGGTCACCATTCGCGCTTCGCACAAATGCTGCCTTTCAATGGTACCGGGGCTCAGCTCCGGCACGTCCGTGATCGTCACCGCCAATGCGCACATACCTTCGAGAACCAGACGCTCGCCGCCCTGCATGGTCGTCATGCGCAGATTGATTGCAACCGTTGGAAAGTCCGCCTGCAAGGTGCGCAGGCATTCGATCAGGTGCGTTCGCGGGAAATACGTATCGACGGCAATCGACACTTGCGGGACCCCGGCTTCAGCAATCGAAACCGCGCGCATCTTCATTTCCTCGGTGCGCGAGATTACCCCGCGAGCGTCCGGCAGGAGGCTGCGGCCCGCGGCCGTCAGTGTCGCTCTGTGAGTGTTGCGCTCGAACAGCACCACATCAAAGGCACTCTCAAGCGCGCTGATCGCGTGACTGATCGCCGACTGTGCACGTCTCAACTCCCGTGCGGCTCCTGAAAAGCTCCCCTGGTCACAGACGGCGACAAAGGCCCGGAGTTGATTGATCGTGACGTTGTCGAGCATGGTTATCTAAAAAGTAGATGGACTGTATAGATATTTAGTCAATTGTCTTCATGAGTCAAGAGCCGGAGAATGGTCTCCTTCATGAACACATCCACGCAAGGAAATCAGATGGGACAATCGCTTAAAGGAAAAACCGCCCTCGTTACGGGGGCATCGCGAGGCATTGGCCGCGCTATCGCCGAACGTCTTGCAAAGGATGGCGCGACGGTCGCGCTGACATACAACGCCAGCAGATCTGGCGCAGACGAGGCGGTCGTGGCCATCGAACAAGCTGGAGGCACTGCGTTCGCGATCCACGCGGACCTCGTCGATGCGGCGGCCGTCCCGGCCCTGTTCGAGAAACTCGACGACGAGTTCACCAAGCGCAACGGAAGCAGAGCCCTCGACATTCTGGTCAACAACGCCGGCAACTCCGGCTGGCTCGGCTTCAACGACGCGACGCCGGACAGTTGGGATACCTTAATGGCGGTGTATGCCCGCGCGCCCTTCTTCATTGTTCAAGCCGCTCTGGACCGTCTCGCCGATGGCGGACGCATCATCAACATATCTTCCGCTGCGGCCACCAAGCCCGTGACAGCTGCGCCCGTCTACTCGATGGCCAAGGCGGCCATCAACAACCTGACGCATGCGCTCGCAGCCGAACTGGGACCGCGCGGAATTACCGCGAACGCCGTAGCGCCGGGCTACACGCGAACGGACGCGAACGCCGCCTTACGGGAGAATCCCGAACTCGTAAAGGCGGCCGAGGCCGCAATCGCGCTGGGACGCTTTGGCGAGCCTTCGGAAATCGCCGCCGTCGTGGCGTTCCTCGCTTCCGATGAAGGCCACTGGGTGACCGGCCAGACAATCGAGGCAAGCGGCGGCTACAAGCTCTGACCGCGCCGGAAACCCAAGGAGGAAGATATATGAGCTACGCAATTATCGGCTTCGGCAAAATCGGTCACGCTCTTGCCCGGGCGTTTGCCCGAAGTGGCATCGATGTATCCGTTGCAACCACGCGCGACCCGGAGAGCTTTGCCTCCGATGCGGCGTCGATCGGACCCACGATCATCCCCCGGACACTGGCGGACGCCGTCATGGCAGACACGATATTTCTGGCGATCCGTTTTGAGTCGCACCCGGAGGTCGCCAAGGCGCTTCCCTCCTGGAAGGGAAAGACCATCGTCGATGTGACCAATGCCTACGGCGTGCCCCCTGAGGCCCTGGGAGATCTGCCTTCTTCCAAGGCCGTCGCGCGAGCCTTCCCGGGCAGTCGACTGGTTAAGGGCTTTAATCACTTGCCTGCAGCCGTCCTTGACCAGGACCCGGCCGTAAATGGTGGAAGGAGAGTCGTGTTCCTCGCGAGCGACGATGACGGCGCCGCAGCGGAGGTCGGCGCGCTTGCGGGAAAGCTCGGTTTCTCGCCGATCACCCTCGGCGGGCTTTCGGACGGAGGGCTGCTAGTCCAGGCGCGCGGAAATAGTTGGGGTCAACTGATCTTTAAAAACCTCGTCACGTTCGACTGATGAATCGTGACGCAAACTTGATGCAATCCTGCCTCGTGGGCAAAGGGCTGACACAGTTCGACTGAAACGGCGGCGACGCCGGCAGTCGGCCGGTCGGCCGCGCCCCCCGGCAGGTCCGGATGCGCAGCGGACCGCCACCGAACTCCCCGCCCGCGTGCATGTGTGATGTATTGGAACCGGAGAAATTTCGATGAGCATTGAAGAGAATGTCCAGATCGTGAAAGCCTTCTTTGCAGCAATCGGCCGCGGCGATGAGCAACGTCTGCTGGAGTTGTCTGCCGAAGATATCGAGTGGATCATTCCGGGCGACAACTGGCCGCTGGCCGGTACGCGCCGCGGGCACGCAGGACTGGCGGATCTGCTTCAGACGCAATCCGAAACGGTGGAAACTTCGTTGACGCAGCCCAATGAATTCGTCGCGCAGGGAGACCGGGTTATGGTCATCGGGTTCGCCAAGGGAAGAATCATAGCCACGGGCCGAACGTTCGAGGACGATTGGGTCTTCGCCATTACCGTTCAAAACGGCAAAGTGTCGAAGATCCGGGAATATATCGACACACAAGCATTGGCGCGGGCCTCCGGGACTGAGAAGAGCGCCAAGCGCTGACCAACCGGGACCACCAAAACGTTTCGCAATGTTGATTGAAGACATTGGGCAGCGGTGACAACTTTGCCGAAGCGCGAGCTCGTTCCAACGATCTCCAGTGCTAACGGTCGGCCGTTGTCCCCGCGCAGCTTCAAGTCGCGATCACTGCCCTGAGCGGAGCGGCGTTTTAGCGACGCGACCGTGAAGCGGCGTCGTCTGAATGACTGAGTGGCGGACGATATGAATATTGGCCGTTCCCGGAAGATCCCGCCGTCACCTGGCTCGACGGCGCGGGGGCCCACAGCCACACTCAGTTCGACGTCTTCGGCGTTAGTGGTTCGAGCCCGGTCCCCTCAATCGCGGGAGCCGCGTCCGGCGATGACAGAAAACGGATCAGGGCCGCTGCGCCCGCTGGATTTTTGGCATTGGCGGAGATGCCCCCGGAAAACACCGTGTACCTTTGGACCTCCGCGGGCAAATTGCCGACCACCGTCACCCCGTCCACCGGCAACAGTTCGACGATCTGCTGAAATCCGATCTCCGCCTCGCCGTTCGCGACGACATTGGCGACCCGCTCGGATGGGATCATGCGGCTCCTGTTCGCCATCTGTTCCTGAATACCGAGACGCCGGAATAGTTCGCTGCCGATATAGACTCCGTTGGCGTCGTCCGGATAGACGATCGACTTCGCGCCGAGCAGCGTGCGCCGCAGTGCGTCAACCGAGCTGATATCCGGCTTCGGCGCCCCCTCGCGAGCCGCGATGCCAATTGCCGAGCGTGCGAAGTCCACCTTGCTGCCAGACACGACCTTGCCAGCGTTGACCTGATCGTCGAGTGCATAGCCGATCACGATCAGCACGTCTGCCCATTCGCCGCGCGCGAGTCGCACAGGGATGGCATTCGCGGCCGTGCCCACCGCAGGCCCCCAGACAGTGACCAGCGTCTCGCCGGCCGCCTGCTCGAATTGTGGACCCAGTGCGCGATAGGCTGACGCAAACGCGCCCGAAATCATCACCTTGACTTCATCTGCCGAGGCCGCGACGCTGCCCAACAATGCGCCCGTGACGCAGAATACGAGTACGTGAACCCTCAGCTTGCGGCAAATCACGGCCCGCTCCATGTCGATCGGATGACCAAGCCCAGACATGCATCAAGTCTGGACGCCACTGAAGATGTCCGCCGGCAGCGCGGCATCGCGCGCAGCACCGATGCCCCGTCAATCGGAAGTCCCTCGAGGCCGCCGTTTGCGCAATGGCCGCCGCGCACAACCATCCCTATGTGCGACGGGCTTCGTCGACGTCGCCTTCAGCGCTTTCAAGCGGGTACGAGGATTACTTCGAATAGACAGCGTCAAGCATGGCGCACGGGCGGAATTCATAGTTGACGTTATCCGCTACATATTAGCCCGTTAGCGCTATGAGCAACTTTGATTCGGCCGAGTGACAGCGCTCAGATATTGCTTGGCACGACGGTCGGCACGCGGCCCACAGCCGCCCTTCAATCCTCCGCAGTCTGATCGGCTGCTCACAGCGTGTATCTGCGCGATGACCGTCTCGTCGCTCGACCTGAGTTGCACTTGACGTTTAGATCTGAGTGAGGAGTCAGCGCAAGAGGTGTCGTCAATCGGCCCGGCTACCTCACGACTCGACAGTTGCATCTTGCTAGCGCCGCGCCGCGATCGCCAAGCTGACTTCAGGTTGTGCCGCCGGAAGGTGTGCTGCTTGACACAGGTCAACGCCACCCCGTCGGCCTCGGGTCATTCTGGAACTGGCGGCGTCGTCCCGGCAACGCAACTGGCGGTGGCTATGCCGTGCAGAAGCGCACTCGCGCGATCCATTCCGCAGACGACCGGTACTGACCGTGCGGACACGAGGCTCGTTTCTCTTTGTGCAACACCCCGCCGGTTACTATGGGATCTCGGCAAAAGCGAATCAGGCCTTGCTAACCAGAAAAATCATGGCGCCTTCCCGCGGCGAAATTGAATCGCGCCTTTACTGGGACGAGGCGGATGGTTCTGGAGCCGCGCGGCTCTGTAGAGGCTGTCCGGGTATGGGCCGCCCCTGAGCGGCACACGGCGCGCATGAGCAGGCGACAACAGAATGGAAACTGATCACGTCAATCGCAATGCGGATCTTGCGCGCGGCACGGAGCCGACATGGTCGCGGCCGCAGTCCCGTAGCGGGCTGGGGCTCTCGAGCGCCGAAGTGCAAACGCAGCGCGCCCGCTTCGGCCGTAACATTGTTGACTCGACGCAACGGCGCACCTGGCTGCAGACGCTTTGGGAGGTGCTTCGTGAACCCATGTTCATCCTGCTGCTCGCAGCAAGCTGTATCTACTTTCTGGTCGGCGACGTTTCGGAAGCGCTAACGCTGCTCGCGTTCGTGACGGCAATTGTTCTCCTCACGGTTTTCCAGAGTCATCGCACCGCACGGGTTCTCGACTCTCTTCGTGAACTGTCCGCCCCCAGAGCGCAGGTGCTTCGGGACGGGCAACGGCAACTCGTCTCGGCAGCGGAACTGGTCCCCGGCGACGTGGTTTTCGTCGATGAAGGCGCCCGCGTCCCTGCTGACGGCACGGTGACGGAAGCACATGAACTCAGCGTCGACGAGTCTCTGTTAACCGGCGAGTCGGTCCCGGTGAGTAAGGCCGCTGCACCACCCGGTCGTCCCGACACGGGCGACTCCAGCGCAATGCTTTTCTTTGGATCGATGGTAGTCCAGGGTCAAGGACGGATGGTGGTGACCGCCACGGCGCTCAACACTACGCTCGGGCGCATTGGCAGGTCGCTCACCGGGATCGCCGAAGCGCGGTCGCCGTTGCAACTGGAAACGAGAGCATTCGTCAATCGTTTCGCGTTGGCTGCAGTCGCGCTATGTCTGCTGCTGATCATGGCCTATCGTTGGCGCTACGGAGAATGGATCCCGGGTGTGCTAGCGGCGATCACGCTGGCAATGGGCATCCTTCCCGAAGAGGTCCCGGTGATACTCACCGTGTTCATGGCACTGGGCGCGCGCCGTATCGCCAACGAAGGCGTACTGACCCGGCGTATGAGCGCCATCGAGACCCTTGGCCAGACATCGGTGCTCTGTGTCGACAAGACCGGCACGCTGACGCAGAACCGGATGTCGGTTCGGGTCCTCTTCGCGCGCGGAAAACGGCAGACTGTGGATCAGGCGACGCAGCGGATCGACGAGGCGTATCACGAACTCATCGAGTATCTCGTGCTCGCGAGCGAGATCGAACCGGTCGATCCAATGGAGCTCGCGTTTCACGAGGCGGCTCGCGCCGGACTCGCCGGCACAGGACGGATTCACAACGACTGGTCGCTGGTCCATGAGTATGCCCTGACGCCCGGACTGCCGGCCATGTCCCACGCGTGGCGTACACCCGGACTCGACCATCACCCAGTCGCTTGCAAAGGCGCGCCAGAGGCGGTCTGCACCTTATGTCGCCTCAGCGATCAGGATAGACAGATGATCCTCGATCAGGCCGGGGAAATGGCGTCGGGTGGCCTGAGGGTGCTTGGCGTCGCGAAGGCGCGCCACTCACACACTGTCTGGCCGGACAAGCAGCACGACTTCGAGTTCACCTTTGTGGGATTGGTCGGTCTGCTGGATCCGGTCCGGCCGGAAATCGCAAGCGCTATCGCCCAGTGTCAGGCAGCGGGCATCCGGGTTGTGATGATCACAGGGGACTACCCGTCCACGGCACGGGCCATCGCGTCCGAGGTCGGGATCGGCACCGGGCGTATGGTGACCGGCGACGAGATCGCTGCTCTCGACGACATTCAACTTCGCGATGTCACGAAGGCGGCCGACACGTTCGCACGCGTGAAACCGGAGCAGAAGTTACGGCTCGTCAACGCCTTCCTCGAAAACGGCCACGTCGTCGCGATGACGGGCGATGGCGTGAACGACGCGCCGGCACTCAAGGCCGCGCACATCGGCATTGCGATGGGGCTGCGCGGCGCGGAAGTGGCGCGTGAAGTGGCGTCTCTCGTACTCCTTCGCGACGACTTTGCGCCAATCGTGTCCGCGATCCGCCTGGGAAGGCGCATTTACGCCAATCTGGTACAGGCACTCAGCTATACCGTTGCGGTACACATTCCAATGATCGCCGCAACGCTGATTCCGGTCCTGGCAGGCTGGCCGCCGATGCTCGCACCGGTCCATATCGTCTTTTTGCAACTTATCATCGATCCGGTTTGCTCAGTGGTGTTCGAGAACGAACCGGAGAGCGAGAATTTAATGCACTTGCCGCCGCGCCCCACCGGCACGCGGCTTCTGTCGAATCGGGCTCTCGCTCGGGCAGCCGCGGCAGGCACCATCGTTGCCGCGCTCGTCATCGGGCTTTATATGATCCTGCTGGGGCATGGTTACCAATATGTCATAGCTCGCACAATCTCTTTTGTGTCACTGGTAGCAGGCAATGTTGCATTGATCTTTGTAGTCCGCGTCTTGCCGCTGTCCAAAAGCCGTGATCGCATGCGTGTGCGCAACCGCTATCTCTGGATTGTCCTGAGTGCGTCGGCAATAGCGTTGCTGCTTCTGTTGACGATCCCCACACTGTCCCAACTTTTCGGACTGGTTGCGTTGCTCAGTCCCTGAGCGCGTAGCGTCAAAACTGACCGTCGGGAGTTCTCCTGTGACCACAATGACAGTGCTCGCCCTGGCTGTTTTCTTGCTGAACCTTATTCCGGCCTTTGCGCCTCCAACGTGGATGGCGATGTCGTGGATCGGTTTCAATCACCCCGAGCAGAATCCACTCGTGCTCGCCATTTGCGGCAAGTGCCGCCACTGCCGGACGCCTGGTTCTTGCGCAATGCTCGGGGTGGTTGGTACGCGGGCATCTGATGCGCGAGTCGGACCGGCTGAACGTCGATGTGGTCAAGGCGTGGCTCGAAAGAAGGAAAGCCGTCACGGCAGGGATATTGCTGCTCTATGCATTCAGTCCCTTTCCGTCGAACTATCTTTTCATTGCATATGGGCTGACCAGGCTACGCCTATGGCTGATCGGCGTACCCTTTTTCTCCGGTCGTCTTGCAAGCTATGCTGTCTGGACGCGGCTCGCTCAGTTAACGCACGCCTATGTAGATCCGGAGACTGACCTCGAAGGCGGCTATCTCGGCGCCTATTTCGTCGCATCACAACTGGCACTGTTGGGCATGGTTTGGGTCTTTACGAAGCTCGACTGGGCGCTCCTCCTGAACGAGCATAAGCTCCGCTTCGGCCGCGGGCATCAAGAAACCGGTGGTATGAATCTGAGCGTTGAACGTGCGCGCCGCTTGATCGCGAGCGGGCCTTTACCGCCGATGCCGCGCATGAACTGAAGTCACCTCTTGCGGCGATCAAGGCTCAGGCTCAGGTGGCACTTAACACGCAGGACCCTGAGAAGAAACGCCTCGCGATGCAGCGGGTAGTCGAGGCGGTGGGTCGGCCGCCCGCTTTGCTTCGATGCGCGACCTGCACTGCGCCGGTTGACGTACATCAACCGGCGTCGGCGCGGCGCGCTCAAAATAAGTCCTTCACCGACGGGCGGACGTCACGCTCAAATGGAGGCTGGATCATGAGCCCGACTCAGATGCAAAGCAACGCAACATCCAAAGTCAAACGGATACTTGTCGCCGTGGACGCTTCGCCGCAGTCGGCGCGCGCGGCCGAATACGTGCGCCGCATGACGCTGCCCGGCGCACAGATTCGCATAGTCAGCGTCGCTGAAAACCCCCGCACCCTCTTGCCGGTCGGCCCCATGGCGGATGCGGAGCTCCAGCTGGCGCGTGCGGAGCTGGCCCGCGATGCGGGAAATGCCGTGGCGCGGGCAAGAAGCGTATTTGCGGACGCCGGCATTAACGTCGAGTCGGACGTCATCGAAATTTCGAGGCAAGGCGGTTATACGGCCAACGCGCTGATCGATGCCGCTACCCAGTGGAACGCGGATCTGCTCGTCGTCGGTGCGCGTCAGCATCACGGCATGCTGCGCTGGATCGAAGGAACGGTATCGGAATTCATCACTGCCGAGGCGCCTTGTTCGATCCTCATCGTGCCCGCCGGCTACGAAGCGGATATCGGGCCGTCTCCACAACGGATTCTGTTCGCGCTCGACGGCAGCGCTGCATCGCTGGACGCATTGCACTTCGGGCTGCGGCTCGCCAGACCTGAATCCCGCCTTCGCGCAATTTACGTCGTCGACCGCGCAGTACGGCTGACCGACTTCGTGCCAATCCACGTTCTGCAGCAGGCGTTTATCGAAGAGGGGCATGCGGCGCTCGTGTCAGCCGCGAGCGCCTTTGCGGAACTGTCCAACCACGTCGAGACTGCGCTCGTCAAAACGGAACCGGTCAGTGATGACGTGCCGCATACCATCGTACGTGAGGCCGAACGCTGGCATGCGGACCTGCTTGTCGTCGGTACGCACGGACGGCGGGGCGTCGCGCGCTGGTTCCTCGGCAGTGTCGCCGCTCGCACCGCACGCCTCGCTCGGACGCCGTTGCTGCTCGCGCGACCAAAGTAGCGCAAACGAGCAAGGCGGTGACAATATGACCGCGCAGGAGAATGCATCACGACAGAGGCGGCCGCAGGTAACTCTTCGCCCGGTGGCCGCTTGGCGGGATATGCGCGGTCGGGAGTCAAGTTACCTGCTCGATCCCGCTTATGCAAACCGGTCCTGGTCGCCGCGCAGGAAATCGGTTTCCATAGATCGACAGAGCGGCCGAGGCAAACGTGCCCAAGGCAGCGATTGATTGTCTCTAGCCTGCACTCGAGGAAGCGGCTCTTGTATTGGGCCTTGGCCGAATACCCTTTTTGCGCTCGCGCGATGCTTTTGTCTGTTCATGGCCCCCACCTTCGTAGGCGCTCTCTTGCATTCACCGCTGGAGTGGGGCCCGCGCCGCCACCGCCACGTCACAGCGCCCGCATCGCCGCATCGTAATTCAATCCGGCTGGCAGCAAGTCGCCCCGGCTACAGCGCACAAGCGCGAATGCACGCATGCGGGGCGGATCGCCCGGCAGGTGTGCGACGTCGAATTCGATCCGATGACTACGGGGCGTCTCCTTGTCTTGCACCACGTTCATATGGTCGATCGACACCTGTTTTTTCGTCACATACAGGTGAGACGGTGGATCGGACAGCACTGCGCAGACACGACCAAGTTCCAGTTCGAGCAAGTCCGTCGGCACCCGCAGCGCCGCAAGACGGCTAGCGTTTTCCTGGATACTCGTCTCCACGCGCGCTAATTCACTAGCATCGTCTGACGGCTTGAGTCCGACGATAGCACCGACTCCGCTCCCGTTGCGCTGCAGCAGGGCGAGACGTTCCTCCAGCAGTTCCCGGCCTTTTTCCACCAGTTTGCGACGATCCGTGGCAAGCATCTCCAGTCCCGCGAGTGCAAGCTGATCGATGAGCCGCCTGCCGATTTCTTCGCGAAGTGTTTCCTCCGTGTTCCCACACATCCTCGTGCGATGGTCGCTGAAGCACAGCGTGGTCTGCGCAACGTCGTTGCGCATTGTCTCGCCCTCGAGCGCCACGCCGAGAACGTGGCGCATCGTTAATGCCATGCCCAGAACGGCATGGGCATGCTCCGAACCGGGATGATGATCGAAGTGCGCGCGCAGTTCGACAGAGCGGCTTAATGCGCGAGGAATATCAGAGGGAGTCGCAAAGAATGCGCGGATGCAGGGATCCGACGACCAGGCCTTTTCATTCGCCTCGTGCGGCGCGGGCAATGACCTGACAAGGTTGTCGACATAATCGGCTGCAATCGTCACCGCACCGGCAAGGCGCTCGCCGTAGCGCTCTGCCAGCCGTAACCGCGGATTGATCGCCAGAACGCGCTCGGCCGCTGCGTCGATCCGCTCGCGTCGCTGCCGCCCACTCTCTTCCACGCCCGGCCGAAACAACCTGTCAAAGAGGCTCATATGCTGTGCCGATCATTCACCGGAACCGAAGGTACGATCCGTCAAGATCTTGCGATCCGCGGCAGAACATGTCGTGCATGCGAGGCCGCAGGCGGCGCAGCAATTCAGCACCGACGCCGTTCAAGGTGTGCGCCACTGAGGGCCGAACGTCGTCGCCCGGGAAGTGTTTGATGCTGTCGAACTGCGGGAAGCCGTACTTGATGAGAACCGCGTTGTTACCCTCATCCGCCGGATCCGGATCCACGTTTCCACCACATAGATCTGCCATGATGACCGCCCTCAGTGAGCAATCCCCAAAGGCCAATGGCGCTCGGGGCTCGCCCAGCGGAATCCATGATGCCAGCGCGCCTCCATGCGGAAATCGGACCTTAGGCCTACAACACAAAAAGCGCCCATCGCATGGCCCGTGCGCTGTGAACAGACCGGCATCAAGAGTTTTATGACGAGTCACGCGGACGCGGTCTAGGAGCGCGGACTCGGGCCGCAAAGCGCGGAGAAGGCGACAACATGACTTCTTTCGATCCGGGACCGGCTTGGAGAAGGCACAAACACACGCCGACTGAACATGCTGACATGTGTTCACTGCGCAGTGCGGTTACCGCGGAGCCTCCTTCTTCTTTTCAGGTAAACCCGGGAGCGAAATCAGGTTGGAAGCGACAACCGTGATTACAACACCAATCAGAATTGCAAGTGCGCCATAACGAAACTCCGGGCTACGGTCATAAAGCAATCCGACGATGACGAAGTAGAGTCCGCCAAGCCAGATGGCGACTCCTACCAACGCGAACGCAACGCGTCTGTCCGATTTGTCCATCGCGATCTCCAACATGGGGCCCGCCGCCGTATTTCATATTAGTGCATCAGCCTTTGAAATGAAATTCGTCGGGTGAACTCATCACCAACAACGGGGCCGAATCGGGCACCGTTCGGACCGGTGCCTGGGCCGGTGTGGACACTTTCACGCCGATGTCTGCTGGAAGGCCCCGACTACATCCCCACCGAGACGTCCCGGCCTCGTGACTCGCTTACAGCAGACAGCAGCACGGCATCGCGTTGCGCCGCGGCAATGTGATCAATCAACGGCGACCATAAAATGCGTTGAGTCATGATGCCTCCGATCATGCATGCCGAACGGCCGGCTTGCCCGCAACCTGCTAGATGCCCGGCATCATCTGATACGGCTCGGTATGGTCCTCCACACCCTTGACACCTGGTACGTTCTGCGCCGCCACGCGAACGGCATTGATTGCCTCCGCCGACTGGAAGACGCCCCACAGGTGCACAACGCCATCGGTAACAACCATATTGCGACCAGCAAAGCCCCATTTGCGCCCCGCCAGTTCGCCCATCAGGACGGCGCGGATTTCGGCGTCCGAGAGCGTGGCGTCCGACACCGGTTCATCCGGCACGCTCGCGAGCGCCTGCACGAGATTGGCACGGCTAACGATGCCGACCACCCGCCCCCCTTCGGTCACGGGCACACGTTTGATGTGCCGTGCCTCGAGAATGCCGGCAACTTCGCCAAGCGGCGTGTCGGGCCGCACGGTCACCACCTCGGTGGTCATTACGTCGCTTACCTTGGTCGCGTGGGTCTTGACGTAATCGCGCGCCTCGTGATTCGCAGACCAGAAATCGAGCCACGACGCGCGCTTGCGCTCGTCGGTTCCGATCTCGTCGCGGCGAAGCAGATCACCTTCGCTGATCATGCCGGCAAGGCTGCCGTCCGCATCCAGCACCGGCGCACCGCTGATGCCGTTGTCGACAAAAATTTTGGCAACCTGACGAATGGTCGTGTCGGGCGTAACCGAAATGACTGTGGTGGTCATGACATCGGATGCACGCATGGGAAGCCTCCTGGAAAATGAACCGTTGAATTGAGGGGCAGACGGCGCACATGTGAATCCCTGGACGCCGGCACGCCTCTGCGCGATTTCAGATTAGGCCTGCACGACGCCCTTCCGTTTGACGTGGATCATCCCGGCGAGGCTTGCGTGCACCAGCATCTGTTCACGGTTGAATGACCCAGGTCAATTTCGTTGGATGGATGAAGCCGATACTGGACGCCACGCAACCATCGTGAGGAGAAAGGTCATGGCCCAACTTATGAAAGCTGCTATCGTCCACGAATTCGGTGCGCCTCTGCGCATCGAGGAAGTCCCCGTCCCGAAACCTGGGCGCGGACAGATTCTGGTCAACGTGAAGGCGTCGGGCGTCTGTCATACGGACCTGCACGCCGCTGACGGCGACTGGCCGGTCAAGCCGGTACTGCCGTTCATTCCGGGCCATGAAGGCGTCGGGTATGTCGCGGCGGTCGGTGATGGCGTCACCCACGTCAAGGAAGGCGATCGCGTCGGCGTGCCATGGCTCTACACGGCGTGCGGTCACTGCGAGCATTGCCTGGGCGGTTGGGAAACGCTGTGCCACCAGCAACAGAACACGGGCTACTCCGTCAACGGTGCTTACGCCGAGTACGTGCTGGCTGATCCGAACTATGTCGGGCATCTGCCTGCGTCCGTCGCGTTCGAAGACATCGCGCCCATTCTGTGTGCCGGCGTGACCGTGTACAAAGGCATTCGCGTGACGGACACGCGGCCGGGCCAATGGATCACGATCTCCGGAATCGGCGGGCTCGGCCACGTTGCGGTTCAATATGCGATTGCGATGGGCCTGCGCGTAGCGGCCGTCGACATCGCGGACGACAAACTGGCTCTCGCCCGCGAGCTCGGCGCGGAGCTGACGTTCAACGCTCTCGAGTGCGACCCCGCAGCCGCTATCCAGAAGGAAATTGGCGGGACGCACGGCGTGCTCGTGACCGCCGTCTCACGCAGCGCTTTCGCACAGGCGCTCGGCATGGTGCGCCGTGGCGGCACCGTGGCGCTGAATGGATTGCCGCCGGGCGATTTTCCTCTGCCGATCTTTTCCACGGTGCTCAACGGCATCACGGTGCGCGGCTCGATTGTCGGCACTCGAAAGGACTTGCAGGAATCGCTCGACTTCGCCGCGCAAGGTCGCGTGCGCGCGCGGATTCACCTCGACCGGCTGGAAAACATCAATCACGTTTTCGCGGAGCTGAAGAGCGGTAAGGTAGATGGCCGCATCGTGCTGAAGCTCGACTGAGCGGCGCAACTGAGCGCAATGTGGGCGGCCAGGAGAAGAGATCACTCCGGCCGACCTGGACACTGGCCAGCGTGAACGGAAAGCGTGTTCGACATCTTGAGCCAGACACAGTCCATCCCTTCGCTCAGACCCGCCAGTATCGCTTCGCGCTCCATGGGAAAAATCCTGCTGTGCATGAACTGGTGCTCGTCACATCGAAGAAACTTATCACTGGCGCTGCGAGGTGCCGGCCTACCTTCAAACGGTGGAATTGAGCGCGATCGCGGACGAGGTCGCTGCGGCCTCTCGCATGAAACCCGCTGGTTGCACGCCCGCTGATCCAGATCAATCCGCGTAGGGGCGGAGCTGACACAGTGGCAATATGGATTCGTGCAGGAGACCACGAGATGACCGCACTTCCGCAGACGGACGCCTGGTCCGTCGACGAACATCAACTGGACAGCACCGCGAGCACCGGCGAAAAGCTGCGGTTCGCGCTGCGCTATGCAGTGCTGGCGCCGTCCAATCACAACACGCAGCCTTGGCATTTCATCTTGGATGGCGACAGCGCGACGCTCTGCGCCGACCGGCTGCGGGCATTGCCGGTCGTCGATCCGTTCGATCGTGAGCTGATCATCGGTTGCGGCGCGGCGCTCTTCAACCTACGGGTGGCGCTCAGCCACTTCAGGCTCGCTTACGCTATCACGCTGTTTCCGTCGGGCCTGGATCCGGATGCGCTGGCGCATGTGCAGATCGTCCCAGATGGTCATTGTGACGCGGCACTTGCGCCGCTGCTCCCCGCGATTCTCAAGCGCGTCACGACTCGCGAAATTTTTAGGGACGAGCCGCTCCCGCTAGGTGCACTTCAACAGCTCGTCGACGCCGCCGAGGCGGAGGGTGCTGACGCCGTCTGTGTTTCGAGCGCACCGATGCGCGAAAAGCTCGCCGAACTCGTCGCGGAGGCCGATCGCATCCAGTTCGACGACCCGCGCTTTCGTCGCGAACTGGCGAGCTGGATTCACCCGCGACGCCGCGAGGACGGCATGCCCGCACTGTCGGACCGCATAACCGCGGTTCTCGATCTCGCCGCGCCGCTGTTTGCCTCAGTCATTCGCACGTTCGATCTGGGCGGGGGTCTTGCGGCTGCTCATCATGCGCTCGTTGAGGGGTCGCCACTTCTCATCTGCCTCGCTACGTCGACGGACGACGCAGCTGCGTGGCTCTCAGCCGGCCAGGCGCTCGAGCGGCTGCTGCTGGTCGCCGCAAATGCCGGCATCACGGCGTCGTATCTGAATCAGCCGACCGAGCTGAGCGCGCTGCGAGAGCGGCTGCGCACCACGCTAATGATGGACACAGTGCCGCAACTGCTGTTGCGCGTCGGCCGCGGCCGTCCGGCGGCCCATTCGCCGCGCCGGCCGCTTCCCGAGGTCGTGTCCTGAAGGGCCAACGCCTGTCCGATGAGGCTGCTATGAAGCATTTTTTCAGACTTGGCACTACCACGCCCAGTTCGACGGGTGCACGCCCTGCGAATGGCGAGGCCACACCGCGGATCGCCTTGCCGCCGCCCATGTTGAGCGGCGGCATGCCTATCATGGACGTTTTCTCGAAACGGCGCACGACTCGCCGCTTCGCCGCAACCAGTCTTGACGACGCGACGCTCGGCCAACTGCTGTGGGCCGCCAACGGCGTGAACCGAAGAGACTCCGACGGCAACGACAGACGCAGGCTCCTTCCGGTCTGGCACTCCACGAAATTGACGTCTACAAACCGCATCGCGGTTCAAGAACGTGGCGGCCATCTGTCTGCAAGGAACCAATTGCAAAGCCTTGATCTGTCCTCGAATTACCCGCCAAGCGCCATGACGCTTCCGATCAATACAACGCCTAACCCAGCCATGACCGCACCGGTCAAGAACGGTCGGCCATGGCCCGCATAGCGCCCCAGTGCCCAACCAGCGATGAACAAAAGAATGACCGCCGTGACGCGGGATGCATGCACCGCGATCTGAGTATCGCGCGTCAACAAGAAAGGTAAGACCAACGGGAATGTGGCGATGACAACAAGCAGGAAAATTGCGGCCGCAGCAGCGATGTCTTGCAGTTTGAGTATGCGGTGACCGTCGAAACTCAACGCCATCACTCTGCGCCGCATGCCGGCGAGTTCCTGCGGGCCCGTGATTGCGGCGACGTAAGCCGGCAGCGACTCTTTGATCAATGTCAGCCCGAGATCGCTGTCGGCTCCCACGATCTGTGCGGCTAGCGAGCGATTATGCATGCGTTCTGTGGTGGTTCTGACGAGGTACATCACCGCATCGACCAGGCCCCATGCCACGTTGCACCCGAGTGCCGCCGCCGTCGCAGCCCGCGCTTGTTCGTGTCCGCCCGTTCCAATCGATAGGGAACCAACAATAGTGATCGCCATAATCAGGCCGAAAAGCACCTCCGAGACTCGATCAATGGGGTCGAGCAGCCTGCTCAGCTTCAAGCTTGACATTAGATCCTCCGGCTTTACGTTGCACATCGTCGCACTAACGTGACATGCCGGTCGTGCGCCATCGGCCGGTCGCCAGGTCCGGCTGTGCCGAACACCATCCCCCCATCCCGTGTTTACGCATAACCGCAGACGGTGGTTGACGTGGGTCAGGCGAACAGATTCATGTTTCGGCGACATATGTGAATGAAGTGACCACTGCGATGAATTGCATTAAAAGCGGACGTTTTCACTGGCTTTCAAGATGACCTGAATCAAACGAATTGTCACGCGATCTCCTGGAGTAATCGTCAACGCCTGACGGAGTACCGGTGTGCATGACGAGATGTCCGTTGGCATGCCGTTACGAAGCGCTCACGCCTCGGGGAACTGACATCGCAAATCAAGCGCGAGCGACACGACGCCCCAGAAACCGCTCAGCGGCGTCGAAGGCTGCCCGCACCGCTTCATCTGCATCGGAGCTTTGCCGATGCTCGATGGGAATGAGTTCTCCGGTGCGCAGCACGAGGTCGAGGCGTGCGTCGAACAGGCGTTGGTTCGGAACGTTATCGGACATGTCAGGGCGCGCGCCCGGTACGTCGTACCCTGCATGTCCGCGGATGGCTTCCAGCGCCAGATGGCACCCGGAGATGCATCTGCCGAACCGCTCGAGACGCACCAGTTGCGCAGCCGCCTCAGACTCGATTTGCGCAGACCCCGCAAATCCGAGGTAGACGATCTGCATATCGATTCCCATACCGCCTCCGCGCGAACTGTACTTTCTGTCGACCGTTGCGGCAGCGAAAGCCACGTGGATCAGCGAGTCGATGAAACGATCATGGGCGCGTATCCATACCCGACGATTGACCTGCGTCAACGAGGTCACGGGGCCGCGCCACCGTGCGCCCCGTTGATCCAGCGCAACGCGCGTCCCCACTTCGCGGGTATGGTCTAAACGTTCACGGCCATTACATCGCGGGACCATCAAATGAATAAATCCGACTATGCCGACGTGACTGCGCTCACGCATCAGCCTCGCGACGAAGCGATTGATTTCGGCCATTTCTATCTTGTCGGCGGCGGCATTGCGTCGCTTGCGGCCGCGGCGTTTCTGATCCGCGACGCCGATGTGCCCGGCTGCCGCATCACGATTCTCGAAGCACTCGGCAAGGCGGGCGGCAGCCTCGACGGCGCGGGCACCCCGCAGGACGGTTACGTCGTGCGTGGCGGCCGCATGCTGGAAAGCAAGTATCTGTGCACGTACGATCTGTTCGACTCGATCCCCACGCTCGACGGCCGCAGCAGCGTGACCAAGGAAATCTTCGACTGGAACGAGACGATCCGCACGTCATCGAAAGCCCGGCTCGTGCGAAACGGACAGCGCGAAGACACCCCGGTCTATGGACTTGCCGAAACGCATCTGCTCACGCTCGGTCGCCTTTCGCTCGAACCGGAAGCACTGCTCGGCGATAGCCGCATATCGGAGCACTTCCAGCCGGATTTCTTCGAGACCAACTTCTGGATCATGTGGTGCACCACGTTCGCCTTTCAGCCCTGGCACAGCGCTGCCGAGTTCCGCCGCTACCTGCTGCGCTTCGCGCATATGACGCCGGGCTTCAACCAGTTGCACGGCATCATGCGCACTGTCTACAACCAGTACGACTCGATGGTGCGGCCGCTGCGCAAATGGCTAGACGAACGCGGCGTGGAATTTCGCACTGGCACGCAAGTGGTCGATCTACGGTATGACGAAAGCGGCGAACTGAACCGCGTTGCCGGTATCGTCTGCGAACGTGGTAACGGTCGCACGCAAATTCCCGTTGGCGAGCAGGACAAGGTCATCGTCACGCTCGGTTCCATGACGGCAGGGTCGAGCCTCGGCGCCACGAATCGCGCGGCGGTGTTCGATCACGACGACAGCAGCGGCGCATGGGCGCTCTGGAAGACCATCGCGGCCGGACGCAGCGAATTCGGTCATCCTTCGGTATTCGCCGATCACGTCGACGAGTCCCGGTGGCTCTCCTTTACCGCGACGCTGCATGACCCTACGCTGTTCCGCCTGATCCGCGATCTGACCGGCAACGTGCCCGGCGAAGGCGGTCTGATTACGTTCCCGCAGTCGAACTGGCTCGCGTCAATCGTGCTGCCGCATCAGCCGCATTTCATCGGTCAGCCGAAGAACGTCGAAGTGTTCTGGGGCTACGGGCTCTTCGTCGATAGGCCTGGCAACTTCGTCGCCAGGCCGATGGTCGAATGCACGGGCCGCGAAATCATGACGGAGCTTCTCGGCCATTTGCACATCGAGGCGCAGGCTCAGCGCATTCTCGACGACGCAATCTGCATCCCGTGCCTGATGCCATTCGTCACGAGTCAGTTCCTGCCACGCAAGCGCGGCGACCGGCCGCAAGTCGTGCCCGAGGGCTGGGCGAACCTCGCGTTCATCGGGCAGTTTTGCGAGTTGCCGAACGACGTCGTGTTCACCGTCGAATATTCGGTTCGCTCCGCTCAGACCGCTGTCTACACACTGCTTGGCTTAAACCGGGCCGCTCCGGCTGTGTATAAAGGTCAGCACGATCCGTACGTGGTGTACGGCGCGGCTTCCGCGCTGCGCAACCACTAACGCAACGATGTTGGTGCACCGGGCGCCGGGTCCATGACTCTCGACGAAGCACGCGCCTGCTTAAGGGGAACGCCGTGGAACTCGATGCGACAGCGCTGAAAAGTATTCGCGACACTGCTCTTGCAGGTCTTCGTGCCCTGGACAAGCCGGCGAATCAGCAAGCCCACTCCAGCGCCTTGTAATGCGCGAGATGACGTTCCAATCCGCCGACGAACAATTCGAGCGACGCCGTCGCCACGCCGCGCTGCACCTCGGCAGCCCGCACCTTGCATTGCGCGACCGGCGCCTTGCCCGCGAGCGCGCGCATTTCGTCGAAAGCGGCTTGGGCGCCGAGGCCGCCCAGGGTGCAGAAGAACCCGACGTGGCGGAACTTCGCGCGGTTCTGCAGCAGGTACGCGCGGACCGGCGCCGACACCGCGCCCGCCCAGACCGGCGTGCCCACGAGCACGAGGTCGTACCGTGACGGATCGAGCCGCGCTGGGACGATGTCGGCCGGCCGCTTGCGCCATGAGTCGACAACACAGCGCAGATATCCCAACGCTCCGCGACGCTCGCTGAAATCGCAGATTTCCTCGACGTCGGCGGACAGGGCGCGTGCAAGAGTGGTAGCAAGCATGCGCGTGGTACCGGTACGCGAGAAAAAGACGATAAGAACGCGTGGCTCGGACATGACTCGCTCCTTTGATCGAAAGCGCACTGCGCGCACTCGCGCCATGCATGTCCCGAGCATAGATGGCGACGCACGGCTGCACATGACCCAGGTCAAACCGCGCCGCGCCTGTGCCGCCGTTGATCTGTATCAACGGGACAGGCGCCATCGTTCCTAGACTCAAGCTCACCTGTCCTTGCGTCATGTTCATTCTCCCGGAGCGACCGCCATGAGCTACAAGACCATCGTTGTTCACCTCGACACGAGCCCGAACGCCCATCCGCGGCTTGAAACCGCACTGTCTCTCGCAAAACAGTTCGGCGCGCATCTGACCGGCGTATTCGCGGCGTTCTCGCCCGACCCGCGGTCCTTGTATGTGATGGCCGGTACCGCCGAGTACTACCGCGAGCATGCGGAGCGACGAGCGGAACGGCGCGCGGCACTCCAGCGGCTGTTCCATGCGGAACTTCGGCGTGCCGAGGTAGAAGGCGAATGGATCGCCGTCGACGAGTCCGCGAGCATTGCCGTGCCGCGACCTGGCCGCTGCGCCGATCTGATCGTGGCCGGCCAGGACAATCCAGGCGACGCCGAATCGTATGTCGGCGACCACTTTCCGGAGAACCTGATTCTTTCGAGCGGCCGTCCGGTGCTGCTCGTGCCGTATGCGCGCAGCGAACGGACGACGGGGAGCCGGATCCTGGTGGCGTGGGACGGCAGCCGGGAAGCCGCGCGCGCGGTGCATGACGCGCTGCCGTTCATGCGCGCGGCAAAAAACACCACGATTCTCACCGTCAACGGCATGCAAGAAGGCGCGAGCACACGGATTCCCGGCGCGGATATCGCCACCGTGATCGCGCGGCATGGCGTGCATGTTGAATTGGTCGACATTGAAACAGGAGCGGATGGCTCGGTCGGCGAGGTGCTGCTCTCGCAGGTGGCCGACGGAGGTGCCGACCTGCTGGTGATGGGCGGATACGGTCACGCACGCTGGCGCGAACTTGTGATGGGCGGCGCGACGCGCACGATTCTCAAGTCGATGACCGTGCCGGTACTGATGTCGCACTGAGCGCCGCGCCTCTTATTTCAAGGAGTGGTCGTCATGTACAAAAAAATTCTGGTTGCCGTCGACGGCAGCGAAACTTCGTCGCGGGCGCTCGCCGCCGCCGTGGATCTGGCGCGCGAGTCGGGCGCGAGGCTGCAGCCGCTTTTTGTAGTAGATGTGCCGCTGCTGACCTACGACGTGCCCGGCTACGATCCCTCGTATGTGCGCAATGCGCTCGTCGAGGAAGGCAAGCATGTGCTCGCCGACGCGGCTGCACTGATGGCCGCGTCGGGCGTCGAAGGACCGCCACGCCTCGTCGAAACCGAGTTCGCCGGCGACGACATCGCGCGTCGCATCCAGCTCGCCGCACAGGAGTTCGACGCGGACGTCGTCGTGATGGGCACGCATGGCCGGCGCGGTGTACAGCGGCTGATGCTCGGCAGCGTCGCCGAGCGCTTCCTGCGCATTGCCACCTCGCCCGTATTGCTGATTTCCGCTCGCTGCGCACCGTCCGCCAGCGCCGCCATGACCGCGGGCGACACGGTCAAGGAGCCGTCATGAACTGCGAATCCCGCTAAGACATCTCGAAGACAGCGGACACACGCGCTTCGTCTGGTGACGGGCGCCCATGGTCACACGCGTGCACAGGAACGCGTCCTCGGCGGTGTCACGCGCACCATGTTTCAGTCGATGACCACACCAGTATGAATGTCGCATTGAGCTGCACCATCCGCTGGCGCCGGTGCTGGCGGCTCGGCACTGGCATGAATCGGTCGTTTCGCCGACAATGAGCGCAACTATCGGCTTTGCGCGCGGGAGTCCACGGTCCACGTCGACTGCGGCTCCGCTCTCAACCGAAGCGCCTGCCTGTAGCGCCGCCGTGGCGGCGACGTCTTGCAGCGCAACAGATCCTTGTCTGCAGTCGTTCCAAAGAGGCGCGCATGCCCGTCAACGGTAAGACGCCCACGCCGCACACTGCGGTGGCGCACGAGCGGTTGAGCTGGTTTGCGGCGCGGCCCGCACTCGCGGCAGCCGCCGCCTTCGTCGCCGCACTGGCAGTGATGCTGGCCGCGCGGCGCTGGTTCGATCCGGTGCTGCTCATCTGCGTCGCTGCCGCGTTACTCGTTGCCACGAGCGCATTCATGCTCATGCGCGCGCGCCGGGAAGCCTCTAGCGCGCACAGCGAGGCAAGCGCCGCGATCAGTCAGTCCGGCGTGAACGAAGCGCGCATGATGGCGATCATCCGTTCGTCGATGGAAGCGATCATCACCATCGACGAACAACAGCGGGTCGTGCTCTTCAATCCAATGGCCGAACAGGTTTTCGGCTGCTCGGCAATGGATGCGATCGGCGCACCGCTTGAACGCTTCATCCCCGAGCGGTTTCGCGCGGCGCACGCCCGGCATGTCGAACAGTTCGGCGTGACGGGCGTCTCCGATAGGCAGATGGGCCGGCAACGCGTGCTCTCGGGCTTGCGCGCAAACGGCGAAGAATTCCCGATCGAGGCCTCCATCTCGCAGATTCGCGACGGCGGCGCGAGGCTTTACACCGTGATGCTGCGTGATGTCACGGAACGCGTCAGAGCCGAGGAGGCCCAGCAGCGGGCGCGCGAGGAACTGCGCGAACTGTCCGCCAATCTGCAGAAGATCCGCGAAGAGGAAAAGACGCGCATCGCACGGGAACTGCACGACGACCTCGGTCAGCAACTGACCGCCCTGAAAATGGACATCTCATCGGTCGAAGAAGCGCTGGACGGGTCCGCGAGTGAGCTGGTGCGCGACCATTTGCAGGGCATGCGCCGTCTGATCGACGTGACCGTGGCGTCGGTTCGCCGAATCGCCGCCGATCTGCGGCCGGTGATGCTCGACGACCTCGGACTGATCCCCGCAGTCGAATGGCTCGCGAACGACTTCACGAACCGCTACGGCATCGACGTCGAGCGCGACATCGAAACCGGCGACGCACGCTTCAGCCCTGCAGGCGCGACCGCGCTCTTCCGGATCGTGCAGGAAGCGCTGACGAACGTTGCGCGCCACGCCGACGCCACGCGCGTCACCCTCAGCCTGCGCGCTGGCGACGAGGGCGTCGTGCTGCGCATCGCCGACAACGGCCAGGGCGTGCGTCGTGACGGCGAACCGGCGGGCAAGTCGTTTGGTCTGCTCGGCATTCGCGAACGCGCCCACATGCTCGGAGGCGCCGTCGACATTCATTCCGCACAAGGCAACGGTTTTGCATTGAGCGTCATCATTCCAGCGGAGGCGGTGAAGATGCAGGAGTTGCAATCATGACCCGGGTCTTGCTCGCCGACGATCATGCACTCGTGCGCGACGGTCTGCGTCATATTCTCAAGGGCGCAAGCGGCTTCGAAGTGGTGGGCGAAGCAAGCGACAGCGCGAGCACCGTCGCGCTGATTCGCGCATGCGCCGCCGATGTGCTGGTGCTCGACCTGTCGATGCCGGGCCGCAACGGCGTCGAGCTGATCAAACAGATCAAGGACGAAAAGCCGGCGCTGCGTATCCTCGTGCTGACGATGCACGCCGAGCAGCAATACGCGGTGCGCGCGTTCAAGGCCGGCGCGTCCGGCTATCTGACGAAGGAAAGCGCGAGCGCCGAGCTTGTGGCGGCGGTGACAAAGGTGGCCGCGGGCGGCGTCTACGTGAGCCTTGCGATGGCCGAGCGATTCGCGCAGAGCTTGAACCAGCCAACCGACCTGATGCCGCATCAGCGTCTGTCCGATCGTGAATTCGACGTCCTCAAGCGCATTGCCGCCGGTCAGACCATCACGGAGATCGCGGCGGAGCTGTGCGTCAGCGCCAAGACCGTCAGCACCTACAAGACGCGCATTCTCGAAAAAATGCAGATGCCGCACGAAGCCGCGCTGGTGCGCTATGCAATGCGTCACAAACTGGTCAGCGACGAAGAGGACGATATCTGACCGCATTCGCAGCCCCGCTCACGGGCTAGGACGCCTGATGTAGGAAACGCCCTACAGCCCTTCTTCCCTGCCTACTCCAAGTTCGCTGCGCGCCGATTTTATTTTGAGATGGCGCAGCCGATACTTCGAGGCATGAACTCAAGCCTCAACCACCCCGCCCTGCGTGTTTTTCTCGTCGACGATGCATTCCCGGTACGGCGCCGTGTGGCCGCGCTGCTCGGCGCACTCGACGGCGTGGAAATCGTCGGTGAAGCCGAGGAGCCCGGTGCCGCCGTCGCGGGCATCGAGGCCGGCGCAGCCGATCTCGTGGTGACGGAGTTGCATCTGAACGGCGGGAGCGGCATGGAGTTACTGGCCCTGCTCGCGCAACGCATGCCGCACGTCATCGCGATGGTGCTGACGAACCGTTCCGGCGCCTGGTTCCGGCGCGCGTGCCTGACGAGCGGCGCGCAGTACTTTTTCGACAAGACTCGCGAATTCGAACTTGCGCGAAGCACGATCCAGCGGATTGCCAGTGAACATCATGCACGCGCCCTTCTTCAATCAGGAGCACATCATGTCTGACGTTGCCGCTGATCCGGTCAGCTCTCGCACATTCGTCGCGCTGCAAGTTGCACCGGCGCCGGCACAGGGAGCCGCCACCGACCGCGCGCCGCGCAAGGACGGGACGCGCTGCTCGTCGTGCTCGATGCGCCCGATGTGCATGCCGCAAGGCCTGACGCCCGAGGAATTGCAGAGAATCGAAGCGCTGATCTGCACGTCGCGGACCATCAGGCAGGGTGAGACGATCTTCCGCGCGAACAATCCGTTTCAGAGCATCTACGCGGTGCGCGCGGGGTCGTTCAAGACCGTCGTGATGCACCGCGACGGCCGTGAGCAAGTGACGGGCTTTCATCTCGCCGGCGATTCGCTCGGGCTCGACGGCGTGTGCTCCGGTCACCATAGCTGCGATGCGGTCGCGCTAGAAGACAGCAAGGTCTGCATCATCCCGTTCAATCTGCTCGAGACGATGTGTCGCGAAGTGAAGGCCGTTCAGCAGCACGTGCACCGCATGATGGGCAGCGAGATCGTGCGCGAATCGTCGCAGATGATGCTGCTCGGCACGATGTCGGCGGAACAACGCGTGGCCACGTTCCTGCTGAATCTGTCGGAGCGCCTCCGAAAGCGCGGCTATTCGCCGGCGGAATTCCACCTGCGTATGACGCGCGAGGAAATTGGCAGCTATCTGGGCATCAAACTCGAAACGGTGAGCCGGATGCTGTCCCGGTTCCAGCGCGACGGGTTACTTGACGCGCACGGCAAGGACATCCGGATCCTCGATCACGACGGCCTTACTCGGGTTTGATGGCGAGCACGGCTGCGCCCGTCAGACGGCCATCACGCAGATCGGCGAGCGCGCGATTGGCATCCTCCAACGCGTAAGTCGTGGTTTCGAGCGTAAGCCGCGTCTCGCCCGCGATGCGCATGAAAGCCAGCCCATCGTCGCGGGTCAGATTCGCGACTGACAACAGGCGCCGTTCGCCCCACAGCAACGAATAGGGAAACGACGGAATATCACTCATGTGAATTCCTCCGCAAACCACCACGCCGCCTTTCACGACCGCCTGCAAAGCCTGTGGAACGAGCGCGCCGACCGGGGCGAACAGCAAGGCCGCATCCAGCTCGTCGGGCGGCGCCTCGTCGCTGGCGCCAGCCCACGCCGCGCCCAGCCGTAGCGCGAGTTGCTGCGCCGCCTGATCGTCGGGCCGTGTGAATGCGTACACCGTGCGCTGTTGATGACGCGCCACCTGCGCGACGATATGCGCCGCGGCACCGAAACCGTAAATGCCGATGCGCCGCGCGTCGCCCGCCATGCTCAAGGTGCGATAGCCGATAAGACCTGCGCATAGCAACGGTGCCGCCTCGACATCGGAGTACTGTGCTGGCAGATGAAAGCAGTACCGGCTGTCGGCCACAGTGCGTTCGGCGTAACCGCCGTCGATCGTATAACCGGTGAAGCGGGCCTCATCGCAGAGATTCTCCCGAGCCGACAGGCAGTACCGGCAAACCCTGCACGTGTGGCCGACCCACGGCACGCCCACGCGATCGCCGACGGCGAAACCTCTGACGCCCGCGCCCAGTTCCGCTACCGTGCCGACGATTTCATGGCCAGGAATAACAGGCCGTTTGGGACGATCAAGGTCGCGATCGACCAGGTGAAGGTCGGTGCGGCACACGCCGCACGCGTGAACATCGATCAGCATCTGCCCAATGCCGGGCGTAGGGTCCCGCACGTCGTCTTCACGTAGGATCGGCGAGTCACCGTCGAAAACCATCGCGCGCATAGGAATTCCCCTTGTACTTCACCAGCCCTTGTTCGGCCTGGAAGGCCCCCGTGGGCTTCAGTCGCAAAAGCGAAAGTAACCACTGTGCATGAGCACCGGCTTTGCGCCGATCTCGTTGAGCAGGTTCCTCGCGGCGTGTTCGATGCGACGCCAATTCAGTTCGAACGCGGCGAGCAGATCTTCTTCGCGCAGTGAAGCGGCTCCGAAGTGATCCTCCAGCGCCTCGGCGGCAATTGCGCACTGCACGCGAGTGCCATCCACTTCCGCGGGGAACACGACGACGAAATCGCGCGCGCAGTACTCAGGGCACTCCTTGGGAAAATGAATCTTCATGACATCCGCCTGCTTGTAGGGCGTGTGCGGTCTGTGCGCCGCGCGCCTGTCATTAGCATAGGATCTATCCGCGGTGGGTCAAATTCGCGCGCCGTGCTCCGGTTGATCGAGGTCAATGGCAGCGCAACGCCCCACCGTAGACTGAACTCATTCCGTCGCACAGGGGCGCGCCATGAACGCCTTACCCCGCAGCTGGCGTCTGGCATGTGCCACGTTCGCGCTGTTTGCCGCCGCCACGCAGGCCGAGCCCGAGCCGGCCGCGCTGGTGGATCAGCATCACTGCTTGTTCTGCCACACGCGCGATGCGCCGTTCCTCGCGCCGTCGTTCGAACAGATCGCCGCTCGCTACCGCGATGTGCCCAACGCGCAGTTCATGCTTGAGCACAAGCTACGGCTGGGAGGTAAAGCCCATTGGGGAGACATGGCGATGCCGCTGCCGGCCGACCGCGGCGGGCCAATATCGGCGAAAGATGCACACACGCTGGTGCAATGGGTACTCAGCCAATGATCGCCCTGAAGAAAACCGCGCTTCCCGTAGTCCGGGTTAGTTGACGGCAGTTACGTTCGGAGATTGTCATGCGCCTTACAGTTCATCTCGACACATTTGATCGCGCGCATCCGATGGCTTTTGCCATCCTCTGGCTCGACAAGGACTCGCGGCAATGGTCGCGCGAGGGTCATCTCGGGCTGGAACTGCCGGAATGGGGTTCGTTGCACATGGATTGCGGCAATACGCTCGTGTGCGGCCCCAACGACGCAACACCTGTATGCGTTCTTGAAGGGTTGGATCTCAACGGTTGCGACGGTCCCTTTGAAGGCGAGACCGGTCGCGCCCAATGGTGCGCGAAGCGCGGTCGCACGCTCATGGCCGGGCACTGGCATGTCCAATGTATTGATCACGAGCAGGCAGCGCCCGAGCATGGTCTCTTCGCCGGCGGCGACGACGTTTGAATCGCTGAGCCGACCGATATCCCGCCCCTCCAATACATTACTCTGGACAACGAGAACCTGCTTTATCGCCGGCTTCTCGTGATCAATTCGTGCGAACTCGATTGGACGTTGATACGCTTGACAGGCTCGTGCGAAGCGACACTACTCACTGCCAGTCCGGCTTCTTGACACGACGTCGAATCCGCCTATCGCACTGTATTTCGCTTGCGAGGGAAACTTCCAAAGAACGAAGGCGGCGTTCATGCGCCCGCGTTGGAATCGGCGGACTCTGGCCGAGCTAACGCGCGCTCAGACAGGCGGTCCATCGGTATCGCCGGGCTCCACGCTCGGCTGCACCAGCCGATGCGTCCAACCCGTGCGGTCGTTGATCGCATCCATCACGAGTTCCGCGATGATGTGCCCCGTGGACTGACCCGTACGCTGCACGACGGCCGTGACAGTGTGAGGAAACGCCACATCCGGCGGCAGGCCGTCGTACACGATCAGCGAAGCAAGTGGCACTGACCCAGCCAGGCGCGAGCAAGGCACTCCAGGAAATCGAGACCACCTTCGGCACCACCCTCTTCAACCGCACGAACCGAGGGCTCGTTCCGAACGAGATCGGTCACTGTGTCATCCGATACGCGCGCCTCATCCATACCGATCTCTCGCATCTGCGCGAGGAGATCGTCGGCATAATGAGAGGCCATGGAGGCCGCGTCGCGGTTGGCTCCATCATGGGCGCAGTGCCGCTCGTCACGGAGGCGATCTCCTCACTGGTGGAACGGCATCCGGGAATGTCCGTCGAGATCGTTGAAGATACGAGCGCGACCCTGCTGAGCATGATCGATGCTGGAAGACTCGATCTGGCTATCTGCCGCACGACGATCAGTCAGACTCCTCACTTATACGACAGCATCGATCTTCAGGAAGAAACATTGGCTGTCGTCGCTAACGTTCAGCATCCGCTCGCCCGCGCGAAGAAACTGACACTGCGCGACCTGTCGGGATATCGTTGGGTGGTGTACCGGGCAAACATGCCGATGCGACTGTTACTGGAGCGCGAGTTTCGCGACGCCCGGATCCGCTTCCCCGTCCATCTGCTGGAAACGACCTCGATTCTGGCCACGCTCACGCTGTTGCAACTCAATCCCTCGTTCGTTGCACTGGTATCGATCGACGTCGCCCGGTTTTTCGCCGGTCAAGGCATGACGCGAAGTCTTCCGCTCGTGTTCGCTTCGCAGAGTGAACCGTATGAACTCGTTACCCGGAAAGGTGCACCCGTGTCGGCCGGGGCGCGCCTGTTAATTGACGAACTGATCGGCGCGCGTGCCGGGAAAGCATAAACAGGCAGAAAGCTTCGTGTTTAGCGGCTGAGTGCCGCGGGGCAAGTGGCGGCCCATGACGGCTCTGCTTGTGTTCAAACCTCAGTCTGGAATGCACGTCATTATCGGCCGAGCCGATTTGACGACTGGAATGGCGTCAAGTGCAGCGTCGCCGGGAATAACCTAACCTCTATGAGGCGGGCGCTCACAACCAGGCAAACAGTTTGTCGTTTCCTGGGCATTCGCGGCTTATCCGTTGGACGCCGCGGCGGTAGACTAGGAATCATGGCTTCTGAAGGGGGACGTCATGCGTCTCGTCGACTGGAACATCCAGTGGGGACGCGGTGTAGACGGCCGCGTCGACCTCGCCCGCATTGTGCGCGAGGCAAGAGCGCTGTGCGATTTCGACATCCTGTGTCTTCAGGAGGTCACGCGCGGCTTTCATGAGGGACAGGCGCAGGGCGGATTGGCAGGCGGCCCCTCTGCCGATCAGTTCGCCGAACTCGCCGCGTTGCTGCCGGGCGCGACTGTGGTCGATGCGATCGGTTCCGATCTTCCGCCTATCGGGGCCGCACGACAGCGGCGTCATTTCGGCAATGCAATCGTGAGCCGACTGCCTGTCAAGCAGGTGCTGCGTCATTCGCTCCCGTGGCCGGCCGACCCCGCCAAGCCGTCGATGCTGCGTGTCGCTCTCGAAGCGGTGATCGAAACCGATATTGGCCCGCTGCGCATCTTCAGCACTCATCTTGAGTTCTACTCCGAAGCACAACGGCTGGCGCAAGTGACGAGGTTGCACGAATTGCATAAGGAAGCGTGCGACCATGCCCGCCGTCCCGCAAAAGCGGAAAAACTGGACAGTCCGTTCGCCGACACTGCACGTCCGATGACTGCCATCGTGTGCGGTGATTTCAACAGCGCTTTCGAAAGTTCTGCTTATTGCAGGATGCTGGAGCCGATTCCCGGCGCGCCCGCCTTCGCCGACGCATGGACCTGCGCGCACCCCGGTGCCCGGCGGGCCGCGACAGTCGGTCTATATGATCACGAGCAATGGCCCGACGGACCGTTCGCATGCGATTTTGTTTTTGTCACAGAGGATTTGAAGCCGCGCATCGTGGGTTGTGACGTGGACCAGAATAGCCGCTCGTCCGATCATCAGCCGCTGTGGCTCGAATTGCGCTGATCCACGATCACGGATATGGGCAAGCCATGGCTACCGCGACCAGGGCAACAAGCGCCGAACCCCGCGGCAACCTCTCTGCAAGACGCGCGCCGGGCCTCACGTATGCAGCCAGATGACCGCTTTGCCGGAGGCGCGAGAGGGCCATACGTCTTTGGCGGGCTACGCAGGCGCTAGCTGGAGCGCAAACAAGCGCCAGCTAGCGGCGTTCAGCGTCCGGACATTGTCAAAAGACCTCGTGGTCTACACCCCGGGAACACTGATTCCTTGTAATGGGTGGCCCATTCCTACCAGACATGCGGGATGAGACGATACCGCACCCGGCTTGCGTATTCGTTGTAGCCGTAAAGATCGCGGCGCAAGATCTTTTCCTCATCAAGAAGCCTCCAGAAAAGCACCGGCAGAACTAGCGGGACGAGACAGATCGTGAGCCAGGAGCCGAGTGCAAGCGGCATGCCGATGAAAAGACAGAGCGCGCCAGCGTACATCGGATGACGAACATACGCGTAGGGGCCCGTGTCGATCACTTTGTGATCATCCGCAATACTAACGTTGGCGGCTGCATAACTGTTGACCTTCAGTACCCAGAAAATAAAGAGGAATGACAATACGATCACCATTTCCCCCACAAAGGACAGGTAAGCAGGTACAGGTGAAAGTCCGACGCGATAGTCGAGCGGAGGTAGGATGAGGAAGACAAAAAAGGCCAGGATGATGAGCGACACGATGATCTTCTGCGACCATTCTTTCTCATGCTGTGGTCCGGCATTCATGCGGCGCTCGAGAAGCGGCCTGTCGTAGAGGGCGAGATAGACGGTGAAGCCAATGGTCGAGACGGAAAAGATTGCGATAAAGAGCCATCCTTGCCAGTAGCGCCACGAACCCGCAGGCAAGAAAATGAAGGCGACGAATACAGCCATTCCCACTACTCCTCGGGCGATGGCTTTTTTGTAGAGCGGATCCATGACATGAATCGTATGCCCACCGCTTCACCCCTGCAATGCGCGGCCGCTCCCCGCATCCAACAGGAAGCGTAGCAGCCAGTAAGCCGCGTCTCTGCGAACCGGGCCTCGGCGGGACGTCATTGACCGCGTGGTAATCGAGAGCCGCCTCGCGGAAGCTCACTGTTTCTGACTGCCTGGTCATGGCTGCGGTACTCGGATCAGGACTGACTGGACCGTCAATGAGTGTGAGGGCGAGGTGTGACGTCGTTCGAAGGCGTGGGAGCAGTCGGTGCCACATCGAACGACTCCAGTGCATCAATGCTCGTATCGGTGCGATCGAGCATCGCGCGGGCCTTGTTCATATCAAGCGCCCCTTCCCATCGGGCTACCACGATGGTGGCGACGCCATTGCCGATCAGGTTCGTAACTGCCCGAGCCTCATTGAGGAAACGGTCGACGCCGAGCAATAGCACCAGTCCGGACACAGGGATTTTGTGCATGGTGGCCAGCGTTGCTGCCAGCGCGACGAACCCTGCTCCTGCTACACCGGCAGATCCCTTGGACGTCAGCAACATCACGCCAAGCAGCAGCAACTGGTCCCAGATCGTCAGGTGGATGTTCATCGCCTGAGCTATGAACAGCGCGGCCATGGTCAGGTAGATCGCCGTACCATCGGCATTGAAGGTGTAACCAGTAGGCAACACCATCCCGACGACAGGTCGTGAGCACCCGAGCTTCTCCATCTTGATGAGCATTTGCGGCAGGACCGCTTCCGTTGAAGCCGTACCGAGGGTAATGAAAATTTCGTCCTTGATGTAGCGGAGGAACTTCCACAGCGACAGCCCGCTCAGCCGCATCACAAGTCCAAGGAAGACAACCACGAAGATGGCACACGTCAGATAGAGGCAAGCCATCAATTGCCCGAACGACGCCAGCGTGCCGATCCCGTATTTGGCAATAGTGAATGCCATGCCGCCAAAGGCGCCGATTGGGGCCACATACATGACGATCCGAACAACGCCAAACATGCCGTGAAGGAACATGTCGAGCATGTCGACGAACGGCGCCGTGCGGGGACCGAGCTTGGCGAACGCGATTGCAAGCAGCACCGAGAAGAAGATGATCGGCAAGGTATCTCCATTCGCAAATGCTCCGACAATGCTGTTCGGAACGATGCTCATGAAGAACTCGAGCAATCCATGCTGACTTGCCGCATGGGTGTACGTTGCAATGGATGAGCTGTCGATATGAGCGGGATCAATGTTCATCCCACTGCCGGGCCTGACGATGTTTACGACGACGAGACCCACTATCAGCGCAATCGTCGATGCGACTTCGAAGTAAACGACTGCCTTGACGCCCACCCGGCCCGCCTCATGAAGGTCAGTCATTCGCGCGATACCGACTACGACAGAGGCGAAAATGATCGGGGCAAGCAGCATCCTGATCAGTTTGATGAACAGATCGCCGAGCGGTTTGAGTTGAGAACCGATGTCAGGATAGAAGTGGCCGACGAGGATGCCGGCGATAATGCCTATCAGGACCTGAACGTAAAGCCTGGAAAGAGATTTTCCGATCTTTGAAACCCGCATGACTGTCTCCTATGCGTGGCGTCTTTTGATGAAAGTCAGGTTGATACACTCCGCAGCGTTGGTTACCGCCGCGGAGTGTGCGAACCGATTTCGCCTGCGTTCCCTATGCCTATTTTTATGAACGCCACGCCGACTCTTTTGTCGGCGCGTTTTGCCGCGAGTTAGCCTGTTAGTGGCTTATGCGGACAGCTTTTTCATTTCGGCGTAGAGATCGGCCTTTCCTTCGAAGCCGATGCCAGGCAGATCGGGCATCGTGATGTAGCCGTTTTCCACCTCTACGCCGTCGGGGAATCCGCCGAACGGCTGGAACAGGTCCGGATAGGATTCGTTGCCGCCCAAACCGAGGCCGGCCGCGATATTCAGCGACATCTGGTGGCCACCGTGCGGAATGCAGCGGCTCGGCGACCAGCCGTGTTGATGCAACATATCGAGCGTGCGCAGATATTCCACGAGGCCATAGCTCAGCGCGCAGTCGAATTGCAACCAGTCACGATCCGGGCGCATGCCGCCGTAACGGATCAGGTTGCGCGCATCCTGCATCGAGAACAGGTCTTCGCCGGTCGCCATCGGTTTGTCGTAATAGTTGCGCAGCGTTGCCTGTAATTCGTAGTCGAGCGGGTCGCCTGGTTCTTCGTACCAGAACAGGTCGTATTGCGAGAGCGCTTTTGCATACTGGATTGCCGTGTCGAGGTCGAAGCGGCCGTTGGCGTCGACGGCAAGTTTCTGTCCGTCGCCCAGCACGCTCAGAATTGAGTCGATGCGGCGCAGGTCTTCGTCGAGCGAAGCGCCGCCGATCTTCTTCTTCACGACCGTATAGCCGCGATCGATGTAGCTGCGCATCTCGTCTTTCAGCTTCTCGTGGTCCTGCCCCGGGTAGTAGTAACCGCCCGCCGCGTACACGAAAATCTTGCGATCTGGCTGGCCGTTACCGTAACGGTCAGCCAGCAACTGGAACAGCGGCTTGCCTTCGATCTTCGCCACCGCATCCCAGATTGCCATGTCGATCGTGCCGATTGCGACCGAGCGCTCGCCGTGACCACCCGGCTTCTCGTTCATGAACATGGTCGCCCAGATCTTGTGCGGATCGAGGTTGTCGCCGGCGTCGTTGACGAGCGTGGCGGGATCGGCTTCGAGAATGCGCGGAATGAAACGCTCGCGCATCAGCTTGCCCTGGCCATAGCGGCCGTTCGAATTGAAGCCGTAACCGACTACCGGTTTTCCGTCCCGGATGACATCCGTCACGACGGCGACGAGACTCAGCGTCATCTTGCTGAAGTCAATGTAGGCATTGCGGATCGGGGAGCTAATCGGAATGGTCTTTTCGCGGATTTCAACGATTCTCATGACACGGTCTCCTGAGTTTGGGCACGTATCGGATGCATCTGGCTGCAATGGAAGCTAGGTTATCCGCGAAATCAGGCGTTAGAATTCGCTTGGATTCATTTCATTTTTTACTTTCGGTGAATAATCGAAATGGCAACTTACGCGGCATCCGATTTCGAGTTTTTCATCCTCCTCGCCAGGCTAAAAAGCATGTCGGGAGCGGCGCGTGCGCTCGACCTCACCCCGCCAGCGGCGACCAAACGCCTGGGGCTGATCGAACAGAAGCTAGGGGCGCGGCTGATCAACAGGACAACGCGAAGTGTCAGCCTCACGCCGGAAGGTGAGACCTACCTGCGCTACGCGACGCAGATCGTCGGACAGGTCCGGCAGATGGAAGATGAAATATCTGGGGCTAGGTCGGACCCTCATGGTCTTTTGCGGGTCAACGCAACGCTCGGCTTCGGACGCACGACCATCGCGCCGCTGGTATCTGACTTCGCGAAGCGCTATCCCAATGTCGAAATCCAGTTTGAAGTGACTGACCGGCCCATCGATCTCGTTGAGGAAGCGTTCGATGTGGCCATCCGTTTCGGCGAGCTTCCCGACAGCCGGCTTAGCGCCCGGCGCATCATGAGCAACCGTCGTTTCCTCTGCGCGTCTCCAAAGTACCTTGAGCGTTTCGGGACACCGGAGCGCGTGGAGGACCTGGTTCGGCACCGCTGCATCATTCATCGCCAGAACGACGACGCCTACGGCGTCTGGAGGTACATACAGGGCGATCACACCGAAGCGCTGAAAGTAAAAGGCGCGCTTTCCAGCAACGATGGCGATATCGCGCTGCGTTGGGCGCTCGACGGGCACGGGATATTGATCCGTTCCGAATGGGATCTGGCTAAGTACCTTCAGAGCGGCCGGTTAAAACTGGTGTTGGCGGATACACTACTGCCGTCCGCCGACCTGTTTGTCTACTATCCCAGCCAGCGAAACCAGACTGCACGCGCGCGAGCCTTCATTGATTTTCTGATCGACCATTTTCAGGCGCCGTTCATCCCGGTTGAAACGGGCGCTTTGATTTACGCTCAAAAAAAGAGAGCGCCCCGCAAGCCATAAGCCGTCCCTCGCGGTATGCGCGACGGTCCGTTATACGAAGAAGGATCTAAGCGCGATTCGTCATCAACAGTAGCGTTTCGCCATCCTGCACGACGTTGCCAAGTTGATTCAGCACGCTCAGCCTCAGCGTCGCGATCCCCCGGTCAATGCGTTTTGTCACGCGTTTGCCGACGACCTCGACATCGACCTGAATTCGGTCGCCAATAAGAAGCGGCGCGCGAAACGACCAGTTCCAGCTCAATGTCGCAAGTGCGCTCATGCGGACCGGCGAGCGCGTCTTCAGGCCATCGGTGAGTGCCAGGCCAAGCAGTCCGTGCGCGATCCGGCCGGAGAATCCCGCCTGCTGCGCGGCGACGTCGTCCAGATGGATGTCGTACATGTCGCCCGAGACGCCGGCGAAATTTACGATATGCGTTTCTGTCACCGTCATGCCGGACGTGACGAAATGGTCTCCTATCTCGATGTCATTCAGGTCATACATCCCCGGCGTGAGCAAACGCCCTCGCTGTACGGAGTCTCTTTCGTTCCGGGATTGTGTCATGTCTCTCTCCTTGTACGATCTGGTTTCGGTGTGCGCGCCGAGGCTGCAAAGTTTGTTGGGAGTGGGTGAATCAAGAGAGGCGATGCAACCTGTTCTCCATCAATTTCGATTCGAGATTCTCGCTCATCGATCATAGTCCGAGCGTTTGCATGACGAGCCGCATGCGCTGAACCGCGAGAGCGGGATCGCGCAGCAGGCGGGCTGCATCCGCGAGACGGAACACGTCCGCGAGATAGAGCGGTGGACGCGCCCCGTGATGACCGCCGAGCATGAAGAAATGCGGCTGAAACCCGTTCAGATAGGCGAGAAAGACGACACCCGTTTTGTAGTACTGCGTCGGCGCGCAGAATATGCGGCGCGAGAGCGCAACCGTCGGTTCAAAGATGCGCTCGTAACGGATCCCGCTGGCGTCGAAAAGCGCGTTCATCAATTGCGGCGTCTTCACCTGCGTCACCGGACTGCCGACGATGCCAAAGAGCCGTGTCGATCCGTCGATCTGAAGAGCTTGCAACTCGCGCTTCACCGCTGGCGCTCCGCGAACTCTGCAAGACGCGGATGGCATGGCCAGCACTGCGACGCCATATCGGCATCGAGACCCATCGGCTCCGGACGGAACAGGCGCTCGTCCATCAGCTTGAGATCCGGCGAGATGACAGGACGGAACGCCATATGCGCGAGCACGTCGCGTTCGAGATCGATGCCGGGTGCGATCTCGATGAGTTGCAGCGCGCCGTCGACGGCGCGAAACACCGCGCGCTCGGTGACGAAGAGCGTCGTCTGCTTGCGCTCCTGCGCAAACGGCCCGCTATACGACACCTGCTGCAGCTTCGACACGAACTTGCGATGCGCGCCTTCCTTGAGTATCTGCAGCTTGCCGCCTTCGCACGACACTTGCAGATTGCCCGCCGTGAACGTGCCGCCGAAGACCATCTTGCGCGCGTTCTGGCTGATGTTGATGAAGCCGCCCACGCCGATCAGCTTGTTCGCGAAGCGGCTGATATTGACGCTGCCCTGCGCGTCGATCTCGACCGCGGAGAGAAACGCAATGTCGATGCCGCCGCCATCGTAGAAATCGAACTGATACGGCATGTCGACGATCGCGCTGTAGTTGCGCGCGGCGCCGGCATCGAGTCCCGCCGCGGGTGCGCCGCCGATCAGCCCTTGCTCGTTGGTGAGCACGATGTGATGCAGCACGTCCTCCTCCGCCGCGACCAACCCGATGCCCGTGCACACGCCCGAACCGACGTTGCACACCGCGCCCGGGCTCAGTTCCATCGCGAGACGCCGCGCGATGATCTTGCGTTCGTCGAGCGGCAGGCGCGGAAAGCCACCGAGCGGAATGCGCATCTCGCCGGTGAACGACGGATCGTAGGCCGTCTGATACGTCACCGGCTGATCGGCTTCGACGACGACTGCATCGACGAGCATGCCGGGAATCTTCACCGTCTTCGCGGGCAAGGTTCCGCGCTTCGCAAGCCGCTTGACCTGCACGATCACGAGGCCACCGTTGCGCCTGGTCGCCTGCGCCATCGAGAGCATGTCGCCGAACACGGCCTCGTGCTCCATCGACACGTTGCCGTCCTCGTCCGACGTCGTGCCGCGCAGGAACGCGACGTCGACCTCGAACGGCTTGTAGAACAGCCACTCGCGGCCTTCCAGTTCGATCAGGCTCACGAGCTTGTCGTCGCTCGGCGCGCCCTGCAGACCGCCGTCGTTACGCGGATCGACGAAAGTATGCAGTCCGACATGACTGATGAGCCCTGGCCGGCCCGCAGCCATCTCGCGCGTGAGCTGCGAGAGCGCGCCCTGCGGCAGCGTCCACGCTTCGACCTCTTTGTTCAGCGCCATTTGCGCGAGCGCCGGCGAATCGACCAGCGTGCCGCACACCACGCGTTTGAGCAAGCCCGCATGTGCGAGACGGGACGCGCCGCGCTCACCGCGATCGCCGAGACCGACCGGATGCACCGACGTGATCCGGCGCGGCTCGCCTTGCGCGAGGAAGCGCCGTTCGAGCGCCTCGATCAGCGCTTCCGGCACGGCGTGTCCGCTTCCCGATCCGCCGATCATCAACGTATCTCCATCCTTCAACAACGATGCAGCCTGGTCGGCGCTCAAAATTTGCATGTTCTTTACTCCGTTTCAGTCTGTTTATGCATGCGCGATGCGCCCCTTCGACGCATCCCGATCTTTCAGGCTCTCAAACTGCCGGGCGCGATTCCTGGAACACGGGATGATCGTCCCGATGTCGCGAGAGGTGTTTGCCGAGCAGCGCGGCGATCAGCGTGAGCACGCAGAAGACGGCGAGGAACACCATCACGTAGGTCGGCTTGCCGTTCGCGTATGCGACGAGCGCAGTCGCGATGAAAGGCGTCGGTCCGCCGATGAGCGCGCCGGAAAATTCCCGGCACATCGCGATGCCGGAGAATCGATACTGCGTCGGAAACAGATTCGACAGGAACGCGCCCTGCGCGCCGCACGTGCAACCCCAGCTGATGCCGTAGACGGCACTCATCGCGATTGTGGCGCGCACGACGTCCTTCGAATCGATCGCATGAAACAGCGGCCACACGAGCGCGAGCGCGATCATCGCGCCGGCCGCGAATACGTTGCCGCTGCCGTACTTGTCCGCGAGCATGCCGCCGACGGGCGCGCAGAACAACGAGAAGCCCAGCGCGATGATCAGCACGACAAGGCTGTCCGACCTGGCCATGCCGACGGTGTTCGTCATGTAGCTCAGCGCGAATGTGTTGAGCACGTAGCTGAGCGCCTGATGGCCGCCCATCGCGAAGAAACCGCACACCAGCTCGCGACGGCTGTTGCGGAACAGGTCCGCGACCGGCACTTTCTCCGCTTTGGCCTTCGCGCTCGCCTTTTCCATCGCGGCGACGTATTCGGGCGTCTCATCGAGCTTCGAGCGGATGTAGATCGCGACGCCGAACAGCGCGAGCGACAGGAGGAACGGCACGCGCCACGCCCACGTGAACAGGATGTTCTCCGGCACGTACGAGATCAACAGGAAGGTGGCGATCGCGATCATCACGCCGAAGTTGGTGGCCGCGTTCGGAATCGACGTGAAGAACGCGCGCCGGTTCGGCGGCGTGTACTCCGCGATCAGCGTGATCGCGCCGGCTAGCTCGGCGCCCGCGCCGAAGCCCTGCATCATGCGCAGCAGCACCAGCAGGATGGGCGCGATCACGCCCGCCTGCTGCCAGGTGGGCAATATCCCTAGCCCAACCGTGGCCGCGCCCATGATCGTCACGCAGAGCACGAGCGCCGGCTTGCGGCCGTATTTATCGCCGATATGCGAAATGACGATGCCGCCGAGCGGCCGGATGATGAACCCGACTGCGAACGTCGCGAACGCGGCGAGCGTGCCGGCCAGCGAAGACAATTGCGGAAAGAACAGCTTGTTGATGATGAGGCCCGATGCCGCTGCATAAAGCCCATAGTCGTACCACTCGATGATGGTGCCGAGCGTCGACGCGAACACGGCGCGCCGGATGTTCCTGCGGTCTGCTTTCTGCGCATGTGCTGCTTGCATGGCGCTGTCTCCTGCTTCTCTTTGGTTTTGTGCGACGCCGCGCTGTTACGGCGTTCGTTGACGCATTGCGTTGCGGATCAGGATCGGCCCGAACGGCGGTCGAATGCGTCGGCGCCCTCCTCGTAGTTGCCCGAGGCGAAGCAGAGCGACGTCAGCTCGTTCTCGTAGCGAACGCCCTGTTCGACGCTCATCGAAAGCGATGCGCGCACGGCCGCCTTCACCGACTGGGTCGCGATCGGGCTGAACTCGGCCATCTTGCGGCACAGCGCCATCGCGGTATCGACGACGGCCGCATCGGCGACCACCATCTCGACGAGACCGATGCCGCGCGCTTCGTTCGCATCGATGGTGTCGCCGGTCAAGAGAAGGCGCATGGCCTGCCCGTAGCCGACGAGACGCGGCAGCATTTGCGACGCGCCGCCGCCGCCCACCCAGCCGCGCACGACTTCGGGTGCGCCGAACTTCGCGCTCTGTCCCGCGACGCGGACATCGGCGCCGAGCATCATCTCGAGTCCGCCGCCGAGCACCCAGCCCTTCAGCGCGGCGACGACGGGCTTGGTGAAGTCGCGGATCACCATCGCGTAATCGGTGCGGGCGCGAAATTCCCATGCCGTGCGATACGTCTTGAGCGAATGCAGATCGCTGCCCGCGCTGAATGCGCGCTCGCCTTCGCCGCGCAGCAGTACCGCGTGGATCGCGTCGTCGCGCTCGATGTCCTGCCGGATGGCGACCAGCGTCTGCGTCATTTCGGGCGTGATCGCGTTCATCTTCTCCGGTCGATTGATGACGATCTCGGCAACCGCGTCGTGCCGGCGCACCACGATTCGATCCTGCATCCTGCCTCCTTTTTCGACTGTCGTAGCAGTCATGTCTCATTCGAGTTTTCCCTTATACTTACTTACTAGTAAGTACTGGTCAAGCGACATTAACATCATTGCCGAACGGTAGGCAACGAAATTTTCGAGGAGAAGGAACATGGCGCGCGCGCAGTCGTTTGCGGAAGGGGCCGAAGGGGCGATCGATAACCGGCGTCGTGTAAAATCAGCCGCGCTTTCCGCATCATCCAGGTCCAATGCTTCGCCCCGCATGAGGCCAAATCCATACCCCAATCCTCGCCGAGGTGAACCGTTGAGTCAGAACGACAAATCGAACTCCGCATCGAGAAAGTCCCCGATGTACGACAGCATCAAGGACCTGGCGAAGAAGCTCCTGATCGCGCACGGCTATCACAAGACGACGTTTGGCGTGATCGCCAAGGAACTCGGCATCACCACGACCAACATCCACTATCACTTCGGCAACAAGAACAGTCTCGTCGAGGAAGTGGTGAAGGAATACGTGGCGGGCGCCATCGAAGGACAGAAGAAGATCTGGCTCGACGAAACCCTGTCGCTGCAAGAAAAAGTGCAGGCCGAAGTCGCCTATAACCGCAACCTGTTCCGCAAATACAATCCCGGCGGCAGAACGCGCAAGCCGTGGAGCCTGATTGGACGTCTGCGTCTGGAAAGCGATGTCCTGACCGACGAGGCGCGCGCGGCGCTCGCTGGCTTCACGACCGAAATCCACCGGGCCGTCGAAAGCGCCGTCGAGCATGCGAGCCGCACCGGCGAGCTGAAGCGCGACACGCCGAAGGAAGACCTGATCTTTCTGCTGACCCATCTGGTCGACAGCCTGTCGGTGTTCGCGCAGGACGCGGGCGGCTTCGAGCGCGTCGAACAGTTCATGAACTCTTTCTCCATCGTGGTGCTCGCGAAGTACACCAAGTGATTTTGCTCCGCCGACGTGCATCGGCGGCTGGACAATTAGATCGATCTACCTTATTGTCCTCCAACGGAGACGAAAAATGAACGAGACCGGCTTCAATATCGCCGTGGTGGGCGCGGGCATGGCATCCGCGCCGCATCTGGCGAGCCTTCTGGCATTGCAGGATCGCGCGACCGTACGCCATGTCGTCGCGCGTTCGGAGGAGCGCGCAGGCGCGTTCGCGCGTCAGTTGCCGCACGCGCGCGTGACGCTCGATCTCGACACCGCCCTCGCCGACGAACACGTCGATGGCGTACTGCTGCTGACGCCGCCGAACACGCATCTCGAACTCGGCGCCAGGATTGCGGCGGCCGGCAAGCATCTGCTGGTCGAGAAGCCGATCGATGTCACCACGTCCCGCGCGCGCGAACTGGTCGCGCTATGCGAAGCACGCGGCATCGTCGCGGCGGCGGTGCTGCAACATCGCACGCGCGACGCATCGCGCAAGCTGCGTGAACTGCTCGACGCACGCGCGCTCGGCGAGATTCACAGCGCGAGCATCGCCGTGCCGTGGTGGCGTCCGCAGTCGTATTACGACGAAGCGGGACGCGGCACGCTGGCCCGCGACGGCGGCGGCGTGCTGATGACGCAAGCCATTCACACGCTCGATCTTCTCCTCTGGCTGGCCGGCGTTCCGGACGAAGTCTTCTCCTACGCGATCACCAGCCGTGCGCACCGCATGGAATGCGAAGACACCGTGGCGGGCGTCATGAAGTATCGAAACGGCTGCGTCGCGTCGCTGCACGCAAGCACGGCCATCTTTCCCGGCTTCCCCGAACGCATCGAAATCGCCGGCAGCAATGGCAGCGCCACCCTCGCCGGCGGCAGGCTCATCGTGCAGTTCATGGACGGCGCCGTGCTCGAAGAAGGCGAAACGGCTTCCCTCGGTTCCGGCGCGAACCCGATGGCTTTCTCGCATCACGGGCATCAGGCCGTCATCGCCAATTTCATCGACGCTGCCGCGCACGGAGCCGAACCGGTCGCCTCGCTGCGCAGCGCGCTCAACGTCCACCTGCTGATCGATGCGCTAATCGCGTCGTCGGCCGATCATCGACCCATGTCCGTCAACCCAGGCTCATCATCATGACTTCCGCACTGAATGCCGCCGTCGCCGGAGACACGCGCCTTTTCGCCATCGTCGGCGATCCGATCGCGCAGGCCCGCTCGCCGCTCGTCTTCAACGAGATTTTCCAGCGCATGGGCGTGAATGCCGTGCTCGTGCCGATGCAGATTCCGGCCGCGTCGCTCTCGACGGCCATCGCCGGGCTGAAGACGATCGGCAATCTCGATGGCATCGTCGTCACGGTGCCGCACAAGATCTCGATGACCGGCCTCGTCGACCGGCTGCTGCCGATCGCGCAGAAAGTGGGTGCGATCAACTGCATGCGCCGCACGGAAACAGGCGAATGGGCCGGAGAGATGTACGACGGCGAAGGCTTCACACGCGGGCTGCGCAAACAGGGCCACGAGCCGCGCGGCATGTCGGTGTTTCAGGCGGGCGCGGGCGGAGCCGGCAAGGCGCTGGCGCATGCGCTCGCGAGCGCGGGCGTGAAATCGCTGCAATTGATCGACGTGGATCGCGCAAAGCAGGACGCGCTGATCGCGGAACTGGCGCAGGCCTATCCGGCGCTGACCGTCTCGGCCGGAAGCGCCGCACCCGAAGATGTGGATATGGTCGTCAACGCGACGCCCTGCGGCATGGCGGCGGGCGATCCGCTGCCGTTCGACGTCGCCCGGCTGGACCGCCGCGTACTGGTGGCCGACATCATCATGAAGCCGGAACGGACTCGACTGCTGCATCAGGCCGAAGAGCGCGGCCATCGCATTCATCTCGGTCGGCACCTGCTGGAGAATCAGGCGGAAATCGTCGCCGGGTTTTTCGGCTTGAAGCGCGCTGAGCACGCGTAAGCATGACCGACCGGAAACGGGGCCTTGCGGCCGATTCAGATACACTCCGGGCATACGACTCATCGACCGTTCCAATGTCCCGAGGCAAACCAGGTTCTCCCGTCACACTGCTGGATATCGCCAACGATCTCGGCCTGTCCAGAGCAACGGTCTCGCTCGTGCTGCGCAACAGCCCGCGCATTTCCGAAGCCACGCGCGAGCGCGTGCTGGAAGCGTTCAAGCGGAAGGGCTACGTCTACAACCGCCACGCGGCGGGCATGCGCAGCAATCAGACGAACACGGTCGGCGTCGTCGTCAACGATCTCGCCAATCCCTACTTCACGATGCTGGTCCGCTCCATCGAGGCCAGCCTGAGCACGCAGGGATTCATGACGCTGCTCGGCAATACCGACGAATCGCTCGAACGGCAAAGCCGCTTTCTGGACACCGTGCGGCAGCACAACATCGACGGCCTCATCGTCTGTCCGACCGAATCGACCACGGCCGCCCAGATGCGCCAGGTGCTGGCGTGGGGCATTCCGTGCGTCTTCGCTTCGCGCTACGTCGCCGGACTTCAGACCGATTACGTCGGCGCGGACAATCGCCGCGGCATGGCGCTCGCAACCTCGCATCTGATTTCGCTTGGGCATAAACGCATCGCGATGATCGGCGGCGTCATGCGCGCCTCCACCGGCAGCGACCGCGCCGAGGGCTATCGCGACGCGCTGCGCGACGCGAAGATCAAGCTCGACGAACGACTGCTCGTGCCGTCGCCGCTGACGCGTCACGACGGCAAGCGCATCATCACCGAACTGCTCGCGCTTAAGAATCCGCCCACAGCGGCGGTGTGCGGCAACGACATCGTCGCGTTCGGCGTGATGCTTGGCCTGCGCGCACACGGCATCGAACCGGGCGCCGACTTCGGCGTCGTGGGCTTCGACGACGTGCCCGAAGCCGAGCTCTGGGAGCCGCCGCTCACCACGGTCCAGGTCTTGCAGGACGACATCGGCCGCGCCGCCGCCGATCTGCTGCTCAAGCGCATGACGGAGCCGTCGCGCACGCCTACGCGCATCGTCTCGGAGCCGGTTCTCGTCATCCGCGGAACCTGCGGCGCTCGCAAATAAGCGTTCGCGTCCCGAACGCGCGCCGTTCGGGTTTCCCTTAGAAAAATCCGCTTGCACCGTCTCCGCACAACTTTTACCCTGTAGTAGATCGATCTAACACGCTCTCGCAGTCGTGCGCAGCAGTGTCTTCGGTGCCGCCTTCGTCGCAGTTCAATATGGATATCAGAACCATAGGAATCCGATATATGCGTGACTACCTTCTCTCTCGCCGCAAACTGTTGATGCTCACGGCGGCGTCCGCGGCCGCGGGCTGCCTGCCGCGCTTTGCCAGTGCGGACAACCAGACGATCCGCATCGGCGATGTCGTCGACCGCCACAATCCGGAAGTCATCACCGAGAATCTGATGGCCAAGCGTCTGAAGGAAACGACCGGCTTCGACGCGCGCGTGTTTCCGGACGGCGTGCTCGGTTCGCACACGCGCATGAACGAGCAGTTGCGCAACGGCACGCTCGAAGTCACGGTCACGAACGTGGCCGATCTCGAAGGCTACGACAAGCGTCTCGGCCTGTTCGCGATGCCGTTCGCGTTCCCCGACCGCAAATCGCTCTTCGCGGCGCAGGACGGCGCGCTCGGCAAGGCCTACGCGGGCATTCTCGACAATCTCGGCTTCGTGCTGCTCGGCTGGTTCGACTCCGGCCTGCGCAGCGTCTACAACCGCACGCGCCCGATCAACGAACCCGGCGATCTGAAAGGCCTGAAGATCCGCACGCAAGGCAACCAGATCATGATCGCGACGTTCAACCAGCTCGGCGCGCAGGCCACGCCGCTCGACACGACGCAGATCTATTCCGCGCTGCAGCAGGGTGTCGTCGATGGCGCCGAGAACTCGGTCACATTCTTCGTGCAGCAGCACCACAGCGAAGTGGCGAAGTACTACTCGTACACGAACCACTTCTTCTCGATCGATCCGATGCTCGCCAGCAAGAAGTGGTTTGATTCGCTCGACCCGAAGAAGCAGGACGCTGTGAAAGAAGCCGCCGCGCAGGCGCAGCAGCACGAGCGCGACCTGTGGCTGGCTTCGGATGCGAAATATCTCGCCGAAGCCAGGAAGAACGGCGTCGCGTTCAACGACGCGAACCTTCCCGCATTCCAGGCAGCGGTCAAGCCGATCTACACGAAGTACCGCGCGAACTTCGCCGAACTGGGCAGCTACCTGCCCGCCCTCGGATAACTCCAGCCAGAGGTTCCCCGACATGAAACCCGATTCACGTTCGCGCGTTTCCCGGGACAGCATCAACAACACTGCGGCGTTGTGCGTGCTCGCAACCGTCGAAGACATGCTGATAGCGGTCCTGGTTTTCGCAGTCTTCTGCGTCGTGCTGGCGGGCATCCTGTCCCGCTTCGTCTTCCACGTCTCGCTGTCGTGGAACATCGAGGTCAGCGTCACGCTGATGATCTGGATGACCTTCATCGGTATCGCGGTCGGCGTGCGCGACAAGGTGCATGTCGCCTTCGAACTTTTCGAAGACAAGCTGAGGGGCCGCTGGCTCGTGCTCGCCTCCTTTGTCCAGATGCTTCTGATGGGCTTCCTGCTGGTCTCGCTCGCCTGGGGCGGCTGGCAATTCATGCAGCTCGGGCTCAATCAGATGACGCCGAGCGGCATCCCGCAGTGGCTTTCGTTCGCCGCGATCCCGGCTGGCAGCGCGCTGGGCCTGCTGCACCTGCTGGCGCACGCATGGGACCTGGCCGTCAATGTCGATCTGGATACCCGGGCGCAGCACGGCCACGGCCACGGTCCTACCGAGACGAGGGCGCAATGATTCTTACCGTCGGACTACTCGCGCTGTTCGTCGTCGCCGGCGCGCCGATCATCGCGTCGCTGGGCGCGGTCGGCACCATCGACGGCCTGATGCAAGGCCTGCCGCTGACCAACATCGCCCAGGCGATGTATCACGGCGTCGATTCGTTCACGCTGCTCGCCGTGCCGCTGTTCATCCTCGCTGGCGAGATTCTCTTTCACTCGGGCTCGGCGGCCCGCCTCGTCAACTTCATGAACCTGCTGGTGGGCCGCGTGCCGGGCGGGCTGGGCGTCTCCGCCGTCGCCTCGACGATGGTTTTCTCCGGCCTGAGCGGTTCGGTCAACGCCGATGCCGCCGCGATCAGCTCCGCCATGCTGCCGTCGATGGAAAAAGCCGGCTACCGCAAGGAATGGTCGTCCGCGATCATCGCGGCGGCGGCCGGGACCGGCATTCTGATTCCGCCGTCGATCACGATCATCGTGCTGGCGACCGTCGCGAACATGTCGGTGACGAAGCTGTTTCTCGCGGCGACGCTGCCCGCGATTCTCGTCGGCGTCACGAAGATGTGCATCATCATGTACCGCGCGCGCTCGGAGCCGCCGGTGGCGCCTGTGCATTTCAGCGTGCCGGAGCTCGGCCGCGCCTTCGTGCTCGCGATTCCCGCGCTGGGCGCGCCGATCATCATCCTCGGCGGCATCTTCATGGGCTTCTTCACTGCGACCGAATCGGCGGCGGCGGCGGTGGCCTACGTGACGATCATCACGCTTGTGCAGCGCTCGATTCCGTCTCGCGCGTGGCTCGGGATTCTGATCAAGGCCGGCCGCACGAGCGCGATCGTGCTGTCGCTGGTCGGCGTCGCGCAGATCCTCGGCTACATGCTCGCGTACAACTCGGTGGGCGAGCAGGTGGCCGAGTTCGCGTCGCATCTGACCGGCAACAAGATCGTTTTCACAGTGTTCATCATGGTGGTGTTCTGGCTGCTGGGCGCCCTCCTCGACGGCATCCCCGCGCTCATCCTGCTGATTCCACTGTTTCTGCCGATCGCGCAGGAGGCCGGCTTCAGCGACATCCACTTCGCGATTCTCGCCATCGCCATCGTCGGCATCTCGCTCGTCACGCCGCCGATCGGCACGGCCTGTTTCATCGTTACCGGCGTCGCCAACATCAAAATGGTGAATCTGGTGCGGCCCATGCTGCCATTCATGGCCATCATGTTCGTGACCATCCTGCTACTGGCTTTCGTGCCGGCGTTCTCCGAATGGCTACCTCATCTCCTGTATTGACGCCGCGCCGCGAACGGCCGCTGGCGCTCGTCACGGGCGCGCGCCGGGGCATCGGCGCAAGCATCGCGGCCGAGCTGGCGCAGCGCGGCTTCGACCTCGCATTGATCGACATCGACGACGACGGCGCGAACAAAACACTTGCGGCCGTCGAATCGCACGGCGCCCGCGCGCGCTTCTACCAGCACGATCTGGCCGATAGCGCCGCCCATCGCGCGCTGGTCGAACGGATCGTTTCGGGCTGCGGGCCAATCGCCTGTCTGGTCAACAACGCGGGCGTGTCCGCCGATCAGCGCGGCGATCTGCTGGAACTCGGCGAGCGGTCCTACGACCGGGTCGTCGATATCAACATGCGCGGCACGTTCTTTCTCACGCAGGCGGTGGCGCGCCACATGGCCGCGAGCGCGACCGCCGACGCGCGCAGCATCGTCACGGTGTCGTCGGTCAGCGCCGAACTGGCATCGACGGAGCGCGGCGAGTATTGCATGTCGAAGGCCGGGCTGGGCATGCTCACCAAACTGTTCGCGCTGCGCCTCGCTCCGCTTTCCATCGGCGTGTTCGAAGTGCGGCCCGGCATCATCCGCACGCCGATGACGGAAGGCGTCGCGGCGCGCTACGACGAACGCATCGCCGACGGCATCGTGCCGATGCGGCGCTGGGGCGTGCCGCAGGACGTCGCTTCGGCCGTGGCGGCGCTGGCCTCGGGACAGATGGCGTTCGCCACGGGCAGCGTGCTCAACATCGACGGCGCGCTGTCCATTCCGCGCCTCTGAGTCTCCCCGCACTCTCACGTTCAAACCAATCCAATCATCGCGACATGCACACCATCCAACTGCCGACGCCTGCGGGCGCGCTGGAACGCTACACGCTCACGGGCACCCCGCTTCAGGACATCCGCCCCGCCGCTCCCTTCAATCGCATGGCGCTGTCGGCCGCGCACGTCGTCGCCGATCCGTTCGCGGACGTCGATCCGTCCAGTGGCGGCAAGATCGACTGGGACAAGACACTCGACTATCGCCGCTATCTGGCCGGCCTCGGGCTGGGCATCGCCGAGGCGATGGACACCGCGCAGCGCGGCATGGGCCTGAGCTGGCAAGAATCGCTGCAACTGATCCGCCGCACGCGCGCCGAGCTCGCCGACAGCCGCGTGCCCATCTTCAACGGCTGCGGCACGGATCATCTCGATCCCGCATCGGTCGATTCTCTCGACGCCGTCGTCGATGCCTATCTGCAGCAGGTCGACGCGATCCAGACCGCGGGCGGCCGTCTGATTCTGATGGCCAGCCGGGCGCTTGCGCGCGTGGCCCGTTCGCCCGACGACTATGTTTCGGTGTATCGCCGCGTGCTCGCGCAAGTGGATCAGCCGGTCATCCTGCACTGGCTGGGCGACATGTTCGATCCCGCGCTCGCCCGCTACTGGGGCACCGACGATCTGAGGGCCGCGCGCGACGTGGCTTTGCAGGTCATCACGGAGTCCGCGGCCAAGGTGGACGGAATCAAGGTCTCGCTGCTCGACAAGCAACGCGAGATCGACATGCGCCGTCTCCTGCCGGCCGGAGTGAAGATGTACACCGGCGACGACTTCAACTATCCCGAGCTGATCGCCGGCGACGAGCAAGGCTATTCGCACGCGCTGCTCGGCATCTTCGACGGCATCGCGCCTGCCGCTTCCGCCGCCCTGAGCGAACTGGCGGCGGGACGGCGCGAGCGCTTCCTCGAGATTCTCGCGCCAACCGTGCCGCTGTCGCGCCACATCTTCCGCGCGCCGACCCGCTTCTACAAGACTGGCATCGTGTTCCTCGCCTTCCTGAACGGGCATCAATCGCACATGACGATGCTGGCCGGACATCAGGCGATGCGTCCGCTTCCGTATTTCGTCGATCTGTTCAGGCTCGCCGATGCGGCGGGTCTGCTGCGGCAGCCCGAACTCGCGATCGCGCGCATGAAGACGTTCCTCGCCTGCTACGGCGTAGTGCAGGACTGAGGAGACATTGATGGGACAGATTCTTTCGCGCCGCGACGACGCCGTGCTCACGCTGGAGCTCAGTAATCCAGGCAAGGCCAACGCGCTCGACTTCGCGATGCTGGCCGCGCTCGACGAGCACATCGCGCAAATCGATCACGACGACACCGTCCGCGCGGTCGTGCTGCGCGGCACCGCGGGCGGCATCTTCTCTTCCGGCGCCGATATCCGCGAATGGTCGGCGCTGGACCCGCAAGCATTCGCGACCGAATGGATCGGCGAAGGCAACGCGGTGTTCCGGCGCTTCGAGCGGCTGCGCTGCCCGACCGTGGCCGTCATCGAAGGACTGTGCTTCGGCGGCGGCCTGGAGCTCGCGCTGTGCTGCGATCTGCGGCTGGCGGGCACCGGCGCGCGGTTGCGCTTTCCGGAAGTCGCCATCGGCGCGATTCCCGGCTGGGAGGGCGGCGACCGCTTGCAGCGCATCGCGGGCCGAGGGCGCGCGCTCGAAGCGGTGCTGCTCTCGCGCGAAATAGACCCGTCGACGGCGTTGCAGTGGGGCATCGTCAATGCCGTGTGCGCGCCGCAGGACATCGAAGCGCAATTGCAGGAATGGACCGCGCGCCTGTGCGGAATATCGCCGCGCGCCGCCGCGCTCGCCAAATCCCTGATCGTCGATGAGAACAAGGATCCGCACGCGGCCTATCCCGCGGCCGCGCTCGCGGTCCGCACCAGTCCCGACGCGGAGCTCGGCATCCGCGCCTTTTTCGCGAAGACGGCCGCCGTCTTCTGACTCCACACCGCCATGAACATACTTTTCCAACGCACCCATCAACGCGCTTTCGGCACCTGGCCGCTGAACGGCCAGCAACTGAAGGACGCGCTGCGCGACGCGGTCGAGACCGGCTATCGCGCGATCGACACCGCGCAGCTCTACGACAACGAAATCGGCGTCGGCTCCGCGCTGCGCGCGATCGGCATTCCGCGCGACGAGTTGTGCATCATCACCAAGATCGCGCCCGCCAACGATTCCGACGAACGTTTCATGCCGTCGCTGCGCGAAAGCCTCGACAAGCTGAAGATCGATCAGGTCGACGTGCTGCTGCTGCACTGGCCGCCCGCGGACGGCGATGTCGCGCCTTCGGTGCGCCGCCTCGAAGAAGCGGCGCGCGCGGGCCTGACGCGCCATATCGGCATCAGCAACTTCAACGCCGCGATGATGCGCACCGCGAAAGCCGCGACCGCGCTGCCGCTCGTCACCAATCAGGTCGAGTTTCATCCGCTCCTGAACCAGCGCGTGCTGCTGGAGACCGCCATCGAAACGGGCATTCCGCTTTCGTCCTACTGCTCGGTCGCGCGCGGCGAGATCTTCAAATATCCGCTCTTCGACGAGATCGGCGCGCGCTACGGCAAGTCGGCCGCGCAGGTGGCGCTGCGCTGGATCGTTCAGAAAGGCGTCACGATCAACACCATGTCGACGCAGCGCCGGAACATCGAGGCCAACTTCGACGTGATGGACTTCACGCTGTCCAGCATCGACATGCATCGCATCGACGCGCTGAACGCAACGAATTACCGCATCGTCAATCGCGAACGGGTTCCGCAAGCGCCCGCGTTCGACTGATAAGGACAAGCTCATGAGCCATCCCCTGCTCTTCGACCAGATCGAACCCGGCCTCGCCTTCACGACGTCGGGCATCGTCGTCACCGAGAGCCACGTCGTGCAGTTCGCCGGCATCTCAGGCGACTTCTTCGATGTCCACATGGACGACGAATTCGCGCGCGGCGTCGGCTTTCCCGGCCGCGTCGCGCATGGTCTCTTGTGCCTCGCGATGGTCGACGGCCTCAAGAACCGCGCAACGACGCTCTTCGCCGCGATCGCGACGCTGGAGTGGACGTATCGCTTTCACAAGCCGGTGCTGATCGGCGACAGGATTCAGGGCCGCATCCGCGTGCTGGACAAGCGCGCCACGCGCCGCTCCGATCGCGGCATCGTGCGTCTGCAGGTCGAAGTGCACAACCAGGACGGCGTGCTGATCCAGGACGGCATCAACGTGCTGATGGTCCGCGCGGGTGCACGGACGGGCAACGAGGAAAAATGAGATGAAGTGTGCAAACCTGACTGATGCGGATTTCATGGCGGCGGCGATCTTCGATGGCGCGACCGTCGTGCTGAGCGGCTCGGGTGGCGGACTGGTCGAAGCCGATCACATCACCGAGGCCATCGAGCGGCGCTTTCTGGCGACGGGTCATCCGCGCGATCTCACGCTGATCCACGCGCTCGGGATCGGCGACGGCGTGAAGAGCGGCATCAGCCGTTTCGCGCACGAAGGCATGGTGAAGCGCGTCATCGGCGGTCACTGGACCTGGTCAAAGCCGATGCAGAAGCTCGCGCGCGAGGAACGCATCGAGGCTTATACCCTCCCCGCCGGCGTGATCCAGACGCTGATCCGCGAAGCCGGCGCGGGCCGTCACGGTCTCGTCACGCACATCGGCCTCGATACCTTCGCCGATCCGCGCCACGGCGGCGGCCGCGTCAACGCCCGTGCGCGCGAGGATCTCGTCGAAGTCGTCACGCTGGGCGGCAAGGAACTGCTCTGGTACAAGCCGTTCGCGATCGACTTCGCGATCGTGCGCGGCACCACGGCGGATATGCAGGGCAACCTGACATCGCGTGAAGAACCCGCCGATATCGACGCGTTCGCCGCCGCGCTCGCCGCGCACAACAGCGGCGGCCGCGTGTTCGCGCAGGTGCGCGACGTCTCAGCCACGCCGATCACGCCGGCGCGCGCGGTCACCGTGCCGGGCGTGCTCGTCGACGATATCTGCGTGTACGCCGATCAGAAGCAGACCACTGCCGCGGGCTACGACCCGACCATCAGCGGCGAGCTGCCCGCGCCCGAGACGCGCACGCAGCCGCCGCTGCCCACGGGCATCCGCTACATCATCGCGAAGCGCGCCGCGCAGGAGCTGGAGCCCGGCGCGTGCGTCAACTTCGGCTATGGCGTGCCCGACGGCATTCCCGCCGTGGCGCACGAAGAAGGGGTGGACATCAGCTGGACCGTGATCGAACAGGGATCGCACAACGGCGAACTGCTCGGCGGCGACCTGTTCGGCGCCACGCGCCACGCGAGCGCGATCCTCAAGTCCAACGACCAGTTCGATCTGTTCAGCGGCGGCGGCATCGATATCGCCTTCCTCGGCATGGGCGAGCTGGACGCGCAAGGCAACGTCAACGTCTCGTGGCTCGGCGAGAACATCGTCGGCCCCGGCGGTTTCGTCGATATCACGCAGCGCACGCGCAAGGTCGTCTTCTGCGGCACCTTCGAGGCGAAAGGGCTGGAAGTCGAGCTGGAAGACGGCGAAGTGCGCATCCGGCGTCACGGCGCGGTGCCGAAGCTGGTTAAGCAAGTGCGCCATATCACGTTCAGCGGCAAGCGCGCCCGCGCGGACGGCCAGCACGTGATCTATGTGACCGAACGCGCCGTCTTCGAACTGACGGCCGACGGCTTGCAACTGATCGAGTTGGCGCCGGGCGTGGATCTCGTGCGCGACGTGCTCGAACGCATGCCCTTCGAAGTCGCGCTGCATCCGTCGCTGCGTGTCGCTGCGGCCAGCGCCGGCTAAACGCAAATCGGAGAGATCGATGGACTTCACGCTCAGCGACACGCAGAAGATGATGATCGAGACGGCGCGCCGCTTCGTGCGCACCGAGTTGCAGCCGCTCGAACAACAAGTGGAAGACGAAGGCGCCCTCGCGCCCGAGATCGCGCGCGGCTTGCAGACGCGCGCCCGGGCGCTGGGCCTGTATGCGGTGAACATGCCCGCCGAACTCGGCGGCGGCGGATTGAGCACGGTCGACTCGATGTTGTGCGAGGAGCAGTTCGGCCACAGTTCCGACATTCTGGTGCGGCGCGCCTTCGGCAACGTCTACGACGCGCTCCTGGCGTGCGAGGGCGAGCAGATCGAACGCTGGCTCAAACCCGCGATTGCCGGCGAGCGCACCTGCGGCCTTGCGATCACCGAAACCGGCGCGGGCTCGGACGCTCAGGGCATCAAGACTACGGCGCGCAAAACCGGGCGTGGCTGGATGCTGAACGGCAGCAAGCACTTCATCAGCGATGCGCAATGGAGCGACTTCTTCCTGGTCTCGGCACGCACCGGCGAGAAAGAAATCTCGCTGTTCGCGGTCGACAAGAACCTGCCCGGCTTCGCGCTCGGCCGCGACCAGCAGATGATGGGCCTGCGCGGCACGCCCCACCACGAGCTCATTTTCGACGACGTTCCGCTGGACCCGATGACCCTGATCGGGCGCCAGGGCGAAGGATTCAAACTGGCGATGAACATGCTGGGCCGCGTGCGCCTCGCGCTGATCGGCGCGCGCGGCATCGGCAAGGCTGCGCATGTGCTTGAAATGATGATCGAGTACGCGGGCGAGCGGCGCCAGTTCGGCACGCGCATCGGCGATTTCCAGATGATCCAGCAGGTCATCGCGGACAGCGTGATGGAGATCAACGCGGCGCGGCTGATGCTGCTCAACGCCGCCAGCATGATGGACGCGGGACAGGACGCGCGCGACTGGGTTTCGATGGTCAAGGTGCAGGCCTCCGAGACGCTCGGCCGCGTGGTCGACCGCGCGGTCCAGGTCTTCGGCGGCATGGGCTTCTGCAAGGAGCTGGCCATCGAACGCTATTACCGCGATGCCCGCGTCTATCGCATCTTCGACGGCACGTCCGAGATCCATCGCGGCATCATCGCGCGCAATGCGATGAAACGCGGCGCGGCGCTGTTCGACCTTCATCGCTAAAACGGGAATCCTTCATGAGCAAAGTCATCACGGCGGACGCGGCGGCGCGACTGGTGCGTACCGGCGATGTCGTCAGCATCAGTTCCTCAAGCGCGCTCGGCTGCCCCGACAAGGTTCTCGCGGCCATCGGCGAGCGCTTCGAGCGCGAGGGACAGCCGCGAGATCTCACCACGCTGAACCCGATCGCCGCGGGCGACATGTACGGCGTCAAGGGTATCGACCATCTCGCCCGGCCGGGCCTGCTCGCGCGCACGCTGGCGGGCTCGTATCCGAGCGGCCCGTCGTCGCTGCCGATGCCCAACGTTTGGCGCATGATCGTCGACAACGAAATCGAGGCCTACAACATTCCGAGCGGCATCCTGTTCGACATGCACCGCGACGCCGCCGCGAAGCGTCCCGGCGTGCTGACCAAGGTCGGCATGGGCACGTTCGTCGATCCCGACTTCCAGGGTTGCGCGATGAACGCCGCCGCCGCCGCGCGGCCGGTCGTGCGCAAGGTGTCCTTCGACGGCGATCACTGGCTCTACTTCCCTGCCATCGCGCCACGCGTGGCGATCATTCGCGCGACCACCGCCGACGAAGCGGGCAACCTCGCCTACGAGCACGAAGGCGCGCTGCTGGGCGGCATCGATCAGGCACTGGCCGCGCGCAACAACGGCGGCATCGTGATCGCGCAGGTCAAGCGCGTGGTGAAAGCCGGCACGCTGCGGCCGCACGACGTGCGCGTGCCGTGCAATCTGGTCGATTACGTCGTCGTCGATCCGGACCAGTGGCAGACCACGCTGACGCCTTACGATCCGTCCATCAGCGGCGAAATCACGCTGCCGATGGATGCGTTCGCGCCAACGGCGTGGGGACCGGAGAAGGTCATCGCCCGACGCGCCGCGATGGAACTCGCGCATGGCTACGCGGCCAATCTGGGCTTCGGCATTTCCGCCAACGTGCCGCGCATCCTGCTGGAAGAAGGCCTGCACGGCGAAGTGACGTGGGCCATCGAACAGGGCGCGGTGGGCGGCATGCCGCTGCTCGGCTTCGCGTTCGGCTGCGCATCGAATGCGGATGCGATAGTCGCGTCGCCGAATCAGTTCACCTATTTTCAGGGCGGCGGCTTCGACGTCGCGCTGCTGTCCTTCCTGCAAGTCGATGCCGACGGCAGCGTGAACGTCTCGCGGCTCGCATCGAAACCGTATCTGACAGCGGGCTGCGGCGGTTTCGTCGATATCACCGCGCACGCGCGCCGAATCGTGTTCTCGGGCTTTTTCACCGCCGGCGCGCAGCTGGAAGTCGGCGGCGGCAGGCTCCGCATCGTGAAGGAAGGCCGCACGCGCAAGTTCGTCCGGACGGCCGAACAGATCACGTTCAGCGGGCGTGTCGGGCGCGAGCGCGGCCAGCGCGTGACGTATGTCACCGAGCGCTGCGTCGTCGATCTGCTCGACGACGGCCTGACGGTGCGCGAGATCGCGCCCGGCGTCGATTTGCAGCGCGACATTCTCGATCAGGCCGAGGTCGCGCTGAAGGTCGCACCGGATCTGCGCCAGATGGATGCGGCGCTTTTCATCGACGCGCCCTTCGGACTCCGGCTCAAACCCCGCGAAAATCGCCATGACTGATCGCTTCGTTTCCATCGTCCGCGATGCAGCCGTCGCCACCGTCACGGTGGACCGGCCATCCAAACTCAACGCGCTGACGCCCTGCATGCTGGACCAACTCGAAGACGCAGCCCGCGAACTCGAGGCCGACAATGAAACGCGCGTCGTCATCCTGACGGGCGGCGGCACGAAGGCATTCTGCGTCGGTGCCGACATCAACGAATGGGCCGCGCTCAAGCCGCTCGACATGTGGCGCCATTGGGTGCGCCGGGGCCATCAGGTCTTCGACCAGTGGGCGCGGCTGCGCCAGCCTGTGATCGCGGCGATCAACGGTCATGCCTTCGGAGGCGGGCTGGAACTGGCGATCACCGCCGACGTGCGCATCGCGTCCGAAGCGGCCGCTTTCGCGTTGCCTGAAGCGTCGATCGCAACCTGTCCGGGCTGGTCCGGCACGCAGCGGCTCGTGCGGATCATCGGCGCGGGCCAGGCGAAATATCTGGCCCTGAGCGGCGAGCGCGTGACGGCCGCCGATGCACAGGCGTGCGGCCTCGTGCATGAAGTCGTGCCGCACGCGCGCGTGCTGGAACGCGCGCATTGGCTGGCGCTGGCGATGGCTTCGCGCGCGCCGATATCGCTGCAACTGACCAAGCAGTTGATCAACGCGGCGAGCGGCGAGGAAACCGGCTCGACACTGGAAGCGATGGCGGGCGCGCTCGCGGCCAGCACCGAGGACGCGGCCGAAGGCATCCGCAGCTTTCAGGACAAGCGAGCGCCGATCTACGTCGGACGTTGAGAGGTAGCGTAAATCAGCAGCACTCGAACAGGCGCTCGCGGCAGATGCGCAAGGTTTCATCGGCGGGGCGCGCCCACCAGTCGAGCTTCGAGAAAATCTCCACTTCGACGGGGCCGTCATAGCCGATGGCTTCTACCGCCGTGCGCAGTCGCTTGAGATCGATGACGCCATCGCCCATCATCCCGCGATCCTGCAACGGGTCGCGGGTTTCGACGAGCCAGTCGCACACGTGCAGCGCGAGGATGCGTTCGGCGGCGCGGGTGAGGGCCGGCATCAGCGCCGGATCCCACCAGACGTGGTAAGCATCGATAGCCACGCCGAAATGCCCCTCGCGCGACGGGTCGAGCCGGTCGCACCAGTCCAGCGCCTGATCGAGCGTGTTGAGCAAGCTGCGATCGGCGGCGTAGACCGGATGCAGCGGTTCGAGCGCGATGCGCACGCCGGTCTCTTTCATCGTCGGTCGTAAGGCGGCGAGGCCATCGAGAATCTGCTCGCGGGCATCGTCGATGTCGCGCGAACCGGGCGGCAATCCGCCGACGACCGCGACCAGCACCGGCGCACCAAGCACGGCGGCGGTCTCCAGCGCTCGACGGTTGGAATCGATCGCGGCGCGGCGGCCGGCGGCGTCGTTCGCCGCGAAATAGGCCGTGCGGCAATACGCATTGACCTTCAGGCCCGCCGCGCGGATCGCGCCGGCGGCGGCCTGCGGCCTGTTCTCGTCGATTTCCTGACGCCACGGCGTGATCCAGCCGAAACCCTGGTCGGCGATGCGGCCGGCCGTCACCTCGATCGGCTCGCGATAGCCGAGCGTGCCCGTGTTGATGCAGCAGAGATCGCCGCGTCCGTTCAAGTCGCGCATGGTGTTCCTCAAAAGCGTTGGATCATCAGGCCGCCGTCGACGCGCACTTCCTGCGCCACGGTATAGGGCAGGAGGCCCGCCGCCATCGTGCGGATCACGCGCGCCACGTCTTCCGGCTGGCCCCAGCGCGGCGTCGCTGTCATGCCTTCGCCGATGAGCTTGTCGTACTTGGCCTTCGACGGCGCCGTCATCTCGGTCAGGATCAGGCCCGGCTGCACCTCGAACACGCCGATATCGTGAGGAGCGAGGCGCAGCGCGAACAGGCGCGCCGCCATCGACAGTGCGCTCTTCGACATGCAGTATTCGCCGCGCTCGATGGTGGCGACCACCGCGTTCGACGACGTCACGAAAACGATGCTGCGCGCACCCTCGCCCGCCGGCTTCTGCGCCACCATCCGCCGGGCCACGGCCTGCGTCAGAAAGAAGGTGCCGCGCGTGTTGATGTCGAGGCAGCGGTCGTAGCTTTGCGCGCTCACGTCGAGCAGATCGCCGCGGCTGAGCACCGAAACGCCGGCATTGTTGACGAGACAGTCGACGCCGCCGAAGCGTTCGACGATCGCGTTCAGGACGCTCGCGTGTTTATCGATATCGCCGATATCGAGATCGAAGCTCACGCAGACGCGGCCCAGCGCTTCGACTTCGGCCGTAAGCGTATGAAGCCGCTCTTCATCGTCGAGCGCGATGGCGGCGATGTCGAAGCCTTCGGCGGCAAGCGCCAGCGCGGCGGAACGCCCGATCCCGCGCGACGCGCCCGTTACCACGGCAGTCCTTGTCATGTTCATGTCTTCAGCAGTTGGCGCGCGATGATGACCCGCTGGATCTGATTCGTGCCTTCGTAGATCTGCGTGATCTTGGCGTCGCGGTACAGGCGTTCAACTTCGTAGCCGCGGATATAACCGCTGCCGCCGAAGATCTGGATCGCATTGCTGGTGTGCTGGACGGCCGCATCGCCGGCGAAGCACTTGGCCATCGACGCCGCGGCGGTCGCCTCGATGCCCGCGTCCAGCTTCGACGCGGCGGAGCGCACGAGCAGCCGGGCCGCTTCGGTGTCCTTGGCCATGTCGGCCAGCATGAACTGGATCGCCTGAAACTCGGCGATCGCCTGGCCGAACTGCTTGCGCATCCTGGCCTGTTCGACGCTCGCTTCCAGCGCAGCCTGCATGATGCCCACAGCGAGCGCCCCGATGCCGACGCGTCCTTTCTCGAGCACGCTCATCATCATGTGAAAGCCGCGGCCTTCGGTGCCGAGCAGCGCGTCCGCCGGCAGTTTCACGTCGTCGAAATGCAGTTCGCCGACCTGCGACGCGCGCTGGCCCAGCTTGTGTTCCTTGGACCCGCGCGACACGCCCCGGGACGCGCAATCGACGATGAAGATGCTCATTCCGCGCTTGCCCGCGGCGGGATCGGTGCGCGCCAGCACGAGCGCGACGTCGGCGACCGGCGCATTGTGTATCCATAGCTTCGAGCCGCTGAGCGACCAACCGTCGCCATCGCGCACGGCAGTCGTCTTCACGCCGGATACGTCGCTTCCCGCGCCCGCCTCGGTGATGCAATACGCGCCCTTTAACTCGGCGCGCACGAGCGGCCCGATCCAGCGGTCGATCTGCGCCGGCGTGCCGTGCTTGCCCAGCAAGGTGCCGAGCAACTCGACGAGACCGCACTGGTCCGCGACGGACGAATAGCCGCGGCTGATCTCCTCCATCACGATCGAATATGCGAGGCAATCCAGCCCCGCGCCACCCATGGATTCCGGCACCGTGATGCCAAACAGCCCGGTCTCGCCCATCTGCCGATAGATGTCCGCCGGAAAGCTCTCGTCGCGGTCGAGCGCCTCGACCTGCGGCCGGATGACCTCGTTGGAAAAGCGGCGAGCCATGTCGGCCACTTGCTGGTGCTCGGTGGACAGAATCAACTCGTCTCTCCATGGCGGCAGCGTTTCGAAGCCGCGATACGGTTATGGCAACGCCGGCGCATCAGCCTCGATGGATCGCCGACCCGGTCACGAAACTTTAAGCTAGTTAGATCGATCTAGCAAGTGTCCGTCAACGGCGTTACGATTGGGGGGCAAGGCTTCATCGGGCTCTACCGTCCGTACGAAGACGCGGCAAACCACCGGCCAAGGATTCACGACTGTTATGCAACCCTCTGACAGCCGGCGCGGCCTCATTAGGTGGAGACGGAAAGAGTCTCCGCCTGACGCCATTGATAACCGTCGTGTGGCCCGAGATTTGTAACGAATGGCATCCGCAGGTCAACAATCTCGTGGATGCCCGTACGCGGCCAATATTTTGGTTTCGGCAGCAGTCAGCCGATAGCCATTGGCCGTCGCGCAGGCTCCGGAGCACGCCCGCCCTCCTACAGAGCTTGATGGCGGTCGTCCGATGGCTTGTGCAAGCGGTTTCTCACAGGAAGCAAATGCGACAGTCGGCCGGCCGCCGCGCTCGCACTGCGCGCGTGAACCAAAACGTGAAGCCCGAAGCGCAAAGAAAGCGGCGACCATGACTGGCCACCGCTGTGCTTTAACGTCGTGACAACATCGAACTTACGTACCGCCGATCATGCGATCGAACGGCAATTCCTCGACCGCCAGGTTCGGCTTCTGGAACGAGACGCTCATGCCGCGCCGCTCGCGGTCCGAATGAAATCCAGCACTCGCGGCCACGGCGCTTCCTTCGCGTGCAGCTACTAACGAGCTTGAGCACATAGCGTGGAGTCCTGTCATTTTTGCGGTTGCCTGCGAACGGAGGGATCGGCGGCGACACGTTCCGCCGCAACGCGTTTGAGCGTGGTTCGATCGACCTTGCTGGTCGACGCGAGCGGAATCGCGTCGACCAACCACACGTGACGCGGATGTTGATATGCAGGCGCGTGCCGGAGCGTAAAGCGCTTGACGTCCTCGGCGGCGAGCGAAGCGCCCGCCTTCAGCACGACAAACGCGACGGGTTTGGTCCCTTTGATATCGTCGGCGACGGGCACGACGCAAGCCTGCTGGATCGACGGATGACGTTCGAGCACGGCCTCGACTTCGCCTGGAAAGATGTTCTCGCCACCCGATACGAACATGTCGTCGCGCCGGCCGACGAACGTGTAGAAGCCGTCGGCGTCGCGTTGAAACACATCGCCGGTCCGGTAGAAGCCGTCCGGCGTGAACGGCCGCACGAGTTCCGGGCGGTTGTGATACCCGTTCATCAGGCCAGGGCTACGCATCTGCAATTCGCCCTCCTCGCCGGCCGGTGCGCCGTTTTCGTCGGCGAGCCGCAGATCGACGAGCGGATGCGCAAAGCCCACCGCGCGCGGCGGCGTCGGCAAACCGCCCGGATGCGGGCCGAACACCACCGGACCGCCTTCGGTCGTCCCATAGGCGTTGATGACTTTGGCGTTCGGCAGCAACTCGTGGATCTGCTCCAGCAGCGCGTCGCTGACCGGCGCCGAGCCCATCCGCACATAGCGCACCGACGAGAGGTCGGTCTGCGCGAGCAGCGCGCGCTCCTGCAGCATCATGGCGATCATCGGCGGTACGGACGTGAGCCACGTACAGCGCCACGCATCGATCGCCTGGATGTAGTGACGCGCGTTGAACTGCGGCAGCAACACGGTCGTCGCGCGCGCGGCCAGCGCCAGAAACCCGAGCGCCAGCGCATTCATGTGGAACAGCGGCGCGGCAATCAGCAGGCGCTCGTCGTGCAGCGATTGCGCGGCGAGCCGCGTCTCTACGACCCACAGATGGCTCCGATGCGAGAGCACCACGCCCTTCGGACGACCGGTCGAACCCGACGTGTACAGAATCAGCGCGGCTTCGTCCGCTGTTGGAATGTGGGCGTCGAACGGCACGGCAGGCTGCGTGTCGCGGTAGCCGGTGAACGCGGAGAACGTGACGGCGTCGTCGGGCAACGGTGTTCGCTGCGGGTAGTCGAACACCACGCGTTGCAGTCCGGGCGGCACGTCCGCTGCGCGCGGCGGATCGGAGAACACGACGCGCGCGCCGCTATCGGCGATCACGTCCGCGATCAACGCGCGGGGAAACTTGAAATTCACCGGCACCGCGACCAGCCCCGCTCGCATGACACCGAGCACGGTCGCGATGTATTGGGCAGAATTCGCGGCCAGCACCGCAATGCGCTCACCGTGCGAATACGCCGCACTGAGACTGCGCGCGACGGCGTCGGCCATCGCATCGAGTTCGCCGAAGCTGTAGTGAAGCGGCGGCTGCCCTTCCTCGAGGTCGATCAGCGCGAGCGCGTGCGGGTCCCGATCGCGATCGATCAACGCGCCGAGATTGAGCGGAAAAGTCATCGAACGAATTCCAGCAACGTGTCGAAGCGTGGAAGCGCCACCAGCGTGCGACTCGATTGCGTCGACGTCGGCAAACCGGCCGCCACCGCACGCTCGCCGATCTCATGCCATTGCGGCGTGCGAACCGTGATCGCCGCATAGCGCGGCTCGCGCTTCACCACATGCCCGGCGAGCGGAGCAAACCGCGCGTCGAACTCATCACGCGTGTGGAAGACTAGTTCGAAGCCCGGCGCGAGTGCGCCTAAACGCGCGTACGTGTCCGCCGTTGCGCCGGTCAGATGCAGGCGTTCCAGCGCGTACGCGCCGTTCGGATGCGCGCGCCACTCGTCGCGAAACACGAGTTCGGGCGTCAGATGCTGGCAGAAGTACACGCGGCCGCCGGGCAACTGGCCCGGCGTGAGCCGAACTGTCGTGAACCGCGCGTCGCCGAACGGCGGCACGGGGCGCGAGAAGGTCTGCGGCGGCGTGGCTTCGAGACCGGCGTCGCGCAACGCGGCGAAGGTCGCGTCGGGATCGTCGATACGAAACACGAGACCGTCCGCCCCGAGCGGGCTCAACACGATTTCTTCGCGGATCGTCTTGCCGTGCGCCGGCAGCCCGATCAGTTCCAGGTAGTGGTCGTCGGGGTCGCCGAACACGAGCGCGTGATTCAGCGAGCCGAGCGTGTGATAACCGCGCGGCGTCAGCGTAAAACCGAGCTGCTCGAATAGAGTCTGAGCCGCGTCGGTATCGAAGCGCGTGTTGACGACGAGATGATCGAGCTTCAGCATCAGCTTTTCGCTGGCTGCGGCGCTGCGGTTGCCGTGGTGGAATACACGCCGCGACCGCTCGCGACGAGCTTGCCCTCGGCGTCGTACACATGGGCTTCGGCCGTCGACACCTGGGAGCCGAATTTGATGAGCTTGCCCTTCACGCGCAAATCGCCCGGCAGCGCCGCGCGATGATAGTCGACGCGCAGATCGATCGTCGGCACGCCGCGGCCGGTCTTCGACACCAGCGCCCAGTCCGCCGCCAGATCGACGAGCGCTGCAAGAATGCCGCCGTGCGTGTAGCGCTTGTCCGGATTCACGACCCACTCTTCGCGCCACGTCGCGCCCAGTTCGATCTCGCCCTCGGCCACCGCGATCACCTTCAGGCCCAGCCACTCATGAAAAGGCGCGCGGCGCAGACGCGCCTCGATCTCGTGCGGCGCCGGCAATGTCGTTTCGCTCATAGTGTTTCCTTCGGATTCGGACGATGTTCAGGGATTGACGACGACCTTGCCGAGCACTTCGCGGTCGCGAATCAGGCGCAGGCCTTCGGCGGCTTCTTCGAGCGGCAGCACGCGATCGATCGACGGCTTGAGCTCGCCCCTCGCGATCTGGTCGAGCAACGCGCGCAGGTTGTCGTCGTAGAAACTGTTCGAGCCGAGCACCTTCAGCTCGAAGCTCCAGATGTAACGCAAATCTTCGGCGGGCGCGTGGCCCGCGGTCGCGCCGCACACCAGCAGCGTGCCGCCGCGTTTCAGGCATTTCAGCGACGGCACCCACGTTTCGCCGCCGGTGAAATTCACCACCGCGTCGACACCGCCTTCGTAGCTGCGGCGCTGCGGCTTGCCGTACTGGCCGACGGCCCACTTCGAGAAATCGGTGGTCTTGTAGTTGACGACATGGTCCGCGCCCAGCACCTTCAGTTGCGCGGTTTTTTCGTCGCTGCCCGCGCACGCGATCACTTCCGCGCCGAGTTGCTTCGCGAGCAGCAGCGATGCCGTGCCCACGCCCCCGCTCGCGCCGAGAATCAGCACGCGGTCGCCGGCCTTCACCGTGTTGTGCGTGATCAGCATCCGGTGCGCAGTGCCGTAGGCGACCGGCAACGCGGAGGCGTCGTCGAAGCTCACCGCGTCGGGCAACGCGATCAGCTGTTCGGCCGACACCGCGCAGTACTGCGCCATCCCACCGTCGAGCATTTCGCCCATCAGCCCTTTTTCGCGATCCAACGGATTCACGAGCACGCGATCGCCCGTTTTCCAGCCATCGACGCCCGCGCCGACCTCCACGATCTCGCCGGCCATATCGAGGCCGACCACGACCGGCAGCGGCACCTTGATGCCCGGCATACCCTTGACGGTGAAGACGTCGTGATAGTTGAACGACGACGCCCGCACGCGAATCACGACGCCGCCGGTCGCCGCGCCGGGCACGGCCTTATCGGTAACGACGCGCAGTTGGTCGAGATCGCCGTGCTCGTTTAGCACGAGTGCTTTCATCGTCGAAGGGATGGGTGAGGCCATGATCTGCTCCAATGGGTTCTACTGAATAGTTATTGAATCGATTTCGATGCGATGTACGGTCCGGTGATGAACAGATCGTCGGGCAGCCTGCCTTTGATCACACCGCCGTCGACGAAAATCTGATGCTCGCGCTTCAGCGTATCGAGATCGATCGGCTCGAAGGTCACGCGATTGATGTCCGACCAGCGCACGGCGTAAGCCTGCGCGTCGTTGGCCGGCAGATTCGCGCTCTTCTGCAGGATCGCCGCCACGTCGTTCTGATGCGTCGCGCCCCACTGCAACGCGCTGCGCAAGCCGGCGATCAACTTCGCAACGTCTTGCGGATGCTTGTCCAGATAGTCGGCGCGGATCGCGCTCACGCCGATATACGGTGTCGCGTCGGACTTCGTCAGCTTCTTCCATTGATCGCTGAAACTGCCGAGCCGGCGAACCTTCAGCTCCTGCAATTGCGCGATCGTCACCGAGCGCAACGCGGCCGCGTCCACCTGCTTCTGCACGAGGAATTGCGCGAGGCGGCTTTCGTTGCCCGGCACGAGCGAGAAATCGCCGCTCCTGATGCCGTCGTTGCCTTGCAGCACTGCGGTCGCGATGGCCGCGACCGAACTGCCCGCCGGCGACATCCCGACCTTCTTGCCGCGTAGCTCCGCAAGCGTCCTGATCGGCGAATCGTCCGGCACGACGAAATCCACATCGGCGGGTTGCGTGGCCAGCACGATCTTCAGCGGCACGCCTTCGGCCGCCGTGCTGAAGACCGCCGCCGCCGGCGCGGCGAACGCAAAATCGATCGCATTCGCGGCGAGCGCGCGGTTCGGCGCATTCACATCGGCAAAGCGCACGAACTGCACGTCGAGGCCGCGTTGCTGCAGGAATTTCTGCGCTTCGAGCACCGCGCCGAAGCCGAGGCTCACGCCGCTCGTCCAGTAGCCGACGCGGATCGGCTCCGCCTGCGCTGTTTGCGCCGTTTGCGCGGCCCCGAGCACTGCGCCCGCTGTGAGCGCCGCCGACAGCACCGCACGTTTCAGCAAAGGAATACGTTTCATGGTCTATGCCCCGTCATGGTTAAGCTGTTTTTTTCCAGCGGAAGAGCCGCCGTTCGAGCGGTTTGAGCACGCCCGCTTCGAGTGCGAGCATCAGCACGACGAGCGTCACGGTCCAGGCGAACACCTGGTCGGTCTGCACGAGATCCGCCGCCTGACGCAAGCGGTAGCCGATTCCGTTCGACGAGCCGATCGTCTCCGCGACCAGCGACACGCGCCAGCCGAATCCGAACGCGAGCCGCGCGCCGGCGAAGAAGTGCGGCAGGATGGTCGGCAGAAAAATCTTGCGCATGATCTGCGCGGACGTCATCCGGAAACTGCGCGCCAGTTCGACGTGCTGACGATCCACCGTCAGCGCGCCTTGCCAGACGTTGGTCAGGATCAGCGGCATGGCGGTCATGAACACGACGAAGATCGTCGTCGCGTTGGAGATGCCGAACCAGATGATCGCGAATACCGCCCAGATCGCCGAGGACACCGTATTCACGATCGACAGCAACGGCTCGAAAAAACGCGCCGCGCGCGGACTCGAACCGAGCACGATGCCGAGCGGCGCACCGACGATCGCGGCCAGCACGAAACCCGCGAGCACCCGGTACAACGTGATGCCGAGATCCTCGAAGAAGGTCCCGCTATGAAGTAGCGCGATGAACGCGGTGCCGACCTTCGCGGGTCCGGGCAGCACGAATTGAGGCATCCGCAACGACGCGAGCCACCACGCGGCGAGCAGCAGCGCGACCAGCACGGCGCGCTGGGCGACGAGCGCAGCGAAAGAACGGGACAACAAGCCAGACGACGCAGTGGACATGGTTCAGATCAGCAGACGGAGTTGGCGGATCGCCTCGGCGACGGCGGGATCGGTGGCGACGCGCGGCCGCGGCAGATCCACCTCGACGATGTCACGCACGCGGCCGGGCCGCGGCGCGAGTACGACCACACGATCGGCCAGCACAACCGCCTCTTCCACGTCGTGCGTGACGAACAGCACGGTCATTTGCTGCAAATCGCGGATGCGCAGCAGTTCGTGGTGCATCTGCTCGCGCGTCTGCGGATCGAGTTTGGAAAACGGTTCGTCCATCAACAGGATGCGCGGCTCGGTGACCAGACTGCGCGCCAGCGCGACACGGCTGCGCATCCCGCCGGACAGTTGATGCGGATGCGCGTCGCCGAATGCGCCGAGGCCGACCAGTTCAAGCGCGGCATTGGCACGCGCGTGGCGTTCGCGCTTCGGCACCGGCGGCTGTTGAGCTTCGAGGCCGAACGCCGCGTTCGCACGGGCGGTGCGCCACGGCAGCAGCCGGTCCTCCTGAAACATATAGGCGAGTGCATGGCGCTCCCGCGCGCCCTCCGCGCGCCGGCCGTCGATCCACAGTTCGCCCGCGTCCGGATCGACGAGACCCGCGACGATGTTCAACAGCGTGCTCTTGCCGCAACCGGACGTGCCGAGCAAGGCGACGGTTTCCCCTTGCGCGACGTCGAACGCGACCTGCTCCAGCACCGGCAGCGCGCCGTAGTGCTTGTTCACACCGCGCAATGAAATGGCCTGCGCCGTCATCGGCGCAGCTCCGCCACGCTGAAGACCGGCAGCGACGCGCCGGCGCTCGACAGGCTCGCATAGACCTTCTCCATGGTCATCGCCTGGAAGGTTTCGATATGCCGGCGTGCGATCGTTTCGGCGCGGCGGCCATCGCCGGCTTCGAACGCGTCGATCATCGCGTTGTGGTCGTGCTTGATCTCGGGCTTGGTGCCCTGCACGCCGAAGCCGAGTGCAACCAGCCGGGACATTTCGTCCATCAGGCTCGCGAGCGTCCGGTGCAGCCGATCGTTGCCGCTAGCGGCCGCGATGGCGAGGTGGAAATGGCGGTTAGCGTCGAGGAAGACACCGATCTGATCGGACAGCGCGCGCTCCGGATGCGGCACCCGGCACGCGGCTTCGAGACGCCGCAGCAGCGCGATGTCGACCCGCCCGCATGCGAGCCGCGCGGCAAGCGGTTCGAGCTGCACGCGCAGCGCGAACACTTCTTCGACGTCGCGCAGCGTCACCGGCGCCAGACGGTAGCCCTGGCGCGGAATCGAGCGGATGAAGCCTTCCTGCACCAGACGCACCAGCGCGATACGGCAGCTGTTCTTGCCGATCGCGTAGGTTTCCATCAGCTGGCTCTCGCTGACGGTCGAGCCCGGCATGAAGCGGCACGACAGAATGTCGCGGCGGATTTGCGCGTAAGCGTCGTCGCCGCGCGACAGTGCCGCGCGACCGTCCGCTTCGGTGAGATTCGCTTGTGGGTCTTCGTGGATCATCGACGATGGCATTCGTGAGCTGCTCACGACGTTCCCTTGAAACACTCAAGCGGCCATCGTAGGTGTTCTTTCCCGAATATGTAACGAACAAAACACGCTATGGATGTTATGCATTTTGCTAGCCTGAGCCGCCCAGCGGCGAGCGCGCGCGGGTTCGCCTTTCAGAGGCTCAACGGCGAGAGGATCACAGCGCGCAGTGTCGCGGCGGCGGCGGACATCGCGTGATCGTCGGCACACCGGAACATATCGCCGACGATATCGAACACTGGTTCAAAGGCGGGGCCGCCGACGGTTTCAATCTGATGCCGGAGGTGCTGCCTGGCGGCTTGCGGATTTCGCCGACGGCGTGGTGCCGCTTCTGCAACAGCGCGGCATTCTCCGCACCGGATACGAAGGGCGAACGTTGCGTGAGCACTTCGGTTTGCCGCGACCTGTGAGCCGCCACCTGGAAGCACGGGAAGCCGCGGCTGAGTGAACGCCGCGCGACGCCTCGTGCAGGCAGCGGCGGCACGGCGGCGCGGCTTCGAATTCAGCCCGTGGCCGACTCCACCACCCGAGCCGCGGCGGCTGCGCACCTGGCTCGCCGCAGCGACGGCGAAGCAGCCATCAATTCACGCGTATAGGCGTGCTCCGGCGAGTCGAAAACACCTTGCGCGTCGCCGGCTTCCACCACCCGTCCGTTGCTGAACACGAGCACGCGATCGCTGACATGACGCACGACATCCAGGTCGTGTGAAATGAACAGCAAGGACATGTCGAGCCGGGACTGCAACGCGGCGAGCAGATCGAGCACCTGAGCCTGCACATAGACGTCGAGCGCGGAGACCGGCTCGTCGCACACGATCAATGCCGGCTCCGGTGCGATGGCCCGCGCAATGGCGACGCGCTGACGCTGCCCGCCCGACAGCGTGGCAGGCCGCCGTCCGAGATAGGTGGCATCGAGTCCAACCTGTTCGAGCAGTTCGACGCTGCGATCGAGCAGCGCGCGCTTTTCCAGCCGCGTCGAAAACAGTCCTTCTTGCAGCAACTGCTGCACGGTATGGCGTGGATCGAATGAACTGAGCGGGTCTTGCGGGATATATTGCAATCGCGGCCGCAGCGCACGCCGCGAGCTTTCGTTCACGTTCGCGCCGTTCCAGTGCGTGCCGAGAAAGGTCACGTCGCCCGTCGACGGCGTGACGAGTCCAAGCACGACGTTTGCGCACGTGCTCTTGCCGGAACCCGATTCGCCGACGATGCCGACCACTTCGCCTCTGTGTACGCTGAACGATACGTCGTCTAGCGCGGTGAACGTGTCGTTGCGGTTGGCTCGACCCGCGCCGCGCTTTGCATAGCGCTTGCCGATCGCGGCGGCTTGCAGCACCACTTGATCCGACCGTGTCGCCCGCAACGGCAGAGGTTCGCGCACGATCGACAGTTCCCCGCGGCCGCTCAAGCGATCCACATCGGGCACCATGCGCGCCGAACTGAGCTTATGGCCGCGCGAGAGCGCGGACGGCTGCGCCGCGAGCAGTTGCCGCGTATACGCATGCGACGGATTGTTCAGCACGCTTTCGGTCGTCCCGCTATCGACGACTTCGCCTTCATGCATCACCAGCACGCGGTCGGCGATATCCGCGACCACCGCGAGATCGTGGGAGATCAGCAGCACGCCGACGCCTTCGCGCAAACGGGCCGCGAGCACGGCGAGAATCTGCGCCTGCACGGTCACGTCGAGCGCCGTGGTCGGCTCGTCGGCGATCACGAGCGCCGGCCCCGCCGCGATTGCCGACGCGATCAACGCGCGCTGCCGCAATCCGCCCGACAACTCGTGCGCATATTGATCCGCGCGCCGCCCGGGCTCGGGAATGCCGACGTCGCTCATCACCTCGCGCACCCTGGCCGCCCGCCCGGCGCGCGAGCGCAGCTTCGCGTGCAACCCGACCGCCTCGCCGATCTCCGCGCCGACGGTGCGCAGCGGATCCAGCGACACGAGCGCGTCCTGCATCACGAGCCCTGCGAACGCGCCGCGCAGCGCGCGCCAATCGCGCTCACCGAAGCCGAGCGCGGAGCGACCGTCGATCTCGAAACGCTGCGCGTCGATCCGCGCGCCCTGACCGGCGAGACCGATCAGGCTGCGCGCGGTGAGGCTCTTGCCCGATCCCGATTCGCCGACCAGCGCGACGCACTCGCCCGCACGGATCGTCAGGTCGACACCGCGCACCAGCGGACGGCCTTCGTTTGCGTGCAGGAAACGGATGCTCAGCCCGCGGATATCGACGAGCGGCCGCGGCAACGGCAGATCTTTTTTCATCGTGCGCACACTCCATAGACACGGGACAGGAATTTGCCGATCAGCGAGAACGCCATCACGGTCAGCGTGAGCGCCATGCCGGGAAACACGCTCGGCCACCACGCGACGCGCAACACGTCTCGCCCTTCGGCCAGCATCACGCCCCACTCGGGTGTCGGCGGCTGCGGTCCGAGACCGAGAAAGCTCAAGCCGGACACGGCGATGATCGCGCTGCCGATGTCGATCGTCGCGATCACCGGCACCGCGGCAAGCACGTTCGGCAGGATGTGCCTGAAAAACACGTGGCGGCGCCACAAGCCGAAGGTCACCGCATGCGTCACGTAGTCCGCGCGCCGCACCACCAGCGTCTGCGAGCGCAGCACACGGCCGAACTTCGGAATACCCGCGATGCCCACCGCAACCGCGATGTTCACGATCCCCTGGCCGAGAAAGGTCACCACGAACAGCGACAGCAGGATCGGCGGAAACGCGGACAGCACGTCGAACACGCGCGATGCGCCCTCGTCCACCGAGCGGCGGCCGAGGCCCGCCGTCACACCGATCACGAGGCCGATCAACAGACTCACGAGCATGCTCGACAGGCCGATCAGCAGCGAATAGCGCGCGCCGTAGATCACTCGCGCGAACACGTCGCGGCCGATCCGGTCGGTGCCGAACCAGTGGTTCGAGTCGGGCGGCTGCATCGCGTGCGCGACGTCGCTGACGAGCGGGTCGTACGGTGTCGCGACGCGCGGAAAGGCCAGCGCGAACGCGAGCACCAGCAGGAACGCGGCGGCCAGCAACACCGGCAGCGGAATGCGCGAAACCGCTCGGGCTCGCGCGGGGGACGAAGCGGGAGAAACAGGAGAAAGCGGAAGGTCGCTCATTGGCTGCGCAGTCGGGGATCGATGAAGAGATAGGCGACATCGAGCAGCGTCGACATGACCACGTGGACAAACGCCGCCAGCAGGACGACGGCGAGCACCACCGGGACGTCCTGCGACGTGACCGCCGTCAGCGTGACGCTGCCGATGCCGGGCCGGCCGAACATCTTCTCGGTGATCACCGCGCCGCCGAGCAGGCTGCCGATCAGCCAGCCGCCCAGCGTGACGACGGGCAGCAGCGCGTGACGCAATACATGCCGCACGCGCAGCGCGGCTTCCGACACGCCGCGGGCCCGCACAGTCACCACGAACGGTTTGTCGAGCGTCGTTTCCAGCGCCTCGCGCATCACCTGCGACAGAATCCCCGCCGTCGGCAGCGCCAGCGTCACGGCCGGCAGCACGAGCGAGCGCCAGCCCGCCGCGCCGGACACCGGAAACAGCCGCCAGTGAAACGAGAACGCGATCAGCAGCAGCATGCCGAGCCAGAACACGGGCGTCGACGTGAACGCGAGTTCGAGCGTCGACGCGAAGCGGGCCGCCCACGCGCCGCGGCCGACGCTGAAACCCGCCGTCGAGGTCGCGACGACGAGCGCGAGTACGATCGCCAGCAAGCCGGCCGCGCCCGCCAGTTGCACGGTCGGCCACAACTGGCTGCCGAGCACCGCGAGCACCGGCTGCTGCATCACGAACGAAGTACCGAGGTCCGCGTGAGCTAGACGCAGCAGAAACTGCCCGTATTGCCACAGCAGGCTATGGTCGAGTCCCCACTGGGCGGCGATCGCCTCGCGCAAGCCGGGATACGACAGGTCGCCGGCCAGCACATCCTCGATGCGACCCGGCAGCGCGTGAATCGCGACGAACGCCGCGCTCGCCGCGAGCCACAGCACGAGCATGCCGGTCAAAAGCCGCGTGACGATTTTTCTCAGCACGTCAGCCTCCCTGCTTGTCGACCCAGATGTCGTACGAACTGGCCGGACCGTCGAGCTGCGGCTCGAAGCCGATCCCATGCACCGACGACCTGGCCGCCAGGTGATAGGCCGGCGCGAACAGCGGCACGATGTAAGCCTGATCGACCGCGCGCTTCTGCACATCGGCGAGCAACTGGCGCCGCGCGTCGCCGACCGGCAACAGACGCGCGCGGTTGATCGCGTTGGTGATCGTCGGGTCCGGGTTCCTGATCGCGTTGTACAGAAAGCCCTGGTCGCCGAGCATGTCCCACAGTTCCATCGCGACGTCGGACGGGTTGTCCGTGTTCGGATAGATGGTCCAGTTGCCGGTCGCCTTCTGGTTAGTGAAGTCGCCCGCCGTAGTAATGCGCAGGCCGAGATCGAGACCGACGTTCTGGCGCAACGCCGACTGGATCGCGCGAATCAGCACGTCGCGGCTGTCGCGCACGTACGGCTGCGGATAGCCCACCTCGATCGACAGACGCTTGCCGTCTTTCGTGCGGAAGCCTTCGCTGTCGCGCTGGGTCCAGCCCGCATCGTCGAGCAGTTTGTTCGCCGCGGCGACGTTGTTGCCCCACGAACCTTTGAGCGCGGCGTTGTAGTCGGCATTGTCGGGACCGATGTTCGACCAGGCGCGCTGCACCGTGCCGAGATACACGCTCTTGACGATCGCATCGAGATCGAAGCCGTCGCGCAGCGCGCGCCGCACCCGCACGTCGCTCGCCGGCGCGACCGTGTAGTTGATGTTCAGCGTGAACGAGGTAGTGGCCGACGGACCGCTCAGGTACTGGAAACCGTCGACCTTGTCGAACAGGCTCGCATCCGTCGGCTGAACCCCTTCGATCAGATCGACCTGGCCCGAACTCAGCGCGCCGGTGCGCACCGCGGCCTCGGGCAGGAAGCGGTACGTCACCCGGTCCAGATACGCAGCGCCCTGGTGGCGTGCATTGCCGGGCGCCCACTTATACGCGGCATTGCGCTCGAACGTGACCGATTGGCCGCGTTGATACGCGCTGAAAACGAACGGGCCGGTGCCGACGATTCCGGGCCCGCCGCCGCACAGGTCCTTGTTCTGAGCGAGCGCCTTCGGCGAAATGAAGCCGAGCTTCACGCTCGACAGCGATTCGAGCGTGGTCGAATCGGCTTGCTTCATCACGATACGCACCACGTACGGCGACACGACTTCGATGTGGTCGTAGTGAACCAGCAACGACGCGGACGCAGACGTCGTGCTGACGTTGTTCAGGATGTAGTCGAAGTTGGCCTTCACGGCATCCGCATTGAACGGCGTGCCGTCGGTGAAATGCACGTCGTCGCGCAGGTTGAACGTGTAGCTCCTGCCGTCGTCGGCCACGCTCCACGACTTCGCGAGCCACGGCGCGTAGGTGCCGTCGGTCTTCTTGCTGATCAGCGAATCGATGTAATTGCGGATCACCCAGAACGCGTTCTGTTGCGACGACCGGTGCGGGTCGAAGCAGGCCGGCTCGGTCGTTACGCCCCAGGTGAGCGTGCCGCCGGTGGCAGGTTTCGATGCATGCGCCGACTGCGCGGCTTGCGCCGGATCGGTCTTATCGCAGCCGGCGAGTGCCACGACGGTCACCGCGGTCACGACAGCCAGGCCGGTCAGGGAAATCTGGAGCGTCTTCATTTAATGGACGACCTCGGCAGAACGTTGCGTGCGGCGTCGTGCGTGAGGGTCACCGAGTTATGGGTCGAGCCGGTGCGCTCGGAGGTCGCCGCGCCGACCGTCTCGCCGTTCGCGACGCGTTCGAGCCAGCGCCGGCGCAACGCTTCGTCGTTGCCTTCGAGCCGGTATTCGATGAAGCCGAAATGCGCGCGCAGAATCTGCGGCAGGTTCGAGTCGGCGGCGCCGAGTCTGGTCAACTGGCGGAAAAACTGCGGCAGCGTAATACCGCCGCCACCATAAGCGCGCGGCACGCGCAGCGCGGTAAAACCGGACTCCTTGAGCCACTTCACCGCGTCGTGCGCGAGTTCGCGATTCCGCTCGCGTGCGATGCTGCCCTCCGCGATACGGTCGAAAATCGGCACATAACGCTCGTCGAGTTGCACGTCGCTCAAAATAGCTCCGGTCATAGGTACGGTATCCTGAAGAGTTAATCTTCGAGGATACGGGGCACCTGATGCCGCACGCAACGAAGCAAACTTGCTTTGTATATCTTGACGTGTCTGTGAAGGTTCGAGCGGGGCGCGAAGCGCCGGCTCATAGGCTGCGAATCAGAAAAACAGCAGTGTGCGCAATTCGATGCTGCGTCGTGGCGGCGCGTCGGCGGGGGCGGTCGGATCGTCGAACGCGGTGTGCGCGGTCAGCCTCGCGATCCCGTCGCCGGCAGAATCGTAAATCTTCAGCAGCAGAAATTCATCGGGCGTCATGTTGGGGAAGTAGTACCAACGGTGGCGAGGATTGAACACCAGGGCGTACGTTTCGCCCACCTTGTCCGGATAGACGAGGTCCGACGCGACCAGATCGTTGAGCGCGATACTGCGCGAATCGCACAGCGCGAGCGGCGACGACTGCGCGGGCACGCCGATTGGCCGCCACAGGTTGACGATCGCGACACGCCCTTGCAGCAACTGCTCGGCCTCACCCGTAGGCATATGATCGCGCACGCGGCGTGGGCCCGACACGAAGGTCTGATCGTTATGAATGTATTTGACCGGTTCGCGCACGCCGTCGGCACGGCCGGTGTTGCCGTCGCGCAGCGTGTGATCGAACACGACCACGCGGCGCGCGCCCGTGACCTGCTTCAGCAATTGCTCGGCTTCATGGTAATAGACGGATTCGATCTGCGCCGGATCGGAGAAGTCGCTCAATGCGCTAACGTGCCGATGCAGTTCGAAGCCGTTGCGATCGAGCGATAACGCGCCGGGCGGCGGCGCGACGCGCGCATTCGACACGCTCACCCGGTACGGCCGGTACACCCCGCTGCGCTTCGGCACGCCGGGCGGCGGCTCGTACTGGTATGACACCGGTCTTTCGCCGTTGAATTCAAGGTAGTTGAGTTCCGCGTCGACCGCCGTGACGGCAACGGGTTTGTCGATGACGATATCGCTCATGGTCACGCCCTCATCACGTCAAAACGATTCGTTGAACGGCCGCAGATCGATTTCCTGCGACCATGCACTGCGGCCCTGCTGATGCAGATGCCAGTAAGCGTCGGCGATATGGTCCGGATTCAGCAGGCCGTCCGGTCCACGTTCGGCGACCCGTTGCGGCGACGAACTGCGCAGGCGTTCGCCGTCGATGCCGCCGTCCACCACCACATGCGCGACATGGATATTGCGGGGCCCGAACTCGCGCGCGAGGCTCTGCGCAAGCGAGCGCAAGCCGGCTTTCGCGGACGCAAACGCGGCAAACGGCGGACGGCCGCGCAGCGAGGCCGTCGCACCGGTGAACAACAGCGAGCCGCGCCCGGCCGCCAGCAACGGCTGCAACGCCGCCCTCGCGAACAGAAAGCCGCCTAGCGTGGTGACGCGCCACGCCGCCTCGAACTGCTCGGCACTCAGTTCGAGCGTCGGGGCGCGCGTGGCACCGGCGGCGTTGAAAATCGCGACTTCGAGCGTGCCGTGTTCCGCGAGTTGCCGCGCAATTGCGTTCAGATCGCTTTCGCTCGTGACGTCGCCAGATAAAGCGAGCGCATGGCCGCCTGTCGCGCGAATTTCCGCGACGACCGCATCGAGCCGCTCGCGCGAGCGTCCGGTTACCGCGACGCTGAACCCTTCGCTCGCGAAACGGCGGGCGAGCGCCGCGCCGAGCCCCGCGCTCGCGCCAACGCCTGCAATCCACGCGAGCCGCGTGCCGCTTTCCGTGCCGGTTTGTTTACTGCCGACTGCTTCGGTCATGACTTTCTCCATGGCATCTGGTCAGCGTAGGCGAGCGTCGCCACCGAGGGAAATAACGAATCATGGAAACTTAAGCGTCGGATATATGGTTTTCATCATTCGTTGGTTGGCCGGCGCGCGAACACGCCATAGCGGACCAGCACGCCGACATGTCCTCAACGGCATGCCGACGTGCGCCGCTTGTTCGCCATCGCCGCTATTGCGCGCTGTGTGATTTGATTGTCAGCTTTTATTGGTTCGCTTGCGCTCGCGCGGTGATTACATTGAACGGTCATAACGGAACAATTTCCAGGACCATATTCAATGACATTTTCCCGGGGTGCAGCGTCCAAGCCAGTCTTTCAGAAGCCGCGCCGTCTGCTGGCCGGACTGTCCGCTTTTCTCGCGTCGGCGGCGGCCACGCTCGCCATCCTGACTCCTCAAGCGGCACAAGCTGCGGCACCCGCCGAACTGAGACTCGACTACGCGTACTATTCGCCCGAAAGCCTGGTGATCAAGCGCAATGGCTGGCTCGAACAGGAACTTGCGCCGGACCATACGCAGGTCAAATGGGTGTTGAGTCTCGGCAGCAATCGCGCGCTCGAATATCTGAACAGCGGCGCCATCGACATCGGCTCGACGGCGGGACTCGCCGCGGTACTCGGCAAGGCGAACGGCAACCCGATTCGCGCCGTGTATATCTTTTCCCGGCCTGAATGGACGGCGCTGGTCGTCCGCAAAGATTCGCCGATCAAAACGCTCGCCGATCTGAAAGGCAAGAAGATCGCTGCAACCAAGGGTACCGATCCCTTCCTCTTCACGTTGCGTGCGCTGCACACCGCGGGTCTGTCGCGCGACGACGTCGAAATCGTCAACCTGCAGCATCCGGACGGGCGCGTCGCGCTGGCGAACGGTCAGGTGGACGCATGGGCAGGTCTCGATCCGCATATGGCTGCCGCGCAGCTCGACGACGGGGCCCGCCTGCTATACAGGAATGTGGACTTCAACACGTGGGGCTTCCTGAATGCGCGGCAAGACTTCATCAGCGCGCATCCCGATACGCTGGCACACGTGCTGAAGGTGTACGAGAAAGCACGCCTGTGGATCGCCGCCCATCCTGACGAGACGGCAAAGATCGTCGCTGACGAATCGAAGCTGTCGCTGCCGGTCGCGAGACTGCAATTGAGCCGCAACGACTTCAGCCAACCTCAGCCCGGTGAACGGCAACTGGCAGCACTGAAAGCGGCCGCCCCGCTGCTCGTGCAGGAGCAGTTGGTCAAGGCCGGCACCGATCTGAACGCGGTCATCGACGCATTGATCGACGTACAGTCAGCGCAGCCGGTCATCGCGGCGAACGGCGGCAAGTAACGATACATGAGCCGCACAGTCCGTCAGATCGGCATAGCCGCCGACGATTCGCTCGCGCTTCCCAACCGCGGTTCGACAGAACCCATTCGTCGTGGCCTCGCGCGCCCGCGCGATCCGCTCAGGCATTGGCGCATCGCAGGCGTCGCTTTGCCGTTCGCGTTCCTTGCCTGTGTCGAAGTACTGGTTCGCCTGTCGGTGCTGCCGGAACATCTGGTACCGGCGCCGAGCACCATCGCGCAGACACTGTGGGAACTCGGCGGCGCCCGCCTCGGTCGTCATGTTGGGGCAAGTTGTGTGCGCGTGCTCACGGGCTTCGGCCTCGGCGCGATGCTCGCGTTGTTGCTCGGTGCGGCGATGGGTTTGAGCCGGCGTCTCGACGCGTTGCTCGATCCGGCGTTTCAGGCACTGCGCGCGATTCCGTCGCTTGCATGGGTGCCGATTCTCCTTTTGTGGATGGGTATCGACGAAGCGCCGAAAATCACGCTGATCGCGATCGGCGCGTTTTTTCCGGTGCAGTTGAGCGTCGTGGCGGGCATTCGCGACGTCGACAGAAAACTGATCGAACTCGGTGAAGTGCATCGATTGGATCAGCGGGCGCTTTTCATACGCATCCTGCTGCCCGCCTCGCTTCCCCAGATCTTCACCGGACTGCGCACGGGCTTGAGTCTTGCGTGGATGTTCATGGTCGCGGCGGAACTGATCGCGGCCACCCGCGGACTCGGCTACCTGCTCAGCGATGGGCGCGAGACCGGGCGTCCCGACCTCGTGTTCGGCGCGATCCTGCTGCTCGCATTGCTGGGCAAACTCAGCGACAGCGTCCTTAAGGCGATCGAGGCGCATACGCTGTCGTGGCGCGATACGGCAACCGATCAACGTTCTTCGCGGAGCGTGCGCTGATGCAGCCGAACGCACCCTCTCTCCTCGAGGTTCGCGCGGTCGGCAAGGACTACGAAGGGCACGCCGTACTCGAACACGTCACTTTCGCGATCGGACGCGGCGAAATCGTGAGCCTTGTCGGGCCCAGCGGCTGCGGCAAGAGCACCCTGCTGCGCGCGATCGCAGGTCTCGACCGCAACTTCGATGGCGAGATCCTGCTCGACGGCGTGCCGCAACGCGGACCATCGGCGAGGGTTGGCGTGGTTTTCCAGGAGCCTCGCCTGTTGCCATGGCTGAACGTCGGCGATAATGTCGCGTTTTCCGCCCGGCCGCAACGAGGCACCCATCCCCGCGTGGCGGAACTGCTCGGCGAGGTGGGTCTCGCCGGTCTCGAGAACACGTTGCCCAAGCAGCTTTCCGGCGGCATGGCGCAGCGCGTCGCACTTGCGCGCGGCCTGTTCGCACAGCCCGATCTGCTGCTGCTCGACGAACCGTTCAGCGCCGTCGATGCGATCACACGGACACGCCTGCAGGATCTATTGTTATCGCTCACGCGGGCGCACGGAACCGCGGCGCTGCTCGTCACGCACGATCTCGACGAAGCGCTGTACTTGTCGGATCGCGTGCTGTTGCTCGCGCCATCCGGCAGGAACGGCGCGGGCTGCCTCGCGCGAGACGTCGAGATTGCCGCGCCACGGCCGCGCGACCGGCGCGACGCATCGCTAGCCCGTGTGCGGGACGAAGTGCTGGCAGGTATCGGTGCGGCGCTGCCCGCGGCTTGAGCCGCCGACTTCGTGAAACACGCTTTCGAGCCGGGCACTCGTCCAAGCAGTGCAATGTCAGGGCTCGTGACAAACGCTGGCTTGCGAAACGCTCATGGCTCAACCGCAACATCTTGGTCGTCGCCCATCCCATGATAGCCGGCCACGATGCCCGCGCCGCAAGTCGAATTTCATGTCCCTATCGCTTCGCCCGTTTTTGATATTGATGAGACGCAAACGAAACGTCTCATGCAAGTGGCGGGCATCCACGAGTCTTTCAGAGTAGGGAGCGAGCGCCTGATGAGGCTCCCACCGCAAACTGTCGTGAAACTCGCCCGCGTATTCAACACTGAGCCAATGGCATTCCTAAATGCATGGGAGAATCGACAGCAATGGGTGTTGGTGACGGCTGTGGAGACGTTTAAGGACGTTGTATTAGGAGCGACGGCGTTTGAGTTTGCTCCCAGCTTCGGCGCCAATCCCCCAGCACACTCCGTTTTGGTCGAGGCAAAAGACTTGAGCCGAAGAATTATGTTCGAATCGCAACACGGACTGGCGGCCCCGTGGTCAGAGACAATCAGAGAGGCGGTCTTTGACCTCATCGCCAAGGCGGACGAGGCGGACATTCTCCTGTTGATGTCGCGCAAAACCTTGTTTTCGACTTCGGAGGGAAGCGGGTCCACTAAGAGGCGTTAACAGAATGACTTTTGCAGATGTCGCCAGCATATGATGCAGCAGGCGATTTTCATGAAGGCTTCGTGGATGAAAGCGAGGCGCTCGAAGCGAATACGCAGTCGGCGAAAGTTGTGAAGCCACGAAATAGTCCGCTCCACGACCCAGCGTGTTTTGCCTAGACCGCTACCATGAGGCTGACCGCGCCGAGCGATTTCGGTTGCAATGCCGGCAGCATGCAGTGGACGTCGATATTTGTCGTGGTCGTAGCCTCTGTCGCCCTGAACGACCCGAGGCTTCGATAGTGGTCTGCCGCGCTTGCCGCTGATGGGCCGGATAGCCTCAACCAGCGTATGGAGTTGAGTGACGTCATTACGGTTGGCGCCGGTGAGTATCACCGCGAGCGGGATGCCTTGCGCCTCGGTGATGAGATGGTGCTTTGAACCGGGTCGCGCGCGGTCTGTGGGATTCGGTCCTGTTTTTGACCTGAGCCCACAGCGCGGATTGAAGAGGAATCGACGATGACGCGAGACCAATTGATTTGGTCGGCTGCGCGCAATCGCGCGAGCAGCACCTCGTGCAACTGGTCCCAAACGCCAGCGGCCTGCCAGTCACGCAAACGACGCCAGCAACTCATGCCGCTGCCGCACCCCATCTCGCGAGGCAGTAGGTCCCAACGCAGGCCCGTCTGTAAGACGAAGAGGATGCCCGTGAGCACCGCACGATTGTCGAGCGGCTTGCGCCCTGGAAAACGGGTTCGCCGTAGCTTGGGAGGGGGCAGCAACGGTTCGATGAGTGCCCAAAGGTCGTCGTCGAGTATCGGCTTGGCCATATCCTTTTCGTCGTCGAAACAATGAAAAGGTTAACAGCATTCGTCGCGGGTTAACAGCCCCTTCGTTCATTTTGTTAAGGGTTCTAAGGGTCGAGGATACGAAAACGTTGTGTATTTCGACGCAAAGCCTTGCTGACGACCAACGACACCTCGGCAGACCAGCCCGCGTCGGGCGGAGCCGAGCCCGAAGCAGGCCCGGTCTTCTGCCATGCCCGCCTCCTCGCGTTGAAGCGTGGCGAGTCGAGCGTAGCGCTCCGCCCGGAAGAACTATTGTTTACCGCTTCTAACGTCGGCGTCGCGCCGACCGCCGTTTCAAATTGACGGGCGACAGACAAGCAGTCGGAGCCGAGCGGGTCGCATGAGACGGGTAAGAGGCATCCCATGTGCCGGTTTCAGAGGTCGACCATGCTTAGAGACCTTGTGAACAATTGAACCGGTTCGATAATTCACAGGCGGAAGGGTGTCTTACGACCGGGCTTTCCCTAGGAGCTTGAACACTAGAAATCCGACCGCACTCTGAGCGTCGACGGACTCCCGCCGATGTTCCTGAGCCATGTTTCGTCGCGGCTGATGGCACCTGTTTGACTTCGTCAACAACACGTGCGCAGCCGGCGGCGACGTCGTTCCGCGTACAACAAAGAGGCTTGAGGCCAACCCGACGGCGCGGCGCATCGCCACGGTGATTCTTGCCAGGTGCGCCAGTATCCTTCTTATGGGTCTGCGCCGAGCGACCGTTCCTGTACAGCATTAATCCAACGAGCGCACGCTCAGATGGCGTCTTCGGTCTGGCGACCTGGACGAGGTTTACGGCAGAAGGATTTTGAACGGTTGGCTGTCTGTTGCGCGGTGAACAGGTCAAGGTGCCACGTTCAACGCTAGTACCGCGAGGGAGTACGTCCGAATGCGGCACCGACTTGATGCGCACGGCGTCGGTCGTTTTCGTGCAGGTACGTCGAGGTCGTTGCAATCGAAGCGTGCCGAAGATTGTCGCGCACAGTAACAAGCTGGACGCCAGCTTTAAGCGCATGCGTGGCGTGAGTATGTCGCAGCCAGTGGGGACTTACTCGCAGCAGTCTCGCGGCGAGCCACGGATTACGCGCTTCGATATGCTTTGCAGCATCCTGGAAAAAATCACCCACCATTTGTCTCAGCCGTGCCGCACTAATGCTTCGCTGACCCGACGCATCAAACGTAGGTTTCCATCGTGAGCGGACTTAACGCCATCGCTCATGCGGCTGAGGGTCGTTATGCCAAGGATGGCAATCCCGTTATGTCGCTTATGGCGGAGGAAGGCATTCGCTCGCTTGCCACCGGACTGCGTGGCTTGAACAAGAACAGTAAGGACAAGGCAGCGCGAAGTGAATGTCTTTACGGCGCGTGGCTTTGTGGGATGGTGCTGGCTACGTTCTCCGGCCTAATGGGAACAATGCAGAGGTCTTTGTTGATGGCGGCCGCACGCTCATTACTCGAAAGAGGGGGCTTGTCGCCAGCGCTTACATCCGCCACTGACGAAGAAGACGCACTACCACATGGCCGACAAAAGGGTTCGTTGGCCGTTCCTGAAGCCCGCGAGGAAGTCAACCTTGCGGCTCTGCACCTATCCGGCATCGTCATCCAAAAGGGAATTACTCCTTCCCCCTCAATTCGGGATGCCACTCACTATTCTGGTGAGATTGGCTTCGACATACCCTGTGTGATAGTCACCCGAGCGGACGCCTTCGTCATCGAGCAACGCAAGGTGTAGTGCCTTCGTCGACTTGAGCCCTTCGAAGCTCAACTCGTGCAATGCCCTTTTCATGCGCTCAATCGCTTCTGACCGGCAGGAATCCCAAACGATGACCTTAGCAAGGAGGGAGTCATAAAATGGAGGCACCGAATAGCCGTCGTAAAGATGCGTATCTACCCGAACACCGGGACCCGCCGGCAACCGGAGCGCACTGACCTTCCCGGGCGATGGCATGAAATTCTTTTGTGCATCTTCCGCGTTGATACGGCATTCAATCGCCGCTCCACGCAACACGACGTCCGACTGGATATGTTTCAGAGGCTCACCCGAGGCGAGACGCAGCGACTCGCGGACGATGTCGATGCCCGTAATCATTTCTGTAATCGGGTGTTCAACCTGGACGCGGGTATTCATCTCGATGAAAAAAAATTCCGACGTCTTCGGCTCGTACAGGTATTCGATGGTCCCCACTCCGCGGTAACCGACCGATTCCGCGAGAGCAACGGCCGAAGCGCACATTCTCTGGCGCACATCGCTGTCCAGCGATGGAGAAGGTGCCTCCTCGACCAGCTTCTGGCGGCGCCGCTGAAGCGAGCACTCGCGCTCGTACAGATGAATCGCGCGCTCGCCGTCACCGATAATCTGAACGTCCACGTGGCGTGCCAATGCGACGAACCGCTCAAGATAGAGGCCTCCATAGCCGAATGCGCTCTGTGCCTCGCGCGTTGCTATGGCGTACTGCGCCTCAAGCTCCGCCGCATCTGTCGCGACACGAATGCCGCGCCCGCCTCCGCCTGCCGCAGCCTTGAGCATGACCGGGTAACCCACCTGTTCGGCGGCCACGAGCGCCGCGGCTACGTTCTCGACGACACCGTCACTACCGGGCACGGTCGGCACGCCTGCCTTCATGGCGCAGGCGCGAGCTTGCGCCTTATCCCCCATCAAGGTGATGGCCCGTGGTGACGGACCGACGAATACAAGACCGGCGTCCACGACTGCCTGTGCAAACTCTGCGTTTTCCGACAGAAAGCCATAGCCCGGGTGCACGGCATCGGCGCTGACGCCCTTCGCCGCTGCCACGACCGCGCCAATGTCGAGATAACTCCTCGCCGCCGCGGCCGGCCCGACCGTCACAACCTCGTCAGCCATTCTCGCTGCAAGGCTGTCGACATCGGCGGCACTACAGCCCAGCACTGTCTGCATGCCAAGCTCGCGGGCAGCCCGGACGATGCGCACTGCAATCTCGCCACGATTTGCTACAAACACCTTCCTGATGCCTTGTCGCATGTCAATCCTCGTCTGCGGAAATGATGGCAAGCACAGCATCAGAATCGACCGCCTCACCGTCGGCAGCAACGAAAGACGTGAGCGTCCCAGCGGCTCCCGCGTAAATCTCGTTGAACTGTTTCATCAACTCTATGTTGCCAATCACCGTCTCCGCGGTGACTTTCCGGCCTTCGCTAACAAACGGCGGCTCACCGGGAGCCGGACTGCGATAGAAGGTGCCGGGCACCGGACTCGTAACTTCGATGTCTGCCATGTGTTCACTCCGTGTTTAGGCTTCGACGCGGTCAACTTCGACCAGCGACTGACTGCTGCAAAGCTTGTCAAGCTTGCGCCGTCCCTCATTTGCTTCTTCGAGTGTCACGCGGCGAAAACGGAGTTTTGCGTTCGGCCGGGCCTGACCAAGGCGCCACAGGTCGAAGCGCGGAATCGTGAAAGGCACGAAAAAGCCACCGGCGCTCGGGGAATCGTTGATGAAGACAATCGGTGTCTGACCGGCAATGCTGATTCCGCCAACCGGGTAGCCGTGGTCGAGAATGTTGGACGGCTCGCTGCCGTGCTCCGCAGGTTTCGCGTAAGCGTACTCTGAAAAACTGAACGTTGGCCCCGAAAGTCGGAGACCTGTGCGGTTGCTGTGAGTGCTCACAGTCCACTCGCTATCGAAAAACATCATGACGGACTTTTCGTCCAGCCAGGTGTCGTTCGGCCCAAGCATCGCAGCTATGCGAGCGTCCGGAAAGGCCAGGTTCGTCGCCGGAGCGATAGGAGGCCGGGCGGTCTCAGGCACCTTCATGATTTTGCGTAGTAGCCGGGCATCTCCAAGTGGGACCTGCTCCCGTGCCTTGAGCGAGCCGCCGCTCACACCACCGATTCCGGCCATGTGGAACGTAGCGCGGGAGCCGAGCACGCTGGGAGTCGAAACTCCTCCAGAGATGGCGATGTAGCCTCTTGCGCCTGTTTTTGCCGCAGGACATGCCAGCAGTTGGCCGGCACGCACATAAACCGTCTGCCACATTGGGACAACCGCATCGTCGAGTTTGGCTACCACCTCAGCGCCGGTCAACGCGATTTCGCAGTCACGATGAAAGCGCAACGTCGGGCCGATAAACTGCCACTCCAGCGCTGCTGTGTCCCGGTGGTTACCCACCAGCAGATTGGCTAGCCGGAAGGACCACGCGTCGGCAGGACCGGAGGGCGGGAAGCCCTGCTCCCAGAAGCCGATTCTGCCGGGCAATTCCTGCACGGTTGTCTCAAGCCCATGCTTTACAACTTCCAGCATCGCCTTACTCCTTATCGAGGTCGCGTAGCCAGTCGCGATATCGGGCCACCGAGAAAACCTGGTAATCAATCGAGGGATGTTGATACGTTCCTTCGTCCACGCTCGCGCCGATGAAGTCGTACTCATCTTTCCCAATTGGAGTGAAACGGACCCGGTCACCCGGACGGAACAGAGCTAGACTGTCTTTGAATGCCGACAGGCGCTGGTCTTTATCCCAGCTCGGCATCGGCGTGCGCGCGAATATCTGGTAGCCACCCGGTGTGCGGTCAGGATATATGCATGTCAGCCCACCGCCCAATCCGATGGTTCCCCTGGGTGTCCAGCCTCGCGGCGGGTTGTACTTCGGCGCAGTCATTCTGCAGCGGGGGTCAAGCGGCATGAGTGAGCACAGCCCCGGCCAGAATCCTAGCGCCGCCACCCAGTACTCCGTGCCCGTATGCATGCGTTGCAAGGCTGCACGGTCAGCCAGGCCATTGGCCTGACAAAGCAGTTCCGGGTCGGGGACTTTGTCAGGGTAAGTTTTCCGATACTCCTCCACACATTCTTCCGTCCACGGGTCGAAGTAGTGAACCGGTACGTAGAAGAGACGGCTCGGCACCTCGGATACACCTTCGCCCGATTGCTGTGCAAAGATGCTCTTAATCTCCATTACAGCGTCGTCGTAGCTGATACGGTCAGGGTCGTACGACACGAGCAAAGAGGCCAGTTCGGGTACCAGTTCGATGACGCCGTCAATGCGCGCTTCGCGGATGGAATGAGCGAGCGCCTGAACCTTGACGTTGAGGTCGAAGCTCATCTCATTGCCAAGCTCGACCTCGATAAAGGAGTCGCCTGCCGGGCTAAATCGCGGCTCTGCGTGATGCATAAGTTGCCTCAAATGAAGATTTGGACAATGTCAGTTCTTGTCCATGCGGACGAAGAGCACCCAGAACAGCGCGGCGAGCGAGGGCAGCACAACCGCCAGCACAATCGTCTCGAGACAAAAAATCACCGGGACCTGTGACTGCTGCGACGAGGCCATCATCCAGTTCCAGATGGGCATCGTCTCTGCCGTACCGCGGAGGAAAATCGAGCGCTGTACTTCATTGAAGGAAATCAGAAACCCGAAAGTGCCTGCTCCAACAATGCCCGGTCGCAGTATCGGCATCTCGATATCCCAGAACGTGCGCCAACCGGACGCGCCCAGGTCTGCAGCAGCCTCGACGAGGCGACTGTCAAAGCGTGTCGTAAGCACGAGGACAATTAGTAACGAGAACGGGAACGCCCAGACGACATGCCCGAGAAAAATCGACCAGTAGCCCAGCGTCAGTCCCATCATCGGGCGCAGGAAGATGAACTGGGCCGCGCCCATCGACATGCCGGGGATGAAGAGCGGCAACACTGCGAGCAGTACGAGCGTGCCGGCGCGTTTCGAATGCGGCAACACGCGGCCAACGAGCGTCGCAGTCACCGCTGTTACGGCGCCCACCAGGAGCGCAATCAGCAGGCTGATACCGAATGGAGCAAGCCAGTCGCCGGACTGGAACAGCGCAACGTAGTTCGCCCCTGAAAATGGGAGGGGAAGCCCTGATAGTGGCTGCGCACTAACTGACATCAGCGCAAGCCACAGCAATGGGAAGTAGATGAATGCCAGCGCGCCGAACGCAATAACCTTCGCGACTAGCGGCCACCCTGTCCAATAACTCCAGGCACTTCCCTGGGCTTGCCGGTTCATGGTCGATGCCGGCATATCAATGATTGACTGGTTCAACTTTGCAGGCTCCGGAAAGACATGGACAGGTCGGCAAACCGGCGCGTCAAGAACATGAGCACCGCGAAAATCACGCCAATCATGAGAACGACAAAGCTCGACAGCGCGGCCACGACCGGATACCGCAGCGCACCGTATGCACTATCAACGGAATTGCTCAGCATGTTGACGAATCCTCCACCAAGCAGATTCGGCTCGACCCACGACGCCAGCGCTGGCCCGAGGGTAAAGATGACGCCTGCAAGCACACCGGGAAGCGAAAGTGGAAGGATGACGTCCACGACAATGCGTGCTGGGGTCGCCCCGAGGTCTGCGGCCGCAGATATCAACGTGTCGTCGATAACGTTGATGGCCAAATAAATCGGCAAAATCATCATGGGGAAATACGACACCACCATGCCGAAATGAACAGCTGCTTCCGTGTACAGCATTCCCTTGATGGGAGATTGAATGACATGCAGTATCATCAGGACATGGTTAATCATCCCGGTCTCATCCAGAATCCCGCGCCATACGATGATGCGGGATGACTGGTCAAGGAAGAACGGAATGGTCAGCAAAGCCAGAACGACTGCCCGGGTCGTCTTCGTGCAGTTGCCTTTCGCCAGCCACAGCGCGGACGGGAATGCGAGCAGCAGTTCGATGAGCGTGACGGTCAATGCAATCCGCAGGGTTCGCACCGTCACCTCGAAGCGGCCCGATGTGAAGATGCTTTCCCACGTCTTGAACGACGGCTCATAGACCATCATGAAGTTGCGGCTGTCGAAAAAGCTATAAGCAACGAGCACCACAAGGGGGGCGATTACGACGAACAACCATATGCATAGAAAGCTGCGAAGCAGCCACGGTGAGCGCTCAAGCGGTGTTCGCATGCTGGCGCGACTCGAGAACTTCTGAATCAGGTTGCTCATGATGTCGTCCTTCGCTCCCCTAGGGGTTACGCATTGAGAAACCGCTGCCACTCTTCTTCAATCCCGTCCGAGTGTGAAGGCGTGGTAGTGCTGACGAACGGCTTGGCAAACTTCCTATCCACCTTTTGCTGAGTGGCCTTGAGATTCTGAATCTGGTCGGCCGACCAGCTATGCGCGGTCGCGTATTCGACAGCAAGGTCCATGTTAGGGCCTGCATAGCCGCGGTCACGAGCCTGCAAGGCGCGGTACTCCCCGTCGAGGAAGTAATTCAGCATTTTGTAGACGGTGTCGAGATTGCCGCGGCCTTTCGCTTGCGCGGCAATATACGCACCGTGCCCCCATTTGTAATATCCCTCCAGGGTGTATGCGTATCGCGTCTTGCCGTCGCCGAGCTTCAGGTTCGCCTCGCGCACAGCCGGCTCCCAGCAATTCAGCACATCAACCTCGTGATTCGAAAGCAATTGAATCTGCTGCTCGAACGAGCTGACCAGCGTACGGAACTGCCCTGCCTTTTTGCGTGCAACGAGGAAGTCCACGACTGTTTTGGCTTCCGCGGGAGTCAGGTCGGCAGGGTCCCCAATTTTCGCCTTCCCCGTGGACTTGAGATAAAGCGCAGCAACGCCAATCGAGTAATTCCAGGTGTTGTCGTAACCGACACGACCGCGTGTACGGTCGTCTTCGAAGACCGTTTTCCAAGAAAGGTCCGCTGTGCCGTCAGCCTTCACTCCGAGCTTGTCGGGGAAGTAGCCGAAGCTGTCAGCGTTGCCGATAACGGGTACCCCGTACTGCTTGCCATCCTTGCCAACGACAACCGCCGAGCGTTTCCATACATCAGGCGTGCGCTGCCAAAGCTTGAGGTTCGGATTCTTCTCATCGATGACGAGATACGCCCCCTGCGGCCCGAGGATGTTCTGTGTGCCACCTTCGAAGATGAAAATATCTGCCTTGTTACCCATCTGGGAGGCGAGGATGTCGCGCATGAAAACGCCGACATCGTTGTTGGAACCGACATACTGCATCTTGAGTCCCGTGGACTTCTGCAACGCCGACCAGTCCTTGAGTTGCGCGGTCGTCACCCCGTACGCGCTCACCGTTTGCGAATCCGCTGCTGCAGCGACGCGGCTCAGGCCCAACGTACCGGTGATTGCTAACGCTCCGGTAGCGGCAAGGCCCTTCAACATGTCGCGCCGGGTCAGGTCCAGCTGCGAGGTGGTGGAATGGCGGTCTTTCATGGTCAATCCTCTCTTTTGACTACCGGATAAGTTAATGAGGAAGAATCACGCAGTCCTGCCCGCGGCAGGTCACTGCATCGAATTCGCCTGGTGTTGCGCTTTGGTCCCAGCTACGAATCTTCAGCCGCGCAGAGTCAGGGGTCAGTGCCGTCTGGTCTGTGTACTTGCCGCGATAAACGTGTTCGGCCGGCGCGCATGCGATGACGTTGCTGCCGCTGACTGGCCCCGTTCTCGTAATGGGTGTCAACCGTTCGGCCCGAACTGCAAACAGTGCTGTATCGCCCTGCCGCAGATGTGACCCGGAGGCGCATACGCCACGAAGAGTCGCTCCATTGAAGTCGACAGTCGCTTCACCCCCCTCGGTGATGGCCTGGACCGTGCACGGAAGCACGTTGTCGAAACCCATGAACTCCGCCGCGAAGCGGCTTGACGGCCGGTCGAAAAGGTCTTCCGGCGTACCACACTGTTCGATGCGACCACGCCGCATCAGAATGATGCGGTCGCTCATCGTCAATGCTTCTTCCTGGCTGTGGGTAATGTAGATGAAGGTCATGCCCAACGCGCGATGTATGTCGACCAGTTCGGCCTGCATGTCGTATCGCAGCTTTTCGTCCAATGCGCCCAAAGGTTCGTCGAGAAGCAGGACGGCCGGTCGCGTCACAATGGCTCTGGCCAGCGCGACACGCTGGCGCTCGCCACCTGAAAGCTGGCCGATGCGCCGGGTATCCTTTCCAGCCAAACGAACCATTGACAGTGCGTCTTTCGCCTGACGCTTGGCTTCATCCTTGCCGACGCCGCGCAATTTCAAGCCATAGCAGACGTTTTCCTCAACCGACATGTGTGGAAAGAGCGCATAGCTCTGGAACACAGTTGTGCAGTTCCGCTTCGCAGCCGGCACGTCGCGGACATCAACGCCGTCAAGCGTAAGTTGCGCTGCATGCGACACCTTCTCGAGGCCCGATATCACACGCAACATCGTTGTCTTTCCTGAGCCACTCTCCCCGAGAATCGTCAGAAACTCGCCGCGCCTGACATCGAGGGATACGTGGTCAAGCGCAGTTACAGGACCATACTGATGAACCAGGTCGACCGCCCGCAGGATATAATCGTCTTGTCCTTTAGCACGCTCGGGGGCCTCGCGGGCGTCCTGTCTCACGTCGGCTGACATACCCATAGAAGAAACCAGAGTCTGAGCGTACCCGGCTTGTTCGCTGCTCACTCTTAACATATCAAAACCTCGACAGTCAGCATGGTTGCAGCAACCGAAATCGCATGCTGCAGGATGGCAAGGGTGGTCGACAGAGGGTCAACCGTCCGATACTTGAATTCAGATTCGACGATGCTGCCGCCAGCATTACCGGCCAGTTGCACGGCCACCGCACGGCAGCCAGCGGCAATGCAGTCGAGTGCCGCACGGCGTACGTCACCAGCGCTGTCCGCCTTCAACTTTATGAGTGATGCGGCCACTGAGAGAAGTGCCTGGCCGCCCCCCTCGACAACACCGGAAGCTCTCGAAGCAGCCAGCGCCGCGAGCGCAGCGCGAGCGCTTCCGGCCCGTTGCTCCGCCTCCCAGTGCGTACGACCGCCTATTCGCAGAACGGCCCAGTTGCCCGCGAGTCGTGCAGCACGTCTTTGAAGTTTTTCCCGGTCCAACGCCAGGTACCGCTGGGACGCAGCCTGAGCAGACAACAATGCACGTCGCGCATGAATTGCATTCACGTCGCCGTTGGGCTCCGAAAATATGGCGCGACCGCGCTCCAGAATCAGCCGCGAAGTGCGACCCAACATTGATGGACGAACATTTGCCATCGACGTCCCAGTCTCTTCGCTAATGACTGTGGCGCCAGTGGCCGCGCAAAGGTCGTCGAGCAGATGCATTGCCTGTTCACCTACCTCGGCCGGAATCAATCCGAGGACATGCATCCGAAGCGCGGCGCGGTTAGCCGTCAGCGTGCTGTGCGCTACACCCTCGAAACCTCGTGCGACGATGACCAGAGACTTGGAGTGCAATGCAAACTGCTCGAGAACTCGGGCGAGCGGGCCGAAGTCACTGAGTATTTCGTTGACGACCAGCACATGCGCCGAGTCCATCTCAACACGCAGGCCTTGTTCTTCTGTTGAAAGGCCCGCGGCTTCGGGTACCACATCGAGACAGTAACCCGAATAGCGCTCAAGCCTGATGTCGGAACCAGTTCCTTGCTGGATATCGATGGCGCCCTTCTCCGACGATGCGGAGTAGGCGTCACTGAGGGTGCGCGCGATGTCTTCGTCGGCGCAAGCGCTACGAGCTACGTCGAAACCGTCAGCGGCCTCGCATCGCTGCGCTTCGACGAGAGCAGGCATCTCGCTTTGCAACTGCTGGATTTCCTTGCAGAGCAGCGCTGGCCCGGTCCCATGCGCAACGTGTTTTGCCGCCTCCGCGTAGAGGGCTACTGCGATACATGCGGTACGCGCGGTTCCGTCTTCGAGGTCGCGCTGAACATCCCAAAGGGCATCCCTCAGGATACGGAGCGCGACGGTGCCGGCACCCGACTCTTCCGTCACACGACGTGCAATATCAAGCCCCGATGAACTGTGTTGCGGACCACCTGAACCGCCGTCATACATCAGGCCTCGACCGTATGGGCCGAGCGACGAGCCGATTGCACGCGCCCCCATGGAGAGGGCCCGCAGTACTAACACGCGCGCTTTCGCTCCGGTAACGATTGTCGATGTGCTCACGGCTTGCATGGTCGCGATTCCGTATCGGTTTAGAGACGGTCCGCGACCGCTTCATAAACCGCCTTCGCGAGAGGCAAAGCACCCGGAGTGTCGCTATGAACGCATATCGAATCGATAGCTACGGGCACAGATACACCATTGATGGAGTTGGCGGTCTTCTCCCGCAGCGCTCGCATGACCTTGGCAACTGCGTCTTCTGGCGCAACCGCCTCGTGAATCATTGTGATGATTTGACGACCTTCGTCGTCGTATTCGAGGTCTGCATAGAACTCGCACGAGTACTCGACGCCACGCTGGTCGAACACGCGCGTCATTTCACTGTCCGTGCACGCGATAACGGGAAGCTCGAGTGCCAACGCAGCGTCAGCAATGCCTTCCGCCACGGCGTTGTACTTCATTGCCATGCCCATCAACGCGCCGTGGGGCTTGATATGCGAAAGTGTCATTTGCTCTGCATCGAGAAATGCTCTCAGCGCTCCGGTCTGGTACAAAACGAGCGCAGCCGTCTCGCTGCGCGAGAACTTCATTTCGCGACGCCCGAACCCCTCCCGGTCCGGCAGGCCTGGGTGCGAGCCGACCTTGACGTCATGCTGCTTCGCAGCGCGGACCGTCCGCCACATGACGTTTGGGTCAGAAGCATGAAAACCACATGCGACGTTCGCATGCGTGACGTAAGGCATCACCGCGGCGTCGTCACCCAACTGGTAGATGCCATACGCCTCGCCCATGTCACAGTTGATGGTAAGACCTTTCATCGAATGTCCTTTTGACGGGAGAGGCCGTCAGTGCCCACAATTCGTCGCGGCGCGACGTACGCCATGCCACCGGAGCGACCTGGCGGAGACCACACCTTCGCCGCTCACCCGAGCCACCCAATCCACGGCAGCCATGCGAGATATGATATATCTCATTGGCCGGGAAAAAAATAAAAAATCGACGTCTTTTTTGACGAATTTCTTCGTCGAAAACCCTTATGGTCCATGACGAGGAAAATTCTCAACACATCGCCAAACCCTCTACAGATAAGGGTTACAGGACGATTGGCTCGCCGCCCCCCCGTTCCGCACACCGCGAGCATCCGAAAAAACCACGCATCCACGTGTTGCATCATATATCATGTCTCGGCGATTTAAACGCGCACTTTACTGTGTCCGGAGATACCATGGTCGATGTACAAACCAATGCGGAAGCTCAGACAGACAAGCTCGGGGGCAGCATCCTGAGCGTCGCTGCTGAAGAGATTTCGCTTGCTGAGGCGGAGGAACTGGCGTCACGCCATTTCGGAATTGACGGTCCTGCATCACGCCTGACGAGCGAGCGCGACCAGAACTTCAGAATCGTCGCGGGCGATGGACGGGAATTCGCGCTCCGGATTAGCAACCACGCGGAAGACCCCGCTATAAACGACTTCCAGGTGTCTGCCCTGCTACACATCGCGCAGGTCGACCCGCGCATTCCCGTGCAACGCGTTTTTCGTGCGTTGAACGGGCAGCCGCATCTTCGGCTGCCTTTTGAGCAAGGCCGGCTCCGGGCCGTACGACTTCTGTCATATCTTCCCGGTGTGCCGCTCAATACGGTGCAGCGGACGCCGGCGCACCGGCGAGAGCTCGGAACGCATCTGGCAAAGCTGGACCTGGCGCTAGGGGACTTTTCTCATCCCGCTGCTGGTCATGAACTCGCCTGGGACATCCAGCACGCGGCCGGTATACGCCCTTTGATTGCACACATTCCGGACATCGCCCGACGGCAGCTTGCGGAGGATTTTCTGACTGCGTTTGAGACCAATGCGAAGCCGGTACTGTCCAAACTCCGCGCGCAGGTCATTCACAACGACCTGAACTTCTACAACGTGCTGGTCGACCCAATTGACAATGACCGACTAGCGGGCATTCTCGATTTTGGCGACATGGTTCTCAGCCCGCTCGCCGTCGACGTAGCAGTAGGAGCGTCGTATCACATGAACACTACAGACGACCCATGGGACGCGGTAGCAGAGTTTGTGTCCGCATATCACGCTGTGTTGCCGCTTGAGCGCGACGAGGTGGACCTGCTCTATTACCTGATTGCCGCCCGCTTCGTGGTCACCGTGGCGATTACCGGCTGGCGCGCCGAACGCTATCCGCAAAACAGCGCTTACATCCTCAAGAACAACGCCAGCGCCTGGCAGGGACTGGCACACCTCTCAACCCTAAAACGCGACATAGCGCAGCGTAGGCTTCGAGTCGCTTGCAACATGGAGTAGTGAGTTATGGTTAAGCCATTGATGGTCAACGCTTTTAACCCTGCGAATGCCGAAAATCTGGATGCGGGGCTGCGCGCGCTTCTCGCCCGCAGACAAAAGGTCCTCGGCCCCTCGTACAAGCTCTTCTACGAGGAACCTGTCCACCTGGTTCGCGCAGAAGGCGTCTATATGTTCGATGCGCAAGGAAATCGATATCTGGACGTCTATAACAACGTGCCGTCAGTGGGGCATTGCCATCCGCACGTAGTCGAAGCAATCACAAAGCAGGTCGCCACGCTCAACACACACACGCGCTACCTCCATGAACTGATTCTGACATACGCGGAAAAGCTGATTGGCACATTCCCGCCGGAACTGTCCAATGTGATGTTCACGTGCACCGGAAGCGAAACCTCGGACCTTGCGCTACGCGTCGCGCGCAATTTTACGGGCGCCACAGGCATCATCGTGACGGAGACGGCTTATCACGGCATTACCTCCGCCGTTTCGGAAATCTCCCCCTCTCTGGGGGAGCACGTACCCTTGGGGCAGCATGTGCGCACCGTTCCCGCGCCGGACTCTTTGCGCGGCGAAGGCGCAGATGTCGGCGAGACCTTCGCGAGGAACGTGCAGGCCGCCATCGACGACCTGAAGCGGCATGGAGTGAAAGTCGCCGCGCTTATTGTTGACACAATTTTTTCCAGCGACGGCGTGTATGCCGACCCCGCAGGCTTTCTCGCTCCGGCGGTTGATGCAATCCGTCGAGCGGGCGGAGTCTTCATTGCGGATGAAGTGCAGCCGGGATTCGGTCGTACAGGCGATGCAATGTGGGGCTTTCAGCGGCACGGCGTCGTGCCGGACCTGGTCATCATGGGTAAGCCAATGGGCAACGGGCTGCCTATCGCAGGCATGATTGCGAAACCTGAAGTGCTGCAGGACTTTGCGCTTCGCGCACGCTACTTCAACACGTTTGGCGGCAACCCTGTGTGTTGTGCCGCAGGTCTTGCCGTGCTGGAAGTCATGGAGAACGAGCAGTTGATGCAGAACGCCAAGTCCGTGGGCAGTTACATGAAGCAAGGTCTTGCGGAACTGGCGCGTCAGTACACGTCTATCGGCCAGGTGCGCGGCGCCGGTTTCTTCATCGGAGTTGACCTGGTCAAGGACCAGGAAAGCCACGAGCCGGACCCGGATTTTGCCATCCGGCTTGTGAACGGCCTGCGCAAGCGCTTTATTCTGATTGGCGCGTCCGGCCCCGAAGGGCATGTACTCAAGATTCGGCCGCCTCTGCCGTTTTCGCGTCAAAACGCAGAACATTTCCTGAGCGCAATGGAAGACGCGCTTCGGGAAGAGAGTGCGCGGCAGTAAAGCAAAAAGGGGTAGCCTGATGCTGCTACCCCTTACTCACACCTATTGCTGAACTGTAAGCGCGCGCATCTACTTGCGCGCCACCCTACGAGGCGCACCAGGCTGTACTGGCTGTCGGGCTGACGCCACAGCACGCTTCCGGGCGGGTGCCTCCAGTTCATTTTCGCCTTGAAAAGGCAGGCGCGCCTCGACGCCCTCAGCAACAAGCGTCTGCAACCGGGGCATCAGCGCATCTTCCGCGGCGACCAGGTCTTCGACAAGTTTCTCTCTCACGACGTCAGCGTCACCCGATTCGATTGCTTTAACCAGTTCGTGGTGGTGAACATTGGCGTGCTCTCCGCCATAGTCGGGGTCCTCAAGCAGACCGTAGAAAACCGGCCCGACCTGGCCCCACAAGCCCTGAATCATCTCAAGCAGACGCGGGGAGTTGGCCTTCTCATAGATAGCGAAGTGAAATTTCTCGTTGAGCTCACGGTATGCCGTCCTGTCGCCGCGCTCGATAGCCCCATCCATGGCGAGGAGCGTTTTTTTGAGGCGTGCGATATCCGAAACCTTGAAGAGATGCGTGGCCATCTGCGCTGCCAGGCCCTCAAGCTCGTATCGGATTCGATAAATCTCGCCGAAAGCTGACGGCGAAAGGGTTGGAACGACAATGGAGCGGTTCGGCAACATTACCAGCAGACGTTCAGCGACGAGACGCTGGAGCGCTTCGCGCACTGGCGTCGTCGAAATCCCATAGCGCTCAGCGAGCGAGCGAATAATGAACACCTGACCAGGATGGAAACTGCCTGATATCAGGCCACCCTTCAAGAGTGCATAGGTGCGGTCGTTCAGGTTCTGGTGTTGGAGTTTATCTTGCAGCATGTCGACCATCTCTTTGGCCCTCGTTGATAGTCTCGCTGATATAGGGCGAAGACAGCGAAAGGGTTCGGCTTTTAGCGTCTGCAAGGTAATGCCGACGCAACGCTAGGGCCCTTTAAATAACGTTTCCGTAGCCCATCCCAACGCCTGACCGATGGTGACCTGCAGCATTCGGAAAGGGCGAAGAAACCGGTTTCGTGTTGTATCATATATCATCGACGGTCGCAATTCCATGCCAGTCAATCCGTACGGAAGATGTGGCGTATGCCATCGTCGTGGCAATGGAACCCCTCCTAAAAGAAGGACCGCGAACGAGTGACCTCACCGGCAATGCGAATACCGCCGAAGCGGGCAACGCAATCGCGGCACGCATCGGCCTACCTAACAAGGAGTAAATGCAATGACCATCAGCCTTTCAAAAGGCGAGCTCATTCGCGAGAATAATTTTATCGGTGGCCTGTGGGTTCCGGCGACAGATGGTGCACAGTTTACGGTAACTAACCCTGCCACAGGCGAGGTCGTTACAAATGTCGCGAACAGTGGCCCGGCGGATGCGCGCGCGGCGACAAACGCTGCAGCCCAAGCGTTTCCTATGTGGCGCGACACGTTGCCCAAGGAGCGCGCCGCCGTGCTGCGTCGGTGGCATGCGTTGATTCTGGAGAATGCGAATTCGCTCGGCGAACTCATCTCGCTGGAACAGGGAAAACCTCTCGCCGAAGGCCGCGGTGAAGTTGCCTACGGCGCCTCTTATGTTGCCTGGTTTGCCGACGAAGCGACGCGCATCTACGGCGACATCATCCCGCAGCAGCAACGCGGAAAGCGCATGACAGCAGTGAAAGAACCCGTCGGCATCGTTGCAGCCATTACGCCCTGGAATTTCCCGCTTGCCATGATTGCCCGCAAGATTGCGCCCGCGCTCGCAGCTGGGTGCACCGTCGTGGCGAAGCCTGCTGAAGACACCCCGTTGACCGCGTTGGCGCTCGCGCTGCTTGCCCATGAGGCAGGCGTGCCGGCGGGAGTTCTGAACGTAATCAGTGCTTCGCGTGACCACGCAGTGGCAACTGTCGCCGACTGGCTCGAAGACAGTCGGGTACGCAAGATTACTTTCACCGGGTCGACGCCCGTTGGGAAATATCTCGCGCGCGAGTCGGCATCGACGCTCAAGAAGCTCTCGCTCGAACTGGGTGGTAACGCGCCGTTCATCGTTTTCGACGACGCCGACCTCGACGCGGCTGTAACTGGGCTTCTCGCTGCGAAGTTTCGAAACGGCGGCCAGACATGTGTCTGCCCGAATCGCGTGTATGTGCAAGATGGCGTCTACGAACGCTTCGCCGCTTTGCTGAGTGAACGCGTAGCTGAGCTCAAGGTTGCTCCCGCCACTGACCCTGCTGCCCAGATAGGCCCAATGATTAACGTGCGCGCGCTGGAGAAGATTGCCCGCCATGTCGACGACGCCGTGAGACACGGTGCACGGGTGCTAACGGGCGGCAATCGTCTGCCTGAGCTTGGCCCGCACTACTTCGCGCCTACTGTACTGGCCGACGCCACCCCGGACATGGCGTTGTGCTGCGAAGAAACGTTCGGGCCGGTAGTACCGCTTTTCCGCTTTTCGGACGAAGCCGAGGCCGTGCAGGCAGCCAACGACACACCGTTTGGTCTTGCGAGTTACTTCTACAGTCAGGACGTCAGGCGCATCAACCGCGTTGGCCGTCAGCTTGAGGCCGGCATCGTTGGCATCAACGAGGGTGCGCTCGCGAGCGAAGCCGCACCCTTTGGCGGCGTCAAGGAATCAGGCTACGGGCGTGAAGGCTCAAAGTATGGTCTGGATGACTACCTATCAATCAAATATCTTTGCCAAGGCGGCCTGGACTGAACGATAAGTGTTGACGTTGCCTGCGTTGCCTAATCCGACGAGAAACGCCGCCTACACCACCCTAGCTGGGAATACGATGCATCGCAGACTTCGAGGCAGGTGTCGTTCATGCGGAAGACCGAGCAGGCATCAGCCATATCATCAGCCACCGGCTTATGCACTTCAATGCGCCTTGTAGCTTCCTTCTTGGTTATGGAACAGTTGAGTGCAACTCTCGTCAGTTACTCATACGCCGGTACTTTCGCATCCGTAGTATTTCCGCGGAGAGGCAGGCGGGTAGGAAAGACGTCGTCATGTCAAATGTGCCGCGAGCGGATTGCGGGGGAACCGAGCTTTTACATCCGTCAGGTGCTAAGCCGACGATAGACACTTTAGTGACGCACGAGGTCTTACTTGTCACCCCGCCTGCCCCTCAACAAACCGAGGTTGTGGTGCGCGTTTGCGTAAAGCGGCGTACTGTGCTCACGCCAACACGACATTGACCCACACCAATCATGAAATTACTTCAAGCGGTCGTTATAGTTGTCGCGCTGGCCGCACCGCTGTTCTCTTTCGCCCAGCAGTCGAACGGGCCGGTCAGAAAACCCATAACTTTGCGTTTGACAGGTTAGGCGTACGCGTACCGGCCATCGTCGTCTCACCATTCGTTCCTGCTGGCACCATAGACCATTCGGTGTACGACCACAGCTCAATTCTAAAAACAACGGATACGCTGTTTGGGCTCAACGGAGCCCTCAACTTGACGGCGCGCGTGCGCGCAGCGGACAGCTTCTCGGAAGATGTTGAGTCTTTCTACGCCTCGCTCCGATATCCCGCAATGCCCGTCGCCCGTCGCTGCGAGCGGTGACTCGCGGCCCACGAGCGAAGGCGCTCCGCGGTCGAAGGACCCCTTTCTGCCCCTGTATGCGCATCGCTAGAACCGGCGGCTCACGCCATGACATCCGGTGCCCGACAAGCCACGAGTCCTTTGCAGCCAGAGGCCCGGAGTCTATTCAGTTGCCATCGAGCAAATTGCGTTAGGCAGAGGGAAAGATGATTTGTACGCAAAACCATCAAGCGGCGCTATGCCGCAAGCCGATGCTCATAGTACGGCCGGTCCCTGTCATCAAGTATTGCGTACATTGCCTCCAGGTTCTGTGGGTCGGGGTTGAGCCATGCATCTATGTTTTCCGGCTTGATAGGAATGATGCACCGGTCATGACCCGCTGCGGCGACTTCTGGAGGAGGCTCATCTGTGATGGCCGCGAACGACAGGAGGTCCGGCTCCCCCGGCACGGTCCATCGCGACCACAGACAGGCAACATGCATCAGTTCCCCGTTGCTCGGACGGAACTCGAGAACGACGTTCTCATCACGCTCATGAGTCTCAAGTAGTGTGTTTTCGAACTTTGCCTTGCTCACATTCTCGTAGAAAACTTCGACAAGCAGGACGGCATGCGTGTACCCAAAGCATGGTGCCCAAAAGCCTTCGAGGCTGTCCCGACGCGCATTGTAAGTGCCGGGATATTTGACATCGTAAGACGCAGGCTTTCCAGCGACGCGGCACTGGTAACGCATGGGTTTGACTACTCGTTGTCCGTTTTCCATCACCATCACGGGCGCGTAGTTGCCCGGAAAGATTCGCGCGTCGCGCGGTTGTGACTCGGTTCGCTGCAGGTCCTCTAGCTTGCCCTTGGCCCAGGCAATTTTGTCGGTGGCGATTCGCTGACTTTCCGTTGCCGCCTTCGTGACTTTCGTTTGCAACGTGCGTTCGGCATCGGCCAACCGCTTCCGTTGTTTGAACAGCTCCTGCTCGAGTTTGGTAGCCTGCGCCGAAGCGTACCTGGCGATGAGAGCATTGATTTCGCGCTCTGCGTCATCCTGCGGTTCGGAGAAGGCGTCTTCCATGGCTTTGGGTATCCTGGATTTGCTGATGCCCTCCGCGCGCTTGAAGAACAGGCGCGCGAACTCGTGTATGTCCATGATGGCGCCAAATGTGCGCACAAACTTCCGGTAATCCGCTACGACCTGAGCCGAGTAGCACATGAATGCCTCCGTTTCATGCGGTCATGATAAACACTTCTCACTATCGCCACTTTTCCCAACGTGATGTTGCCAAGGACGGAGCCGAAACTCTTCGCTCGAGTCGGCACTACCCTTCAAATCTCTACCTGCGCTCCCAGTTCGATGACCCGATTGGGCGGAATCTTGAAGTAATCAGCCGCGTCGCGAGCGTTGCGAGACATCGCGGAATACAAGGCCTCCCGCCATAGCGCCATGCCGGCTTTCGGCGTGGCGAGGACTGTCTGGCGGGCGATAAAGAAGGAGGTTTGCATCGGGTCAATCGAGAGTCCAGCATGCCGACCTTCTTGCAAAGCGCGCGGGATGTCGCGCTCATCCGAGAACCCATAGTAGACGTTGACTTGATAGCAGTTGTGTCCATGCGGGACCACCTTGATGCGTTCCCTATCCGGAACTCTGGGGATGTCGGTGGCGTACACAGTCAAAAATATCGTTCGTTCATGCAGCACCTGGTTATGCAGTAGGTTATGCAACAGCGCATGGGGTACGCCGTCACCTTCTGCACGGAAGAATACGGCCGTACCAGGCACGCGCAGTGGTGGATTGATGAAGAGCGACTGGAGGAAGTCGTCGAGAGGGATGAGTTGGCGTTGGAGGCTTTGGAATACCAGTTCGCGCCCCCTTCGCCACGTCAGCATGAGCATGACCATCAGCGCACTGATTGTTAGCGTAAACCAGCCGCCGCTAATGATTTTCAAACTCGTGGAAGAGAACAAAGCGACGTCAATCGTCAAAAAGAATCCGGTCGCTGCGACCGACAGCAACAGCGGAAATTTCCAGCCGAAACGAACAACGAAGAAAGTCAGCAGCGTCGTCGTCAACATCGTAGCGGTCGCGGCAATGCCATAGGCCGAAGCCAGATTGGAAGACGAGCCGAATCCCACAACGGCCAATATGACAGCCGTGAGCTGGAGCCAATTGACGAGTGGGATGTAGATTTGCCCCTTTTGACTTTCAGAGGTCTGGAGGATACGCATACGGGGCAGGACGCCCAGCGCAATAGCTTGCTGAGTCACTGAAAATGCACCAGAGATTGTCGCCTGCGATGCGATAACCGTCGCCATCGTCGAGAGCACTACGAGCGGATAGACGCTCCAAGGGCCAAGTTGCAGAAAGAAAGGATTCGAAACCGCTGCCGGATTCGATAACAACAAGGCGCCTTGCCCGAGGTAATTGAGTGCCAGCGCGGGAGCGACGATAGAGAACCAGGCCAAGCGAACTGTCTTCTTGCCAAAATGGCCCATATCAGCATACAGCGCTTCCGCACCGGTGAGCGCCAGGACAACCGCACCGAGGGCGACGAAGGCCAACCACCCGTTGTGGATGAGAAAGCCGAGGGCGTGGAGCGGATTGAAGGCAATCAGAATGACCGGGTTCTTCGCGATATTAGCAACGCCCATCGCAGCAAGCGTAATGAACCAGACCAGTACAATCGGGCCGAACCATTTTCCGATACCGGCTGTGCCCCTGCGCTGCAACAAGTACAGTGCAACCAGAACGGCCAATGTCACAGGGATAACATACGGCTTAAGAGCAGGCGCGGCCACTTCCAACCCTTCAATGGCCGACAAGACTGAAATGGCTGGCGTAATTACACCGTCGCCGAAAAACAGCCCTGCGCCGACCATGCCAAGCAGCATCACCGGATAATACCAACGGGATTTCTGGGTGACCGACGATAGCGCTAACGCGGTCATCGCCATAATGCCGCCTTCCCCCCGGTTGTCCGCCCGCAAAACAAGAGTTACGTACTTAAGCGAAATCACGATTATGAGGCCCCACAAAATCAGCGAGACCACCCCCAGCACATTGACAGGGACAGGCGAAAGACCGTGATGTTTCGCGAATACCTCCTTCATTGTGTAAAGCGGACTGGTTCCAATGTCGCCATACACAATTCCAATGGCAGCCAGCGTCAGCGCAGCAATGCTACTTTTATTGGAGTCTGTAGTCACGACGCCGCCTCATTGTTGAGCCTCGAAGCATGTAACTGCCGAGCGAACTGCTGCTCCAGCCCACTACAACTTCTGCAATCGTCGCATCGCATCCGACCGCAACCGACTACAAGCCATTGCAGACACTGCCACGTCGCTGTGCTCTACGGATTCCGGTATTAACTTCTCGTCGTCTTGGGCTGACTACATCGAATGGCACAGAACGCGTGGGACATAACAATTGAATTGTTAACGTCAGTCCGGAATCAAGTCGCCGAGGCAACAGGATGATGGCCCGTCCATTTCCCAGTTACCACGCATCGGCGGTCACGGCGACTCAGTGCAGCGACGCGATTCCGGCCGCGCCCACAGCGGGCAGGCCCAACAGAGGAAAGCAGCGACGCATGCGGTGAAGAGGATTCCGCCTTGACCGTGCCCGCGCATGAATGGGTTCAACCCGCCATACCAGGCCTCTACAAAGACAATGAAGAAGGCAACCACAGTTGTTAGGATTCTTGCCCGTCGGGAGCCAAAAACGGTCGCCGCTCGCAGAAGCTTCGTCCGCATGAACAGGTAAACGGCAAGTGCCGCAAGCAGCCCCTCCATGGTCCAGAACGCCTGGTCCCTTCCTCTGATGAGATAGTCGACTCCATCGTACCAACCGATGAACAATGTAATCGCGAAGGCGCCGATTGCAGCCAAACCAATGATGACGTGAGCTTTCACAGGGCTGTCTCCATTCTGTTCAAGGCAGAACAACGTCCCGGCGAGTATATCTCGCGCAGTGAATGACTGGGAGTCCGGGCGGAGCCAGCATGTGTCGACCGCTATGGACAATGGTGAGGTCAGACAAGCACTTCTTTCCGATGACTCCGAGTGGCAACTTCAACCGCGGACTAGCGGGAAAGACGCGCATGCCGCGACAGCAGAACGGGAGTAGGTTGAAGCGCAATCGAAAGGGGCTCCGTGCACGACGGGCCGCGCCGTTTGACAATGTCGACCGTTAGACCCTCGGAAGATGGCTTGAGCGCCAGCCGCAACAGCGCTCGTGATGCGTCTTGTGCGGCGGCGAGCGGTCGCACCATGATGAAAAGCGTCTCTGATGACTGCGCGGCCAGATGCAGACGCCGCAACGATGAAGCTTGCGCGTACTGGTTCCAGAAAACGAGCGCCCCGCAACTTCCTGCCCGCAGTATCTGTTCTACCGACCAAAGCGCGCGCCGGACTTCGGTCAGGAGCTTGAGGCGATTGACGCAGCTTTAAAGACGGCTGGAATCGACGTCACACGCCTTCGGCAGTAGGACGATACCGCATGCAGAGGTCAAGTGATGCAAGCCGACGAGCTTCGTGGATACGCGCTATGGGGGCATGCGATAGAAGCGGATGAAAACATCCGCCTAGCATGGGCGCGAGCCTGAATTGACAGCCACGCATAGCGATGCGCGAGCAAGACCGATTTAGCCGACGATAAGCGCTGAGATGCCGTACGAGCCCTTGTTTGTCCGACGCACACTACGCGGGCGACTGTGCCCATCTTGCCGCTCGAAGAGACGCGCCTTGAACATCTTCTCCGTTTCCTGAAGGAGCTTGGTCGGGCCAGCTTGCGTTATGTTTTCGGAACAGCCCGACGCATCGCGTGTGGGGACTACTCTTTTGCCCCGTCCTGTAAGCCCTTCATCGCGTCCGGGACGATGCAGAGCATGCGAAGCGTGTCCTGTATGAGGTCGACCTCAGCCTGCATGCGCTCCTTGGAGCCAACAGGAAGGTCCTCTGGCATCGTCTTCCCTTGCGCTTTCCGAATGGCATCGACCGTCACGCAGAATGCGAAGGCTGCTAGATAATCGTTGTCCTCCACGTCTTGTCTCTGTCAATAACTACAACAATCTAAATATCGACCGAATTCCATCTTTCTTGATGGCACTGGAACGTCTATTCGAAGAGGTTTGGGCAATGGCCGAGTGATTTCGACTAGGAGAAGGCGATTGACGCGGCTTTAAAACGGCATTTGAGGCCGCGCAGGAACCAGAGAAGCTGGACTAACATGGCCCCGCGCCTGGATTGACCGCCACCGAGTACGACTGGCGCGCAAACCCGCTCAGCCAACCAGCCGGCGATAGGCGTTGAGGTGCCGCACCAGGCCTTGCTCGTCGCCGCGAATCTCGCTCAGTCTCGCGAGGTTGAAATGAGCGTCGGCATGCGTTGGGTCTAGTTCTATGCATCGCTGATAGGCCGCTTCCGCAGCGTCGTAGCGTTTCAGTTCTTCGAGAACGACTGCCCGGTTGAAGTGCAGTAGCGCGTCATCGGGGAAGTGCTGTAAAGCCCCGTCGAAAATGGACAACGCCTCGCCGCAGCGCGTCTCAGCCTCGCATAGCAATACTCCCAAGTTGGTGTATGCGTCGTAGTGCGGTGATGGCGAGAGCTCAAGCACTTTCCGGTAGGCCTGCTCCGCACCGACAGCATCGGTTTCGGCCAGCTGTTCGGCCAGTGCGAACCATTCTTCCGCCTGTTCTTCACGGCTCTCCTGGTTTCGCGGCACCGAGTCAAGAAACGCCACGTCCCCCCGGATAGGCGCGACCTCGAAGTCAAGCAGATGCTGGCCCGAATCAGCGTCCCATTGCGCCGGTCCCGACTTCACGGCCACGGTCTGACCCACAGACGTGATTCGAATTCCAGACAATGGAAGCTCGTCAGGGAGTTCGGCTTTCAGCTTGGCAAGCGCCCTCAGGATTTTACGCGCGGACACTTTCGCCGATTGCAGCTGGAACGCAGTGCGCAGAAGCACGACATCCTGGAACGAAAATCGCAGCTCGTTCCGTCGGCCACGCGACGGGTGGACAAATCCGGCGTCAATCAGCCCGGAAAGGACCCGACGCGACACGCCAAGCAGCGATTGAAGGCTGCGCAGCGAGTAATCGTTAGACTGGCTCCGTCGTGTCACTTGCGTGCCCGGACCTTTGCTGGTGGCGCCTCTTTGACGTCCGCTTTCGGTGTCGCGCGCTTGACAGGCCGACGCGGTTTGGCGGCGAGTACCTCGACCTCAGCGGGTGAAGTCTTTTTCGTCGCCGGCGTCTTCGTCGCTGCCGTCCTAACCGGCGCCTCACGTTTCTCCTTGCTGGCGCTGAGACTGGCGCGAAGTGCTTCCAGCAGGTCAATCACCTGACCGCCTGACTCTTCCGCCGGTGCCTCAGGCGAAACAATCTGTTTGCCTGCAATCTTCCGGTCAATGGCTTCCAGAATCCGCTTCTTCTCTTCGTCTTCGTAAGCCGTCGGGTCATAGGCGTCTTCTGACACCTGGTCGATGATTTGCAGCGCGAGTTTGAGCTCGGTATCGCTCACAGTCACCTGTTCGATATGCAAATCGCTCAGCGCGCGCACCTCATCGGCGAACAGCAGTTGCTGGAAGACCATCCCGTCTTCGGCAGGCCGTATCTGGACGATTCGGGTCTTGCCCTTGTACGACCATTTTGCCAGCGCGCAGCGTTCGCTTTCTCGCATGGCCAGCTGAAGCAGGCTGTAGGGTTTGCCGCCGCGTTTGTCGGGAGCGATGAAGTACGCCTTGTCGTAGTACAGCGGGTCCACTGACTTCTCAGGAACGAACGACACAATCTCCACGACGTGGCTCGCGCCTTCTTCCAGCGCTTTCAGTTCTTCCGGAGCGAAGACGACGAACTGCCCTTTCTCGAACTCGTACCCCTTCTTCATGTCAGCGCGCGCCACCACGGCGCCCGTGGCCTCGGAGATGTACTGCTGCTTTACGCGGCCACCCTCCGGCGTCAGAAGATTGAAGCCCACACCCGCGGCGCTATCCGTCGCCGAATACAGTTTCACCGGAATGGACACAAGACCGAAGGACAGTGTCAGCGATGCGATGGAACGAGCCGCCATGTGAGCCTCCTGTGAGCGGACGCGGTGATTTATCAGCGCTGCATGATTCAGAGTCCGCAGGACCGATTGCACGCGACAGAGCACGTCTTGTGCCGGTGAGAGGTAGGTCCCGCACCGAAGACTAAATCACGGGCACGTCAGCGCCTGCCGCGCTTGAACAAACCTTTCGCCCGTAGCCCCTATTCCTGCCGGCGCCCGCCGTTGCAACGCAGGAACTTCATCGCAGGCGCTTTATCGCGGACGCCAACGACTGTTTCGCCCACCAGTACGCTTCCCAAGGGTCTCGCGTGTGAAAGCTAAGATACTCCCTCGCCGTTTGCACCGTCCACTGTGCACCGCTTTTGAGGTCAGACAGTTGTTCCCATGACACGGGCATCGAGACGCCCATTCCTGGCCGCGCCCGCGCGGAGAAGGCGGCGGCAGTGGTTTGCGCCTTGCCATTACGCAGATAGTCGACATAGATTTTGCCGATTCGATTCGCTGCTCCTGATGTTGAGGAGAAGCGGTCGGGAATCGTTTTCGCCAGATGTCTGACGAACGCCTGCGAGAACGACTTGACGGATTTGTAGTCGAGTCTGGGCGCGAGCGGAACGACGACGTGCAGCCCTTTACCGCCGCTCGTCTTCAACCACGCTTGCAGGTCAAGCTCTTCAAGCAACGCTCGCGTAAGAAGCGCGGCCTCCTGAACCTGCTTCCACTTCACTCCTTCGCCAGGGTCGAGGTCGAAGATGACCCTGTCCGGAGTATCAATGTGCTGCGACGTCGAGTTCCACGTGTGAAACTCCACAACATTCATTTGGGCCGCAGACAGCAATGCGTCCGCCGTATCGACGGTCAGCAGCGGCGGATGATTCATCCACAGATTGCGGTCGTGTGCCTTCAGACCAGGCATTCCGGTCTTCTCAGCGTGCTTCTGAAAAAACGTCTCACCGGTTATACCTGTCGGCGCGCGGACCATTGCAATTGGCCGGTCTACAAGGTGCGGCAGCATCCATTCGGCAACGCTTTCGTAATACCGAACAAGTTCGAGTTTGCTGACGCCGCTCGTAGGGTCAACGACCCGCTCCGGATGCGTGACCTTTACCTGCGAGGGAGGAGCGGGCTTCAGCGCTTCCCCGGTTTCACGGACTACGCGGTGCGCGGACTTATCAGCACGCAAGCCCTTGAAGGAAGCCTGTCGGACAACGCCTTCGTCTGTCCACTCCGCAAATTCAATCTCGGCAACCAGCTCTGGATGTACCCAACGTTCAGCGCCGGCGGCACGCTTGGACCAGCGGCTCGGCTTCGATACCGCAACGTCGAATGGGCTCGCATCGCGTTCCAGGGGAAGCAGGCGCTGCCAGAGGTCCCGGCCTGTTCGAGCGTTCCAGCCAGTGCCCACGCTACCCGCGTCGTGGAGCTTTTTGCCTACGTAGTAGCCGAGCAGCAAACTGCCCACTTCGCCATCCTTGCCGCCCCTGGCGGTGAATCCACAGACAACAAGCTCCTGCCTCAACCGGCATTTCGCTTTCAGCCATGTCTGCGTCCGTCCGGACTCATATCGGGCGTCGCGGCGCTTCAGCATCAGCCCCTCGAGTCCCAGTCCCGCTGCGGCTTCAAACATCTGCACGATTGGAGCGTCAAAATCCTGGCTGAAGCGTATGCGGTCGCTATCCTTCTCAAGAAGCTGCGCCAGTCGCGCGCGCCTCGCCGATAATGGGACGTTAGTCAGGTCACTCCCGTCGCAGTACGGAAGGTCGAACAGGAAATAGACGATTTCGTCATTGGCTGTTCCATCTATCGCTGTCTGCAAAGCGCCGAAATCCGGCAGCCCGTCTCTGAGGACCACTATCTCACCATCGAGCCATCCACTCGAGAGGGGTAGCTTCGCAACCTCAGTGGCCAGCGTCGCGAGTTTCTTCGTCCAGTCGTGGCCACCGCTCGTGAACAGCCGTACGCGCCCCTTGTCGACCCGAGCCAGCATCCGGTAACCGTCCAGCTTCGATTCGACTATCCAGTCGCCGGTCGTCGGTAGCGACGAGGCCGTGGTCGCGCGCTGAGGTTCGAGTTTTGCAGGCAGTGGCGCGCTGACCGCGGCCGATAGCTCCATCGCCGACACATCGCCGTGCACGGGCCGGACCACCTTCGGCTCACGCTCTTCGACGAGACCTAGTGGGTTTCTGGTGACGCTGTCGGGAAGCGCCTTGATAACGTCGTACTCGGCTAGCGGCTGCGCCCACTCGTCGCGCTTTTTGAACAACATCCACTGGTCCTGGCTGTCTTCTGGCTTGGATATGCGGACCAGTTCCCAGAGACCCGCGAGCTTTTCGCCATGGAGTTGGAAGACCAGCTTGCCAGCCTTCATTGCCTTACGAGGGTCCCCGACGGGCTCCCACGTCCCGCGGTCCCACACAATGACCGTCCCGGCCCCGTACTGCTTCCGTGGAATCGTTCCTTCGAACGCCGAATATTCGACCGGATGGTCTTCCACGTGGACGGCCATCCTCTTTTCCTTGGGGTCGTAGGAAGGGCCCTTCGGAACCGCCCAGGAGAGCAGCACACCATCGAGTTCCAGACGAAAGTCGTAATGCAGGCGGCTAGCCCAATGCTTTTGAACGACGAAGCTCAGAGGCGCGGGCTCGCGTGTGACTGGCTTGGCAGGCGCCGGTTCAGGCGTGACAGTAAAGTCCCGCTTTCTCCGATACCGGCCAAGTGATGGAGTCGAAGGTTCGCGGGCGGTTACCATAGTTCCAGCCGGCAAAGGACGGTGTAATGCCGGACGATGGCGTCGGCACTGCAGTTCAAAATCCAGCTCCGGCGCCAACGACCTGCAAGCGGCCCAATTCCTGTAGCCGCAGCAGCAATCGAGGCAGGTTGTAGGTCCGCCACAAGGTGGCCTTCGGATTATGCCGGTAGCGGACTAGCTTCTGGCTTCTATACCTTTAAGCTCGCCGTGTTTGTGCGAATGGGTCGCGGCATACTTAAGCTCGAAATGCGCGCCCTTGCCGCTACGCGTTGGCGGGAAGTGTTCGCCCTCGACGCATGTCACCTCGAACGTGTCTTTGCCATCGTCATGCACGACCGAGTAAATGCCGGACACCTTGACGATTTCGCCCGGCTTGTAAGAGTTGTCGCCTGCCATTTTTCTCTCCCTCTTTCGCTTTGTGGAAACAAAGTGGGAGCAAGACACGTACCGCTTCGTGAAAAGGTTGTGCGACTGGAGTTTCTCGGGAAGAACAAGACTCCGAAATTTTTTGCGTGCGCAAATCTTCCACGCACGTGGCCAGATTTCGGCGCGCAGAGTGTCCGATTCGAAATCATCAACCCTGTCGCGCGGTATACCGGCGAACTCCCATGCCCAAAAAGAATAGTGGCCCAATCAGCCGAATCAAAGGGTGCGTTGAAAGCGGCGCAAGGTGGACGCAGGTGCTCACAGGTTGAGGCGAGCCGGGCGCATTCAGGCAGGCAGGCAGGCAGGCAGGCAGGCGCGAGCTTAACCGGCGAGCATCGGGATATAGCTTATTTCGACGGCGACGTCCGTGGCGACCGCTTCTGCGTGGTTAGCGTAATGGTCAACGGCTTCGCGAGTGCGCCTGGCAGAGCGATATTCTACAAGCGGTGTGCGACGCGCATAATGGCGGCGTCACCAGAGCTTTCCACTGCAAAGATGGAGCAGCCGACAATGAACGAATCCAAAGTGAAAAGAGACCCCGAGGGCACGCGCCGGCGCATTCTTGAAGCCGCGACGCAACAGTTCTCAACGCTCGGGCTCGCCGGGGCGCGCGTTGACGCAATTGCCACCGCCGCCGGCACGAACGAGCGGATGCTCTACTACTACTTCGAAAGCAAGGAAGGGCTGTACGTCGCCGTCCTTGAGGCCATGTACGTGGAGTTCGCGAATCATGAAGTGAGCCAGGACCTGTCGGGGCTGCAACCCGCAGACGCCATTCGAGCGCTCGCACTCTCCATATGGGATTACCTGAGGTCAAACCCACAGTGGCTGAACCTCATCAACAACGAAAATCTGCACGGAGGGCAATATCTCGAGCGCTCGCCAAAACTGCGAGAGGCCATTTCGCCGGTGATTAGCCTGTTAAGCGCAACCTTGGCGCGTGGCGCAGCGGCCGGCGACTTCCGCGCCGATGTAGACGCGCTGGATTTCTATGTCACCCTGGTCGCAATGGGCTATTACGTGGTGTCCAACCGGTTCACGCTAAAAGCGTTCATCGGGCGGGACTACTCGGAGCCGTCTGCTATCGAGGCAGTGTCCGCAATGCATGTCGAGATGCTGCTTTCGTTTTTGAGGCCAGCATCGGCTGCCGCATCACTCTATCCTGCGAGCGCTGGCGCTGCTGCACGGGAAGACGGGGCGAGAATGAACTGACGGAGATTGCCGTCACCGTCTGTCATCCTATCGTTGCCGTGCCGTTCGAGCTTTCGCCGCCTTCGGCTTCCATCTCGTTTATCGAGCTCCCCTGGCGGAACATACTGGACGAATACGACGGTGACGACCTTAGCCTCGACTTCGAGGGCCTGGTCACCGTCGACCAGGACGAAGACCGCGCCTGCTACGGGCACGAAGTCGACGTGCGCGCTTCCCTGACAGGTGTGTTAGAGAGGGCGCTGCTCGAAAACGACGGGAGGCATCGGCGCTTCATTCACGTGCAGCCGAAAGACGTCAGAGCGCGCGTAATGCCCGGCAACGTCGAAGTCATACTTGGCTCTGGCCAGGTCTCCCAAGTCCAGTTCTTGCACAAGGATGGCGTCTGTATCGAACACTGGACCTGCGAGGATTTCGCCCAGAGCACTGACAATACAACTGCCGCCGCGCATCAGCACGGTATCCGGTTCGTTTCCCTGAATGGCAGCATAGTGTTCAGGCGCGTCCTTTCTTCGCAGATGCTGACAGGCCGATAGCACGAAGCAACGCCCTTCGAGCGCAATGTGCTGCATTGAGGGAGCCCAGGTGGGCCGGCTGTCCGCCGTCGGGGCGCAATAAATCTGTATGCCTTTCGCGTACATTGCCATCCGCAGCAGCGGCATGTAATTTTCCCAGCAAATCACCGCCCCCAGACGGCCGAAGGGCGTGTCGAAGACTGGCAGTGTTGACCCGTCGCCAAATCCCCAGACCAGCCGCTCAGCGCCGGTGGGCATGAGCTTCCTGTGCTTGCCGAGCAGCGCACCCTCCGGGCCGAAGAAGAGCGCCGTACAGTAGAGTGTCGCGCCACCTCGCTCGACGACGCCGATAACCATGTACTGTTGCAGGTCGCCGGCCATCTGGCCAAGAAGGTCGGTGTGCACGGAGGGCACTTCGATGGCGCTGTCGAAGTACCGGCGGTACTCTTCCCGTCCTTCCGGCGTCCGGCCGCCAATGGTGGACCCGAAGTCGAGCCCCTTCGGATAGGCCGACACAAAGGCCTCCGGGAAGACCACCAGTTGCGCGTCCTGTTTCGATGCCGAGGACGCGCCCAGCTCGACCTTGTCGAGGGTGCGTGCCACATCGAACACGGCTGCTCCGGTTTGAACTACTGCGGCACGCAAGGACTTTTCCACGTCGACCTCCAGACAGGCTCGTTCATCGAACACTAGGCTGGCGCAAGGCGAGCTGCAACCTGAGAATGAGGGTGCGGGGGCGCGCCGAGGCTTTCCTTACAACGTCTGTTAGCACAGGAGCATTGATACCAAGCCCTCAATCGCGCACGACCAGGTCACGCTGAAACTGCTTCTGGATTTTACGCAGGTGCGTTCGAATCAGCCGAATCCGGACGCCATCAGATGGGTTTTTCGCAATCGCCTGCTGGTTTCCGCCATCGTCCGATTTGGTGAAGATGTGAGTCGTAGCCTTGAGGCTAAACGGCATGACCTCCGCACCTCGCTGCGCGACTTCTGCCTGACGCTCACATCCACCGCGAACGATTCAATCGGCGCTGGGACCAAGCAAAAGGACGTTGGACAGCCATCGGTACCTCATCGAGGTAAGTGGGCACGCAGAGGTTGGCGCTCTCAAAGAATTTTTACGACAGAGCCCTCAGGTTCGAATACTGTGCTCAGGGCAACACTGACCGTCATAAGCTTCACCCGACTGACACCGGTCTGCGGGCGCGACCGCCTCCTGCTCGGTCGACCGGCCGAGTTGCGCAGTCACTCTGGAAGTCGCTTGCTGCACTATAGGGACGCAAGAAGCGAGATTTTTGCTTCCCTATATTGAAGTAAACCGCTTCGACGCTCATCTTCTCGCAGCTCACCATCAGCCATTCCGAAATTTTTTGCAGGCAAATCTCCCTTGCTCGTAGCCAGATTTTCGAGCATGTCCGTCCCATGCGAAATCATCACCCCAGTTGCGCGATATACATAGAGCTGCCCGTTCCGCGGAGCAGCCGCGCGACTGGTCGGACGTCAACGGCAGCGGTCGCGGGATAGCCGGTACTGTGGGATAGCCTTGAGATACCTGACAGGGTGGCGAAGTTAGCGCCCTGAGGCGAACGGCTGACGGGCGACGCTGGCTCCGAGGGGCATCTCGACGATGCTTTGGAACGTGTCTGAAGGCCTCGCTCAGGATAAGGCGGGGCTCCTCTCCACCAAGGGGCATTCACAAAAACAAGAGATGTATGAGGTTGACCCGGTTTGACGGACAGATTTGTAGTCAGCGATTCGATTTGGTCTAGCCTCCGTTAAGGGTTGACTCGCGGGTTGTCCACGGCCGGGCGGCGGGTCGCTTCTCTCGACCCTGACGCTGCCCGGCGGTGGGCAACCCGCGCTGTGGTGAGGGCTGATGCGGCGCATGCAGGTTTTCGAATTCGAGCGGCGAGCAATACCCGATGCTGCTGTGCAGGCGGCGTACGTTGTACCAACCTTCCAGGAACGAGAACACGCGCCGACGCGCCTGCTCATGAGTTGCAAGGTGTTCGCGCGATAGCAGCTCTGCCTCGAGCGTGCCGAAGAACGACTCACACATCGCGTTGACGCTCCTATGTCAAGCGAAGGCTTTGGAATCCGCTAGATCGGCGAGAATGAGAGGATAGAGTTCTCTGACTATGTACCGCTTCAAGCAGCGGTGAATTTCTTTCTTCGACATACCCTGATGGGTGCGACGTTGCACGTACGCTTTGGTTCTCGGGTCACTGCGCATGCGGACCATCGCTATTGTCCATAGCGCGTTGTTTGCAGAACGGTTTCCCCCGCGATTCAGTCGATGCCGTACTGTTTTACCAGATGACGCCTGGAGAGGGCTCGTTCCGCAAAGCGCTGCGAGAGACGCTTCATTTTTTAGTCGTTCAGGGTTGTCGCCCGCAACAGTAACGAGTATCGCGGCGGTGTGAGGTCCGACACCGAAGCGCCCCCTAAGCCGACGAGCGTACTGGTTGGTAAGCTTCTCCAACATTGCATCAAGCGCCTTCAGTTCATCCTCCAAAGCCATCCACCGCTTCGCCAGCAAGCGAAGCGTGATGGCCAGAGTCTGCAACATAGGAGTGTTGCCCAGCGACCTGACGCGAGCGCAGTTCGCAACGCATTCGGCGATCTTTGTGCTCGAAAGGCGCTCGCGAATGTCTTGAGGTGCGCTGACGAGCAAGCTTCTCAGCTGATTGATGGCTTGGGTTTTCGCCTTAACAGCACTTCGCCGTGAGACGGTGACAGCGCGCATAGCCTCAGCAGCGCCCGATTTGTCTTTTGGGATCGCTGCGGCCTTGCCTGAAAGCACGGCGCGTGCAGCGCTTTCGGCGTCGGTGGTATCGGATTTGCCTCGAAACCTGCGATCCGCGCGGTCCGGCCGATTTACCTCCCGGACTTCAATCTCATGATCCAGCAGGACGCGCGTCAGCCCGGCGCCATACGTGCCGGTCCCTTCTACGCCGGCGCGACGAAGCACGCCGAACGATTGCGCCCAGATGAGCAGATCCAGGTATCCGCTTGCACTTGCCGAAACAGTGAGGGTTCCGAGCAGTTTTCCCGTCTGATTGATGACGGCTCCAACATGAACATCCAGATGGGTATCAACGCCTAAAATCACTTCCACTTGTTCCATTCGTGTCTTCCTTGTGGGTGAACGCATCGCCAACCCCAATCGCAGGACAGGACACTCACGGCGCAATACGAAGCTCCTATCAGGTCACAGACGCTGGGCCCGGCAACGCTCGGGGAACGTCGAATCCAATCGACAGGTCAACGCGAAGGCAGCGCGGCCAATCATAGGCTGGGTCAGATCGGAACGACGTTCAAGGCGTATTTTGGACTGAGTGTCATAGGCGTCGCCGGCGGTCCCCATTGACGGTTGCACGCCGGCCTCGCGACAACGTCGGCCGAAGGCAATGGACGTGTACTGACAGCCCTGGACGCCCTTCTAAAGATCAAGCGGTAATTTGAGCCTGCGTGATCTGGCGGTTGCGTTGCTGGATTACGTAGTAGACCTCCCGCGCGATATAGCGCTTGAGGCAGCGGATTGCTTCAAGTTTCGAATGCCCCTCGCCGACACGTTTGGCGACGTAGGCCTTTGTGCGAGCGTCGGTTCTCAAGCGACCGATGGCAATGATGTGCAAGGCGCTGTTGGCTGCGCGATCCCCACCGCGATTTAACCGATGTCGCGTCACCTTACCGGAGGACGCCGGGACGGGGCTCACGCCACAAAGGGCGGCGAAGCTGGCCTCTGACTGAAGCCGGTCGCTGTTATCGCCTGCGGTCAATAACAGTTGCGAAGCCGACGCGTAACCAATCGAATTTCGCGAGACAAGATCGGGGGCGAGTTCGTCCACGAGCGTTGCGATCATGACGTCGAGGTCGGCAATCTCGTCGTGCAACTCCAGATACCGACGTCCCAGTGACTTCAGTGCAATTCGGCAAGCAGAGGTCAGGTTCCGATAGTCCGACAGATCCGGACGCCACGCAGCCAATGTTCGGATGAGCTGCATTCGTGTCATCGCGCGTAGTGATTCACGTAATTCATCGGGCGCGCTGATGATGGTACTGTGGATCAGCTGTAAAGCGACGCGACGCGCCGAAATGGCCGTCTTCCGGCAGACTTTCAGAACGCGTAGCGACTCAATCATGCCATCGCGCGTCTTGGGCGTGACGGTACGCACGCCGGCGAAGGCAGCGTGAGCCGCGTTGTAGGCGTCCAGCGTGTCGTCCTTGCCACGTTTGCGCCGGTCGCTCTTATCCGGTGCGGTGACCTCCAGCACGGTTACATGGGCCTGCTGCAGGTAGCGCAGTAAGCCCGCGCCGTAGCTCCCGGTGCACTCGACGCCGACCCGGACAAGCTCACCGAATGAGCGCATCCAAAGCAACATCTGCTTGTAGCCGTGCCGCGTGGTTGGGAAGCATTCGCTGCCGAGAAGGCGATCAAGTTCGTCAACCACAGCCGCGAAATGCAGATCCTTATGCGTATCAACGCCGCCTACGATGCTGCGACGGCCAGCAGTAGCCTGTTCTTCTTTCATACAGCCTCGCTCCGGTTGCCGATAGGATATGGGCGATCTCACCGGCATCGAGTACCTGGACAAGACAGTAAAGTGACAGGGCGTCAGGCCCTTCTTGAGTCACACGTATCGACGAGGTGAAACCTCGCCGTTCGGCAGTTCCAGAGGACCGACGGGTCCAGGGAAAGACATTGAGTCGATCGGAATGTGGGTCAGGTCGCCCGGAACGCTCTACGGCACCAGACCTCTCCCGAAAGCCCCTCTTTCGAAACGGTGACTGCCCGGAAACATCTGGTACCCGTATTCTTACTGTCCGAATGCAGAATCACCCCATCGTGGTGGCGCTGCTGCAATGCCATGTCCAGCGCTCGCAGCATCAGTTCCGTATACAGATGATTGGACATCGCCCAGCCAACGATGCGCCGGCTGAACACGTCGAGCACCACGGCCAGATACAGAAAGCCCTCGTCAGTCGGGATGTAGGTGGCATCTGCAACCCACAGCACGTTCATCGCATCAGCGCTGAAGTGCCGGCGTACCAGGTCGGGTGCGCGCCGTGCCCCCGCACGTTGCCGCGTGGTTCGTGGCCAGCGCCGCCGGCTGGCCCCACACAACCCTGCGATGCGCATGAGCCGCGCCACCCGCTTGCGTCCCACGTGCATGCCTTCGCGTGCGAGCTGCGCGTGGATACGTGGCGCGCCATACGTCCCGCGCGAGCTCGCATGCAGCGTACGGATGCGCGCCAGCAGCAGCGCATCGCTGGATGCTTGCTGCGATGGCTCGCGTACCAGCCACGCGTAGAAACCGCTCGTCGAGACCCCGAGCAGCCGTGCCATCCTGGCAATGGGCCAGCGGGCCCGGTTCGCTTTCATGAATCCGTACCCTTCGGTGGCACGGCTCCCGTCTCTCTCGCGAACCAGGCCGCAGCCTGCGAGAGAATGTCGCGCTCCATTTTTAACTGGCGATTCTCACGGCGCAGACGCGTCAGTTCCTGCCGTTCAGCCGTGGTCAGCCCGTCATGCCGTACGCCAGCATCACGCTCAGCCTGCGCGCACCAGTTGACGATGGTCTGTGCCGTCGGTTCGAACTCCAGCGCGAGCTCCTGCGGTGTACGCCCGGCCTTGACCAATTCCACCATATGCGCCCGGAACTCCGCCGGGTACGGTGTACGAGTCTTGCCCATTTCGACACCTCCTCTTCAAAAAGAATAGGTGTCCGTTTTCACGGGTCAACTTCAGTACGCTAGAGAATGCGCAAACGTAGGAAGGTGAAACAAGGGGCTTAGGGGATTGGAGCGCCTGCGGCGCGACGTTCCGCCGTGAACGCTGGTGCACGTCAGATTGCGCGCCGGCGAGGCGCCACCAAGCCGCGCATCCCATTAGCTTCGCTGTGTGGTCAGTTCCTGCTTCTGGAAAGCAGAGATAGCGTCGTATGGCTCCGGTCTTTCCAACAGATAGCCCTGGATTTCATCGCAGTCCGCTGAACGCAAAATCTCAAGTTGCGATTCGGTCTCCACGCCCTCAGCGACTACGAGAATGCCTAGCTTGTGCGCGAACTCGATGACTGCCTCGACCACTGTCCTGGCCGCGCAGTCTGTCGCAATCCCGTCAACAAACGATTTGTCGAGCTTCACGATGTGCGGCTGAAATGTCGTGAGGTAGCTCAAGCTTGAATAACCGGTACCAAAATCGCCGATGGCAATACGTACGCCCAGGAGCCGGAACTGCGCAAGGACCGCTTGCGCATGTTCAAGACTTTCCATCAGTGTGGACTCAGTGATTTCGACGACAACCCGCGAACCCTTCATGTCGTGCTTTTTCAGCGCGCTCGGATTGCTTCAGCAAGACCACTGTCCCGAAACTGTCTCGCTGACACGTTGATGGACATGCAAGCGCATTGCGGCCCCACCTTATCGAGGTCATGCAGTGCGCCGATAGCTTGCTGGATTGACCAGTACCCGACTTCGATGATGAACCCGGTCTCTTCCAGCACCGAAATGAAGTCTCCTGGAGATACGAGTCCGCGGCTGGGGTGGTTCCACCGAATCAGAGCCTCGGGGCAGTAAGCCGCCCCGACTTTGCGCAATACTGCGGTTGATAGAAAAGCGTGAACTGATTTTTCTGTACCGACTCATGCAAGCGGCGGTAGCCCGCTCTCGCCCGCGTTCAGGTCGCCGGCAAATCCCGCCATGGCGGGAAGCGACTCGCCCTGTGGCTCGTCGCTATGGACGTTTACCGTTTCGGCTGAAATCCGCCGGACATCACAGCCGACACAATTCTCAAGCTTATGCCCGAACGGTCAGGCCACCAGAATCACGGCATTGTTGGAAAACGCGATGCATTTCGTCGACATGTCTCTCTCCATGCGAAGGCGCGCGATGCGCATGGGAACGTTGCCGGGGCAACGTTGAGAGTGTAGGCGGCGAAAGCGCGAGTTTTAAGGCGAGAAGATGACAGCGTGGGGAGCGCGCAATCGATAAGAGGTAGCGGGCGCCGCCGGTTTCTTGTCAATCAGGAGAGAAATAAGACTGTCATGTTTGCGCGCTCGTTTTGGCGAAACGGCCGGAAGCTCAGCGTGGGTCTTTTGCGGCTAAGACAAGAAGCTAATCCGCAAAAGACCCACCACTTTCAAACGCTTGATTTAGTGGCCGCCGTAAACGTTGCATTGAGGCTGATGACCACAGGTGACCCATCCCGAGTGGGTCATACTTCCGCTCGCACTGGCGTTCCCGGATACACCACCATATCCGGACGTGCCGGGAGCCGCACTGGTCGATGTGCCCGGAGAGGCACTCGTAGAGGTCGATGCAGATTGCGCATTTTGTTGCCCGGAATTGTCCTGAGCCTGCGCGCTCGCGAGCGAGAGTGCTCCCAGGAGCCCTGCAGACATGAGAAACGTCGTCTTCATGGCTTACTCCTTTTACGACGAAATCAGGGTTACAGTTTTTGCAGCCGCTATGACATAGCAGCGGGCGAAGGAGGCGGCGTGCGCGCACAAACAGGCGACGCCAGCGATTCCACCTGGTGCCGGAACCCGGTTGCGGCAACTGTGTTTCTGGCTTGGGCCTTCGACCGGGTACGGGGGAGAAACAGGTAACGCGGCAATTCCGCGATTGGCATTCGAGGCAACAGGAGCACCTGAAGAACTGCCAGAGGGCCGGTAAGCCCGGTGCGCAAAAAGGAGGGCGCAGTGCTAACCATAGTCGTATTTTTGAAAAAAGAAAATAAGCATTTTGTAATATGCCGCCCCGACCTACACACTGGATGAACGGTTCGACGGCTTCCGGAAACAAGACGTATCGAATTGCAGGAGACCTATCATGAAGCACTCACTGAAGGTTGCCCTGGCCTGTGCGACCGTCGCTGCATGCTGTGCGAGAGGGCCGCGTTTGCGGAGGGTGGTGGAAATGGCAATGGTGGGAGTGGCGGAGGCAACGCGCATGGCGCGGCGACCGCCGGCATGACCTACCACGGAGACCCTGTCTCGAGCGCACTGGATACGATGCACGGCGAAATGAACAACAACACGTCCGGGTATGGCGGCGTGTCCGACAGCTCCAGCGCAAGTGGTAGCTTGACCCCATCTGGATTACCTACCTGCGGTCATTTGCCACGATGCAACGCCGACAGCGGCCACTAAACAAACGAGTCGAAAAAACGGTGGGGCTTTCGCGGAATCGACTTGCCTCACCTTCGGGCGGCCATCTGTCGCATGGAAGCTGCATCAGTCGCTCAAGCGACAGCACTTTGATGGATGCTCGCCTCGTGGTCGAGGCCGGTTCCACTATTAGCGACACGTACCAGCACAGCCTGTTCTAACCGCGTGATGCGCATTCGTCTCGGTCTGCTGCTGCAGCGTAGACCGATGCCGCCGCGCCCGCAGCGTCCATCTACGATTGCTTGGCACCGCCAAACGCGGCTCGCGCCAAATTGCCTGCTTCTCTCTTCGAATATAGCCTTATGGGATTCTGAATCGTCTTCATCACAAGGGCGACGTTTCTCGTGAGCTGGACGTGATGCTACCACTGGTCCACAAAGTATCTGTCGGTATCCAACCTCGAAGCCGCGACTACAATTCCGATAGTCGAAGCGCACCGCAAGCGGTCGCGTCAACCTTCCCAATCAAGGAGGTTTTATGAACACGGTGCTGAATGATGACGGGCTCAATCTTCTCTTCTGTGAAGCTCGCACACATGCTACGTGGCTGAACCAAGCCGTGGTTGATGAAACACTGCGTCAGCTATATGACCTTTTGAAGTGGGCACCCACGAGCGCCAACTGCAATCCTGCAAGAATCGTCTTCCTTCGCACCCGGGAAGCCAAGGAACGGCTGGTACCAGCGCTCTCCCCTGGAAACGTGGACAAGGTAAGGAACGCTCCCGTGACCGCCATCATCGCCTACGACCTGAAGTTCTATGAAAAGCTGCCCAAGCTTTTTCCACACAACCCCGGCATGCGCGACCACTTCGCAAGCACACCGGAACTGGTCGATACAACTGCGAGGCGCAACTCCTCTCTCCAAGGGGCCTATCTGATTCTCGCCGCTCGCGCATTGGGCCTTGATTGCGGACCGATGTCAGGATTCGACAACGCCAAGGTCGACGAGGAGTTCTTTGGCGCTGGAAAAAGCGACCAAGACACCGACGAAGAGTTCTTCCCGGAGGGCCACATCAAATCCAACTTCCTGTGCAACCTAGGGTACGGTGATGCTTCCGGACTTCATCCACGCGGGCCGCGCCTTGATTTCGACCAGGCGTGCACGCTTTTGTGAACAGGTCCGTCTTCAGAGCGCCCGATGAACCCGCAAAACGACGGGCTAGCCGGTAGCCGGCCCGTTGCTTTTGCTTTTCTATCAGAAGGCAAGGCCAGTCAGCTGCTAGACCAGACTTGTGCATACTCCGCCTTCGCAGTTGGCCTAGGCGACACGCAGCATGGCCCGAGCCATCCAAAAGTCTTGCAGCCAGCTGCCTGACCAGAGCTGGACCGTGAGCGAGATTGTATTCATCACGGGTGACGTATCAGCGGACTCCATGTCGGGGCTCGATGGTATCCGAAGCTCGTCATCACCGACTGGGAAATGCCGGAAATGGATGGTGCAGAGCTTTGCCGCCGCCTCACATGCCAGCCGGCGTTCCCGAAACACCGGTGCTTATGTTGTCAGCCAGGCCAGAGCCCGCGTATGTGACTCGTTGTTGGACTGCATTCCTTCGCAAGCCGGCTGCGATGGAAGAGCTGCGGCGCACCATCGATGCGTTCCTGGTTGAACGCTTGGCGGACGCGTGCGGGGGACTTGCGCTTCCGAGTACCTGGGACCGTCCCGCTGGCGCGTGGACAAGGCAACCGCATCCAACGCCTGTGACGCGTCGTCGAATTGCCCCGCGACCAATGTCGAAAGTCCGACGTTGTGAGACTTCATAACTGCGAGGACGACGCTCGAGTGCATCCTTGGCTGCGTTCCAAAGGCTTGTCCAGAACATGTAAAAGTCAGGCCTCGCCGTGGCACGCGCGTTGCGCGCCGAAGGGCACTAGCTTCAAGGAGACGACCATGACAACTCTTGACCCCAAAACACAAGCGCAGACAGGCAGCACCGGCGCGAACATTGTCGGCAGTGGCGTTGGCGATGGGCCGGGGCCAGACGTGATGGCCGCGGCGACTCTGGATGACACAAAGGTGATATCGCCTGACGGAGCACACGTCGGCAAGATATCCGACATCATGCTCGACGTGCGTAGCGGCCGCATCGCCTACGCCGTTCTTGCCGAGGGTGGCTTTCTCGGAATGGGCAGCCAACTGCACGCGATTCCCTGGAGCGCGCTGACGCTGGATACTGACGAGAAGTGCTTTTTCGTCGATATAACCGCGGAACAAATCAGGAACGAGCCGGGGTTCGACAAGGACCACTGGCCCTCCATGGCGGATGCGCAGTGGGGCACGACCGTACATCAGTACTACAACCGCGACCCGTACTGGTCTGCCACCCGTGATGTCAGCAGAAGCGACGTTACGGACATTTGACGGCTCATTCGGGCAGGCAGCATACACGGTGGCTGCCGCCTGCCCCACATACATGCGCGGCAGTGCGTGCGATTTTTTGGGCAATGGACCGCTACTTCGGTCAAGGAGCACACCAATGGCGAAACATCGAAAGGAGCAGGGTCACAAGGTTGGCCCCGAAGACGACGCCGACAGGCAGCCGGCGAACGCGCCGGCCACCAGCGACGGTTCAGACGCATCTGGGAGCGCGGCTCCTGTCCTGCAGTCAGAGGACGACGAGTTGTTCGACGAGGATGCGCCAGAGTAGGCGCTGCGCGGAAAGACAGTTTCCAGCCACAGAGCGACCGGCTTGTTAAGGACGCTTTGCGCGCTCAACTCACTACAAACGCCGCAGGCTCCTCAAGAGCGCGGTTGTGGGCGGAGTCGCCGGGCATTACGCGGGCACCAGGCTGTCGTTGGTGCGGTGGGTGGCGGTATGGTCGGCAGACATGTCGCGAAGCAGCACGCTCAACAGCAAGCCGCGCAACGCCCGGCACCAAAGTCGCAAGAGAACGTCGTCGGCTTGGTGTGCCGGTGGAAACGGAAAATCGCCGGTCCACCGGGCACCTAACCACTACGTTCAGGTCGTCAACTCGGCGTCAGACTCGACTGTCGCCACCGGAGCGGGCACCGCTACGCTGTGGCGCGGCGCATTTTCCGCCGATGCCGTCTTAGCCCGCACGCTCCCGCCCAGGGCTTTCTTGGGGACCACTTTCTTCACCGCAACCTTTTTCGTCGGTGCGGTCTTTTTCGCCGGCGCTTTCTTTGCCGGCATCTTCGTGCCCACGACCTTCTTGGCAGCATCTTTCCTCGCCGCCGGGGCCTTCTCGACAGCAGCCTTTTGCATCGGCTTCTTTTCGCCCGCCGTAGCGTCACCAATCAGAAACTTGCTGCGGTCCTTCGCATTGGCAATCCACGCCGGCGCGCGGCCACGCCCACTCCACGTCGCGCCGGTCTTGGGGTCACGATAGAGCGCCGGCTGGGAGCCCCTGACATGTTTCCGGCCTTCGCTGACTTTTTGGCAGCAGGAGTGGACGACACTGCGTTACTTTCAACCAAAAACTTAGAACGGTCCTTAGCGCTGGCAATCCAGCCCGGCGCGCGCCCACGACCCGACCAGGTCGCGCCGGTCTTCGGGTCGCGATAGTTAGACGGGTCGGTTGTAAAGGCGCCTTACCCGCTACCAGAACGCGGGACTATGCGGCGTGCACATCAACACCTCTATCGCAACTGCGATTGCCAATTGAGTCTTCCGGGCGCTCTCCGAGGAAGTCAAGTATCTCTGCCTTCGGGGTCGAAAACATCAGAGGTCTCGTTATCATGGACGTCTCCGGAGCCGTAACACCGATGGCAGAGCTGCCACCGCTCTCCGTCACATTTCGGGCACGTGACGGTGTTGGACGTGTGAGACACGTCTGAAACAGTCTCGACTTCGGTTATCTGCACCTTCCCCGTCCCGCCACATTTTTCGCACGTGATTTTTCCTTGGCCACCACATTGCTGACAGGTAGTCATCGTCTCCCCTCCTGGTGGTTAGGCGTACGTGACCATACTACTCCGAGCGCGTGAGAACACAGTCGGCATGGCGCGTGCTGCACGAAGCTCGACAACGACGAGCGTCGAAACACGCGCGAGCCACCCCGTCATGACGCCTCCCTTCTCCATGCGCGCGGCCCAGAAGCGCAGAATGTCGAAGCCCGCATGGGGCTCGGTGCTCCGGTATAGCGCGAGTCGGTGACCGTAGAAGCCCCAGTCAGGCAAGGGCATGCGCCACATTGCCGACGGCTACGCAATCTCTTCGAAGCTCATACCGGCAAGCTTCACGGCCGGGTACGCGCAGAATCCCACCGTACCGCGAAAGTCCGGTAGCCCCGAGTCGACACCCATCCCGACGCCAGCGGTAAAGCGTCCTTCCCGATGCCAAGGCAAATCCGCAAGTTCTGATGTCAGACCTCCAACCTTGACAAAACACGGTCGGCAAAGCTCCATGTTTGCGAACGAGAACCCGGGTGGCAACGCTTGGTTCGCGTCGCCTCGGACAGTAGTACGATATTCATTCGTCTCTGCGCCACGTTCGATGCGTCGCTCCGCGCTGGCGCGACCCTTCCGGATAAGGAGGACCTATGCGCGTGCTGATAGTTGGCGCAACCGGACTAATCGGCAAGGAAATCGTTCGACTGCTCTCGCCTGAACACCAGGTCATTGGCGCGAGCCGCAATGGCCCAGACCAGTTCGTGGACCTCACAGACAGAGCGTCCATCATCTCAATGTACCGGCAGCTCGGAACCGTTGATGCCGTGATTTGCGCTGCGGGCGCGGCGAAATTCGCACCGCTTGAAGCGCTGACGGATGAAGATTTTGCGTTCAGCCTGGCCAACAAGCTGATGGGGCAGGTCAATCTGGTCCGTTGTTCGGGCGGCCACGTTACCCAAGGTGGGTCCTTGACGCTCACCAGCGGCATTCTCTCCCTGCATCCGGTCACAGGGAGTGCCGTAGTGGGCATCGTGAATGCAGGGGTCGAGGCGTTCGTCCGGTCCGCAGCTCTCGAATTGCGGGGCAAAGCAGGGGTTAATGCCGTCAGCCCAGGCTGGGTTTCAGAAACGCTTGCCGCGATGGGACAGGCCTATTCCGCAGGTACCCCCGCCGCGGTGGTGGCCCAGGCGTACGACCGAAGTCTGGTCGAGGACATCACAGGACAGGTTATTCCAGTTAAGAAGTCGTGAAAGCAGCGCAGCCGTCCAGTAACGGCGGTTGGCTTCAGTCGTTCTGTTTTGACTCGCAGCAACGCCGCTTTTTGTACGTAACCAGGTACCAGGGCAAGTATGAAGGAGACGACCATGAACCTCGCCAGCAAGACGATATTCATGTCAGGTGGCAGTCGCGGTATCGGACTTGCCATTGCACTCCGGGCGGCACGTGACGGTGCGAACGTCGTGATTGCAGCGAAGACGGCCAACCCGGACCCACGGCTTGAGGGCACTGTACATACGGCGGCGGCGGCCGTGGAAGCTGCTGGCGGAAAGGCGCTTGCGCTGGTCGTCGACATTCGCGATGAGGAACGCGTAAAGGGCGCGGTTGCGAGGGCCGTCGAAGTGTTCGGAGGCATCGATATACTCGTGAACAATGCCAGCGCCATCCGGCTGACGGGAACGCTGGATACGCCCGTCAAGCGGTATGACCTGATGCACGGGGTGAACGGGAGAGGCACGTTTGTCTGTGCTCAAGCCTGCCTGCCTCACCTCCTCAATTCGCCGAATCCACATATCCTGACGCTGTCGCCACCGCTGGTCACCGATGCAAAGTGGTTCAAAGACTTCCCTGCATACGCCATCGCCAAATACACGATGAGCCTCTTCACGCTGGCGCTAGCCGGCGAATTCAGGGAGCATGGCGTCGCCGTGAATTCGCTGTGGCCGAGAACTGCGATTGCGACGGCCGCGGTGCGAAACGAGATTGGTGGTGCGGAGATGATGGCTGCGTGCCGCAAGCCGGAAATAGTTGCCGACGCGGCCCACTATATCTTGACCCGCCCATCCAGGGAGTGCTCGGGAAATTTCTTTCTCGATGACGAGGTGCTCCTGGCGGCTGGTGTCCGGGACTTCTCGCAATACGACGTTAAGGCTGGCGCAGCATTACAGGCAGATTTCTTCGTTGAGGCCTTGCCAGGCATGCTAGGGGCGGACAATATGATAAAGCCTGCGAATCGCTCATGAGATTGAGCGGACCACACAGCTGTCCCCGTCAACCTGATACGGCAAACCGCGCGCCCCGCGAGAACCGCCCATGGCCACGCTGCAATGAGCCAGAAGACAGCATTGACTTGCAGGCACTATAAACGCGTAGGAGGCAAGGATTCATTTCTCCAGGAGACGGTCCAGTTCTCGGCGGTCGTGGGTCGCACCTCACGCAAAAGAACGGATAAGCCAACGGTCAACTCTGTTGCCTACATCTGTGCGAGAAATGGTGGACGCAGGTCGATGCGTGTCACTTGGGCAGTCCCCACCCGACCGGCACTTTTACTTGGTCTACAGCAAAGGGGACGACCGCTGTTTCGTCGTCGTGCAGGACATCGGAACTGCGCTGTCGTTACCGTTCTTCCGCTCTGGATGTGGAACAACGGCGCCCTGTCCGAAAGCTCGTCGCTGGCACACGAAGCTCGAAGGCTGGCGCTCGAGCCACGGTCCCGCCAGCAAACGGCAAAATCCCGGGTATCAGTCGAGACGCCGTGCCAGTGTGTTCCGCCGGAGGCGATGAGCCAGCTGAGAGCGTACTGCCGCTTGCTAACGCCGCCGCAGTGAAATGCAGGACTGCATGACCCGCGCCGCTGTGTATTAGTTGTCCCGACTCATCGATGGTATTGCTACGTGCCGTGGTCGTCGTCTTGGCTGTGGCGGCAGGCGACGTCCTCAGCTTCATCGCTCGAACTTACATCTTCTCGAGCATGATTTAAACGCGACGGCATGGGCTTGCACCTCAAGCAAGGAAACCACGACATCAAACCTGAACCACCGCGAGAAGCGCTGGCACGTCGTCGATGACACGGCTCTGATGCCCCTTGCCCGTCGTGTCCTCAAGCAGTATCGCGCCTCCTGCCGCGACGCGACGTCGTTCACCGTCACTGGCCTCAAACTCAACTTCCCCGCTGAGAACAAATACCCACATGCACATGGGCGAAGGATGAAGGTCGCCGACCCATCCGCTGGGCGCGCGCAAAAATCCGAAGCGGGTCGCTGCCGCGAAATCCGACACGTCAAAGGGTTTAGCGGGGGGCGCGAAGTTGCGGGTTGCCAGCTGCAGGTTTACTGACCCAAAATGACTTTCGCCAATCGCGTCTGAAAACAGTTGTGAAAATGTCAGCGCAAACGCCATGGGTTTCCCCTTTCACGGCCTATGTTCCAGTCGGCATTCGACGTGCCACGTCAGAGTGGCTCAGAGGTCTGTGCTACTCAGCCCCGCGCGAGACGTCGGCCGCACAACGACTCGTGTTGAGTGTCCCGCCCGCCGGCCCGGGCGTCAAGGCACGGTGACGTAATGCGACGGCAACGCGCCAGCAACGGCGAACTGGGTCGCAGAGGTGTGCTGTCCGCTTCGCCGGACTATTTCTGCCCGTCGATGCTCATAGCTAGAGCTATAAGCTGCACTGCGTTGCAGCACTGCGTTAAGCCGGGCCAAGGTGGTTCCCTCTTTCCCTGCGCATGAGGCTTCCTTCGAGCATCCGCAGGATGCGGTTACCCGCCCTAAAAAGAGTCCCATCCATTGAATGGCTTTAATGTCTAAGAGACTCTTGGATGATACGAATGAGTAAAGACATATCTAGCGAATGAGGTTTTAACTTTTTCTAACGGCCACTTTAGATGGACGCGCGTGTCTTTGCGGGCGGATTGTTAGATGCGCCGCTGGTCGCGCCGGGACATCGTTTAGCGGAAGCCTCCAAGAGTGGTTTGTTGCCGCGATGTACTGCTCTCCGCAGCCCAACGGGCATCCGCGTCTGGCTCTGAAGCGAATCGCGGCATTAGAAGGCGGGTACCGAAGGAACCACCACGCCCCGGTTCGGGTCCACGAACACGGTCGGATTGCTGCCGCTCCCACTGAAGTCAAAGAGGCCCAGGATGCTACCGGCTGTTGCATCAAAGGAGCCACCGCCAAGCCGTTGGCTGCCGAGCCAGTTGTCTTCTATGAAGCGAACCACCGATGCCTGCGTAATCGGCGTGTGGTCGACGTAGTTCACCTTCGCCCAAGGCGAAATCACGATAAACGGAATACGTGTACCGGGGCCGCATCGGCCGTTCACCCTTGCGCCGTTTACACCTGCCTGAGCCGCACCCGCACCGCATTTTCCGGGGCCATTCAGTTGGTCAGCCTCAGGGTCGAACGACGAGTTCGTAGGATTCGCATAAGCATGGTCGTACCAGCCATCGGAGTCGTCCCACGCGACGATAACCGCCGTGCTCTTCCAGTGGGGCTGTTGCTGCAGGAAGTTGACTACCTTGACTGTGAACGCCTGTTCGTCAAGCGGGTCCGAATAACCAGCATGGCCGTCCTGGTACGCTGGTGCCTTGATGAAGCTCACCGATGGATAGTTCCCGGCCTTCACAGCGGCGAAGAAATCGTCAGAGTCGTACTGGTGATTTGCCGGGTCAACCGTCTTGCCGTCGGACTGCAGCGTGTAGCCGATGGCTGCCGTGGAGCTAGGACGCAAATGCTTCGGATTCGACGTCGATGCGTAGTACTGGAACCAGTTGTGGTGGGCGATGTAATCGGCTGTTGTGTGGCCGACCGCGGGCGTGACTGTGCTGCGCTCACAACCAGACGTGCCGTTGCGGTTGGACGTTGACAGGTTGAAGCCGCCCATAAAGCCACCCCAGGTTATGTTCTTCGCGTTGAGCAGGTCGCCAATGTTCTTGCCGAACATCAGAACCTGGTCGCTCCTGCTCGAGCAAAGGTCATTCGCCGGGTCGACATCATTGATGAGCGTAACGCCGCCATGGCCGTCGTTGACGTAGTACGAATCGGGGGCGGACCTCCGATTGAACGGCTGCTGGCTGGTCTTGACCAGTTGCACACCGTTAGTCTGGCCGGAGATAACCTCCAGCGCACCGGGCGTCGACGGACCGTACGTATCCGTGTATGCATTGTCGCTCATCGCAAAATGCTGAGCGTAGTTCCACATTGCAGTCACGGTGTTGCCGTCGAAGTAGCCCATAACCTGCCCGGTCGTGCGGGATGCGCCTACACCTCCGCGTGACCCTTTACCGGCGTACAACGGGAACAGGTCCGCCGCGCCATTGTTATAGGCCTGCTGCTCTGCCGTATAGGCGTGGTCCTGGTCGGCTGTGGCAGCCTGCATGCGGTCCAGCCGGAACGGATTCGCTGCGCCCGCACCGTTGAGCTTATTGATGAAATTTGGATTGTTAGTCAGCAGTGTGCCGCTCAGACCGTTAACCGCCGGAGTTCCCGCTGCAGCCCTAAAGATAGGTTCCCCCGACGGATTGGTTGCATTTGGGTAGGTGGCAAAGTAGTGGTCGAAAGAGACGTTCTCGTTGTAAATCACAACGAGGTGCTTCACGGGTGTGGTGGTCGGAAGCTGGTCTTGTGTCGACGCCGCGGCCAACGCGTTTCTGCTACCGCCCCATGCACATAGCGACAGGGTGAGAGAGATGCATGCAACGCCTCGCAGAACGGTTCTGAAAAACATTGGCCAACTCCCAAGAAGGTCTTTTGGCTAAATCTTACCTGTCTGATTTCCCAATGCTGCAATTAAAGTGCGGATTCGCACCTGCGCCCGCGACGACAGCTCATTTGGCCGCTAGTCTGAGGAAGAACAAAGCGCCCGCTCCGGCCATGGAAGACGTCTCGACGCCACGTAGCGTCGCGCGCCCGTTCTCGTCTGTCTCAACGATGACGGCAACTGGTACGTATTCCCGCAACCTGCCAACGGCGGAGTTCGACCACCGAGCATCCTCTCAGGCGGGGAGGGACCCAGCCCTCTGACGGCGGTCGCGGCTTCGCCGCAGTAAATCGTAGCGCTCACAATTCAGCGCCGGGCGCGGGCGAGCGCTTTGGCGCGATGCGCTGATAGCGGAATAACGCAACGGGCACTCGCGTAGCGTGTGTATTGTCATTGCGTTTTCGGGAAGCCAGCATATAAATAAACCAGTTCCTTGCGTCTAACAGTAGGTGGCACGAGGTCGAACTGACAGTGGTGGCCCGAGTGCCTTCTGTGTTGGCTTGCCGCCACCATGAAAGAGCACGGGCAATAGAACTCTGGGGTGACCTATGGCAGCGATACATCACGTTTTCGTTCTGATGCTTGAGAATCGTTCTTACGACAGCGTGTTTGGATGGTCAAACCTGACTGGGGTCACACCGGGAGGTGAGACCACAATCGCCAACGGACTGCCGGCGACGCCCATAGTCAATTTCGGACGGTCGGGGACGGCTTATCAGCTCGGAAAGGGTGCGCCCTACGCGCTCGGCTTTGACCCGGGGCACGAATTTACCGACGCCTGTGTCCAGCTGTGCGGGCTACAGGTCGCCAGTGGAGATACCGTGCGTAATGACTCCCTGGTTGTCGGTCCGAACGGCTATCCACCATTTGCGACGGACACTTCGACGATGGGCTTTGCCGCGACGTACGAGGACCATTCCGACGTAGTAGCCGACGCTTTTAACGCCTTTACACCGGACCAGCTCCCGGTACTTAACTTTTTGGCCCGCCAGTACGGTGTGTGCGATAACTGGTTCGCGTCGATGCCGGGACCAACGTGGCCGAATCGTTTCTTTGCCGTTGCGGGCACCTCGTCCGGGCTTGACCATTCTCCGAGTGACGCGCAAGTTGTTGAAGCGGTGTTCTTCAACGCGCCACTCTTCACTTTTCCGAATGGGACCGTTTTCTCAAAGCTTCAGGACTCCGACTGGCTTATCGTGCAAGGCGACGTTGCACAGGCCCGCGGTATTCACGGGATGCAAAATCTGCTCAGTCGTTTCGTTCGAATGGATGCGCTGCTTGCCCGGCTTGCTGATAATTCATTGACCGAAAAATTTATCTTTATCGAGCCAACGTACGATGCGAAGAATGACTTCCGGAACGGCAATTCGATGCATCCGGCTGGCGACGTTCGAAAAGGGGAAGCGTTAGTCAAGCAAGCGTACGATGCCATCAGTCGCAGCAAACTATGGTCAAGCAGTGTCCTGCTCATCGTCTTCGATGAGCATGGCGGCTTCTTTGACCATGTGACACCTCCGAATGCGGAGCCGCCGGGCTCGCCGGAAAATGGCCGCCTGAAAACCCATAACTTTGCGTTTGACAGGTTAGGCGTACGCGTACCGGCCATCGTCGTCTCACCATTCGTTCCTGCTGGCACCATAGACCATTCGGTGTACGACCACAGCTCAATTCTAAAAACAACGGATACGCTGCTTGGGCTCAACGGAGCGCTCAACTTGACGGCGCGCGGGCGCGCAGCGGACAGCTTCTCGAAGATGTTGAGCCTTTCTACCCCTCGCTCCGATATCCCGCAATGCCCGTCGCCCGTCGCTGCGAGCGGTGACTCGCGGCCCACGAGCGAAGGCGCTCCGCGGTCGAAGGACCCCTTTCTGCCCCTGTATGCGCATCGCTAGAACCGGCGGCTCACGCCAAGGGGCACCGGCGCCGGCAGACCGCAAGTTCCCATGGCAGCAGACGTTGTCAACGATTGATGTGGCACGAATGTCCGAGTACCACCGCACCCCGCTCGACTTAAACGAACGCCTGTGTTGTGTAGTCTCGATGGCTCATGCGGCCAATCGATGCTCATAGTACGGCCGGTCCCTGTCATCAAGAATCGCGTACATCGCGTCCAGATTCTTCGGGTCAGGGTTGAGCCACGCATCTACGTTTTCCGGCTTGATAGGGATGATGCACCGGTCATGCCCGGCAGCTTGAATCTCAGGAGGAGGCTCATCCGTGATGGCGGCGAATGAAAGCAGGTCCGGTTCCCCCGGCACGCTCCATCGTGACCACAGACAGGCAACATGCATCAGCTCCCCGTTGCTCGGACGGAACTCGAGAACGACGTTCTCATCACGCTTGTGAGTCTCTAAGTAGTGTGTTTTCGAACTTTGCCTTGCTCACATTCTCGTAGAAAACTTCGACAAGCAGGACGGCATGGGTATGCCCAAAGCAAGGTGCCCAGAAACCTTCGAGGCTATCCCGGCGCGCGTTGTAAGTGCCGGGAAACTTGAGGTCGTAAGACGCGGGCTTTCCAGCGATGCGGCAATGATAGCGCATGGGCTTGACGACTCGTTGCCCGTTCTCCATCACCATCACGGGCGCATAGTTGCCCGGAAAGATGCGCGCGTCGCGCGGTTGTGGCTCGGTTCGCTGCAGGTCCTCTAGCTTGCCCTTCGCCCAGGCAATCTTGTCGGTCGCGATTCGCTGGCTTTCCGTTGCAGCCTTAGTGAGCTTCGTCTGCAACGTGCGTTCGGCGTCGGCGAGCCGCTTGCGCTGTTTGAACAGCTCCTGTTCGAACTTTGTCGCCTGCATTGAAGCAAACCTGGCGATGAGCGCATGGACTTCGCGCCCTGCCTCATCATGCGGTTCGGCGAACGCGTCTTCCATGGCCTTGGGCATCGTCACTTTGCTGACGCCCTCCGCGCGCTCAAAGAACAGACGCGCGAACTCCTGAATGTCCATCACGCGCCAAACGTGCGCACAAACTTCCGATAATCCGCGACGACCTGAGCCGAGTAGCACATGAAAACCTCCGTTCTTTGCGAGCGTGATAAGCACTTACTGGGCCGCGGCCCTGCAACGCAACGTTCATGCACGACACTACCGTAATGAGTTCAGGCAAGCACTTCTTTCCGCTGACTTCCAGTCGCAACTTCGGCAGGCGACCCGCGCGAGAGACGCGCATGCCGCGACAGCAGAACCGGAGTAGGTTGAAGGGCAACCGCCAAGGGCTCCGCGCATGAGGGTCCTCGTCGTTTCACAATGTCGACGGTCAAACCGTCGGCTGATGGTCTTAAAGCGAGCCGCAACCGAGCGGGCGATGAATCCTGTGCCGCTGCCAGAGGCCGGACCATCACGAAGAGTGTTTCGGATGACTGCGCCGCTAAATGCAGGCGCCGCAGCGATGAGGCCTGCGCGTATTGCGCCCAGAAGACGAGCGCACCGCAACTGCCTGTCCGCAGAATCTGCTCAGCCGACCAAAGCGCATCTGCGGTCTTCTGCCCTCAGCAACTGTGCGATGTATCAAGCCAATTCATCAGCAAGTACCCAAAGCAGATACAGAAGAAGGTCAAATCGGAGACGTCCGCGGTAGGTCCGGTTCTGAGGGCACTACAGGTGGAGCAGCGCTCAGAATTACCTGATGGTATTGACATGTATCTCGCGCAGCTTCATCAAGAGCTCAGCGCCGATGTGGCGCCGCGCGGCCGTGATGGCAAGGTGACGGTCTTTGTTGTGGGCCGCTCCAAGAAAGACGCGTCCTGCATACCGTCGAACTGGCAGGCTCGCTATGGTCGACTTATATCGCTCGAATTCAGGACGATGCATCGCTCAAAGGGTGCCGAGGCTGATTATGTCTCCCAGCTCCTCCTGCGTAGCCAGATGAAATGAAGGCCCGTGTGTCTCGGGGATAGAAGCAAAAAAAAGCCCCTCAGACTTCCGTCGCGAGGGGCGCTTCCTTTCCAGCAGCGCGGTTTAGAGAGCGGCGTCCTTCAGCTTCTTCAGCGGGCGCACTTTCAAACGCACCGAAGCGGGCTTCGCGGCAAACCACTTGTCTTCACCCGTGAACGGGTCCTTGCCGAAGCGCTTCTTCTTTGCCGGCACGTCCTGAGCAACAACCTTCAGCAGACCGGGCAGCGTGAACTCCTTCGCGCCCTTCTTGTGGACCGACGCGAGCACCGTTTCTTCCAATGCGGCCATCAATGCCTTCGCCGCTTTCGGCTCGACACCTGCGCGCTCGGCAAGATGAATCGTGAGCGAAGATTTCGTGAACGAATCCTTGATGGGCTTCAGCGGCGTCGCCGCGACCGCCTTCTTCGTGGCGGGGGCCGCAGCCTTCTTCACCGTCGACGTCTTCGCCTTTTTCGCGACCGGGGTCACCGCTTTCTTCGAAGCCGGCTTTGCTGCAGCTTTCGTTGCACTCGTCGTTGCCATAAATTCCTCGTCATTGGTCAAAGGTTGGCCTGAGACCTTTGCCTTTGCATAGTCACCGACAATACGCAAAGGTCCAAATCCTCAGGCTGGCGCTAGCGTAGCAACCCGAACTTGAATCTGCAACGGGCGAACCCCTAAAACAAGGGGTTTGGCGCCGCGGGAACGCAAAAACAACGACCTGTACCCCTCCGGAGAAGGCTGCATTCACGAAGACGGCTATGCGAACGGGTTTGAAGCACATGCAAGAGTAGCAAACCCCTTGCACGAGTCCAGCGTCGGATGAGTGTGACGTTTATGACTTGTTCGTAATCTCGCGTCCATCCGTGCGCCATGGACACCCGCAACGCACCGCTGCTCTGTCGATGTTGTAAACCACATCGAAGGCTCGTAAACATGCGACGCATGTCCCAATCTGCGCCGCTTCCCACCACCGTCGCGCAGCTCCAGGCTCTGGTGCTCGAGCAGCAGGCGTCGATCGAGAACATGGTGCGGGAGATCGCCGCACGGGACGACGAAATCGAACGCCTGAAGGCGCAGATCGACAAGCTCAGGCGGATGTACTTCGGGAGCAGGTCCGAGAAACTGGCCCGGCAGATCGATAAACTCGAGGCGCAGCTGGAAGACTTGACGGCCGGTCAGGGCGCTGCGGAGACGCGGCGGCACCGAGACAAGACGTCGACGGCGCCGCCCGGTCGAGCGCCCACGCGAGAGCCGCTGCCGCCGCACTTGCCACGCGATGAAATCGAACTTACACCGAAGCCGGCTTGCCCCAGGTGTGCGACAACGATGCAGCGACTCGGCGAGGATGTTTCCGAGCAGCTCGCGCGCGTAGCGGCTGCGTTCAAAGTGATCCGCACGATCCGTTACAAGCTGTGCTGTCCTGACTGCGGCCACATCGAACAGCCCGCGATGCCTAGCCTGCCCATCGAGCACAGCATCGCGCATCCGAGCCTGCTGGCCGACATTGCGGTATCGAAGTTCGCCGATCACCAACCGCTGTACCGCCAATCGGAGATTGCGGCACGCGACGGCGTGACGCTGGATCGCGCCAGCATGGGCCGCTGGATCGGGCAGATCGCCGAGCTCTGCGGGCCGCTTGTTGAAGCAATCCAGCGCTACGTGCTGGTCCCCGCCAAGGTACACGTCGACGACACACCGGTTGCGGTGCTCGCGCCAGGCAACGGAAAGACGGTGACCGGTCGCTTCTGGGTCTACGTGCGTGACGATCACCGCTCGGGCTCGACTGAGCCGGCTGCGGTATGGTTCGACTTCTCCTCGAATCGCAAAGGCGTCCACCCTCAGACCCGGCTCGCCGCATTCCGCGGCATCCTGCAGGCCGATGCTTACGCCGGTTTCGATCAACTGTATGCGAGCGGCGAGATCCACGAAGCGGCATGCTGGGATCACGCGAGGAGGTACATCTTCGATGTTCACGCGCGCACACCGACTCCAGATACCCAGCAACTGCTCGAGATGATCGGCGAACTCTACAGCATCGAAGCCGACATCCGCGGCAAGGCGCCTGACGAGCGTCTGCGCTTCAGGCAGGAAAAGAGCAAGCCGTTGCTCGCGAAGCTCGAAGCGACGATCAGGGTGAAACCCGCGACGCTATCGACGAAGTCCGCGCTCGCAAAAGCAATCAACTACTCGCTGAACCACTGGGCGGCGCTCGTGTTCTATTGCGAGGACGGTCGAGTCGAGATCAGCAACGTGCTTGCCGAGAATGCGCTGCGCTGTGTCGCGCTCGGACGCAAAAACTATCTGTTCGTCGGCTCCGACAGCGGGGGCGAGCGAGCCGCCGCGATGTATAGCTTGATCGTGTCGGCAAAGCTCAACGGGATCAACCCGCGCGCCTATCTCGCATACGTCCTGACCCATATCGCTGGTCACAAGATCTCACGCATCGACGAATTGCTGCCCTGGAACGTGGCCGACAAACTGAAGCCGGCCACTCCGCCTACACCCTTAACCGGGTAGATCTGGATATTTGCGTGGATCGTGTCCACGATCGACGATCATGGACACGATCCCCCATGATCTATACGAATTCCACCACGACAGCACCATCATGCCTCACGCGCGCGCGACTGAGGAACTGGCCCAGCCGAGTCGCTTACGAAGAAGCAGCACTCAGGAAGAAAGCGAAAGCCGCTGAGGTCGTCGACAAGTCGAACAATCCGCAAGACGTCAGCAAGATCATTGATGACCAGTTGAGTGCTGCCCGCAAGCTCGCTGCCTCGGAGGCACGCGCCGCGGGCGCCGCGCGAGCGCGATCGACAGCAACCTCGCCGAATGCCGGAAATTCGGCGCCGGCGTTGACGGCCGACGGATTCATCAACGACGAACAGACCCGAAAAATCAAGGCTGAGTCCGACACGGCGAAGCGGCGAACCTGTGCGAGGCAACGATCCTCGTTTCTCGTCATGCCACTGCCTGGTTCATCTGCTTGCTTCCTGACATGAAACGCTTGGCCATTCTTCGCAGGTTTTGCGCAGTCGCCGCCATCAGGAATTCATCATGGGCGCCGCTTGGACCCCGCAGGCGCAGACGGTCCAACTTCAGAATGCGTTTGAGATGGGCAAAGAGCATTTCCACCTTCTTTCGCTCACGGCAAGATCGCTTGTATTCAGGCGTTTTCGCAATATGCCTCGTTTCGTCACGCGCAGCTTCATGGATGCTGCGGGCGATCTTGCGGAATGGTGTATTCGGACAGCAGCGATCCTTCATCGAACAGCTTTCGCAGTCGAACTGGCTTGCCCGATAGATGATCGTGCCAGCCTTCGTGACGCGCGAGCGCGGATTTCTGAACTTGCGCCGATCACTGCGTAGGGTGTGACCGGTGGGACAGCGATATTCATTGGCCAGTTCATCCCATTGGAACTCGTTGTTGGACAATGTGTTGTCCTTGCGCGTCGTTTTGTCCCAGACCGGAACATGTGGTGCAATTTCCTTCTCGTCGATCATCCAGGCAAGCATCGCTGCCGAGCCATACGCGGTGTCGCCTGCAAGACGTCGGGGTTTGAGATCGTGCCGCCGCTCAACGCGATCAATCATCGTCCTGGTTGATTCCACTTCGTGCGAGCGGTTCGCGGGCGTCGCCTCGACGTCAACGATGATCCCTGCCTGCAGGTCAATCAGATAATTGGTCGAGTAGGCGAAGAACGCCGGGCTACCCTTGGCGGCTGTCCAGCTCGCAGCGGGATCGGTCAGGGATATTCTCTTTGGAGGTGTCGATGTCTCTGCCTCCTCGACCGCGTCTGCGCCGGCCGGATTCGCTTCCTCTAATACCTTTAGATATTCCCGTACTGCGCGGCTCTGGTCCTTGACGCAACCCCAGTTGATGGGCTCAGTACCTGGGACACCGCGTGCAGGGCTTGCATCGGCCCTGATGATGCTTGCGTCAATCGCGAAACCTTCACCCTTTACGACCCCCTCGGACATGCAGCGACCCAGCACCGACTCGAACACATGGCGTAACACATCGCTATCGCGGAAGCGACCGTGGCGGTTCTTGGAGAAGGTCGAGTGTTCGGGTACGACGTCCTCCAGACCCAGTCGACAGAACCACCGATATGCAAGTTCAAATGGACCTCCTCGCATAACCTGCGTTCGGACCTGATGCCGAAGCAGTAGTCCACAATCAACATGCGGATCATGAGCTCCGGATCAATCGACGGCCGTCCCATTGGACTGTAGAACGGCGCGAGATGCTGGCGCAGATCGCGAAGGTCGAGGAAGTGATCAATGCCTCTCAACAGGTGTTCGCGAGGGACGTGACTATCAAGGTTGAACGAATAGAAGAGTTTGTCCTGTCCACTGCCCAGTTGACCCATCATGACGAATCACCCCCGTCGATCGATGTCTTCCAGGATACCGAACATTCCGAACCACGGGCGACTTTTTCAACACAATCCGGAGGCCAACCGCCGTTCGAAAGTGGATGGACCTACAGTGGCGACTGTCCCTTCCTGGCCGACCCCAGCCCGATGCCGAACCTCGCCAGTTATCCGATTGTCGTCCCTACGACGGCGTTCTCCGCGAATGCTGCCGCTCAATTGTGGCCGAACTCAATCCGCCTTAACCTATCACCTGGCCCCGAACCAAAAACCGCGCGATGCAAGCACATCCGTTGCGTCTCTTTCCCGGTGACGATCTGCGTGTCGCCCTCGAAGACGTGCTGCGCCAAGCCAAGGTGCCGGCGGCCTTCGTGATCCAGGGCATCGGGAGCCTCAGCGTTGCCCAATTGCGATTTGCCGGGAACGAAGATCCTACGGAGCTGCGCGACGATCTTGAAATCCTGACGCTCGCTGGGTCCATATCATTTGATGGAGCGCATCTGCACATGTCGGTTGCCGACCCGCGCGGTCGAGTATTCGGTGGTCATGTGGGACGCGGTTGCACGGTCCGTACAACCGCGGAGATATTGCTGGCCCTTCTTCCCGAACACCACTTCTCCAGGGAGCGTGACTTAAGTTCAGGGTTCATAGAACTCGTGATACGAAATGGGCCACCCATGGAGTAGGCTAAACGTATTCGTCCGGACAGCGTTGACGAATGTGGCCTTTCGACCCACTCGGGCCCCTCAACCCGGCGTACTCCCAACGGCGGCTTCCAAGATTCTTCGGTCGTTCAGGTCCGCACGGCGCGCAACGAGTAATCTCCTTTCGAGGCAACCGGCCGGCCCGACATCATGGATGGCCGCCGCTCATTGGCAAAACCGGACGCTAACGCAGCCGAGCTAGCGTTCGGACCATCCTGCCTCGCTTGCCCAAAAAAGCAGGATCTAAAAAGACATCTCAGCGAATGCAAACAGACCTAGGGGACGCCAAGTGCCGCGACTGGGCACTTTTTTAACGTTCGGCCGTCAATAGTGCGTGTATTTCGGACACTACGGCAGCGCCTTCCCCGACGGCGGACGCAACGCGTTTAATCGACGTCGAGCGCACATCGCCGATTGCAAAAACGCCTGAAACATTCGTCTGGAAGGCGAAGCGAGCGGCCGCTGACCCCGTCGAACCAGTGCAGCCGGTTATAACGAAACCTTTGTCATCAACCTCCACTCCGCATCCACGTAACCAGCCAGTGGCAGGGTCAGCGCCGGTAAAAAGGAAGAGGTGGCGAGTCGGGATTCGTGTACGACTCCCAGCCGAACAGAAATGAACCTCCGTCAGACTGTCCTCGTCGGACACGACAGATTCGATGGCAGAATTGCCATGAATTGTCACGTTGGCGAACGAGCTCACGCGATCGATCAGATATCTTGACATTGTTTCGTGCAAGCTCTCGCGTCGAATCAGCACGTGTACGTGTGCCGCATAGCTCGCCAGGAAGACGATTGCCTGTCCAGCAGAATTTCCCCCTCCCACCAGTACGATTTCCGAGCCTTGACAGAGACGACCCTCGATCGAGGACGCCCAATAGTAGACGCCACGAATCTCAGGCTCATTGAGGCCCCTGATCTGAGGGCGACGATAGGAGGCGCCGGATGCTATAACGACCGTCTTCGCATGAGCGCACCGACCATCCAGAAGTTCGACCTTGAAGGGCGATTCCGTGCAATGCAGTTTCGCCACTTCGGTAGGTATGACTATTTCCGCTCCGAATTTAACTGCCTGCTCAAATGCGCGGCTAACCAGAACGTGACCGGAGATGCCAGTTGGAAACCCGAGATAATTCTCGATCCTGGTGCTTGCGCCGGCCTGTCCGCCAAATCCCTTTGAATCGAAAACAAGCACTGATAGTCCTTCCGACGCGGCATACACGGCCGCACCAAGTCCGGCTGGTCCAGCGCCAACAATTACGGCGTCGTACGTGTCCGATTCATCGAAGCCGCAGAGAAGACCAAGCTTCGACGCGAGGAGTGTTTCATCGGGGTTGTGCAGGATAGAGCCATCAACCATCACGGCTAGCGGCATCTGTCTTTCTACGCACTGTGTTTTCGAAAGGAAATCGCGAGCCTCATCGTCCGTGGCCGGATCAAGGATCCGATGCGGATGATTCATGCGCCTTAGCAGATCTGCAAGGACGACGAGTCTCGGGTCGGTTGAAGATCCGACCAGGATCGGACCACTACCATCCTGAATCAATCCGACGCGTCGGAGAATGAACGCTCGCATGATCTCTGAGCCGAGCTGAGCTTCCGCGATCAGAAGCGCCCGGAGCTGCTCAGGCGCGATGAGGAACGCGTCAACGTCAGTGATGGCAATCGCATCAACGAGGTATGGTTTGCCGCTGAGGGTTGCTGTCTCGCCGAGAAAGTGCCCAGCACCGACCTCCTGAAAAAGGCGAGACTGCCCGAATCCGTTTCGTACGATCAAATGTACCGTTCCACGAGTCAAAATCCTCATGCCTTCGCCCTGCTCTCCGGCACGAAACATGAGGTCTCCGGCTTTCCAGTGTTCCGTCGTCCCCAAGCGAGCCGCCTTGGCTATCCGCGTTTCAGTCAAACGGGGATACATCTGATACCGACGCCGCTCGATCTGGGTGCGCTGCGCTGCCTCGACGGTTTCGTAGCCTTCGGGCGCTACACGGCCACCAGGTAATACATCGTCTTTCAACGTCATGGGAGTTTCTTTGCACATGGTCGACGTAATTTCGCTAGTTCACTACTCAACGACAAATCCGTTGGTTGGATCACCAAGTGTGAGGGGGCGCAGCAGCTCCAGATTGCCATTAGAGCGCCGGCACAACGCCGTCTTTCTCTATCAGAACCACGTGCGCTTCAAAGACCCCTTGCTGATCAGGAGTCACGACCACGATCACCTTCTTGCCCGATGTGAGGTCGGCTCGGGTCGCCGGTGCAAAGGTCACGACGGGCACGTTTTCCGGCACTGTCACCGTATTGCTGCCGCCCTTATACGAGAGCTGGAGTTCGCGACCGCTGGCAGCTGTAACAAGACTGTCCACGTTGGCATTCGTCATGGTGCTGTTGGGGCCAAAATCATAGGCAAAATGTCCTTCCTGTGTCCCACGCGCGGCTTCCGGAAAGAGCAGAACTGACGTAGCAGTCAGCTTTCCGTCCGGACCCGCAATTGCCGGCGTCCCGACATACGATCCCACTTTGACGTCGGAGAGTTTGACCGCCTTGAGAGCCGTTACGGCAACGTCTCGCTTGATTTCGATCGAAACAGTGTCACCGCTTTGGCGATGCACTGTCAGAACATCGCCACGAAGCGACACAATATCCCCGCGGATACGTTCGCGCTTGACGTCGGACGTCTGCGCGAACGAGACGCAGGTCAATGTAAGAGTGGCGAGAAAAACACACAGCTTCCTGTGCATTGACATATGAATTCTCCAGATATGCTGGGTGTCTTGCAGACAGTTAATCTGGCTCGGGATACACCGAACCAGTTGCCGGTGAGTGCGGCGTCGAACTGCACATGGCAAGCGACTCGCTGCGCGATACGTCGTATGTTGCAAACTAACCGGCCTCGCTCAAGATCTGTCGGCTGGTTTCTTGGCAACGGGCGCATCCTGCTACTTTGTCTGCCGCGCTGCCGAGATGATTGCAGCTGCGACCTCTTCAGGCTTCGACAGCATCGGTACATGACTCGCCTCTACGTTGACGACCGTAGCGCCGATGTGTTTCGCCATCTTCATCTGGAAGGCGGGACCGACCATCTGGTCTTTCGTCGTGAGGACATACCAGGACGGCTTGTCATGCCATGCTGCGTGACCGATATTTTCGGCGAGACAGCCTGAAAACCACGGCTCCTGTGTCGCCGCGAGCAGACGCGCTTGCGCCCGCGAAACATCGGGCGCGAAATCTTCCGCGATCGCCTTATCGGACAGCGTCAGGAAACCCGCTGCGTCCTTGTGAATCTCGGCTGCCCATGACGGTGCCGGCAGGTCTTTTTGGATGTCGTTAGCCGATTGTCCGTTGTCGGGAGCGAATGCTGCGACATACACGAGTGCCTTGACCTTGTCGTCGTTGCCCGCCTGCGTGATGACAGAGCCCGCCCACGAATGGCCTACCAGCACCACTGGACCGTTTTGCCTGTCAATCGCACGGGTCGTTGCCGAAACGTCATCACCAAGAGACGTCAGCGGATTTTGCACGGCCGTCACATGGAGGCCTTTTGCTTCGAGGAGCGGAATGACCTTATCCCAGCTCGATCCGTCCGAGAAGGCGCCATGTACCAATACGACGTTCTTGCCTGCGAGGTCCGGGTCGGATGCGGCGTGCGCAGTGGCGGCGGATAACAGACAACCCGCGACGGCAAGCGACAACGACCATTTCTTTGTCAGCGTGTTCAAAGCAGTACCTCAGTAAAAATGTAGGAATGGGAGCGGCGATATCGCACACGCACGTCATTAATTTCAGCGGGCTCGATCTGCGCCGTCAATACGGTACGGAATCCAATCAATAATGTTAAAAGAGCGACCCCTTTGTTCGATCTGTAACCACGGAAAGGGTGTCGGAGGAGCAAACCGTCGCGCTCCGCGTTAGTCACTTGGGATAATTCAGCTACCGACCGAAACGGAGGCCGCTCCCACCAGCGCCACTGCCCGCTCGCGTGCAGCCTGTCTCGCCGCGTGATCGATTTCGGAGCCCAACAGCGTTTTCTCGACGACAACCGATTCGATGTCGGTGACGCCGACGAAGCGCAGCCACGTTTCCATAAACGGCCGCTGAAAATCGAACGAATGGGCAGGTGTGCTCGAGTCGATCGAATAGTCGAGGCCTCTTGCATAAATCACCACCGCTTTCTTGTCTTTCAGCAAGCCCTGGAGCCCACGCTCATCGAAGGAGAACACGATGTTTCGCTGCGACACTACGTCGATGAAATGCTTGAGCTTGTACGGAATGGAAAAATTCCACAGTGGCACGGAGAACAGCAACGTATCCGCCTCGTGCAGCCGCTGCGCGAGGTGCCTGATCCCCGCCCACGCCTGCTGCTGGGCTTCGCTGAGCGGCGTGCCGCTCAGGTCCGCGTACTTGGCATCGAGCGCGTCGCCGTTGAATTCCGGCAATTCGGTCGCCCACAGGTCGAGCACCTCGATCGGATGATCCGGATGAGCGCCACGATAGGCCTCCAGATAGGCACGCGCTACGTCCAGCGACGCAGACCGCGTCTTGCGTGGCGACGACTCGATATGCAGCAAGGTCGGCATGGGGATACTCCAAGTGGGTTGACTGCCGCCATCACAACATATTTCGCTTCGAAATATAAACGAAGTATCATCGTCCTATTCAGTTGAATTCGCACTGTATTGGAAAGGACTATCCCATGTTCGATACCGTTCTGCTGCGCTCTTTTGTGGCCGTCGTCCAGGAAGGAGGGTTCACGCACGCCGCAGCCCGTCTCAATCTGACGCAGTCCGCGGTTAGCGCGCATCTGCGGCGTCTGGAGAAACAGACCGGCCGCGACCTACTCGCGCGCACCACGCGCTCCGTTACGCTCACCGCGGACGGCGAACTGCTGCTGGGTTACGCGCGTGCCATCCTCGCGCTCAACCATGACGCACAAGCACAACTGCTTCGCGGACCCAGCGAGGGTGCGATCCGGGTCGGCCTGTCCGAAGACCTCGCCAACGTCAGGTTGATGAATGTCATGCAGGCGTTTGCGGTGCGCTATCCTCGCATCGCGTTCAGCGTCAGGGTCGGCATCCCTGCCCAGCTGCTGCAGGCGATGGATCAGGGCGAATTTGACCTGGTGATCGGCGGACGCTGCCACGATGCTCGCCTGGGACACGTACTGTGGCGCGAGCCGCTCGTCTGGGCCAGCGGAACGATGGCCTCGCCCGCGCCTGGTGTGCCGGTTCCGCTCGCGCTTCTACCAGAACCGTGCCCGTATCGCGAGGCTGCACTGGCCGCGCTCGCTCACGCAGGCCGCGAATACCGGATCGTGCTGGTGTGCTCCAGCGGCGCTGGTCTGTGTGCCGCCGCGCAAGCGGGCTTTGCGGTGACGCCGATCGCGCAGTCGCAACTCGCGCATGGCTTGCATGCGGTCGCGCCGGATGCCGGCCTACCGGTACTGCCCGATATCGAGTTCACGATGTTCGCACAGCCGGGCGCGTCGGCGAGCGTAGCCGACGAGCTGGGCAACGCGATAATGCTGGCATTCGCGCAGAGGATGACGCCGAGCGGGCGCAAGGGGGGCGCCAAAGAGATGGAATCGAGACCTCGTTCGATCCGTGCTGGCACGTGAATCATCGAGCCACGATTCGATTTGTTCCGCTCGCGCACAACTGTTTGTCCATGGTGGGTGTTTGTTTGGAGCATCTATAGGCCTAGATTTGGCGCCTATCGGAGCCGCTGACCCGGTCGGCAAGCGAGCCGTATTCAATATTCGAGGTTTTCCATGCACACGTCGCGAAAGGTCGTAGTCTTTACTTGTGCATCGCAAGGTATTGGCGCAGAAACGGTCAAAGCATTCCATGCGCTCAACTATCGTATCGTCGCAAAAGCACGCGGCATCAAGCGACATCGTCAACGCAATCCTGTATCTCGATGACGCCATTCGTGACGGGCCAAATCCTGCATGTCGACGGCGGCCAGTGCGCCGGTCACTGAAGCATTACCGGGCGCCACAGGTTGCGCCCCTTATCTGAATCATCAATAAGGAGCTGACAATGTCGATCGAAAACGTTCTCTACCGTGCGCACGCCGAGGCTACCGGAGGCCGGGAAGGCCGAGCTGTGGCACCGGAAGGCGGACTGGACCTGAAGCTGACGAGGCCGAAGGGATTGGGTGGAAAGGGCGAGAAAGGCACAAACCCCGAAGAGCTTTTTGCCGCCGGTTACAGCGCGTGCTTTATCGGTGCAATGCAATTCGTTGCTGCGCGCGACAAAATCGCTATCGCCGCTGATGTTTCGGTCAACGGAACCGTGGGCATCGGTGCCGTTCCCAATGGATTCGGCATCGAAGTCGAGTTGAAGATATCGTTGCCGGGCATGGGACGCGAAGCGGCTCAGGACCTCATAGACAAGGCCCATATTGTGTGTCCCTATTCGAACGCAACGCGGAACAACATAGACGTGACACTTACGCTCGTCTAAGTCACAAGCCATCTCGAACCAGTCGATTGATCAGGCGCGTCACCGCAGCGAGGTCGACGTAGCACTCGCGCGAGATCTCGGCCGCGTGCGAGAGCCCGTGCCTTTCCACCAGGTACAGAAGGCGCCCTTGTGCGGCAGTGACGTTCAGATCATGCTGAGTGCGCTGCGAGATTGAATGCGCCAGAACAGCATTGACACGAAAAACCAGGTAGCCGAAAACGCTCTCGAGTTCGGTCTTGTCTGTCGATATCGGTAGACACTATCGTATAGGGAGGTGTCATTTCTGGCGCTCGATGGGATGCATAAGTGACTTTTGGGCTTTGCTGCATCGATCGGTGCTCCGTGCACGTGGTCGATGCCTGAGCGCGTTGTCACACTCGTTTTTCTGGTGCTTGTGCCGCTCCGGAATATCCCCGTGAATGAGTGAATGACTCGAAACCTGCTCGGCGATCTTCGGAGACGATGACCCCTTACGGCCTTTACGGAGGTTTTCCATGATGAAAGTCGTCTTGCTGGCGGAGCTAAAGGCAAAGCCAGGAAAGGAGGACGCACTAGCAGCGCTCCTCATTGAGTCGCAACCGATCGCTGTGCCGCCGCGCAGCGAGCTGCCACTGCCCCCAACTAGAAGCAAACCTGGAGTACACAGATGAGCGAGCTTGCCCATGTAGATGGGGTTTGTCCCTTCCCGGCCGACTTCCGCAGCTCGCAGGTGGTGAACGCCGACGCGACGATCAACGTCCGCGTCGGTGGCCACGGGTCCGCGGTCGTGCTGATCCACGGCTTCAGCGAGACCGGCGACATGTGGTCGCCGATGGCCGCCGAGCTCGAGAAGGACCACACCGTCGTCGTGCCGGACCTGCGCGGGATGGGCCTGTCCTCGCACCCCGCCGGCGGCTACGACAAGTGGACGCAGGCCGGCGACATCCGCGCCGTCCTCGACAAGCTCGGCATCGACCGCGCCGACATCGTGGGCCACGACATCGGCGTGATGGTCGCGTATGCCTACGCGGCGCGCTATCCGGACAAGACAAGCCGCCTGGTCGTGATAGATTCGCCGATACCCGGCATTCCGCCGTGGAACCAGATCGTACGCATGCCCGCGTTGTGGCACTTCAACTTCGGCGGCCCAGACGCCGAGCGCCTGGTCGCCGGCCGCGAGCGCATCTACCTCGACCGCTTCTGGAACGAGTTCGCCGGCGACCCGTCGAAGATCGACGAAGCGACCCGCCGCCACTACGCCGTGATCTACGCCAGACCCGGCGCGATGCATTCCGCGTTTGCCCAGTTCCTCGCGATCGACCAGAAGGACGAGGCCGACAACCTCAAGGCGACGGAGACGAAGCTGACGATGCCGGTGCTCGCCATCGGTTCCGAGAAGGCCTTCGGCGCCAACGTGGCGATCGTCATGCGCAACGCGGCGACGAACGTGCAGGAAGTCATCGTGCCGAACGCCGGCCACTGGCTGATGGAGGAAGCACCCGCGGCGACGATCGCCGCGGTGCAGAATTTCCTCGCAGCGCAGTGAGTCCGGTGGCCGCTCCTTCGCTCAGGTCACAGCCCCTTTCGGGGGGCTGTCCGTGACACTCCGCGAACTGGGGCGCGCATCTAGTGTTGTGTTCTGTTTGGAACTTAAGCGACTGTTCGCGCGAATGACCTCTTGCAGCATGTCGGGCGCGCTCTTGGAAGAGTGGAGCCTGTGATTTATCACAGGTTCCACCGGAGTTTACTGACTTCGTCACCAAGAACGGTCGATGACGCCCGGTCGATTTGCTCGGCGGCGGCCATCAGTGAAAGGTTGCCTTGGGCAAGCGCGAATGACCGGAAAGCTCGACGACGCGACTGACATCATTCACGCCAGAAGGTCCGTTCTATGGGGCGGACGTTCGAACGTCCGCGTGAAGGCGTGGGTCAACGTCCGTAGATGGCACTGAGCCAGATGATGACCGTCGCAAGTCGACCCCATCCTGCCATTCGAAATAAATCGACGAACGACTCTGATCGGCCCAAAACCGGACGCTCGGCTAACGACGCCCCGGCGCAGCACGCTCCGCCGCGCTGGCAACGCAGCAATTTTTCGGGCCACTGCCTATCTCTTCAGGGTTTCGGCGAGATGCAGACCTGGCCTGCGTTGCGGAATTTCGCAGCGCCGGCCGCCTTGACGACGAGCGTCACGTCGGCATCTTCAGCGACGATTACCGGCGCGTGACCGCCCAGTTCCATCGTCGCGCGCTTCATGTGCGCGCCGGCCAGCGCCGCGAGGTGCTTGCCGACCGGCGTCGAGCCGGTGAACGTGACCTTGCGGATCACCGGATGCGGGATCAGGTAGCTCGAAATTTCGGCCGGGTCGCTGAACACGAGGCCGACCGTACCGGCCGGCACGCCCGCTCCGACGAACGCCGGCGACAGCGCAGCCGGCGACGCCGGGGTCTTCTTCCGGCGCCTTGACGAGGAACGAACAGCCGCTCGCGAGCGCCGCGCTCAGCTTGCGCACGATCTGGTTGACCGGGAAATTCCATGGCGTGAATTCCGCGACCCGGCCGATCGGCTCCTTGAGCACCAGTTGCTGCGCGGCGAGGTTGCGCGACGGCACGATCCGGCCATACACGCGGCGTCGATTCGTCGGCGAACCATTCGATGATGTCCGCGGCGGCCAGCAGTTCGCCGCGCGCTTCGGCGAACGGCTTGCCCTGTTCCTGCGTCATCAAACGGCCGATGTCGGAGGCCCGCTCGCGCACCAGCGCGACGGCCCTACGCATGGTCGTGGCGCGTTCGTTGGACGGAATCTTGCGCCATGCGTCGAAGCCGCGTTGCGCGGCCTCGAGCGCGCGGTCGAGATGGGCGATGCCGGCGTGGGCCACTTTGCCGATGGCCTGGCCGGTGACCGGTGGCCGGGTTGACGACGTCGAGCGTCTTGCCGCTGGCGGCGTCGCACCATTCCCCGTTGATCAGAAGACGGGGATCGTCATAGGCTTAGGGGGGCCATGCTTGCTTGGTGTAGGTGGCAAAACAATAGACCGCCATTCGCGCGCAAGCGGCGTCGATGGTCTGCCGAAAAAGACGAGTTGATCCACGTACACGCTCATGCGCCGCCCGCGACGGGCGCGCTGCGCCGTTTCTGGAGCCCGTATGGGCAATCAGGCGACTGCATGCCCAGGTCCACCATTCGTCGCCCTTTGCCTGATGGATCAAGTCTCGCGTAGAGTCAGTTCGACATGCTTGAGGCGCCGTGTAATTCGCTCGACGAACTCCAACGTCACGTGCGGCAAAGCACGCTGATTCGGGACGATGATGCCGACAGTGAGCGCGTTCGCGTTTGCATCGTCGAGCGGACGCCAAACCACGTCGCCGCGCGACAGTTCGTCGAGGAAAGCCAGTTTGGAAAAAAACGAAATGCCGCGGCCGGATGAGATCAGCCGCTTGAGGAGTGTCGTCGAGTTGCAGGTCACGCTGGGCTGCAACGTTTCCCAGTACTCGGGGAAGTCGGTCGTGACAACGCCCTGGATCGGCGAGCGGCCTTCGAGTCGTAAAAACGCATGGTTGCGGCACTCGTCGAAGCTGATTCGCTCCTTCTTCGCGAGCGGATGCGAAGACGCCATCACCACGCCCGGCGGTAGCGGCACTTGCGCCACGACATCGAGGCCCGCGGGCAGCTTTGTGATGTACGAAATGCCGATGTCGTACTCGCCGCTCACGAGCCTCGGCGGCACATCGTGCGGAGGCACCGCAACGATCGAATAGGTCACGGCCGGAAAGACGTCCGAGAATTCCTCGACCGTGGCTGGCAGAAAGTCCACGAACAGCGAGTCCATCGCAGCGACAGACACGTGTCCCTTGCGTTCGCCCTTCAGATCGTCGAGTTCGCTGCGCATCAGATGGAAATCGTTCAGCGTCGCGCGAATGTGCTGCAGCACGCGTTCGCCGGCCGCGTTAAGGCGAATGCCGTTCGGCAGCCGGTCGAACAGTTCAGTCCCCATCTCGGCTTCGAGCTTCAGGATCTGGCGGTTCACCGCGCTGGACGCGACGTAAAGGTTCTGTGCCGCCTTGCGGATCGAACTGCACCGCGCCACTTCGACAAAATATTTCAGGACGTTCGCATGCATCGTGTTGCCTCAATTCGTGACCCGCACCGGCCACGCCGCGACCTCGGGATGATCGCAGGCTACCTTACCGACGTCGCACGCGCCACCCGGTGAACCGAGGGCACTCACCCCGGCGCCGAAGAACTCGCGGTTCACGGCGGCGAATGCTGCCTCCGCGGGCGGGAGTTCTTCGTCGTGATAGATGGCCTCGGTCGGGCACACTGACACGCACACCCCGCAATTGATACATTCCTCGGGATGAATGTAGAGCGTACGCTCGCCTTCGTAGATGCAGTCGACCGGGCAGCATTTCACGCATGCGCCGTCTTTCACGTCGATGCAGGGCGAGGTGATGACGTAGGCCATCAGCTTCCGCTCCAGCAAGGCTTGCGCTTTTGCTGGAAGGCGCGCACGCCTTCGTGCGCGTCCTCAGATTGAAGCGCGGCAACCAGCGCGGGCAGCCGCAGCGCCTGCGCTTCCGCCGCTGACAGCGTGGCGGTGCGCCTGACCACCTGCTTGATTGCCTGCAACGACAGAGGCGCGCATGCAAGCACGGCGTCGACCCATCGCTGGACAGCGGCATCGAGTTCGGCGCGCGGCACGACCTCGTTGACGAGGCCCATGTCGAGCGCCTCGCGTGCGGAGACCCTCCGGCCGGTCAAAAGCATCGCCATCGCCTGACGGTACGGAATCTGACGTTGCAGCAATGTCATGCCGCCGTCGAGCGGCATACGGCCGACAAGCGCCTCGGGCAAGCCGAAACTCGCCTCGTCGCACGCAATCACGAGATCGCACCCCAGCACCATTTCGAAGCCGCCGCCGAGCGCATAGCCGTTGACACGCGCGATCACCGGCACGTTCAGGGTCTCGCGCAGCGCAATGCCACCGAACCCGCCGGGACGCGGCGCGGCCCAGTATTCAAGGCCGCTCGTCGACGGATTCTTCAGGTCCGCGCCGACGCAGAACGCACGCTCGCCCTCGCCGGTCAGAACCACGACGCGCACGTCGCGGTTATGCTCCAGCTCGGTCCAGATGCGTTGCAGTTCGGCTTCGGTCGCGAGGTCGACGGCGTTGAGAGCATCGGGCCGCATGAGCGTCACAGTGGCAACATGCTGATCGATCACAAGACGGACGCTCATGCCGCCTCCGTGGCGATGCCGCCGCGCAATTGCTGAAGCACTTCCTCGGTATGCTGTCCGAGCTTCGGCGGGGCGCGCAGCAAGCCAACCGGCGCAAGCGACAACTCGATCGGACTGCCGATGAAACGCACGGGCTGCCCTTCGCCTTCACCTTCGATGATCAACTGGTTATGCACCGTTTGCGGATCGACGAGCGCTTCGCGCAGATCGCGTACCGGTGCGCACAGCAGATCCTGCTCTTCGAGCCGCGCCAGCCAGAAGGCGCGCGTGTTGCTCGCGAAGCGCTCGCGGAAAATGCCTTGCAGCACCGCCTTGTGGACGAACTGCTGCTCGAGGCTGCAAAAGCGCGGATCGGTGGACAGGTCGTCGATTTGCAGCGCTGCGCAGATGTCGCGCAACGGGTTCGCCTTGAAGGCGCCGACCAGAACGAGCGCACCGTCCTGCGTATCGAACACGCCAGAGAGCGGCATCGCGGCCCAGTTCACTTCCGAGTCGGCCATCATGATCATCGCAGCTTCCTGCATCTGCATCGCGAGCATCGAGTTGTAAAGCGAGACGTTGACCTTTTGCCCTTCGCCGGTGCGCTCGCGATGCAGCAACGCAAACAGGATGCCCTGCACCATGTGCATGCCGGCCGAATAGTCGGCGAGCGCCGTCGGGTACACGGAGATGGGCAGCGAGTCGTCGGCGCGACGCGCCATCACTCCGCTCATCGCCTGCGCGAGCACGTCCTGTCCACCCTTGTGCGCATACGGGCCGGTTTCACCGAAGCCCGAGCCCGCCGCGTAGATGATCCGCGAGTTGAGGCGGCGGCAATCTTCGTAGCCGATACCCATGCGGTCCATGACGCCTGCGCGAAAATTGCTGACGACCACATCGGCCTCTGCAATCATGGTCTTGAGCGCCGCCATCGACCCAGCGTCGCGTAGATCGAGCGCCACGCTGCGCTTGTTGCGGTTCAGACTGCAGAAGATGGGGTTGTCCGCACCGGCCACCGGCTCGAACGTCGAGCGGCTCAGGTCGCCCGCGCCCTTTCTCTCGATCTTGATCACATCCGCGCCGTAGTCCGCGAGCATCTGGGTGCAGACCGGGCCCATCATGACCTGCGTCAGATCGATGACGCGCACGCCGGAGAGCGGCAAGTCGTGGGTCTTGTTCGTGTTATGCGCGACGCTCATGCTGCCTCCCTCGCATCGACGTGAACGGCAAGCGGCGGGACGTCGGCGTTGCGGCCGATCTGGTCACCGGGATCCGCGCCCTGCGTGCGCAGTGTTTTCTGCAGCGCGCGCACATCGACGTTGCGCACTGATACGCCCGCACCGAGCGCAAGCGCGGCGGCAACGCCGGCGGCTTCACCCATGGCCATGCACGGTGGAATCTCGCGCGACATTTTTTGTGCCTGCGACGTCGCCGAGTAGTGCCGGCCCGCGACCAGCAAATTGTCGATCTGCTTCGGCAGCAGCACACGATACGGCATGTAATAGTCGCGTCCGCGTGCAATGCTGTCATCGAAACGGGTGCGCTGCGCGAGATCTTCCTTGGTCATCACATATTCGCCTTCGAGCAGGCGCGTCTGGCGCACGCCCGTCTGCGGCGCGACGTCGATCACGTAAGCCTGCTCGAAGCCGGGCAGCTTCTCACGCACGAAATCGACGACCGCGTGAATATGCTTGCGGCCCTGCACTTCCGCACGCGTCAAGTCCTCGGGCTTGAGGCCGTCGAGACCGGCCATGTGCGGGCAGTTGCACCACACGACGCCCGGCAGCGGCGTCTTGAGCCACCAGTAACCCCACGAGCCGCCGAGAATGCGCTTGATCTGGCGATCGAGCGCCGCAAACGCTTCCGGCTCCTCGGCTTCAAAGCGCTCGGCCGCCTCGGTGTCCACGCCGCCGAGACGGAACACAGTTGTCGTGATATAGGTGCCACCCACATGCGGCACACCGGCCGACGCCGCGACATCGAGGTCGCCGGTCGCGTCGATCACGATATCCGCGAGGATGGCTTCACGGCCGCTTTTCGTATCGCAGATGACACCCTTCACCTGGCCGTCTTCGACTAGCGTGCGCGAGAACCACGAGTGCAAACGCAACTGAATGCCAAGCGACTCCACCATTTCAAGCGCGACGCGCTTCATTGCATCGGGATCGAACGCAGCCGCGAAGCACACGGGATGCGGCGTCTTCTGGCTGTGAAAATCGAACGTGCCCCAACGCCCCCACTGGCGATACGCGGCGGGATCCTCGCCCCATTCGTGCGAACGAGGGAACGTCGCGAGCTTGCGCGCCGCCATGCGCTCAATGAAGGTCATGCAGGTGCCGCGCACCGAAATTTCCTGAAGGTGGTTGTCCCACATGTCGTCGAGCACCAACACCATGCCGCCCGAAGCAAGGCCGCCGAGGTGGTTGTAGCGCTCCAGCAGGATCACCTGCGCGCCGTTGCGCGCCGCGCCGATCGCCGCCGACAGGCCCGCGGGGCCACCGCCGACCACGACGACGTTTGCTTTTGCCGCCACGCGCACATCGCGCGCGGGTTCCTGAATCCACTCGCTGATCATATTCACTTCGTCTCCTATCGGAATGGGGTGTGTCGCTCGTTATCAAATGGCGCCGTCGGGCTGCCACCGGATGAGCCAGCGCTCGAGCACGGCGATTACGAGGAAAAAGAGGCCAGACAGGGCGGCGCTCATGATGATCGCCGTGTACAGCAAAGCCGAATCGAAGCTGTAAGTCGCCTGAATGATCATCGCGCCGATACCTTGCGTCGCGCCGATCCATTCGCCGACCACCGCACCGATCACGGACATGGATGCGGCGATGCGCAGCGCGGAGAACATGTAAGGCAATGAGGCGTACAAGCGCAGCTTGAAGAAGATCTCCCGCTTGCTTGCCGACAGGATCTGCATCAGTTCCATCGCCTGCGGATTCACCGCCTGTAGTCCGCGGACCATGTTCACGAGCGTCGGAAAGAAGCAGACGATTGCAGCAATCGTGATCTTCGGCTCCAGACCGTTGCCCATGATCAGCACGAGGATCGGGGCTTTTGCGACCACTGGGATCGAGTTGATCATCACCGCGACCGGGTAGAAGATGTCCTGCAATGTCTTGTTGTGCACGAAGACCGTAGCAAGCAGGATCGCCGCGAAATTGCCGATCAGGAAGCCCCCGGCCGCCTCGATGGCGGTCGGCACCAGGTTCTGAAGCAGCACGTCGCTCTTACCGAAAAGCGTTTGCAGCACGAGCAGCGGTGAGGGTGCGATAAACGGCTTGACATGAAAGCCCGCCACGATCCCCCACCACGCGAACAGCAACCCCGCGACACCGATCGCCGGCAGGATGCGGGCGCGCCACACTTGCTGACGACGGCGCGCGAGCCAGGCCTGTGCTTCAGGATCGGCCGTCTGGGAGGACAGGTTCAATTGCATTTCGGACGTGGCCATCAGCAGGTCTCCAGTACGCGCCGCAGATAGGCGGCGAGTTCGACGAATTCGCGGCTCTCGCGAATATCGAGCGTGCGGTCTTCGGGCAGCTTCACCGGCACGATCTCCTTCACACGGCCGGGGTTGGCCGCCAGCATCAGCACGCGCTGACCGAGAAACGCCGCTTCATAAATGCTGTGCGTGACGAAGAGCGTCGTGAGGTCCATCTCCTTCCACACCCGACGCAGTTCTTCGTTCAGCCGGTCGCGCGTGATTTCGTCGAGCGCGCCGAACGGCTCGTCCATCAGCAGCACTTTCGGATCGCTAACGAGCGCGCGCGCAATCGCAACGCGCTGCCGCATGCCACCCGACATCTCATGCGGGTAAGCGTCCTCGCGACCCTTGAGACCAACGAGTTCGAGCAGTTCGCGCGGCGTCGCGCGGCCCGAACGAGCCTTGCCGCCCGCAACTTCAAGGGGCAATTGCACGTTCTGGATGGCCGTGCGCCACGGCAGCAGCGCAGCATCCTGAAACACAAAACCGATGTCGCGGCGCTCGCGTGCCATTTGCGGCGCGGCGCCGAGCACACTGATCTCGCCACGGCTCGGCTTGATGAGGTCGGCGACCACCCGCAGGAACGTCGACTTCCCGCAGCCCGAAGGACCCAGCAAGGTAAGGAATTCGCCCGCGGCGACGTCGAGGCTCAACCCTGCGATCGCCGTCACGCTGCGCCGCTCGGTGAAGAAGCGCACGTTGATGTTGCGGCAACTGATCGACAGTCCCGCCTCTGGCGACACGCCGAAGGGCGAACCGGACTGCTCCGCGCGCGGCGGATTCATAGTGGCAGCATGCATGGATTACACCGTGAGGCGAGAAGATTGGGTGGCGTTGAGCACGTCCATCGTCATCACGTCCTCGACCTTCGGCTGATGAGCACGGAATTGTCCTAGTTGCCCAAACATCGTGATCTGTTCCTCCCAGACCTTCGTGTCCATCGTGCCCCACCCTTGGGTCTTGGTGGTCTGGTTGAACGCATAGCTCATCAGCGAATCGATGGCGACCCGTTCGTCGGCACGGTTCAGATTCGGGTATTCCTGGATGAGCAGATCGACGGCCTCGTCGCGGTGCGCATTCGCGTAGTTCCAGCCGCGCGCCGTTGCCCGCAGAAAGCGCGCGACAGTGTCGGGATGATCCTTGAGCGTATCGGTTCTCGCATAGTACGGCAGCGCATAGAGGCGCACACCCGTATCCCACAGCCGCAAGTCGACACGTTCCGCCCCAAGCGGCTTGAGCGCCGTTGTGTTGGTTTGCCAGCCTGTCACCGCATCCACCTGACCGCTCAGCAGCGGCATCATGTCGGCGCCGATCGGCACGATGTTGACCTGGCTTTCCTGGATCCTGTTCTTCGCCAGCAGCGCCTTTAGGAGCACCATGCCAGTGGACTGGATGCCGATACGCTTGCCGATCATGTCATGCGGCGTACGTATCGGATTCTTCGCGAGCGAAAAGAAGCTGTAAGGATGCTGCTGAAGCCCGACCGCGATGCACTTGATCGGCAGGCCCTCGGAGACCGCCAGCATGATCGACGGGCTTGATGAAATCTCGCCGGCCTCGAAACGACCCGAGGCAACGATCGCGACGCCATCGATGTTCGGGCCGCCCGGCTGGATATGGAAATCGATCCGCTCCTGCTCGAAATAGCCGAGCCGCTTTGCCACCACTTCGCCAACCTGGTTGCCGCCCGGCACCCAGCCGAGCTGCATGTTGACTGTTGTCCTGTCGCCGGCAAACGCCCGCACCGAAAGAAGTGCGCCCGTTGCAGCCATGCCGCCCGCCGCAAGTGTCATGCACAGCAAACGCCGGCGAGCGGCATTCTCGATTGTTGACATCTTTACCTCCGATGGTCCTTCAGGGGTTCAAGAATCTGGCCTTTTCGTCCGCGGTGTTGCGGTTGAACCCATTCTCAGCAGCCAAAAGTGTCCCCGCAAGCATCAATTTTGACGCCCAGTGATGCCAAAATTAGAGCGCCAGTCCGCCGCGGAGTTTGTGCGATAGGTGCGCGACCGTGCGCGATTCGTGCACCTTCGGCGCACAGACGCGCGAAAAATTAGTTCACCCGGAGTCAAATTCAGTGCTAGGCGGCGCGAATTTTGTTCCGCAAGAATCTGCTCGAAGACGGTGGAAGCGCTGATTTCGGCCCGCGAGTTGCAAGCCGCGTTCACATTCAAGCCGCAGTGACTCAGGCGTGCAGCGGAGCAGGATGAAGTTCGCAGAAGCGTCTTTCAGTCAGCCACTCACTTCGCCATCCTAACTAAGTGGTTCACATCCTAATTTTCACGTTTGCATGCAAACACCCAGGGGAATCATGAATCGACGTGTCTTTGTTGCCGCCGTAGCCGCACTTGCCTGCCAGGTCGCATCCGCCCAAAGCAGCGTGACGCTGTATGGCCTGATCTCTACCGGCATCGTCTATGCGAACAATCAGAAGGGAACCGACAAGCAGGGGCACGCCACGTGGCAGTTTGCGAGCGGGCCGATGCAGACGCCTCGCTGGGGCATGAAAGGCGTGGAAGATCTCGGCGGCGGCCTGAAGGCGATCTTCACGCTGGAAGGCGGCTACAACGTGGGCAACGGCACCCTGTCGCAGGGCGGCCGGCTATTCGGCCGGCAGGCTTTCGTCGGTTTATCGTCGAACGCGTTTGGCACGGTGACGTTCGGCCGCCAATACGACGAAGCCGTCACGCTATGTGTGTTCTCATCGGCCTGCCAGTTTGCCGCTTACGGCGCGCCTATCGGCGACAGCGACAACGTGTTCGACACCTTCCGCATCAACAACGCAGTGCAGTACAAGAGCGTCGAATACCGTGGCCTCCAGTTCGAAGGGCTGTACGGTTTCTCGAACAAGGCGGGCGGCTTCTCGGACAACAGCGCGTACAGCGCAGCCGCGCAGTATAAGAACGGACCGCTGTCGCTTGGGGTGGCCTACCTTCAGGTCGACATGCCGAATGACCCCAACAATCCCAACGGCGCGGTGGTCGGCGATTACGGGTTCTCATCACCGTTCGTCACGAATCCTGCTACCGCTGCCGGCGTAAGCAAGCAACGGATGTTCGGCGCGGGCGGCGCATGGGCGTTTGGATCAGCGAACCTTTCGCTGCTCTATACCAATGTGCGATTCGAATATCTCGATGCCTCCCGCCTCACGCTTCAGAACGCTCAGATTTCATTGACCGATTACGTGCGTCCCGATCTGATGCTCGGCGCCGCGTACATCTTCACGACTGGACAATATCATCCGCAGGACAATAGTCCGAAGTGGCATCAGGTGAACGCCGGTGTGGACTACCTGCTAAGCAAGAGGACCGATTTGTTCCTTGTCGGCATTTACCAGAAGGCAGCCGGAGACGCGCAACACGCGCAGATCTACACGCTGTCGCCGTCCACCACCAAGACGCAGGTTTCGGCGGTAATCGGCATGAGGCATAAGTGGTGAGCTTCGGACCAAACGGAAGAGCGAGCCACTGCGCCCCTCCCCCGCGAACCGCGCCATTTTAAAATCATCTTTAAAGGAAATTGAATGATCGATGCGCGATTGGCACGCCTGGTTGGTGTGCTTGCCTCTGTCGTGACAGCTTTCGCATGAATCTGGATGCGAACGTCGGCGAGTTTGTGTGTCACTGCAAAGGGCTAGTGGAAAAAGGAGCGGTCTCGCGATCTCCGGCACCAACTCCCAAGCGAACTCCCTTACCGTTGCGGAGCGGATCCGGTTGACTGACGCGTTACTGGATGCGGGCCTGCCCGCGTCTTCGATGATACCCGGAACCGGGACACCGTCGCTCGTCGACACCGTACTCCTTACACGGCACCCAGTCGATGCCGGCGCGGCGGCGTGTCAGTGCCGCCGCCCTTGTTCAATAAGAAAATCAGTGACCACGGACTGTTTGCCCACTACGCTAAATTGATCGAACGAGTCAGGACGCGTCCCTGTCGCTTTTGGCCGTACAACATACACGCGCTATCCGGCGTGCCCATCACGCCTGAACTGATTGAACGACTTTCCATCCGCTATCCGAATACCGTTGCTGGATGAAGGACTCGTCCTGCGATTGGAGCAACCAAAGGAGCGATGATCGGCGTCTTCGCAAAAGAAGGCCTCGAAATCTGCCCTCCGAGCGAGGTGCTGCTGAGCGCAGTATTGCCGCTTGGCGCAGCGGGATGCATCAGCGCGACGGCAAACGTTAATTCAGGGAACATCGCGCAACTCTGCGAACGCTGGCAAGACGAACATGCGTCGTCATTCCGGGAAATGGTGACCCACATACGAAAAACTGTTCGAAGCGTTCCGATGATTCCCGGACGTTGCGGAGCAGTGGCGCAGCAATATCAAAGGGCAGTTCGTCCCACTTGAGCGGACGTTCGCGGACAAGTCGCGAATGACCCTTCATGGCGGGGGATTCAACCGGTCGATGCAACGATTTGGTTAAATCGCTCAGCTGGCGTATCGAAGTTGAGTGTTTTTCGGGGACGTTCGTTGAGCCGCCTGGCTACGGCATCCAGCCTGGTCTGTGAGTAGGCAGATAGATCAGTACCCTTAGGGAAGTATTGCCTCAGAAGCCCATTCGTGTTTTCGTTCGAACCGCGTTGCCAGGGATGCTGTGGGTCGCAGAAATAGACCTCAATGTCGGTAGCGACAGTAAAGCGGTTGTGGTCGGCCATTTCCGAACCCCTGTCCCACGTCAGCGATTTATATAGTTCCCGAGGTAACTTGCTGGCGTGTCGTATCAGCGCGTCAACCACAGCCTCAGAATCCTTGCTGGCGACTTTTACCAGCATCACGAATCGACTTTGACGTTCGACGAGAGTTGCAATCTGGCTCGTAGCGTTGCCATACAGCAAGTCACCTTCCCAGTGCCCGGGTATTGCGCGATCCTCCGCCGTAGCGGGGCGTTCACTGATCGATACGGCGTCGCGAATGTTCGTGCGTCCCTCAGTTTTCAGTGTGGGATGACGGGACCGGCGCATGGTTCGAGAGCGTCGCAAGTGCTCAAGCAATTCCTTTTTCAGGGCACCACGAGCTTGAATATAGAGGCTCCGATAGATTGTCTCGTGCGACACCAGGTAGTCCTTGTTGACCGCATAAGCATGTCTGAGCCAACCTGCAATCTGCTCAGGGGACCACTGCAGCTTCAGCTTTGCAGCGACAACTCGCGCCAGCGTCTGGTTTTGCACCAATTTGCAAACCTTCGGCCGACGTGCCCTCTCCCAGGCGATCACATCCGCCTGGCTTGCTCGATAGCCCTGGCTGCCCCCGTTGCGCTGCAACTCGCGACTTATAGTGGACGCAGCCCGTCCCAGCCTGGCTGCTATCGCCCGAATCGATAATCCGGACACCAGGGAGCGGGATATCTCCTCGCGCTCCGCGAGCGTCAATGCCCGTGGCGCGCGGTGCCTTTGCAGCGGCTGGATGCCGCCGGTCTCCGATAGTATCCGCTGAATCGAAGAATGGCCTCGATCGAACAGTTTGGCAATCTGATGAATCGTATCGCCCTTGCGCCATCGGTCCCACATCAGCGCCTTCTGGGTCTCGGAGTAGTAACTTCTCGGTCGCTGCTTCATTTGCAACACCTCCGCTGCTCTCAGATTCTAGGTGTTGCACCGACCGGTTGAATCCGCCGCCGTCTTCCGCCATTACGCGTCTCCTCATATAGGTTGATGCGAGTCCATGATGTCAGCTGCGATCTACATTGAGATGAGTGTGTGATCGAGGCAGACGTTTGCCCTGACGTCCTCGACAAACTCCGTTCATCGAGCTCGAGGCGCTCGATGGAGGGGGAGATTGTCGCGCCCCATCCGGCCGATCCGCTGGGTCGCCCGCTCGCGAAGCGACGGAGGGGCCGCACGTCGTAACCATTCGTGTGCGAGCGTGCCGGGCTTCCCGAATGCGGATTGCGCCGCAGCACGATCATCGATCAGAACTGGACCATGTCAGAGCGCGTCACATTCATATTCTTCGCAAGGCTGGCCGGTGCGTTTAACAGAATCCATGTCGCGGACAGTTCGGCGAACGGGTCCGGGGCCGAGAGCGTGTCGACCGGCACCACCGCTTTGAAGCCGCGCAATGATGCGGCGCTTGCGGTGTAAAGAACCGCGCCGTGTGCGACGGTTCCAGTGACGATTACGGTATGGATGTGTTTCGCCTTCAATGCAGCTTCCAGGTTGGTGCCGAGAAACTTGTCGACGCCCGAGCGCACTACCGTCTCCTCACCCCTGGGCGCAAGCACCGGAGGCACCGACTTGATCGACCCAGTCGGTGTCGTGCTGTAGACGACCATCATCTTGTGCCGACGCGCAGCGTCGAGCAATGCGGCGACCTTCGGTAACGAGGCGAAACAAGTCGGTCGCTGCGTCGTCGTGCAATTACCAGTGTCGAAATCGAGCACGAGCAGCGCGGTATGGGCGGGATCGACCGTTACCGAGGTCAGAGGCGGCGACGGCGGCAGATGCACCGAACTCCAGGATGTAACAATGTCATTCGCCTGTGCCAGGCCGCCGAACAGCGGGACAAGCGCGACTGCATAGCGCAGGATACGAGAGCAACGCATGGAACCTCCTTCTATATGAGCCAAAACGATGGTGGCTCAGTTTCCGTTGAAACGAAGCAACGACGATGCTGGATACTACGACGAACCCGATCGAAAAAGACCATCGCATCTCGGAATATCCGATGCGGCCGCTTGCGAAGGCTGAACATGAGCTGGTCGAAAGAATCCGGATAGTTTTGAGCTTGAGAATTTCCGGCGACACTCGTGCCCAAGGAGGGCCGCTGGTCATGAAGAAGTCAAAGTCACCGAAAGGCAGATCGCGTTCGCGCTGCACCAAGCCGACATCGGGGTGTAGGTCGACGGGCACTGACCGACCCATTGCAGCCCCTCGACCCAGCGCGACATCTATGGCGGCTTTCAAGGGATACTGTTGAAAAAGTCGCTGGTCGTCTATTTCATGAGGTTTTCAGGGGTCCTCTTACCCTTGGGCGGCATGTGCGAGCGGCTTATACGCCGATCTGAGAGGTCAATATTCGCGCAGAACAACTGCTAAAACCTCCTCGGCGACTTTTTCAACAGTATCAAGGTGCAACGGCCGTTCGTCGACACGCATAGGGAGACGGGAGTTCGGCCGTTGCGGTCGTTCAGATGTCAACCGTTCGTAAGGCAGCTTCAGGTTGCTCTTCAGCCATCCGCACCCGCGCGACCACGAATGTCAGCTATCACTTCTCGGGAATGGCTAGTCTCGTCTCGACCCGTGGCGGTCGTCAGGCCATCAAAGATGCGCGTGTTCAGCGAGGCGTCGTAAGCACTTGGCATTTGCGTCGCCACCCTGCTCGCCACCGATCGGTGCCGCCAACATCACGCGCGGCATGGCGCTCTGATTTGTCCGCCTCGGCGCGGTGTCGAACGGGGATAGGTGCCTCGACACAAACGCATCTAAGCTACCGACTCCAGCCGCGACGCCTTGTAGTGACAGACCAGAAAATCGATGGGTACAGGTTGCTATATCCGCAAATATCTCTATGTTTTATAGGTTGACTGCCCGGCAGCGTCCACGGCTCTGAGGATCCGCTTGATTGAAGTGCGGTGATGCGTCTTTGTTTGCGACAGCGCTCTTCGTCACTGATGCATGACGCGATGTGATAGCCACAGGAGGTCATACGATGGAAGTCAAGTCAATCGTCGCGTATCAAGGCCCCAGCATTCACGCTCGTTTCCCGGTCATCCGATATACCGTCGATCTGGGCGTGCTGGAGCAATGGCCGACCGGGCGCCTCGGTCGGGGATTCATCGATGGTTTGCTCGGCTGTCTGCCGGGCCTCGCACAGCATGGCTGCTCGTATCAATCCCCCGGCGGATTTGTGCGGCGCATGACAGAAGGCGATGGCACGTGGCTCGGCCATGTCGTGGAGCATGTAGCCATTGAACTGCAGAAGATGGCGGGTTCGGACGTCACTTTTGGCAAGACGCGAGCCGCGGGTCCGGATGGACACTACGACATCGTCTACGAATATCATGATGAATACGTGGGCCGGCAGGCCGGAGATCTGGCATTAGCGCTGATCGAGCATTTCTTGCCTGTCGAACTGAAGTCGACGTCTGATTCCAGGACGAACCTCGACTTCGAACAGCAGATCCACGATTTTCTCCGTGCTGCGCGCAATCGCGAGGTGGGGCCGAGCACGGCGGCACTGATGAAGGCCGCGGTGGACAGGGCGATTCCGTGTACGCGGACGAACGCCGACAGCCTGATACGCCTAGGCTATGGGCGCTTTCAGAAACGGATCAAAGCCACGCTTACCAGCGAGACGCGTCAGCTCGCGGTGGACATTGCCTCGGACAAGAGAGAGACGAACCGGACGCTGCGGGACGCCGGCTTGCCGGTGCCACGCCAGCGCAAGGTCTATCACGCCTGCGATGCGCTCGCTAGCGCGGAACAGCTCGGCTATCCGGTTGTCGTCAAACCCCTCGACTGCAATCATGGACAGGGCGTATCGATCAAGCTCACCACGTCGGAGCAGGTGAAACTCGCGTTCGAGCGGGCACGAAAGTATAGTCGTGCAGTGCTCGTCGAAAGCTATATCCCGGGGTGCGACTATCGAATGCTGGTGGTCAACGATCAATTGGTCGCAGCGGCCATGCGCGTGCCAGCCCATGTCGTCGGTGACGGCTTGCACACTGTCACGCAGTTGGTGGAAGAGGCCAATCGAGATCCGCGGCGCGGGGAAGGTCATGAAAGCGTGCTCACCCGCATCGAACTCGGTGAGATGGCGCAAAGCGTACTGGCCGCCGCGGGATATGACTTCGAGACCGTGCCGGCTAGGGGTGAGACCGTCTACTTGTGCGCGACCGCCAATCTTTCCACGGGCGGCACGTCCATCGACGTCACCGATCGCGTGCACCCGGACAACCGCGAGATGGCCGTTCGTGCCGTCAAGGCCATCGGCCTCGATGTCGCCGGCGTCGATTTCATCACCACGGATATCGCCTCCTCGTATCGCGACGCCGGCGGGGCGATGTGCGAGTTGAACGCGTCGCCGGGTCTTAGGATGCATCTCGCGCCGAGCGAGGGTGCGGCGAGGGACGTGGCCGGCCCCATTATCGACATGCTGTTTCCGTCGGGTGCCCCGAAGACGATCCCCATTGCGAGCATCACCGGCACCAACGGCAAGACGACCACTTCGCGCATGCTGGCCCATATCATGAAGCTCGCGGGCTACACAGTCGGCCTCGGTACCACGGACGGCGTGTATATCGACGGACGGATGACACTCACGGGTGATATGACCGGCGTGACATCCGCCCGCATGATCCTCTCGGATTTCACGGTCGACGCCGCCGTGCTGGAAACGGCCCGCGGCGGCCTGCTGCGCCGCGGGCTCGGATACCCCGAATGCAATGTGGCGGCGTGCCTCAACGTGAGCGCCGATCACCTTGGGCTGAGCGGCATCGAGACCCTGGAGCAGATGGCGGAGGTCAAGCGCATCGTCATCGAAGTGGCTAAGGACATGGCAGTGCTCAACGCCGACGATCCGTTGTGCCTGAAGATGGCGGATCATACGCATGCAAGCCGGTTGTGCTACGTCACGATGAACGCTGCGCACCCGTTGGTCGGCGAGCATATTCGCGCGGGCGGCGCGGCGCTCGTGCTGGAGGAAGAAGCCGGCGGTCACATGATCGTGCTGTGCGATATGGGCCGCCGCGTTCCGTTGTTGTGGACCTGTCTGATTCCCGCCACTGTGCAAGGTGTCGCGCTGCACAATGTGCAGAACGCGATGTTTGCCGCGGCGCTTGCCCACGGCCTCGGAATCGACGACGAGGGCATTCGGCTCGGGCTGCGCACGTTCGGTAATTCGTTCGCCCAGACCCCGGGGCGCATGAACATCTACGACGATCATCCGTTCAGGGTCATATTGGACTATGCGCACAATCCGGCAGCCGTGCATACCATGTGTTCGCTGGTGGACCGGCTTGGCGCCGAGCAGCGGAAAATCGTTTCACTGACGGTTCCGGGCGATCGCCGCAACGAGGACATTATGGCGATCGGGCGCATTGCGGCCCGGAGCTTCGACCGGTTCATCTGCCATCGGGACAGCGACTCGCGCGGGCGCGATCACCTCGAGGTGCCGGAAATGTTGCGCGATGCACTGTGCAGCGCGGGCGTCCGGCCGCAGCAGATCCAGGTCGTCGCGGAGGAGCAATCGGCCACTCAGTTAGCGCTCGAGATGGCGTGTCCTGGCGACTTGCTTCTGTTGCTCAGTGAAGATTACGCGAGGGCATGGGAACAGATCGTGCAATTCAAGCCGGAGATATCGCGCACGCAGGCAGCGAGAAAGAAGCCGATTCCGATCAAGATACGGCTGGACGATCTGGGCGGGTTGGAGTGGACCGGGAACATGGAACTCGTCCGCGATGCCCGGGGCGTGAGGCTCGCAAGAGAACTGGAGGACTGAACCAGTACTGCGATCATCATTCAATGAACTTCAACCCAACCCGGACAAAAAATGGACGACAAATTGCTTTTCTACAATAACAGTGAACCCACGTTCGACGCCGCTCAAGCATTGGCGCGCAAAGAGCCGTAACTGTTCAGACGCATCGCGCGCACCGGCGGTGCGCTTCGCTCATTGAAACGATTGGGGGGACCTATGGTCACCGCGATAAGACCGCTCTTTTCAAAAAACATCAGCTCGATCGATAGCAATGAGGAGAACGCGATCTTTGTCTTGGACACCGAGCTCGGCTGGCTTGGCAGGATCGACGTCCGCACGGGCCTCTTTCGGGGCCTGGTCAATTTCAAGCACTTCAATGAGTTCAAAGGAGCGGCGGCAATATGCATGCGGCCCGACGGCACGATCCACTATTGCCGTTCCAATCGAATCCACACGGTCAGCATAGAAAACGGCTCGGTACGTGCCGCAACGAGTCCGATCACGATCGATGCTGCGCAAAGCATCGTTGGGTTGTGCTGGAAGGACGGCCGATATTACGTGGCCGATGTGAGGGGCACCCTGCTCGTTGTCGAGAACAGCGAGCTGATACGGACAGTCCGCATTGGAAACGGCATCAACGACATGACGCTGCACGGCGATCGGCTCCTGGTACTCTGTGGAGTCAACCGTGCCGCCCATATCCTGGGCCTTGATGGAACGCATTTCGCATCCGCGACGATACCGCATGACGGCGCGGTGGGTATAGCCGCTGTGAAGATTTCCGATGAGAGAGAGCCCTGCGTCTATGTTTATTACAACCAGCGCAATTGGGACGTCATTGACGACGCGAGCTCGGATCTGACGTCAAACGGCGGCGCCAATATCAAGCTCAGGTACGAGGCCTGCGATGGATTTATCGAGCGGCTCGACTATAAGGTCATGGATCTCGGTCGGGGAAACAATTTTTGCCTGTCGGGAGGTTATGAAATTGAGTTCACCTATGCCGAGATACTCGAACCTGTTTGCGATATCCTCGAGCAGCTGGAAGGCATCAAAATGTGTGTCAGACTGTCGATACCCGTCGACACACCGAGGCAAAAAGTCAAGTTGCTCGAGACCATCGGTGATATTCCCGCAGCCGTTACAAAGGACGGGGACGGTAATGCGATTATCGAGTTTGACCTGACCGGGACACGGCTGGACAAGGAGCGCCGAACTTTTGGCTATCACGCGATCATCGAGGCTTACGGTATCAGGTACAAGCTGACCGACGCGAATACGGACGACTATCCTGCCGATATCAGGCAGCGTTTTCTCAAAGACGAGCCCCGATATGACATGGCCAGGCAAGAATTAAAGGATATTGCGGAGAGCCTGCTTGCACGTATTCCCTCACAAGAGCGTGGCAATGTGATCGTAATCGCCAAAGCCGTACGCGAATATGTCTATAGCAGGCTCGGGTACCGTTACCACAACAGATATACAAGCCCCGTCGAGACCTTGCAGCTCGGCGAGGGAACATGCCGCATGTACATGGAGCTGATGATCGGGCTGATGAGGCTTTGCGGCGTCGCTTGCCGACCCGTCGGCGACTTCAAGGTACCCGAGTACAAGCTGAGGTATGTGCCGGTCGGCTCGGTATGCACGCCCGATTACGACCACGCGTGGGTGGAGTTCTATGTGCCGGAGGTCGGATGGATTCCGATGGAGAGCTCGTCGGACGGCGTTCCGAATAAGCACGACCGATTCTTCGGTGCGCTATCGTGGATCTATATAGAAAACAGTAGGACGGACAAGATGTGCAAAATATGCAAGCCTGGCTCGTGGGAAAAGATCGATGAGAGCTTGCGGTATTCGGAGTTATTTTTCCCGGAGATCCAGATCAAAATCCTCAAAGAGGTCAGGCCGTCATTCGATCCGTCACACTAGCGCTCGATGCTGGCCAGATGCGCAGACATGTCATAGACGTTGCCTTCAACCAGAATGTCGAGGTGCAGGCCGATCATGCTGACAGGCGCATGGCGGCGATCGGGATGAATGGCGGAGTGCCGGAGTTGGGACGTATCGACGACGGTGATGCCACCCGTACCCACGACTTGCAGCTTCTGATCCGGACCGATGAATGCAGCCGTGTCTGGATCAAGCCCGATGCCGACGGCATGCGGGTTGTAGGTCAAGGCCATCAGCATACGCCCGAGCCGGTCCTGGTGGCGAAAATGTTGATCGATCACCAAGTGGTCGATCAGGCATAAGCCTGGCGCTAATTCGACAATATCCGCGCGAGGCGTCGTGCCGCTTTTACCGGCTGCGATCATTTGCCTTGGCAGAAACGCTGCGCCGGCCGAGACGCCGGCAACGTGCATACCCCTTGCATTCCGGCGGCCTATTTGCTGAGCGACGGGCGTGGCGCTGAGCGTCTCGGAGAGGCGGACCGGATCGCTTCCGATAAGGAAAACCCCATCGACGCCACCGAGTGAGTCGTCCCTTGCCGTTTCGCAATCCGCTCGATTCTCGAAATTGGATGTGCTGACGCGATTGACGCCGAAATCGCGGAAGGCTCGTTCATAACCAGCGCCAAGGTCCTCGTCATCGGAGCCTGCCGAGATAATGGCGATGTGCGCGCGGGAGCCGCCGCAAAGCTCAGCGAAGCGGCGCAGGATAGCGGCCTTCGGGGCCGCTTTGCCGTCACCGCCTATGGCGACGATAAAACCTCTTGCCCCGACCGCGGGCGCTTTTGAACGATGCAAACTTTCACCCCGTAACTCAGAATTGGCAGTCGTCATACCGCGACGACGGGATTACAGAAGAAAGCGCGACGCCATTCCAGGCCGGCGCGAGGGGCACCGGCGCTTTGTGATGAACGGATCAAGGCCGTCGGTCGGCGGATGTTTCTAACGATCACGTCAACGCGGCGGCGTTCGAGCCGACAGTGCCGTGGCTCTTCGCAGCAAGCCCCGAGTGCAGCAGTGTATGGTTTCCCAAGTTGTACAGGTTGCCTTCGGTGAGGATATGAAGGCGTACCCCGGTCAACCCCACCGGTTCGCCATGGCGGGTCAAATCGGCGGGGGAGTTGCGCAGATTCGACCCATCAATGATGGTGACGCTGCCGCTTCCGACCACCTCGAGCGTGTCGTCCGGACCGATGAACGCAGCCGTATCTTCGTCGAGCCCAATCCCGGCTCCGAAGGGAATTGACGCGACAGCGGTGAGGAGGCGCCCGAGCCGGTCACGCTGGCTGAAATGCTGGTCGATCACAAAGCGGCTGACAAGCCCCAAGCCCATTGCGAGGTCGACCATGCCGGCACGAGGGGTGGCGCCGCTCGTGCCGCTGGCGATCATCGCGCTCGACATCGCCGAAGCCCCCGCGGATGTGCCGGCAATATGCATGCCATGCATATTGCGACCGCAAAGCCTTTGCGCGGCCGACGTGTCGATCAGCATCTCGGCGAGGCGTACCTGATCGCCCCCCGTCATGAAGACGCCATCGACGCGATCGAGCACCTCCAGGTATTTCGGCGACTCGCAGTCCGCCCTGCTCTTAAATGGCAGGATAGTGATTCGTCCAGCACCGAGACCGCTGAACACGGATTCGTACCGATCGCCGATATCGTCCAATGAGGAAGCCGTCGGAATGACCGCAATGTGCGCCCGCGCCCCGCCGCAAACCTTGACGAAGCGACGCAGTATGACGGGATTCTGAACCCGATTCTCGGCCCCGCCGATCGGCACGATAAAACCTCGTGTGGCGTTTTTTCTTCCGGGACGCATCATTCTCTCCTTGCAAAGCCTCGATCGGCACCGTCGGTGCAATATGCAGACAATCCGCGCCTCGCACATCGCGACAGATCGATATTTTCCAATCCGTCCGCCGTCGCTGGTCAACGCCATCGCTGTCAAAAATACAAAGCGAGAAATGTTCCATCTGCGCCGCGACCGAACACCCCTCTCGCGGACCCGCGTCGAGCCGAGACGGCAAAATTCCCAGCGCACGGCGCGAACGAGAGGCAAGCCTTAGTCACATTATGGTGCAAGAAACACACCAATGTAGTGCAGACCGGCTGTGTCGCTGAAAGCCTTGGCGTTCCTCGCTGCCGCGTCGCAACAAGCGTCCGATGTGCACTCGAAAGCAGCCGGTTTCAGTGTGGGGATCGAACGGCGGCAGTGGGTCGAAAGTGTGAGTTCACTGATGCAGGAAGCTGACGCCGGGCCGCTCGATACTGCCATCGTCTGCAGTCCGCCACATTGCTGCCGTGAAACTTTGACTGACCGAGTGTCGGCAAAGGCCGACAATCGGCCAGTTGTTATCGCGCCGTCGCACCGACGACCTTAGGCAAACAAAGTCCGAGCACCGCGCAGCCTCCCTACTCGCAGTACGCAGCGGCATTCTGGCGCCCCGGCCGGCCCGCTTTTTCGACAAGACGACGTGTGCAAGCTACCTTTCAGCAAGACTACGGCCTTATCTGGTGATCGCGCATTGAAGTAAGATCAAAAACACAGCACAAAAAGGGAAGAATCAGCACTTATCTTCTGCCCAAGTTAAAGATTTATGCTTCCCGGACCAGCGCCGGCCGGCTTCGCCACTGCGGTGTCGGCGTATTCGTGGTGCTCGGGCCTGTCCGGACTTTTCGCGGCCACCTACATCGACCGCTTCGACAGGCGGCGTCTACTGCTTACCATGTATGCGCTGTTCGCGATGTCGAATCTCGCGTGCGCGCTGGCGGGCAGCTTCGCGTTGCTGCTGGCGGCGCGGGCCTTTGCGGGGATAACGGGGGGCGTGCTGGCATCGGTGATCATGGCGATCGTCGCCGACGTGATTCCCGTGCAACGACGTGGCGCCGCAACCGGCACGATCATGACGGCCTTCTCTCTCGCGGCCATCGCCGGTGTGCCGGCCGGCGTGATGCTAGGCGCGCATTTCAGTTGGGCCGCGCCATTCTTCCTGCTGGTCGCGCTGTCGCTCGCCGCGTGGGTGGCGGGCTGGCAACTGGTGCCGTCGCTGGCCGGACATCTGAGCCGGCGCCAACCGCCGCTCGCCGAGATACTGCCCGATCTGATGCGACTCCTCGGCAACCCGCGGCATATGGCGGCCTTTGCACTGACCTTCGTGATGATGGTCGCGCATATGCTCGTCATCCCGTTCATTTCGCCGGTGCTGGTTGCCAACCACGGCGTGTCGCCCGAGCAACTGTCGTGGCTTTATATGGCCGGTGGAGCAGCAACGTTCTTTACCTCGCGCCGGGTGGGCAAGCTATCCGACCGGTTCGGCGCGCGGCGCGTCTTCAGGATCGCGGCACTGCTTGCCTGTCTGCCCGTACTCTTCGTCACCACCTGCCGGACCTGCCGTTCTACGCACTGCTTCTGTTCTTCCCGGTTTTCATGGTGCTGATGTCCGGGCGCATGGTGCCGATGCAGGCGTTGCTGACCACCGTGCCGCAACCCAATCGACGCGGCGCGTTTCTCAGCGCGAATAGCGCGCTTCAGGCGCTGGGCACAGGATGCGGCGCGTGGATCGGCGGTCTCATACTCGGCAGTTCGTCGGCCGGCCAGATCGTCGGCTATGGAACCGTTGGATGGGTGTCGGTCGCGGTCGCGCTCAGCGGCGTTCTGTGGGTTTCGCGGGTGCGAGGCGTTCAGAGCGATAGCGCTGTACCGGCGCCCGCGGTCCTGCATGGTGAGGCCGTCGGCGAAAGCTGAGCCTCACTGTCCCCACCGCACAGCCTCGTCGCGACCATCAGACCGGCTCAGCGCCGAGGTCCGCCAACGGATGCGCCTCCTGCTTCCACGGCGAAGTCAGAAAGTGCCTGACACGCTCGGGCCGCACCTCGGCGAGCGTGGCGGGCGCCCAGCGTCCTTTGCGATCTTTATCGATCAACTGCGCGCGCACGCCTTCGCAGAAGTCGCCCTCCTCGATCGCGCGCTTCACGATGCCTAGTTCCATCCGGAAACACTCGGCGAGCGTCATCTGCCGGCCACGCAACAACGCCTCACGTGTGACGTAAAGCATGGTGGGCGAATGCGCGGCGAGCGCATCGTAAGTGGACTGCAGCCACTGCCTGACTTCGCGCGGCACGTCGCGTTCGAGATCGTGCCGCAACGTCGCCATGATTCTGTCGACGCCGGAACGCCGGTCGAAGTGCCGCTGGATCAATTGCGTGAATGGCGTGATCGCGGCGTGCGGCACGATGTTGCACGGCGGCTCGACCACCCCGCGCAATGCGCTCATGAGATCGCCCTCGTGCGACATACGCTGCAATCGCTCTTCGGAAGAAGCCAGCCAATCGGCCGGCACACATTGATCGGCCAGTTGCAGCCGCAACGCATCGGCGCCGGACAATGTCGCGCCTGTCAGGCCCACGTACAACTCGAGCTCCGCGGGCATCACGCTCAGAAAGCGCGTTGCGCCGACGTCCGGCAGGAAGCCGATGCGCGTCTCCGGCATCGCGATCCTGCTGCGCTCGGTGACGATGCGCAAACGCGCCGCCTGCCCGAGGCCCATGCCGCCGCCCATCGCGATACCGTCGAGTACTGCCACCACCGGCTTCGGAAACGTGTGCAATGCGTAATCGAGCCGGTATTCGTCGACGAAAAACGCGAGCCAGCGGCTGTCGCCGTTTTTGGCGAGCCGGTACACTTCGCGCACATCGCCGCCCGCGCAAAAGCCCTTGTTTCCAGCCCCTTTCAACACGAGCGCGACGATGCTGTCGTCGTTGCGGCAATGCTCGACGAGCATGGCCAGCTCGCGAATCATCGCGTGCGACAACGCATTGAGCGCTGCCGGCCGGTTCAGCGTGATGACCGCGACGCGGTTGATCACGCGAAACAGAATTTCTCGTTGTGCTTCGCCGCCTGGATCGGACGCGTTCTCGGGCACGACGCTTTGCAAGGCGCTCATCGTTGCGTCTCCCCGTGAGCGTGTGCTGCGGGCGTCGAACTCGCGGCTTGTTCGCCTTGCTCGATCTGCCAGCGCGGCGCGCGCTTTTCGAGGAACGCATTGACGCCCTCGCGCTGATCGGTGCCGTCGAACAGATCGACAAAGCGCTCGCGTTCCAGTGCAAGCGCGGCTGAGCGCGGCACGCCATTGCGCGCCTGGTGAATCAGCGTCTTACTGAAGCCGACTGCCTGCGGACTCAGTGTCGCAACGCGCGCCGCCATGCTCAACGCCGCCTCGCGCGCGGCGCCCTTCTCCACGACTTCCTCGACGAGACCGATGCGCAGCGCGGTTGCCGCATCCACGCGTTCGCCGGTGAGAATCATGCGCTTCGCCCAGCCTTCGCCGATGAGCCACGGCAGCGTTTGCGTTCCGCAACCGCACGGCAGCAAGCCAACTGCGGTTTCGGGCAGCGCCATCACCGCGTGCTGTTCAGCGATCCGGATGTCGCATGCCAACGCGCATTCCAGGCCGCCGCCCATCGCATAGCCGTTGATCGCAGCGATCACGACGGGCCGCGCATTCTGCAACGCTTCAAAGGCCGCGCCGAAGCGCGCCGCCGCGACGCGCGCCACTTCGCGATTGCCGTCGGCGAAAGCGTTGAGGTCCGCGCCCGCACTGAAGAACTTCGGACCTTCGCCGGTAATGACTATTGCGCGGACACGAGGCTCGTCGTTCAGACGCTCCACCATCTGCTGCAATTGCAACAGGCCGTCAGGCGTGAATGCATTCGCGGGTGGGCGCTTCAGCGTGAGTTGCGCGACGGCGCCCCCATGTGCGTAGTCGAGTTCGATCATCGCGCATCTCCATTGCTGGTGTCTTTGGCGGTGTCTTTGGCGGTGTCTTTTGGGGTCTCGCTACGATAGAGCTTGATGACTGCGGAAAAGTCCAGACGTCCCGCGCCTTTCGCGCTCATCGTTTGATAAAGCTGCTGCGCGAGTGCGCCGAGATAGACGGGTTGACGCGCGAACCTGGCGGCGTCGGTGGCGAGCCCGAGATCTTTCAGCATCAGATCCGTGCCGAAGCCGCCGCTATATTCGCGCGACGACGGCGCACTATCCATTACGCCCGGCATCGGGTTATACGCGTCGGAACTCCAGCAGCGCCCCGTCGACGTATTGATGATGCCGGCCAGCACTTTCACGTCGATGCCGAGCGCTTCACCCAGCGACATGGCTTCCGCCACGCCCGCCATCGTGATGCCGAGCACGAGGTTGTTGCAGATCTTCGCGACCTGGCCGGTGCCGGTATCGCCGCAATGCACGATGTTCCTGCCCATCGCCGACAACACCGGCTTGACCTTCTCGTACGCACTGGCACTGCCGCCGACCATGAACGTCAAGGTGCCCGCAGCCGCGCCGCCGGTTCCGCCCGACACGGGCGCATCGATAAACGTGTTGCCCCGTTGCTGCGCAAGTTCGGCAAACGCCTTTACGCTTGCCGGATCGATCGTGCTCGAATCAACGATGCTCACGCCCGGCGCGATGCCGGCCAACACGCCGTCATCCGCGGTCAGCACGCTGCGCACATGCGCTGCCGCAGGCAGCATCGTGATCACGCATTCGACGTCGGCCACCGCCGCTTTCGGCGAAGCGGCAGCCTTTGCGCCCGCGTCGACGAGCGCCTGCACCGCTTGCGCACTGAGGTCGAATACATTGACCGCGTGGCCCGCCTTCAACAGGTTGTGCGCCATGGGCGCGCCCATGTTGCCGAGTCCAATAAAGCCTATTTTCATGATCTCGTCTCCGTTCTCGCGGCCTCGTTCAGCGCAGGCTGATGGTCGTGTTCACGCCGTCGTTGACCGTGTCGTCGTCGAACCAGCGCGCGGTAACCGTCTTGGTTTGCGTGTAGAACTGCACGACCTGCTTGCCATATGGGCCGAGATCGCCGAGCTTCGAGCCGCGCGAACCCGTAAAGCTGAAGAACGGCACGGGCACCGGAATCGGAATGTTGATGCCGACCTGGCCCACGTCGATTTCGCTCTGGAATTTGCGCGCCGCCGCGCCGCTCTGCGTGAAGAGGCCGACGCCGTTGCCGAACGGATTGCGGTTGACGAGCGCGATTGCGTCGTCGAGCGTCGCCGCGTTCAGCACGAGCAGTACCGGCCCGAAAATCTCCGTGCGATAGATTTCCATCTCCGTGCCGACATCCGCGAAAATCGTCGGGCCAATAAAATTGCCTTGCTCGTAGCCGGGCACCGTCACGTCGCGGCCGTCGAGTGCGAGCGTGGCGCCTTCTTTCACGCCCGCTTCGATCAAGCCGAGAATGCGCTGCTTCGCCGCGCGCGAAACAACCGGGCCGATATCGGTGTTCAGCTCGTTGCCCGCGTTCACCTTCAGCGTCTTCGCCTTGGCGACGATGTCCGGCAGCCATTGCTGCGCGGCGCCCACCAGCACCACCACCGAAGTCGCCATGCAGCGCTGCCCCGCCGCGCCAAAGCCGGCACCCGCAAGCGCGTTCAAGGTCTGCTCGCGGTTTGCGTCGGGCAGCACGACGGCATGATTCTTTGCGCCCATCATCGATTGCACGCGTTTGCCGTGCTCGCTGCCGAGGCGGTACACATGCGTGCCGACCGCCGTCGAGCCGACGAACGAGATCGCTTTCACCAGTTCGTGCGTGCAGAGTGTATCGACCACGTCCTTGCCGCCGTGCACCACGTTCAGCACGCCTTTCGGCACGCCCGCCTCCAGCGCGAGTTCGACAAGTTGCATTGTCGACAAGGGATCCTGCTCAGAAGGCTTCAGCACGAACGTATTGCCGCATACGATCGCCATCGGGAACATCCATAGCGGGATCATCGCGGGGAAGTTGAACGGCGTGATGCCGGCACACACGCCGAGCGGCTGGCGCAGCGTGTAGGTGTCGACTCCACCCGCGACGTTTTCCGCGAATTCGCCTTGTTGCAACGTGCCGATCGAACATGCATGTTCGACCACTTCGAGTCCGCGGAAGATGTCGCCTTCTGCGTCGGGAATCGTCTTGCCCTGCTCCGCGCTCAGCGTCTTCGCGATACGCGGCATATGTTCGCGAATCAACGCCTGGTACTTGAGCATGATGCGCATGCGTGCACCGATCGGCGTGTCCTTCCAGGTTTTTAACGCGGCATGCGCCGAGCGGATTGCTTCATTGACTTCGTCGGCGGTGGCGAACGGCACACGCGCCAGCACCTGTTGCGTCGCCGGGTTGACGATGTCGCGCCATTCAGTGGTCTTGGATTCGACGAACTCGCCGTTGATCAGCAGCTTGACGGTATTCGAAGCGATTGCGCTCATGCTGAAACTCCTGTGCGTTGGCCGCGTGACGGCCGGACAGTGACTGAAAACAGAAAATGTTCGATAACGCCCTGCGTGACTCAGCGCAGGTCCGGGAAATCTTCTTCCCAGTACTCGTCCGGCAAGCGTGCCGGTTCCGCCTGGCGCTCCATTTCACGGCGCCGCAACTCGACGCGGCGTATCTTTCCGGAGATGGTCTTCGGCAACTCGCTGAACTGAAGACGGCGAATACGCTTATACGGTGCGAGTTTTTCGCGCGAGAACGCGAACACGGCGCGCGCGAGCTCGGGCCCCGCCTGATAGCCGTGGCGCACCGTGACGAATGCCTTGGGCACCGACAGGCGCAGCGCATCGGCGCTCGGCACGACGGCGGCCTCGCCTATGGCCTCGTGTTCGATCAGCACGCTTTCGAGTTCAAACGGGCTAAGCCGGTAATCGGATGATTTGAAAACGTCGTCTGCCCGACCGACATACACGTAGTAGCCGTCCTCGCGGCGCAGCGCCACATCTGACGTGCGGTAAAAGCCGTTGCGCATGGCTTGCGCGGTCGCCTGCTCGCTGTTCGCATAGCCCGTCATCAGACCCAGCGGCCGCTGCTTGCCATCGGGTCCAATCGGCAACGCGATCTCGCCTTCGGTCACCGGGTGATCGTCGGCATCGAGCAGCTCGATTCTGTAGCCCGGCAACGGTCGGCCCATCGACCCCGCAACGACCGGTTGGCCCGGCGAATTGCCGATCTGGCAAGTGGTCTCGGTCTGCCCGAAACCGTCGCGAATCGTAATGCCCCAAGCGTGCTTCACGCGCTCGATGATCTCCGGGTTCAACGGCTCGCCCGCGCCGACGATCTCGCGCAGCTTCACCGGATAATCGGTGAGACGCTCCTGCACGAGCATGCGCCACACAGTCGGCGGCGCGCAGACCGTGGTGACGTTGAAGCGCACCAGCACATCCAGCGTGTCTTTCGGCACGAAGCGCGCAAAGTTGAAAACGAACACACAGGCCTGCGCATTCCATGGCGCGAAGAAGCAGCTCCACGCATGCTTGGCCCAGCCGGGCGAACTGATATTCCAATGGATGTCGTTCGGTTGCAGGCCGATCCAGTACATCGTCGACAAGTGGCCGACCGGATAGCTTTGATGCGTATGCTCGACGAGCTTCGGCTTGGAGGTCGTGCCGGACGTGAAGTAAAGCAGCAGCGGATCGGTGGCGCGCGTCACACCGTCAGGCGTGAATTGCGGCGATGCGTCATACGCCGCTGCAAGATCGGTCCAGCCATCGCGCGGCGTGCCCACTGAAAGACGCGTCAACGGCACGTCGAGCGAATCGAATTTGGATAGCTCCGCGCTGTCGACCACTACGAAGTTCGCGCCGCCGATCTGCACGCGGTCTCGCACATCGTCCGCGGAAAGCTGGGTCGTGGCCGGCAGCACGATTGCGCCGAGCTTCATTGCGGCGAGCATCACGTCCCACAGTTCGACGCGATTCGGCAGCATCAGCAGCACGCGGTCGCCGCGTTTCACGCCCACGCTGCGCAGAAAGTTCGCCATGCGCGCGGAGCGCTCCGACATCTGCGCATACGATAGACGCAGCCCCTCGCCGGCCGGGTCGTCGACGATCCATAACGCGGTGTTGTCGTTGCCGCGCGCAATCACGTCGAAGTAGTCGAGTGCCCAGTTGAACTCGTCCAACGCAGGCCATGCGAACTCACGGTAAGCGCGCTCGTAATCGGTTCGATGGCGCAATAACAGGTCACGCGCGTCGAAAAAGGCTTTCGCTGCAGTCATGGTCGTCTCCTGATGGGCGCGGTATGAATCCGCGTTTGCTCGGTTTGGTTTTATCCGCAAGCTATTTTGCGCTCAAACGCGGCTCGCGCAGCGTTCAAACGTGACGCGCGATCACCATGCGCTGCACTTCGCTGGTTCCTTCGTAAATCTGCGTGATGCGGGCGTCGCGGTAGTGGCGCTCCACGGCGTAGTCCTCCAGATAGCCATAGCCGCCGTGAATCTGGATCGCGTTCGAGCAGATCTCTTCGGCGGCCTCGGACGCGAACAGTTTCGCCTGCGATGCCTCCGACAAGCACGGCTCGCCCGCCGAGCGCAGGCGCGCCGCATGATGCACGAGCAGGCGCGCGGCGTTCAGGCGCGTGGCCATGTCGGCGAGCATGTTGGCGATGGTCTGGTGGTCCTTCAACGCCTTGCCGAATTGCATGCGCTCGCTCGCATAGGCGCGCGCGGCGTCGAACGCGGCTCGCGCAATGCCCACGGCTTGCGCGGCGATGCCGATGCGCCCGCCTTCGAGATTCGACAGTGCGATGCGCAAGCCCTCGCCCGCTTCGCCGAGCAGATTCGCTTGCGGCACCGCGCAGTCGTCGAGTGAAATCGGACAGGTGTCCGAGGCGCGAATGCCGAGCTTGTGTTCGGGCTTGCCGACGTTGAAGCCCGGCGTATCCGTCGGCACGATGAACGCGGACAGGCCACGCTTGCCGCGGTCGGGATCCGTGACCGCGAACAGGATCGCGATGTCTGCTCGCGCGCCGTTGGTCACGAACTGCTTGCTGCCGTTGAGTATCCACTTGCCGTCGCGCAGAACGGCACGCGTGCGCAGATTGTTCGCCTCGGAGCCCGCTTGCGGCTCGGTCAGGCAGAACGCGCCGATGCGCCGCCCCGTCGCAAGGTCGTGCAAATAGCGGTCTTTTTGTGCGTCGCTGCCGAAGTTCAGGATCGGCCCGCAGCCGACCGAGTTATGCACGCTCATCAGCGTCGCGCACGCGGCACAGCCCGCGGCGATCTCCTCCAGCGCGAGCGCGTAGGCCACGTAGTCGGTGTACGAGCCGCCCCACTGCGGCGGCACGATCATGCCGAGAAAGCCCAGATCGCCCATTTGCCTGACCACGTCCGCTGGCAGTTGCGCGTCGCGGTCCCATTGGGCAGCGTTCGGCGCGAGGCGCTCGGTCGCGAAGTCGCGCGCGGCGTCGCGGATCATGCGTTGTTCTTCAGTGTAGAAGCTGTCCATGGGTCCGAGTCCTTTCCTTGCGTTCGAGGCCCAGTGTAGGCAAGCCGCTCGCCGGCTTCGAGCTCAGCCCGATCATTGTGTGTGAGCGCATTTGCCATACTGGTACGATGCAATGCGGCCAATTGGCCCATTTAGCCGGGTTACGACGATTCACATAGGGAAAACGTTGAGCGCGATTGCCACCCTAACCACACCTGCGAACAAACGCCGATGAAGACCGATAAAGGCACGATCTCCGTGAGTCTCGTCGAGGAAACACTCGCGCTCGCCAAGGCACGCGGTTTCGATGCGCTCCCGCTCGCCGAAGCCGCCGGCATCGCTGCGCCCATGCTGGCGTCGCCGAAAAGCCGCGTGTCGTCCGCGCAATACGGCGCGCTGTGGGCCGGCATAGCACGCGCGCTCGACGACGAGTTCTTCGGTCAGGACTCGCATCGCATGAAATGCGGCAGCTTCATCGCGATGACGCAGACGGCGCTCACGGCGCGCAACGGCGCGCAGGCGCTAGCGCGTGCGGTTGGCTTCATGCGGCTCGTGCTGGACGACCTGGGCGCGTGCATCGAGACAGATGCGCAGCGCGTGCGGCTGCGTTTTGTCGAACGCAAAGGCGCAAAGCCGCCGGCGATGTTCGCTTACGCGACGTATTTCATCGTCGTCTACGGGCTGTTGTGCTGGCTCGTCGGACGCCGCATACCGTTGATCGAGGCGCGCTTTCGCTGCGCGGAGCCTCCTGCCGCGCACGAGTACCGGCTCATGTTCTGCGACGACATGACGTTCGGGCAACCGGAGTCGTACGTGGATCTCTCACCGGTGTTTCTCGAGCTGCCGGTGATCCAGACAGCGAGGTCGGCCAAGCCGTTCCTGCGCGACGCGCCGGCGAATTTCATCGTCAAATACCGCAATCCCGGCTCGTTCGCCGCGCGCGTTCGCAAGACGCTTCGCGCGCTGCCCATGATGAACTGGCCCGCGGCTGACCAGATGGCCGCGCGCCTGCACGTCGCCGAGGCGACCATGCGGCGGCGGCTGAAACAGGAGGGTCATACGTATCAGTCGATCAAGGACGACCTGCGGCGCGACATTGCTATCGGCGAACTGCAGCAATCCGGGCGCACGATCGCGGACATCGCCGCCTCGGTGGGTTTCGCCGAGCCGAGCGCATTTCATCGCGCATTCCGCAAATGGACAGGCATGCGGCCAACCGACTACCGGCCGGTGCGTGCGGACCTCACGCGGCGCGTGGAATCGGACTAAGCTGTAAGAAGCAGGCCAGTCCTACTGGAGTGTCGGCCCGCGCCGATCGACACCCGTCGACGGCGCGCGGCGCCCCTAGCGATGAGCACGTATCCGCGTCGCCCGTTCCGGCAATCTGGCGCGCACCGGCCGTTTATCCACGGCGGTGTTGTGCGCCGGCTCATGCGCGGCATGACCGCGTGCGGGATGCTTTTGGCGTTTGACTTCGGGGTCGCGGTCGCGTTCGTGCTCACGTTCCTGTTCGCGTCGTGCGAATACCTGATGGCGCCTGCGGTTCAGGCGGCGCCCGTCACTACACAGGCGGCCACTGGGCATGCGCCCAACAGCGTCGTCGTGATTCCGGTGAGCGGCGCGATCGGTCCTGCAAGCGCCGACTTCATCGTGCGCAGCCTGCAGCGCGCCGCCGACGACCACGCCCAGCTCGCGGTACTGCAACTGGATACGCCGGGCGGGCTCGATACGTCCATGCGGCAGATCATCAAGGCAATTCTCGGCTCGCCGGTTCCGGTCGCGACCTTCATCGCCCCGAGCGGCGCGCGGGCGGCGAGCGCGGGCACGTACATCGTCTATGCGAGCCACATCGCGGCGATGGCGCCGGGCACCAATCTCGGCGCGGCGACGCCGATCCAGATGGGCATCGGCGGCGCGGAGCCGCCAGGCCGCGGCAAGCCGGGCCTGCCCGGCATGCCCGGCACCGACGACCGGGAGCCGCAGACGCCGGCCGGTCCAGCGGGTGGCGGGGGCGCTGCTTCCGGGGCTGCTTCCGGGGCTGCTTCCGGGGCTGCTTCCGGCGGTGCTTCGAGCAGCGCTTCAGGCAGCGCTTCAGGCAGCGCTTCGCGCGGCGCGGCAAGTGACGCCGCTGCCAGCGCTGCAAGCGCGCTGCCGCTCGACACTCAATCGACCGAACTGCGCAAGCAGGTCCACGACGCCGCCGCCTATATCCGCGGCCTCGCGCAAATGCGCGGGCGCAACGCCGACTGGGCCGAACGCGCGGTGCGCGAAGCGGTGAGCCTGAGCGCCAGCGACGCGCTCGCGCAACATGTCGTCGATCTGAACGCGCGCGACGTGCCGGACCTGCTGCGCCAGCTCAACGGCCGCACGGTCACGACGAGCACGGGCAGCGTCACGCTGACGACAGCGCAGGCCCCCGTCGTCATGCTCGAAGCCGACTGGCGCAGCCATTTTCTCGCGGTCATCACCGATCCGAACGTCGCGCTGATGTTGCTGATGCTGGGCATGTACGGCCTCTTCTTCGAGTTTGCCAATCCTGGCTTCGTGCTGCCGGGCGTAGTCGGCGCGATCAGTTTGCTGATCGGCCTGTTTGCAATGCAGATGCTGCCGATCAGCTACGTCGGCCTCAGTTTGATCTTTCTCGGCATTGCGTTCCTGATCGGCGAGGCGTTCCTGCCGACGTTCGGTTCGCTCGGCTTCGGCGGCATCGTCGCGTTCGTGATCGGCGCGTTGATGCTGATGGACACCGATGTGCCCGGTTACGGCATCCCGTTGCCGATGATCGCCGCCGTCGCCGTATTCAGCGTGCTGTTCGTGCTGGGCGTGTCGAGGCTCGCGCTGCGCGCGCGGCGCCGGCCGGTCGTGACCGGTTCGGAAGGGTTGATCGGCAGCGTGGGTGTGGTGCTCGATGACGGTCTGCTTACCGGCGGCGCCGCAACCAACGGCATGCCCGCCGGCTGGGCGCAGGTGAAGGGCGAGCGCTGGCAGGTGTCGAGCGCTGTCCCCGTCGCGGCGGGCCAGGCGGTGCGCGTTACCGCGCGCAACGGGCTGACGCTCACGGTGGTGCCCGTGGCGCCAGTCGAGGGCGCGGTGCAGCAAGGGGCTCGCATGGGATCGGGGTGATGCGTTGAAGCGCGAATTTTGGGTGAGCGCTTTGGAGGGGATTGGAGTAACGGGCTGAGGCGTCGGCTGTGGTCGACCGCCTTGCATGGGACCGCTCTGCATGGGACCAGAGTAAGCGCTGAAGCGCCAACTCTGGTCGACCGCTCTGCATGGGACCAGAGTAAGCGCTGAAGCGCCAACTCTGGTCGACAGGAGACATTCATGATTGGGTTTACTTTTGGGTTCACCAGCATTCTGATCCTGATGGCGGCCGCGCTGATCGCTTCGTCGATAAGGATCTTTCGGGAGTACGAACGCGGCGTCGTGTTCATGCTCGGGCGCTTCTGGAAGGTCAAGGGGCCGGGGCTCGTGCTTATCATTCCGATCGTCCAGCAGGCTGTGCGCATGGATCTGCGCACCATCGTGTTCGACGTGCCGCCGCAGGATGTCATCACGCGCGACAACGTCTCGGTGAAAGTCAATGCCGTGGTGTACTTCCGCGTCGTCGATCCGGAAAAAGCCGTGATCCAGGTGGCGCGCTATTTCGAGGCGACCAGCCAGCTATCGCAAACGACGCTGCGCGCAGTGCTCGGCAAACACGAACTCGATGAACTGCTCGCGGAGCGCGAGCAACTGAACGCCGACATTCAGAAAGTGCTCGACGCGCAGACCGATGCCTGGGGCATCAAGGTCGCGATCGTCGAAATCAAACATGTCGACATCAACGAAACCATGATCCGCGCGATTGCCCGTCAGGCCGAAGCGGAGCGCGAACGGCGCGCCAAGGTGATTCACGCGGAAGGCGAATTGCAGGCGTCGCAGCAACTGCTGCAAGCGGCGCAGACGCTCGCGCGCGAGCCGCAAGCGATGCAGCTGCGCTATCTGCAAACCCTCACGACCATTGCCGCCGACAAGAATTCGACCATCGTATTTCCGCTACCGGTCGACCTGCTCAACGCGGTGGTCGAGCGTCTCAACAGACCGCCGGCGCCTTGATCGCGACGCCTTGGTCCCCTCGCCCTGCTTTCGCTCACCGCATGAAACGGTGCATTGCCTCGCAGCGCCTCATTCCAGATGCGTGCGAAATCTAAAATGTTTGAGTCGTCTATCACCGCTCCCAGGGAGCCCGTCATGAAAGTGTTCTTTCGAATTGGATTCGGCGCGCTATTGGCCGCCGCCAGCATGAGCGCCGCGTTTGCGCAGTCGTCAACGCGGCCCTACGATCCCTCCGCGCCGAAAACACGCGCCGAGGTCAAGGCCGATCTGGTCGAGTGGCGCGCCGCCGGCTACGATCCGCTCGACTGGCTCAGTTACCCGAACAACGCGCAGCTCGCCGCGCGCATCGTCGCCGAACGGCGCGCGCAGCAGCCGGCGCCGACCGTCACGCATTAAGCATCGTGCTGCTGAACGGCAGGCCGCGCTGCCCGCACCCGCAATTGCAACGGTCGCGAGCGGCGAGCGACTCGAGCGTGTTCTGCCGCTCTTCTTTTCCCTCCGGCTTCGGTCATCCCGGCGCGACATCGTAAATTCGCTTGCGGCTGCGGCGGGGGCGCTGGCAAGGTATCATCTCGCCCCTACGACGAGAGACCCGCCATATGGATTCCATAAAACGCTACTTTGGCCTCGACGCGGCCGGCACAAACCTGCGCACAGAAGTGCTGGCCGGCCTGACGACTTTCCTGACGATGGCCTATATCATTTTCGTCAACCCGGCAATTCTGGGCGACGCGGGGATGCCGAAAGACGCCGTGTTCGTCGCGACCTGTCTCGTCGCGGCGCTGGCCTCGCTGATCATGGGCCTTTATGCGAACTACCCGATTGCGCTCGCGCCCGGCATGGGCCTGAACGCGTACTTCGCGTACACCGTGGTCAAGGGCATGGGTTTCACGTGGCAAGCCGCGCTCGGCGCGGTGTTCATTTCCGGCTGCCTGTTCCTCGTGGTCACGCTGTTTCGCGTGCGCGAAGTGATCGTCACCGGCATTCCGCACTCCATACGCATTGCCATTACCGGCGGCATCGGCCTCTTTCTCGCGATCATTTCGCTGAAGACGGCGGGCGTGGTGGTCGGCAATCCGGCCACGCTCGTCACGCTCGGCGATCTGCATAACCCGCATGTGGTGCTCGCGGTGATCGGCTTCTTTGCCATCGTCACGCTCGACTATCTGCGCGTGCGCGGCGCAATTCTGATCGGTATTGTCGGCGTGACCGTGCTGAGCTTTTTCTTTGGCGGCAACGAGTTTCACGGCATCGTCTCAGCGCCGCCGTCAATTTCGCCGACACTTTTTCAGCTCGACATTCGCGGCGCATTGTCGACGGGTGTGCTGAACGTGATTCTGGTGTTCTTCCTCGTCGAACTGTTCGATGCAACCGGCACGCTGATGGGCGTGGCCAATCGCGCGGGGCTGCTGGTGGAAGGCAAGATGCACCGCCTGAACCGCGCGCTGCTCGCCGACAGCACCGCCATTCTGGCCGGCTCGATGCTGGGCACATCGTCGACCACCGCTTATATCGAGAGCGCGTCCGGCGTCCAGGCAGGCGGGCGCACCGGCGTGACCGCCATCACCGTGGCCGTGCTGTTCCTCGCCGCGCTCTTTTTCGCGCCGCTCGCGGGCGTGGTGCCAGGTTACGCGACGGCGCCAGCCCTGCTCTATGTGTCGTGCCTGATGCTGCGCGAGATGGTCGACCTGCCGTGGGACGACGCAACCGAAGTCGTACCGGCCGCGCTAACCGCACTGCTGATGCCGTTCACCTACTCCATCGCCAACGGCGTCGCGTTCGGTTTCATCTCGTATGCGGGGCTGAAGCTGCTCACGGGCCGCGCGCGCCAGGTGAAGCTGGTGGTGTGGATCATCGCCGCGATTTTTCTGTTCCGCTATTTCTATCTCGGCAGCGAGTAAGTTCACACCGGGCCCGGCGTGCCGCTCTCCTCAGGCGCGCCAGTTCGCTTCATAAAAGCGCACATAGCCGCTTCGCAGCACGACGCACTGCGCGCTCGTCTCCGACAAGAGGCGCCGCGTGGCTGCCTCGATACGCTCGCGGTGCGTGTCGAACGCGCCCACCATGTCTTCGAGGCGCGGCGAGGCGGCGCCAAAGTGATCTTCCAGCGCTTCCGCGGTGATCATGCACTCGACCCTCTGCCCATCGATCAGCGCCGGGAACGCCAGGGTGAGTTCGCGCCCAGAATATTCAGGACTTTCGTTCGGGAAAAGGATCTGCATGGGAGTCACCTGGAAGTTGGGCACTGCGCATGATTCGCTTGGGTAATGCGCACGCCGGTTGCAGCTGGTCGCGCCTGCAGCTTCTTCCTCCTTGTCCAATGCTGGCGACGCGGGCTCGTCATCCGTCGCATGCGGACGCAGTTCGCGCCTCGCGAGGATGATTTGATTCACTTTAGACGAGTTCGCGCGCGGCGCAAGTTTTCATTTTTGTTTGCCTGATCGCGGTGCGGCGCGCGCACAGATTGTGCACGGTGCAACGTGCCGCCGCGGTGTTTTCCCTGCCGCGCGCAACGGTTTGGGTCCTGTACTATCGGTGTTGGGCCGCAAGCGTGCATGCTGCGCTGCGGCATCGAAAGGCGGGCAATGTACCCGCCCTGTCCGATTACCGGAGACATGCCTTGAGCCATCGCTCTGCAACGCCGCCCACCATGGGCCGGCCTGATGTCATCGCGCAAGCTCACGCGCGCTCGGTCGAACTCGGGCTGCGCGCATCGGAAACGCCGGATTTTCATCCACTGGGCCGGCCTGCGCTGCGCGAACTGGTCGATCGCAATCAGTCGCTTTATACGCACGCGTTGCCGGTCATGGAGACGCTGCACGCGCAGATCGTCGATACGCAAAGCATGGTGCTGCTCACCGACAGTCACGGCGTGATCCTGCACAGTCTCGGCGACAGCGACTTCGTCGAAAAGGCGAACCGCGTCGCGCTGTGTCCGGGTGTGTCATGGGCCGAGGCGGATCGCGGCACGAATGCTATCGGCACTGCGCTTGTCGACGCACAGCCGACCGTCGTTCACGCAGACGAACATTTTCTGCACGCTAACCGTATTCTCACCTGTTCATGCGCGCCGATTGCGGATCCGTTCGGGCACACCATCGGCGCACTCGACGTCAGCGGCGACACACGCGGCTTTCACAAACACACACTCGCGCTCGTGCGCATGTCCGCGCAGATGATCGAGAATCATCTGTTCTCCAATCAATTCGCCGATGCGGTTCGCGTGCACTTTCACGCGCGCGCCGAATTCATCGGTACGCTCTTCGAAGGACTCGCCGCGTTCGGCGCGGACGGTACATTCCTCTCGGCAAATCGGAGCGCGCTGTTCCAGTTCGGCCAGCCGCTCGTCGCTTTGCAGAGACAACCGTTCCATGCGCTTTTCGGCGTCGCATTCGCCAACGTGCTGCAGCGGATCGCTCGCGCGCCGGGCGAGAACATCGTGCTCACGTTGCCGAGCGGCGTGCGGGTCGTCGCGCGCGGAGAATATTCGGCGCAGCGTTATGTGGCGCCTTCGATGGGCGAGGCGGAAAAGTCGCGCAGCGTTGCGTCGAAAGCTGTGCGTCATGTGCCGCATACCGCCGATCCGGCGCCGCTCGCCACGTTCGAAACGCTCGACACCGGCGACGCGCAAATGTCCGCGATTCTGGCGCGCGTGGCCAAGGTTCGCGGCCGCGACATTCCGATTCTGATCCTCGGGAAAACGGGAACCGGCAAGGAGTGGCTCGCGCGCGCGATCCATCACGATTCGCCGCGGCGCGCGGCGCCGTTCGTCGCGTTGAATTGCGCATCGCTGCCCGATACGTTAATCGAAGCGGAGTTGTTCGGCTATGAGGACGGCGCGTTCACCGGCGCTAAAAAGCGGGGCAGCGTCGGCAAGATCGTGCAGGCCGACGGCGGTACGCTGTTTCTCGATGAAATCGGCGATATGCCGCTCGCACAGCAAGTGCGGCTGATGCGCGTGCTGCAGGAACGCACGGTGGCGCCGCTCGGCGGTACTCGCGCGATTCCGGTGGACCTGCGGATTGTCTGCGCGACCCACCGCAATCTGCGCGCGATGATCGCAGAAGGCACCTTCCGCGAAGATCTGTACTACCGGATCAATGGACTCGTGGTGACCTTGCCCGCGCTGCGCGAGCGCACGGATCTCGCCGCGCTGGTCGAGCGGATGCTCGAACTCCAACGCGAGGGCGACAGCTTGCCGCGCCGCGTTTCCGCGGCGGTGCTCGAACGCTTCATGCAATGCCGCTGGCCCGGCAATCTGCGGCAACTGGCAAATGTACTGCGCACCGCAAGCATCATGGCCGAGGGTACGGATCAGATCGAACTCGACGATTTGCCCGAAGACTTTCTGCACGATTGCGTCGATGCCGATGCCGCTGCCGATGCCGTTGCCGCTGCCGTCGCCGTTGCCGATGACAACGCGCCGTCAGCCCTCGAGGCCGTCGATGATGCGACAGGCAACGAAGGCAGTGCGCAAACACCCAAGCCGTCGCGAATGGACGACTGGCAAGCCGCGCTAATCGCGCAGACGCTGGCGCGCCTCGACGGCAACGTGTCGGCCGCGGCACGAGAACTAGGGCTCGCGCGCAATACGGTGTATCGCTATTTGCGGCGCGGCGGCGTGACTCATTAGCGTTGCCACCCGCCTATTCGCCCCGCGCGTTGTCCATCCGCCGTGTAAAGTGTGACGCGTCCAGCCACACATTCACACGATGTCCGATCCAAACCGCCCGCCTCTCGTTCGCGTGGAGCCGCTCGGCTGCAGCTTCGAAGCACCCGATTCGCTGACGATTCTCGAAGCCGCCGGCTTTGCGAACCTGCGTCTGCCCCGCTCGTGCCGCAACGGCACTTGCCGCACGTGTCTGTGCAAAATGACGGCCGGACGCGTGCGCTATACGATCGAATGGCCCGGCCTCAGCCGTGAGGAAAAACAGGAAGGCTACATCTTGCCGTGCGTTGCGATTGCCGAAACCGACGTAGTGATCGAAGCGCCGGAAGCCATCGAATTGCGGCCGTCACGCTAAACGCCGCGACGTGTATCCCCGACGCCAGTCCGTCCGGCTTGCGCGTTCACTCTATCGCAGCAAAGCGCGGCACCTTAGCGCCTTCATGCTCCACGAAGAACCACCGATGCCGGGCGAGTCCAGATCGTGCCGTTGGCCGCCTTGTAGACGATCATCGTGATAGCCGGATCCGACTCCAGCGTCGCCTCGCATATCAGTTCGTAAATACCGCCCTTGTAATGCCGGTAACGTGTGGTCTGCACCATTGAATTGTCCTTGTCTGGAAGCGCCAGGCTCAGCCGCCCTCTTTCATCTGCTTCAGAATTTTATAGACGGTCGCGCGCCCCATCGTCAGTACGGCGGCTACGTAGTTCGCCGAACTGCGTCCGCGAAACGCGCCCTGCGCATGCAGCGCCTCGACGATTTCGCGCTTATGCTCGCGCGTGAGCGCGTTGATGCCGATTTGCCGCTCGCGCAGCCACGTGTGGAGATAAGTGTTGATCCGGTCCTGCCAGTCGTCGCGAAACAGGTCTTCTGCAGGTGCGTCGGTCAGATTGCCGCCTCTGATAAAGAGATCGAGCGTGGAGCGCACGTCCTCGAACACCGCGATATTGAAGTTGATGCACAGCATGCCGGCGGGCTTGCCGTTGTCGTCGAACAGGATGTTGCTCACGCAACGCATGCGCCGGCCGTCCCAATTGAGCTTCTCGTAAGGGCCGATGGTGCGGCCGCGCGCCGCATAGTGCACTTCGTCCAGCACCGAGGGGCCGCCTACTTCGAGCTTCGACAGATTGTTCACGAGGTAGGCGATGGTCTGATCCCGCAAGTCGTGAATCACGACCTCCGCGCACGGATAGAAAAGCGCAGCGATGCCGTCGGCGATGGGAGCGTAACGCTCCAGCAGCAGGTCTTTCACAGGAGACACGATTGTCTGGCGCATTGAGAATGGCAGTGTTCGAGGGCGCTGTGTTGGAGGCGCAATGATCGGAAAATCGGGCAGCGCAGTGGTGCGTGCCCCGCCCGGCAACTCGCCATTGTAGCCACCCGGCATGGCCGCCGGAGCGCGGCGAATTTTGTCCGCGTGGCAAGCGCTATTTTTTCGTGCGATAAAAGGCGATCTACTTCACGGAGCAGCAGATGGCAACGCTCGAAGCATTTCGCGCCGTGCTCGACGACAAGAGAACGCCGGAAATCATTCGCAACCACATCATTGATTCGCTGCAATACGCGCTGCGAAATCACGGACAGATTTTTACGTCGAAGGAAGTCGAATGGCTCGCCTCGTGGGACGACGCGCGCATCCCGCTGGCGGCGTCCCGCGAATTACAGAAGCGCATTGCCGAAACGTCGGGCTAACCGCGTTCTACGCTCTTTTCCACTAGTTCGCGCTTTGTGACGTCCCGCCGAAGGCCCGCCGGCCGGGCGGTCTGTCCGTGCGGGGAACTTTTTGCTATCCAATTAGCCCTATTTAGTGCATCATATTGCAATAGTCGTATTCCGCATTTGCAGCACTGGCAGTCTCAACCCGGCATTTTCGCGGCATCTCCGCAACACCCCCGACTGTTCGGGCGCCGCCCGCCGGCGATCCCGTCACTCCGGCAATGCGCCGCCTGCATTAGCCGTCGCGAGTTGTGCAGCTGAGTTGTTTGGCGGGTTTCCGCTTACCCGCCCGCTGTCCGCGCGACATCAGCGTGTTTTTCTCCATCGAATCCGCGACTTTGCGCGGCGCGCTCAAGCCCTTCGTATTGGGCCTGTGCCAACCTTTTTCCATGGCGGCGCGCCTCAAGGTGCTGCGCTGCCGGGCCAGTCGTGCCGCGCGTAACACGCGTGACACACCGGCCACGTAATACAGGATACTTATATGCTTATGAACTCAGCAGTCAAGACGTACAAGGGTTATGAGATTCACCCGCTCGTCTATCCGCGCCGTCCCACAGACGGTCAGACGAGCCGCAACCCGGACGCAGGCTACGACGCGTCGGTGCGCATCTGCCGTGTGGGCGCCAATGCGGCGGCCGAGGGCCGGGTGTTCCGCCTGCAGTATCTGTTTCCGTTCGACGGCACGGGCAAGGCGCGCATCGCGTGCATGGCTCACGCCGAACAACTGATCGACGGCCGCGTGGACGGCCAGTCGGTCGCCGATCTTTGAGCGGCACGAGCCGCCGCAGCATGCGCGGCACTAGGATCTGCGCATAAATCGGCGCATAAGCCGGTGCCGCAAACAGCGGGCTCGGAGCCCGCTGGCAACCGTATTTGATGCAGCGCCGCCCGCAAGGCGTCGCGCACCCCTTATCCCATCGACCAGGAGTTATGCATGGCGAAAGAAGAACTGCTTGAACTTGACGGTATCGTCGACGAAGTACTTCCGGACAGTCGTTACCGCGTGACGCTCGACAACGGCGTCGTAGTTGGCGCTTACGCGTCCGGACGCATGCGCAAGAACCATATTCGTATTCTCGCGGGCGACCGCGTGACGCTGGAACTGTCGGTCTACGACCTGACCAAAGGACGGATCAACTTCCGTCACAAAGACGAGCGCGCAGGCGGTGGCGGCGCTGCCCGTAGCAACTCGCAATTCCGTCGCCGTTAAGGCGAACGGCACGCGGGCCCCTGCGGCCCAGCTGGCGTGCCCTTGCAGCAACGTTGTTGGCGAAGCCTTTCGCGCGCCTTCTCCGGTTCGGCTCGACTCGAATCTGAGCGGCGCGCAGCGGCGGCGCTTTGTCTCAGAAGTTCATCGCGACGCTCGTTGCGATGTCAATTGCGCATCATGCGCTCCTGCGGTTCCGTCGTCCCAGATGCTTGCTTCCCGCGGCGCCGCTTCGGTGCATCGGCCAGGCATGCCCTTTCATGGTGCAGACTTCCCGCGCAAAGCTTGCCTTGCGTATTTGAGTTGCCCGTAGGCAAAGGCTTTGCAGCGGCTGGCATTGAAGTTGCTTTAACGATGGTCAGCCGTCGACTGTCACTACTCCATGCTGCGTGTTCTTCTCGTCACCGATACCGATAAGCCGATAGGCGACCTGCGTGACGCGCTCGCCCGCCTCGGCTACGAGATGCTCGCCAGCACCGCGACGCCGCACGCGTTGCATAGCGCGGTTCAGAGTGAACGGCCGGACGTCATCATCATCGATACGGACTCGCCTTCGCGCGATACGCTCGAACAGCTCGCGGTCATGAACGCGACGGCGCCGCGCCCGGTCCTGATGTTCAGTCACGACGCCAACCAGCAGCTGATCCGCGACGCCGTCGGCGCGGGCGTCACCGCCTATCTCGTCGAAGGGCTCGAAACCGAACGGCTTGCGCCGATTCTCGAAGTCGCGCTAGCGCGGTTCGCGCAAGAATCGCAGTTGCGCGAACGCCTTGCGCAAGTCGAGAACGAACTCGCCGAGCGCAAGCTGATCGACCGCGCCAAACGCCTGCTGATGGATCAGCAGAAAATCACCGAGCACGCCGCCTACGCCACGCTGCGCAAACGCGCGATGAATCAGGGCGTCAAGCTCGCCGAGGTCGCGCGCGCGGTCGTCGCGTCGGCTGAATCGCTCAAGTGAAGCCCGTCCATGAACACTGCTAGTCACCTCGCATCGTCAGTATCAGGGCCGTTGGAGCAGACCCACTTGCGGCTCGGCTTCGTGGCGCTCGCCGATGCGGCGCCGCTCGTCGCCGCGAAGCTGCTCGAATTCGGTCACGCGCACGGCCTCACGCTCGAACTGTCGCGCCAGCCTTCGTGGGCTACCGTGCGCGACAAGCTGCTATCCGGCGATCTCGACGCGGCGCACACGCTCTACGGTCTCGTCTACGGGGTGCAACTCGGGCTGGGCGGTCCGCAAACCGACATGGCCGTGTTGATGGTGCTCAACCGCAACGGCCAGGCCGTCACACTGTCGAGCCGTCTCGCGGATGCACTCGCCGAACATGGCAACTTGCCCAAAGCCCTCGCTACGCTCGGGCGCAAGCCGGTATTCGCGCAGACGTTCCCGACCGGCACGCACGCGATGTGGCTGTATTACTGGCTCGCTGCCCAAGGCGTGCACCCGCTGCGCGACATCGAAAGCGTGGTGATTCCGCCGCCGCAGATGGTCGCGGCGCTCGCCGAAGAAAAGCTCGACGGCCTGTGCGTCGGCGAGCCGTGGAACGCGATGGCCGAAGCCGAAGGCGTCGGCAGAACGGTCGCCTATACGAGCGAAGTGTGGCACGACCATCCCGAGAAAGTGCTCGCGTGCCGGCGCGATTTTGTGAGCGCGAATCCGAATACGGCGCGCGCCCTCGTACAGACGATGCTCGAAGCGTGCCGCTGGCTCGACGGCCCCGGTCATCGCAATGAAATCGCGCGCTGGCTTGCGCGGCCGGACTATATCGGCATCGACGACGCCCTGATCGCCGCGCGCTTCGGCGACGCGATTCCCGCTTCCGTGCCGCGCGGTTTGCCGGTGCGCTTCTTCGACACCGGAGAGGTCAACTATCCGCACCCGTTCGAGGGCGCGTGGTTCCTGACACAGTTCGAGCGCTGGGGCATGATCGACGCGCGCAGCGATTACACGCAAATCGCGGCAAGCATCAACCAGACGCAGCTTTATCGTGAAGCCGCCGCGCAGGTGAAGGTGGCGGTGCCCGCGCAGGAGAACGCGCGAACGTTCATGGACGGCAAGGTGTGGGACAGCGCGACGCCATCTGCTGATTTTGCGCGTGGGTTCGCGCTTCGGCGGTAGGTCGCGCGCCGGGGGTGAGCATCGCCCTGGCAAGGTAAAGGCATGGACGCGGATACTCAGGCCGGTGTCATCGAGAACAGCGCGGGGCGCATCAGCGGTTGATCGCCCTGCGCACCTCGCTCTACTCCCTGAACGCCGCGCCCAGGCGCGCAGCGCCCGCCCTCAAAAATTAAACTTGTCGATATTGCTCGCATCGAAGGTTGTCGGCGGTCCGAGAATGATTTCGCCTTGCGGACCGATGGTGCGCTTGCCGAGCTTGCCCGCATCGAACGATTCGCCTTCCTTACCGTTGATCGTTCCCGACGCAAGCGCCGCCGCCGCGTAGCCGGCGAGATAGCCCAACTCGTTCGGATCCCACAACTGGAATGCCTTCACCGTGCCGTTCTTCACGAACGCGCGCATCTGGTTCGGCGTGCCGAGACCCGTCACCGCGACCTTGCCCTTGCTCGACGACGACGAGATATAACGCGCCGCCGCCGCAATGCCGACTGTGGTGGGCGCGACAATCGCCTTCAGGTTCGGATAGGCCTGCAACAAACCCTGCGTTTCGACGAATGACTTCTGATCGTCGTCGTTGCCGTAAGCGATTTTCACCAGTTTGACCTTCGCGTACTCGGGCTTCTTCAACTCCTCCTGCATCCACTTGATCCACGTGTTCTGATTGGTCGCGTTCGGCGTCGCGGACAGCACCGCGAATTCGCCCTCGCCGCCCATCAGCTTCGACACGAGTTGAATCTGACCACGGCCGATGCCTTCCGCGTTCGCCTGATTCACGAACAGTTGCCGACCTTCGGGTGCGGTGTCCGAATCGAACGTGACGACCTTGATGCCTTGCGACATCGCCTTCTTCAGATACGGCACGACCGCGTTGGCGTCGTTGGCGGCGATCACGATTGCATCCTGACGCTGGGTGATCAGCGTGTTGATGTACTGCACCTGCGACGACGCCCCCGCATCCGACGGCCCCACGACTTTGCCGACGCCGCCGAATTCCTTGATTGCGGCGAGGCCCCCGTCGTCGGCAATCACTTCGTATGGGTTGTTGATCTGCTTCGGCACGAATGCGATCTTCAGGCCGTTTTTCAGGCCCGCGGCGGGCGCCGCGCAACTGATCGCGAGCAACGCAACGCAGAGCGCCGCCGCGCCGGTGTGACGTAGTGGTTTGAACATGAAGTGTCTCCTGCCGTGTTCTGGACGTTGGGCTGTCCGGGTTTGATGATGACGTTATAGAGAAGAAGCGGACCTCGCGATGAAGCGCCGGTCGCGCGCCGCGCGCCAGCGCGCGACCAGATTGGGTATCAACACCGATGCAAGCAGCAACACGCCGGTGACGATGGTGAGCGTCTCGCTCGAAACGTCGTCGAGTGTCAATGCGTTCTTGAGCACACCGATAATCAGCAGAGACAGCAGCACGCCGATCATCGAGCCGCGTCCGCCGAAAATGCTCACGCCGCCGAACAGTACCGCTGCGATTACCGACAACTCGAAGCCCTCGCCGTTGTCGCCGCGCGCGCTGGTGAAACGCAGCGTGTAGACCACGCCGGCGAGCGCGCTCATCAAACCGGACAATACGAAAAGACGCAACCTGATCTTCGTGACTTCGATGCCGGAGAACGCGGCGGCGGTCGGATTGGCGCCGATCGCGTACAGGCTGCGGCCAAACGCGGTGGATTGCAGCAACACGGTGAACAGCACTGCGCCGACGATCACGATCGCAAACGGCAACGGAATGAAAGTCCCGCCGAGCGTATCCATGCCGAACGCCGTGTAAGCCGCGGGGAAATCGGCGACGGCCTGGTCGCCGAGAAGCACGTAAGCGAGCCCGCGAAAGAGCGCGAGCGTGCCGATGGTGACCGCCAGCGAAGGCAAGTTCAGCTTGACGATCACGAGCCCGTTCAGCAGGCCCGCCAACGCGCCGGCGACCAGTACGAGCGCGATCACAACGGGCATCGGCAAGCCCATGTGCCACAGCACGCCCATCAATGCACTGGCTGCGCCGAGCACCGAAGCGACCGACAGATCGATTTCAGCGGCAACGATAATCAACGTCATCGGCAGTGCCATCAACGCGATCTCAGTGAGATCCGCCAACACGTTGCTGAGATTCGCGCCGGTCAGAAAGACCGGCGACAGCACCCGCCCGAGCGCGAGAGACAGAATCAGCACGATCACGAGCAATACTTCCCATTGCAGCGGCGTTTCTCGTTTGCGCGTGAGCAGCGCGGAATCGGGTTTAGCCATGATCGCGTTTCCTCATCATGCGTTTGGCGACGGAGCGGGCGAGCAACGTATCGGCGGTAATGGCCGCGACGATCAGCGCGCCTTCAATCGCCTGCTCCCAGAATGGAGAGACGTGCAGCACGACCAGCGCAATGCTGATCACGCCCAGCACGAGCGCGCCGAGCGTCGCGCCGAGTATCGTGCCGACGCCGCCCGTGATCGCGACGCTGCCTACGACGGCAGCCGCGACGACCTGTAGTTCGATGCCCTTCGCGGTGCTGGCGTCGACGGTGCCGAAACGCGCGAGCCACAGTGCGCCCGCGAAGCCCGCAATCGCACCGGACAGCAGAAAGCCCGCCATCACGCGCCGTTCGACGTTGACGCCCGCGAGACGCGCCGCCTCGGGATTCGAGCCGATCGCATAGTGCTCACGGCCGCCGCGGAACTGCTTCAGGTAAATAGCGAGAGCAAGCAGCACGACGAGCGCGATGAGCGCGAGCGTCGGTATGCCGAGGAACGTGCCTGTCGCAAGGCGCGAAAACGCATCGGGCAGACTGGTGGCGTTGATCTGTCTGCCGTGCACCCACGCGTAATCTGCACCCCGAAATATGTAGAGCGTGGACAGCGTCGCAACGAGCGACGGCACGCGCCCCACCGCCACGAGCAGCGCATTGATGCCGCCCGCCACGAGACCGATGCCGAGCCCCGCCGCGAGCGCGACGACCACCGGCATCTGCGGAAACGCGACGTACAGGCTGCCCACTGCATAGGCGCTGATGCCGACCGTCGAGCCCACCGACAGATCGATATGACGCATCAGAATCACCACCGTCATGCCCGCGGTTAGCAGGCTGATGATCGACACATTGAGCAGAACGTCACGCAGGTTCTGCAGATTCAGGAACTGCGGCCTCGCGAGAGCGGTGCCCACGATCAATAGAATCAGCACGACGAAAAGCGTCGTCTCGCGGCTCTTTGCGAGGCTCGCTGCGAAGCCGCCCGGTGTGGCCGACGGGCGCTTCGAAGGCGGCGGCGCCTGGACCGGCGCGGGATGAGTCGAAGAATGGCGCATCATGCCGCGTTCCCTAACGGTGGAATCGGTTGTCCTAGCGCCGCGGCCATGATGCGTTCTTCGTCGGCCTCGGCACGTGCAATGTCCGCACTGATACGCCCCTCGTGCATGACCAGCACGCGGTCTGCCATGCCGAGCACTTCCGGCAATTCGCTCGAAATCATCAGCACCGCCATGCCGTCGCGCACGAGTTCGGCGAGCGCGCTGTACACCTCGGCTTTCGCGCCGACGTCGATACCGCGAGTGGGTTCGTCGATGATCAGGACTTTCGGGTTCGTGGCAAGCCACTTGCCCAGCACGACTTTCTGCTGATTGCCGCCCGACAGCGTGCCGACCGGCGCGTCGGGATCGCCCGCTTTCAGACGTAGGCGTGTGCCCCATTGGTTGGCGAGCTGCGTCTCGCTGCGCGTCGTGATGAGACCGTGTCTGACGAGACGGCCTAGCACTGTCATCGACGCGTTGCGCGCGATGCTCAACTCCAGCGCGAGCCCTTGCTGTCGCCGGTCTTCCGGCACGAGCGCGAGGCCTGCGCGCACGGCGGCGGCAGGACTGCCGGCCGCGAGTGGTTTGCCGCCTATCTGGATGTGACCGGCATCGAGCGGGTCGATGCCGAAGATCGCACGCGCCACTTCGCTGCGACCCGCGCCGACCAGCCCCGCTAGCGCCACGATTTCGCCTGCCCGCACGTCGAAAGAAACGTCTTTGAAAACGCCCACGCGCGTGAGCCCTCGCACCGACAGGCGCACTTCGCCAGGCGGCCTCTCCGCTTTCGGATAAAACGTCTCCAGATCGCGGCCGACCATTTTTGCCACGATGGCGTCGGTGTTCAGATCGGCGGTCAAACCGTCGAACACCTTCGCGCCGTCGCGCATGATGGTGACGCGTTGCGTCAGCGCGAAGACTTCGTCGAGCCGGTGCGTGATGAAGAGAATCGCCACGTCGCGCTCGCGCAGCTTGCGCACGATTGCAAAGAGACGTTCCACTTCCGTCAGCGACAAAGCCGCTGTCGGCTCGTCCATGATCAGCACATTCGCATTCAGCGACAACGCCTTCGCGATTTCGATCACTTGCTGATCCGCAATGGACAAGCCGCGTACCAGTTGATCCGCGCGCAGATCGACGCCGAGCGAGGCGAGCAGTCCGTCCACCTCGCGGCGCATCGCGTCGTATTGAATGCGCGCGATCCGGTCGACCGGCTGCCGTCCCATGAAAATGTTCTCCGCGATCGACAGATCGAAGAACAGCGTCGGTTCCTGATAGATCACCGCGAGCCCGGCATCGCGCGCTTGAGCGGGCGTGGCGAAACGGCGCGCCACGCCGTCCACCAGCAGTTCGCCGCTATCCGGCTGATGGACGCCCGCAAGAATCTTCACGAGCGTCGACTTGCCCGCGCCGTTCTCGCCGAGCAGCGCATGCACTTCACCCGGCCACAGCGAGAGATCGCCGTCCGATAGCGCGCGGACCCGGCCGAATGATTTGCTCGCATGCCGCAATTCGAGCCTCGGCACGGCGGATAAAGGTTGCTGCACTGCGTGTCTCCTTCTTTTACATCATGACGTGCGCGGCTTGCTCGAGTCCACGCGGCCCGCTTCAGATGCGATAGAAACGCTCCGCGTTACTGCAAAAGAGCGCCTCTTCCTCCGCAGCGCTCGCACCTTCGACAATCGTTGCGTACGCGTGCCACAAACCCGCGTAGGAGCCGAACAAACGATCGACAGGAAAGTTCGACGCGAACATTGCGCGCTCAACTCCAAACGTGTCGATCGTTTCGAGCACGTAGGGCCGCAAGCTTTCCACTGTCCACTGATGATCGAACATCGCAAGTCCGCTGATCTTCACGCAGACGTTCCGGCAACCCGCCAGCATGCGCATGCCGTCGCGCCATGCCCGATAACCGGCGACGCTGTCGCGATCCACGAACATGCCAGCATGATTGACGGCGAACAGCGTGTCGCCGTGCGCGCGCGCCAACGCCGCGGCCTCTTCCATTTGCGACGGGTACAGCTGCAGGTCGAACGACATGTCGTAACGGCGCAGCAATGCGAAGTTCTCACGCCATTGCGGCTCGCGCATGAAATGGCGGCCCACATAATCGAACAGCCTGTTCTCGTGCACGTTGAGAATCTGCCGGACACCACGCGTATTCGCGAACGACGCATGCGCTTCGAGCAACGCGGGCGCATCCGCTGAAGACAGATCCACCGCGGCGACAATCGCGTTCGGCATGCCGCGCGATTCATGACGATCCGCAACGGACTGCAGCCAGCGCGTTTCCTCAACGGGGTCGGCGGGATCGTGATTCGCTTCCACATGCACGACTTTCTTCACATCGATATCCCCGGCTTCGCCGAGCAGATCGGCGAGCAGATAGTCGTGCTTCAGCTCGCGCGCATCGCCAACGAACGACACGCCAGGGTTTTGCAGCCACGGATAGCGATGCGTCTTCAGGTCCCACAAGTGAATATGCGAATCGACAACCTGCATGCGATGCCTCCGTCGTTTCAGGCGTGAAAGTCGGCGTGAACGTCAGCCGAGCGAACTCAGACGAAACACCTGTTCGAGCGGTTGCTGATGCGGCGTGTGGTCCGGCGCTGTATGCATGATGTCGGCCATGTAATCCCACCATTTGCGCATGACTTCGAGTTCAGGGAGCGCGTCCATCGTGTGATGCGTGGTTCGCGTGAGCACGGCGAACAGGTGGTCGGTGCCGGGATCGAAGAAGATTCGGTACTCGCGGATGCCGGCGTTGTGCAGCGCGTCAACGAGTTCTGGCCAGATCTCTGCGTGACGGCGCTCGTACTCCTCGCGCATGCCGGGGTTGAGCACCATCCGGAAAGCGATTGTCTCCATGGCGGCTGTCTCGTCGTTATTGGCGCCTTCGCGGCGAGGCGCCTTCAAAGACTATAATTCGTGCGTCGATAGCATCTCAATCCGTTGTTGGGATTGGGCGATCCACAAACCGAATCGCACCGGAACCATGAGCCAACTCTCAGCAACCGTCGCACTCGTCAATCGGCTCAAGTTCAAGCACCTCGCGCTGCTCGTCGCGCTAGACGATGCACGCAATCTCCACCAGGCCGCTGAAGCGGTGAACGTCGCGCAGCCGAGCGCAAGCCGCATGCTGGGCGATATCGAAGAAGCGTTCGGCTTTCTGCTGTTCGAGCGCAACGCGCGCGGCATGACGCCCACGCCGCTCGGCGTCGTCACGCTGGCCTACGCACGGCGTGCGCTCGCCGAACTGACGCGTTTCGCCGAAGACCTCGAAGTCAAACGACGCGGCGGGCATGGGCAATTGACCGTTGGCGCGATCATGGGCGCGGCGCCCGATCTGATGGCAATGGCAGTCGCCGCGCTGAAAACCGAAAGCCCCCTGCTGAACGTGCGCATTCTCGGCGAGACCAGCGACCAGGTCGTGCAGTTGCTGCATCGCCGCGAAGTCGACCTTGCGCTTGGACGCCTGACGAGTCCGTTGCAGCACAACGATTTCAGTTTCGAACCGCTCGCGCGCGAGACCTTGCTGCTCGTCGTGCGCTCGGTGCATCCGCTTGCGAGCCGCACGCGCATGACGCTGCGCGAACTGATCGACTGGCCTTGGGTTGCGCAGCCGGTGAGCAGTCCGGCCCGCGTGCTGTTCGAGGAAGAACTCGCGCGTGCGGGACTCGCCACGCCGGTCAACCTCACCGAATGCGCGTCGATCTTCGCCACACTGCAGTTGCTGGAAAACTACGATGCGGTGGCGATGCTGCCGGAGTCGGTAGTGCGCGATCATTTGCGCGGCAAGCTGCTCGTCGCGCTGCCGCTCGAAATCGGCAAGAGCCTTGCGGGCTTCGGCATTCTCACGCGCAAGGAAGAAGCGCTCGCCGAACCCGCGCTGCGCTTCATCGAACTGCTGCGTGGCTTTTCGCGGCTTTTCGCACGCGAGGACACCGCTGCGTCCACGCCAGCCGCTGTTGCTTCCGCACAGGTCAGTTGAATTGCGCATCGCGCGTCATTGCAGATTGACGAACAGGCCGCCGTCGACCAGCAGCGCCGCGCCCGTCACATAGCGAGCGCGGTCGGACGCGAGGAACACCACGCATTCGGCCACGTCTTCTGGACGGCCCAGCCGGCCCAGTGGAATGCGCTTCTCGAAGTAGGCCTTCTTTGATTCGTCGGCCAGATCTTCGGCGTTCAGATCTGTCGCGATCGTGCCGGGCATGACCGAATTGCAGCGGATGCCGTACGGTCCCAACGCAACCGCGCATGACTGCATCAGCGAATGAACGCCTGCTTTGGTCGGCGTGTAATGCGTCTGCATGCCGCCGCCCACTAGCGCGCTGATCGAACTGGTCGCCACGATCGCCCCGCCCGTGCCTTGCGCTTTCATCTGCTGCGCGGCCGCTTGCGTGACGTAGAACGCGCCGTTCAGATTGACAGCGACTGTCGACTCCAGCACTTCGGCCGGCATGTCGAGAAACGCATGGAACGGACAGATACCCGCGTTGCTCGCAAGCACGTCGACCTTGCCGAAGGCTTCGACAGTGTAGCGCACCAGTTGTTGACCCGTTTCGCGCGCGGCAACGTCGCCTTCAATTGCGATCACGCGCCGCCCGAGCGCCTGGATCTCCTCGACCACTTCGCCGACCGCGGAGCGGCGTCCGTACGACGCGTCGTTATCGCCCCAGTAGTTGATCGCCACATCCGCGCCTTCCGTTGCACACGCGACGGCTATCGCGCGGCCAATGCCGCGCGAGCCGCCGGTGACGATCACGACCTTGTCCTTGAGCAGCACGTGATTCTCCTTGGCTGAGTAATCCGGAATACGGCGACCATCAACGCGGATAAGGCCGCACCAGCGCACATTCCGGATTGAGCCGCACGCCGAAGCCCGGTGTGTCCGGCACCTTCATTCGCCCATTCACGGGCACCGGTTCGTCGAGCAGAAGCGGCGTGAACATCGGCACCACTTCGTCGGCCTTGGCCGCCATCATCAGGAACTCGGAGAAAGGCGAGTTATGACGCGTGACGACAAAATGGTAGCTATACACCGACGAGCCATGCGGCACGACCATCACGTTATGAGCATCCGCAAGTGCCGAGATCTTGATCAACTCGGTAATGCCGCCACACCAGCCCACGTCCGGTTGAATCAGATCGCAGCATTGCATTTCGAGCAGCATGCGAAAGCCCCAACGCGTCGCCTCATGTTCGCCCGTGGACACCATCATGCCGCGCGGCACGTTGCGGCGCAGTTCGGCGTAACCCCAGTAGTCGTCCGGCGACAGGCACTCTTCGATCCATTTGAGTCCGTACTCGTGCGCGGCCTGCGCAAGGCGCGTTGCATACGGCACGTCGAGACTCATCCAGCAGTCGTACATCAGCCAGAAGTCGTCGCCCACGCGGCTGCGCATGTCCGCGAGCTTTTCGAGGTTGAGTTTGAGCCCGGCTTCCCCTTCTGCCGGGCTATGCTGCAACGGCAGTTTTCCGCCGATAAAACCCATCTCCTTCGCAAGATCGGGACGTGCGCCGGTCGCATAGAACACGAGTTCGTCGCGCACGGGACCGCCCAATAGCTGATACACAGGCTCCTTGCGCACCTTCGCGAGCAGATCCCACAAGGCGAGATCGACGCCGGAAATCGTATTAAGAACCACGCCTTTGCGCCCGTAGTAAAGCGTGGCGTAATACATCTGATCCCACATCTTCTCGATGTCGGTCACGAGCTGACCTTCAAGGAAACGCGCGAGGTGTTTCTCAACGATGAACGCGCCTATTTCGCCGCCCGTCGTCACCGCGAAGCCGACCGTGCCGTCGCTTGCTTCTATTTCGACCACCAGCGTGCCGAGCACGTTGATGCCGAACGACTGGCGGCTCTGGCGATACTCGGGATAGCGCGCCATCGGCGTGGAGATGTGATCGTCGATCCAGTGTCCGCCGGGCTGATCGTGATAGTCGGCTCCGCCGCCGCGGACGATGAAGGCACGCACGTGCCGGATAGTAGGCATGGCCATGAGAGAGGGGCTCCGTGATAGGCGTCGAACGTGTCGCCGGAAATGCGCCCTTAGCGGGCGCGGTGCAGCAAGTCGTGGATTTTGCCGGGCGCCTGTGCGCCGTCGCGACGCAGCAGCGTGCCGATCAGGAGCGCGGCGATCAAACTGGACGCGCCCAGCACGACCAGTCCCGCAGATGTCGAGGAAAACGCGCGTTCAGCCGCCGTGCGCAAGCTGGGCGCGATAAACCCGCCAAGGCTGCCGAGCGAGTTGATCAGCGCGATGCCGCCCGCGGCGGCCGCACCGGTTAGCAGGCGTGTCGGGAAGGTCCAGAAAAGCGGTTGCGCCGCGATGAAGCCGCTTGCCGCGCAACACAACGCAATGAGCCCAATCGCAGGGATATGAGCAAGGCCCGACACGCCGATGCCAAGACCTGCGACGACGAGCAATGCCGACGCCCAGAGCCGGTGTCCGCCCGTGCGATCCGCGCGGCGCGGCACATACCAGGTCACCACGAGCGCGCACAGCCACGGCAATGCGGCGACGAGACCGACATGAAATCCCACCGTCGTGCCGAGCAGAGCAGCGACTTGTTGCGGCAGATAAAAGATCACGCCGTACACGCTCATTTGAATCAGCAGATAGATCAGCGAGAGCAGCAGCACGCGACGATCCACCAATGCGGCGAGAAGGCGATGCGGCCCATGAGCGGACGCCGCGCGCGCGTCTTCGTCCAGAGCCGAGCGCAGGCTCGCGCGTTCCTGAGCGTTGAGCCAGCGGGCGTTTTCCGGACGATTGTCGAGATACCAGAACGCCCACACGCCGACGAGCGTTGCCAGAATGCCTTCGACGAGAAAAAGCCACTGCCAGCCTGTAAGGCCGAGCGCCCCATTCAGTTCGAGCAGCGAGCCCGACAACGGACTGCCGAAAATAAACGCCAACGGTGCGCCGAAATAAAACATGCCGACGGCCCGCGCGCGCGCACGCTGAGGAAACCAGTGCGTCAGGTAATAGATGACGCCGGGGAAAAAGCCGGCTTCGGCAACGCCCAGCAAGAAGCGCAGCGTGTAGAACGTCGTGGCGGTGTGAGCGAGACACATTGCTGCGGATACGAGTCCCCATGTGACCATGATGCGGCACATCCAGGCACGCGCGCCGACGCGATGCAGCAGCAGATTACTTGGCACTTCGAACAATGCATAGCCGACAAAGAACACGCCCGCGCCGAATGCGAACGCTGCGTTCGAGAGCCCCGTGTCGTGTTGCAGCGCTTTTTGCGCGAAGCCGATGTTCGCGCGGTCGAGAAACGCCAGCACGTACATCAGCAGCAGGAACGGCAACAGCCGGCGCATTACCTTGCTGTTGATCGCTTCCAGTGAAGCGCTCGCATGCGGGTCCATGTCGTCTCCTTCGCGTAGCTCGCGTTGGCGGCTACGCGGTTCTTGTGTATCGTGCTGCTTGCGGCCCGGATGTTCCGGGCGTCGTACAGGCAGGCGACGCCCCGCGCGAATGCTCAATAAGTCGCGCGTCCGCCCGACAGGTCGAATACCGAACCCGTGCTGAACGCGCAGTCCTCGGATGCAAGCCAAAGAATCAGCGACGCCGCTTCCTCGGGCAGCAGGAAGCGGTTCATCGGAATCTTCGAGAGCATGTAGTCGATGTGCTGCTGCGACATCGAATCGAAAATCTCGGTCTTGGCGGCAGCGGGCGTGACCGCGTTGACGAGAATGTTCTTCGTCGCGAGTTCCTTGCCGAGCGATTTTGTGAGGCCGATAAGCCCCGCCTTCGACGCGCTGTAATGCGAGGCGTTCGGGTTGCCCTCCTTGCCCGCCACCGACGCGATGTTCACGATCCGTCCATAGCCCTGCTTCAGCATCTGCGGAACGACCGCGCGGCACGTGAGGTACGGGCCGATCAGGTTCACGTCGATCACGCGGCGCCATACGTCCGGATCCAGCTCCCATGTGGTGCCGTTGCCGCCGGTGATGCCCGCGCAGTTGACCAGTACGTCGATCGCGCCGTGATCGGCGACGGTCTGCTCGACAGCCTGCGCCACAGCCGCTTCCTGCGTGAGTTCGACCGTCACCGCTGTCACTTTGCCGAGTTCGCTGAGCTCACGCTGACTGCGCGCGAGACGTTCGGCATCGACATCCCATAGCGCGACCGACGCGCAAGATTGCAGCGCCCGTTGCGCCACCGCGTAGCCGATGCCGCGAGCGCCGCCCGTAATGGCGACAACGCGTCCTTCCAGATCAATTCGATTCATTTGTGTCTCCTGTCGCACGGTTGACGCGCGCCCAAGTTGTTGTAGCCGTTAGCGTCCGTGTTGCGCTTCACGCCAATATACGAGCGACGCGATGCCTCAACAATCCGAGAATTGGAAAGGTCGATAACAAAAGCGGATCGAGATGTGGCGGCGGACAGGCAAGCGCCAAGGGAACGACTTCTGGGGAACGGAATGCGAGAAGGGTTGCTGCAACTGCGATGCCTGGCCGCGACGGGCGTCGCGACCCTACATCAATAAGGCCACATCAGAGCGCTTCCTGGCAAAGCGCCATCATTCGCTGAACCATTGTGCTCGCTTCGTTCAGTTCCATTTCGCTCGTGAAGAGCGCCTGCACATTCGACAGTCGGACGGCCACGCCCGCGTCCTTCAGGTCCCGGCTCGCGATCTTCAAAGCGAGTTGCCCGATCCTCACGCGCTCGAGCCAGTGCATGCTCATGTCGTTTTTCGTGAGCCACTGGCGGCAGCATTGGACGACGTGATCCACGCGCCATTCGGCACTCAGTGCATAAGAGGCCGCTGCGATCGCTACCAGGAAGCACAGCAGTTCCGCGCGCGTGGCAGAGGGTTGTGTCGATTCGGTGTTTGTCATCCGCTTGTCTTTGCCTGCGTGAGGCCTGGCTTTCGCTTGCTTTTGGCTTGTGCTTCATTCGTCAGCACTCGCCGGGCATGTCAGGCGTATGGATAGTCAGCAAACGAAACTGCGGGCGCGCGCTTGAAAATCAATACCCGCGTCGACGCCCGCCGATCCGGATGCGTGACTAGTCGCCACACGCCGCACTGCACTCCGCGCAAGCTACCGCTTTCGGCGCGAGTTTGCCCGCGCTGCTTCTGCCGAAGCTCACGAGCGCCGCCAGGCCAAGCAACGCCAGCCCGCTGCCGAATAAAAAGTCGGTGGAAATGCCCACCTGGTCGACCACGATACCGCCAATCAGCGAGCCCACCGCGATCGCCACCTGAATGATGCTCACGAACAGCGCGGAGCCGGCTTCCGGTGAGTCGGGCGTCGCTTGCTGAATCCAGATGCTGAAGCATAGCGGCAACGCACCGAAAGAAACGCCCCACGCGAGTACGAGCGCGACGACGCCAATCGACGAATGCTGCAACATGGGCAGCAGAATGAGCGCGAACATCAGCAGCGAGATCATTGCGCCGAGCGAGACTTTCAGGCTGCGCGTGACCGTCGACGAAACCGCGAAGTTCGAGAAGAACCCGATGATGCCGAAGCCGAGCAACAGCCAGGTAACGGTCGCCATCGTCAGATTTGCATTGCGCAGCAGGAACGGCGTGATGTACGTGTACGACGAGAAATGCGCGCCGAACACGAGTCCAACCATCATCATGCTCCTGCGCGGATAGGGCCTGCGCAGCAGCGAAACCAGGTCGTGCAGACGCAATGCGGCGCTCGACGGCAAGGACGGCACGAACACGAACTGCGCGATGAGCGCAGCCGCGACGAGGCCGCCCGTTGCCATGAACGACGCGCGCCACGACGCGAAGCTGGCAATGAAGGTTCCGAGCGGCACGCCGATCACCGTTGCACAGGTGACGCCGGTGAGAATGGTGGCCATTGCGCGGGCCGAATCTTTCGGCAGCACGAGACGCCCGGACGCCGCAGTCGCGAGTGTCCAGAAACCGCCCAGCGCGGCGCCGAGCAATGCGCGGCCCACCAGCATCAAACCGAAGTTCGGCGCAAACGCGGAAATCAGATTCGACGCGAGCAATAAGGCTGTGAGTAACAGAAACACGAGCCGCCGATCCATGCGGCCGGCGACCAGCATCAAGCCAGGCGCCGAGATCGCGGCAATGACGCCGGGCACGGTGACCATTAAGCCGGCCGTGCCGGGAGACACGCCGAGATCCGCCGCGATGCGTGGCAACAGGCCGACCGGCAAAAATTCCGTGGTCACGAACGCAAAGGCGCCGATTGCAACGGCCACGACTGCGAGCCACGAACGTAGCGACGACGATGGCGCATCGTCGGGCGCGACGGCGCTCGTCGGCAGATTATCTTCTCTTAACATAGTATTGTTTGCGAGTTATTAACAACGAATGGGATTGGAGCGGCTGCACAATGCCAATCACCCTCGAGGATCGACTCGAGGCTGTACGGCATGAGTAAAAAAGCAGGCCGTATTGGCCTGCTCTCGAATTCGATCGACGAAGCGGTGGGGGCATGCTGAACGGAACACACCTTAACATCGTATTAAATCGTTCGCTGGACACTGCGAAAAATTGCAGTCGTTGGTGGGGGTATTCAGCATCGTTGCGCGTTCAACCTTCATACGACGCGCGACGCATGGAAACGTGGGCATGGTGCTTGCTGAAAACGCGGACAGCACCCAGTGCACTCATCGCTCACTCAAAGGACTTCGAACATGGTTAGCACCCGCCCCTGCACCGCGACCTGCGTCATCGACGGCATGCCAGTCACCCTGACCTTCTATCCCGACAACGGCGTACTGCGGATCGCCGATCCGTCGGGTACATGCATCAAGGAAACGCGCTGGCATTCGTCGTGGCGTTCGTTGCTGGACGAATTCCGCCGCTTTGGGGAACGCGCCGCGATGCAGGGGCCGGGGGCAGAGGCAATGGTGAGCCGCATCGTCGAAAGCTCCGAGAACACGACCGCGCAACCCGCGCTGGCATGAACGCAAGCGCGAGGCGGTGCGGCACTAAGCGCATCGCCTCGACGTACCCGAAGCCTTACTGACCGAAGTAAATCCTGCATTGCGGCCCGCTGGAACAGGGCATATTTTGCCGCCCTCCCGCTTCGGACCGCCCCGCCGCTGTGCCGCCATAAGAGACGTTCTGAACCGGCTGCGAGGCTGTTGCGGCAGGTTCAATCAGCGACATGTCGGTCGTTGCCTGTGCCGATTCGTTCGCATGCTGCATCAGCCTGTGGCCGGCGGATGAGCCCGTGCCCGGCTGATTTGCCGCGTCGTCGGCGCTCGCGGCTCGCGGCGCGAGGAAAAGAACGGCGCTTACCAACGCCATCAATAAACGTAGTTTCATGGTCCAGACTCCTTGAATCCGGCGCAGCAGTATCGTCCCTCCCCAATAATCTATCTGCGTAAAAAGCCATCCGGCCGATGGAGGCCGACGCAAGTGCCAGTGTGACGCGGGCCTGCTGCGTCGACTCGTAGAATGCAACCAGCAACGAGTCTCCCGCGCCCTGGCCGGCGCCGGATGCGCTAGTACATTGCCGGATCAGGCGCCTCAGGCTGGAAAACACGGATTGTTCTCTCCGCTATTCTTTTATAGTTCGGCCGCCACGGAATTCAAACTGACCGGCAGAACCGCTGAACAATACTGGGGGCGGAGCGGACAACCTCCGCATGAGCGTTCAAATGCGACAAAATCAGTTAAAACGGTGCGTGCATTGCGCGCGCAGTGCGTTATGATGCTGTCACAACCACAAGAAAGGGCCGCGCGCAAAACGCCGTCGTAAGACAGTGCGTGGACGCGAGACCAGCCGCCCAAATCAGTGCATCGTCATCATCGTTTTTTCCAATTTCGATTAATAACCTCACCGCGGACCGGCGCCATTTAAATGGACTCGAAGCTCTCGCGGGTTTTCCTCGCAATCTGCATTTGACAGAACGCTGGACGCTTTAGAAGGACTAATATCTTATGGACGAAAGGAAGCGAGATAGCATGATTGCGTATCTCCGCCATCGCATGGAAGAGTTTGGCATCAGACCCGAAGACCTTGCCGCCCTGCTAGCATCCGAACCTGCCGCGCAAAAGAGCGCACGCTACCGCAGCGCGACAGGAGACAGCTGGGACGGCCAGGGGGAAATGCCTCAGTGGCTCAAGCAGGCAATCAGCGCAGGCCAATCAATCGACCATTTTGAATTATCGGCTCCGCCCGCACCCGCGCCGCAGCCGAAAAAGCGCGTCGACTGGAAAAACGATCCATTTGCAGGCAGTCCGCTCGCGCGCCCGAACGACCACTGAGCGGCCAGCGCCGCGCTATCGCCACACATTACAGGTTGGGCAAATTGGCCGGTGCACGAGGGCGCGCACCGCGGGCCGACGTCGCTCGCGACAGCAGCGCATCTTGCGGCGCTTCAATAAAGGCGCTTAACTGACGCACGATTTGCCAGAACACCTTTTGAAATAGCCGAACGCGCTCTGACTCGGATATACCGTCGGCGAGCGGATCGGCGAAATGCCAGGCAGAGAGCTCGGGATCTCCCGGAAAGGCCGGCGCATGCGGAGGCGCAACGCTCGCGTCGAGCGCGACCACGAGGTCCATGCGGGGCGCCCATTCGCCGGTAAATTCAAGCCAGCTTTTCGGGCATAGCACGCCAAGGTCCGAAACGCCGGGCCGCAATTGCGCCACCGTCAATGGATGGATCCGCAGGGCCGGTTCCGGACCCGCGCTGAATGCCTCGAACCGGTGCCCAGCCAGTTCCCGCAGCAAAGCTTCTGCCATGATGCTGCGTGCTGAATTCTCGCGGCAGAGAAACAGCACTTTATATTTCCTGGTCACGCTTACCCCGTACTCTGTTTTTGTATCTTCTATGCGCGATTGTGCCCGCTGAGTCTTGCGCCCCCGTGACACTACGATGTCTTTATTCCGCGCGCTACGGGAATTGCCCTGGAAGCGCTCCCAAAAGACGACGAGCAAGGCCGCATAGTCAGAACTTCAGCCCATTGAGAAACTGAAACCACAGCCCGCCCAAGCCGCCGGCTGTATTCGTTTCGCCTGCGGCTTCCTCGCGTTTGCCGTGAGCTGCGCGAGCGGCATGCGCGTCGCGATTGGCAGTTTCTTCCCTATGAAGGCCCGCCGCTGCCGGTTCAAATGACCTGTCGGCGCTCGCTTCGGCGGGCGCGGCCTCGGCAGTCGTTCCATTTGCAGCGGTCTCGCGCCGCGAAGCCTGTAACGCCGCTACGCTGTCCGCAATCTGCGCGGCCCGCGCCGGATCGCATTCTCGCCCGAGCAGTACGCCGAACAGAACATCGCGGTTATGACCTTCGTCGGCGAAACGCATTGCTAGTGCAACCATCCTGGCGTAAGCCGCCTCGTTCGCCGCGCGCGCCGCCGCCTCGCGCTCTGCTTGCGCCTGTTGATGGCGCGCGCGCTGCGCCTCCCATTCCCGCATCTGCTCGGCGTAGACGGCGTCGTACACCTTGCGCTGCTGGGCGTCGGAGAGAATCGCATAGGCGTCGCGGATCTCCTGGAAGGTGGCGCGCGCAACTTCTTCGCAACCCACGTTACGGTCGGGATGCCACTTCATCGCGGCCTTGCGGTACGCGCGCTTGATTTCTTCGCCGGTGGCGTGCATGGGCACGCCGAGGGTGTCATAAAGGGTTGCCATTTGCCTGCTCGACCTCGCCGGATATCGTGTCGCGGACCATCGTAGCACGCGAGAAACGGGCGGAACGTGAACACGCGGCGTCTACACGCGGCGCGAAACCGGCGGACAAAAAAAAACCCCGCCACCAAAGTGGCGAGGCCGAGTCCCATGTCAAGGAGTGTCATGGAGGAGACGCTTCGATCATAACGGCCACCACTTGCGCTTCCAAACAATTGTTCGCCATATGCTTATCGGGGACGCTCACGTGCGCGCAATCCAGTGCAATCGACGCAATCAACCCGCGCGGCGCCCCGCGCTCACGCCTCGCGGTTATATGGTTAGAACAAAAAGTCGCTTCGCGCGGGGCGCCGCGCTCATTAAGATGGTGCTTCAAAGTCCGGTTTAGCCGGGCCCGCCTCAGCGCGGACTCGCGCGAGAGCGCGGTGATCCGCTACCGAAGGAGCATTTCGTTGACCAGTTTCGACCATAACCGCCGGCCGCTCGTTGTCGGCATTGGCGGCACGACGCGGGCGGCCTCGTCGACCGAGCGCGCGCTCGGCTTTGCGTTGCGCGGCGCCCAGGCGGCGGGTGCCACCACCCGGCTGTTCGGCGGCACGTTCCTGCATAGCCTGCCGCATTACGCGCCGGAACACAGCGAACGCACCGACGAACAGCTCGAACTGATCGAAGCCGTGCGCCACGCCGACGCGCTGATCATCGCGACGCCGGGCTATCACGGCGGCGTCTCGGGTCTCGTCAAGAACGCGCTCGACACGCTGGAAGAACTACGCGCCGACGAGCGTCCGTACCTGGATGGCCGCGCGGTCGGCTGCCTCGTTACCGCCTATGGCTGGCAGGCCGCGGGTTCCGTGCTGACTTCTCTGCGCTCGATCGTGCACGCGTTGCGCGGCTGGCCGACGCCATTCGGCGCCGGCATCAACACGCTCGAAACGCGCTTTGACAGTGTCGACACCTGTTCCGACGCAAAGGTGGTCGATCAACTCGCCACCGTCGGCCAGCAAGCCGCGCAATTCGCGCTGGCGTTCAACGCGCATCGCGCGGCAAGCCCGAATGCATCGGGCACCTCCCTGCAGCAAGTGCAACCCGCGCGTCTGCTGCACGCGGTTTAAAACCCTTGTCTACGACGCCCCCGGGCCGCATTCGCGGATCCGGGGCGCTCGCGCTCGCACGAACCGTGCGCCACATAACAGACTAATAACGCTGCGCGCGCGATAGTGTGTCCGAACCCGGCAGACATGCCGTTACCCGATCTTTCGACAAGCGTTCCGGGCATCCGCTGATTTGCTTCCGACGAATGATTGGTTCACGGGCCCTTCAGTGCGGCCTACGCTTGAGCCTGCCCGCCGACTCATCCGCCGCCTGATGCCTACTCGAACGCGTGGCGTCATATTCACCGGCTCCTTGCAACACACGCGGGCATCTTCACTGCCACCACTATGAATTCACATATCCGCTACAAGGGCTACGAAGTCGCACCGGCCGTGCAACGTTTGCCCAATGGGCTGTTCGCCGCCAACCTGACCATCGAAAAAGCCAGCGCGAGCCGTAGCCAGGCGTATTGTTTCGATGCGCTCGACTATTTCTTCGACGAAGAACACGCGCTTGCCTACGCGTTTCGCTGGGGACGCATGTGGGTCGATAATCAGCAGTGACCTTGCGGTGACGCACGATGAGTTGCCGTCGGCGGTGCAGTCAAGCGCTGTATCTCGGGGCAATGTGACAGAATAGGCGACACATCGAGTTCGCTCTCTGTACGCTTGCCATGTCCGACACATTGATAGATGTAGCCGACGACCACAACCTGCGCCACTGGGCCTTCACCGGCACCGCCCGCGTGAAGGTCGGCTCCGAGACGCACAAGCACATGTTCTGCCGCATGTTGCTCGAGACTCACGACCCCTACAAACCCGCCGTGATCAACTGGCCTGCGCTGTCGCCGGATGCGCTCGAACGGCTCTGCTCGCTGCCCATCTGGGACATCGCGGTGCAGACCGAAGGCCGCGCGTCGATCGACGTTCACACCTACGCCGCGCAACTGAGCGACCCGCTGCTGCGCGAAGCCATCACGATGGACGGCGACGAAGAGGCCCGTCACAAACGCGTGCTCGCAAAGCTGATTGCGGCATACGGCATCGAGATCGCGCCCGAGCCGCACTACCCGCCGCCGCGCGATCCCGAATGGGCATGGATGCGCACGGGCTACAGCGAGTGCATCGACAGTTTCTTCGCGTTCGGCCTCTTCCGCGCCGCGCAGCAGTCAGGCTATTTTCCCGAAGCGCTCGTCGAAACTTTCGAGCCCGTGATTCAGGAAGAAGCACGCCACATTCTGTTTTTCGTCAACTGGGTCGCGTGGCATCGACATAACATGCCGCTATGGCGCAGGCCGTGGCATGCGTTGCGCGTGGCCGCGATATGGGCCGTGCTGATCTGGGAGCGCGTGGCGATCGCGAGAGGCATCGACGCGAACGGCGTCGCGCACGACTCGAACTTCCTGCCCGCGAACAGCAGCGTGATCGGCAAAGGGCTCGAAACACCCGAGCTGATCGAACTATGCCTCGCGGAAAACGACCGCCGCATGAGCGGCTACGACGTGCGGCTGCTGCGTCCGCGGCTCGTGCCCGCGCTCGCGCGATTCGCGTTGCGCTTCATCAAACGTTCGCGCCGAACGGGCACTGCATGACAAGGAGCGCGTCCATGACCTGGACCGTCGATGAACAGCTTGCGTTGAGTGCAACCGACGCCGTCGCAGCGATCCAGTCGGGCGGGCTCAAAGCAACGGACTACGTCGCGACACTTCTCGCGCGAGCGGCGTCGCTCGGCACGCTCAACGCGCTGACCGTGATCGATCTCGACGGCGCGCTCGCCGCCGGCCGGCGCATCGACGCGCTGCCCGCAGCGGCCAGGGCGCAACTGCCGCTTGCCGGATTGCCGATCGTCGTCAAGGACAACATCAATACCGTGGGACTGCAGACGTCGGCAGGCACGCCCGCCCTGGAAGGTTTTGTGCCGAACACCAACGCGCCTTCGGTGCAGCGGCTCATCGACGCCGGGGCGATCATTCTCGGCAAGGCCAACATGCACGAGCTCGCGTTCGGCATCACGAGTACCAATCTCGCGACGCATGCGCGGCCGGTGCGCAATCCGTACGATCCCGCGCTGATTCCGGGAGGCTCGTCGGGCGGCACGGCGGTGGCGATTGCTGCGCGCATCGCGCCCGCGGGCCTCGGCACTGATACCGGCGGTTCCACACGCATTCCCGCCGCGCTGACCGGCACCGCGGGCTTTCGTCCGTCGGTTGGCAATGGCGGCGGCGAGCGGCGCTATCACGACCCCGATGCCGTGGTGCCGATCAGCCATACCCGCGACACCGTCGGGCCGATGGCGCGCAGCGTAGCCGATATCGCGCTGCTCGACGGCGTGATTACCGGCGCGGGTCCGTTGCCCGCCGTCGCGCTGAACGGCTTGCGCATCGGCTTGCCGGCGCCGCTGTGGGACGGTCTGGAGCGGCAGGTCGAGGACGTTGCACGCGCCGCGCTGAAACGGCTCGAAGCAGCGGGCGTTGTGTTCGTGCCGGTGGCGATGAGCGAACTCAACCACCTGAACGGCATGGTCAGCGGCCCAATCGCTATTCACGAAGCGCGCGGCGATGTGAACGCCTGGCTCGCCGCCAACCAGGCGCCGGTGCAGTCCGTCGGCGAACTGGCGGCTCGCATCGCGAGCCCCGATGTCCGTGCGATTTACGACGCGGTGCTCGCGGGCTCGCTCGACTCGCACTATGAGGCGGCGCTCAATCACTGGCGGCCGTTGCTGCAGGCCTATATCGCCGCGACTTTCGCCGACGAACGTCTCGATGCGCTGCTGTTCCCCACCACACGGCTCGCTGCGGTGCCGATCGACGAGATCAACGGTTCGTCGACGGTCTCGATCGACGGCGCGCCGCCCGTCGATACGATGGAGGCGTTCCTGCGCAACACCGATCCGGCCAGCACGTCCGGCATTCCCGGACTGTCGTTGCCCGCGGGAATGAGCGCATACGGTTTGCCGGTCGGTCTCGAACTGGATGGGCCGCTTGGCAGCGACAGACGCCTGCTCGCAATCGGCGTGGCGTTCGAACAATTATTGGGCGCATTGCCGCCGCCTGTGCTTTAAGACAGATAAAACATGCCGATAGAAATGACCCGGGCTCACGCTCATGATCATGCGCGTGCTCACGCGCCGATAAAAACACCTGAAAATACGCATCGAGTCTTCGGATCTGACGGTCGCCGACCAACGGAGAATCGCACGAGTTCCTTCCGGCGCGTCGTCGCGGCGCTGGGCATCGCGCTTGCCGCCGCCGGATGCGCGCGTCTTGCGGCCGTCGATTCGAATGCGTTATGGAAGATCGTGGATATGCGCTGCGTGCCTTCGCAACAGGCGACCGGCACGCCCGGTCAATGCACGTTGGTGGATCTCGACAAACGCTATGCAATCCTGAAGGATATCGTCGGCCGCTCGCAGTATCTGCTGATCCCGACAGACCGTGTCAGCGGCATTGAAAGTCCGCTCGTGCTCGCGCCACATGCGCCGAGCTATTGGGCCGACGCGTGGGCCTCACGCGACTACGTGAATCGCTCGGTCAAGCGGACGCTGCGCGACGATCAGTTGGGGCTCGAAATCAACTCCCAATTCCGCCGAACGCAAAACCAGTTGCATATTCATATTGACTGCATGCGCCGCGATATCAGCGACGCGCTCGCGCGCCACGCGAAAGATGCGCCCGGCGAATGGCATTGGGACACGCTCGACGGCAGCCGTTACCGGATCATGCGAATCACCGCGCTGAGCGGCACGAGCGATCCGTTTCGTCTTGTTTCGCGCGACAACCGTAACGCCGACGCAATGGCGATGCAAACCATCCTTGTGACCGGTGCGGGACCATCGGCCGACAAAGACGGCTGGCTGGTCGTGAATAGCGGCCTCGACGCGGACAATGGCAGCGGGTCCGCCGAAGGTCTTCTCGATCACTCATGCCACGTCGCCGACGCTTCATAGCAGCAACCAGGTCTCGACACGCGCTGCGTCAGAAGCGACCGCGTCATTGAAGATTGGCCGCGGGTTCGAGAGGACATCTCGTGCATGCGCATAGGCATCGGCGGTCCCTGTGGCGGAACAGCTCCGGCAAGGCCATAGACGGAGCGCTGTTACAGCACTTCCCGCACGCCGAGCATGCAAGCGAGAACGCGCTCACCATGGCCGGCGCACCGAGTCCTGATAGCGCGTCAGAATGAAATGCGCGACATCGTTCGAGTGATAAGCCGACACCAGTTGCGCGACCCACGGCTCGCCCCGCTCGGCCTCGCGCACCGCCAGCACGCCGGCGTACGGTGAACGGGCGTCTTCGATGCCGATGCTGTCGCGTGCCGGATAAAGTCCCGCCCGTTGCGCGCTCCCGCTGTCCATCACGACGATCGTCGCCGCGTTCAACGCCGCGACGAGCCGCTTGCGCGGCAGCGCACGCAGCGTCAGATTCAGGCGGTTGCCGGTCACATCCCGCAACGTCGCGTGAAGGCCGGCGCGGTCGTCGAAGCTTAGCAGTGTGTAGTTTTGCAGCAGGACCAGCGCGCGCGCCATGCCTTCTGGGTCGTCAGGAATGACGATGCTCGCGCCTCGCCGGATTTGCGCGAGGCTCTTCAGCTGGCGCGAATAGAGCGCCATTGGCAGCGTGACCGTCGTCGCCGCTTCATAAAGCGGGTAGCCGTGTTTTCTGCGCGACGCTTCAAAACTCGGGCCGTCTTCGAAACTCGCGGCGTCGATTCGATGCGCGGCAAGCGCCGCGTCGATCTGCGCGCCGCTATCGAACGTCACCACCTCGATATCGAGTCCGCGAGCGGTTGCGACGCGCCGCACTTCGTCCATGATTTCGGCATGCGTGCCGCGCGTGACGCCGACTTTCACAGCCGACTGCGCGACATGCGCGAAAACTGCTGCTCCCCACATAGCCGCCGCGCCAATCAATGAAGCGCTAATCGCTGCGTTCATAAGGCGTCGCAGTTTCATCCTTTGATGTCCCGCAAGATGGTCCTGAAACCGATATGCGATGCCGGCAGATCCGCTTCCTGCTGCTCGCGCGACGACGCGCGGTAGCGCACGCAGTAATCTCGCGAGCACAGGAAGGAGCCGCCCTTGATGACCATCGGCGTGTCGTGTCTGCGCGTGGGCGGTGCGATTGCCGCGGTATCGCCATTCGTATGCGACTGATGCTCGCCCGTGTAGATGTCTTTGGTCCACTCCCATGCATTGCCGATCATGTCGTACAGCTTGAACCCGTTGGCCGCATAACAGCCGACGGGCGACAGACCCGCATGCTTGTCCTCGTTGGTATTGAGAACGGGGAACACGCCTTGCCAGTAATTCGCGGCGGGCTTGCCATGCGCATCGCGCGGTGCCGTGTCGAGGTCCACGCCCTCCTGCCCGGCCTTCGCCGCCTATTCCCATTCAGCTTCTGTCGGCAAGTCGCGGCCGAGCCAGCGCGCATACGCGAACGCATCGGCTTGCGTGACGAGCGTCACCGGTTGGCTCATTTGCCCGTCGATGCTGCTGCGCTCGCCCGTCGGATGCCGCCATGACGCGCCCTTGACCCAGGTCCACCACGCAAGGTCCCGCGCATTCATTTCTTCCCGCGTCGGAGAGTGGAAGACGGCCGCGCCGCCCTGCTTTTCGGCGTCGGTGACATAGCCGGTCGCGTGGACGAACGCGGCGAATTGCGCATTCGTCACATCGGTCTGATCGATCCAGAAACCGCCGACGCGCGTGCGGCCGTCGCCCGCCGGCCGCTCGTTTTCATAACCGCGTGTGCTGCCGAGCACGAAGGTGCCGCCGTGAAGATGCACCATGCCGGCCTTCGGGTCGTCGCGCCAGCCTGCGGGCAAACCGGCGTAGCGCTCGCACTGCGCTTCCGAGCCGAGCGGCGCGAACGGGCGCGTGCGGTTCAGATCGTCGAAGCCGGCCGTTCGTGCGGGCCACGCCGCGACCGCGAAAGCCGCGCAGAAAACGGCGGCGAACAGGCCGCCAAACCCGGCAAGCGTTCTTGCTCTGATGCTCATGACAGTGGCAAGCCCGCTCAGTAGTAGCCGCGCGGCCGCAAGGGTTCGACGCCGCCGACAGCGGACATGTATGCGTTCCACTGCTGCACGAGTCCGTCGATGATTGACGGATTCTGCGCCGCCACGTCCGTGGTCTCGCCCCTGTCCGACGTCATGTCGTACAGCTGCCAGTGGCCATCGACGGGCCCGAGCGGCGGCTCGGTCCACAACGCCTTCCATTTGCCGTCAGCGCTGCGCAGATAGCCGCGGCCGTATGCTTCATCGCCGAACGACGCGGTATGCACGTCGGCGTTCGACTGGTCATTCAGAAGCGCCAGCAACGATTGCCCGGTAACCGGATACACATAGCGATTGTTGTAGACCACCTTGCCCTTGTTCTGATCGACACCTGTCAGCGAGTTGATCAGCGACGGCGCCGGCTGCGTCGGGGGCGTGACGCCCGCGACGGCGAGGAACGTGGCCGTGTTGTCGGTGACATGCGTGAATACACGCAAGGTCGGTTTTTGCGTGGTCTGGCCGGGCAAATGCACGATCAACGGCGTGGATACGCCGCCCTCGCCGGAATAGCCCTTGGTCAGGCGGAACGGCGCCGCACTGACTTCGGCCCAGCGCAAGCCGTACTGCAAGCGCTTCGCGTTCTGCAGCCCGTTGTCGGTGCCGAGCGTCGAATAGACCGGCTCCGCCGCGGTCGCCGTATCGGTCGCCGTCGGGTCCGCGCCGGAGTCGATCGGCCAGCCTTCGGCCCCGTTGTCCGACTGGAACATGATGAACGTGTTGTCGTACTCGCCGATGTCCTTCAGATGCTGGATCAAAAGGCCGATGTTGTGATCGAGGTTGTCGACCATACCGGCATAGATCTCCATGTAGCGCGCCTGTGCTTTCTTTTCATCGGCTGACAAATTGGCCCACGACTTGTTCACATTGCCAGGACCGTAGTCGCTATAACCTTGCGCGGCGCTATGTACGGCGCTGACGTATTTCGCGTTGACGGTGCCGTTGCCGGCGGTTGCGGGCGTAGCCGCCAGCGTTTCGGGAGCGCCCGCATACGGGTTGAAATCGGCGGGAATGATGCCGAGCGCCTTTTGCCGCGCGATGCGTGCCGCCCGGACCACGTCGTAGCCGGCGCCGTATTTGCCGGCATACTTGTGCAGGTACGGTTCAGGCACCTGCAACGGCCAATGCGGCGACGTGTACGCCGCATACGCAAAAAACGGCTTGCCGTCGCTCCTGTTCGAATCGATGTACGAGATCAGTCTTTGTGTATAGAAATCGGTCGAATAGAACACAGCCGGACTGCCGCCCGCGCCGCCCGGTTGTCCCGGTTGACCGGGCTGAACGTACTGCCCGTCTTCGGTATAGTTTTTCGAGCCGGCGGGCTCGTGTGCGAAGTGATTCGTCGCCGCGCCGCCGAGCAGCGCATAACTATGCTCGAAGCCCCATTGGTCCGGCGTCTGTCCACTGCCCGTCGCGCTGCCCACAATGCCCGAGCCGATATGCCACTTGCCCGCCATGTACGTGTGATAGCCGGCGTCCTTGAGCAGTTGTGCGACCGACAACGCGCGGTCGTTCAGATAGCCTTCGTAGCCGGGCAGACCTTTGCGTTCGTCGGTCGGCACACCCATCGTGCCTTCGCCGACCAGGTGGTGGTCGGTGCCGGAAATCAGCATCGCTCGCGTGATCGCGCAGACGGTGCCTGTGTGATGGTTCGTCAGGATGCGCCCGGATTGCACGAGCGCATCGAGATTCGGCGTGTCGATGTCGCCGCCGAACGCGTGAATATCCGAGTAGCCCAGATCGTCCGCCATGATGTACAGAATGTTCGGGCGTTTCGCGGCCACCGGTGTGGCAGCCGGCGGTGTTGGAGAAACCCCGCCGGAACACGATGCAAGCGCAACCACACTGGCGACCGCGGCACCGAGTGCCCGCAGCCTGAGAATGGTTGGGAACGCCGCCGGATGCGATCTCGAACTTTTCATCGTTGTATTGGCCGTGGTTGTCTGAGCGCGAGATGGTAGCAACCGGTAATTCGCCGTCCAACCAAGGTTTGGTGAGAAGCGAGAGAAGTTCTGTGCTAAAGGGTCGCTGTGTTTGCGGCTGTGTGTTTGCGGCTGTGTGTTTGCGGCTGTGCTGTTTGCGGCTGTGGCGTATCAGTGGTACGTAGTCGTGGACGACTGTAGCTTCGTCAGCACGCCGCGTCTGAACGCGAACCAGCCTTGCGAACCTTGCATCACGACTTCGTCTCCTTGCCAGAACACGCGCTTGACCGTCATGCGCGCGCCAACGCGCTGCACAAGTGGAGGACGGTGGCGGAAGTCGTATAGCACCGGGCCCGAAGCGGTCTGCACGAGCGTGCGTCTGACCGCGTCATTTGCGTTGCCCACGTCGTCGAAATGCGTGAGCGTGTTGGCGCCGAAGCGATCGAACACTTCGTTGTCGAGCATCGCCGTGAAATCATGCCCTGCGTGCACGAATTGCAGTTTGCCCAAGGGCGTATCGAGCGGGCCCGACTCGTTGCTTTGCGCATGAACGCAAGTGGCGAAAGAGGTGGCTGCGAGCGCAGCAACTAGTAGTCGTCTCATGTTGCCTTTGTCCAGAGTGCCAGCAATCATAGGTCGGCCCAAATAGCCAACCGCGCTATCACCGCTGCGGATGTTCAAGAAAGAAGCGCAGCATTTCCGCGCTCGCGTCGGGACCCGCTGGATCCGTATAGCTGCCCCGCGCATTGCCGCCGGCCCATGCGTGCGGGGCGCCGTGAATGGTCCACAGTTCTGCGTCGATACCGTCCGCTGAAACGAGCCGCGAGACGGTACAGGCACGTCCGCCGGCATCGGCCCGACGCTGTTCGCCGTCCTCATGCGGCCGCGCGGAGAAACCGTCGACGAGTTGCGCGGCATTGCGGATGCTCACCGTGGCGTCGGCGTCACCGTGAAAGACGATCACAGGCCGCTTCGGTAACGAGGCGGTATCGTGCGTGGGGCGCCGTGCCCGTACCGGACGCTTGCCGCCTTTCATCGCTGCGAGCGCGGACGGAAGATCGTGCGCGCATCGTGCCGGAAGACCTGAATGCACGCCGGCCGCCGCATAGAGTTCGGGATATGCGGCAATCATGATCGCCGCCATTGCGCCACCGGCCGAGAGTCCCGCGACGTACACGCGTGCGGGATCGACGTTCTGCTCTGCGATGATTTCGCGAGTGATGCCGGCGATCAACGACGGCTCGCCGCGTTCGCAATGCTGGTCGCCAGGCTTGAACCAGTTCCAGCATTTCGACGGATTCGCCTGCTGCGGCTGCTCCGGATAAGCGACCAGAAATCGATGCCGCTCGGCAAGCGCGTTCATCTGTGTGCCCGCGGCGAAATCGTCGGCGTTCTGTGTGCAGCCGTGCAGCATTACGATCAACGGAAGCGGCTCGCCTTCGCTTGCCGCCGGCACGTACAGCCGATATTGCCGGCGACCGGCGGCGTTCGAATACGTGTGCGTGCTGAAGTGTCCGCGGTCCTGAATATCACCGCGGGCTTCTCGCGCATTGAACGTCTCCGCGTGCTTTGTCGCCGGCCGCTCGAAAGGAACGGTGAACGCTTCCGGCATGGAATGCGAGGACGCTGTGCCATGCATAGAGCCATCGGCGTTGCCGCCCAGCGCACGTTGTATTGCTTCAGTAGCTTCGGCGGGGCCACGGGTGCGCAGCAAGGTCATTGCTTCGCGCATCGAGGTCAAAAAACCTTCATCGAGTTTCATCGTGTTTGTCCGGTAAATGGGTTAAGTGTCGTGCGTCGGCCAGTTAGCGGATTCTGCTGGCGAGCGCCGTCTTGACAGCAGCGGATGCGTGAAACGCTCCGAGCACCACAACGCTGTCAATGGTTGCGAGCGCGAGTTCCGGGGTGACGTCGGCAGCAATGCTGGCCAGTCCGAGCACCTGGATCGTGAGACGCTGATTCGCGGCACGAACCGCCTCCAGATCCTCTCGCGAGAAATGCTGTAGCCCGAGCACAAGCGCGCGGCGGCTCACAGTCTCCTGAACAACCTGTGCGTGCAGCGCAAGCTGGTTGCGGATAGCGGTGCGGATCAAATCGGTCCGGTTCGAATAGAAGCCTTCCTGCACCAGCAGGTCGATTTGCCCCAGGTCAACCGGGCCGAGGTTGATAGTGATTTTTTCCGACTCGCCGCCTTTCGGGCGACTTGCGGCGTTCGCTACAGGGTTTTCCATTTTTCCATCCGCTCACCATCCAATGGGATGGTTATAGGCTTATTTGCAGTGCGGTGCAACATGAAATTTTGGGGCCATTACGTATGTGAGCTGTTAGGAGCGGTGCGATGGCGGAGTTTGAGGAGCGAACCCGTCAGCATCCAGCTTGCGCAGCGGGCGTTTTCGACTCGGTTTATCAGACACCCGTACTGCGCCCGTTCGAAGCGCTCGCGCAACGACGCCTCCCCGTTCGCACGCACCATTCCCGGAAGCGTGCGTGCCCGGTCGAAACAAGAGAGGTTTTCTCGTGCAAAAAGCCATTGCAGGGCAAGGTCGCCCTCGTTACAGGAGGCTCGTGCGGCCTCGGTGCGGAAGTTCGACAGGCGGCATGCCGGTCGCGGTGTGCGGGCTGCGTCGGTGATGCCAGGCAATAGTCTCAGTGATCTCCCACGTCATTTCTCGCAGGAAGAGTTGCAGGGGCTCTTCGAGACCGTGGGCAACGCTCGCGCCGAAGCGGGCCTGCCTCCTGCGGAGCTCAAGGAAATTGCGCAGGCAGCGGCTACGTCGGTGTGGGCGGCAGTCGTGGCTGATCAAGCCGGGATCGGCGGGCAGTACCTGGAAGATTGCGCAGTCGCGCCGGTCAACGATACGCCCAATCCATTTGCCGATGGCGTAAGGTCGTATGCACTCGACGCCGACAAGGCCGAGCAGCTTTGGGCGAAAAGCGAGGCATTGATAGACGCCGTGTTTTGGTGATCCCAAGCATTTGATCTGTTTCGTCGCTGCCATCACGTAGAACGCGCAACCACCCGCCGCGACTGACATGATCGACTGACGCGACATGCACGAGCAACTGCGCCTTGAGTGTGTCGGCGTTGCCGCGCAAGTCGTGTCGGCGCTGGGCGCCGCCACGGACACGCCCTATTAGCTGCCACACACTCGCACCCGGCCAGATCAAAGCAGCGTGCACTGTTCAATCTCCCCCGCCACGCCAAGATTTTCGTAGATCAGGAAGGAGACGCCATGGAAAGCTTTGGTACCGGCACTCGCTTCGGTGGCTCGATCGCCAAGCTCTATGGCAGTCATCTTGTTCCGCTGATCTTCGAGCCCTACGCTGCGGATCTCGCGAGGAGAGTGGCTGCGCAGCAACCGTCACGCGTGCTGGAGACTGCACAGGCTATCCAAAAACCCGAGCCCACGCAGCCCGGATGCGCCGCCCGCGATCTTCGAAGAGATATGAGCCGGCCAGCGCGAATAGACCCGAAATGATACCCGTCAACACGTGCTCGACGACCGGGATGCGGTAGTGACTCGTATGCGAATAGGCATCGCCTAACGCAGTCAGGCAGCCGACGACCAGTGCATTGCCGTATCGGTGCGCATAGAGCTTCCTCGCCGGTGTGAAAGTCAGCAGTACGGCCAGCACGCCGGTGAACAGTCCCGTCTGCAGTGCAATCGCCCAATGCCCAAGGCTGAACAGATTGCCCCAACTTCCGGGCATGCACGTCATGCATGCGCTGGTCGGCTGCCAGAAACGCCGGGCAAAGAGCCTGATTCGGTGCTTCCATTCGACTACCATGATGTGTTTCCGATCGATGCCCCGTCGTGGACGCCAGCTGCGTATCATCGGCACTCTCTTCACACGTTTGGTCCCGCCGATTCGCCGGTTGAGCAGCAGGCCCGCGTACTCCTCGTGGCGAACCGCTTGCCTGCCGCCGAACTCACACATTAACGAAAATACGGTCGAAAGAATATGCCGGGAGGCGTGGGTTCGGTGGCGCGCGCGTGTTCATCACATAACGATATGCGCTGTACGACCGGTTCACTGACGCGTTGCGCGCCTGTGCGCTTTTCGACCGTTCCGCCGCCGCGCCCCGTCACCCGCCGCCTACTCCGACTAATCGGACTGCTCTGCCTGCTCCGACTAATCCGACTACTGGCTCAATCCAAGCATCTCGTGCACCGAATCACGATAGGTCCGCAACGGCCGCCCCAGCATCTTCGTGAGGACATTCACTGCATCGTCAACGGGACGCATGCCATGGCTCTGGATGCCGGCCATCATCAGGCGCATGTCGTAGGCCAGCCAGTCCGGCCCATCATACGCCGCCAGTTGCTGCTCGAAACCATCCAGGTCGTCGCCTGCGTAGCGGATTTCGCGCTGAAGCGCTTCGCTCCAGATGCGAGCGACGGACTCGCCGGTCAACGCTTCCGGTCCGACCACGTCGAGCGTGCGGCCGGGCAATGCATTGGGTGCCCGGTGCCGTGCCAACAGTTCGGCCGCTGCAACGTCGGCAATGTCCCGCACGTCGACCATGTTCGCGCCAGCCTGGCCGATAGGCATCGGATAAATGCCGTAGCTCTCGACGACGGATTTGATCCGTTCGTCGTTCTGGATGAAGTAGGCCGGCCGCAGGATGGTCGCAGGCATCTCGAGGCTTTCGATCATCCGCTCGACGGTGTGCTTGCCTGTGAAGTGAGGCACGTTGGTATAGAGGTCGGCGTGGATCACGGACAGATAGACGATGCGCTCGATACCCGCATCTCGCGCCAGATTCAACGTGACCAGTGCCTGGGTGACTTCATCCGGGATGACCGCGTTGAGCAGAAACAGCGTGCGCACCGAAGACAAGGCCGCGCGCGTCGAGTTCGCACTGCTCATGTCCCCGACTACTTCCGTCACGCCCGAGGGAAGCGCCGTTTTACCCGGCGCTCGAACCAGCGCTTTCACTTCGACGCCACTGGAAGCGAAGCGCTGGACGATCTGCATACCTACGGTGCCCGATGCACCGGTAACAAGAATGCTCATGGTTTGCTCCATTTTTGGAAAGTCGATTTAGAGGAAGAAGTTCGCAACGGTCTTGCCGACCTGCGGCTGGGTCCGATTGCGTTCGATCGCCGTGGGCAGTTCGTCGAAGCGCACGACGGCGTCGACCTTGGACTGCAAGCGTCCGTGCGCCACGTCGTCGGCGATCTCTTGCAGCCGCGCGGCGTCTGGCGTGTTCACGAACCACAAGCCGCGACGCCCGGCAGGGGCGCTCGCCAGAATGTCCGGCGAGGCGGTGCTGACGACGACGCCATCTGCGGAAAGCACAGACCACGAGCGGGTCAGCACGTCGCCACCAACGTAGTCGAGAACGAGGTCTATGCTGCTTACCGAGGCTTCGAACTTCTGCTGGTCGTAGGCGATTACGTGGTCCGCGCCGAGACTGCGGACATAGTCGGCGTGACTGCCGAGTGCGGTGGCAAACACCTCGGCGCCGGCCTGATGCGCGTACTGCACCGCGAATCCGCCCAGACCGCCGGCCGCGCCCTGGATCAGGATGCGCTGTCCGGCACGTATCGGTCCGGCGAAGTGAAGGCTTTGCCATGCAGCCACAGCTGCGACGGGCAACGCTGCCGCCTCCACGAAACTCATCGAGCCGGGCACCGTGGCGAGGTTGGCCGCGCTCACCGCCACGAGATCGGCGTAGGCGCCCAGTGCGCCTGGCGCACCCATCACGCGGTCGCCTTTGCGCAACCGGGTGACCCCGGGCCCAACCGCTTCCACGACGCCGGCCAGTTCGATGCCGAGAACGGTCGGCAACTGCAGCGGAAAGGCGTCCCTCACGTAACCCTCCCGGACCTTCCAATCCAGTCCATTGACACCGGCGGCATGCACACGGACGAGAACCTGGCCAGCTCCTGCCAACGGTGCGGCGACGGAAGAAATCGTGACGGCGTCGGAGCCGCCGTACTCGGTAAGCAGCACTGCACGAACGTTGTTCATAAGAAACTCCTTTGAGCGTTTGGTTGGGTACGCCCCCACAATAAGGAGTTTCACAATCAAAACAACGACTCTAAAATGGAGACGTTCCGTTTCATTAATGAGACACCATGGATTTGAACGCCCTTGACGACTTTCAACTGGTGGCCGCTCACGGAGGTTTTGGGAAAGCGAGCCGCGCGAGCGGCCGGTCCAAAGCCACCCTGTCGCGCCGCGTCGCCGATCTCGAAGAAGCGTTGGGCGTTCGGCTCATCGAGCGGGGCACTCATCGCCTGGAACTGACCGAAGCCGGCCAACTGCTGCTGACCCGAACCGAAGGACCGATGCACGAAGTGGCCGAAGCGGTTGCGGCGGCACGAGACGGGCTTGCCACGCCGCGAGGCCGTCTGCGTGTCGCGGCACCGCTCCTGTTTTCCCAGTTGGCGCTGGGGCGGCTCGCCGCCCAGTTCCTCGCGAGCTATCCCGAAGTGCAGCTCGAAGTGGTCGCGGACGATCGCCCCGTCGATCTCGTCGACGAGCATTTCGACGTCGCCATCCGCATTAACCCGCGCAGCGACAGCACATTGGTCGGCCGGTGCTTCGCCAGGGACCGGCTGATACTTGCCGCCGCACCATCGGTTCAAATGCCGCAAGGGCGCGGCGATAAGCCTGTCCCGGTTCCGGCCGTCGTCATGCCGAGCTATCGCGACGGAGATGTATGGTCTGTCCGCGATGGTGAGTTCACTATCGAACCGCAACCTGTTCTACGCTTGTCTTCGCTGTTGATGGTCCGCGACGCCATTGCTGCCGGCGCAGGGGCGGCGATGCTGCCGGAGTCGATCATCGGCGGTCTGCTTGAGAACGGCGAACTGGTGACATGGGGCATCGCGGGCAACGACGTTGAACTCTGGGTACTGCACACGTCCCGTCGTTTGCAAAGCCCCAAAGTGCGGGCCTTCGTGGAGTTCATGTGCAGCCAGTATCCAGACGGATCGTTCACCATTCCGGCACGGTGAATTTGCCCGGGCCGTTATCCCATCGCAGTTTGGCCGGATTTTGGCCGCCCTTACCCGTCGCGGCGAAAATGCAATCCTGAACAAATTGGTTCGGGCGCGGCGCATGGCTCGGTAGGATCGCTTCAAACATGCATCCGACCGATTCAGCCGATGGCGATCTACCTCGACGACAAGCAGCGCAAAGCCATCGCAGGCCTGGCAACGAGTTGGACATGGCGCACGCAATGGCCGACGTGGCTACTGATCGTCGCGATCTACGGCGGCTGGTTCGGCGTTGCAACCCATGCGCGCGTGCTCGGCCTGCCGCTGACCGCGGCGCTGCTCGCGTTCTTCAGCGCGTGGTACATGTCGTTGCAACACGAACTGCTCCACGGCCACCCTACAAGCTCACCGCGCTTGAATGCATTGCTTGGCTTCGCGCCGCTAGCCGTGTGGTTTCCGTACCGCGTCTACCGCGAGTCGCATCTTCAGCATCACGACGACGCGCACTTGACGCAGCCCGGGCGCGATCCGGAAAGCTATTTCGTCGATGCTCGTGTGTGGGAACGCGCCGGTTGGGCGATGCGCGCGCTGCTCACGTGGCGCAATACGTTTGTGGGCCGTCTGGTGGTGGGACCGGCGTTTGCGATTGCGGCGACCGGCGTCGATGCATTGCGTAAAGTGAAGCTCGGCGACTGGCGTGACCTGCCCGCCTGGCTCGCGCACTTCATCGCATTGGCCGCGCTCACCGCGTGGCTGCAATACGTGTGCTCTATCCCGGCGTGGGTATTCATCGTCGGCGTGGGGTATGGGTCGATGTCGCTCGGCTCGATTCGTTCATTCCGCGAGCATCGCGCCGCAGACGATTGCGAGCATCGCACGGTTGTGAATGAGGCGGCCCTGTTCTGGCGGCTGCTCTTTTTGAATAACAATTTTCATCTGGTTCATCATGACCTGCCGCACGTGCCGTGGTTCGCGCTGAAGACAGTCTATCAAGCGTCCCGCGAGCAATACATCGAGCGATCCGGAGGTTTTCTGGTCGCCGGTTATGGCGAATGGCTCAGGCTCTACGCGTTCGCGCCGGCCGAGAACCCGGTGCATGACGGACCGCGCCGCTTCGAGCCCGTATCGACGGAAGCTGAACTCACGTAGGCAACGCGCGGTTCGTCAACGCGCGGCGCGAGCAATTTGAAAGCTGCTAGGGGTCAACTCGCGCGCAGACCGCTGCCCACGAAAATCCGGTCCAACACCCGCTTTTACCAGGCAGGACGAAAAAACGGCTGCGCAGGCAACAAGGCATCAACATCGCCAAGGGTCTGTATAAGCGGCGGCGCCGGCACCATTTCTTTCAGGGCGCGATTTCCTCGAGACTTCGTTCGCGCGTCTCGGTCATCTTCAATGCACAGATCGCGCCGACCACCGCTACCACCGCGAACATGACGAAGACCGAGCCGATACCCTTCTTGTGCAGAAGCAATCCGGCAAGCGAAGGACCGACTGCGGACGCAAGCCGCAGCCATGACGTGGCGAGCCCCGTGCTGGTCGCGCGCATTCTGGTCGGATACACCTCGGGCGTGTACAGGTACAGCACCGCGGCAATCGAACCGATCAATCCATAACTCAGCGTGCCGAGCACCATGGCGCTCCACACGTCGTGCGCGGCAAAGAGTCCGAGGCATGCAAACAGAACTGCGGCTAGACAGAAAGCGGACACCGTCCAGTTTCGGCGCCCTACGCGATCGATCACATAAGCGCAGACAAGCAGTAGCGCCACCTGCGCGACGTTAGTCATCGACGCAGCGCGTAGCGCCGTTTGCAGCGGCAGGTGATAAACGGATCGATACAGCGTCGGCAGCCAGTTGTTCAGACTGTTCGCGATGAAAAACGCAGTGGCCCACAACACCCACACGACGAGCGTACGGCCGCGATAGAACGGTGACAGCAGTTCGCGCCAGCCCGCGCGCGCATTCACCACGCCTTTGTTGGGCTGCTGGTGCCGGCCGGGTTCGATGCGGCGGTCGGTGCTCGCTTCCATGTCCTGCACGACGATTTCCGCTTCGCTCAAGCGCCCTTTCGAAATTAGCCAGCGCGGCGATTCGGGCAGACGTGCGATAAGCAGCGCGACGACAAGGCCGGGCACCGCACCGATCCAGAACATGATCTTCCAGCCGATGACAGGCACGAGCCACGCGCCGATCTGTCCGGTCGCCATCAAACCGACCGGAAAGATCAACTCATACAGCAGAAAGTATTTGCCGCGACCATGCGCGTTGGAAAGCTCGCTGATATAGGTCGCCGCGACCGGCATCTCGCCGCCCACGCCAATTCCCTGAATGAATCTGCACACGAGCAGCATCGCGAAACTGCCGCTTAGCGCACAGCCCATGCTCATCACCGACATGATCGCAATGGCGATGGTCGCGCTGCGAATCCGCCCGCGCCGCTCCGCATACCAGCCGAACGTAAGCGCTCCGATGAACTGTCCCACGTAGCTCGCGCCGATCAGCACGCCGATTTCAAGGGGCTCGATATGCCACAAGCCGATCAGCACCGGAAGCACGAACGCGATCGAAAGAGCGTCGAATGCGTCGAAAAACGTCGCGCTGCCGACGATGATCCGCGCCTTCGTATGCCAGCGCGAAAACGGCACGCTCTCTATGCGACGAATGAGCGCCGCGCTTGCGGCATCCACTGCCGCATCCACGGCTACCGTTTGCGTTTCGTCGCATCTCACCGCACCCTGCAGCGCATTGCCTTCCTGCATCGTCGTCTCCAGTTGCGAGTGCACTGTGCAGCGTTCGGGCGGTGACGCCCAACGCCTTGCTACAGCACCCCGTCGTTGTTATCAATGCAATGCGTACACTGCGATCAGCGCAAGGACCACCACCACACCGAGCGCCCATGTCCAGTTTTTTGCGCCCGCGACAGACGCGGCAGGTGCGGCTCCTTGGGTGGCCGCGCGAGTGTCGCTCGACGTTGTGGCCGCGTTCGGTTCCGCATCTTGGGCTAGCGGCGCGGCGCTGGTCGCCGCTGCGGGCTGCGGTCCGACGACAGCAACCGTGAAGCGCCCGAAGAAGTCTTCCGCCATTTTCCGCGCGACGCCGTCGATCAACCTCGCGCCCACCTGCGCGAGACGTCCGCCCACCTGCGCATGCGACCGGTACACGAGCCGGGTCCCGCCGCTATCGGTGAGCAGGTCGACGTGCGCACCGCCCTTGCCGAATCCGGCCGCGCCGCCCGATCCTTCGAAGGTCATCGAATACGACTGCGGCGGCTGCAAATCGGTGAGCACCATCTTGCCCTTGAAGCGTGCTTTGATCGGGCCGACCGACGCGGCCATCACCATCTGAAACTGATTGTCGTCGACGCGTTCGAACGACTCGCAACCGGGTACCGAGGCCTTGAGGATTTCGGGGTCGTTCAATGCTGCCCACACGCGTTCGCGCGGCAGCGGCAGAATCTGTTCGCCTGTCAGTTCCATGTGCAAATCTCCTTCGCCAGCCTTCACCGTTGCACTCGACTGCGCCCGGTCATGAACGGCGGCTTGCATGATGTTTATCGGGCTGCCACGTCGCATTGCATCGCAAGCGCGTCAGCCGAGAATGTGTTCCCATTTCGCACGCGTTTTATCCTGCAGTTCCTTGCTCGCCTCGGCGACCTGCGGAAACTCCGCGAGGAAATCGAACGGACGGCACGCGTCGATAATGGCCTTCGAGTTGAACGGCGCCTTGTACGGATTCGCGATGGACATAGGGTCGTTCTTCGAACCCATGCCGCGCTTGACAATGTCGATATCGATGTCCGGGTCTGTACGCGTCGCGACCGCCCACATGACTTCTTGCAGATTGGCGGGATCGATGTCGTCGTCGACCACGATCGAATAGCGCGACATGTAGGCACCCACGCCGCACTGGCTGAGAATATGTGCAGCCTGCCGCGCGTGACCCGCATAGCGCTGGCGGATCGACACGACATTGAACATGCGCGCGCCGCCGATCTCGTGTGCCCACACGCCGGCAACATCCGGCACGCCGGCTGCCTGCAGCGCATCGACGAGGAGCGCCGAGCGCATCACGGCCTTCGAATACGAGTAGTCGTTTGGCGGCTTTGCCGGCGGGCTGCCCATGATGATGGGGTTGTTGCGGTAGTAGATTCGCTCGATCGTCACGACCGGCGCCGTCTCCGCCTTGCCCGGGTAATAGCCGTGGAATTCGCCGAACGGTCCTTCGATCCTCACATCGCCCGGATGCGCATAGCCTTCGATCACGATCTCCGACGCGCCCGGAAACGGCAGTCCGGTCAATTGTCCCTTCACCACTGACACAGGCTTCTTCAGGATCGCGCCGATGTAGTTGTACTCGCACATGCCGAACGGCACTTCGATACCTGAGATCAGATAGCCGAGCGGATCGCAGCCGATCACGATCGCGACCGGAAACGGCTTGCCCGCTTTCATGTGTTTGTCGTACTGGATCGCGCCGTGCTTGCCCGGAATCATGTCGAGGCCAACGTGGTTGCGATCGTGGATCATCACGCGGTAAGTGCCGACATTGATCCAGTCGGAGTCGAGGTCCTTCGTCACCACCATGCAGCCGGTGCCGATATATCGACCGCCATCCTTTTCGTGCCACAGCGGTGCGGGAAACGAGAAAAGATCGACGTCCTCGCCGGACTGCAAGTTATCGAACACAGGGCCGCTCGCAGCGGGCACGGGATCATATTCGGGCGCGTGCGCCTGCCATTGCTTCGGCCTGCCACGCAGTGTTTCGACGAGCGCGCGATGCGTTGCCTGATGCCCCACGCGCAGGATCGACGACAGTCGCGCGGGGCTCGCGGTGCTGCACGTCAACACGCGATGCCCCTTCGGATAGCCCGGGATATCGTCGAAGAGCAGCGCCGAGGGCCGCTCCTTCTTCACGTTCAGCTCGCTGATCGCGCCGAGTTCCAGATTCCAGTCTGCGCCCGATACATCGGTCAATTCGCCGAGCGCACGCGCCTCGTCGAGCCATGCTCGAAGATCGAGCGGATGGGAAGTCGAACTCTCTGTCACGTCGTGTATCTCCGATAGTTTCTTAATTCTTTGCTCGTGTTCGCACTGGTATGCCGGGCTGTGCGTCGTCGTCGCGCGCTACCCGCGTACTCGTTGATCGCCACATTGAGGCAACAGTGCACCGCGTGCAAGCGACCATCGTTCATGACAGGGATGAGAACGATTCATGAGACCGCCCAGATGCGGACGTCATGACGCGAACGCACGATGCACACCCGGCATGTCAATCGAGTTCGCCAGGCGTGGCACCAGACGGCTCACGCCGGCCATAACCGCCCGCATACTTGAAAGTGCCCTGCGCGGTGGCGATCAGCGTCTTCGAATCGATCCACGCCTCGCCGCGCGCGAAATACACCGACCTGCCCTTACGCTCGAGAAAGCCCTTGCCGATCAGCGTGTCGCCCACTCCCTTGTCGAGGAAGTTCAGCGTCAACGACAACGTCACCGCGTGTATCGGCCGCTGCGGATCGGCGCTATAAAGGCCTGCGTAGCCGCACTCCGCGTCGAGCAACGTCGCTACCACTCCGCCTTGCAGCACCCGCTGCCGGTTCAGCAATCCGGGCTGCAAGTGCAGGCGGAACTCCGCATAGCCATCGCGCCACGCCGTGCGCGACATGCCGAGGCTGGCGAGAAACGGATTTTCCAGCACATCGATATCCACTGTTGTTCTCTCCCTTGCGCGCGTGAGCGGGCCGTACTGCCCCGCACTTTCCGTGATTCACGCACGGCCCGGCTTATTCGCGTTCCGGGTTTGTAACGATTGATTAATGTCCGCCGATAGACGACGCTTCGCTCGACTGGACCAAGAGTGCATGAGCGCTTTCGACGCGCGCAAACTAACTTTTCTCATGCCGGCATGAAAAAGTTTCATTTCCTCGGGGTCCGTAACCAGCCGATCATCCAAGCATTCGTGCAGCTTTCCGCCTGGGCCGCCGACAAGTACCCCGCGCGCCTGTGCCAGGCGCCGCACGCGCCGATGAGAACCGCTACGACCACTACCAGGCGTCCTTGCATTGCGCTGACATCAGATGAGACCCTACATTCCCTCGCTTCAAAGCCTGCTCGCATTCGAAGCCGCCTCGCGGCATCTGAGCTTCACCCGCGCGGCACAAGAACTCGAGTTGACGCAAACGGCCATCAGCCACCAGATCAAGACACTGGAAGACCGGCTCGAGGTGAAGCTCTTCGTGCGCCGTCGCAACGTGCTCACGCTGACCCCGGCCGCGCGCGAGTACCTGGATTCCGTGCACGAGGCGATCAATCTGCTGTCCATCGCCACTGCGCATGCACGCAAGAAAAAACCGAGTACCGTGCTCACGGTGACTTGCCTGCCCACTTACGCGGTCAAATGCCTGATTCCCGCGCTGCCGGAATTCCAGCGCGCGCACCCTGACATCACGGTGCATCTTGCAACCAGTTCGACATTCAACGAGTTTGACCGCAACAGTTACGACGTCGCGATCCGTTATGGCTCGGGGCGCTGGGCGTCCGCGCGCTCTGACCGGCTGCATGGCGAGGAATTCTTCCCCGTGTGCTCGCCCGCGGTGCTCGCGGAAGCCGGCAGGTTCGAATCGGTAGGAGAAGCGCTTTCGCGCATGCGGCAGATACGCACGTACTTTTATTCGATGTATCAGGACGACTGGCCTGCATGGCTCGAAGCTGCCGTACACGAGCCCGTCGAGTTCGCCGGCGAGTCCGTTTTCCATCTGCAGCTCACGTCGCTCGCGGCGGCTGTCGACGGGGTTGGCATTGCGATCGGCCGCACGCCTCTCGTGAACGGCGATCTGGCGAGCGGCAGACTCGTTGCGCCGTTCGACGTGCGCGTGCCGTCGAACTCCGCGTATTTCGTTTCGTCGCCTATCGACAAGGCACGCACGAAAAAAGTCGAAGCGTTTCGCGAGTGGGCGCTCGCGCGGCTCGGCGAAGACCTGAATCTGAATCGCCACAGCGACGCGGCGCAATTCGAGGTGGCCTCGCCTTCCGTGCCCGAGCCCTGCTGAGTTCATGTCCAGCACTCATCAGCCCACCAACGATCCGCCTTTTCGCAGCGTCGCTGCCCTGCTCGACCAGCACCGCAGGGCAACGCCTGATAAACCCGCAATCGTCGATGTGGAACAGCGGGTGAGCATGAGCTTCGAAGAACTGGCGCACGCGGTCGACGCGATCGCCAGGCAGTTCGCGCGGCGCGGCGTGACCCGACGCACACGTGTCGTGATCGCCGACTGCGATGCGCCCGACAAGCTGCTGCTGTGGCTCGGCGCGTGGCGGCTCGGTGCGATCGTGTGTCCGCTCGACGTGCCTTTCGTCGGCAAAGAGATCGCGCGCACGCTACTCGACACGATCCGGCCAACGCTGATAGTGTTCTCCGCCGATTCTGCCGACACCTCCGTCGCGGGACCGAACGTGCGGGTCGTGCGCTTCGTTTCGTGGGCCTGCGCCGCTCACGAGCACGCCGACGTTGGCGGCGACACGATCTCATTGCAGGACAAAACGCACGACGCCGCGCCGCTACCCGAGGGCGAAACCCTGTGCACGCCCGACGACGTTGCGTCGATGTGCTGCACCTCCGGCACGACGGGCATTCCGAAGATCGTCGTCTACGACCACAGGTCATATTGGCTCAACGGCCTCGACAGCATCCACCTGCTCGGTTCGAGCCGCGACGACCGCATGCTCGAGTATCGTTCGTTCGACTGGTATTCGGCGCAAATACTCAGTTTCATTCCGTTCCTGCAACTCGGTTCGACGCTGTGCGTCGCGCGCCGCTTCTCGCGCAGCCAGTTCGGCGAATGGATTCGCGAGCAGCGCATCACCGTGTGCGCAGGCGTGCCGACTGTTCTGAACATGCTGCTGGAAGCACCGCTCGATGTGAGCGCCGACACCTTCGCGTCGCTGCGCGCGATGACATGCAGCACCGCGCCGCTATCGCCTGTTCAATGGATGCGTTTCGAAAAACTGTATGGCATCCGTATCCTGAACCTGTATGGATCGTCGGAAGCGGGACGGATGTGCGGCAACCGGCTGCAACATCGCAAGCTCGGAACGGTCGGTTATCCGGCGCCGCATATCCACTTCGATATCGTCGACGCGAACGGCATGCCGTGCGCTGCGGACGTCGAAGGACAGGTCGTCGTGGATGGTGAAAAGCTCGCACTGGGCGTGCTGCAGCGGGACGACTCGCTGCTGCCGATTCGCGGCGCGCCGCTCTTCACGCGCGACATCGCTTCACGCGACAGCGACGGCTTCGTGCGCATGGCAGCCCGCATGGACGACCTCATCATTCGAGGCGGCGTGAAAATCGTGCCGCAGGAAATCGAAGACGTGATGCGCACGCATGAGCATGTGCAGGACGTCGCGGCGCTCGGCGTGCCCGACCCGGTGTACGGGCAGGAGACAGTCTGTTTCGTGGTCCTGCAGCCGGGCATGGTGTCCAACCTGGACGCATTGCGCGTGCACTGCCGCCGGCAACTGCCGCGCGAAAAAATGCCGAAGGACATCTATCCGGTTCCAGCACTGCCGCGCAGCGCGCGCGGCAAGATTCTGCGCGACGTGCTGCGTCAGCAGTGGTGGGGAATCGTCAACGCGCGGCGGGATGTGTCGGAGCCGGAGCAGGAGTAGAGACGCGCGCCTATTGGGCGCGATAGGGGACCATCTGCAACTCGACGAGGAAGCCGTGGTGCAACTCAGGCACCGGCACAACTGCGCGCGAGGGCTTATGCGTGCCGAAATGCTCCGCGTAGAGCCGGTTGAACTCCGGCCAGTTCTTCACGTCGACGATATATGCGGTGCACTGCACGACGTCAGTCAGCGCGCAGCCTGCTTGGTCCAACACCCGTTCGCAATGGGCGAGCGTCGCGCGCACCTGGCGTTCGAAGTTGTCCGGGCCCTCGGTGGCCACGCCCGGGCCCGGCAGCATGCCGGACACGAACGTGAAGGCGCCCGCCTGCACGGCCTGCGAATAGTGTCCGCCGGGAGCCGGCACCTTGTCGGTAAAGATGAAATTCATGGTTCAGATCTCTTCAGGTAAAGGTTGGCCGCGCGTTTCCGGTAGCCACGGCGCAAGCGCAAGGCCCACCAGATAGATGAAACCGACCGTGACCGCCGCATGACCGTAGCCGCCGAAGCGGGTGATCAGCGTGCCGGCGACGAGCGGCCCCGTCCATGCAAGAAAGCGCGGAACGTTGAAGCACAGCGCGATGGCGGTGCCGCGCACGCGCGTCGGATAAAGCTCGGGCAGCCATGTCGGCATCCACGTATATTGCCCCAGGCTGAAAAAACCGGCCACGCAGGCCACCGCGAGCAGCAGGCCGACATTGTGCGTCCACATGAAGAGCACCGGCGTCAGCACGAACGCCATCGCGAAGAAAAGACACGTGATGCGCTTGCGGCCATACGCGTCGGCGAGAAAACCCAGACCGATATAGCCGCTGATCGCGCCGACGTTATACGCCATGCCCGCGAAGCTCGCCCAGGAGGCCGCGTGAAGTCCCGCATGCGCGGCGACCGAGCCGATGTAGGGCGGCACCCATGTGGAGATGCCCCACCAGCCGAGCGTCGTGCTGAGCGACATCAGCACAGCGATCCACGTGCGGCGGCGCAGTTTCGGATCAGCCAGCAGATCGACGAGGGTAAAGCGTGCAAGCGCCTGTTCGCGCTCGTCGAGCGCCGCCCCTGACTTCCTGCGCGCGAGCGTCGCCTTACGCTGTTTGTTCACGCGCTGCCATTGCTCCGACTCGGGAATGCCCGCGCGCATCCACAACGTCGCGAGGCCCGGCAGCACGCCGATCAGATACATGTAGCGCCACGCATGCTCTCCTGCGCCACTCATGAAAAGCCATATCAGCGAAGCGACGAAAAAGCCCGTACCGAGCCCGCATTGCATGAGCCCCGCACCCTTGCCGCGATGCCGGTCGGGCCAGATCTCGGCGGTCATTGCCGTGCCCGTCGCCCACTCGGAACCCATCGCCAGACCGACGACAAAGCGCAGCGCCGCGAACGAAGCCCAGTTCCATGAAAGCGCGCTCAAGCCCGTGGTCAGCGAATACGCGAGAATCGCGAACATCATCATCCGCTTGCGGCCTATATAGTCGGTCAGAATGCCGCCAATCAATCCGCCGATGCCCCAGCCGAGCAACGTCAACGCGATCACGAGCCCCGCGTAGAACGGAATCTGCGCGTGCTCGGACGGCGCGAGCAACTGGCCGAGTGCGCCGCCCACGGTGAGAACCAGTGCATAGGTTTCGTATCCGTCGAAGAACCAGCCGAGGTTGGACGCAATAAGCGCGCTCCACTGCTGCCGGTTGATCGAGCGATACCATACTGTTTCCGTTGCGGCGTCTGCGGCGACGCGAGCGTCCGCACGCAAGCCGCGTGTGCCGCCGCCGGGTCCCTCCTCCAGAGGTTGCTGCATCGCCTGTCTCCTCGCTGTCATGGCGTGCGCCATGCCGTCTGTTGTTATGCGGACGCGCGTTACTGCGCGTTGCCGTGCGTTACTGCGTAAGCGCCTCGTTGTTCGCGCTTTACGCTACGCGGGAACGCCAGGCGTTGCCGACTTACGCATTTGCGCGGCGAGCTTCACCGCCTCGATGATCTCCGGATAGGCGGCGCAGCGGCATAAATTGCCCGACAGGAAATGCCGGATCTCCGCTTCGCTCGGATCGGGATTGCGCTCGAGCAACTCGCGGCTCATCAGTATGAAGCCTGACGTGCAAAAGCCGCACTGAAACGCGCCGCACTCGATGAACGCCTGCTGCACCACGTCGAGTTCGCCGTCGGCTTCCAGGTTCTCTACGGTGCTGACCTCGCCGCCGTCGACCATCGCGGCGAGATAAAGACAGCCCGACACGCTTTCACCGTTGACGATCACGGTGCAGCACCCGCACAGCCCCTGACCGCAGCTTTCACGGGCGCCGTACAGCGCAAATTGCTGACGCAACACTTCGAGAATCGTGTGATGCGGCTCGACGTCGGCGCTGACGCGCTCACCGTTCAGCGTGAAATCAATCTTGATGGAAGTGGCGCTCATGATCATTCCTCGGATAGCGGTTCATTGCGCGCGGCGCACAGTGCGCGGTAGACACTCTCGGGCGTGAGCGGCAGCGACTTCAGACGCACGCCGACCGCGTCTTCGATGGCTTCCGCGATTGCCGACGCGACGCCGAACGTCGAACTCTCGCCAACGCCTTTCGCGCCAAACGGTCCGTTGTTCTGCACGGAGTCCACGGTCTCGCGCCCGATATTCGGCGGAATGTCGTGGATGCCCGGAATCTTGTACTCCGCGAACGACGCATTGCGTAGCTGCCCGACCTCGTCGAACTCCATGCGCTCGAAGAGCGTAATGCCGAGCTGCATGATGGCCGCGCCGGAAATCTGCGTATCGACTACTTTCGGATTGATCGGCGTGCCGCAATCGACCACATGCTCGAAGCGCAATAGCTTGAAGTGGCCCGTCTCCGTATCCACTTCGACTTCGACGCCGCAGCCGCCCACCATCCAGTTCGGCGTGATGTTGTCCGACTGCCCCGTCTCGTGTTCCGGCGACTTGTACGAAGGAATGAAGCTGCCGATACCCACGATGTTGCCCGCCTGCATGCCATACTTGCGCCGCAGCAGTTCACCCGCGCGGCTCGCGGGCGCGGCCGGCACGCCCAGTTCGTCGGCGAGTTCGGCGAGCTTGCGGTTCACGTCCTCGGCGGCGAGACGCACCGCGTGGCCCATGTGGAACGTCGAGCGCGAGCCGAGCGTCGCCATGTCGTAAGGCGTTATGTCGGTGTCCGGCCGCATCACCCGGATGCGTTCGGCGGGAATGCCCAGTACTTCGCCGGCCATCAATGCGATTGCGGTTTCCGACGCCTGCCCCATGTCCACCGTGCTCGAATAGACCGTGCAGCTGCCGTCGCCCGCGAGGCTCACCATTGCCATCGACGTCGTCGGCGCAACCAGCGCCTTGAAGCCGACGCCAATGCCTCGCCCACGCCTCAGTGCGCCTCTGCCGCGCTCGAACGGGGCAGCCCAGTTCAACCGCTCGGCAACCCGTTCGAGCACCAGGTCGATCGCCGCGTCATGCATCGGCGTGCCGGTTGCATGCGGACGCCCTTCGCGCAAGATGTTGCGGCGGCGGAATTCGAGCGGATCGATGCGCAGCGCGCGTGAAATCATGTCGGCATGGCTCTCGTATGCCCACACCATCTGCGGAATGCCAAAGCCGCGAAACGCGCCTGCGGGCGGCAGATTCGTGTACACCTGATACGAATCGATCCACACGTTCTCGATATCGTACGGGCCCGAAGCGGTGAAGCCCGACTTCTGCGTAACGCGCGGGCCTATATCCGCATATGCGCCGCCGTTCCACCACACCTCGCATTTGCGCGCCGTAATGCGGCCTTCTTCGTTCACGGCGCTTTTCATGCGGAACGTGGTCGCATGCTTGGTGATCGTGAAGAACTGCTCTTCCATGGTCAGCGAAATCTTCACGCTGCGCCGGGACAGCAACGCAAGCGCGACGACGAGCGCTTCCAGCTTGATATAGAGCTTCGCGCCGAAACCGCCGCCGAGCAATGCCGACTTCACGCGCACACGGTTTTCGTCCCAGCCGAGCAGACGCGCAATCTCGATACGCACGAAAGACGGGCTCTGCGAAGCCGTGTGCACGGTGAGCATTCCGCTGCCCAGATCCGGCTCGGCAAGCGACACCATCGGCTCGAGCGGCGTGTGCATGACCTGCTGGGTCGTGAACGTGTCGTCGAATACATGCGCGGCGGTCGCAAATGCCGCCTCCACGTCGCCACGACGCAACTGGAAGTCGAGCGCCACGTTCGTGCCCTTGCGCCCCGCCAGATGCTTCAGATCGGGGAACGTACCAGCCGGGCGCAAGAACTCGTGGACCAGAACATCCGATTGCGCGGCCTCCACTTCGTTGAACACGGCTGGCAATTCGTCGTACTCGGCCATGATCAGATGCGTCGCCTTTTCTGCAACGTGCGGGTCGGCGGCAAGCACGACGGCTACCGGCTCGCCGATATAGCGCACTTTGTCCAGCGCGAGGATCGGCTGATCGTGAAACGCGGGGCCATAGTACGGCTCGGGAATCATCTTACGGATATCTTCTCCGGTGTACACCGCGAACACGCCTTCCATTTCGCGGGCCGCGCTCGTGTCGATATTGACGATCTTGCCGTGCGCCACCGTGCTGCGAAAAATCTTGCCGTACAGCATGCGCGGCAGCACGAGGTTGTGAATGTACTCGGCGCGGCCCGTCACTTTCGAACGCGCTTCGAGGCGGTTCAATGCGCGGCCCACCTGCTTGCCGGCCGGCTGTTCTTCGAGCGTCTTGTCGATCTTCATTACGCGTGCCCCCCGAATTGAGCGGCGCGGCCACTCGCGGTGGCCAGCGCCGTGCGCACCGCGCGGCCCAGATAGACCTTCAGCAGTTGTTTCTTGTAGCTGGCAGACCCATGAGGATCGCCGACGATGTCGAGCTGCGCCGCGCCGGCCTCACCCGCTTCGCGCAGGATCGCGTTGTCGGGCAATGCGCCGCAAAGCAGCGCCTCGGCCTGCGTGAGCCGTGTCGGCCGATCGGTCGCGGCGCCGACGATCACGCTCGCGCGATCAATGCGCTCGCCCTGCATATCGAGCACCACCGCGACACCGAGCGCGGGCCAGTCGTGCGCCGCGCGTGTCGTCACCTTCATGTACGCAGCCGGCCGCCCTGCTTGCTGCGGCACGATCACTTCGGAAATCAGTTCATCGCGAGCGAGCACGGTCTCGTAGTAACCCGTGCACAAGTCCTCCATGGGCACCGTCCGTTCGCCGTGCGGACCCGCGATCGTCACGCGTGCGCCGAGCGACGTGAGCACCGGCGGCATGTCCATATGAGGATCGGCGTGACCGAGATTGCCGCCGATGGTCGCGACATTGCGCACGCGCACATTCGACAGCGTGCGCAATGTGCGGGCGATAAGCGGCCAGCCTTCCCTCACGAGCGGCGAATGTTCGAGTGTCGCAAGTCGCGTCAATCCGCCGATGCGCAACTCGCCGTTTTCGCCGGCACGAACCTGCGCATAATGCGGCTCGATGTCGCGCAAACTGACGAGGCGCGTTGGCCGTAGCACGCCGGCCTTCATCATCAGCATGACCGCTGTGCCGCCGCCCATCGGACGGATATCCGGGTCGTCCGGGTTCAGCAACGCGATCGCTTCTTTCAGCGACCGCGGCCTCGCGAGTTCGAACGGAATCATCTAAAGCACTCCTTGTTGCGCGTGTGTCTGCATGTCTCTGCGCGTTTGTCTATCGATCTAGCGGGCACAGCCTGCGCGATCGAGCAGCGCGTGAAGTTCGCGAGCGACGATGTCCGGCGTCTCCAGCGGCGTGAGGTGCCGCGCTTTCGGGATTTCCGTCAGCGTCGAACCGGCAATGCCAGCATGGAGCGCGCGCGCCATCGCGGGCGTCGCCGCATAGTCCTCTTCGCCGACGATCACACAGGTCGGCACCTTGACTGCCGCCATCAACGCGCGGCCCGAGAACTTGCAGTCCATGATCGATCACACGCTTGGACGCGTTCTCGATCTGTTCGATATCGACGCGGGCACGGTCAAGCGCTGGACCGGCGAAGGGAGTCAGAAGCTTGTCAGCGTGGCGAACGGTTGAACAGGGTGCCTGAAGGGGAATCTCTTCAAACCCCCACTCGCTGCTTCGCCCGCCCGCGGGCCGCGCCGCTGCGCGCCGGCGGCACAACCTCCGCGAGCAGTTCGTCATGCAGTCCACGCAAGACTTCAACGAACGCCGACGCGAGCCGCTCCCGCGGCCTGTGCGGCGGAAACAGCAGATAGGTCTGAAAGCGCGTAGCCGGCACGAACGGGCGAATGGCGATGTCCGGCCCCGCATAGTCGCGCGCGACGATTGGATGCGCGAGCGTCACGCCCATGCCGTGACGAACCATCTCGCAGCACATTGCCGTGTATTGCGCCTCGATTGCCAGCACGCGCTGCACGCCCGCGCGCAGAAACACTTCGTCCATCAACGCGCGCGTGCCGTCACCGTGACACAGCGAAATGAACGACTCGCCCTCCAGGTCCTCAGGCTTGATGCTGCGTTTCGCCGCGAGCCGATGTGCAGCGGGCATCACGCAAACGGCGGCCACGTCCGATAGCTGCTCGACCTCGCAATCGGATGCCTCGCTCACGTACACCGCCACGCCCAGGTCGCAAAACTGCGAAGCCGTCCAATGATTGACCGTGGCCGACGTGTTCACATGAAGCGACACGGTCACATCCGGAAATAGCTCGACGAAGCGTTTGATCGCATGCGGCACCAGCGTCATGCCAGCCGAAGGCATGGCCGCGATGCGCAAACGCCCGCTGCCGAGGTTGCGAATCTGCGCGGCCGCATTCGCCAACCCTTGCAAGCCGACGAAAGCGCGGTCGACCTCGCGAAAGAACGCCTCGCCCTCGCTCGTCGGAATCAGGCGCACGCCGCTGCGCTGAAAAAGTTGCAAGCCGGTATCGCGCTCCAGTTGCGCGATGAGGCGGCTCACATTCGGCTGCGACGTGAAGAGAGCCTTGGCGGCGGCGGTCATCGACCCCGACACCATCACCGCGCGAAACGCCTCGATGTGCTTGAGATTCATGCGTGTTTTCCCCAGGCTAATGCCTTCCAATCCATATCATCCATGCATAGATAGGTATTTTATTCGTATTGGACGACATGACCAGCCGGCGCGACACTGCTTTTCACCGACGGGCAGCGAAGCCCGCCCCCACACATCGGAACTGGAGATCGTCGTCATGAAAAGAGCGTTGCATCGCCGTCTGTCCGCCCCGTCCCACACCGCAATCGCGGCCGTTTCATTCGCCTTGAGCCTCGCCGCGCCGCTTCTCGCGCAAGCCGAGACCACACTCTATGTCGCCAACGTAGGCGGTTCGAACGAGCAGGTCTACCGGCAAAAAATCATTCCGCCGTTCGAAAAGGCGCATAACGTCAAGATCGTCTACGTCGCGGGAAATTCAAGCGATACGCTCGCCAAGCTCCAGGCGCAGAAAGGCCACCAACAGATCAACGTCGCGGTAATGGACGACGGCCCCATGTATCAGGCGATGCAACTGAACCTGTGCGCGAAACTCGACGACGCGCCCGTGATGCAGGACGTCTACCCGCTCGCGAGGCTCGGCCCCACTGCGATAGGCGTCGGCATGGTCGCAACCGGCATTGGCTACAACGAGGAAGCGTTCAAAAAGGCCGGCCTGCCGCCGCCCGATTCGTGGAAGTCGCTTACGGACAGCCGCATCAAAGGCAAGCTCGGCGTGCCGCCGATCACCAACACGTACGGCCTGCACACGCTCGTGATGCTCGCGCGTCTGTCCGGCGGCGGCGAGAAAAACATCGATCCGGGTTTTACCGCAATGACAAAACAGGTCGCGCCGAACGTGCTGTCCTGGGCGCCGACGCCCGGCGAGATGGACGGCCACATGCAATCCGGCGACGTGATCCTGGCGCCGTATGGCAGCGGCCGCGCGGTGGCACTGCAGAACACCGGCTTTCCGCTGAAGTTCATTTACCCGAAAGAAGGTGCGGTCGCGTTGCAGGTGGCCGCGTGCGTGGTCGCGGAAAACGCGCAGCCGCAGCTCTCGCAGCAGTTCGTGCAGTACCTGCTGACTCCGGAAGTGCAAACGTTGCAGGCGCAAGGCATCGGTCTCGGTCCGGTCAACAAGACGGTGAAGCTGACGCCCGAAATCGCTGCCCGCGTGCCCTACGGTCCCGATCAGATCTCGAAGCTGACCGCGATGGACTGGGCGACGATCAACCAGCATCGCACCGAATGGACGGAGCGCTGGAACCGTTCGGTCGAGCGCTGATCCGCGGCACCGGCAAGTCCCTCGCGCGGGGCGCGATCTGATGAAGGAGCAAGGCGTATGGCCTTCCTGACTCTGCAAGGCATTTCGAAACGCTACGGCGATTTCACCGCGATCGAGCACATCGATCTGGACGTCGAACGCGGCGAGCTGCTTGCGCTGCTCGGCCCGTCCGGCTGCGGCAAGACCACCACTCTGCAGATGGTCGCCGGTTTCGTCTCGCCGACCACCGGCCGCATTCTGCTCGATGGCCGCGACATCACGAACGAGCGTCCCGAGAAGCGCGGCATCGGCGTCGTGTTCCAGAGCTACGCGCTGTTTCCGCACATGACAGTTGCAGGCAACGTCGGCTTCGGGCTGGAGATGCGCAAGGTCAGGCGCAAGGAGCGCGAAGAGCGTGTTGCCGAAGCGCTGTCTCTCGTGCGCCTCAAGGGCCTCGGGCATCGCTATCCAAAGGAACTGTCGGGGGGCCAGCGGCAGCGCGTGGCGATTGCACGCGCCATTGCCATGGAACCCGAACTGCTGCTGCTCGACGAGCCGATGTCCAACCTCGACGCCAAGCTGCGCGAAGAGATGCACATCGAACTGCGCGCGATCCAGAAGCGCCTCGGCATCACGACGGTTCTGGTCACGCACGACCAGGTCGAGGCAATGACCATGAGCGATCGCATCGCCGTCATGCATCGCGGCGTCATTGCGCAACTGAGCACGCCCTACGACGCCTACGAGCGCCCCGCCACGCCGTTCGCGTCCACGTTTCTCGGTCGGACCAACGCATTCTCCGGCGAGGTGTTGCGCCGTAATCCACGTTGCGCGGAGGTCGCCGTCGCGGGCACGACACTGCATGTGCCGCACGAAGGCCGCCATGTGGACGGCGCAGTGCATGTGTATATCCGGCCGGAGAAAGTGCACCTTGCCAACGGCGATGCCCGGCTGCGCGGGCGCATCGCGACGCGTGTGTTCGTCGGCAATCAATGGCTGCTCGAGGTAGACACAGAACTCGGCAAGCTGCGCGTCGCGCAGCCGAACCACGGTGCGCCGCCGCCCGAGGAAGGCCATGAAGTCGGCCTCGCATGGACCGACGACGACCTGCGCGTGCTGACGCAAGACAGTCCGGAGGGCGCTCATGGCCACGCTTGACGACGACCGCCCCGGCGCTGCGCCGTGGTTGCTGTCGGGGCCGGCGCTGCTGCTCTTTGTCGGTCTCTTACTGGTGCCGCTGCTGCTCACGCTGATGCTGTCGTTCCGCGTGTTCAGCGATACGGCCGGCGTCACGGCTGCCTATACGCTCACTAACTACTGGGCGGTAGTCAGCGACCCGTATTACGGCACGATCTTCCTGCGCACCGCAGGTCTGGCCTTCGCCGTCACGCTGCTGTCCATCGTGCTCGGCGTGCCCGAGACCATCGTGCTCGCGCGGATGAGGCGTCCGTGGCAGTCGCTGTGTCTGCTGGTGGTGCTGGGGCCCCTGCTTATTTCGGTGGTGGTGCGCACGCTCGGCTGGCAGATTCTGCTCGGCAACAACGGTGTGCTCAACAATGTGCTCCAGTCGCTGCATGTCACCAACGAACCCATCCGTCTGGTATTCACGATGACGGGCATGATCATCGCGCTCACCCACGTGCTGGTGCCCTTCATGGTGATGTCGGTCTGGGCGACCATGCAGAAGCTCGATCCGCAAGTGGAATGGGCCGGCCGCTCGCTCGGCGGCTCGCCGTTCGCAGTGTTTCGCCGCGTGGTGCTGCCGCAGATCATGCCGGGCGTGCTGTCGGGCTCGATCATCGTGTTCGCACTGTCGGCGTCCGCTTTCGCCACGCCCGCGCTGATCGGCGGACGACGCCTGAAGGTGGTCGCCACCGCCGCCTACGACGAATTCCTCGGCACGCTCAACTGGCCGCTCGGCGCGAGCATCGCCGTGCTGCTGCTGATCGCCAACGTGGCGATCGTGATGGGCTGCAGCCGACTCGCCGAACGCCGTTTCCGGCACATCTTCGATTGAGCGAAGGAGATCGATCATGAAACAGAACGGCATTCTCGGGCTCGTCTACAACGCGTTTTTCCTGAGCTTCATCCTTGCGCCCCTCGTAGTGGTGATGCTCGTCGCTTTTACCGACAAGGGCTTTATCTCGATGCCTTTCGATGGCGCGTCGCTGCGCTGGTTTCGCGCGATCATCGAAAACGGCGACATTGTCTCGGCCTTCTGGCTGTCGGTGCGGCTTGCGTTCGCGGCAGCGACCATCGGCGTGCTGCTCGCGGTGCCCGCCGCGCTCGCCATTGCGCGCTATCGCTTTCCGGGCCGCGCCGCGCTCACGAGCTTCTTTCTCTCGCCGATGATGATTCCCGCCGTCGTGCTCGGCATCGCGTTTCTGCGCTTTCTGTCGCTGCTGCATCTGTCGGGCTCGTTCTGGTCGCTGGTGTGCGCGCATGTGGTCATCGTGCTGCCGTATGCGCTGCGTCTCGCGCTGTCGTCGGCAGTCGGGCTCGACCGCGATGCGCAACGCGCCGCGCTCTCCTGCGGCGCGAGCCGCTTCACCGCGTTTCGCCGCGTGGTTCTGCCGATGATCCGCACCGGCGTAGCCGGCGGCTGGGTCCTCTCATTCATCCAGAGCTTCGACGAACTGACGATGACCATCTTCGTCGCAACACCCGGCACGACCACGCTGCCCGTCGCCATGTACAACCAGATCGCGCAGACGATCGATCCGCTCGTCGCTTCGGTGTCGGCGGTGCTGATCGTGGGCACGGTCCTGCTGATGGTCCTGCTCGACCGCATGGTCGGACTCGACCGCATTCTGATCGGAGAAGCGCAATGACATTGACAAGCACCGCCGCGAGTCCCGATATGCTCGCGGACGTGGTAGTCGTAGGCGGCGGCCTCGTGGGTTCGGCCGTGGCCTACGGACTCGCCCGCGAAGGCGCGCGCGTAACCGTGCTCGACGAGGACGACGGCGGCTTTCGCGCGTCACGCGGCAATTTCGGCCTCGTCTGGATTCAGGGCAAGGGCTATGGCCTGTCTCCATACGCACGCTGGTCGCGCAGTTCGGCCACGCGCTGGCCGCAACTCGCGCAGGCGCTGCTGCAGGAGAGCGGCATAGACGTGGCGTTGAAGCAGCCGGGCGGCTTCCACTTCTGCTTCAACGACGACGAACTCGCCGAACGCGACAAGCGCCTCTCTACCCTGCAAGCCGAACTGGGCGATTACCCGTATCAGATGCTCGATGCCGCCGAAGTTCGCGCGCGCATTCCGCAAATCGGGCCCGCGGTAATCGGCGCGAGTTACACGCCGATGGACGGCCACGTGAATCCGCTCAAGCTGCTGCGCGCGCTGCATACCGCGATGCAGGCTCGCGGCGTGCGGCTCGTGTCGAGCGAGCGGGCGCAGCGCATCGAACCGCAAGCGCACGGCTTCGTCGTGCATGGGAAACGCGGGACCTATCGCGCTGCAAAGATCGTGCTTGCCGCGGGACTCGGCAACCGCGCGCTCGCGCCGTTCGTCGGGCTCGACGCGCCGGTCGCGCCCAATCGCGGTCAGGTGCTGGTGAGCGAGCGCGTTGCGCCGTTTCTCCACTATCCGACGCTCAACGTGCGCCAGACCGACGAGGGCAGTCTGCAGTTCGGCGATTCGATGGAAGAAGTCGGCTTCGACGATTTCACGACTACGCATGTGCTTGCCGACATCGCCCGGCGTGGCGTGCGTGCATTCCCGATGCTGCAACACGTGCGGCTTGTGCGCATGTGGGCCGCGTTGCGCGTCTACAGTCCCGACGGCTTTCCGATCTACGACCAGTCCGAGGCTCACCCCGGCGCGTTCGTCGTCACTTGCCATAGCGGCGTGACGCTGGCGGCCGCGCATGCGCTGCGGGTCGCGCCGTGGATCGTCGGCGCGCCGATGCCCGACGAACTGCCCACCTTCTCCGCGCGGCGCTTCGAGCACGCAAGAGAACTGACTCCCGCACACTGAATTCGACATGACTACTCAATCGACTCATACGCCGACTCACGCCCTTTTCAGGCCGCTGCCCAGCGCACAAGGTGCGGCCGCCACGCAGGTCGCAATCTGGTTCAACGATCAGCCGCTGACCGTGCCGGATGGCCGCTCCGTCGCGGCAGCACTGCTTGCCGCGGGCGTCTCGCGGTTTCGCGCGACGCCGGTTTCAGGCGCACCGCGCGCGCCTTTCTGCATGATGGGCGCGTGCTTCGAATGCCTCGTCGAGATCGACGGCGTGCCGAGCCGCCAGGCCTGCATGGTCGAGGTCAAGGCCGGCATGCGAATCCGCTCGCAGGAAGGCGCGCGCGATCTGCCGCCCGCGCACCTGACGGATGCATCTATGGAGAACGCCCATGGCCGCTGATTTCGTTTCCGAAGCCGTCGACGTCGTCGTGATCGGCGCCGGTCCCGCGGGCATGAGCGCGGCCACGCGCACGGCGCGCGCCGGGCTGAAGACCGTGCTGATCGACGAACAGGACGCCGTTGGCGGCCAGATCTATCGCGGCATCGGCCGCGCCGATGCGCGCCGCAAGGAGATCCTCGGACCCGACTACGCGGCGGGCGCGGCGATCGCCGATGCGTTCGCCGCCTCCGGCGCACGCCACCTGACCAATGCAACCGTGTGGCAAGTCACGCGCGAGCGCGGCGTCAATTATCTGAAAGACGGCAAGATCGGCAGCTTCGACGCACAGCGCGTGATCCTCGCGAGCGGCGCGCTCGAGCGGCCGTTTCCGATTCCCGGCTGGACGCTGCCCGGTGTGCTGACGGCGGGCGCGGCGCAGATCCTGCTGAAGAGCGCGGGCGAAGTGCCTGCCGCACCGCCGGTACTGGCGGGCTGCGGACCGCTCCTGTATCTGCTCGGCTGGCAATACGTTCGCGCCGGGGTGCCGATCCGCGCGCTCGTCGATACCACGCGCCATGAAGACCGCTGGCGCGCGAAGCGTCACATGCTTGCGGCGCTGCGCGCGTGGCCGTTCCTGAGCAAAGGCCTGCAACTGATCCGCACGCTGCGCGACGCGGGCGTGCCCATTTTCGAGGCGGCCGACGACTTGCGCGTGGAAGCGCGCGTCGGCGCCGATCATGTGGAACGCGCCGCGGCGCTTCACTTCACGACCCAGGGCAGCGCGCATCGTCTCGAAGCCGATGTGATTCTTCTGCATCAGGGCGTGGTGCCGAACACGCAATTCACGCAGGCGCTGCGAGCGTCGCACCGCTGGGACAACGAGCAACTTTGCTTCACCCCGAAAGTCGATGCGTGGGGCGAGCTGGACGTGCCCGGCATTTTCGTGGCCGGCGACGGCGCGGGCATCGGCGGCGCGCAGGCGGCGGCCTTGCAGGGCGCGCTCGCCGGCCTCGCGGTGGCCGCACAACTCGGCGCGATCACCGCCGCCGCACGCGACGCGCAAGCCGTCGAGCATCGCCGCGAACTCGCGGGCGTCATGCGTATCCGGCCGTTTCTCGACAGCCTGTACCGCCCTCGCGACATCAACCGCATTCCGCGAGACGAGACGATCGTGTGCCGTTGCGAGGAAGTCACCGCGGGCGAGTTGCGCAAGTTCGTCGAGTTGGGTTGCGTCGGGCCGAATCAGGCAAAGTCGTTCGGACGCTGCGGCATGGGTCCGTGCCAGGGGCGCATGTGCGGTCTGACGGTGACGGAGGTGATCGCCGATGCGCGCCGCGTCTCGCCCGCCGAAGTCGGCTACTACCGCATCCGTCCGCCGATCAAGCCGCTCACGCTCGGAGAACTGGCCGGTGAATGACACGACCGTCATCCAGGAAGCCGATGTGCTCGTGGTCGGCGGCGGCTTGCATGGCACGAGCAGCGCGCTTCATCTCGCGCGTCGCGGCGCGAAGGTGATCGTGCTCGAAGCCGATTACGTCGCGCGTCATTCGTCGGGCGTCAACGCGGGCGGCGTGCGCACGCTGGGCCGCCCGTTGCCCGAAATTCCGCTTGCGCTGATGTCGCGCGAAATCTGGCACGGCATGACCGATCTGCTCGGCGAGGATGGCGGCTTCGTGCCTTCAGGTCAGTTGAAAATCGCCGAGACCGATGACGAACTGCAAGCATGCCGCGAGCGCGTCGCGCTGCTCGAATCGCATGGATTCACGCACGAGAAAGTGATCGACCGCGACACCGTGCTGGAACTCGAACCGGCGCTCGCGCAGCACGTCACGGGCGGAATCTGGGTCGAGCGCGACGGCTATGCACTGCCGTTTCGAACCACCACGGCTTTCCGCCTCGCTGCCCAGCGCCTCGGCGCGCGCTTTCTGGAAGGCACGGCCGTGCACCGCATCGAACAACGCGGCACGCGCTGGTTCGCCATCACGCCGCGCGGCACCTTCAGCGCGGACAAGCTGCTCGTCACCGCGGGTGCGTGGTCGGGCGAGCTGGCGAAGCAGGTGGGCGAGCCCGTGCCAGTGCACCCGGAAGGTCTGATGCTGATGGTCACGCATCGTGTCGCGCCGTTCTGTCGCGCCACGCTCGGCGCAACCGGCCGGCCGCTGTCCTTCAAGCAGTTCGACAACGGTACCGTGGTGATCGGCGGAAAGCTGATCGGTCTGGCCGATCTGACGAGCCGTCACGGCGAAGTCGATTTCGTGCGGCTCGTGCGCAGCGCACGGACGGTGACCGACCTGTTTCCTCATCTGCGCAATCTCGGCGTGAACCGTGCGTGGGCCGGCGTCGAGGCCTTCACCGAAGACGAACTGCCGGTGATCTCCGCGAGCCGCAAGGCGTCGAATCTGTACTACTCGTTCGGCTATTGCGGCAGCGGCTTTCAGCTCGGACCCGGTTGCGGCAAGCTCGTGTCCGAACTGATGCTCGACGGCACGCCGTCCATTTCGCTGGATGCGTTCCGGATCGACCGGTTCGAGCGCAGCGCGTCGTCTTCCTCTGCGAGCGCCGCGCATCTCGTTACGCAATAAGCGGCTGTTTTTTTGCTCCGTCGCGCCTTCGATGAACGCGCGCGACGGCTTCGTTCGACCTCAACTAGAGACATTGTCATGACCGATATCGTTCGCATCGAAACCAATCAACGTATGAGCCGCGTCGTCAAGGCTGCCGGCCTCGTATTCATCGGCGGCCAGACTTCCGCCGATCAGACGCCGGACGTGAAAGTGCAGACCGCGAAGGTGCTGGAGAAGATCGACGGCTTCCTGGAGAAGGCCGGCATCGACAAGACGAGACTGGTTTCCGCCCAGGTATGGCTCGCGGATATTGCGCGCGACTTCGGCGGCATGAACGAGGTATGGGACGCGTGGGTCCCGCAAGGCTGCGCGCCCACGCGCGCGACAGTGCAAGCACAGCTTGCCGCGCCGGAATTGCTGGTGGAAATCGCCGTGGTGGCGCTCGGCTGAATCTGCTCGCGACGCGGCGCGTGAGCGCGACTGCCGCATCGTTCACGCGCTGGCGTCCCGATCCTGCCGGGGTTCTCCTGGAGCCGCCCCGGCGTTTGAGCCTGTCGCGCGCAAGACAGATCGTCCATGGCAATATGCGGTTGCTGGCCCGCTCTTCGAGCGAGGCGTGTATCAACGCAACAGGAAACTTGCCCATGGACGACGACGCCTGTGCCTTCAACGGCCTGCGCCCGCGCTTGCAGAAAATCGCTTATCGGATGCTCGGCTCGCTAGCGGAAGCCGAAGATATCGTGCAAGACGTCTGGCTGCGCTGGCATGCGGCCGCCCGCGAAAATATCGACAACGCGGAAGCATGGCTCGTCGCGGTCACAACCCGCGTGTCCATCGACCGTTTGCGCGCCGCTAAAACGCAGCGCGAACACTATACGGGCATCTGGTTGCCCGAACCGCAAATGACCGGCTCGCCCGCCACGCCCGAGGAGGCGGTCGAACGCAGCGACGACGTTTCCGTCGCGTTCCTGATGCTGCTGGAACGGCTGACGCCCGAAGCGCGCGCCGCCTTCCTGTTACGCGAAGTTTTCGATGCCGATTACGACGAAGTGGCCCGCGCAATCGGCAAGAGCGAGGCGGCCTGCCGCCAGCTCGTGAGCCGCGCCAAAGGGCAACTTCGCGATGAGCGTGCCCGTAATGCCGTGCCGCAGGAGACGCATCATCGTCTTCTGCGGATGTTCGCGCAGGCCGTCGAGCGCGGCGACTTCCCCGCGATCAACGCGTTGCTCGCCGAAGACGCCATGCTGATCGGCGACGGCGGCGGCAAAGTGCCGAGCGCGCCCCAGCCGATGCTCGGCGGCCGGAGAATCGCGCAACTGTTCTATGCGTCGTCGCGGCGCCATGGCAGCGAACTCAGCGTCAGGCTCGTGGTGCTCAACGGTCAGTGGGCGCTGCTGCGCTTTATCGAAGGCAAGCTCGAATCGGCACAATCGGTCGAAACGGACAATGAGCGTATTGTCCGCATCCTCGTGCAGCGCAATCCCGAGAAGCTCGCGCGCATTGCCGCGGCCTATTCGAACGGTTGAATCCCTATGCGACGCGCGGCGCCGGCACTGGCGCCGGCGCCGCAAAACCGCGGGCAATGTCACAAACGGCGGGACTGATACGTCTAGCCGGTTTTAGACTTCACGAGTCGCGCCCGCATGTCAGATTACCGATCACCTCGCCCTGTCACCGCCAGCCAGGACCCGTTCGCGAGCAGCTTCGCGACCACCTATGCCGGCGTCGTTTCATTCCTGGCCGTCGCCAATGAAGGCAGCTTCGCCCGCGCGGGCGATCGCCTCGGCATCGGCCGCTCCTCGGTTAGCCGCAATGTGCAAAAGCTCGAGGCGCAACTCGAAGTGCGCCTGTTCCTGCGCACTACTCGCAGCACGTCGCTCACACGTGAGGGCGAACTCTTCTACGAGAGTTGCCAGCCCGGCATCGAGCGCATCGTGGCGGCGCTCGACGGCATGCGCGATCTACGCAGCGGGCCGCCGCGCGGGCATTTGCGCATCGCGTCGACGTCGGGCTTCGGCCGCAAGATCGTCGCGCCGCTATTGCGAGGCTTTCACTCCCGCTATCCCGGCATCACGCTCGAATTGCTGCTGAACGACCGCCCCGCCGACTTCACCGCCGACCGCGTCGACGTCTCGTTTCGCGACGGGCGCATGGAAGACAGCGGGATCGTCGCGCGGCAGCTCATTGCGATGCAGATGATCGTCTGTGCATCGCCCGCCTATGCGCGCCTGCACGGTCTGCCGCGCCACGTCGACGAGCTTGCGGATCATCGCTGCATCAACCTGCGCAGCGCCTCCGGTCGCGTCAAGGACTGGCAGTTCAAGGTGGACGGCCGGCCCCAGCGGCATCAGCCCACCGCGCAGCACACGTTCAACGACCCGGACCTGATCCTGCAGGCGGTGCTCGACGGTCTCGGCATCGCACAATTGCCTGCTTATCAGGTGCGTGACCTGCTCGGCGAGCGGCAGTTGCTGAGTTGCCTCGCGCAGCATGCCCCCGACGACGAAGGTCACTACATCTGCTATCTGAGCCGCCAGCACCTTCCGGCCCGCATCCGTGTGTTCGTCGACTATATGACCGAGCAGACGCGGGCAATGAATCCACAATGCGGGACGACGGTCGAGGCGCCGCCGGCTTTAGCGACCGTCGAGTGAACCGCGAGTTCGTCAGAGAAACGCACGCAGCGCCGGATCGCGATTGGTGCGGCAAGGACAACACCGCGTGTGCCTGCACGTGCCTAGCGCCATGCCCGGCGTCCGCCTACCATGAGCTTATGCGGCGTCGTGCCGCTAACTACCCGAGGGTCTCGATCATGAAGATCGTTGTTATCGGCGGCACCGGCCTGATCGGCTCGAAGACCGTCGCGATTCTGCGCGGCGCCGGTCACGACGTGCTCGCTGCGTCGCCCAGAAGCGGTATCAACACTCTCACCGGCGAAGGGCTTCAGGAGGCGCTCGCGGGCGCGCAAGTGGTAGTCGACCTGGCCAATTCGCCGTCGTTCGAAGACAGCGCGGTGCTCGAATTCTTCGAGACTTCCGGCCGCAACCTTCACGCAGCGGAGGCCGCTGCCGGTGTCGGCCATCATGTCGCGCTGTCTATCGTGGGAACCGACAGGACGCCGGAGAACGGCTATTTCCGTGCCAAGGTCGCGCAGGAGAAGCTGATCGAGGCCTCGGGCATTCCGTACACCATCATTCGCTCGACGCAGTTCATGGAGTTTCTGGGCGGCATTGCCGCGTCGGGCGCCGAGGGCAACACGGTCAGGCTTTCGCCCGGACTCTTCCAGCCCATTGCAGCCGACGACGTCGCGGCCATCGTTGCCGACGTCGCGCTTGCTGCGCCGCGCGACGGCATTGTCGAGATCGCGGGTCCGCAACGAGCCTCGTTCGACGAGATCATCGCGCGCTACCTGAAGGCGATCGGAGATCCGCGCGAAGTGGTGCGCGATCCGGAGGCGCGTTACTTCGGCGGCCGCGTCGAGGAGCTTTCGCTCGTGCCATTAGGCGAAGCGCGCCTCGGCCGCATCGGGCTCGAAGAATGGCTCAGCCGGTCAAATGCGGCAAGCTGATCGGGCGTCGGTGGAGCGGCGCGGCGGCATGGGTTTCGCGAATGCCGCCGGCAGCGACAGCGCAATTTCTATTTAACCACTCTCAGGCGCGCGGCATTCTGTGTCGATACGAGCCGGTTTCCGCCCAGCGATTTGGCGCGGTATAGCGCCTCGTCGGCTGCGGCTAGCAACTCGGCGAGCGATTGCCCCGCGTCGCTGGAATGCGCAAGGCCAATGCTGACGGTCGCCTGAATGTCGACACTGTCCACGCTGTGCGAGACGGTCTGTGCAAACCGCTCGACAATAGCCTCGCCAACCTCTTGCGCGTGGCGTTCGTCATGGCGCGGCAACAGCACAGCGAACTCTTCTCCGCCGATTCTGGCAAGCACCGCCTCGTGCCCGACCACGCTGCGGGCAACTTCCGCGAACGACTTGAGCACTTCGTCGCCGGTCTTGTGACCGTAGCGATCGTTGAGCTTCTTGAAGTGGTCGAGGTCGAGAGCAAGCAGCGACACGGGACCGCTTTCATGACCCTCACCAAGGACACGCGTCCCTTCCTCGAAGAACCATCTGCGATTCCCGAGACGGGTCAGGTAATCGGTTTGCGATTCGTGCAGGAGTTGGCCATGCGTTTCCTCGCGGATCATCTTCAGCACGGTCATCGGCAGAATGACCGAGTACAGGACACCCTCGTACATCGTGATTGCGCCGATGGTGGGCAGCAGGCCCATTCCGTACCGCGTCACGAGCCAGGGCAAAACGAGAGCCCGAAAGGCATAGAAAAGCGCGTGGATAGCCGTCACCGCCACCGCGATACGCCGTGACTGGAAGGCTTTGAAGTCGTCGCTTCGAAGGAACTCGCGGGACGTCATGCCGCTCGCCACCGCGATTGGGATCGCGCTCACGTACGCCCACACGGTGCTCTCCCACCGCGCACCGCCCACTGCCCATGTCAGCGCCATGAGAAGGAGCAGCCCGAACGAACCGGCCGGGTAGCGCCGGCCGCTTAACAACGCGACACCGTGCAGGACCAGCAGGTAGCCGGTCAGAATAACCAGATTGCTCAGCGCGGAGCCCCACGGGCCGGGCAGATTGTGACGAAACACGGCCGCCGCGCAACCGGTTGCGAGCGTCGCATAGCCCGCTGCCAGTACTCTCAGCTCCCGGCTTCGCCGGGGATGGCTTTGGTGCTCCCAAAGCGTCATTCCGGAACTGGCGAAAAGCGTTCCGATTAAAAGCAGGTAAAGGGTGAGGAGATCGACATGCATCGCTGACGGAAGAGTTCCACGCCGGCAGGATGCGGCGACTGCGGCATTTTACTTGTATCGGCACGATATGCCCCGTTAACGGATGCATGCCCCCTTTCTCCGACCTTGGCGAACGACTCAATGCGCCATTGACCACTGCGCCTATAAAGCACTCGACGAAGTGCCGCTGAACCATAAGTGCATTTCCATTGAATCGCATCGACGCTCGTCCGACACCCCTAAATGCGACAGAAATAGTCGCAAAACGTTGTGATTCATTGAGTTCGTTTCTGAACCGCATCTGCTACCCTGAACCTGCCGATTTCGTGCGGGCTCGCGCGCATGCGCCGGCTTCGGCGCGGCATTCCTTTGCAGCCCGTCTACGCAGCGAAGCGACTCCGCGAGGTCTGCGCGAAATCTGCTTCTACGTATTCATCTTCAATCACCGCATGGAGTACGCGATGTTGGAACGGCTGGGCTCACGGTTTGTCGCCATTGGTGTTTTACTGATCGTCGCGGGCTGCGGCGGCGGAGGCGGTGGGGGCGCCACGAACTCGGGAGCCGCCGCCCCGGCAGCCGGCGCATCGGGCACGAGCGCGACCACACCGACGCTGGCCGCCGCTACGCCCGTGATCGACGGCACGACGCTTGGCGATGCAAACTGGCCCACAGGCTCCACATCGTCCGGCGGACTCGGCCAGCCTGTCGGCGGGCTGAACTGCGGGTTGCGCAGCAATGCCTATACCTATACACATTTGTCGATCTATCAGAACGGCCGCCTGCTCACGGTGCCCGCCAACATCGGCACGGTCGGGCCGACCATGACGGCGCAGACAGGTTGCGCGTATCCGCTGCATACCGTCGACGCAAGCGGCAAAATCCGCATGGATACGACCACCGGCGCGTCGTACACACTCGGCCAGTTCTTTGCGATATGGGGCGAAACGCTCGGTGCGTCGAACGTCGCGGGCCTGAGCGAGTCACCCGTTACGATCTATGTGAACGATGGCGGCGCGCTTTCGCAATACAAGGGCGATCCCGCGAGTCTCGTGCTTCCGCCGCATGGTGAAGTCACCATCATGACCGGCACGCCGTTGACTCAGATCCCGACCTACACATGGACCGATCCGCCGCCCTTCGATCCGAATCCGATCACACTCGCCTATCTGGGCGTGGTGGGCACCTCGTACTGGCCGAACGGCAATACGGCGACGGGCGGGACCGGTGCTACGGTCGACGGTTTGATCTGTGCCGCCGGGATGAGCGAGTTGTACCACGTGCATGCGCATCTCGCGATCATCAAGGACGGCCAATGGCTCGCTCTGCCGGCGAACGTGGGCATTCTCTCCCAGTGCAACTATGAAATGCACACGCACGACCAGACCGGCATCATCCATATCGAAACGCCGAACCTCAAGACGTTTACGCTGGGTCAGTTCTTCGACATCTGGGGCCAGCCGCTCTCCAGCACGAACGTCGCGGGCATCAGCGGAAATGTGGTGGCGTATATCAACGACAACGGCGATTCGCGCCGTTACATGGGCGACCTGCGCAACATCGAGTTGACTTCGCTGCGCGACGTCACATTGCAGATCGGCACGCCGCCGATCAGCACGCTTGCGACTTACTCATGGTATGAGCAGCAGTAACTGGAAAGTTTGCGGCACGCGCGAGGTCTGAAGGATAGCGGCGACGGCGTGACGCTCAACGCGTCCAGCCGACGCCGCAAGATCGCAAACATCATTACTGTTGCCACCGGCAACGGGCCCCGAAACCGGGGCATGTCGCCGACATACGTTAGGCAAGCAGCGGCTCACGCAAGCATCAACTACACGAAAAACTCGTCGCCGAATTCAAATCGCCGCCTTTATAGCGCGCCACTTTCGGATACGGACACAGCGGCCGTGTGCGCCCCGCGCCCCACTGCGCGGGTACTTCGCTATTCGGTATCGCGTTGCTTGCATCGCGTGCGGTCGCGATGACGCTATCCGGTGCCTTGCCCTGCTCGACCCACGCGATCATCGGCGTCAGCATGTCGAACTGATCGGCTGCGGGGCCGCCCGAGCAATGGTTCATTCCCGCGACTGTGAAAAGCCGCGCGAAGTTGCTTGCATCGCCGCCGTTGGCCGCCATCACCCGTTGATACCAGTCCGTCGTATCGTTCGACGAAAACACCGGGTCGCTCGTGCCGTGATACACCATCAACTTCGCACCGCGTTGCCTGAGCGCGCTGAGATTGGCCTCGCCGGGCGGCGTCATGAAGGACCACGACGATTCCGTGTACGCGCCGCCCGTCGCAAAGATTTTCGGCGCATCGGTGTCCATGCTGAAGTTGAGTGCATACGACGACAACTGGCTCAGCAACGAAGCGCTTTGCGGTGGCGTCGTGAATGTAAATGCAGCGGCGGCGGGGTCGAGCGTGATGGAGTTGCTCTGCTTCCATGCCGCCCAGCCCGCGCCGCTCACGCCCGCATCGTATGGAAAACTCGCGTACAACGCGGTGCCCGCGCTATTGCGTGCGCCCGAGAACACGTTGCCGACCGCTTCTTTTTGCGCGGTAGTGAGGCACGTTCCGTCGCGCACATTGCCCGAGCAGGTCGGCACATCCGCGGCCAGGCTGAAATTCGCCTGGCATGCCTTAATGTCCTGCACCATGCCGTCGGCGGCGCCGTCCAGTGCATCGCACTTCGCGATGATCCGCGACGCCACCAGTTGCCGTTCAGCGGCAGTAAAGCCGGTCTTGATGTCGGGCAAGCCATTCGGGGTTGTCGCAGTCGCGACCTTTGCGAATTGCTGCGCGCCCCACATTTCGCCGATGGCCGCCTTCGGCAAATGAAAGCCCGGATCGCCCGCAATGATCCCGTCGTACTCGGCCGACGATCTCGCCGCCGCCGCCATCGCGTGGCGCCCGCCGTTCGAGCAACCGTCGAAATAGCTGCGATCCGGCGCCTTGCCGTAGGCGGTGCGGATCACCTGCTTGGCCATCGGCGTGAGGGTCGCCACCGCGTTATAGCCGTAGTCGATACGGGCCTGCGGATCGAGACCGAACAGCGGATTCTGCGACGACGAGTGTCCGGCGTCGGAACTGATCACGGCAAACCCCATGTTCAGCGCATCGTTAAGCGGACCGCCCCCGCCGATCTCGCCGGTTGCCGTCACCACGTTGCCGTCGAGCCCGCCGTTGGCCTGATAGAAGAACCGGCCGTTCCATGCAACGGGCAGACGCATCTCGAAGCCGATCGCGTAGGTCTTTCCGTCAACAGCGCTCACGCGCTGATTCATCTGCCCCTGAACGACACAGTGCTCGGCAATAGGCTTGCCCGCCACTATCAGCGTTCCGGCCGGTACGTCCTGCACGGAACTGAATGTGGTGTTCGCGAAGGCCAATTTACTCGCCAGCGCCGCGCAGCTTCCCACGAGCGTGGCCGGTGTTGCCGCGCTCAGGTGCGGCAACGTCAATGTGTTATCGGAAGAGCCGCCGCATGCTCCAAGCGTCGCGCACACGGCTACCGCAATCACAGATTTTTTCATTCAATGTCTCCTAGAACGCGTGCTTGATACCGACCATCACACCTGTCTGTCCGATGCCGGCGGCGGGCGTCGTGCCGCCACCGCCGCCGCTCACCGAATAGCGCGCCTTCGCACTGTTGGCGAGATAGGCGGCCTGCGCATACACAGACGAGCGCTTGCTCAACAGATACGTGGTGCGCAGCGCGCCCATCGTCGCGCGCGAGTCGTGCGCACTGTTGACGATGCGGAACACTTCTCCGTCGACCAGAAACGCGGGCGTCACGAAGTACGACGCGCCGACGAAGAACAGATCCGAGCGCACGTTCGGCACCGCCGGCGAGTCCGTCACGACGCGCCGGCCAAGCCAGCCTGCGCCGAGCTTCGCGCCCGCATACTGCGCATAGGCGCTCACATGCGTGCGAGCATCCTTGTCGGCGGCATTGCCGAGCGGCGTGGGAGCGACGCCGTCGAAGAAATTCGCCTGCGCATTGGTGCCGCCGCGTTGCTCCTCATATGAAGCGGCAACGCCGAAGTTCGGCGCGTCGTATTTGAGCATCACCGACCAGTCGCGGCATTCGGTCGGATGACCCGCCACCGAACCCGCGCATGTGCCCTGCCCCGGCGAATTGCCGGTGCCGGCCGAATCGCGGCCAAACGAATAGCCGGCGCCGAGCGTAAAGCCCTTGTACGTGCCCATGTACGTAGCCGAATTGTCGGCGCGCGCATTGGGCACGTATGCGTCGAGCGAACCCATGCCGTAGATGTCCGGGCCGATGATGTCGGCGCCTTGCAGCGCGAGGTACGTCATCGTGTATTGCCGGCCGAACGCCACGGTCCCGTATGGACCCTTGAGGCCGACGAATGCCTGCCGCCCGAACAGGCGCCCACCCTGGCCGGAACTGCCGTCGCGAACGTTGAATCCGCTTTCCAGTGTGAAGACGGCGCTATAGCCGCCGCCGAGATCCTCGGCACCGCGCAGGCCCCAACGCGAAGGCAGCTCGCCCGTTACTGCCGGCATGCGAAACACATGGCCGCCTGCGGCGTTCGCATGCGATACGTATTCGACTCCGGTGTCGATAATCCCGTACAGCGTGACGCTCGACTGCGCGAGCGCGGTGGTACTCAGCGCGCACAGCGCGCTGGATATCAGAATGCGGGTCGTGACTGTTGGCATCGTTGTTGTCTCCAAACGTTGTGTTTTCTTTTTCAGATTTTTTGCTAAGGATGACTGATCAGTCGTTCGCGCGTGGACGGCGGATCAGCATCAGAGCCGCCGCCGCGGCAATCAGCGTGACGGGAATGCTCGCGCCGATCACCGTCGACGAACTGCGGCCCATCGCCAGCAACTGGCCGGCCGCAAGCGGGCCGACCACCGAACCGACGCGGCCCACCGCGACCGCTGCGCCAACGCCCGTGCCTCGCATCGCTGTCGGATAGAACGCAGCAGAGAGTGCATACAGCACCGATTGGCCGCCGATCACGAACATCCCCGCGAAGAACGCGGATACCGTCAGCGCCGCGAAACCAGGCGCAATCGACAGCGCCGCAAGCGACGCGATAATGCCGATGTACATGCCGGACACCACCACACCGCCGCGCAAACGGTCCATCAACATGCCGATAAAAAGCGCGCCCAGGCCGCCGCCGATGTTGAAGAAGATCTGCACATAGCCGACTTCCGCGCGCGCGAGTCCGCGTGCCGCCATCAACGACGGCAACCAGTTCAGCAGGAAGTACAGAACGATCAGCGTGCAAAAATAGCTGATCCAGATTTGCAGTGTGGAGAGCCCCCGGCTCGCGCCGAACAGCACTTCGCCGACGGGCGCGGGCTTCGTGCTCATGCCGTGCGACGCGCGCCGAAACGCGGAGGACTCAGGCAGGAATGCGAGCAGAAGCGGCACCAGAACGAGTGGGCCCGCGCCGCCCACATAGAAGATATGACGCCATTCCGTATCGCCGATACTGACAATGCCGACAATCGAGGCGATCACTCCGCCGAAGGGAATGCCGCAATACATCACGCTAACGGCGGTATTGCGCGACTTCGGCGAGACCGCCTCCGACGATAGCGCGATCAGGTTCGGCAAAGCGCCGCCCAGCCCGATCCCCGTCAACACACGCACGTAAACCAGCATGCCGAAGCTGCTGACGAACGCAGTCGCGATAGACAGCAGGCCAAACAGACACGCGCATAGAATCAGTATCCGCTTGCGGCCGATACGGTCCGCGAGCCGTCCGCCCAACATCGCGCCGGGCAAAAGCCCGAACGTGCCCGCGCTGAACGCGAGCCCCATTTGCGCGACGCTCAGGCCGAATTCGCGCGCCATGCGTGGCGCCGCGACGCCCACCGATTGAAGGTCGAGCCCCTCGAGCAGGGCAACCGCAAAACACAGACTCAACGTGATGACGGCGCCCGTTCGCGCGGTGTCTTGCGCCATGCCGTCTGCCGGCAGTGCTGTTCTGGTGGATTTCATGTCTGTCTCCTGTCGGCCGGAGCCGGCGCCGGCGCTTTGGCGCCTTACTCCGGTCACCGCAAGTTGATTGCTGTTTATTGTCTCGATGGCCGTCGATGCATCGGTATCGCCCCCTTATATCAGGCTACCTGACATAATGGATGAACAAAAGCGCGTTCATGAGAACGCGCCGGGTCAGTCGCGATGGAGCATATTAAATATCAGGCGACCTGACAAAACAAGGTACGCGTCTTTGGTGAATACCCCAGGTGCATCCAACGCAAGGGTTTTCACCGATCACGTGGCGATTGTGTCCAAAGCTGCTTGATAATAGACTTGTATCAGGCTACCTGATACAACGTGTGCATTGAAGCTTTAACGCAAACGCTATTGGGTGCTCGCACATCACGACAAACATCGATACGCGCGCAGGCGCGCTGGAGCTACGAAAATGGCAAGTTATGAGGGTCGCTGGAAGACGGTGGACGTGAAGGTCCAGGAAGGCATCGCATGGGTGACGTTCAATCGCCCCGAGAAACGCAATGCAATGAGTCCCACGCTCAACAGCGAAATGATCCAGGTACTGGAGACGCTGGAACTGGACGCGGACGCGAAAGTACTGGTGCTGACAGGCGCAGGCGACGCATGGACGGCGGGCATGGATTTGAAGGAGTACTTCCGCGAAGTCGATGCCGGCCCGGAAATACTGCAGGAAAAGATTCGCCGCGACGCGTGCCAATGGCAATGGAAGCTGCTTCGCATGTACTCGAAGCCGACCATCGCCATGGTCAACGGCTGGTGTTTCGGCGGCGGCTTTTCTCCGCTCGTCGCGTGCGACCTGGCCATCGCGGCAGACGAAGCGGTGTTCGGCCTCTCCGAAATCAACTGGGGCATTCCGCCGGGCAATCTGGTCAGCAAGGCAATGGCCGATACGGTCGGGCATCGTCAGGCGCTGTACTACATCATGACGGGCGACACGTTCGACGGCAAGCAAGCCGCTGCAATGGGACTCGTCAACAGCAGCGTGCCGCGCGAACAATTGCGTGCGGAAACGGTCGCGTTGGCCGCGAAGCTGCTTGAGAAAAATCCTGTCGTTCTGCGCGCCGCCAAACATGGATTCAAACGCTCGCGCGAACTGACGTGGGAGCAGAACGAAGACTATCTGTATGCGAAGCTCGACCAGGCGCAATTGCGCGATCCGGAGAAAGGTCGAGAAGAAGGATTGCGGCAATTCCTCGACCAGAAGTCGATCAAGCCGGGCCTTCAGACGTATAAGCGCACTGAGTGAAGATCAGGTGAACATTAATCCCGTGCTGCCCGCACATGCGCGAAGCACGGGAAAAAGCATGCAAAGGAGACAGCCATCGTGAACGAAGTAAGTATGTTGATCGGGGGCAAGGACTGTCCGGCCTCGGGCGGCGCCATCTTCGAGCGGATTGATCCCGTCACTGGCGGCGTGGCTTCGCGCGCGCCTGCCGCCACGCTAGCCGACGCGGATGCCGCCGTCGAAGCCGCCGCCGCCGCGTTTCCCGCGTGGTCCGCGCTACGGCCTACGGAGCGCGGTAACACCGTCGTGCTGAAGGCATCGGAAGCTTGTCCGGCCGTACACAGAATGATTGGCAGCGTGCTGCATGATGCGGGACTCGGCGACGGCGTCATCAACGTGGTGACGAACGCACCGGACGACGCGCCCGCCATCGTCGAACGGTTGATCGCGCACCCCACCGTGCGTCGCGTGAACTTCACGGGTTCGACGCACGTGGGCCGCATCATCGCGATGCACGCGGCCAGGCATCTCAAGCCCGCGTTGCTTGAGCTCGGCGGCGAGGCACCCGTTCTCGTGCTCGAAGACGCGGATCTCGACGCGGCCGTGGACGCCATCGCGTTCGGCGCCTTCTTCAATCAAGGGCAGATCTGCATGTCGACGGAACGCGTGATCGCACATCGCAGCGTGGCAGATGCGCTCGTCGACAAGCTCGCCGGGAAAGCGCGCACACTGGTTGCCGGCGCACCCACCGCGCAGGGCGCCGCGCTCGGCGCGATGGTCAGCGCACAAGCCGCGCAACGCGCAACGGCGCTCGTGCAGGACGCCCGCGAACACGGCGCGAAAATATTGGGCGGCGGCACGCTGGCTGGCGCGATCATGCAGCCGACCATCGTCGACGGCGTTCTCCCGGTTATGAAGCTTTACGCCGAAGAATCGTTCGCGCCGGTGGTGACGGTGCTGCGCGTGGACACCGACGACGAAGCCGTGAAAGTGGCCAACGACAGCGAGTTCGGCTTGTCCGCCGCTGTCTTCAGCCGCGATATCGCACGCGCGATGAGCGTCGCGAAACGTGTGGAGTCGGGCATATTCCACATCAATGGACCGACCGTTCACGATGAAGCGCAGATGCCGTTCGGAGGCGTGAAGGGTAGCGGCTACGGCCGTTTCGGCAGCAAGGCGTCGATTGCCGAGTTCACGGACCTGCGTTGGATTACGATCCAGACGGGTCCGCGTCACTATCCGATCTAGACCCCTCGATCTGGACGCCTCGATCTGGACGCCTCGATCCGGATTCCCCGGTCAGGACGCTTCGATCAGGACGGTTCGATCAGAAACGCCCCCATCTGACACGCACGCCGTTTGAGCGGCATCATTCGAATCTCGCATGCTTCGCAGCAGACGAAGACGGCAGGAAGGAGACAATAAGTGAATTCGCAGCCGACGCAATCCAGTGTCGATAGAGAGACGCCCGTGCGCTATCGCGATGTGCGGATCGGTTCGGCGCCCGCACGCGTTCGCCGTGACGGCGACGTGTGGTACATGGAGTCCGTCCCGGTGCCCGGCGCCTATCCGAAGCGCCTGACCGACCGGCTCGCGAGCGGCGCGCGTGCGCATCCGGACCGCTGGCTCGTCGCGCGCCGCGGCGCGGACGGGGAATGGCAAGGCATCAGCTACGCGCAAATGCTGCAGCATGCGCGTGCCATCGGCCAGGCGCTGCTCGGACGCAAGCTGTCGGCCGAGCGGCCCGTTGCGATCCTCTCCGGCAACGATCTCGAACACATGATGATCGCGCTCGGCGCAATGTGGGCCGGCGTACCCTATGCGCCCATTTCGCCGGCGTATTCGCTCATTTCCAGCGATTTTGGCAAGCTGCGGCATGCGCTCGATGTGCTCACGCCCGGTCTGGTCTTCGCGACCGATGCCGCTGCATTCGCCGCTGCAATCGACACGACCGTCGCGGCCGATGTGGAAGTCGTGACGTCCACGGGCTCCTGTGCGCGCGCTGTGACGAACCTGTCGGCGCTGCTCGACACCACGCCCACAACGGTCGATGCCGCGCACGAAGCGATCGACACGGACAGCATAGCCAAATTCCTCTTCACGTCAGGCTCCACCACGCTGCCCAAGGCCGTGCCGACGACGCATCGCATGCTATGCAGCAATCAGCAGATGCTGCGCGAAACGTTTCCCGAGTTCGCCGACGAGCCGCCGGTACTCGTCGACTGGCTGCCGTGGAATCACACGTTCGGCGGCAGTCACAACGCGGGCATCGCGCTGTATAACGGCGGCACGCTTTATATCGACGACGGCAAGCCAGTCGGCAAGAAGTTCGAAGAGACACTGCGCAATCTTCGCGAGATCGCCCCGACGATCTACTTCAATGTGCCCAAGGGCTGGGAAGAACTGACGAGCGCGCTTGAAACCGACGTAAAGCTGCGCGAAACGTTTTTCTCACGCGTGAAGGTGTATTTCTTTGCGGGAGCCGGACTCTCGCAAGCCGCGTGGGATCGCCTGCAGCAGGTTACGGAGTGCTTTTGCGGCGAGCGTATTCGCATCATGGCGGGTCTCGGCATGACGGAGACTTCGCCGTCGTGTCTCTTCACGACGCTGCCCGCAATGACCGCGGGTTATGTAGGCGTGCCCGCGCCCGGCTGCGAAGTGAAGCTCGTGCCCATTGCGGACAAGCTGGAGGCGCGCTTTCGCGGCCCCCACGTCATGCGCGGCTATTGGCGAATGGACGGCGCAAGCACCGCGAAATCGTTCGACGACGAAGGCTATTACTGCAGCGGCGACGCACTGAAATTCGTCGACCCGCAGCAGCCCGAACTGGGCTTGATGTTCGACGGCCGCATTGCCGAAGACTTCAAGCTCAGCTCCGGCACTTTTGTCAGCGTGGGGCCGATGCGCGCGCGTGTCATTTCGGCCGGCGCGCCGTATGTGCAGGATGTGGTCGTCTCCGGCCTGAATTGCGACGACGTGGGCTTGCTCGTGTTCCCGCGACTCGACGACTGCCGGCGGCTCGCGCAACTGCCTTCGTCGGCGAGCGCGTCGGAAGTCGTGAGCGCGCCCGCCGTGCGGCAGTTCTTCGTCGAATTGCTCGATCGGCTCAATCGCGAATCGACGGGCGGCGCGACCACGATCGCGCGGATGCGACTGCTCGACGTCGCGCCGTCGCTCGATCTCGGTGAAATAACCGACAAAGGCTCGATCAATCAGCGCGCCGTGCTCACGCATCGCGCTGAACTCGTGCAAGCGCTGCATGACCCGATCCAGCGGGATCCGGCCGTGATTTACGCGCCGCATGTCCGGACCTGAAGCCTGGCAACGCGATGCGCGGGCCGCAACAAGCGGCCTGAGCGCTTACTTGCGGGCGGGCACGGGCGCGAGAACCTCGTGCGATCCGGCCGCGCGCTGCGCCGACTTGTGGACCATCGTGTACGCGTAGTCGACGCCCATGCCGTACGCGCCGGAATGCTCCTTGACGATGCCCATGACTGCGTCGTACGTCTCTTTGTGAGCCCAGTCGCGTTGCCATTCGAGCAGCACCTGTTGCCACGTCACCGGAACGACGCCGGCCTGGATCATGCGCTGCATCGAATACTCGTGCGCTTCCTTCGAGGTGCCGCCCGACGCGTCCGCCACCATGTAAATCTCGTAGTCGCCTTCGTCCATTGCGCAGAGCGAGAAGGTGTTGTTGCAGACCTCGGTCCACAGACCCGCCACCACCACTTTCTTGCGACCGTTGGCGGCGAGTGAGTCGCGAACCTTCTGGTCGTCCCACGAATTCATCGACGTGCGTTCAAGCACCTTGTGACCGGGAAACACGTCCAGCAACTCCGGGTACGTATAACCGGAGAAGCTTTCCGATTCCACCGTCGTGATGGTGGTGGGAATGTTGAACACGCGTGCGGCCTTGGCAAGGCCGACCACGTTGTTCTTCAGCACCTGGCGGTCGATCGACTGGACGCCGAAAGCCATTTGCGGCTGGTGATCGATAAAGATGATCTGCGAGTTCGCAGGCGTGAGGACTTGCAGTTTCGGATTAGCCATGGCTTTGTACATCCTAAGGGTCGATAAGGGTTTGCTGAACAGGGCAGGCATGCCGCACTCGCTTCAGAAGCGAGAAAAACTGGAATGCAGTCTATCGGCAGGCTTGCGCCGAGTCCTTGTCCTGGTCCTTAATCGTTCTTAAAAATAACAAACCGAAAGGATTCGACCTTAAGGACAAGCGCGCCTCAAGTTGCCGGCTTCCATTCGGCCACATCCTTTCGATCCGAGACGTTCAAGCCCACGGCGGCGTTTCGCAGACGTCGCGATGCCCAGTGAATAGCGGCGGGTAACCCTCCCGACAAACAACCGCCTTCATGGGATTGGGCCAAAACACCTTCGTTTAGCGACGCTGCCGCTTACCGCGACTTCCGTACGTTAACCTCGCATTGTGATACATCGGGACGCCTGGCCAGGCCCCCGATGTAGCGCGAATAACTTACGGGAATTCGAAAAAATGACAACGACCGATTCAGTCCAGTTTCCGGGTGAATCCGGCGCCTCCGTGCCGCAACAGGAAGCGCCATCGCGCAGAAGTACTGCCCCACTGCGCCGGCAATCCACAATTCGCAAGATAAAAGAAGCGTCCAAGTCACTATTACCGGCGCCGCTGTTCCTGAGCCTGCTGCATCATAAGGAAATCGGCCGCTATCCGAACTTGCTGCGCCCTACTACCTTCAATGAGAAGATTTTGCGGAAGAGCCTGCGGCCCGATCCGTGGTTCGCAGAGTTGACCGATAAGCTTACGGTCAGAGACTATGTTGCGAGAAAGCTGGGAGACGAGCACGTCATACCGCTCCTCGCAGCGCCGGACACTTTTTCGAAAGAAGTATTCGATGCCCTGCCGGACTCGTTCGTGATGAAAGCCAATCACGGCAGCAGCTACGTCGAGGTGGTGAGAGACAAGTCCACGCGCTCTTTCGAAGAACTGCGAGAACTCGCCGATCACTGGTTGACACTCGACTTCTACAAGATCGCGCGCGAAAAGCACTATCGCCAGATCAAGCCAAGCATTTTCTTCGAGCATCTGTTGCTCGACAAGAGCGGCCAGATTCCCGCCGACTACAAACTGCACTGCTTCGGCGGCCGAAGTGGAAGACCTGTCATTTACATTCTGGTGATCTCGGACAGGTTCGGCTCGAACACGCATGGCGACATATACGACGCGAACTGGAACCATCTGGACATGGCGATTGGTGCTTACAAACCGAGTGAAGAGCCGTCGCCCCGTCCAGAGAACCTGGAAGCCATTCTGGACGCTGCCACGAAGCTATGCAGCGATTTCGACTATGTTCGCGTGGACCTGTATGCGCCAGATAACCAGATCTACTTCGGCGAATTGACGTTTACGCCGGGTGCGGGCGTACTGCCTTTCACGCCTGACAGTGTCGACTACGAGTGGGGAAAACTCGTGCCAGACGCGTTCCTTTCCGCAAGACCGCCTTTACCGAAACCGCCGACGCAACCCGCGTAACGTTTGCCGATTTCTTTCGGCAAGTTTGTCGCGTGACGCGCGCCGCACGAGGGCATGTTCCCGCTTTACCGAAGCCCAGGTGAGCCGCGTCGAGTTGTGTTATCGACCGCACATATCGCATTACGGTCCGTTGGCGGGGCAACGAACGGAAAGGTAAATTGCTTTGTGCTGGCTCCAGAGAGGCCAACGCGAGCGGAACACAAGGCGGACGTTGTCGCCGGTACGCTGCGCTCCCGGTTCATGACAGGTGGTGAATAAATATGCAAAACGTGACGATCGTTATCTGCAATTACAACTATGGCCGCTTCCTCGCCAAGGCAATCGACTCAGCCCTCGAGCAGGATTATCCGGCCACTCAGGTCCTCGTGATCGACGACGGATCAACAGACGGTTCACGCGAAATCATAGAAAGTTACGGCGGTCGCGTCAAAGCGCTTTACAAGCAGAACGGCGGCCAGGTTTCCGCCTATAACGATGCGGTGAACATGCTGGAGACGGAATTCGTCATCCTGCTCGATTCCGACGATCTGCTGTATGGTCACGCGGTGTCGAACGTCATGCGTGTGTTCGAAAGCGGCAACTTCGTCAAGGTTCAGTTCCGGCTCGACGTCATAGATCCCGCGGGCAAGCCTTCGGGCACGTACGTACCGCACTCTGCCGCTCCCAGTGACTGCGGCAGCCCTTTGCGCCAGGGCTGGTTGTATCCGTCGCCGCCGGCGTCGGGCAACGCTTACCGGACAAGCGCATTAAAGAAGATATTTCCCGTTCCGGAGGCCGACATCAATCGTTACGGGGCGGACTTCTATGCGATCTACGGGGTCGCCTTGTTAGGAGCCGTCGCAACGATTCCGGAATCGCTCGGCGCTTACCGCGTGCACCGCACCGAAAACTCGGGAATCGATTTCGCAAACTCTGAAAGCAATGACAAAGCTCCCAAGGCGCTGACCAAACGCTGGGCCATTCTGCGGCAAATGGCGCGCGCGCGTTTGGGCATCGAACTTCCGCTGTCGTTTCATGACTTCTCGCTTGAGAAGGCCCACTTCTGTTCTGCCGTTTATCAGGCGCCGTTCACAAAACGCTGGCGGTGGGTCAGCCGGCAATCGCACAGTTACTTTCGCTCTATCGTGGGGAACCCGTTCTGGAGCTACAAGAAAAAGATCGGCACGCTCGCTTTGTCGAGTCTCTGTTTGTTGCCTTTCTCGGCGCTCTCGGATTTCGCAGTTCGTTACATTGCAAATCCTCTTGCCCGGCGTCGCTTTTAGTGATCCGAAGCAAGTTGAACCGTCGTTTGTAGTTCGTTTCAGTCTTTAAAGTGTGCTCGGTGCCTCGCATCAAATGCCAGCGCAACAATCTTGCATGGACGTGATGATGAACAAGTTCGTTGGCCTGGATGTGCTGCGTTTCGCTTTGGCCGTGTATCTGATGGTGTTTCACTCGATACATCAGTATCCGCAGTACGTGACGCTTCCGTTCGTTGAGTTGGTCAACCTGGGCGGGTTTGCCACCAGTTCGTTCTTCATCCTGTCGGGCTTCATTCTGGCGCACGTCTACTTCGGGCGGACCACCGAGTTGCGAGGCGGCACGCGTGAGTTCTTCGTGAAGCGCCTTTCCAATCTTTACCCAGTGCACCTGGTCGCGCTTGTACTGTTGCTTCTCGTTTCGGCGGCAGGCACCCGCGGATATAACCATTTCGCGCTCATGTCCCTCGACGACGCCGAGCAGTTAGTCACGCTCGGCCCCACCGAGACCGCAATCCATTTCGTGATGAACCTGTTCCTTGTGCAGGTATGGTATCCGCTATACGGGTCGGTTAATCCGGCCTCGTGGTCGCTTGCCACATTGTTGTTCTTCTATCTCGCGTTTCCGTTCTTCGCACCGCGGCTTCTGAAGGCACGGAACAAATACCGGCTTTTGCTGATCTTGTGGGTGCTTTACCTCATCCCGCCTGCGCTTGCCACGGCGATGCACTGGTACGGTCCCGCCGCGGTCGGAATCGTCACTCGCAATCCGCTGCTGCGACTGCCCGAATTCCTGGTTGGTATCGTCGTGTATGGACTGTTTCGCGAGGGACATCTGAACCAGATTCAACGCAGCGGCATGAAGCTCGCCGCGGCGTTGTTCGTATTCGCAAGCTCGTTCGTAGCCGCTGCTTGGCTCGAGTCGCATGGGTCAATCGAAACCCGCTATCTCGTTCATAACGGCGCATTGATGCCTGCGGAGGTGCTGCTCGTCGCTGTATTCGCCGGCATCTCGATTCCTTCCAGGTTCGCGGCGCTATCTACCCGCCTCGGCAACTCGGCGCTCTCGCTCTTTGCCATTCATGGGCCGATCTTCCTCATCATGATAAAGGTGCTGAAACTGCTTTCCATCGGGAAATCGCCCCTATGGTGCGCTTCACACTTTTCCGAGTGCGTCGCGGCTTCGAAAGAAGTCATTCCCAGTATGGCGACTTATCCGCTCTATCTGATCGCAACGGTGATTGCGGCCGTGTATTTTCAGGAGCGGCTGGTCGCTCCGTTGAGGGACTGGATTCGCGGCCGGTTCCTCAGAGCGAGGACGAGGGCGCCTGCAGCAGAGCCGGGAAGTGTTTGAGGATTTACGCCGCCGTGAGGCGGCTCAGCGCAAGGCAGTCGCCTTCAGAAGCACGTTTAGAAGCTCGCAAACGAATGCACGAGCCGATTGAAGGCCCCGGCGTTCGACACATTCATTCCGTGCGACGCGCCCGCAATGGTCTGCCTGTCCGCGTAATCGATCCAGTCCGCGAGTTTCTCGACGTTGTTGCGAAACATGCGAGGGCTGCGTTGCCCTTCGATCAGCAACGTTCGGCATTTCAGACCGCGTGCCACGTCGCGTGAATACGCAGGCAACGGATCGCGTAGCTGTTTCGGCAAGGTGGCCGCGTTGTCCGTGGCCATCGTTCGAAAGGCAGTAGAACTCTTGCGCCATGAACCCGGCGCGCTGACCGAGTCGACGAACAGTTCAAGACCCGCGTCGATCTCGCCTGCTTCTATCAACTCGGCAACGCGCGCGCGCAGCGCGTTCGTCGCTGTCGGCAGCGACGCGTCAGGCATGCCGTCTATCTGTAACGGACCGCCCGGGTCCGCAAGCGTAAGCGTCTTCACGAGTCGCGGGTACTCGCGCGCCACGTTGAATGCGACGCAACCGCCGCGCGAATGGCCAACCAGATGCACAGGCGCGATGTCGAGCGCCTCGATGAATTCGGCCAGTTCGGCAACATGCGTCTGCCAGCCGAACTCGCCCTGTATGCACGCCTCGGCTGCTGGCCAATAGTGGCTCAGGCTCACCGAGATGCAGCGGAAATGCTCGGAAAGCGCCGCTGTCTGCGCACTCCAGTAGCGGTAGTCGCAGAGCGACCCATGCACGAAGACGAGCGGCTCACCCGTTCCGCACTCGACGTACGGCACGCAAATGCCCGATGCGATAGTCGCAAACGAGAGTTCGGGCACGGCAAGCAGGGAGAAATCGGTTCGGGCGTTCATACACTGGCTCCTTTGCCTGCACTATGCCGCACGTCAACATTTAAGAAAATCGCGTAATATTGATGGGATCCATCTGATTTTCTGATACCAGACCTTGAAAGCACTCGACCTCGATGTGATGACGATGATCGTCGCCGTGGCGGACGCCGGCAATATCAGCCGCGCGGCGGAAGTCGTGCACCGCTCGCAGTCGGCGGTGAGCATGCAGATCAAAACGCTCGAAACCGCGCTCGGCAAGCCGCTTTTCGTGCGCAAGCCGAGAAACGTCGTACCGACACAAGACGGCGAAGTGCTGCTCGCTTACGCGCGGCGCATGCTGGCGTTGCGCGACGAAGCCTGGGCCGCCGTGGTTCGGCCCGACGTGACGGGCCGCGTGAGTATCGGCGTGCCGGACGACTACGCGTCCTCGCTGCTGCCGCCGATCCTCAAAAAATTCTCCGCAACTTATCCCAAGGTCGAGATCCGGGTGGTCGGTCTGCCGAGCGTCGCGCTCGCGCCCATGGTGAAGGACGGCTCGGTCGATCTCGTGTGCGCGACGCGGGTCAAGGGATTGTCAGGCGAGTTTTTGCGGCTCGAGCCGATGGTCTGGGCGGCGTCGCCGAGCGCACACGACATCTGGCGAGAAAGGCCGTTGCCGATAGCCGTGTTTTTGCCCGGTAGCGTCGCGCGTGAGAATGCGATCCGAAGCCTCGAACACGCGAAGATCGGCTACCGGACCTCGTATGAAAGCCCGAGTCTGATGGGCCTCGTGTCTATGGCCGAGGCCGGCCTTGCCATCGTTCCGCTCGCACAATGCGCCGTACCCGCGCATTTCGCGCTGCTCGGTCATGCGCAGGGGTTGCCCGAAATCGCGGCGCTCGAAGTCGTGCTCGCGCGAAGCACGGCATCGAAACGCCCGCCATGCGATTTTCTCGCGGAGAAGATCATTGCAGAACTGAGGCGCTAGATCGCGGCCCAGAACGGCGAAAGGTGGGGACCTTCATCGGGCGAGATATGTCGGCTGAGTGTATAAAGGAAGCTACATGTCGTGCGAACAGGTCTCGCCTCTTTCGATGAACACGTCCCTTTCCGGGTCATCCGGCGCCTTATGGCCGGCCATCGTGCGCCGAACCGCGCATGCGCTCGATTGCGGCGCGCTGCTTCCGATACAAACGAGCCGCACTACCATCGATGACGGCGGCGTGCGTTTCGTGGTCCGGCAAATCTCGAGCCTCGCGCGCAAAGAAAAGGACAAGCAGCAGCGCAAAGCCGGATCGTCCAGCGCTCGCGCGTCCAACCCTTTCCTGCCCTATGACCCGGATCTGTTCGTCGCCGACATCTCCGACACGCATCTCGTCCTGCTCAATAAATTCAACGTTATCGATCACCATGTTCTGATCGTTACGCGTCGCTTCGAGCTACAGCAAGCCCTGTTGAATCTCGCGGACTTCCGCGCGCTATTCGCTTGCATGACTCAGTTCGAGAGCCTCGGTTTTTACAACGGCGGCCCGGAAGCCGGCGCGAGTCAGCCTCATAGACATTTGCAGGTCGCGCCGTTGCCGCTCGATGACAGTGCGCCACAACTGCCGATAGAACCGCTCATTGCGGCGGCACGCATGGACGGCTCCGTCGGCACAGTGCCGGGGCTCGCCTTTGCGCATGCGTTTGTGGGCTTCGATCAGGCGCTTGCAACGCGTCCGTTGGAACTGGCGCGCAGTGCATTCGAGCGGTACATGTCTCTGCTCGCTGCGGTCGGTTTGCACGCTGTCGATGCGGACGGTGAACCGTTGCAATCGGCGCCCTATAACCTGCTCGTCACTACGCGATGGATGATGCTCGTGCCTCGCTGCGCCGAACGCACCGAGGGCATTTCGATCAACGCGTTGGGGTTTGCCGGATCGCTTTTCGTGCGTAACGAAACACAGATGGACACCATCAGGAAGCTCGGTCCGATGAGCGTGCTGCAACGAGTCGCGGGGACGATGGGAAGCGCATCCGCGGCCGGAAGCGACTAGCGTTGCCGAACGCGGCGCACCTGTCATGGATACGTTGTGACTGATCCCTCGCTCCGGGTGGCCTCTGTTCGCGCGTTGCCAGCAAGAGGTGGCCCATCTGCGCGAGCGCGTCGCGCCGAACGAAACAGGCGCGCGCCCAGGCGCATCGACGCGGAAACCACGTCAGTATCCGGCATGAAGCGCCAGACGAGTAGCAGCAGCGCGAGCACTGCGGGACACCAGCGCAAATCGGTCGGCACTCTTTCACGGTGAGCGAGCCGCGCATCGAGCAGCGCGTCGCGCAACGACGCGGTGTCGACGAGGCGCCCATAGCCGAAACCGACTTGCCCGGCCACCGAGCTCAGATAGTGCCCTTGCAACGCCGACAATTCCTCGTGACTAGCCGCATGAGTCGCGGACGCATGCATCTGCGGGACCTGTACGACCTGGTCCGCCTGCCAGTAGCCGATGCGGTTTCCGCGGGCATCGCTGCGCGGAATGGGCGCTGGTTGATCGCCGCCGACGCCGATCAACCAGCCCTTCACGTGCGCGGGATTGATATCCTGCTTGAGCGCATCGGAGGGCAGCAGCGGCGGCGCCTCCTGGCCATCGGTCACGAACACGACGGCCGTGCTGTCGCCGATCTCCTGCGCCACGCGAACCGCCGAATACACACCGCCTTCGGCAATACGGCTGTAGTTCGTCCACCGCATGTGCCAGTCGATCCGGTCGAGCGACGACAGCAGCGCGTCATAGCTGCCGCAGACTTCGACGGGCGCCATCAGCAGAAAACTCCGTTGTCCGGTGAACGCGCTCCAGCCGACTTTCGAGCCGCACGGCAATTGACCGAGTGCATCGCGCATCGCCGCGCGCGCGAACGCGAGACGGCTCACCGGCGCGCCGTTCAGCACGACGTCCTCGACATACATGCTCTGCGTGATATCGAACGTGACAACATAGCTCGACGTGTCGCGCGGCAACGCCACCGGCGGCAAAGCGAGCGCGAGAATCAGCAGCGCGAGCGCGGCTGGCGTCATCCAGTGTCGGCCTGCGAGAAAACCACGCGTTTGTGCACCCAAGCTCACGGCAAATCCTTGCTTTCAGGATCGCGCACCTTGACGTCGTGCTGCTCCTTGACGTCAGGCGCGCCTGACGCGGAACGCGCTTCGGGGGCGAGCCACAACGCCCGTTCCAGGTTGTAGCGCGCATCCCAATCGTCCGGCGCGATGCGCAGCAGGCTGCGGTAGCGCGCCTTGGCTTCGTCGACCATTGCAAGCGATTCGATCGCGCCGGAAGGGCTATGACCGATTCCCTGGCGCAGGTACAGGTTGCCAAGATCGAACAGCGCCGCCCGTCCGACTTCGCTCTCGGGCTGCTCTCGAATCAGCGACTCGAAGAGCGGCCCCGCCGCGTCGTAAGCGCCGTCTTTCGACAACGCGATTGCACGCGCGAGCCTGACTTGGGGTGCATCGTCGGTACTGGCAACGCCGCGCTGCGCATCTTTGGGCGCCGCTTTGTTCGCAACGACAGTAGCCGCAACCGTCCGATTCACCTGCTCCGCACGCTGCAATTCGATCCAGTCATAAGCCGCTACCGCCGCGCAGCACAGCGCCACAGCCCCAAAGACAATATGTACCGAGGCGCGCTTCACGACCACACCCGCACCTGAAAGAGCCGCAACGTCATCAGCAGCACGCAACTTGCGAGCGCGACGGCGAAGCAGTACGGACTGAAGTCCTCGCGCGGCAAACGCTCCATGAACGTAGTCAGCGCATTTTGCTGCCGGTTGATCTCGGCCATCGCGTCCCTCATTGCTTTTGCGTTACCGGTCTGGAACAAACGATAAGGCGTCTTAAGCGACAGGAAATAACGGTGCAGTTCAGCTTCGGCGGAAGATTCGCTCGCAGGTACGGCCGCATTGAGATCGGGGCTGTAAACGCTGCTGCGCAAATAGATGAAGTAAAGCGCAATCTGGTTGTGCAGCAGGCCGTTCTCGATCAACTGCCGCTCGCGCGCGTCGAGCTTCGCGCCGCCGTCCGAGACGAGCACGATCGCGCGGCGGCTCGACGAATGCTGCTGATTGAATTCGCCGATTGCCGTGAGCAGCCCGAGATCGAGTTGCGTATCGGGCATGCCGCGGCCTACCGCAGTACCGGCGATAGCCGCGTCGATCGCGCGATGGTCGTAGGTGAACGGCATTGCAAGCAACGGACTCGTGCCGAACATCATGAATGCGAGCCGGTCGTTCGGCCTTTGAGCGACGAACTGCGTCAACGAAGCGCGCGCCACCCTGTTCTTCGATTCGCCCGCGCTCACCTCGACACCTTTGCTGTTCATCGGCTCGTCCATGCTGGCACTGCGATCCATGAGAATCAGAATCTGCGCGCCACTGCCCGTGCGCACTACCTGCCGAGGCGAGCGCCCAGGACCGGCCAGACCGACGACGATCGCGAGCATCGCCAGCATCGCACTGCCCTGCGCGACGGCGCCGATCCATCGACCGGCGCGATCGTCGGGCAGCCATGCGATCCACGAGAACGCGAGCGTGTCGGCGCGGCGGGGCAACAGCGGCAGCAATACGAGCGGCAGCAACGCAAGCAGCCACGGGTGAGCGAAGTCGAGCGCCATATCGTTCATCGCTGATGGCGTTGCTCCGCGCGATACAGTGCCTCGCACAGAGTCCGCACCGGATAGGCGTCGCCCGAAGACGCGGGCGTGAAAAAGCGCTCGGCCGATTGCCGGTAGAACTGCTCCAGTTGCGCGCGCAACGGTAGCAGATACGGCGCTCGAACGAAGAGGCCCGACAGCGCGCCCGCATGCACCACGTGGCCTGCCGTTTCGTTCAGCGCGCGATGCAGGCAAAGCCATGCCTGCGCAGATGCGTCCGCGGACGGCTCGCTCGCTCGCGGCTTGGGCTGCATGCGCCGCAACTCCCGCCAGGCGCGCGCAAACGGCAGACGCGCCGACTCGCGCGCGTTGCGCCACAACCACCAGCCGGCCCACGACAGCAAGCTCAGCATGAGCAAGCCAAGCGCGAAGCCCGCCTGTCGCCGCAGCGGCGCTGTAGGCACCGCAGGAGCCTGCCGGTCCGGACGCACCGCTTGCAGGTCGCCGGCATTGAACGGGTTCGCGGGCGTCGCCGGACCGATGCTGAGCGGCCATTCTCCAACCTGAAGCGTCGCGCCCGAGGACGACGTCAGCGACAACGCGGGCAACGCAATCTGCATGAGCGTCGTCGGCACGTTGACGACCTGGTAGTCGATCGCCATCCACCTGCGACCGTCGGCGTCGGTTTCGCTACGAACCCGCCGGCGTTCGAGCCACGCATCGGTGCGGCCGAGCGAAGGCGGCGTTACTGTGCCGATATCGTAGCCGCCATCTTTCACGAGAATGCGTTGCGTGAGGACGTCGCCGAGCAGATAGCCGAATGCGCGCGGCTCCTGAACCGTCGGCTGAAAAGCCGCGCCGCTCGCCGCTGCGATGTTGGTCGACGGCATCAGCGCCGGCATCAGCGAAACAGCGAGCATGAGGGCGGCCGGGATGCGGCGCGTCAAACCATCTGCTCTCATGCGACCGCCTCCAGAAAATAGCGTGACATCGCTTCCGGATCGAAGGCGCCTTCGATATAGAACGGCTGGATCGCGCGCTTGCCGAACATCCGCGAGAGTTCCGTGCGGCGTCGCGCAACGCCTTCATGCCAACGTTCGCGCGCGCCGGCGCTCAACCAGAGCGTGCGCCGCGCACCCGACTCGGCGTCCCTCACGGCAAGCAGCGGACCGCCCGCAGGCGGCGCAATCTCGGCAGCATCCCACACGACGATGGGCACCACGTACGCATGCACCAGCAGATCGAGTACCGCCGGCAACGCTGCAAGCGGCCAATGGAAATCGGAGACGAGAAAAACCAGCGCCTGACGGCCCGCGAGCGTCGACGCAACGCGCCGCAACGCTTCGGCGCTGCCGCTGCCCGAGCCCTTGGCCGCGCCTATGCCCGTGCTGGCGCCTGTGCCCGCGCCCGCGCCTGTGCTGTCGCGCAGCATCGTGGCGAGCAGATTGCCGATGCCGCGCCCGGAGCGCGGCGGCATGAAGAGGTCGTCGCGCGCGCGGCTATCGAACGCAAGCATCCCCAACGGATCGCAGACGCGAAAAGCGCTGTACCCCAATGCCTCGACGAAGTCCGCAGCCACCTGCAACTTGTTCTGGCGCCCGCCGAAGCGCATCGACGCCGACACATCGACAAGCACCTGCACGGGCACCGCGGCGCGCTGCAAATGCACCCGCACGAGCCACTCGGAACGGGCCGCGCGCACGCTTGCCCGCAGATCGATGCGACGCGGATCCGGATAGTCGAACAGGCGGCCATGCATTGCGAATTCCTGGCCAGCACCAAAGCTCGACCCGCGATGCGAGCCGGGACGAAACCCCGACGAACGCATCGGCAAACGGTAATGAAATTCCGCGATTTCTTTCATGGCTCAGGGCACTGCAAGCCTGTCGACGATCTGCGCGGTCAGCGCCTCCGCGAGTTCCTGACGGCGCAATTCGTAGATCGGCGTGAAGAACACGCGGTGCCCGAGCGCCGGCAGCAACACCGCATGAATGTCCTCGGGAATCAGGTGCGAGCGGCCCGCGAGCCACGCGACCACGCGCGCCGCGCGCAACAGCGCGCTCATGCCGCGCGGGCTCGCGCCTGCCAGAATGAGCCGCTCCATATCCACGCCGTCGAGCGCGATACCAAAGCGCTGCGGCGTTTCGGTTGCCTGCCAGATGTCCAGCACATAACGCTCGATGGTCTCGCTGGACTGCACGCTGTGCTGAATGGCCGCGCCAACCTGGTTCAGCTGTTCCCACGGAACGATAGCCGCAGAAAGCCGTGCGAGCAGCCGGTCGACGTCGTGATAATCCGCATCGAACACCAGCGCGCGCCGCACGTCGGTGTCGTCGGGTGTCGGCATGCCCAGTTCGAACAGGAAACGGTCGCGCGCCGCCGAGGCGAGCTCGAAGGTTTCCTCCTTCTCGACCTTGTTGCGATCCGCGAACACCGTCATGTGCGGGAAGCGGTATTCGCGATCGAACGCCCAGACGGAGCGCTCGGCCATCGCGCGCAACAGCAGCGACTGAACCTGCGGACGCGCGCGATTGATTTCGTTGAAGAAGAATGTCGTGAGGCCCTCGCCGTGCCGCAGAAGCGGACCCGGATCGATACGCGGCCTGCCCTCGGCATCGACATACGTGTGATAGACGAGGTCGCCCGGCATCAGATCGATCGTGCCTTCGACGCGCTCGAACTCGCCGCCCACGACACGCGCAAACGCACGCAGCACCGTCGTCTTGCCGACGCCGACGCCGCCTTCGAGCAGCACATGCCCGCGCGCGAACAACGCGACGGTGATCAGCCGGATCACCTGCGCCTGGCCTATCACGGCGCTCGCGACTTCCTCCTCGATCTGCAGCGCATGCAGACGCCAGTCCTGAAGCTGTTCGCTGGAACCCATCGGTGCAATCTCCTATGGCTGGCACACACTGCGCCGCCAGCAAAAATGCGAGTCACGCAGAAGCATCGTCGACTGCCGGCACGAGGACCTTCGGCTTGCCGGGCGGCCGTACGAACACCGCATACTCGCGCTCCAGATAAGCCGCGGCCTGCTCCAGCAGAAACTGCCGGAAAATCATGCAGGTCGGCGAAAGCTGCTTGGCGCGCAAATGCACGATCTGCCATGTGCGCTCGATCGGCGTGCCGTTCACATCGAGCAATGCGAGCTCTCTCGTACGCAATTCGAGCAGCAGCGTATGCAGCGAAATGAGGCTCACGCCCATCCCGGCAATCACCGCCTGCTTGATCGTTTCATTGCTGCCGAGCGTGACGACTTTCGCGGGCGTGAAAAGATGCTGCCGGAACATTTCCTCCGCGGCCATGCGGGTGCCCGAGCCGGGTTCTCGTAGAAGAAACGTGTCGCCGCGCAACTCCTGCAAGTCGAAGCGCCGCGCGCCCGCAAGCGGATGATCAACCGGCGCGATCACCACTTGCGGATGCCATGCGAGCGGCTCCGTTGTCGTATCCAGTTCCGGCGGCGGGCGGCCCATGATCGCGAGGTCGATCGCGTTGTCCTGAAGCAGGCGCAACAACGCATCCCGGTTGCCCACCGAGAAGTGCACGTCGACCTTCGGGTAGAGATGCGAATACATCGCGAGCAGCTTCGGCGCGAAATACGTCGCGGAACTGACGATGCCCACCGCGATAGAGCCGCTATCGGCCTGCTTGAGCGAACTCATCGCGTCTTCCGCGTCCTTGATCTCGCCTAGAATCCGGCTCGCGTGATGGCTGAACTTCTCACCGGCCTCGGTCAACGCGAGCTTGCGCGCAATCCGCTCGAAGAGGCGCAGGCCGACTGCCTCCTCCAGCTGATGAATCTGCATCGACACCGCGGGCTGCGTCAGATGCAATTCTTCGGCGGCTCGCGCAAAACTCGAATAGCGGCTCGCCACGACGAAGATCTGCAATTGACGCAGCGTGAGCGAGCGGATGAAGTTCACGGCCGCGCGTCCGCTACCGGCTCGCGCGCGGCGCGTTCGTCGACGGCTTGACGGGCGCGTTCGGCGAATGCGGCGCGTTAGGTGTGTTCGGTGTGTTCGGTACGTTCGGAGCATTCCCCGGCGCCGGTAGCTTGCGCAACGCAGCCTGGAAGCTGAGGGTGCGGCTATGCAGCGGATGCGCGAAGTCGTTGTTCGCGCCGGGCACCTCCGTGCGAATCAGCGCGACCTCGCCCGGCACGGTAGGCGCGATCAGAAACGTGTAGCGCTTCGCGATATATTGCGCGAAACGTTCGGCATTGGGATCGTCCAGATACGGCTGCACGACGATCTGCTGAGCCTTCACCGGCTTGCCGTCGATCTGGCTCGTCACCGTTTCGATCTTCGGGCCGGCGGCAAGCGCGAGCCGCAACCGCTGCTGGAAATAGCGCCGTTGCCCGCCCGTCAACTGCTCCATCTCGGCGATGTCGCGCTCGAGGAAATAGATGATCACCGGGTTGCACTGCAAGCCGCCGTTCGGCAACGGCACGGCTCCGCTGTGATCGGACACCTGGGCGTCGCCCTTCGCGTTGTCCGGGCTCGTTACCAGCACCTTGACGATGTCGGTCCCGCGCGCGGGCGGGTCGGAACTGAGCAGCGCGTAGTCGAGTTCGGTTTGCTGCGCGACGCCATGCAGATGATCGGTCGTGAAGATAAGCCGCTCGGCGGATGAAATCCCGCCGCTGCCCGCGGCGGGCGCGGCCGCGTGCACGTCGCCGATGAAACACGCGAAACACGTCAAGCATGCGATGCTCGCGGCGCACGCCGCGAGCTTGCGCCGCCATTCACGTCGCACACCGGCTCGCACCGCCGTCATGGCGATGCGTCCGCGGGCTTGCCGGACGGCGCATCGACGGGCTTTAGAAGCGGCACTTCATAACTGGTGAGGATGCTGTCGATCTTGTCGTGGTTCGCGCCGATCCATTGATCGACCTTGTCCTTCCACGCCTTCTCGCCGTAGCGCACGCCCATCGAGATCGTATAGTCGAAACGGATGCCCGGCGTGGCCGGAAACGGTACGAGCTTCACCGAATCGCCGGAGCGTTTCGCGAAGTACCCCGCAATCGGCCCCCACAGAAACACCACGTCGACGTTGCCCGCCTGCAGGTCCTTTTCGATCATCTGGCCAGGATATTCCTGCGGGTCGCCGCTTTGCACCTGGTACGACACCGCCTGATCGATCAGGTTATGACCGAGCAGCCAGTCGACCGCAGGCGTCTGCGAAAAGATACCGAAGCGCAGCTTGTGCAACTGATCCGGCGGCAGCTTGAGCAGATCGTCCGGCGTGTTGATGCCGGCCAGCTCGGGCCGCTTCTTGAACACCATTGCATAGGTGGAGCGCAGATAGGGCTGCGTCGTCGAAGTCATGTCGTAGCCTTTCGGCACGCCGATGATCAGATCGCATTTGTAGCGCTCGCTGTCGGCCACCTTCTCGCGCAGCGTGTGGCGAACGAACCCCATGCGCTGCGGAAAATACGTGTATTCGAGCTTGTAGCCGAAGTCGCTCGCCATCTGGCTCGCGATGCGGTTCTCGTAACCCTCGCCCTTGTTGTTCGACAGGGGCATGTTGTTCGGGTCCGCGCACACTCGCAGAACGCCGTCGGCGCCGTCGTTGTTCGGCAGCGCGGCCTCGCCCTGCGCGCGTACCGCGCCGCTTGCGAGCGCCGCATAGCAAAGCGCGCCTGCCACGAGCGCGGCGTGCGCGTGCATGAGTTTGCGATGACGCATCGATCACCTCCTGAAGTTGTGCCGCCGGCGTTATTTCGCGTCGATGGCCTGCAGATCGCCGGGCTTGATCTGCCCGTCGGAGCGCCCTTTCAGATAGGCGTAAAGGTTCTCCCAGTTCTTTTGCATCATCTGGCTGGAACTGAAGTCAGGCATGCCCTTGTCGACCCGCCCACCGAACACCGTGCGGTGAAACTCGTTCTTGTCGAGCGTCTTGAACGCTTCGACGAGCGAGGGTCCCACCATGCCCTGCTGCTGCGCGCCGTGGCAGCGTTCGCATGCAAGCGCGCGCCAGGTCTTCCATCCTTGCAACGTATTGGTGTCCACCTTGCTGCCGTCGACCACCTTGTACGCCACCTGGGCAATCGCGGGATTGGTCTGGGCGTACGTGACAGGCAGCACGACGAAAACGACGGGCAGTGCCGCCCGCAACAAGATTGATCGGCGTTTCATATACAGATGTCTCCTGATGATAGAGCCGCGCCTCGATGCATTTCATCGATGCATCGCTGCATCTCCTGCAAGCACGCGGACCCGGTAACTCGTATGCAACTCGTGGTTGAACCCGCATTGAACTGGCTTGACCGAACCCGCGCCGCCGGCTGCCCCGGTGCTTCACCAGGAGCGAACCGGCCGCGCGATTCGAACCGCGCTGCGCTCAGCTGTTGCCGCCAGGAATGGCGAACACGAAGAGCGTGCCGCCGAGCGCCGTGTACTTCGCGAGCTCGCGATAACCGCCCACCGCGCCGAGACCTTCCGTCGACTTTTCGAGTCCGGCCGCCATGCCGATGCCGGCCCAGCCGCCAATGCCCGAGTAGACGCCGACGTACTGCTTGCCCTGATACTGGTACGTAAACACGTTGCCGATGATCCCCGACGGGGTCTTGAAGCGCCACAACTCCTTGCCGTCCTTGATGCGAACCGCCTTGAGGTAGCCTTCCAGCGTGCCGTAGAACGCAATGCCGCCGGCGGTAGCGAGCGCGCCCGACCACACCGAGAACTTCTCCGGCTTGGACCAGACGATCTTGCCCTTCGCTGCATCCCACGCAATGAAATTGCCCATCGCGTTGTTCTCGTTCGGACCCGGATACATCGACAGCGTCGCGCCCACATACGGCTGACCCGACACGTAGTCGACATCGAACGGTTCGTAGTCCATGCAAACGTGATTCGTCGGCACGAGGAAGAGGCTGGAGTTCGGGTCATATGCTGCGGGCTGCTGGTCCTTCGAGCCGAGCGCTGCAGGACAGATGCCCTTCACGTTGTGGTCCGAGCCCGCTGCCTGCGTCGAATACGCCGCGTTACGAATCGGCTTGCCGCTCTTGAGGTCGACGCTGTCGGCCCAGTTCACAGCCGGATCGAACTTCTGCGCGACGAGCAGTTGGCCGCTCTCGCGGTTCAACGTATAGCCGAAGCCGTTGCGATCGAAGTGAACGATGGCGGGCACCTTCTTGCCGTCGATCGTCAGATCCGACAGGATCATTTCATTGACGCCGTCGTAGTCCCACTCGTCGTGAGGCGTCATCTGATAGACCCACTTCGCCATGCCGGTATTCAGATCGCGGGCCATGATCGACATCGACCACTTGTTGTCGCCCGGACGTTGCGTCGGGTTCCATGTGCCGGGATTGCCTGTGCCGTAGTAGACAAGGTTGAGCTTCGGATCCCACGCATACCAGCCCCACGTGGTGCCGCCGCCCAGCTTCCACTGATCGCCCTTCCAGGATTTCAGCGACGAGTCCGCGCCCACCGGCACCATCTTGCCGTCGGCGTAGGTCATCGTTTTGTCGGGGTCCATCAGCATGTCCTTGTCCGGACCCGTGCTGTACGCGGTCCAGGCCGGTTTGCCGGTCTTGATGTCATACGCGATCAGACGTCCGCGCACGCCGAACTCGCCGCCCGAGATGCCCGTCAGCACCTTGTCGCCGAAAACGTGCGGCGCGTTGGTGTTCGTTTCGCCGGCTTTCGAGTTGCCGTTCTGCGCGGTCCAGACCACGTCGCCCGTTTTGGCGTTCAACGCGACGAGCTTGGTATCGGCCTGTTGCAGGAAGATCTTGCCGTCGCCATAGGCGAGCCCGCGATTGACTGTGTCACAGCACATCACGGAGACAACCGAATCGTCCTGCTTCGGCTGGTACTGCCAGAGGAATGTTTGATCCTTCAGGTTGATCGCAATAACCTTGTTAGGGAACGGCGAGTGGATATACATGGTGTCGCCGATCACGAGCGGCGCGCCTTCATGGCCGCGCAGCACGCCGGTCGACATGGTCCACGCGACCTGTAGTTTGCCGACGTTGTTCTCGTTGATCTGCTTGAGAGGGCTGTAGCGGTGATTCGCATAATCGCCTGCCTGCGCCGCCCAGTTCGACGGACTTTTGATGAGCCCGTCGAGCTGCGAATCGGCCTGTGCAACGATAGAGCTCATGGCTGCCGACGCGAGGATCGCGAGCCCAAGAACCGTGGTGCGTAAGTTCATGTCTCCTCCAGAATGGTCTTGCTGTTCAACTCACGAATGACCCACGCTACCTCGTCGCACCGGGCGCGCCCTCCACGGATGCAGGGTAACGATCAGCGCCATTCCCAATCGTTGTCGGGTTTGCGGCGCATGACGGCCAACGCATATTCCATGCCGGTTTCGCAGCGGCACGGACCGCATTCGCCGCCGCAAGCCGGTCCCCAAACGCCGCGCGTGCACACCGCATCAAGCCGCGCGCCGTGCCTCGGGCACCGTTGGCTTCGCGGTGTGGAGGCTGTATGAAACGGCAATGGCGTGAGATACGGTTAAGTGGTGTCACGCCGTCACACCACTTAATCGGGCCATGTGGCACATACTGTGTCATTGCCCGATACGAAGCGTGTCCGTCGCGTCGCAGGCCGCGGAGGAAGCGCTTCGCAGGGCGCTGCATCGGGTTCGCGCGCCGCAGGGCGCGTCCGGTGGAGCGTCCGGTGGGCGTCCGGTGGTGGGTCATTTGCAGCGCAACATGAGTGTTATCGATCGAACCAACATCCGCGGAGAAGCGATCATGGCAAACACCGAAAAGGTCTATTCCGACGAGGAGATCCAGCAACGGCTCGTCGGCCCTCTTCAGCACTGGTACGTGGAAGACGGCTGGCTGCGGCGCAAATACCGCACCGAGGGCTGGAAGGGAACGTTGATGGTGGTGAACGCAGTGGGTCATCTCGCGGAAGCCGCGTGGCATCACCCTGATCTGACGGTCTCCTATGCATTCGTGATCGTGAAGCTGAAGACGCACTCGGCGAAAGGCATCACCGACAAGGACTTCGCGCTCGCGAGCAAGATCGAGTCGTTCATCCAGTGGCAGCCTGCCACCGAAGGCGGCCCGCTGGAAGGCACGCCGAGCGGCGACCAGCGCTTCCGCTACATCAAGTACGACGCGCCGAAAGCGGAGGGAGCAGCCGAGGGCGGCTGAAGCGCGTCCGGCGAAAGCGAGAGTGGCTGGTGCGTCTGAAAGCGGACGTCCCCGCATGTCCCTGGTACGGCTTTCGCTTAACGTCGTGCGCCGGCCGCCGCGCGACGGCACGTGCCGTCGCCATGGCGGCGTGTGCGGCTCGCCCTGCTCGATCCGCACCGGATCATGCCCGAACAAGGACACTTGCGATGCAGCTTCACGTTCGCCGCCTTCCACCTGACGCCACCGTGACGGTCGACGCCCCCGCGCGGTTGCATCTGGGCTTTCTCGACCCGAACGCGTCGCTCGGACGCGCGTTCGGCAGTGTCGGACTCGTGATCGACGGTGGCGGGACTCGCGTCGAAGCGCGGCTCGCAGAACGCAACCGCATCGACGGTGCGGTGTCGGAGGCCGAACGCGAGCGCATCGCGGTATGTCTTGAACGGCTGCATTCCGCGTACGACCCGACGCCCGTCGCGATCGACGTCAGGCAGACGCCGCGCGCGCACACCGGCCTCGGATCGGGGACGCAACTGGCGCTCGCCGTCGGCATGGCGTTTGTCCGGCTGCTCGGCCACGTCGCGCCAAGCGCCGAACTGGCGAGCCTGCTCGGACGCGGCGCGCGCTCGGGCATCGGCGTGCTCGGCTTCGATTCGGGCGGCCTGCTGGTGGACGGCGGACCGTCGGGCGATCTGCATCCGGGCGTGCCGCCGCTGCTCGCACGCCAGCCGTTTCCCGAGGACTGGCGCATCTTGCTCGTCAGCGACAATGCGCGCGAAGGTCTGCACGGCGCCGACGAACGGCGCGGGCTTGCCGCGCTCGCGCCGTTCCCGCAGAAACTTGCCGCGCACCTGTGCCACCTCGTGCTAATGAAGATCCTGCCGGGCGCCGCCGAGCGCAACATCGTGCCGTTCGCACATGGGTTGACCGAGATGCAGCAGACCATCGGCGAATACTTCGCGCCCGTGCAGGGCGGCGTGTTCGCGAGCCCCGGCGTCGAGCGTGCGCTGCGCGCCGTGGCCGCGCAGCGCACCGCCGGAATTGGCCAGAGTTCGTGGGGCCCGACAGGTTTTGCGATCCTCGGCAGCGCGCGCGACGCCGAAGGCGCGCTCGCCGCAGCGCGCGAAGCCACGCGCGGCATGCCGCATATCGAATGCACGATCGTCGCGGGGCGCAATCGCGGCGCGACGGTGCGCTCCGCCGAAGCGCGGCAGCACCGGCGCATCGACGCCGCATGATGTGCCTTTATTCGGCGCTGCGAGCTACGTACCGGGCGGCCAGCGAACTGGCGTCTGAAAATGCAGCGCCCACGAATACACGACCTATGAATGGCCGGCTCGCGAAAGCGCCGCGCACGCCCACGCGACGCACGCGGCCCACGCGGCACATGCAACAGGCGCCGCACACGCGACACCAATCCGACACGCACCCGCTATGCCCATGCGCCCACGCGCGGCAACCCGTTAGCCCTTGCGTTGCGCAGCCATGACATCGCCACTGAAACGAGCCCCCTGCCATGTCCGACACCACTGAAAAACCCGCTGAAAGGCCCTACATCCTGCACATGTTCACGGCCACGCCGCAGATGAGTCCGTTCGACGTCAACATGGCCGCCGACGCCGGCTATCAGATCATCGTGCCGTATTGCAACGTCGACGCCGCAATGGTCGCCAACCTCACACAGGACGCGATCTTTTCGCGCGGCCCGAAAGGCGTGGCACGCACCGGCATCTTCATCGGCGGACGCGATGTGATGCTCGCCGCCGACATGCTCGACATTGCGCGCAAAGCCATGGTCCCCCCGTTCGAGGTGTCCGTGTTCGCCGATCCGAGCGGCGCGTACACGACCGCCGCCGCGCTGGTCGCGCTGGCCGAGCGGCATCTGGGCAAGGCGTACGGGATGGAACTGGGCGGCAAGCGCGTGCTGATTCTCGGCGGCACCGGCGCCGTCGGGCGCGTGGCGGCGGCGATGGCGGCTTCGCTCGGCGCGGACGTGTCGATCGGGAGCCACAGCGACCAGGCGCGCGCGGTGCGGGTCAGCGACGATCTGAATCAGCGCTTCGGCATCGTGACCAAAGGCGTGGGCACGGCGACGCCCGCCGAACTGCGCGCGGTGCTCGGCGAGGCCGAGATCGTACTGGCCACGGCGGTTGCCGGCGTGCAGGTGGTGACCCGCGAAGACCTCGAACATGCGCGCCATCTGCTTATCGCCGCCGATGTCAACGCGGTGCCGCCCGAAGGCATTGCCGGCGTCAACGTAATGAACGACGGCAAGCCGATCGAAGGCGTGCCCACCGCGGGCGGCGCGATCGGCATCGGCGCACTGGCGATCGGCAACGTCAAATATCAGGTAGAACACCGGCTTTTCACGCGGATGCGCACGGGCGGCAAACCCGTCTACCTGAGCTTCCCGCAAGCGTTCGACGAGGCGCGCGCCGTCGCGGCCGGTCTTGGCTGAGCGGCAAACCGTACGGGAGCATCAGCCATGATCACGCGTCCATCTCCAGCGCGTGCGCCGTTCGTCGCGGTGGCGGGCCTGTCCGCGCGGATGCTCGCGCAGTCTGCCGCGCGTGCGGGCTTTCGGGTCGTCGCCCTCGACGTGTTCGGCGACCGCGATACGCGCGAGGCCTCCGAACTGTGGTTCGATATCGGCGGCGGCCCGTTGTCGATCGACGCCGCGCGGCTCACCGACGCGCTTGAGCGCAGCGCGCGCCTGCCGGGGATGATCGGCTGGATCGACGGCAGCGGGCTGGAGCCATTCGTCGCGCAGTTGTGCAGCGCGCCGGGCCTGCCGCGCTTCATCGGCAATTCCGTCGACGCCAGCGCCGCCGTGCGCGAGCCGCGGCGCTTCTTTGCGCTGCTCGACGAACTCGGCATTCCGCATCCGCCCGTCGCCTTCACGCGCCCCGCCGTGCCGCAGGGCTGGCTCGTAAAACGCGCGGACGGCTGCGGGGGAACGCACGTCGAGCCGCTCGCCACGCTCGAAGCGGTTGCCCGCACACGCGTTCCCGCGCAAGTCTATTTCCAGCGCCAAAGCCGAGGCCGTGCGATGTCGGCGCTCTTCATCGGCGCGCGCGGCAGCGCACGGGTGATCGGCTTCGCGCAACAGCTCACGTGTGCGATGGGCAGCTTGCCGTTCGTGCATGCGGGGTCCATCGGCCCAATCGATCTGCCGCCCGATGTCGAGGTGCGCGTGCGGGCGGCGATCGCCGCGTTATGCGCGCGCGTCGGGCTTACCGGCATCAATAGCTGCGACTTTTTGCTCGACGGCGATTCGTTCGAACTGCTCGAAATCAACACACGCCCTTCATCGACGATGACGCTTTACGAAACGGCCTCGCCCGATGCGTGGGCGCGCGGCCTCGTCGCGAGTCATATCGACGCCTGCCGTCACGGCCGTCTGCCCGCGGAGCCCGCGCGTGCGACGTGGCGCGCCGGTCAACACGTGCTGTTCGCGCCGCATCCGTTCACTGTCTCGCATGCGTTCAGCGATGCATGCATGCGCGATCCGCGTTGCCGCGACGTGCCGATGCCCGGCACATGGGTCGAAGCCGGCCAGCCCGTCTGTACGCTCATCGTGCGCGCCGCTTCGGTGGACGCGGTGCGGCACGCGCTCGACGCACAGCACACGCTGGTGCTTCAACGAATCGAAACCTGCCATGAGGCCTGCTATGAGCCCGACCCTGCCTTCGTCCACTGCCACCCCTGACGAACCCAGGCCGCCGCTCGCGGATGCCGCCGCGCTCAGCGTCAACGCGCTCAGCGAACGTCTCGTCGCTCGTCTCGTCGACGACGCCCCGCGTTTCGGCGCCGCGATCAGCCGCACCGCGAACGGCACGGTGCTCGTCGACGCGGGCGTGGCTGCGCCCGGCAGCGTCGCGGCAGGCGTGCTGATCGCGCGCATCTGCATGGGCGGCCTCGGCCACGTGACCGTGCGCGAGAGCCTGGATGCGAGGCCGCTGTGGCCGAGCACGATCGAAGTGCGCACATCATGGCCGGTGCTCGCCTGCCTCGCCAGTCAATATGCGGGATGGAGCCTCGCCGCAACCAAGGAGCAGACCGGCGGCAAGAAGTTCTTTTCCCTAGGCTCGGGCCCGGCGCGCGCGCTTGCGGTGAAGGAGCCGCTCTTCGCCGAACTCGGTTATCGCGATCGTCACGAGCGCGGCGTGCTCGTGCTCGAAGTGGACCGCTTGCCGCCGCAGGTCGTCATCGACAAGGTGCTGCACGACTGCGGCCTCGCGCCCGAGCGGTTGACACTTGTCACCACGCCGACACAGTCTGTCGCGGGAACGGTGCAGGTGGTGGCGCGGGTCGTCGAGGTTGCGTTGCACAAAACGCATGTACTCGGCGTCGCACTGGACGAGGTGGTGGAAGCCGGCGGCTCCGCGCCCTTGCCGCCGCCCGCGCCGGACGGCATTCAGGCGATGGGCCGCACCAACGATGCCATCCTGTACGGCGGCCGCGTGCATCTCACCGTGAAGCACGACGCGGTGGCACGGCGGCTCGCCGCTGAACTGCCCGCGTCGACTTCGCGCGATCACGGGCGGCCGTTCGCGGATATCTTCACATCGTTCAACTACGACTTCTACCAGATCGACCCCGCGCTGTTCGCGCCGGCCGAAGTGTGGGTGAGCAGCCTCGAAAGCGGCGCGACCTATCACGGCGGCGCCGTCGACGCGGATCTGCTGCACGGTGAATGGAGCGGCAAACCATGAGTCTGCCTTTGCCCAGCGCCTGCGCGGCCACGGACGCCAATGTGGACACCGGCACGGACACGCGCGGCGCGCCAGCGCCGCTGCGCATCGCGATCATGACGGACGAAACCGGCTGGCACACCGGGCGCCTGAAAAAAGCGTTTCGCGCGCGCAGGGTGGAGGCACGCTGCATCGACCTCGCCGATTGCCGCATCGACACGACATGGGAGCCGCATGGGCTCGTGCTGCCGGGGTTCGGCCATGGGCTGCCCGACGCGGTTTTCGTGCGCGGCATCGCGGGCGGCACTTTTGAGCAGGTGACGTTGCGGCTCGGCATCCTGCATGCGCTGCGCGAATCCGGCGTGCCGGTGTACAACGACGCGCGCGCGATCGAACGCAGCGTCGACAAATCGATGACGAGCTTTTTGCTGCATCGCCACGGCGTGCCCACGCCCGCGACGTGGGCCGGCGAATCGGCGGCATTCGCGCAGCGTGTGCTGATGCGCGAGGCCGCGGCCGGGCGCCAGGTCGTTCTCAAGCCGCTGTTCGGCTCGCAAGGCCATGGGCTCAAACGGCTCGGCTCACGCAGCACGCCGCCGCGGCCGCTGGCGCCGCTGCCTTCGCTGAAGCCATACAGCCAGGTGGCGTATTTGCAGCGTTTTATCGACGGCGGCCGGCCTGGCTTCGACTGGCGCGTGCTCGTGATCGGCGGACGCGCGGTGGCGGCGATGCGGCGCATCGGCGGCAAAGGCTGGATTCATAACTTCGCGCAGGGCGCGACGTGCGAGGCGGCGGAGCTGGATGCCGCGCTCGCACAAACGGCGGTGCGCGCCACCGAGGCGCTCGGGCTCGACTACGCAGGCGTCGACCTGATTCCGGATCCTCGCGATGCCGCCCGGCCGCTAGTGCTGGAGGTCAACGGCGTGGCGGCATGGCGCGGCCTGCAGTCGGTGACGTCTATCGACGTTGCAGCGGCGCTCGCCGACGATCTGCTGTTCCGCAAGCTGCCCGCGCAGCGCGGCGAGGCGGCGGTGGTCGCGCTGCATGGACGCCATGGCTGAGCGACTGTCCGGTTTTCTCCGCACGACGGGCCCGAGCGGCTACATGTGCGCGGCGAATTCGAGCGGTTCGGGCGGCCCCGCGGACATAAACACTGCCCGATCCACCACCGACTCCGCGCAGGCTCGCGCGGCTTTCCTGACAGCCTGCCGGCTGGACGTCGAAACGCCGAAGCCAGGCAACGTCAGCGTGGATAGCGAAGGCCACGGCATGAGTGCCGCGCAGTTCATCGCGAGCGCCGACGCAGCCGCCGAGGCGCTGTGCGCGCGCGGCATGCCGGTCGGTCAGCGCCTGCTCGATGCTGTAACGCGCACGCGCGCCACGGTCGGTTGCAATACGAACCTGGGCATACTGCTGCTGGTCGCGCCTCTCGCCGCAGCGCTCGAAGAAACCGCGCGCCCGCTGTCTGCCCAGGCGTGGCACGCGGCGACCGAGCGTGTGCTCGCGCGCCTCGACATCGACGACTCCCGCCTCGCGTACCGAGCGATCGCGCTCGCGAATCCGGGCGGTCTCGGCGAGGCACCCGAGCAATCGGTGCACGACGCGCCGACGGTCGCCCTGCGCGCTGCAATGGCGCTCGCCGCCGCGCGCGACAGCATCGCGCGCCAATATGCCGAGGGCTTTCGCGACATCTTCGAAACCGGCCTCGCCGCGTGGCGCGAAGTTCCGGCCGATGATCCGCGCATCGCCACGCTGAACGTGTTTCTCACGTTCCTGAGCACGTGGCCCGACTCGCACATTGTGCGTAAGCAGGGGCTCGGCGTGGCGCAGAGTGTCACGCGAACGGCACGCGAACGGCACGCGCAATGGCGCCGTACGCTCACGCAAGCGAGCACGGTCGCGGGCAGCCAGCAACTCGATGCATGGGATGCCGAAATGAAAGCCGCCGCCATCAATCCCGGCACCAGCGCGGACCTGACGGTGGCTACGCTGTTCGTCGCGCTTTGCCTCGAAGAGCCCGGTACCGCAAGCTGCGCGCCATGCGAGGCTGACGCGCCGCGCACTGGCACGGATTCTGTTAGTTAGTGCCACCGTGCATCAACCGCTGCCAAGCGATCGCGGACCAGGAGCGTTCAGGCGGCGTGTCAGTCAGTCGGCAAGTCCCCATTCCACTCATCGGAGGAACAGCATGGCCAAGATCAACCGCGTCCTGATAGGCGAGTCGCTCGTCGGCGACGGCAACGAGGTCGCACACATCGACTTGCTGATGGGACCGCGAGGTTCCGCTGCGGAAACCGCATTCTGTAATGCGCTAACCAACAATAAGGACGGCTTCACATCGCTGCTCGCGGTCGTCGCGCCGAACCTGCTCACCAAGCCGAACACGATCCTTTTCAATAAGGTGACGATCAAGGGCGCGAAGCAGGCGGTGCAGATGTTCGGGCCGGCGCAGCATGCGGTCGCGCTCGCTGTCGCCGACAGCGTCGAGGACGGCACGATCCCGCAGGACGAGGCGGACGACCTGTTCCTGTGCGTCGGCGTCTTCATTCACTGGCAGGCGGAGGACGACAAGAAGATTCAGGAGTACAACTACAAGGCGACGCGCGAGGCGATCCAGCGCGCGGTCAAAGGCGAACCGAGCGCCGCGGAGGTCGTGTCGAAGAAGAGCAGCGTCGCGCATCCGTTTGCCCCGAACTGATGGCTCGCGGCCCGCGCGGAGACAGCCGCAAGACGGGGCGGCGCGGGCCTTGCATGATGCCATCGTGCAATTGCTCTCACAGAGGCATGAGATGACCCTACGATGTCGCGCGCTGGCGGCCTGTGCCTGCATTGCGCTTGCCGCGCCCCTCGCCTGGGCGGACGGCGATACGCAACAGACGCCGGCGCCGGCCGCAGGCTACAACTACCCGACCCAGGGACGCGTCGAATACGTGCTCTCCTGCATGGACGACAACGGGCACGATTTCGCGAACGTTTATAAATGCTCGTGCGTGATCGACAAAATGGCGACGGCGCTCCCCTACGACGAGTTCGTCGATCAGTCGACCTTCGCGAAGTATGCGACGCTCGGCGGCGAAGGCGGCTCGGAGTTCCGCGTCGACCACGCGAAAGCGCAGACGAAGAAATTCCGCGCGTTGCAGACGGACGCCTACCGGAGTTGCGGACTCGGCAACGATAAAACCGCGGCATCGAAATAGCGGACGTAGGCTGTAAGCGGCGCGGCGCGGCGCATGCCGTACCGCCGCCGGCAGACTTGTCGTTTCGCCCGGACGATGCATGGTCCGGGCCTCGCGGGTTCAGTCCGGAATCAGCCCCTCGCCAAGCGACGCATAACTCGCGAGGCCACCAGCTATTGGCATATCGCTGCGCTGCCGCTCGATTTGCACGCCGACCGCCGCGACGTCGTCGAATTTGGCCGGCTTGGCGAGCGACACACGCACCCAGTGCGCGCCGAAATCGGTAATCAGCAGGCGGGCTACCGCTTCAGCAAGCGCTTCGAGTAGCCGCACGCCGTGCGACTCCAGCAACGCATGCAACGCGCTGCGCACCGCTGCGTAGTTGATGGTGTCCTCGATGCGATCCGTCGTACAGGCGCGAATCGCGGGCACGCCGATCGCGAGGTTCATCCGCACGGGCTGCGGCACATGCAACTCGCTGCTGTCGATACCTATAATCGTCTGACCGATAAAGTTTTCGATGAAAACGATGTCCATGCGCTTCGGCAGCGTGCCGGCGGATGGCCCTTCTGAAGACGCACCCCAGGGCATACCCGCGAGAGGCGTCCCCGCATCGGCGGCGGCGCAGAAACTGGCGAGGCGAACGGTATCGATACGGTCCATGGTGTACTCCGCCGCGTAGCGGCAACAAGTTAAGAGACGCAACCCGGGTAAACACAAAGCAGCATGCAATGAGTTGCCCGCGAAGCGCTCTGCGCCGCCAAGCGTGTCGGCAGGCCCCGGCAGGGCATGCCGACATTAAAAGCAAAAACCGGGCACACCTTGTACTATTGATGCGACTTCTTATTGAACGAGAACGACATCGGGCGTAGAGTTTTAAGCCAACGCCTGACAGTAACCCGAAACAGCGGGCGTATTACTCAGTGCGCATACGGACAGAGAAAGACCGAGAAGCCGCGGCGCCAGGGGATGACATTATCGATAAAGCGGCACTCGTGACGCGCCAAGCGAAGCCCAGGCGAATGCAACACTACGCCAGGCAACGTCCGGCGCGCGTGAAGTTGCCGCAACGGAGACGAACCCCATGTCGTTGCTTGCTGACAGCTCCATGCACGTCCGTGAAATTCTCAACGTCGTCAATCATCAATTGGCGACACGTCCGACGAGCGAGCCAGTCGCTCAATCGTGGGCGCGTTGCGTCAACGAATTCCAGCTCGACCCTTCCCGCTTTGTCACGCCGCCCATCCTGACGGACTACGAATTAAGCTCGCGCCGTGAGGCCATGGGCGATCTGATCGCGTGTTCGAAGCTGGAAATGACCACGCTCTATCAACAGCTGGCCGATCCCGAACTTGCCGTGGTGCTGGTCGACTCGGGCGGCGTGATCGTCCATCAGGTTTCGTCGGTGCCTTTCGCCGAAGCGGTCGCATCCGACGGCTTCCGCGTCGGCGCGTTGTGGAGCGAGCGCGAAGCGGGCACCAACGGAATGGGCACGTGCCTCGCCGAACGCGACTGCATCGCCGTGTGCCAGCACGAGCATTTCTATCCGCGCTACACGTCGCTCACCTGCTCTGCCGCGCCGATCTTCGACGACAGCGGCGAGATTGCCGGCGTACTCGACGTCACGAGCCGCTCGAAGCTGCTGCAGCAACACTCGCTGGTGCTCGTCGGCATGTCGCGCCAGATGATCGAAAACCGTTTGCTCGATGCGCGCTACCGTCACGCGAACATGATCCACTTTCACAGCCGCCCGGAATTCGTCGGCACGCTGCATGGCGGAAAGCTTGCGGTAGCGGACGACAGCACCGTGCTGGCGGCGAACCGCAGCGCACTCTTCCAACTCGGCTTCCGCTCGCTTAGCGAACTGCGCGGACGGCGTATCGAGGAGGCGTTCAACGCATCGCTCGAAGACATGATCGCGCGCAGCATTCGCGGCTCGTTTCATCCGGTCACCGTGTACAGCGCCAACGCGACGAATCGCTTCTTCCTCGTCGCGCAGACCGCGCAAAATGCGGCGGCACGCGTCACGCGTGTCGCCGTGACTGCGCCCGCGCCGCGCACGAGCGCACCCGAAAAGCGTCCACCGCCGGCCCGGCTCGATGAAATCGCGCATCTGGAGTTCGGCGATCCGCGCATGGCCTCGCAGATTCAGCTAGGCGTGCGCGTGGTTCAGCGCAAGATCCCGATCATCCTCAGGGGACAAACCGGCACCGGCAAGGAAGTCTTCGCGCAGGCGTTGCATAGCATCAGCCCTCATTCGTCGGGGCCGTTCGTGCCGGTGAATTGCGCGTCGTTGCCGGAGAACCTGATCGAAAGCGAACTGTTCGGCTATCGTGCGGGCGCATTTACCGGCGCACAGCGCGAAGGACGCCGCGGCAAGATCGTGCAGGCCAACGGCGGCACGCTGTTTCTGGACGAGATCGGCGACATGCCGCTCGCATTGCAAGCGCGGCTACTGCGCGTGATCGAGGAGCACGAGGTCACGCCGCTCGGCGCCGAGACCACCGTCAAGGTCAACTTCCAGCTGATCAGCGCGAGCCACCGCAACCTGCTCGAACTGGTGCACGGCGGGCAGTTCCGCGAGGATCTGTATTACCGGCTGAAGGGCGTCGAACTGAATCTGCCGCCGCTCGCCGAGCGCGTCGACAAGCTGCCGCTGATTCACCATCTGCTCGAGGCGGAAACCGATAACGATCCACCGGAGCTCACGAAAGAAGCCGAGCACGCGTTGCTGAGCTATGCATGGCCTGGCAACATTCGTCAGTTGCGACATGTGTTGCAGATGGCGATTGCGCTATGCGACGGACAACCGATCCGCTGCGAAGATCTTCCCGTGGAAGTCACGCAACGCGACCCGCTAGTTGCGACGCCCGCCGTGTCGCACCCAGTTGCGCAGCCGGCGCCGCATCCGGACGACGACCCCGATCTTTCCGCGCTGAACGCTATCCAGTTGAATGAACGTGAGACCGTTCTTGCGATGCTCGAGGAAAATCGCTGGAACGTCAGTAACGTGGCAAAGGCGCTGGGCATCAGCCGCAATACGCTGTATCGCAAGATGCGCCGGCTGCAAATCCGTCTGTCGCACGACGGCTCGGGGCACGACGGCGCCGAGCCCGACGACGCGGCCGATGAACCGGCCTTCGACGGTGCGCCGCCCGACGGTGCACCGCCCGACGGATCGCCGCACGCTCATAGCGCATGACCCAGGCGCCCGCTCGCAAACTCGCGGATTTCAAGCCGGACGCGCGCTTCGCGTGGTGCGTGACCGGCTCGGGCCATCTGCTCGAAGAGTCGATCGAACTCGCGCTGGCGTTGCCGCGCACCGACCTTTTTCTCTCCGCCGCAGCCGAAGAAGTACTGCCGCTTTACGGGTGGAATCTGCCCAGACTGCGTGAGCGCTTCAACGTGTTCCGCGACAAGAGCGCGAGCGGCGTGCCGGTCGGCATGCTGTATCACGGCATGTATCACACTGTCATCATCGCGCCGGCCACCAGCAATACGGTGGCCAAATGCGCGTTCGGCATCTCCGACACGCTGCCGACCAACATGTACGCGCAGGCCGGCAAGCAGTGCATTCCGGGCATCGTCTTTGCATGCGACACGGAACCGACCGTCGTCACTCAAAGCCCGAACGAATGGGTCGAACTACGACCGCGCGCGATCGAACTCGACAATGTGGAGCGCCTGTCGCGCTTCGAATACACGACGGTCGTGCGCTCGCTGGATGAACTGAAGACGGCGCTCGATCAACGCCTCGCGACGCTCGACCTGGTATGACACGGCCCCCCGGCGCGTACTGACATGGACCACATCGTCTTCCTGACCGGCCGGCTCGCCGAAAAGAGCCTGCTCCGCGTGCTCGAAAGCATGGCGCCGACGCCGTTCAGTTGGGAGATCCGTGAAATCGGTCTGCAAGTCGCCGCGCTGATGACCGCCGACATGATCCGACGCCGCGTGCCCGCGCCGCTCGCGGCGCAGCGCGTGATCGTGCCCGGGCGATGCCGTGGCGATCTCGCGGCGCTGACCGAACACTACGGCGTGCCGTTCGAACGCGGCCCGGAAGAAGTGAAAGACCTGCCGCAGTTCTTCGGCCGCGAGGCGAAGCCGGTGGACCTCTCGCGCTACGAGACCGAGATTTTTGCGGAGATCGTCGACGCGCCGCGCCTCGACCTCGACGGCATTGCCGCGCGTGCTCGCGACTTTGCCGCGCAGGGCGCAAATGTGATCGACATAGGCTGTTTGCCGGAAACACCGTTCCCGCATCTCGAAGACGCGGTACGCCGGCTGAAGGCCGAAGGCTATCGCGTGAGCGTCGATTCGATGCACACCGACGAGCTACTGCGCGGCGGCCGCGCGGGCGCCGACTATCTGATGAGCCTGAACGTCGACACGCTATGGATCGCGGACGAAGTGCCGTCCACGCCGATCCTCGTCGCACGCGACCCGCGCGACCCCGCATCGCTCGATGCCGCCATCGAGCTGTTCGCCGCGCGCGACCGCGCGTTTCTTGCCGACCCGATTCTCGATCCGATCCCGTTCGGTCTCGCCACGTCGATCGCGCGTTACGTGAGGCTGCGCGAACGCTATCCGGACGTGGCCATCATGATGGGCATCGGCAACGTGACCGAGCTGACCGAAGCGGACACGAGCGGCATCAACGCAGTGTTGCTCGGCATGGCGGCGGAGCTTCGTGTGAGCGCGGTGCTTACCACGTCCGTCAGCCTGCACGCGCGGCGGGCCGTGCGCGAAGCCGACGTCGCGCGCCGCGTGATGCATGCCGCCCGCGAGGCGCAGGTGCTGCCCAAGGGCATCGACGGCGATCTTGCGACCGTCCATGCAAAGCGTCCATTTCCATACAGTCCCGCCGAGATCGACGAATTCGCCCGAGACGTGCGCGACCCTAACTTTCGCGTGCAGGTGAGCGCCGAGGCCATTCATGTCTACAACCGCGACGGACATCTCCGTGGCGGCGATCCATTCGAGTTCTATCCCGACCTTCATCTTGAAGCAGACGGCGGCCACGCGTTCTATATGGGCGTGCAGCTCGCACGCGCCGAAATTGCGTGGCGACTCGGCAAGCGCTTCGACCAGGACCAGCCGCTCGACTGGGGCTGCGCCGTCGAGCGGCCCGAGCAGGACCTGTCGGTCTGGTGCGCGCCCGGCGAGACGATGAAAAAACGTTGAGCACGCACGCAGCCGCAACCGTTCAGCGCGCTTCCACCAGCGCTTCGTCCGCTTCGCTCATCGGCGCGAGTGCGCCACGCAGCGCGCCCATGGCCTGCGCATAGTCGTCGGCGCCGAAGACCGCCGAGCCGGCCACGAACACGTCGGCACCCGCCGCCGCGATCGGCGCGATGTTCGACGCCTTCACGCCGCCATCCACTTCGATCAGCAACGGCCGTCCCGTGCGCTGCATGGTTGCGTCGACGCGTTCGCGCAATACGCGTAGCTTTTCCAGCGTCTCGGGAATAAAGGCCTGGCCGCCGAAGCCGGGATTCACCGACATCACCAGCACCACGTCGAGCCGCTCGATCACATGGTCGAGCACCGCGAGCGGCGTGGCGGGATTGAGCGCGAGTCCGACGCGCGCGCCGTGCGTCTTGATCAGTTCGATGGTCCGATGCACGTGCAGCGACGCTTCCGGATGAAAGCTGATCGTGTTCGCGCCCGCTTCGGCAAAGCCGATCACGAGCGGATCGACCGGCATGGTCATCAGATGCACGTCGATCGGCACGCGCTTATGCGGCCGGATCGCCGCACAAACGAGCGGCCCGACCGTGAGATTCGGCACGTAATGGTTGTCCATCACGTCGAGATGAATCCAGTCGGCGCCGGCTGCGGTGACGTCGCGAATCTCTTCGGCGAGACGCGCAAAGTCGGCGGACAGCAGCGAAGGAGCAATCAGAAAATCACGCATGCCCGTCTCCTTGCTCAGTGATAACGGCGCGCCATCGCCTCGAGCGGCAATGGCTTGATGCGCGGCGCCTGCCCTGCGCAGCCGAACGCCTCGAAACGCTCGACGCAGACAGCGCGCGCGGCCGCCGTTGCGGCCTTCAACGCGGCGCGCGGGTCGAACTCGGCACGCGCATTCGCCAGCGACTTGCGCATTGCGCCGCTCATTGCGAGCCGGACGTCGGTGTCGATATTCACCTTGCGGACACCGTGCGCAATGCCGCGCCGGATTTGCTCGACCGGCACACCGTAAGTGGTGGGAATCTCGCCGCCGTATTCGCGGATTATCGCGAGCCATTCCTGCGGCACCGACGACGAACCGTGCATCACGAGATGCGTGTTCGGAATCCGCTCGTGAATCTCCACGATCCGGTCGATGGCGAGAATATCGCCGGTCGGCTGGCGGCTGAATTTATAGGCGCCATGCGACGTGCCGATCGCAATCGCCAATGCGTCGACGCCAGTGGATTCCACGAAGATCTGCGCCTCGCGCGGATCAGTCAGCAGATCGTCGCGCGTGAGCTGTCCCTGCGCGCCGACGCCGTCTTCCTCGCCGGCCATGCCGGTTTCCAGCGACCCGAGACAACCGAGTTCCCCTTCGACGGAAACACCCACCGCATGCGCTGCGTCCACCACGCGGCGGCTCACGTCGACGTTGTAGTCATATGTTGCGGGCGTTTTCTGATCGGGCAGCAACGAGCCGTCCATCATCACCGATGTAAAGCCCGAACGGATTGCCTGCTGACACACCGCCGGACTCGCGCCGTGGTCCTGATGCAGCACGAGCGGAATGTCCGGATGCGCTTCGAGCGCGGCTAGCACGAGATGGCGCAGATACGGCTCGCCCGCATACTTTCGCGCGCCCGCCGACGCCTGCAATATCACCGGGCTCGCGGTTTCTTCCGCGGCCTGCATGATCGCGTGAATCTGCTCCATGTTGTTGACGTTGAACGCGGGCACGCCGTAACCGTGCTCGGCCGCGTGATCCAATAGTTGACGCAGTGCTATGAAGGCCATTGCAAACTCCTCGAAGACGAATCGGATTCTGTTCACTTAGCGTGCAGCACGACGCGACGGGCTTCGTCCACCACAGCCTGTGCGGTCAACTGGAAATGGTCGAACAGATCGGCGGCCGGCGCGGATTCGCCAAAGGTGTCGATACCTACCACGCCCCCTTCCAGACCCACGTACTGACGCCAGAACGCGCGCACGCCCGCTTCCACTGCGACGCGCGGCACGCCGGGCGGCAACACTGCATCTCGCCATGTGTCGGGCTGCCGGTCGAACACGCTCGTCGACGGCATCGACACGACGCGCGCAGCGATACCAAGGGCGGCGAGCGGCGCGAGCGCATCGAGTGCGAGCGAAACTTCGGATCCCGTAGCGATCAGTATTACCCGCTGTATTGCCCGAGATTCCATGTGTGGATGCGTGAACTCCGACGCATCGCGCCAGTCCCGCAGCACATAACCGCCCCGCTCGATTGCGTCGATCTGCTCGCCGTCCCGCGCGACAAACGGCAGGTTCTGGCGGCTCAGCAGCAGGCACGACGGCCCCTCGCGCTCAATCGCGCTGGCCCACGCGCGCGCGGTTTCCACCGTGTCGCACGGACGCCAGACGTCGAGTCCGGGAATCAGCCGCAAGCTCGCTGCGTGTTCAATCGACTGATGAGTCGGCCCGTCTTCTCCAAGGCCGATCGAGTCGTGCGTGAACACGAAGATCGAGCGGGTCTTCATCAGCGCGGCCATGCGCAGCGCGTTGCGCGAGTAGTCGGAAAATGTGAGGAATGTGCCGCCAAACGCGATATGCCCGCGATGCAGCGCGATACCGTTGATCACCGCGCTCATGCCGAACTCGCGCACGCCGTAGTGCAGATAGTTGCCGTCTTGCAGGCCGGCTTCGTCGGCGTGAATATCCACGGCGGCTTGCCAGTTGGTGAGATTCGAGCCGGTCAGATCGGCCGAGCCGCCCAGCAATTCCGGCAACGCGCGGGCGAGCACGGCGATGCTCTGCTGCGACGCCTTGCGCGTCGCGATGGATTGAGCGGCGCTGTCCGCGTCGCGCAGCATCGCGCGAACCGTATCGCACCAATGCGCGGGGAGCGCGCCTCGCGTTCTGCGCTCGAATTCGGCAGCCTCGTGCGGATAGTGCTCGCGATATGCTTCGAAGCGGCGCTTCCAGTCCGCCTCCGCGGCCTCGCCGCGCCCGCTCGCATCCCACTGCGCGCGGATCTCTTGCGCAACCGCAAAGGGCGGATGCGGCCAGCCGAGTGCGCGCCGCGTTTTCGCGACCTCCTCGGCGCCGAGCGGTGCGCCGTGCACGTCGTGCGTACCCGCTTTCGATGGGGACCCTTTGCCGATCACCGTGCGACAGCAGATCAATGTGGGCTTGCCAACCGCGCGCGCGTTCTGCAGCGCGAGGTCGACAGCGTCGACGTCGTGGCCGTCCACGTCGCGCACCACGTGCCAGCCGTATGCGGCGAAACGCGCGGGCGTATCGTCGTTGAACCACTGCGCGACATGGCCGTCGATGGAGATGCCGTTATCGTCATAGAGCACCGTGAGCTTGCCGAGCTTCAGCGTGCCCGCGAGCGACGCCGCTTCGTGCGAGATACCTTCCATCAGGCAGCCGTCGCCGGCAAACACATACGTGCGATGATCGACGATCGCATGACCCGGCCGGTTGAATTCGCGCGCGAGCAGCGCCTCGGCGAGCGCCATGCCGACCGCGTTGGCGAGACCCTGTCCGAGCGGGCCAGTCGTCGTCTCGACCCCCGGCGTCACGCCGACCTCCGGGTGCCCCGGCGTCCTGCTATGCAATTGACGGAAGCGCTTGAGCTCGTCAATAGGAAGATCGTAGCCCGTGAGATGCAGCAGCCCGTACAACAGCATCGAGCCATGTCCGTTCGACAGCACGAAGCGGTCGCGATCGGCCCACGCCGGATTGCGCGGATTGTGTTTCAGATGCCGGTCCCACAGCGCGACGGCGATCTCGGCCATGCCGAGCGGCATGCCGGGGTGGCCTGACTTCGCCGCTTCGACGGCGTCGATCGCGAGCATGCGCAGCGCGTTGGCCATCACGCGGGTTTCAGGAAATGCAATGGATTCTGCGACGGCACTCATCGAATGTCTCCTTCAAAACCTGCACTGGATGTCTCGCTTCAAAGCCGGAGCGTTGAAGGCTCAGGCCCTTGAGCGCCGGTCGATCAATTGCAGAATCATCGGCGTGAAGATGAGCTGCATGGCGAGCCCCATCTTGCCGCCCGGCACGACGATCACGTTGGGGCGCGACATGAAGGAGTCATGCAGCATCGTCAACAGGTACTGGAAGTCGATGCCTTTGGGCCGCGCGAAGCGGATCACGACAAAGCTCTCGTCGGGCTGAGGAATTTCGCGCGCGATAAACGGGTTCGATGTATCCACGGTCGGCACCCGCTGAAAATTCACATGCGTGCGGGAAAACTGCGGACAGATGTAGTTCACGTAGTCGGGCATACGCCGCAGGATCGTATCGACCACCGCCTCGTGCGAGTAACCGCGCATGGTCTGATCGCGATGCAGCTTCTGAATCCATTCCAGGTTGATGATCGGCACGACGCCGATGAGCAGATCCGCGTGCCGCGCGATGTCGATACGATCGGTCACTGCCGCGCCGTGCAGGCCCTCGTAGAACATCAGGTTCGTGCCGGGCTGCACGTCTTCCCACGGTGTGAACGTCCCGGCATCCTGCTTGTAGAGCCGCACTTCAGTTTCGTCGTGCACGTAGTGGCGAAACTTGCCGGTGCCGTTCTCGCCATAGCTCGCGAACAGCGCCTCCAGTTCTTCGAGTAAATTCGCTTCTGGTCCGAAATGGCTGAAGTTCGGTACGCCGTCGCGCTCGTGCTGCTTCATCGCTTCGCGCATGCCGTTGCGGTCGTAACGATGAAAGGCGTCACCTTCCACGATCTGCGCGTTGATCTTCTCGCGCCGGAAAATATGGGTGAAGCTCTTCATCACGGTCGTGGTGCCGGCGCCGCTCGAACCGGTCACCGCGATGATCGGGTGTTTGACTGACATGCGCTTGTCTCCGGATAGTAGTGTCGTGTTCGGCCGCTTTTCGCGAGCTTGGGCTTCTTGCCCTCAGGCTGTGAAACCCGGCAGAAAAAGCGAGCGCCGGCCAAAGAGCGGCGACGTGAACGGTCGATCCTCGCCACGGTCGTATTCGCCGTGATAGCGGCCAATGCGCTCAACTTCGTTGCGCGAGCCGAGAATCACCGGCACGCGTCCATGCAACGCATGCGGCACCACGTCCAGAATGCGCTCGCGGCCCGTGATGGAAAGGCCGCCGGCCTGTTCGACCAGAAAGCTCATCGGGTTGGCTTCATACAGAAGCCGCAGGCGCCCTTCCATGACCGGCGTTTTCGAGTCGCGCGGATACATGAACACGCCGCCGCGCATCAGGATGCGATGCACCTCCGCGACCATCGAGGCAATCCAGCGCATGTTGAAGTCCTCGGTACGGCAGCCCGTGCGGCCGTCCTTGCATTCCTGCACGTAGCGGCGCACGGGCGGCTCCCAGAAGCGTTCGTTCGACGCGTTGATCGCGAACTCGGCGGTGTTCTCCGGAATACGAATGTTCGAATGCGTGAGCACGAAATTGCCGATCTCGCGCTCGAGCGTGAAGCCATGCGTGCCGCTACCCACCGAGAGTACGAGCATCGTCGAAGGACCATAAATCGCGTAGCCCGCCGCAACCTGCTCGCGACCCGGTCTGAGAAACGCGGATTCGCCGACCGGTCGATCCGTGTCAGCGGAACGGTCATCCACATTGCGCAGCACCGAAAAGATCGAACCGACCACGCCGTTGATGTCGATGTTCGACGAGCCGTCGAGCGGATCGAACGCGAGCAGATAGTCGCCGCGCGGGTAACCTTGCGGAATCGTGTAGACGCTCTCCATTTCCTCGGAGGCCATCGCGGCCAGCAGCCCGTCCCACTCGCACTGCTGCACGAAGATTTCGTTGGTGGCGACATCGAGCTTCTTCTGCTCCTCACCATGCGTGTTGATGCTTTGCGCCGACCCGTAATTGCCGCCGAGCGCGCCCTTGGTGAGCATCGCCGAGATCGACTTGATGGCCGCGGCTACGTCGATCAGCAGCGCGGATAGCCCCGCGTTCTGCGCCGTTCCCGCCGCGCAAGGCTGGCGGTCGAGCGTGTCGATGAGAAACTTCGAAAGGGTCGTGCGTCCGTCTTGCATGGCGATCTCCTGAGGTTGTTCTGTTCAGCCTGGCGGCGCCGTCACGGCGCGCGGCGCAGCGGCGCCCGGCGCAGCGGCGCCCGACGCATCTGCGCCCGACGCAAGAAAGGACGTGGACGGCTCGGCGTTTTGCGCGAGCGGCTCGGCGAATACGCGGCTTGCGCGAATGTCTTCGGTGGTGATGAGTGTCAACGCGGCCGCGTCGATCGGCGCGCCGCCCTGCATCGCCGCGGCGAATAGACGATTCGCCTGGCGCAGCCGCGAGCGGTCGAGCGCGTTGCGCACCGAGCGCGCATTGGCGAAATTCGGCTGGCGGGTGCGTCGCGCGAGGTAATCCGCGAAAGCGCGCCGTGATTCGGCGTCGAAGCGGTAATTCAACGTCGCGAGCATGCGCTCGGCAATGTCGAACAGTTCCGCGTCGCCGTAATCGGGAAACGTGATGTGATGCGCGATGCGCGAGCGAAAACCCGGATTGCTTTCGAAGAACACTTCCATCCGCGACGCGTAACCGGCGAGGATCACCACCAGATCGTCACGCTGGTTTTCCATTGTCTGCAGCAGGATTTCTATGGCTTCCTGCCCGTAGTCCCGTTCGTTTTCCGGGCGATACAGGTAATACGCTTCGTCGATGAACAGCACGCCGCCCATTGCGCGCTTGAGCACATCGCGCGTTTTAGGCGCGGTATGGCCAATGTACTGGCCGACCAGATCGTCGCGCGTGACGGAGACGAGATGATTGCGGCGAATGTAGCCAAGCCGATGCAGCACCTCGGCCATGCGTAATGCCACCGTCGTCTTGCCGGTGCCGGGGTTGCCGGAGAAACACATATGCAGCGTCGGCGCGCCGCTCGCGAGACCGAGCGATTCGCGCGCCCGCTCGACGAGCAGATGCGCGGCGATCTCGCGAATGCGCGTTTTTACCGGCGCGAGGCCGACGAGATCGCGGTCGAGTTCCGCCAGCACGTCGCCGATGCCGGAATCGCGATAAAGCGCGGCGAGGTCGATATGCGGCGGCAGCGCGCGGCTCGCGTGCTTTGCCGCGCTGTCGTTCCGTGGGCCGTCCCCGGCTGCGGACGACGGTGCGTCGGCGTCAATAGCGGCAGCTTCGGTCATGCTTTCTCCCTCCGTTGATCACGCTTTCGTCGCGCTTGCGCGGGACCTCATTACGCTCTCGTCGCCACTATCAGCGCGTCGAACCGTAGCGCTCGCCCGATGGCTTCTCGCTCGCGTAGCCCGACAATCCATATCGCTGCACGCGTCCGGGTCCATCACCACGCGTAAGCCGGAAGCCGGGCTCGTCATCCGGCCGGTTGACGATGAACGACAGCCGCATCGTCTCGAATCCGCGCACCGAGTCGAACGCGTTGACCTTGATGTAGTGCTGCGGCCGTGCGGCGCGGCACGCCTTAACTTCCTGCAGCACGCCGGCCGCATCGTGCAGGTCGAACATCGGCAGACCCCACATTTCCCAGTACGTGTTGCGCGGATGCGGGTCGTCGGTGAATTCGACGGAGCAGGCCCAGCCCTGGCCGAGCGCGTAGACGATCTGCAAACCGATCTCTTCGTCCGTGAGTTCCGGCAAGAAGGAAAACGTGCCTTGTGTAATGCGCATGACGTACCTCGTGATTGATTGACTGCAACGTTCAAACGGCGCACACGGTCTCCCGCGCAGTGCGTCGGCACTGCTGCGAACCTGCACCGGGAATCTTTCGATGCGCCGCTTATGCCGCGGTCGGCGTGGCGGCGAAATCCGGCGAATCGGTCGACGCGTAGTTGAAGCTCACGTCGCGCCAGGTATCGAGCGCCTGCTTCAGCGGCCCGCACCAGCGCGCCGCGGCTTCCAGAATGTCCGGTCCTTCGTGACGAATGTCGCGTCCTTCGTTGCGCGCCTTCACCATCGCCTCGAGCGCGACGCGATTGGCCACGGCGCCCGCCTGAATGCCACCCGGATGGCCGATGGTGCCGCCGCCGAACTGCAGGATCGCGTCGTCGCCGAACAGGTCGAGCAGTTGATGCATCTGTCCCGCGTGAATGCCGCCCGAGGCCACCGGCATTACCTTGCGCAGGCCCGCCCACGGCTGCTCGAAGAAAATGCCGCGCGACAGGTCGACTTCGTTGCGCGCCTCGCGGCACACGTTGTAAAAGCCCTGCACGGTCAGCGGATCGCCTTCGAGCTTGCCCACCGCCGTGCCCGCATGCGCGTGATCGACACCCGCCATGCGCAGCCACTTCGCGATCACGCGAAACGAGATGCCGTGATTGCGCTGACGCGTGTACGTGCTGTGCCCCGCGCGATGCAGGTGCAGAATCATGTCGTTCCTGCGAGCCCAGCGCGCCATCGACTGAATCGCGGTCCAACCGATCACGAGGTCGATCATCACGATGCATGAACCCAATTCCTTCGCAAATTCGGCGCGCTCATACATCTCCTCCATCGTGCCCGCCGTCACGTTCAGGTAATGGCCTTTGACCTCGCCGGTCTGCGCTTGCGCGCGATTCACCGCCTCCATGGAAAACAGAAAACGGTCGCGCCAGTGCATGAAAGCCTGCGAGTTGATGTTCTCGTCGTCCTTCAGAAAATCGAGGCCGCCGCGCAATCCTTCGTACACGACGCGGCCGTAGTTCTTGCCGGATAAACCCAGCTTGGGCTTGACGGTGGCGCCCAGCAACGGGCGGCCATACTTGTCGAGCCGCTCGCGTTCGACGACGATTCCGGTCGGCGGTCCCTGGAAGGTCTTCAGATAAGCAACAGGTATGCGCATGTCTTCGAGGCGCAGCGCTTTCAGCGGTTTGAAGCCGAATACGTTGCCGATGATCGACGCCGTCAGGTTCGCGATCGAGCCTTCTTCGAAGAGATCGAGTTCATAGGCGATGTAGGCGAAGTACTGCGGCTCGGCCGCGTTCGACGCGGGCACCGGATCAACGCGGTACGCTTTTGCGCGGTACATGTCGCACGCGGTCAGCCGGTCGGTCCACACCACGGTCCATGTTGCTGTCGACGATTCGCCGGCCACGGCCGCCGCAGCTTCTTCCGGCTCGACGCCCGGTTGCGGCGTGATGCGAAAGAGCGCGATCACGTCCGTGTCTTTCGGCGTGTAATCCGGCTGCCAGTAGCCCATCTCGCGATACTTCATCACGCCGGCGGCATAGCGTTCGCGCGCATTGCCCGCATCGCGCGGCTTGTGGAGGGACTCGATCACCGGTTGAGTGAAATCGTTCATGACGTATCCTCGATTGTGGACAGGCGCGCTGCCGGAAGAACGAAGCGCTTGTGTGCACTGTAGGCAAGGACGTCATTGTTGAGAATTCACGATTTTATTTGGCAGACTTAATCGATCCGTTATCGATCGCATATCGCGGAGCGCGCTTTCGGCAAGTGCGAAGAAGGAAGCTGTCGTTCATTCGTGCGCAAATTGCTTCAATGAAATCGCGGCGTAAGCATGAGGCCGAGTATGGCTCCTGCACGCGAACCGAAAGTATCGAGCTGCATGCGCGCCGTAAGTGACACGCGTATCAGGGTCTTTCGTGCGCAGTGGAACACTTTGCTGCATTATCGGAACAGTGCGCCGCGCAAGAAGCTCATGCGGCGTCCATGCCGCGCGGGCCTGCCTGCCGCCGTTATTCGGCGAACGCTGTATTGCGGCGCGGCATAGGCTGCTCCAGTCTTCGTTGCCCGGTCCGGCACGGAGCTTGCGTAGTCGATTACGCCAATGCAGCCCGGCAATGTGCCGGGCCGACGGCACAACGCTGTATCAACCAATGGAGGAAGCACCGTATGCAATGGACGACTCCGAGCTACACCGATATGCGTTTTGGTTTCGAAATCACGATGTATATCGCTACGCGTTAAAGCCCGCATGGGCCGCGTAATGCGGCCCCTCTGCGGATCGATTGTTAATAGCTAGCTGAACGGGCGGCCTAGAGCGCTGCCAGGACACGCGTTCCCATCCATGATTCACGAAACGATCGTCACTACGGCAGCGTGCGATGGCCGTCCTCATGTCGCGCCGATGGGAGCCCGTTACGAGGGCGAGTTCGTCATTCTCTCGCCGTTCCGTCCGTCCGTGACGCTCGACAATATCGTCGCCTCACGCGCGGCGGTCCTCAATTTCACTACCGATGTCCGCGTTTTCGCCGGCTGCGTCACGCATTGCGCGACCGATTGGCCGACGCTCGCGGCCAGCCATGTGGCGAGCGTGCGGCTCGCCGAGTCGCTCGCGCATGCCGAGCTCGAACTCGATGAGTTGCGCGACGACAATGAGCGCCCGGTACTGCGCATGAGATGCGTGCACCGGGAAACGCATGCGCCGTTCGCCGGTTTCAACCGTGCGCAGGCCGCAGTGGTGGAAGGCGCAATTCTCGTGAGCCGGCTCTTCATGCTGCCGGCCGACAAAGTGGATCGCGAGATGGCCTATCTGCAGATCGCCATCGACAAAACAGCGGGCGACGCCGAGCGCACTGCGTGGGGCTGGCTCACCGCCGCGATCGCGCGGCACCGCGAACGTCTTGCATCGCCGGGTGGCCAGGCCGCCTGACCTGTATCAGTTGCGTACTACTCGCGTTTTTCCTGCTTTTTTCGGAGAACACCGATGACCGCATTGCTTGCGAGCGTCCGCTCGCACGACGAAGCATTGGATGCCGCCCGCGCCGGCGCCGACCTGATCGACCTGAAGGAACCGAATGCGGGCGCGTTGGGCGGGCTCGCGATCGGCGACATCGCGCGGATCGTGCGCGAGCTTCGCGCCCGTTATCCCGTCAAGCCGATTAGCGCGACAATCGGCGATTTGCCCGCGGATGCGCTGGATGAAATCGCCGCACGCGTGATCGAAGTGAGCGACACGGGCGTCGATTATGTGAAAGTGGGCGTGACGCCTGGACCGGCCGCCCGCCGTTGCCTCGAACAACTGGCGAATCTGCCGGCTGCCGTGGTGCCGGTCTTGCTGTGCGATGGAGGCATGGACGGCGAGCTCGCCGCTTTCGCCGCGTCGCTCGGCTTTGTCGGCGTGATGTTCGACACTTCGGCCAAGGACGGCAGCACGCTGTTCGATCATGTGGACAGCGAGACGCTCGCGCGATGGCTGCGGCTCACGCGTGAACGAGGCGGAATGTGCGGCGTTGCCGGCTCACTCGGCTGGGCGCAGCTGGAGCAGATTCGTGCGCTCGCGCCTGATGTGGCGGGTTTGCGGACTGCGTTGTGCGTCGATGGCCGGCGCTCGCGGGTCGATCCGCAGCGCGTCGCGCAATGGGCGGACGCACTGCATCGCGGCTCAGGCGACGTTGGCGCTGCCGGTATGGCGGCGGACCTGGTTGCAGCCGGCGCGGTCCGCGTGTAGCGCGACGCATGCGGCGCAAAGCCGTGGGTCGCGGCGCTGCATGGGCTGCGTGGCTCAATGCGCTATCTCGGCTATCGGCTAGATCGGCAACCTCAGCCGCATCTGCCAGGCCGCGCAGTCAGATGACCGGCGTATTCAGCAACCGGTCGCGCATCAGTTCGACATTGTCCTTATTGAAGAGCTCGACGACGTAGTTCGCCTCGTTCACATATTCGACAAAGCTGCGGTCCACCACGCCCGCGGCTGCAAGCGTGTCGAGCCGTTCGTTTCCCGAGATCGGACATGACTTCACGACGATCAGCCGCTCGGCGTTGAGCATCGTCGAAAGCCAGGCGGCCAGGCTGTCGGAGGTCGTGTCCCAGTTGCTCATCGCGTCGGGCGTGTCGCGCATCAGCGCAGTCGGCACCCACACGGCGACGTGGCCGTCGCGCAGCGCGCGGCGAATCTTCGCCTCACTCGATGCGAGCACGAGTTCGGGCAAGACTCCTTGCATGAGGAGCGCGTATTGCGTCATCGCGAGCAGACACATGTTGTGAGCGGCGAGGTCGTCGAAGCTCCACTCACTTTGATACTGCCGCACCTTGTCCGCGAAATCGCCGCCGCCGGGAACGATGACGACGCGCCCGCCCCCCACTTCGCATAGCTCGATGAGCCATTGGCGCAGCGCCGGCTCGTGACTCAGGCTGCCCCCGATCTTGACCACCCACATGATCGTTGTCCTCGTTTGCGATTAACCTCGTTTGCTTGTCCGCTTGCCTGCTGGCCCGGCTGTCTGCTCGTTGCGCCCGCCTCCTTCGGATGTCTTGCGTGGTTCACGCGGCCCGTGTAGCCGCATCGACGCTTGGAACGCTGTCGCCGGCCTGCGCATAACGCGTCGCCGCGAGCAGCCCCACCGCCACGCTCGGCGCACAAGTCGCCGCCCAGTCGGACAGATCGGCCGCGCCTCCCGCCAGCGTGCCGAAATCCATGTAACCGCGCGCCTCTTCACGCGCGAGCGCCGCCACCAGAAAGCGTCCGCAGCCGGCGCCTACGAGCGGCGCGGTCGCAAGCTCGGGATGGGCCGCCGTCACGCGCGTCAGGTTGGCGCCGATCTCGCGCAGTTGCAGCTCGCGCCAGCGCTGCGCGAACGCGCGCCATTCGGCGGGGCTCGCTTCGTGCGCGTCGCGGCCGATCATCCGCGCGAGCCGCCTTCTGCTCGCGAGTTCGTTTTTCGGGCCGTTGTCGGCGCTCGGGTAAAGGTCGTATTGCGGCGCGAGTTCGCCCGTGAGCCGGTACACGTCCGCCGTGGTCGCGAACCATTCGTTCATCACGTTGACCGCCGCGCCGCCGAAGTCGATGCGCTGCGCGATGCCGCACAGCGGCGTGCGCACGACTCCCTGATAGACGAGCTCACCGGTCGCGAGCCGCCCGGCATCCGTCGATGCACGCGCAACGACCCGCCCGTTCGCAAGCGGAATGATGTCGGTCGTCGTGCTGCCGATGTCGATCAGCAGCGCATTGGCTACGCGCGTCGCTATCCAGCGAGCGGTTGCCAGCCAGTTCGCCGACGCGACGCTGCGCCAGCCGGCCGCGCAGGTCTGCGCCGTCAACCAGCCGGTCTCGCCCGCATAGAACGCGACGCGCGGCCCGAGCCGCTGCGCGAGCGCCGCGGCGATCGCCCGCACGCCTTGCGCGCGGTCCTCGAAAAGATCGACCATCTCGCCCGTCATCGTCACGGCGTGCCGCGCCGCGTAGGTTTTCGCGACCGGCCAGCGTTCGAACACGAGGTCGATGGTGCGCTCCAGATGTTCGAGCCCTTGCCACAACGGGCAGGCCCACTGCGCGACCTCGAGCACGACGCCGCTCGCATCGCTCATCGACACTTTGACGTGCGCGCCGCCGACGTCCCAGCCAAACACCGGCGCACCGCCCACGGAGTTCATGCGCGGCGCGTTCATGGCCGAACTCCGCAAAGAGACCGGGCGTCGTACGCGCGCGCCGCCGCGGCCGTAGATCGGCTCGCTGTCGCCGATCCGCCCGATCCGCCCGATGCGCCCGACCCGCGCGATGCACCTGACCGGCCTGTTTCACCTGTTCCGCCCGCTCGAACCCGCACGCCATGCGCCGCCAGCAACGCCGCCGCGAGATTGCCGCCAAGTGCGGCGGAAAGGCCTGCATAAGCCACGGTCAGGCGCGGATTCACTTCGATGACAACCGGCCCACGCGACGGATGCCACACCACGTCGACGCCCGCAAAGCCGCGCAGTCCCGGCATCGCCGTCGCGACGCGTTTCGCAAGCTCGCGCAGCGTCTCGCCCGGCTCGCTCGTCGTGTCGATCTGATTGACCGCCACGCCGTCGAATTCGACGATGCGCGCATGCTGCCCAGGCGCCTTGCCTTCGCTCAAGCCAATCTGCTGCCGGTTGATGCTCACCAGTTCGACGCGCTCGCCATCGCAGATCAGAGAAAGACTAAGCGGCTCGCCGTCGACCCACTCCTGCAACACCGGATTGCGCCCCTGCGCCGCGCGTGCGTCGAATTCGGCGCAAGCTTGCGCGAAATCGTCGAACAGGAATGTGTCGAGTCCGCCCGCGCCGTCGTCGGGTTTGACGACCCATTTGTTGCCCGTGTGGGTCACCGCCTGGCCGGGTTCAATGGCCGGCGTGGCCGCGATGCCGTGCGCCGCGAGACAGGCCGCCGTCGCGCTCTTGCTAGACGCGACGCGAATCGCCTCTTTCGCGCAGCCGAGCCAGCGCGCCGCACCGACTGCGTCGTACAGATGCAGCAGCAAGCCGTCGCATTCCGGCGCGACGACGCATGCGTAGTCATGCTCGCGGGCCGCGCGCGCGACGAAGGCCGTCATCGATTCGCCGGGCGCGGCCATACAATGAGCAAGCGCGGGATCGACGGTCTCGAAGCGCGAGCTCGCAAAGCTGACCTGCACGCCGTCGAGCTCGCGCAGGTCCGCGACTAGCGCGTCGCGCATCACGCGGCCTTCGACGATCAGCGCGCTCAGGTCGGCGAGGCTGCCCGCGCCGGCAAGCGCGGGGTCGATGCCGCCGCCGGTGAGATACTCGAAGACAAAGATCTTGGTCAAAGGATGCGCCCCTATGCAGGTGATACCGGTTCTCGATCTGCTCGACGGCCACGTCGTTCGCGCGGTGCGCGGCGAACGGACTGCCTATCTGCCGATACGCTCGTCGCTGGCAGCCACCAGCGAGCCGCTTGCCATCGCCCGTGCGCTGCTTGCCGCGAGCGGCGCGCGCACGCTCTATATCGCCGACCTCGGCGCCATCCTTCAACAGGGCGCTCACGTTCAAACGCTCGCCGCTTTGCGTGCCGCGCTGCCCGGCATCGACATCTGGCTCGACGCTGGCTACGTCGACTACGCATCGATGCTCGCGCTCTTCGATCGTATCGACGCAGGCAACCGGCCCGCGACCCACGATCTGGCGACGCTCGTGCCGGTGTTCGGCACCGAATCGCTGCAAGACCCGCAAGCCCTGCGCGCCGCCGAAACCGCCGGGTTCTCGCCGCTCCTCTCACTCGACCATCGCGCCGGTCAACTGCTCACAGCCACAACACCTTGCGAAATCTCGAAGCTCACGCCCGCCTGGTGGCCGCGCAGAGTCATCGTGATGACGCTCGATCAGGTTGGCAGCTACGACGGCCCTGATCTCGCCACCTTCGAGCAGATTCGCGCCAATGCTCCCGCCCATACGGACGTGATCGGCGCGGGCGGGATTCGCCATCGCGACGACATCGAGGCGGCGGCTCGCACCGGCGCAAGCGCGTGGCTCGTGGCGTCGGCGCTGCACGACGGCCGCGTCGGCATGCCGCTCGCCGCGTCGACGTAGGCGAGCAAAACAAGTTCCATGCCAATCGGCGAACGAGGTGTCGTGGTAAACAAACGGCAAGCTTTGCCGAGCTTTAGCGAGCCGCGCGTGACACTCTGCTCCAGAACGACACACAACCTGTGCGCTGCGTCAGACTTGCGCGACGCCGTCGCGATGCGTCGACGCAAGACGCGCGTCGCCCGGTCTCCGCGATCCTTCAAGCGAGACGTTGCATAGGCCGCGGGGGCGCTCCCTGCAGCCGCTCACGCTGCGCACCTCAACGCATCGGCATGGAGCTTGCTAAATGTCGCCCCATGCACCTCTCGCCCACTGACCCGTCGACGACCATGCCATCAGGCGCGGCCCACGTGCCCGCCGCGTCGATCACACGCGACTGGACCTGCCCGTTCTGTCCGCTGCTATGCGATGACCTCGCGATCGAATCGCGTGGCGACGCGACGCTCGTCGCACAGAACACCGACTGCCCTCGCCTTTTGCAAGCGCTCACGTGCTACGGCGCGGCGGATGCGCAATGCCGTGCGAGCGTCGACGGACACGACGTGGAACTCGACGCAGCGCTCACCCGTGCGGCGCAGATTCTGTCGTCGGCACGGCGTCCGCTGTTCGGCGCATTGACGACCGACGTGGCCGGCGCGCGCGCGCTGTACACGCTGGCTGCAAGCTGCGGCGCGATCCTCGATCATCAGCATGGCGATGCGATGAGCGCGGCCACGCTCGCCTTGCAGGACCGCGGCTCGTTTTTCACGACGCTTTCCGAAGTGCGCTCCCGCGCCGATCTGCTGGTATTTTTCGGCTGTCAGCCGTCGCGCCGCTATCCGCGCTTCTTCGCCCGCACAATTGAAGGAACCGAGACGGCGCGCGAACTGGTGTTCGTCGGCTGCGAGCCCGATCCGGCGGCAAGCCGCCTCGCGAACACGCGGATCGAGTCGATCCTGCCGGACGCCGATCCGTTCGATACGCTCGCGCTGTGGTCCACCATCAGCGATGCGCGCTCGCCAAACGCATTCCCTGAAGACATTGCAGACGCACAAGACTCGAAGCAGTCACTCGCCCTGTTGCAGGCGCTTCAGGCTCGCATTGCGGCGGCGCGCTACACCGTGTTCGTCTATGAGCCCGCTTCGTTGCCCGCCCCGCATGCGGCACTGCTGATCGAAGCGCTCAACCGGATCGTCAAGGCGTCGAATCTGACCTCGCGCGCAGGCGGCCTCGCGCTCGGCGGCGATGACGGCGCGCTGAGCGTCAACCAGACTGTCACCTGGCTCTCCGGGCTGCCGCTTCGCACGCGCGTGTCGACGCCGGCACGCACCGCGGGCACCGCGCCGCTCGATCACGACCCGTATCGCTATCGCACCGAAAAACTGCTCGCCGATGGCGAAATCGACGCGCTGCTGTGGGTCGCGAGTTTCGCGCCGCCCGCGTGGCCGCAAGCACTGCCTCAAAACCTGCCGACGATCGTGCTCGGCCACCCCGCTCTCGCGCAGACCGCGGCGGCGCGTGGCGAGGGCACCGTGTTCATTCCTGTAGCCACGCCTGGCGTCGATAGCGGCGGGCATCTGTTCCGGGTGGACAGCTCGGTGGTGATGCCGCTCGCCGCCGCGCGCGGCGCGGCGCTTGCCACGGTCGCGACCGTCGCGGCGCAGCTTGCCGCGCGTATGCCCACACCTTTCTCCGCACCTTTCTCCGCGTCTTTCTCGACACCATCGTCCGCGCCTTCCTTCGGGCAGCCCGCCGCACAGGTGCGGCCATGACGCTCATCCGGCTCAAGGGAGGCACGGTTTTCGATCCGGCCAACGGCGTCGACGGCGAGCGCCGCGACCTGGCCATTCGCGACGGCCGCATCGTCGATGTCCCTGCCAACGTTCCAGCCGACAGCGAATACGACGCCACCGGCATGATCGTGATGGCGGGCGGCATCGACATGCATTCGCATATTGGCGGCGGCAAGACCAATCTGTCGCGCCTTCTGCTGCCCGAGGATCATCGCGACGACCCTGCGCGCGATGCAGCCTATGAGTCCGTGCAGGACGCAAACGGCCGCTATCTGAGGCTGCCTTCGTGCGGCGTCTGCGCGCCTGGCACGCTGGCAACCGGCTACCGCTACGCGGAAATGGGCTACACCGCAGCGTTCGAGCCGGCAATGATGCCGTCCAACGCGCGGCACACGCACCTGGAGATGGGCGACACGCCGATCATCGATCACGGCGCCTACGTGATGCTCGGCAACGACGAACTCTTCCTGCAAATGCTCGCCGCGCGCGACGACTTCGAGCGCCTGCGCGACTATGTCGGCTGGACGATCCATGCGAGCAAGGCGCTCGGCGTGAAGGTCGTGAATCCGGGTGGCATTTCCGCCTTCAAGTTCAACCAGCGCGCGTTGAATGTCGACGAGCCGCACGTGCATTACGGCATCACGCCGCGCGACGTGCTGCACACGTTGACGCGCGCGCTGACGGAGTTGCGCGTGCCGCATCCGCTGCATGTTCATGCGAGCAATCTCGGTGTGCCAGGCAACATCGATTCGACCATCGCGACGATGGATGCCGCCGACGGTCTCCCCGTGCACCTCACGCATATTCAGTTTCACAGCTATGGAGTGGAAGGACCGCTGAAATTCTCGTCGGGCGCGCGCCGGATCGCGGAAGCCGTGAACGCGCGGCCGAACGTGTCGATCGACGTCGGCCAGATCATCTTCGGCCAGACCGTGACGGCCTCCGGCGACACGATGATGCAGTTCCGCAACGCGCCGTTCGCCCGGCCGCATAAGTGGGTGGTGGGCGATATCGAATGCGATGCGGGCTGCGGCGTGGTGCCGTTCCGCTATCGCGAGCAGAGCTATGTGAATGCGTTGCAGTGGATTATCGGGCTGGAGATTTTTCTTCTCGTGGACGACCCGTGGCGCGTCGCCATGACCACCGATCATCCCAACGGCGGCCCGTTCACGAGCTATCCGCATCTGATTCGTCTTTTGATGGACAAATCGTTTCGCGACGAGCAGTTGGCGAAGCTCCATGCCGACGCGCAAGTGGCGAGTGCCTTACCGCAATTGACACGCGAGTTCTCGCTGTACGAGATCGCGATCATCACACGTGCGGGACCGGCGCGCCTGCTCGGCTTGCGCGACCGCGGCCACCTGGGCGTGGGCGCGGCGGCAGACATCGCCGTGTATCGCGACGATCCGGATCGCGAGCGGATGTTCACGTCGCCCGCTTACGTGTTCAAGGACGGCGAGCTGGTCGCGCGCGACGGCACGCTCGTCGCGACGCCGACGGGCGGCATTCACTTCGTGTCGCCCGAATTCGACCGCGGCATCGAGAAGCGGATACGCGCCTACAGCGAAAAAAATCTCGCGAGCAACTTCGCGCATGCCGCGATCAGCGACGACGAAATCTGCAACTGCTGCCGCGGCGGCAAGCTGCTGCCCGTCGAATGCTTTGCGCACGGTTGACATGGCTGACCCGAACGGCGACCCGCACACGATGAGCGACACGGCGACCCTGCAGATCAACGGCACCACGATCGACGCCACCTTCGCGGAAGCATTTCCGATGAAGGCGACGCGGCTCGTCATCACCGCGCATACGCCGGTATGGGCGATGAACGCGGCGCGCTCGCTGACGGGTTTTGCGACATCGGTAATCGGTTGCGGCTGCGAGGCCGGCATCGAACGCACACTGGAAGGCGACGAAACACCAGATGGACGGCCGGGAGCCGCCGTGCTGCTGTTCGCGGTGTCGTCGAAGGAGTTGGCAAAGCAGATCGAACGGCGCGTCGGGCAATGCGTGCTCACGTGCCCGACCACCGCCGTGTATCGCGGCATCGACCCGCAAACGAGCCGCGCGCCGCTTTCCGATCTCGCACCGCTCGGCAAAAACCTGCGCTTTTTCGGCGACGGCTGGCAGATCTCGAAGATGCTGGGCGACACGCGCTACTGGCGAGTGCCGGTGATGGACGGCGAATTCGTCTGTGAGGAAACCGCGCCCACCGTGAAGGCCGTGGGCGGCGGCAATCTGATTCTTCTCGCACGCGATATCGACGCGGCGCTAGCCGCTGCCGAAGCGGCCGTCGCCGCGATGCGCATGCTGCCGAACGTGATCATGCCGTTTCCGGGCGGCGTCGTGCGTTCGGGTTCGAAGGTCGGCTCGAAATACAAAGGCGCCACCGCGTCCACGAACGACGCGTTCTGTCCGACGCTCGCGGGCCTGTCGGCGCGCAGCGAACTGAGCGCGGAAGTGGGCTGCGTGCTGGAAATCGTGATCGACGGGCTCACCGAAGCGGACGTCGGCGCGGCGATGACGGCGGGCATCGTCGCAGCCGCCGGACTGGGACGCGCGGCGGGCCTGCTGCGGATTTCGGCGGGCAATTACGGCGGCAAGCTCGGTCCCTACCACTTCCATCTTCACCAACTTGCGGCCGGTCTCGGCGGGAGCGGCGCATGAGTGTCGTGACCACGTTGCGCGTCAAGACGGCGCCGGGTTTTCGCGTCGACGCCTCTGCGTTGCTGCCGGCGTCGCTCGCGACGCTCTCCATCGCGGACGTCGAGCGCATCGTGCTGCCCGCGGGCAACGACAGCTGCGCGGTCGGCGATGTATTCGACGTCTTGCGCAGCGGCGATGCGGCGGCGCCGGAAGAAGCGGATCAGGGCGGCGCCGACGCGGCACTCGTGATCGAAGACGCCGTACCGTGGCTCGACCGCATCGGTGCGCGAATGACGCAAGGCCACCTGATCGTGGGCGGTTCGGTGGGCGATCAATGCGGCTTGCAGATGGCCGGCGGCGCGTTGCGGATCGACGGCGACGCGGGCCACTTCACCGCCTGCGAAATGCGCGGCGGACGGCTGACGGTGGCGGGCAATTGCGGCGATTTCGCGGCGGGCGCGCTCGCCGGCGACATGGAAGGCATGACGGGTGGCACGCTGACGATTCACGGTAACGCGGGCGCGCGGCTCGCCGACCGGATGCGCCGCGGGCTCGTGCTGGTCGGCGGCAATGCGGGCGACTTCGCGGCGTCGCGGCTCGTGGCGGGCACCATCGGCATCGCCGGTCAACTGGGCGCACATTATGCGTATGGGATGAGGCGCGGAACCCTGCTGCTCGCACAGCGTCCCACCAGTGTGCCGCCTACCTTCACCGAAGGCGGCCGAGGTTTCGACGTTTTCTGGGCGCTGCTCGTGCGCAGTCTCGCGGGCGAAATCGCGCCGTTCTCACAGTGGCGCGCGGCCGGGTTGCCGCGCCGCTACGCAGGCGACGTCGCCGTCGACGGACGGGGCGAAATACTCGTGGTGGGCTAACCGAAGGAGACTGACATGACGACCGCGCATTCTTCTTCCGCGCCCTCTCGCGCCAGCCCAACGCCGCGCTATGCCGGCTCGATGATCGCGCTGCATTGGCTGATCGCCTTCGGCATCATCGGCCTGCTCGCACTCGGGCTGTATATGGTCGGACTGCCGAAGGGCCTGCCCGTCAAGGCGACGCTCCTGAACCTTCACAAGTCCATCGGACTCACGGTTTTCCTGCTGGTGCTTCTACGCATCGTGGCGCGTGTGGCCTTTCACCGGCCGCCCCTGCCGCCGATGCGACCGTGGCAACGCGCCGCCGCGCGCACTACGCAGGGCCTTTTATACGTGGCAATGGTGGCAATGCCCGTGTCGGGCTATCTGGGCTCGTCGTTCAACCGCTATGGAACGCGCTTCTGGGGTATCCCGCTGCCCAAGTGGGGCTGGGACGACGCGGGGCTGCGCGAACTGTTCTTCGGCATTCACGAAGCGACCGCCTATGTGCTGATCGCGCTGATCGCGTTGCATGTGGCGGGTGCGCTCAAGCATCAATGGATCGACCGGGACAATCTGCTCGCGAGGATGTTGCCATGAGGCGCGCCCGCTCAGCCACGCAAATGCACACACGTATGCGCCCGCAGCACGGCTCGCCGCAAGCGCCGCCGACTGTGCACGCGCTGCGCACGCGCGACGCTCAGCGCGTGTCGTTCACGGTTGCCGGAGCCGCCGACGGCGTGCCGGTCGTCGTATTGCACGGTGGTCCCGGCAGCGGTAGCCAGCCCGACGCAGCGCGGCTCTTCGACTTGACGCGCTTCAGAGTCGTGCTGATCGATCAGCGCGGCACCGGACGCTCGACGCCGCGCGGCGGCGTGCGCCAAAACCGCACCGACCGGCTGATCGAAGACATTGAAGCGGTGCGCGCACGGCTCGGCATAGAACGGTGGGGCGTGCTGGGCGGCTCGTGGGGCGCCGCTCTCGCGCTTGCGTATGGGGGGCGGCATCCGCAATCGGTGACGGGCGTGGTGCTGCGCGGCCTCTTTCTCACTTCGGCGCGCGAGGTTCGCGGCCTGTTCGTCACGTCGCGCAAGCGCGCTCCGCATGCATGGGCGAAGCTGTGTGCCGCCGCGCGTTGCACGCTGCCTGCCGGATTGCTCGCGCGCTGCGCCGCGCGCTTGCAACACGGCGGCGCGAGTGACGCGCAGCAGCGGGCGCTCGCGCTCGCGTGGCGCGGCTATGAAAACGCGGTGCTTGCCAGTGCTGGCGCGCGACGCAAGCTCGTGCCAGCCAGAAGTTCACACAAGGAGAGCCGCAAGCTGGTCGACAAATACCGCATTCAGGCTCATTACCTGACGCATCGCTGCTGGCTTGGAGAGACGCGGCTGCTGTCGCTCGCGCGCCTCGCCGCCGGGTCCGGTGTGCCGCTTGCCGCCGTGCACGGCTCGCGCGATCCGGTGTGTCCGCCGGTCAATCTGCGGCGGCTCACGCGGGCCGTGCCCGCCGCACACGTCGAATGCGTGCGTGCGGGGCACCTGGCAAGCGATCCCGCATTGCGCGAACGCGTGGCCCATGCGCTCGCGGCAATGTTCCTTCCATCTACTCACGAGGGGCGCACGTTGCGCCGCGCGGCATGAAAATCAAGGTACTGGGCTCATCGGCGGGTGGCGGCTTTCCGCAGTGGAACTGCAACTGCCGCAATTGCGACGGCGTGCGGCGCGGCACGCTGAAGGCAACGCGCCGCACTCAATCGTCGATTGCGATCAGCGCGAACGGCGAGGACTGGCTGCTCGTCAATGCGTCGCCCGATCTGCTCGCGCAAATTGCCGCAAACCCCGAACTTCAACCGGCTCGACGCGCGCGCGACAGCGGCATTGCCGCGGTGCTCGTCATCGACGCGCAGATCGATCACGTCACCGGCCTGTTGATGCTGCGCGAGCGCGACACGCCGCTGCCGCTCTACGCGACCGATGCCGTCTGGCAAGACCTGACGAGCGGCTTTCCGATCGCGCCGATGCTCTCGCACTACTGCGGCGTCGAACATTGCCGCATCGCTTTGGACGGCGCGCCGCTCGCCGTCGACGCGCTACCCGGCCTGGAGATCCACGCGTTGCCGCTCTCCAGCAAGGCGCCGCCCTACTCGCCGCATCGCAACGCGCCGGAGCGCGGCGACAACATCGGGCTCGTCATCACCAACCGGCAAACAGGCAAGCGCGTGTTCTACGCACCGGGCCTCGGCGCGATCGAAACACACGTGCTCGATGCGATGCGCGACGCGAATCTGCTGCTCGTCGACGGCACGCTGTGGACCGCCGATGAAATGATCCGCCTCGGCCTCTCGAAGAAAACCGCGGCGGATATGGGTCATCTGCAGCAATCCGGCCCCGGTGGCATGATCGAAGTACTGGGCTCGCTTGGCGAGCAGCAGGTCCGCAAGGTACTCATCCACATCAACAATACGAATCCGATTCTCGTCGAGGACGGCGCCGAGCGCCGCATCCTCACGGAGCACGGCATTGAAGTTGCGTACGACGGCATGACGTTCGAACTATGAAGCGCGAGCACGAAGCACTGACGGCGCACGAACCGGAGATCGCATGAACGCGAAAGACACCTTGAGCACAGCACCGCGCAACGCCGCCCAGAGCGGCGAAAAGCACGGCGGCGAAAAGCCCGGCGACGAAGCCTGGACGCGCGAGGAATTCGAAGCGCAGCTACGCGCGAAGGGCACGGCGTATCACATTCACCATCCGTTCAATGTGAAGATGAATAGCGGCGGCTGCTCGCGCGAACAGATCCGCGGCTGGGTCGCGAACCGCTTCTATTACCAGATCAATATTCCGCTGAAAGACGCGGCGGTACTGTCCAACTGTCCGGATCGCGAGACGCGCCGCCGCTGGGTGCTGCGCATTCTCGATCACGACGGCTACGGCGGCGAGGAAGGCGGCATAGAAACATGGGCGCGTCTTGGCGACGCGGTCGGCCTGTCGCGCGACGAACTGTGGTCGCTCAAGCATGTGACGCCAGGTGTGCGCTTTGCCGTCGACGCGTACGTGAATTTCGCGCGCCGTGCGCCATGGCAGGAATCGGTGTGTTCGTCGCTGACGGAAATGTTCGCGCCGCAGGTGCATCGCGACCGGCTCGCAAGCTGGCCCGAGCACTATCCGTGGATCGAAGCTTCCGGCCTCGCGTATTTCCGCTCACGCATCACGCTCGCGCAGCGCGACGTGGAGCACGGTCTCGAAGTCACGCTCGATCATTTCACGCGTCGCGAACAGCAGGAACGTGCGATCGAGATTCTGCAATTCAAGCTCGACATTCTGTGGACCATGCTGGACTCGATCGAAAAGGCTTTTCCGCAATGAACGACATGTCCAACGCGGAACGTCCCGCGCTCAACAAGCTGTTTCGCCTGCAATGGGAACCGGCGCAAGACGCTCACGTGCTGCTCTATCCGGAAGGGATGGTGAAGCTCAACCAGAGCGCGGCGGAGATTCTCAAACGGTGCGACGGCACGCGCGACATGAATGCGCTGATTGCCGATCTGGAGCAGGCGTTCAACGCCACCGGACTCGGTCCCGAAGTGCGCGCATTCGTCGCCGAAGCGCATTCACGTGGATGGCTGGAGTAGCGCGATGACCGACCTTTCGCAACCCGTTGCCGACGCACGGTCTCAAGCCGTGCCGGACGGCGTCGCGCCGCCGCTGTGGCTGCTCGCGGAGTTGACCTACCGCTGTCCGCTGCATTGCGCGTTCTGCTACAACCCGGTCGACTACACCGATCACAGTCGCGAACTCAGCACCGGGCAATGGCTCGGCGTGCTGCGCGACGCGCGCGCGCTCGGCGCCGCGCAACTCGGGTTTTCGGGCGGCGAACCGCTGGTGCGCGACGATCTCGAAGTGCTCGTCGAAGAAGCACGGCGGCTCGGGTTCTACACGAATCTGATCACGTCCGGCGTCGGTTTGACTGACAAGCGCCTCGGCGATCTGAAGGCAGCCGGCCTCGATCACATCCAGTTGTCGTTTCAGGATTCGACACAGGAACTCAACGACTTTCTGAGCAGCACGCGCACGTTCGATCTCAAACAGCGGGTTGCCGCGTCGATCAAGCGGCACGGCTTTCCGATGGTGCTGAACTGCGTGCTGCATCGCTACAACCTTCCGCACGTCGACAAGATCATCGACATGGCGCTCGCGATGGGCGCCGAGTATCTGGAGCTCGCGAATACGCAGTACTACGGCTGGGCGCATCACAATCAGGCTCAACTGATGCCGACGCGCGAGCAGCTCGAAGAAGCGGAAGCCGTGGTGGAACGTTATCGACGCACGCATGGCGACCGGTGCAAAATCTTCTTCGTCGTGCCTGACTACTTCGAACGACGCCCAAAGCGCTGCATGAACGGCTGGGGCGCGGTGTTCCTCGGCGTCGCGCCCGACGGCGCAGCGCTGCCGTGTCACGCCGCGCGTGGTCTGCCCGGACTCGTGCTGCCGAACGTCAAAGAGACGCCGCTGCGCGAGATCTGGTACCACAGCGACGCGTTCAACCGCTTTCGCGGTCTGCAGTGGATGAAGGAGCCGTGCCGCAGCTGCGAGGAGAAGGAGCGCGATCTCGGCGGCTGCCGCTGCCAGGCGTATCTGCTCACCGGCGACGCAGCCAATGCCGACCCGGTTTGCGACAAGTCGCCGTCGCATGAAAAAGTGGTGAACGTGACGCGCCTGGCGGCAACGGCAAGCGCGCCGCGCGAGCAACCGATCCTGTTTCGTAACGACGCGAACTCGCGCAAGCTTCTGGCGGCGCAAGCGACGGATAAGCCGCAAGACGGCGGCGATTGCAAGTAAGTTGCAGGAGACGGTGCTGCAGGGAACCGGAGTTACGCGCTGAAGTGCGAACTCTGATCGACCGCGTTGCATGGAGGCTGAGCATGGCAGGGGCGGACATTTCAGTGTTGCTCGTCGACGATCACGCCGTGGTGCGCGAAGGCTACCGGCGTCTGCTCGAAGTGAATGCCGACGTGCACGTGTGCGGCGAGGCGGCCGACGCCGCGCTCGCCTATCAGCGCTTCTGTGCGCTGCGGCCCGATGTCGTCGTGATGGACGTGTCGCTGCCGGGAGCAAGCGGCATCGAGGCGATGCGGCGCATGCTCGCGCGCGAGCCCGATGCCCGGGTGCTGATTTTCAGCGTGCATGAAGAAGCGATTTTCGTGCGCCGCGCACTCGACGCCGGCGCGCTCGGCTATGTGACCAAGGCCAGCGCGCCCGATGTGCTCGTGGAAGCGGTTCGCACGATCGCGAGGCGCGCGAGCTACCTGAGCCCCGACATCTCGCAGGCGCTCGCGCTGCGCAACGCATTCAGCGAAGGCCCGCCCGGGCGGCAGTTATCCGCGCGCGAATTCGAGGTGCTGCGCCTGCTCGTACAGGGTTACACGCTGCCGAGCATCGCCGAAAAACTCGGTCTTAGCCAGAAGACGGTGGCCAATCATCAGTCCGTAATCCGGCAGAAGTTCGGCGCCGACAACGGTGTTCAACTCGCGCAAATGGCAAGCCGCCTCGGTCTTCAGTTCACCGGTTCCGCAAGCCCCGCCTGAGCGGGCACGCGAGCGCAAAACAGGAAGCCGCCTTCGGGCTTGCTCGCCACATGAAACTCGCCGCCGAGCGCCTCGACGCGCTCGCGCATGCCGATCAGGCCCAGCCCGTCGCGCGGTGCATCGAGATCGACGCCGGGGCCGTCGTCGGCCATGGTCACGACGATTTCGTCGATCGGTTCGTTCGCCTCTGCAGTCGCTTCTGATATGTGCGTGTGCGCCTCGCGCGGCGCGCGCACCATGAACACCTCCACGCGCGAGTTGCGTGCAAACTTCGAGACGTTCGTCAGCCCTTCCTGCACGAGCCGGTAAAGCGTGATCGTCAACGCGTCACTGAGCCTCGCGTAGTCGCCTTCTATCGTCAGCGAGAACGACGCATCGGGCAGCCGCTCGCGCCAGCCGTCGATGCAATGTTCGAGCGCGCTCGGCAAACCGAATTCGTCGAGACCGATGGGCCGCAGCCGCCGGATCATGCCGCCGATCTGCCGGTACACATGGCTAGCGCTCTGCATCAGACCGAGCGATATCCGATGAACCTCCGGCTCGCGCGCCGCAGACAGATCGCGGATGCGCGCCGCGTCGAGTGAAATTGCGTTCAGGTACTGGCCGAGTTCATCGTGCAGTTCCCGCGCGAGATGGCGGCGCTCGATCTCCTGCGCCTGCAACGCCTGATTGGCGAGACGCCGGTTATCGGCCAGCAGGCGTTCGGCCTGTTCCTCGAGCGCGCGTCGATACGCAAGCTCGCGGCGCGTCTCGCGATAGCGCCGCCACGCGAACCAGGCGAGGCCCATAGCAAGCACGCACAGCGTGCCCGGCAATTCGTCGAGCTGGAAGCGCTCCAGACCCCGCGTCCAGCGATAGGCGCGCTCGCTTGCATCGAACACCGAGCTGAGCACCGCAGCCAGCGTGGTCAGCGCGAGCACACATGCGAGATCGCGCGGAACCGTCGAATGCGGAGGATCGCGGCGCGCTGAGGAAGGTTTCGGGGAATCGCTCGACATCACGTTTGCATTCTACTCAGGCCGGTCGGATACGAAGTCTGGTTGCAACGAGTTAGGGAACGCTTCCTCGCGATTTCGGGAAAAGCTCCCGAGCTTCCGCGCGATGGCGCATGCGAAGCTTTGCACACCTTGAAAGAAAGCGCTACGCATGCCGCAACGCGGCTGCGCCACGAAGAAAGCGTCGCCCCGGCAGGAGACTGAATAATGAATATCGCATCACGCGTGCGCAGCGCCAATACCGTGCTTAACCTGCGGCGGCGTGCCGGCCTTACGCTTGGATTCGGCAGCGCGCTTGCGAGCATTTCAGTCGGCGCGTGGGCTGACGCGCAACCGGCGGTGGGGGCTTCGGCTTCGGCTTCGGCTTCGGCGGAAGTTGCCGAGACGGCTGCGGACGGCCCGACAATCACGCTCGCGCCCGTCGTGGTGGTCGGCACCACGCCGCTTCTTGGGATCGGCACGCCGCTCGCGCAGGTGCCGGCCAATGTGCAAACGGTCCACGCGCAAGACATCGCGCAGCAGCACCGCAGCACGCTCACCGATTACTTCGCGAAGAATCTGCCGAGCGTCGATATCGCCGACGCGCAAGGCAATCCGTATCAGATGAACGTCAACTATCGCGGCTTCACTGCGTCGCCATTGCTGGGCACACCGCAAGGCATTTCGGTGTTCGTCGACGGCGTGCGCGTGAACGAGCCGTTCGGCGACGTGGTCAACTGGGACGTGCTGCCACAGCAAGCCATCGACACGATTCAACTGATCCCGGGTTCCAATCCGACCTATGGCCTGAACACGCTCGGCGGCGCGCTTGCGATCTCCACGAAGAACGGCAAGACGAGCCCCGGCGGGGAGGCCGAAGTGGCGCTCGGCTCCTGGGGCCGCAAGAGCGCGCAGATCGAACAAGGCGGCACGATCGGGCAGAACCTCGACTACTACGTGACCGGCAACGTGGCCAACGACAACGGCTGGGCCGAACAGAATGCAAGCCGCGTGCGCCAGATCTTCGGCAAGCTACGTTATACCGATGCGGACACCACGCTGTCACTGTCGGCGGGCGGCGCGGACAACGATCTGCACGGCACGCAGACCATTCCGCGTTCGTTTCTTGGCAACCCGAAGCAGCCTTACACGTATCCCGACCAGAACCTGAACACGGCGGGCTACCTGACGCTCTCCGGCGAACACTACTTCAGCGACAACGTGGAACTGAGCGGCAATGCGTACTACCGGCATTTCCGCAACAGCAACCTGAGCAGCAACACCAATCCGAACTTCGGCTCCATCGAAGACGACGGCGACGTCGACACCACACAGGCGACCAACGAAAAATCAGTGGTCTCGACCGAGAGCTACGGCGCGAGCCTGCAGCTCACGCTGCTCGGCAAACTCGGCGGCATGGAGAACCAGTTCGTGGCCGGCGTGTCGGCGGACATCGCGAATTCGCGCTACACGGAATCATCGCAAGACGCGGTGTTCACCGACTCACGCGCGACGCTCGGCATCGGCGATTTCACGCAGCAGACCGCGGCGAAAACGCATAACGGCAACTACGGCATCTACATGCAAGACACGTTGTCGGTGACGAAGCAATGGTCGCTGACGCTTGCGGGACGCTACAACTGGGCCGATGCCACCATCGGCGACTCAAGCGGTCTTCAGCCGCAACTGAACGGACACCACACGTTTTCCCGTTTCAATCCGGCGGTCGGCATCAACTGGAATCCGACCTCGACATTCACGGCCTATGCCACCTATAACGAAGGAATGCGCTCGCCCACCGCGATCGAACTTGCCTGCGCGGACCCCGCCGCGCCCTGCTCGCTGCCGAACGACTTCGTGTCCGACCCGGCGCTGCAACCGGTGATCTCGAAGACCTTCGAGTTCGGCGCGCGCGGACGGGTCGGTCAGGCGACGACATGGAGCGCCGCCGTCTATAGAACGACGCTCGACAACGACATAGAGTTCATCAGCAGCAACGGCGCGGCGAGCAATCGGGGCTTCTTCCAGAACGTCGGCCGCACACGCCGGCAAGGCTTCGAGCTATCCGGGCGCAGCCAGTTGGGTCCGCTCGCCGTGACGGCGAGCTACAGCTATATCGACGCAACCTACCGGTCGGCCTGGACCGAGAGCAGCCCAAGCAATTCGAGCGCGGACGCGAACGGCAACATCGACGTGAAGCCGGGCGACCATCTTCCCGGAATTCCGGCGAACACGGTCAAGCTGCAGCTCGACTATGCAGCCACCGCGAAGTGGAAGGTTGGCGCGAACCTCACGTGGCGCGGCGGCATCTATGCACAGGGCGACGAAAACAACCAGGACGTGAACGGCAAGATCGCCGGCTATCTGCTGATCGATCTGGATACGTCGTACCAGGTGACCAAACAGTTGCAGGTCTTCGCGAACATCACGAACCTGCTCGACAAGCGCTATGCGAGCTTCGGCACGCTAGGCGAGAACTTCTTCAACGGCCCCAACCATACATTCGACGGCTCGAACCCGAGCAACGAGCAGTTCGTCGGCCCGGGCGCGCCGCGCGGGTTCTGGGTCGGCCTGCGCTATGCGTGGAAATGACAGGATGGATACGCGAGGCGATGACGCATGATGGACTCGTCATCGCCTTGCGCATGAACGACAGTCAGCGCGATTCGATCGAGCCGTCGCTATGCGGATAGGTCACGATGCCCCATGCGAGCGGCAACTGGCCGATCTGCGTAATCGGCTGATAGCTGCGCGCATCGAGCACGTAGACCGCGTCCGAGCGCCCGCAGGCCACCAGCAGTTTCGCGCCGTCCGGCGTAAAGCTGAAGTGCCAGCAGCGTTGCCCAACGGGAACGTCGGCGAGATGCTCGTAGCTGTGGCCTTCGAACACCTGGACCGTCTTGTCGCGCGCCGCGGCGACGAAGAGCCTCTTGCCCTCCGGACCGTACGCCACGCCGTATGGACCGAGCTTGGTATCCACGGTCCGGACGACCTTGAACGTGTGCGCGTCGATTACGACGAGCTTGCTCAACGACTCGAGCGTGACCACGTATTCCTTGCCATCCGGCGACAAGCGGATGCCGCGCGGACGCCCGCCTGCCGCGAGCTTCACGGTCCTGAGCGGCGCCCCCGTGCGCGCGTGATAGACGGAGACCGTGTCGTCGCCTTCGTTCGTGACGAGCATGCTCTTGCCGTCGCGTGAAAACTCGATGCCCTCGGTTTCGTGACCGCTCGTCACCGAACGCACCACGCGCCAGGTCTTCATATCGACGATCGCGATCTCGGCGGGCGGCTTGTTCGCATCGTCATCGTCGTCGGCGTGGGGTTTGTTGGCTGGTTCGTTAGCCGGCTTGCCGGGCTGCGCGTTGGCGGCGGGCGGGCCGCCGTCTTCGCCCGGCTCGTATGTGACGTACGCATAGCCGTTGTGCACGCGCACAAACTCCGGATTCTTGCCGATTTTGACGCGCTGCACGACTTCGCCCGAAGCCGTATCGATCACGGCGAGGTCGCCGGTATTCTTGTTGGCCACCAGCAGGCGCGAGCCGTCCGCATTCAGGCTCAGTCCGCGCGGGCCGCCCTCACCGACAGGAAATGTCCTCGTTAGCGTCATCTTGTCGAGGTCGATCACACCGACACCGGCCTTCTCGCTCGTCACATAAGCCGTTGGCGCCGCAGCTTGCGCCGAGGCCGCCGCGAGTGCGGCAAAGACAGCCGCGGTAGCCGCGGCTGAAACAATGGGACGTCCCCCTGTTGCTCTACGAACGCGTGTCTCCAGCATATTTTTGTACTCCGTTGTGAAAGCGCTGTGCCGCGCAAGCCCGGCATTCAAGCAAAGTAGTTCATTAAGGGAACGTTTGACAACGCAGAGCGGGCAGGAGATTTTCCCGAATTGACTCAGCAACCGCAGTAGCCGTTCTAAAACGCCGCCCAGCAGCGGAGAATGAACGCGCAGACTCGACGATGCGGCGCACGTCGGCTGCTTGTAGCCTGCTTTTCGCCTGCTTTTCGCCTCTCATGCGGCGCGAGTTGAAGGAAACGGTATGCAGCACTATGGTGTCGCGAATGTCTGGCAGAGCGGCGATCTCGTCACGCGCTCGATCCTCGGCACGCTTTTCATCATGTCCATCCTGTCGTGGACGGTCATCGTCGTCAAGCTGTGGCATGTCATGCGCATCAAGCGTGTGACCGGCCGCACCGACGCATTGTTCTGGCAAGCGGACAGCTTCGAGCACGGGCTGAGGGACCTGGGTGGCCTCGAGGGCGACGGTGGCGACGCATCGGCGGCGGTCTTGCGCGACAATCCGCTTCTGGCGCTTGCTGTCGCCGCTGCGGAGGCCGCGGATCATCATCGGCAAAACAGGCCGCATCTGCAAGACCGCATCGGCGTGTCCGACTGGATCGCGCGCCGCTTGCAGGGCACCATCGACGACATCATCGCCCATATGCAAAGTGGTCTCGCGGTGCTGGCGTCGATCGGCAGCACCGCGCCGTTCGTCGGCCTCTTCGGCACGGTGTGGGGCATTTATCATGCGCTGATCGTGATCGGCGAAACGGGACAGGCATCGATTGATCATGTCGCCGGACCGGTCGGCGAGTCGCTCATCATGACCGCGTTCGGGCTCTTTGTCGCGATACCCGCGGTGCTCGGGTACAACGGCCTGACGCGCGCGAACAAGTCGATCGTCACCCGGCTCAAGCGCTTCGCGCATGGACTTCACGCGTACTTCGTCACCGGCCTGCAACTGCCGCGTGCGTGACGCGATAGCGCGCTGCCTATGCTCATGCGGCACGCCCGTGGCGCTGAGGACCGTTAAAGGATCTGTTATCGAGGTCCAAAGAAACTCTGAGTTCAATTCACCGTCCCGCTCCGCTATCGTGACTGCACACCGGCGACATGCATGACGCCGCTCTGCAAACATGAAGAGGACTGGCCCATGCAAGCCCTGATCTTCGATGTCGACGGCACGCTTGCCGATACCGAAAGCGCGCACCTGCACGCGTTCAATGCGGCATTCGCGGAAGCCGGTCTCGACTGGCACTGGGACGAAGCGCTCTACGCGCGTCTTCTCAAGGTAGCGGGCGGCAAGGAGCGTCTGTTGCATTACTGGCGCATCGCCGATCCGCAGGAAGCCGAGGCCTCGGGCGTGAGCGGCGTCATCGACACAGTTCACGCGATCAAGACCCGTCATTACGCGGCACGCGTGCGCAACGGCGGATTGCCGTTGCGGCCCGGCATTGCGCGGCTGATCGACGAAGCCGCCGAGGCCTCCATTCCCGTGGCAATCGCAACGACCACCACGCCGGCGAATCTCGACGCGCTTCTACAGGGCCCTTTCGGCCCCGAATGGCGCAGCCGTTTCGCTGCGATCTGCGACGCGGGCACCACGCAGACCAAGAAGCCTGCGCCCGATGTCTACCTCGACGTGCTTCGGCAACTCGGTCTGCAAGGCGCGGATTGCATGGCGTTCGAGGACTCCGCCAACGGTCTGCGGGCGGCGCGCGCGGCGCTCGTACCCACTGTCGTGACACCGACCGCATACACAACGGAGGATTCTTTCGACGGAGCGTTAGCCGTGTTGCCTCATCTCGGCGATCCGCATGCGCCGATTCCATCCACCACGACAGGCCAGTGGCCCGCATGGGTGGATCTCGACGCATTGCGCCGCTGGCACCGCAATGCGTTGAACGAGGCCGCTGCCGTATGAGCAAGCAGCCGGTTTTCTCGCCGCAAGCGCTAACGCGAACGCATGCCGTGCTGATCGACCTCGACGGCACCATGGTTCACACCGCGCCGGATATCGTCGAAGCGGTGAGCCGCATGCTCGCCGACTTCGGTCAGGCGCCGTTGCCGTTCGACACGGTCAGCAGCTTTATCGGCAAAGGTGTTCCGAACCTCGTTCGACGCACGCTCGAAGCGGCGGCGCTCGACCGGCAAGTAGATATGAGCGACGCGTTGGCGATCTTTCATCGGCACTATGAACAGACCAATGGCAACTATGGCCATGTGTTCACGCACGTCGCTGCGGGTCTGCGAGAACTTCGACGGCTCGGCTACCGGCTTGCATGCGTTACCAACAAACCGGAGGCGCTGGCCGCGTCACTGTTGCTGATGACAGGGCTCGCGAATGATCTCGACCTGCTGGTTGCAGGCGATTCGATCGAGCGCATGAAGCCCGATCCCGAACCGCTATGGCACGCTTGCCGATCGCTCGGCGTGGATGTGGAGTGCAGCGTGCTGGTCGGCGATTCGCCGGTCGACCTAAGCGCGGCGCGAGCAGCCGGTATGCCGGTGTTCATCGTGAGCTATGGGTATGGCGGGCCGGATGGTCCAGCGGCGTTGCAATGCGATGCGATGATCGATTCCTTTGCGCAACTGCCCGCTCTGCTTGCGTCGCGCGAAGAGCGCTTGCGTGCCGACGCCGGGTCTTAGTTCTGGATGGCCTCGCGCGCTTTCGCAGCGCAACACAAAAGACCCGGCTGCGAAGTGACCGGGTCGTCAATTGATTTGTCGCCGACGAGCCGCCGAAGCGGCATGCCGCTGGCTACAACAGAATCAGCCGCATTAGAACTTATGACGGATACCGACAATCGCGAGCGCTTGCGAATCGGTGCCGTTGTAGCCATATGAGCCGATCGAAGCTTGCGCGTCCTGCGTCGTGCCGTCCGCGAGACGCTGCGTGCCGTTCGCGTGCTGGTAGGCCGCGACCGCGTAGAAGTCCGTGCGCTTCGAGATGTTGTAGTCCGCGCCAATGCTGACCTGATGGTAATGCGCCGACGTGTCACCCGATGCAGCGGTGTACGCATAACCCACACCCGCGACGAGTGCCGGGGTCGCCTGATAGGCAACGAAGGCCTTGCCGCTGTTGTACTTCTCGGTGCCCGAGAAGGCCGACGAGGCATCGCTCTTCAACTGCGTGTTGCTATAAGAAGCGCCCAGCGTGACCGGGCCTACTACGTATTGGCCGCCGATCTGCGCGATGCTGATCGACTTCGCCGACACGTATCCGTCGTTGATATGGCTGTCGAAGATGGAATCGGTCGTGCTGCTCGCCCAACTCGTGCGCCCGGCGGTCGCCGATGCGTTGGTCGCGCGCAGATATCCGCCAGCCAGCGAGAACGGGCCGTTCGAATACGACACGGCGCCGCTGTACGTATACCCCTGGCCCGCCTGGCCCGCGACGCCGCTGAATGCATACAGGCCTTCGAACTGCAGGCCGCCGTAGTTCGGCGACACGTATTTGACCGCGTTCGACACGCGAGCGCTGTTGTCGTTGTTGTCGACGTCGCCCGGCGTTGCAAACGCGGAGCCGAAGAAGTTGTCGGCGGTGACGCCCTGCACCATGTCCACGATCGGATCGTACTGGCGGCCGGCGGTCACCGTGCCCCAAGTGGCGCCGGTCAGCCCGACAAATGCCTGGCGGCCGAACTCGCGCGAGCCCTGACCGAGCTTGCCCGTACCGACGTCAAAGCCGTTTTCCAACGTGAAGATCGCCTTCAGACCGCCACCGAGTTCTTCCTGCCCCTTCAGGCCCCAGCGGTCGCCGCTCAGATTGCCGTTGATCATGCCCGCGAGGTTGCTGCCTGAATCGGCGTTATGCACATAGCCGATGCCCGCGTCGATCACGCCGTACAACGTCACGCTGTTCTGTGCATGCGCGGACCCCGCCGCGACGAGCAATGCGAGAGACGCCGAAGTCAATGCTGTCTTTTTCATCCTTGTTCCTTTATTCACGTTCTAGAAAAGCATTACGGACGCGCAGCATACATCGACTAAATAAAAATTCAATAAACGTGTTTGCAAATTACCAAGCCATTAGCATTACAAACTAATGCACAAATAATTAATGGCTATGTGACAACACATAGGCCCGAGTCCGGCGCAACGGCCTTCCCTGCGTGGAGACCTGGAGAAAGACCCGAACGTTGCGTAATCTAATGAGCGAATCGGGCGAAGTCAATCCATCGCAAAGAAGAGTTACTTTCTTAATCTTTTTCCGCTGAACCAGCGCACCGATTTTATTTCAATTAATTAATTTTCCTTTCCGTTTAATATGCTTCAAACGGGTCGACTTATTGAACCGGTCTACTTCGACTGCGTCAATGGCAGCCTATCGCGCAACCCAGCAGACTGAACGCGCCGACAATGCCGACGCCCGCGCCCAGTCCGAACGTCTCCAGCGAAGTCGCGCATCCTTGCAGAGTGAAGACCATCGCGATGGCGGTAGCCAGCACGAGTTGCCGTATTCTGCGTCGTCCCGCTTCGCTTGACTGACTGGTATCCATCATCTCTGTCCTCGTCCCGATAGCTCTGAATGAGGCGAGTGTAGCCATCCCGCCACCGGGCGAACGCTCGAACAGCGGGGAGAAGAATCGCACCGGTTACAAAACGTTGCGCGCTGCAAAATACGGCTTCAGCCGCGCGTGTGTCCGCACCGCTGGCCGATTTCACCGCGAATGCTGGCTCTCCCACATACCGGCGCCTTACAGCTTGTCATGCTGACAACTCAGGCGCGCGCGCGAAAGGAGGTCGCCATGTCGGTTTATGTGGATGAGGGATTCCGGCCCTGTGTCACGGAGTGCGCGACGGTCGCGTTCAGGGTGTGCTGCGACGACCGGGCGCAGATTTTCGAAGTGAGCGCGGATGCCTTGATCGCCTATTGCGGCGCGGCAAGCGCGCGAAAAAGGGACTTACTGCTCGCATTCGAAGGCGCCCAACGCGAGATTCTCACCGTGGCCGCGCAAAGGTGGACGTTCACGCCGAGCGAACCCGTGCGGCTGGGTGTCGACGAATTCCGTATGATCATGCATTAGTCAGCAAATAGGTACACAAGACTCGTGTCATGACCTGGATCGCCGCCCTGCCGATGTACAACGTCACGCCGTCGCTCGAAACCGAGTGGCGCGGGTGGCTCTCCGACGTGCTGCGCATGGTCAAACCCGCGTGCCGCATCGTCGAACCCGACGAAGAATTGCACGGCTTCTGGCGCCGGCCCAATCTGTTGATGTCGCAAACCTGCGGCTATCCGTTGATGCACGGCTTGCACCAACATGTGCAGTTGATCGCCACGCCGCGCTTCGACGCGCCTGGTTGCGAAGGCGCGCATTACGCGAGCGTGCTCGTCACGCGCCCGGATGCGCCGTTCGATACGCTGGCGTCGTGCCGCGGTGCGCGCGTCGCCTACAACCAGGACGATTCGAATAGCGGCATGAATGCGCTACGTCACGCGGTCGCGCCGCACTCCCATGAGGGTGCATTCTTCCGCGCTGCGGTGCGCACCGGTTCGCACGTCGGCTCGCTGCGGGCCGTCGCGGAGAATCGCGCGGACGTCGCTGCGATAGATTGTGTGACGTTCGCTTTCGTCTGCGATGAAATGCCCGAACTCGCACGGCGGGTCAGGCGCATCGGCATGACGGCGGCCTCGCCGGGACTGCCTCTCATTGCGTCGGACACGGTGCCCGCCGCGACGGTGGAAGCGCTGCGCGAGGCGCTTGACGAAGCGCTCGCACTGCGGCCCGATCGCGCACGACGCTTGCGTTTGAAGGGCTTTTCCACGCTGCCGCTCGACGACTACGAACGCATTGCGCAACTGGAAAACGAGGCGCGCGCGGCGGGATATACGCGCCTCGGCTGAGGCTTCGTGCTGCTTTTTCGCAGCAGGAAAGATCGCGCTTATTGCACGTCCAGCACCAGAAGCTGCGCACCGTCGGCGACCTGATCGCCAACCGCATACAGCACCTCGGACACTGTGCCCGCTGCCGGTGCACCGATCGTGTGCTCCATCTTCATCGCTTCCATCACGATAAGCGGCGTGCCTTTCTCCACCACCGCGCCCGGCTCCACCAGCACCGCGATGACCTTGCCGGGCATCGGCGCGGTCAAGCGGCCTTCGCCATGTTCGGCATCCGCGGCATGTGCGAGCAGGTTCTGCCACTCGAACGCCAGCGCGTGACCGAGACAGAACACATGGAACGTATCGCCGTCGATAAACACACGACCCGTGGCGCGCGCATCGCCTATCGTCGCGCGGTATTCATGCAAGCCCGCGCCGCTGGACCACGAGAAAGCTTCGCGCACGCCGTCGTGTTCGAGCGTTTGTGTCGCGCCGTCGCGTGCAAAAGCGACTGTGAACGCGTTGCCGCTTTCCCCGCTGCTTTCGATAGCGAGCCAGCCTAGCGTTTGCGTAAAGCCGCCGTTCAGGCGCCAGTGCGATAACGCGTCCCACGGCGACGCGCCGTGCGCGGTGCCGCCTTCGCGCGTGAGCAGTGCGGCGCACGCGAGCGCGAGCGCTTCCTTGAACGGCTTCTTTACAGGCGCGAACAACGCCTCGTGATGCCGCTCGATCAGGCCCGTATCGAGATCGCCCGTTACGAACGGCTCGCTCTCGACAATGCGCTGCAAAAACTCGACATTGGTATGCGGACCGACCACCTCGCACGCGTGCAGCGCACGGCTCATTCGCGCGAGCGCTTCCTCTCGCGTCGCGCCGTGTACGATCAGCTTAGCGATCATCGGATCGTAGTACGGCGTGATCGTGTCGCCCTCGCGCACGCCGCTGTCGATGCGCACGGGCGCCTTGCGGCCCTCGCCCGCGGCCGCATGGATCGCGAATTCCACGCCTTCAGGCATGCGTAAATGCTTGAGCGTGCCGGTCGAAGGCAGGAATCCGCGCGCCGGATGTTCGGCATAAATGCGCGCCTCGATAGCGTGGCCGTCAATCTTCAACTGATCCTGCGTGAGAGGCAGCGGTTGGCCCGCGGCTACACGCAGTTGCCATTCCACCAGGTCCTGACCCGTGATCATTTCCGTGACCGGGTGCTCGACCTGCAAGCGCGTGTTCATCTCCATGAAATAGAAATCGCCCGTGGCCGTCATGATGAATTCCACGGTACCGGCACCGACGTAGTTCACCGCGCGCGCGGCGGCCACTGCAGCCTCGCCCATTTCGCGCTTGATTTCCGCGGGCAATCCCGGCGCGGGCGCTTCTTCCAGCACCTTCTGATGACGCCGCTGCACCGAGCAATCGCGGTCAAACAGATAAACCGCGCCGCCGTGACGATCCGCGAAGACCTGCACTTCCACGTGACGCGGCCTCGTCAGATACTTTTCGATCAGCACTCGATCGTTGCCGAAGCTGCTCGCCGCCTCGCGCTTGCACGAAGCGAGCGCCGCGAGGAAGTCTTCGCTGCGCTCGACCACACGCATGCCCTTGCCGCCACCACCCGCGCTGGCTTTCAGAAGTACCGGATAGCCGATCGCATCCGCCTCGCTATGCAATAGTTCGGGGTTCTGATCATCTCCGTGATAACCGGGAACGAGCGGCACCGCCGCCGCGTGCATCAACGCCTTGGCTGCGGCCTTCGAGCCCATCGCCGCGATCGCTTCAACCGGCGGTCCAATGAACACGATGCCGGCGGCTTCGCATGCATGCGCGAAGTCTTCGTTCTCCGACAGGAAGCCATAGCCGGGATGCACGGCTTGCGCGCCGGTTGCGCGCGCCGCCTCGATAATGCGCGCCACGCGCAGATAGCTTTCCGCCGCGGTCGCTCCGCCGATATGTACGGCTTCATCGCAGGCGCTCACGTGCTTTGCATCGGCGTCCGCGTCTGAATAAACGGCCACGCTTGCAATGCCGAGCCGCTTGCAGGTTGCCGCGACGCGGCACGCAATTTCGCCCCGGTTGGCAATCAGGATCTTGTTGAACATGAGTTGTCTCGATCTCGGAATATTCTTCTGGTGAAGGCCTGCGAGCGCCTCGGAATGTCAGTGAGCCGCGCTTCAATCACGCCAGGCCGGCGTGCGCTTTTCGAGGAACGATGCGACGCCTTCGCGGCCTTCCGCGCCGGCTCGCGTGCGCGCGATACGCGCGGCCGTATCTTCGATCAATGCATCGTTCAACTCGCGGCCGGCCATGTCCTGCACGAGCTGCTTGCAATTGCGCACCGCTTGCGGACCGTTCGCGCACAGCGTTTGCGCGATCTGTTGCACGGTGGCATCCAATTGCCCGGCGCTGACCGCTTCGCCGACGAACCCAAGGCGCAGCGCCGTCCCACAGTCGAACTGCTCGGCGGTGATGAAATAGCGGCGCGACGCCTGCTCGCCCAACGCGCGAACGACGTACGGCGCGATAGTCGCCGGGATCAGACCGAGACGCGCCTCCGACAGACAGAAGCGCGCATTTTCCACCGCAACCACGATGTCGCACGCCGAGATGAGCCCCATGCCGCCCGCGTATGCGTCGCCGTTCACGCGAGCGATCACCGGCTTGCTGCAGCGATAGATGGACGACAGCATGTTCGCGAGCAGCATCGCGTCGGCGCGGTTCTCCTCGTCGGAGTAGGCGGCCATCTTCTTCATCCAGTTCAGATCGGCGCCCGCGCAAAAAGCCTTGCCGTTCGCGGCCAGCACGACCGCGCGCACGTCGTCGCGTGTGTTCAATGCCGTGAAGGCCGACGTGAGTTCCGCGATCATCGTTTCATTGAACGCGTTGCGCACATCCGGGCGATTCAGCGTAACGGTTGCAACGTACCCGGCGAATTCGACATTCAGTGTTTCATAGTGCATCGTGGCCGCTCCCATGCGTGGTGCTGCGTCACATCCGGAACACGCCGAAGCGCGTATCTTCGATCGGCGCATTCATCGCTGCCGACAGACCGAGACCGAGTACGTCGCGTGTCTGCGCCGGATCGATAACGCCGTCGTCCCACAGACGCGCGCTCGCATAGTACGGATGGCCCTGATGCTCGTATTGCTCGCGAATCGGCTGTTTGAAGGCCTCTTCTTCGTCGGCGCTCCATGAACCGCCTCTGCTTTCAATACCGTCGCGTCTGACCGTGGCCAGGACCGACGCTGCCTGTTCGCCGCCCATCACCGAAATGCGCGCGTTCGGCCACATCCACAGAAAGCGCGGCGAGAACGCGCGGCCGCACATGCCGTAATTGCCCGCGCCGAAAGAGCCGCCGATGATCACCGTGAACTTCGGCACCTTCGCCGTGGCCACCGCCGTTACCATCTTTGCGCCGTTACGTGCGATGCCTTCGTTCTCGTACTTGCGGCCCACCATGAAGCCCGTGATGTTCTGCAGAAACACGAGCGGGATCTTGCGCTGGCAGCACAGTTCGATAAAGTGCGTGCCCTTCAGCGCGGACTCCGAAAACAGAATGCCGTTGTTTGCAATGATGCCGACCGGATGCCCCCAGATATGCGCGAAGCCGCACACAAGCGTGGTGCCGTAGCGTGCCTTGAATTCGTCGAATGCGGAGTCGTCGACGATGCGCGCGATCACCTCGCGAATATCGAACGGCTTTCTCGTATCCACCGGAATCACGCCGTACATGCTCTTCACGTCGTAGCGCGGCGGCTTCGGCTCCTGCAACATGAGCGCCACATGCTTCGTGCGGTTCAGGTTGCCGACGATGCTGCGCGCAATCGCCAATGCATGCGCGTCGTTCTGCGCGAGGTGATCGACCACGCCCGACAGACGCGTATGCACGTCGCCGCCGCCGAGGTCTTCCGCGCTGACCACTTCGCCGGTTGCGGCTTTCACGAGCGGCGGACCGCCGAGAAAGATGGTCCCCTGATTCTTCACGATGATCGATTCATCGCTCATGGCCGGCACATATGCGCCGCCAGCGGTGCATGAGCCCATTACGACGGCAATCTGCGGAATACCCGCTGCAGACAGAGTCGCCTGGTTGTAGAAGATGCGGCCAAAGTGGTCGCGGTCGGGAAATACATCGTCCTGATTCGGCAGGTTCGCGCCGCCCGAGTCGACGAGATACACGCACGGCAAGCGGTTTTCGGCGGCGATTTCCTGCGCGCGCACGTGCTTCTTGACCGTGACCGGATAGTACGTGCCGCCTTTGACCGTCGCATCGTTGCAGACAATCACGCACTCGTGGCCCGCAATCCGTCCGATACCGGTGATCACGCCCGCGCCCGGCGCGTCGTCGTTATACATGCCGTAGGCTGCGAGTTGCGAGAACTCGAGAAACGGCGTGCCCGGATCGAGCAGCTTCTCGATGCGCTCGCGCGGCAGCAATTTGCCGCGCCCGGTGTGTTTTTCGCGTGCTGCCTGCCCGCCGCCCAGCGCGAGCTTCTCGACCTTCGCACGAAGATCGGCGACCAGCGCCTCGAGCGCCGCCGCGTTCGCGCGGAAGTCGTCGGAGCGCGGGTTCAGCTTGGATTCGATGATCGGCATTGCGTGGCTTCTCCTGTGTCGATCGGAGAATCGGAGTCGGCGCTCTAGCGCTTACTGCGATCCCATGCCGCTTGTCTGGAAGTTGGCGCGTGAGCGCTTACGCAGTCTCGGCAAACAGCTCGCGGCCAATCAGCATGCGGCGGATTTCGCTCGTGCCCGCGCCGATTTCATACAGCTTCGCATCGCGCCACAAGCGCCCGACCGGATATTCGTTGATATAGCCGTTGCCGCCGAGAATCTGGATTGCTTCGCCCGCCATCCATGTAGCTTTTTCGGCCGTGTACAGAATCACGCCCGCGCAATCCTTGCGGACCTGGCGCACGTGCCCGGTGCCGAGCGTGTCCAGTTGACGGCCGACCGCGTAGAGATACGCGCGGCACGCCTGCAACGTGGTGTAGAGATCGGCAACCTTGCCTTGAATCAGCTGGAATTCGCCGATCGACTGACCGAACTGCTTGCGGTCGTGAATGTACGGCACTACCGCGTCCATCACCGCGACCATGATGCCGGTGGGGCCGCCGGCGAGCACCGCGCGCTCATAGTCGAGGCCGCTCATCAGTACTTTAGCGCCGCCGTTCAATTGCCCGAGAATGTTCTCCTGCGGCACTTCCACGTCCTGGAACACGAGCTCGCCCGTGTGCGAGCCGCGCATGCCGAGCTTGTCGAGCTTCTGCGCCACCGAGAAACCCTTCATGCCTTTCTCAACGATAAACGCGGTAATGCCACGCGAATTCGCTTCGACATCGGTCTTCGCGTAGACGACCAGCGTGTCGCAGTCCGGGCCGTTGGTAATCCACATCTTCGTGCCGTTGAGCACATAGTGGTCGCCCTTCTTGTCGGCGCGCAGCTTCATGCTGACCACATCCGAACCCGCATTCGGCTCGCTCATTGCAAGCGCGCCGACGTGTTCGCCAGACACGAGTTTCGGCAAGTACTTCTGCTTTTGCGCCTCGGTGCCGTTGCGATGAATCTGGTTCACGCACAGATTCGAATGCGCGCCGTATGAGAGACCGACCGAAGCGGACGCGCGCGAAATCTCCTCCATCGCGACCATATGCGCGGTGTAGCCCATGTTGGCGCCGCCATATTCCTCCGAGACCGTCATGCCGAGCACACCGAGATCGCCGAATTTACGCCACAGGTCCATCGGGAACTGGTCCGTGCGATCGATCTCCGCCGCGCGCGGCGCGATTTCTTTCGCAGCGAATCCCGCGATGCTGTCACGCAGCATTTCGATTTCTTCGCCGAGCGGGAATTGCAATCCGGGCAGGTTGCTCATTGCGGTGTCTCCAGAGTTCATTGGCGGCCGGACAATGATGCCGGCGAATTCGAGTGCGGCCGGGCGGACGGCGGCGGCCAGATGGGCCGCATCTCTCACCGTACCCGAGGCGCGCGACGTTCAAGGCGAATTTCACGCTAGATTTACGTAAGCGTCAATAGGTATTTCTGAGTGCGACTCAGAAACCGATTCGATTGGTTCATGGGCACGGATGCTGTGATAGCATCGGTTCAATCGGGTTTTTTCATTCGAACCCTTCCAGAAACTTGACTTCCACTCATATGACGGTTGCTCTCAAGGCCGAATTGCCCGCGTCGCGCCGCCAGCCCGCCGGGCGCAAGTCGCAGCAGCGGGTGAAAGAGATTCTCCAGGCGGGCCGCGACGTGTTCTCCGAAAAGGGCTATGAACGCGCAACGACCGCCGAGATCGCTCAACGCCTGGGCGTTTCCGAGGCGACCGTCTTCAGCTATTTTCGCGGCAAGCGCGAGTTGTGCGCGCGGGTTATCGGCGATTGGTACGACGAGATCATCGACGCGATCGAATCCGGGCTGCCGCGCGACGGCACCGTGCGCCAGCAGTTCGCGTTTATCGTGCGGACGCATTTGCGGCTGATGCTCGTGAACGGCACCGACCTTTGCGCGCTGGTGTTGTCGGAAGGACGCGCGCGTCACCACGAGTTGAGCGAGGCGCTGACCGAATTGCAGCGCCGCTACACCGCGCCGCTAATGCGCGTATTGGCTCAAGGCCAGGAAAGCGGCCAGATTCGCGCGGACATGCCTTTGCGTTTATTACGCTCGATGGTGTTCGGGCCAATGGAACATGTGTTGTGGGACGCGACGCTCGCGAACCGGCATACCGACATCGAAGCAACCGCGGATCAGTTGATCGACGTACTGTGGGCCGCGTTGACGCCTCCCGATCTCGCGGTGAATGCGTTGCAACAGTTCAGAGCGGAAGTGGCCGAAGCGAACCGTCGTTTCGAGGAAGCCACGCGTGAGGCCGCTGCGCGCAATGCCGATCCGGCAAGCGGCGAATAGCGTCGGGCGTTTTTCTTTTCTACTCATTCCGGTTCTCGCGAGTTCTGTCTGGCGGCGAAAAAAACGCTAATCTACTGGTCTCATGGTAGATGAAGCGCAGCCAAAAGGAGAACATCAGGTGGCAGATCTCAAGCCCGCGAAAGCCGCAAAATCTTCAACGAGCGCAAAGGCCGCGAAGTCCAGCAACATCAGGATCGGCATAGGGGGTTGGACCTATGCACCGTGGCGCGGCACGTTCTACCCTGAAGATCTCACGCAAAGCCGCGAACTCGAGTACGCGAGCCGGCATCTCAGTTCAATCGAAATCAACGGCACCTTTTACGGTTTGCAAAAGCCGGCGAGCTATGAAAAGTGGTATCAGGAAACGCCAGACGACTTCGTCTTTTCGCTGAAGGCGCCGCGCTACTCGACCAATCGTAAAGTACTCGCGGAGGCCGGCGAGACCATCGAACGTTTCTTTGCAAGCGGCGTGTTGCTGCTCAAACAGAAGCTCGGCCCCATCAACTGGCAGTTCGCGCCGACCAAGAAGTTCGACAGCGAAGACTTCGAGGCCTTTCTGAAACTCCTGCCGGCGAGCATCGAAGGTATAAAGCTTAGGCATGCAATCGAAGTGCGCAACGACAGCTTCAAGACACCGGAATTCATCGCACTTGCGCGCAAATACAAGGTCGCAGTCGTGCTGGCCGGCGACAGCGACTACCCGCAAATCGCGGACATCACCGCGCCGTTCGTCTACGCGCGCATCATGGGCACGACCGATAAACAGGTCAAGGGTTACGCGACGAAAGCACTCGACGCATGGGTCGACCGCGCGCGCCAACTGGCTGCGGGCACGACGCCCGGCGATCTGGAAACGTGCGCGGAACCGCCCGCAAAAGCAGCCGCGCGCGATGTTTACCTCTACGTGATCAGCGGATTCAAGGAACGCAATCCGGCCGCTGCAATGGCGTTGATCGAGCGGCTTTGATCGGTGCCGTTTCGGCGGCGGCATGCGAGTGTCATAATCCCGGCAGCGAACCACACGCAACGACACCCATATTCAGGGCCGCGAGGCCAACTCACATCGAAAGTCCGGGAGAATACCTTGAGCGCCATCGACAATCCTCTGCACGACCGGGAAGTCGGCTCGGCCGACGCCACGCAGGACACTACGCGCATTGACGACGTTCGCATCGGCGCGGTCCGCCCGCTGATTTCCCCTGCTCTATTGCAGGACGAATTGCCCGTGCCCGCCACGGTGCAATCGCTCGTGGAAAAGACACGCGCGGAAATCGCCGACGTCCTGCACGAACGCGACGACCGGCTGGTGATGATCGTCGGACCCTGCTCGATCCACGACCATGATCAGGCGATCGAATACGCACATAAGCTGAAGGCCGCGGCCGATGCGTACAAAGACGACCTGCTGATCATCATGCGCGTGTACTTCGAAAAGCCGCGCACCACGGTGGGCTGGAAGGGCTATATCAACGATCCGCGTCTGGACGGCAGCTTCCGTATCAACGAAGGCCTGCATCTCGCGCGGCAATTGCTGCTCGACATCAACGGTCTGGGTTTGCCCACTGCCACCGAATTCCTCGATCTGTTGAGTCCGCAGTACATCGCCGATCTGATCGCGTGGGGCGCAATCGGTGCGCGCACAACGGAAAGCCAGAGTCATCGGCAACTGGCTTCGGGGCTCAGCTGTCCGATCGGTTTCAAGAACGGCACAGACGGCGGCGTACAGATCGCCGCTGACGCGATCGTGGCCGCGCGCGCCAGCCACGCATTCATGGGCATGACCAAGATGGGGATGGCGGCCATCTTCGAAACGCGCGGCAACGACGACGCCCATGTGATTCTGCGCGGCGGCAAGAAAGGACCGAACTACGACAGCGCATCGGTCGCCGCGAGCTGTGCCGCGCTCAAATCAGCGGGTCTGCGCGAACAGGTGATGATCGACTGCTCGCATGCGAACTCGGGCAAATCGCATTTGCGTCAACTGGACGTAGTGCAGGATGTAGCGCAACAACTTTCCGCGCAGGAGCGCCGCATTATCGGCGTCATGCTTGAAAGTCATCTGGAAGAAGGCCGTCAGGATCTGAAGGCCGGAGAGCCGCTGCGTTACGGCGTGTCGATTACGGACGCTTGCGTAAGCTGGGCGCAAACCGAACCGGTGCTCGAGGCACTTGCCGACGCGACCCGCAAACGCCGCGCGGGCTGATCGCGGACACGCTCAATACAACTGCGAGGTAAGCCAAGCCGGCACACGCGCCGCGCCATCCGCCGATGGATTCGTCCTACCGGGGCTGGGCAGCGCGTGATTCCTCACACCCGAGGCATCGCTCGCGCCGCGCCATGACAGCGCATTGCGGATGCTCCGGCGTGAAGCGCGTTGCATTACGACGCGTTGACGGCTTCCTTGAACGCCTTGCCTGCGGTGAACTTCACCGTCTTGGCTGCGGCGATCTGGATCTCGGCACCCGTCGACGGATTGCGGCCCACGCGTGCTGCGCGCGCGCCGGTCGAGAAAGAACCGAAACCGACCAGTTGCACCGTATCGCCACCAACAACGGCTTTGGTCACCGCTTCAACGATAGCGTCGATGGTTTGGCCGGTGGCCGCTTTGCTTTCGCCCGTTGCTGCGGCGACTGCATCAATCAGTTCCTGTTTGTTCATAGCACTTCCCGTATGGTAATCATGGAACCGGCGCTACATCTGTCGCGCCGGGACCGACACACTAACGCATAGGCGCGCTTTCGCGCAAACCCTGCGTGTAAGCCTTGTATCACCCGCCCACAGCCGATTTGACGATTTTGTTCGGCAAAGTGCCCTAAGAATCGCGTGCTTACGTGTATCTCCCGCTTGACCGGCATAGGTCGCGTATCACAATCCGTTGCAATTTCAGTGCTTTAGCGCGAGCCAAAAGGGTCGTGGACAAATTTTTACTCTGTCAGACTGCTCGACCGGCAACCGTCGTTCGGCCAGCGCCGCGCGAGTTTGAATCAGCAATTGGGAGAAAGAAAAAGATGAATATTCGCCATATAGCAACATGTGCGCTCGTCGGCGCGCTCTCATGCACGACCGCCTCAGCCGATGAAAACGCCTGCGCGACGTTAGCAGGAACGACGAATTCCACCGCACTCCAGGCGTTCCAGGTGCGCGACGGCGAGCCTGTCGACCTGATTAGCGGCGCGAAAACGGTGCACGGCAAGCTGCTTGTGTTTGGCGAAAACGGCGTTTTTCGCGCTTACTGGCAACCCGAAAACAGCGCCGAAAAATATGTGCTGGCGAATGCCGGCGACAATGCCGTGCGCCTGATATCCACTCCTCCCCAAGGCAGCCCGGCCGCGCACGGCGAACCGGGCACGACGCTTGGCCCGTTGCGCGTGCTGTCCTGCCCCAAGCTTTGAAAGCCCGCCCGAAGGTCATAGTTACCCATCAAGACCCCGAAGCGCATTGCCACGTCCCTCCGGCAGGTGTTAATTACCGGACCGCGGCCAATGCGAGACAACCATCTAACGGACTCAAGGTCTGATCGGCATATGCCGATATACCAGGCTGCGTATGCGGCGCAAACGTTAAGGGACAGGAATGGTTGGAATAGCCAGATTGAGGCAAGCGTTGTCCGGGGCGGCAAGAGACCCCGATCTAGTGCGTTCGCAGCTCCAGGCGGTGGGCCGCCAGATTCCGCTTCTTTACTTCATCCTGTTCGTCAACACGCTGGCGGTCACCGTCACGCACCTGCACAGTGCGCCGGCATGGCTTTCGATCTACGCGCCGGGCGCGCTGTGCACGTTGTGCGTCGTGCGATGCATACGGTGGTGGCGCGCCCGGCATCGCGTGTTGACGCAAGATAAGGCCGTGCCCGAGGTACGCAAGCTCGTGTGGCTCTCCAGCACGTTCGGCATTGCCTTCACCACCTGGTCGCTGATGCTGCTGCCGTACGGCACCGCGTACGAACAGGCGCAGGTTGCGTTCTACATGGCGACTACCGTGGTCGGCTGCGTGTTCTGCCTGATGCACCTGCGCGTGGCCGCATTGCTGCTTCTGTCCATAGTGATCCTAAGTTTTTCGACGTTCCTCGTCTTTACGGGCTCACCGGTGTTCATCGCGATGGCGATCGACATGACGCTCGTCGGACTCGCGCTGGCTTTCATCATCGAGCTGTATCACCGGACGTTCTCCGGCGTCGTGTATGCGCAGCGCGAATTGCAGGCAAGTCAGGAGAAAACCCAAAGGCTTAGCGACGAAAATTTTCGCCTCGCGAGCATCGACAGCCTGACCGACCTGCCCAACCGCCGCAGCTTCTTCGCGTCGCTGCGGGCGCTGTCCGAACAGGCGCTTGCCACCGGCGGCGGATTCAATGTCGGCCTCATCGATCTCGACGGCTTCAAACAGGTCAACGACATTTACGGCCATGCAAGCGGCGACCTCGTGCTGCAGGAAGTCGGCTTGCGGCTGCTCGCGCTGGCCGAGCCCGGCATTTTCTTCGCGCGGCTCGGCGGCGACGAATTCGGCGTGCTCGCCCAACACACGCAGTCGAACGAGACGCTATTCGAACTGGGCCAGCGCATTTGCGACTCGCTGAGTCAACCGTATGACGTGGCAGGCAATATTGCGGAACTGTCGGGCACGATTGGCTGGGCAGCGTTCCCGGATGCGGGCACAACCGTTACGCAAGTATTCGAGCGCGCGGACGCGGCGCTCTACGTCGGCAAGGAAAGCCGGCGCGGCACGGCGGTGATCTTCTCGACCGAGCACGAAACACGCATTCGACGTTCGAGCCTCGTCACGCAGGAGTTGCGTCACGCCGAACTGGAATCGGAACTCTTTCTGGAGTTTCAACCGATTTCCGATGTCGTCACCATGCGCACGATCGGTCTCGAAGCACTCGGGCGATGGCACAACCCGAGGCTCGGCGCTGTGAAGCCGGAGGAGTTCATCCGGATCGCTGAACGAACCGAAATCATTCTGCGCATAACCGAAGTGCTCTTACACAAGGCGCTCGCCGAAGTGCCGCACTGGCCGAGCGAGCTCTATCTGTCGTTCAATCTCTCCGCAATCGACATTTCGACGTCCGCGCGCGCGCGCCGCCTGATCGACATTGTCGCGGCGAGCGGCGTGCCGCCACATCGCGTGTCGTTCGAGATCACCGAAACTGCGCTCACCCGCGACTTCGAGCAGGCTCGCTCGGCCCTCACGATGATCAAGCAGGCCGGCTGCCGCGTTTCTCTCGACGACTTCGGCACCGGCTATTCGAGCCTCAGTTACGTGCACCGTCTGCCGTTCGATTCGATCAAGATCGACCGCAGTTTCATGACCGACGTGGATTCGAACAGCGCATCGAAGAAGATCGTCAAATCGGTGCTCGACCTGTGCAAGAACCTCGGACTCGAATGCGTGGTCGAAGGACTCGAAACATCGTCGCAGGCGGAAGTAGTCAAGGCACTGGGCGCTCGCGCGGTGCAAGGCTACCTGTTCAGCCGGCCCATGCGTTCGGGCGCCGTCTCGAGCTATTTGCAGGCAGCGCAGGAGCAAAGCCGCATGGAAGACGCGCCCCGGTGATCACAACGGCCGCAAAGAGGCGCCGCGCAAGCAGCGCTAACGCGGCGCTGCGTTGTACTCGAGTTTTGGATACCAGTCGCTGCCACGACCGCCGGGCGTCATGTCCAGCACGGTCCACAGAGGCATCACGTCGGGCGCACCGCGCGGGTCCTGCCCGGGGTCGGCAGTCCACGGACCCATCTCTTCTGCCCAGAAGTGCCGTACCGTACCGCCGGATCGCGTGAAAACGTTGAACGCGGGAACGTCGTCGCCATCCGGATCTTCGCCTGCATAGTCGCGATTGAACGTATTGTCCGCCGACGAATACAACTGCAAGTGGCGCCAACCCCGCTCTTTCGCGAAGGCGACGAGCTTCTCTATCGGCGAGCGGCCGATCACCGCGAACGCCACACGCTGCAGCATGTCGGGCATTTCGCCGTCGTAGGCGCTCAGGAGCGACGTGCACATCGGGCAAGACCGCTCGCGCCTGGGACCGAACATCCAGTTATACGTGACGAGCGTATCGTGCTTGCCGAACATTTCGGAAAGCGTGACGGGGCCGCTCTCACCTTGAAAACGGTAGTCTTCCGGTACGATGCCACCAGGCGGCAGCGCGCGACGCTGCGCGGCAACGCGTTCGATATGGCGGCGCAGTTCTATTTCTTCAGCGAGCAGATCATTGCGCGCGCGGCGATATTCGGCGCTTTCGCCGGGAAAGCGCCGCGGCGAGTCCGCAAGTTCGCGGGCCGGCTTCAGGGCCGGTGCTGCTTCGTTCGATTCGGTCATGTGCAATCTCCTGTCGAGGAAAAGGACTAATGAGTGGCGCGCGCTCTGCACCCCGCCACCACATAAATACACGACGATCGAGGCCGCGAAGAATCGACAGCGCGCCAGAACATTTTCCGCACTGCGTCCGCGCAGGCCTTTGCGCACCGCAACGCAAACCACGCGTTATGACCGGCGCGACGCGGTATGCTGTCGCGAAACAGCAGCCACGTGGCCCCGCGCGCGCTGCGCCGCCAGGGGAGATGCGACATGCCGCTTCGTCTACCGCCTTTGCCTGCGCTTCGCTTTTTCGAAGCAGCCGGCAGGCATCAAAGTTTCAAGCTCGCCGCCGCCGAACTGAATGTTACGCCGAGTGCGGTCAGTCACGGAATCGTCGGTCTGGAGAAGATGCTAGGCGTTGAACTCTTCGTGCGCGAGCCTCGCGGCATTTCGCTGACCGCCAGCGGCGCGGACTATCTGTCATACGTTTCGGAGGCATTTTCGCTGATTGTTATCGGCACGCAGCGTCTGCCGAACCATCGCGCGAACCGCCCCATTGCCCTGAGTTGCGCCCCGACGTTTGCGTCCCGCTGGCTGCTGCCACGCCTGCAGAATTTCAGGGCGCGCTGGCCACACGTCAACGTGACTGTCGATACATCGCACCGCCAGGTGGGCTTTCCGGTGGACGGATTCGATTTCGCGGTCCGCATGAGCCGTGCACCTGTCGCCGGCACTGCGTGGACCCGGCTCTTTGGAGAACAACTCGTCCCGGTATGCAGCCCCGCCTATCTGGAGTCGCTGCGTGACACGCACGGCACACCGCTATTGCGCAAGGCCACGTTGATTCACGTGAATGCCGCGAGCGAAGACTGGCAGGCGTGGCTCGAAGCCACCGGCATGGAGGGAGTCGATCCCGGCGACGGCTTGCGTGTCGACACCATCCAGCTCGCCTTCGAAGCTGCAAGCATGGGCCTCGGCGTTGCGCTCGGTCGCAGGCCGTTGGTGGATCGCGACCTCACGAGCGGCGCGCTCGTCGAAGCGGCTTCCAGTACGATCGCTTCGTCCACTGCCTACTGGCTCGTTAGCGCGGAGGACGCGCAACGTCGGCCGGAACTATTCGACTTCAGGCAATGGATGCTCGCAGAGGCCGGGCAGTTTTCCTGCGACTCAAGCGTTGGCGCGCACGCACCGCAATAGAGGCTATTGACATCGCCTGATCTCGCCGATTGGCGCACACAAGCTTTTACTCCGCTTCGGGGTCGTTAAACCCGCTACCGATAAGTACCAGAAGTTTCTGGTTCAGATCGGCACGTCGTTCCAAGCTTGAAAGCACATCGTTCCCGGCGCCCGGTCGATCGCACAGGTGAGCGGCGCTCACCTGTCGTCAAAAACTTTTCTTTTGCGGCTTCCGATGCTCGCTGCGACCATTGTGTCGAGGGAGATCAGAACCATGTCGACCGCCAACAGCAAACGCTTTGCGCCCGCGTTCAATCACACGACGCTCGTCATTCTCGCCGCCGCGCTCATTCTCAGCGCGGCAATGGGAATCCGGCAAACGTTCGGGCTATTCATAGGACCGTTTTCTTTCGATCGAGGTTTGCCCGTCACGCTCATCGCGTTCGCAATTGCGCTGCACAATCTGGTGTGGGGCTTCGCGCAACCGTTCGCGGGCGCGGCTGCGGACCGCTATGGCTCCGCGCCGGTGGTCGCATTCGGCGCGACGACTTTCGCGGCGGGCCTCGGCCTCGCGGCCGTCGCGCCGAGCGGGCCGATGTTGATCGTCGGCATGGGCCTGCTGGTGGGCATCGGCGTGAGTTGCACCACATTCGGCGTCGTGTTGCCGGCGGTCGGCCGCGTGGCATCGGCGGAAAAACGCAGCATGGCGATGGGGCTTGTCAGCGCAGGAGGTTCCGCCGGTCAGGTACTGATGGTCCCGCTCGTTCAAGGCATCAGGCTCAACGCGGGCATTGCCACGTCGCTATTCGTGCTGGCTTTCCTGATGTTGATGGTTGCCCCGCTCGGCATCGTATTGGACCGGCGCGCACGAACCGGAGCACCGCTTTCAGAGCCGCCGCTGGCGCCACTACGCAGCGTGCTTGCTCAAGCCGCCCAGCATCGCGGATACCGGTTGCTCACACTCGGCTTCTTTACCTGTGGATTTCAACTTGCGTTCATCGCCACGCATTTGCCAGGCTATCTGTCGCTATGCCATATGCCCATCGGACTCGGCGCGACCGCTCTTGCATTGATCGGCTTGTTCAACATGATCGGCAGTTGGGCCTGCGGATGGTTAGGCGGCCGGTTCCGGCAGCATTACGTGCTTGGCTGGCTCTACCTGATTCGCAGCGTGACGATCGGCGCATTCTTTATGCTACCGAAAAGTGCCCTGACGGTAGTCGTATTTGCGGCCGTCATGGGCCTCACCTGGCTCGGCACCGTTCCGCTGACGAGCGGCCTCGTTGCGAAAGTATTCGGAACACGCCATCTCGGGAGCCTGTTCGGCGTCTGCTTTCTGAGCCATCAGATCGGATCGTTTCTCGGCGCGTGGCTCGGCGGCGTGGTCTTCGACCTGACGGGCTCGTATTCTCTGCTGTGGCAAGCGACAGTAGCGAGCGGTCTCGTCGCCGCACTGCTGCACTTTCCAATCGACGACACCGCACTGCACACGCCCGCACTTCGTTCAGAACCGGCGAGCGCATGAGTACTGCATAAGCAGGCAGAGGTTTATTTCTGCGGCGAATCGGAAGCGGCTTTCGGCACGCGCCCCATCAAATAGAACTCGTCGTTGGGGCGCATCGAAATGACATTGGCCATGCGGTTCGACAAGCCGAAAAACGCTGTAATCGCGGCAATGTCCCAGAGGTCTTCGTCCGCGAATCCATGTTCTCGCAACGTCTGGAAGTCGGCATCGTCGACGCAGCCGGATTCGCGGCATACCTTCAACGCAAAGTCGAGCATGGCTTTCTGCCGCGCGGTGATGTCCGCCTTGCGATGGTTCACGGCCACCTGATCCGCGAGCAGCGGCGCCTTTTCGTAAATGCGCAGAATCGCGCCGTGTGCGACCACACAATAGAGGCAATCGTTCACCGCGCTGGTGGCGACCACGATCATCTCGCGTTCGCCTTTGGTGAGGCCGCCTTCTTTCAGCATCAATGCATCGTGATACGCAAAGAACGCACGAAATTCGTCGGGCCGATGCGCAAGTGTCAGAAATACATTCGGCACGAACCCGGCTTTTTGCTGTACTTCGAGAATGCGTGCGCTGATGTCATCGGGCCATTCGCTCGGATCGGGCACCGGGTAGCGGCTGATTGGTTGAAGATTGGCCATGCTGTGTCTCCGTTATAGCGCTATATGTCATGACGATTGTAGCGCTCGCCAGCATTTCACGAGTACAGCGCGAGCCCGTTTCGCATAGACGCGTCCGCGCTCTTCCAGGAGTCGCTGCAATCCGGTATTTTCCATCGATTCATACTCGATGAGCGCGCGGATTCATGGACCGTCTTGAAGCAATGTCGATTCTGGTAGCCGCGGCTGAAACCGGCAGTTTCTCCGCTGCGAGCCGCAAGCTGCATATGCCGCTGCCCACCGTCAGCCGCAAAGTCGCGGAACTGGAGGCGCATCTGAACGCGCGTCTACTTGTACGCTCGACGCGCAAGCTCACGCTGACCGAAGCGGGCGTAGCTTACCTCGCCGCGTGCAAGCAGATTCTCGAGCAGGTTAGCGAAGCGGAAAGCGCCGCGGCTGGCGAGTACAGCACGCCGCGCGGCGAACTTGTCGTGACGGCGCCTATCGTATTCGGGCGGCTGCATATGCTGCCCATCGTCAGCGACTTTCTCGCGACCTTTGCCGAGATAACCGTGCGGCTCGTGCTCGCCGACCGCAACCTGCATCTGCTGGACGAACATATCGAGGTCGCGCTGCGCATCGGCAAGCTTCCCGACAGCAGCATGGTCGCGACTCAGGTCGGCACGGTGAACCGCGTGGTTTGCGCGAGTCCGCACTACCTCGCGCAAGCGGGCGAGCCCGAAACACCTGCCGATCTCGTGCGCTTTTCGTGCGTCAATTTCGATTCGCTGCCTTCGGGCGCCGTGTGGAACTTCGCCACAAGCACGGGCACGCACGAAGCCGTTCCGATTCATGCGCGGCTGTCGGTGAATACGGCGGAGGCGGCTATCGACGCCGCCATCGCCGGTGTCGGTTTGACCACCGTGCTGTCGTACCAGGCGGCGCGAGCCGTCGACGAAGGCAAGCTGAAACTGGTGCTGCGCGACTTCGAACCCGAGCCCATACCAGTGAGCATCATGCATACGGGGCAAGGAAAATTGCCGCTGAAAACACGCAGTTTTATTGATTTCGCAGTGCCGCGTTTGCGCGCGGCGTTGGCGCGAGACACGGACATGCTGAGTGCGAAAGCCACGCCGCGCGGCAGGCAGAAACGCGCATCGCCGACTTGATTGCTGCTCCGCTCCGGGTTCGAAAGCGGCGCATCTATCGTCTAGACTTGCTTCACAACGCGGACAACGACGAACCTTACCGTTGCAAAGGAGCCGCCATGTCAAACGTTTTGCACGACGCACAGCGAACGGTCGTCAGGGTTCGCCCGGACGAGGCGATCACGACAAGCCAGCGCTTGCCGTATTTCGTCGGCATTTCACGAGGCACGGCTCAAGCCGCTGGTTTGTCGATGTACCTGGTCGTAGTACCGCCCGGCGGCCATGCGGAACCGCATTCTCACGCCGACTATGAGACGGCGATTTACATGCTCGAAGGGCGAGTCGAGACACGCTACGGTCCCGGCTTGCGCGAGTCGGTGATTACCGAAGCCGGCGACTTCCTTTTTATTCCTCCGGGTGTGCCGCATCAGCCGTTCAATCTGGACGACACGGTCGCAGCAAGAGCGATAGTCGCGCGCAATCAGCCGGACGAACACGAACGCGTCGTGCCTTATGATCCTGCCGGAGATGCATGGCGCGCGCCCGTTCCGCCAGATGCATGACGGCGTGGCCATCGGCGCGGTGAACGCGCCATCGGGCACACGCCGCCCTTAGATAAGGTCGCACCGAAATGCCCGGATATCGCGAAGCGAATGCTTGCGGCGCCGGCTTACTGGCTCGCGGCCGATGCACCGCCCATAGGTGCCGCCGGGCCGCTGCTCATGGCAGCCGGCCCGCCCGTGCCCGCGGTCCCGGCCGTATCATTCGAGCCCGAGCGCTTGCACCCCACGGTGCCGCCTGCCAGCGCCGCGATCAACACGGCGGTCATTATCTTCCTCAGCACTGGTTCCATCATCATCTCCTCACTGGTCGGGAGCGTCGCACTTCTCGTCGACGGCAAAGCGCAACCGCTTCGACAAATCGTGCGGGCGTCGGTCACTGCAAGCGCGAACGACATCCGCGCGCGAACGCAACACGCGTCATGAAACGCGGCTGTCTTCTGTCCTGGTACAACTTGCAATCCCATGTAAAAAACGGGCAACGATCAAGCGGCATGCGTCTCGCTGTAACCATCCGTCTCACTGCGCGATTGCCCGTGCATCTTCGCGCAGGCTGTCACATTGCTTAGGAGTTCGCATTTCAGGGTAAAGACGGCCACGCATACTCGTCACGCACGCATGACTTGCGCCCGTTCTGAAGAGTTGCAGACGCCGTTCGAGGACAGCCGGAAACGCATTCTTCAAGCGGATCGGCATTCACGCATAGCGCGCGAGGAACATATCGGCTGTCGAGTCCGCGATTGCCTGCTGTTCGGCCTTGCTAAGCGGCGACTGCCCCATCGTCACCTGCGGCCAGAAAGCGAATGCCTTCACGAGCCCCTGCAATTGATGCGCGGCAAACACGGGATCGGAAATCCGCAGACGTTTATCCGCAGCGGCCGCGCGGATCCACACGGTCAGGTCTTCCTCGCGTTCGCCGAGTCGCGCCACCATATCGCGCGCGCGTTCGGGCGAATGAATACCCGCGGCAATAGCCACGCGCGCCAGCGCCACAAACGCCTCGTCGTTCATCAGCCTGAGCTTGCGCATCAACAGTTCGATCAGTTGCTCGCGCAAGGGCGCAGCCGCCCGGTAAGCGAACGCCTCGCCCGAATGACTCGCGTCCCACAACTGCCGCAATATCTCTGCGAATAGCGCTTCCTTGCTCGGGAAATGGTTGTAGACGGTGCGCTTCGAGACATTTGCGCGCGCGGCGATGCGGTCCATGCTGGTGGCGTCGAAGCCCGCCGCAAGGAATTCTTCGATAGCCGCGGAAATCACGGCGACGCGCTTGCGGTCGGTCAGGCGTTGATGAGTGAGGCTTGGGTCCATCCGGAAATTTTACACTGGGCGGTTTACTTTTCCAGATTATAAATTACACTACCCAGTCTACTTTCCAGGTCAGGAAGTCACACATGACAGCGCTCATCCATTCCATCGGCCGTGCACTCGGTTTCACTGCGGCGAAGCGCGGGCGCGAGCTGTCCGGTTTGTCGGCGCAGCACGACGGCGAGCGCTTTCGCAACGTCAAGCCGCGTCCCGTCGAAGGATTCGGCAAAACCTTGCGCATCGCGTGGGATATGCTGCTCAACAAGCCGCAGGGAACCGTTCCGGCCGGCGCACTGCCCGTCGACACGTTGACGCGGGAGCAGCTTGATGCAGCGCCCGACCGCAGCCTGTACCGGCTCGGCCATTCAACGGTGCTGCTGAAGCTGCGCGGTCGATTCTGGCTGACCGATCCGGTATTCGCCGAACGTGCATCGCCATTCCAGCGTCTCGGCCCGAAGCGTTTTCATGCGCCGCCCATCGCGCTTGCCGATTTGCCGCCGCTTGCCGGCGTGATTCTTTCGCACGATCACTACGATCACCTGGATCGGGAAACGGTGCTCGCGCTTGCCGCTACGACGAAAGTGTTTGTCACGCCGCTCGGCGTGGGCGACCGGCTGATCGACTGGGGCATTGACGCGAGCAAGGTGCGCCAGCTCGACTGGTGGCAAAGCGTTGAAATTGACGGCATGGCATTGACGGCGACGCCCGCCCAGCATTTCTCGGGACGCAGCCTGTTCGACGGCAACAGCACGCTGTGGGCGTCGTGGGTCATCGTCGACGACGATCTGCGGGTGTTTTTCAGCGGCGATACCGGCTACTTCGACGGCTTCAGGACCATCGGCGAACGCCTGGGGCCATTCGACGTGACGCTCGTCGAAACCGGCGCGTACGACGCGCAATGGCCGTATGTCCACATGCAGCCGGACGATACCGTACAGGCGCATATCGACTTGCGTGGCCGCTTGCTTGTGCCGATTCATAACGGCACGTTCGATCTGGCGATGCACAGATGGTACGAGCCGTTCGAGCGAGTGCTAGGGCTCGCCGCCGCTCGTGGCATCGCGCTTTCGACCCCGCGCATGGGCGAGCGGCTCGACCTCGCGGCGCCGCATCGAGGCGAGCGCTGGTGGCGCAATGTCGTCGAGCCGGTAAAGGCACCGCTGCCATCGCGTGGCTTCATCACACGTTCGTTCGCACGCCTGTTCTCATGCAACGGCGCAGGCCGTGCCAACTCCTGAAGCAGCGTGACGCGGAACTCCACTTAGCGGAGTTCCGCAGCCCATCTAGAAGGTATGCTGGATGCCCACGCCGTACGTGCTGCCGGAAGGATTGGCCGTGAGCTTGTCGTATGAATACACCGTGTACACGTAGGTGCGTTTAGAAAGAATGTATTCGTAGGCGAGACTCGCCGTATTGCGCACATTGCTGCGGTCTAGCGGCGCGCTGTGTTTGGTGCGCGCCCACTCGGCGAGAATCACATTGGACGGCGTGAGCGGAACGGAAAGGCCCAGTTCATAAGTGTGAGAGCCGGTTTCAACGTTGTTGTTACTCGTCATTTGCGCGGCGCCGTAGACCTTCATGAACTTCGCGTCGTACGCGGCGCCGGCGAGGTAAAGGTACTGTCCCGTCGACGGCGCGACCGCCGCGGTCCGCACGCGCTGCGCAGAGAACACCGCCGTCAGCGGTCCGTTCGCATACGTCAAATGCAGGCCGACGTTGTCGCGCCCCTGATGCCCCGTCGTGCTGCTCACGCTATAAATCGCGGTGCCCGTCAGCCCGCCGTAGTTCGGCGATACGTACTCGATTGCGTTCTGCCAGACGGTATCGCCAAATCACCGTATTGTTGTAGCTCGCCGTGTACGACTGCACGATCAATGGCGAGAAGACCACGGAAGAGCCAAACGGATTGACGAGTTGCTGGTTGATATACGTCGGGTTGGTTTGCTCGCCAAACTTGAACGTGCCGTATGCGCCGGTGAGTCCAACGTAGGCGTTGCGCGAAAAAAGTCCGTCGGTCGTGTTGCGTCCCATCTGTCCGGTGTTCGGCCGGAAAAAACTTTCGAGGCTGAAGATCACCGCGTTACCGCCGCCAATATCCTCACGGCCGCGGATGCCCCAGAACGATGTGGTCATTCCGCCCCCGCCCATTTGCACTGTGCTTGCGCGCGTTGTACTGAGTTTCGCGCTGTCGATATACATGCCGATCAAGCCGTACATCTGGACCGACGAAGTCGATAACGACGCAGCGCCGGCCGCGGCTTGCGAAGAGTCGGCGTTCGCCGTGCCGCTTACTAACGCGAGCAGGGCCGTTGCAATGCTCGTTGCGTTAAAGCGTGCCCCGTGGCGCATGCCGTTTGTTTTTATGCACATGGATTGTGTCTCCAGACCAGTTTGTATTTTTTGAGCGCAAGCTGCCCCTGCCGCGTGCGCGTATGCGCACGCAGTCAGAACGATCTCTAGTGTTTTACAGCGGCTATATGGTCAGTTCATGCGGTCAATCCGCCCGTCGGCGCGACATGCCTGCATTCAGCTTCGAACGGTCGAGTTCGTGTTCCCACGCGGAAACTACGAGCGTGGCAACGCCGTTGCCGATCGTGTTCGCAATCGCGAGACCTGTACCCATGAAACGGTGAATGCCGAGAATCAGCACCATGCCCGACACCGGAATCAGCGGAAAAACCAGCAGCGTGGAAGTGAGCATCACGAACGCAGCACCCGCCACGCCGCTTGCTCCTTTCGACGTCAGCATCGCCACGCCCACGAGCGTCAACTGTTGCGTCAGGCTGAGTTCGATGTTGAACGCCTGAGCAATGAACAGCACGGCCATCGTCAGATAGATGTTCGTACCGCCGAGGTTGAACGAATAGCCCGCCGGAATAACGAGTCCAACAACCGACTTCGAGCAGCCGAGGCGCTCGAGCTTCTCAAGCATCTGCGGAAGCGCGGCCTCTGAAGAACTCGTGCCGAGCACGATCAGAATCTCTTCACGTATATAGCTCATGAAACGCAGAATACTGAAACCGAGCAGCCGCGAAATTGCACCGAGCACCACGATCACAAACACGGCGAGCGTCGCGTAGAACGCGCCAATCAGCTTCAGCAACGGCACAACCGCGCCGATTCCATAGGTGTCGATCGTGAACGCAATGGAGCCGAACGCGCCGAGCGCCGCCACTTTCATAATGATGTGAACGATGCCAAAAAACGTATGGGCGAAGTAGTCGATCATCGCGATCAGCGGCCGTCCGCGCTGTCCGGTCGCGGCAAGCGCTGCGCCGAACAGCACTGAAATGAGCAGGATCTGCAGCACATTGCCCGACGCAAAGGCGCCTGTGACGGTGTCGGGAATGATGTGCATCAGAAACTCCACCGTATTTTGCTGATGTGCGGCAGTCGTGTAACCGGTCAGCGCTTTCGTGTCGATGGTGGCCGGATTCAGATTGAAGCCGCTGCCGGGGTGAAAAATGTGCCCTGCTACAAGCCCTATCACGAGCGAGAGCGTCGACACGATCTCGAAGTACAGCAGCGCCTTGCCGCCCACTCGCCCCACCTTCTTCATGTCGCCCATTCCGGCAATGCCGGTCACCACAGTACAGAAGATGATCGGGCCAATGACCATCTTGATGAGCTTGATGAACGCGTCGCCGAGCGGCTTCATCTTCACGGCGAGCGAGGGCGCGAAATGCCCGAGCAGCACGCCGATAATGATCGCGACGAACACATGGAAATAGAGCGTTCTGTAAAACGGCTTCTTCGCGCCCGGCGCGGACGAGGTCATGACGGCACTCTCGCTCATGAAGCCGCTCCGAATCGGCAAATGCGGGAATCGGTTATGGTCATCTTTGTCTCCATCGAAATTGATTAGCGGAAAGTCGATAAGTGTCGCTCTCCGCATGCCTGCCGTCTCACGCGGCAGTTCAGGACATGTTGCAGCTGCAACTACACGTTGAAGCCGTAAAGCCGCGCGGGGTTCGTGACCAGCAGTTTTTCACGCAATGCCTTGTCTGGGCAGAAGCGTAATAGCAGATCGACCAGTTCGCCGTCGTTCGGCATGTCCTTGCTGATGTTCGGATGAGGCCAGTCCGTGCCCCACAGCACACGGTCGGGCGCGGCTTCGATCAGCGTTTGGGCGAACGGAATCGCATCGTCGAACGGTCGGCGGCCTGCGGATACGCGCTCCGAACCGCAGACCTTGACCCATGCGAGCGGATGGCGCATCAGCTCGAGAAGTTGCCGGAACGGCTCCTGATCGAGGCCTGCTTCAGCGCGCACGCGGCCCATGTGGTCGATCACGAACGGCACCTTGATGCGCGCGATCCGCTCGGCGTACTGAAGGATATCCTGCGCATCCAGATGCAGCACCACATGCCAGCCAAGCCGCTCGATCCGCTGCAGTACCCGGTCAAACACGTCGAGATCCGGCGCGCCGCCGAGATGCGCGACGAAGTTAAAGCGCACGCCCCGCACGCCGCGTGTGTCGAGCTCGGCGAGTTGTGCGTCGGTCACATCGCCGTCGACTATCGCGACACCGCGATAGCGGCCGTTGCCACGCGCTATCGCATCGAGCATCGCGGTATTGTCGGTGCCGTGACAGCTCGCCTGTACGATCACGCCGCGGCTCACGCCGAGAAAATCATGCAACGCGACCAGTTGCTCGAAAGGCGCGTCGGGCGGCGTGTAGCTGCGATCGGGCGCATACGGGAATACCCCGGCGGGACCGAAAACATGGCAATGCGCGTCGCAGGCGCCGGCGGGCAATTGCTGTGCGGGCCGGACAGGATGGGGATCGGGCGGCAAACAGGATTTCATGGAAGCGTCGTCTCTATCAGGGTGGCCTCGCGGCGCGGCCCTCTATGTAACTTGGTAGGTAAGCTGGGGTAAGCCGATTGTGGCGGGGAGCGCCGCTCGATACAATCTCTATACCGAACTAGCTGATATGTGAATTACACATACCTCCCGTCATGGACCTCAAGCAGTTGGAAGCGTTTGTGCATGTGGCCGAACTCGGCAGCTTCACGCGCGCCGCGATTACGCTCGACACCAACCAGCCCGCGCTGAGCAGGCTCGTGCGGCAACTCGAAGTGGAATTGCGTCACACGCTGCTCGAGCGAAATGGCCGCGGCGTCGCGCTCACGCCCGCCGGTCAGCGAAGCTGGCTCATTCAAAAGGGATCCTCTCGCAGGTTCAGCGCGCGTCGCAGGATCTGGACGAGTTGCGCGGCACCGTCGGCGGGCATTTTTGCATTGGCATCACGCCGAGCTTCGCGAAGGTCGCGACCAACGAACTGGTGCGCAGCTTTCGCACGTCGTTTCCCGGCGCGACCATTTCCGTTGCGGAAGGTCTGTCGACCTACCTGATCGAATGGCTGATGATGGGTCGTGTCGACGCCGCAGTTCTTTACGACACGTTCGATACACCGCTGATCGACAAACGCACCGTATTCACAGAAGAGCTCTTTCTGATCGGTGCTGACGACAGTAAAGCGCAAGCGGAATTCGCACCCGAGCCGGTGGAGGCAATCGCATTGCGCGACATTCCACGTTATCCGCTGGTGATTCCCGGGCGCATGCATGCGATTCGGCGCATGCTCGAATCGGTCGCGGCCGAGCAAGGAGTAAGGCTCAACATCGAACTGGAAGTGGATGCCGTGTCGTCGATTCTCGATCTGGTCAGCGAAGGCATCGGCTACGCAGTGCTGCCGCTCAACGCAACCGTGAGCGACGCGCTCAAACGGCGCTTTCGCGTGATCCGCATTACCGAGCCGACTTTATTCAGCCGCCTTGCTATTGCGACGAGCAGCAAGCATACGCTGTCGCAACTGGCGGTCCAGGCGATTGCAATGCTCGAAGAGCGGGCATTGCCTCTCTACAGTGCTGTGCGCAGCAAGTAAGAAGGCAATAGAGCCGGAGGTCTTAGCCATTGCGCTTGCAGTACTTTTAAATCGCTAATCTGTAATCACCACGGCAACGGCTTTTGCATGGGTCAATTCGAATGTGCTGAGCCGGCCCGCGCGAACGTTGAGTACCAAGCGCTCGAGAAACTCGACTTCGCGTTGGAGTTGCACGCCGCCGCTGGTTGCGGCCGCAATCCTGTCGAGACACATGCGCCGGCGTGCCAGCAGGAAATTGACGGCACTAATACGCCGCATAAAGAACTGCTCCATCTTCGTGTGGTCAGCGCATTGCTTATTTTGGAAAGCGACCATAGCACGCGCATACGGAGTAAAAGAGCGGCGCAAAGGACTCGAAAGGAACTCCCCTTGCCTGTCCGTTTCGGCTCTCGCCCCTCCCGGTACGCGTTAGAAATTTTTAAGCGCAGCTTTAGTAGAAATTGCCTTCCGTTCGCGCCTGCAAATGCCAACATCGGCCAACATTGCGCCATTCCGTCCGCTGCGACGCCATTGCCCGGAGGGCATCGGGCAGCGCGCAACGCTTGCCGCTTTGCTATTGTCGGCCGCCAATACGATACTAGTAGCCTGTTCGTATTCCGCCTTCGAGGAACTGCCGATGACTGCCCTGCTCACTCGCGAATTAGCTTCGAAATTCGCCAACCTTGCGCTCGCCCACCTCACGCGCGAATATCCGAACAAACTCACGCATTCGCTCGCCGGTCCCGAGGACGTGCAAAGCCCCCGTGCATTGCATCCGATTTTTTATGGGAGCTATGACTGGCATTCGTGCGTGCACGGCTACTGGTTGGTTCTTCATCTGATGGAGCGCTTTCCGGACTTGCCGGAAGCAGCACGTATCGTCGCGGTGGTCGACGAGCACTTTACCGCGGCGAACGTGGCCGGCGAGCGCGCTTATCTGGACTTGCCGCACAACCTGGGCTTCGAGCGGCCGTATGGCTGGGCATGGTTGCTCGCGCTCAGCGCGCAGTTGCAATCGTTGAAGCTGTCTGACGCTGCACGGTGGTCGAGAACTTTCGCGCCGCTTACCGAGGTTTTCGTCGAACGCTTCCAGACGTTCCTGCCCAAAGCCACCTATCCGCTACGCGTCGGCACGCATTTCAACATGGCGTTCGCGCTTGCACTCACGCTGGACTTCGCGCGGCAAACGTCGCACAGCCAGCTCGAAGCGCTGATCGTCAGTACCGCGGAGCGCTGGTTTTTGCACGACGTGGGGTGCCAGGCATGGGAGCCCGCGGGCGACGAGTTTCTGTCGCCTTCGCTGACGGAAGCGGAGTTGATGCGGCGTGTTTTGCCGCCCGCTCAATTCGTCGACTGGTTCGGCCGCTTTCTGCCCGAGTTCGGTGCGAAAAAACCCGCGACGCTGTTCGAACCGGTTACCGTGACTGATCGCACCGACGGCAAGATTGCTCACCTCGACGGCCTCAATCTAAGCCGCGCATGGTGTCAACGCTCGCTGGCTCGCGCGCTGCCGGCGGGAGATATACGGCGCGCAGTGCTGTTCGATTCGGCCGAGCGGCATTTGCAAAGCGCGCTGCCTCACGTGGCGGGAGACTACATGGGCGAGCATTGGCTGGGCACGTTCGCTACGCTCGCATTGGAAGCATGATCCGGGTGCAGGCCGGATATGTCCGGCCTGCAATCAGATTCGCGGTGGGCCAACAGATCAGGCCGCAAATCGGGCTCCGAGCCGGACCTCCATTGGAGCCCACGAATCCGCCGCCAGCGGCATCACTGCGTCGACAGTTTCTTCGGCTTGGCCGGTGCCTGAACCTTGTTGTACTGGAATTCCGGCGTTGCCTTCAAGGCTGCCTTCGTCGCGCCCGCCAGATAGAAATTCCCCGAGCGAATGTCGAGTGCTGCAATGGGCACCGCTACGTCATGCGACGCAACGCCGAGGAAGCCGCCCGCAGCGACGATTGCAGCGGAAAGCGAGCCGTCCGGTGCAACCACGAGATCGCGGATCGAGCCGATCTTCTCGTTCTGGTCGTTGTACACAGCTTTGCCGAGAATGCTCTTCTTCACACTCCAGCCGTTCAGCAGCGCATTGGACTGCTCGACGGTGACACTGAGAGGTTGCGTGCCGGCGACTTGCGCCTGCGCGCCGAAGCTCGTTGCAGCTACCGCGACGGCCACCAGAAGTTTGCCCAAAGTCATTCTTTTACTCCGTTTTTTAGAAGATTTGACCGGCGCATAACCGCGCCGAAAGAAACGCTGCCAAAGCATCATACCGGCTACGACGCGCGGCTGCATGCTGGGTGACATAAGCGCGGAGCACGCTGCGCGGACAGGGCGGTAAAATCGCATCGGGCGATAACGGGCCGTTTCCGAGGTGGTGAGTTTGACTGAGCTTGAGCAGGGTTTCATCTTGACGCGGCATTGGCGGGACACACCCGCCGGCACCGAAGTCGATTTCTGGCTGGCAACAGACGGCGGGCCTCGTCATATCCGTCTGCGCCATCAAACATCGGTTGCATTCATTCCCGCTGAACAGCGCGAACGCGCCGAAACCATTCTGCGCCGCGAAGCGCCGCTCGATCTGCGTTCACTGGAATTGCGCGACTTTCACCATCGGCCCGTGATGGGACTGTACTGTCCGCAATATCGTCAGTTGACCGGCTTCGAAAAGCGCCTGAAACAAGGTGGCGTAGATGTCTATGAAGCCGACATCTTTCCGCCCGAGCGCTACATGATGGAGCGTTTCATCACCGCGCCGGTCGCGTTCAGCGGTGACATCGGGCGCGACGCCGCGCTCGTGAATGGCGAGTTGAAACCGGCAGCGGACTATCGTCCTTCATTGAGACTCGTGTCGCTCGACATTGAAACGAGCGTCCACGCCGAACTCTACTCGATCGCACTCGAAGGTTGCGGGCAGCGTCAGGTGTACATGCTCGGGCCGCCGAACGGCGACGCGAGTGAAATCGACTTCGACCTTGAATACTGCGAAACGCGCGCACAGTTGCTTGAAAAACTGAACACGTGGATGGAGCGGCACGATCCCGATGCGATTATCGGGTGGAATCTCGTGCAGTTCGATTTGCGTGTGCTGCAGCAGCATGCCGAACAATACCGCGTGCCGCTTCGGCTCGGACGTGGTGGCGCGGCGATGGAATGGCGCGAACACGGCCTCAAGCAGAACCATTATTTCGCGGGCGCCGCTGGGCGATTGATCATCGACGGCATCGAGGCACTACGCTCCGCGACATGGAGTTTCCCGTCGTTTAGCCTCGAACACGTTTCCCGCGCCGTGCTGGGCGAAGGCAAAGCTATCGACAATCCATATCAGCGCATAGATGAGATCCAGCGCCGCTTCGACGAAGACAAGCCCGCGCTCGCCCGGTACAACCTGAAGGACTGCGAGCTCGTCACGCGTATCTTCGCCAGGACCGAACTGCTGCCGTTTCTGCTGGAACGCGCCACCGTTACCGGCCTGCCTGCCGATCGCAGCGGCGGTTCCGTGGCGGCGTTCACGCATCTGTATATGCCGCGAATGCATCGGCAAGGCTACGTCGCACCTAATCTCGGCGACGTGGCCGGCGCCGCGAGTCCCGGCGGATTCGTCATGGACTCGCGCCCCGGCCTTTACGATTCGGTGCTCGTGCTCGATTACAAGAGCCTGTACCCGTCGATCATTCGTACGTTTCTGATCGACCCCGTCGGGCTGGTAGAAGGCATGCTCAATCCCGGCGAAGATCAATCGGTGCCGGGCTTTCTCGGCGCCCGCTTCTCTCGCACACGCCATTGCCTGCCTTCGATTGTGAGCCAGGTATGGCAAGGCCGCGAGACAGCGAAGCGCGAGCAGAACAAGCCGCTCTCGCAAGCACTGAAGATAATCATGAATGCGTTTTACGGCGTGCTCGGCTCGACCGGTTGCCGCTTTTTCGACCCGCGGCTTGCGTCGTCGATCACGATGCGAGGCCACGAAATCATGCACCGCACGCGCGAGCTGATTCAGGCCGAAGGTTATGAAGTCATCTACGGCGATACGGATTCGACCTTCGTCTGGCTCAAGCACGCGCACGGCGAAGAAGAAGCGAGCCGCATTGGACGAGCGCTTGTCGACCATATCAACGCATGGTGGCAGCAAGATCTGCAACGGCGTTTCGGGCTCGAGAGCGCACTCGAATTGCAGTTCGAGCGGCATTACCGGCGGTTCTTCATGCCGACCATTCGGGGCGCGGAAGAAGGCAGCAAGAAGCGCTATGCAGGGCTCACTGTTTTGCCGGACGGTAGCGAAGAGATCGTCTACAAAGGTCTCGAAACGGTGCGCACTGACTGGACGCCACTTGCGCAGCAGTTTCAGCAGGAGCTCTATCGGCGGATCTTCACACAGCAGCCTTATCAGGACTACGTGCGCGACTATGTGCGCGATACGCTAGCAGGCAAGCTCGACGATCAGCTCGTCTATCGCAAGCGCCTGCGCCGGCCGCTCGGCGACTACGAGCGCAACGTGCCGCCTCACGTGCGCGCAGCGCGCGTCGCCGACGAATTCAACCGCCGGCAAGGACGTCCGCTGCAATATCAGAACGGCGGCTGGATCAGCTACGTGATTACTATTGCCGGACCCGAGCCGCTCGAAACGCTACGCTCGGCCATCGACTACGAGCACTATCTGACGCGTCAATTGCAGCCTGTCGCAGACGCAATCTTGCCGCTGCTGCGCGACGACTTTACGCGGCTGACGTCCGGGCAGAAACAGTTGTTCTGACGCGGCGCCAGCAGCGTAATGTGGGGCAAGCCATGTCATTCAGGCTTACTTCGGCGCCGGAAAGCCGAGCGCGTCCGCTTTGGTTCGCAACTCGGCAAAACGGCCGCCCGGCGCACTGATTGAGGTATTCGGCACGGCCTGGCTCTTGTCGAGTTGCGCGATGCCGCTCGCGCCCGAAGTAGCCGTCGATAGATTTGAGCAGGCCGAGCCGAAGGTGCCTTGCGTCACCGCGATAGCCGGCGCGTCGGTGCGCGGCGCGTCGGTGAAGTCGAGTGCATATGCCATGTTGAAGGTTGTCGAATCGCTCGCGCGCACGCCAAGCGGATCGAGACCGAAGCGCCACGCGAGCAACTGGTGAATCGAACTCGGGTCGAACGGATAGCGCGACACGTAGTTGGCGCGCACACGCGGTCCGAGCAGCACGCAGGGCACGCGAAAACCGAGCCGGCCGTCGTTGCCGAGTGCGGCCTCGGCGGCGGACACCGGCTTCACGGGCGGCGCGACATGCTCCATGAAACCGCCCCACTCGTCATACACGATGATCATCAGCGTCCTGCTCCAGTTGGGGCTGGTGCGTAGCGCATCGTAGATCTGGCCGAGCAGCACCTGGCCGTTGCGCACGTCGGCATGAGGATGGTCGTCGTTCGACGTGCCCTGCGCCTCGCCGCCAAAGCTGGGTTCGACCATGCAGAACGATGGCAAGGTGCCCGCCGCCGCGTCGGAGAGAAAGTCGGCGAAGAGCTTCGAGCGGCCCACGTAGCGCGTACCGTAGAGCGCCGTGAACGGCACGTCGTGGAAGTAGTAGGTGGACGAAACGTTTTTCGCGTCCAGGCGGTCCCAGATGGTCGGCAGCGTCGACGTGGCGAGCGTGTCCGACAAGCGGTCTGTTTCGCCGCTGTGCAGATACAGACGGTTCGGATAAGTGTCGGCCAGAATGCCGCTCATATAGTAGTCGCAGACGGTGTACTGCGGTACCGCGCCGCGATAGAACTCGAGGTCCGCTGCCTGGAAATAGCCAATCGGCAACAGGTCGCCGCGCATGAGGCTCGTGCCGGCCGTGAGCAGAAAGCCGTTCATTGCGCCATTGGCAAGATGAACGCGCCCGGCGTCGTATGAGTGATTCGGGTCGGCGAACGAGCAGGCCTGGAAGCCATAGGCGGGATTCGAGGGGAGCGAGAACGGCGTGTGAGTTTCGCCGAATGCATCTTTGAAGTTTCGACCGCTCTGTGCAGTTTCGGCATTGGGCACCCACCCTAGCAGATGGTCGAACGAGCGATTTTCCATCGTGACGAGCACTACGTGATCGATGCCCGAGGTAGCCGGATCGGGTAGCGCGGTACGCGGCAGATTCGCACGGCCGGGAGGAATCGTGCCGACGGCTGGCGGTCCTCCAGAGCCCGAGCCGCCGTTGCTACCGCCGCCACCGCCTCCTCCACACGCCGACAGTGCGATTGAGCCTGCCAGCGCGGCAAGAACCTTGCGGCGGCCCGCATCGGGCGGATTGGTTGGCCTGGTCGTCATGATCGTCTCCCTTTGTTGGCTGCTTGCTGTTTTCGCGAAAGAATTCGCGTGGCGGATTTTTACCACCGGGCGATTTCGTGCAACGAGGGAGCAATTACCGTTCCGCGAAATAAGGAAGGCCGGGTTGACGATGCAGCCCGGGTTCTCGCACAGCAACCGAGTCAGGTCAGCAATCACAAGCGGTGAACGATGCCCACGCCGCGGCAGACGCGGGAGATGCGGCACGACCGGAACCGCCGGCTGGCCGCAAGCCTTCTCAACGCTGCAAGCTCAGGCCTTATGCATCGGCAACGGGACTGCTGATAAAGCGCAGCGCGAGCCGGTTCATCGCGATCGCAACGGCCGCGATGATCGCGGGCACCGCCAGCACCGAGAACACCACCTGAAAGCTGAACCCGAGCGAAAGCAGCGCACCGCCCACGAGCGAGCCCAGAATCCCGCCCAGGCGCCCGAACCCCAGCATCCAGCTCACGCCGGTCGCCCGTGCCCGCGTCGGATAGCAGCTCGGCGCAAGCGCGTTCAAGCCGGTCTGCGCGCCGCTCATGAAAAAACCCGCACACGTGACGAGAACCGGCAGCAGGCTCGATTTGAGCGTCCCCATGCCGAGCGCGAAGATGAACACGCCGCCCAGCAGATAAGCCGCGCCGATCACGCCGTTGCGGTCCAGACGGTCCATCGCGAAGCCCACCACCACGGCGCCGACAGTGCCGCCCAACTGGAACATGCCGGTGATCGCGGCCGCACGTTCGACGGGCAAGCCGGCGTCCTTGATCAGCGTCGGCAGCCAGCCGGTCAGCAGATAAATGATCAGGAGTCCCATGAAGTAGGTTAGCCACAGCATCAGCGTGCTGAATGCGTAGCCGTCGGCGAACAGCATCCGCACCGGCGCCTTGGCCGCGACCACCGGTTCAGGCGCCGTGAAGCGCACGTCCTTGTTGAACTCGTGGCCGCATACGCGCCCAAGTGTCGCCGCGATACGTTCGGTGGGCATCTTGCGCACCAGCATAAGACGCGCGGATTCAGGCAGCAGCCACAGCAGCAGCGGCACGCTCACAATCGGCAGAATCCCGCCGAACATGAACACCGCGCGCCAGCCGTAGTGCGGAATCAGCGAAGCCGCGACGAAGCCGCCCGCGCCGGAGCCGAAATTGAAGCCCGTGAACATGATCGTGAGCAGCAGCGACCGGTTGCGCGACGGCACATATTCGGAAAGCAGCGTCGTCGAGTTCGGCATGGCGGCACCGAGGCCAAGGCCCGTGAGAAAACGCAGCGCGACAAGCTGCACGGGCGTCTCGGCAAATGCGCAAATCAGGCTGAAAAAGCCGAAGCAGAACACCGAAGCGATCAGCACCTTCTTGCGTCCGATACGATCGGCAACAGGACCCGCAGCCAAAGCGCCGACCGCGAGGCCGACCATTGCAGCGCTCATCACCGGACCGAACGCGGTGCGGCTCACATGCCAGTCATGCATGACGACGGGCGCAACGAAGCCCATCACGGCCGTGTCCAAGCCGTCCATCATGACGATCAGGAAACACAGAACGAGGACGAGCCATTGGTAGGGCGACACCTTTCGTGCGTCGATAAACGCCTTGATGTCGACTGAGTCTGCAGATTTCATGCATGTCTCCGAAGAAAATAGTTTCCCGTCCCGGCTTTGCGTGGAAGCCGGTTTTTTGTTCTGGCATCGAAATGGAGGAGCCGCCAGCGCGCGGCTCAGGTGCTGCGCGCTAGACCGCTTCGGGCACCTGGCGCGTCTTCAGAAACGCTTCGAGGGTTTCGCCTCGCATGCTTGCGTACATGCCCAGGTTGGTGATCTTCACCACGCGCGCGAATTTCTCCAGCACGAAGAAGCACACGCCGTAGCGGATCAGGCCGATCCAGTCGGCGTTGTCGACAAGCGCGCGCTCTTGCGGCGTGAGACCTGCTGCGTCGTAAGCCGCCTGACGATTTTCGAGCCACAGTGCGCGAGCCGGCGCTTCGCGCATCTGCCAGAAGAAGCGGTTCAGGCGCATCGCCTTGATGCTCTGGCGAATATCGAACGGATACGTGCCCGTCAGTTCTTCGACGCCGATCAGTTGCGGATTCATTGCGCCACCTCCTCTTCGTAAATCGTCACGGCCATTGCGGTGCTCGTTGCAAGGTAGTAGTTGCGATGCAACTCGCGGACCTTCGGACCGAGCGCGCCGCGCATGGCGAGCCACATGATCGTTTCGACGCTTTCCGCGCCGCCGAGGCGCACGTAATCGACATGCTTCATCGCGGCAAGACGTTGCGGTTCGTGAACGATCAGGTCGAGGAACTCCATGTCCCACTCCGTGTTGTTAAAGCCGCTGCGCTCGCCGTGAACCTGGTGCGAAAGGCCGCCCGTGCCGACCACCACGACGTCGAGATCGTCTTCATACGATTCGATCGCGCGGCGCAGTGCCTGGCCGAGGCGATAGCAGCGGTTCGCGGTCGGCAGCGGATACTGCAGCACGTTGACTTCGACAGGCACGAGCGCAAGCGGCCAGCCGCCGGCGTGAGGCAGCATCAGCGAAAGAGGCGAATTGCAGCCGTGATCGAGCGCCCGGTCCTGAAAGATGGTGAGGTCGAACTCGTCGTTCACCAGTTGCTCGGCAATGTGGATCGCAAGGTCGGGGTGGCCCGCGATATCCGGAAGCGGACGCCTGCCCGCACCCTCGTCCGCGAATTCATGATTGCCCGACACGCCCAAAGCAAACGTCGGGTAACAGTCGAAGAAGAAGCTGTTCGCATGGTCGTTGTAGAACATCACCATAGCGTCCGGCTTGCGCTCGGCGAGCCAGTTCGCGACCGGCTCGTAGCCCTTGAAAAGCGGCGCCCATGCGGGATCGTCCTGCTTACCCTTGTCGTACGCCATGCCGATAGTCGGCACATGCGAGGTGCCGATGCCGCCAATGATCCTTGCCATTTCGTTTGTCTTCCGTCCTTCGTGCTGCGCGATTGCTGCGCGCCAATCGGATAGGTAGCGGGAAATCTGGAAACCGTCCTCTCAACCCGTCTTGGGATACCAAGATAAGAATTGTGGGGCTTTTTAGGAAGTACGGGTAAACCGCGGTTAGCTCGCAAATAGGCGTCTTACCGAGGGAATTCCTGGCTTTACGTATCTTGCGCTAGTCCGGAAAACCGCACGCTGCCGGGATCACTTGGTATCCCGAGTCGGTCTGCGCCGTATTTTCGCGCGAGTTTTTCACGTGGCTGCCAATAAACAGAACAGATGCCCACGAAACCAACTCGCAAGTCGTTTTTCAAGGCGTGGTGCCGCGGGTTTTGCGTGGCTATACTGGACGACGTCCAATGAGCAGATGACGATGAACGAAACGACACAGCAGGCTATTGTTCAGACCTTACGCGAGAGAATTCTGGCGGGCGAACTGTCGCCCGGCCAACGCCTCGTCGAAGCGCAACTCGCGCAATGGCTCGGTGTATCACGTACGCCGCTGCGTTATGCGCTAAGCGTGCTGTCTTCGGAAGGACTGCTCGATCGCTCCGGCGCGCGCGGCTACGTGGTGCGCCGCTTCAGCGTACGCGACGTGCTGAACGCAATCGACGTGCGCGGCGTACTAGAAGGTCTCGCCGCGCGCTCGGTGGCCGAGAGCGGCGTGGGCACCGCGCTCGCCGCCGCGCTCGACGACTGCCTGCGCGAAGGCGACGCCATCTTTGGCAACGGCCACCTTCAACCCGGGGACGACGTGCGTTATGCGGAGATGAATGGGCGCTTTCACTCGCTCATCATCGAGGCAGCGCAGAACACGGCGGTTAGCGCCGCGTTGAGTTTGAACGACAAGATTCCGTTCGTGTCGCCCTCCACCATCGCATTCGACGAAGCCGCGCGCGAGCGTCAGTTCATGATGCTGATGTATGCGCACCGCCAGCACCACGCGATTGCGGACGCGTTGAAGAAAGGCGAAGGCGCGCGCGTGGAAGCATTGATGAAAGAGCACACGCACATATCGAAGGAAAGCCTGAACCTGTCGCTGCCGGCATTGCATCTGATCGCGGGCGCCGCATGACGCGCGACGCATCGCTCGTTGCCGTTAGAAACCGGGCGCCCGGGCAAGCGCCTGCGAAGGCCACGCCCCCCGCAAGCAGCAAGGAGATGCTCAATCTCGCGCAATTGCGCGCATTCCGCCTTGTCGCGGATAGGGGCAGTGCAACGCGTGCCGCCGCCGCGCTGTTTCGCGCGCAATCGGCGGTCACGCGCTCGGTTCAGGAACTCGAGTCAGCAGTTGGAGAACCCCTATTCGATCGCGGTCCTTCGGGCATGCTGCCCACACCCGTTGGCCGGGCGGTGCTGCTTCGCTGCGAACGGATATTCGCAGAGCTCGAAGAACTCGCACAATGGTGCTCTGCGCGGCAAGCACGCCGCCGCCCTGCTGCCGAAGGCGCATTGCCCGCCTATCTGCTGAACACACGGCGGCTGCAGATTTTCGTCGCGCTGGCACGGCACCGTCATATGCCGAGCGCGGCCAAAGCGTTCGGTATCAGTCAGCCCGCTGTGAGCACCGCGATCCGCGTGCTCGAAAGCGGCTCGGGCCTGAGCCTTTTTCACCGGAGCCCGCGCGGCATTCTGCTCACCGCCGAAGCCGAAACGTTTCTGCTGCATGTGCGGCGCGCGTTGAACGAATTGCGCCACGTACCCGACGATATCGCCGCACTGCGCGGCAATATTCGTGGCGCGGTAACGGTCGGCGCGCTGCCGCTCGGGCGCACGCTGATCCTCCCCAAAGCCATCGCGAAGATGAGCTCGGACAATCCGGGCGTGCGGGTGGTCACCGATGAAAGCGCGTATGAAGCGCTGGTGGCGGGATTGAGAGCGGGCGACATCGACTTCATTCTCGGCGCGCTGCGCGAGAACGACTCGACGAGCGGCCTGAGGAACGAGCGCTTGATGTCGGAAGACATGGTGCTTCTCGTGCGGCGCGATCATCCGCTCACGCGCGCACATGAGCCCAGCATCGCGGATTTGCGTGACGTGCAGTGGATTTTGCCGCGCAGTCACGCGCCCGCGCGGGCGCTATTCGAAGCCCAGTTCAAGCGGATGAAAATCAAACCGCCAATGCCCACGGTTGAAACCGCCGACCTCGCGGTGATTCGCGGCCTGCTGCTAGGCACCGACATGGTGGCGGCGCTGTCCGCGCAGCAGTTGCACTACGAGGTGCAAGCGGGGCAACTCGCTGTGCTCAATGTGCCTCTGCACAACACCCGGCGCGATATCGGGCTGACCATGCGCGCGGCGGGTACGCCCTCTCCGGCGGCCCGGGCGCTGATCGACGCGATTCGTCTGTCGGTGGTCGACGTCACACGCACAGTCAGTGTCGCGTCAAGTTAGCGGCGGCTTGCGGTAACGGCCCCGTGACGGCCTGCGGCGAGGACCGCGGTCAGAGCGTTGCTAGCCCCGCGGCTCCCATACGGAGGGCGGAATGCCGACCACACCGTCAAACAGCCAGCGCGCTGTGCGCAGCAACGCCGCGCTCAGCACCTCGGGCCGATCGGGCTCGCCGCCGAGCGTGAGTTCGACGGTGAACTCGCCGGTCGGATGCTCGACGGAAACCCGTTTGCGCGTGCCCTCAGGTTCCACCTTCGCAATGCCGTCGCACACCGTACCGGGCAACACGGCCGCCGTCGCCACGCTGACCGCGCCAAGCACACCAATCGATGCATGGCAGCGGTGCGGAATAAAACTGCGCGTGGAAATCGTGCCGCCGTTGCGCGGTTCCGCGACGAGGCACATCTTCGGCACCGTGCGCGCGCTGACGTCGCCAAGGTTCATCATCGGACCCACGGCAAGCCGGATCTTTTCGATGCGCGCCTTCAGTTCGTCGTCTGCGTCGAGTTCCTCGCGCGTTTCGTAACCGGTGCGTTGCAGGTCGCGCGCTCGCATCAGCACGAGCGGCATGCCGTTGTCGATGCACGTGAGTTCGACGCCTTCTACCGTGTCCTTCAGTTGCCCCGTCGGCAGCAGCGCGCCGCATGTCGAGCCGGCCGTGTCGCGGAACTCGAGCGGAATCGGCGCGGCGCCGCCCGGCACGCCGTCGATGCGCGCGTCGCCTTCATACGTCACGCGATAGCCCGGCGTGCTGACGGTCGCGACCGCAATCTGCCCGGTGTTGACCATGTGAATGGCAACGCGCGTGCTGCCGTCTTCCGCGTTGACGAGTCCGCGTTCAATCGCGTACGGGCCGACGCCCGCGAGAATGTTGCCGCAGTTCTGGCCAAAATCGACGCGCGCCTCGTTGACGACGACCTGCGCAAACAGATAATTGACGTCGGCGTCCTCGCGCGACGATGGGGAAACGATCGCGACCTTGCTGGTCAGCGGGTCCGCACCGCCGATACCGTCGATCTGCCGCGGGTCGGGCGAACCCATCACGGCGAGCAGCACACGGTCGCGTTCGGCGGGCTCGGCGGGCAAGTCGGACGCCATGAAAAACGCGCCTTTGGACGTGCCGCCTCGAATCAACATGCAGGGAATGCGGATCTGGGTGCGACTGGACATCGCGGGTCTCCATCGCTAATGGGCGGCTCCCATTGTAGTTTTCGACGGCTCCGGCAAAGCACCTAAAGCGGCGCGCAATTCCATCTAATCTGTTTATCGGCTGTGCCTGGCGGCAATCCGCGCCGCGTTGCAAGCGGCCTGGCATGGCGGGAGTCGAATCCCGCGGCAATGCGTTGACGCAGCGCACATCTGAAACCGCTTTCTCCATACAAAAAGCGGGCTTTTGCCCATCGCCGGGGATTGGCTTCAAAACCGCCTTCTATTCGACCAATTGAAGCTCGGCCACCCGGCGCACACTGACATCGTGCCAATTGCGTCAGGAGCTTCAGATGTCTTCCCGTCATCGCCAGAATCGCCCGTTCGACGAAAACCAGCCCGAGCCGGGAACGGCCGAATGGACCAACCCTGCGCCCGACGCCGACGCGCAAACCATGCACGGCCTGCACATTGCTTCGCAGAATGTGTTGCGCCTCGCGACGCAGACGTACAATGCTGCGGCGCGCGGCGACGAAGCAGCGGCACAGGCAGCGCGCGCGTCGCTGGAACAGCAACTGGGTCTGACCACCCGTCTGATCGACGAGCTCGTTTCCGGCGGCGCCGACCAACCTACGATGCACTGACGGCCCGCAATAAAGCAAGGCCAACAGCAATAACCGCAGTTTCCAATCTTCGAGACAAGAAATGAGCGCTTTGACGGTAATTCTCTGCATCTGGGCAATGGTCGCGTTCTGCGCGGTGCTGTTCATCCGCGGCGCCACTGCGCGCGTCGAGCGCCCCAGGAAGTCGGCGCAAAGCCGTCCGGCGCGCTTCTCAATCGCCGAATAAGGGCTCCGCGGGGCGGCTCGATGTATTGCGGTGAACAATCGGCGCACGGCGCCGATTGAGTTCCGTCAATCCCTCGCGGGCCACGGCAACCCTTGCGCCGACCAGTCCAGTTCGACGCCGATCACCGAACGCTCGTCCGCGAACTGTGCAGCGAGCGTCACCGCGATGCACGGCCTACCGCTCGCCAGCGAAAGATACGGATTACTGGCGATCGCGACGCCCGGCAACAGCACTGCATTGCGATAGTACGGCCGATGATCCCAGCGCGCGTCGCGCGGATTCGCCACCGGATGCAGCGAAGCACCTTCCATGCTCCACGCCGGGCCCGGCACTTCGGGACCGAGCTGGCGTCCGGAAGCGTCGAGAATAAAGCAGCTCACGCAACGCTCGAACGTCGCCAGACAAGAGAACGCGCGATCCATGGTCACGCCGGCACGCAACGCGTCCGCGGCCTCGCGCAACGCCACGCGGTACGGCTCGACCACGGATTCGAACAACGCATGCTGATGCGCGCGGCCCTGCGCGATCACGTCGAAGGCATCGTCGATTCGCAGATGCACGGAGCCAGGCGACGCGATCTGCGCTGCCGGCCGCCCAAGCAGATAGCCCTGCGCGAAGTCCACGTTCGACTCGACGGCGAGAATCAGCTCCTCGGTCGTTTCCACGCCTTCCACCACCACCAGCATGCCGGCCTGATGCAACAGCGACACGAGCTTGGGCAAGATCGGCTGTTCGGTGCCGTGCCCCGTCGCGCGTATCAGTTCGCCGTCGAGCTTGACGATATCCGGACGGATGCGCAGCAGCCGGTCGAGGTTCGACTGGCCGGCCCCAAAATCGTCGACGGCAATCAGGAAACCGTGTTCGCGGTACAACGCCGCCGCACGCGACATCTCGCCGACACTGCCGCCGTGCGACTCGAGAATCTCGAGAATCACCTGTTGCGGCGCGAGCCCCACCCTTCGCACGATGGCGGCGAGTTCATCCGCATAGCCGTCGGCGACGAACGTGGCCGGCAGAATGTTGAGGAACAGCCAGCCGTCGGCGGGCAGCGACGCGCGCGCGTTGGCAAGGTGCACCGCGTGGCTCGCGCGGTCGAGCACGCCTTCGTCGTTGGACGGCTTGGGCGCGAACAGCACCGCGGGCGGCAGCAGCGCGCCGTCGTCCAGCTCGCCGCGCAGCAGCGCCTCGAAGCCGACCTGCTTCTGATGCGACAAGCTGAAAAGCGGCTGAAAATACGAGGTAAGGTAATAGTCTTCCCATCTATGCCGTGAGCCGGCCGAGCCCGCCGCCCCGCAGGCGTCCTCGATCAGCGATTGCAGCGGTGCGTCCGGCAGCGGACGCTCCGAGCACACGCGGTTCCGGCCCGAATGCTTGGCGCGCAGCAACGCTTCATCGGCGCGGTCGAGCAGCACCATGATGCTTTCGCCGCTGCGGTGCTCGGCCACACCGAAGCTTGCAGTCAGATTGCCGTCCGGGCGCTCGATCGCGGCAATCGCGCCGCGCAGCCGCTCGGCAAGGCGCAGCGCGCCGGCAAGGTCCTCGCACAGCAATATGGCGAATTCCTCGCCGCCGATCCGGCTCACGCTGTCGGTGCCCGCGGTTCCGTCGAGCAGCACCCGCGCGACCTGGCGCAACGCAAGATCGCCCACCCCATGACCGAACCGGTCGTTCAGCGACTTGAAGTTGTCGATGTCCAGAAAGATCGCGCTGACTTCCCCGCCCTGCGCCACGTCGGCGAGGCGCTGCTCCGCCTGGGCGACGAACGCGCGGCGGTTTTGCAGACCGGTCAGTGGATCGGTGGCCGCCAGTTGAGCCAACTGGTCTTCGAGCAGGAAGTGATTGCGCCGGAACCGGTAGAAGCCGAAATGAAACACGACCGAGGTCGGCATGCCGATCGCCGCGATCCACATCCACATCACGATGTCGACGTCGGCCGTGCGCGGCGCGCCGGGCAGCAGTGCGATTGCCGTCGCATAGAAGAGCGCGCTGCCGACGAAAAAATGCGTTGGCGTGAGCCAGAGCGGCGCGGCGCAAACCGGTATCACGACCATTGCCGGCAGCGTCCACAGCAGCGGCTGTTGCAAGCCCGCAACGTTCAGCGCCAGTCCGCCAATGAGCGCGAGCGAGAATGCCACGCCGATTGCACCGAAGGTGCACGTCGACTTCGCCCGCGGGATGGCCAGCACCAGCAAAGCCAGCACGAGTGCCCAACCAAGGCGGTACGCAAGCGGCGCCGCCGGTCCGCCGATGAACCCGCGCGCCGCCACCAGAGAGAGGAACGCAACGACGGTGAACGCCATTGTCACGGTCGACAGCGGACGCTGATGTTCGAGCGAGCGCCGGTGAAAGCGCTCGCGCAGACTGGCATCGGATGAGTGCGGCGGCGAAGTAAGGAGCATAAGGATTGGCTACAGGGCGGGTCCGGTCACTCTATCCATGTATATCGGCAAACCTCTGACGAATGTTGAGCCTTTCGAAAAATATCTGGAAATAAATACACAGTCGGCGCCCGCAGACTGAGTGCAACGCGGCGATTGAGCCGCACCCCGCTTCGCTCCCGATGCGTCGGACCCCGGCGATCATACCGCAGCCTCGGAAATTAATTCCGACGCGAAATAGTTGGTATGTGCAAAGCGCACGGCGGCAGAAAAAGGATGGAACCAGAGCCTCAATCCAGGGAACGAAGCGGCCGTTAACACGGCCAGGAAGTTGCGATTGAACAGTAATTTGCATGCCACGCATCGCCGGAAGAATGCGGAATGCTTCGTGGTCCTTCCGTATGCAGCAACCGGTTCGCAACTATCGGACAGGTGACCGAAAGTGGCTAAAAGTTAATGTCTTAAGTAGACTGCTTCAAAGTGTGCGGAAGCGCCTGGTCAATGCGGTAAAACTAACCTATGCGGCCCCGCGCGAGTTGCGCGAGCACTGTCCCTGCACCCCGGTCGTCGCGGTCTTTCTTAGCCTTTTTTAGCCAGTCGGCATCGACGTCCATTTTCCAGAAAACATGGTTCCAATCCTCGATTACCTGCTCGAACGCCAGATGTCACCGCAATGGCGGGGCATGCTTTGCGCCTTGGCCTCGGAGTTCGAGGCGCAGATCGGCCGCGATGAATTGCGTCAACTGATGCACCGCGTGGGCAGCCGTTTTGCCGCGGCCCATCCGCTGCCCGCTTGCGACTCGACTACCGACCTCGCGCGGACGCTGAACGAGCGTTGGCAGGAAATCGATTGGGGATATGTCGAACTCGCCGACGAATCCGACTCGTTGCGCATCGTTCACTATTGCGCGCCGCTGCCGGCGTTCGGCAACGACGCGCTCGCCTGGACCCCGGCATTCCTGGAAGGCGCGTACCAGACCTGGTTGAGCGCGCTTGGCGCGCAGGGCTTGTCGGTCGCGCAAACCAGCGAGTATTCACACGACACGGCGCTCGAGTTCCGTCTCGGCCGTCATGCCGCGTGAATGCCATAACAGGCCACGGACGATCTGCGCGCAGCACCGGTGCGCGATCGGCAACATGCAGTCAGGTTGGGCACTGGTTTTGCGCCGCGACCGGAAGCGACGACCGGGCAACGTAAAGCACTAAAAGAATGGCGGCAACATGAGTTCATCAAGCGACATCGAAAAATTATTCGATCACTTCGGCGGCGACGCCAGCGCGTACCAGGAGATCGGCCGCGAGAACGAGGCGCATTCGGCGCGCACGCGCTGGCCGTTGCTAGTGACGCTCGATCTCAGACAGCCGCTGATTCCCCCCATCGGGCAACGCGGGGAAGCTCGGCCCCAACCGGTGGCCGATAAGGCCGCCGCGCTCGCCATCGAGCGTCAGGACCAGGCCGCGCCGAAAGACGCGGCCTCGGTCACGCGCGCAAAGGCACCGCTTTTCACGCGCTCGCATCGGCGCGACATTCCACCAGTTGCCGCGGCTGCGACAGCGCCGGACGCGCCGCGCGGCGCATCGCGCTTCGGTGCGCCTGAAACGAATAGCGAGCTTGCGAAGGCGCCGGCTTCGAAGGCGGCTGATGCCGCGTCGGTGGTGGTTTCGTCGTCGGCTGCGTCGTCGGCTTCGTCCCCGGTTTCACCGGCAACGGGACATGCCGACCCGGTGGCCGCTGTCGTCCCTCCGGCCAGGATCGCATCTGTCGCGCCGCTTGTGCCCATTTCCGCCGTGCCGCCGATTGCCCCAGTTGTTAGCAGCGCGCCGGCCATTGCTGCTAGCAATCCGCCCGCAGCAGCGGCGCGAACGTCCGCCACCGCTCCGGCATGGGCACAAGCGCCGGCGCCTGCTCGTGCCGATCCAGGCGCCACCCGCACGCAACAGGTCACGCCCGCGTCCGCCTCGGCTCGCACGCAGCCCGGCATGTCTACGCCAGCGTCCATGGCGGCCCAACAACCGGCGTCGATCCTCGGCAAACTGTTTGCCTCGCAAGCGGAAGCCGCGCCGCGCCGCCCGGCCACGCCCGTTACGCAAGCCGTCCCGCTGCAATCGCTGTTCGACCGCCTGCGCGGCACGCCGCGCGCAGCCACGGCGTCCGCGGGCGCCGCCGAACCCGCCGAGCCCAACTCGTGGCTCGTCAACGGCCCGCGTCGCTCATGAAAGTCATTGCGGTAGTGTCCGCCAAGGGCGGGGTCGGCAAGACGACCCTCGCCGCGAACCTCGCTTCAGTGCTGGCCGCGAGCGGCCGTCGCGTGATCGCGCTCGACCTCGATCCGCAGAACGCGCTGCGCCTGCACTTCGGCGTGCCGCTCGACAGCATCGACGGCATCTCGCGCGCCACGTTGACCGGCGACGCATGGCAGTCGGTCATGTTCGACGGCGTCGACGGCGTCACCGTGCTGCCCTACGGCGCGGTACTGGAGGACGACCGCCGCCGCTTCGAGGCGCACGTCGACCAGGACCCGCTGTGGCTCGCGCACGCGCTGCGGACCTTGAGGCTCGAAGCATCCGACGTCGTGGTCGTCGACACGCCGCCGGGTTCGTCCGCGTATGTGCGCGCCGCCTTGTGCGCGGCCACCTTCGCGCTGAACGTGGTGCTGGCCGACGCCGCTTCTTACGCGGCGATTCCGCAAATGGAGCGGCTGATCGACACGTACGCGGCACCGCGCGCCGAGTTCGGCGGCGTGGGCTACGTGGTGAATCAGATCGACCAGTCACGCCAGTTGACCAAAGACGTACTCAAGGTTCTGCGTCAGATGCTCGGCGAGAAGCTCTTTCCCGGCGTGATCCATCTCGACGAAGGCGTGAGCGAAGCACTCGCCTGCGACACCACGCTCATTCACTACGATCCGCTTAGCCAGGCCGCCGCCGACTTTCGCGCGTGCGGCACGTGGCTGATGTCGGCGGTCGACGCGATCGCTGTGTCGCCAAGGAATGTTGCATGAGCACGACTCACCCCGAGGGCATTGAAGCGAGCGAACCGTCGCGGTTCGAACGCTTTGTCGACGCGCGCTTCTGGAATAGCCGCATCGTCACCGGTCTCGTCACGCTGTTCGCGCTCGTGATGCTGTACTTCGTTTTCACGGTGCCGCTCGCTTTCTACGAGCAACTGACGTTCGCCACCTGCTGCTTCGTCACCGCGCTGCTGTTCCGCCGCCTGCAAGGCCGTTACGCGACGATGGTGATGATCATGCTCTCAGTGGTCACCTCGGGCCGCTATATGTACTGGCGGCTAACGTCGACGACTTACTGGGAGCATCCTCTCGACGCCGCGTGGGGTCTGCTGCTCGTGTCGGCGGAAGTCTATTCGACGCTCGTGCTGCTGCTCGGCTACTTTCAGACCGCGTGGCCGCTCAAGCGCAAGCCGATGCCGCTGCCCGCCTCGCGCAGCGATTGGCCGACCGTCGACGTCTTCATTCCCACTTATAACGAGCCGCTTTCAGTGGTCAAGCCGACCATCTACGCGGCGCTCGCACTCGACTATCCGGCCGAGAAGCTGTCGATCCATGTGCTCGACGACGGCCGCCGTCCCGAGTTCAAGGCGTTCTGCGAAGAAGTCGGCGTCAACTGGACGATCCGCACGCACAACCGTCACGCGAAGGCCGGCAACATCAACGAAGCGCTGAAGATCACCAAGGGCGAATACCTCGCCATTTTCGATTGCGATCACATTCCGACGCGCTCGTTCCTGCAGATCGGCCTTGGCTGGTTCCTGCGCGACAAGCTGCTGTCGATGCTGCAAACGCCGCACCACTTTTTCTCCGCCGACCCGTTCGAGCGCAATCTCGGCACGTTCCGCAAAGTGCCGAACGAAGGCGAACTGTTCTATGGGCTCGTGCAGGACGGCAACGACCTGTGGAACGCAACCTTCTTCTGCGGTTCGTGCGCACTGCTGCGCCGGACAATGGTCGAGGAGATCGGCGGCATTGCAGTAGAGACCGTCACTGAAGACGCTCACACCGCGCTGAAGCTGCACCGTCTCGGCTACGCCACAGCGTATCTGGCGATTCCGCAAGCCGCGGGGCTCGCGACCGAGAGCCTGTCGGGCCACATCGGCCAGCGGATTCGCCGGGCGCGCGGCATGACGCAAATCTTCCGGATCGATAATCCGCTCACCGGCAAGGGCTTGAAGTTCGGCCAGCGGCTTTGCTATCTGAACGCGATGATGCACTTCTTCTACGGCATCCCGCGTCTCGTGTTCCTTACAGCGCCGCTGTCGTATCTGTTCTTCGGCGCGCATGTGATCGAAGCCGCCGCGAGCACCATCGCCATCTACGCGCTGCCGCACATGATGCACGCGAGCATCACCAATTCGCGCATGCAGCGCTCGTTCCGACATTCGTTCTGGGCCGAGGTATATGAATCGGTGCTGGCGTCGTATATCACCGCGCCTACCTTGCTCGCGCTCATCAACCCGAAGCTCGGCAAGTTCAACGTAACGGCCAAGGGCGGGCAGATCGAGAAGAACTATTTCGACTGGGCGATCTCGCGGCCGTATCTGTTCCTGCTGTTGCTGAACCTGATCGGTTTCTGCGTGGGCGTCGTGCATATCTATCTGAACTGGCATACGCGCAGCGTCGTGCAGACCACCGTGCTGAACCTCGGCTGGACCACGTACAACATGCTGATTCTCGGCGCGAGCGTCGCTGCCGCAAGCGAGCGCCGGCAGATTCGCGCGGTGCACCGCGTGGCGATGGAAATGCCCGTGATGCTCAAGTTCTCGACGGGCCGCACGCTCGCGTGCAAAACCATCGACTACTCGGAAGGCGGCGTGGGCGTCGCGCTACCCGCCGCCATTCAGGTGCCGATGCACGAGCGCGTCACCGTGTCGCTCTTTCGCGGCGACGAGGAATACGCGTTCCCCGCGACTGTCGGGTTCACGGCGCCGGGCCGGGTCGGCCTGCGCTTTTCCGCGATGACGCGCGAGCAGGAATACGAATTCGTCAAGACCACGTTCGCACGCGCCGACGCCTGGACCGGCTGGGCCGAAGGGCGCCAGCAGGACACGCCGCTGCGCGGCCTCTCGCACGTGCTGACGGTGGGCGTGCGCGGCATCGCAGGCCTCTTCGAGCATCTCTACAACGACCTGCGAAGCTCGATGAAAAGCCGTCCGGTGGACGTCAAGAAGCTAAAAACCAAAGACTGATCTATGCGCAACAGGATGGCGAAGGGAAGCATCGAACGCTCGAATCACGAGCGCAACGAGACGCACAGAGACACAGACTTGCAGCCCCGCAAGGCGCAACGCCCTCGCTCTTCACGGCTGACGCGCGGCGTCGCGTGCTGGCTCGCGTTGCAGACCGCGCTGGCAGCGCCGTTCGCGTCGGTGGCCGAAGCAGCCGCTGCGGCGTCGGGCACCGTCGGAAAGAGCGACTCAGCCGACACCGCCGCGCCACGCACGCAAGCCGCGCCGCGACCGCAGACAACGCCGGCCGCAACCGCGGCTACGAACATGGCCGCACATGCGGCCACCGGCACAGGCAACGGCCCCGCGCCGAGCCCCGCCGTGCCCTACGATCCGACGATGATCGCGCAAGCGCCGTTGGCCACGCCCACGCCGGCGCTCGCCGCGTCGGCGGTAAAAGCGCTGGGCGTCAAGACGCCGACCACCGCCGAACCGGGCACGCTGGTGCCGGGCGGCCGTCGCCAGACGCTCACGTTCGCCGACCTGGGCGCGCTCGATCCGCTGCAATTGCGCGGCACCGACGGCCAGAACGGCGTCGCGTTTTCGGTGCGCGGCGACGAGGTGGTGACGGGCGCGATCCTGCATCTGATCTACAGCTACTCGCCCGCCCTGCTGCCTAACATCTCGCAACTGAAGGTGCTGGTGAACGGCGAGGTCGCCGCAACGCTGCCCGTGCCGCGCGATCAGGCCGGCATGCTGGTCGCGCGCGACGTGTCGCTCGATCCGCGCTTCGTCACCGAATTCAATCATCTGAACGTGCAGTTGATCGGGCATTACACGGCGAGTTGCGAGGACCCGGCGAACTCGTCGCTGTGGGCCACCGTCAGCAATGCGAGCTCGCTCGATCTGACGTATGTGTCGCTCGCCAGCAAGCCGGATCTCGCGGCCTTGCCGCAGCCGTTCTTCGACCGACGCGACGTGCGGCGCCTCGAACTGCCGTTCGTGTTTCCGCAGAAGCCGACAGCCGGCACGCTCGAGGCAGGCGGCATCGTGGCCTCGTGGTTCGGCGCGCTCGCCGGCTATCGCGGCGCGCTGTTCCCGGCGCAGCAGGACAACGTGCCGCTGTCGGGCAACGCCGTCGTGTTCGCCACCGACGACCAACGCCCTGCCGGCGTCACGATTCCAGCCATCTCCGGCCCGACCGTCGCCGTGGTCGACCGCGAAGCGCCGGCGCGCGGCAAGCTGCTGCTGGTGCTCGGACGCACCGACGCCGAGTTGAAGATCGCCGCGCGCGCGCTCGGTATCGGACAGAACACGCTGACCGGGCAGAGCGTGACGATTACGCGGCTCACCGAACTCGCGAAGCGCGCGCCATACGACGCGCCGAACTGGTTGCCGACTCATCGCCCGGTGCGTTTCGGCGAGCTTGCCGATGCGCGCGACCTGACCGCCTCGGGCTACGACGCCGACGCGGTCCACGTGAATCTGCGCGTTCCGCCCGACCTGTTCATGTGGCACACCAAGGGCGCGCCGATCGACCTGCGCTACCGCTACACGGTGCGTCCGCAGCGCGACCGCTCGTCGCTGAACGTGAGCGTGAACAACGGCTTCGTGCAGGCGCTGCCGATTCCGGCCGAGTCGAGTTCGGTATTCGACCTGAGCCATTACTTCGCGCGCGTGCTGCCCGACAAGACGGCCGAGGCTCGCCGCACCGTGCATATTCCGCCGCTGCTGCTGACCCCGCGCGCGCAACTGCGCCTTCACTTCTACTACGACATTCCGAATACCGGCGAATGTCATGGGCGTCTGCTGGAGAACGTGATCGGCGCGGTCGATCCGAATTCGACGATCGATCTGTCGTCGTTTCCGCACTACATGGCCTTGCCCGATCTCGCGGCGTTCGCGAACAGCGGCTTTCCGTTCACGCGCATGGCGGATCTGTCGGAAACCGCGGTGGTCCTGCCGAACGACGCCGATTCGAGCGACTACAGCCTGTACCTGCTGACGATGGGACGCATGGGCGCATCGACCGGCTATCCGGTGGCGGGCGTGACAGTGGGCACCGCCGACGACGTCGACAAATACGCGGACAAGGACCTGCTGATTTTCGGCGCGCCGGGCAAGCAGCCGCTGCTGCAACGCTGGGCGAAGTCCATGCCGTTTTCGAGCGACGGCGACTCGCGCACCTTCCAGCTGTCCGACATCGTTTTCAAACTCGAGGACTGGTGGCACGGCGAGCGCGGCGTCGAGCGCCTGCCCGCGCGCGCCGACCTCACGCTCGTGAGTTCGAACGGCGACGCGCTCCTCACCGGTTTCGAATCGCCGCTCAAAAAGACCCGCAGCGCGGTGGCTCTCGTGAGCGCGGCCGGGCAGTCGGACGCCGATCTGTCGGCCGCCCTGCTCGACGCCGACGTGCTGCCGGAGATTCAAGGCGCGATGGCCGTGATCCACGGCCGCACGGTCACGATCACGTCGAACGGCGACGCGTACTATGTCGGCCATTTGTCGCCGCAGGAGTATCTGCGCTGGGCACTCTCGTCGCATCCGCTGTTGCTGATGCTAGGCGGCGTGCTCGCGGCGCTGATCATCGCGGCGCTGTTCTACCGGATGCTGCGCTCGGTCGCGGCGCGCCGTTTGAAGGACTAACAGGACTGACATGCGGGTTCGAATCAACAAGAAACAACGTGTGGTACTGGCGCTCTCGGTGACGCTGGGAGTGGCCGCATCGGCGGCCTGCGCGAACGTGCTGAAGGTCGCGCAGAATGCAGCCGCGCCCGGCGCGTGTGGTGACTGGGCCGGCTATCGCACTTTCGTCGAGCGCTTCGTGCAGGCCGACGGCCGCGTGATCGACTACTCGACGCCGACACAGCAGACCACCTCCGAAGGCCAGTCGTACGGCCTCTTCTTCGCACTCGTTGCGAACGACCGCGCCACGTTCGACCGGCTTCTGAACTGGACGCGCACCAACCTCGCAGGCAATCAGTTCGATCCGCAAAACCTGCGCTTGCCGTCGTGGCAATGGGGCAGGAAAGCGGACGGCTCGTACGGCGTGCTCGATCCGAATTCCGCGTCGGACTCCGACTTGTGGATCGCCTACGATCTGCTGCAGGCCGGGCGCCTGTGGCATGACGCGAGCTACACGCAGCTCGGCCAGGCGCTCGCGGCGCGCATCGCGCGTGACGAGATGACGAATCTGGCCGGCGTCGGTCCGATGCTGCTGCCGGGGCCCGAAGGCTTCAAAAGCGGTGGCGTGACGCGCCTCAATCCGAGCTACCTGCCGCTGCCCGTGCTGCGCGCGCTCGCTCACGAGGTGCCGAACGGTCCGTGGGCGAAGCTCGCCGACAGCGCCTACAAGCTCGTCAAGACCACGGCGCCGCAAGGCTTCGCGCCCGACTGGGCGGCGTGGCAAAACGGCCAGTTCGTGGTCGATCCGAAAAACGGCGACACCGGCAGCTACGACGCGATCCGCGTCTATCTGTGGGCGGGCATGGCGTCGCCTGCCGATCCGCTTGCGAAGCCGTGGCTCGCCGCGCTCGGCGGCATGCGCGCCAAGGTCCAGCAAAGCGGCTTCCCGCCGGCGAAGGTGTCGTCGACCAACGGCTCGGCAAGCGGCGAAGCCCCTCTCAGCTACTGGGCCGCGCTCGCGCCGTACTTCAAGGCGCTCGGCGACGCGCACGGCCTCGGCCTCGCGCGCACGCATCTGGCCGCGCTCGACGCCAGCCTGCCTGGCCACGAGCCTGTTTACTACGACAGGGTGCTGGGCTTGTTCGGCACGGGTTTTATCGACGGACGCTATCGCTTCGACGAAAGCGGACGTCTCGTGCCGAGCTGGAGGACCGCATGCGATTGAGCGCCCTCGCGTTGTCATTGCGTTTCGCGCTGAGCTTCCCGCTCGCCTGCTGCCTCGCGGCGGCCTCACCCGACGCGTTGGCGCAGGTGCCGGCGCAAGGATCAAAAGATCCGATGGGCGTGCTGATCGATCAGGGCAAGTACTGGCAATCGCATCAGCGCGGCGACCTCGCGGAACAGGCCTGGCTGAAGGTGTTGCGCATCGACCCGAAACAGCCCGACGCGTTGTTCGGGATGGGCATGGTGCTCGCCGACCGCAAGGACGGCGCCGGCGCGCAGCAGTATCTGTCGCGTCTGAAGGCGGTCGCGCCGAACTACCCGAGCCTCGATGAACTCGGCCGGCGGCTCGGCGAATCGAGTCTGCGCGACCAGACCGTGAACGACGCGCGGCGGCTCGCGCAAAGCGGCCAGAGCGCGAGCGCGGTGCAGGAGTATCAGCGCGCCTTGAGCGGCAAGCCCGCCACGCCGGCGTTGCAGCTCGAGTACTACCAGGCGCTGTCGGCTACGCCGCAAGGGTGGGATCAGGCGCGTCGCGGGCTCGAACAGCTCGCGCGTGACAATCCCGACGATCCGCGTTACGCGCTCGCCTACGCTCAGCATCTGACCTATCGCGACGTCACGCGCCGCGACGGTATCGCTCGGCTGCAAAAGCTCGCCGGCGACAGCACGGTGGGCGCGGCGGCGAAAAAGAGCTGGCGGCAGGCACTGCTTTGGCTCGACGCGCGGCCCTCGGACGCCGCGCTGTACCAGGCGTACTTGCAAAGCGCGAACGACGACGCCGCGGTCAAGGCGCGCTTCGATTCGATGGTGCAGCAGGACAAGGCGGCCCGTGAGCGTGCGCAGGAAAACGCTTCCGTCGACGCACGCGGGCGCACCGTCGCCGAGGGCTTCGCCGCGCTCGATCGCAACGACGCGGCCACGGCGCGCGCGAAATTTTCGTCGGTGCTGGCCACCAGCCCGAACGACACCGACGCGCTTGGCGGCATGGGCATCGCCGCGCTGAAGCAGGAGCACTTCGCGGAAGCGCGCAACTATCTGGAGCGCGCGTCGCGCAACGGCAACCCGGCTCGCTGGAAAACCGCGCTGGATAGCGCGACCTACTGGACCTACACGAGCGACGCGATCGGCGCGCGCAGCAACGGCGAATTCGCGAAGGCTAAGTCGCTGTTCGAGCGCGCAATCGCGATGAATCCTTCAGATGTCACCGCGCAAGTGCTGCTCGGTGAAATGCTGCTTGCGAACCACGACGCGGCCGGCGCCGAACAGGCATACCGGATGGCGCTGCGCCGCCAGGCAGACAACCCCGATGCAATTCGCGGACTCGTCGGCGCACTGGCCGCCCAGGGCCGCGGCGACGAAGCGTTGCAGTTCGCCAATCGCCTGAATACGGAACAGCAGTCGAAGGCCGGCGGCATCAACCGTCTGCGCGGAGAAGCGCAGGCGGCACAGGCGCGCGCGGCCGAAGCGCACGGCGATCTGGGCAGCGCGCGCAGTCTCTTCGAAGACGCGCTGCTCAACACGCCCGACGACCCGTGGCTGCGTCTGGATCTCGCGCGCATCTACGTGCGCCAGGGCGCGGTCGCGAACGCACGCAGCATGATGGACGGCTTGCTCGCCGCGCATCCGGACATGACCGATGCGCTGTATGCGAGCGCGCTGCTGTCGGCGGAAACACAGGACTGGTCAGCCGGTCTCGCGCAACTCGAACGCATTCCCGCCGCGCAGCGCACCGACGCGATGGCGGCGTTGCAGCATCGGCTGTGGGTGAATCAGCAAGCCGAACTCGCCACGCGCATGGCGCGCAGCGGTCAGAACCAACAGGCGCTCGCAACCCTGCATGCCGCCGAGCCCGTGGCGGGAAACAGTCCCGAACTGATCGGCGTGATCGCGGCAGCCTACCAACAGGCCGGCGATTCGAACCGCGCGCTCAGTCTCGTGCGCGGCGCGATGAACGCGGCACCCGGCAACACCGATCTGCTGCTGCAATACGCGGGCATTCTGTCGGCCACCCAGCAGCAAGCAGAGCTCGGCATGGTGATGCGCCGCCTGTCGTCGATGCAATTGACGCCGCAGCAGCGCACGGACTTCGGCAATCTGAACCTCGGCATCGTCATCAAACAATGCGATGCCGTGCGTCAGCGTGGCGACCTTGCCAGCGCCTACGACGTGATCGCGCCGTGGCTCGCGGCGATGCCCGACAATCCCGATCTGCAGGCTGCTCTGGGCCGCCTGTATGCATCGGCCGGCGACGACCGCAACGCGCTCGCAAGCTATCGCGTCGCATTGCGGCGCAAGCCGGACGACCTGAACCTGCTGCAGGCGGCGATTTCCGCTGCGTCCGGCGCGAAGCAGTTCAGCTACGCCGAATCGCTGGCGACTCAGGCCTTGAATGCGGCGCCCAACGATCCGGGGGTGCTTGCCACCGTCGGCCGCATGTATCGCTCGGAAGGCAAGCTGTCGCTCGCGTCGACCTATCTGCAACGCTCGCTGGTCGCCGCCAATACACCGTTGATGGCGAATGCGCCGCGCAATGGCGCGGCGAGCAACGTGCCGCGCGGCTGGGAAGCGGCGACGCGCCGTATCGGCGCGACGCCGCTGCCCGGCACCAATCCTTTCGAGGGAAAAACCTCGACGCTCGCGCCGACCGACGCCGATAACGCAGCGCCCGGCTTCAATGCTTCTTCGAATGCCGCGCGAGCTTCCCTTCCGTACTCGCAGTCCTCCTTGCCGACACAGACCGTGCCGAACTATCCGCCGCCCACGCAGCCCGCGCCGTACGTCGCCCCCTACGCGGCGCCCGCGCAGCCCTACACGCCGAACAGCGCGCCCGCCTCGCTGCCGTACAACGCGCCTCGCCAGGGGGCCGATGCAGGCGGCTAGGCGAGGACAGCTACGGCTCGAGCCAGTCCGGCGCGCCGTTGCAGCCCTACCCGGGCCAGAACGGCCAGGCCGCCCAGCCGCAGATGCCGACGCAGGCTCCGATGCAGCCGATGCCGCAGCAATACAACCCGGCTTACGCGCAGCAAGCGCCGTATCCGCAGCAGCAATACGGCACGCCCGATGGCTATGCGCCGACGCCCTGGCCGATGTCGCCCGCCGCACGCGAAGCGCAGGCCAACGCAGGGGCGATGCAGCCACAGCCGTATGGCTCGACGACAACAGCCGCAGCTAACGGCAAAAACGGGAAACGCACCGCGAGCAATAAGCAAAGCGCGTCGAAGAACAACCGTAATGCAGCCGGTTACGCTCACCAACAGCAACCGTATTACGGACAACAAGCCTATCCGCAACAGCAGCAACCGCAAGGCTACGCGCAACAGCCTTATCAATCGTATCCGCAGCAGCAGGGTTACGGCCAGCAGGCGTATCAGCCGTATCCGCCCTATCCGCCGCAGCAACAGGCTTACGCCAATCAGGGCTATTACGGGCAGCAACAGCCGTACATCCCGCAGCCGCCCAGCGGCTACGCGCAAGCGTATTACCCGCAACAGCCTGGCATGAACGGCAATGGCGCCAGTGGCGCGAACTACGCGCAGCCGAACGTCGCGAATATGCAGACGCTCGGCGTGGCCGAGGAACTGGCGCAGGTCAATCGCGAGCAGGCGAGCACGATCTCGGGCGGCATCGTGTTTCGCAACCGCAGCGGCGAGGACGGTCTGTCCACGCTCACCGACATCGAAGCGCCGATACAAGGCCGCATCAAGGCAGGCAACGGCCATGTCGTCGTGACGGCGACGCCCGTCACGCTCGATGCGGGCACCGCGGCAGGCAACGTCTCGACGCTCGCGCGTTTCGGCGCGGGGCTATCGAACAGCACGTCGGCAGCAGCGGCCGTTGCGGGCGCCAACAACTACGGCAGCCAGACGGCGAGCGGCGTGGGCCTTTCGGTCAGCTACGAAAGCCGCAAGCTCAGCGGCGATATCGGCGTGACGCCGATCGGCTTTCGCGAGACGAACATAGTAGGCGGCGCGCAGTACAACGGCGGCATCACCGACAAGGTCTCGTATTCGCTCGCCGTCGCCCGGCGCGCGGTGACCGACAGTCTGTTGTCCTACGCGGGCACGCGCGACGCTGCGTCCGGCCTCGAATGGGGCGGCGTTACATCGACCGGCGGCCTCGCGAGCCTTGCCTGGGACGACGGCACCAGCGGTCTGTACGTGAACGCCGCGTTCCAGTACTACGACGGACACAACGTCGTGACGAATACCGCCTGGAAGGGCGGCGGCGGCATCTACACGCGCCTCTTCAAGGACGCCGACCAGACGTTCACCATCGGTGTGAACACGACGCTGATGGGCTACGACAAGAACCTGTCGTACTTCACGTATGGCCAGGGCGGCTACTTCAGTCCGCAACAGTACGTGATCCTGAATTTGCCGATCGAATGGACCGGCCGCAACGGCGCCTTCACGTATGACCTGAAGGGATCGATCGGCGTGCAGCATTACCGGCAGGACGGGTCGAACTATTTCCCGCTCGGCAACTCGGGCACGTTGCAAGCGGCGGCTGCGGGCGAGGCGGCGCTGATCGGCAGCAGCGTCGATAGCGGCGCCCAGTACCCGGGGCAAAGCAAAACCGGCGTGTCATATTCGCTGAGCGCGGTGGGTGAATACCAACTCGCGCCGCAACTGGCGTTCGGCGCAACGGCTTCGCTCGGCAATGCTTATCAATATCGCGAGTGGCTTGCCGCGGTCTACGTGCGCTACAGCTTTACGAAGCAGACGGGCCTGCAGCCGTTCCCGCCCACGCCGCTCAGTTCGCCGTATTTGTCGCTCTCCAACTAGCGTACGTTGGACCCGGGTCGTGCGTCTGGTCCCGCGGCGGGCCCGTCCGCTGGACCGCCGCCACCGCCGCCACGGTCCCATTAGCCCGCGTCGGGGCCGGTTGCGTATCTGCGGCAATGCTCGAGGTATCCGGCGGCGTGACTGCTCACCAGTTCCACGATGCTTTTCCAGAGCCAGCCGGGTGCGTCGAGTGTCTTCGAGCGGTTCTTGCGCAACTCGCCGAGCCACGCCTTGCGTTCGGCGACATCCATTTGCCGCGCGTGCGCCTTGCCCACTACCAACGCAAGAAAACGCGCCGCCTTCGTCGCTTCGTCGCGAGTCAGTTGCTCGATCGTCAGCTTCATATCCTGTGGCAGCAACTCGCGTATCACCACCGCGCGATCCGCAAGGCGCGCCGATTTCATCCGGTCGCCGAGCAAAGGCGACAGATGCCGCGCGCCCTCCACCACGCGCTCAGCGTTATCGCGCGGCATTCTCGCGCCCGCATAGCGAGGCGCCGCAGCGGGCGCTGCCTCCTTGATGTCGATCAGACACAGGTCGTCGCCGTCCACTGCGGCGCCGTCGATGTCGAGCAGCACTGCGTAACGCAGCCGTCCGAGCGAGCTGCAGCCCTTGACCCAGTAGGCGGCGTCGAGCACCTCGACGTCCGCTTCGTCGCCTGCGCCCCGCAATACAGTGGCGAGTGTGGCAACCGATGTCTTCCTGAAGAACTCGTCGATCTCGCGCCGCTCGTTTTTGGCAAGCGGCCAGAAACGCGAACCGAGCGGAATAGTCGGCTCGCTATCCTCGATACGCTCTTCGGCGAGATGGCGCCATGAGCGCCGCACCGCTTCCTTCATCACGACGCGCACCGCCTCCGGTTTCTCCGCGTGAATGTCGGCCTCGCCCGCGCTTTCGTCGAAGGCGCGTTCATAGCCGTCGGCCAGCGCCTCCATCATCTGCACGGTCGTCACACCGGGCAGGTCGGAGCCGCGCGCGGCCGTCGCGAGCGACAGCCCGAGCCGGATCAGATCGTGCGCGGGATTGCCGATCACCGTCTGATCGAGATCGCGAATCTGTATCTCGACCCGGCCATGCGCATCGGCCACGGGCCCGAGATTGCCGGTATGGCAATCGCCGCAGATCCACACCGCGGGACCTTCGGGTAGCGCGTGCCCTTCGATTCCGTCGAGCCACTCATAGAATCTGTTCGTGCTGCCGCGCACATACGCATGCGCGGAGCGCGCCATTCTCGCGTTGCGGCGCGCGGTCAGAAGCGGCTGGCGCGCTTCGGCTTCGGGAAGCTTCTTCGCCCGCTTGTTGAGCGGCTTGCTGGACAGCTTGTTTGTTGCGACGGGCTTCTTCGGCATCGTACGGTCCGCTCTTATCGACATTCGAAGCCGGCGCGGCACTTGTCCTCGCCAGCGCTTGTCGCGCGCGTCGTCACGCGCGCAAGCAACGACCTTTAGCAGGAATCGCGCCTATGGCGTGAAGCACTCTGTGAAGACACATGCGGCTTCAACGATAAGTCACGCGAGATAGAAAGCGCCGCCAGAAAAACGTCCTGAAGTTCTCTTCAACGCATGTGCATCGGCGCTTCTTTCCGTTTCCAGATGCGCTTGCGCACATTGCACAGGTAAAACTTGCGAGAGCATATAAGCGGCTGGAGACTAAAGCGTGCTGGCGCCGTGCGAAACCTTTACGCGCGCTATGTGAACCGGCAGACTGGAGGCCCCACTCATCATGTGACCCCTATGGAGCGCAGCATGCCATTTCCGGCACAAGATCACGGCTGTCCTGGCTGGAGCGGCGAAATGGCGCGGCGCATCAGTGATTTTGACTGGTCCGCAACCGAGGTCGGCGCGATCCCGAACTGGCCTCGCAGCCTGACCGCCACCGTGCAGCTGCTGCTTGCCTCGCCTGTGCCGCTCGTGCTGCTGTGGGGCAGATCCGGCCACATGATCTACAACGACGCTTACGCCGTTTTCGCGGGCGGACGGCATCCGTATCTGTTGGGCTGTCCCGTCGAGACAGGCTGGCCCGAGGTTGCCGACTTCAATCGTCACGTCATGACTACGTGTCTTGCCGGCGGCACGCTGTCGTATCGCGACAAGGAACTCGTGCTGCTGCGCGAAGGCAAACCCGAAGACGTGTGGATGGATTTGTACTACAGCCCCGTTGCCGACGACAGCGGCGCGCCCGCGGGCGTACTCGCCATCGTCGTCGAGACCACGGGGCGTGTGTTGACCGAGCGCTGGCGGCAACGCGCCGAAGCGGAGCTGCACGAGACCAACGAACGCCTGCAACTCGCGCTCAATACCGGCGCCGTGCTCGGCACCTGCGTCGTCGATATCCGCACTCAAAAGATCACTGGCGACGAGCGCTTCGCCCGTACTTTCTCGTTGTCGGTGGACGAAACCGCTCGGGGTGTCGATCACCGCGCCGCGGCCAGAATGATCCATCCGGACGATCAGTCGCTGCTCGAACATCTAACCACCAAGGCGCTGTCCGGCGGCAAACCGTTTCGCGCCGAGTACCGGATACGCCGCCCAAATGGCGACTACGTGTGGGTGCAAGCGAACGGCCAGTGCGAGTTCGACGATAACGGCGTGCCCACTCGTTTTCCCGCCGTGCTGATCGACATCCACGAACGCAAGATCGCCGAACAGTCGCTGCGTCAGTTGACCGAGACGCTCGAACAGCGCGTCGCCGATGCGGTCGCCGCACGCGCATTCGCAGAGGAACAGTTGCGCCAGGCGCAGAAGATGGAAGCGATCGGCAGCCTCACGGGCGGCGTCGCGCACGACTTCAACAACGTGCTGCAAGTGATCAACGGCAATCTGCAGATGATGGCCGCCGACGCCGGCGATAGTCCCGCAACGCTGCGCCGGTTGTCGGCGGCAACCGATGCGGTGAAGCGCGGCGCGAAACTGGCCGCGCATCTACTGGCGTTCGCGCGCCGCCAGCCGCTTTCGCCGACGGTGCTCAATCCCCGCCGGCTGCTCGCGGGCATGAGCGAGATGCTGCATCGCGCGCTCGGCGAGACCATCACGATCAAAACGGTATTGAGCGACGATCTGTGGAACGTGCAGGCCGACCGGAACCAGCTCGAAAACGCGCTGCTCAATCTCGCGATCAATGGACGCGACGCGATGAATGCCGACGGCACGCTCACTGTCCGTGCCGCGAACCGTGTGCTGGATGCCGCGTTTTGCAGCGACAAGGCGGAGCTGTCGCCAGGCGAATATGTCGTGTTCTCCATCACCGATACCGGCGCGGGCATGCAGCCAGAGGTGCTTGAACACGCGTTCGAACCTTTCTTCACGACCAAGCCCAACGGTCATGGAACGGGCCTTGGCCTCAGTATGGTGTTCGGCTTTGTCCGGCAAAGCGGCGGTCATACGCTGATTGAAAGCGAGGTGGGACAGGGCACGACGGTGTCGCTGTTCTTCCCGCGCTGCTGTGAGCCCGAAACACCCGAAACCGTCGATCAGACCACGACACCGCTGGGCGGCGGGGAAACGATCCTCGTTGTCGAAGACGATGCCGATGTGCGCCTGACCGCCGTCGAAATGCTCGCGCAACTCGGCTACAAGGTGCTTACTGCATCGAGTGGCGATGCGGCGCTCGAATTCATCCACAGCGACGTGCCGATCGACCTGTTGTTCACCGACGTGGTGATGCCGGGCAAGATAAAAAGCGTCGAACTGGCACGCCGTGCCGCGGCGCGCTCGCCCGCGGTGCCGACTTTGTTCACGTCCGGTTATACGCGCGACGAGATCGTCCATCACGGCAAGCTCGATGCCGGCATTACGCTGCTGTCGAAACCGTACCGCCGCGACGATCTCGCGCGCAAGCTGCGAAGCGTACTGCGCGCCTCGGCAGGGCCGGTTGCCGGTGCAGCACATGTCGGCAAGATGACCGACAGGGAGATCGCTGCCTGCGTGCCGCCCGTGGCTTACGATCCGTCGAGCGTCGAGATGCCGGGCGTCGACACGCCGGGCGGCGCCGCGCGCGGGCGAGAAGCTCTACAAGGGGTCGCCCCCCAAGTTGCGCCGGCGCGCTCACCGGCTCACGTGCTGCTCGTCGAAGACGACGCCGATTCGCGCGAGGCGCTGAGCAGCCTGCTCGGCGCGCTGGGCCTCGACTGCACGTCGGTGGCGAGCGCGGAAGAAGCGCTGCCGCTCGTGCCGGTGCAACGCTACGACATCCTGTGCACCGACATCACGCTGCCGGGCATGTCGGGCGACAACCTCGCGCGCGCGGTTCTGCGCGCACAGCCGCACGTGCAAGTGCTGCTGGTGTCCGGTTACGGCGCGCATGCGCCGATCGGCGACAGCATCCCCGGCGCGCGGATGCTCGGCAAACCGCTCGACATCGCTCAATTGCGGCGCGAACTTGCGCAGTGGCTCGATCCAATCGAAGCGGCCTCGTGACGCCGAGCGCCACTGTGCCCGGCATGCGCTTTTCGCACCGCACGCCGGAATGCGGCATATATTGGTTTATATCGATGAAGCCACACGCGGCGCGAAGTGCGCAGCGCATACGCGCCCTGGTATGATGCCGGGCGCGCCGGCTTTTTCTGTTGAATGGGCGCTTCACCGTCCGCCGCTTTTTGTCACGAGAGCTATCATGCCTGCCCAACACGACCCAGCCCCCGCTGCGAGCCCAAGCCCTGCCAAGCCCACGCGCAAAGAGCTGTCCATCACGGCGCGCAATCTTCTGATGGTAGCCGTCGGCGTGCTCGTCTTCGCGATGGTCTCGGGCGTGGTGCTGTATCAGCCGATCGCCTACGGCGACGCAATCCCGAACTTCGGCATCATTCTGATGCTGACGGTGCCGGTGATCGCGGGCGTCGCGTTTCGGGTCGGACTGGATGCGTGGCTCGAACGCAAGTAATGAATGAGTGGGCAGCGGTTCGTCGCCGCCCGCTACCCCGCCCCGCCCGGCACCACCACCCACACCTCCAGGCCGCCGCCCTCGCGCGCGTGAAACTCCACCCTGCCACCGTGCAGCCGCGCGATCCGCTCGACAATCGCGAGCCCAAGCCCGGTGCCGCCGCTATGCGCTCGCGCGTTCCTGCCGCGTTGGAAGGGCGCCTTCAGCTGTTCGAGTTCTTCCGCCGATAACCCCTTGCCGCGGTCGCCGACTGCGACATACACCGCGTCGTCGGTCGCCCAGCTACGCACCGCCAGTCCGCTGCCGCCGTACACGATCGCGTTCTGCATCAGATTCATCAGGAGCCGCATCATGCTCACCGGGCGATAAGGAATCAGCGGCAAGCGCGCGAGCGACAGTTCGAACTCGTGCCCGAGTCCCGCGAAGTCTCCGGCAAGCCGCTCGATCAGCACGTTCAGATCGCCGGGCTCGGCCGGCTCCCGCTCGCCGCTGCCTGCGTAATCCATGAACTGTTGCAAGATGGTTTCGATCTGGTCGAGGTAGGACTCCGCCGCCACCACGAAACTGCTGTCGCTGCTCTCCGGCATCGCCATGGCCATCGAAAGGCGTAGCTTGGTGAGCGGCGTTCGGATGTCGTGCGAGATGCCGGCCAGCATCAGCGCGCGCGTCGCTTCCGCTTGTTGCAACGCGTGCGTCATCTGATTGAAAGCGCTGCTCACCGCGGCAATTTCCAAAGGACCGCTGGTCGGCAGCGGCGGCGGCGTGTCGCCGTCGCTGAGGCGCTGCGCCGCGCGCGTCAACTCCTGAAGCGGCCGGTTCAGGTGAAGCTGGATCGCATAGCCGGTCAACGCCGCCAGCGCGGCGAGGCCGAGCGACAGCAGGATCGCCGCGTCGAGCCCATTGCCCTGGGCGTCTTCGGGAATCGGCAGCGCGATCCAGTACGGCGTAGCGGATGTGTCGGCACCGGATGCAGCAGGGCCCGGCGCAGCGGATGTGTCGGCACCGGACGCCGCAGGGCCCGGCGCGGCGGACGTGTCAGCCCCGGATGCAGCAGGGCCCGGCGCGGCGGATCTGCCAGCCTCGGATGCAGCAGGGCCCGGCGCAGCGGCTCCAGAAGCAGCGCCTGCCGACGCAGCGGCTGCCGACGCACCGGTTGCCGGCGCAGCGCCGCCCGATCCATCGGCGGGCGCATGCATGCGAATCCAGAGGCGTTGGCCGCCTTCCGTCTGCCAGCGCGCTTCCATGTCCGCCGGAAGATGCTCGCGCAGACTCGCGAGAAACACCTTGCGCTGATAGTTGCGGTATCCGCGCAAAAGACCCGCTGGCGGCTCCGCCAGGGCATTGCCGGGAAGCCGTGTATGCGCGTCCAGACGCGCGGCCAACGCATCGCGCGCGGCGCGCGGCGTGGTTTGCAGCAGGTTGTCGAGCGTCGTCACATAGGTCGCGAACACTGCGGCCGCGCGCTCCACGCGAGGCCGCTGCACATAATGCAGCAGCACGCCGAGCGAGCACACCTGGCTCAATACGACGAGCGCGATCAGCAATGCAATATTGCGCGCGAGCAGCGTGCGCGGCAGCGCTCTTTGCAACAGTGAGCGCCTCATGAATCGACGTCCGCGATCAGCATGTAGCCGACGCCCCACACTGTCTTGATGAAGCGCGGCTTGGACGGATCGTCCTCGACGATCTGCCGCAAGCGCAGCACCTGCACGTCGATGCTGCGATCGAGCGCATCGTGATCGCGCCCTCGCGCGCGTGCGAGCAGATTGTCGCGACTTACCGGCCGGTTCGGCGACGACGCGAGCGCAACCAGCAGCAGCATCTGCGCCGAGTGAATTTCCAGCAGCTCGCCGCCGCGCATGAGTTGCTGCTTGCCGACATCGAGCGCGAATTCGCCGAAGCGCACGCATTGCGACGTGACGGTCACTTCGCCCGAAGCCATCTTCTGACGGCGCAGCAGCGCATTGATTCGCGCCACCAGTTCTCGCGGAAGAAACGGCTTCGCGAGATAGTCGTCGGCGCCGGTTTCGAGACCCAGCACCCTGTCGAGCGGATCGCCCTTCGCGGTCAGCATCAAAATTGGCAACGTCTGGCCCTGCTCGCGCAAACGCGCACAAATCGCGAGCCCGTCTTCTTCGCCGATCATCAGGTCGAGTACCAGCAGATCGAACGGCTCGCGCTCGAGATAGCGGTCGAGCCGCTTGCCGTCCTCCGCGACTCTGACGTCGAAGCCCTGCCCGCGCAAGAAACGCTGCAGCATGTTGCGCAGTTCGACTTCGTCGTCGAGCACGATGATTTTAGCGGGGCGATCCATGCGAAAGCTCCTCGTTTCAGACATCGTTTCGTGTCCTGCGCGCGGCCTGGCGTTCGGCAATGCGCTGCAACAGCACGTAGAACGACGGAATGAACAGCACGGCAATGCACGTGGAAGCGAGCATACCGGAGAACACCGCGATACCGAGCGAGCGGCGCGCGCTCGCACTGGCGCCGGTGGCTATCACGAGCGGCACGACGCCGAGAATGAACGCGAACGACGTCATCATGATGGGCCGAAAACGCAGGCGCGCGGCTTCTACGGCGGCCTCCGCAATGCCTACGCCTTGCGTGCGCAAATGCCGAGCGAACTCGACGATCAGAATCGCGTTCTTCGCCGACAACGCGATCAACAGAACGAGGCCGATCTGCGTGTACAGATTATTCGCGGCGCCGAGCAGTGCAAGCGTGCCGGCCGTGCCGAGCAACGCGAGCGGCACCGCGAGCACGACCGCGACCGGCAACAGCCAGCTTTCATATTGCGCGGCGAGCACGCAGAACACGAGCAGCACACCCACTGCGAAGACCCAGTAAGCAGAGTTGCCTACCAGCTTCTCCTGATACGACATCGCCGTCCATTCATAACCAACGCCGGCCGGCAGGATGCGAGCGGCTTCCTGCTCGAAAGCCCGGATCGCGTCCCCGGTGCTGTAGCCGCTCGCCGGATTGCCGTTGATGGCCGCCGCCGGTGCAAGGTTATAAAGCGTCGCGACCGCCGGACCGACGCTCGTATGGGCATCGATGAAAGTGCCCAATTCGACCATATGTCCGCTGTTGCTGCGAATCTGCAAGCGGCGAATGTCGTCGGTCTCGCGGCGAAACGCGCCGTCCGCCTGCACGAATACGGGGAACGTGTGATTGAATGCGGTGAACTGATTGACGTAGGCCGAGCCCACGTAGTCTTGCAGAAGATCGAATACGTTGCCGACCGGCACTTGCAGCGATTCCGCCTTCGTGCGGTCGAGCGTCAGTTCGACGCTCGGCACCGAGGCGCGAAACGGACTGAACACGCGCTGCAGTTCCGGACGTTTCGACACGCTCGCGATCAGCGCATCCGTCGCGCTTTGCAGCCGTCGATAGTTCTGCGAGCCGTCGGTGAGCATCACCTGCATCTGCACGCCGCCGCTGTTGCCGATCCCCTGGATCGGCGGCGGCACGATCACGACCGAGCGCACGTCGGGCAGCTTCGCCAGCTCCCTGTTCATACGCAGATACAGCGAGCGCAGGTCTTCGCCCTTGCCGCGCTTGCTCCAGTCGTCGAGCGTTACGTAAATCAGCGCGGAATTCGGCACCGACGCGTTGTTATCGAGCGGCGATATACCGCCAATGGACACCACATGACTCACGCCGGGAATCGCGCCGATGCGCTTCTCGATCTGAGTGCTGGCCTCGCGTGTTCGCCCGAGCGATGCCGCGTCGGCGAGTTGCGCGGCGATCAGCATGTACCCCTGATCTTCGAGCGGAATGAAACTGGTCGGCACGCGCGTCAGCAGGAACGCCGATGCCGCGCCGAGCGCGAGCGCGATAACGAGCGCGAGCTTGCAGCGCGCAACGAACCACGAAACCACCTTGACGTAGCCGCTCTCCACGCGCGCATAGGCCCTGTCGAACACGCGGTACACCACGTTCGGTTTGCCAGGCCGCTGGTGCCGCAGCCAGCGCACGCTCTGCACCGGCTTGAGCGTCACCGCATTGATCGCGCTGATGACCGTGGTCGCGACCACCACGAGCGCGAACTGCCGGTACATCTGGCCGGTGACGCCGCCAAGAAACGCGGAAGGCAGAAACACGGACACGAGCACGAGCGTAATGCCGATGATCGGGCCGAGCAATTCATGCATGGCGTCGATGGCGGCCTGCTTCGGCGTCTTGCCCTGCTCGATATGCTGCGTGATGCCTTCGACGACGACGATTGCATCGTCCACGACAATGCCGATCGCAAGCACGATCGCGAACAGCGTCAGCAGATTGATCGAGAAGCCCATCATGTAGATGGCGCCGAACGTGCCGACGATCGTGACGGGAATCGTCGTGGCGGGCACGAGCATCGCGCGCCAGTTTTGCAGAAACAGCAGGATCACCGCGAGCACGAGCAACGCCGCCTCGAAGAGCGTCTTGTACACGTCGATCACGGATTGCCGCACGAAGGTCGTCGTATCGAAGGGCAATTGATAGGTGACGCCCTTTGGCATGTCTTTCGCGAGGCGCGCCATGGTCGCCTTTACCGCATTGCCGACCTCGAGCGCATTTGCTTCGGGCAACTGATAGATGGCGATACCGGCCGCGGGCTTGCCGTCGAGATTGAAGAACTGGCCGTAGCTCGACGAGCCGAGCTCGGTGCGCCCCACATCGCGAATGCGCACGAAGTGGCCGCCGTCGTTAGAATCCGCCTTCACGATGATGTCGTCGAATTCATGGGGATTGGAAAGCACGCCGCGCATCGTCACGGTGAGCTGGAACGCCCGGCCGCCCGCGTTCGGTTCCGAGCCGAGCTGGCCCGCGCTCACGTCCTTGCTCTGGCTCTGTATGGCCTGCATGACGTCGGCAGCGCTCAGATTGCGCTCGCTGAGCTTTTGCGGATCGAGCCAGACGCGCATGCTGTACTGCCCGGTGCCGAACACGGTCACGTCGCCGACGCCCGGCAAACGCGCAAGTGTGTCGCGCAGATAAATGACCGCGTAGTTGCTGAGAAAGAGCGAATCGTATTTCGGGTCCGGCGATTGCAGCGTGTACAACTGCAGAATCGCGGTGGAGCGCTTCCTCACGGTCACGCCCTGTTGCTGCACTGCCTGGGGCAGTTGCGCGGTGGCGGCCGACACACGGTTCTGCACGAGCACCTGCGCCTTGTCGACGTCGGTGCCCACGGCGAACGTGACGGTGAGCGTGTAGGTGCCGTCGTTCGTACTGGTCGACTGCATGTACAGCGCGTTTTCCACTCCGTTGACCTGTGCTTCTATCGGCAACGCGACGCGGTCGATCACCGTCGTCGCGCTCGCGCCCGGAAAGTGCGCGACTACCTGCACAGTAGGCGGCGTGATCGGCGGATATTGCGCGATGGGCAGATTGATGAGCGCGACCGCGCCGAGCAGCATCGCGATCAACGCAATCACGTTGGCGAATACGGGGCGCTCGACGAAGAAGCGAATCATGAACGGCCCTGCGCTACGGCATCGACTGTCTGCACCTTGATGCCCGGCGCGACGGCGAGGCCCCCGCCGGTCACGACCCGGTCCGACGCACCGAGCCCGCTTTTGATCGCGCGCAGCGAACCGTACAGGCTGCCCGTCGTGACGCCGCGCTTCTCGATCACGCCGCCGGCGTTCACGACCAGCACCGATGCGCCGGCCTGCTCACGCAGCAACGCGGTATCCGGCACGAGCAGCACCTTTTGCGGCGCACCCGCCGGAATATGCACCTCGACCGACATGCCCGGGATCAGATGCGCGTCGCGATTCTCGATATCGGCGCGAAGCTTGATCGCGCCGCTCGCCGGATCGACTCGCGTATCGACGAATTCGAGCGCGGCGTCCTCGCCTTGCTCCGGCTTGGCGCCGATCAGATTGACGCGCACGCTGCGCGGCGCTCGCGTGAAGAGGCCGATGCGATTCGCGTCGCGCTCGTTCAGCGTGAAGTTCACATATACCGGCTGGATGCGATCCAGCGTGGCGAGCCTGGTCGAATCCGATCCGCCCACCACGTTGCCGACGTCGAACGCGCGCGCGCCGATGCGGCCCGCGAACGGTGCGCGTATTTCTGTGTAGCCAAGGTTGATGCGCGACATGTCGCGCTTCGCAAGCGCCTGGTCGCGGGTGGTCTGCGCCTTTTGCAGCGACGACTCCGAAGTCGCGTTGTCCGACGTGAGCTCCTTCTGGCGCGTCAGTTCCTGGTTGGCGTTATCGAGCGAGGCCTGGTCGTAGACGAGTTGCGCGCGGTATGTGTCCGGCTCGATGCGAAACAGCAGTTGCCCTTGCTTCACATTAGCGCCGTCCGTGAAGCCGATTTCCTTTAGTACGCCCTGAACGCGCGCGACCAGCGTGACCGTTGCCGACGGTGCGACGCTGCCGGTCAGATCGAGTTGGTCGCGCACCTCGCGCGACTCGGGGCGCATGACGATGACTTGCGGCAACGGCGCGGTCTGTGCAGCTGGCGCGTTGTCGTCGTGGCATCCGCTCAATACAGCGATTAACGCCGTCAGCAGGGCGACGCAAGGCACGGCGCTAAACGGGCGGTACGATGCGGCCCGAAACGCGGGACATCGCGGCTCTGTCAGCACATAGGCATTCGCTGTGCCCTCGCCCACTCCTCTTCGTTTGGCCATGTTGTTATTCCCGCGTCGTTATTTACTGTCCGCCGGCGAGTTCGCGCTCGCGCGCGCCAGCGCGGAATTGGCAGGCGGGTTCAACAGACGTCCCCAATCCGTGCGCCGCGCCATCTCTCCGGCGATCCGTTCGCTCACCACCTGCTGACCTTGCGCGACTTCCCATCCTCCGCCGAGTGCGCGATACAGCGACACCGCCGCAAGCGCTGCAATCCCCTGGTTCTGCGCGAGCGAATCGCCGTCGCGCAACGCCGAGCGTGAAGCGTCCAGCACCGAGTCGTAAGTCACGGAGCCGGAGCGATACTGGATGTTGGCAAGCCGCAATGCGCGCTGCGATGCGTCAGAAGCGCGCGACGACGCCGCGAGCGCATCGAGCGATGTGCGAAGCGCGGCAATCGCGTCTTCCACTTCTTTCTGCGCTTGCAGCACTGTGTTTTGATAGTCGAGCACCGCTTCCTGGAACGCCGCGTCCTGAATTCGCACCGCGTTCTGCAATTGCGCCCGGTCGAGAATGGGTAACGAAATGCCCGCCGAAAAGAGGCCAATCGTCTTGCCGCCCCATTGCGTTAGTCCAATGCCATGCTGTTCGCCGGATGACAAGCCGAACAGTCCCGTCAGCGATAACGACGGATACAGCTTCGCCTTCGCCGCGCCGATCAGCGCCGACTGCGCCGCCGCGTTGAGCGCAGCCTGACGCACGTCGGGACGGCGCCGCAATAAATCGGCGGGAATGCCTACGTCGATCTGGGTGGGCGGCACGGGGATCGCACTGCTGCCTTTCAGTTGCGCGTCGACAGCGTCGGGCGGATCGGCGAGCAGCACCGCGAGCGTGTCGCGATCCTGCACGCGCGCCTTGATGAGCGGCGGAATCTGCGCCTCGGTTTCGGCTACCAGCGTGGCGGCCTGCTCGACGTCGAGCTGGCTCGACGCGCCGCGTTTGTAGCGCGCCTGCGTGAGCGTGAGGCTGTCCTGAACGGACTTGAGGTTCTGCCGGGCCACGACGATGCGCTGCTCCAGCGCGCGCAGGTCGATGTATGCGTTGGCGACATCGGCGAACATGGACACCAACGCGTTGTCGTACGCCGCCTCGGACACGCGCAATTGCGCACGATCCGATTCGATCTGCCGGCGGTATTTACCCCAGAAATCGATCTCCCACCCTGCGTTCACGTGCAGATGCTCGGCCCATAAATGAGCCGGCGGTATCGGCCCGACCCCGCTCGTGTTGATATGGCTCGCGCCAACCGACGCGCTGCCCGATTGCGGCAGGAGATTTTCCGCGCTGATCGCAAGCTGTGCCCGCGCCTTGAAGATATGCAGACCCGCTACCTGCAGCGACAGGTTGCGCTCATAAGCGCGTTGTTCGAGGGCGCTCAGCACCGGATCGTTGAACGCTTTCCACCACGCGGCCTGAGCGGCGGGCGCGCTCTGCACTGCAGGCGGCAAGCTCTCCAGCCACTGGTTCTCCAGCGTGACGTCGGGCTCCTTGAAGTCCGGGCCAACGCTGATGCAACCGCTCAGCGCCGTGCCCATCGACACGACGATCGATGCGCTTACAAGACGCAAACGGCTTGACGTAGCAGGCTTCATCGCGTGAATCGGGCGTCAATGGCTGGGTGAGGGGTTCATGACGGCTGGGGCAAGCGCGCGGCGCCGGCGTCGTGCGGTATCGCGGCAATGCGCGCCGCTCAGTGCACCGTTTGGTGCGCCGTTTAGTGCGCTGCACCGCGTTCGCGCATATATGCCTCGATCTCCGGCAACGTGACGTAGCCGAGCTTCTGCGTGTCGATCTCGTCGAAGTGGCTTGCGACCATCGGCATGCCGGCCACGGCCTGCTCTTTCGTGAGCTTGCCGTCATGCGTGGTATTGGCATTCGCAAAACGCGTTTGCAGCTGCGCAACCATGCGCTCCATGCGCTGCGGATTGCCGCCTTGCGGCGCGGCCTGAGCGAACGTGACGGTGGACGCGCAGCACAGCAGGACGGCGGCGAGCAATTTTCTCATGACTGACTCCTTCGATAAGCCACCGAGCGTCGCCTGCTTGTGCCGCGATCCGTTCAATGACAGGCCGAATTCTTGTGGAACCAATGCCGCAAAGCAATTGCAGAGTTATGTCGATTAATGTCATGAAGCGCCGGCAGCGTTGGGAAGCGCCGGGCGCATGGCGGAGTGTCGCCCTGTTGCCGCCGTTTGTTGCCGCGTAATGTCGGTTACAGCTGTCCATTGCCGCGCGCGGCGACGGCCGCGGCGTGACATCGAATGAAATGAACGAGTGCTACCGTCTGGCGACGATTTGCGTAATTCTGATCTCGCGCCGCTCCGTGATGGGACAGGCCGATAGCGGCAATGGCGCGTGCTTGAGCATACGACATGCGGACTGCAAGAACGCCTGGTGAATTCCCCTTGTCCTGAGGAATCGGGGGAACACTACTTGCTCACCCATACAAGTAGTGCCGGAGCTGGTTTGCCGTTCACCTCTTTTTCCCGGATCACGTCGATGAACTACCCGAACCTGGACAGCGAGATCGCCCATCTCGAACTCGTGTTAGTGCGGATTTCGGTCAATGACCGCATCCCTCTTTCGTATTGGGAAAACCGCCTGCGCCTGCTGTCGCGTGCGTCGCTGGTGCCGGTGCAACGGGCCCGGCTGGCGCGTCTCGAAGCCGTGCTCGGCGTGCTGCGGGGTTCCGAAGAAGCCGTCTACGAAGCGCCCGGCGGGCGCTCGAAGGACGGCCGTTCATGACTGAAGCGACTAAGGAACCGCAACAGAAAGCACCCGTTGCAACGGCCCGCAACGGTGCGCCGCGCGCCGAGGACGCCGGCGCGGACTCGCCGCATCTGAACGAGGGCGAGCAGGACCAGGCGGCACATCACACCGCCCCGCACGCGCTCGTGCTGCATGAGATCGTCCGCGAGGAGGGCGAAGCCGCGCTTGAGCGGACCATCGGCGCGTTGATCTGGTCGTCGCTCGCCGCCGGTCTGTCCATGGGCTTTTCGTTTCTCACGCAAGCCGTGCTCGAAGCCGGCTTGCCGGACACGCCATGGCGCCATCTGGTGTCGAGCTTCGGTTACTCGATGGGTTTCGTGCTCGTCATCATGGGGCGGCAGCAGCTTTTTACCGAGAGCACGCTGACCGTGGTGCTGCCCGTATTGACGCGGCGCGATCCGCTCACGCTGCTTAAAGCGATGCGTCTATGGGCCGTGGTGCTCGTCTTCAACCTCATCAGCACATGGATCTTCGCGGCGATGCTACGCATTCCCGATGTCTTCTCGCCCGCGGTGGTGAATGCATTCGGCGACGTGTCGCGCGCGGCGGTCGGCTCGGAACACATGCTGCCGACCATGGTCAAGGCGGTCTTCGCGGGCTGGCTGATCGCACTGATGGTGTGGCTGTTGCCGAGCGCGCGCTCGGGGCGCCTGTTGACCGTGCTGCTGATTACCTATGTGGTCGCCGTCAGCCATCTTTCGCACATCATCGCCGGATCGACGGAGGTTGCTTATGCGTTCCTGAGCGGCGATGCCAGCCTGCACGACTACTTCTTGCGCTTCCTCGTGCCGACGCTGGTGGGCAATACCGTGGGCGGGATGTCGCTGGTTGCGCTGCTCAATCACGCGGCCATTGCGCCGGAAATCAACGGCCATCGCTAAGCGGGCAAGGTACCCGGGGCCGCCTGGCGCATGACGCGCGGCGGCCCTCTTGAGGAGCCGGCGCGTCAGCCGGTCAGAATGCGTGCGCCGAGCGCGAGCACCAGCGCGGGCAGCATGACCACGACGCCGACCTTCAGGAACTTCATGAAGCTCACGTCCTCGCCTTCGCGGCGAATCGCGTTGAGCCAAAGAATGGTCGCAAGCGAACCGGTGATCGACATGTTGGGTCCGAGGTCGACGCCGATCAGCAGCGCGTCGATCACGCGCTCCGGGCTATGCGCCTGCATCACCGTGGAACTGGCGATCAGGCCGGCAGGCAGATTGTTCATCAGATTGCTGCCGATCGCGATGGCGCTGCCGGCCCACCCCGCCGTTGTCATTTCGTTGTGCGCGGCGGCCGTGCGCGTTAGCGCTGCGAGCATGCTGATCACGCCGGTGTAGTCGAGCATTTCGACGAGAACGAACAGCGCGGCCACGAGCGGCAGCACGCTCCACGATATCTCGCGGATCATCGGCAGCGGCGATTTGCGCTCCTGGATCAGTACGACGAGCGCGGTCGCCGCGCCGAGTATCGCAGTGGGCAGCCCCAACTGAATGTCGAACGCCGACACCGCCAGCAGCACGACGGCCGTGACCGCGATGCCGGCGAGCGCCACGCGTCCGCTCGACGAAAGCCGAAGCGGCTCGAGGTTCGCCTCGCATCTGCCGGCAAGCGCCTTGCGCTGCGTCCAGCGCAGCAGCATATACGTGGCGACGATCGACAGCAGCGACGGCAGCGCGAAGCGCATCAGCCACGGCACAAGCGCGGGCGTGTGATTGCCGTACAGCACGATATTGGCCGGATTGGAGATCGGCAGCACGAAGCTGGCTGCGTTTGCAATGAACGCGCACACGAACAACAAGGGCAGTGGATCGGTCTTCGCCTTCTTCGCGGCGGCGAACACAGCCGGCGTGAGGACGACCGCGGTCGCGTCGTTCGAAAGAAAGGCGGTAATGACCACCCCGACCAGATAGACCAGCAGGAAAAGCTTGCGCGGCGAACCTTGCGCATGGTTGACGGCAAGCACCGCGACCCAGTCGAACAGCCCCTCGCGGCGCCCGACCTCCGAGAGCAGCATCATGCCGGACAGAAACAGGTAGACGTCGGTGCCCTTGCCGACGGCTTCGACCGCGAGATGCAACGGCAACAGCCCGAGCGAAACCAGCAGCAGCGCGCCGGCCACGGCCCACACCGCTTCTGGCCATTTGAAGGGTCGGGTGATCACGCCGGCCGTCGCGAAGGCGGCGATACCCCATGAAAGGAAAATCGAAGTCACAACGAAAGCCCTGAATGGATGGTTGTACGTGGGCAAGGCCCGGTGCGCAGGATACCCCAACTCGGCCCCGGCTCAGCTTGCCTTCGCCCGCCGTTGCAAGTCGCGAGCCAGAACGGCATTAACGTCACCAGTACAACAATGTGTTCTCGCGCGCCCGCCTATTCAGTCTTCATTGACCTGCCTACTATTCGCAGTCACCGCCACGACGCCTGACCGACGAGTATGAACGACATGTCCCGCCGCACCAATACAAGCCGTTACCACGGCGCCGCAATCGCCCTGCACTGGCTGATCGCCGTGCTGATCGTCGGCGGCTTTTATCTGGGCTGGATCATGACGGACATTCCCGGCTTCACGCCGACGAAACTCAAGTATTTCTCATGGCACAAATGGATCGGCGTCACCGTGTTGATGCTCGCCGTGGCCCGCGTGTTGTGGCGAGCGACGCATCGCGCGCCGGCTCTGGAGAGCGCAACGCCCGCGTGGCAAAAGGCGGCGGCCCATGTCGTGCACGGTCTGCTGTATGTGCTGATGCTGGCGATTCCGGTGTCGGGCTATCTGTACAGCTCGGCGGCGGGAATTCAGGTGGTGTATCTCGGCATCGTGCCGCTGCCGACTTTCATTGGCCCCGATCAGGCGCTCAAGGCCACGCTGCGCACGGTACACGTGCTGCTCAATTACACGCTGCTCGCGCTGGTCGCCATGCATGTGCTCGCGGCGCTGAAGCATCAGTTTGTCGACCGCGACGGACTGCTCGCGCGGATGATTCCGTTCCTCAAGTAACACTCATCGGCGCCCATTCGCTACAGCCTGTTGGCAATCAAACTCCCCGCTGTGTGCAATGGACGCCCACGGGTTCGATAGGATGCGTATCACCATGAAAAACACACTCCATCACTCCATCCTCGCCGGCGTCGCCGCCCTTTCGCTGTTCGGTGTGGGCCTCGCGCACGCGGACGTCGACACGAGCAAAAGCACCGTAATCGCCACGACAAAGCAGATGAACGTGCCCGTCGACGGCAAGTTCAGGAAGTTTTCGGCGCAACTGTCGTTCGATCCGGCGAAGCCGGCCGCAGGAAGCGCGAACGTGTCGATCGACACCGGCAGCTACGACCTCGGCGCGGACGACTACAACAAGCAGGCGCAAGGCAAGGAATGGTTCGACAGCGCCACGTATCCGGCCGCGACATTTGTTTCCAGCGCGATCGCGCCGACGGGCGGCAATCAGTACAAGATCACCGGCAAGCTGACCATCAAGGGCAAATCGCAGACCGTGGTGGTGCCCGTCACTATTGCAAGCCATGGCCCGACGCAGACGTTCGACGGCTCACTGCCTATCAAACGCTCGCAGTACGACGTTGGCACCGGCGAATGGAAGGACACGTCCGTCGTAGCCGATGAAGTCGTCATCAAATTTCACATCGTCGCTTCGAAGAAGTGACTAGAAATACCGAAGTAAAACCTCAAGCGTCATAGCACTTTCGAAAACCTGGAGAACATCTTGAAGAAACAATTCCTGCTCGCCGCCGGCGCGCTCGCCACCGCATTGTCGTTCAACGCAATGGCCGCCGACACCTACCAGCTCGATCCGACCCACACGTACCCCAGCTTCGAAACCGATCACTTCGGCGGCGTGTCGATCTGGCGCGGCAAGTTCAAGAAGAGCAGCGGCACCGTTGTGCTCGACCGCGCGGCAAAGACCGGCACGGTCGACGTGACGATCGACATGAGCTCGGTGGATATCGGCAATGACAAGCTCGATTCCGAACTGGTCGGCGACAAGTTCTTCGACGTCGCGACGTACCCGAGAGCGACCTACAAGGGCACGCAAATCCGCTTCGACGGCGACAAGCCGGTGGAAGTGATCGGCACGCTGACCATGCATGGCGTGACCAGGCCGGTCAACCTGAAGATCGAGTCGTTCAAGTGCTTCGTGAACCCGATGCTCAAGCGCGAAGTGTGCGGCACCGAGTCCACCGCAACCTTCAACCGCGATGACTTCGGCGTCGACTTCGGCAAGACCTACGGCTTCAAGATGCAGACCACGCTGCACATTCAGGCCGAAGGCATCAAGCAGTAAAGTCATGACGGGCGCTGCAAGGCGCCTGCGTGGCTGACGCACGCCCTCGCCCGCGCGGTCAGCAAAACGCGACCACGCTTTGCCTCTATCCGACCACCTCGTTCTGCAAAGGCAAATTCTTCTCGAACGCCGAGACGCTTTCGAGCGTGGTTTCGCAAATGGTCGTCAGTGCCTCGTGCGTCAGATAGGCCTGATGCCCGGTGACGATGACGTTTGGAAACGAGACGAGGCGCTGAATGACGTCGTCGGTGATGATCTCGCTGGAGCGATCGCGAAAGAAGAGACTACTCTCCTGTTCGTACACGTCGATTCCAAGCCCGCCGAGCTGACCGGTCTTCAACGCTTCGATAGCGGCCTCCGTGTCGATCAGGCCGCCCCGGCTAGTGTTGACCAGTATCGCGCCCGGCTTCGCGCGTTTGAGCGTTTCGGAATTGATGATGTGGTGTGTCGTGGGCGTGAGGGGACAATGCAGCGAAATGATGTCGGCTTGTTCCCCGATCTCGCCCGGGTTCGCATAGCTGAGACCCAGCGCCTCGAATTCCGCCGACGGGTGCGGATCGAAGCCGATCACCCTGCAGCCGAAGCCGAGCATGATCTTCGCGAACACGCAGCCAATCTTGCCCGTTCCGACCACCGCAACCGTCTTGCCGAAAAGATCGAAGCCGGTCAGCCCCTCCAGTGAAAAATTCGAGTCGCGGGTGCGATTGTACGCACGGTGGACCTTGCGGTTGACGGCGAGCAGTAGCGCCACAGCGTGCTCCGCCACGGAGTTCGGCGAATAGGTCACGACGCGCACCACCTTGATGCCGAGCCTTTTCGCCGCCTCGAGATCCACGTTGTTGTAGCCCGTGCAGCGCAACGCGAGCAGACGCGTTCCACCCTCGTGCAGTGCGGTCAGTACCGGCGCGTCCGCCTTGTCGTTGACGAAGATGCAGACCGCGCCGTAACCGGCGGCAAGACCGGCAGTGTCCTGCTCCAGCAAGACGTCGAAGTAATGCAGCTTGTGCTCACCGCTTCTGTTCGCCTCGTTGAGATACCGGCGTTCATAGCGCGTCGAGCTGAAGATCGCCACTTCCATGATGGACTCCTTGTGTATCGAGGGCCGACTTCGGTCACGTCTGCTCACGTAGTGCCGGTCTGTGCAGCTACGCTCAGCCGGCCGCAATCGCTATTGCGATCTGCACGAACAGCACCTTCACGATCGTCATCGACGGGAAAATCATTGCGTACATGATGTCGGGCTGATCGGTCGGCGCAACGCGGTTGGCGAACGCCAGAATCGCCGGGTTGCCGGTCGCGCCGCATATCACGCCGACCGACGTGTCGAACGACAGCCTGAAGATCCACAGGCAACATATAGCCGTCACGCCGACGAGCACCAGCAGCGTAATCACGCCATAGAGCAGCAACAGCGGCCCGGCGGTGCTCACGGTCGAGATGAACTTGGGTCCGCAAGCGATGCCCACTTGCGCGAGGAAGATCGTGAGCCCGAGATTGCGCAGCACGAGATTGGCCGAAAGCGGCATCACCCAGACGAACGGGCCGGTGCGGCGGGCCTTCCCCAGACAGAGCGCGACCAGCAGCAACGCCGCGAGGCCCAGGCTGAACGCGCCGAGACCAGGAAAGCGCAGCGGTATCGCGCCGACTAGCAGCCCCGCGGCCGCGCCTATGCCTAGACAAATGAAACTGAGGTCGGCCGTGCTTTTGATCGAATCGCCGAAGAACGCCCGAACGCTCGCCTGGTGCGCGCGATTGACCAACAGGCCGACCCTGTCGCCCGCTTCGAGAATGAGGTCTGGAGTGGATAGCAGATCGATGTCCCCGCGCCGCACGTGTGCGACCGAGCAGTTCACGCCTTCGGGGTAGCGCAGACTGCGCAGCGGCATTCCGACGACCGCCGGATTCGATGCGAACACGCGCATATAGTCCAGGTCTTCCCGATGACTCGCGATTCGGCCGGGCTGCAACTCGCCGCAAAGCGCCGTTGCTTCGTCGAGCAGGCGGGGGTCCGTCGCGGTGACGAGGAGGACGTCGTCACCGCGCAGAATGAAATCGTCGGTGACGAGCTGGTTGTGATGCGCGCGCCGCACGGCCGCGACTGCCACTCCGCCAGGCAGGCGTGCCAACAGATCCGACACTTTCACACCGAAGAGAGCCGCGTTGTGTAGCGCGATTTCCGCAGTCTCCAACACCTTCGCGGGCGGCTTGCGTATGTCGACTTTCAGGGCCAGCTTCAGCGCATAGATGAAGAGAATCGGGCCGGCCACGCCGAACGGATATGCAACGCTATAGCCCACGGCGGCATCGTTGCTCTTCATAGCCGCGATCGCAACCTGCAAGCTCGCCGTGCTCGTGCCGCTGCCCGCGAACATGCCGAGAGCATCCGCGAGCGAAATGCCGAAATGGATCAAGCCGCACGCGACGAGACCCGAAGCGATCACACCGAGACACGCGGCTGCATTGGCCTTCATGCCCTCGCGGCTCGTGAGCCCGCGAAAGAACTGCGCGCCATACTGAATGCCGATGCCATAAAGAAACATCAACAGACCGAGCGTGCCGAGCAGTGCCGGCGGTGTGGATTTCGGCGCGAACGCGCCGAGCGCCAGTCCAACGAACAACACGGCTCCGGAACCGAGAGCCACGCCCTTCACATTGATTTCGCCGATCAGGTAACCAACCGCAATGGTAAAAAAGAGCGCGAAAAGCGGCTGACTTTCGACGAAGGTTCTGACTGCATCCATGCCGCCTCCCGATGATCGACAAAGCAATACTGCAGTACATAAAACTTAAAGCCGCTCGGCTGCCCATCTTCCAGCGAGACGGCGACCATTCATCGCGATTCGAGCACGACGACACTGCGCGGCTCTACGCGGCAGTTGCCGTATTCGACTTGAGCGCTCTCTATCGTCCCAACAATGTCCGACGGCGGTTGCGCAGCCGTATCGACGATGCGCCGCCAGCTCGCGTCGTCGAGAGTGGGAAGCTCTACGTCGCGCGGATCGGCATTCATGTTGAGGATCACGTGCAACATGGGCTCGCCCGGCGCAAGCCCCGCGAGCGTATACGCGACGAGGCGAGCACTCGGGTCGCCCCACGTGGGACATTCGAGTCGCTCGCCATGCCAGGCGACATCGCGATGGGTCCGCCCGTGCTCCGTAGCGCCCGTAAAGAACCGGCGACGGCGCAGGCTCGGGTGACGCTTGCGAAGCGCGATCATCTCGCGCACGAACCGCAGCATGTCGAGCTCGTCGGCGTCGAAGTGCCAGTTCATCCATGACAGCGCGTTGTCCTGGCAGTACGCGTTGTTATTGCCGCGCTGGCTTCGCAGGATCTCATCCCCGGCGAGCAACATCGGTACGCCCTGGCTCAACAGCAGAATCGCGATGAAATTGCGCGCCTGCCGCATACGCAGCCCGGCGATCGACGGATCATCCGTGTCGCCCTCGGCGCCGCAGTTCCACGACAGGTTGTCGTTGCTGCCGTCGCGGTTGTCGTCGCCGTTCGCCTCGTTGCGCTTCGCGTCGTAGCTGACGAGATCGCGCAAGGTAAAACCGTCGTGACAGGTCACAAAATTGATGCTGTTCACTGGCAGTCTGCCGTCCGATTGATAGAGGTCCGCGCTCCCCGCGAGGCAAGTGCACATCTGGCCGATCATTCCCGGATCGCCACGCACGAAGCGCCGGATCACATCGCGGTAGCGGCCGTTCCATTCGGCCCACGCCATGCCCGGAAATGCGCCAACGTGATAAAGACCCGCCGCGTCCCACGCCTCGGCTATCAGCGGCACGCGCGCGAGCACCGGCGACGCTTCCATGGCCCATGGTAGCGGTGGCGTGCGTAGCAAAGCGCCGCCCTCGCCGCGCGTGAAGACGCTTGCGAGATCGAAGCGAAAGCCGTCCACACTGAATTCCTGTACCCAGTACTCGAGACAATGCAGGATGAACGCCGACACCAGCGGATGATTGCAGTTGACCGTATTGCCGCAGCCTGTGTAGTCGAGATAGCGCCCGCCATCGGCCGGATCGACGTGATAGAAGACTTCGTTAGCAAGCACCTTGAAATTGATCACGGGACCGCTCAGGCCTGCTTCCGCGGTGTGATTGAACACCACGTCGAGCAACACGCGGATGCCCGCCGCGTGCATCGCGTCGAGCAACGCACGGAACTCCTGCGGCGCTCGCTCAGGATCGACGCAATAGCGCGGATGCGGACTATAAAAGCTATGCGTGCTGTAGCCCCAATAATTGACGAGCCCCTTCGCTGCTGCCGGTGCGGGCACATCCTGTTCATCGAACGCCATCACCGGCAGGAGCTCGACGTGCGTGATGCCCAGTTCCTTCAGGTACGGAATCTTCTCGACCAGTCCCGCAAACGTGCCGGGATGTCGAACGCCGCTCGATGGATCGCGGGTGTAGCCGCCCACATGCAGTTCGTAGATGATCGCGTCGTCGAGCGTGCGCACGGCCACGTCTTTGCGCTCGGGCAGCGGCTCCGTGACGATGGCCCGAAACGATACATGCCCGGGTTCCCGCGCACCGGTTGCGGGCTCGCGGTGCCAGTGGCGGTCGCTGACCGCGCGCGCGTCGGGATCGAGCAACTCGTGACGACCGGCCGCTTCGTCGTCCAGTTGCGGCACGCCATGCGGGCCGTACGCGCGCCATGTGTAGTAGCACGGCACCGCAAGGTTTGCGATCAACACATGCCAGAAATAGAACGTGCGGTTTCTCTCGGGCGCGAGTTCGATGATCTGGAACGGCGTAACGCTGTCCGTCGAAGCGTAAAGCAGCAGTTCCAGGTGTGTCGCATGCCGGCAAAAAATGCAGAAGTTGACGCCGTCCGGCACGACCGACGCACCGAGCGGAAATCGCGAACCGGGCCGCGCCTGATAATTGCGCGTACTCCCGACGTTAGGGCTGTCCAAGGTCGATCCTCACCGCACGCGCGTTCCAGATCCGCTCGCAGTACTCCCTGATCGAGCGATCAGACGAGAACTTGCCCGAGCGCGCCGTATTCATGATCGACATGCGCGTCCAGCTCCGGGCGTCGCGCCATGCTTCGCTCACGCGGTGCTGACACGCGACGTAATCGGCGAAATCGGCAAGCACGAGAAACGGATCCGAGTGAAGCAGATTGTCGACGAGTGCCCTGAACATTTCGGGGTCGCCGCGCGAAAAACGGCCCTGAGCTATTTGCGCGATGGCTTCGCGCAAATCGTCGTTGGCTTCCACATAGTCGGACGGCCGATAGCCGCCCTGCTTCAACTCCTCGACCTGCTGCGCGGTCAGGCCGAACAGGAAGAAATTGTCTGCGCCCGCTTCCTCGCGAATCTCCACGTTTGCACCGTCGAGCGTGCCGATCGTCACCGCGCCATTCATCATGAACTTCATGTTGCCGGTGCCGGATGCTTCCTTGCCCGCGGTGGAAATCTGCTCGGACAGATCCGCTGCGGGATAGACCCAGTGTCCGTTCTTCACGTTGAAGTCCGGATAGAAGACCACCTTCAGCCGGCCGTCCACAACGGGATCGTGATTGACGACTTCTGCAATGCCGGTGATCAGGCGAATCATCAGCTTGGCCATCGCGTAACCCGGCGCGGCCTTGCCGCCGAAGATAAAGCAACGCGGCGCAATGTCGAGCCCGGGATTGCGGCGTAGCTGGTGATACAGACTGATGATGTACAGCGCGTTCAGATGCTGGCGCTTGTATTCGTGAATGCGCTTGACCTGAATGTCGAACAGCGCGGTCGGATCGACCTCGACGCCAGTTTCGCTCGCGATCCGCGCCGCGAGTGCCGTTTTGTTATCCCGCCGGATCGCGCGCCAGGCTTCATGAAAACCGGCGTCGTCGGCATGCGCCGCCAGTGCGTCGAGTTGCGCAAGATCGGTGCGCCACTTGTCGCCGATCGTCCGATCGAGAAGACGCGCGAGCCCGGGGTTGCTCAACATCAGAAAGCGGCGCGGCGTCACGCCGTTCGTCACATTGAGAAAGCGCTGCGGGAATAGTTCGGCGAAGTCACGCAGCACGGTCTGGCGAAGCAGGTCCGAATGCAGCGCGGCCACACCGTTCACGGCATGAGCGCCAACCGTGGCCAGATGCGCCATGCGTACTTTCTTGTCGCCGCGCTCGTCGATCAGGGACATGCGTGCGACGCGCGCGTTGTCACCCGGAAAAACGCGCCGCACGTCGTCGAGAAAACGGCGATTGATTTCGTAGATGATTTCGAGCGGGCGCGGCAGCAGGCTCTTGAACAGCGGCAAGCCCCAAGTTTCCAGCGCCTCGGGCAACAGCGTGTGGTTGGTGTAGGCGAAGGTGCGCTGCGTGATGTCCCAGGCGGGGTCCCACGCAAGCCCGTGCACGTCCAGCAGCAGACGCATCAACTCGGCTACCGCGATGGACGGATGCGTATCGTTGAGCTGCGCGGCAAACAGGTCGGCGAACTGCTCGATTGACGTGCCCTTCAATGTCATGAGCCGCAACATGTCCTGCAGCGAGCACGAAACGAAAAAGTACTGCTGCGCGAGCCGCAAGCGTTTGCCCGCTTCCGGTTCGTCGTTCGGATAAAGGACCTTCGATAAGGTTTCCGAGACCACCTTCTCCTGCACGGCCTCGTAGTACTGGCCCGCGTTGAAGTCCCGGAAGTCGAACGACTCCACCGCTTCGCTTTTCCACAACCGCAGCACATTGCAGGTATCGACGCGATAGCCCTGCATCGGCAGATCGCAGGCAACGCCCTTTACCTGATGCGCTGCAATCCAGTTCACCCGCAGGCGTCCCTGGTCGTCGGTCTGGTGCTGCGTGTACCCGCCAAAGCAGACGTAGTGGCTCACGTCAGGCTGGACAATTTCCCAGGGGTTGCCGTTCTGCAGCCACTTGTCAGTCACCTCGACCTGCCAGCCGTCGCGAATCTGCTGGTCGAAGATGCCAAACTCGTAATGGATTCCGTAACCGATTGCAGGTATTTCAAGCGTCGATAGCGAGTCCATGTAGCACGCTGCCAGGCGTCCGAGGCCGCCGTTGCCGAGCCCGGGTTCCTCCTCGATCGCGAGCAGCGCGTCGAGGTCCTGGCCGAGCGCATGCATCGCTTCGCGCGCTTCGTCTTGCATGTCGAGACTGAGGAGGTTATTGCCGAGTTGCGGACCGATCAGGAACTCGGCGGAAAGATAGCAGGCAACCTTGACGTCCTCCGCTGCATAGACCTTGGTCGACGCGGCCCAGCGGGCAAGCATCCGATCGCGCACGCTGAAGGCGAGCGCCATGTACCAGTCATGCGGGCCCGCAATGTCCGGATAGCGCGCTGCGCGGCAAATCAGATTCCTCACCACGTCGTTCTGGAACGCGTCGCCGCTCACGTCGCGCGGGGCGGCTTGCGGATTGGTAGTCGCCCCTGCTACGGAAACATCGTTCATGGTCGTTTGCCTCGCCTTTCATGCCGGGGTTGGATGGCCAGCCGGCGCCCATCGCAGCGCGTTCGCCAGATTTCAGAAGTCCGATTCGGCCCAACGGTAGAGCGCCGGGCTCACTGTGAACCGCTCAATACGGCCACACCCACTCGGAAATCTCTGCGCTATCGGTGCCGTGCTCGTGCGCATAATTCAGATTGAGGATGATCGCGTTCCTCATGTCCTCGCGAAGATGCGCAGTTCTACCTTGCAAGCGCGGCACGCGATCGAGCACGTCGAGCACCAGATTGAAGCGGTCCACCTTGTTCAGGATCGCGAGTTCGAGAGGCGTATTGATGTTGCCCTTCTCGGTGTAGCCGCGAACGTGAAGATTCTCGTGATTGCGAAAGCGATATGCGAGCTTGTGAATCAGCCACGGATAACCGTGGAAGTTGAAAATCACCGGCTTGTCCACGGTAAACAGACTATTGAAGTCGCGCTCGGTCGAGCCGTGCGGATGCTCGCTCACCGGCTGCATCTTGAACAGATCCACCACGTTCACGAAGCGCAGCCTCAGTTCGGGCAGACGCTCGCGCAAGATAGCTGCGGCGGCGAGTGCTTCCTGCGTGGCGACGTCGCCGCATGAAGCCATCACCGCATCGGGCTCCATGTCTTCGTCATTGCTCGCACGGCGCCATACGCCGATGCCTTTTGCGCAATGCATGACCGCTTCGTCGATGGTGGTGAACTGCAGATGCTTCTGTTTATCGGCGACGATGACATTGATGCAATCGGTGGAACGCAGGCACTCGTTCGCCACGACGAGCAACGTGTTGGCGTCCGGTGGTAGATACACGCGCGTGACCGATGGGCTCTTGTTCGTCACGAGATCGATAAAACCGGGGTCCTGGTGAGAGAAGCCGTTATGATCCTGGCGCCATACCGTCGACGAAAGCAAGATGTTCTCGGAGGCCACCGAAGCGCGCCACGGCACATGGTTTTTGCATACGTCTAGCCACTTCGCGTGCTGGTTGAACATCGAGTCCACCACGTGCGCGAACGCTTCATAAGTATGAAAGAAGCCGTGACGGCCGGACAGCAGGTAGCCTTCGAGCCAGCCCATCAACGTGTGCTCCGAGAGCATCTCCATCACGCGGCCGTCGCGCGCGAGTTCGCCGCCGTCGTCGTCCTCGGGCAGCATGTCGGCCATCCACACCTTCTTGCTGACCTCGTAGATTGCCTGCAAGCGATTGGACGCGGTCTCGTCAGGGCCGAAGACGCGAAACGTGTTCATGTTGCAACGCATCGTGTCCCGCAGGAACTGGCCGAGCGGCTGGGTGTTCTCGCGCAGCACCTTGCCGGCATGCGTGACCTCGACCGCGTAGTCGCGGAAGTCCGGCAGCTTCAACTCGCGGCGCAATACGCCGCCGTTCGCATGCGGATTGGCGCTCATGCGGCGTGGCCCTTGCGGCGCAAGCTCGCTCAGCTCGGCAAGCAACTGGCCGTTGTCGTCGAACAACTCGTCGGCCTTGTAGCTGCGCAGCCAGCTTTCCAGCAGTTCGAGATTTGCGGGGTTGCCGGTCACATCGGAAAACGGCACCTGATGCGAGCGCCACGAGCCCTCGACCTTGTGGCCTTTGATTTCCTTCGGTCCCGTCCAGCCCTTGGGCGTGCGCAACACGATCATCGGCCAGCGAGGCCGCTCGGGATTGCCGTCAGCACGCGTTCTTTCGTGAATCGCGCGGATTTCGGCGATGATCGTATCGAGCGTGGCCGCCATCTTCTGATGCATCTCCGACGGCTCCGATCCTTCGACGAAATACGGCGTATAGCCGTAGCCCTCGAACAGTGCTTTCAGTTCCTCATGGCTGATGCGCGAGAGGATTGTCGGATTGGCAATTTTGTAGCCGTTCAGGTTCAGGATCGGCAGGACGGTGCCGTCGCGGACCGGATTGATGAACTTGTTCGAATGCCACGCGGTGGCAAGCGGTCCCGTCTCGGCCTCGCCATCCCCGACCACGCAGGCGACGATCAGATCAGGGTTGTCGAGCGCAGCGCCATAAGCATGCGAAAGGCTGTAGCCGAGTTCGCCGCCCTCGTGAATCGAGCCGGGTGTTTCGGGCGTCACGTGGGAGCCGATATGACCCGGAAAGGAAAACTGCTTGAAGAACTTCTGCATTCCCTCGGCGTCTTCGCTTTTGTCCGGGTACACCTCCGAATAAGTACCTTCCAGATAGGCAGGACCGAGTACGCCCGGCGCGCCATGTCCAGGCCCGGCCATGAAAATCACATCAAGATCGTCGCGCTTGATCACGCGGTTCATGTGCGCCCAGACGAACGACAGCGCGGGGCTTGCGCCCCAGTGTCCGAGTAGGCGTTGCTTTACGTGTTCGACCTTCAAGGGCTCCCGCAACAGCGGATTGTCCCTGAGGTAAATCATGCCGACAGAAAGGTAATTGCACGCGCGCCACCACGCGTCGATGCGTCGGAGTTCGTCGTCGGTTAGGGTTGCGTGAGACGAAGTGTTCGATGCGCGCTCGTGGCTCATGCTGGCGTCTCCTGTTCTTGTAGCCTCGATCACAAGTGAACGGTGTCTGTCCCAATGACGTCGACATGAACGGACGCCCGGGACGGTGTGCCGATTGCCAGCGTAGCGCATGCGCGCAGGAGAGGACATGGGACTTTGGTCCTAGCGCATCGCGCCTCGACGCTGTCATCCTATGCGGCTGGCCGTTCAGAGCGTGGCAGCGACCACGCGTTCCCGTGCACTCACTTGAACCCCGGTTTGCACTGGCCGGCTGCTCTCACCTGGAAACATTGCAATCGCCAGCGGTCCAACTGCCTGTGCCCTTATGTTTTAGCGAAATGGTGAGCGTGCTTCCTCTGTTCGCCGTTATCACCTGTCCGTAACTGACGGTCGGAATGAACTGGATATCCGGCGCGACCGCTACCGGGGGATTGCGTGACCCATCGATTGTCAGGTCGAGTTGCACGGTGATGGAGTCGATATCGACGTCCCCCTCCCGCTTGCGAGCCGCTTCCTGCTTCCTGAAATTGCACAATCCGTCGAGGACTTGCTCCAGGGCAGTCGGGATATCTACCGGCTTACCGGGAGAAATCGGCGGCGTGTTGCAGCCGACGAGCAGCAAGGGAAAAGCGAAAGCAGGCAGACAGAGGTGGGCGCGCATCAGCATCTCCTTTTCCGATCGGTATGACGAACGGCATCGTGGGTCGCCGCGGGTTAGATACGCCAACTAGAAACTCACGGCAAACCCGAATGACACGCCATGCACATTGTGTCCGAACACATATCGCACCAAGGCACGCGTCCTGGTAATGATGACCGGATACCTGGTGCTGTCGAGTTCGAGGCCGACGCCCAACGAGGTGAGATCGTTGAAACCCAGCACGCCCGCGCTGTCGCCGAAATAATGTGAGTAAGCCGCTTCGAGCACATAGCGGACTGGCCGGTCCAATGCGTGCCATCCCGTAGGCGCGCGCCAGCGAGTCCACAGGCTGACTTGCTGCGCCATGGCGGACCCCTGCACTGCCTGGGAAGAACCACCGAAGCTGCGCAGATAAATGTCCGTGGCCCGCAACTCAGCGTCGATTTCGTAGTTGTCACGGTAGCGCTCATAGTCGAGCATCAGCGAGCCGCCATAGCCATACGCGTCCAGCGAACCGTTCTCGAGAAACTGGAGGTTGGCATCGGTGGCGCGATTGAAGATGGTCTGTCCCACCTTCAAATCGCTGGAGACGCGACCTAGCGTTCCGTTCAGGATCGGACGAAACACCAGTTCATTCGTGATCCGGAAATCCCATCCAATGCCGACTGTGCCACTGAAGGTGTTCCATTTCGTCGGCACCGGACGCTGTCCCGAGCCGTCGGACGCGACAAAAACCGGATCGTAACGACTATAGGCAAGCGTGCCCTCCAGGTACAACGGAAACGACCGGCTCATCGTGAACCCGCCGCCAAACTGTGTCTGGCCGAAGCCGGGGTTGCCGGTCGTGCCGCTATTGACCGACAGGTTACTGGTAGTGACGTCCGGGACAGTCGTGTAACTCATGACGGCAAGCACGGCGTCCGCGTGCTGTCTGACGTTACCCCCGACCACGGCAGGCCCCGACGACCGGCCCGGAAGGTCCTGCGCAATCGAAAGACAAGGCACCAGGCTGAAGGCTATGGTCGCGCATGCCAACGACGCCCGGCGTGGCCAATGGAGCCGCAGTACATGTATCGCCCGATCGACTGACGATCTGTCCGCGTCCAGTACGAACCAGCACACAGCGTACAGAATGCACATTGCACACTCCTGTATGTTGGGCCATTGCTTCCTTGTTCCCGGGACACGCGCTCCGTGCGGCGCATGAAGTTTTCTCTGGCCTTCTTCGAGCACCCCAACGCGGCAGGCACACGTCGAATTCAGAATAGACAAAATACGCCGCCGTGGCGGGAATATCGCCACCGCGCAGCGGCGCAGTCGTTCAGACGCTCCGTCACGGCATCGTCGTGCCGGGCGGGCTTGCGGAAGCGGGAAACGGCATTTGCGCGGGTTGTTCGTCGACGGGATCCGCCAGCGACGCCGCAGGCGGTCCGATAAACACTGGCAGTAGAACGACATCCCGCTCGGCAGCCGGCATTCTCGCGAGAGCATGCAGCGTCACTCTTGTCATCCAGCAGACATCGGCCGGGGTCGCCGTGGAAGGCTTCGCTGTATATGCCATATACCGATCGACGTTGGACGGGTCGCCGCCCAGTTCGATGACCACGGCACGAGACATTGCCTCGGACGCTGCCGCGTATTCTTCCCGCGTCGGCACGGGTACCGGCGCCGCGGAACCGCTGCTCACCATTACCTTGTACATAAGATCGAGGTAAAGCTCCGCTTCGGCGTCGGACATCTGCGCGATCGTGATGCGGTTCATTACCGTTACGATGTCGACGAGGCCAAAACAATTGACCGGCACCAGCTCGTCGAGCACACGGGTAAGCAGCACGAGGTAACGCGATCGGTCCGCCGGCGTGAGGCGAGCGAGGCCACTCGACATCATGGCTTCCCGCTGTTGCGGATCGAGCAGCACATGAACGAGCGACGGTGCGCCGCCTGGAACATGGGCAGCGATAACCGGGTCGTGCATTACCTTGTCGAACCACGCGAAAATGATGCGGGCTTTGGGCGAGCCTTGGCTGATCCCGTACTGGCGCAGGATGTCATCGATATCGATGGCGCCGGGCTGGGGCGCAGCCGACCCGGCTGCAGCGGCGTCCGGCGACCCATCATGGAAGTCTTGATGAACCGCCGCACTCGCGCTCAACGAGATGAGAAGCGTGAACCATACAGTCAGCCGCAGCATCTCTCTCTCTCCGCAATAGCGACAAGCGCAGGGCTCGCGATACGTTTCGAAACGCATCCGGTTCTTTGTGCATGGACACGTTCAGCGGCATGAAGATCGACGCTTCGAGGCTCGCCGCCAGCGGCTCGACATCCGGCTGCGCCTTCTCATCCGCGTATTCGACGGCAAGAGGTCGCCGCCAGATTCACGAAACGCTATCGCGCATCAGCAGGAGATCGAACGCTTGCGTTGGCACTCCCGGAGACAAGCGTCTTCGCGCCTTTTAACGGCTGCTGTGAGACATGCCGTCTCATCGTGATTCTCCTTGTGCTTACGCGCCGATCAGGGCGCGAGTGTGACGGGCGATCATCAGTTCCTCGTTGGTCGGGACGACCCACACGCCGACCCGGCTCGCGGGCGCGCTGATGCATGAACCGTTCGCTTCGTTCGCGCCGGGATCGATGTCGATGCCGCACCACTGCGCCTGCTCGCCGACACGCTGCCGCACCTGCGCCGCATGCTCCCCGATGCCTGCCGTGAACACCAGTGCATCGATGCCCTGGAGTGCGGCGATCAGCGAGCCGAGTTCTCGACAGATACGATATACATACAGTTCAACGGCGAAGCGGGCACGAGGATCGTCGCTCGCCAGTAGCACGCGCATGTCGCCGGAAATGCCGGAAACGCCGAGCAATCCCGACTGGCAATACAGCAGGTTTTCCACTTCGCGCGTGGTCATCTTCATTTCGTCCAGCAGATACAGGATCACGCCCGGGTCGAGGTTGCCTGAGCGCGTGCCCATCATCAGGCCGTCGAGCGCAGTGAAACCCATCGTGCTCGCGACACTGCGGCATGCCGACAGCGCACACAGGCTCGCGCCATTGCCGAGATGCGCGACCACCGTGCGGCCGGCCGCGGCTCCCGGTGCGATCTCCTGGAGCTTGCTGGCGATGTACTCGTACGACAGTCCGTGAAAGCCATAGCGGCACACCCCGCGTTCGGTAACTGCAGCGGGCAGCGCGAAGGCCTTCGCCTGTTCGGGCTGCGTTGCGTGAAAGGCCGTGTCGAAACAGGCGATTTGCGGCAGCGCCGGATTGCGTTCCGCGATGATTGCGATCGGCTTCAGGTTATGAGGCTGGTGCAGCGGCGCAAGCGGCGTCAGCGTGTGCAGTTCCGCGAGCACGCCGGCATCGATGAGCACTGGTGCGATGAAACGCGCGCCGCCGTGCACGACGCGATGCCCGACCGCCACCAGGCGATGCCCTTCCCGATGCCCGCGCAGAAACTCGGCGATATACGCGATCGCCCCGGCGTGTTCCAGGCCTGCGCCGTCTCCCCATGCGTGAGCGCCGGCCTGCTCGCCGGACGCATCGAAGGCGGCGAAGTGCGGCGAACTGAACAGCCCGTCGATCTGCCCTCGCAGCACGCAAGCGAGCTCGGGGGTTTGCGCATCGAAGGCGCTGAACTTGATGCTTGACGATCCAGCGTTGAGTACCAGGATGACGTCGGCCATGATCTACACCAGCAACCGAGCTTCACGGCCTTTGCTCGCCACCAGCGACGCGACGGCGCACGACGCGAGCCGCGTGATGATCGAATCGGCGCGGCTCGTCAGGATGATCGGCACGCGCGCGCCGAGCACGATGCCCGCCGCGTCCGCCCCGGCCAGAAACGACAGGCTTTTGGCCAGCATGTTGCCGGCTTCGAGATCGGGCACCATCAGAACATTGGCGCGCCCCGCCACCGGCGAATCGATCTTCTTCATGCGCGCCGCTTCGGGGTCGATCGCATTGTCGAGTGCGAGCGGCCCGTCGACGAGCGCACCTGTGATCTGATGACGATCGACCATCTTGCAGAGCGCCGCAGCTTCGATCGTCGACGGGACCTTCGGGTTCACGATCTCCATCGCCGAAAGGATCGCAACCCGCACTTCCTCGACGCGAAGCGCATGGCCGAGATCAATCGCGTTTTGCAGAATGTCGGCTTTCTCCGCGAGCGTCGGTGCTATGTTGATCGCGGCATCGGTGATGATCAGCGCGTCTGCGTGACCCGGCACGTCCATCACGAAGCAGTGGCTCACGCGCCGTTCGGTGCGCAAGCCGCCCTCGCGGCGGACGACGGCGGCCATCAGTTCGTCGGTGTGAAGGCTACCCTTCATGATCGCTTCGGCCTTGCCTTCGCGCACCAGTTCGACCGTTTTCGCCGCCGCCGCGTGACTGTGCGGCACGTCGATCAGCGGATAGTCGGCTATCTGCAGCCCGCATTCTTCGGCGACGGCGCCAATGCGCTCGCGCGGTCCCACGAGAAGCGGCGCAATCAGCCCCATCCCCGCCGCCTCCACGGCGCCTTCGAGCGATGCGCGATCGCATGGATGCGCTACGGCAGTGATCAGCGGCGGCTGGCTTTGGCAAAAGGCGATAAGCCGTTGATACTTCTCGTGCGTACGCTCCACGATTCCTCCCGTGCATTGCGACGGTCGTTGCGCCGCGCGCGGCAACGCCGGCAACGCTGTCATAGCTGTTGCAGGACGACTATCGCCGCCGCGCGACACTACGGCAATAGGACTTTGGACCGATCTCCCGCAGCTTGACTTCGCGAGCCGCGAGTCGATCGACGCCTAGAATGTCAGCGCGAAAATCAATGCACATGTGATCTGGCTATTCATGAACTTCTCCCGTCGATGATGAAGCCTCGCTGTCCCGTTTCACGAGACAGGCGCCTCGTACGGCATGGCGAACTGCTTGCTCCTTAGCGGCAGATCCGCTATCCCCGCCGGAACTGTCGCGCGAGGCCGTCCGCGTCCTTTGGCCAGATCAAAACGGCGGCAGGTTTAGCGCACCGGACTCCGGTCCATGCGTTCAGTTAGCCTTTCCGAAATTGTTGCGAGCGATGGCGGCATGAGGCTATCGGACAAAGGTCTTACGCTCGAAACTGCGGAACGATGGCTACAATCAGACTTTCGGCCATTCTCAATGCAGGCAGGACAAGCGTGACACGAGGCAGCCGGGTCGCCAGCAGAAACGGGGCATCAAGTATTGAGGGAAGGTGCTGGTCGAATGCCGTGCGCGCCCAACAGCCATCGTTCCGGTTGGCAACTATCAAAGCCGGCACTCGAAACAATGAAAGTCAACGTCCAGTTCAAAAGGGATTTGTTAAGCACGACGTTTTTTCCCGTAACCGTCATGGCAAGGCTGGAGGGCCACGAGTCGATGCTATGCCCGCTTACTGCGTTAGCGGGCTCCTCGTTGACACTAAATTTGTCAGCGGTTAGACCGCCGTTCGGTCTGGAAAGAATGCGACGAACCATGCATGATCCGCGGCGACAGTTAGCGCCTTTCGTGGCGATTACTGCTTGCGGCAATGCGCGCGACGATCGGTACCAAGCGAGGATTGAACATGGGGATCGAACTGGCACGACCACTCGCCCGCGCGACGATTGCATCAATGGTGACTCGCGCGACCGCGCGTTGCGCCCGTCTTGCAAACTGCTTCATACGGCGGTTACTGACCGGATGCCTCGCCCATACCAGCGCTGCGAACCACCCGATAACCGTCCATCCAAGCAGAATGTTCACCATGGTCACCGCGAACGCGTCTTCGCGTTCTCTGGCGTCTGCAATCATTGCGGGTACCAGATACAGCATCAGCGCGCCCACAAACAATGCACCCTCGATAATTTTCGACATTTCGATATCTCGTCACAGCTTCGCCTAGCAGACGGCTTGTTGATTAGTGGCCAAAGTACACACGACTGACAGACTCGACGGATTGACGGCCGCCAGATTCTGAAGAGGACGCAGCTACGCCACCATACGAATCACTGACAGAGCCGACTGCACCGTTGCGTTCTGCTGCAACGGTTTGGGCACTCGGGCCTCGCTGCGAAGCAGGTGCCCCCACCGACGGGCGGTAGGAAGGTGCAGGACCGTAGCCGCTGGCAAACACAGGGGCGGCAAACGAAGTAGTGGCGGCGATGAGCACAGCTGCAAGAAGTTTGCTTTTCATGATGACTCTCCGATGCGATTCTGAGGAAGCGCGAATCGGGTGAGACGCGCGCCGTTGACAAGAGTCAGTGTAGACGGCGCCTATCCTTTTTCTATGCCTATAGCGTGAAATCACAATTGCTGCAGACCGAACAATACTGCGCTGCATGGCGGATTCGCGGGCATGCTGCGGTTGGAATGGTCCGCATCGGGTAAGTCGGGAGACCTCCGTATCGGGGTCCCCATAAACGTAAATGAAACAGGACTGCGCCATCGCGGCCAGCCACGTCGACCATGTCTCAGCGCGAGCGCCCGGTGCTGTACCGTTTGCTCGCGCGCCGTCAGTTTATTGTCAGCTCCCGCCGAAGAAGATGTTGCATTGCGGGTTCACCCTGCAGGGCCGGGCATGTTTCGCGCCGCTCTGTACCATCGTATCGGAGGTGCCACCGTACGCTTCCATCCCCGCACTGGGGTTGGAAACCTGTGTCTGACCGCTCTGTTGCGGAGCGGGCTGAGGAGCTTGGGGCGTGCCTTGCGAATGCGCCAACCCGGCGATGAAAAGCAGCCCGACAACCGATCCAACCATCCGTCGTAATTTCACATTGCCTCCTTGATCTGCGTAGGGTTATCCATTCACGCCGTTCGTTATTCGCGGCGAACTCGAAAACCGACACGCGGTTTTCGGATTCAGAAGCGCGCCTGCGGCCTGCGAGTCGAGTCGATTCGCCCAGGACCGTGATCCAGGAAAGTTGGGAAGATACGAAGCGCAGTGCGCCCGGCCGAGACGGGGACGCAAGTTGGCGTGCGCATTGGCAATGCCGATGGATTTTGTGGACCCCTCGACACGAATAGTCGCCCTGCAACTACGTTATAGCGCGTGGGATGACGAATAGTTAGTGATTATTCGACCTGTCTGTTGCGGAGAACTGCGGCGAGATTGTTGGCCACGTTTAGCCGACGATGATCTCCAGAGCGGCCCTCTTATCTTTGACTAAGTACCGCCAAGGTGGTGTTGGTTTTTGGCCCGCAACAAGACGTTCCCTGTGTTTGGCCGGGTCCAACAACGCCTCGCTGTTGCGGAGCCGCTGTCTTCATTCGTTGCCCTGCCAGCGGGCTTTGCACGCGTGTCAGCGGTAAAGCATCGCTACCGGCACAGTAGTTGCAAACGTTAGCTGCGCCACCAGGAGACAGCCATGATGCGGCTCTTTGCAAACTCACTGCAATCGAAACCAACGTGCAACAACGCAATCGTCGTCATTGGCGCTATCGCATTCGTTGCGGTATGCGCGACCGGGATTGCTGCATTCGCCGGGCTATTGCCCGAATCGGAAGGTGTCGCTGTCACAGTGACCGCGACACCGTTGATAGACCTGCAGACCCAAATTAAACAAACAATCGCGAGTCCATGATTCGAAAACCGCGAGAGGCGCCGATCGCATTTGCATCGAGTCGCGAACAGTGGCCACCGGTCGGCCATATTCTTCGCCTTTGCGTTTCGTTGTCCTACCATATCAACTGCGATAGGTTGGCACGCATCGGGCTGACCCCTGCCTTCACATCTTGCTTCGTGTCCCGTCGCGTTTTGCGCAACTCATCCGCGTTGCCGCGCCGCTCATCGGGCAAATCGGCCGCGCAAACATCTCTGGTCAGGAGCGGCCATGAAACGAATCGTCGTGATCGGCGGTGGCTTTGCGGGCTTGTGGAGCGCCATCGGCGCGGCCCGCAAGCTCGATGAGCAAGGTGCGAGCAATCAGGTCGAAGTCGTCATGGTCAATCCTCACGCGCACCACAGCATCCGGGTGCGCAACTACGAAGCGGATCTCGGGGCGACGCTGGTACCGTTGAGCGATGTGCTAAGCCCCGTCGGCGTGCAATGGATCCAGGGCGCAGCCACGGACATCGATGTCGCCGGCAAACAGGTCACGGTGAGCGTCCGCGGACGCACCGCGCCGCTGCCTTTCGACAAGCTCGTGCTGGCATCGGGAAGCCGCCTTGTCGATGCGCCGATTCGGGGGCTCGCCGACCATGCGTTCAACGTCGACACATACGAAGGCGCCGAACGCCTCGAACGACGGCTCCTCAGAATGGTGCATTCACACGGTGCTGGAAGCCTGACCTTCGTCGTTATCGGCTCAGGCCTCACGGGAGTGGAGGTCGCCTCCGAGTTGCCGCACCGTGTGCGCGACCTCCTGGTAGCTAGCGGTGAGCGCCTGCGTGAGTGCGAGGTTCGCGTCGTGCTAATCGAGCGTGCGCCGCGGATCGCAATGGCGATGGGCGGAGCGCAACCGGTCATCGAACAGTCATTGACGCAACTCGGCGTCGAGATGATGACCGGCGTTGAGATCGAGCAGATCGACGACACCGGGATGACGCTCGCGGGCGGCAAGCGCATCGACACATCGACGATTATCTGGTGTGGCGGCATGCATGCGAGTCCGTTGACACGCTGCATTCCCGTCGAGCGCGATGCGCTTGGCCGGGTGCCGGTCGACAAAACCCTGCGCGTTGAAGGTGTCCCCGACGTCTTCGCAGCCGGTGACGTGGCGCGTGCGCTCTTTGAAGACGGCAGGCACGAATCCGTCATGTCCTGCCAGCACAGCAGGCCGATGGGGCGTTTCGCGGGGCACAACGTCGTCTGCGATTTGCTCGGTCTGCCGATGCTGCCGCTCGACATCGACTGGTACACGACCATTCTCGACCTCGGCCCCTGGGGCGCGGTCTACACCGAAGGCTGGGAGCGCAGGCTCGCGGCACAGGGCCAGCAGGCGAAAAACGTCAAACGCGTAATCAACACTGAGCGGATCTATCCGCCCCGCACAGGCAACCGCGCCGATCTTTTCAACGCAGCGGCTCCGATTGTGCAGGCGCCGCCGCCCATCCGCGGGTGACACGCCACAAGCGCGTTATGCGCTCGTGAAGTGGCGTCCGGCAAACGGACTGCCGGCTTCGGTCGCGCACTTTTGCCAGACGCCGTCACCAGCGCGCATCGAACCTTCCGGGCGATGCGCTCAAGTCACCGTGCGGCAGTGCTCACAAATTGTTGCACTTTGTTTCAATCTGCTGAAGTGCCCACCTGGCAACGCTTTGCGTCCCACGAGATAGCCGACGCACGGTCGGAGCGGCCGCGGCAGGGTGAAGATTTCAAACGATAGACCGTTAAAGAACTCAACAAGTGAGGCACACACACCATGAAGATTGAACCCAGCAACTACCCACTCGCGGCCCCGGGCAACAGTACGCAGCGCGCAACGAACAACAGCGATACGAATGGCGCGGTCGAATCCGTGAACCCCGTCGGCGCTCCCGCCGCGCAGAATGCTCAGGTGAATCTCACGTCAATGTCCGCGCTGCGCACGTTCAGTGATCCGGATATCGACACGGTGAAGGTCGAGTCGATCAAAGCCGCGCTGCGTGAGGGCACCTACAAGATCGATTCGGGCAAGATCGCCGACGGCGCCCTGAGCGTTGCGCGCGAGTTGCTGCAAACGACAACTCGGTAACCGGCGGCTAAACCTGGCGGCACCGCCGCGGAGGTAAGGCACGTCGCCGCGCAGCTTCCAACGCCTGCGCATACGAAGATGGCGCTCGCTCGTGACCCGCCGCGGTCCACCTACCGTTTTCCCCGGAGGGCTCGCGTCAAGCCTAGCTCGTCATAGGGCTTCGCCAGAATGACCGCCCCGGCAAGCCATTCGTTGCTCAACGCGCTCGGGTCCGGGTTGCCGGATGCAATCACGACGTGCAGGTCCGGGTATTTCTTGCGCGCCTGAACTGCAAGCTCGCTGCCTGACATACCGGGCAAGCCCAGGTCAACAATCAGCACGTCTACCGGTTGAGCGTCCAGAATCGGGAGCGCCTGTTCGGCACTAGCCGCGGTGAACACGCGGTGCCCGAGACTTTCGAGCATGTCTCCGGTGGACATCAGGATCAATTCCTCGTCCTCGACCAGCAGCACGCGCAGCGCGAGGTAAGCAACGTCGTTGACAGGCCGTTCGCGGACGGGCCGGGAACGGACCGCCGGGGCGGGGCGCTGGCTGTTTAGTTGCCGTTGATTTGCCAACACGTGACGCAGCCGTCGCGCCAAAGCCTCGCGGGTGTATGGCTTACTCAGCAACTCGATGCCTTCATCGAGGCGGCCGCCATGCACGATCGCATTTTCCGTGTAGCCCGACGTAAAAAGCACTGCGATGTCCGGCAACCGCTCCCTGGCCTTACGAGCAAGTTCGGGGCTGCGCAACGGGCCAGGCATGACCACATCGGTGAAGAGCAGATCGATCGGCACGCCGCTCTCTATGATGGCCCATCCGCTTTGCGCATCTCTCGCTTTCAGCACCCGATATCCGAGGTCCGTCAGCATATCGACGACCGTGTTGCGCACGTCTTCGTCATCCTCTACTACCAGGATCGTCTCCGTTCCCCAACCGCGGGTGCGGTCTCAGTCTCCGGCGTGCGATCCTCCTCCTGGCGAGACCTTGGCAAGTAGATACGGATGGTGGTCCCTTCGCCCAGCTCACTGTAGATTTTGATGTGGCCTTCTGACTGCTTGACGACGCCCCACACCATGCTCAGGCCAAGGCCGGTTCCCTGCCCTTCCGGCTTCGTGGTGAAGAATGGTTCAAACGCGTGCTCGATGACTTCTCCCGACATTCCGGAGCCCGTATCGGTGACCGCGAGCATCACGTACTGGCCTGGCCGGACGTCGGGGTGGGCAGCGGCGTAAACGGCATCGAGCGACGCATTTCCCGCCTCGATCGTCAATTTGCCACGGCCTCTCATTGCGTCGCGCGCGTTGATGGCGAGATTCAGCAACGCGTTCTCCACCTGGCTCGGATCGACCATCGTGTTCCAAAGACCGCCGGAGATGACGGTTTCGATCTCTATTTCCTCACCCAGAGCGCGGCGCAGCATATCGTCCATCTCGCGGATGAACCGGCCAAGATTGACCACCTTGGGTCGCATCGGCTGGCGCCGCCCGAAAGCGAGCAATTGCGAGGCAAGTTTCGAGCCGCGTGTGACCCCGGCTAGCGCGTTACGTAAGCGCCTTTCCCCGGCTTCATGGCCGGCGACGTCTCTCGCCAACAGCTGGAGGTTCCCCGCGATCACTTGCAGCAGGTTGTTGAAATCATGAGCCACCCCACCGGTCAGTTTGCCGATCGCCTCCATCTTCTGTGCGTGGCGCAGCGCCTCTTCGACGCGCTCGCGTTCCGCGGCCGCGGTACGTAGTTGCTCATTCGCAGCCTGAAGTTCTAACGTCCTTTCGACGACCTTCGCTTCCAGCGTCTCGTTCAAGCGTAGCTGCCGTTCCTCGCTTTCACGCAAAGCCTGCTCGGTCACGGTGCGTTGTGCGATCTCCGTCTGGGCGGCCTGATACAACCGTGCATTGTCGATGGCGATTGCCGCCTGGGCCGCGACACCAATCAGCAGGCGCTCGGCGCGCTCGGTAAATACATCAGGTTCGGGATGACCGAAGAAAAGACCGCCCAGCACTTCGCCAGAGCGCGAAATGACCGGAGCTGCCAGGTAGCTGCACACGGGCAGATGCCCTTCAGGCATGCCGAAGTACGGAGCGCTCTTGCCATAGCGCGGATCGCGGGTGATGTCGGCGGAGCGCACGATAGCCTCGCCGTTGAACGTCGGCGCAAACACCTTCGTGTTGCGCGGCATCGGAAATTTTGAAAACGCTTCGCGCGGCACGCCCGAGATGGAATAGAGCGTATAGCGCTCGCCACGCTCGTCGAGCACATTGTAGAAAAACGCGCCAAAAGCGGCGCCCGTGAGCTCTTTCGCGGCATCGGTGACGACTTGCACAGCCTGGTCCAGATCCAGCTCGGCCGCGATCGTCGCGCCGATTTTATTGAGGACCTCGAGCAGGTTGGCCTCGTCGCGCAGAGCGTGGCTCATCTGTTTGCGAAGTGTCGCCATGGCGAGCGCTGCGTTGACCCGGGCGACGAGTTCGCGCGCCGAAAATGGTTTGACGAGGTAGTCGTCGGCGCCGGCAGCGAGACCATCCAGGCTCGCCTCTTCTCCCGCTCGCGCCGACAATGCGATGATGGGCAGGTCCTTCAACGCCGCGTCGCCACGGATGGAACGTATCAAGCCAAAGCCATCCAGCCGGGGCATCATGATGTCGGTGAGCAGAAGATCGGGACGGCGGTGGCGAATCGTCTCCAATGCAGCCTGCCCATCCGCGACGACTTCGACATGGTGCGAACCGCCTAGCAGACGTTGCACGTAGGCACGCATGTCGGCGTTGTCGTCGGCCAGAAGAATGTGGGCCCCATCGGTCACCGGCGGTGCCGGCGTCGTAGCGGACTCGCTGATCCTGTCTCTGCCGGAAGTCTCGCGAGGCGCCTGCCCGTCGGGCAACCAGCGCTCAGCCTCGCCGACGTAGGCCTCGACACGTAAGGCGCTGGAGCTCAGCGGTCCTTCATGTTCGATCTGCGGCGTTGCCAGATGTCGCGTGCCAAAAGGAATGGCAACGGTGAAGACTGTCCCTTTGCCGATTTCGCTTTCTACCCGAACGGTGCCGCCATGCAGCCTGACAAGTTCCTCGACGAGCGCAAGGCCTATGCCGCTGCCCTCGAACGAGCGACCGCGCGCCCCCTCGATACGGTGAAACCGCTCGAAGAGCCGCGGCAGTTCCGCCGCGGGAATACCCGTCCCAGTATCCCGAACGACCAGTTCTGCCGTGTCGCGCTGCCTGAGTTCGACCGATACGCCGCCCTCGAACGTGAACTTGAACGCGTTCGAAAGCAGGTTCAGAACAATCTTTTCCCACATGTCACGGTCCACGTAGACCGGCTCCGTCAGCGTCTCGCACTCGACGGTCAGCGTCAGCCCAGCACGCTCCATGGCCGAGCGGAAATTGCTGGCGAGGTCCGTGGTGAGCTGCGCAAGATCCGTGGCTTGAAAGCTGGCCTGCAAGCGCCCCGCCTCGATACGCGAAAAATCCAGCAGGGAATTAACGAGTTTCAGGAGCCGCAGGCCGTTGCGGTGGGCGAGCTCAACCTGCCGGAGCCCTCCTTCGCCGAGTTGCTCCGGATCGGCGAGCAACTCTTCTATCGGCCCCAGCATCAGGGTCAGAGGCGTACGGAACTCATGACTGACATTGGAAAAAAACGTCGTCTTGGCGCGATCGATCTCGGCCAACGCCTCGGCGCGTCGCCGTTCTTCTTCGTAGGCGCGGGCACTGGCCAAGGTGGACGCAATATGTGAGGCGGCTCGCTCCAGGAAAGCCTGGTAGTCGTCGTCAATGGCGCCGCGTGGGCTTATCCCCGCGACGAGAATGGCGGCAACCGCTCCCGGGTGCGCCGTCGCCTGAATCGGAAGGATGAGCGCATGAGTACACGGCTCGGGCCACGGACCGCCAGGGAGCGGGCTCGTGAAACGTTCGGCAAGATCGTTCACGAGAAGTTTCTGCCCTGTCCGCAGCACGCTCGCGAGAGGCCATGGCGCGTCGGCGTGGGCAATGTCGATTACCGTCGGTGCGGCGGGATCGCCCCGGTCGATCCCGGTGAGTCCCATCAGGTGCGCCTGCTGTCCTTTGTCATCGATCCGGTAAAGGAGACTGAATGGCACATCAACGCTTTTCGTGGCGAGCAGCGTCGCCGCGACTGCAAACACCTCTTGCTCGTCTCGCCTCGCCGTCAGTGCCTCGGCAAGCTCGCGCAGCGCACGTTCACGCCGCTCTGCAAGGACAGCGGAAGTCGTTTCCAGGACGGCATTGAAGATGCCCTCTACCTGACCACCCTCGCCCCGGATCGGGCTGAACGTGAAGTTGAAATAGCACTCTTCGGTGTACCCGTGACGGTGCATGGGAAGCAATTGGTCATGCTGCCATACGCCGGCTCCGGTCTCCTGCACTTGATGGAACAGCGGACCGATAGTGTCCCAGATCTCGGGCCAAACTTCCCTGCCTGGCCGGCCCAAGGCCCAAGGGTGCTTCTTGCCGGGAATCGAACTCCAGGCGTCGTTGTAGAGCAGCGCCAGTTCCGGTCCCCAGTAGATGGCGATGGGGAAGTTGGCTCCCAGACAAATGCTCAAGGCGGACCGCAAGCTTTGCGGCCAGGTTTCAGGTTCACCCAGGGGCGTGGCACTCCAGTTGTGGGCACGCATCAGCGCGCCCATTTCGCCGCCGCCATACAGGAAATCATGAGCCACAGACGGTGCTGTACGGTATGTGTCGGATGATGTCTGGTCGCTCACGGCTACCTCAACTGGACAAAAAGGCAGACATTATCCTTCAAATGCGGGGGTTCGTAGTGTGTCCACGTGGGAGGTTCCTTATCTGTCTCCTGCTGACCTTTCACCCTTTCGCGGCCATCGCATCAGGAGGGCAGATAAGCGTGCAAAAGGCGCGCCGACTTTGCGAAATACCTACCGGCGACGTTTCGAGGCAGCGGTCATTGATACCGCTGTTTGGATAGTCAGCACTGCGCGCACGCACGCACAGAATGTGGACACGCTTCGAGAAAGAGCTCGTTGAGCTTGGCCGTGCCGGTCAGGACCTTCATTGCAAGCAAGGCGTTCCAAGGTTGAACACGTGCGGTCAGCCGCCTCGCCTCGGCCGCGGCAAGCGGAACAGACCGTTAGTTGCGTAAGACGGCGCCATTGCCTGGCGCAAACTGCACCGACAGGGCGAGGCGGAAACGATCGCCAACAGCCTCCGGCAGGTGGCATTCAGCGAGTCGTGTACGGGGCCCTCCGCTCGCCGCGCGACTTGCGCAGCGCCCCGCCCTTATGAACCGCGCGCTTGCCGCCCTTCTCGCTCTCCACTTCATATGACGGACTGCACGGCGATGCCGCAACAACATGTCCATCCACTTTTGCGCGCTCAGTAATGACGCGTTTGACGTGCCCGTGCGTTTCGCCCTGCGATGTGTTCCAGCTAACACGATCCTTCGGTTTGAGATCGTCGCTCATTGCGACCCTCCGTTCGTCAAGTTGATGGGAGTCGGATGCGCAATCGACATGCCGCGCACACAGGACGTCGATCTTGCAGCGTCGCGCGGACACCCGGCGCCCCGAGGCGCTGTTGTGAGGCCCGCCTTCGGCCAGCAAATAGCAGTCTCACTGCAGCAAGCCATCAGCAGTCAGGTCGGCATCGCTCCGTCGTTAGGACGATGGCGCTCCTCGCCTGCGATGGCCGCGCCTGTACGGTCGTTGCGCACGTCGCCTTGCTGCCACGTCGACGCCTCGTCCTCCGGCAAGCAATCTCCCTTGCTGAGCGAGAGCAGCACGGGCACAGACTTATACGACGGCGTCCCGCTGCGCGCGTCGCAGTCATGCAATGCGATGAGCCCGTTCGCCTCGGGATAGTAGGCCGCCATCGATCCGCGGGGAATGTCGTAAGCGACCGCCGTCAGGCCGCACAAGCGACGCGATCCGCCGAGGCTCACGGTATCTTCGATCGCCTCGACATCGACGAGATCGCCATGCTGCAGTCCGCGCGAGTCGAGATCCTGCTCGTTGACGAAAACCACATCGCGACGACCCGATATGCCGCGATAGCGGTCGTTGTAGCCGTAAATGGTCGTGTTGTATTGATCGTGGCTGCGTATCGTGGCGAGCAGTAGCGCGTCACTGCGATTCACGCGCGGATCTTCCATGACGCCGCTATGGGCGATGAAACGCGCGCGGCCGTCGGGCGTGTCCCAGCGGCGCGCAGACGCGGCGTTGTAAAGCCGGAAGCCGCCCGGTTCGCGTATCCGCTCGTTGTAGTGCTCGAATTGCGGAAACACCGCTTCGATCAGGTCGCGAATACGGCTGTAGTCGGCGACCCAGCCATCCCAGTCCAGCGCCGGATCGTCGAGCGATGCTTTAGCAATGCCCGCGACGATCGCCGGTTCGGAACGCAGATGCTCGGACGCCGGCGGCAGTGATCCTTGCGACGCATGCACCATCGACATGGAGTCTTCGACGGTGACAGACTGCGGCCCGCTTGCCTGGATATCCAGTTCGGTGCGTCCGAGACACGGGAGCAACAGCGTCTCTTTCGCAGCCAGCAGATGCGAGCGGTTCAGCTTCGTGGCGATATGCACAGCGAGGTCGAGCTTGCGGATCGCGTCGAAGCAGACGCCGGGGTCCGACATCGCGACGGGCAGATTACCGCCCAGACAGATCAGCGCCTTCGCGCGCTCGTCGCGCATGGACTGCATCGCGGCAATTGCGCCGTGCCCGTGCTCGCGCGGAGGCTCGAAGCCGAACACGCGCTTGAGCGAATCGAGGAACGCAGGCGGCGGCACTTCGGTGATGCCCACCGTGCGATCGCCTTGCACGTTGGAGTGACCGCGCAGCGGACAGATGCCTGCGCCATCGCGTCCAATGTTTCCTCGCATGAGTAACAGGTTGGCAATCTGCTGGACGTTCGCGGTCCCGCTGCGATGTTGTGTGATGCCCATTCCATAGCATGCGATCACGGCGCGAGACTCTGCATAAATGCGCGCAAGCTTTTCGATCTCGTCGCGCGCAACGCCCGAGGTCGACACGATCTGGTCCCACGGCGTGGCTTCCAGATCGCGCACCAGCTCGTCGAACCCGGTCGTGTGTTCGTCGATGAACGCGCGATCCACTACGCCCTCGCCTCCGTTCTCGCGGCTCTCCCGGTCCATGTCGAGCAGCGTTTTCATCATCCCTTTCAGGGCCGCGACGTCGCCGCCGATCTTGAGTTGCACATAGTCGGTGGCAATGGGCGTAGAGCGCCCGGTGACCATTTCCACAGCATCTTGTGGCGAAGTAAAACGTTCCAGTCCGCGTTCGCGCAGCGGATTGAGGACCACGATCTTCGCCCCGCGCCGCGCGGCGGCGCGCAGCGTCGCGAGCATGCGCGGATGGTTAGTGCCGGGGTTGTGTCCGATGCAGAATATCGCGTCGCAATGGTCGAAATCAGCGAGCGTGACCGTGCCCTTGCCGACGCCGATTGATTCGGGAAGGCCCACGCTCGTGGGCTCGTGGCACATGTTCGAACAGTCGGGGAAGTTGTTCGTGCCGAATCGGCGTGCGAGCAGCTGGAACAAAAACGCCGCCTCGTTCGACGCCCGGCCCGATGTGTAGAACTCCGCCATGTTCGGATCGGGTAAGGCGCGCAGCGCGGCGCCGATGCGCGCGAACGCGTCGTCCCACTCGATCGGCACATAGCGGTCGGTGGCGGCGTCGTAGCGCATTGGATGAGTCAGCCGTCCTTCGTCTTCAAGCGCGAAGTCGCTCCAATGCCAGAGTTCGCTGAGCGAGTGCCGTGCGAAAAATTCGGGTGTCGTACGTTTGCTCGTCGCTTCCCACGACACAGCCTTCGCGCCGTTTTCACAAAACTCGAACGACGAGGTGCTGCGCGGGTCCGGCCATGCGCAGCCCGGGCAATCGAAGCCGGCCGGTTGATTCACCTTCAACAGCATCGTCGCCTCGCGCGCCACACCCATCTGCTGGCGCACGGCGCGAGCAACTGCCTGCAACGCCCCCCAGCCGCCAGCCGGGCCGCCATAGGGACCAACTCCTGGTACATCACGCTTGCTCATTTCTCGTCCTCCGGTAAGCATCCGGGGAAAGGCGCAAGCGATGTGCCCACGGGGTCGCGCTGATGCAGACTTCGTGGGGATCGGAGATGGGGGCAGACACCGCTAAGGGCAGCCAGCGCCACAAGTTTACAAGCGCGCCGAATTCGTTAGACTGCGCGTCCCCAAAAATCGAGACCTTGCCAATGAATTCAGTCAGGACTCGAGGGCCTCGCGAAACCGACTAAATTAGACTTGCCCGATTTGTGATGCGAATTTGTTGGACTCGCCAGAATATGGGCGCGGCCTGCGTTGCGCCGATTGCCAAGGCGGAGTGCCGAGCATGAACAGATAATGGACCGAAAGTCCGGATTGACGACGCCCCCTCGGCGCAGTACGCGGTTACTTTCTCAAAATATCTCGCTCCATCTTCAGGCGAGCCACTTCGACACTTCTTCCTTGGGTACTTGACCGTCGGCCCCTTCTCCCCTTGCATATTGCCACTGTCGTGATACCGGCCCCAAACCTGCTTAAGAAGCCCGTATGGCTTCTCCCATGGCCCGAGACCATAGGGGCCATAGGGGCCATAGGGGCCATCAACTGTACCGGAACCCCACCCAAGTAAGCATACGCATTCGTCTGCTCGCTCGCCCACCCGATCGGATCCTCACTGACGAATCTGGCGGTCGTTGGGTCGTAATACCGCTCCCGATTGTAGACAAACGGTACTATCGCGCTCTCGCGCAAATGATATGTTGGAGGTTACGTCGTAGTTGCTGGCGCGCAATACTGCTCCGTCCGAGTGATCTAGGCGCGGGGTGCCATTACGTCTTACGTGCAGATCTCTTCCGCCGGGTTTGGCGGCGCGCGCAGCGCGACGGCAAACCCAGCGGAACAAGACCGTCGTGTGCCACCGCTCCAAGGCCGCGCTGGCCTTCGCGAACCACCCTGACGCCCCCCCTCAAGGTCGCGCAACGCGCGCCCGCAGGGCCTGATCGTCAAGTACGAGACTGAACGATGCTCGTCCAGACTGAAGTGATGTAAACGCAGCGCGGGCGATGAGTGCGTCAGCACTCACCGCCCGCCGACCACCACCAACTCACACAAGGAGTTGATCATGCCGATGCCAATCATAAAGCACGTTCACCCATCTCCGAGCGGTCCGTCAGCATTTAGGAATCCGGGCGTTATCAGAAACCGGCACGCCTGCCCTACCGTATGCGCAAGGAGCCGGCCACTTTTTCCGTGGATGAATCTCTCCGGACGCTGGATCGAGACCGCCGGCTTCGAGCCCGGACAGCGCGTGCGCATCACCGTCGGGCACCAGAAGCTCGTCATTACGCCGCTTTAAATGAAGAAGGGCCGCTCGCGCGGCCCTTCTTCACTTCACAACCACATCAGCTATGGATACACCACAATATTGGGCTCCAGCAGCACAGCGCCGCGATAAGGCCGGATGGAACGGATTTCCGCCGTCGCACAAACAAGTCGAACGTCCAGCCCGATGTTAGGTTCAAGATCAAACGCAAGTAACCCGTCAATCTGATGCCGCAAGCTGATTTCCGAGACAAAGCTGTCATCAAGCATAGCGTTGACATCAATGTTGGCACTGCGCACATCCAGGAGGGCGATCGTGACCGCGTAATCAGACCGCCCAAGCCGCTCGACCGCCGGTCGATGCTCCCGGTGTAGTACTTCAAGTATCACGTCGACAAACTCCAGCCGACGCGGATCGACGGGCCCATCTGCCGGATCGTGTCTTCTCATCCGCTTGGCTCGCTCCACGCTGATGGAAAGCACGCTCGCATCATGAAAGGATGGGTATCTCCCGAAGACCTTCAGGAGAAGTTCATTGTCTTTCACAACAGGCCACGCCGAACCACTTACCTCGTCCATTTTCTTCGCCCTTTTACTGAAACCGCCTATGGAATTGGGCAGAGTTCCAGCCCGTCGTTGCGATCAAACCCTGGACCTGCGTTGTGGCCATGCGGCGTCATCCCATCATGAGAATGACCACCATGATACTGAGCCGACAAATCGCCATTTGAATCGTAGTAGTTCACGTTGGGTTTAAAAGGATGAACGATAAACCCGCCCCGCGGCCCACCCGTAATGGGCATAAGTTTAGACTCACCAAACGGATCCGTGAATTGAACCGGATTCCCTCCCACGTAAGCATACGCATTCGTCTGCCCACTTGCCCACCCAACCGGATCCTCACTGATGAACCTTCCGGTTTGCGGACTGTAGTACCGCTTCCGATAGTAATACAACCCGGTCCCGTCATTCTCCCGCCCCGCGTACTGCTGCGTGTTCGGATCGGCCAGACCCGTCTGCATCGTCGCACCATACGGCTCATAGCTATATTGCGTCTGAGTTTGCTGCTGCGCATCCGTCAACGCGAGCACATTGTTGTTCGCATCGCGCAGAACGTACCTGTCCTTGCTCGAATCGTCCCCAATGCGTCGGAACGTCAATTCATCTACGCCATTCGTAGGGTACGGGGAGAACACCCGGATCCGCTGCGACCAATCCCCGTCCGGCACCATGAAGTTCATCTCATCGCCAATCCAGGTGGTTTGCATACGGTGGCCGTTGATCGTGCGGTCCTTGCGGCGACCGAACCTATCGTAACCGAAGCTCGCCGTCACGCCGCCGCTGATCTGGCCAAGCCGGCCTTGTTCGTTCCAGCTGTATTGATTGGTCCCGTCGCTTACGACATTACCGTTGAGGTCGTATGAGAACGTCTTACCCGCCCAACGCGTCAACTGGTTCGCGGCGTTGTACTGTGCGTCGCCGACCGCCTGCGGCAAACTTATCCTGGCAAGACTGCCACCCGTTTTGACACGTCGCCCGGCGAGGTCATATCCATACGTCAGATCACCCAGAACGCTGCCGTCGACGCGCTTGTACGTGATCCCCGTCAACTGGCTCGCAGCATCCCAGGCGTAGATGGCAGCGATTCCATTGGCAAACGTGACTTTACTCAGACGACCAAGCGCGTCATACGAGTAACCGAACGTACGCACGTCTTCGTCATTCACCTGATACTGGATCTGCGTCACGCGATGTTCCGCGTCGCGGCTGTAATTCACGGTTGCGCGGTCCATGTCGATACCGGCGACCTCGCGTGTGTCAGGTGCGTAGCGGTATGTCCAGATGCCCTGGATCGTCGGAGCATCCAATGTACGTATAAGCTTGCCAGTTACGGCATCGTAGTAAAAAATGGTATCGACTTCTTTCTGGTTGCGGCCATCAGCTGTGGGGAAAAAGTCCTGTGTGCCGCTCAAGTTTCCAGTCTTGTTATCCCAGCCGTACACCCAGCTTCGGACGGGCGCAGCGCCTGCTGCCGTTCGGAAATCGGTCTGTACTGCACGACCGGCTGCGTCGTAGATATAGGTCGTTACCTGTCCCTTGCGGTCGGTCACCGCCGCTATTTGCCCTGCGCTATTCCATTCGTAGCTCTCGCTGTTGCCCAGAGGATCTGTCCTGGTCTGAGGACGTCCAATGGAGTTATATGTGTATCGCGTCGTGACGCCCTTGGGATCAGACTGACTCAGCAGGTGGCCGTTGCGATCCCATGTGAGACGTATCACGTTGTTGAGCGCATCAGTAATGTCGAGGGTGCGGCCAAGCGCATCTAGCGTCCGCTGCGTCCTGTTGCCCTGCGGATCCTGTACCGCCGTCACCCGACCGGCCGCATCAGTCGTGAACTGAGTGGTCCGGTTCAACGGATCTGTCACACCAGTAAGATCGGTGCCCGTCCAAACATACGCGATCAAGCCCTTCAGCGGGTCGGTGACCGTCAAACGGCGGCCCTGGCTATCATTCGTGAAGGTTGTGCGGTTGCCGAGCCGGTCCGTAGCCGATAGCAGATTTCCCTTGGAGTCATATGTGTAGGCGAGACTTACGGCGCGTTGAGGATCGCCTGCCTGCGCTTTAGTGAGCAACCGACTGTAAGCATCGAAGGTTCGCGTCACGAGAGTGCCGTACTGATCCGCATCGGTGATGCGGTTGCCGTTTGCATCGTAGGCGAACGCATACTGACGGTCGCCGACTGTGGCGCTCGTCATGCGGCCCGCCGCGTCGTAGCCGTACGTCTGAACCTGAGCGATGCTCTGTCCGGCCGGATAGGTGTTACGCTGCACTCGTCCGTTCACATCGAACTCCAGACGACGGACGCTGCCGCGTCGGTCGGTCACCTCCGTCTGGATGATTGCCCCACCCGTGACGGTGTAGGCCATCGCAAACGTGCTGCCGTCCGCGAGCTTCTGGCGCACCACGCGGTCATTGTCGTCATAGGTGTTGATGACCTGCTGGTTGCCTTCGGGGTCCGTAACGCCGACAAGCCGACTCTTGTCGTCCCAGCTATATTTCCAGAGGCCGCCCGCTGCATCCGTTATCTGAATCAGGCGGTCCTGACCGTCGTACTGGTAACTCACCTGACGGTTCAGCGCGTCCGTTACGCGAGAAACGAGTGGCGTGCCGCGCGTACCGGTCACCGATGTAAACGCTAGCGATCTACCGTTGGGGCTCGTCAGCTTCGTAACCGCGCCCGTCTTACTGTCGCGGGTGATCGTTACCGTGTTGCCGTTACGGTCTTGAAGGCGTGTCAACCGGTACACCCCGCCGATCATCGCGAACTGCATGGTGCGGCCGTCGCGCAGCGTCAGCAGTTTGGTACCGCTGCCAGTAATAGTGGCGCGGAAATACTTCCCCGGGCTCGTCAGGTCGTCCCACGTCGACGTACTGCCGGAGCGAAGCGTGAATGAAACGCGGATTCCGCTCGGCAGATACAGCTGGATGAGCTGCCGAAAATTGTTGCTGTCTGCGGCGCTCACCGTTAAATAGCTGTCGTAGTTGAACGTCGTGCCGATGCCAAAGGCGCCGGCCATCGGTCTACCTGACGAGTCGTATGCGCCGCTGCGGTAGACGCGTGCGAGATCCAGCGGAATAGTGTCGCCAACGCGCAAATCATGAGCAACGAGATGGAACTGACCGGTGTTCAGTTTCACCGGGTCCGCACCCGACGTGCTGCTGCCACAGCCGGCTGTCGCCCCGCCGTCGCCACAGCCGCCAGCATCACCCGAGCCGCCTGAGCTATCGGAACCGTCTGGACTCGCTGAGCCGCCAGAACCGTCGGCTCCGCCCGATTGATCGTCAGCGTCGTCCGTGCCGTCGCCATCAGCAGTTATCGTTCCGTCGGGCGAGGACGGCTCGGACGTTGTACCGGTCGTGGGGCCGCTGCAGTAAGCGGCAATTGTTGAGGTATCTCCGCACGCGTAACCGCCCATACCACCAAAATCGGCGGACGCGGCATTCAACGGGCATTGCGGATCAGCAGGATAAGCGCCTGAATTGATATACCTTGTCTCGCAGTCTATTGCCGCATGGGCATGCGGTGACACGAAGCCTGACAAAAGAACAAAGAAGAACAGGACGAACGGACGCATCAGCGCCCGGCGCCCCGCAATGGCATCGGTGACTTGCATGGATTTCTCGAGGAAGAACACGAATTGCCTGGCTAGCGCGAGATTTGCGCCCAAGCAACGGATGAAGAAGTCACTTCAGGGCTAACCAACGCCGAAGAATTCAGCGCATCTGTAGGCGTTGAAGACACCGCCATTTGTCTGCGAATCCCCGATATGTTGCCCGCCGCGTCGTAGTCGTAATAGGCAGTGGCGCCCGCGACCGATACCGACGTGAGGCGACCTGCTGGGTCATAGGCATACGTGATGTCGTCAGCGTGTGCCGACATCGGCAGAATCGCGATATACGCCACTGCACTGGCGCACGCGATTTGCAGCGCCCATTCCCGACCTCGCTTGGCTGAGCTATACAAGCGAGCACCTCGGTCCCCAGGAAAACTCGTGATCGATATCCTTATTATTAGGTTAGGTAGCTTTATTAATGGCTTATACGACACCGAAGCGTGAAACGAATATCTATCAGACCGGTCTCTATTTAAGTAGTACTCCTCCTGCCCTTGTAGGGCTTTTCTCATATATCCGTGACACACGGTATCAGCTCGTTTTTGCGTTGCCCAACTACGCCGTCCAATGGTCCTTTGATCCGCACTTTCGGGCAGTCCAATCATTTCCGTGTCATCGAGTCTAACCAACCGCGACTTAGTCCAACGAATTCCGTTTCCCGACAAATCCATATCTCGGTTTCCAAGGCCCATGACAAAAGCACTGTATAGATGTACAGTGCCGATAAAATACCTGCCAACCTCACCTGCCCCGTCCCGCTGCTTATCGAGAACGCTGCTGATGAGCGTCGCGTTGCCCGGGCGGCACCACCGAACGCTACTTTTGAGTAACAAGGCATGCCAGATGATCGGCGCATAGCCCACATCGACATGGACGCATTCTTTGCGTCTTGTGAACTGTCGCAGTATCCAGAACTACGAGGCGAGGCCATGGTGGTTGCCGGTCGTCGCACGGATGCGCCGCGAACCAACCCGGACGGCACGCGGGAATTTTCGCGCTTACGCGACTATGTGGGCAGAGGCGTCTTAACCACCGCCACCTACGAAGCCCGCGCACTCGGAGTTCATTCCGGCATGCCCACCATGAAGGCCGCCCGGTTAGCGCCGAATGCGATTCTCCTTCCGGTGAACTTCGACCTCTATCGAACGTATTCGCGACTGTTCAAAGATGCAGTGCGGTCGGTCACCCCGAGCATACAAGACGTCGGAATCGACGAAGTCTACGCAGACGTCTCGCTCACGAGTGGCAGTTCGGAGGAAGTAGCGCGCAAGTTGAAGTCCGCGGTGTTGGAAGCAACAAGTCTCACCTGCTCTGTGGGAATCGCACCCAACAAGCTGCTTGCAAAGCTGTGCTCCGATATACAAAAACCCGACGGCATCACGATCCTGAAGTTCGAGGAAGTGCAGTCCAGGATCTGGCCAATGGCCGCGAACAAGATCAACGGTATTGGCCCCAAGGCCAGCGCGAAGCTTGCGTCATTGGGAATAACCACCATCGGTGGAATCGCTGCGTGCGACGAGCCCTGGCTCATCGAGCACTTTGGCCGAAGCTACGGTTCGTGGCTTCGCAGAGTGTCCCACGGTCTCGATGACAGACCCGTGGTGACATACAGCGAACCGGTCTCGATGAGCCGCGAGACCACATTCGAACGGGATCTGCATGCGGTGCGGCACCGGCAGGAACTGGGCGCCGCATTCACCCGGCTGTGCGAACAGGTGGCAGCCGATCTACAGAGAAAAGGCTATCTGGCGAGGAAGATCGGCATCAAGCTGCGCTTTAACGACTTTAAAACAGTCACGCGCGACATTACGCTTCCTGAACCCATTGCCAACGCGGAAGCCTTGCGTCGCGCGGCAACTGACTGCCTGAAAAGAGTGGAGCTCGTTAAATCCATCAGACTGCTCGGAGTCAAGGCCGGTAACCTGCAGCCCGCCGGACAAGCTCCTCGCGACGAGTCGGTTCAGTTCACGCTCGATTTCTAACTCGCGCGTTCTGTTCCATGCAGCGCGACACCGGAGCGCCGAAGCCGTGCCTGCCAGTTCAGGCAGACTTTCCTTTTACCAGTGAAGAATAAGAAGCCGGTGCCGCTGCGGGTGGATTGTTTGCGTTCGCCCCAGCATTTCCCGCACTATTCCCCGGCACGTTCCCCGCATTCGAACGTAGCGGCGGCGTAACGCTGTCCGCAAGCCAAGCAGCAATCGAAAATGCAAACGTATTGACGCCGTTCGCGCTCTGCACTGACACGCTGCCGCGATGCATCTCCGCGATCGCCTTAACGATTGCAAGACCCAGGCCGTGATTCTCGCGGCTATTGGTGCGCGACGCTTCAGCACGATAAAAACGGTCGAACAGATGTTCGAGCACGGCGGGCTCGATCGGCTCGCCGGGATTCGCAACTTCAATGCGCACCTGTTGGCCGTCTCGCACAATGCGCACGTTGATCTGAGCACCAGGCTGGCAATGCTGGATCGCATTCATCAACAGATTCGTGCAGGCGCGACCGAACAGCGAGCGGTTCACATGCGCTGCGGCGTCGCCATGCAAGCGCGCATGCACGCGAGCTTCTTCGAGCGGAATCTCCAGAAACTCCAGCGTGTGCGCAACTTCAGCCGCGAGCGATACTTCAACGAGGCCGGTCGCGCGCTCGCCCTGATCGGCTCGCGCGAGGAACAGCATGTCGTTGATGATCGCGCGCATACGTTCGTATTCCTCGAGATTCGACTGTAGCGTGTGACGTAAATCGTCCACGGAGCGGTTGCGTGTCAACGCCACTTCGGTCTGCCCGATCAGGATCGTGACCGGCGTGCGCAATTCGTGCGCGACGTCCGCATTGAACGATTCAAGGCGGCAGTACGCGCCGTCGAGGCGTTCAAGCGCGCCGTTGAACGAATTAGCGAGATCATTCAATTCATGCGGCAACGACGTGGTATTCAGCCGCTGCGAGCGATTGTTCGGACTGACGGCGGACGCGTCGCGGGTGAGACGCGTCAACGGTGCGAGGCCGATGCGCGTCACCGAATAACTGAGCAGCAGCACCGCGAGGCTGCCAAGCGCCGATAGCGCCGCAAGCGCGAAGCCGAACACGCGCATTGTGCGAATGTTCGGCAAATAGCTCGATGCAACCTGCAACTGCATTGGGGGACGCGTCGAATAGCCAGGAATGGACACAGTAGTGGTGAGCATATCTTCACCGCCGCCCACCGGCCTCACGCGGGCGTAGCCACCAGGCCAGGTCTTCACGGTCGAGCCTTCGATGGGCTTGCCATAGTTGTACGACGGCTCGATGCTCGTTACCGCATATACGGTGCTGCGGTCATGCGGCGTCATGTCGGTCAGCTTCTCACGCGACATGCGCCATTTTTCAGGTGTCAGCCCGTGATTGCAGATGAGCCGAGCGATCTGCGCACGGTCGTCGAGCGACTCGCGCAAGTGGTTCTCGAGCTGCGAGCGCAACACCGCAAAAAGCCCCGCGCCGACGAGCGTAAATACGAACAGCGCGACGAGCGCGAACATCAATGCGAGGCGCCGTGCTATTGAACGGTTCATGGCTGTTCCGCCTCTTCGCGCACTTCGAGCACATAACCCATGCCGCGCACGGTATGCAGCAGTTTGGAAGAAAACGGCCCGTCGAGCTTCGCACGCAATCGCTTGATCGCCGTTTCCACGACGTTAGTATGACTATCGAAGTTGACATCCCAGACGAGTTCGGTGATCGCGGTCTTCGACAGAATATCGCCTTGCCTGCGGGCCAAAACGCTTAGCAGCTGGAATTCCTTCGCGGTCAGATCGAGACGCACGCCCTCTCGCGTCGCGCGCCGCCCGATCAGATCGACAAACAGATCGCCGACGGATATCAGCGTGGATTCCTGCGAGCGCGTGCGGCGCGCCAACGCGTGCAGGCGCTCGACGAGTTCGAGGAATGAGAATGGCTTGGTCAGATAGTCGTCGGCGCCTTCGCGCAGACCGCGCACGCGGTCGTTCACATGGTCGCGCGCCGTCAGCATGATGACAGGCGTCGACTTGCGCATGCGCAGCGCCTTCAGCACGCTAAAGCCGTCGCGTTTAGGCAGCATGACGTCGAGCACGATCACGTCGTAATCGAACTCGGTGGCCAGGTGCATGCCCTCTTCGCCATCGAGCGCGACGTCCACGACCCAGCCCTGCTCTGTCAAACCGGAGCGCAGGTAGTCCACCACCTTGTGCTCGTCTTCAACAATCAGCAATTTCATGCGCGCCCCCTAGTGTCTGCATTATACGAAACGCCTCCCGTTGCTTCGCGTGCACTCTGCCGACCCTCACGGGGCAGCGGCACGAGTCTGAACGGGATCGGCGCCCTCCGGCTGCATGTCCTGTTGCGCAACTCTGGGGTTGCCGCTCGCCAGTCCCGTGCTCGCGTCCCAGCCGCCGCCCAGCGCCTTGACGAGCGAGACCGAAAGCGTCATCTGCTGGCCGCGAATCTGTGCGTCCTGACGCCTGCTGTTGAGCAACGACTGCTGCGCGGTGATCACATCCAGATACGCAACGAGGCCGCCCGAATAACGGTCGTTCGCAAGCGCAAGCAGACGTTGCGAATCTGCGACCGCTTGCTCCGACTGCTTCGCCGCGCCGTCGAGCACGGCGAGACCCGTAATGCCGTCCTGCACCTGCTGGAATGCGTTGAGCACCGTTTGCCGATAATCGGCCTCGGTCGCTTTATAACCTTCGCTTGCGAACTGCACGTTAGCCGCGCGGCGTCCGCCGTCGAACAGGACCTGGCTCGCTGCCGCACCGAGCGTCCACATCAGCGTGGGGGCGCTCAGCAAGCTCGCGAACTGCGTGCTTTCCCAGCCGATGCCGGGCGTCAGCGTGAGGCTCGGAAAAAACGCCGCCTTCGCAACGCCGATCTGCGCATTGGCCGCTGCCATCGCGCGCTCCGCCGAGGCGATGTCGGGCCGCCGTTGCAGGATGTCGCTCGGCACGCCGAGCGCAATCGCCGGCACCTGGAAGTTCAGTACCTTCGGCTCGATTGCGAATTGCGGCGCGGGCACGCCGACGAGCGCCGCAAGCGCGTGCTCGAATTGCGCGCGCTGGTTCAGCAGCAACTGCGCCTGCACACGTGTGGTGTCGAGCAGCGATTTTTGCTGCAACACGTCGAGCCCCGACACGGCGCCGAGCTCGTGTTCGGAGTTCACATAATCGAGTGCTTTCTGCTGCAGCGTGACCGATTGGTTCAGCACGTCGATTTCTGTGTCGAGCTCGCGCAATGAGTAGTAGTCGCTCGCCACCTCGGTGGTGAGCACGAGCCGCGCATTGGCGAGATCGTCCGCAGATTGCTCGGCGGAAGCCGCCGCGCCTTCCACCTGGCGGCGTATGCGGCCAAAGAGATCGGTGTCGTAACTGATCGTGGGACCGATCTGCAGATTGTTCTGCACCGTCGACCTGGTCGGCACGCCGTAGTTCGTGCGCGGCCTGTCGCGCGAAATCCGGAAGCGCGACGCCGATGCGGCGAGGTCCACTTCGGGAACCTGCTGCGCACGCGTGTTCGCAAGCGTCGCCTTCGCCTGAGCATAGTGCGCGCTCGCGGCCACCAGCGTCTGATTCTGTGCGAGTGCCTGCGTCTCCAGCGCGGCGAGCGCGGAGTCGCGATAGACGTTCCACCAGTCAGGGTCCATGGGCGCATGCGACGGAGCCGCGACGCGCCAGTACGAATCGGTATTCCACGCGGGCGGCACCTCTGCCTGCGGCCGCTTGTAGTCGGGGCCGACCGTACACGCGGCCAGCATGGCCGCGCTGGCAGCCGCACTCGCAGCCGCACCGACCGCCGCGGCAACCCTGAATACGCCGCTGCTGCCGCGCGTCGGCTTCACGACGCCCCCTTCGTGTTCTTCTGCGGTTGCGCGATCTCGACATGATCGCCATCCGCAATCGAATCACTCGGGTTGATGATGACTCTGTCGTTTCCGTCAATCCCGCTCTCTATCTCGAGCGTCTGTCCGAGATCCTGCGCGATCACGATCTTGCGCAACTGCACATTGCCCTTCGCGTCGACGACTGCAACTCGCGGACCCTCGGCGCGAAACAGCAACGCGTTGCCGGGCACCATCCACTGCGCGCGTGCAGCCGACGGCAGCGCCACTTGCACATAAGCGCCCGGACGCAGCTTGCTATCGGGATTCGGCAGCGTCACTTCGACTTGCAGCGAGCGAGTCGGCACGTCGATCGCGCCCGAGATATGCGTGACGGTGCCATGGAATTGCTGGCCGGGCAGTTCGGCCTGCGTGACCACCACGTTCTGTCCGACCGACACGTTCTGCGCATACGCCTGCGGCAATTGCACATAAACGCGCAGCGGGTCCGACTGTGCAAGCGCGAACAGCGCGCGGCTCGTGCCGCTACCCGCATCGATCAGATCGCCTACGTCGACATTGCGTTGCGTGACCACGCCCGCGAACGGCGCGACGATCCGCTTGAACGATTCAAGCTGGCGCAGGCGCTGCACGTTGGCATCGGCGGCAGCCAGGTTCGCCACGTCCTGCGTGTACGTGCTCTGCCGTTCGTCGAGCTCCTGTTGCGAGACCGCATCACGCTGACGCAATTGCTGCCAGCGTTCGAGCGAGCTCTTCGCAAGCGCGAGACTCGAACTGGTTTGCTGACGCTGCGCGAGTGCCTGCGCGAGCTCCTGATCGATTTCGGGCGTATCGAGTTCAGCGAGCAACTGGCCCTGCTTGACGCGCGTGCCGATGTCGGCATACCAGCGCAGCAGGTAACCGGTAGAGCGCGCAAAGATCGGCGATTCGACACTGCCGCGCAACGTGCCTGGCAACGTGGTGCTGCCACCGCCTTCAGCCGGCGTTGGGCTCGTCACGTTCACATATTGCGTGGCGTTCTGCTTCGTCGTTTGCTCGACGGTGCGGTTTTGCATGAGGTTCGCAATCACAGTGCGCAAGGCCCCCAATGCGAGCAATGCCAGCACGATCCAGATGGCGATCTTCGCGCGCTTCCATTCGCGATTGCGCGGCGGCAGTGCGTGGCCGCTTTCGGTCTCTCGCGACGGAATCGCCAGCGATGCATGAGTTTTTTCGGTCATCTCAGTTAGCCATCTCGGTTAGCTAGCTCCGTTAGCCTGGGTAGCCGTTTTCTTCACGTTTCGTCGATTTGCCTGTTTTTGCCTGGTCGACTTCAGGCCGGTTCGCCGGCGCTGCCGCTTCCACCATCTTCATGTTCGTTGCGATGGCGACGCGCGAGGCGCGTATGAATGCCCGCGAACACCAGCGGCACGAAAAACAGCGTGGATACCGTCGCAAACAGCAATCCGCCGATCACCGCGCGACCGAGCGGCGCGTTCTGCTCGGCGCCTTCGCCGAGGCCGAGCGCCATCGGAATCATGCCGATGATCATTGCGAACGCGGTCATCAGCACCGGCCGGATGCGGCTCGCTCCCGCTTCGAGCGCTGCGGTGAGCGGTGGCGCGCCGGCGGAAAGCCGTTGACGCGCGAACGCGACCATCAGAATACTGTTGGCCGTGGCGACGCCCATCGTCATGATCGCGCCCGTGAGCGCCGGCACGCTCAGATGCGTGCCGGTCAGGAACAGCATCCACACAATGCCGGCGAGAGCCGCAGGCAAAGCGCTCACGATAATCAGCGGATCGATCCACGACTGAAAATTCACGACGATCAGCAGATACACGAGCACGATCGCCATCGCCACGCCGAGGCCGAGCCCGAAATAGGAACTGCGCATCGTCTGTACCTGGCCGCGCACGGTGATCTGACTGCCGCGCGGCAGCGACGCGCGCGCTTGTTCGACGAGCTTGTCGACCTGATCCGCGACGCTTCCCAGGTCGCGCTTATCGACGCTCACGTACAGGTCGATCACCGGCCTGATGTTGTAGTGCGTGACGACCGCGAACTGGTTTTGCGACTGTACGCGCACGAGGTTGCCGAGCAGTTGCGTCGGCCCCGTTGCCGAGGCCGACACTGGCGTGCGCAACAGGTCGTCGATCGACGAAATGCTGTACTGCGGCGTTTGCACCGCAACGTTGTACTCGACCCCGTTGCGGTCGTTGTACCAGAAGCCCGGGGACGTCTGCGAGCTTCCCGATAGCGAAATCAGCACGTTTTGCGCGACATTGCTCGCCGTGAGATTGAGTTGCTGCAAACGGGTGCGGTCCATTTGCAAATTGATGGCGGGCTCGTCGAGTTTCTGCTGGATGTGCGTGTCGACAGTACCTGGAATCATGCGCACCTGTTTGAGCAGCTTGCGCGCGACCTCGAAGTTGCCCTGCTGATCCGCGCCGGCGATCTGCACGTCCACGGCTGCGGGAAGCCCGAAGTTGAGAATCTGCGTGACGATGTCCGCGGGCTGAAAGAAAAATTCCACGCCCGGAAAACGTTGCGGCAGCATAGCGCGCAGCTTGTCCACATAGACTTCTGTCGGCTCGTGACCTTCTTTCAGCGCAATCTGCATTTCGCCGTCGAGCGTGCCGATCGTCCCCGCATTGCTGTACGAAAGGTTGATACCGCTGTACGGCAAACCCAGGTTGTCGAGGATAGTGCCGAGCTCTTTCCCGGGCACGACTTCGCGAATCACCCTTTCGACTTCGTCGGCTAGACGCGCGGTTTCCTCGATCCGCGTGCCGGTCGGCGCGCGCATATGCAAGCGGATATTGCCCGCGTCGACGCTCGGGAAGAAGTCTTCGCCGAGCACGAACGCAAGCCCCATCGACACCACGCAAAAGCCCAGAAAAATGCTGCCGAAGCGCGCCCGGCGCACGAGCAGGCTGCTGAGAATCACAATGTAGGCGGCCCGCATGCGCTCGAAGCCGTTATCGAAGCGGCGATAAAGACGTGCGAACAGACCCGGCTTCGCGTCGGCCTTCGGCTTGTGCGCGTGGCCCATCAGCAGCATGGCCAGCGTGGGCACGAGCGTGCGCGACAGCACGTATGACGCGAGCATCGCGAAGACCACCGCTTCGGCGAGCGGCACGAACAGGTAGCGCGCCACGCCGGTCAGAAAGAACATCGGCACGAAGACGATGCAGATACACAGCGTCGAAACGAGCGCGGGAATGGCGATTTCGCCTGCGCCTTCGAGAATCGCATCGTGCAGGTTGGTCCCCATGTGCAGATGCCGTTCGATGTTCTCAATCGTTACGGTCGCGTCGTCGACGAGAATACCCACCGCGAGCGCAAGGCCGCCCAGCGTCATGATGTTGATGGTCTGCCCGAGCGCATGCAAAGCGATCAGCGAGGACAGGATCGACAACGGAATCGAAATCGCAATGATGCAGGTGCTGCGCCAGTTGCCGAGAAACAGCAGAATCATCGCGGCGGTCAGCGCCGCGGCCACCACTGCCTCGCGCACCACGCCCTGCACTGCCGCCTTCACGAACACGGACTGGTCGAACAGCGCGGTTATCTTCAGATCCGGCGGAAGCGCCGCGCGCGCGGCCGGCAGCAAGCCGTGCAGCGCGTTGACGATGGAGAGCGTCGACGCACTGCCGTTCTTCAGCACCGACATCAGCACGCCGCGATGGCCGTTCTCGCGAACGATATTGGTTTGCGGCGAGAAACCGTCGCGCACGTGAGCGACTTCGCGCAGATAGGTGGTCGCGCCGTTGACCGTGCGCACCGGAATATCGTTGAGCCCTTCCAGCGTCGACGGCGAGCCGTTCATGTTGATCGTGTATTCCTTCGGTCCGATCTTCGCCGTGCCTGTGGGCAGAATAAGGTTTTGCGCGTTGAACGCGCTGACCACGTCGAGCGGCGTGAGGCCTTTGGAGAGCAACGCGCGCGTGTTGAGGTCGACAGAGATCAGCCGCGATTTGCCGCCATATGGATAGGGCACGGCCGCGCCGGGGATCGTCACCAGTTGCGGCCGCAGGAAGTTCAGCGCGGTATCGTTGAGCTGCTGCTCCGAGAGCCTCGTGCTCGACAAGCCCAGTTGAATCACGGGAATGCTGGAGGCCGAATAACTGATCACCAGCGGCGGCGTCGCGCCCGGCGGCATCTGCTTGAGCTGCGCCTGTTCAACGGCCACCGTCTGCGCAATCGCGGTCTGTATGTTCGCGTTCGGCTGCAGAAACACCTTCAGGATCGTGATACCCGCGAGCGATTGCGACTCGATATGCTCGATGTCGTTGACGGTGGTGGTCAGACTGCGTTCGTTGACTGAGGCGATCCGGTGGGCCATGTCCTCGGCGGACAAGCCGTTGTACGTCCAGATGATGCTGACCACCGGAATGTTGATTTCCGGCAGCACGTCGACCGGCGTGGTGAACAGCACGAAAGGCGTCGCCAGCACGATCAGAATAGCCATCACGATGAACGTGTAGGGCCGCTTAAGCGCAACGTTGACAATCCACATGAAACGCGCCTGAGTAAAGTGCAGGTGACTGCAGGAAGCAGGTGAGGGATGGGGACTTGGCGCTTATGCTAGATCGCTGGCACCAACACCTGCATGACGCGAAAATGGCGGGAATGTCAGGAAGCCAATCGTAAGGAAAGGCCGTTGACAGGCGGCCCTCGGCGCTGGCGGGCCGCCGTCATATTTCAATCATCCTACGCTTTTTTTATACCTTCACTTCGCGAACAGCGACGACATATCGGCGAACGCCTTGAATTCGAGCGCGTTGCCCGACGGGTCGAGAAAGAACATGGTCGCCTGTTCGCCGACTTCGCCCTTGAAACGCACATGCGGCTCGATGATGAAGTCGATGCCCGCTTTCTGCAGCTTGTCCGCGGCGGCCTGCCATTGCTCCATTGAAAGCACGGCGCCGAAGTGGCGCACCGGCACGGCGTCGCCGTCGACCTTGCTGGTCTGGCGGTGGCCCACTTCTTCCGGCGCGAGATGCGCGACTATCTGGTGCCCGTAGAAGTTGAAATCGACCCACTGCTCCGAACTGCGCCCTTCGGGGCAGCCGAGCAATTCGCCATAAAACTCGCGCGCAGCGGCGAGACTATGAACAGGAAACGCCAGATGAAACGGCGGCAAGACGGTGTCGGCAACGCTCATGATGTGAGGCTCGCTGGTTATGTAGGTGATGCGGTTGATGATCCCGGTGGCAACCTGCCTGATTCGCCATTAGCTTAACCACAAGTAAAAATGGTGAAAAACGATATATATTTGACCTGACCAACACCGGAATCGATCAATCGAATCATGCTTTCCGAACTCAAGACTTTCATTGCCGTGAGCCAGTATGGGACTTTTTCGGGCGCGGGCGCTCGCATCGGGCTCACGCAATCGGCCGTCAGCGCGCAGATGCAGCGGCTCGAAGAAGAGCTGGGTTTCGCGCTGTTCGATCGCACGGGCCGCTCCGCCACGCTTAACGACGCGGGGCGCGAAACGCTCGCGCTCGCCGAGGAAATGATGACGCTCTACGCGCGCCTGTCCGAACGCGGCGCGGTCGCGGCGGAGAGCGGCATGCTGCGCATAGGCGCCATTGCATCGGCACAAGTGTCGTTTCTCGCGAACGCATTGTCGCGCTTTCGGGTGGACCGTCCAGGGTGGCGGATTCGCGTCGTGCCCGGCGTATCGCTCAACCTGCTCGGACAGGTCGACTCGGGCGAACTGGACCTGGCCGTCATCATCAAGCCGCCATTTGCACTGCCGTCGGAACTGGAATGGCGCACGCTCGTCACTGAACCGTTCGTGCTGCTCGTGCCCAAAGCGCTCGCGCGCGGCAAGCGATCATGGCGCGAACTGTTGAAAAGCGAGCCGTTTATCCGCTACGACCGTACTTCGTTCGGCGGGCGGCTGGTCGACCGCTTCTTGCGGCGCTCGCGGATAAACGTACACGACGTGCTGGAACTGGATGAACTGCAGGCGATCGTGCAACTGGTCGCGCGCGGCATCGGCGTCGCATTGATTCCTGACACCGCGGGCCTCGGCAAGTGGCCCCCCGGCGTGGCCGCCCTGTCGCTCGACGAGGCGACGTTTCATCGCGAGATCGGCCTCGTGCAGCGTCCGCGGCACAGCCGTCAGGCGGTGGCCGGTGCGCTCGCCGAGTGCATCGGAACGGCGGCGAACCAATAAAACGCGGCATACATGAAGCATTGCCCACGAGTGTGCCGATCGACGTGCGTTCAACTGTACCTGTGCGCTACATGCTTCGGCGCGCAGAATCGTCGTTCCCACTGCCCGCCCCTGAGTCGCAGCCCATGACGCCTACTGCCTTTCTCACCGCCGATGTCCTGATCGCCTATAGCGCCTACTTCGTCGGCACGGCAAGCCCGGGCCCGAGCAATCTCGCCATCATGTCGCTCGCAATGAGCGCGGGGCGCCGTTCGGCGCTCACCTTCGCGTTGGGCGTGGTGTCGGGATCGTTCTTCTGGGCGCTGCTGGCTTCGCTCGGTTTGTCGGCGGTACTCGCCACCTGCTCGGAATGCCTCGCCGCGATCAAGATCGCCGGTGGGCTCTATCTGCTGTGGCTCGGCTTCAAGTCGGCGCGCTCGGCCTTCGCTCCGCGTGCACTGCCCGCGAGCGAGGCGCGCCGGAACGAGCCGCTCAAACGGCTCTATCTGCGTGGCCTGCTGCTGCATCTAACCAATCCGAAGGCCGTTCTCGTGTGGATGTCGCTCGTGTCGCTCGCAATGTCGCCAGCGGGCGGTACGTCGCATATCGCGCCAATCGTGCTCGGCTGCATGTGCATTGGCGTGTCCGTGTTCAGCAGTTATGCACTGCTGTTCTCAACGGCATCCGCGCGGCGCGTCTACATCGCGATCCGGCGCTGGCTGGACGGCTCTCTCGCGATCATGTTCGGCGTTGCCGGTCTGAAGATGCTGACGTCGAGAAGCTAACGCCTTCATTGCGCCCCGGGCTGGTCCACGCCCGCCGCGCGCAGTGCTTCGTGCAACGTCCCGAAAATGCAGCTGCTGTCGATAATCGGCGTGATGCCATGCCGGTCCATATCCGAGCGTAGATAGGGGTTCACGCGAGCGAAAATCACGTTGATGCCACTTTGTTTCAGCAGTCCGCACAGTTCGCCCACGGAGCGCGACGCCGAATAATCGAGGTCGGTAATCGCGCTCGAGTCGATCACGAACCAGCGCACTGTGCTCGGCGCGCGATCGATCAGGCGCCGGGCGTCGTCGACGAAAAAGTGGTCGTTCGCATAGAACAGGTCGGCGCCGAAGCGATAAACGATCAACCCCGGCGCAGTCTGCGCGCCGGGAACCGCGGGCACCGGAACCCAGACGCCGTCGTCGCCGGGCGCGAGAATCATCGTATGCGGACGGTAGCTGTGGCGCACATGGCGCAGCAACGACAAAGCGACCGCCACCAGAATGCCGTGCTCGACGCCGATCAGCACCACGGCCGCGGCTGTGAACACCGCGAGCGCGAACTCGCCCGGACTCTCGCGGCGAATCGCGAGCAAGGTTTTCAGGTCGACCAGCCCGACCGCGATTGTGAATACGATGCTTGCCAGAATGCAGCGCGGCAGATACTGCAAAAACCGGCTGAAAAACAGCAGAACGACTACCACGACGGCCGCGAAAACGATCTGCGCGAACTGACTGCGCGTGCCGGCTCGATCGGCCATCGCCGTCTGCGTCGGACTGCCGTTCACCACGAACGCTCCGGAAAACCCCGCGGCTGCATTGGCCGCGGCGATGCCGAGCAGGTCGGCATTCGTGTCGGTCGCCTCGTGATGGCGCTCGGCGAACACGCGGCTCGCCGCGGCGCTTTGCGCGACGATCATCACGAAACACGAGGCGGCGACCGGCACGAGATCGAGCGCCTGCTGCCATGTCACCGACGGCATCCGCAGCGGCGGCAAGCCTCCGGCCACCGGACCGAGTACCGCGATGCCACGTGCGGCGAAACCGTACATATCGCTCGCGGCGATTCCCGCCACGACCGCAATCAACGGCACTGGCAAACGCGGCCACGCACGCTTGAAGAATAGAACTGCCACGACGACGAGCACGGAAATCGCGAGCGTCGGAACATCGAGTTGCGCCCAGTCGCGCGCGACGAGAACAAGCTGATCCACACTGCGCGCCGCATGTCCCGCCAAGCCGAGCATGTCGCCCAGCATCGCAATGCCCACTTGAACGCCGACTCCGGCAAGAAAGCCCACCAGCACCGTGCGCGACAGGAAGTCGGCGAGAAAGCCCAGTTTGAAAATGCGCGCGACGAACAACAGCGCAGCGGTAAGCAACGCGACCATCGCGGCGAGCGACGCGTATTCCGCGCTCGAAACGGGCGCCATGGTCGACAGGCGGCTCGCGAAGATGGTGGCGGTGGCCGAATCCGCCGCGACGACGAGATGCCGCGATGCGCCGAAGAAGGCAAACGCGATAAGCGGCAGAAAGACGGTGTAAAGGCCGGTAACAGCCGGCATGCCCGCAATGCGCGCGTAGCCGAGCACCTGCGGGATGTCCATCGACGCGAGTTGCACGCCCGCCAGCACATCGCGCAACGCCGCCGCGCGGCTCAACGGAAGCACGCCCTTGAGCATGCTTGCGCGTGTCGCCAGATTCGCCAGAAAGTCTTGCATACGCGATGCCGCCCCAAACTCAGGTTATCGCGCATCGTGCCGCGATTCGGCACTCGAAGGCAAGGCCCGCAGGCAAAACCGCCGACGGCTGAAGCCCGGCAACGGCATTTACTTGCCCGTGCCGGTGAAAATCGCGACGTTGAGAATCAACGTTTGAAGTGGCCTGTGCGCGGATCGACATGCAGCGCGAAACCGAACAGCGCCGCAATGCAGATCGGACAGGCAATGAAGAAAACCGCCAACATCTCATACCCCGTAACCAGTTTTCGTTGCCCACGAGTCTACGCGATAAGGTAGCGGAGAAAATGTGCGAAAACCGCACAGCACTGTTGCGGACTATTACACCATTGCCGGATCGCGGCGCATTGTAGCCCATGAAATGCCGGGTAAAAATGCAAAGCGCTTCGTCGGCGCAGATGTCAAAGGTACAAGTTCGGTCGCGCAAACGTTGTCGCGATTATCGCGGCGCGAGGAGCGCTAACAGTCCAGTCCGGTGCGCGAGGAAAATGCTTTTGACACTGGTAGCACGTCATTCGTGCTGGATCGCGTGGCAGCAGCGAGCTGCGTCTATAAAGAGCCGCGCGACCGCAGCGTTTATAATCCGGCATGACTCGAATCCCGCACCACTTCTCCCCGCCGCCCGCCGCGCACGACTGCCGCGTCTCTTGCCACATCCCGGCGGTCGCATGAAAACACCGAAACGTTTGCTCCCGCTAGTCGAGGAAGGCCTGATCGACGAAGTCATTTCCCAATTGATGAGCGGTAAGGAAGCCACCGTGTACGTGGTGCGCAGCGGCGACTCCACGCGCTGCGCAAAGGTCTATAAGGATGTCAAACAGCGCAGCTTTCGTCAGGCTGCGTCGTATCGCGAAGGTCGCAAGGTCAAGAACAGCCGTCAGCAACGCGCGATGGAAAAAGGCAGCCGCTACGGTCGCGAGGTGCAGGAACAGGCCTGGCAGAACGCCGAAGTCAGTGCGCTTTTCCAGTTGGCCAACGCCGGTGTGCGCGTGCCGCAACCCTTCATTTGCAGCGACGGCGTGTTGCTGATGGAACTCGTGACCGACGCGGAAGGCAACGTGGCGCCGCGTCTGAACGACGTCGATCTGAGCGAGGCGCGCGCGCTCGAACTGCATGCACTGCTCGTCAATCAGGTCGTGCGTATGCTGTGCGCCGGCATGATTCACGGCGATCTGTCCGAATACAACATTCTGCTTGCCGCCGACGGTCCCGTGATCATCGACCTGCCGCAAGCCGTGGACGCCGCCGGCAACCTCGAAGCGCCCGCGATGCTGGAGCGCGACGTAAACAACCTCGCCACGTATTTCGGCCGCTTCGCGCCCGCGTTGCTGAAAACGAATTACGGCAAGGAAATCTGGTCGCTTTACGAAGCCGGCGCATTGCACGTGGATGCGCAGTTGACGGGTCACGTCGAAGCCGATACGACGCCGGTCGATCTCGAAGCCGTCCTGCAGGAACTGGAGGACACGCGGCTCGAAGAAGAGGCGCGTCAGCGCCATGAAGAAGCGCTGCGCAGCGGCGCCTGACGCTCAGTGAGAGGCCGCACGCGGCCTTCGGAAGAAACGATCAGGCGCCGCCGCAGCGCGACGCGCTAATCGAAGCCGCCTTTGCGCCCGGTGCCGGCCCCACGGACTCGCGCATTGTCACGCTCACCGGGAACTCGCGGAATATCTCCCACGTGGTTCGATAGCACTCGTTGAGGAGCCAGCGCACCGCGTTTTGCGTCAGTTCGGCCGTTGGAATATGCACCGACGTGAGGCCGGGCGCGGCATAAGCGGCGGAGTAATCGTCGTCGTAACCGATCACCGACAATTCGTCCGGCACCGAAATGCCAGCCTGGTGAAAACGCGCGAGCGCGCTGACCGCCATTGTGTCGTTCGCGCAGAAAAGACCCGTATAACGCCGCTTCGAATCGAGCAGTTTCTGCGCGGCGGCATAGCCGCCTTCTGGCGAGAAGTCAGATTCAATCAAGGTCACGTCGCTGCGGGAAATGCCAGCGCGCTCGAGTTCGGCGAAGAAGCCTTCGAGCCGCGTCAGGTTGTCCGAAGCCGTAAAAGGCCCGGAAATCACGGCGATTTCGCGGTGGCCGTGCTCGAGCAGCGTGCGCGCCGCCAGTTCGCCGCCGTGCCGATGATCCGCGCAGAACGAGGCTTGCGGGAACTGGTCGAACGCCCGATTGAGGAACACCATTTTCGGATGCATTCGATGCAGTATGATGAGGTCTTCATCGTGCAGATCATGGCTGATCACCACGACGCCGTCGCAATCGCGGCCAATCAGAAAACGCACCGCCTCGATGGCCTGCTCGCGCGGCGACACTTCTCCGCAGCCGGTTGCGACCACCACATGCCGGCGCACCGCGCGTAGCTCAGTGTCGGTCTGTTTGAGGATGGTGCCGTAATAGGAGCCGAAAAACGTCGGCACGAAAATACCGATCATGCCGAGCGACTGCATGGCCATCGCGCGGCCGATGGAAGACGGACGGAAGTTCAACTGCTCGATTGCAGCCCGCACGCGCGCTGCGGCGTCGGCCGAAACCGGGCCCTTGCCGGAAATAACCCGCGACGCGGTCGACATGCCGACACCAGCGAGCGCCGCGACATCTTTCAGTGTTGCCACACGGTTCTCCGTCACACCATGCCGTTTTCCACGACACGCACACCGGCGCGTTACAAACGCGCACCGCTCGCCGCGTCGAAGAGCGAGACATGTGTGCTGTCGAGCGAGAACGCCAGCGTATCGCCCGGCACTACCGGGGTCTTGCTTTGGTCGATCGACGCGATCTGCTCTCCATGATAGTCGAGCCAGACGACGCGGTGGTTGCCCATCGGCTCCACGAGCGAAACTTTTGCGCGCTCGCCAGCGCCTTCGCCGGTCTGCGTTGGGCCAATGCGTACATCTTCTGCGCGAACGCCTAGCACGCATGGCCGGGGCGAAGATTGCGGCTGTGATTCGCCGGACTGATCGACGAACGCGTAGTTCGACACGTCGAGCCGCCACTGCCCTGTGCAAAAATGCAGCGAGCCGTCGCGCTGCTCCAGCGTGCCGTTGACCTGGTTCATCGCGGGCGTGCCGAGAAACGTAGCTACAAAGAGATTGGCGGGCCGCGCATAGACTTCCGCAGGTGTGCCGAACTGCTGGATCGCGCCGCCTCGCATGACGGCCATGCGCGTGGCGAGCGTCATCGCTTCGACCTGGTCGTGCGTCACGTAGATCATCGTTGCGCCGAGACGCTGGTGCAATTGCTTCAACTCACGGCGCAGTTCGGTACGCAGTTTGGCGTCGAGATTCGACAGCGGCTCGTCGAATAGAAACACGTCGGCTTCGCGCACGATCGCGCGGCCTATCGCCACGCGTTGCCGTTGCCCGCCCGACAGTTGCGCCGGCTTGCGTTTGAGCAGCGGCCCGAGTTGCAGCATCTCGGCGGCACGCGCCACACGCCGCGCGATTTCCGCCTTCGGCGTACCGTTGATGCGCAACGCAAACGACAGATTGCGCTCCACGCTCATGGTCGGATACAACGCGTACGACTGGAATACGAGTGCAATGCGGCGATCTTTCGGATCGGCCCATGTCATGTCCTCACCGGCGATTTCAATGTTGCCGTCGGTCACGTCGATCAACCCGGCAATGCTGTGAAGCAACGTCGACTTGCCACAACCCGAGGGCCCGAGAAGCACGACGAATTCGCCGGCTTGCACGTCGAGATCGAGGTTTTCGATCACCGTGTTACCGCCGAGCCGAATGGTCAGATTGCGTACCGCAACGTTCGCCGCATGCGTAGTGTCCGCGGCGCCGGCGACGCTGGGCGCGTTGTCGATCTGTGCCGCGTCCGCAGCTTGAGTCATGTCAGCCGCGCCTGTCAGTGGACTTGCGAGCGTGTTCGCCTGTTTAACCGCGTAGGTCATCGCTTTACCCTTTGACCGCACCCGACGCAATGCCGCGGACAAACCAGCGGCCCGAAATGAAGTACACAGCAAGCGGCACCAGCGAGGTCAGAATCGTCGCCGCCATGTTGACGTTATAAAGCCGCTCGCCGGTCGTCGTATTGATGATGTTGTTCAGTTGCACCGTCATCGGCAGATTCTTCGTGCCGGCGAACACGAGGCCGAGAATGAAGTCGTTCCAGATGCCCGTCACCTGCATGATGACCGCCACCACGATGATCGGTGTGGACATAGGCAGCATCAGCTGGACAAAGATACGCCAGAAACCGCCGCCGTCGATGCGCGCCGCCTTGAAAAGCTCTTGCGGAATCGACGCGTAGTAGTTGCGAAACAGCAGCGTCATCACAGGCATGCCGAAGATCGTATGAATCACGACGATACCCGGCAGAGAACTGAACAGATGCACGCTCGCGAGCACCCGCACGAGCGGATAGACCATCACCTGCACGGGGATGAACGCGCCCATCAGCAACACGCCGAACAGCATGCCCGCACCGCGCGGACGCCAGAACGACAGCGCGTAGCCGTTCACAGCGCCGATAGCAATCGATAACACGGTGCTCGGCACGACGATACGCACGGAGTTCCAGAAGCCCACCTGAATGCCATTGCAATCGAGCCCCGTGCACGCGGACTCCCACGCCGCGCTCCATGCGTGCAGCGTGAAATGCGCCGGAAGAGCGAGCAGGTTGCCGAGACGGATCTCGCTCATCGGTTTGACGGACGTGACTAGCATCACGTAGAGCGGCAGCAGAAAAAATAGCGCCGCGCTGAGCAGAAACAGATAAACACCAACGCGCGCCGGTGCGAATGCCGCACGGCGGCGCCGCTTTGGCGCGGTATGCGGCGCGGCGCTTTTCAGCGGAGAACTGAGCGTGTTCATCACACCTCCTTGCGCAACGCCGCGCGGCTGCGGGCATAGAAGAACGGCGTGAGAATCGCGAGCACGGTGACGAGCAGAACGATCGACGCCGCCGACGCGAGGCCGATGTTCGCGCGGCCAAACAGATAGTCCATGATGAACTTCGCCGGCACCTCGCTCGCGGTGCCGGGGCCGCCTTGAGTCATTGCGACCACGGCGTCGTAGAGCTTGACGACCATCACGAAAAGCAGCACGAACGCGGTGGAGATCGACGGTCCGAGCATGGGCACGACGATGCTCGCATAGACCCGCCAGCGCGGAATGCCGTCGATACGCGCGGCTTTCCACAACTCGTCGTCGATGCCGCGCAAGCCCGCCAGCAGCAACGCCATCACGAGACCCGACGCCTGCCATACGGTGGCGATGACGATCGTGTAGATCGCCCAGTCCTGGTCGACGATCCAGTCGAAGCGCGCATGAACGAAACCGAGCTTATGAAGCACAGCCTGCGCGCCGAGCTGCGGATTCAGAATCCACTGCCAGACAAGGCCCGTGGCAACGAACGACATCGCGTACGGATACAGAAACACGGTGCGCAATGCGCCTTCAGCGACGACACGTTGATCGATAAAGATGGCGAGCAGCAAACCGATCGCCATGCACGCGACAATGAAACATGCGCCGTAAATCACGATGTTTTGCAGCGACAGCAACCAGCGGCCGTTGTTGAAGAGCCTCACGTATTGCGCCAATCCCGCGAAGTCGCCCGATGGAAACGTGCGCGAATTGCTAAGCGAAACACGCGCGGTCCAGACCATCGTGCCGAGATAGGCGAACACGACGGTCAGGACCATCGGCAGCAATGCGAGCCATGCCGCAATCGAAAAACGCTTCTTTAGCGGCTTTTTCAGGGGCTTTTTGCGGGACCCTGAGCCGGCCCGCGACGCATGCAGCCTGATCGCGTGCATATTGCGCCTAGCTCTTCAACGCGCCGGCAAACGCTTTTTGCGCGTCGTCGACCGACTGGTTCTTGTTCCAGAAGTTGGTGACGACGTCGATCAGTGCGCCTTGCGTATCGGGTGAAAGCAGCATTTCCGGATTCGGCAACTGACGCGACTTGTCCTTCATGATCGCAATGCCCTCCTTCGCGCAGATGTCGAGAGCACCGGCATCCACATCGGGGCGAATCGGAATCGAGCCTTTCTTTGCGCTGAATGCGACTTGCGCGGGCGGCGAGGTCATCACCGTGGCAAGAAGGTTCTGTGCTTTCACGGTGGTGGCGTTATCGCTCTTCGGAAACACGAATACGTCGCCCGCCACGAGGTACGGCGAATGCGGGCCGAAGCCCGGGAAGCAGCCAAATTCCTTGCCCGCGCTCTGCTTCGCCGCCGAGAATTCGCCTTTCGCCCAGTCGCCCATGATCTGCACACCGGCCTTGCCGGAAATGACGAGCGCAGTCGCATCGTTCCAGTTGCGGCCGGGCGAGCCTGCATCGACGAAATCGTGCAAGCGCTTGAATGCAATCAACACCTTTTTGAACGCGTCGGATTTCACCGCATTCGCGTCGTGGTCGCGATACACCTTGAGATACAGGTCGGGGCCGCCAACGTCGGCGAGCACGGCATCGAAAGTGATTTTTTCCTGCCACGGCTGGCCGCCGAATGCGAGCGGAATCACGCCAGCGGCTTTCAGCTTGCCGAGATCGGCGATGAAATCGTCGTAGCTCTGCGGCTCGGTGGTAATGCCGGCTTTCTGGAACGCGGGTTTCGAGTAGAAAAACCAGGCCGGCATATGAATGTCGACCGGCGCGGCATAGTAGTGCCCTTTCACCTTGATGCTGTCGAGTATCGACTGCGGGAACACGCCGCTCCAGTTCTCTTTCGCGGCGACGTCGTCCACATTGTTGAGCAGCCCCTGATCGATCAGGTCGTGAAACTGTTTCGACGTATTGAACTGCGCTGCCGTGGGCGGATCGCCGCCGACAATACGGTTGATCGCGGTGGAGCGCGCCTGATCCGCGCCTGCAACTGCGTTATCGACCCACTGACCGCCGGCCTTGTTATAGGCATCGGCAAACTGGCGGATCGCGGCGGACTCGCCGCCCGACGTCCACCAGTGAATCACGTTGGCCTTCAGAGGCTCCGCATGCGCAAGCACGCCATACATCGCCAATGCCGCAACCATCACTCGCAAGACCGTTTTTCTGCTGTTCATTCCGTCTCCTCCGAAGGCTCGCGCCCGTGTCTCAAGTCGACATGCAAACCAGCTTCTGTTTCTTTTTCGTTGCTCTTTCGTTGCCTCTTAGATGCGCTGGCTTCTCTCTTTTCGCTCCTTGAGGAATTGCGACACCAGTTCGGCGCTGCGCTTCAGCGTGCGTTTCTGCGTGACGTAATCGACATGCACGATACCGAAACGGCGCTCATAGCCGAATGCCCACTCGAAGTTGTCCATCAGCGACCACAGGAAATAGCCGCGTATATCGACGCCGGCCTTGATCGCTTCGTCCACCGCCGCAAGATGGCGCTTCAGAAACGAAATGCGCTGCGTGTCGTTCACGCGTCCGTCGATCACCGCGTCGTCGGAGGCCATGCCGTTTTCGGTGATATACACCGGCGGCAAGTTCGCATACTCGCGGCTGAAGCCGATCAGCAGATCGCGCAAACCGTCCGGATACACTTCCCATCCCATCTGCGTGCGCTCGACGCCTTCCAGCGGCACGTCCTTGAAGCCATGCGCGCCGTCGCTCGCGACATTGGTGCGAAAGTAATAGTTGATGCCGAGAAAATCGAGCGGTGCCGAAATGGTCTGCATGTCGCCGTCGAGTATCAACGGCTCGGTGCCCGGCCATAATTCGAAAAGCGCCTGCGGATATGTGCCCTTGAGCAAGGGATCGAGAATCCACGCATTGTGCTGAATCTCGAACAGGTGCGCGGCGCGCCGGTCCTCGGCACTGTCGCTGTTGGGCGTGCCGCGCCCGATATTCGCGACGATGCCCTTCTGCGAGGCCGGATCGTTCGCACGCAGTACAGGCAGTGCGAGTCCGTGCGCGAGCAGCAGGTGATGCATTGCCTGGGTGGCGAAGCGCCCGTTGGCAAGACCGGGCGCGTGATGGCCGTTGCCATAGCCGAGATATGCGGAGCACCACGGCTCGTTGAGGGTCGCCCATGCATCGACGGTGCCGGCCAGCTCGCGGCTCATCAGATCCGCGTAATCCGCGAAACGGTATGCGGTTTCGCGATTGAGCCAGCCGCCGCGATCTTCCAGATGCTGCGGCAAATCCCAGTGATAAAGCGTCACGAAGGTGGTGATGCCCTTCTCTTTCAGACGCGTCAGCAGGCGCTTGTAGAAGTCTAGTCCCTTGCGATTGGGCGCGCCGTTGGCGTCCATCACGCGCGGCCACGCAATTGACAAGCGGTAGCCGTCGAGCCCAAGTCCGGCGAGCATTTCAACGTCGGCTTCCCAGCGATGATAGTGATCGCATGCCACTGCGCCGCTGTCGCCGGCGAGCACTTTGCCGGGCGTCGCGCAGAAGGTGTCCCAGATGGATGGCAGGCGGCCGTCTTCGTCGACCGCGCCTTCGATCTGATACGAGGCGGTGGCTGCACCCAACAGAAAGTTCTTGCGCCACAGCGCCGAGTCGGCGGCAGGCATGAACGGATCGGCGGACGAATGAGAGGAAAGTGCGTCGTGTGCCACGGATTCTCCATGCAAGCGAATGCTCGGCTGAGTTGAGTGAACCGGGTACGGCGAAATACGCGAAGCGACTGCATTGACAGCTGCGAAGGCAGAAGTGGAAGCGCTTCCATTCAACGCTCGCGAACAATATCAGTGGCCTCTTCGACGCGGCAATCAGGGTTTGTCTGGAGCGGTGCTGGCAAGCCGTCTCAACGCATGCCCGACGCATTGATCAGCGCCGCGCTGCACCGGAAATGCGGCGCGATCGCAGGCCTCGCATGGGCTTTTCCAATCCGCCGAGACCTGCCTCTTCATTGCGGTGCTTGCAGTAACAACAGAGGATAGCCTTTTACCGTGTGAGGCAATCATCGTCTTGCAGGCTCTCGCGGGTGACGCCCGTTATTTAATGGCGCCGCTCTATTCAACGGACAGTGAGCGCCGCGCCCGCCGCTTCCGCGCGCTTCGCGACAAAATTCCAACGCAGCGCTGTGGCCGTCTCAACGGGCGCCGGCAGAAGCCCCGCTCGGTAAAACGTGTCGGCGATCTTTTGCTGTTCACCGAAGTTCTGCGTATCCACTGCCCGCACCGCGTAACTGCGGCGTCCGTTCGCGCGCTCGATGGTCGCGGCATCCAACCCCCAGATCGGCGCGAGCAGCTTCGCTGCGTCGTCGGGATGGCTGCGAACCCAGGCTCCCGCCGACGACAACTGCGCGAAGACGGTGCCGATCACGTCCGGGTGGGCTGCGGCAAAGCTACTCGACGCGAGGTAGTACCGCTGATACGAGGCAAGGTCTGCGCCGTTGGCGAGGATGCGTACGTCCGGCGCCTGGTCGACAGCCGCGACATACGGGTCCCATGTGACCCATGCGTCCACGCTGCCGCGCTCGAATGCGGCGCGTCCGTCGGCGGGCGTGAGATAGCTGATGCGCACGTCGGCGGGTGCGAGACCTGCCTTGGCGAGCGCGGCGAGAAGCAGGTAATGGCTGCCGGCGGCCTTGGTCACCGCGATACGCTGGCCTTTCAGGTCGGCGAGCGTATGCACGGGCCCGTTGCGCTTCACGATGATGGCCTGAGCGCCGGGCGACGGCGCTTCCTGTGCGACGTAGACGAAGCGCGCATGAGCCGCCTGCGCGAACACCGGAACCGTGTCGGCAACGTCGGCGCTGAAGTCGACCGCGTCGGCGTTGAGCGCCTCGGTCAACGGCAAGCCGCTCGCAAACTCGTTCCAGCTAATGCTCACGCCAAACGGAGCCAGCGCCTGCTCGAGCGAGCCGCGCGCTTTCAGGATGGTGATGAGTGTCGAAGACTTCTGATAGCCGATCCGCAGCTTCACAGGAGGCGGAACACTGCCGGTGGTTTGCGCGTGCGCAGCGCTGACAACGAGCAACGAGCTCAGCGCCACTCGGGCGAGCAATCGAAAGATAGAAAGTGTCACGGCTCGAAATTCCGGTGAGGTCAATGCAATGAAACTGCGATCGTAGCAACGGCGGATCGCACGGGTAAGCGAGCGTTTTAACTATGCTTAGCAGATGAACGCATAACGCTTAGTCTCTTCCGGCATATCAATGCCAGAATTGATTGGTGGTCGCGGATCAACGGCCGATTGAAAATCAAAAGGATCGACAGACGCAGTCGCGCGTTCACTCTCGCGCTTCGCGTCGCCCACTTCCGCATCCGAAACCGTCCATGACCACGACCCGGCCTCGCCAGCTACATCTGAACGTCAACATTCTCCACTCGGGGTTCGTTCCTTCTGCGTGGCGCGTCGAAGAAGCCGATCCACGCGCGTTCATCGACATCGATCATTACGTGCGCGTCGCGCGGATCGCCGAGGCCGCGAAATTCGACGCGGTGTTTCTCGCGGACAACGCATCGATTGCCGATCAGATCGACTTCCGCCCTATCACCGCGCTGGAGCCCACCGTGCTGCTGGCCGGCATCGCATCGGCCACGACGCATATCGGCGTGATCGGCACCGCGTCGACCAGTTACAACGAGCCGTACAACATTGCGCGGCGCTTCGCGACGCTCGATCATCTGAGCGGCGGACGCTCGGGCTGGAACATCGTGACGACCGCCGATCTGGGCTCGGCGCGCAATTTCGGCCGCGACGCGGTGCCGGATCATGCAGAGCGCTACGAACGCGCGGCCGAGTTCACCGACGTCGTGAAAGCGCTGTGGGATAGCTGGGAAGACGACGCGTTCATCGGCGACAAGGCGAGCGGGCGTTTCATCAACACGGCGAAAGTGCACCGCATCGAACATCGCGGCAAATACTTCAGCGTCGACGGTCCGCTCAATCTGCCGCGCAGTGCGCAAGGGCATCCGGTGCTGATCCAGGCGGGCGGGTCGGCGGACGGTCGCGATCTCGCATCGCGCTACGCTGAAGCGGTGTTCTCGGCGTCGCAATCGTTCGACGAAGCGGCGGCCTATGCGCGGGAACTCAAATCGCGCGCGGCGGCGTTTGGACGCGGTGACGAAGCGATTCGCGTGCTGCCGGGTCTCACCACCATCATCGGTGCGACTGAAGCGGACGCGCTGCGCCGTCGCGACGAACTGGTGGATCTGATTCCATGGAGTTACAGCCTCACGCGGCTCGCGGGCATTCTCGGCGTGAGCGTGGAGCGGCTGAAACTCGACGAGCGTCTGCCCGACGATCTCACGTTGCCCGGCGGCGGCAACGGCAATCACACGTTCTTCCGCGCGACGCTCGCGCAAGCACGCAGCAATGGCTATACGGCGCGTCAGTTGATCCGCGCGCTGGCGGGCGGCGGCGGACATCGCGTAATTGTCGGCACACCGGAACAGATCGCCGACGATATCGAACACTGGTTCAAAGGCGGCGCTGCCGATGGTTTCAATCTGATGCCAGATGTGCTGCCCGGCGGCTTGCAGGATTTCGCGGACGGCGTGGTGCCGCTTCTGCAACAGCGCGGCATTTTCCGCATCGAATACGAAGGACGGACACTGCGCGAACACTTCGGTTTGCCGCGGCCGGTGAGTGGCCGCCGATACTTTGAAGCACGACAGGAAGCTGCGATTGCGTGAGCGGCGGACGTCGTAGCGATAGCCGTAACAGTCCCGCTATTGACGCCTTCGGCTTCGTGCATCACCCCACAGTTGCCACCAGACGCCAAGCGGTGCGACCGGTAGCCGAGCAACGTTAGACCGATGCCCGTTCTGGACTCAAGGCGCCATCTTCGCCACGAGAAATCAAGAAGCCGACTCTGCTATCAACCGGCATCTTGATCGATGTCGTCGGGCTGGAAGATGCCACCGCGCAGATCACGCCAGGCGCTTCGTAGGCAATCGCGACGACGGCGCCGTTTCCCGATTACCTCACCTGGCCGACACTTTCTCGTGACGAGCGAGCAGCATATGTGCGAGCCATTGCAATCCGCCGCATAGCATCAGATAGACGAAGCCGACGAACAGAAAGATCTGTGCTGGATACACCATCAGGCGGTTGTTGAGCTGGTTTGCAAGGAACGTGAATTCCGGCACGCCGACAATATATGCGAGCGACGTATCCTTGATGAGCGACACCCATTGGTTGACGAACGAAGGCATCATCACGCGCACGGCTTGCGGCAGGACGACCTCGCGCAGCGCCTGCCAGCGCGTGAGTCCGAGCGACAGGGCCGCCTGCCGCTGCCCTTCCCCGATCGAAACGATGCCCGCGTGCACGGAATGCGACAGGTAGGCTCCACCGATGAGCGCCAGCGCGCACACGACCGTCGCGAGCCCGGGAACGTTCACCTTGAGCAGGACGGGCATGAGAAAGAACGTCCAGAAGATCAGCATCAGGACGGGAATGGCGCGAAAGAAAGCGACCCACGCGGTCAGCAGCACATGCACGAAGCCGCGTGTCATGGCCAGCGCGATACCGCCCGCGAGGCCGAGCATCGCAGCAAGCAACGCCGAGGCGACTGAGAGCGCATACGTCAACGCGACGCCGCCGAGCGGCCCCGAAGGAAACGCGCCCAGCAGAAGATAGCGCAGCGAGGCAATCCAGTCGAAGCCGCTCATGCACGACCTCGCCGCAGTGCGCGCACGCCCGTGTGCTGCCAGAGCACCAGCGCCACCTCGATGACCGCAATCGTCAGCACATAAAACACCGTAGCCGTGCCGAATGCCTGGAACGTCCTGAACGTCTCGGTATCGACCTGACGCGACATGTACGAAAGTTCGGCGACGCCTATAGCCATCGTGAGCGACGAGTTTTTCACCAGGTTCATGTATTGCCCCGCGAGCGGCGGCGTAGCGATGCGCAGCGCCTGCGGAAGGATCACGTAGCGCAGCGTCGAGTAGCGGCTCATGCCGAGCGCGGCGGCTGCCTGCTGCTGCGCTCGACTCACGCCGCGCATCCCGGCGCGAAACTCTTCGCCGATGAACGCCGCCGAGTAGAACGTCAACCCCACACAGCCGGCGAAGAGTTCGAAGCTCGGCCAGCGCAGCACAATGGGCCCAAAGGCCACCGCATGCGGCGTATTGAGCCAGGCCATCCACTCGGACGGCAGCAAGGCGGCCGCGCCGAAATACCAGAACAGCAATTGCACGAGTAGCGGCGAATTGCGGAACACGAACACATACAGTGCCGCGCCCCGCGCCAATACGGCGTTACGCTCCGTGCGCGCGACGGCCAGCACGAAGCCGAGCAGCGTCGCGCAGATTCCCGCACACGCGGAAAGCATCAGCGTGACAGCAAAGCCTTGCTCCAGCCACGCGAAGTATTTCGGTTCAAGCCAGGTTTGCATGATCGGCCAACGCGATTCGTAAATAGCGAAGCCCGAGGCCACTCAACATGTGGAAGCGGCCCCGGGCATCGACGGCAATCGGCAAGCTCAATTGCTCTTTTGCGAATCGCCGATCCTGAACAGACGCGGCAGCGGAGCAGCACTCTTCGGCCCAAACCACTTGTCGTAGATCTGCGTGGCCTCGCCGTCCGCCTCGAGTTTCGTGAGCGTGCCGTTCACGGCGTCGAGCAGGCGCGTCTCGCCCTTCGGCACGCCGACGCCTTCGTAGTCGTTGGAAATCGTGAAGGGTGCGATCTCGTAGTTCGTCTTGTCCGGCACGCGCGCAAGAAGCGCGACCAGTTTCGGTCCGTCCTGTGTGATTGCCTGCACGTTGCCCGTGCGAAGCGCTGCGAATGCAAAGGGCGTGTCGTCATAGGCGACGATGGTGGCATTCGGGAACTTCGCCCGCACCTGCTGTTCGTTAGTCGTGCCCTTGTCCGCGCCAATGCGCAAGCTGTTGATCTGATCGGGCGACTTCAGCACGCCTTTCTTCGCGATGAACTGCGTGCCCGATGCGAAATATGGCGTGCTGAAATCCACTTCCTTCTTGCGCTCGTCGGTAATCGTGAAGTTCGCGAACACGAGATCGACCTTGCCCGACTTCAAAAACGCGATGCGATTGGCCGGATTAGTCGGCTGCACTTCCAGCCTGACGCCGAGGCTCTTCGCCACGGCGCGTGCATAGTCGACGTCGAGACCGACAATCTGGTTGTCCTTCGGATCGACAAAGCCGAACGGCGGGTTGCTGTCGAACGCCGCAACGCGCAGCACGCCCGCCTTCCTGATGTCGTCCAGACGATCCGCGTGAGCGGCGTTGGACGCCACCATCAGCAGTGCCGCGAGTACCGCGCCCCAAGTCCTGATTTTCATTGTGATGTTCCTTTTCGTTGCGCCGGTGCGCGTCGCAGTGCGTCGCACTGCAACGGCGCCGTGGCGAGGTCCGCACTCTAACGGCGCGGTGTGCGCAACGGAACCAAGTTTTTGTCAGGTCCAAAGCAAGCACGGAGATTTGGACAGACGCCGAGGGGCGGCAGGTGAAAAACGCGCTCGCCGTTCCGCTCAGCGCGTTTGAAATTTCACAACGACTGCGCACGAACAAACACGCTCGGGTTATCTGCGTGCGCCACCGCTCAGAGAGGCACCGTGCGGGTATGCTTACTGCTTCCTCGCGAGCACAGACCGCGACGCGTCACAGCTCTTGTCGCGCGACACAATGGAGAATCGACATGCGCCTCGATGATGAAGTAGAAAGCCAGAACGTCGAAGACCGGCGAGGCGGAGGAATGCGGTTGGGCGGCGGCATCGGCATTGGGACGATTGTGATCGCTCTGGCCGCGTCGTACTTCTTCGGCATCAATCCGATGACGATTATCAACGGTGCGCAAGTGCTGCAAGGCAACGCGCCGCAGCGCAGTGCGACGACAAACGCGCCGCCCGCCGAAGATGCCGGCAGTCACTTCGTGCGTCGCGTGCTCGGCAACACCGAACGCACCTGGCAGCATATCTTTCGCACGCAGTTGAATCAGGACTATCCGGCGCCGAAGCTCGTGCTCTTCAGCGACGCCACGCGTACCGCATGCGGCACCGGCCAGTCCGCGATGGGCCCGTTCTACTGTCCGCCGGACCGCACGGTTTATATCGACTTGTCGTTTTACCGCGAACTGCGCGACCGCTTCGGCGCGGGCGGCGACTTCGCGCAGGCGTATGTCATCGCGCATGAGGTGGGGCATCACATACAGAACGTGGTGGGTATCTCCGACAAGTACGAAGCGGCGCGTGCGCGCATGTCGCAGGCGCGCGGCAATGCGCTGTCCGTGCGGCTCGAATTGCAGGCGGATTGTTTTGCGGGCGTGTGGGCAGCGGTCGCGCAGCAGTTGAACGCGAAGCTGATGGAACCGGGCGACTTCGAGCAGGGGTTGACCGCAGCGGGCGCGATCGGCGACGACCGGTTGCAGCGGCAATCGCAGGGACGCGTCGTGCCCGAGGCATTCACGCATGGCACGAGCGAGCAGCGGCAGCGGTGGCTGCGGCGCGGCCTCACGACGGGCGATATCCGCCAGTGCGATACGTTCTCGGCGCAGTCGTTGTGATCTCGGCGTGGCGTCAAGCGTCGCGCGTGGAGACGCTGTAGTGTCATGCCAGCCAGCGAGCGCGCTTTGTCGCCTCGCGGCGTGAACAACGCGAGCGCCGCGGCGACGATGAACAGCGCGGGCACACCGCCCGCCAGATGGCCGGGATGGCGCGCCTCGTCCATCTGCGATCATCAGCGGGCAGTCCGAATGGCTGCTGTGCAGCGAGATTGGGTATCGCGTCTGACGAGTACCGCACACTCTCGAGATCCCTACAAACAAAAAACTAACTTTACATAACACTTTCAACTATAAAATCAGGACGTGCGGCGAACGGCCTTGTCTCGCCGCATGCCCTCTGCCCGCCGGCCTTGCCGGCGGGCTTTTTTTGACTCATCTGCATGAGTCCCCGCCATTCCTTCAAATCCCTTTCATATCAGGAAAGACGCCGGATCAAGTCCGTATTCTTTCGCTTGACTTACTTGATATATCACATACTGTATCGGTTCGACCAACGCTTTCACGACATCTAAAAGGTCGGCCGCGGAGCTGCTCGTCCGCAATCACAAGACAAGGCATACCAAAGGAGACAGTGATGAAAACGGATCATCAGGAAGGAGCGTCGTCGTGGGTAGCGTCGCCGTGGGTGCAACTCGTATTCGGTGTGATCTGCATGGCGATGATCGCCAACATGCAGTACGGCTGGACCTTGTTCGTCAATCCGATCAACGAAAAATATCAATGGGGCCGCGCGGCGATTCAGGTCGCGTTCACGATCTTCGTCGTGACTGAAACATGGCTGGTGCCCGTTGAAGGTTATCTGGTCGACAAGTACGGGCCGCGCCCGGTTGTAGTCGGTGGCGGCCTGCTATGCGCGATTGCGTGGGTGCTGAATTCGGTGGCGTCGTCGCTGCCGTTGCTCTACATCGCGGCGGCCATCGGCGGCGTCGGCGCGGGCGCGGTCTACGGCACCTGCGTGGGCAATGCGCTCAAGTGGTTCCCTACTCGTCGCGGCCTTGCAGCGGGAATCACCGCAGCCGGTTTCGGTGCGGGGTCCGCGGCCACTGTCATTCCGATCTCCAACATGATCAAGAGCAGTGGGTACGAAGCGACCTTCCTGTCGTTCGGCCTCGGCCAGGGCATCATCGTCGTCCTGCTCGGGCTCGCCTTGCTCGCGCCGCCGGCCAGTTTGCTCGCCACCGCAAAAAGCACGATCAAGCGCGTGGTCTACAACGCCACGCCGCGCGAAGTGGTGAGCTCGCCGGTGTTCTGGGTGATGTACCTGATGTTCGTGATGATGGCTGCGGGCGGCCTGATGGCTACCGCGCAACTCGGACCGATCGCGAAAGACTTCGGCCTGCACGATTCTCCGGTTTCGTTGCTCGGGTTGACGTTGCCGGCGCTGACTTTCGCATTGACGATCGATCGCGTGCTGAACGGTTTGACGCGGCCGTTCTTCGGCTGGATCTCGGATCGCATCGGCCGGGAGAATACGATGTTCATCGCATTCGCGATCGAAGCGGTCGGCATTCTGGCGCTGTCGAAATACGGCCAGAGTCCTGTGGCATTCGTCGTGCTGACCGGCATCGTGTTCTTCGCGTGGGGCGAAATCTACAGCCTGTTCCCCGCCACGTGCGGCGATACGTATGGACCGAAATTCGCGGCTACGAATGCGGGCCTGCTCTATACCGCAAAAGGCACGGCTGCGCTGCTCGTGCCGTTCACCAGCGTCATTACGGCAGCAACCGGCAACTGGCATGCCGTCTTCATGCTTGCGTCCGGCATGGCGGCAGCAGCCGCGCTGCTCGCGCTCTTCGTGCTGAAGCCAATGCGGCGCGCGCACGCGGCGCGTCACGCGAGTCCGGCGAGCGAGAGCGCTTATAGCGGCGCATTGATAAGCGAATCGGCGCGCGTCTCGGCCGACGGTGGCTGATCAGTGTTATCAGTGTTAATCGAACGGGCCGCATCGCCGCACAGCGGCGACTGCGTGTCCGGGAATGCGGGAGTACGATCTCCCGATCCGCACGACCGATATGACTGAACACGCACGGGAATAAATGAGTGACTGCCGGTGTTCACCGGAAAAGGCGCGCTGTAGCCTGACGTTCGACGGACAGCTGAAGCGCATCTCGCAGTCGCCTCTATCGTCACTCCACACTACCGTGAGCCACACATGAACGTATCCGAACGCCTCGCGCAGCTGGGGCTCCAATTGCCGCAGCCGATCAACCCGCTCGGCTCCTATCGAACGGTGTCCGTTTCAGGCAGTCAGCTCTATGTCTCCGGTCTCGGTCCGTTCGAGGATGGCAAGCCGATGGTCGGGATAGTCGGCGGCGATATGTCTCTCGAAAGGGCTCAGCACGCGGCACGCCTGACGATGCTGATGATCCTGGCCTGCGTCGATCAGGCATGCGGGCTCGACAATGTCGACAGATGCAGCCGACTCACTGTCTACGTGCGCGCTGAACAATCGTTCACGCAACATCCGCAAGTGGCCAATGGCGCGAGCGACCTTCTGTTGACGTTGTTTGGTCAGAGCAAGCTTCCGGCTCGCAGCGCCCTTGGCGTGCACACGTTGCCAATGGGCATCCCCGTCGAGATCGACAGCATCTTCGAGTTGAAGCGGTGAACATGAGCCGGCACACGTAAGAAACTACTCGCCATATCCCACCCCATTGCGACGTCTTAACTGCACCACATCGCGAAGTGGAGGCGCCCCGAACAGCCGGCTATATTCGCGGCTGAACTGCGAGGGGCTGTCATACCCGACCCTGACAGCCACCGACCCGACATCTCCCTTCTGTCCAAGCAGCAGCTTTCGAGCTTCGTGAAGCCGCAGTTGCTTCTGATACTGCAGCGGACTCAGCGTCGTGACGTTCTTGAAGTGATGATGGAACGACGACACGCTCATGTTCACCTCTTGCGCCAGCATCTCGACCCGCAAGATCTCGGTGTAGTGATTCTGGATCCACTCGATCGCGCGCGCGATCCGGTAGGTCTGACTCCCATTTACGGCGATGTGTCGCAGCCGCTTGCCCTGCTCGCTCGTCATCAACCGGTAGAGCAGCTCCTTTTCGACGAGCGGCGCGAGAACAGGAATGTCACCCGGAGTATCGAGCAATCGCACGAGTCGCAGCGCCGCGTCGAAAACCGGTTCCGATAGAGAGCCCACGGCGATGCCCTCGCCCGCCGACACCGCCCCCGGCTCCGGCAGAGACAACTGCGTCGCCAGTTCCGCAATGCACTGTGGATCGAGCGTGAGCTTCACGCATAGATAAGGCGCTTCGGACGACGCTCGCGTGACCTGCGATGTCATCGGCAGATCGACGGACGTCACGAGGCAATGCAGATGATCGTAGTCGTAAGCCTGCCCCGCGACCACGACCCGCTTGGCCCCTTGCGCCGCGAACACGAATGCGGAGTTCGTCACGCCGCAGCCGAGATCGGCGGGCGCCGAGTACCGGTAGAAAGCCAGAGACGGAATCGCAGTCTGGTGCGCGCCGTCGACTGGGGCGAACCGGCTGACGAGCGCGGCCAGTTCGCGGCGTGCCGCTTCGCGCGACGCCGAGGGATCCATCCCGGAAGAAGCCAGATTCATGTGCATTGAACTCCGTTGACGGAAGCGAGCATACTCAACCGCTGCCAGACTGCCACGTCCGGCTCGTTCGATTTGCAGAATTGTTCAATATTTTTGCAGGATTGTGTAAGCGGAACGGCAAGCCGTCGGTCACACTGCCGCGTACACCCGGCGCCAAGTTCGGGCTTTCCCCACCGGAGAGGTTCCATGTCCACATCGTTTGTCCTGAACGGCAAGAACGTCACGCTCGACGCCGATCCCACCACGCCGCTCCTCTGGGCAATTCGCGAGAACGCCGGCCTGCACGGCACCAAGTTCGGCTGCGGCATGGCGCAATGCGGCGCCTGCACGGTTCATCTCGAGGGCGAGGCCACGCGTTCGTGCGTGCTGCCGCTCGCCGCCGTCGCGGGCAAGCGCATCACGACCATCGAAGGTATCGAAAGCCGGCCCGCGAAGGCGATCCAGGCCGCATGGGTCAAGTTGCAGGTGCCGCAGTGCGGATACTGCCAGTCCGGACAGATCATGTCGGCCACCGCCTTGCTCGAACACAACGCCACGCCTACCGACGCCGATATCGACGCCGCAATGAACGGCAATCTGTGCCGCTGCGCAACCTACACCCGGATACGCGCGGCCGTCCACGAAGCAGCCGCCACCCTGAAGGCCTGACCATGACGACCGGATCTGATCTCAAGGACGCAGTCCGCCCGTCGCGCCGGACCTTTCTCAAAGCAGCCGGCGCCGTCGCTGCAGTCGGCGCGAACATCGGCCTCACCATCGGCTTCGAGTGGGCGGGCATGGGCCGCCGCGCGCTCGCCGCCACGATGCCCGACGCGACGTTTGCACCCAACGCCTTTCTGCGCGTCGCGCCTGACAACAGCGTGACCGTCGTCGCGAAGCACGTCGAGATGGGCCAGGGCGCGTACACCGGTATCGCGACCATCGTCGCCGAAGAACTGGACGCGAACTGGCAGGACGTACGTGTCGAGAGTGCGCCCGCCGACGCAAAGCGCTACGCGAATCTGGCCTTCGGCACGATGCAGGGCACGGGCGGCAGCTCGGCAATGGCGAACTCGTGGATGCAACTGCGCGAAGCCGGTGCGAAAGCGCGTGCAATGCTGGTCTCGGCCGCCGCCGCACAGTGGAAGGTCCCCGCAACGGAACTCGTGACGCGCGACGGCAGCGTGCACCACGCGGCCACGAACCGCAGCGCAACCTACGGCTCCCTCGCGTCGGCCGCTGCACGGCTGCCGGTGCCGCAGAAGGTTGCGCTCAAATCGCCGAAGGATTTCCGCTTGATCGGCCATCAGTTGCCGCGCGTCGACGTGCCGCCGAAAACCGACGGCACCGCGCAGTTCACACTCGACGTCACGTTTCCCGGCATGCTGGTCGCGCTACTGCAGCGTCCGCCGCTCTTCGGTGCGACGGTCAGGTCGTTCGATGCGTCGGCGGCGAAGGCAGTGCCCGGCGTCGTGTCGGTCGTGCAGGTGCCGGGCGGCGTCGCGGTGGTCGCAAAGGGCTTCTGGGCGGCGAAACAGGGCCGCGATGCGCTGAAGATCGAATGGGACGATTCAAAGGCGGAAAAGCGCAGCTCGGACGCGATCATGGCCGAATACCGGCGGCTCGCCGAGCAGCCGGGCGCAACCGCCCGCAAGGACGGCAATGCGGAGCAGGCGCTCTCAGGCGCGGCGAAGAAAATTTCCGCATCGTACTCGTTCCCGTATCTCGCTCACGCGCCGATGGAGCCGCTCGACGCGGTCGTCAAACTCACCGCCGACAGCTGTGAGATCTGGGCCGGCGATCAGTTCCAGACCGTTGACCAGGCCAATGCCGCGCGCACGGCCGGGCTCGACCCGCAGCAGGTGAAGATTCACACGCTGTACGCGGGCGGCAGCTTCGGGCGGCGTGCGAATACGCGCTCGGACTATATCGTCGAGGCCGTGTCGATCGCCCGCGCGCTGGGCGCGAACGGCACGCCGGTCAAGCTGCAATGGACCCGCGAGGACGACATCCACGGCGGCCTCTATCGGCCCATGTACTTCCACAAGCTGGACGCGGGGCTGACAGCGGACGGCAAGCTCGTCGGCTGGCGGCACCGGATTGTCGGCCAGTCGATCCTCGGCGACACACCGTTCGCGAGCGTCATGGTCAAGAATGGGATCGACGCGACCTCGGTCGAGGGTGCCGCCAACCTGGCCTACGCGATTCCGAACATCTCGGTCGAACTGACGACCACGCAGACCGGTGTGCCGGTGCTGTGGTGGCGCGTGGTCGGCAGCTCGCACACGGCATTCGCGGTCGAGGCGTTCATCGACGAGGCCGCGCACGCCGCAGGCAAGGACCCGTTCGCTTTCCGCCGAGATCTGCTCGCGCACGAACCGCGCATGCGTGCCGTGCTCGAACTCGCCGCGCAGAAAGCCGGCTGGGACCCGGCCAAACCGTTGCCCAAAGGCCGCGGGCGCGGCATCGCCGTCGCCGAAGCGTTCAAGACGTTCGTCGCGCAAGTGGCCGAGGTTTCCGTCGATCCGGACGGCAACGTGAAAGTGGAGCGCGTTGTCTGTGCGGTGGATTGCGGCACGCCGATCAATCCGGACGTGATTGCTGCACAGATGGAAGGCGGGATCGGTTTTGGCCTCGGCGCGGCGTTGCACAGCGCGATTACGCTGAAAGACGGCAAGGTCGAGCAAAACAATTTCGACGCTTATCAGGTGCTGCGAATCGCCGAAATGCCGAAGGTCGAAGTGCATATCGTGCAGTCGGGCGAAGCGCCGACGGGCGTCGGCGAGCCGGGTGTCGCGCCTGTCGGGCCGGCGGTTGCGAACGCAATTTTCGCAGCCACGGGCAAACGGCTTTACGACTTGCCATTCCCGAGCGCTGCGGGGAAAACCGTCTGACAGGCACTCGCGGGGCTACCGGCTTTCCGGCCGGAAGCCTCGCTGCCGGAGCACGACACCGTCACTAACATATTGAAAATAATTCAATAAACGTCCCGATGTGTCGATAACAGGTTCAGCCGCTTTTCCGTTGCGGTTGGACTTCACATGCAGAGCTCATACAACCCCTGGCTAGGGCAATGTCGTTTGTCGTGGCGACGCTTGCGTCGTACACGGCACTCGACCTCACCGGCCGCATCTTCTTGCTGGCTTCGCCGCGGTTGCGGCACGTCTGGCGCATGGGCGGCGCGGCGGCGCTCGGCGTCGGCATCTGGTCGATGCACTTCGTGGCCATGCTGGCATTTTCGCTGCCCATTCCGCTCGGCTACGATTTCGCGGACACGGCCTATTCGCTTGCACTGGCTGTGGGCGCGTCGTATCTCGCGCTCTGCCTGACCACTCAGGCACGGCTCACGGCCGCGCGCCTGCTGGGAGGCGGCGCCTTCATGGGCGCGGGCATCGCCGGCATGCACTACAGCGGAATGGCCGCTTTGCGCATGTCGCCCGGCATCAGCTATCAACCGGCCTGGTTCGCTGCCTCGCTCGCGATTGCCGTTGGCGCTTCCACGGCCGCGCTGTGGATGGCGCGCGCGCTCAGTAACGACGACGCACGACACGTGGCGCGCAAGCGCTTTGGCGCAGCGCTCGCAATGGGCGTTGCGATCAGCGGCATGCATTACGCCGGCATGGCGGCCGCCGAGTTCGCGCCAGGCGCGATCTGCGGCGCGGCGGCCGGCGTGAATGCCGCATGGCTCGCCACTTCGGTGATCCTGTTCACGTTCGCGATACTGATCGTCACGTTGCTGCTGTCGCGTTTCGATGCACGCACGAGCTTCCTCGTCGGCGCGGTGTCGAAGCTCAACGGGCAGATCCTGCGCCTCGCCACGCTCGACACGCTGACCGGATTGCCGAACCGCGCCACGCTGACCGAGCGCATCGAGAGAGCGATTCATGCCTCGCGCCGGCAACGGTCGCTCTTCGCGATCCTCTTCATGGATCTCGATGGCTTCAAGACGATCAACGATTCACTCGGCCACTCGGCCGGCGACCAGGTACTGTCCGCGTTCGCGCAACGCTTGCTGGTTTGCGTGCGCGCCGGCGACACCGTCGCGCGCCTCGGCGGCGACGAATTCGTGGTGCTGTCCGAGAACCTGGCTTCGCGCAACGACGCGGCCGCGCTCGCAGAAGGTGTGCTCGAGCGTATGCGGCGCGATACATGGGCCGACTCACAACCGCTTCAGGTGATGCCAAGCATCGGCATTGCATTGTTTCCCGAGGACGGCGACACCGTCGACACGCTGCTCAAGCACGCGGACGCCGCGATGTACGAAGCGAAGCGCGCCGGCCGCAGCACCTATCGCTTCTTCGAACGGAGCATGAACGAAGCCGCGACGCGCACGCTGCAGATTCAGAACGCGTTGCGCGAGGCGTTGGCCGAGGGTCATTTCACGCTGCACTTCCAGCCCAAATTCGACGGCAAGAGCGAGTCGCTTGCGGGCGCTGAAGCGCTGATCCGTTTGCATCATCCGCAACTCGGCACGCTTGCGCCGCTCGAATTCATTCCGATCGCAGAGCGCTCCGGGCAGATCGTGCAGATCGGCTACTGGGTATTGCGCGAGGCGTGCCTGCAGATTCGCCGCTGGGCGGCGCAAGGCCTGCCGCCCGTCAAGGTGGCGATCAATCTGTCACCGCGCCAGCTATTGCAGGCGGATCTCGTGCCGACCATGCTCGATATCGTGAAGGCAGAGGGCGTCAGATGCGAACAGATCATGTTCGAGATCACCGAAACGGTGGCAATGCATGACGCGCCCCGAACCATCGAGATGCTTCGGGAATTCCAGGCAAGCGGTTTCGAAATCGCAATCGACGATTTCGGCACCGGCTATTCCAGCCTCGCGTATCTGCAACGGTTTCGCGTGAAGCAACTGAAGATCGACCGCTTCTTCACCAACGGTCTCGACGCGCACGGCGCCGAAGGCAGCGCGATCGTTTCGGCGATCATCGCACTCGCGCATTCGCTGGAAATGGATGTGGTGGCCGAAGGCGTCGAAACCGAGTCGCAACTGCACATGCTCAAGGCAATGCGGTGCGACGAAATGCAAGGCTTCCTGCTCGGCAAGCCGCTGACCGCGGACGACTTCGGCGATTTCCTGCGCGGAACCGCGGTGACGGCGGACGTCTGCTGAACGGCCAACCGGCGCAACGTCGGTTGCTGCCGTAGTCAGATCAGATCAAGTCACGCGCGACGTCGCCCATCGACGTAAGCGCTGCCGGCGCCTGAGCCAGGTCGCGCCGCGTGAGCTTGCCGTCCACCGACGCGCCGCAATCCATGCGCAATTGCTGATAGTAGATGTTGCCCGTCACATGCGCATTGGCCTGCAACTCGACGAAGTGGTCGGCAATCACGTCGCCGACTATCTTGCCGTTGACCATCACGTCGTAACCGTGCACGTTGCCTTCGATCGATCCCCGGTCGCTCAGCACGAGCAGCGTCTGGCTGCCGGGCTCGCCGCTGACATTGCCCTTCACGTGGCCGTCGAGGCGCAGTCCGTCGGTGAACTGAAGATCGCCCACGATGCGCACGTCGTGCGCGATCAGCGTGGCGAGCTTCGTTTGCCGGATGCCCGCGGCTTTTTTCTTGCTGAACATAAGTACTCCGGAAAGTTGGTGTGTGTCGCGTGGCTCAGGCAATGCGGCGCCGGCGCCTAGCGGCGAGTCGTGGCCGTCTGCGCGTGCGTCTGCATGATCGGCGCCGTTCTCTTCTGGCCGCGCAGGAACTGCAATTCGTCGTTGAGCCGCGCGACGTCGGCAGCGGCGCTATCGGCCGTTTTCTGTACTGCCGCGCGCGCCGCCGACTCCTGCGCTAAAGCAAGGCGCGCGCGAGCCAACTCGATCTGCTCGGCGCTTCTATCGACGGCAGCCGGAAGGCATTGCGTGAGCGGCCTACCCGCACGGCGCGCCTCGCCGATGACCACGGCAGCGCCGCCGGCGAGCGCACTGAGCGCGCAAACAAGCGCCCAGGCGGCGATGCGAAAACGCACAGAACGCACCGGCGCAAGCGTGTACGCGCGACGCGTCAGAGCGTCGGCGTCGCGGGAAAGAATGGGATCAGCCATGAGAAGCAGGGGCGAAAAGCGCGAGATAGGCCGCGGGATCGACGGGCGCGCCGTTGACCAGCACTTCGAAGTGCAGATGCGGACCGGTCGAGCGTCCGGTCGATCCGACGTCGGCGATATATTCGCGCGGCAGCACCAGATCGCCGACCTGCACGACGACGCGCGACGCGTGGCCGTAGCGCGTCGTGAGTCCGTTGCCGTGATCTATTTCGACCACGTTGCCATAGCCGGACTTTTCGCCCGCGAGCACCACGCGGCCGCCTGCCGCGGCCAGTATCGGCGTTCCGGTTCTGGCGACCAGGTCGAGGCCCGGATGAAAACTCAGCCGATGCGTGAAGGGATCGACGCGGTTGCCGAACGGCGAACCGAAACGCGCGCCGCCAGCGGGCATGCGGCCGGGAAACGCGGCATAAGCCATGGCGTGCGCGGCGGTCTGCCGTTCGAGCGCGCCCAGCGTGGCGGCGATGCAATCGATCTGTTCGCCAGTGCGTTTTGCATCGACGCGCGCACCGAGGTGCCGGATGACGCCGCTGCACCGGCGCGGCGGCAGAGAGGGGCCGCCCTCGCCTTCGCTGTCGGTTGCGTCGGCATCGCCGCTCGAAGCCGGCGATGCGGTAACCGGCGCGCCCTGCGCAACCGGCGCTGAGCGCGGTGTATTCAGACGCGCTTCGAAATCGCGCAACGCACCGACTTGCGCGCTGAGGCGCGCGATGCGCGGTTCGATTTGCGCCATCGACGCGCTGAGCTTACCAAGCTGGTCGATTGCATAATCGCGCTCGATGCGGTTCGCGGTCTGCATTCCGGACGTATCGCGCGCGGACCAGTACATGCCGATCGCGATGCCCGCCAGCAATGCAAGAGCCGCGGCCGCACCGGCGGCGCCGAGCGCGCGCGTCAACGCAAAACGGCGGGTGACCAGGCCGACGGAACCGCTCGCGAGCCGAGTGCGTGGGCGAAACACGGACAACATCAGCGCGTCCCCAGCCGCAAAATGCACGCATGGCGCCGCACACCGCACGCTAGCGTCGAATGTAAAGCGGACATGAAACGGGCGAACTCAACTGACTGCATTCGGCATCGACCGGGCAGATGCCGCGGCGGTAATCGATAGAGGGCGCCGATTATCGCCTTGCCGCCGCAAGAAGCATCTCAAATACGCTGTCCGCGGCGGCCCGCCTCCCTCAGGCCCTTTCCAATGCGGCGAGGCGCTCCGCCAACTTTTCGCTCGCGCGCGTCATCGGCAGGCGAAGTTCGTCGCGTATCAGGCCTTGCGAAGCGAGCAGCGCTTTGACCGGCGCGGGATTCGGTTCCGCGAACAGCGCGTGGATCAGCGGCACGAGCGTGTGGAAAATGCGCCGCGCCTCCTCCAGCGCGCCGGCCCCGAGCGCGCGATACAGCGCGACGAACCGTTCAGGCCGCACATGCGCGGACGCGGCAATTGCTCCACTGCCGCCCACGCACAGCGTGTTGAACATCTGCACATCTTCGCCTGCAAGCACTTGCAAGCGACCGTCGTGAATCAGCGCGAGCGTGGTGTCGAGCGAGCCCGCGCAATCTTTCACCGCCTGGATCCGCGGATGCGCGGCAAGCGTCATTAGCGTGTCCAGTTCGAGCCGCACACCGGTTCGATACGGAATGTCGTAGAGCACGATTGGCTTTTCGCTCGCATCCGCAAGTGCCGTGAAGTGGCTGACGATGCCGGCCTGCGACGGCCTGATGTAATAAGGCGCGGCCATCAGCAGGCCAGCGATAGGCAGCGAATTCAGTTGGCCGATGCGCTCGCGCATGCTCTGCGTGTTATTGCCGGACACGCCGACGACCACGGGCAATGCCGGCCTGACTTCGGCGCATGCGTCGGCACCCGCGCGGCCCGCTTGCGCCGCGTCGAGGATCGTTGCGAGCACGGCGTCCTGCTCGGCGGCGTCGAGCGCGGCCGGTTCACCGGTCGTGCCTAACGCGACAATGCCGGCTATGCCCGCGTCGGCATAGCGGTGCACGAGCGCGCGCAGCGCGGCGTGATCGACCGCGCCGTCGGCGAAAGGCGTGATGAGCGGAACCCAGATACCCGAAAAAATGGACATGTCTTTCCTCTTACGTCGATGAGCGACCGTATCGATTCCGGCAGCGTGCGAAGGAGAAAGACAGGAAGGACCGCCGAAGCGCTTGATCCGCTGTTCCGTCGCATCTGACGGAACAGCGTGCTCCGGTCAGATGAGCGGCTGTTTTTTGGCTTTGGCGCTGAACTCAGGGCTCAGTTGCTCGCCGTTGCGCGCGGCAAAGAGCGAACGGCGCGCGCGCGCATTCGCAACGCTTGCGAAAGCGGACCGGGTCGCGGTCGACGAGCAGAGTCGGAGTGTTTGGCCAAGGAGCATGAAGCGCAGTGTAACCGCGCCCGCCGCGGATTGGCAAAGCGCATCCCAAAATGGCTTGACTTCTACGATAGGCGAACTAATATACGCACCGCGTATATCCGGCGCAGACATTCTCCCACAGGTGCCTTCATGAGCGTCCCGCAACAAGCCTTCCTTCGCGACGCCATGCGCCGCCTGAACATGACCCGCGAGACCTTCGCGGGCCGCATCGGCGTCTCTCGCCGGGCGCTGGATACGTGGCTTTTGCCCGACGACTCGCAGGAATCGCGGGCGATGCCGGAGATCGTCGAGCGCTTCGTGTCGGAAATCGTGGTGCACGGCGAGCCCGGCGAGAAGTATACGCAAAGCGTAGATTCGCAGTCGCTGGCGAGCCAGATGCTGTGGGAAGGCAAGCCGCAGTTGCTGTCGGTCGACCAGTTCTCGCGCGACTCGGTGGAGGCTTTGTTTCGCGTCGCGGACATCATGCAGCCCATCGCACGGCGCCGCAAAATCTCGCGCGTGCTCGAAGGCGCGGTGCTCGGCAATCTCTTCTTCGAGGCAAGTACGCGGACTCGCGTGAGCTTCGGCGCGGCGTTCTGCCGGCTTGGCGGTTCCGTGTGCGATACCACCGGTTTCACGTTTTCTTCCATGGCGAAGGGCGAGTCGATCTACGACACGAGCCGCGTAATGAGCGGCTACGTCGACGCACTCGTGATCCGTCATCCCGAGCAAGGCTCGGTGGCCGAATTCGCGCGCGCGACCAATGTGCCTGTGATCAACGGCGGCGACGGCCCCGGCGAACATCCGAGCCAGGCGCTGCTCGATCTGTACACCATTCAGCGGGAGTTCTCGCGGCTCGGCAAGATTGTCGACGGGGCGCATATCGCGCTCGTCGGCGATCTGAAATACGGGCGCACCGTGCATTCGCTGGTCAAACTGCTGGCGCTGTATCGCGGCATCAAATTCACGCTGATCTCGCCGCCCATGCTCGAAATGCCGGGCTATATCATCGAGCAGATTTCGCGCAACGGGCATGTGATCGAACAGACTCACGACCTGCCAACCGGACTGCGCGGCGCCGACGTGGTGTACGCCACGCGCATCCAGAAAGAACGCTTCACCGACGAATCGTTCGAAGGCTACACACCCGACTTCCAGATCAATCAGGCGTTAGTAGACAGCGTGTGTGGCAGCGATACGCTCATCATGCACCCGCTGCCGCGCGACAGCCGGCCGGGCGCGAACGATCTGAGCGTCGACCTCAATCACGACTCGCGGCTCGCCATTTTCCGGCAAACCGATAACGGCATTCCAGTGCGGATGGCGATCTTCGCGGTGCTGCTCGGCGTCGAAAAGCTGGTTCAGCATTCCATGCGCGACGCTGCCTGGCGCCCGCCCGCATACCTCGGCCCCGACGACGCGGTGTTTCACGGCATCGACTGAAGCAGCCGGCAAATTAATTCGGGTAACGAAGCAAAACCGAAGCAAAGCAAACGGGGGCATGAAGCAGCGCGTCAGGCTATCGCGTTGCCACCGTTGCGCCTGAAGCTAGCTGCAAAGAACTGCACCTGATATTGCACCGCGTTGGCCCAGTACTTCCACGTGTGGCCGCCCGGCCGCTCCGCATAATGATGCGGCACGCCCAGTTCGATAAGCCGCGCATGCAGCATCCGGTTCGACTGCACGAGTGAATCGTTCATTCCGCAGTCGATCATGAGCGCAATATGCGCGCTCGCAAAGCTGCGCGCATGCTCGACGATAGGCTCGTCGTTCCAGAAGTCCGCATGCCCCTCGGGATCGCCGAACACCTGGTCGATGCCCGGTTCATCCTCGCAACCGCGCGGATCGACCGCGCCGCTCATGCTTCCCGCGGCCCCGAATTCATCAGGCCGATCCAGCGCGATATGAAGCGCGCCGAACCCGCCCATGCTCAAGCCGGTGATCGCGCGCCCTTCTTTCGTTGCAATGGTGCGGAAATGCATGTCGATGTACGCAACGACCTCGGTGCCTACATAAGTCGTGTAACGGCTGCGCGAGTCGACCGGACTATCGATGTACCAGCTTTCGCGGCCGCCATCGGGCATCACGAGTATTACGTGGTAGCGGTCGGCGAGTTTGCCGATGGGCGAATTCGCGGTCCAGTTGGTATAGTCGCCGCCCGAGCCGTGCAGCAGATAGACGACCGGAAAACGGTCAGCCGCGTTGCCGCGCGCATAGCGGTCGGGCAGCACGACTGTCGCTTCCAGAGACTTGTGCATGGCCGCGCTCGGAATGGTCACGACACGGGACTGGAAGGCCCATGCGGGAGCGGCGACAAGCATCATCGCGACCAGCCAGCAAAGACGTGCCTTACTCATGTTGTCGCTCTCCCTTTCCACGTGTCCGGGAACCCAGCGGGCATACCAACGGCGTAGGCCATACGGGGCGGCAATATCCAGCGACGACTCTAGCAACGGCGACTTACAGCCAAATTTCAGCAAACCCTACGATTCGTCTCACGCGATGCGCGGCGCATGCTTCCGAACACGCGTGGCCGTGCAACTATTTGATGTGGACACCCAGGCCCGCGCGGCCGGGTGCGATGTCGTCCTTTAACGTAAGCTCGGGAACCCGATAATCGCCGCCGTTCTGCGCACGGAAAGGTATGGGCGCCGTGTTCCAGAGATTGTCGAGACGTTCGCCGAGCGCGTCGCGCGCTTCGGCATATTTCTCTTCGTCGATGCGGCTCGTGCGATACACCACGAAGGGCGGCAGTACATCGAAACCGGGGTAATAGAGTATGCCGTGCTGGATCGGGAACAACACGTCGTCGATTGGACCGTTGATGCCGCGCGGACTATAGTGCGATTCCCATCCGCCCGTCGTGACCACCAGCATGGCGCGTTTTCCTGCGAATGTGCCCTCGCCGTAGCGGTCGCCCCAGCGCGCGTCCGAGTGTTCGCCCACGCCGTATGCAAAGCCGTATGCGTAGACGCGCTCTACCCATCCCTTCATGATTGCGGGCATCGAGAACCACCACAGCGGGAACTGCAGAATGACCGCGTCCGCCCATTTGAGCTTTGCCTGCTCCGCTGCTATGTCCGCACTTTGCAGTCCGTTTTCGAACGCATATTTCGACGCGCGCGAAGGATCGAAGCGATCGCCGGTTGCGGGAGCGAGGCTATCGCCTGCATCGAGTGCCGCCTTCCAGTTCATCGCATACAGATCGGAACCCTGAACCGCGTGCCCCGCGTCGCGCAGGCGCTTGACGGAGAACTCCTTCAGCGATCCATTCAACGACCGTGGTTCTGGATGAGCATAAACAATCAGAACGTTCATTTGCGGTTGCCTCTTTCATGTCTGGAAGAACACACGATAGGCGCCGCCACGGTATATTGGAAATGAATTGCTGATATGACAGGTATTACCGTGAATAATCTCCGCAAGCTGGACCTGAACCTCCTCGTCACGCTCGACGTTTTGCTGGCTGAGCTGAACGTGACGCGCGCGGCTGAGCGGCTCAATTTCTCGCAACCTTCCGTGAGCGTGCACCTGGCCAAGCTTCGCGACGTGCTGGGCGATCCGCTGCTGCTGCCCGGCCCGCGCGGCATGCGCGCGACGGCCCGCGCCGAGGCGCTGCGCGAGCCGTTGCGGCAAGCGCTTGAGGCATTGGAGCAAGCAGTGGCGCCCGCGCGTCCTTTCGACCCGGCGCAGGCCGCGCACACCTGGCGCGTTGCCGCGACAGACTACGCGGAGTCGACCATCATCCTGCCGGCGTTGCCGGGCCTGCGCGCGGCGGCGCCCGGCACACGGCTCGCCATTGTCGAGGCGGCGCCGCCCCGCATCGCGAGACAGGCCGAACACGGCGAGATCGACCTGGGCTTTCATACGAGCGAAGGAGCGCCTGCCGGCATGCGTAGACGAGTGCTGTTTGCCGAGCGCTACGTGCTTGCCGGCCGCGCCGGTCATCCGCGTCTGAAGCGGCGGCCGACACTTGCGCAATTCTCGAAGTTCGAGCACGTGATCGTATCCCCCGACGGCGGCGGCTTTGCCGGCGCGACCGACGAAGCGCTCGCCCAAGCCGGCCTCTCGCGCCGCGTCGTGCTCTCCGTTCCGCACTTTCTGTTCATGATCTCCGCGCTCGCCAACACCGACCTCGTGGCGATGGTGCCCGCGCGGCTGGTCCGCGACAACGCCGCGCTACGCGTGGTCGAGCCGCCCGTCGGGGTGCCGGGCTATGAAATGGCGATGCTGTGGCATGAACGTTCGCATCGGGATCCAGCGCATCAGTGGTTGCGTGCGCATATTGCCGATTCTGTTTGAAGCGCCGTGGCGGTTAACCGTTGGCACGGCCAATTGCATCCAGTTTCGCGAGGATTTCGTCGCTTAGCTTGAGCTGCGCGGCCTGCAGGTTCTCGCGCAAATGCCCGACGGACGACGTGCCCGGAATCAACAGGATGTTTGGCGCGCGCTGAAGCAGCCATGCGAGCGCCACTTGCATCGGCGTTGCGCCAATCGTTCCCGCGATATCGGTCAGCGCGGACGACTGGATCGGCGTAAAGCCGCCCAGCGGAAAGAACGGCACATAAGCAATGCCCTTGGTTGCCAGTTCGTCGATCAGCGCGTCGTCGGCGCGGTGCACCAGGTTGTAGTGATTCTGCACGCAGACGATCTTTGCAATGCGCTGTGCTTCGGCAATCTGCGTCGGCGTTGCGTTGCTCAGCCCGATATGGCGGATCAGCCCGCGCTGTTGAATTTCGGCGAGCGCGGTGATCTGCTTTTCTACCGATCCTTCGCTCGGCGCGTGCACGTCGCCCATCATTCGCATGTTTACCACTTCGAGCATGTCGAGCCCGAGGTTGCGCAGATTGTCGTGTACGCCGCGCTCGAGATCCTCCGGCTCCTGCGCCGGCAGCCAACCGCCGTCGCTGCTGCGCACCGCGCCGAGCTTGGTGACGATCACGAGATCGTCGGCATACGGATGCAGTGCCTCGCGAATCAGCTGGTTGGTGATATGCGGGCCGTAAAAATCGCTGGTGTCGATGTGATTGACGCCGCAAGCCGCCGCTTCACGCAGCACGGCGATGGCGGCGTCGCGGTCTTTCGGCGGCCCGAACACGCCGGGCCCAGCGAGTTGCATGGCGCCGTAGCCCATGCGCCGCACTTGGCGCGCGCCGAGCGAAAACGTATTCGTGACATCGAGGTTTGGCATGGTGCTCTCCTTTCTGAGTAGTTGAGCCGCAGTATGGCGGGGATTGCATCGTTTAATAAAGCGGGCTAACGTGCACGGGTTGTTCAATATAGTGAACAGTGACATGGAATTAAACGACCTGACCGCTTTCATCTCAGTGGCGCGCGCGGGCGGCTTTCGCGACGCGGCGCGCACAAGCGGCGTTTCCGCGTCGAGTCTGAGCATTGCCGTGCGCCGCCTCGAGACGAAGCTCGGTCTGCGCCTGCTGAACCGTACGACCCGCAGCGTCGCGCCGACCGAAGCGGGCCTGCGTCTGCTGGAAAAGCTGACGCCGCTCTTCAGCGAAATGGAAGCGGCGCTCGACGTGCTCAACGTGTTTCGCGACCGGCCGAGCGGCACGCTCAAACTCAACGTGCCGGCGAGCGCCGCGCGCATGGGGCTGCCTGGTGTGATAGCGCCGTTTCTGAAAGCCTATCCGGACATACGGGTGGAAGTGGTTGTCGAGGACGGCTTTGTCGACGTGCTGTCCATCGGCTGCGACGCGGGCATCCGTTACGACGAGCGACTCGAGCAGGACATGATCGCCGTGCCGATCGGCCCACGCGTGGAACGCTTCGCGACCGCCGCCGCGCCGGAGTATCTGCAGCTCCGCGGACGCCCGCAGCATCCGCGCGACCTCCTTACGCATGCTTGCCTGCGCGTCCAGTTTGCCGGCGGCGCGACGCCGACATGGCTCTTCGAGCACGACGGCGAAGTGGTGCAACTGAATCCGTCGGGACCATTGCTCGTGCGGCCCGGCGCGGCGCTCGACCTCGTGATCAGCGCGGCGGTCGCGGGTGTGGGCGTGATTCACCTGTTCGAAGACATGCTGAGGCCGCACCTGGACAGCGGCGCATTGGAGCCGATTCTCGAACCCTGGTGGCAAAGCTTCTCAGGGCCCTTTCTCTACTATCCCGGCCACCGTCACTTGCCCGCGCCCTTACGCGCGTTCGTCGATTTTTTGAAGGATCGCAATGGTTGAGTGAACAGGGCCGCAAATTCGACGTCGCGCGGTCGATTTGCTGTGATAATGGGCTGCCGCATCGGAGCGCACGCGCATTCTCAACACCTGATCCACCGCACCATGAAGAACGACACACGCGTTAGCCCGCTGCGCAACTTCGCCGAATTCGTTCGCGCCGAGCGGGTTCGATTGACCGAACAATGGATGAATGCGGTTTTTCGCGACGTCGATCTGGTGGAGGCCGATAAGCTCACGTATCAGCAACTCGCCGATCATCTTCCGGAAATTCTCGACGGCCTGTGCGCGGCGCTCGAAGTTGAAGATCTGGAACGCCTCGAACCGGAGATCGAACGCGATGCGCGCAAGCACGGCATGGTGCGCTGGCGCCAGGGCTACCGGATAGAAGAACTGGTGCGCGAACTGGATCTGTTCCACCAGGTTCTCGCCGATGCGCTCGACGAGTACGCCACGCGCGACAACGCACTCACCCGCCGCCACGAAAAGCGCGCGCGCCGCCTGGTGGCAGAAGCGCTGAGCATGGTCACGCTCACGTCGATCAAGGAAGTGGTCAGCGAACGCGACCGCAAAATCGACGAATACACCGGCCGGCTGGAGCGCGCAAACTACGAATTGACGCTGAAACAGCGGCTCGTCAGCGACTTGTACGAGTCGCGCATGTACATCACGCGCAGCGTCGTTCATGATCTGCGTAACTTTCTGAATTCGTTCTCGATGGCGCTGCAACTGATCGCTCGCGTGCCCGCCAAGGCCGACACCGCGTTGCAGCTAGCGAACCGGCAAGCGGCGGACATGAAGGCGCTTGTCGAGCAGATGGTCGAGTACTCGGTGATCCTCGGCGACGGCACGCCGCTCACGCTCGAACAGGTCGACCTGCATGAACTCTACGAGGAGCTCGTGGCGTCGTCGCGGCCGTCCATCGAAGAGAAGGGACTGACGCTGCGCGCGGCGTTCGATCCGGCGCTGCCTGCCGTAACGTCAAACCGTCTGAAGCTCAAGCAGATCGCCGTCAATCTGCTTTCCAATGCGACCAAGTACACCAAATCGGGCCAGGTCGAGCTGTACTTCCTGACGGCCGGTCCGCAGCACTGGTCGATCCGTGTGTCGGACACCGGCGTGGGCATCCCGGCCGCCGATGCCGACCGGGTATTCGCCGAATTCGAACGCGCCGCAGGCGAGGAAATCCCCGGTACCGGGTTGGGTCTCGCCATCGTCAAGGAACTGTGCCGCGTGCTCGACGGGCACATCGACTTCGCGTCTCGCGAAGGCATGGGCACCACCTTCACGATCCGCTTTCCGTTGAAGCTCGCGGAACAGCCGTAACAGCAGACGGGGCGAACCGACCGATTATCGTCTCGCTCCGCTGCTGGTCATGCGCGGGCATGCGCTCATTGCGCCGCCGCCATTGTTCAAACCGCGCGTCACAACCTCTGACGATGTGCCGTCGCGGCGCGCCAGTTCTGCGAGATCGAGCAAGGCGGCGTAGCGCGCGGGGCAATCCGTCGACGGAACGAGTTCAGGAAGTTCACGCGGCAACTCCGGATTTGCCATGAACCTCTGCACGGCGATCACCAGTGCGGCCGCCACGATGATCGTCGCCCATACGCGCGCCTTGCGAACGGTGGTTGGATCCGAGGCTCGCAAGCGCCGCCGGTGCGACACGGCAACACGTTGTTCGTCCGACTTCGCGCCGCGCGGCTGCATCGCTCGTGTGGCATTGAAGCGGCTCGGCCGACTGGCTCGGCTGGTTCGAGTCAAGCGCATTCTGAATGACATGGCGTCGCTCATCATGCCCAGTGCGCCGGCACATACAGATTGCCGACCCAATGACCCGGCACCCAAACCGCCGGGCGCGGCGCCGGCGCAACATAGACGCGGCGCGGCGCCACGTAGACAACCGGCGGCGGCGCATAGACCACGGGCGGCGCGACATAAGCGACAGGCTTGGGCGTAATCACGACAGTCGGCGGGGGCGGCGGCGGTGCATAAACCACGGGCTTCGGTGTCACGACGACAGCCGGCGCAGGCGGCGGCGCATAAACCACGGGCGGCGGCGCTACTGCGACAGCCGGCGCGGGCGGCGGCGGCACGTACACCACAGGCTTCGGCGCGACCACGACCGTCGTGCCGCCCGTCGCGACGACACCCGTGCTCACCACGGTTCCACTCGATGTCACCGTATTGCCGTGCGTGCCGGTCACGCTAGTGGACGTCGTCACGACTCCCGGCGCCACACGCGTCGCCGTGCCGGAATGCTCGACCGTGCCCCCATCCGATCCCGTTACCGTTCCCGAACGCGAGCATGAAGCACCGGCGCAACTGGTCGACGCCGAGTGATCGACCGTATCGCCGTTGGAGCGCGTCACCGATCCCGACGACGAGTACTGCCCCGCGCCCGTCTTGGTCACTTCGCCGGAGGTGGTGGCCGTCTTGCCATCAGGTCCCGTGAGCGCGCCCGTATGCGAGCACGTGCCGCCAGCACAACTGGTGTCACCGGCGTGCTGCACCGAGTTTCCGTAGCGGCCCGTCGCGGTGCCCGAATTGGAGAACTGTCCGGGCGAATTGCGAGTGACCGTGCCGGTGTTCGTCGCGGCGCCGCCATAAGGCCCGACGACACCGCCTGCATGCGAGCAGCTGCCGCCGCCGCACGAGCCGTAGTGGCCTTCGTTATAGACACCGCGCGAGGTGTAAGCGGTTCCGTGCTGCGACCACGCGAATGCCGACGCGCTGCCCAGTGCGAACATCGCCGTTGTCGCTGTCAGCGCGAGTTTGCGCAGTGTGCGGCGAGCGGAAGGAGAAGAAGACGTGGCGGCCGCAAATGAAATGCCGCTGGCCGGGACTGCGAACGAATGAGTTTTCACGGGTATGTCCTTCGTGGATTCAGGCCACTTCGTGCGACTGCTGCTGCGCTGTGTGGCGATGAACGGACTATAGGAGGACGCTCCGCGACAGTCATCAGCCAAGATATGTCACGCTGTTTCATCGTGAAAGAAGCCTTCTGGGCAAGGCTTCGAGAGCATCTTGCAGACGCCGTGACATATGCCGACATAATTCGCTTCGCAGAGAAAGCATCGTGCCGCACGGCTGCCCGAGCGACGACACGCTGCAGTCTGGCTACGGAAAATAGCGGCCGATTTCCGTTGACAACGCATGCGGCAAAACAGCACACTCAGTTCATGTTGACGCACACCTCCATCGCCGTAGCGATTAACCACCCGAAGCGAGCCATCATCGGCTGGCCTATGGGAGCATGTTTGCGTTAGCAGTCTGAATCTGCAAAACAAAACCCCAAGGCCCCGCCGGTAACGGAAGGGGCCTTTTGTTTTGGGCATCTCCGTCGGCCGGCTCGATAACGGAGAGCAAGATGGATCAGGCAAGCCCGCAGTGCATGGACGACGACGCATATCGTTATGCTTACTATCAGGACGAGTGTCTACCGAAGGTGGTGGTGCATTTCCCGGTCGCGCCAGGCGCGACGCTGACATGGCGTGTCCAGGCGAACAGCACGCTTACCGTGAAGGGTGCGCGCCTCTGGCTGACGCGCATCAGTTCACCGTACGATCACTGGATCGCGCCGGGTCAAACATTCAGCCTGCAGCGCGGCGAACGCATATGGCTCAGCACTGACGGCGAACGCACAGCGCAAGTTTCGCTGACCTCCGCGCTGCCCGCGAACGGCGTCCTCGCGCGCTGGCTCGGCCAGCTCGCCGGTTTGAGGCTGGGGCCGCCCAGCCCGCGTTGACATGCGTTGACATGCATTGCCAGGCCCCGCGCATGTCGCGCGAACTCGTTGCATGCAGAGCGCGAGCCTGAAAGAACAACGGCGCGACGGCTCGCAAGGCCATCGCGCCGCGCAACGACATACGCTTCATTGAGCCGTGTTTTGCGCCGCGTCTTGCGGCGTAATCTGCACGGCCGCAGCCGAAACGAATACCGCGTGAATCGTGTCGCCCACCTTCACGTCTGCAAGGTCGACTTGCGGACCGACTTCGAGCGTTTGCGTCTGATACGCGCCGCGCAACGTGACGAGGCGCCGCTTGCGGTCGATCTTTTGCACGGTAGCGAGCACTTCGACCTGACGCGCCGATTCGAACCCGCCCGAGGCCGGTGTGTAGACCTGCGTATCGACGCGTTCACGAATGCCCTTGCCTTTGCCCGTCACCCGCTCGGCCTTGACCAGCAGCGCGTTTTTATAGAGCGCATCCACATGGTCGCCCACCTTGAGTTTTTCGAAACCGGCGACTTGCTGGCCCACGAGCACGATCACTACGTTGCCGTTCGCTCCCTTCAGCGTGAGCGAGCGGCTGCCAGGATCGATGCCCACGATGGTGGCCTTCATATGCACCGGCTCCACCGCACTGACAACACCTTGCGCGGCGCTCGCCAGCGGGTCTTGCGCCCACGCCGGCTGAGCCGCGGCGAGCACCGCTGCCGTCAATGCTGCTCCTATCGTTGCTGCATTCATTTACGCTCTCCTTGATGAATCGCCCGTGTCATGTTGCCCATTTCGCATAATGTCGAATGGAAAAATATTCAGGACGCTTGACTAAAGGTGTAGCGCAACGATTGTACATGCCTTACAAAAAGCTTCAATCGCGATCCGGTACAACGCTTGCCAACGCGCGACGCAAAAAGAAACAGCCTCTTCGCGGTAGCAAAGAGGCTGTTCGGTAACACCAAGCGCTGCATGCGCGCTAAACCATCACACGCGTTCGATCGCGATTGCGATGCCCTGTCCCACGCCGATACACATCGTGCACAGTGCAAAGCGTCCCTGCGTGCGGTGCAGTTGGTACATCGCGGTCGTCACGAGGCGCGCGCCGCTCATGCCGAGCGGATGACCCAGCGCGATTGCGCCGCCGTTCGGGTTCACGCGTGCGTCGTCGTCGGCCACGCCAAGCGTGCGCAGCACCGCAATACCTTGCGAAGCAAACGCCTCGTTCAGCTCGATCACGTCGAACTGATCGATGGTCATGTTCAGGCGCGCCATCAATTTTTGCGCGGCGGGCGCCGGGCCCATGCCCATTACGCGCGGCGCGACACCCGCTGTCGCGATGCCGAGCACGCGGGCTCGCGGCGTGAGGCCGAAGCGCTTTGCCGTCTCTTCGTTGGCCAGCAGCAGCGCCGCTGCGCCGTCGTTGACGCCCGATGCGTTGCCTGCGGTCACGGTGCCGTCCGGGCGCACGACGCCCTTCAGTTTCGCAAGCGCCTCCAGGCTCGTTTCACGCGGATGCTCGTCTTGCGACACGGTGACCGGATCGCCCTTCTTCTGCGCGATCGTCACGCCGACGATTTCCTGCGCGAGCGTGCCGTCCTTCTGAGCGCGCGCGGCTTTCTGCTGGCTGCGAAGTGCGAAGGCGTCCTGATCGGCGCGGCTGATGTTGTAGTCGGTCGCAACGTTTTCGCCGGTCTCGGGCATCGAGTCGACGCCGTACATCTGCTTCATCAACGGATTGACGAAACGCCAGCCGATGGTCGTGTCGTAGATATCGGCCTGGCGCGAAAACGCGCTCGTCGCCTTGCCCATGACGAACGGTGCCCGGCTCATGCTTTCGACGCCGCCGGCCACCATCAACGCTGCCTCGCCGGACTTGATTGCGCGCGCGGCGATGCCGATCGCGTCCATGCCCGAGCCGCAAAGACGGTTGACGGTCGAGCCCGGCACGTCTTTAGGCAGCCCCGCCAGCAGCAGCGACATGCGCGCCACGTTGCGGTTGTCTTCGCCAGCCTGGTTCGCGCAGCCGTAGATCACGTCGTCGATGACACTCCAGTCGACGTTCTTGTTGCGCTCCATCAGCGCCTTCAGCGGCACCGCGCCCAGATCGTCCGCGCGAACCGACGACAGCGAGCCCGCATAGCGGCCGATGGGGGTGCGAATCGCGTCGCACAGGAATGCTTCGGTCATGTGATGTCTCCAGTGATGTGCTGCGCGCGCCGCGCCGTCAGCATGGACGCGGCGCGGGCGGATGCGTCGAGCATCGGGCGGGCGGCTGCCGGGCAGCCGTCGCGTGAATTCAGCTTAGCGCAGGATGGTGAACGATGCGTTCGAGTCGCCGGCCGTTTTGTTCTTTATACGAACATACGGTCATATATCGAACAACAAGGCTCGATAATAGGCGCGTGGCGGAAACGCTGTCAAGCGCGCGCCGCCCGTCATCAGGGAATACGTGAGAAGCGGCCGCCGCGCCAGGCACGTGTCTGACAATTGATGCGCCCGCGCCGCCGCCTTGCTCCAGGCCGCGACGCGGGGCTTGGCGGACGTTTTAGCGGAGCTGCACGCCCTCGTCCGCGATATAGGCGCGGATCACGTCGGCGAACGTGTGCTCGCCGCGCAGGCCCAGTTGTTCGGCGCGCGACGTGTCCCAACGTCCCGGCCAGCTACCGACGATTTTTTCGATGCGCGAGTCCGGCTGCCAGACGATCCGCTTCGCGACCTCGTCGCCAGCCACTTCGCGCAGCGCCGCGACCATTTCGTCGACGCTCACGGAGATGCCCGGCAGATTCAGCACGCGTTGGTTGCCAAGCGCGGCGGCATCGAGTTCGAGCCCGGCGATCAGGCACTCGATCGCTTTACGCGGCGACAGCAGCCACAGCCGCGTTGAGCCGTTGACCGGGCACACAGCCTCTTCGCCGTTCAGCGGCTCGCGGATAATGCCGCTCGCAAACGACGACGCCGCCGCATTCGGCTTGCCGGGCCGCACGCTGATCGTGGGCAGCCGCAGCACGCGTCCGTCGACGAAACCGCGCCGCGAATAGTCGTTGAGCAGCAATTCGGCGATCGCCTTTTGCGCGCCATACGACGACTGCGGATTAAGCGCGGTATCGTTCTGCACGATGTCGGGCAAGTCGCCGCCGTACACCGCGACGGAACTCGTGAACACCACGCGCGGCCGGTGTCCGCGTTGACGGCAAACGTCGAGCAACAAGCGCGACGCATCGAGATTGATGCGCATGCCGAGATCGAAGTCTGCTTCCGCCTGACCGCTCACCACCGCTGCAAGGTGAAAGATCGCCGCGGTGTTGCCGTCGATCGCACGCTCGAGCACACTGCGCTCCGCGATATCGCCCACTTCGGTCCGCACGCGGCTGTCGCCGAAATCGTTCGCTTGCACGACGTCGAGCAAGACGAGTTCGGTGATGGCTTGCGGCGCGCCCTGCGCGTCTTTCAACGAACCGCGCGAGAGCAGTTCACGTGCGAGGCGTTGGCCGAGAAATCCCGCGCCGCCGGTTATCAGTACTTTCATGATTGGCTTCTGTCCTCGTTATATTGATCAGGCGGCGTTCAGATACGGTTTGAGCCAGCCGAGCCCCGCCGAAGTCGCGGCCCGCGGCCGGTATTCGCAGCCGATGTAGCCGTCGTAGCCGAGTGAGTCGATTACGTCGAACAGATACGGATAGTTGATCTCGCCCGTATCCGGCTCGTGTCGCTCGGGTACTCCTGCAACCTGAATGTGACCGATGCCGGCCTGATCGCGCTTGAGCTTTACTGCGAGATCGCCTTCCACGATCTGACAGTGGTAACAGTCGAACTGCACCTTCAGATTCGGCTCGCCGACTTCCGCGCAAATAGCTTGCGCCTCGTCCTGCCGGTTCAGGAAAAAGCCTGGCATGTCGCGTGTATTGATCGGCTCGATCACAATCATGATGCCCTCGGCTTGCGCGGCCTTCGCGGCATACGCGAGGTTTTGCAGATACACCTCGCGATGCCGCTCGCGCGGCTGATCTGCGCCGATCAGGCCTGCCATCACATGCAGCTTGCGATTGCCGATCACGCGCGCGTACTCGAGAGCCGTGTCGACGCTGCGGCGAAACTCGTCCTCACGTCCGGGCAGCGTTGCGATGCCCCGCTCGCCGCTCGCCCAGTCGCCCGGAGGCGCGTTGAAGAGCGCTTGTGTCAGACCGTTGGCGTCGAGCCGCGCCTTGATTTCCGCAGCGCGAAAATCGTAGGGAAACAGAAACTCGACCGCTTTAAAGCCGTCTTTTCCCGCGGCGGCGAAACGGTCCAGAAAAGCGTGCTCGTTGTACATCATCGACAGATTGGCGGCAAAGCGAGGCATGGCGGCAACTCCTTTGAAGCTGTGTTCAGCGCGCGGCAAACGAAGCTGGAGCAGCAACGTATGCGCCGTGCGGACTGTTAGCGATTGACCAGTTTGGCCGGCGTGAACCACGTAGCAATCGCGCCGATCACCAGCATGCCGGCCAGCACATACATGCCGGTCTGCGTGCTATGCGTGAGATCCTTCAGATAGCCGATCATGTAGGGACTCGCGAAGCCCGCGAGATTACCGATCGAGTTGATGATCGCGATGCCGGCCGCCGCGGTCGCGCCCGACATGAACGCCGTCGGCAGCGACCAGAAGAGCGGCGCGCAAGTCAGCACGCCGGCAGCGGCGAGCGACAGAAACGCGATGGACACCACCGTGTTGCTCGCGAACGAGGCCGCGACCGTGAAGCCCACGGCGCCGAACAAGGCCGGCACGATCAGATGCCAGCGGCGCTCACGGCGCTTGTCCGCGCTATGCCCCATCACATTCATCACGACGATCGCGCAGACAAACGGAATCGCGCTCAAGAGACCGATGTTGAATGCGCCGCTTACGCCCGTGGATTTGACGAGCGTCGGCATCCAGAACGTCAGGCCGTATTGCCCGGTGACGAACGCGAAGTAGATTAGCGACATCCACCACGTGCGCGGATCGCGGAACACCGCGCGCAGCGAATGAGCGTTTGCTTTTTCCTTCGGCTGCGATGCGGCGATTTCATCGTTGAGCAGGCGCTTTTCGCTTTCGCTCAGCCACTTTGCGCTCGCAATTCCGTTGTCGAGATACAGGATCGTGGCAATGCCGATCGCCACCGCTGGAATTGCTTCGATCAGGAACATCCACTGCCAGCCCTGAAGACCCGAGCTGTGATGAAACGCCTGCATGATCCAGCCGGACAGCGGATTTCCAAAGATGCCCGACACCGGAATGGCAGACATGAACACCGCAATGATCTTTGCACGCCGATGCGACGGAAACCAGTAAGTCAGATACAGAATCACGCCCGGATAAAAACCCGCTTCGGCAAGACCAAGCAGAAAGCGCAAGATATAGAACTGGGTCGGCGTCTTCACGAACACGAATAACGCTGACATCACGCCCCAGGTAATCATGATCCGCGCGATCCAGATGCGCGCGCCGAGCTTGTGCATCAGAATGTTGCTCGGCAGTTCAAACAGGAAGTAGCCGATAAAAAACACCCCTGCGCCGAGGCCGAATACCGTTTCGCTGAACGCGAGGTCTTGCGACATTTGCAGCTTTGCGAAGCCCACGTTCACGCGGTCCAGATACGCAACCACGTAGCAGAGCATCAGAAACGGCACGATGCGCCAGAACACTTTCTTGTATGTGCGCTCGACTTCCGCGGCACCGGGATGACCCACGGCCGCCGCGATCGGCTGGCTGGATACGGCCTGATACGAACTCATGCAATGTCTCCTGAGATGGGAATGTGACGCGTCGCCTTGGGCGATCTGATTCGTGTGAGCGGTTGCTACCAGCGCGCGCCGAACACGCTACGCAGTTCTTCGAGCGACGCTTCGTCGAGCGGCGCCGGACGCGGATTTGTCATGAGCCACAAACGCGCGGTCTCTTCGAGTTCTTCGAGTGCATACGACGCATGCGCGACGGAGCGCTCCCAGACCACCGGACCGAGGCGGTCGAGCAGCACCGCGCGAACGCTATCGGCGAGCGCGGCGATCTGCGCGGCTACTTGCGGATCGCCGGGCCGACGGTAACGAATCAGCGGTACGTGGCCCACTTTCATCACGTAGTACGGCGTGATCGGCGGCAGTACGTCGGTCTCGCTCCACACGCCGGCTAGTGTCAACGCGACTAGATGCGTCGAATGCGTATGGACGATGCCGCGCGCTTCGCCATTGCGCGCATAGATGCCCCGATGCAGCGCGAGTGTTTTCGACGGCTTGCCGCCCGACACCGCATTGCCGTCGAAGTCGACCTTGGCGATGTCGGCCGGATCGAGCCGGCCGAGGCAGGCATCGGTCGGCGTGATCAGCCAGCCGTCATCGAGCCGCGCGCTGATGTTGCCGGCGCTGCCCACCGTATAGCCCCGCTGATAAAGACTCGCGCCAGTCACGCAGATTTCCTCGCGTACATGCGCTTCGTTCGTGGTGTGGACTGCGGGCGCGTTGCTCATTGCGCGGCTCCGTTCAGATGACGCAGCGCTTTTTCGAAGAAATCGGTCGTGCCGAAGTTGCCGGATTTCAGCGCCAGCGCCAGCGGTTGCGCGCCCGTGGTTGCAGTCGCCGGCACGCCGGGATCGATCTGAGCGCCGATGCGCAGCGTGCGGACATTCAGCGCCTGCACGACCGCGCCCGAGGTCTCGCCGCCCGCCACGACGAACTTGCGCACGCCGCGCTCATGCAAGCCGCGGGCAATCGACGCCAACGTCGATTCGACCAGATGTCCTGCTCGATCCACGCCGAGTTCGCGTTGCACCGCTTTCACTTCGTCGGGCGTGGCGGTCGCGTAGATGAGCATGGGCTCGGCTTTGTCGAGATATGTCTGCGCGAATGCCAGCGCCTGTTCGACAACCGCTTCGCCTCGCGCAGCCGCAAGCGGATCAATGCGAAACGCAGGCCGTGTTTCGCGCCACGCGGCGACTTGCGCATTGGTCGCTTTCGACGCGCTGCCGGCGAGCACCGCCGACAATCCTTCGACGCGCGGCAGTTGCGCGGCATCAGCTTGTGAATCGAGCAGGCCCGCGCGACGGAAGTTGCCCGGCAAGCCCAACGCAATGCCCGAGCCGCCCGTGATCAGCGTGAGATCGGCGCAGGCTTCGCCGAGCACGTAGAGGTCGGCGTCGGAGACCGCGTCGGCGATCGCCATGCGCACGCCCTGGTTGCGCAATGCGTCGAACGATTCGCGCACTGCCGATACGCCTTGGGCCACCGCGTCGTAACGCACGAGCCCGACTTTCGATTGCGTCTGGCGTTGCAACACGCGCACGAGGTTGGCGTCGCGCATCGGCGTGAGAGGATGGTTCTCCATGCCCGACTCGTTGAGCAATGTGTCGCCGACAAAGAGATGCCCGCGAAAAATCGTGCGGCCGTTCTCAGGGAACGCGGGGCAGGCAATCGTGAAAGCACTGGCAGAATCTTGCGCGGATAGCGCGTTCAGCAACGCATCCGTCACCGGCCCGATGTTGCCTGCGTCGGTCGAATCGAAGGTCGAGCAGTATTTGAAAACGAACTGGCGGCACCCTTGGGCGCGCAACCAGTCGAGGGCGGCCAGCGATTGCGCGACCGCGTCGGCGGCGGGGATCGTGCGCGACTTCAGCGCGACCACGAGCGCGTCGGCTTCGATCGTTTCTTCGTTCTCCGGCACGCCGATGGTTTGAACCGTGCGCATGCCGCCGCGCACCAGCATGTTGGCGAGGTCGGTTGCGCCGGTGAAATCGTCGGCGATACAGCCGAGCAGCGCGCGTTGTGTCGTAGCCGTCATGACGCGCTCCTGTTTACTTTGCCGCCGGCACGTCGATGCCGGGGAAAATCTTGATGACCGCGGAGTCGTCCTCGCCGCCGTGACCGGCTGTGGACGCCATCATGAACATTTGATGCGCCGCCGCCGATAACGGCAGCGGAAATTTCGAACGGCGCGCAGTATCGAGCACGAGGCCGAGATCCTTGACGAAAATATCGACGGCCGACAGCGGCGTGTAATCGCCGTTGAGTATGTGCGGCACGCGGTTCTCGAACATCCAGGAATTGCCGGCGCTGTGCGTGATCACGTCGTATAGCGCGTCCGGATCGACGCCCTCGCGCAAGCCGAGCGCCATCGCCTCCGCCGCCACGGCGATATGCACGCCGGCCAGCAACTGGTTGATGATCTTGACTTTCGATCCCGCGCCATGTGCGGAGCCCAGGCGATAAACCTTGCCCGCCATCGCGGCGAGCACGTCTTCGCAGGCCGCGTAAGCGGCGGCGGGGCCGGACGTCATCATCGTCATCTCGCCCGATGCGGCGCGCGCCGCCCCGCCCGAGACTGGCGCATCGAGCATCTGCAAACCTGCTGCCTCGATGCGCTTGCCAAGTTCGATTGCGAAGTCGGGCGCGACCGTCGCGCTCGCAATCACGACGCCGCCCGGCTTCATCGCCGCGACTGCGCCTTGTTCGCCGAACAGCACCGCCTCGGTTTGCGCGGCATTCACGACCAGCGTGATCACCACGTCACATTGCGCACCGAGTTCGGCGGGCGACGCGCAACCCACGCCCCCTTCGTTCACGAACGCCTGCAGGACTTCGCTGCGCAGATCGCACGCGTGGACCCGCAGGCCCGCACGCAGCAGCGAACGCGCGACGCCCAAACCCATTGCGCCAAGACCGATGACACCGACATTTCTGGACATGCTGCACCTCTATGGAATCTGTTATGCGCTCGTGCGGATTGCGCCGGGTGCGCCGCGTGCGCCGTACTCGCGACACTCGCGACACTCGCTGGCGTGGCTCGGCATCAGCGAATGCCCGCTTCCGCGAGCCGCCTTGCCGCGTTGTACATGTGGGTTTGCGCCGCGTTGCGCGCGGCCATGGGATCGCCGGCACGAATCGCGGCTGCAATGGCCGCGTGTTCTTCGCGCACCTGACGCGAGAAGTCCTCGCGCAGTGCCTCGTTGCGACGGGTAACAACCGTGCCGGCTTCGAGATACTGGTTCAGAAACGTCAACGTCTTGAGGAAATACGGATTGCCGGTTGCTCCCGCAATCGCGCGATGAAACGCGACGTCTTCGGTCACGCCGTCCTCGCCTTCGGCGACGGCTTGGTCGATCTTTGCCAGAGCGGCGTCGATGGACACCATGTCGGTGTCAGTGCGACGCATCGCGGCCTCGGATGCGACTTCCGCTTCAATCGCTCGCCGCAACGCGAGAATCTGCACGACCGAGCCCGGCTCGACCGCTTCCGCGTAGTCGATACGCAGCGGCCGGATCGCGCCGTGCGCCGCGATGAACACGCCGCTGCCCTGGCGCGGCTCCACCACGCCTTCGTTCTTCAGCCGCGAAATCGCCTCGCGGATCACGGTGCGGCTCACGCCGAATTGCTGCGCGAGCACTGCCTCGGTCGGCAGCTTGCCGCCGCGTGCGAAGGTGCCCTTGTCGATCTGCTTGAGAAGCTGCTGCGCGACGGTGTCGCTCAATGCGCGGGCTGGAATCTTGTCGAACATCGAATCTCTCGATTGTCATGTCACCGGGTCATCATACAAATTTTCGATGCGGGCTGCATCCACGCAAACCCTGGGTTTTTTGTTGGCGCGCCCGTGATGTTGGCGAAACAGAAGGCTTAAGCTATCGTCACGCCTTTGCGCACCGTCGCGACGATCCAGTCGCCGCGAACGGTATCCGAGCCTTCCGAACGCACGTTCCGCACACATTCCAGGTCCATGAGCAAAGCCCCGCCGCCGTCCTCCGACGTTTCCGCCAGAGCCGAACCGGCCCCGGACAAACCGGGCGACTCATACGTGCAGTCGTTTGCGCGCGGCCTCGCGGTGATTCGCGCATTCGACGCGAAGCGTCCCGAACAGACGCTTACCGACGTCGCCGCTGCGACGGGCCTCACGCGTGCGGGCGCGCGGCGCATCCTGTTGACGTTGCAGACGCTCGGATACGTCGAAGCAGAGGGCCGCCTGTTTCGCCTGACGCCGAAAATTCTGGACCTCGGGTTCGCGTACCTGACCTCGATGCCGTTCTGGAATCTGGCCGAACCAGTCATGGAAGAACTGTCCGCACAGGTGCACGAAAGCTGCTCGGCGGCCGTGCTCGACCGCACGGAGATCGTCTATGTGTTGCGCGTGCCGACTCACAAGATCATGACGATCAACCTGTCGATCGGCAGCCGCTTGCCGGCGTATTGCACGTCGATGGGCCGCGTGCTGCTCTCCGCACTCGACGACGAGACGCTCGAAGCCACGCTGAATTCCTCGCCGCTTTATGCACACACGCCGCGCACGGTAACGGACAAAGAAGAACTGAAGAAACTGATCGCGCAGGTGCGCCGCCAAGGGTGGGCGATTGTCGATCAGGAACTGGAAGGCGGTTTGATTTCGCTGTCGGCACCAATCCGCAATCGGCAGGGGCGCGTGATCGCGGCAATGAATATCAGCGGCAACGCGCAACGCAATTCGGCGAGGCAAATGGTCAAGGCGTTTCTCGAGCCGCTGCAGCAGGCTGCGCAAACCGTATCCGAGATGGTGGCAAGGCGCGGTTGAAATTCAGCGGCAATTTTTCGCGGCTGTTCGAGTGCCCGCGGCCCGCGCCCCCAATCGCGCTCAGCGGCTGAGATACCGCTCCACCAGCCGCGCCCAGAATGCCGCGCCAACCGGCAGATTCCGGTCGTTGAAGTCGTAGTGCGGGTTGTGCACCATGCAGCCGTCCTCGCCTACTCCGTTGCCGATACGTAGAAACGTGCCCGGCCGCTTCTGGAGCATGAACGCGAAGTCTTCGCTGCCCATCAGTATGTCGGTCTGCGCAACGACTTTGTCGTCGCCTACCAGTTCGCGCGCCACTTCTACCGCGAAATCTGTTTCGTCATCCGAATTAACGACGACCGGATAGCCCTCGATATATTCGACGACAGCCTTCCCGCCATAACTCGCGGCCTGCGCCTGCGCGAGTTCGGTAATGCGCTTTTTCAGCAGCGCACGGACTTCAGGGCTGAACGAACGCACGCTCAGTTCGAGTCTCGCCGTACTCGCGATCACGTTGTTTGCTGTGCCCGCATGCATCGAGCCGACCGTCACGACCGCAGGCTGCGACGGATCGACATTACGCGCGACGATCGTCTGCAACGCCATGACGATGCTCGCCGCCACCACCACCGGATCGACTGTCAGATGCGGGCGCGCCGCGTGGCCGCCCACGCCTTCTATCGTGATGATCGCCTTGTCGCCCGCAGACATGAACGGCCCCTTGCGAAACAGCAGCACGCCCGGCTCCGCGCCTGGATGATTGTGCAGGCCGAACACGGCGTCGCACGGAAAACGCTCGAACAAGCCGTCTTCGATCATTTTCTTCGCGCCGCTGTCGATGCCGCTTTCTTCGGCCGGCTGAAAGTACAGGTGCACCGTGCCCGAGAAATTGCGCGTGGCCGCGAGGCGTTGCGCGGCGCCGAGCAGGATCGTCGTGTGGCCGTCGTGGCCGCATGCGTGCATCTTGCCGTGCGTGCCGCTCGCATAAGGCAAGCCGGTTTGCTCGATGATCGGCAGCGCGTCCATGTCGGCGCGAATGCCGATGCTGCGCTTGCCGTCGCCTACTTTGAGCGTGCCGACCACGCCGGTTTGACCGACACCGCGCGTCACCTGCCAGCCCCATTGCTCGAGCTTCTCCGCGACGAGCGCGCCGGTTTGCAACTCTTCGTAGGCCAGTTCGGGATGGTGATGAATGTGATGGCGAATTTCGCGCATGCTTTCGGCGGCGGGGATCAGATCGGCTACTTCGGTGTAACGCGCGCTTTCGCTCATTTGCAAGAGACTCCGTGATGTGAAGCTACATGAAAGCCGATGCCAAGGCTGCAGTAAGACGTTGCCAGGTCACCGCTGATGCAGCGAAGGCGAGAACTATAGCCCGGCTTTCGCCTCGAGGAATGCGATCAGCGCATGGCCCGCGTCTTCCAGTTCGCCTGAATTGTCGATTGACTTGCAGCGAACGCCATCGGGCAAAGAGAAAGGCGCGTGCCGTGCGAGCCGCGCAGCTACCTGCTCCGCCGATTCCCGCGCCCGCGCGCCGAGACGCGCTTCAAGAATATGCGGCGCAGCGTCCACATGCACGACTTCGGTACGAGGATAGCGCGCAAGCGCATGATGCAGATACTGGCGTGAGCCATTCACGACAACCGTGCAACCGCGCGCGAGCCATGCATCGAGTTCGATACCCACGCCATAGCGCAGCGAATGACTCGACCATTCGAGCGCGAAGAGACCCAGCAACGACCGCGCGGCGAATTCCTCGACGCTGAGCGCGATATGTTCTTCGCCGTTGCCGCTTGGCCGCGTGATGTAACGATGCGCGAAGAGAATCGGCTCGCCCGCAAGGCGCTTGCGAGCGAAACTCAGCAACGCGTCCTTACCCGCGCCGGACGGCCCCATCACATAGACCAGGCGACCTGTCATTGGCCCCTCACCTCGTGGCATTGAAACGGGACACTTTGCCATAACGCGAAGCTTTGCGGGACCCGCTTAGCGCGACGTTTTCACGTGGACAGCGGCACACGCTCCAGTTCGTCCGGTTCGAACCAGACGGGGTTACGCGCGGCTATGCGGCCCAGCGACTCCAGAGCGGTGTGCCGGGCACCATCTGGCCGACGAAAATCGCCTGTCGCAACGCGCGCTCGCCGATAACTTGAAGGCGCTCGCGGCATCGGCCGATGGCGATCCTCAGGCGCTGATGGATGCGCTGCTCTCCGTGCGCGAAATATTCACCGCAGAACTGGCTGCGCAGCCCGCGTTCAGAGCCGCGCTCCATCACGCGTTGCAGTTGCTGCAAAAGGATGGCGCACGCGGAGCGATAGCGGCGTCGCAATAACGCGCCGCATTTTGCATGTCGGTCAAGCCGTGGGCTCAGCCTCATGCCCCTCGGTTGCGCTTTCGCCGGCTTGCACGTGCACGATTTCGGCCTGCTCCGCCTGCTGGCGCCGACGCGCCTCGAGCACGTCGCGATAACGCAAATACGCGTCAACGTCCTCCCGATTTCGCTGCGTACATCGCGGCGTCAGCGTTCAGCAGCAGTTCCTCCGCCGTGCCGCTGTCGTCGGGGAACTGGCTGATGCCGATGCTCGCGCCCACCGTCATGCCCTGGCCGTCCATCACGATCTCTTCGTTGAGCGTGGTCATGATGCGTGAGGCGATGCCGGGCGCCGCTTCTGCCGAGCGCGGCCCCTCGATCAGCACGATGAATTCGTCGCCGCCAAGACGCGCGACGATGTCCGCGGAATGCAGCACTTGCTTGAGCCGCAGCGCCACCGCAACGAGCACCTTGTCGCCGACCGAATGGCCAAACTGGTCGTTGATCTGCTTGAAGCGGTCGAGGTCCACGAACAATACCGCGAGTCCTTCGCGGCGGCGCGTCGCATCGTCGATCGCACGCTCGAGCTTTTCCATGAACAGCATGCGGTTCGGCAGCCCGGTCAGCACGTCGTGCGTGGCGAGATGCACGAGTTCGCGCTGCTTCACATGCAGCGCGTCCATCTGTGATCTGATCTCGCGGCGCAGGCGATCGAAACAGCGCGCGAGTACGCCGATCTCGTCCGTGCGTTTGACGGGCAATGTCTCCATTGCGTGTTCGGCGAAGAGATGCGTGGCCGCATAGGCGAGGATATGCAACGGCTTGGTGAGCGCGCGTGCAAAAAGAATCGCGAGAAGCAGTGCCAGCGCGCTGGAGATCAACACCATGCGGATGATGCTGCCGCCCAGCAGTTGCGCGCCCGACAACACATCTTCGAGCGGCTTGCCAAGCCCGATCACGATGAAGCGATTGCCCTCGGACGCGCCGAACGGCCTGCGCACGAAGGCGAGCACTTGCCCCTCGGCCTGACGGGGACGCGCGAGGCCGTTCACGAGCACTTCGCTTTCCTTCTGTTCGAAAAGCGGCTTGGTGACGGCGAAGCTATCCTGCATCAGCACGCGGCGGCCCGTATCGAAGCCGAACGTTTTCGACGCATCGGGATGAACCAGGAAGTCGCCCCATTCGTTGGCGAGATAGACCTGATAATCGCTCGGCAAATCGCTTTGCAGGCGCTTGAGCAAATCGGCGATATTGATGTCGATCACGACGACACCGACCACCGAGCCTTGCAGGTTAGCGACGGGCGTGCCGACCCGCAGCGTCGCCTTGCCCTGCGCCGCATGCGCGCCGTATTCGTGATTGACGGAAATCGGCGACGTGTAGATGCGTCCGGGTGAAAATGCGAGCGGCTCAAACACATACGGAAACTGCGCTTTTTCCTGCAGGTCGCCGCCGTCCACGCGCATCAGTCCGTCGGCGTCGCGGTCGAAGCGAATAATTTCAAGGCCGTGATGCGCGCGGCTGATAAGCCGGATCTGCAGGTATTCGGCGTGATGGATCATGAAGCTCGAGTACACCTGCGCGAGCCGTTCGCGCGACGCACTCGCGGCGGTTCCGTCGTCGGTCGCCACGACCTGGGCCGACGAGGGCAAGCTCGCGAGCACGAGCGCGTCGGCACCGACGTCGTCGATCGACGCGGAAAAACGCTGACCCAGCAATTCCGTCGACGTCAGCAAGCTGTGGCCGGCTTCCTTTACCAGCATCGCGCGGTTCGCGTGATACGCGTAATAACCGGTCGCGCCCGATGCCAGCACGCCAATGCAGGCGAGCAGAATAGACAGCTTGAAGGTGAGGCCCGGACGGATCATTAGAAGCGCTCCGAGCGGTCACCGGAGACGATTCTGGCCCACAGGTCTTCGCGCCGTTGAATGTTCTCCACCGGACCGATCCACACGATGCGAGCGTTGTCGCTATGCGCGGCCGGATCGGTCAATGTGTTCGCGAGTCCTTGCCGCTGTGTCAGTAACCGGCTCACCTCCGGTTCGAGCATGTAGTTGATCCATGCGAGCGCGAGCGCCGGATCGGCGGCCGCACGCGTCATCGACCAGCAATCGAGCCAGGCCAGCACGCCTTCGTCGGGAATAACATAGCCCACGTCGGCGCCGGCGCGCCGCAGCAATTCCAGTTGCTGGGTGCCGTAGTTGCCGAACATCAACGCGACGTTATGCTGGATGAAAAACGCTGTCGCCTCTTCAGGCAGCGTGTAATAGGTCAGTAGATTGCGGCGCAGATCGACGAGCTTGTGAGCGATCGCGCGCATCTGCGTTGCGTTCAGATTGAACGGATCGCGATAACCCAATGCAAGCGCCGTGAACGAGAAATTGTGCTGCGCACTGTTGAAGTCGAGCACCTTGCCGCGGTATCGCGGGTTCCACAGTTCGCGCATCGAGCGCGGCGCGACCGCGACCTGCTTGCGGTCGTAGATGAGGCCCATCGACGAATAGGTAAACGGAATCGCATAGACCTTGCCGTCCGACATCATCCCTTCAATCGCCGAGCGCGCCTGAAAGCGCGGCAGTTGTCTTCCGGTATTGGGCAGGCTTTGCAGATCCAGCGGCGCCAGCAGATTGGCGCGCGTATAGCGCTGGATTTCCGCGGTGTTCGCGGCGAGCACGTCGAAACGCGGCGCGTTTTTGGCGTGCAGTTGGGCCCATAACGCTTCGTCGGAATCCACGAGCGTCACTTCCACCTTTACGTCGTAACGCGACTCGAAGTTCTTCACGACGTCGGTATCGGCATAACCGGGCCACGCAAGCACGTGCAAGACTTTTTTCGCGACTTCGGCCGATGCGCCCGATAGCAGCCCGAAGCTGAGAAACGCGCTCACCACGAGTCGCAAGAGAACGCCGCAACCGCTGCGCCCGGCTAATGACGCGTGCGTGGTCCCAACCGCAATTCGCCGCTGACCGTGCTGCGTAAAACAGCGCATTTCATCTGCCGTCGAAATCATGTGCATATGCAACACCGTTTTGCGGAGGGCAGTTCCGGCGAGCAGATGCCCGCGTGAATGACTCGCGAATCAATACTGGAGACGTTTCCTCTGATCAGAACTGCTCTTTGCGCTGCAGGAAAGCGCGAGGAGCAACGATCATAGCGCCAAGCGATATGTTTTTGGTTTCATTACCGCGCCAATGCGCAGAAATAACTGAGCCTCGGCGGGACACGACGGGCATTCATCTCCTGATAACGGCAGGCGCTTAACGTTCTTTAATTAATTCGACGAATTAAATGGACACGTGATTGCTAAATATCATTTAACGATTCGCATTACGATCGGGTTACTTCGTCATTACGACATCCGCCGACAGCCGGACATTCGATGTGGCTCGCATTGTCGCGCGACCATGCGCTCCCCCGAGCGCCTCTACTTTCAAGGCGTCGCTCATGCGCCATCCGGTATTTCACTAACTACCCAATATTTTTGAACTGATAAGCTTGGCGCGCGCTGCTGGCCGCCCCGGCCGGCAGCTTCAACCCAGGCCCGGTCGTGAGTCGCGCCGGGTTTCCCGCAGCGGCACAACCGCGTGCGGGAGTATTTGAACTACACCGAGGAGTAAAACAGTGAAAAAACTGCTAGCGGCTTTGACGGTTGCTCTGCTTGCCACCGTCTCGATTGGCGCACACGCTAAAGATTGGTCCACCATCCGTTTTGGCGTCGATGCCAGCTATCCCCCGTTCGAGTCCAAAGGCTCCGACGGCAAGCTCGTTGGCTTCGACATCGACCTCGGCAATGAAATCTGCGCGCGCCTGAAGGCCAAATGTGTGTGGGTCGAAAACGACTTCGACGGCATGATTCCGGCCCTGAAGGCGAAGAAGTTCGACGGCGTGCTGTCGTCGATGTCCATGACGCCGCAACGCGCCGAACAGGTCGCCTTCTCGTCGAAGCTGTTCAATACGCCGACGCGCCTCGTCGCGAAGAAGGGTTCGGGCATCCTGCCGACGGCTGAATCGCTGAAGGGCAAGACGGTCGGCGTCGAACAGGGCACGATCCAGGAAACCTACGCGAAGACGTACTGGGAAGCGAAGGGTGCGAAGGTCGTGCCGTATCAGAACCAGGACCAGGTGTATGCCGACTTGCTGTCGGGCCGTCTGGACGCAGCGCTGCAAGATGCAGTGCAAGCTGAGATCGGCTTCCTGAAGACGCCGCGCGGCGCCGGCTTCGACTTCGTCGGCAAGAACCTCGACGATCCGAAGATTCTCGGCAACGGCGCGGGCATCGGCATGCGCAAGGAAGATACGGATCTGAAGGCGAAGGTCGACAAGGCGATCGCCGACATCATCAAGGACGGCACGTACAAGAAGCTCGAGAAGAAGTACTTCGACTTCGACGTGTACGGCAGCTAATACGCCGGCTTATGTCAGCCACAGCCGCCACGCGCGTCTAGCGGCGCGCTGAACGGCTCGCCGGAACGGGCTCCGCCATGCGCGGGGCCCGTTTCGTTTTGTAGCCGGCACAACCACGCGCCGCGCCGTATCGGCTAAGATCGTGCGATCGATATGACGCCGGGCTGTTGTGAACGACTGGCGTCATCCAGGCTTTTCCCCTTAAATCAACGAGATAGCGGCGCGCCGCACTTTCCCGCGAATTCGACAACCATGCAAACCCAATCCCATCCGCTGATTGCCCCGACGCTCGGTACCGCCCGCAACCTGACGAGTTTCCATTACGGTCCCGGCGGCGGGCAGAAGATCTATATCCAGTCGTCGCTGCATGCCGACGAATTGCCGGGCATGCTCGTCTCGTGGGAACTTCGCCGCAAGCTTGCGGCGCTCGAAGCGGCCGGCAAGCTGCGCGGCGAAGTCGTCATCGTGCCGGTGGCCAATCCCATCGGCCTGAACCAGCACTTTCTCGGTCATCTGACCGGACGCTTCGAAACCAACACCGCGCAGAATTTCAACCGCAATTTCCACAATCTGTCGGCACTGGTCGCGCCGGTGATCGAAGAGCGCCTCACGGATAACATCGACGCCAATCGCACGGCGATCCGCACCGCGATGCGCGAGGCGCTCGAGGCGCAAACGCCGGCCACCGAGCTCGAATCGCAACGTCTCGCGCTGCAAAAGCTTTCATACGACGCCGACGTAGTGCTCGATCTGCATTGCGACTGGGAAGCCGCCATGCACCTGTACACTAACCCGGACCTGTGGCCTGAAGTCGAGCCGCTTGCGCGTTATCTCGACGCAAAGGCATCGCTGCTTGCGCTCAATTCGGTGGGCAATCCGTTCGACGAAATTCACAGCTTCTGCTGGTCGGATTTGCGTGGCCGTTTCGGCGAACGTTTTCCGATTCCCAACGGCTCGATTTCGGTCACGATCGAATTGCGCGGGCAGCGAGAAGTGTCTTACGAGTATGCGGAGCACGACGCGCAGGCGATCGTCGAATATCTGACCTCGCGTGGCGTGGTTGAAGGCACGGCCGCGCCGCTGCCGCCGCTCGAATTCGCAGCCACGCCGCTCGCCGGCGCGGAGCCGATTGTCGCGCCGATCAGCGGCGTGCTGGTGTATCGCTGCGAGGTGGGCACGTGGGTCGACGTGGGCCATGAAATCGCGGACATCGTCGATCCGTTGACGGACCGCGTCGTCACGCTGAAAAGCAACGTTGCCGGCGTGCTGTATGCGCGTCATCTGACGCGCTTCGCCACGGCCGGCCTCGAATTCGCGCGCATTGCCGGCGCGACCGCGTTTCGAAGCGGCTCGCTGTTGAGCAACTGATTTGTGCGGGCTTTGGACGGTAAGGTGAGGGCGCCCGCGAAGGCGCCCTCACTTGTTATCGCTCCTGCTCCTGCTCTCGCTCTAGCGATCGCCAGCCAGCCACGCGATACGGAAAAGCCCTTTAAAACGCCGGAATGATCGCGCCTTTGAACTGCGTGTCGATGTACTTGCGCACTTCATCTGACTCGTAAGCCGCGACCAGTTTCTTCACCCAAGGCTGGTTGCGGTCTTTCTCGCGCACGGCGATAAGGTTGGCGTAAGGTCCCTTCAGGTCTTCGATCGCAATCGCGTCTTTGGTGGGCTGCAAGCCCGCCTTCACTGCATAGTCGGTATTGATCGACGCCGCGTCGAGGTCGTCGAGCGCGCGCGGCAATTGCGCGGCGTCGAGTTCCACCAGCCTGATTTTCTTAGGATTCTCAGCGACGTCGAGCGGCGTCGCATTGACGCCGTTCGTGCCGACGCTAGCTTCAGCTTGATGACGCCGTACTTCTGAAGCAGGAGCAACGCCCGGTTGCCATTGGACGGATCGTTCTGAATGCCCACCTTTGCCCCTTCAGGCAAGTCCTTCAGCGACTTGAGCTCCTTCGAATAAAAGCCCATTGGCGACACATACGTCAGGCCGACATTAGCGATCCTGTAGCCGCGCTGTTTGATCTGGCTATCGAGAAACGGCTGGTGTTGAAAACCGTTAGCGTCGAGATCTCCGGCGTCTAGTGCAGCATTCGGCTGCACGTAGTCGTTGAACTCGATCACTTTAACGTTGAGCCCCTCGCGCGCCGCGACTTTCGTCACGACCGTCCAGATTTGTGCATCGGGGCCGCTCATCGTGCCGACCTTAAGCTGCTTGTCGTCCGCATGCGCAAACGTTGCCGTGAGCGAAAGAGCGGCGACACCGGCCAGCGCGAGCAGATTTTTGATGATATTGCGGCGTTGCATGCGTTTCCCCATAAGCGGTTTGATTGATAGGCGCGCATCGTCGCATGCAGCGGCGGCGGCCTGAAACCAATCGTTTTTCACACGCTTATATGAGCAGCCAAGAAAAAGCTTATGCACGCGATGCACTCGGTACGCGGTATTGCGACGCTAATGAATCGGTAATGCATCGGCTTGTGCCTCGTGCCTTCGCGCGAAATGGCTATTGACTGTCGCTTGCGCGCGACAGATTTCAAAATCAATGCGCCTGTCACATACCTTACTCAGCGTTCCCTTAAATTTCAGCCCGTCGCACGACCTTGCCAAAGAGCACCGCATTGCGATCGCTTAATTTTTAATCGGAGAACGTTTTGAACAAAAAATTATTGACCGCCGCTACCCTCACAGTCTTCGCCAGCGCCGCCCACGCACAAAGCAGCGTCACGCTGTATGGCGTGATCGATGCCGGTATCAGCTATGTGAACAACTCGAAGACCGCCACCGGTCACGACAATCTCTTCAAGTACGACGACGGCGTGGCGCAAGGCAGCCGTTGGGGCCTGCGCGGTACCGAAGATCTGGGTGGCGGCCTGAAGGCGCTGTTCGTGCTGGAAAACGGCTTCAACAGCGGTAACGGCACGCTCGGCCAGGGCGGCGCGATGTTCGGCCGTCAGGCGTACGTCGGTCTGTCGCAGAACAATGTCGGCTCGTTGACGTTCGGCCGCCAGTACTCGTTCTCGACCGACTATCTCGGCGGCAACTACTCGACCGGCGGTCAAACGGTCGCGGGCAACTACGCTTACCACATCAACGACGTCGACCAGTTGACGTCGAGCCGTATCAACAACTCCGTCAAGTTCAGCAGCGCGAACTTCTCGGGCCTGACCTTCGGCGCGATGTATGGCTTCTCGAACCAGGCAGGCGCATTCGCAGGCGCGCCCGCAACGGGCACGGCCGCAGCACCGGTCGCGGGTTCGTCGCGTGCTTACAGCTTCGGCCTGAACTACGCGAACGGTCCGTTCGGCGTGGGCGCGGCATACACGGATATCCGCTACCCGAGCCAGGCAACGCCGGCATTCTCGACGACCATTGCAAACGTGACGACGGGCAACATCCGCGATCTGCGCACGTTCGGCGTGGGCGGCCGTTACACGATCGCCGCAGGGACGCTGTGGGCGTTGTACACGAACACGCGCCTCGAGCCGGTCACGGGCGGTGCAACGACTTTCGCCGCGTATGAAGCGGGCGCGAAGTACGCATTCACGCCGGCACTGACGGCAGGCGCGGGCTACACGTACATGCACCTGAGCAACGCGAATCGCGGTCACTGGAACCAGGTCGATCTGAGCGTCGACTATGCGTTGAGCAAGCGTACCGACGTGTATGCGCTCGGCATCTATCAGATCGCAGCGGGCCGCAACGGCACGCAGGATCTGCAAGCGCAGATCGGTTCGAGCACGAGCTACTTCAGCACGTCGGGCACGGGCGCGGACAACCAGTTGGCATTCCGCGTGGGCGTGCGTCACAAGTTCTAAAGCGGATTCGTGCCGGCGCAGGCGTTAGTGCCTCGCCGGCTCCGAATGTTGAAACGCCGCTGCTTTTGAACCGTCTCCGCAAGTTGGAGCGGAGTCGACTGCTCGGTGCTGCAGCTGGACATTACGCTGCTATTCCCGTTTAGTAAGACGCCGGCGCCGCTGGCGTCTTACTGCTTTCGCCTGCCATCTTCGCAGCACAGAACGACCCGATATCGATTCGTTCACCGGCGTCCGTACGCCCATCATTTCAAGAACACTTGAAATATCGAATCGACGGCTTTATGATGCCGTCATGGACTCGAACCTCGTTGTACGCGCGCTCGGCGCGCTGGCTCATGAATCGCGACTCGCCATCTTCCGTGCGCTGGTTGTCGCCGGTCCCGAGGGCATGGCCGCGGGTGAGATCGCGCAACAGGTCGGACTGTCACCATCGAGCCTGTCATTCCATCTGAAGGACCTTTCGCACGCCGGGCTCGTTACAGGTCAGCAGGAAGGGCGCTTCATCTATTACTCGGCCAACTTTGACGCGATGAGCGGACTCGTCGGTTTTCTCACCGAGAACTGTTGTGCGGGGGCAGGCTGCGGAGTTGGAGCCGCGCCGCAATGTAGAGGAGCGACGACATGAAACGCATGCACATCCACATCGCTGTCGAGGACCTCGAAGCGAGCACCCGCTTCTACACCAACATGTTTGGGGGCGCGGAGCCGACAGTCTCGAAGTACGACTATCGCAAGTGGGAATTGAGCGATCCGACGGTGAACTTTGCTATCTCTCAGCGCGGCATACAGCCTGGAATCGATCACCTCGGTATTCAGGTGGCGACTGACGAGGAACTTGCAGAGATGCGCAAGCGTTTTGCGAGCGCCGGGTTGCCGGTGATGGACCAGACGGCAACGACCTGCTGCCATGCGAAGTCGAACAAGTCCTGGACCGTCGATCCACAGGGCGTAGCTCGGGAAACGTTCTGCACGCTGGAGGCGGCACCGACTTATGGGCAGTCGCGAAGCGATTCGCCACCAGATGCGGCCACATGTTGCGCCTCAGCAGCCTCCACCATCCCGTTCCGGAGTCACCCGTGAGCAGTCTGGAGCAAACAGCAGGGAATTCACCGGCGGCTCGTATCGGTTCCTTTGAACGGTATCTGACGGTGTGGGTCGCGCTTTGCATCATTACAGGCATCGGGCTCGGGCACTGGCTACCGTCGGTGTTCCAGGCGATTGCTCGCATGGAAATGGCAAAGGTCAACGTTCCCGTCGGCGTGCTGGTCTGGGTCATGATCGTGCCGATGCTCGTCAAGATCGACTTCGGTGCGATGGCGCAGGTGAAGGGGCACTGGCGCGGCATCGGTGTCACGCTGTTCGTCAACTGGCTTGTGAAGCCATTCTCAATGGCGCTGCTCGGCTGGATCTTCGTACGCCATGTCTTTGCCGCATGGTTGCCGTCGGGCCTGCTGGACAGCTACATCGCAGGACTGATCCTGCTTGCCGCCGCGCCGTGTACGGCGATGGTGTTTGTCTGGTCGCAGCTTTGCAAGGGTGACGCTTACTTCACGCTCTCGCAGGTCGCACTGAACGACGCCATCATGATCGTCGCTTTTGCACCGATCGTTGCACTGTTGCTCGGCCTGTCCGCGATCACGGTGCCTTGGGACACGCTTATCACTTCAGTGGGGCTTTACATCGTCATCCCAATCGTAATTGCACAGACCGTGCGTCGCCGGCTGCTTCGGCATGGCGAAGCGCGCTTCCAACACATGATCGCTCGACTAGGCCCATATTCGATCTGCGCGCTGCTCGCAACTCTCGTGTTGTTATTCGCGTTCCAAGGGCAGGCCATTGTCAGCGAGCCGCTGGTGATCGCGATGCTGGCCGTACCGATCCTGATCCAGGTGTTCCTGAACTCGGGTCTTGCCTATCTCCTCAACCGCAAGCTCGGTGTCGCGCACTGCGTGGCTGGTCCGTCGAGCCTGATCGGTGCAAGCAACTTCTTCGAACTGGCAGTGGCAACTGCCATCAGCCTGTTTGGGTTCCAGTCGGGCGCGGCACTCGCCACCGTAGTCGGTGTACTCATCGAAGTGCCGGTCATGCTGCTGGTCGTCGGCGTCGTGAACCGCTCGCAGCATTGGTATGAAACCCGAATACATTGAGGACAAACGATGCGCGTGACCATGTATCACAACCCCGACTGCGGCACGTCACGCAACGTGCTCGCGCTTCTGCGCGAAGCCGGCGAGCACCCGCTCGTGATCGAGTATCTGCAAAATCCTCCCGATCGCGCAACGCTCGAGCGCCTGATAGCCGACAGCGGAATGGCGGTCCGGGACGTGCTGCGCACGAAAGGCACTCCGTACAAGGAACTCGGACTCGACGATCCGGCGCTGAGCGACGCTCAACTGATCGGGGCAATGCTCGCCCATCCGATACTGATCAACCGGCCGATAGTCGTGACGCCGCGCGGCACACGCCTGTGTCGCCCTTCCGATGTAGTGACCGGCGTCCTTGCAAATATCCCCGAGCGCGAGGTCCTCAAGGAAGAAGGTGCGCCTTTTATCGTGGCTCGCCGCATCGCAGGTGACAACGCTGAACTCGTGCAGGCACTGCGCGATGCCAAACTTCCCACCAGCGACCTGAGCGAATCTGGCCGCTCGTTCTTCACTTTCTCCACGCTGGCAGGTCGCCATCTTGGCTATGGTGGTTTCGAGCAATCCGGACGCAATGTGCTGATCCGGTCACTTGTCGTTGCGCCCGAGCATCGGGGCAAAGGCATCGGCCGTAACCTGCTCGCCGTTCTACTGCGCGAAGCCTTCGATGTGGGCGCCCGCACCGGGTGGCTGCTCACAACGAATGAATCGTCGTTCTTCGAGAAGTCCGGCTTCAAGCCGGTCAGCCGCGACGCGGCCCCGGCAACGATCCTGGCCACACGTCAGGCTGGCGGGTTGTGTCCGTCGAGCGCCGCGCTCCTTTCGCGTGCCATCACCCTTTAATCGCCACAGCCAATGCAGACCGATCTACCGAACATCAGCGCGCTTCATCTCGACATACCCGATCTCACGAAGCTCGAACCACGCGCGGTATCGCAACACCCGCCGCGCATTCTTCTTCTGTACGGCTCACTCAGGCCAACGTCGTACAGCAGGTTGCTTACGCTGGAAGCAGAGCGGATCCTTCAGCAGTTCGGCGCCGAGACGAAGGTGTTCGATCCGCACGGCCTTCCGCTTGCCGATAGCGTCCCGCCGGACCACCCGAAGGTAGCGGAACTGCGCGCACTATCGGTGTGGTCCGAGGGGCAGGTGTGGTGCAGCCCGGAGCGTCATGGCGCGCTCACCGGGGTTTTCAAGAATCAGATCGACTGGTTGCCGCTCGATTCCGGCAGCATCCGCCCCACGCAAGGGCGCACGCTGGCAGTCATGCAAGTGTCCGGCGGCTCGCAGTCGTTCAATGCAGTCAACGCGCTGCGCGTACTGGGCCGCTGGATGCGCATGGTGACGATCCCGAACCAGAGTTCGGTCGCCAAGGCATTTCAGGAGTTCGACGAGAACGGACGGATGAAGCCGTCCTCGTACTACGATCGGGTCGTCGATGTGATGGAAGAGCTTTTCAAGTTCACGCTGCTCGTACGCGACCGTTCGGATTATCTGACCGACCGGTACAGCGAGCGCAAGGAGCGGACACCGGCAAACGCAACGAAGCTCGCGAGTGCTGCCATGAGTCATGAGCAGAATGCTCAAATTGCCGACACGGACGAAAGCGAGGTTGAGTAGCGCTTGCTGCCATCGGAGTAAATGGCCATAGCGCGTCCCAGTTCGCCTCGCATCGATGCATCGTTAAACAGCGGGTGCGCGTCTCGCGGGGCGCTGCGGCAGAAGCACGATACAGGCGACGATAAACACAAGCAGAATCCCGGACGCGTATAAGCGGCTAACGTGCAGCCCGCCCTCCGCAACGGGCTTGTCGAGCAGATCCCCAAGCGTCGCGCCGAGGGGACGCGTCAGAATGAACGCTGCCCAGAAAAGCGCCGTGTGCGACACGCGCGACCAGAAATACAGGGCGGCTACCACGAGCAAGCCTGCGCCGAAAATCATTGCTCCATATTCGTAGCCGACACCGAGACCGCCGCGATCTTCGCCTGCGACCCAGTCTCCGAGCGCGGTACCGAGCGTTTGCGAGAACAGAATGGTGACCCAGTAGAACCATTCGGCTTTAGCCGTGACGATACTTTCGACTGACACCGTGCCTTGCGAGCGATACCAGGCTGCCAGGCTCGCCGCTAGCAATGCGACGACTAACGCGACGCCTCCGGGATAACCGATACCGAGCGATCTATCCGCGAAGTCGGCCATTGTCGTGCCAAGCGTCGTGGTTGCGATGATGGTCGCCCAATACAGGAACGGATGGAAGTCGCGCGCCTTGATCTGCGAGGAAACGAGCGCGACGAAGAATACGAGGAAGATCGCCGAGCCAATCAGGTAACCGAGGTTCAGCGACATCGACACCCAGTCTCCGCCCGTTTCACCCAGCGTGGTGGCTGCGACCTTGATTACCCAGAAGCCCAACGTCACTTGCGGCACTTTGCTGACGGCCTCGTCAGCGAAGTTCATGGCGCGGTCTTTCATCAGTCACTCCTTTCCTGGTAGCTGTATAGACGTGCCAATTTAAACGCAAGAGGTTAACGCTTGCTTAAGCATGGTTGAGTTAGTGCGCATTCCCCGCCGGGAATAACTTACCCACTCCACCGGTTAACCGATGCAGAGCACGTCAACACGGACTCAAACCGGGTTCGGTCGATGCTCTCATTCAACCAGGAGCACTGTCATGAAACACACTTATGCAGACCGCGCAGCATCGCGCTCATTCATCATAATGGTGGCGAGCACCGCGCTGATGATCACATCGACATGGGCGCACGCACAAGCAGCGCCCTCGCCGGGTTCGCATCAACTCACGCGCGCTGAAGTCATGCATGAACTCGAAGAACTCGAAGCCGTCGGATATAACCCGTCTCTCGGCGACGATCCCAACTATCCGGCTGACATTCAGGAAGCAGAACGAAAAGTGGCCGCGATGCATGCGGCGCAGCAGAACGCGTCCGTCGACAGGCAACCGGCAATGCAGTCAATGCAGTCAATGCCGGCAATGCCGATGCAGTGAAAGAACAGTCGCCGATCTAACCCACGCTACGAGAGAACCTATCCGCCAACCTTGTAAGGCCGCGTCATCAACTCGAGAAAGTGACCATCGAGGTCGTCGAAATAAAGCCCGCGGCCACCGTTGTGCGAGTACGTTTCTCCAGCGCGTCGTTTGCCGGGGTCGGCCCAATATTCGATCCCACGCTCGCGAATATGCGCGAACGCCCGCTCGAATTCTTCTTCGCTGATCAGAAACGCGTAGTGCTGCATGGCGATCGGATCATCGCTTTCATAGAAATCAAGCGACACGTCATTGGCCATTTGCACGACCAGCATTTCCCCGAACGGAATCGGAGCCGGAAGGCCCAGAATGTTCCTCAGAAACTGGGTTGATGCCTGCTTGTCCCGGCACCAGACGATAGTATGGTTTAGCTGCACACTCATGCTGCACCTCCATCCGGTAGGTACTCATGGAATCAATATAGTCGAAGCCTCGTCAACCAACCGCTCCGTCCTGCAAGTCGTGGGCAATGAAGTCGACAAACGCGCGAATACGGTTCGACATCTGATGCCGTTGCGAGTACACGGCAAAGATATCCGCGTTCGGCGTCTCGTGATCGGGCAGCACCACAACGAGCGAGCCATCGGCCAGATACTGTTTGATGTCCCACTCCGCGCGCAGCAGAATGCCGTGCCCTTCGAGCGCCCACTTCACCGCGATCTCGCCATCGTTGGTGGTCAGCGTGCCCTTGATCCGCACCGCCTCCGTCTTGCGCGACGCACCCTTGCCCGAAGTCAGGCGCCACACGCCATACGCTTCATCGCCCTGACGAATGCCGATGCAGTTGTGCCGCGTCAGATCGTGCGGCGTCATCGGCATGCCGTGCAATGCGATATACGAAGGCGCCGCGCACAGCAAACGCCGGTTGCCTGCAAGGCGCCGTGCGACCACCCGCGTATCGGGCGGCTCGCCAAAACGGATACATACGTCGAACGTATCGTCCGTGAGCGGCGGCGGCGTGACCGACAACTGAAGCTGCACCGACACCTGCGGATACGCCGCGACAAAACGCGAAATAGCGGGCGCCACATGGCTGCGCCCGAACCCGAGCGTCGCATTCACGCGCAGCAGCCCTTTCGGACTCTTCTTCGCGGAACCTAGCAATTCCGCGAGTTCGTCGATCTCGTCGAGAATCCTGCGCGCATGCTGCAAATACAGCTCGCCTTCGGGTGTGAGCATCATCCGGCGAGTGGTGCGATTGACGAGCGCCACGCCGGCGCGGCTCTCCATCTGCGTGAGCCGCTTGCTCACGGCCGCCGCGGTCAGCCCGAGCTCACGCGCCGCCGCACTCAGGCTGCCGGACGCGGCAAGCGTAGAGAAAAAGCTCAAATCCGCTGGCTGGACGGTGTCGCGCATCAGCTTCACTTGTGAATGAAAGTTAAAGATGCTTTGAGTCTAGCACCGGTTTTTGCGTCCAGATATCGATAGAGTCACTCACATCCACAACATATGAAGGACCGGAGACATGCAAACCTATCGCATCGCAACGATTCCCGGCGACGGCATCGGCAAGGAAGTCGTGCCGGCGGGCGCGCAAGTGCTCGAAGCGCTAGCTAGAACCACGAAGTCGTTCGCGTTCGAATTCGAGAACTTCGACTGGGGCGGCGACTATCACCGCAAGCATGGCGTGATGATGCCGGCCGACGGACTCGACGCGATTCGCGGCAAGGACGCGATCCTGTTCGGCTCGGCGGGCGACCCGGACATTCCCGATCACATCACGCTGTGGGGACTTCGTCTGAAGATCTGCCAGGGCTTCGACCAGTACGCAAACGTGCGCCCGACGCGAATCCTGCCCGGCATCGACGCACCGTTGAAACGTTGCAGGCCCGAAGACCTGAACTGGGTAATCGTGCGCGAGAACTCGGAAGGCGAATATTCCGGCGTGGGCGGCCGCGTTCACCAGGGCCATCCGATCGAAGCCGCCACCGACGTGTCGATCATGACGCGCGCCGGCGTCGAGCGCATCATGCGTTTCGCGTTCCGCCTCGCGCAGTCGCGTCCGCGCAAACTGCTGACGGTGATTACGAAAAGCAACGCGCAACGTCACGCAATGGTGATGTGGGACGAGATCGCGCTACAGGTCTCGAAGGAATTCCCCGACGTCACATGGGACAAGGAACTGGTGGATGCGTCGACCGCCCGCATGATCAACCGTCCGGCGAGCCTCGACACGATCGTCGCCACTAATCTGCATGCGGACATTCTCAGCGATCTCGCCGCCGCGCTCGCCGGCAGCCTCGGCATTGCGCCGACCGGCAACATCGACCCGGAACGCCGCTTTCCGTCGATGTTCGAGCCAATCCACGGCTCCGCGTTCGACATCATGGGCAAGGGTCTCGCCAATCCGGTCGGCACCTTCTGGTCGGTCGTGATGCTGCTGGAACACCTCGGCGAATTCGATGCCGCAAACCGCGTGATGCGGGCAGTGGAAGCCGTGACCGCCGACAAGTCGCTGCATACCGGCGATCTCGGCGGCACGGCGACTACCGCGCAGGTAACCGCTGCCGTCTGCGCGTTCATCGAGCAGGCAGCAGCGCCCGCTGCCAACGTCCCGAAGGAAGTCCCCTTGGGGGACGCCGCGTAAGCCTGGATCACGCGACAACAGTTCGCGCCTCGTAGCGCGCGCCGCAACACGAGCCTCACAACAGCCGCCCAACAGCCGCATCCGACGGCTGCGGCGCGCGCCGCACTGCGCTGCGTTCGCAAGCGAGCACAGCTCACGCCTCCAAAGGAGGAGACAATGATGACCGACCTCGAAAGCCGGGTGTCCCGCAAGCTGATGCTGCGGATCATCCCGTTTGTAATGCTGCTGTACTTCGTGAGTTTTCTGGACCGCGTCAACGTGGGTTTCGCCGCGCTGACCATGAACAAGGCCATCGGTCTTTCACCGACCGCATTCGGACTCGGCGGCGGCCTCTTCTTCATCGGCTACTTCCTGTTCGAGGTTCCGTCGAACCTGATTCTTCACAAGGTCGGCGCGCGCCGCTGGATTGCGCGCGTCATGGTGTCCTGGGGCATCGTCTCGCTGGCGTCCGCATTCGTCGTCGGGCCCAACAGCTTCTATGCGCTGCGCTTTCTGCTGGGCGTGGCGGAAGCGGGGTTCTTTCCCGGCATCATCCTGTATCTGAGCTTGTGGTTTCCGACACGTCAGCGCGCCGTCGCAGCCGCATGGTTCATGGCCGCGGCACCGATTTCCACCGCCATCGGCTCGCCAATTTCCGGCGCGATCATGAAGCTTCCATCGATAGCCGGTTTCGCGGACTGGCAGATGCTCTACATCATCGAAGCGCTGCCCGCCGTCGTCCTCGGCTTCTTCGTGCTGAAGTACCTGACCGATACGCCGTCGAAGGCGCACTGGCTCGAGCCTGAAGAACGCGACTGGCTGATCGCGAAACTGAAGACGGAAGCCGACGCACGCCAGTCGCACGCGGGCCACACGGCCGGTGCGTTGAGCGCGCTGCGCGATCCACGCGTTCTCGCTCTGGCGCTGATCTACTTCGGCACCTCGGCGGGTTTGTACACGCTCGGCTTGTGGGCGCCGCTGATCATCAAGCAGTATGGCTTCGGCTCGTTCGAAACGGGCCTGCTCGCCGGCATCCCCAGCATTGGCGCCGTGGTCGCAATGATCCTGTGGGCGAAGCATTCGGACCGTACCGAAGAGCGCACCTGGCACGTCGTCATTCCGTGCGTGCTGGCCTGCCTTGGCTTTGTGTTTGCAGGGAACGCCGCGACAGCACTGATGATCGTGCTCGCCCTCGTCATCGTGAACGTCGGCATCAGCGCGGCGAAGGCGCCACTGTGGGCAATGCCGAGCATGTTCCTGTCGGGCGCCGGCGCGGCTGCGGGGATAGCAATGATCAACTCGATCGGCAATCTCGGCGGTTTCGTCGGTCCGTTCGCGATCGGCTGGCTCAAGAACGTGACGGGCGGCTACTCGGCGGGGCTGTATGTGGTCGGCGCGACGCTGGCTCTGTCCGCTGTCGTCACGCTGATGCTGAGCCGGCAATCGAAGCAGACGCCGGTCGCAGTCGGCGAGCGGCACGGCCACTGAAGGCATACGCTCATCTGGGAACAGGATTCTCCGTCGTGACATCCAACGTCGTATGCAACGAAATGTTGGTTGAACGGGAGAATCCCCATGAAACTGATCCATCCGCACTGGCTAGGCGCGCTGGCGCTCGTCAGTCTCGCTAGCTGGGCTCAAAGCGCCGGTCCGACCGATCCGCAGATCGCGGCGATCGTCGTCACGGCCAATCAGGTCGATATCGACGCCGGCAAGCTCGCCGAGTCGCGCTCGAAGTCGAGCGACGTCAAGGCATTCGCGCAACAGATGGTCACCGATCACAGCGCGGTGAACAAATCAGCCGGCGATCTCGTGCACAAACTGAATGTGACGCCCGAGGAGAACGGCACGAGCCAAAGCCTGAAGCAAGGCGGCGATGCAAACCTCGCGGCCCTGAAAAAGCTGAAAGGCTCAGCCTTCGACCGCGCGTACATCGATCATGAAGTGACCTACCATGAAAACGTGCTCGATGCGCTCGATAAAACGCTGATTCCGAGTGCGAAGAACGAAGAGCTGAAAGCGCTGCTCGTAAAGGTCCGGCCCGCCTTCGTCGCGCATCTGGAACATGCGAAGCATGTGCAGGCGTCGCTGGAGAAAAGCAGTGGTTAAGCGGCGGCGTGCGCCCGGCAACGCGGTGCTTAGAAGTACGGCGCTCGCTTGTGCGTTGCTGGCATCGCTTCCGGCAAACGCGATTGCGGCACCGAAGACATACGTGGTCGCGATCGAGAACATGCAATTCAATCCGCCAACTTTGAGCGTGAAGCGAGGAGACCGCGTTGTATGGATCAACAAGGACATCTTTCCTCATACCGCGACCGCAGAGACTCGTGCATTCGATTCGCGCAGCATTGCCGCGAACACCTCATGGTCGTACGAGCCGGGCAAGGCAGGCAGTTTTCCCTACGGATGCACGTTTCATCCGACGATGCATGGTGCACTGACCGTTCGATGAGAGCCCGCTCGCCATGACCGACACAGCAAATGTGCCGTCGATGTCCGGCGCCGACGACGATCTCGCGATCGTACGGCGCATCGTCGCAGGAGATCGGCCAGCATTCGAGTTGCTGATGCGCCGCCATAATCGACGGCTGTACCGGCTCGCGCGCGCCACGCTGCGCGACGACGCTGAAGCCGAAGACGCCCTGCAGGACGCGTACCTCCGCGCGTATCGTTCGCTGGGTCAATTTCGCGGTGACTCGGCGTTGTCGACCTGGCTTTCGCGCCTCGTGCTCAACGAATGCTACGGCCGGCTGCGCCGTCATGCGCGCCGCGAAAATGTCTTCCCGATAGTCAGTTCGAACACTGCCGACATCGATATCGAAGCCATGCATCCGTCCGACTCCGAATCCCCCGACAGCGCAACGGCGCGCGCGGAAATGCGTGCGCTGATCGAGCGCAAGCTCGACGAGCTGCCGGAATCCTTCCGCACGGTGTTCGTCCTGCGTTCAGTGGAAGAGCTGAGCGTCGAGGAAACCGCGCAATGCCTCGACATTGCCGAAGCCACCGTGCGTAGCCGGCATTTCCGCGCGAAAAGCCTGCTGCGCGAATCACTGGCGCGAGACATCGACCTCGCAGGGAGCGAACTCTTCGGGTTCGCCGGGGCTCGCTGCGACAGGATCGTCGCAAATGTGATGTCGCGAATAGACAAGCGCAGCGAAAGCAGCCAGGCCGACTGAAGCGACCCAAGCGACCCAACCCTGCGACGGCCACGCGTCGCGGCATACGCTGTCAGACATAACGCCATGTCATGCCCGCTCCAACAATTGCGGCGTTGCTCCGGTCAAATTGACTCACTATATTTCCATTCAAGCCCGCGCTATTTGCCCCTTCGGCCGCAAGCCGCAGGCGCATTCGCGCCGACCTGGATGATGTCTTTCGCTTCAACCGTATCGAGGAGAAGTCGTGATCAGCATGCCAAGGTTGCGCCCGTTTGCCATGACTCTTGTGTTGAGCGCCGTGAGCATGGCGCCTGCTCTCGCCGCAGGAAAAATCACCTTTGTGTCGCAAGGCGGCACTTATCAGGAGGCCCAGACAAAGGCGATCCTCGACCCCGCTGCGAAGGAACTGGGCATCACCATCAATCAGGACAGCATTCCCGACGCGTGGCCGCAGATCAAGGCCCAGGCCGCTACCGGCAAGCCGATCTGGGACGTGGTGGACACGCCCACCTCCAACTGTCTGCGCGGAGGCCGCGAGGGGCTGCTCGAAAAGCTCGACTTCTCGAAGATTCCCAATGCTGCCGCAATGCCGGACAAGTACCGCACGCCGTACTCGGTCGCGTATGAGTTCTATTCGACTGTGATCGGCTACAACAAGAAAACGCTGAAAAAAGCGCCGCAAAGCTGGGCCGACTTCTGGAACGTGAAAGCGTTCCCCGGCACGCGAGCCCTGCGCAACGATCCGCAAACGGTACTGGAAGCCGCATTGCTCGCCGACGGCGTGCCGCGCGACAAGCTGTATCCGCTCGACGTCGACCGCGCATTCAGGAAGCTGCAACAGATCAAGCCCGACATCACCGTGTGGTGGACGTCCGGTGGCCAGTCCGCGCAATTGCTGCATGACGGCGAGGTGGACATGACGATGATCTGGAACGGCCGCGCGAGCGCGGTGCGCAAGGACAACCCCGATGTCGATTTCACGTTCAACGACGGCATTCTGCAAAACACGCAGTTGTGCGTGCTGAAGAATGCGCCGAATCTGACCGACGCAATGCGCTTCCTCAACGCCGCAATGTCGCCCGAGTTGCAGGCCAACCTGCCGCTTTACATCGACTACGGACCAGGCAATCCCGCAGCGTTCAAGACCGGCAAGATCACGGCCAAGCGCGCAAGCGAACTGCCAAGCTCGCCTGAGAACGCCGCAAAACAGGCATTGATGTCTGAAGATTGGTGGGCGTCCGATGCAGGCATCCAGGCTAAAGCGCGCTGGCTGAAGTTCATGCAATAACGGCCGCACCGCTCGCCATGCGATTGAAGCGCCCGCGGGAACACGGTTCATCGCGGGCGTTTTGTTTCTTGCGGCGCTCATTGCGTTCATCGCATTCACAGCCACGAGCCACACGGTCCTTATCTATCCAACGTGATCGACTATCTGATTCTTGGCGGCGGATCGGCGGGCTGCGTGCTCGCCGCGCGTCTTTCCGAAGACACCGGCAAGACCGTGTGCCTCGTCGAAGCGGGTCGCGACATCTCGCAGGCGTCAATGCCAGCCGACATTCGCAGCCGCTATCCCGGTCGCGCATATCTCGACAGCACGAACATCTGGCAGCAGTTGAAAGCGCGCATGAGCGCGCCTGCAGCATTGCGCCGCTATGAACAGGCGCGTCTGCTCGGCGGCGGCTCCGCGATCAACGCGTTGATGGCCAACCGCGGCGCGCCCGCCGACTACGACGAATGGCAAGCACTCGGCGCGCAAGGCTGGAACTGGCAAGCGTGTCTACCGTACTTTCGCAAGCTCGAAACAGATTCCGATTTCGGCAATTCCAGCGACGTCAGTATCAGCGCCCTGCACGGCGCGAACGGCCCGCTGCGCATCCGGCGCACTGGCTGGGCGCGCATCTCGCCGTTCGTGAAAGGCGTGCTCGATACGTTGAAGCATGACTATCCGCTGCGCGCCGATCAGAACGGCCGGTGGGAAGACGGCACCTTCATCGGGTCGATTGCAGTAAGCGCGAGCGGCGAACGCATACCCACATCCGTTTGCTATCTGAACGAAGCCGTGCGCGCTCGGCCCAACCTCACGATCTGCACCGATGAAATAGCGGAGCGCATCGTGTTCGACGGGAGGCGCGCAGTCGGCGCACGCATGATCCGGCCCGACGGTACGCATCGCGACATGCCGGCCCGTTGCGTGATCGTCTGCTCGGGTGCTATTCACTCGCCGGCGCTGTTACTCAGAAGCGGCATCGGTCCCGCCGAAGAACTTGCCGCGCTCGGCATCGACGTACTCGCACATCGCGAAGGCGTGGGCCGCAATCTGATGGAGCATCCGTCTATCGCGGTGTCCGCCTATCTGCCTCGCGCGGCGCGCACGCCCTTTCGCGACGAGCATCACGAACAGGCAATCGTGCGCTTTTCGTCGGGCTTGCCCGGCACCGTGCCGGGCGACATGCACGGCGCAATACTGTCCCGCTCGGGCTGGCATTCTGTCGGCTACCGTCTCGGCACGATGTTTTTCTGGGTCAACAAATCGTATTCGCGTGGACGTCTGAAACTGAAATCGTCGAGCGCGTTCGATGAACCCCAGGTCGACTTCGCAATGCTGTCCGATTCGCGCGATCTCGAACGGCTGAAGCTCGCGCTGCGTTTAGGCGCACGGACTCTCGCCGCGCCCCCAATGGCCGCGCATCGCGGCACGGTGTTTCCGTCGAGCTATTCGCCGCGCGTGGCAGCCGTTGCAGTGCCCGGCGCATGGAACGCGTTGCAGCGCGGCGCGCTGAGCTTGCTGCTGGATATCGCCGGCCCGTTGCGGGCGTCGCTCGTGCGGCGCGTCGTGACGCAAGGGGTGACGCTGAACGAATTGCTCGCCGACGATACCGCGCTCACGCAGTTCATCACGCGCTCTGTGGGCGGCACGTGGCATCCTTCGGGGACCTGCCGCATGGGCGCCGCCGATGACCCGCTCGCAGTCACCGATGCGCACGGTGCGGTCTACGGCGTCGAAGGGCTGCACGTGTGCGATGCGTCGTTGATGCCGTCTATTCCCTGCGCCAATACGAACGTGCCGACCATCATGATCGCCGAACGCATTGCCGACCTGCTGCGCGGCCGTTCAAGTGCCTCCTAATCGCCGTAGCCGACGATACCCTTCACTTCGAGAAACGCCTCGAGGCCCCACTCGCCGTATTCGCGGCCGTTGCCTGACTGCTTGTAGCCGCCGAACGGCGAGCCTGCGTCCCACGACGGATAATTCATATAGACGCTGCCCGCGCGCAGACGGAACGCAACACGCCGGGCGCGCGCCAGGTCCGCGGACTGCACGTAGGCGGCGAGGCCGAACGGCGTATCGTTGGCAATCGCGACGGCATCTTCGTCGTCGCGATACGGAATGATCGCGAGCACGGGGCCGAAGATCTCCTCGCGCGCAATCGTCATCGACGGGTCGACGTTCGCGAACACCGTGGGCCGCACGTAGTAGCCGCGCGTCAAACCGTCGGGCCGTCCAGGGCCGCCCGCCGCCAGTTGCGCGCCTTCCTCGATGCCCTTTTCAATCAGCCATTGCACGCGAGCATATTGCAGGACGCTGACGACGGGGCCCATCGTCGTCGTTTCATCGCCCGCAGGACCCACGCGATGCGCAGCGGCCGCGCGCTGTGCAATGCGCACGGCCTCTTCGTGCCGCGCCGCCGGCACGAGCATGCGCGTCGGCGCGTTGCACGACTGGCCGCTGTTGCTGAAGCACGAGTTCACGCCCGACGTCACAGCCGCTTCCAGGTCGACGTCGTCGAGAAGAATGTTCGCCGACTTGCCGCCCAGTTCCTGATGCACCCGCTTGACGGTCGGCGCGGCGAGCTTTGCGATCTCGACGCCCGCGCGCGTCGATCCTGTAAACGACACCATGTCGACGTCCGGATGGCTGCACAGCGCGGCACCCACAGTCGGGCCGTCGCCATTGACGAGATTGAACACACCGGGCGGCACGCCGGCCGCGTCGAGAATCTCGGCAAACAGCACGGCGTTGAGCGGCGACACCTCGCTCGGCTTGAGCACCATCGTGCAGCCTGCCGCAATCGCGGGCGCGACCTTGCAGACGATCTGATTGATTGGCCAGTTCCACGGCGTGATCAACGCGACCACGCCGACCGGCTCATGATTGACGAGCGTCGTGCCTTTCTTGCGCTGCCACGCGAACGTCTCGCAGGTTCCGAGCAGTTCTTCGAGGTGACACTTGCCGAGCGCGGCCTGCCATGCATGCGAAAGCGCTTTTGGCGCGCCGATCTCGCGCGAGATGATGTCGGCCATTTCGTCGTAGCGCGCCACATAGGCGTCGAGTATCCGGCGGACCAGCGCGATCCGTTCTGCGGGCCCGGTCAGCGAGAAAGACTCGAACGCGCGTTTCGCGGCGGCCACGGCGCGCTCCACATCGTCCGCATTGCCTAGCGCGACTTCCGCGAAGGCTTCTTCGGTGCAGGGATCGACCACGGGCAGACGTGCGGTGCCCAACGGCGCGACCCAGGCGCCGTCGACATAAAACTTCAGTGCGTTCGACATCCGCTTCCCATAGAGAGCATTCAAAGAGATCAGGCTCGCGCCGCCGAAGAACGGCGGCTCACGACGACGATCATCACGAGGCACAAGGTCAACGCGGTCAGCATCGTACTGATCGCGGCGATGGTGGGATCGATCTCGTCGCGCAGCGTGACGAACATGCGGCGCGTGAGCGTCTGGTTCGTGCCGCCCGAGATGAACAGTGCGACCACCGTTTCGTCGAGCGCCTGAATGAAGACGAACACCGCACCCGAAATCACGCTCGCCTTGATCTGCGGCAGCGTCACCGCGAGAAAGCTGCGTAGGCGATTCATGCCGAGGCTGCGCGCGACCATCTCCTGCGTGCGGTCGAAAGTGCGTAAATCGGCGCCCACGGAAATCAGCACATAGGGCAGGCCGAGCATCGTATCGGCGACGATCAGGCCGCCCAGCGTGTTCACATAACCCGCTTGCGTGAATACGAAGAACACGCCCACCGCGACGATGATGATCGGCACCATTAGCGGCAACATTAGCAGCGTGCGCAGATAGCGCATCGACCAGTGCGTGCCGTGCTGGATCGCGTAGGCCGCGGCGATGCCGAGCGGCGTCGCGAGCACCGCTGCGCAAACGGACGCCACGAGCGTCGTGCGAGCCGCGTCGATCCACGCCGGGTTGTCGAAGAACGCGTGATACCAGCGCAACGAATAGGCGGGCGGCGGGAACGTCATGAAGCGCGTGTCCGAGAACGACAGCGGCACGACGATCAGCACCGGCAGCATCAGAAACACGAGAATCAGCACGACGAGCGCGCCGAGCACGACTCTGCCGAACGGGATCTTGTTCATTTCGCGCCCAGGGTCTTTTCAAGTGGAATCACGCGGCTCGCGGCATAGAAGATCGCGAACACGCAGAGCAGCAGCGCGACACTGACCGCGCTCGCGGCGCCCCAGCTGTTATAAATCTCGACGTTGCGGCTCACCACCATCGACACCATGATGGACTTGCCCCCGCCCATCAGTTCGGGCGTGATGTAGAAACCGAGGCACAGTACGAATACGAGCGTGACGCCTGCCACGACGCCGCTCATCGACAGCGGCAGGAACACGCGCCAGAACACGTGCAGCGGCGAGCCGCCGAGACTGGCGCCGGCCTGCGAGAGATTAGCTGGGATTTTCTGCATCGCCGAATAGAGCGGCAGCACCATGAAGGGCAACAGAATGTGCACCATCGCGAGAATGGTGCCGAACTGGTTATAAGCAAGTTGCACTGGACGATCGACAAGACCCGTCGCGAGCAGCGCCTTGTTGATGAGGCCGGTGCGCTGCAGCAGCACGAGCCACGCATAGGTACGCACGAGCACACTGGTCCAGAACGGCAGGATCACCATGCCGAGTATCAGCGCACTCCATCGCGGCGATACCGACGCCGCAAAATACGCAACCGGATAGCCCAGCAGCAACGTCACGCCCGTCACGATCACGCTGAGCTTGAACGTCATAAGGAACGTGTCGAGATAGGTGCCCGTGAAAATGCGCTGGTAGTTGACGAGCGTGAAGCCGCCGTCATGCCAGATGGACTGCCACGACAGCCACGCGAGCGGCACCACCAGCAGCACGACCACGACGAACAACGCGGGCGCGAGCAACAGCAGCATCGCGCGGTCTTCGCGTTGCTGGTGGCGCACCGACGGGTCCATCGCGGTTGTTTGCATCAAGGCGGGTTCCTGGAGAATCCGTTTGGCTGTCGTCATCATGCACCCACGGCGTCGAGAAACTGATACCACGCGGCAACGACGCGAACGCCCGGCGCGCGCAGCGAATGGAACGGCACGGGCCGCAAGCCTTGCTGGCCGAGCAACGCAAGCTCGGGTGTCTCGCCGAGTGCGAGCGCCGCGGCATGCTGGCCAAGCAGGCTCGCCATTGCGACGCCCGCTCCGTTATACCCCAGACAAAAGGTCGTGGCGTCGTCGCTGCGGCCAACATGCGGCAACGCGTTGAACGTCATGCCGACATAGCCGGACCACTGATATTCGATACGCAGACCCGCGAGATCCGGAAACAGCGCGACCATCGCGCGTTGCAACGCGTCGAAGCCGGTCGCCTGACCTTCCTTGCCGAATGCGTCGCGTCCGCCGAACAGCATACGGCCGTCGACCTTGCGAAACCACTTCATCATTCGGCGCGTTTCCGTATAGCTGCGGCGCTGCGTCATGAGCCGACTATCGAGTTCCGCGGGCAGGCGTTCGGTCGCGATCATCGCGCTGCGAAACGGCACGAGTTCGCGCTGATAGGCAGCGGTCGCGGACGTGAGATCGGAATACGCGTTAGTCGCGACGATCACTTGCCCCGCGCGCACCGTGCCGCCCGGCGTTCGCAGCACGACACCCGCGGGCCCGCTTTGCGAACGCGTCATTTCGACAACCGGCGTGGCTTCGTAAATCGGCACGCCGCGCGCGGTGAGACCTCTCGCGAGACCGTACACATATTCGAGCGGCAGGATCGTGCCTGCATCGGCGCTCAATACGCCGCCGACAAATTCCCTCGATCCCGTCTCGCTCGTCACTTCTTCGCTCGACTGCACTGTCATCGACGTGTCGCCCAATTGCGTGCGCACCCAGTCGGCCTCCGCGCAGATCGCGGCGAACGCGCGCTCGGTGTGCGCGCAACGCAGGCTGCCCGTATGCTCGAACCGCGCACGTTCGAGCTTGAACTCGTCGATGAACGATTCGACCACTCGCACGCCATCGTGCGCGAGCCGGTGCATGCGCTTCGCGGTATCGAGTCCGTGCAGCTTGTCGATCTGCGGAAACGACAAGCGGAACTTCGACGACACCACCCCGCCGTTGCGCCCACTCGCGCCCCAACCGACCGGGTTCGCATCGAACACTGCGCAATCGACGCCGCGCTTTTGCAGCGCGTATGCGGCCGACAAGCCCGAATAACCCGCGCCGATCACGGCCACGTCCACCGTCAGATCACGCGCGAGCGGCGCGCCCATGCTCACGGGCGCCTGCCGTTGCGATGAGCGGGCGGCCATCGCCCGCCATAGCGAATCGGGCTGCGGCCGCTGCGAGGCGTTGTGGAGGGCGGGCGCGAGCATGGCTTAAGCGGCGCGCGCTTCGGCTTCGACGGCGTCGGCGAGCGCGCCGAGCGTTGCAAACCTGAACGTGGGCACGGTGACAGCTTCGGGCACCGGCGTCGCGCCGAAACCCTTCATGCCCTGCCGGCGCTCGATCCAGCACGTCGAGTAACCAAGCTTCGTCGCGATACCGATGTCGTGATACTGGCTCTGCGCGGCGTGCAGGATCTCGTTGAACTTGAAGCCGAATGCGGCCTGACGCCCACGGTTATAGGCAAAGAACTGCGGGTCCGGTTTCGCGACGCCCGTTTCGTCACAGCAAACGGTGTCGTCGAAAGGGTCACCCAGGGTATGTGCGTAGGCCGACAACGCGACACGGTCGGCGTTGGTCATCGCCACGAGGCGATAGTGTTTGCGCAGGCGCTTCAGGGCCGCGACCGAGTCTTCGAATGCTGGCCACTCCAGCACGTCGCGCTGAAAGGCCGCGGCGGATTGCGCGTCATCGGGCAGGCCGAGCTCGCCGGCAAGATACAGATACACGTTCGCCATCTCGTGGCTCGAACGACCCGGATACTTCGCGCGTCCGCGCATATACGGCTCGAAGATCTGATCGTCGGTGAGATCTTTCGCCGCCGCGCCGCCAAGGCGCCGCACGGACGCGAGCACGCCCTGTTCGAAGTTGATCAGCGTGCCGACGACATCGAACGTCAGGACCTTGAAATCGGTGAGCTTCATTGCATCATCCTTTTGCGGGTTGCGTGAATTTCGTAAGACGTATGCCGCCAGGCGGGCGGCGGGAGAAGTCAGGCGGGCACGACAATCGTGTCCTGCGGATCGAGCACCACGGTCATGTGTTCGCCCGGTGAGGGAATGCGGCTGCGCGCGTTGTGATTGCCGGGCTGGCGCAGACTGATCGAGGTGCCGTCAGCCAGTGTCGCGAACACGCGCAGGCTTTCCCCCTGGTACAGCACTTCGGTTACGCGGCACGAGAGCCGGTTGGCGGCCGGCTCTGTCGCGCCGGCGTCGATCACGAGCTTTTCGGTCTGCACGGCAAGCAGCAAACGCTCGCCGCGCGGCAACGGATGCGCGGTTCGCAACACCGCGTCGCCCATGCGCACGGCGTCGTCGCCGGCGCGGCTCACGTCGAGCAGCGTCGCCTCGCCGATGAAGCTCGCGACAAACGCGTCGCAAGGCCGGTCATAGAGACGCTCGGGCGTATCGATCTGCACGAGCTTGCCGTTATTCAGTACAGCCACGCGATCGCTCATGGTCAGCGCCTCGCGCTGGTCGTGCGTCACGTAGACAATCGTAGCGCCGAGCTTGCGATGCAGACGCCGCAACTCGATTTGCATGGTTTCGCGAAGTTGCTTGTCGAGCGCGGAAAGCGGCTCGTCCATCAGGATCAGTTGCGGCTCGAAGACCATCGCCCTTGCAAGCGCAACGCGCTGACGTTGACCGCCGGAAAGCTGGCTGATGTCGCGCGATTCATAGCCGCTCAGTTCGACCATCGCGAGCGCGTCGGCCACTTTCGCCGCCCAGCCCGCTTTCGGATCGCGGCGCGCGCGCAGCGGAAATGCGACGTTCTCGCCCACCGTCATGTGCGGAAAGAGCGCGTAGTTCTGGAACACGATGCCGATGTTGCGTTTGTGCGGCGGCGCAAATGTAATGTCCCGCTCGCCGACCCAGACGGAGCCCGAACTCGGTTGAACAAAGCCGCCGAGGATGCCGAGCAGCGTTGTCTTGCCCGACCCGGACGGCCCGAGCAGCGACACGAACTCGCCTGGCTCGATGTCGAGCGAGACGTCGTCGAGCGCGATCACGGGACCATAGCGCTTCGCTGCTGACCGGATGGAGACTCCTGTTTTCGCTCGTGCGTCCATTGCGTTTGCTCTCGCTGAAGGGCCTGCATTAGGGAAAATATAGGTGTCAAACTTTTTGGCGGCAATTCCCAAATTGTTGGATCGGGCATAACATCAAGTCATGCCGAATCTACGCAAAAAACTGCCTAGCGCCAACGCGCTGTTCGTCTTCGAAGCTGCCGCGCGGTGCGGCAACTTCACGCGTGCCGCGCAGGAACTCTATGTGAGCCAGCCCGCCGTGAGCCGCATGCTCGCGCGCATGGAAGACCACATCGGAGTGCGCCTGTTCGAGCGCGTGCGCGGCGGCATCGAGCTGACCGAGAGCGGGCGGATTCTGTACACCAAGATCTCCGAAGGATTCAACGGCATTGAAAGCGCGATACGTGAAATCGAGGCGCGTGCCACGGGCGTGGAATCCGTCACGCTGTCGGTATCCACGGGCTTTACGACGCACTGGCTGATGCCGCGCATGAGCCGCCTGAACGAAGCGTTTCCGTCAATCGATTTGCGGTTTCAGCTCATTTCCGGGCGCATTGGCGGACCGCTCGTCGATGTCGACCTGGGCATGCGCTTCATGCACGCTGGTGACATCGACGAAAACAGCGTGCTTGTTATGCCCGAAACGCTGTTGCCCGTGTGCAATCCGCGCTATCAGGAAACGGCGCAAACGGACGCTGGCCGTGAGCACGGCGACACCGTCATCGTGATGGACGACGAAGAGCGCGGCTGGCACCACCGCTTTGGAGCGTTCGAGCAGCACGGCCGGCGCGTGGCGAGCATGCTCAGCTTCAACGACTACGCGATCGTCGTGCAGGCGGCGCTGCTCGGCCAGGGCATCGCGCTTGGCTGGCTGAACGTGGTGTCGCACTGGCTGTCGCAGCGCGCACTCGTCCCCGCCGAAGAAGAAATCCTCGTGACGAACCGGCGCTGCTGTCTGGTGTCGCCCGCGAACCGGCCTTTGCGACCCATCGTCGCGAATGTGCGCGACTGGATCGTCGAGGAAATGCGCGCCGATTTACGCACGTTGGAGCGTGCGTACCCGCAGTTGGGATTGCGCGGGGCGTTCAAGGAATGCGGAGTCGCCATTGTGTGACGGCAGGAGATGAACTGCTGCGGCCGCTTCACTCCATAAGAACAGGCGGCGCGCGGCAATTCCGGTCGCAGCGCCCGCATTCTGCGCTGGCCAGATCAGCGATCGGCCAACGGCTTATCAAAGCCCGTTCTTCATCGTGTGCATCAAGTCGCCGAACGACTGACGCGTATTGACCGCATTGACGATGTCAGCGAGAAACCAGGGAAGAATCAACTGTGTGTTGGGATCGGTGACACCGACGCTCAGCGCCGGCGGCTTCGTTGCCGGCGCGGTTGTCGTAGCGCCTTGATAAGCGGGCGAGGCGCGGGTTTCGTTGGCAGGCGAAGCGTGTTGGGCGACCGGCTCGGCGGGCGGCGGCCACGCCGACGAACAGCCGCCAAGCGGCATAGTGACGGCGGCGGCAACAGCGGCAGTAGCAGCAACGTAGAACGGCTTCATGATCAACTCCAGCCTACGTCATTTGGACAGAATTTCGTGGCGAGAAGTTCGTCGGCTTAGGCACGCCGAATGGCAGCGCCGGTGTCCCCGGTCTTAGTGCCCCGCTGCGCCAGCCGCTGCGGCATTCGTCTTGCCCGGCTTCGTCACCCAGATCAACGGAACGATCACTACGAAGATCACGGCCGACAGCCAGAAAATATCGTTGAGCCCGAGCATGGCGGCCTGGGTGTTCATCGAGTGTTCGAAGAAAGCCATGGCTTGAGACCGGCTTCCTCCCAACGCAGCTTGCGCCGAATCGAGTGCCGCGGTGAAAACAGGATTGGTGATGCCGGTCTGCTCAGCCAGTCTCGCGTGATGCAAGATGGTGCGATCGTTCCAGCCGGTCGCGGCGAGAGACGTTCCCACTGCGCCTGCAAACACCCGCACGAAATTGGATAAGCCGGCAGCGGCAGGGATTCTCTCGGGCGCGAGGCCGGAAAGAATGATTGCTGTCAGCGGCACGAAGAACAATGCGGTCGGTATGCCCTGCAACAAGGTGGGCAACACGAGCGTCCACGTATCCACGCCGGTCGTGTAGTGCGAGCGCATGAAGAACACGGCCGCAAAGCCGATAAAGGCCAACGTTGCGAGCACGCGTGCATCCGAACGTGGCATGATCTTCGCCATCACAGGGGCAAGGATCACGGCGAATATGCCGAGCGGCGCCGTGACGAGACCTGCATCGACTGACCGGTAGTTCAGGTAACCCTGCATCCACTGCGGCAGCAAGACGAGGTTGGAGAAAAACACCGCATACGCAACTGAAATCGCAATCGTGCCGCCTAGAAAATTGCGGCCGCCGAACAGCCTCAAATCGATGATCGGATTCTTCTCGGTCAGCTCCCAGATCACGAAGAAAGCAAAGCTGATTCCTGCAAACACAGTCAACGCGACGATTACCGGCGAATTGAACCAGTCGAGGTCCTTACCCTTGTCGAGCATGATCTGCAGCGAACCGACCCACGCGATCAGCGAGATCAGCCCTATCTTGTCGATCGGCAAACGCTTGGTTGGGGTCTCGCGCGTGCGGTAGATCGCCCATGTCACACCTGCAGCAAAAAGCCCCACTGGAATGTTGATGTAGAAGATCCACGACCACGAATAGCTGTCCGTGATCCAGCCTCCGAGCGCAGGCCCCGCAATGGGGCCGACAGTCGCCGTCATTGCCCACAGCGCCAACGCATGCGAACTCTTCTCCTTCGGATACGAGCCCAGCAGAATGGCTTGCGAAAGCGGAATCAACGGGCCCGCAACCGCGCCTTGCAAAATGCGCGCGGCGAGCAGAACCGGCAGGTTCGGTGCTATTCCACATAACCATGAGGACATGACGAACAACAGTATGGCCCATACGAACAGCCTGATCTGCCCGACACGCTGCGTGAGCCAACCCGTCAACGGGATCGAAATTGCATTGGCTGCGGCGAAGAGCGTAATGACCCATGTGCCTTCATCGACCGATACGCCAAGGTTGCCTGCGATCGTCGGGATAGCCACGTTCGCAATCGAAGAGTCGAGCACATTCATGAAAGTGGCCAGCGCCACAGCGAGCGTTGCGAGCACAAGCTTGCCGCCCGTCAAAGGCGCAAGCGTTGCAGGTCGCGTCGATTGATTCATTTCATCACCTGTTGAAGGTCACTAATATCTGACTGGTCAGCTAACCGCACGAAAAAAAAGGGAAAAGACTCGTCGTGTGTTCAGCCCGCTTTCCGCGTCGCGTTGTTTTGCACCCCAGCCGTTGCGGCCGTGCGCGCCATCGGCATGTTTTGCGCGATGATCCGGGCGATCTCCGCATCTGCCCCGACACAGCGCCGGTTTCCGCGACCGCCTGACGTCGTTTCAGATCATTGACGGCGCGCGCGAGATCGGACTCGCGCTGCGCGACTGTTGCTGCGTAGTAGTCGTTGTTCACGTAGAGACCGCTGACTTGCCGCACGGTCTGCCCAAGCGTTGCTTCAGCATTGGCAAGCGCGTCTTTGGCGTCCGCGTTGTCGAGCGTCACGAGCGGCACACCTTGCTTGACGATCTGCGTATCGTCCGCGTTCACTGCAACGACGGTGCCGCTGACCTGCGGCGTCAGTTGCACGAGATTGCCGCTGACGTATGCATCGTCGGTCGCCTCATGATATTGACCGGTCGTCACGTAATACACGCCATAAGCTGTGCCGGCTACCACTATCGCGGCGCCCAGCAGCGCGAGCAGCAGCTTGCGCCGGATGGGCGTTTGCGTTTGTTGAGGTTGGTCTGCGTCCGCCTTCGCTCGGTCGGCGTTAATCGTATCGCTCATTTTGTGGCTCCTGACAGGATCTGAAATACGTCGAGCTCAACGCGCGGCGACGACTGGATTGAGTTTGACTGCAGGTGCCGCACCGGCACTCTGCGCAGCGGCATCGGCATTGTCGGAATAGCCGCCGCCAAGCGCCGCTGCCAAGGCGATCTGCTGATCGCGCCGGTTCATCTTCAGATTCGCGACCTGCTGGTCGGCGCCCAGCGCCGTGGTGTCGGCGTTCAGCACCGTGAGCTGATTCGCGAGTCCCGCCTTGTATTGGACGAGCGCCAGTTGATCGGCGCTGCGGGCGGCTTCCCGCGCGGCGAGCGCGTCGCTGAGCTGTTCGTCGGTGGAACGGATTTGCGCGAGTTGAGTGGCAACTTCGGACAGTGCCGTGACGAGCGTCTGGTTATAAGCCGCGACGGCGTAGTCGAAATCGGCATAGCGGCCTTTAAGTTGCGCCCGCAACTGGCCGCCGTCGAAAATCGGCAGATGGATCGCCGGCCCCACCGATGCCGTGCGGCTCGCCGCGTTGAGGAAGCGGCCGAAGCCGAACGCGTCAAGGCCGATAGCAGCACTCAGGTTGATGTCGGGATAGAACTCGGCCTTGGCTTCCTTCACATCGTGCATGAGCGCGTCGGCTCGCCATTTCGCGGCGACCAGATCCGGACGCCGGCTCACGAGGTCGGCGGGAAGGTTGGCCGGCAGACGCACTTCGTCGCCGATACCCAGCGCGGGACGGGCAATCGCAAGACCTCGGTCAGGTCCTGCGCCGAGCAATGCGGCAAGTTGATATCGCGTGCTGAGAATGCTGCCGTCCAGCGACGCCAACGCGGCCCGGCTGCTAGCAAGGTTCGCCAGCGCGGTCTTGCGCTCCACCTGCGTATCGAGTCCGGTTGCAATCCGGCCGGCGGTAATGCGGTCTATCTGCTCGCGCTGCGTCACTTCCTGCTGCGCGATGTCGCGCAGCGCATATAGACGCGCCAGCTGGTTATACGCACGCGCCGTGGCAGATGTCAGCGAGAGTCTGACGACTTCCGCATCGGCCTTGCTTGCTTGCAACTGCGACACCGAGGCTTTCAGCGCTTCGCGATTTCTTGCCCCACAAATCGAGGTCATACGATGCGGACAGCAAGCCCTTGTTCTCTGATTGCCATGACCCGCCGTACGGAGGCGGCACGAGCGCCGTGCTCGAATACTGCTTCCGCGTGAACGAATAAGTCGCCCCGACTTGCGGCAGCGTGCTCGCCTTCGCCGTCTCGCTGTAAGCAGCGGCGGCGGCGACGCGCGCGCGCGCCTGTTCGATCGACGGGTTGCCTTTCAATGCCTCCTCGAGCAGCGCCTTCAGTTGCGAGTCGCCGAACTGATCGGCCCAGTCGACGGCGGGCCACTGCCCGTCGTCCGCCGGAATGCTTTGCTGCGTCGCGTAGGTCTGCGGCGCCGCAATCTGCTTGTCGCTCGAGATGCCTGCAAAGTTCGCGCAGGCCGATAGCACTGCCGCGAAAATCACCGTCATGCCGGATTTCGCAATTCGCGATCCGATCACTCGTCGATTTAACTGTCTATTGATCTTCTGACATGTCAGATATATGGACAAAAAAATTTGCGCGAACGATTCGCTCAATCTTCGAGAAACTTGAACAGCAGACGGCGCAGCTCATGGAATTCGGCCTTGGTGAATTTCTTCAGCCGCCTGTTGAGCACGACCGGCACCATGTCGGGCAGACGGCTCGCCACGGCTTCGCCTTTTTTCGTGAGCTTCAGATTTACGACACGGCGATCTTCGAGACTGCGGGAGCGCTGAAGCAAACCCTTCGTTTCGAGCTTGTCGAGCATGCGCGTCATCAGGCCGGTGTCTATACCGAGCAACGTGGACAGTTCGAACGGAGTGCTCGCGATCGCCTGGTGCATGGACAGAAGAATGCCCATTTGCTGGGCCGTGATGTCCAGATCCTTGAGTTCTGCGTCTATCTCTGTCACCAGAAGGTTGCGCGCCTTGTTGATGGCAAAGCCCACGCTCTCGGTTACGCTGAAATTCTCGCTCGTGTAATGGTTCATCTGTTGTTCCCTCGCTTGGAACGCAATATATCTGCATTGTCAGATATCTCCAAGCTCAATGCTGCACATCAATGTTTCAATAATTGCGCTAACCGGCGATTCTGTCCTGCGGCGAAGAGGAACTGCCGCTCGCGGCACGCCGATCTCATTGCTCCGATCAGCCCGCCTACCAATGAGCTTTCAGCCAACTTCCACAGGCGACGCGCAACGCGAGCTTGCCAATAGCACCGAGACGCTTACCGCCCGCGTCAGTCGCCGGCGGGGGGCCCGCTCAATTCCACGGGCCTTGCATCGCCGCCTTCTGTCACACGCCTTCAACGAGAACGGCGCGATAGCGCGCGCCTTTGAACCGGTGCTGCGCGACTTCCTGATATGCGGGCCCGTCGTACCAGGCACGCGCTTGCGCAGTCGACGGAAACTCCACGATCACGACACCCTCTGGCGCTTCGCCCTCAAGAACCTGTTGAGGCCCGTAGGCAGCGAGAATCTTGACGGGATGGCCTTTGAAGGTCTCGCCGACCTTGCTTTGGTAGATGTCGAGTTCCTGCTGATCCTGCGTGCTTTCTTTTGTGAAGACGATATATGTGGCCATGGCATGCGCTCCTGCGGTGGTGGGAAGGTGCATACGATGATGCCATGAAATCGCATCATGCTTCGGCGCACAGCGCCACTGCTATGTGGACCGGTCATTTTCCGGTAGCCCAGTGCGAGTTGCGCATCAGCTTGCTGAAGTCTCTGCGGACGAAACCAGGGTCCTTGTAGGCCATGACATCGGCCAAGCCCGTTCCCTGTGTCGTCTCCAGACGATGCTTGAGGCTGTCGTAGAGAGCCTGCATAAAGTCCTCCGCGAATTGTGGCGGATGCGGATGAGCCGCCTCGACGGCGTTCCGCTGCGCGGCTGTGAAGTCGTCATAGCCTGCGCCCACAAGATCCATGTTGGCGCCTTCGGCAACGAGTGCGGCCATGGGGAACAGATGCGCGGAAATTCCATTGGTCGTGTGCAACGCAATCGCAAGCCAGACCATCTGGCTATCAGCCTCTGAAATGCCGTGACTCCGCAAAAAATCGCGTGCCGCGTTCGCGCCATCCACTTCATAGCGCAAGTGGCTTTGCCCATAACCTGCCGTCAGGCCGAAATCATGGAACATAGCCGCAACGTAGAGAAGTTCCGGGTCGAAAGCGAGGCCCTTGCGCTTTCCTGCCAGGGCAGCCCAATAATAGACGCGCGTGGAGTGCTGAAACAGAAAATCGCCCTCCGAATCGCGGATGAATTGCGCTGCGTCGCGCGCCAATTTGCTGTCGGGGACTTTTACGCCAGGAACCTCATCGCCGGCGTTCGCCGTGGGTTGAATAAACGTGGGCTGCGTTTGCGCGTGCGCGTCGGGGGCCAGGATAATTCCCCCAACCGCGAGAGCGAGGGCGGCGCAAACTGCAGCAACGATACTGCCGGCCTGCATGATCTTCTCCTTCTTCCAAAGAACTTAACTGAACCGGAACCAGCACACGACTGCTGGCCGTGCCTATACGCGAGGCACTTCAGGAATTCCGGCTCGGACCCTGCGTATTTCATACGACATGCAGGGTGCGGATTGCGACTAGTGGGACGACAACCGGTCTTTCAGATATGCAGCGTTCAGCGGGCAGTTCGCTGTTCCCACTTCGAACCGAGGATGATGCTGCAAACGTTCGTTCGCACGAAGTCCGGATCCTTGTAGGCGAGGAAATCATCGTTGAAGGTACCGAACGTGCTGCCGGGGCGATGCTTCATACCGTGATAGAAAGCATCGATGATCTTGTTTGCAAAGCCGGGATCGCGGGGATACGCAGCAATCACCGCGTCGCGTTGTTCGTCGGTAAATTCCTCAAAGCCGCGCCCCGCCACGTCCATTCCTGCTCCTGCCTGCAACAAGGCAATTTCTCCGTGCATGTGTTCCGGGATGCCAGGAGTCGTGTGCAGGGCAACGGCATTCCAGACCTTGTCAATGTCCGCCTCGCCGATAGGGTGGCTTCGCAGAAAATCCCGCGCGGCGTTCGCGCCGTCCACTTCGAAGCGAAGCTGGCTCTCCTGATAGATCGACGTGAGGCCAATGTCGTGGAACATAGCGGCGACGTAAAGCAACTCCGGATCGAAAATCACGCCATTTCGTTCCCCGAGCAAAGCACCCCAGAAGTACACGCGGGAGGAGTGCGTGAACAGCAATTCATTTTCCGTGTCTCGAATAAGCTCGGTGACCTCACGCGCCAATTTACTGTCAGGTATCGTCACGCTAGATCTTCCGTTCGTCTGCATCACTCTTCTCCATTCATCTGGTCCTGCATCTACGGACAATCGGCGACGGCAGGTGCCTATTGCTCGCCCGCACGCCACTGTGTAGTCCAATGAGATCGCAACTGATCAGCCGCCTTATATGGAGGAAGTTACGCTCCTATCAGGCCACAATACAGACCCAAGATTGACGATTCTGGATGTACCATTGGCGGCTATGACGACGCTCCCAATTGGCCTCGATCGCTCCGCGAGCACATCGCTGTCCACACAAATCTACGGCGCGATTCGACACGCGATAGAGACAGGGCAGCTTGCCGCCGGCGCAAGGCTGCCATCGTGGGTTGATCTGGCCGCGCAGATCGGCGTCTCGCGCGGCACGGTGCGTGTGGCCTATGAACGTCTGATCGACGAGCAGTTCGCGGTCGCCTGTGGGGCGGCCGGCACTCGGGTAGCTGAGCGTCCACCCCCGCCTGCAACGCCCGGTCGGTCACCCGAAGCGCCGCCGTTTCCCGATCTGTTCCATGAATTCGGAGCGGCTCCTTTGGCGTTTCAGATGGGTGTGCCTTCCGAGGACGCCTTTCCTTTCAAGCTATGGTCGCGAGTACTCACGCGCGCGGCGCGGCGGGCTGCGGTTGCTCCTGTCGGCTACCCTGATCCGCGTGGCGATCCGGACTTCCGAAAGGAGATCGCAGCCTATCTTGGCGTAGCACGGGCTTGCGGTGCAGTCCATCTCAGGTTCTTGTCACTGCGGGTTTCTCGGCTGCACTCGGCCTCGCAATCCGGGGGCTGGGTGTCGAAGGCAAAGAAGCATGGATGGAAGATCCCGGTTTTCCGCTCACGCGTACGGCGCTCGATTTGGCTGGAATGACTGTGAGAGCCATTCCAGTCGATGCGGACGGGCTTGACGTGGACGCGGGCATTCGGAGTTCGGCTGACGCCGCCCTGGCAGTCGTGACACCGGGCCAGCAGGCACCCCTCGGGATGGCGATGTCGCTCCCCCGGCGGCTCGCGCTGCTCGCATGGGCTCGACGAAACGACGCATGGATCATCGAAGACGACTACCTGAGTGAGCTCCAATTGAAGGGCCGCGCAGCGCCGGCCCTTGCATCACTGGATCCAGACGGACGGGTGTTGCATATTGGCAGCTTCAGCAAGACTATCAGCCCCGCGCTCCGACTCGGCTTTCTGGTGGTCCCGCTTGAAATGGCCGGCCGCTTTGGCGAGATCGCAGCGTGCCTGATGCCCGCACCGGCGTCGTTCGTGCAGCACGCCGTGGCGGAATTTCTGCGCGATGGGCACTATCTTCGGCACCTTCGGCGTATGAAGCGTCTTTACGCCACGCGACGCGATAGCCTGCTTCGTTGTCTGAACGAGTTGGCATCGGACTTGATAAAAGTTCGTGCGGCTGCCGGTACGGCCATCGTGACGACGCTTCCCCACTCTGCATCTGACGTAGATATCGCCATGCGAGCGTTGCAATCCCGCTTGGCGCCTGCGCCTCTGTCGCCGTGGTATCTGCACTCGCCTCGCCCACAGGGCTTACTGCTGAGCGTGACCAACCTGGATGAACGCAGGGTGGTCGAAGACTGTCGCCGGCTGGTGGAAGTGGTTCGCAAGGGTAGCTAGGCCGCCGGCAATGCGGCTTGCTGACCGCTTGATGGTACATAACAAATGTTCATTCTTGGTTCTTTCTTATGGTCCAGCCCGGACCCACAATGTGAGGACACCAGGAGATACCACGTCATGAACATCCGATTTGTCGTTGGTGCTGTCGCCGCAGGCATTACTCTTTCCACTGCCATACCTGCTACCGCGCATGGCACGGCTGAAACCGTCACGCCGAACTTCCAGCACGCGATTCCCAACATCCCAGGGAAGTCGTTGACCGCGGTGGTCGTCGACTATGCGCCCGCAGCAGCGTCGCGCGCACACGAGCATGCGAAGTCGGCTTTCATCTATGCATACGTCGTGTCGGGCGCCATCGAGTCGCAAGTCGACGACGGCCCGAAGCGGGTCTACCATGCCGGCGAAAGCTTCTACGAGGAGCCGGGCGCAGTTCACCGTGTCAGCCGCAATGCAAGCAAGACCAGGCCCGCAAAGTTGCTGGCCGTATTCGTTGTGGACAGCAACGATAAGGCCCTGACCACCCCGATCGAGTAATCAGTACATCAAGGCCCTATAACTTCAACTGGCATGGCGGGAGCACCGGAACTACCGTTCCGCCCATAGGCAAATCACGCTTCACATCAACCGGACACATCGCGGAGGCGTCGTTAGCCAACCAGCTCGACTATCACGATGTCGGTATCGTCTCGCGCTGTCATCGTAAGCTGCGATTCATTGGTAACCACGAGTCCATCGCGTGGCGCGAGCCGGATCTGTCCCACGTCGAGCCGACCGTGATCGGCAACCACATACGCGTGGCCAGGCGGTCGCAACACGTGATGCAGCGTCGCGCCTTCGCGTATCGTCGCGATGCGCACGCGGGCGTCCGCATTGATAGGCAACGCACCAGTGCGCACGTCATCCGGATCGCCGCTCGCCAGCGTGACGAAGCGACCCTCGCGACATTCGCGCGAACAGACACGCGTCGCCCAACGCGGCGTGCCGCCCGGCGTGCGCGGGTGCAACCAGATCTGAAACAGCCGCGCCGGCGAACTTTCCTCGTTGCGTTCGGCGTGATGTACCGCGCAGCCCGCGCTCATTGCCTGCACGGAGTCGGCGACCAGGCGCGCTCGATTGCCGGCGTCGTCTTCGTGCGTGATCGCGCCTGAGCGCACCCACGTCACGATCTCGACTTCCCGGTGAGCATGCAGACCGAAGCCCGAGTGCGGCGCGAACTCATCGTCGTTCCACACGTAGAGCGCGCCGAGCGGCACATGGTCGGCGCGTCCGAACTCGCCAAAGCGGAAATGCAGCCGCGCATCCAGCCAGTCGCGACTGATTACATCGAGCGACAGAAAAGGACGATGTTCGATCATGATGTGCCCGAGTTGAAACGCGCGGACGCGCGCGGGCGCCGGTGCGGTCGTCGAAGACCGCACCAGACGCGCCCTCGCGTGCCCAGGTTGCGCTTAGACCTGCTGCTGGCCGCCGTCGACGAACAGCTCGGCGCCGTTCACGAAGCTCGCGTCGTCCGAGGCGAGGAACAGCGCCGCGCTCGCGATCTCGCCGGGCTCGCCGAGGCGTCCCATCGGAATCTGTGCAGCCAGGTAATCGGCCAAGCCTTGTTGCTGGGCTGCGTCCGGACCGGCGAGGTCGAGCAGGCCGGGGGTGCGGGTTGCGCCCGGGCTGATCGTGTTGACGCGGATGCGGCGGTCCTTGAGATCGAGGATCCAGCTGCGTGCAAAGGCGCGCACCGCGGCCTTCGAAGCTGAATACACGCTGAATGCGGCCGTGCCCGCGCTGCCAGCCGTCGAACCGGCGAGGATCACCGAGGCGCCTTCTGCGAGCAGCGGCAGCGCTTTTTGCACCGTGAACAGCACGCCCTTGACGTTGCGGTTGAAGGTGTCGTCGAAGTGTTCTTCGGTGATGCTGCCCAGCGGCAGCATCGAACCGCCGCCAGCATTGGCGAACAGCACGTCGAGGCGCCCCTGTTCTTCCTTGATCTGCGCGTACAGCGCGTCGAGCTCATCGAGCTTCGCAGAATCGACGCGTACGCCGGTCGCGTTGCCGCCGGCTTCGCGAATCCCGTTCACGGCGGCATCGAGTTCGGTCTGACGGCGACCGGTGATGTACACATGCGCGCCTTCTGCTGCAAAGCGGTGAGCAGTGGCGAGGCCGATGCCGCTGGTTGCGCCCGTGACCAGTGCGATCTTGTTGTCGAGTTTGCGTGACATGGTGTTTCTCCTTCAATTCGATAAGTGGATGACTGCGTGGGGTAACTGCGTTCGGTGCTGCGTGCTGCGATGTAAGGAGAATATCGACGCGTCCGCTTTTTCTAAATAGAATTGATCGCAATCCAACGTTGCATAAATGAAACGATGAGGCGAAATGGCGAAGCTGCCTGATTTCGAAGGACTGGCGATGTTCGCGAAGGTCGCCGAGGAAGGATCGTTCGCGGCTGCGGCGCGCGCAGTGGGCGTGTCGGTGGCGACGGTCTCACGCGGCGTTGCCCGCCTGGAAGACCGGCTGGGCGCGCGGCTTTTCAATCGCACATCGCGGCAGCTGGCGCTCACCGAGTTCGGCCGGACGATCTGCGAGAAAGCCGGCGAGATTTACCGGCAGGCCGAGGAAGCGGAAAGTGCCGCACGCGAGATGTCGGTGCAGCCGCGCGGGCTCGTGCGCCTCGCCGTGCCGATGTCGTTCGGGCTGCGCTGGGTCGCGCCGCTGCTGCCGGCTTTCTTTCGCGCTTTTCCGGAGGTGTCGATCGACCTGCATTTGTCCGATGCGCCGGTCGACCTGGTCGCTGATGGCTTCGACGCCGCGCTGCGTATTGCCGCACTGCCGGATTCGTCGCTGGTGGCGCGACGGCTGTGTGCGGTAACGCAATACGTCGTCGCGTCACCGGACTATCTGAAGCGTGAGGGACGGCCTACGCATCCGCGCGAACTCGTGGACCGCCCCTGCCTCTCATATGCGTATCGCGCGCGCAGCGATGTGTGGCGCTTCACGAACGACGCGGGCGAGGAGGAACCGGTCTTGCCGACAGGTCCACTGCGCGTGACGAACTCCGATGCGCTGTTGCCCACGCTGCTCGATGGTCTGGCGATTGCCGAGCTGCCCGAGTTTATCGCCGGTGAATATCTGGCCGATGGCCGCCTGGAAGCCATCCTCACCGACTGGTCTTTGACGAAGGGCGGCCTTTACTTCGTCACGCCGTCGGCGCGCGCCCGTCCTGCGAAAGTGAGCGCGCTGTCCGACTACTTCGCCGAACACCTTTCCGATCCGTCGTGGCGATGGCCGAAGTGATGCGCCGGCGCAGTTCACATCGGCTAGCCGGACGAATGTTCATCATTGCATTGGTGCAACGATAAGTTTGAAACGATCAAGGGATCCCGGCTCGACATAGCTTTCGCCGAATACAATGCCAGACGAAGAAGGGTCGCTTTGGCCGACCCGTATAACGCACAGTCATCGATGAAAGCCCCCAAAACGTCTTCTAATGCTGAGCCCGCGGCGGCCGATACATCGGCTGCGCCGACCGACCGCGGTAAGACCGCACGCCCGGTCGCGGACGCCATCGCGCCGCACGATCCGCACGATTCGCGCGCTCGCAGCATCGCTCTCGCGGCGAGCCTCGCCTTGATCGCCTTTTCGCTGCGCACGCCGATCACGAGCGTGGGTCCGATCCTGGTCGAAGCGGTGCGGGCCACCAACCTTTCGCGCACCGGCGCAAGCGTGCTGACGACATTGCCGTCGCTATGCTTCGGTCTCTTTGGGCCGCTCGCGCCACTACTCGCGCGTCGCCTCGGCGGTGAACGCGCATTGCTTGCGCTGCTGGTGCTGCTCACGCTGGGCACTGCGTTGCGCGTCGTTCCTATGTGGCAGGTGTTGTATCTCGGCCAGATAGTGGCCTGCTTTGCCATCGGCTTGATGAACGTGCTGTTGCCAGGCGTAGTGAAGCGCGACTTCCCGCACCACGTCCCGCTCATGACAGGAATCTACAGCGCCGCAATGTGCGCGGGCGCCGCCGCCGCGGCAGCCGCCACCGTGCCGGCTGCCCACGCGGTCGAACACCTGCTGGGCGGCGCGAGCGGCAACGCGTGGGCGTGGGCATTGGCGCTGTGGGCGTTGCCCGTCGCATTGGCGACGCTGGTCTGGGGCGCGCGTCTGCCTGCGAAGTCGACGCACTCAGGAAGACGCGTGCAAATTGTTCGCGGATTGTGGCGAGATCCGCTCGCGTGGAAAGTCACGCTATTCATGGGTTCGCAATCGTCGCTGGCCTACATCGTGTTCGGCTGGCTGCCGACGGTTCTTCGCACGCGTGGCATGAGCGCCGTCGATGCCGGGTTCATGCTGTCGCTCAGCGTGGTCACGCAGGCGGCGGCGTCGCTGCTGCTGCCATTTCTTCTGGCGCGGCTGCGGGATCAGCGCGCGGTGAATGTGAGCGCGTTGCTGTCGACCGGCGTGGGTCTGATGGGCTGTTTCTTCGGACCTCCGTCGACCATGTGGATCTGGGCGCTGCTTCTCGGCGCCGCACAAGGCGCGTCGTTCACGCTCGCGCTCACCGTCATCGGCTTGCGCTCGTACGACTCGCACGTGGCCGCTCAACTCTCCAGCATGGCTCAGGGTACCGGCTATCTGATCGCGTCATGTGGGCCGTTCATCGCCGGATCGCTGCTCCACGCAACCGGCTCGCTCTCCAGTCTCGCTGCATTATGCGCGGGCATCTGCGTCGTGTCTGCGTGGTTCGGCTATGCGGCGGGGCGACGGGAACATGTGAACGCGCATCTCGGGTCAGCGCGTTGAAGACGCAGTAGGTGCGCTGCTGCCGCGTGCAACGGCCCGTCGAATGGTTCAACCCGGCCGTCGCGCCGCTGGTCGATGCGATTGACGACATTCCGCTCGATGCGTCGGATGTCGCCGATGCGAGCGCACGCCTGCAACGGTTTGCGCCGCTGCTCGCGCAAGCGTTCGAAGATGTGCGCGAAGCGGGCGGCATCATCGAATCGCCGTTGACCGAAGTGCCCTTGTTCGCGGACGCATTGAGCAGGCGCTACGAGGTCGAGGCGCCGCGTCGCTTGCTACTCAAACAGGATAGCCATCTGCCTATTTCCGGTTCGATCAAGGCGCGCGGCGGCATTTACGAAGTGCTCTTTCATGTGGAGCAACTCGCGATACGTCACGGCTTGTTGAAAGAGGGCGACGATTACCGCGTGCTCGCCAACGATGCGTGCCGCACGCTCTTTCGCGAGCACAGCATCGCGGTAGGATCGACGGGCAATCTCGGCATGTCGATCGGCATCGCGAGCGCGACGCTCGGCTTCACGACGACCGTGCACATGTCCGCCGATGCGCGTCAATGGAAGAAGGACCGTCTGCGCGCGCACGGCGTGACGGTCATCGAATATGCGGGCGACTACGGCGAAGCGATCGAGAGCGGCCGGCGTCTCGCGTCGAGCGATCCGCTGTGCCACTTCGTCGACGATGAGAATTCGACGACGCTGTTTCTGGGTTACGCAGTCGCGGGCGAACGCCTCAAACGCCAGCTCGATGTTGCGAACGTGTCTGTCGATGCGGGGCATCCGCTTTTTGTCTATTTGCCGTGCGGCGTCGGCGGCGGTCCGGGCGGCGTCGCGCTTGGTTTGAAGCTCGCGTTCGGCGATGCGGTGCAATGCGTCTTCGCAGAGCCGACGCATTCGCCATGCATGTTGATGGGCGTGCTCACCGGTTTGCACGAGAAGCTCGCGGTACAGGACTTCGGCATCGACAACCTGACTGCCGCCGATGGCCTCGCGGTCGGTCGCCCGTCGGGCTTCGTCGGCCGCGCGATGCAGCGGATGATCGACGGCTACTACACGATCGACGACCGCGAGTTGTACGCCCTTCTCGCGCTGATGGCGGACACACAGGCCATTCGCCTGGAGCCGTCCGCGCTTGCGGGCGCGCAGGGTTTCGCGCGGGTATCGAAAGAAGCCCAAGGCTATCGCGCCCGCATGACTCTCGACGATGCAGCAATGCGCAACGCGACGCACGTCATTTGGGCGACTGGCGGCGGGATGGTGCCGGAGGCTGAGATGTCGGCTTATCTGCAAACCGGACGCGCCGCGTTGCACGGCGCGTAGAAATCTGGCGGTGCGGTTTCGGGCGCCGCCACCTCCATCTGATCATGGCGTTGTCACGCACTGCCCGTGCAGCACTCCTGAGTCTGTACCGGACACCATCCTAAAATCCGTACAGGTACTGTACCGGCAACGCTCGCTAGAATGCTCCAAAGTCCTCTGTCAGTCCTTGGAGTCCGCCATGTCTTATTTCACGCTCAGCGCGCTGCCGGCCGGCATCCTGTTCGCGCTCGTCACCACGATCACGCCAGGTCCGAACAACACAATGCTGCTGGCTTCGGGCGTCAACTTCGGTTTTCGCCGCACGTTGCCGCATCTGTCGGGCATTAGCGCGGGCGTCGTACTGTTGATGCTGTCGGTGGGCATCGGGCTCGGCGAAGCCTTCATTCAGTTCCCGGTGCTCTACACGGTGCTCGAAGTCGCGAGCGTCGCGTACCTGCTCTATCTCGCGTGGAAGATCGGCACGTCCGGCGAATTGAAAGTGAAGCAGGGCGAGCGCAGGCCGATGAAATTCTATGAAGCCATCGCTTTCCAGTGGGTCAATCCGAAGGCATGGATGATGGTACTGACCGCCGCCACGACAATCCATTTGAGCGAGAGCTATAGCATGAACGCGATAGCCATGGCGGCGCTGTTCTATGTAATCGGCTTTCCGTGCATTTGCCTGTGGGCCGGTTTCGGCACCGCAATGCGCCGTGTGCTGTCCGACCCGAAGCGCCTGCGCGTCTTCAATATCGCCATGGCGCTGCTGCTAGTGTGCTCGCTTTATCCGATTGCACTGAAGCTGATCGACACCATCCGCGCGTAAGCGCGTCAGCGCCTGTTTATCCGAGCACCAGCAGGCGGCTAGATCACGCCACGCCCAACCTGCTCGATGAAGCGCCACAATGCGTCGTCGGTTGAATACGGGGCGTTGAAGCGGAACCATGCGCTCGGCGCGTCGTCGGGACGGAAGTAGGAGCCGGGCGCAAGCCAGATGCCGTGCGCGAGCGCGGCGGTCGCCACGTCGCCGGCGCGCGCGGGGTCGATCGGCAAACGCGCCCACAGAAAAAGCCCCGCCCGCGGGCGATGAAACACTTCGAGCCCGAGCGAGTCGAGCCGCTCCTCGACGGTTGCATGCGCGACCTTGAGCCGCTCGTTCACGGCTTCCACGTGACGCGCGTAGCGCCCCTCGAGCAGCACTTTGTCCACGATCCGCTCGATCGCTTCCGACGACGTCAGCCCCACCGCCATCTTCGTGCGCGCCAGCTCACGCAGCACCGCGCGCTCCGCAACCACATAGCCGCAGCGCAGCCCCGGCGTTACCGTCTTCGAAAAACCGCTGACATACAGCACGCGCTGCAAGCCTTCCATTGCGGCGAAAAGCGGCGCACCGGACGGCGCGAGCTCGCGGCTCACGTCGTCCTCGATCACCCACATGCGCTGACGCTCGGCGATCTGCAGCAAACGAAACGCGGCCGACATGCCGAAGGTCGCGCCGGTCGGATTCTGCAGCGTCGTGTTGACGAAAATGGCCTTGGGCTTGTGCTGCACGACGAGCGCTTCCAGCACATCGGTATCCACGCCTGCGGGCGTGCGCGGCACGCCATGCACGACGAGTCCCGCCAGCTTGAGAATCTGCAGCAGGTTGCAATAACCCGGATCTTCGACGATCACGGAATCTCCCGCGCGCAGCAAAGTCCGCACGATCAGATCGAGCCCCTGCGTCGCGCCTTGCGTTAGCAACACGTTCGATACGTCGACCGGCAAGCCGCGCCGGTCGAGTTGCTCGGCGATGCGCTCGCGCAACGGCGCGAACCCGTAAGGATGGCCGTAATCGCCGAACCGCGCCGCAGGCACGCGGCTCATCGCACGCAGCGCGTGCTGCAAACCCGTTTCGTTGATCCATTCGTTCGGCAACCAGCCGCCGCCCGATTTGATCGGCACCGAATGATCGGCGAACACGTCGGACAGGAGCCAGGTCGCGGTGAGGCTCGGCGGCTGCCAGTCGGTCACCGCAGGCCGCGCTGACGACGAGCGCGCCGCCACGCGATACCCGGAGCCGCGCCGGGCGACCACGAGCCCCATCGACACGAGACGGTTGTACGCTTCCGTGACAGTGAATGTACTGAGTTCGTGACTCTGGGCCAGTTGCCGGACCGAGGGCAGCAACGCGCCCGCGCGCAGCGACTGAGCCTCGATCGCCCGGGCGAAGCCTTGCACAACCTGTTCGACGAGCGTCGGAGCGGCGCGCCGGTCACGCTCAAGGTTCAATTCGATCATGGTCAGGACGAAAAAGCCGGCCGCGGCGGACGGCCCAAAGTGAATGACGCGGAAACGACGCGCGGCAACCTGCTGTCCGACGCGTCATCCACGCGATGCGGTCGACACAGTTGCTGCGAATCCACCAACACAGTTAGCGCGACACTACGTCAACTGTTTATGCCGCCATTAAACCGCGAACGCTACAGTTTTGGCTATGCCCACGGGAAGCGCCCTCGGGGTGCCTCCACGGAAATGCGTCAGGGGCGCCCCAACGGAAGTCCCTATCGGGAAACCACTTCGAGGAGAAACCCATGACTTCGCGCCCCGTCATCGACGATCTGTCGTCTTTCTGGATGCCCTTCACCGCCAACCGCCAGTTCAAGGCCGCGCCGCGCCTGCTGGAGTCGGCGAAAGGCATGTATTACCGCAGCACGGACGGCCGCGAAGTGCTCGACGGCTGCGCGGGTTTGTGGTGCGTGAATGCGGGCCACAGCCGCGACGAGATCGTCGCCGCGATCACGCAGCAACTTTCCACGCTCGACTTCGCGCCGACTTTCCAGATGGGCCACCCGCTCGCGTTCGAAGCGGCCACGAAGGTCGCCGAGCTGATGCCGGAGGGCCTCGACCGCATCTTCTTCACGAACTCGGGTTCCGAATCGGTCGACACCGCGCTGAAGATCGCGCTCGCCTACCACCGCTCGCGCGGCGAGGCGCAGCGCACGCGCCTGATCGGCCGCGAGCGCGGGTATCACGGCGTGGGCTTCGGCGGCATTTCGGTCGGCGGCATCGCGCCCAATCGCAAGACTTTCTCCGGCGCATTGCTGCCGGCGGTCGATCACCTGCCGCACACCCACAACCTCGAACACAACGCTTTCTCGAAAGGCCAGCCGGCTTGGGGCGCGCACCTCGCAGAGGAACTGGAGCGCATCGTCACGCTGCACGACGCTTCAACGATTGCCGCCGTGATCGTGGAACCGGTCGCCGGCTCGACGGGCGTGCTGATTCCGCCGCAAGGCTATCTGCAGAAGCTGCGCGAAATCTGTACGAAGCACGGCATCCTGCTGATTTTCGACGAAGTGATCACGGGCTTCGGCCGCGTCGGCAAGGCCACGGCAAGTGAATATTTCGGCGTGACGCCAGACCTCATCACGATGGCCAAGGCGATCAACAACGCGTCCATTCCCATGGGCGCGGTCGCGGCAAGCCGCACGGTGCACGACACGATCGTCAACGCGGGCGCGCAAGGCGCGATCGAGCTATTTCACGGCTACACGTATTCGGCGCACCCGGCGGCCGTCGCCGCAGCTATCGCCACGCTCGACCTGTACGGCCGCGAGGGACTCTTCGAGCGCGCCGCGTCGCTTGCGCCGACTTTCGAAGCCGCGGCTCACTCGCTGCGCGGCGCAAAGCACGTGAAGGACATCCGCAACCTCGGAATGATCGCGGGCATCGAACTCGAACCGCGTGACGGCGCGCCCGGCGCACGCGCTTACGAAGCATTCGTCAAATGCTTCGAAGCGGGCGTGCTGGTGCGCTTTACCGGCGACATCCTTGCGTTCTCGCCGCCGCTGATCATCAACGAAGAGCAGATCGCGCACATCTTCAAGACTGTCGGCGACGTGCTGGCCACCGTGCAGTAAGATCCACCCCCGGCTCAATGATGCGCGCGAGAAGCGCGCGTCTGAGCCGCCTTCTTGGCCGCCGCCGAACGGCCGGCTGCACCTTTGGTCGCAGCAGCCTTCTTGGCGGCCGCCGAGCGGCTCGCCGCCGGACGCTTCGCTGCGGCAGTCTTCGCCTGCTTCGACATCGCCGAATGCGATGCGCCGGTCTTGCTCTCGCGCTTCAGCGCATCGGTGGTGGCGCGTGAACGCTTCGCCGTCGACTCCTTGCTGGCCGTCTTTTTTGCGGCGCTCCTCTTCTGTCCCGCAGCGCTGTCCTTCTCGGCTTTCTTGCGCGTGGCCTCGCTCGCGGCGCCCTTTTTCGGCGCCTTCAAATCGACGCCCGCGCGACGCGCTTCCGACAGGCCAATGGCGATCGCCTGCTTCGGCGACCTGACGCCGTGCTTGCCGGCGCGCACCTTGTCCACCTGCTCCTTGACGAACTCTCCAGCTTGCGTGCTCGCTGACTTGCCGGCGCGTTTGTCGGCTTCGGCACGCTTGACGGTTTTCTTTTCGGGCATGACGGTTCTCCGATTGACTGTGGCCCTACTCGCTGAGCAATGCGTGTGCCGGGGTGCTGACTCAAGCTGTCGGGGACTCGCGCCGTTCACGTCGACGGCGTATGGTGTCATCAAGAGTCGGCGCTTGACCGGCTCGAACGGGAGACATCCATGAAAATCCCCACCGTGCGCGCGGGTGCGCATATTGAAGGCGTGCATTGGATCGCCGAATACGCGGAAGACGTCCACGAGATTCGCATCTTCCGCGAGGGGCAGGAAATCGACGTGCACGACGCGCCTTCGTCGCTGTTCGGCGACGAGGAGAACGCCGGCTCGAAAAGCACGGCGGATCATCGCGCGGGCGAAGCAGCCGTACTGGCGTATCTGAGGCGCTTCGTAGCCGAGCACGACGCCGAGGAATAGCGCCTTCAGCTCATGCGCGCCGGCCGGTAGATCGGCCGGCAGCCCGGCACCTCGCATCGGCGCCGGCTTTGGTGGACGCCTGCGGCATGGGCCGCCGCAGGCGTGGCGGCATGCTGGCGCCGCGAGAACAAGCTTACTCGGCGGGCCGCAGCTTCTTCACCTCGGCGTCTGACGGCTGAACGCTCGCGCCGTCGACATAGCGATACGACGTCATCACGCCTTTGCCGTCTTTCAGGCCGGTCACGCCGACGTAAGCACCCATCGTCGACTGATTGTCCTGCGCGCGATAGGTGATCGGCCCGAACGGCGTTTCAACGCCAAGGCCCTTGAAAGCCGCCGCGAGCTTGTCGGTATCGACAGAACCCGCCTTTTTGATGCCGGCCGCAATCGACATCAGCGCCGAATAACCGACCACGGAGCCGAGCCGCGGATAGTCGTGATACTTCGCCTGATATGCGTCGACGAATTTCTTGTTGGCCGGCGTATCGATCGAATACCACGGGTAGCCCGTCACGATCCAGCCGGCCGGCGCTTCGGCGCCCAGCGGATCGAGGTAATCCGGTTCGCCCGTCAGCAGCGAAACGACGCTGCGGTCCTTGAACAGACCACGCGTATTGCCCTCCCGCACGAACTTGCCGAGATCGGCGCCGAACAGCACGTTGAAGATTGCGTCGGGCTTGGCGTCGGCGATTGCCTGCGTGACCGCGCCCGCATCCACGTTGCCGAGCGGCGTGGCCTGCTCGGCAACGAACTGCACGTCAGGCTGCGCGGCGCTCAACAGCTTCTTGAAAGTCGCGACCGCCGATTGTCCGTACTCGTAGTTCGGATAGACCAGCGCCCAGCGCTTCTTCTTCAGCTTGGCCGCTTCGGGCACGAGCATCGCAACCTGCATATACGTGGAAGGACGCAGGCGATACGTGTATTTGTTGCCGTCCGCCCAAACGATCTTGTCGGTCAACGGTTCGGCGGCAAGGAAGAAGATTTTCTTCTGCTTCGCGAAGTCGGTGAGCGCGAGCCCCGTGTTCGACAGGAAACCACCGAACAGCAGCTGCACCTGTTCCCGCGCGATCAGTTCCTGCGCGACGCGGATCGTGTCGCCGGGGTTGCCGTTGTCGTCGCGTGAAACGACTTCGAGCTTTTTGCCGAGCACGCCTCCGGCGGCGTTGATCTGTTCCAGGGCAAGATTCCAGCCATTCTTGTAAGGACCGAGAAAGGCCGGCTGCGCCTTGTAGCTGTTGATTTCGCCGATCTTGATGGTCTGCTGTGCGTTCGCGCCGAAGGCGGCGAACGACAGCACCGTCGATAGCGTGAGGCGAGAGATCCATCTTGCGCGCGTGGTCATGCGTTTCTCCGTATCAAAGGGATTGCGGGAATGCGTTGGTTTTCTATCTGGCGTTGCTGCGGCGCTCGGGCGAACTGTTGACCGGTCGCTGCGTTGCACGCTCACTCGGCGCGCGGGGTCGCGCGAATCCGGGCGACGCTTGCGGCGACGTCCTGCCAGGCCGGCTTGCCGCCCGCGAACTGCTGGCGCAGATACGACACCAGCTCGGCGACCTGGGCGTCGTTGAAACTGTCGCGGTAAGCCGGCATCGTACCGAGTTCGGGCAGCGCAGGCGAGCCGATGCCGTCGAGTATCACGCGGATCAGGTTATCGGGCGTCGCGCTGTGCAGATTCGTATTGAGCGCCAGCGACGGATGCGCGCCGAACAGCTGCGGCCCGCTGCCCGTGTGATGACAGGCGGCACATGCACCGTCGAAAAGCCGTGCGCCGACGCCGGCCGGCATGCCGGTGATCGCGCTTGCGTGTTCGTATTGACGCGCCATCGCGGCGGCATCGACATTCGCTTCAACAGGATTGAGCGACGCAAGATAGTTTGCCATTGCGCGAATATCGCTGTCGGGCAACGCAGCGAGATCCGCGACGACGGGCGCCATCGGCCCAGCCGCGACGCCATGCAGCGGCGCGTGGCCGAAGCGCAGATAGCTGAACAGTTCGTCTTCGCTCCACGGCACAGGAGCGTTGGAGAGCGAGGACAGCGCGGGCGCTTCCCAGCCTTCCGCGCTGCCCCCGCCCATGAACGCCGCGCCGGTTTTCTCGGCGCCGAAGGCGTTGCGCGGCGTGTGGCATGCGCTGCAATGCCCGAGACCGTTGACGAGATACGCGCCGCGATTCCACTGCGCGCTTTGCGTCGCGCTCGCAACGAACGTATTGCGTCCGAGGAAGAGGCCGTTCCACGCGGCCATCAGCGGACGCGCGCTGAACGGAAACGGCAGCTTCGTTTCCGGCGGCCGGAAGCGAACCGGCGTTTGCGACATCAGGTACGCGTAGAGCGCCTGGAGGTCGTCGTCGGAAGTGTTCTTGAACGACGTATACGGAAACGCGGGATACAGCCGATGGCCGTCGCGGCTAATGCCATCACGCATCGCGCGAACGAACGCTTCGAGCGACCATGAGCCGATGCCCGTCTGCGCATCGGGCGTGATGTTAGTGCTGTAGACGGTGCCGAACGGCGTTGCGAGCGGCTTGCCGCCGGCGTTCGGCACACCGTTGTACGCCGTATGGCACACCGCACAATTGCCGAGCGAGGCCAGCAGTTTGCCGCGCACGACGAGCTCCGGCGCGAACGCACCAGCAAGCGGCGGCGCGATCGGCGCAATGGGCGGCGGCGCCAACGCCAACGCACTGAGCCAGCCCGCAGCGCCCGCGGCAAACGCACCGAGAAAACCCAGGCGCCAACGCTTCTTGCGGCGCGACGCGGCGTCTGCGGCCTGCGCATCGGCCAGCGCCGCGCGGATCGTTTCAGGCGTGAACGGCGGCCTGCGAAAACGCACGCCGGTCGCGTCGTACAGCGCGTTCGCAATCGCCGCCGCGCCGGGCAGCGACGCGGACTCGCCCGCGCCCATCGGCGGCTCGCCGTGGCGCGGCATCATCACGACGTCGATCACGGGCACTTCACGGAACGTGAGGATCGGGTATGCACCCCACTCCTGACTCGTCACCGCGTTCTGGTCGAACGTCACGCGCTCTTTCAGTGCGCGGCTCGTCGCCTGAATCACGTTGCCATGAATCTGATGACGCACGCCGTCGGGGTTGATCACGGTGCCGGTGTCCTGGCCGACCACCACGCGCGTCACCGCAAGTTCGCCGCTTCGGCGGTTCACTTCGACGTCGGCAACCCACGCGCACCACGCAGCGCCGAAGCCGGGAAACTTGCCGTGCACGTAGCGTGCGTAAGCAATGCCGCGGCCGCGCGCGATGTCGCCCTCTTCTTGAGGCTGGTTGGTTCGCGGATCTCGCGGCTGCCAGCCGGCACGCTCGGCGACCGCCTTCACGAGTTCGACCGCACGGGGGTCGCTCAAATGCCTCAGACGGAATTCGACCGGATCGGCGCCTGCTTCGGCCGCGAGTTCGTCGATGAACGACTCGTGCGCGAACGTGTTCGGCAACGCGGACACGCCGCGCAGCCACGACGCCCGCACGATTGGCGGCGTGTCATCGCAGACCACGCGCATCGAACGGTAATCGTACGGCGGCACGGCCGTGCGGTCGCCCATTTCGAACACCTGCGGCTGAGCGGATAGCGCGCCGGTCAGCAGCAGCGCCAACGTAGGCGCGTCGTTCGACGGATAACGCGTCGCGAAGTCGTAGGCCGCCAACTCGCCTTCGGCGCTCAACGCGCCGCGCACGTCCATCAATTGGGCCGCGCCCTTCGGCTCCCACGCATGCTCGTCCTCGCGCGACAGTTGCACGCGCACCGGGGCGCCGGTCGCACGCGAGAGCAGAGCGGCGTCGGCGGCGACATCGTCCGCGCAATTGCGGCCGTAGCAGCCGGCCGCATCCATCCGCACGATTTCGATGAGCGCTTCGTCCATCGCCATCAGCAATGCGAGGTCGGCGCGCAGCGAATGCGGATTCTGCGTGCCCGACCATACTTTCAACGCGCCCTCGCGATAATCGGCGACCGCGCACGAAGGGCCGATCGACGCGTGCATCTGAAACGGCCATACGTAAGTGCGATTCAGCGTGCGGCTGGGCTCGTGCGAAAGCGCCGCGTCGACATCGCCGTCGATCACGAGGTCGCGCCGGTTCGCCGGGTTCGCACGCAATGCGGCTTCTACTTCCTCGCTCGTTTCGAGCGGCGGCAACGGTTGCGAGGCTTTCCATTGCACATCGAGCCGCTTCGCGGCCTGCTGCGCGACTTCCTCGCGCTCGGCCACGATGCCTACAAAGTCGCGTATGACCACCACTTTGACGACGCCAGGCAAGTCGCGGATCGATTCTTCGTCGACATGCAGCAGGCTATTGCCGACAAAATCGCCCTGCGCGATACCCGCATACGGCGGCCGCACAACGCGGCCATGCAGCATGCCGGGCACGCGCACGTCGTGCACGAAGCTCAATTCGCCCGTTGCCTTTGCGGGAATGTCGACGCGCGGCGCGCTCTTGCCGACGATCTTGTATGCGTGCGGCGATTTCAAAGGCGCGTCGGTAGTCAGTTGCAATTCGATTCGCTGCCCCGCGACCAATTCGCCGTAGCCGATGCGTTTTGCGTTCTCCACGGCGCTGTCGCCTTCGCGTTCGAACACCATGCCGTCTCGTACATCGAGCTTCTCCACGCCGACGCCGAAGCGCGCCGCCGCCTGCGCGAGGAGCCATCGACGCGCCTGCGCCGCCGCATGCCGCAACGGCACTGCCGTTATCTGCATCGTGGCGCTTGCGATGGTCGGCCCCTGATTGGGCGTTTCGTTCGTGTGGCCGAGCACGATCGACACACGCGTCAAAGGTAGATCCAGTTCTTCCGCGACGATCTGCGCGAGCGCGGTGCCGATGCCGGTGCCGAGATCGACGTGGCCGTTGAACGCGATTGCACTGCCGTCGTCGCGCACGGCGAGAAACATATCGGGCTCGCTCGGAACAAACGACGACCGCGAGCCGGGCTGACCGACAGCCGGCTTGACCGGCGCTTGCGGCGCACGCATGACGATCAGCACGCTCTGCGCGTTATACAACTGCTTGCGCGACGGCGGCGCGGCCCGGCGATCGACGCTGAAGTCCGGTCCCGTCATGCGCGCGCCCCTTCAGAAGCATTCTTCTGCGACGCGAGTAATTCAGCGGCGCGCTGAACCGCACGCACGATTTCCACATGCGTGCCGCAGCGGCACAGGTTGCGCGACAACTCGCGCCGGATTGTTTCCACACTAGGATGCGGATCGCGGTCGAGCAACGCCTTCGCCGTCATGATCATGCCGCTCAGGCAATAGCCGCATTGCGCGGCCTGCTCTTCGATAAACGCCTGTTGCACCGGATGCAACGCGGCACGTGTACCCAATCCTTCGAGCGTGGTGATTTCGCGGCCTGATGCCACTCTCGCGGTCGTCACGCACGCACGCGTCGGCACGCCGTCGAGCAGCACCGTGCATGCGCCGCATTCGCCGAGGCCGCAGCCGAACTTCGGACCGTTGAGCGCGAGGTCGTTGCGCAGCAGGTAGAGCAACGGCGTGTCGGCGGCGGCGCTGACGAGATGCGTCGCGCCGTTGACTTTCAGTGCGAGCGGCGCCGGCCCGTTCACGAGCGCACCGTGCGCGCTAAACGTTGCGTGCTCACAGCACGACCGGCACTTCGGTCGCGGGCGGCGTATTACGACTGCGCCGGCAACGGATCAAACCGTCGATCATCACCATGCCCACGCCCGGAATGTCGCCGAGCTGCACGCTTTCGAGCAGCGTGTCAGCCGCCGTATGTTGGGCGCGGTCCATGAAGACGAGGTCGGCGGGACGTCCCACTTCAATCAACCCCTGGCGCAAGTTGCGCTGGCGCGCGGTATTGCCGGTCGCGAAGCAGAACGCGATTTCAGCGGGCACATCCGCGAGGCTGGAAATGAGCGCGATCATCCGCAAGATGCCCAGCGGTTGGACGCCGGAGCCGGCGGGACTGTCGGTGCCGAGAATGATCCTGTGCGGGCATTTCAATTCGATTGCATGACGCGCCGTCAGCAGTGCGATGCGTTCGTTGCCGTTATGGACTATCTCGAGCGCACGGCTCGACTGCTCGCATAAATCGCAAACATGCCGGTAAGACAGCGACGTATGCCCGCCGTTGATGTGGCCGATCACGTCCGCATCGGCCTCGAGCACCACGTCGCGATCGATCAAGCCCGAGCCGGGAATCGACGGGCCGCCCGTATGAATCGTGCTCTGAATGCCGTACTTGCGCGCCCACGCGACCATCTGCGCGGCTTCCTCGCCGGCCTTCACACTGCCGAGACCGACTTCCCCGAGCAGCTTCACGCCCGCTTCGGACAGCTCCTTGAAATCCTCTTCGACCATGCCTTTCTCGATGACCGGCGCGCCCGCCATCACCTTGACGCCGCCGCCGACACCCGCGCCGCGCATGCCTTCGAACGAACGCTGCGCGGTGATCGCCAGCGCCTTCACGCCGAGCACGTCTTTCGGACGACCAGGTAAATGCACTTCGCCGGCGGAGATCATCGTTGTCACGCCGCCGTTCAGATTCGATTCGATCCAGCCCATCTGATTCTGCCGCGGCGTCCAGTCGCCGAATACGGGATGCACATGCGAATCGATCAGGCCGGGCGCGACGGTCGTACCTTTGCAATCGACAGTGGTGCGCGCGCCTTCCAGGTCGCAGTCTTTCTCCTTGCCAACAGCAACGATCACGCCGTCGTCGATCACCAGTGTGTCGGCGTCGAGAATCGGCAGGTCGATGTCGCCGGATAACAGCAGCCCGATGTTCGTTACCGCGACCTTGCCCGACAAGCCTGTCAACGTCTCTGCTGCCATCTGCCTCTCCTTTCGCAACGACTGTCCTAATTACGCGCCGAATCAAACGCTCAGATAAGCGCGCCTCACTGTTTCGTTACTTGCGAGTTCGCCGATCGTGCCGCTAAAACGGATCTGCCCTTTTTCGAGGACATACGCGCGGTCGCTGACCAGTTCCGCGAAGTGCAGGTTCTGTTCGGACAACAGAATGGATAGCCCTTCGCGCTTGAGTTCGAGAATCATATTAGCCATCTGCTCGACGATCACGGGCGCCACGCCCTCGGACGGTTCATCGAGCAACACGAGATACGGATTACCCATCAACGTGCGCGATACGGTGAGCATCTGCTGTTCGCCGCCGCTCATCTGGCCGCCGGAGCGTTTCGGCATTTCGCCGAGATTGGGGAATAGACGGAACAGCTTTTCCGGCGTCCATTGCGGCGCGCCTTCGCGTGGCGGCTGGCGGCCAGTGTCGAGGTTCTCCATCACCGTCAGATCGGCGAAAACGCGCCGGTCTTCTGGAACGAAGCCCATGCCCATGCGCGCAATCTTGTATGGCGCCAGCGCAGCAATGTTCTGGCCGCGAAAGGTCACTTCTCCCTGGCGGCGCGGCAGCAGACCCATTACCGCTTTCATGGTGGTCGATTTGCCCGCGCCGTTGCGGCCCATCAACGCGACAACTTCGCCGCGGCCGACTTCCAGGCCGACATCGAACAGAATGTGAGCGCGGCCATAAAACGCATTGAGGCCCGCTACTTTCAGCATCGGCTCGCTCATTGCAGCGCTCCTCCTGCTGCATGGCCACCCGCCATGCCGTGCAGCGCCGCGTGCGGCTGAAACGTCTTGCCGGTGCCGAAGTACACTTCCTGCACGCGCGGGTCGTTGCGGATCGTGTCACCGTCGCCCTCGGCAATCAACTTGCCGCGCGCGAGCACGATCATCCGGTCTGCGTAAGCGAACACCACGTCCATGCTGTGCTCGGTGAACAGCACGCCGATTTTCTGCTCGGTGACGAGCCGCTTGGTCAGCGCCATCAGTTCGTTGCGCTCCTTCGGCGCCATGCCTGCAGTGGGCTCGTCCATCAACAGAAGCTTCGGCCGGTTCGCGAGCGCAATGGCAAGCTCGACACGCTTCACGTCGCCATATGCGAGCACGCCGCATGCGCGGTTCGCGTCGGCGGCCATGCCGACCTGTTCGAGCAGCGCGAACGCTTCATCCGCATAGCGCAAGGCCGCGGGCTTCCACACGCCGAAGGTTTTGCGTTCGCGCGAGACAAGGGCCATCTGCACGTTTTCGAGCACGGTCATTGAATTGAAGGTCGCCGCGATCTGGAATGTCCGGCCCACACCGAGCCGCCAGATATCGCGCGGACGCATGCCGACGAGTTCGCGTCCGTCGAAACGGATAGAGCCGGACGAAGGCGGCAGTTGTCCGTTGACCATGTTGAAGCAAGTGGATTTGCCCGCGCCGTTCGGCCCGAGCAATGCGAGAAGCTGGCCGGCTTCCAGTGTGAATGAAACGTTGTCGACCGCTTTCAGACCGCCGAACGATTTACAGAGGCCGGATACGTGCAGCAAGCTCATAGCCCCTCCTTGATCGCAGTACGTTGCGACGGTTGTAGGCCGTTGTTCTCGGCGTTGTCGGCAGTGTCATCGCCGAAGCGATCGCGGATAAAGCCCACGATGCCCTGCGGAAACGCGATCACCAGCAACAGAATCGTGAAGCCCAGCAGCGCTTGCCAGTAATCGGTCTGCCGCGCGACGGTGTCCTGCAGCCACGTGAAAACAGCCGCACCGACTATCGGCCCGGTGAGCGTCTGCAAGCCGCCGAGCAGCACCATGACGAGGCCGTCGACGGAACGGCTCACGCTGATCACCTCGGGCGAGATCGTGCCCTTGGAGAACGCATACAACGATCCTGCGAGACCGCAGAACAGCGACGCGATCACGAAAGCCGCCCATTGCACGCGCTTCACGTCGATGCCGATAGCCTCCGCGCGCAGCACCGAATCGCGCGACGCGCGCATTGCATAACCGAGCGGCGAGAACAACATACGGCGCAAGAGCCATACGCCTATCACCGCACACGCAAGCGTCAGGTAATAAAACGCCACCGGCGACGACAGCCAGTTAGACGGCCACAAGCCGAGAATGCCGTTGCTGCCGCCCGTCACATCGTCCCATTGGAAAACGACGGACCACACGATCTGTGCGAACGCGAGTGTCAGCATCGCGAGGTACACGCCGGAAAGGCGCACACAAAACCAGCCGAACACGAGCGCGCCGGCGACGGCCAGAAGCGGTCCGAGCAGCAATGCGGCTTCCATCGGCAGATTCAACACTTTGAGGAACAGCGCAGCGCCATATGCGCCGAGCCCGAAATAAGCAGCATGACCGAACGAATGCATGCCGCCCGGCCCCATGATGAAATGGAGACTCGTCGCGAACAGCACGGCGATCAGAATTTCCACGAGCAGCACCGGCATATACGGAAACGCATTCGCCGTGAGCGGCGCGAGCAACAGGATGAGCAGTGCAATCGCGGCGAGCCATTTGAGCCGCTTTCCCGCAGGACGCAGAGGCGCTTCGGGCGCGGCCATGCCCCGCACCGCAGCACTTGCGCGACCGAGCAAACCCCACGGCCGCACCACGAGCACGACGGCCATCACGACGAACTCCGCGACCAGCGTAAAGCGGCTCAACGAGAGACCGACGCCGAATATCGTCACATGTCCTATGCCGATGCACAGCGCCTTGATCTCAGCGATGATCAGCGCCGCGACGAACGCGCCCGGAATCGACCCCATGCCGCCGACCACGACGACCACGAACGCATTGCCGATCGTCTCGAGATCGAGTGAGAGATTCGCCGACATACGCGGCCCTTGCAGCGCACCGCCCAACCCTGCGAGAAATGCGCCGACGAAAAATACGCCTGTAAACAGCCACGCCTGATTGATGCCGAGCGCGCCAAGCATCTCGCGGTCCTGCGTCGCCGCGCGCACGAGCGTGCCCCAACGCGTGCGCGTCAACGCATACCACAGCAGTAGCAAAACCACAGGGCCGATTACGATCAGCGCGATGTCATACGTCGGCAACGGATGGCCGAGAAAATCTACCGCGCCCGCAAGATGCGGCGCGCGCGGGCCGAACAGATCTTCCGGTCCCCATAGCCACAACGCGGCGTCGCGAAAGATCAATACGAGTGCAAACGTGGCAAGAAGATGGAACAACTCCGGCGCCTGATAAATGCGCCTCAGCACGATCATCTCGACGAGCGCGCCGAGCACCGCCACCACCAGCGCGGCAGCCAGCACGGAGAGCCAGAAGCCGCCCGCCGTGTGTCCCAAGCGGCTCGCGATGCTGTAGGCGACGTAGATGCCGAACATGTAGAACGAGCCGTGCGCAAAGTTGACGATGCGCGTTACGCCAAAGATCAATGACAAGCCGGCGGCGACGAGAAAAAGCGTCGACGCATCGGCGAGTCCGTTGACCAGTTGTACCAGCAAATTCGAAAGCATCGAGACCCTCGGCAGCTTGCTGACGATCCACGTGCCAAACGGGCATGAGGCTCGAACAGCAGACGTTGCAGCGCGTGCGGCACCGTGCTCGCACGCATCAACGGCAGCACACTACCTGAAAGAAAGCTCTTGTGGGGAGCCGCGAAATAATCGCATCCAATTCCCGGTGCAAGACTCAGCGCAAACCATCCTCGCCCTTGATCTCACTTGCCTGCAAACCGCCGATACGCGGCAACGGCCGGCCCGACGCGGTCACGGCCACCGCGACCACGATCTCATTGGCGCGCGGTGCGTCGGACACGCGCGCCTCTATCGCGTCGAAATGACTGCGCACGAAAGCGGCGTCCTTATGGCCGAGAGGGACGTCTATCGCGGTGCCGAGCGTGCCCATTTTTTTCGCCGACGGCACGAGCGCCGCGCCCTTTTCGACCGCCGCGCGCAGCGGCGCGCCGAGCTTCGGATGCAGAATCGCGGCGGCGTGTTCGAGTTCGCCCGCCTCGCCGACAATCGCGGCCTTGCCATAGCTTTGCGCGTCGCCCGGTTCAATGCCGAGCGCTTCGACGCACCTGTTGCCGAGCAGCGCGCCCAGTTCCTCGCCGGCTTCGATCAGCGCGTCGAGCTTCGCTTCGTAGCGGCCCGCATACGGGTTGTCGATCACCGCGATCGCCACCGCGCGACGTGCCGGCGGATCGACGTTCTGGCCCATTTCAATACGTGTTTCGTCCACTTGCACGACCAGCTTGCGAAGCTTGATTGCCATTTCGCTCTCCGTGTTCTATGCCTGCGTTGCTCTGTGTTGCCCGTGCGCCCGTTGCAACCTTCAGCGTGGTTTAGCGCAGGCCGTCTTTGCCCACAATCGCTTCTTTCGCGAGCCCGCCGACGCGCGCATGCACGCGCTGACCGGTGCTCATCGCGAGGATGTACACCACTTCGTCGGCGGAGGGTGCGCCGGGCACACGTACTTCGATGGCGTCGAAATGGCTGCGCACGTAGCTCGCATTCACATGCGTGAGCGGAACGTCGAGCGCGGTGGACGGCGCGCCGACCTTTTTTGTCGACGGCACAATTGCGTTGGTGGGCACGCCGTTTTTCTCCAGCAACTCGCGCATCGCATAGCCGCCGGGCACATGCCACAACGCGCCGTGTTCGAGTTCGCCACGCGAGCCGACAATCGCGCCCTTGCCATAACTTTCTATCGACGAATGCGGGACCGCCATCGCCGCGAGCAGTCGTTGCGCCATGTCGAAGCCGATGGGCTTGAGCGCTTCCATCGCGTGTTCGATGTTCGCTTCGTAGCGGCCGGCGAACGGGTTCGTCATCACAGCGGCAATCGCGCCGCGCCGCAACGGCTGTGCGGGCGCGGGGCCGAACTCGTGGAAGATGTCTTCGACGTGCGTCAGCACGCGGCGTATTTCAAACACGGGGCCTCCGTTGTTGTTTGAGCGCGATGCGAAAGCAACGCGCCTGTGCCGTGCATACCGGCGATTCGCACTCGTCCTTGCAAGAACAATGCGGCGCCTTCAATCATCTCTCGATCGAGCAAACGCCGCGCGGCTTCCACGCCGCGTGCAAGCGCGAAATCGATGAGCGGCAGCGGCAGCGAAGGGACATCGACGGTAACAAGCTGGTCGCCCAGATCGGTGTCGTCCTTCAGCGACGAGGCCGGCATACGTACGATGCCTGCATGATCGAGGTTGACGGCGTTGGCGATCATCGTCGCGGCGGCGTCCGCGCTTGCCGCATTGCGTGCGAGCACCGTCACACTGTCCGCAATGCCGAGACTGAAACTGCGGCCGCGCCAACCGCTCGTGGCAATGCCGCGAATGGGCGTGCTCGCGTCGAGCGTGAGATTGGCGTCGAGCGCCTCGCCGCCTGGGCGCTGCACTTTCGCGAGCGATTGCGAAAGGTCCGCAAAGACACCGACGCGATATTGCCGGCCTTCGGTCAGATAAAACGCTATGTCACCGCCATTGTTGATGAACGCGCGAGAGATGCCTTCGCATGCGAATGCGCCTATCAACTCGTCGGCGACGCTGCCCGCAACGGCTGCCATTGGCGTGATAAAACGTGCGCGATGGGGATGGCACGCGGACCACATGCGGCGCGCAACATGGCCTTGCAGCGGGCAATCATCAGGCGACGCGTCGGCGCTAACGGGCCGCCGAAGCATTTTCAATTCACCGACCAGCTCAGGCAATACGCCGACGAAACGCGCCCAGCATGCATCAAAAGCGGCTTGCAGCGCGGCCGGTTCTCCGTCGGCGCCGAGGATCAGATCGATCGGCCCATGCTGCCAATGCCAGCGGGTTGCGTCGATGCGGATGCGGGTCGGGTTCATTGCGCCGTTGCGTGCATCGTTGCGTGCGTGTTTGCCTGCGTCATAGCGTTGTCGTGACAGTCCGGTTAGCCGAGCATTGGCGGCATGGCGGGCGGCCACGGATTGTCCGGATCGGCAGCCAACATGCGGCGCGCGAGCGGCGCGCCTTCGCTATGCTCGGGACCGTTGGCCAACACGCTCTCCAATGAACGCACTGCATCCAGATGACCGCCGAGATCGCGATATGCGTCGTACGTCATGGTGAATTCGATCGGCGCGACGATGGCGGGCGTCGGCACAGTACCGAACGACCGGTCAGGCATGCGCGATACGTCGACCATCACGGTGATGCCGCCGCCCGGCCACACATAAGCCGGCGCGCCGCCGCATGTCACGTTGACTAGCTTCTGCTTGATCGCGCGCGTGAGCAGCACCGGGTTCTCGGTCGCGCCCGCGCGCAGACTGCCGCCCGCGCCGCCGAGAAACAGCACCGTGGCAAGCGACGGCTCGCAGTTTTCGCCGATGCGCTCCACCGTTCTGCGCACCGCGTCCGGCATTTCGGCCATGCGCGGCACGAGATCGTGATCGAGTTCGTACCACTGCGCGTGTTCGCCGGTGGTCGACACCATCAGCAGACGCATGCCGGGTTTCGCGACCGTGGGATCGAAGCCTTCGATAATCGCAAGCGGGTCCTGAATGTCGGTGCCGCCCCAGCCAATGCCGGGATTCGCCACCTGAAAATAGCGGCCCGGCGTCGACTTGCGTCCGCGAATCCTGATGCCCGAGCGTGTCATGCCGAGGCAGCGCCCAGCCTGATGTTCGGTCAGCACGCCGGTGATGTGATCGTCCACTACGACGACTTCGTCCGCATGACCGAACCATTGTTTAGCGAAGATGCCGATAGTCGCCGAACCGCAGCCCACGCGCATGCGCCGCTCTTCGACACCGTCGACAACCGGCGCGGCACCAGCGCGAATCGCGAGATTCGCGCCGCCGTCTATGCTCAACTGCACCGCCTGCTTGTTGCCGAGCGCGAGCATCATGTCGCAAGTCACGCGGCCTTCTTTCTTGCTGCCGCCGGTCAGATGATGGACACCGCCGAGACTCAACATTTGCGAACCGTATTCGGCCGTGGTCACATGGCCGACGATCTCACCCTGGCAACGCACGTTCGCCTGCTCTGGACCGAGAAAGCGGTCAGTGTCGATTTTTACCTTGAAGCTGCAATAGCTGAAAATGCCTTCGGTGACGACCGTAATCATGTCGACGTCGTCGAGCTTCGAGGCAACGATAAAAGGCGCGGGTTTGTAGTCGGGATAAGTGGACGATGCGCCCACGCCGGTCACGAAAAGCGCCTGTTCGGCAGCATGGTCCTGGGCTTCTGACGATGCACCGAATTCGACTATGGAGTCCGCGCTGGCTGCGCGGGACAAAAACACCACCGGGTCGACGCGAATCAGCCGTCCGCTCGCATTCGCATAGCGATCGCACGCACCGGTGCGGCCTTCCGATATCTGACACAGCACGGGGCAGGCATTGCATTCGATCTTGTTCGACGCCATTCGCTCGCTGCGCGGCGCCGCCTTCGCGAGCACGGTGGGACCGGGCGTAGAGGCGATGTCGCCGTCCACGCGCTCCGCACCGAAATCGACCTTCGTATGTTCTGTCATGGTGGGGTTCCCATACGACGACATTACAATCGGTCCTGCCCGGTTGACGAATACCCCTTGTTTAAAGGGACTTTCGTGTGACTCGCGAATTTCATGTTGCGGTCACTTACCGTTCGTGTAGTATCCGCTACACCAAACTTGTTGCAAATCTACTCGATCAAAATAGACTGCGCAATGTGTTTCCCGTTCGCATGAAGATGGTGCAACGCGGCATTCAAACGGGCGCACGTTGGATCGGTGTTTCAATTTACGCCGAAGCTGTCGCACTCACAGCACTCGCAGCACTCGCACTATGCAAGGCCCGCTGTATGATGAAGACGCGTATCTGCCCTGGCGAACGGCGGACGCAAAGACGAAAAGTGCAAGCCGTTTAACGACGCCAACAAAAGAGATATCAGACCGCCATGAGTTCCACTGCCGCTCGCAAGCCGGGAGCCACCGGCATCCGTGCGAAACAGGCGCAAGATACGCGCGCCAAGATACTGAAAGCGGCAGTCAAGGTCTTCGCCAAGCAAGGCTATGCAAGCGGGCGCGTCGAAAGTATTTCGAAGGCGGCGCGCTCGCACGACCGAATGATCTACTACTACTTCGGCAGCAAGGAACAGTTGTTTATCGAAGTACTGGAAACGATCTACACGCAGTTCAACGAAGCCGAGAGCAAGCTCGATCTCGATCTGGACGATCCGGTGCACGGCCTCGAACAGATGGTCGAGTTCGTCTGGCAGTACTACCTCGATCACCCGGAGTTCGTTACGCTGCTGTCGAGCGAGAATCTGCATCAAGGCAAGCACGCGAAGAAGTCTTCGAAGCTGAAGGAGATTTCCGGCTATGCGATTTCAGTGGTGCAAAAGCTGCTGGATGCGGGCACGGCGCAGCGCGTTTTCCGCGCCGACGTGAAGGCGCGCGACGTGTATCTGCTGATCGCATCGCTCGGCTATTTCTATAACGCGAACCAGTACACGTTAGGCGCGTTCCTCGGCGAGCCGCTGATGGACAAGGCTGCGCTCGCGCATTGGCGCGAAGTCATCAAGGACACCGTATTGCGCACTGTCCGGCTGGAGCTGCCGGTTGAGGCGCGCGCCAATGCCGGTACCGCGACCGACGTCGATGCCAACGCGCGTCGCGAAAGCTTGCCCGTACGGCGCGCCATGTAAAAACGCGCGCCGTATTCCGGCGCGCGTCTTATGGTTAAAGCACGACTGCAGCCAACGAACTCACGGCTTTGCAGCGGCGTCATCCTCGCGGAACAGTTTGTCGGCGAGATGAAACGCGGAGTTGGCCGCCGGCACACCGCAATAAATTGCGGTTTGCAGCAATACTTCTTTGATCTGTTCGCGCGTCACGCCATTGTTTTTCGCCGCGCGCAAATGCAGCGCAAGTTCTTCACTGCGATTCAACGCGACCATCATTGCAATGGTGAGCAAGCTGCGCGTGTGCCGCGGCAAGCCCTCGCGTGTCCAGATTTCGCCCCACGCATAACGCGTGATGAAATTCTGGAACTCTTCAGTCAACTCGGTGCGGTTCGCAAGCGAGCGATCCACGTGCGCATCGCCCAACACTGCACGGCGCACGCCGAGTCCGGCTTCGTAGCGGTCTTCGTCGTTCATTTGGGCTCCGTCAAAAAGTCGATGACTGTCTTCGTGAAAGCATCGGCCTTCTCGATGTTCGAAATATGCGAGGCGTCCAGTTCGACATAACGTGCGCCTGGAATCGCCTGCGCGAGTTCGCGTCCTTGCGCGGGCGTCGCCGCGACGTCGTGCGTGCCGCTGATCACCAGCACCGGCAGCTTGATGCCGTGCGTTTCGGGGCGAAGATCGGTGGCGTCGATGGCATCGCAATTCGATGCATAACCTTCCTTGTCCGTATGCACGAATACGTCGCGAATCATTGCGAGCACCACCGGCTCCCGCTCGATGTAGTCGGCGGTGAACCAGCGCGGCAACACCGCTTCTGACAGCGCCAGCATGCCCTCCGTGCGAGCCCGCGCGGCGCGCGGCACCCACACTTCGGGCGAGCCGATTCGCGCCGCCGTATTCGCGAGCACGACGCGCTCAAAACGATTCGCATGACGCGCGGCCAGCGCGACGCCTGTCAGTCCGCCCATCGACACGCCACAAAAATTCGCGCGCGCGATCTTCAGCGTGTCCATCAAGCCGAGTACGTCGCCGCTCAGTTGCTCGATCGTGTACGGACCTTTCGGCGCTTCGGAATGGCCGTGACCGCGCGTGTCATAGCGCAACACGCGAAAGTGCCTGGACAGCGCCGCGACTTGCGGCGTCCACATGGACAGGTCGCTGCCGAGCGAATTCGACAGCACGATCCACGGTGCGTGGCCGTGACGGTCGCCGTCGATCCGATAGTGAAGCTCCGTGCCGTTGACTGCGGCGTAAGGCATGCCGGTTACTCCTTCGAAGGGGCGCGCTGTGAACGCGCGGTATGAAGCGCCAGCGCAGCGTCCACATATGCGTGCGCCTGGCCGACGTATTGAGCAGGATCGAGCAGTTGTTTCAGGCGCTCGATCGAAAGATGCTGGGTCACGGCAGCGTCCGCGGACAGCACATCGAAAAGCGTCTGGCCGTCGCGGATCGCGGCTTTCGACGCGCGCTCCACGAGATGATGCGCGTCCATCCGGCCGATGCTATCGCCGAGCGCAAGCATCACCGCTTCGCCGAGAATCAGGCCGTGCGTGACGTCGAGATTCGCGGCAAGGCGCGGCACGTTCACGTTCAGTCCAGCCGCGATCTGTTCGATGCTGGCGAGCGCGCCGCCAGCGAGCCGTGCAAGATCGGGCAGCGCGTCCCATTCGGCTTGCCAGCCGCCAAGCGCGCGCTCGTGTTCCTGCACCATGCCCGCGAATACCGTGGCGACGAGTCCCGGCGCACGCGTGGCCGCCGTGAGCACCGCCGCGCAGCCAACCGGATTACGCTTGTGCGGCATCGTCGACGATCCGCCTTTGCCCGCAGCGGCAGGCTCGGCGAGTTCGTCGATCTCGGTTTGCATTTGCAGCGAGATGTCGCGCGCGATCTTGCCAAGCGTGCCGATCAGCATGCCGAAGAACGATGCAGTCTCCGCGATCCGATCGCGCTGGGTATGCCACGGCAAGGTAGGCACAGTCAGGCCGAGTTCTTGCGCGAGCGCTTGCGTGACTTGCGGCGCCGCATCGCGCAGGCTCGCCAGCGTACCGGCTGCGCCACCGAATTGCAGCACGAGCACGCGCGCACGCAGCGCGTCGAGCCGCTCGTGGTGACGCAACAACGCATCGAGCCATTGCGCGAATTTGAGGCCGAGCGTGATCGGCAACGCCTGCTGCAACCATGTGCGGCCGATCATCGGCGTCGCGCGATGCGTGGCCGCGAGTTTCGCGATTGCGTCGCAAGTGGATTGCAGGCCGCTGTCGAGCAGATTGAAGGTGTCGCGCAGTTGCAGCACCGTTGCGGTGTCGATGATGTCCTGGCTAGTCGCGCCCCAATGCACGTATTTCGACGCTTCGGCGTCGGCCGCTTTCACGCGCGCTGTGAGTTGCTTGACGAGGGGAATGGCGAGATTGCCGCCGAGCGCCGCGTCGCGCGCAAGCGCGTCGGCGTCGAGTTGATCGGCGTGACAGGCTGCTTCGATTGCCGGCACCGCCGTTCCAGGAATCACATGGTGCGCTGCCGAAGCGCGTGCGAGCGCCGCTTCCACGTCGAGCATCCGTTGCAGCGTGGCACGCGGCGCCCAGATGTCGTTCATCGGCTGCGTGCCGCAAAGAAGGCCGGTGAGGCGACCGCTGGATTCGAGCATGATGACGTCGATGATCGGATGATTTTATTGAATGTAGCACTGCTCGGCGAAACGCGGGGCGCGCGACAGCATGCGTGCCGCCACGCGTCGATCAACCAAGCCGCATCCGTCCGCATGAACGTGTATCGACGCACGCAGCGCAGCGCTCACGCAGCGCGCGCGTCCTGCGTTCCGTCGATCAGCGGCACACCCGTGAGTTCGAGCAGCGCGTCGAAGTCGATGTCCGAGAAAATCTCGCGCACCACGAGGCCCTGGTCGGTGACGTCGATCATGGCCAGGTCGGTGTAAATGCGACCGACGCAACCGACGCCCGTCACCGGATACGTGCATTCGGCGGCGATCTTGCTTTCGCCCTGCTTGGTCAGATGCTCCATCATCACGTAGACCTGTTTCGCGCCGAGCGCGAGATCCATCGCGCCGCCGACAGCCGGAATCGCGTCCGGCGCGCCGGTGTGCCAGTTCGCGAGGTCGCCCTTCGCCGACACCTGGAACGCGCCGAGCACGCAGAAGTCGAGGTGGCCGCCGCGCATCATCGCGAACGAATCGGCGTGGTGGAAAAACGCGCCGCCTTTCAGCAGCGTGACGTGCTGCTTGCCGGCATTGATGAGTTCGTCGTCTTCCTCGCCCTTAGCAGGCGCGGGGCCCATGCCGAGCAGGCCGTTTTCGCTGTGCAGGAAGATTTCCTTGTCGGCTGCGAGGTGGTTCGCCACCAGCGTCGGCACGCCAATACCGAGGTTCACATACGCGCCTTCCGGAATATCCAGTGCAACGCGCTTGGCCATTTCATCGCGGGTCAGTTTCTTCATGTCGGTCTCCGGTTCAGGCGGCGGCGTCGCGGGGATTGGGCAGCGGAGCATGTGCCGCTTGCGGCACTTCGATCACGCGCTGCACGAAAATGCCCGGCGTCACGATGTTTTCCGGATCCAGTGCGCCGAGCGGCACGACTTCCGATACCTGCACGATTGCGGTTTTCGCCGCGCTAGCCATGATCGGCCCGAAATTGCGAGCCGTCTTGCGATAAACGAGGTTGCCCCAGCGGTCGCCCTTATACGCCTTGATGAGCGCGAAATCCGCATGCAGCGGCGACTCGAGCACGTAGTGCCTGCCGTCGATCAGACGCGTTTCCTTGCCTTCAGCGAGCTTCGTGCCGTAGCCGGTCGGCGTGAAGAATCCGCCGATGCCCGCGCCCGCCGCGCGAACGCGCTCGGCCAGATTACCCTGCGGCACGAGTTCGAGTTCGATTTCGCCGGCGCGATACAGCGCGTCGAACACATACGAATCCGTCTGGCGCGGAAACGAGCAGATGATCTTGCGCACGCGCTTCGCCTTGAGCAGCGCCGCGAGGCCAATGTCGCCGTTACCGGCATTGTTATTGACGATGGTGAGTTCGCGCGCGCCCTGCTCGATCAGCGCGTCGATCAGCTCCGACGGCATGCCGGCCGTGCCGAAGCCGCCGATCATGACAGTCGCGCCGTCGTGAACGTCGGCGACGGCCGACTCAAGTGACTCGAAAATCTTGTTGATCATGTCGAATTTCCTTGTGAGGCGCTACGCACGCCGGGCATCGCCGTGACGGCAGCCTTCGCAGGCGGTCTCCGGGCGATGCGGGCTGCGGCAAACGGGTTTGCCGGCAGCTTCCGCCAGTTGTCCGCCGCTCGGTTCAGCCGAGTCCGCGCGCCGATCCGTTTTGCGGCGAGTTGTCCGCAAGCTCGCTCGCATTGTTCGCACAGTGAACACTGATTCGGTTAGCGAACGATTCGGCGATTATGGTTGCGCTTCAGCTGCATTGTCAAGGCACGGACTTTCCCTTAATCATAGGTTGCCGCCGTATGAGGTGCGCGCTTGTTGGCCTGGTGCGCACTCTTCTGACCTGGAGGTCAACGAAAATCCCACTATCCCGCGCGGCGATTATTCGGCTACCCTCTATCGACATATCGAATAGCCTCATACGGCCCGCCGGTCGAAAAGCATGTCGGACACCAACCTCGATCTGAATCTGATCCCATACCTCGTCGCGATGGAGGACACCCGCAACGTCAGCCGTGCGGCGGAGCAACTCGGCGTGAGCCAGCCGCGCGTGAGCACGGCGCTCGGGCGGCTGCGCGAGTATTTCGACGACCCGCTATTCGTGCGCACGTCTAAAGGCATGGAGCCTACGCCTCGCGCGCTCGCCATTCTGCCGGCCGCGCGCGACGCGCTTCTGCGGATCGAGAAAGGCATGCTCGACGCGCAGAAGTTCGATCCGGACACGAGCACGCATACGTTCTCGATTGCGCTTTCCGACGTCGGTGAGATCGTCTTTTTGCCACGGCTTCTGCAACTCTTCGCCGAGCGCGCGCCGCATGCGAATCTGCGCTCCGTATCGCTGTCGCCGGCGCATGTCGAACGCGGGCTCGAATCGGGCGACGTCGATCTCGCCGTTGGCTACTTTCCGGACCTGTCGGGTAATAACTTTTTCCAGCAGCGGCTCTTCACGCACCGCTTCATTTGCCTGATGCGCGCCGGTCATCCGCTTTCGAAGGCGCCGCTCACGCTCGCGCAGTACGTCGCGTCGGGGCACGCCGTGGTGCGCGCCGAAGGACGCAGCCAGGAAGTCCTCGAACAGTATCTGGTGAAAAAACGCATCAAGCGGCGCGCAGTGCTGGAGACGCCGCACTTCATGAGCCTGCCGTTCATCCTCGCGCGGACGGATCTGATCGCGACGGTGCCGCATGCGATCGGCTTCGCGTATGTATCGGAACATGCGTCGATCACGCTCGTCGAGCCGCCGCTGCCGTTGCCGCGTTTCGATTTGCGGCAGCATTGGCATCGCAAGTTTCATAACGATCCGCGCGGTAGCTGGCTCCGTAGCGTGGTCGCGCAACTCTTCAACGACGCCATGGACGAATGGCCGAAATGAAGCCGTCAGCCCCGCGACGTCGGAAGGGGCATCGGCACGATCGGGCGTAAACATGGAACAATGACCCCACTCATGAACCCGCGCGCTCCATCCTGGCCCGACGCGCGATCCCGGAGGAGCAACGGATGACCAGCAGCAAGACAGAACAAACAACACCGGCGGCCACGAACGGCCGTCCGAGCCGTGAAGAAGCAGAAGCAGCCGTGCGCGTGCTGCTGCGTTGGGCCGGCGACGATCCGCAGCGCGAGGGCCTTATCGACACACCGGCGCGCGTGGTGCGCTCTTATGAAGAGTTCTATGCGGGCTATCAGGTCGATCCGCGCGAACTCCTCGCTCGCACGTTTTCCGAGGTGGATGGCTACGACGAGATGATCGTGCTGAAGGACATCCGCTTCGAAAGCTATTGCGAACATCACATGGTGCCGATCATCGGGCGCGCGCATGTCGCGTATCTGCCAGGGCACCGCGTTGTCGGCATCTCGAAGCTCGCTCGTCTCGTCGACGCATTCGCAAAGCGCCTGCAGATCCAGGAAAAGATGACCGTGCAGATCGCCGATACGTTGAACGATGTACTGCAACCCGCAGGCGTCGGCGTAATTCTCGAAGCCGCGCATCAGTGCATGTCGACGCGCGGCGTGCACAAAGCCGGCGTGACAATGGTCACGTCGCGCATGCTCGGCACGTTCCGCACGGACCCGTCCACGCGCCGCGAGTTTCTGGCAATAGTCGGCAATCCCGGCGCCGTGGCGGTGCCCAACACGTAAGAGCGGATTTTTAGCCGGGCACGCACGACACAACGCGTGCCTCACGCCGCCTTGCGCGTGCTGCGCGTTTGCCCGAACGTCGCGAGCGTCACGGCGCCGAGCACACAGGCAACGCCCGCAAGTTGCGCCGCGCTAACCGGCTCGTGCAACAGCAGCGCGGCCAACGCCAACGCACTGACCGGCACGAGCGCGGTCGTCAAGCCGGCCTCCGCGCCGCTCACGCGCGCGGCGCCCTCATACCAGAGAACGAAGCCGGCCACGGTCGGCACGAGCGCGTAATACAGCACGCCGCTCAGAGCGCCGGCGTCGAGCGACATGCTCCAGGCTCTTTCAAAACACGCGGGCACGATCGAGACCGCGAAGCCGACGCCGCACATCAACGCCGACAACGGCAGCGGCGCGACCGGCGTGCGCAGCTTGCGATTAAGCAGAATGAAAAGCGCCTCGCAGACAATCGCCGCGAACACCAGCGCATTGCCCAGGATAGAAGAACTGCCTGCGTGCGGCACAGCGCTTTCGCCGGGACGCACGGTGCAAGCAAGCACGCCCGCCGTGGCGAGACCGATCGCACCGAGCAGCGCGGGCGACGGCCGCTCGCCCAGCGCCAGCATCGCGACCACCGCCGACACTGCGGGCAACGTGCCCGCGATCACACCCGCATCGCCGGCCGAGGCTAGTTTCATCCCGCTGATGAGCAACACCGTATAGCCGACGCTGCCCGCCGCGGCCTGCGCGACGACCAGCGCGGCGTCGCGCCGGTCGAGGCGCGGCCAGCGCACGCCGCGCCAGCGCATGATCAGCACAAACAACGGAAACGCGATCGCGAAGCGCAGCGCGGTCGCGCTGAACGGCGGCAATCCCGCCGCAATCGACTTGCTCACCACCACCGTGCTGCCGACGCCGACCATCGCCAGCGCGCAGCACATATAGCCGATGTACCGTGAATTCATCGTGCAACTCCGAGGCAAAGGGACGAGCACGCAGCTTAAACATGCGTCGGCAGGCGGTCTTGAACGAAATTGCAGCGCGTTGCACCGTGGCCCTCGCGGGCGATCCATCGAGTATCCTGATCGAAGGGAGAAGCCCGAGCGCGACGGGAACGGTCTTTGCATCAGTGGACGAGCCGGGCAACAATAGGCCCCTTCAACTTCCCAACAAGAACTCAGGAGCCGCTCAATTGGTAGAGTTTCCGTCGTCGGCGGTATCCGCTTGGGGCGGCGCGGTCGTCTTCGGCAACGTGCTGTTGACGCGACTCGGCGTGCCGATTCCTGCCGTGCCCGTGCTGTTGTTTGCCGGCTCCGCGATTGCGGCGGGCACGCTGTCGTTCTGGCCGGTGCTATGCGCCGCGGTGTTGGGCGCGTTGATCGGCGACGGCGCGTGGTTCGCCGCCGGCCGCCTATATGGCCGCAAGTTGATTGGCGTGCTCGGTCAGATGCTGCCCGCTCTCGATGCCCGCGTCGAACGGGCCCGCTCGATGTTCGAGCGCTTCGGCGTGCCGCTGGTGTCGATCTCGAAGTTCGTCCCTGGCCTTGCGTTGATCACGCCGCCGCTGATGGGCACCACGGCCGTCGACGCCCGCATCTACGCAGTCTGGGACCTTACCGGCGCAATGGCGTGGGCCGCTTTCTGGCTGCTCGGCGGCGCGGCAGCGGAACGGCAACTGCATATGCTGTTCGAGTTTGTCAGAGCGCAAGGCGGCACGGTGATCGACCTGCTGCTGGGCGCCGCGTTGCTGTATCTCGCCTATCGCCTTTTTCTGCAGCGGCGGGCACGCCGGCAAGCCGCGCTCGCCGATGACGGCGCGCAGCCGCAAGTATCGGGCCGCACGGCGGCCCGCAAGCCGACACCCAAGGTGCTCGACGCACGCCCACCGGGCGCAGCGCTCGACGCCGCGCCGCCGATTCCGGGCGCATACGCACTCGACCCGCATTCGCCGGAACAGATCGACTTCGCGCTGCGCGCCTATGACATGGTGATTTACTGCGTGTGCCCGGACAGCGCGACAGCTGCCGAGATCAGCGTGCGGATGCGCAACTATGGCTATACGCGGATTCGCGCGCTGCGCGGAGGGCTGGATGCATGGCAGCGGCGCGGCTTTCCGGTGGGCCTGCTGCTTGCCGACGAGCCGCGCTCGAGCCGGCTAGCACAGTCAGTAGGCGGATTACGCGGCGGATTCCATGGAGACGCAGGAAACGCCGTGACACTTCGCGGCTTCGCGCCGCGAAGCCGCGCAAGCGCATGAACAACGGCTGGCCCGTCTAAGCTAAGCCCGGTCAGCGGGTCGGTGCCGGCGAGACGCGTCAGCGCGGCCTGCGCGCAACTTGCCGCGCAGCGCAAACGCCAGCAGCCAGTCAGCGCGTTATAGCTTGCGCAACAGTCCGGCCGCCGAACGCATGCGGCGTTTGCGCTCCTTGTGCAACCAGTGCAGCACCGCGTCGGTGTCGCCCGATCCGGCGAATAAGCTCGCATTGTCGCGCAGCAACATTTCACTCGCGACAATATCGTTTAGCTTACCGAAACGTTTTTGCACCTGCTTGAGCCGCTTGAGCGTGCGCTTGTGGCTCCCGCTCAAAACCGGCTGGAAAAATTCGAGCAGATAGCGAAGCTTCTTGCCGGCTTTCCTCACGCCGTGAAAAGCGGCGTAGTTCGAAGTTTTTGCGCGGCGCGCGCGTTTGGCGCGCTTTAACAACGAACGCTCCGAGGCTGCCACACGCTTGCCCGCGAACTTGCTCAGCGGCACGCGTTCGTGCGTCGTGTTGATCTCCGTCGATGCGCTCGTCAACGCGTCGCGCAACAGATGCTTGACGTCCGCGTTCGACAGCGTCTCGCGACTCGTTGCGAGCGCATCGCCGCGCGCTTGCTCGAGCTTCGGCGCGAGGTTGCGCGCACCGCTATCTTCCTGCCCGAGGAGTTCGATCAGGATGTCCCAGTCGCGGGTTTTGCCGGCTGCAGTGGCCAGATACTTGTACAGCGCGCGTTGCCGCGTGTTTTCGCCCTTCTCGAGGAGCGGCGCGAAGGCCCACCACAAAGACCGCAAACGGCGTAGCGAAACCCTCAGCTTGTGCAGCGCTTCAGGCGATGGATCTTCGCGTACTGCATTCGCGAATCCTATCGCGTCGCTCACGAGCGGAGCCGCATACGACGCAAACGCCGCGTGCGCCGTGGGCTCCTGCACGGCCGAATCGGCGGCCGACGCCCCTCCGTCCGCCTTGCGGCTTTCCTTGCGACTGTCGCGCTTCATCGAATTTCCCTCGATATGTATGCCCGGTCATCCCCAGCGTAGCAAAATCGATTCCTGCATGCTACTCGGCACTGCCTTCGGGCCGTGAGCCAAGGCGCTGCCCGCCAGATGTAGGCGGATGCCCGCTCTTGTGCATCCGCCCGATGCAAGTGTCATCGTACAGACACATATGCCCCGCAGGATCGGCAGTTCCCGACATTCCTCCAGGGGGCACACGTCATGCCGGAAGTTTCCTACCCGCAACCCAGCGCGGTAAGTGGCAAGGGGCGCAATCTCGGTCTCGCGATTTTCCTGGCCGTGATCGTAGCCGGCGTGGGCTATTGCAGTGTGCAGCTCGCGGGCGATCTGCAACCCGTGCGCGAGAGTTCCATCCTGCCGTATCTGCTGCTCGGCGTCGCGCTGCTGATCGCACTTGGATTCGAATTCGTCAACGGCTTTCACGACACCGCGAACGCCGTGGCCACCGTCATCTATACACATTCGCTTGCGCCGAATCTCGCGGTCGTGTGGTCCGGCGCGTGGAATTTTCTGGGCGTGCTGACCTCGAGCGGCGCGGTCGCGTTCGGCATCCTGCAACTGCTGCCGGTTGAGCTGATCCTGCAAGTGGGCAGCAGCGCGGGTTTCTCGATGGTGTTCGCGCTGCTGATCGCGGCAATCATCTGGAACCTCGGGACCTGGTATTTCGGCTTGCCGTCGTCGAGCTCGCATACGCTGATCGGCTCGATCATAGGCGTCGGTTTGATGAATCAGTTGATGCACGGCGTGAACGGCACGAGTGGCGTGGACTGGAACCAGGCGCTTGGCGTGGGCAAGTCGTTGCTGTTCTCGCCGCTCATATGTTTTCTCGCAGCCGGATTGCTGCTGATGATTCTCAAAGCCGTCGTGCGCATTCCCGCGCTCTATGCCGAGCCGAAGGGCAAGGAGCCGCCGCCGTTCTGGATTCGCAGTCTGCTGATCCTGACCTGCACCGGCGTTTCGTTTGCGCACGGTTCGAACGACGGCCAGAAAGGCATGGGCCTCATCATGCTGATCCTGATCGGCACCGTGCCGACGGCGTATGCGCTGAACAAGGCCGTCACGCCCGCTCAAACGCAGAGCTTCATCGCGGTCGCGGAGCAAACGTCGGGCGCGCTTGCGCGCTACACGAATGGCGCGCCGCCTTCCGCCAATCCGCGCGCCGATGTCGAAGCGTATGTGCGCACGCATCAACTGACGCCCGCGACGTTGCCCGCCTTGAAGCAACTCACGGATATCATCGCCAACCAGGTGCGCACATCCGGTTCAATGGCGGCCGTTCCGCAAGGCATCGTCGACAACGTGCGCAACAACATGTACGTGGCGTCGGAGGCGATCCGTCTGATGGACAAGGCGAAGCAACCCGCCTTTGCTCCGGAAGACGCCAAGGCCATCGACAACTTCAAGGCGCAGACGGATCACGCCACCAAGTTCATCCCGACGTGGGTAAAGGTCGCGGTGGCTATCGCGCTGGGCTTCGGCACGATGGTCGGATGGAAGCGGATCGTGGTGACCGTCGGCGAAGAAATCGGCAAGCAAACACCTGACGTACGGACAGGGCGCGTCGGCCGAACTCGTTGCGATGATGACGATCGGCGCGGCCGACATGTACGGTCTGCCGGTGTCCACGACACATGTCCTGTCTTCGGGCGTAGCCGGTACGATGGCGGCCAACGGCTCGGGCTTGCAATGGGCGACCGTGCGCAGCCTCGTGCTCGCGTGGGTGCTGACGCTGCCGGCCTCCATCGCGCTCGCGGCGGGCTTGTACTGGCTGTTCCGCGCCGTGTTCTAATCAGTCCGTTCGCGGCCGCCCATGCACATGCAGCATGGAACCGGCATAACGAAAAAGCGCGGCATGTGCCGCGCTTTTTCGTTTCTTCCACTTCGAATACAAGCCCGGTCGAACCGCTCAATACACCTCGGGCACGATCATTGAAGCCGGCACCGGCTGACGGCTGTACTCGTCGTGATAAACGCGCGCCGGCAATTCGACCCGCGGATGCTCGATCTCGTGATACGGCACCTGGCTCAGCAGATGGTGAATGCAGTTCAGGCGCGCCCGTTTCTTGTCCACTGCCTGCACGACCCACCACGGCGCCTCGGGAATATGCGAGCGCTGCAGCATCACCTCTTTTGCGAGCGTATAAGCCTCCCAACGGCGCCGGCTTTCCAGGTCCATCGGACTGAGCTTCCACTGCTTCAGCGGGTCGTGAATGCGGTTCTGGAAGCGGATCTCCTGCTCTTCGTCGGTGATAGAGAACCAGTATTTGACGATCTGCACGCCGCTGCGCACGAGCATCTTTTCGAACTCGGGCACCGAGCGAAAGAACTCTTCGTATTCTTCGTCGGTGCAGAAATTCATCACGCGCTCGACGCCCGCCCGGTTGTACCAGCTGCGGTCGAACAGCACCATCTCGCCGCCGGCGGGCAGCTGCGAGACGTAGCGCTGGAAATACCATTGCGTGCGCTCGCGGTTGTTCGGTGCGGGCAATGCCGCAACGCGGCACACGCGCGGATTGAGCCGCTGCGTGATGCGTTTGATCGCGCCGCCCTTGCCCGCGGCATCGCGCCCCTCGAAAATCACCACGAGACGATGCCCCGTCTGCACGATCCAGTCCTGCAATTTGACGAGCTCGCCCTGCAACCGGAACAGCTCGCGAAAATACACCTTGCGTGCTTCGCGGTTCTCGGGCGTGAAGCCTTCGGCGCCGTCGAGAATGCGGTCGTCGACCTCCATCTCGAGTTCCTCGTCGTACGCGTCGATGAGGTCTTCCTCGAAACGGCGTTGCCGCTCCACGAGCAACTCGGCTTCAGGTCTCGGATCCTGCTCTTTCATTGCGGCTCTCCTGGCGACGAAAATGATCAGGCTCGCGGCGGCAAAAGCGACGCGGGCGCGCCAGATTATCGGTGCGTCCGGTGTCAGCCGTGTTACCGCAGCCGGTTAATGATAGCGAGTTTCACGCCGACGCCGCTCGCTAACGCAACGGTTTTGCGAAGCTGAGCTCGTGGCCGTCCGGATCGGCGATATGAAAATAACGCTCGCCCCACGGCGCATCGGAGGGCTCGAGCGACGGCTCGAATCCGGCCGCCAGCGCCTTGCGATAAATCGCATCGACATCCGACACGTAGATGATCACGCGGCCCCACCAGCTGACCGGCGCACGCGAATCGGCGATCAGATTCAGATACGTGCCGCCGAACGCAAACGACGTAAATGCGGCTTGCCCACCGCCGAATTTGAGCGGAAAACCGAGGGCTTCGTAGAAACGCACCGCTTCCAGCATATTGCCGGTGGCGAGCGTGATAGCGCTGAGCGCCTCGATCCGCGGTTCGGCCGGCGCGGCCTCGGGGGATGAAGCAGACGAAGCCGAAGCATCGGTCTCGTCGGACGGATGGGCGGGCTGGTTCATGACGGCGGTCTCCTTGGCGTGCGGTCGCGGACGGCTCGTGGTTGCATCACAGTGTCTCACACGCCGGAAACTCGCTTTACGTCGGCGACGGCCGACTGCGGTGCATACGGTCAATCCCTGCCGGAGCGGGCCAAGCGAGCCAAGCGGGCCTGACCGGACCCGCACTTGAAAAGCCCGACCGCGCCCCGCATCTGCAATTCCGTTTATCCGGAGCATCGCCATGGGAAGCCGTCCACGCTTCATTGATGACCTGTCGCGCGCCGCATCCGACGCCCCCGGGCCGAACCACCTCAATCCCCTATCCGACGACGCCCTGCTCGACGCCTACTCGCGCACCGTCATTGGCGCGCTGGAACGCGTGCAGCAGGCCGTCGCCTTCATTTCCGTCGAACGCCGGCTGGCGGGCGCCGCCGCGCGCGACCGCGGCGCTCGCGGCGGCACGGGCTCAGGCTTCATCTTCACGCCAGACGGCTACTTGCTGACCAACAGCCACGTCGTGCATGGCGCGACCCACATTCAGGTCACGCTCGCCGACGGCTCCAGGTTCGACGCCGATCTGGTCGGCGACGACCCCGGCAGCGATCTGGCCGTGCTGCGAATCGGCTCGCCCGAGCCGCTGCCACATGTGGAACTCGGCGACTCGTCGAAGCTGCGTGTCGGGCAGATCGCCATCGCGGTCGGCAATCCGCTCGGTCTCGCGCAAACGGTGACGACGGGTGTCGTATCGGCGCTCGGCCGCTCGCTGCGCTCTAACTCTGGCCGCATGATTTACGACGTGATTCAGACGGACGCCGCGCTCAATCCCGGCAATTCGGGTGGTCCGTTGATCAATTCGGCGGGCCAGGTGATCGGCGTGAATACCGCGATCATTCCGGGCGCGCAGGCCATCTGCTTCGCCACCGCTATCGACACGGCGAAGTGGGTCATCATGCAGATTTTCGCGCATGGCCGCGTGCGGCGAGCGTATATCGGCGTGGCGGGCACGACGACGCCGCTGTCGCGCCGCGTACAGCGCTACTTCGGTTTGAGCGCGCAAAGCGCCGTGCATGTGATGGAAATCGTCAAAGGCAGTCCGGCCGCGGCGGGCGGTCTGCGCACCGACGACACCATCGTCGCAATCGACTCGCTGCCGGTGCAGGATGTGGATGGGCTGCAACGCACACTCGACGCGTCGCGGATCGACAAACCCGTCAACGTGACGGTGCTGCGCGGCGCGCAACGGCTCGAATTGACGCTGACGCCGGTGGAACAGGCAAGCTGATCGCGCGTAAAAAAACCTCGAACTCTTTCGAGCGCGAGGTCTTCTGTTTGTGAACGGCGCGCCGCGATCGACACGCCGTCCACGCCATTCGAAAAACGCTTACTGAATGATCCGCGTGACGCCGCGGCCGCGAGGGTCGGCTGCGGGCTCCGGCGTTTCGTCATTGATCTTGATTGCCTGAATATCGCCGTCGAAATTCTGGGCCTTCAGCGTATAGCCCTTCGCTTCCACCTGCTTGGCGAGTTCGCCGTCGATCGGCTGGTACGGCTCCCAGAAAATCGTGTTCGGCGGCAGCAACTGGTGATGGAAACGCATCGCGCCGACCGCCGCCGGCAACGGCATATTGAAGTCGTAGATGTTGTTGATCACCTGGAAGATCGACGTGAAGATGCGCGAGCCGCCCGGCGTGCCGATTACGAGCGAGACCTTGCCGTCTTTCGTGAGAATCGTCGGGCTCATGGAAGACAGCGGGCGCTTCTTGGGTTCAATGGAATTCGCGTCGCTGCCCACCACGCCGAACATGTTGGCCACGCCCGGCTTCGCGGAGAAGTCGTCCATCTCGTCGTTCAGCACAATGCCCGTGCGATCCGCGACCACGCCCGAACCGAAGTAACCGTTCACCGTGTAGGTGTTCGACACCGCGTTACCCCACTTGTCGACTACAGAGAAATGCGTGGTTTCCGCTTTCTCCGGCATCGACGTGCCAAGTCCGGGCTGCACGCTCTTCGTGTCCGACGGGGCTTCCGGATTGACCTCAGAGGCACGCTTCGCGAGGTACGCGTCGTCGGTCAATTGCGCGACCGGCACCTTGTAGAAGTCGGGGTCGCCGAGATATTGCGCACGGTCGGCGAACACGCGCTTTTCGATTTCCGCGATCAGATGGATGTATTGCGCCGAATTGAGCGGGACGTCCTTGAAGTCCGCTTCGCGGTCCGCCTTCATCTTCAGCAATTGCACGAGACCTATGCCGCCCGAGCTCGGAGGCGGCGCGGTGTACACGCGGTAGCCTTTCCAGTCGGCCTGGATCGGCTGGCGCCACACGGCCTTGTACTGCTGCAGATCCGCCTTCGTAATGAGGCCGTGACCGCGCATGGATTCAGCGATCAGGTCCGCTGTCTTGCCCGAGTAGAAGTCTTTCGCGCCCTGGTCCGAAATGCGCTGCAACACGGCGGCCAGATCGGGTTGCTTGAAGTTGACGCCTTGCTTCAGGTTGCCGAAGTAGGTGTCGAAGTTCGTCTTGCCGGCAAATTCTTTCGCTGCCGCGTCGCGACGCTCCTGCAGTTGCTCGCTGACCGTGAAGCCGTCGCGCGCGTAGTGGATGGCCGGTGCGAGTACCTGCTTCCATTTGAGCTTGCCGAAGCGGCGCTGCGCCTGCCACATGCCGTCGACGGTACCGGGCACGCCCACGGCACGGTAGCCGTACAGGCTCATGCCCTTGACGACCTCGCCCTTGTCGTCGAGATACATGTTCTTCGTGGCCGCCAGCGGCGCGCGCTCGCGATAGTCGAGAAAGTATGGCTTACCGCCCACATACAGCGTCATGAAACCGCCGCCGCCGATGTTGCCCGCTTCCGGATAAGTCACGGCAAGCGTGAAGGCGATGGCGACCGCGGCGTCGACCGCGTTGCCGCCTTCCTTGAAGATCTGTTCGGCGGCGTCGGCGCTGTACTCGTCGGCAACCGCGATCGCGGACGCGGTCAGGACAGCCGGCTGGGCTTTCGCGGGCGGCTTCGCGACTGCCGGCGTGGCCTCGAGAAAACCGACGGAAACAGACAGCAGTGCGGCCAGCGCGAATCCGCTGGCGGACGATTTGGCGTTGCGGAACAACTTCATTGATATCCCCCAAGACGACTGTTTCACCAGACGATAACTTCAGTTCCCCTGGGGCTTATAACATGTGAACAGGCTCTTTGCGAAGCCGCGGTAGCCCGTAGGAAGACTGCCGCGGCACACCAAACCAGCGAATCCTCATCAGGCGTCACGCCGTGCCGCGGCGGCCGCGGGCGATTTCATCGCCGGCGTCGTGCGGCAAACGTGCCGTGACCGGAATCGACAGGAATGAGAACAGGCCGACCACGACAAACGCCGGCCAGAAGTCCGAGAAGACGATGCGCGAATGACCCTGCACGTTGTGCGAAATCTGCAGCACGATGCCCCCGATGGTCACGCCCAGCCCGAGCGAAAGCTGCTGGATCACGCTTGCGACGCTCGTCGCGCGGCCCACGTCGCGGCTGGGGATATCGGCGTACGCCAACGTGTTCAACGACGTGAACTGCAACGACGGAAAGAAGCCGCCGACCAGCACGACGCACCAGATCAACCAGTGCGGCGTGCCGGGAAAGAACAGGCCGTATATCGCAATGGCAATGCCCGCGCAGGCCGCGTTGACCATCAGCACGGTGCGAAAGCCAAAGCGTCCGAGTATGCGCGAGGTCGCGGCCTTCATGAAGATCGAGCCGAATGCGGACGCGCATGTGATCGAACCCGACAGAAACGGAGTCATGCCGAGCCCTTCCTGCAACGCGAGCGGCAACAGAAACGGCACGGCGCCGAGACCGATGCGAAAGAGCGACCCGCCCGCCACGCTTGCATGAAAACTTGGAATACGCAAAAGGCGCAGATCGAGGACCGGCAACTCCACGCGATTCGCGTACAGCACGTAACCCACCAGCAACACGACGCCCACAGCGCACATGCCGATCGACACGATGTCCGGCACCAGTTCGCCGCCCACCAGCGAAAGTCCGAGCATGAACAGCGAAGCGCCGCTCGCGGACAACAGGAAGCCGGTCCAGTCGAGCCTGCCTGGATGCGCTTCGCGCACGTTGGCGATGTGTTTATTGGCGAGCCAGATGCCGATCAAACCAATCGGAATATTGACGAAGAAGATCAGGCGCCAATGCAGATACGTGGTGATGAAGCCACCGAGCGGCGGCCCGACGACAGGCCCGAGCAGCGCCGGCACCGTCAGATAATTGACCGCGCGTATGAAGTCCGATTTCGGCACTGAACGGAAAATGATGATGCGCCCCACCGGCACCATCATCGCGCCGCCAATGCCTTGCACGAAGCGCGCGACCACGAACATGCCAAGCGAGGTCGATGCCGCGCACATCAGCGAGCCGGCCATGAAGATGCCGATGGCCGTGCGAAACACCGTGCGCGAACCGAAGCGGTCCGCGACCCAGCCGCAGATCGGAATGAAGACACCGAGGCCGATCACATACGCGGTGACGGCCAGCTTGAGGGTGATGGGGTCCTGACCCAGATCGCGCGCCAGAACCGGCAGCGACGTCACGATGACCGTGCCGTCCACGTTTTCCATGAACATCGCACACGCGACGATCAGCGGAACAATGAAAGCGCCTAAAGCGAAAGGCATTGGCAGGGCGACGGTTGGCAGGGCCGTCGGTATAAAGCGTCGATTATGGCATTGCAGCGGCAACGGAAGTTGCGATGCGCCCGGATAATGCTTGAATGACAAAGAGCCGGCACGGAGCCGGCTCTTTGCGCAGTGTCTCGCCGTCAGCGGGATGTCAACGCGACGCGCTGACGAGCGGCTGCAACTGCGGCAAGATCTCAGCGGTCGCGCGAGCGACGTCGTTCGGGAAGTCGATTTCGATCCACGGCGCGCCGGTGACGTCGGCGGTATCGAACACCTGGCTGCGCTCGAGCAGCAGGTCGCGCACCGCTTCTTCGTGCGGCAGATTGGCCCGGCCGCTGTCGATATAACCTGCCACGATTTGTGCAAAGCGCTCGGCCGTTTCTTGACGGAAGCGGAAAAAGCCGACCGATTCGCCAATGGTGTCGTACTCCAGATTGACAGCGAGCTGCTTGCGCAATTCGACCGGCACGCCGCCTTTCAGGCAAAGCTTCACGGGCTCGTCGCCGGCTTCGAAATCGCGGTCGATCAACAGACGGTTGACCGTCTCGCCCGCGACCAGCGCGGCCAGGATGCGCTCGTCGTAGAGCACGTCGGCGTCCATCAGCAGCACGTCGCCGCCGCGCGTGAGCGCCCCGGCCACCGTGTGCACCGTCAGCACGCTGCCCAGGTCGTAACGCGTGTTCAGCACGGTTTCAACCTTGTGCGGCCAGTTGATGCGCGCCAGTTCCGCCTGCACCGACTCGGGCTGAAAACCGAGCGCCAGCACGACTTCTGTCACGCCGGCGGTTTCGAGCATCTGCAGATGCCGTTCGAGCAGGCTCATACCGTCGAACTGCAACAGGCACTTCGGGAACTGGGCTTCCGGCGGTTGCTGGAGACGCAGGCCGAGGCCCGCAGCGAGGATGATGGCACGCATGCGCGGTCCTTTGAAAAGATACGGAGTTTAATCGACAGCGGGAACGCGCCCAAGGGCACGCCGCCTTTGCCAGCTTCGTTCGCTGAAGTGCAAGACCAGCAGACCCGGCAAGCCTAGAAGGATTTCGCGCGCGCGCTTGGTCAGCGACAACGCGAGCGCCGCGTCGGGCGGCAGACCCACCAGCGGCGCAAGCAGCAAGTAGCCGCCTTCCTGCACGCCGAGCGAGCCGGGAATCATGAAGGCCGCGCCACGAATTGCCTGGCCGACGCTTTCGAGCAGCAGCGCGTCGACCCAGTCGACCGGATGGCCGAGAAAACGCAGCGCGAGCCACACTTCGACGGTGCCGACGATCCAGCCGGCAAGACTCAGCGCAAAGCTCGCAGCGACCCGGGCGCGCTCGCGGTACATGGCCTGCACGGCGGCGTCGACGGCTTCGGCGCGTGTCATCAGCCCGGACCAGTCGCGTTTGCCGAACAGTTTCGACGCCACGCCGAGCAGCCGGCCGAACAGCCCGCGCCGTTGCGCGTAATAGAAACCGACGATCATGCCGCCAAGCACCGCCGTTGCAATCAGCGTGGCGGTTTGCAGGTCGTGCAGCGCGCCGTGCGCCGCGTAGGCGCCGAACATCAGCAGCCCGAAGAGCGCGAAAATGATTTGCGCGAGCGCCTGGGCGGTCGTGCTCACGGTGATGGCCGCAGCCGCGTCTCGCATCGGCATGCCGCGCTGCGACAGCTGCCGCACCATCACCACCGGTCCGCCGATCTGGCCGGCCGGCAGCAGACTGTTCACGGATTCACCGATCCAGCGCGCGAACAGCGCGTCACGCACCGACAGATCGTGACGCCCACCGTCGCGGCGGCGCGGCAACAGCACCGAGATCGCGCCGGCGTCCAGCGCTAGCGGCACCACGTGAAACGCGGCGACGAGCGCGAGCCCCCAACCGGCGGCAAGCAGCGTCGACACTACCGAACCGAAACCCTGCCACGCGAGCAGGCCGACAAACAGCGCCGTCCCGATCGACAGCAAAATCAGAGCTGCGCGACTCATGCGCGGTCCTTGTCGCGGGTTTTCGCCTGAGTCATTTGACGAAACACCTGGCGGAAGCCGAAATACGCGATGGCGTCTTTCATGTTGGAGATCAGACGACGCCACGGACGCATGTTCGGGTCAGTGACGTATTCAAAAGTGAGCGACACGCGCATCTCGTTCGGGCCGGCCGGCGTGATGCGATGACGCAGCTTGTCGCCGTCGAAAAACACCAGGCCGCCAGGCGGAATCTGCACCGATCCGGGCTGATCCGGCACATCCGGATTGCGCGTGTGCAATTCGTAGTCGAGACGGCACGACGATTCGTCGATCACGCCAAGCAGCAGTGTGTAACGGCGGCCGTCATAGTACGAAGTGTCGTAGTGCCAGCCAATGTGATCGCCTGGCCGCGTGTAGTAATACAGCGCGTACGCGTGCGGATCGTCCGCCGGCGACACTTGCAGCTTGTCGCCGCTCAGTTGTTCGAGCCAGCCGATCAGTTCCTTCGAGCGATACAGTTCGGCGATGAACGGCGCGAGACGGTCGATCGTGTGACGGCTCACGCTGCCGCCCTGCTTGTGGCCCGGCAGGTAGTTGCGGTTCACTTCGTCGAGCAGCGCACGCGCGCTGTGCACGAGTTGCGCGGTGACTTCCGGCGCGAGGAAATCTTCCAGATAGAGAAATGCGCCCTGCCCGGCGAAGTCCTTGCGCAAGCGCGGATTGTCGAACGTGCGCGTGCGGCTCGCGACCGCGAGGTCGGCGTCCGGCGCGGCGGGCACCGGGTGCATTGCAGGCACGGCATGTTCGATGCGCGTAGATGCGGCCACGTCGTCTTCGGCGTGTGTACTCGCTTGCGTGCTCATTTACCGGCCACTACTTGATGGGTTTCAGAAGCACCCGCGCCAGTTCCAGCTAGCTGCGCGGTACGGCGCGAGACGCGCCAGTAGTCGATCATCACCCACACGGCGAAGAGCGGCGCACCGATCGAAGCGGCCACGACGAACGGCATCACGACGCTCGTCAGCGTGACGATGGGCAGCAGATACAACACGTCTTCTGTTTCGAAGCCGCCCACGGCGGCCTGCTTCGTGCCCGCCTTGCCGGCCATTTCCTCGATGCGCATACGCAGGAAGAAAATCAGCGCGACGGCAATGCCGGCGACCGCGCCGAGCCAGCCCGGCGCGACTGACAGCCCGCCGATATTCGACGCTCCAGCGCCCACACCCATGCCGATAAACAGCATGACGGTGACAAGCGCGTCGCAGGCGAGGTCGTAAAAATGACCGATCCGGCTCGACTTCCCGCTGATGCGGGCAAGCTCGCCGTCGGTATGGTCGACGAAGTTGGACAGGACGATAAGAACCGCGCCCGCATTGGCCCACGCGAAACCGCCGCGCGCGAGGCACAGCGCGCCTGCAACGCCGATCAGCAGACGCAGCGTAGTCAGATGATTGGGCGTGACGCGCGTGTTAATAAGCGGTGTCACGAGCCGGCGGGCTAGCCGCGCGTCCCAGGTTCGGGGCGGCGGAACATTAAATGGAGTCTGGGGTCGCGAATTCATAACCCGGAAATATATACGGGATCGAGAAAGATTGCTTTCTTCCCTTCAGTTTGTTTGCGGTTAATCGGACTCGCGAACGGATTGCCGACTGCCCGTCCATGAAGCAGGATTTGCCGAATCGCGATAAAGTGCGAATCCTGTTGCGCCTGTCCCGCAACATCACTTGGATGCAGGCAGTGTTCGCGGATTGCGCGGGTTCGGTGTTTAACCACGCTAGCCGTTGTGAACACACTACAGCGCACCACATCGCAGTACATCCGCAGTACATCCGCAGTACATCGATTACGTCGCCTTTCACGCTATGAAACGCTTTCTTTCGCCTGCCGCTTCGCGTGTCTTCTGCACAGCCGCACTTATTGCCGTGGCGCTCGCGCTGCCGCTCGCCGCTCATGCGACTGCTCTGGACGCGCCGCTTGCCTGCAATGAAAGCGGTCATCAATTCATCGCCGATCTTGCCGGAAATCAATTGATCGACCCGAAGCCCACCCGCGTCGAAAGCAACTCGATCAACGCATTTTCTCCCGCGCAAGGGGCGGACCTGACCGCGTTCGGGTTTCACATATTTGCGGTGGTCGGCTATGAGAAGGACGATCCCATGTTCCGCGTTGGAGAAGGCGAGCCGGTGGCACGCTCGGCGTACGGCGTGGTGGTGTTCGGAAGCGAATCGAAGGTGCGGGCCGCGGTGACGGCGACCGGCGGCACGGCAATCGTGCACCGCGTGGCGCCGCTCATCACGGCGATCTTCTGCAAGCGGAGTTGAGGCGGCGCTTCACTATCGGCGCCGCCTGCCGCCACGTTACAACTTGATCGACGTCGGATCGGCCGTCAGATAGCCGACCGTCGCGCCGAAGCGGTCCTTATAGTTGGCCCGCACGAGCGGATCGAGCGTGGCCTTGACCTTGTCGTGCAACGGACTTTCCCTATCGCCCACGTGCTGGAAGTTGCTCATCACGTAGGTCCAGCCGTTGATCTCGTCGACGGCGTGCAGCCCCGTCGACTCCGCGCCCGCCGGACACGACAGCACGCGCGACAGCGTCTTCGTGTCGACGTTGTACGCCCACAGGAAGTTGTTCACGTGCATGCTGCTGTCTTCGCCGATGAAAAGCGTTCGCAGCTTTTCCGAAAACTTGAGGTTGTCCGGGTTCGCTATACGGTCGGCGTTCGCCGTGTTGCCGAGCGCGTCGGCGGTTGACAGATCTTCGCCGACGAGCGCCGCGGGCGCCGCCATATCGACCGGCACCCAGTTGCTATTGATCGCGCCGCCGCTGCGGTCGAGCTGGCCGCCTTTCATATTGAGCGCGTAGACCGCGCCGGCGCTGATGGCCTTGTCGACCGCCACGTCCGTCGACGCGGCGTTGCCCCGCACCATCGATTTCTCGATACGCGACATTGCCGAATACAGCACCTTGTCCTTGATATTGACGGTGGTGCCTTCGAGCTTCGTGAAGCCCATGCTGCCGCCGACGAGCGCCGCGTAGCGATGCGTCTCGAGGAAAGTCGCGGCTTGGGTCATGCCCGGCTTCACGCGGATCCAGTTGAACGTGCCGTTGAAGTTGATCTTGGTGTACGACGTGTCGAGCGGATCGGCGGTCTTGACGTCCATGATGTCGGCCGCGGTCAGCGTGTTCGCGAGCGACTCGATTTCGTCGCTGGTCGCGTGGCCCAGGTTGATCCACGAAAGCGTCGCCGCGCCCGCGCCGCTCGACGACACCTGCGTCCACTTCGCGACATACAGCGTGCCCGCCGACAGGTCGGCCTCGCGGTCGGCGACGAACATGAAGAGGCCGCCGTTGGTGGCGTCGTCGCCCATCAGCACGGTGCGCTTGTCCGGCATCACCTGAACCAGTTCGTGCGAAATGCGGCCAAGGCAATAGTGCTTTTTGATCGTGCCGGAGCCGTCCGGATTGACGGTGACCTCAGGCAAATGGCCGTAGTGATACGGATTCGCCGTCGTCTCGCTACCGAACAGGTTGCGGCTGAAGCCCTTGAACTGGCTATTGGAGGAGATGGTCGCAGCGTCCGGCTCGTACTCTTCGCTCGACAGATGCGTGTTCCAAGGCGACAGGCTCGCGCCGCAGGTAATCCACAAGCCATGCACTTTCGACGTATCGACGTTGTGGTAGCCAACGAGCGTGAGCTTGCCGGTGGCCGGGTCCTGGTCGAGCGTCAGCACGGCGATCGGCGACGGCAACTGACCGTACATCGACACCAGGCTCTGGTCGCGTGTCGCGTACTCGAACTGCACGACTGCGAACACGGCGTTGCCTTTGATTCCCTTCACGGCCGGACTGTCGAGACGGATCAGCGAACTGCCGTCCGGGCAATCGGAGTAAAACTGACGCTCCTTGCCGGCAACCGATTTGTCGATGATCGGCTGATTGTTGATGTCCACGTAGCCGCCGGCAAGAATCGTCCCGCCCTTGATGTTCGGCACCATGTCGCCGGTAATGAAGAACGGCTGGTATGAGAGCTTGAATGTGCGGCTGCTGCCGTCGCTCAACTGCACGGTCAGCGTGGAGCCCACCGTGGTTTTCGCCATTGCGGCGGGGTCCGCCAGCGTCGGCGCCGCCATTGCGCTGAAAGCCGCGGACACGAAATTGGCGACCGGCTTGGCCGGCGTCGCGAGGTCGTCGCTGCCGCCGCACCCGCTCAGCATGGAAGCCGTGGCGAGACCGCCCAATGGGAACATCGGCAACATCGGCACGCCGGAGAACAGTTTCAGGGCCTTGCGGCGGGAAGGGTCGAACGGCTCAGCCATGTTGTCGTAATCCTGGTTGTGGTGGCGTGGATAACTCACAGCCGGCACGACTCGGATTCAAACCGCATGGTTCGCGCTCGCGCCGCTATGACGCGAGGATTCTATGAAGCGAATGTGAAAGTATATTGACAGCCGTTGGTAATATTCGCTCCGACCACAACCAGCGTTAAGAGCTGGACTCAGCCGGGACGCCGGAAGTCATTCTCGACCCACGCAGAAGCGCTCGCCTTGCTGAGCTTGAAATTAGGCGCGACTTGCACTTGCGCGAGTTGCTCGCCGAATGTGTCGAGCGCGGTCAACAGCGCGTACGGTTCGTCTTCATCCGGCACGATGTCTAGCGTGATGTCGAGCTCGTTGTTGCCGTCCGCGCTCGACACGCGTACTTCCTTGTGAAGTTGCGCGCGCAGTTGCTGCTCGTGACGGCGCAGCACTTCAGACGCGGTTTTCACGAGCGTATTGAACGCGCCTGTGTCGAGCGGCTTCGGGTCTTTCTTGTTGCGACCCATTGTCCATGGGCCGACAAGCGCGGGCTCCGCTTCGCCGTCTTTGATCATTTCGACAGCCCAGCCTTCGTCGTCTTCGTTCTTGATGACGCGCGCGGTCCAGCCGTCGTCGCGCCAAAGACGCGCTTCGTGCAGCGTTTCGGGCTCACTTTCGATCCGCGTGGTATCGGGTGCGGACGCGCCTTCCGTCGCGGGTTCAGCAGCTTGGTCGGACGAGGGAAGGGTTGGGTCGGTCATTACAGGTTCACTCACTATCGCTGGGCTTGAAACACATATCGAGCATGCAATTCTACCCGCCTCCGGCGCGCCGAACGCCGCGCTCTGACGAACGGACAAGTCCTAGCGGTCATTTCGCGCGTGGAAATAGTGCATTTCGCCGTTTAAACGGAACTTATAAAGCCATTATAAAAATAGTGAAAAAATTAGCCTGAAAGCAGCGTATAAATTTTATAAGACGCGCCCTTTGATGGAAGGCAAACATAACTGGCGACGAACCGAATAGCGTCCCAGACGACAAATGCTTTATTGCGTGAATCGCAGGCAATTCGACCTTACGCCGGCAGCATCAGCAAAGGTTCTGCAATAAGGCACTTTGAAAGCCGTAGCGCGCCGGCAACAACGGGATAACCTGGAATGCGGCGCCCTATTCGCGTGCGTTGCCAATTCTCCTTTATTTGTGCGCACTTACGCCATTCGAATATCTTCATTACGGATTCTGGAAATGACTGTTGCGACATCCGCTCAATTGAGTAAGCGAATAGCGGGAATACACTTCGCAGCGGATCGTCACGTGGCCGACGCTATCTGCGCAGTCCACGGCGTCAACCGCATGCGATTCTCGATGCATTGTCCCTGGAGTCATGAAATGAAAAGAACCCTCATCGCAGCAGGTCTCATGGGCGCATTCGCGCTCAACGCACACGCACAAAGCAGTGTCACGTTGTACGGCACGCTCGACGCCGGCCTCGTGTATTCGAACAATCAGGGCGGCCACAGCAACTGGCAGCAAGGTAGCGGTTCGGTGTCGAACACGTACTTCGGCTTGCGCGGCAGCGAAGACCTGGGCGGCGGTCTGCACGCCATCTTCACGTTGGAGAGCGGCTTCAATCTGAACAACGGCCAGTTCTCCGAAGGCAACACGATTTTCAACCGCCAGGCTTTCGTCGGCTTGAAGAGCGACCAGTACGGTACGCTGACGCTCGGCCGTCAATACGATTCCGTGGTCGACTATCTCGCGCCGCTGTCGGAGGCGGGCGCGGGCTACGGCAACAATCTCGCGGCCCACCCGTTCGACAACGACAACCTGGACAACTCGTTCTCGATCAAGAACGCGGTCAAGTACACGAGCGCGAATTATGCGGGCCTGAAGTTCGGCGGCCTGTACGGCTTCAGCAATTCGGCTGGCCAGTTCTCGAACAATCGCGCATGGAGCGCGGGCGCTTCGTATGACAATGGCCCGCTGAGCGTCGCGGCCGCTTATCTGCAACTGAACCAGTCGGGCAGCTCCAATCTGAGCGGCGCCGTCTCGCAAGGCGACGGCACTGCGCAGGTCGCGGCCAACCTGCAGCGCACCTATGGTGCGGGCATCAACTACACATACGGTCCGGCAACGGCGGGCTTCGTGTACACGCATACGCAACTGGACGGCATCACCGGCATCGACGTCGGCGGCGCGACGCTGCCAGGCATTGCCGGCACCAACCTGCACCTGGACAACTACGAAGTGAACGGCCGCTACGCGCTGACGCCGGCAATGAGCCTCGCGGCTTCGTACACGTTCACGGACGGCAAGATGTCGGGCTCGAACGGCTCGGGCGATCCGAAGTGGCATACGGTCTCGCTGCAAGGCGACTACTCGCTGAGCAAGCGTACCGACGTCTACGTCGAGGGCGTGTATCAGCATGCATCGGGCGAACTCGGCAACTTTGGCTCGAACGTGGCGGCGATCAATACGCTCGCGCCGTCGTCCACAGGTAATCAGGTTGCCGCGGCTGTCGGATTGCGTCACCGCTTCTAAATCTCCACGCAGTGCTTGCAGCGCGAGCCTACTGATTCGCGCTGCCTCCGGACCCGCCCGTGACACGATCACGTCGCGGGTTTTTTCATGGACGCAACGTTTCAGCTTGTAACGAAAGTGACGGCGCGAGCGCGTGCTCGGTATACTCGGGCGTCCGCATTTTTCTTCGCGATGGAGCGTGTTCGCTGCGCGTGGTTTCGGCGAGAGCGCAACGCGAGTGAAGGCGGCTTTGTCGCGAAGCATCGCATTGCGTCGATCGCTGTATGGCTCGGTGCATTGACCGCGCTATGCTTCGCCCGCACAAGATTCTCGAAATGACCGGGGGCGCCGACGACCTCACCATGAAACGAACTTTCCTGCTTGCTCCCGCCGCCGTGGCGATTGCCACTCTCGCGGCTTGCGGTTCCTCCAACGGCCCTGCCGCACGCGACGCGTCGCAGCCCATGATCTACGTGTCGTCGCAACGTGCCCCCGCGTACATTGCCAGTTGCCTGGAAAGCCGCTTGTCGAGAGTTCGCCTGTCCCGCGTGGGCAGCGCGACCGAGATCGCGGTCGGCTCAGACTCGAACAATTCATATTTCGTCACGCTGACGCCGTCGAACGCGGGCTCGGTGATCAAGGTGATGCATCCGGCCAACGCGCCCGACGATCCGCCGGAACCGGAAATGCGCTTCAATATTGCACGTTGTGCGACCTGATCGTTGCAACTGGCACGCGCGTGGTTCGCGTTGAACGCACCTTTGATTAATGCCTGACATACGATGCCGGGACACGTTTCTATCGACGTCCCGGCTATTTTTTGCGCGTCTATCTGCGAACATAGCCGCCCTCTTCTTCATGCGGCGCGCTGCGTCGTGAATTCCGATGGCATCCAGCAAAGCACATCACGCAACCGGTTTCGCGGCGGGCGTCATTGCGGCGGCGGTTGTCGCGCGCATCGGCGGCAGTCACGACGGCGCGTTTTATATCGGCGTACTAATGAGTTTTATCGCGGGCGTAGCGGGAAGCACGGCGCCTGACTGGCTTGAAGTCGCGTGGTGGTCGCGCGCACGCCGGTTGTGGATCGCGCATCGCACGTTGACGCATTGGGGCATTGGCTGGATCGCGCTGCTCGCGGTTTCGTACTGGGAACTCGGGCATTCGATCTACGCAGCGCCCGCGTTCGGCTTCGCATGCGGCGGCCTGATGCATCTGCTCGCCGACTGGCCCAACCCGCTCGGTGTGCCGTGGATCGCCGGGCGGCATTCGTTGATTCTATGGAATAGCGGACATTGCGACCTGATCGTGGTCGCGGCTTCGTGGGCGGCGGCCTGGTTTGTCGGGCGGCATGCCGGATTGCCCGGCATGCACGGACTAGATCTGTGGCAGCACCTGCGCTTGTGAATCGCGCGTTGATATCGGCGCAGCGTGAGCTTGCGTCAACGTATCGCCGCAGCGTAGTTGGCGGGCGTGACGCCGAGCAGGCGCACAAAAGCCCTGGTCATGTGACTCTGATCGGCAAAGCCTGCAGCGGCGGCCGCGTCGGCGAGCGACGCGCCGCGCCCTATCCATTGCCGCGCCAGGGCCACGCGCCGCTGCATCCGGTATGCGTACGGCGGCAAGCCAATTTCATGCGCGAACGCTCGCAGCAACTGGAAGCGGCTCATGCGGGCTTCGCTGGCGAGATCGGCGAGTGTGAGCGGCGCTGACGGATCGTCGTCGATGCGCGCTTTCGCGCGCGCAATCGGTCCCGCGGGACGCGACGATAAAGCATGCGTTTGATTGCTCGCCTGCCGGGTTGCCTGCCGGGTTGCATGAGCGTCAAGCAGATGCGCAAGCAGTTCGAGCAACGCCTGCTCGCGCGCCAAGGCGTCGGGCGCGCACGGCGCCTCTACCGCCACGGCGAATAATCGTTCGAAAAGATGTTTGAGTAACGGCTCATGCACCACGGGCTGCGTGAGTTCTATCTCGCGCGCCGCCGCTCCGCTCAATTCAGCCGCCGCGCTCACCAGCATCGACGGCTCGAAATAGAGCATTCGCCACGCGCGGCCGCGCTCATCGAGCGGACTGCCGTCGTGCACTTCGCCGGGATTCACCATGATCGCGTCGTTGGCGCGCGCTTCGACCGGCCCGCGACCGCTCGCCGATTTATGTCCGCCACTGAGAATCACGCCGACGCCAAAGCGGTCGTGCGAATGGCGAGGAAACGCATGCGCGGTTTGGGCCACTGTTGCCTCGACGCCTGCAATCGCGCAACGAGGCATGTGGACGCGGCCACGCGACGCGTCGCGCTCGCGCATCAACGCCGCCCTTCTTCGCCCCGATCGCCTTCGCGGACCTTGCCTTGCGACACGCTGCTGCCCGGCGGCACGCTATGCGTGAGCCACACATTGCCGCCGATCACCGAGCCGCGCCCAATCGTCACTCGTCCGAGGATCGTCGCGCCGGCGTAGATCACGACGTCGTCCTCGACGATTGGGTGCCGCGCATTGCCCTTGATCAGCGCGCCGTCGATATCCGCGGCGAAGCTCTTCGCGCCGAGCGTCACCGCCTGATACACGCGCACGTGTTCACCGATGATCGCCGTTTCGCCGATCACGACGCCAGTGCCGTGGTCGATGAAAAAGCTCGGGCCGATCGTCGCGCCGGGGTGAATGTCGATGCCGGTTGCCGAGTGCGCGATCTCGTTGATGAAGCGCGCGAGCAACGGCACGCCGAGACGATGCAGCGCATGCGCAAGACGGTGATGCGTCATCGCCCATACGCCGGGATAGCAGAGCAGAATTTCGGTAATGTGCTGCGCGGCCGGGTCGCCCGTAAACGCCGCCTGAATGTCGCTGACGAGCAGCGCGCGAATGCCCGGCAACTGCGTGCCGAACTGGCGCGCAACTTCGAAGGCACGCTCGCGCAATTCCGTTTCCGGCGTTTGCGCGTGTTCCGGCAGAAACCGCAGCGCGCGGCGGATCTGTTCCGCGAGCAAACGCAACGTGCTTTCGAGCGTGTGTCCGACGTAGTAGTCGACGGTTTCGTCGGTCAGATCCGGCGCGCCATAGTGCGTGGGAAACAGCGCGGCGCGCAGCCCCGCGACGATGTTGACCACCGCTTCGCGCGACGGCAGCTCACGAATGCCGAGCGGATGCCGCGTACGATGCAACTCTTCACGCGACGCACGCAGGTCCGCGACGATCTGTTCAAGGCCCCAGTTGTGGGAAGGCACATTAGGCATATAAGGACAGCGCCGTGCGAGGAGCACGGTATCGAGTGATTGTCCCGAGAGATTACCGCGTTTTGCGGTGGCTCGCGCAGCGTTGCGCGCAAGGCAAACGGGAAGGTGCGCTCAGATGGTCAGACTGCTCGCGTCGATCCAGCGCACCGCCCAGTCGCGCGCATGCGCGATTGCGGCGGCTTCGTCGTGAAAGCACAGATCCGTCGGGAAAAAGCGGTTGGCGACGAGTTCACCGTCGCTCGACCGCGAAATGACTACGTAAGGTTGCCAACTGCCGTCGCCGGCACGCGCCGGTGCGCAATTTAACAAATAGCCGCGATGTGTGAATGCAGCATCGAAGTGCATGTGTCACCCGCCCTGACGGCCCCGTAGAATGTTTTGAGTAAGCCCGCGCTCGTTGCACCGGTTGATAAACAGCGATGTGAAATTCGCGAGAACCCGCGAGAACCAATTAAGCGCTCTTGAAGAGCACGCTCCGCTCGCCGGAGTATGATCATACTCTGTAGAAAATGCGCGTTCATTAAAAAAAACGAAAGGCGCGCGCACGCAATCGCCTAGGTGAGGGAACGGAGCTTGCAGTTCTGAACCCGACTTCTTGAAAGGAGAATGCATATGAACACCCATATCGACAAGGCAGCAGACGCCAGCAAGCCAACTGGCCCGAGCGTGCCGCGTACCGCCGAATCGCACAATGACCGCTCACACGACAGCACGGTCGACACCGACGGTAAGAACCATGAAGCCGCGCGCATTGCGGGCCAGAGTCCGATCGCAGTCGACGAGATCACGAACAGCAACGCGTCGCTCGACAACAGCGTGCCGGAAGCGCTCGACGGCATGGCCGGATTCGACAGCCGCGTGGGCGGCAATCACCTGCTGCTCGCGCTCGAACCGGGCTATACGGTAATCGACAAAGGCATGTTCGAACCGCAGGCGCTCCATTCGACCGATGAACTGTTCGACTATTCGCGCCCAGGCGAAAACCGCCATCAACGCGGCCGCATTCATTACGCCCTTAATCATTTGCGACCCACACGCGTGATCGAAATAGAGCGCGTGAAATAATCTGTCGATTTGCACTCTCGTTTGAATCTGGACGAAGAGGCCGATTTGTCGGTGGATATCAAAGCGCGCATTGTTTAAATACATGCGCGTTTTTTATCGCCTGTCGTTGATTAGTCGGCCCTGAACAATTCGTCTTGAGTTCCGGCGGTCACACCATCGCGTCGGTGGCTATTCTGAACAAAACAGCAAGAACGAAGGCATAAAGAAGCCGTAGCTTCCTGAGGATCATCCGCAGGTTGTGGCCAGCGCCGCACAGCACGGCGTGCAGTGCATCGCCCAGCGCACCCTTCAACCAGTTGCGCCCGAGCTTGCCATCGCTCTTCATGTGACCGATGGCAGGCTCGATCGCACTTCGCCGTTTGATCATCGCGCGTAGTCCGCATGTGATGCCGCGCCGCAGGCCGGGGTGATAGATCTTCACGCCATCAAGCGCAACGCCCTTGTAACCACGGTCCACGATGGCGACCTCTGGCGTAACGTCGCTGAGGATCGCGGCCTGCTCCAGCGCCTCAGCCAGCGTGTGGCCGTCGTATGGGTTGCCCGGCATTGAACGCATCCCCACCACGAGCCCTTCCTTGTGAGTCGTCGTGATCGACACTTTCACGCCGAATTCGTACGGTATGCGCGCCTTGCCCTTGGCCAGACACTCGACTTCCGGCGCGTGCAGCGCATACAGCTTGTTCTTGTCCTTCAGCTTCTGCGACAGAATCCGCTTCGTGCGGCCAATCAGTTCCTGCAATGCCGCGCGGCTGCAATCGGCCACCGCGTCGACTTGCCGCTCGACGTCGCGCATCACCCGACCCACACGCGAGCGCAACGTGCGCAGTGTCTTTCTCATCCGCTTGTATTGCTTCGCATGCGCGTAACGACTGATCTGGCTTGCCAGCCGTGGCGCCTCGCGATTGTAGTTCTGCCGCAGCTTCAGGCCGTGTCTCGCAGCGGCCTTCACCAGGTGTTCGCGACATCGTTCGAGCAGGCGTGAATCGGTCGGATACGCAATCGCCTTCTCCATGACCGTCGTGTCGACGATTACGCGTTTTACGCTCGAGGCCTTGATCACGCCGGCGCGCTTCGCTGCTTCAATCGTCTCTGCCAGCAACTCTTCAACGCCGGCTTCACCCAGCCGCTTGCGCCAGCGCGTCAGGCTCGATGGGTCGATTGGTGGCTGCGTCTGCAGGTAAGTCTCGCCCGTGAACACCTGCCAATACGGGTTCTCAACCCATTGCCACACAACCTCTTCGTCAGACAGGTCGAAGGCATGTTGCAGGTAGAGCAGACCCGCAATCAGGCGCGGTGATGTTGCCGGGCGGCCCTTGCCGGACACGAAGCTCTCGCTCATCGACGCGCCCAGCCGTTCCCAGTTGATCAGGTCCGTCAGGCGTACCAGCGGATGCTTCAGGTTGATCTGTTCACGCAGCGGTTGCCGGAAGAAATCTCCTTCCGTCACAGGTGTCTTGGGACCCATCCGCACCTCGTCAGAAATTGCAGGATTCCCGTACCAATATGCCAGGTCCCTGCAATTCCCACAACACCATTTCGGCCGTAAAGCCTCATCACACAAGGACTTCCGGATTGTTCAGGTTCGACTGATTAGAAACCGACGGTTGCAAGACCTGCTCCCCGCTACGGCTTTTTGTGGTGTCCGACGCGGCGCACAATCGTTGCACATCAAACTCAATGGAGCGGCAAATGAAAAAGATCGTCGTGATCGGCGCCACGGGCACGCTGGGCCAGGCAGTCAGTGAGGCGCTGAAGGCTCGCCACGAAGTCATCGAAGTAGGCGCGACGCGCGGCCAGTATCAAGTGGACAGCACCGATCCAGCGAGCGTCGAGCGGCTCTTTCGCGAACTCGGCAAGGTGGATGGCGTCGTCACCGCGACAGGCAAACTGCATTTCGGCCCGTTGGAGCAAATGAGCAGCGAACAGTTCTGGGTCGGCCTGCGCGACAAACTCATGGGACAGATCAACGTCGTGCTAGCGGCGCAGAACTACGTGAACGACGGCGGCTCGTTCACGCTGACGAGCGGCATCGTCGGCGACGAGCCCATTCGCGAGGGCGCGAATGCGACGACCGTCAATCTGGCTCTCGAAGGTTTCGTGCGCGGCGCGGCGATCGAATTGCCGCGCGGTATCCGCATCAATGTAGTGAGTCCGACTGTGCTGACCGAATCAATGGGCGCCTACGGGCCGTACTTCCGCGGCTTCGAGCCGGTCAGCGCGCAACGCGCCGCACAAGGGTATTTACGCAGCGTTGAAGGCGCGCAGACGGGCCGAGTCTATCGCGTCGGCTACTGAGCGCCCCAGTTCGCGAGACGCATTGCGCCGCTCAACGCTTCGGTTCCTTCACGCGCGAGACGATCTGTGTGGGGCTCACGAACTGCAGCGCGATCAATACCCAGACCAGCGTGATTGCCATGTAGATCATCGCCATGGCGTCGATGGATTGCGGGGCGCGCACGCCGGTTGAAAACACCGCGTAGTACAACGCGACCACGAGCGTCTGCGTTGCGGGCCCTGCCGTGAAGAACGTGAGTTCGAACATGCCGATGGTGCGCACCAGCACCAGAAGCGCCGCGGCCAGCATGCCGGGCACGAGCAGGGGCAGCAGCACGTAGCGGAAATAGCGGAACGTGTTCGCGCCGAAAATGCGCGCGGCCGCTTCGAGATTCGGATCGATCTGTTCGATGAACGGCGTCATCACGAGAATCACGAACGGCAGTGCGGGCACGAGATTCGCAAGTATCACGCCGCTCAGCGTGCCGGCGAGACCGATCTTGTACATCACGGTCGCCATCGGAATGCCGTACGTGACGGGCGGCACCATCAACGGCAAGAGGAAGATCAGCATTGCAATGCGCTTGCCGCGAAACTGCACGCGCGCGAGCGCATATGCCGCCGGCACGCCGAGCAGCACCGACAGCAGCACGACGGCGCCGACTACTTCGACCGTCACCCACAACACACTCGCCAGCTGGAAATCGCTCCACGCCTGCGCATACCAATGCAGTGTGAAGCCCTGCGGAAGCAACGTGCCGAACCAGCGTGTCGCGATCGAATTGACCGCTACCGTGGCGATCAGCAGCACGACGTTGGCAAGAAAAAACACCATCGCGCCCCACACGATCACGCGCCATACGCGGCCCGGCACGCTCGCACGCTGCTTTACGCGCCTCGGCTCGCGTGCGTCGTCGCCCTGCTGTTTCGATTCGGACGCGGACCATGAAGCCGGCGCTCCGCCACGCTCGGTCGTCATCAGCCTTTGCCTCCAGTTGCAGGGCCGCTGTAGAAGAAGCGGCGCGCGCCAAGCATGGCGGCGACCACCACCAATTGCACGAAGCCCATCACCATCGCAATCGCGGATGCGAGCGAATAGTCATAACTTTCGAAAGCGGCTTCCGCTGCGGCAATCGACATCACGCGAGTCGGCCCGGCGGGCGCGCCAAGCAGTACTGCCGACGGAAACACCGAAAACGCCTGCACGAACGAGAGGCAGGCGGCCATCGTCAAACCGGGCACCAGCAGCGGCAAATAGATCCGGCGAAACTGCTCCCACGGACTTGCCCCAAGCGTCGCGGCGGCGCTCGCGAGCGTCGGGTCGATGCCGGTCACGTACGACAGCGTCAACAGAAACGCGAACGGAAATCCGGACACGATCAGCGAGATCAGCACGCCCCAGAAGTTATGCGTGAGCCGGACTTCGCTGGTATAGAGATGCATGCCTTGCAGTGCCTGCGGAAACCAGCCGTTGGGTCCGAAGTAAGTGAGCATGCCGTCGGCGATCAGCACCGTGCCGAGCGTGACAGGAATCACCAGTAACGTGGTCACGAACTTCTGATACCGCGAATGCCGGCGCAACGCGAATGCGACGGGCACCGACACGCCTACGTTGATCAGCGTGGCCGGCACTGCGAGCTTCAGCGTGACGATGATGGTGGGCCACATCGACGTGTCAGTGAAGAACGTCAGATAGTTGGCCCATGCACTGCCGCCGTTCATCGGCCGGAACGACAGCGCGAGACCGTACGCGAACGGATAGATGAACAACGCGACGATGAAGAGCAACGCCGGCGTGACGAGCCACGCCTTGCTGTCGCGCTGCGCTGCGGGCGCGACAGGCGCTGACGGCATGGGCGTGCTCATGCCGCCTCTGCGTCATAGACAAGCGTGCGCGAAGGCGGCACACGCAAGCTGATATGTTGTCCCTCGACGAACTCGCCGGCGACGCGTGCCCACAAATCGCCGAACGCGGTCTTCACGCGCAGCAGCGAACTATTGCCGCCGTATTCGACGACGGTCACTAACGCGTCGAACGCATTCTCGGCTCCGGGCGCCGTGCGTTCCATGTCCTCCGGGCGCAGCGCCACGCTCACGCGCTTGCCGTTGAAGCCCGCCATCGGCGTGCCGATCAGACGCACACCGTTCGCGCTCACCGCGACGCCTTCTCCTTGCATGCCTTCGAGCGCGAATTCAGCGACGTTGCGATAGCCCATGAAACGCGCGACATGCAGATTCTGCGGGCGCGTATAGACCTCTTTCGGCGTGGCGACCTGCTGCACGACGCCCTCTCTCATCACGACGATGCGGTCGGCCATCGAAAGCGCTTCGTCCTGGTCGTGCGTGACGTACAGCGTCGCGCGTTCGAGCTGGCTATGAATGCGGCGGATTTCGGCGCGCATCTCGATGCGCAACTTGGTGTCGAGATTCGACAGCGGCTCGTCCATCAGAATCAGCGGCGGCTCGATCACAATCGCGCGCGCAATCGCCACGCGCTGTTGCTGACCGCCCGACAGTTGCCCCGGCAGCTTGCGCTCATGGCCGACCAGTTGCACGAGTTGCAATGCCTCCCGCGCCCGCCGCATGATTTCGCTTTTGCCGACGCCGCGCATCTTCAGGCCGAAGCCGACGTTGTCGAGCACGCTCATATGCGGAAACAGCGCGTAGTTCTGAAACACCATGCCGAAGCCGCGCTTTTCCGGCGGCAATACATCGATACGCTTGTCGTCGAGCCAGATGCCCCCGCCGCTCAACGGCTGCAAACCGGCGATGCAGTTCAGCGCCGTCGACTTGCCGCAGCCCGACGGCCCGAGCAACGCGATGAATTCGCCGCGCCGGATGTTCAGATCGAGCCCCTGCAGCGCGGCGATCGACTGGCCTTCCGCATTCGTGAAACTGCGGCTCACCGAGTCGAGCCGCAACTGTTCGAAGTTATGCTTCATGGCGGTTCCCTGATGCGCGTGACGCGTCACGCGCGAGTCGCACTCGCACGAGTGGGCGCGGCTATCCGGCCTCGGTTATTTCGTTTTTTGAGCGCCGACTTCCGTGTCCCATTTCCTGAAGGCGGCGACCATCGCGGCCGCATTGAGCGGCAACACGTGCGGGCGCTCCGCCAGCAGCTTCGCGTACTCGGGCCGCCCGTACTTCTTCAGGACTTCCTGGCTATGCGCGGGGGCCTGCTCGACGGTGACGCCTTTGATCGCCGGACCCGGATAAAAGTAACCGTCGTCGTAAGTCAGAGCCTGCTGCGCGGGCTCGAGCATGAAGTTCATCAGCTTGTAGAGCACGTCGAGCTTTTCCTTCGGTACGCCCTTGGGAACCACCATGTAGTGCGCGTCGTTCACCCACGTCATGTTGTCGAACGCCTGCACGCGGAAATCGGCAGGCACGATGCCGAGCGCGCGCGGATTGATGTCCCAGCCCGTTACCGTCAAGGTCATGTCGCGCGTGCCTTCGCCCAACTCCTTCATCACCGCGGACGTGCCGCCCGGATAGTAAGGAATGCATTCGTTCAGCTGCTTGAGGAAGGCCCAGGTTTTGTCCCAGCCGTTGATGGGGTCTTGCGGATTCTTGTCGCCGAGCACATAGGGCAAGCCCATGAGGAACGTGCGGCCCGGTCCCGAGTTCGCGGGCCGCGCGTAGATCAGCTTGTCCGGATGCGCCTTGCACCATTGCAGCAGTTGTTCGGGCGTTTTCGGCGGATCGCTGACCTTGGCGGGGTTGTATTCGAGCAGCGGCCCGGCAGGCATATACGCGACCTCCAGACCGTAGCCTTGCGCCAGCTCCTGCATCTTGCGCGGGCCAGGCGCGTATTTGTCGAGCACGCCGGGGAATTGCGCCGCGTTGTCGGGCAGCAGTTTGGTCCACAGGTTCTGCTCGATGCCGGCTGCGAGTGCGTCGGTGCCGGTCAGTACCAGGTCGATGTCGGAGCGGCCCGCGCCCTGCATGGCCTTGATCTTGCCGGGCAATTGCGGCGCGGGCGCATTCGTGTAGGTGATATTCGCGACGAGGTTCGGGTACTTCGCTTTGAACGCCTCGAAGCCGGCGCGCGTAAGTTGGAGATCGCCGGCTACGTCGACGATATTGAGTGTGACCGGATCGGCCGCGTGCGCAGCCGACCCGAATGCGGCGCTCGCCGCGAGACATACCGACACCAGCCTGAGCGCCAACCTGTGCGAAACAGTCATTGCGTCTCCTCGCTTCTTGGTATGAAGTCCGCCGGTCGACTGCGCCGGGCGTCTCGTTCAACCACTGCAACATAGCGAAGCGGAACAGCCGATGTCAAGCAAATACTCTTGCTCGCGTTTTCCCCGACATTCGGGGCATTTTCGCCCGAAGGCCTTTGGCCTCAATGATTTGGCGCGCTTGTATAGAAGGGCAAACCCCGAGCCGCCCAACGTGCAATAAGCGCTTGTCAGGCAACTATCGCGGACCGTTCGCGGCCAAAGCCCGCGATCAACCGCCGCGTACGCCCTGCGTGTTCACATATAGCGAATAAAGGCCGTGGCTCGCCGCCATGAAAAGCCGGTTCCGATGACGTCCGCCGAAGCACACGTTCGCGCAGCGCTCCGGCAGCGCAATATGGCCGATCGGCTCGCCTTGCGGTGTAAAGACGCGCACGCCGTCGAGTTCGTCGGTGCCCATACCCCAACCGCACCACAAATTCCCGTGGACGTCGACGCGAAAGCCATCCGGCGTGCCGGGGCCCGCGTCAATCAGCACGCGGTTGTTCGACAGCGCCGCGCCGTTGCCGTCGACGTCGAAAGCGCGAATCTTGCGCGGCTCGCCTCGCGATTCGACGATATAGAGGACGGACTCGTCCGGCGAGAACGCGAGGCCGTTCGGTCCGAGAATGTCGTCGGCGACTACGCTCACCTCGCCTGACTGGGGGTCGATGCGGTACACGCACGCCGGCAGTTCCGACTCCTGCCGCTCGCCTTCGTAGAAGCCGTCTATGCCGAACGTCGGATCGCTGAACCAGATCGAACCGTCCGATTTCACGACGACGTCGTTCGGCGAATTGAAACGCTTGCCGCGGTAGCGATCGGCGAGCACGGTAATCGAGCCGTCGTATTCGGTGCGGGTAACCCGGCGCGTCAAATGTTCGCAACTCACGAGGCGGCCTTGCCGGTCGCGTGTATGGCCGTTGGCATTGTTCGACGACTGACGGAACGTGCTGACCATGCCGCTCGCCTCGTCCCAACGCAAGATGCGGTCGTTGGGGATATCGCTCCACAGCAGATAGCGGCCGTCGCCGAACCAGACCGGCCCTTCCGACCAGCGCGCGCCTTGATACAGACACTCGACGGACGCTGATGCAAGAGTCAGCGACTTGAAGCGCGGATCGAGTACGCGCACGGAAGGATCGGGATAGCGTCGGCTGTGGTCGGTCATGCTGCCTCTATCTGGTTGGATTAATTGGTGCGGACACGCGCACGTGTTCTCTTTCAAGCGCGAGCAACGCATGCGCCGCGTCGGCGATCTTCGCATGATGTTCGGGCGGCGTCGAACTGAGCAGCGGCAACATCGGCCCCATATCGGCGATCTTCGAGAACGTGACCGCGTCGTGCAGCACCCGGATCAGCGAGATGTCGTCGCGCAAGGTTTCGAGCGGCAGGAAGGCGTCGTAAAGACGTTGTGCGGTGTCGCTGTCGCCGGTTTTCGCAGCGTGCAGCAATGCCGTGACCATGTGAGGCGCAATACAGCCAGAGCCGGTTGTCCATGCCGCGAGGCCGAACTCGCGCAGATGCACGAGCGCCGGGCGCTCGCCCATGCCTGACACGATCTTGCCCGCCGGCACGTGTTGCAGAAGGCGCCGCAGGTAGGGATCGTCGGCGGGATTCATGGCGGACGATCGCATACTTCACCGCGAGCAGCGTGCCGCGCTCGACGAGGCGCGCCAGCGTCTCCACCTCCACATAGTCTTCGCTTTTGATGTACAGCGTGAGCGGGATGCCCGCCGCGTCGACAATCCGGGTAAGACCCGCTTCAACGCCCTCCGACGTCGTAAAGCCGGCGAGCGGCAGCACCATTGCCGTGCGATAGCGGGTCTGCGCGAGGATACGCGCCTGGTCGAGCATCTTTCCGTAGTCCGCCCCGATTGCCGGGATCACGCGCGTGTCGGGGCCCGCGGCATCGGCCAGCAAATCGAGTAAATCGCGATATTCGCTGACTGCTGTGTGATAGAGGTTCGCGTTGCCGCCATAGAGCAGTGTGCGTACGCCGCCTGCTTCGATATGGCGGATCAGCGTGGCATTCTGATCGGCGTCGAGTGCATGGTCTGCGCGGCGTGCCAGCGGCGGCACGGCCATGACCGAGGCCGCGAGTTCGCGATCGTCAAACGGAGATTCGTTCATCAGTGGACACCGGAGGAGTAGTAGCGTCTACGGTAGCATCTGCCCGGAAAAGTTGTCAAACAACTTTGCATGCGCGAATTGACAAGCCGACGCGTCCAACAAAAATGTCGAGGCGCAGCGGGAGACTTTTTGTATGACAATAGAAGAATAAGCGCCATTCGCGCTAAGCGATGATTTAGGCAGTAGAACCCAGCAGGTCCAGGTTAAGACACGGCATGGCGAATGGAGTGGTTTTGCCTGTTTATTTGGCATTCGCGGAATGCGACGTCAGGGCAATGGTCGTGCGGAGCCGAACCCCTTGCTGCTTGGGGGTTACGGCGTGGGTTCGCGGTATACGTAAATCCCGGGAGGGTGAATGCCCGCGTGCCGGTTTATTCGCGCCCGGTTAAACGCGGGTTAAAGCTGCGTATAGAGCGGACGGCCCCCGCTTGCAAAACAATTTTTAGTGATAGATTGTCCGCACTAAAGCAGTTGCACATAAAAACCTGTGCAAATAACCACAAAGGCTATTTGCGAGTCTGAGAGAGTGGAAATTGGCGCTACATTTTATCGAGCAGATGGCACCGCTACTGGACGCCGCCGACGAAGCGGAATGGTTTGGCGCGGTCGCGGGTCTCGCGGAGAGTTGGGGATTCGACCGGCTTCTGATCGCAATGCTTCCGCGCCCAACCATCAGGCTCGAAGACGCTTACATTCGCAGCACGTATGCACCCGCGTGGCGCCGTACCTACGACGAGCAGGGCCTCGTGCATATCGACCCAACGGTCGCACATTGCGCGGCACGCTCCACGCCGCTAGTGTGGTCGCCGGAAATTTTCACGACCGCTCCACAGCAGTCCATGTACGAAGAAGCGCGCGCCCACGGTTTGCGTGCCGGCGTGACACTGCCGATTCACGGCCCGAATCAGGAAGCCGGCATGATGTGCTTCGTGAACGACGCCAACCCAACGGACACCTTCTGGCGTCATATCGACGTGGTCTTGCCGAATCTGGTGCTGCTGCGTGATCTCGTGATCGACACCAGTCAGCGCCATTTGCATACACACACGCAGACTTTATTGCCCAAGCTGACGCCGCGCGAACGCGAGTGCCTTCAATGGACCGCGCGCGGCAAATCCACGTGGGAGATTTCCCATATCCTGAACTGTTCGGAAGCCGTGGTGAACTTCCACATGAAGAACATCAGGACCAAACTCGGCGTGAATTCGCGGCGCGCAGCAGCCGTGATTGCAACACAGCTGGGGCTTATTGACCCGGGTTGAGCAACGCCGCGGCGTCGCGGCTGTGAAGCACCCGCTCGGCGCGGCCGAGGTCGGCGTCGGAAACGGTTTTCGTGAAGTACAGGCCCAGCAGGATCGAGACGGGCGCCGGGATTTCCGCCCCGGACTCAAAGCGGCTGCCGCGCGACTGCGTGACGCCGAAGCGAGCCCAGAAGCGGCGCTGGCTTTCTTTTTTCTTTTTGCGGTACGCGATGATCAAGACCCGGTCTACCGCCGTGGACGGCTCCGCCGAACGCGTTTGAAGACCGGTTTGCGGTTGCCAGTGATTGTCTAGATGTTCCATTTTCGTGTCCGTCGGTTGAGTGCTGTTTCTGTCTCAAATTCTCCGATATCCGATAAGCATGCACACCTATCCAGGTAGATAGGTGGCGGAACGATTCAGAATGCATAAGTTTTCCTGCGTATTGGTTTCCCCAACACGTTCAGGAGAACGTCATGCAAACAGCGATCCGGATCGGAATGCGTCAAGAGTTCGACAACGAGGACATCAACGAGATGTACCGCCTGCGGGCACGGGTGTTTCACGGGCGGCTCGGCTGGGATATTCCGACCATAGCGGGCATGGAGATCGACGGCTACGATGCGCTGGGACCGCATTACATGCTGATCCAGGCCGACGACCGGCGCGTGCGCGGCTGTTGGCGTCTGATGCCGACCGAGGGGCCGAACATGCTGAAGGACACCTTTCCGCAGCTGCTGCATGGCGCCGCGGCGCCGGTCGGGCGGCATATCTGGGAACTGAGCCGCTTCGCGATCGACACCAGCGGCGAGGAGAAGTCGTTCGGCTTCGCCGACGTGACGATGCAGGCGATTCATGAGCTCGTGACATTCGCTGACCGCATGGGTATCACGCGCTATGTGACGGTGACAACGACCCCGATCGAGCGGCTGTTGCGCAAGACCGGAATCGAGATTAGCCGCCTCGGCTCACCACTGCAGATCGGCGTGGAACGCGCGGTAGCGCTGGATATCGCGGTGAGTCCGAAGACCCGCACGGCGCTCTTCGGGCCGATCGCCGCAGCCGCTTAGCTACTCTTCGCTGCTCCGCTGCTCTCGGCCGGCCGGGCTTCACCGTGGTGGTAACGGCCGGTCAGCCGGCGCACAGCGAGTCATGCGAAGCTTGCCTCACGAACCAAACATCCGTTCGAGCGCGTTTTCCAGGTGCGCTCGCATTGCCTGCCCCGCCGCTTGCGGGTCCTTGCGGCGGATGGCGTCGAGCACCGCCCGGTGTTCCGCCTGCACGAGACGCTGCCGCTCCACCGTTTTCACGAGCGACAGGTTGCGTGACAGATTCATGCTGAAGACGATCTGTTCCTCGATGAACGACATGACCGTGATGAAAAACGGGTTCTTCGACGCGCGCGCCACTGCCAGATGGAACATGAAGTCGTCGGACGCACCGATGCCGCGCGTCTCAATGATCCGTTCGAGCTGATTCCATGCGTGCTCGATAGCGGCAATGTCGTCGGCGTCGGCTTTGAGCGCCGCGTGCTCGGCCGCGCCCGCCTCCGTGACAATGCGAAATTCATAGCAGCGGCGGATGTCGGACAGCGTTTCGAGCGGCGCGAAACGCCGCACGTCCGGGTCGGGCCGCCGCGCGACTGTCGTTCCCGACCCATGACGCGTCACGATGATGCCGTCGGCCCGCAGCCGGGCCAATGCCTCGCGCACCGTGGGCCGCGAGGTCGAGAAGCGTTCGGCGAGCGCATGCTCGGTAGGCAGCCGCTGCCCTTCCTTGTATTCGCCTTCGAGAATGCGATTCAGGATGTCGCCGTAAATTTTGTCGGGCAAGCCCGTCGTTTTTCGCTCATTCATCGGCCGGGCGCATGCAGCTTGTCAGAGTAGATCCCGATTGTAAGGCAAACCCGAGCGGCATTCGCCGAGCTTCGGGCTCGCAGCATCGAGCAAAAAGCCGCCCGCGCGTCTTGGGGAACCGGCTGTCGTCCAGCGAGAGCAACGTCAAAATTTGTGAACCGGTTGATTTACATCCTGGCTGAAGCACGGTTTCTGAACGATTATTAAAGCTCGCAACCTGACCTGGAGCGGAAATGTACACTCGCATTCTTGTAGCGGTCGACGGCAGCCAGACTTCTCGCCGTGCTTTCGAGGCAGCGCTCGCGCTCGCAAGATCTAACGGCGCTGTTTTGCAGCCCCTGTACGTCGTCGAAAATACGCCAATGTATTTCGAGGCGCCGGGCTATGACCCTTCAATACTTCGCAATCGTCTCATCGAACAAGGGAAGGAACTCGGCGAGGAGTTTGCGCGCGAAATGGACGCGCAAGGTGTGAAGGGAGAGATCGTCGTCACCGAAGCGCCGTCGCTCGACGACGTTTCCACGGCCGTGCTGAAAGCCGCCGCCGACTTCAATGCGGACCTGCTCGTCATGGCACGCACGGCCGGCGCGGATTTCAGCGCCTGATTCTCGGCAGCGTCGCGGAGCGTTGTGTGCGCCAGGCTCGCTTGCCGGTGCTGCTGATCCCGTCCGCGGCAAGCAAAGCATCCGACGACGCGCAAACGCGAGACTGACGCCGCGAGCGCCATGCCAGCGCGCAACCGAGACTTTGGGAAGCCGGGGGCGCGATCGATGCTACGTCGGTCCGCCTCGCTGCAATGCGCGATGACTGACGTGGTCTTCGAGCAGGCGCCGCATGGTGGCCAGCAACGTGGGGCCGTCCACCGGCTTGCGCAGAAACCCGTCGAAGCTGACGAAGGCGGGAGGGCTCGGCTCTCCCGAAACGAGTATGAAAGCGACGTCGGCAAGCCCGGGCAGTGTGCGCAACCGGTGACACAGCTCACTGCCCGACATGGTCGGCATGCGCCAGTCGGCCACCACGACGTCGACAGGCGAAGCCATGAACTGAGTTAGCGCCGACTTACCGTCCAGCGCAGTTTTTACTTCGTAGCCCTCGGCGGAGCAGATCGCGCTCCATGCGTCCAACGCCTCGGCGTCGTCATCTACCAGCAGTACGGTTGCCATGTGCAATTGTCCTATCGCTTCGACGAACTGCTTCGCAACGTGCATGCCAACGTGCGCTACTCAGTTCGCGCCAATCGGCTTACGCGCCGCAAATATGATTGCGAAGCGGGAAACGGCGAGGCGGTCGCGTTGCAGCATGGTCATTGCCGCGCACGATAACCTCGCCTATTTCTGTTAACAATAGCAACTCAATTGCAAGCCGGCGGGCAAACTGCTTGACGGCGCAACTTCAGGCGCGTGCCAATGCGGCCACCACCAGGCGCTGCTGTTCTACGCGATGCGCGCGTATAGACGAATCCGCGCCCGATGGACTCTCGCGCCGGCACACGTCGAACACGCGGCAGTTCGCCGGAACCGCTCCCTCTATGTCATCGCGCACGAAATGCCATGCACCATGCTTCCGTTCCTCTTCCTGGGCCCACACCGCCTCGGCAAGGTTCGGATAAGCAGCGAGCGCAAGGGCAAGCTCGCTCGCCGGGAACGGGTACAACTGTTCGATGCGGACAAGCGCAGTCTGTGTGTCGCCGGAAGCATCGCGCGCCGCCTGCAAGTCGTAGAAAAACTTGCCGCTGCACAGCACGACGCGCGTCACGTCTTCGGGCGAAGCCGCACCACTGTCTTGCAGCACCGGAGCAAATGCACCGCCGATCAACTCGCCGACAGGCGAATGCGAGCGCACATTGCCATGGAGCTGCCCCTTCGGCGACATCACGACAAGCGGCTTCGGCTCGACGCTCAGCGCCTGCTCGCGCAGCATGTGGAACCACTGCGATGACGTCGACGGCATCACGACCTTCATGTTTCCGCCTGCGCACAGTTGCAGGAAGCGGCTGAGATACGCGCTCGAGTGCTCGGGACCGACACCTTCATGACCATGCGGCAGCAGCATCGTCAGTCCGGACGGTTGGCCCCACTTGTACTCGCCGGCGGCGATATATTGATCGATGATCACTTGCGCGCCGTTCACGAAGTCGCCGAACTGCGCTTCCCAGATAGCGAGGTGCGACGTGGACTGAACGCTGTAGCCGTATTCGAAACCCAGCACGGCCTCCTCGGTCAGCGGTGAATTGATGATGTCGAACTCACCCTGATGCACACCGAGATTTTGCAGCGGCACATGAGGCTCGGGCGCATCGGAAGTCGCGCCCTGCGAGTGCCACACTGCATGCCGATGCATGAAGGTGCCGCGGCCCACATCCATGCCGGAGATGCGCACACTGTGCCCGTCGTCGAGCAGACTTGCGTAAGCGAGGTTCTCGGCGAAGCACCAGTCGGCCGTGGCTGTTTCCGCTTCTACGCTCTTGTGCCACTTCGCCGTGATGTCGCGCACGAAGTCATGTAGCCGCAGCCCGGGCGGCGTGCGAGTCAACGCCGCGGTAAGCGACTGCACGCGGGCGAGCGACAGCGGCCGCGTGCGCTTGGTCCGCTTCGTGCCGTTCTCGCGCTCGGGGCGCTGCCGCGACAACGTTTGGGTGGGCGGCGTCAGAAGGTCTCTCAATGCATCGGCGCGCAACACGTCGAGTGGTGTTTCCTCGCCGATGGCCGCGTGATAAAGCTCGGTGACGGTCTGATGCGCCGAAATTGACGCTTGCTGCGACGGCTGCGTCAGCGCGGGAATATCGTGCTCCGAGTGACCCAGGCGCCGATAGCCGATCAGATCGATCACGACATCGGCTTCGTGCTCCATGCGGTACTGCAATGCGAGCTTCGCGGCGCGCAGGACCTCGTCGGGACGGTCTGCGTTCACACGGATCACGGGCGCGTCGATCATTCGCGCGACGTCCGTGCAATATGAATGCCCTTCGGCGTCCATGCGGTTCAGCGTCGTAAAGCCGATCTGATTGTTCACGATGACGTGTACCGTGCCGCCCAACGCGTAACCGTCCTTGCGCGTCATGTTCAACGTTTCCATCACGATGCCCTGGCCCGCGAATGCCGCATCGCCATGCACGACCACCGGCAGGCATCCAAAGCCGCGATGCTCGTCCCGGTATGCACGCGCCATCCCGCTCACGACCGGATACACGCTTTGCAGATGCGACGGATTGTGCGCAAGGAACATCGCGACATCGCCGTCGAGCGTCCGTCTGACGGTGCTGCCGCCGAGGTGATAAGGCAGATCGCGTTGCATGGCTGCGACATCGGAATCGGGATCGAGGCAATCGACGAGCTTCGCCGGATCGAAGCCCATCACGTTGACGAGCACATTGAGGCGCCCCCGATGCGGCATGCCCGCGAACACCTGCTGAACGCCTTGAGCGGCGGCGTGATCGACGATCGCTTCGAGAAGCGGCACGAGGCTCTCGCAACCTTCGAGCGAAAAGCGCTTTGCATGCTCGAAAACCGCCGCCACATGACGCTCCCACATTTCCGCGGCAATCAGGCGGCGCAACAGAGCGCGGCGCTGCTCGCGGGCGGGCAACGGCGCAAGCTGTTCCGACTTGAGCATTGCGGATAAACGCGCACGGCGCTGCGGATCGCGAATACCGGTCAGATCGAGGCCGATCGCGCCGCAATAAATGCGCCTCAGTTGCCGCTCCAGTTCATGCACCGCAGCCGACGGCGGCAGCAGTGGATTCTCGGCGCCGATCGGCTGCGCCGGGTCCAGCCCATGAAACACAGGGTCGAGCTCAGGCACTTCGGGCACGGGCGTGAGGCGCAGCGGGTCCAGCGACGCCTGACGATGACCGTGTTGACGAAACGCGTCGATGAAGCGCCGGACCTGCAACGTCCGCGCTACCGGCGACAGGTCGCCTGCCTGTTCGATATCCGCGCTGGCCGGTGAGCGTGAAAGAACAATCGATTCGGAAGAGACGTGGGACATGTTTGATAGCGTGCGGAAGAAACCGTTAGTCGGATTTCGCTGTCCGCATTGGGATGCTCGGGGCGCAAGCCCTCGACGGCAACATGACAGTTGGCCGCGATTTTCGGCAGACAGCGAAACGGAAAGGAACGCGATGCGGATGCGGGCTTGCAGAGCGCTCGGTCTTCTGTTGTTATCGAGCCGGTCCGCGCGACCGGCTCGTGTCTCCGTCCGTTGTCCGCCTGGCTTCTACTGCGGTGACATGCTCGCGTTGAGCCACGCGCCGGCCTCGCTCATGCCGTTCGTGTCGTTCGTGCGATGTGCGTGCGGTTGGTTCGCGGCGCGCCGTTGCTTCGCCGTGTCGCCGTTCAGCTTGAACGTGCTGACGGTATCGGTGAGCTGTTGCGCCTGGTCCTGCAAGGCCTGCGCGGCAGCGGCGCTTTGCTCGACGAGCGCGGCGTTTTCCTGCGTCACCTTGTCCATCTGCGTGACCGCATGGTTGATCTGCTCGATGCCTTCGCTTTGTTCCTTGCTGGAGGAGCTGATCTCCGCGACGATCTCCGTCACGTGGCGAATGCTCTTGACGACTTCGCTGATGATCTGCCCCGCGTCCTCCACCATCTTGCCGCCGGTACCGACCTGATTGACCGAGTCGGCGATCAGCTCCTTGATTTCCTTCGCCGCGACGGCACTGCGTTGCGCAAGCCCGCGCACTTCGCTCGCGACCACCGCGAAACCGCGGCCGTGCTCGCCGGCACGCGCCGCTTCGACGGCTGCGTTGAGCGCAAGAATGTTCGTCTGGAATGCAATGCCGTCGATCACGCCGATGATCTCGACGATCCTGCGCGACGATTCGTTGATCGCGCTCATCGTGCTCACGACCTGATTCACCGCGTTGCCGCCCTTCACCGCGACGTCCGAAGCACTCGACGCAAGCTGATTCGCTTCACGCGCGTTGTCGGCGTTCTGCTTGACCGTCGACGTGAGTTGCTCCATGGCAGCCGCGGTTTCTTCCAGCGAACTCGCCTGATGCTCCGTGCGGCTTGACAGGTCCATGTTGCCGCTCGCCACTTCGCGCGTTGCCTGGCTGATCGTGTCCGTGCCCTGGCGCACTTGCGCGACGATGCCGTGCAGATTGCCGGTCATGCGTTCGAGCGCGGTCAATAGGCGCCCTACTTCGTCGGTCGTATCCACATGCAGGTGATGCGTGAGGTCGCCCGCCGCGACCGCTTCCGCGAGACTCACCGCGCGGTTGATCGGCCGCGTGATGGTGCGCGTGATGAAGATGCCCGTGGCAATCGCAATCAGCGTCGCGATCAGTGCGAGCAAAATCATCTGGATCTTCGCGCGATGCGCTTCGCCAACCGCATCGGCCACGTCGCGCGCCATCCGCTCCGCCTGCACGTCGACCATCTTGTCCACGAGCAGGTAGTACGCGTCCTGAAGCCGCGCCATGTCGCCCTGATAGACATCGCGCGCTTCCTGCTGCTGGTTCTTGCTCACCAGATCGAAGAAAGTTTTCACGCTCACGCCGTAGGCCGAGCGTGCGTCGAACTGCTGCTTGAACAACGCCTTCGTGTCATCGCTCGTCAGATGCTTTTCAAGTTCCCCGTAGGCTTGCGCATTCGCTTTGCGGATGGCCGCATAGTCGTCCATATACTGCTTGGCCCTGTCCGGCGACGTAGTCAGCAGCAGATTGCTGAGAATGCCGTTCGCCTTGTAGCCGTTGCTCTTGATCTGATTGCTGAGCGCAATCAGCGTGTAGCGGTTACTGACGATCTCGTCCATCTTCGTGTTCGTGGACTCGAGATGCTCGATGCCCACGATAGCCGTGCCGACGAGCAGCGCGACCATCAGCGCGAAGGCGGAGCCGAGCCTAACCCCGATTTTCATATTCGAAATCTTCATGTGTCTAATTCCTTGCCCTACCGCACGATAAAAGTTGTCGCGAAGCAGCCGGCGCTTCAGCGTGAAAGGATGCGCCCTGTCTCGAGGCGGTTCACTTCGATGACCTTTGAACCACCGGCGCGCGCCGACGCGGGCGCGTGTGAATCCGCCCCTTCTCGTTGCCGCCGCTTTCTTCAGACAATATGACGACACAATCCGCGAAACCTTGAGAGTTGGTCGCAAGAGAAAGTGAAAATTTCGCCAAACGTTTGCGTCGACGTGGGAAAGGCGCTGTTCAGGCGAAAGGATGAGTGAGCGTAAGTGCCCCTCTGCGGAATGCGTGAGGACGCTTCAGACCCGTCGTCGAGGTCTGATATCGCTCAAGAGGCCTGAGCGCCGAAGCGCGTCATTTTGCCGCGAAACGGGGGACAGAGCCGGTGGGACAATCGGGGCATTACCCCTGACATTGGCTCAGACATGCTTACTTCTACCGCTGTTGTACACTCCGCCGGCGCCGCCGACTCCGTTGTTTCCCCCGGCCCCGCTGTCGGTTCGCCGCCCGCGCAGCGCAGCCGCCGCGCCACGCCGCGGGCCGCCGGACGCACCAGCACGCGCAGCGCCGCGCGCTGCTCCAGCTGTGCGATGCGTCAACTGTGCATGCCGCAAGGGCTGTCCCCCGACGAGTTGTCCAAACTCGAAACGCTGATCTGCTCCGCGCGCTCGGTGCATCGCGGGGACGCGCTGTACCGCAGCGGCGACCGTTTCGACAATATCTATGCGGTGCGTTCGGGCTCGATGAAAACCGTCATGGCGCATCGGGACGGGCGCGAACAGGTCACCGGGCTGCGACTTGCGGGTGAAGCGCTCGGCCTCGACGGCATCAGCGACGACCGGCACGCATGCAGCGCGCTGGCGCTCGAGGACAGCACGGTGTGCATCGTTCCGTACACGGCGCTCAAGTCACTGTGCCGCGAAATCGGCTCGATGCAGGAACGCCTGCACAAAATGCTGGGCGAGCAGATCGTGCGCGAAGCGGCCCAGATGATGGTGCTCGGCTCGCTTTCGGCGGACGAACGAGTCGCGGCATTCCTGCTCGACGTGTCGGAGCGCAATGCTCAACGCGGTTATTCCTGGGCGGAATTCAACCTGCGAATGACGCGCGAAGACATGGGCAGCTACCTCGGCATGACGCTCGAAACCGTGAGCCGCACCCTGTCAAGATTTCAAAAGCGCGGCCTGATCGACACGCAAGGCAAGCACATTCGCATCGTCGATCTGGACGGCTTGCGCCAGGTTTAAGCTCGACACGAGGGGCGCGGACCGCGCGGCCGCGTCCTTTGCCACGTTTTTTCGGCGGACCTTGCGCCTTGGCATGGCATCTGCAAGCGGGTACAGTCTTTGTTTAGTCCGTCCCCCGCAAGGAGACCCGGCGAAATGAACCGCGACCCCGGTCCACATCATCCGCTCGTCCAGCGTCTGAACGACGCGCGTCAGGTTACCGACGCCCTCTTTTCCATCGTCAAGCCCGAGTTCCTTTACGAGCGACCGATCCGTGAACGGCACCGGATCGTGTTCTATATCGGGCATCTCGAAGCTTTCGATCGTAATCTGTTCGATAAGCGCCTGTTCGATCTGCCCGCGTTCGATGCACAGCTCGATCAGCTATTCGCATTCGGTATCGACCCGGTAGACGGTGGTTTTCCCACCGATGAGCCTGGCGACTGGCCTTCGCTCGATACCGTGCGCCAGTACGGTTTGAATGCCCGCGGACAGATCGACCGCGAACTGCGGACGCTTACCGATTCCGCGCGAATCGATGCTTCGGGCCAATTGCTCAACGTGGCAATCGAGCATCGACTGATGCATGCCGAGACGCTTGCCTACATGCTTCACCAATTGCCGCTCGAGCAGAAGGTGACGGATCTGCGCGAGCCTGTGGTGACGGGTCCGGGGCGCGCGAACAGCCTGTCGCCGGTGGTCAGCGTGCCTGCCGGTTCGGCCGTGATCGGCATGCCGCGCGACGGCGGCCGCTTCGGCTGGGACAACGAGTTCGGTGAATTGCACGTCGACGTGCCTGCCTTCGAGATCGACCGCTATATGGTCACGAACGCCGCGTTTTGCGAGTTTATTGAAGCTGGCGGTTATCGCGAGCGGAAATGGTGGTCGGAAGAAGATTGGGCCTGGAAGGAAGCCGAGCACATAGAGCATCCCGCGTTCTGGTCTCGACGCGAGGCGAGCGGCCAACGCGGCGAATGGACGCTGCGCACGATGTTCGACGAAGTACCGCTTCCACCGGACTGGCCGGCGTACGTGAGCCACGCCGAGGCGAGCGCCTATGCGCGCTGGGCGGGGAAGGCGCTGCCGACAGAAGCGCAATGGCAGCGCGCGGCGCAGGGCGCGCCGCATGCCGGCTCGGGCAACTTCGACTTCCGCAGTTGGGACCCGCGTCCAGTCGACGCTTATCCGGACAATGTCAGCGCGTTCGGCGTGGAAGGCCAGTACGGGAACGGCTGGGAGTGGACTTCGACTTTGTTCGACGGGCTGCCGGGCTTCGAGCCGTTTCCGTTCTATCTGGGTTACTCGGCTAACTTCTTCGACGGCAAACATTACGTGCTGAAGGGCGGATCGGCGCGCACCGCACAGTGCATGCTACGACCGACATTTCGAAACTGGTTTCAGCCGCATTATCAGTACGTTTATGCGGGGTTTCGGTGCGTGAGTTGATGACGAATTAAACACGCACACGTCCCACGTTGAATACCTGCCCGCCTAACGAGCGCATAGAGAACGCTCAACGGGGCGGGCACTCGGGCCCGCGTTGCCGGGACGATCCATACGGTCTTCGCGCGGAGTCTTCCGTTTCGAAGCGGTTTGAAGCGTTTCGAAGCGGTTCGAAGCGCCGAGGCAAATCAGGTCACGATAGCGCGCCGTCCATGCCTTACCGGTCTAGTCATTTCGTAGCACCACTCGAGACTCTGTGCGAACCGTGGCTTCGCTCAGGTCATCATGCTTTTTCATGTCCCGCATCACACGAAAGAGATCGCGCATGGAATCGATATCAAGCAGCCTCGCGAACGTGAAGGTATCCTCGTAGGCCCGCATCCAGGGGATCATCGCGGACGCCACAGTTTTTCGACCTTGTGCGGTCACGACAAGCTGACGTTTCCGTCGATCTCTTTCGTGGGTGCTCGTAGAGATAAGCCCATGGCGAAGCAACGGTGCCAGATTGGCCCACATCTGATTTTCCATATCCGCGTTTGACAGAAGGATTACGCTCCCGCTTGGCAATATTCCGATGCTGCGGCGGGGCCGGTTGCAAGGCACCGAAATCGTCGTGACCATCGAGGTCTGAAAGCGAGCCACTGGTTAGCACGCTCCTGGCGATGCGAGCGTGACGGGCCGGCGCGAATTGCCGCGCGGAGTCACGAATCATGCAAGCCCGAATGTTTTCCTCAGACTTGCATCGACGGGGGCTGCCGGCATGAAACGCCGCAATCTCCTCAAAAGAGACGCCTGTCCCGCCGGCGTCAAACGCATTCGCCAGTTGCCTAGCGCGGCTTCAACAATTGTGTCTGCCACGCCATCGGGCGCGGGCGCACCTTTGACACTGTTGACGACTGCGCCGGATGCAAGTGCACGCTCGCAGTCATAGGCGGTGATTTTCAAACCCACCTGAGGCGCATTGACATCGAGATTGGTTCGGGTAAAGGACGGCTCGATGAGCGTTGCGCGGATGCCGAACTGGCGCATCTCGTGATCCAGCGTCTCGGTCAACCCCTCGACGGCATGCTTGGACGCCGCATAGAGTCCCATGTATGGCGCCGGCAAAAAGCCGAGCACCGAACTGATATTGACGATCCTTCCGCCACGTTGCGCCCGCATGTGCGGAAGCACTGCCTGGCTCGTACGCAGAATGCTGAATACGTTGGTGTCGAACAGCGCGGCAGCTTCGGTAACCGACGTTTCCTCCACCGCTCCGATCAGCGTCGTGCCGGCATTGTTGACGAGCACGTCGATGCGCGCGGCGCGATCGATGATCCTATGAATCGCGGTTCGAACGGAAGCATCGTCGCGCACATCCATCTCCACCAGTTCGACGCCGGCCAATGGCGGCGTCTTTGCAACGCTGCGCACGGTCCCGAATACGCGGCACCCGCGCTTCGTGAACTTCTCTGCTGTCGCGCGTCCGATACCAGACGACACACCGGTCACAACGACCACTTTGGAGTTGGGCATGACAGTTTCCTTCGATACAGTAAATTGATTGCGCTTTAACTGCGCGCGTCGAGCGCGTCCTGCAGCGTCAGTTCGGGAGGAGAGGCGTGCTGGTGGCTGGCGTTGTGCGAACCTGGTGGGCTGCCTGGCCGGATCCCGAACCAGATCGAATACATGGCCGGCAGGAACACCAGCGTCAGTACCGTCCCCGCGAACGTTCCGCCGATCAGCGTGTAAGCGAGCGTGCCCCAGAACACCGAATGGGTTAGCGGAATGAACGCGAGGATCGCGGCCATCGCTGTGAGGATCACCGGGCGCGCACGCTGCACGGTGGCTTCGACGACCGCGTGGAACGGGTCGAGTCCCGCCTGCTCGTTCTGGTGAATCTGTCCGATCAGGATCAGCGTGTTGCGCATCAGGATGCCCGACAGCGCGATGAGGCCGACCAGCGCATTGATGCCGAACGGCTGCCGGAACAGGACCAGCGTCGGCACGACACCGATCAGGCCCAGCGGACTCGTCATGAACACCATCACCATGGCGGAGATCGAACGCACCTGAAAGATGATGATGATCAGAGTGATCGCCAGCATGATCGGGAACAGCGGCAGCATGGCGGTCGTCGCCTTGCCCGATTCTTCGATAGAGCCGGCTTCCTCGATCCGATAGCCGCCCGGCAGCCTGGCCATGATGGGCTGAAGTTGCTTCGTGATCGCGGTCGAGACGTCCGGCGGCTGCAGGCCATCGGCGATATCGCCGCGCACCGTGACCGTGGGCACGCGATCGCGCCAGCGCATGATCGGCTCCTCCATCCGCACGTCCACCTTGCCGACCTGCGACAGGGGGATGCGCTGCCCGTTCGCGCCGGCCAGCGTGAAGTCGCCGAGCCGCGCGGGGTCGAGCCGCACATCGCCGGCCGAGCGGGCAATGACCTGCACGGTACGAATATCCTCGCGCACAGCGGTGACGGGCACGCCGGTGAGCAGAAACTGGAGCTGTTGAGCGACGGCGCTGGACGTCAGTCCCACCGCCTGTAGACGGTCCTGCTGCAACGTGAAGTTCAGCGTCGGCGAGCGCGTGCCCCAGTCGGCATTGACCGTGCGCATCATCGGACTGCCGTCCATCACCCGCTGAACTTCCGCGGCGATGCCACGAAGCTTGTCGGAATCGGGGCCTGTGACGCGATAGGCCACCGGGAACGGCGAATACGGCCCGAACACGAGTTGTGTGACCCGCACGCGCGCTTCCGGGGCGAGGCCGTGTGCGATGGCCTGACGCAACCGCTGCTTCAATGCATCGCGCTCGTCCTGGCTGTCCGTGCGGACCACGATCTTTGCGAACGACGGATCGGGTAGTTCCGGTCCCATGGCCAGATAGAAACGCGGCGCACCCTGCCCCACATAGGCGGTGACGATCTTCGCTTCCTTTTGCTTCGCGAGCCACGCTTCGACTTTGTCCGTGATAGCACTCGTCTGTGAAATCGACGTGCCATAGGGCATCTGCACCTCGACCAGCACTTCGGGGCGGTCGGAGATCGGGAAGAACTGTTTTTTGACGATCGCCATGCCGAGAATCGCGAGAACGAAGAGGCCGACGACCGAACCGGCGACGAGCCATTTGCGCGCGATCACGCGCGTCAGTAACCGGCGGAAGCGGTTGTAGCGCGGCGTATCGTAGATTGCGTCGTGACCGGCTTCGAACTTCCGGAAGTCCGGCAGCATCTTCACGCCGAGATACGGCGTGAAAACGACCGCGACGACCCACGATGCGATCAGCGCGATCCCCACGATCCAGAACATGTTGCTGGACGTGATGCTGGGTTCACAGCCCGGCACGCAACGGGCGGAATTGCTGGAGGGCGGCAATATCCCGGCCGCCCCTCGAATCGCGGGCACCGGATCGCCTGGTGAGTTGCTCAGGCGTCGGCCCGATCTGATCGTGGCCGAGCGTCGCCTTGCTGCATCCGACGCGCGCATCGGCGTGGCAATCGCTGAGTATTACCCCAAGCTGTCGCTTAGCGGACTGATTGGGAGCGCCACCTCAGTGGCCAGCGGCAACCTGTTCAGTAGCGGCGCCAATCAGGCTGCCGGCGTGCTGGGACTGCGCTGGCGTCTATTCGATTTCGGCCGCATCAATGCGCAGATCAATGAGGCCAAAGGGCAGGAAGCCGAGACGCTCGCCGCGTATCGGCTTACCGCATTGCACGCAACGGAGGACGTCGAGAATTCTTTCTCGGCACTCGTCAAGCGCGAGGAGCAGGCTGCCATTCTCGCGCAGGGTGTGAGCTCGCTCGGCCGCGCGCGGGCGGCCTCGTTCGCCGCTTATCAAAAGGGTGTAGTCAGCCTGATCGAAGTGCTGCAGGCAGACGACAACCTCTTACGCACCTCAGACGCGCGGGTGCAGGCGCAAACGGAATCGGCGCGCGCAGCGGTCGCGGCATTCAAGGCGCTCGGCGGAGGTTGGCAACCCACTGATCCAGAGGCCGTTGCAAGCCGATAGGCCCGCCGCTCCGGGTGGGCGCCATTGGCAGGCAGTCATGCTCGTCGGGCCACTGGAACTTGTCACAAAGCGGCTTGGCCGTTTTTTGCTTGCATCGTTAACGCGCGGCGTGCTCATGCTCGCGCAGCTCACCGGGAATCAAAGCGCGCTCGAGGCCACCATCGCTAAGCCATGCACGCGTCTTCTGCGCAGCTCGGTCGATCAGTTGCGCGCACTGCGTATAGTCGTAAGGCGAGACATCGAGTGGACACAACGGCGGAACGACATAGATCTGCGCATGCGTCGAATAGAACTCAAGGTCGCGCACGAGCTGGCGTGCGATGACGAGCGTCAGCGCATGCATAGCCTGCGCGATCACGCTACGCGGCGGCGCATGCAACGCACACGCGAAGCCGGCCGGCAGCACAATAATGCGCGTTGCACCAAGCGCGACCGCCACCGAGATCGGCGTGTTGTTGGCGACGCCGCCATCGATGAGATCCACGCCGTCAATACGCACCGGCGGGAACACGCCGGGAATAGCTGCGCTCGCCAGCACGGCGTTCACCACAGGACCGGTAGAAAGAACGATTTCGCCGCCGGTAAGCATATCGGTCGCGGCGATGTGAAGCGGCAAGGTCGCCTGCTCGATCCGCTGATACGAGAGATGCGTCTCCAGCAACTGACGCAACGCGTTCGCCTCGACGAGGTGCGCACGACTGCGCAGAATCATCGCGAGCAGTCCGAGCATGGAGAAAGGCATGATGTCCTGCCGCCGGATCTTGCACCAGAGCGCTTCGAGCATTGCTACGCCACCGGCGTCCGGTTGTCCGGCGAAATACGCTGCGTTGATCGCGCCTGCCGAGGCGCCCACCACGCAGCCCGGATGCTCACCGCGTTCGAGCAGTTCGCGCAGCATGCCAACCTCGATCGCGCCGAGGCTGCCACCGCCAGCAAACACGAAGGCGGTCAAACCCGAAAGATGGGAGTTCATGGTTGATTCGCAGTTCCCTGCATCAGTGAACTCACTCTCCCGACACTCAGCCGCCGCTCAGGATTCAAGCCAAAAACGTACATCGGCATGGTTGTCGTGTACCGAGTGCTGACTTCCGGCAGAACGTTGATTCGCTCCGCCATTAGCGATACCTTTACATCTATCCTAGTCGTCGAGTCCTGGTCAACGAGAGGAGAATCGTTTCGTGAAGAGCGCTTCGGCTTTCTCCTGCATCGTCGCCTTGAGCGCGATCCTCGGCGGATGCGGCAAGGAGGGTTCGCAAAACGCCACTGAGGCATCGGGCGCATCGGCGAGCCAGGCGCCGGTTCAGCCAGGGCTGAGCGCGAGCGGTCCACTCACCGCGTCGGGCGCGCAAGTGGCGGGCGCGCTGGGTACCGTGACCAGGACACAGTTGCCAGGGGAAGCAGCCGAGACACTGCGACTGATCAAAGCGGGCGGCCCCTTCCCCTTTGGGGACGACGGCGTACTGTTTCGTAACAGTGCGCTTTTGCTGCCGAAGCATCCGCGCGGCTACTACCACACATACACGGTTCGCACCCCGGGCTCGACGGATCGCGGGCAGCGCCGGATCGTGTGTGGTGGACCGCGCAGGCACACCGACGACTGCTATTACACCGACGATTACTACGCCAGTTTCAGGCGCATCGCAGGATGAGGACGGACGCTGATCCGCGAAATGGTCGACCTGTATAGCCAGGAGCGTTACCGCTGACTACAGGGGACCGTTGTCGACACTTGAGTGGAAAAAGGTTCGGGGCAATGACCCGGTCCATTCTGGATATTTGTTTCCTTTTCAACGCCTCGGGCAGTCCAGTGTCAAGACTATCCGTGCTCCCGATGTCCCGTCTGAGGGAAATCCCTGCCCTTTTATTCCCATTAACCGGGAATATGATTTTTGAAATTCCAGAACGGTCTGGCATTCTGCGCTCTTGATGGATGGTGGGTGGCGTGATCGTGAATGTGGAACGGGGTGTGACAGGGGCCGAACGGGTGTTGCTGGTGCTGGCCGCGCTCGCCAGTCATGGCAAGGCGATGTCGGTCAAAGATCTGCTAGCCGTGACCGGGCTTGCGCAAAGCACACTGTACCGTCAGATCGCGCTGCTCAAGCGCTGGGGTTTCGTCGCCGAAAACGCCGGGTACTACGCGCCCGGTCCGATCAGCTTGCAACTCGCGCTTGGCTTCGATGTGAATTCGCTGCTCGTCGAAGCGAGCCGCAGTGAGATGCAGCAGCTCGCGCGCGCGTCGCAGGAAAGCATTGGGCTGGTGGTCGCGGTCAGGCATCAGGTGATGTGCCTTGAGATGGTCGACAGCCAGCATTCGTTGCGCTGCTCGTTCGAGAAAGGCCGCGCCGTGCCGCTCAAGGCGGGCGCCTCGGCGAAATCCCTATTGGCATTCATGGCCGACCGGGCGCGCGCCGAAGTGCTCGACAGCGTGTTTGACAACGACCCCGTCGGCCGTGCCGCGATCGAAGCAGAACTTCAACAGATTCGAGCCCAGGGCTACGCCGTTAGCGACAGCGAAGTCGACCCGGGCGTGTGGGGAGTCAGCGCCCCGATCTTTCATCACAGTGGACGCAGCGCCGGCAGCAGCGCGTCGATCACGTTGATGGCGCCGTCAACGCGCGCTACCGGACGAGAAAGCCAATTGATAGACGGGACGCTACGTACGGCCCGCGCCATTTCCGAGCATATGCAAGTCAATTAACGGGACGAAGCTTTTCAATTTCATCCTTCAATTCGGGTCTCAAATCAACCGCATTACTTGATAGAACAACAAGGAGCCTACCCCATGAAGCTGCAACGACTGTTGTCCCTCGCATGCGTCACCTTCGCTGTGACGTTTGGCGGATTTTCCGGCGCGGCGTCAGCACAAACGCCGGATGTGCTGAACGTCGCCACCGACGCCACTTTCCCGCCGATGGAGTACACCGAGAACGGCGCGCGCACCGGCTTCGACGTCGATCTCATGAATGCGCTCGCGAAAGCGATGGGCAAACGCGTGCAATGGACCGACATTGACTTCAAAGGGCTGATTCCAGGTCTGATCGCGCATCGTTTCGACGCTGCGATCTCCGGCATCTACATCACGGACGAGCGCGCGAAAGTGGTCGACTTCACCGATTCGTACTACGCGGGGGGGCTGGCCGTGCTGGTCAAAAGCGATTCACCGATCAAGACGGTGACCGATCTGAACGGCAAGAAAGTCTCAGTCCAGGTGGGCACGAAGTCCGTGAACTTCCTACGCGATAACTTCCCGCAGATCAATCGCGTCGAGGTCGAGAAGAACCAGGAAATGTTCGACCTTGTGGGCGTCGGCCGTGCCGACGCTGCTGTGACGGGTAAGCCGGCTGCCTATCAAGTTGCGAAAACGCGCACCGGCTTCCGTGTACTCGACAAAACGCTGACGACCGAAGCCTACGGCATCGCCGTGCGCAAAGACGAGCCGCAGCTGAAGGCAGCCTTCAACACCGCGCTCGCCAAGATCAAGGCTGACGGCACGTATGCGGCGATCGTCAAGAAGTGGTTCGGCGCGAGTGCGCAGTAAGCGGCTGGACACACGAAATGGAACTTGATTTCTCGCCGGTGATTGCCGGTTGGCCAGACATCATGCAAGGCGCGTTGGTGACGGTCGAAGTGACCGCCGCGTCGCTCGCGCTCAGTTGCGCGCTTGGCCTGTTGATCGGCATCGGCCGGCTGACGCCGCAGCGGCGCATCGTGTACGGCTTCTGCACCGGTTACCTGACGTTCTTCCGCGGCACGCCGTTGCTTGTACAACTCTTCCTGCTGTTCTTCGGCCTCCCGCAATTCGGCATTCTGCTGCCGGCGTTCTTGTGCGGCATGCTGGGGCTCGGTCTGTATTCGGCCGCTTACGTATCGGAGATCGTGCGCGGCGCGATTCAGTCGGTCGATCGCGGGCAGATGGAAGCAGCGCGTTCGATCGGCATGTCGTCGGGGCAGGCGATGCGCGCGATCATTCTGCCGCAGGCCATCGTGCGGATGATCCCGCCGCTCGGCAACGAATTCATCGCGTTGATCAAGAACTCGGCGCTGGTGTCGCTGCTCACGATCGACGATCTGATGCATGAAGGCCAGAAGATCATCAGCGTGTCTTATCGTTCGCTCGAAGTGTATCTCGCTATCGCGCTGGTATATCTGGTATTGACGCAGGCGACCAATTACGCGCTGCATCGCGTCGAACGTCGTTTGCGCGTGGGAGGAATGGTGCAATGAATACCGTGGCCAGAGTCAACGAGCCCATCGTTAGCATTCGCGGTCTGACGAAATCGTTCGGCTCGCATACCGTGCTCAACGGCATCGATTTCGATATTCAACCGCAGCAGGTCGTGGTGGTGATCGGGCCGAGCGGCTCGGGCAAGAGCACATTTCTCCGCTGCTGTAATGGACTCGAACAGGCAGAAGGCGGCACGATCGACATTTGCGGGCATCGGTTAGTCGACCACGGCGAGATGCTCAAGGAGCGTTCGCTGAATGCTCTGCGCACCGAAGTCGGCATGGTGTTTCAGTCGTTCAATCTGTTTCCGCACCTGTCGGTGCTGCATAACATCACCGTGGGGCCGCGCATGTTGCGCGGCGCCAGCAAGGCGCAGGCCGAAGCGGCGGCTATGGCGTTGCTGGAGAAGGTCGGGCTCGCGCACAAAGCGCATGTGATGCCGGCGAGTCTGTCGGGCGGTCAGAAGCAACGGGTTGCGATTGCTCGCGCGCTGGCGATGCAGCCACGGGTGATGCTGTTCGACGAGCCGACGTCCGCCCTCGATCCCGAACTGGTAGGCGAAGTGCTGCAAGTGATGAAGCTGCTCGCGAGCGAAGGCATGACGATGGTGGTCGTCACACACGAAATGGGCTTCGCGAAGGAAGTGGCCAATGTGGTGGTAGTCATGGACGGCGGTGTGATCGTCGAAGCGGGGCCGCCCGCGGAGATTTTCTCTGCGCCATCACAGCCGCGCACACGCGCATTCCTGCAGGCGGTGTTGTCGCGCACATGAGAGTCCCATTCGATGACAAGGTGTGGGCGGGCCGTTCCGACGACGGCGAACCCGGCGACACGCGACGTGTTTTCAATCAGGTGACGCCGTTCGGTAACGCTGTGGACGTGCAGCGCGATGCGCCGGTGATCGTCGGCTTCGGCTCCGATGAAGGCGTGCGCCGCAATCAAGGCCGGATTGGCGCAGCGCATGCGCCGAAGGAATTGCGCCGTGCGCTGGCAGGCTTGCCGGCCAAATCGGCGATGGCGGCACTTGCCGACGTAGGCGACGTGGTGTGCGACGACGGCGACCTCGAAGCCGCGCAAGTGGAACTGGCCCAGGTGGTTAGCGAAGTGCTGGCGAGCGGTGGGCGGCCGTTGGTGTTCGGCGGCGGTCATGAGGTCGCGTGGGGTACGTATAGCGGTTTGCGGCTGCATCAGCAGCGTGAAGCCGACAATGCAGCTACGCCATTCGCATTGCGCAACTTGCTGATCATCAACTTCGACGCTCACTTCGATCTGCGCCAGAAGCGTCCCGCGAATTCCGGCACGCCGTTCGATCAGATCGCGCTTGACTGTGCGGAACGAGGGGTGCCATTCAACTATGCGTGCTTCGGTATCAGCGATCTCGGCAATACCGCTTCGCTATTCGCGCATGCGGAGCGACTCGGCGTGCACTACGTGTTGGACGTCGATATGCAGGAAACGCAACTGCCGCAGCGCCTGAATGAGCTTCAGAAGTTGCTCGACGCGGCGGACGACGTCTATCTGACGATCGATCTCGACGTGTTGCCGGCCGCCACGGCGCCGGGTGTGTCGGCGCCCGCTGCGCTGGGTGTACCGCTATCGGTTGTCGAAGCGATGGTGCTGCGCGTGCGGGCTACGGGCAAGCTGCGCGCGGCGGATATCGCGGAGTACAACCCGGCGCTCGATCAGGACAGGCGCACCGCGAGAGCGGCCGCCCGACTGGCGTACCGGTTGCTTTAAATCACGTCATCGCGGAATGGCCCGCTGAACACGAAGGCGAACGGCTGCAACTGGCCGACTTCCGTCTGATTGGCCATCCGCATTCCGTCAACCGCCATCAAACTATCTGGCGCGCCATATCGACTGGAACTGCGAGGTACGTGCATAAAAATCCCCGCCGCACGAGCCACGTGCAATTGGTCAGTACGACGAGGCTTTACGTCCCGCCACGGTCCATCCTGGAACGAACCGCCTCGATATGCGTGCAATCACTGCATCGGACACGGCGCGGGATGTGAACCGTCGAAACGGTTAAGGGATTCGATAGCTGCCGGTTTTCTTGCCAATGTAGTTGTACGTTCCTTTGTCGGAGGGCAAAGCGAGCACCTGCTGCCAGTTGAAGTGTCCTTCGATACCTTTGTATTTCCCGGTGCCGGAGCCGAGCGTTCCCTTGCCGATGGTCGAGCCGCCTTGATAAGTGAAAGCCTCAATGAACTTGTCGCCGTCCTTGTCCGAATACACGCAGTAACCGGTCGCGGTACCCGCGCTGAAACCCGCCTCCACGCAGCGCGCGGTCACGTTCCTCATCAAGGGTGAGTTGTTGTTGCTTGCCATCAATAGCGTCGCTTCAAACAGATAGACCGCGTCGTCGCCGCTGACGCTGATGTTCCTCACGTCGGCGCCGGCCGCGGTGTAGGTTGCTTCGATGTTGCCTTGCTTTGGAAGCGCCTGAGCCGATGCGGACGATACCCAGACAAGGTCCGCTATCAGTATGGCAATCAATCTGCCAGCATTGCTGTTGTTCATCATGGTCGTCATCCTCCACACTGTTTCATTACGTGCGCGGTCATATGAACAGGCGTGTGGCGTCCTCCGGCCCGACCGCTTCCCGGGGACGATGAATGCATATTTGACTGGTAGTTGATCGGACCGTGACGAGCGAATCGGCGGGTGAATGTCCGAGTGATTACGCACTTTCTTTTTATAGAGCTTTCCAACTGAAAGGTCTAGCGCATCCACTTCGCGCCCAGCGTTTCGGCCGACGTTCCCGGCACGGTGGCCGAATCGTACTAGGCAGAAGGCGAAGTCCGTGGAACCCGCGCGTCAGCGCGCCCTTTATCGATTGGAGCGCTCATGACAGCGCGTCAAGCAGTCCGTACCACGCCACTCCCACACTGATATAGAACCGCTGCAACGCGTGAAACGGAACCGGCTCGATCGACGTGGGTGGAAGCGGTAAGCCGCGTGTCGTCCCGCCGATTAAAGCGGCCAGATGTTTTCCTAGCGTCGTCGCCATCGCAATGCCGCGTCCGTTGTAACCAAGCGCGATAGTCATGCCTTCTGCCGGCACGTGCACGTGCGGCAAAAAATTGCGTGTGATGGCGATGCGACCGGCCCATCGGTATTCATACTCGATGTTTTTCAGCTGTGGAAACATCAACTGGGCGGCACGCTCGAGATGCACCCAATCCGCGGCGCTGCGAGGCTCGCGAAAGGGTCCACGCCCGCCCATCAGCAGACGCCCATCCGCATCCTTGCGAAAGTAGAGCAACAGTCGTCGTGAATCGGAAGCCACTTCGCCACCGGGCAGAATCGTTGCGCCAACGTCTTTGGGCAGCGGCCTCGTTGCGACGATGAAGCTATTCGCTGCGATCACTGATTGGGCGAGGCGCGGCCAAAGGCCATCGGTATAACCGTTGGTTGCCAGCAGCACCTGCTTCGAATCGATGAGCGAACCATTCGCCGCACGGATCCGCCATCCTTTCGGGCCGCGCTCGACGCTCGCGGCACGGGTTCCGCTGTGGATCGCCGCGCCTGCGGTTTGCGCCGCACGCGCGAGCCCACGTGCGTAGCTCAACGGATGCACGCTGCCCGCGCGCCCATCGACCCATCCGCCAACGAATGCGTCCGTGCCGAGCCGCCTCGCTATCTGCGTACGGTCGAGCAGTTCAACGGGCGCGCCGCGCGATTCCCACTGCCGCGCCCGGGCGTGAAGCACGCCGAGCAGCTTGCTCGAATGGGTGGGCTGAATCCAGCCGGCGCGCGTCGCATTGCACCGAATGCCGTGGCGCTCGATCAGGTCGAAAACCGAATCTGCGGCGCCGCCCGCCATTTGCACCAGTGCATCGCCATCGTGTGGGCCGTAGCGTCGAACGAGTTCATCGGGATCATATTTCAGGCCAGGAATCACCTGACCGCCGTTACGGCCGGACGCCCCCCAACCAGGCTCGTTGGCGTCGATCACACAGACCCGTATGCCCTGCTCCGCCAGATGCAAGGCCGTCGACAAACCCGTGTAACCGGCGCCGACGATCGCAACGTCCACCGTGACGGAACCATCGAGCGGCGGCGTATCGACGGCGGGTTCCGCCGTTGCCGCCCAGAGAGAGGGAGGCAACGGCTTTGCAACTTCAACCAGGCTCATGATGGTATTCAAATCCGGGGTGCTTCGGTAAGCGCGGGCATCTTGCCGAGAAACTCGCGTGTGCGAGGATTGCGCGGACGTTCGAACAGATCGGCGGCGGACCCTTCCTCATGGATCGTGCCGTCATGAAGAAAACACACACGGTCTGCCACTTCGCGCGCAAAGCCCATTTCATGCGTGACGACGATCATGGTCATGCCGTCGTCGGCAAGCTGGCGCATGACGCCGAGCACTTCGCCGACCAGTTCCGGGTCAAGTGCCGAGGTCGGCTCGTCGAAGAGGATCGCTTTTGGTTCCATGGCCAGTGCGCGGGCAATCGCCACACGCTGTTGCTGCCCGCCCGACATTTCGGCCGGGTAAGCGTCCATCCGGTGCGCGAGACCGACCTTGTGGAGCAGCTGCCGCGCCCGTTCGCGTGCCCGTGCACGCACTTCCTTCTTGACGAACACTGGACCTTCAAACACGTTTTCCAGCGCGGTTCGATGTGGGAACAGATTGAAGCGCTGGAACACCATGCCGACCTGCGCACGCAGTTCGTGGATCTGCTTCGAACCCGCGTCGACGGCGCAGCCCTCGACGGTGATCGCGCCGGCGTCATGGCGCTCCAGTCCGTTGATGCAGCGCAAGAGCGTGGATTTGCCTGAGCCCGAAGGACCGATCAGACACACGACCTGCCCGCGTTCGACGTTCAGACTGACGCCCTTCAGCACGTGCTGATCGTGAAATCGCTTGTGAATCGAATCGACCTTGATCATCGTTTTCCCTTCTGTCCGAGGCGGCTTTCGAGCCGCCGCAATCCAAAGACGAGCGGCAGGCTGAGTCCCAGATAAAGCATCGCGACCAGCGTGAATACCGTCATGTTCTGAAACGTCGATGACGCGATGAGCTGCCCGGCACGCGTCATTTCCGCGACGGTGATCGTCGAGGCGAGCGACGAGTCCTTGAGCATCATGACGAGCGTATTGCCGTATGGCGGCAGTGCGATCCTGAACGCTTGCGGCAGCACCACGCGCCGCATGATCATTGCGCCGCGCATGCCGATGGACTGTGCTGCTTCGATCTGCCCGTGATCGATCGCCTGGATGCCGGCGCGGAAGTTCTCCGCCTGATACACCGAGTATGCGATGCCAAGTCCGATGAAGCCGGCCTGGAACGCCGACAACTGGATGCCGAGATCAGGCAGCACGAAGTAGATATAAAACAGCTGAACGATGATTGGCAGTCCGCGAATCACGTTGATAAAAGCGGCTGCGGCGTGCGACACGATGCGGTTGCCGGACACGCGCATCAGCGCGAGCACCAGGCCGAGCGCGGTGCTCAGAATGAACGAGCAGAAAGTGATCTCGATCGTGACGACCGCGCCTTTCAGCAGGATCGGCAAGAATTCGACGGCGTTCTGGAAGAACATGGCGGGCAGTCCTTACTCTGAAGACAGCGTCATTCCACCTGCCACTTCTTGACGATCTGCGTCAGCGTGCCGTCGGCCTTGATCTTCTTGATGCCGGCATTCAACTGCTCCAGCGTGGCCGTGTCGCCCTTGCGCACGACGAAACACAATTGGCCTTTCACCGACGGTTGATATCCACTGACGAGGCGCAATTGCGGATTCGGATTGTGCTGAAGCTGATACGCAATGATCGGATGGTCGCCGAAGCCCGCCTTGATGCGGCCGAGCGCGACATCGCGCATGATGTCGGCAACTGAATCGTAGGTACGGACCTCCTTAAAGATGCCTTTCTTATTCAGCGCGTCGACGAACGCGGTGCCGACCTGGGCGCCGACGACCTCGCCCTTGAGGTCGTCCATTGACGTGTACTGGGCTTTGTCGTCGGCGCGCACGATCAGGCCTTCGCCATAGGAGTACACAGTGTCGGAGAAATCGACGACCTGCTCGCGCGCCGGCGTCTTCAGCATGGCCGCCGAAATGATGTCGATCTTCTTCGTGGTCAATGACGGAATCAGAGAGGAGAACGTGGTCTGCTCGATTTTCACGTCGAAGCCCGCAGCCTTGCCCGTCGCGGTAATCGCATCGACCAGAAGGCCCTGAATCGAATTGCTCTTCACATCGAGAAAGGTGAACGGCACACCGGTGGCCGTCGCTCCAATCTCGTAGGTGGTGGCGGCTACCGACAAGGCCGGCGCACCGGCGAGCAGCAAACCCGTTGCAAAGACACCGGCGAAGCGTTTGGCGAACTGGAACATGAGTCTCTCCACAAGTTGGACGACGGCCGATCAAAGGATCGGCGCCCGTTAGGTAACACATGGTATTCGAACCACAAATATCGATCCGAGTACTTTGTGTATCGATATGCGATATGATAGAGTCGATCTCAGGCGGAAACAATTAGGTGATTCCATGACCCGCAAGAACGTCGGCGCTGAGACGGAAGCGCCCCCGCAGCTCGAAGAAACGCCGGACGCACTGTTCAATCAGTCGCTGGAGAAGGGAATCGCCGTGCTCCGCGCGTTCACCGCACAGCGAAGGTCGATGACGCTGCCCGAAGTCGCGGAGGCAACGGCTATTACCAAAAGCTCTGCGCAGCGCATGATCTACACGCTGGAAAAGCTCGGCTATGTGAGGAAGCATCCGCGTACCAGGCGATATCAACTGGCGCCCCGCGTGATGCAGATCGGGTTCAACTACCTGGCCGCCGACACGCTGATCGACGTCGCCAATCCGTTTCTGTCCGAACTCACCAATGTCACCGGCGAGACGACTAATCTGACCGAGCCGGATGGTGTCGACATGGTCTACGTGGCGCGATTCGTGTGTACGAAATTCGTGCCGATTCATATGCCGATCGGCAGCCGCATTCCGATGTACTGCACGGCGTCGGGACGGGCGTATCTCGCGGCGCTACCTGAGAACGAGTCACGCACGCTGCTGCTGGCCAGCGATCGCGTCGCGCATACGCAGTACACCATCACGGATCTCGACGAGATCGAGGCGCGGCTCGCGCTGGGACGGCGTAATGGCTATGCGTCGAACCGCGAGGAACTGTTCATCGGCGATATGACGATCGCCGCGCCCCTGCTCGACGGGGAGCGCCGACCGGTCGGTGCGGTTCACGTCGTCGCGCCGACGAGCCGGTGGACGCCGGCGGAAGCGGAGGCACGGTTGGCACCCGCAGTAATCGATTGCGCACGTGGTATCAGCAATTCGATCAGGACGCTTGCCTAAGGGTGCGCCCACGTTCGGCTCGTCGCCGACACGCTGCAAGGAGCCGTCTGCGCGTCGGAGCGAGAAGCGCGGAGGAAGCTTCGGGCAGAAGCCTCACACCGCGCCGTTCTCTAGCATGCTTGCCGATAAGCACCAGGAAGAACTACTTCGAGCTGCGAACGAACCGAACCCCGCTCTCTGCGAGCCATCGATTTTGAATCTTATCCAGCAGCGGTCACTCATGAAGCGCCCACGGACGCCTGCGGTAAGCATCGCTTCGGACGGCGCCTTGCCCATTGCCAATTGCAGGTCCTGCGATGAACGTTCTTCAGTGCTTTCGCTGCAAACCGGACCGCACGCGACGACTGGGCTGGTATTCCCACCAATTGCGGCGACTCAGGCACACGGCACAACTGCACAGCACGGATAGCGCTTATGCAGCAGAATCACACGTGCGCCGCAATCAAGGGCATCCGGCCTCTGAATCCGAACCAGAACGAGCCACCGCACCTGACCCGCCGACATTCTTCCTAAAATTTGACCCCGAGGCGCCTTGTGGCACCGTACGCCGCCCGTACTGCCCGCAGAAACTGCTGCACTGCACATATTTTGTGCCCGAGAACATCAATAGGGGTTACCCGAATGCAAAAAACTATCAGAATATCGTCCTATCGCGTGTAGTGAAATTTTGCGGCAACGACTATCCTTCGATCCATGGAAGGCGGTGAGAAGACCGAACAGTCCGTCGGCACAGACGGCAGTTCATGGAGACAGACGTGAAGAACGACACGATCGATGCGGCTGAACGCGGCACTCGCCGTCGTGCCCGTGTTGCCCAGCCCGACCTCGAGCTGGTTGCCGTGCCGCGCGACGAATCGTTCAAGGTGTGGTCGCACGGCTATCCCTACAGAACTGTGCGCTGGCACTTTCATCCCGAGTACGAACTTCATCTCATCACCGCCACGACGGGAAAGTACTTCGTCGGCGATTACATCGGCGACTTCGCCGCCGGCAACCTCGTCATGACCGGTCCCAATCTGCCGCACAACTGGGTCAGTAATGTGCCGCGCGGCGAGCAGGTGAACGAGCGCTGTCTGGTGCTGCAGTTCGATTCCGAATTCGTCCTGCGCGCAATCGATGCCTTTCCCGAGTTCAGGAAGGTGACGGGCCTGCTCGAAGCATCGCGTTGCGGCGTGTTGTTTCCACCGGAGACGGGCGCCGCCGCCGAACCGATCATGCGGGAGATGCTGCACGCGCAAGGGATGCGGCGCATTGCGCTGTTCGTGTCCTTGTTCGGCCTGCTTCTTCAGAGCAGCGAACCGGTCAAGCTGGCAAGCGCGGCCTATCGAGCCGATCCGGCGCGCTACGCCGAGACGCGCATCAATCATGTGCTGACGTATATCGGCAAGAACCTGGCCCAGGAACTTCGCGAAGCCGATCTGGCAGGACTGGCGGGCCAAAGCGTGAGCGCATTCTCCCGGTACTTCCGCCGCCATACCGGCGTGCCCTTCGTGCAGTACGTGAACCGGCTGCGCATCAACCTTGCGTGCCAGTTGCTGTTGTCGGGCGAATTGAGTATCAGCGAGATCGGCTATCAGATCGGATTCAACAACCTGTCGAACTTCAACCGGCAGTTTCTGATGCTCAAGGGTATGTCGCCCTCAAGATGGCGCGCATACCAGCAAATCAACGCTGCAAGCGGGTCCACCGCGCCGAGTATGGCGTCACAACACATGGCGGCAATCGCCGCCACCCAATAAACAAAGGAGACACTCAATGAAAAAGCTTTCGAAAATCGTCGGCAGCATCAGCGCAATTACATTAGGGATGCTAAGCGGATCGGTGCTGGCGGCACCTTCAGGAACCGTCGCGTTTCTTATGCCCGATCAGGCATCCACCCGATATGAACAGCACGACTTTCCGGGCTTCAAGGCGACGATGAGCAAGCTGTGTCCCGACTGCAAGGTGCTCTATCAGAACGCGAACGCGGACGTCGCGACCCAGCAGCAACAGTTCAACTCGGTCATCGCGCAGGGCGCGAAGGTGATCGTGCTGGACCCGGTGGATTCGACTGCCGCGGCGTCGCTGGTTCATCTGGCGCAAAGCCAGGGCGTGAAGGTGATTGCCTACGATCGTCCGGTTCCATCGACGCCGGCTGACTACTACGTGTCGTTTGATAACGAAGGCATCGGCCGCATGATCGCCCAGTCTCTCGTGCAGCATCTGAAAGACACCGGCGTGCCGACCAGCAAAGGTGGCCTTCTGGAAGTCAACGGCTCTCCCACCGACGCCGCAGCGGGGCTGATCAAGAAGGGCATCCATTCCGGCCTCGCGTCCAGCGGTTACAAGACGCTCGCCGAGTACGACACGCCGGAATGGGCGCCGCCGAAGGCGCAGCAATGGGTCAGCGGACAGATCACGCGCTTTCAGTCGCAAATCGTGGGCGTCGTGGCCGCAAACGACGGCACCGCCGGCGGAACGGTCGCGGCCTTCAAGGCGGCCGGCGTGAATCCGGTGCCACCCGTAACGGGCAATGATGCGACGATCGCCGGTCTCCAACTGATCATTGCCGGCGACGAGTACAACACCATCCTGAAGCCGAGCGAGATCGTTGCGGCGGCGGCAGCCAAGGTCGCCGTCGGCTTCCTGTCCGGGCAGGCCGCGAAGGGCGAAACGACGCTCTTCAACACGCCCACGCAACTCTTCACGCCGACGGTCATCACGGCGAAGAACCTCAAGGCCGAAGTGGTCGACAAGGGTTTCGCGAGCGGGAAGACCTTGTGCACCGACCGTTATGCGGAAGGCTGCAAGAAGCTGGGCATCACCAATTAAACCGGCGCCGCGCCGGACGAACGGCGGCGCCGCATCGGTTTTTCATTCGTTCAAGCAGAGGTACGGTCCATGACTGACAACTCCACGAAGCCGCCCGTCCCGGGAAAGCTGGTGCTTAGTCTGCGCAACATATCCAAGCACTTCGGAGCGGTCTCGGCCCTGACGGACATCGAACTCGACGTACATGCCGGCGAAGTCGTCGCGCTGGTGGGTGACAACGGCGCCGGCAAATCGACGCTCATCAAGGTGCTGGCGGGCGTGCATCAGCCGAGCTCGGGCACGATCACCTTCGACGGCAAGGAAGTCACGCTCGCCAACCCGGCTGCCGCGCTCGATCTGGGCATTGCCACGGTGTTTCAGGATCTCGCGCTGTGCGAGAACCTCGATGTAGTCGCGAACATCTTCCTCGGGCGTGAACTGAGTCCCATGCGCCTGGACGAAGTTTCGATGGAGATGCGGGCATGGACCCTTCTGAATGAATTGTCAGCGCGCATTCCCGATGTGCGCGATGTGGTGGCATCGCTATCCGGCGGGCAGCGGCAAACCGTGGCCATCGCGCGTTCGCTGCTGCTCGACCCGAAACTGATCATGCTGGACGAGCCGACGGCTGCGCTGGGCGTGGCGCAGACCGCGGAAGTCCTGAACCTTATTGAACGAGTGCGCGACCGCGGGCACGCGGTGATCATCATCAGCCACAACATGGAAGACGTGCGCGCCGTGGCGGATCGGATCGTCGTGCTTCGACTCGGCAAGAACAACGGCGTCTTCTATCCCGACTCGTCGAATCAGGAGCTCGTCGCCGCGATCACGGGCGCGACCGAGAACGCAGTCTCGCGCCGCGCCGACCGGCGTCAGGCTCAAACGAATGCCGAGTGGGAGAATTAATCATGGGTAACCAGGTTCCGGATGCTCCGCAGGGAAAGCCGCAGAAGCCTGATCAGCCTTCTGCATTGCTGGATCGCAGCGACGTGCGCGTCAAACACGCCGCGGGCATCGGAGGCGCGATCTCGGCGTTCGTCGATCAGGTGAAGTCGGGTGATCTGGGTTCGTTGCCCGTCGTCGTTGGCCTCGTCATCATCTGGACCGTGTTCACGAGCCTGAACCCGGTCTTCCTATCGGCCAACAATCTGGTCAACCTGCTCTTCGACTGCTCGACCATCGGCGTCATCTCGCTCGGTATCGTGTGCGTGCTGATGGTCGGCGAAATCGACCTGTCCGTCGGTTCGATGAGCGGCTTTGCTTCAGCTCTCATGGGCATGCTCTGGGTCAACGAAGGCTGGCCGGTGGGACTGGCGATCGTTGCGGCCATCGTCGTGGGCACGATCGTCGGTGCGCTGTATGCCTCCTTGCTCAACCGCCTCGGGATGCCCAGCTTCGTCGCAACGCTGGCCGGATTACTCGCATTGCTTGGGCTGCAGCTGTATGTCCTCGGTTCAAGCGGTTCCATCAATCTGCCCTATGGTTCGGCGATGGTTAACCTCGGGCAGCTGATTGTGCTTCCGCCTGTCGTGTCATATGTGATTGCGCTCGTGCCGGGCGTCGTGACGCTGGTCCTCGGGATGCGAACGTACCAACGCCGCCGGGCATCGAATCTGTCGGCGCCGTCGATGAGCAGTCTGCTGACGCGCTGCATCGTCATTACCGTGCTGCTGGAAGTGGTGGTGGCGTATCTGAACCAGGGACGCGGCGTTCCGCTTCTGTTCGGCCTGTTCCTGGCGCTTGCGGTGGTGATGGACTACATGCTCAGACGTACGCGATGGGGCCGTTCGATGCAGGCAGTCGGCGGCAACAAGGAAGCCGCCAGACGCGCGGGGATCAACGTCAAGCGCATCTATATGAGCGCCTTCGTGACCTGCTCCGGTCTGGCGGCGCTCGGCGGGGTCCTGTCGGCAGCGCGCCTCGCGTCGGCCAGTCAGCAGGCCGGCACCGGCGACGTCAACCTCAACGCGATCGCAGCGGCGGTGATCGGCGGGACCAGTCTGTTTGGCGGGCGCGGCAGCGCGTACTCGGCGGTGCTTGGCATCATCGTGATCCAGTCGATCGCCAGTGGACTGACGCTGCTAAACCTGTCGTCCTCGCTGCGTTTCATGATCACGGGGGCAGTGTTGGCGATTGCAGTCATCGTCGATTCGCTTGCCCGGCAATCGCGCGTCTCTCACGGTCGCGCCTGAATTCAGATTTCCAGGAGACAGATGAATGACTGACACCATCAAAGGAAAAGTCGCGGCCATTACCGGTGCAGCGTCGGGCATCGGTCTTGCCTGCGCGCGTGAGCTGATCGCTCACGGTGCGAAGGTCGTGCTGATCGACCGTGCCAGGGAGCGCCTCGACACGCTATGCGCGGAGCTTGGTCCCGATGCATTGCCGATCGTCGCCGACCTGTTGAATCCGGCGGAAGTGTCGGGCCTGCTGCCTCGCATCCTTGATGCGGCCGGCGGCCTCGACATCTTCCACGCCAACGCCGGCGCGTACGTGGGCGGCGAGGTTGTCGAAGGCGATCCGGACGCATGGGACCGCATGTTGAACCTGAACATCAATGCCGCGTTCCGTTCGGTGCATGCCGTCCTTCCGCACATGGTCAAGCAGCAGTCCGGCGACATCATCTTCACCAGCTCCATCGCGGGCATGGTGCCGGTGGTCTGGGAACCCATCTACACCGCTTCGAAGTTTGCAGTGCAGGCTTTCGTGCACACGACGCGGCGTCAGCTCTCGAAGCATGGTGTGCGCGTAGGATCGGTTTTGCCGGGCCCGGTGGTGACGGCGTTACTGGACGACTGGCCGAAAGCGAAGATGGATGAGGCACTCGCATCCGGAAGCCTGATGCAGCCGAAAGAAGTCGCCGATGCCGTGCTCTTCATGCTGACACGGCCGCGCAACGTGACCATTCGTGACCTCGTGATCCTTCCGAATGCGGTCGATCTCTGAGGCCAGTCGGCCATGCCAGGGGCGCCGGTGCGCCTCGACTTCGACCCCAACGCTTCCTCAGGCAGTGAGCCATGACTTCTGATCACACGACCTTCGACGTAACGAACGCGCGGTTTGTCGTCGGAGTAGATGTCGGCACCGGCAGCGCCCGGTGGGCGCCGAAGGCGAGCCGGAAGCCTGTCTTGCTTATGTGTTCGGAACGTCGTCCTGCACAATGACGACAACCCGTGAGCCGGTGTTCGTGCCTGGCGTCTGGGGACCGTATTTCTCTGCGATGGTCCCGAACGCCTGGCTCAACGAGGGCGGCCAGTCCGTTGCGGGGGCGGCCATCGAAAGGCTGCTCACGCTGCACCCCGCAACCGCCGAGGCGCGAAGCCGTGCTGAAGAAGTGGGACAGTCGCTGCCGGCGATGCTGGCCAATCTCGCGACGCAGGCGTCCCACACATTGTCGGACGTCGTGAAGCTGGCGCAGGGCGTGCATGTGGTTCCCGAATTCCTGGGCAACCGCGCGCCGTTCGCCGATCCGCATGCGAGAGCGGTGATTGCGGGCCTCGGCATGGAGACCGACCTCGACAGTCTGGTATCGCTGTATATCGCGGGTATCTGCAGTATCGGATATTGCTTGCGCCAGATCATCGAGACGCAGGCGTCGGCAGGCGCACCGATCGAGCGCGTGATGATCAGCGGAGGAGCGGGGCGACACGATCTCGTACGTCAGTTGCTCGCCGATGCGACCGGCAAGCCGGTGCTGGCCACGCGGGCGGAAGAGCCGGTTCTTCTCGGCGCAGCGATTCTGGGCGCCGTAGCGGGCGGGCAATTCGGCGACGTGCAAACGGCAATGGGCGTCATGTCTCACGTTAACAAGGTCTATGAGCCCCACGGCGATATCAGTGCGTTGCACAATGCGCGGTTCGGTGCGTTCACCCGCTTGCAGGCGGTCGCCAGGGAGATTGGTTAGCCAGCCGTCGCGGGAAGTGAGATGACGGGTGTGGCCTGGAACGTGATGAGGGTGACGTCATCGAGCGCCGATGGAGTGGCAAACCGACGCAACATGCTCGACCGCCGAAGCATCGTGCCCCTATCCAGGAGCCAATTGCTTTCACGGAATGAGTTCGCCGCCACGCGTGTCCCTAGGCCGCCCGAACTCGACATATCGAACGTCTTGCCGACAGCCGGGAGCCGTCACGCAGTCGGTCGAACGAGTTGGATCGACGAGCTTGATTTCGTAACCCAAAGTGCTAAACAGCCCGCTCGAGTTCCCCACCCTGCGGAGCGACAGGTAGTCACCCGAACGGGTACAGCGTCCCGTTACTGCACCGCCGGACGCATCGTCGCAACCTGTTGTTCCTGCCGTGTTGAGCGAGAAGGTCACGTCGCTGGAGGTGGTGATCCAGACCACGAAGTCGCCGAGGAATCCGACGGCATGATTCAAATAGAAATTGCCCCCACCGCCCCACATCAATGAAATGGCGACTTCCGATGTCGCGGAGTTAGCAGCTAGTGCAGGATAAGCGTAAGCGTTGTTTGAGTTCCACACTTCGAGCTCGCTGGTGACGTTGAAGCTGCTATCGCTCAGTTTTGCGATGATCACATACGGTTGGGCGAACGTTGTGTCGCGCGCTGCGGTCCAGGCGAACCACAACTCGCCCGGTCGATGCACCGCGCTGGTGATGTTATCGCCCTTTGGTCGCGGCGCGTACCAATACTGGCCGTCTGGAGCCTTCGAGGTGTAGTCTGAGTTAGCGTAGCTATTGTGTGGCCTTGGCGCGCTCCAGAAATAGCGGTTGGATCCATCCGCCCAACTGAACACTCGCAAGTGACTATTGTCGTCATGGCCCGCCCAATACATCGTCCCTGTCGCATTCTGAGTCAGGTGAGAAGCTACCGCTGACTTTCCATTTTTGGGAGCCGTGAAATCCCAGGTCACAGTATTACCGGCGGGAAGCTGCATGTCCTTGTAGGAGATGCGCATGACGACAAGGCCGCCCGCTGTCACATCGTCGACTGATGCGTACAGGTAGCCATCCGATGTCGACAGATCGGGATAGTCCAGCCAGTCACTGCCCAATCCGAGGAAGTTTGAAGTGACATCGAACCAAGTCCAGGCCGTGTTGAAGTTGGCGGCAACATCGGCGGGTCTCGCCTAGGCTATCCGCAAGCGGTTTCCACCAGTCGGCTTTCCCGCTGAATCTTTGGGCTGGTTCGTCTGAATCAGCCAGACCACACGATCGATGCTCGGGATGTAATGAACCACCTGATCGCAGCAGTACCCGCCGTCGGGCTGATCGCCGAATACGGTTGACAAATTGGAAACGGTCGTAAATGTTGAACCACCATCAGTCGAGTACTTGAGGTAGAGATTCGCGGTAGCCAGAACCAGATTCGATGAAGTTCCCGATCCAACGGCGCTCGGGTCCGGCGGGAAACGATCTGCAATTCCGTTCGCGTTCGTGTTGATGATGAAGCCTACCGCTCCGTCGGGTGATGCCCCCGGATAAGACGTCAATTGCAGCGCTTGTGGGCTAGTTCCGGTGGCAGTATGAGGGAACAGAAAGCTCGGGGATCCGATCGGCGTGGGTGCGCGGTCTTCGTTATTCTCCGTTTGCGGCGGCTGTGGCAGCAGCGGGTAGGGCCCCTGCGTTGCACGGGTGGGACCAGTGTTGCTAGATGAAGTGTCCGATCCCGGTGCGGGCGGCGGTAGTTGCACATCAACTACGAAGTGAAATTCGTGACCATGCTCGCCCTTACCCCTTTCGTCCTCGTCTTTTCCATTCTCGTGCCGATCGTCGCGGTCATTGCCGCGATGCGTTCTGCCGAAGGTTCGTCCATCATATCGGCCTTGGACGAGCACCCTGTAAGTTTTTGCTGGATCGAGCTTGCGAACGATGAAGCTCAGATTAAGCACCTCCCGCTCGCCCGACGCAATGGTGCCGAGCGACACAGGCAAACGGGCCGGGCTCTCGAGATGTGCGCCTAAAAGTACGACGTCACGAATCACGACATTGCTAGCGTCAGTATCGCCAAAATTTTTGATGGGAAGCGCGACGAGTAGTACGGTGCTGTTTTGTACCGCCGCACCCGGCAACGTAGGACCCAGCGAAACGGTCGCGAATGCGTGGGTGCTCCATATAAACAATAGGAATACTAACTGATGTGAAAGCCGCGCAATAGGAACTCCGATCGTGCTCATCGCGGTCTCTCCTTTAATAATTGCGCGAAAGCATGCTACGCACGCTTCATCCATAAAGCAGCAAAACCGATAGCCTCAGGCATTCGCCGGCGCTTTCCGGTTCCTGTTGCCGAAATGCGTAAGCTACACGTTATGCGAACCCAAGGAAAGCGCAAGCCAGTGAGTTGTCGTGCACGCGCCAATATCCTGTCGGCGTCAGCCACGCACTCTGCTGTGATTGAATTTTGATTAGGGATAGTGTGCGGATCTCCGGAAGCGTATGTCGATTTCGCTCTGTTTGCCGCCAGGCGAACCAATGCCAATGCGACGAGATTCGGATGCAACCTTTGGGCCCACTTTCGCGCCGATCGCGATGATCCGTTTCATGGTCTCTCGCTCAAGCCTCGAGAGACGTTGCTGCAAAGTTTCTGAACTGCGTCGACGAGGTCCGGGGAAAGGCGCGCGAAAGAATGAGATGTTGAGTTAGCGTTGAAGTGGCCTACCGACCTGCGCTCGGCTCCTGCGCGCATAAATCACCACCGCTTTCTTGTCTTTCAGCAAGCCCTGCAGCCCACGCTCATCGAATGAAAACAGGATGTTCCGCTGAGAGACGACGTCGATGAAATGCTTCAGCTTGTAGGGAATGGAGAAATTCCACAGCGGCACGGAGAACAGCAGCGTATCCGCGTCGTGCAGCCGCTGCGCGAGATGCCGGATGTCCGCCCACGCCTGCTGCTGACCTTCGCTGAGCGGCGTACCGCTCAGGTCCGCGTACTTGGCATCGAGCGCGTCGCCGTTGAATTCCGGCAGTTCGGTCGCCCGCAGGTCGAGCATGCCGATCGGATGATCCGGGTGAGCGCTACGGTAGGTCTCCAGATAGGCACGTGCTACGTCGAGCGACGCAGTCCGCAGTTAGCGCGCATCTGCGGCGTCTGGGAAAATCAGACCGGCCGCAACCCGCTCGCGCGCACCACGCGCTCTGTCGCGCTCACGGCGGACGGCGAACTGCTGTTGGGCTACGCGCGCGCCATCCTCGCGCTCAACCGAAGTCGAGATCTAGTCACTCGTGGGATTGCTGCCCGCGCTGAATGCTGCCTGAACTTCGGCCACCGTCTGTTCAGGCGCCTGCAGATGCGGATAATGGCCCAGTTTAGGGAGAATCGTAAGCTTCACACCATTACGGTTCGCGTACTCAAGGCCCATCTCCTTCTTGATGTACATATCCTGTTCGCCCCACACAATCTTCACGGGTACCTTGAGATTTGCCATATTGGCTTCAAAGTGGTCCTGGTCGCGGGTAAACCAGGAGTAGTAGTGGTAGAAGGCATCCGCCGATGTGACATCGCCGCCCCAACCTTTCGCCATGTCATCCCTGAACTCCTGGCGCAACGAGTAGCGTTCCTCCGCCGACATGCCCCTGAAAAATGTGTTGGCCAGAATCTCGTCGCGGTTCCTGTTCATCGCGGCATGCACGGCGTCGGACGAAGGTTTAGCCTTCAGGCCCTGCAGGCTTCCATACATGTACTGTGGGCGATTGAACGGGGCAAAGTCGCCAACGATGATCTCCCTGGCGATATCCGGTTGTTCCAATGCCGCCAGCAGCGCAGGCAAGGCTCCGATGTCGGTCGCATAGATCACCAGCTTCGAACTGTCGATACCGGACGCGCGGATGTAGTCCTGCAGAACACGGGCGTAATCTTTCGGCGCATAGGAAAAGCGATCGGCGCCCGGACGCGAAGACTGTCCGTAGCCCGGCCAGTCAAACGCATGCACCTCATACTCGCTGGACAGGGATTCCGCGATCGGCTTCCACGCATACATCGTCTCCGGGAAGCCGTGCAGGAACAGTACCGTGCCCTTCGCATGCGCAGGCCGATAGACCATGTATCGCAGTCTGATGTCGGGATTGACCTGCAAGTCGCCGACTTCGATTTTTGGGGACGATGAAGAAGACGCCGGCACAATGCTGCAGGCGGATACGCCCATAGCGACCGCGGAGAAGATTGTCGCCTTCGTTAAAAGTTTGAACATGATCGTGGTTCTCGTCTAATGCTCACCTGACGCATACAGTGCGTAATGGCTGTTCAATGTTTCGGACTTCGAGACGTCTACACGACCCCAGCCCGGTCCTGCGGTGAATACCACTGGTCAATCTCGTCAGCCATAGCGGCGGACTGCAGGCGGGGCCCGTCACTGGGGCTGTATCGTTGAATTTCATGGTAGGCGCTCCTGTTATGGTTTGCTCGTGATACCCGCGTTAGCGGCATCGGTGAAGATCGATCCGAAGTTGTAGGCCAATACAGCGATCCTCGTCACCACGGACGAAGGTGGTGGGTACCACGATTCAGGCTACATCCAGCCCGTCGGTTTTTTCGGCGACGGCTCACGTATTCCCATGATCGCAGTTTCGAAGTATTCCGTAGGAGGACGAATTTAGCACGGCTACGCCGACCACGCGTCGGTGGTCAAATTCATCGAACGGAACTGGGGACTTCCGACGATTACAGAACGCAGTCGTGATAATCTGCCAAATCCTGTCCAGTGCCGCGATAACCCGTATGTGCCAGTAAATTCCCCCGCCACAGGGGACCTGTTCGATCTCTTCGAACTCCGACCAATTGTGATCGGTCCGCCTGATCGATGGGCGGCCGGTAGCAGATCAGGTGCCCGCCCGGGACCCAGAGGAGTTCGTTCGGCACTGCAGGCGCAACAAGCACGTAATGACCTCGTCCGCCGCAATTTCTTACGGGATAGGCGCGAGCCGGACGCTGCAGAGGCAAAAAGCCATTCGCCATACCTCGTGAAACCAGGAATGACGTCAACGGACCCCTTGAAGTGGGCAGCTACGGCCGTGGCCCGGTCCCCGCAAGATCAACAGATGCCGTCGCGCCGTCCGGTGGATGCGCGTCGCGGATCTCGCCCTCAGCAAGGTTTGCTGCGTCGCCCACGCGCCGGCAGCCGGCTACGAGGTAGTCCTGACCGAACTTCGATTCAGGTTCTACCCGGGCAACTTTGCCGCCAACACGTCGACCTTCTCGATCGTAGGCGGTTGCGCGAAGAGTTCTGGCGCCTGCGCCATCAGCGCCGCGGCGACACGCCCCGACAGGTGTGCTTGCCGACCTGCCTCATCGGGGAAGGCGTCGAAGATACCAAACGTCGACGGTCCCAGTCGAAGCCCGAACCACGCGATCGTCGACGGCTCTTCCTGGACGATCGGCAGACCGTCACGAAGGAAGCTTTCTACATCGGCTTCCCTCCCCGGCTTGGCTTCCAATCGAACGAACAAGGCGACATTGACCATTTTCAATCTCCTTCGAGTGTGTTGGTGATGCTACGCCACTTTGGCGGCGTAAGCATCCGTGACTCGCACCGGGTAGACCAGCGCGGCACCGACATTGACCGCAATCGCGACCTCCAAGGCCTCGACGATATGTTCGCGGCTGCCTCCTGTTTCACAGCCCGTCGTCCCCGTCGTGTAAACGCCGTTTCCCGGGTATTCTCGTCAAAGTCGGGAATTTCATAGTTTTCCGAACTTGCGGCAAGCATTGCTGCGTATTCAGTGGAAAACGGAATGGAGTGCGTATAGACCTCGCTGCCCTCTTCGTCGATCCAGACGAAGGTACGCACCGTTTCGAGCTGGACTTTGATCGCCTCGACGACGGGCAGAAAATCGGTGTGAACGAACAGTATCTCCACGCCAGCGTGATTGATCGTATAAGCGATCTCTTCCTGTGACAGGCGCACATTGACCGTCTGCAGGACGGCGCCCATCATGGGAACCGCGAAAGAGCATGCAAGATAACGGTGACTGTCCCAGTCCATCACTGCGACGGTGCGACCCGCATCGAAACCGGTCGGCGTTGCCCGTCCGGTCATAGCGTCTGACTAGTGCAATCAATGCGCGCCACCGGCGCGCATTGCCCGGTACTCCCGTCGCACGATGTCCATGAGTTCGGACACGGAAGTAAGCGCACTCTTCTGCTCGTAGGTCACCCGGCCTCGCTGCATCAACATGATGCGATCGGCGATATCGAGCGTCTGCGCATAGTTGTGCATGATCATGATGATGGAAAGGCCGCCCTTTTCCTTCAAGCGCGTCAGGAGGTCGACGATGAGCCCCGCTTCGCGTGCGCCCATCGCGGCGAGCGGCTCGTCGAGCAACAGAATCTTCGCATTGGAATACACGGCGCGCGCCACGGCGATGGCTTGACGCTGACCGCCCGAAAGGCGCTCCACGGGCACGTCCACCGAAGGCACATGCACGCCAACCGGAAACGGTGAGCGAGTGCCCTTGTATTGGCCGACTCGCGCGATACTAACTTCTACTCGAAAACAAATCGGCCACAACGGATCGCAACCAGCGGTTGCCTGCCTCGTGATGGTACTTCGCGTGCCAATGCTGCCGCACCGCGAATTTATCGACCGGAAACGGACAGGAATGGACCGCAATATCGTTCACTCTTGCCAGTGTTTCCCCGATGTTTCGCGGCAACGTGGCAATAAGATCCGTCGACTTGATGATTGACCCCAGACCGAGCATGCCCGGAAGCTCTAGCACTACATCGCGTTCTATGTTCTCGCGCAACAGCGCCTGCTCCAGCAATTGCGCGCCCGTCCCAGCGGCGATGATCACGTGCCCCTCGCTAGAGTACTGCTTCATGCTCAGTCTCGAGCGCACGCGCGGGTGATTCGGATTGGCGAGGCACACCCAATCCTGCATATAAAGCTGTTGCTGATACATCCCGCTGCCGAGCCACGGTACATGCCCGATCGCCAGATCGGCCTCGCCGGATTCCAGCGCGCGCTCCGTATTTCCATCGATTCTCGCGGCTTCCAGCCGAATGCCCGGTGCATGCGCGCGTACATGTGCCAGCATGCGCGGAAGCAGCGTGATGTGACTGGCATCGGTCATGCAAATGCGAAAGCGGCGCTTCGCCGTAGTCGCATCGAATGAAATTTCCCATGCGGAAAATCGGCGAAGCGATTCCAGTATCTCCCTGCACGGTCCGATCAGCGCGTCCGCCTGGGGTGTCGGCGTCATGCCGCCCGGCGTGCGGACGAACAGTGGGTCTTGCAGATGTTCGCGCAGACGTCCCAGCCAGATGCTAACCGTGGGCTGACTCTGTCCGAGTTGATCTGCAGCCCGCGTGACGCTGCGCACGTCGTACAGCAGATCGAATAGCTGGAGCAGCTTGAGATCGGGTAGCTCGGATGTGCTCATGGCGGTATTGTCCAACGCAATGCCGTCATTGTATCCATTGCATTGCGCCTAGGGGTCCATCCCCGTATCTTGATTTGGGCACGAAAGCGCGCCGTCGCTTGCGAACGGCCACGTTCGAGCCGCCAGAGATGCAGCCGACGATGCTGCTCCAGTCAATTCAAAATCAGGAGACGTTCATGGACAAAGGAATGCCGCGGCAAGGCGGCGCAATCGACGGGCGCCTGGATGAAAGAGCGCGCAAACAGGCACGGAAAGCGAGAGCGAGCGGCTGGATAGGTTCCGCGCTCGAGTACTACGACTTCTTTATTTACGCGCAAGCTGCGGCGCTGATTTTTCCTCAGATCTTCTTTCCCAAAGGCGATCCAAAAATCGCGATCGTGGCCTCGCTGGCGACGTATGGCGTGGGGTATGTGGCGCGGCCCATCGGCGCGTTCGTTCTCGGACATTGGGGCGACACCCACGGGCGCAAGACCGTGCTCCTGATTTGCATGTTCCTGATGGGCTTTTCCACGATGGCCGTTGGCTTTCTGCCCACGTATCAATCGGTCGGCATGCTCGCGCCCGCGCTGCTGGTGATTTTGCGCCTGGTTCAAGGCTTTGCCGTCGCGGGCGAAATCTCAGGCGCCAGTTCGATGATCATGGAACAGGCCCCATTCGGCCGACGCGGCTACTTCGCGAGCTTCACGTTGCAAGGTGTGCAAGCCGGTCAGATTCTGGCTGCCGCCGTCTTCCTGCCGCTTGCGTACTACATGCCGGAAGACGCCTTCGTCGCATGGGGCTGGCGCATTCCGTTCCTGCTCAGCGCGGTCGTCCTGATCGCAGGTTTCATCATTCGACGTGAGGTCGACGAAACGGCCGCATTCGCGAAGGAAGATGCGAGCGGTCAGGTGGCGCGTGCGCCAGTCCTCGAAGCGTTCAAGTACAGCTGGCCTGACATGCTTCGCGTCATGTGCATGGCGTTCATGAACGTGATACCGGTCGTCACCACGATCTTCGGCGCTGCGTATGCCGTGCAGCCCTCCTACGGCATCAACTTCCATGCGAGCGTGTATTTGTGGATTCCGGTGGTCGGCAACATCGTGGCGGTGCTCGTCATTCCGTATGTCGGCAATCTCTCGGACCGCATCGGGCGGAGGACGCCGATGATTTTCGGTGCGCTCTGTTCCGGTCTTCTTTCGTACGCGTATCTGTATGGGATCAGCATTCACAACCTGCCAGTTGCCTTTGTGATGTCGATACTCATGTGGGGCGTGGTGTACCAAGGCTATAACGCGGTCTTCCCCGGCTACTATCCGGAACTGTTCCCCACGCGCTTTCGCGTCTCCGCGATGGCGATCGCACAGAACATCGGCACGACCATTACCGCGCTGCTTCCCGCGCTCTTCGCGGCTGTCGCGCCGCCGGGATCGCACAATGTGCCGCTGATGATCGGCTCGATCACGCTGGGCGCCACGATCGTCTCGGCGCTGGCCGCATGGAGTGCGCGAGAAACGTATCGCGTGCGTCTCGACGACCTTGGAAAGAAAGACGCGGTGCCGATTCCGAAGGAACAATACGGTCAGCTTCGCGAAGAGGCATTGGGCGAAGCAAGACTCGCGAAAGCGCTCGTGCAAACGCGCTGATGCGCACGAACGGGCGCATCAGTCGATGCGCCCGTCCCCGCTCTTTTGTAAATGCAACACCAGGAGCCGCGAATGCGGCATCAAGTTCGATCCCGTCACATCAATACGAGAAAGCGCCGTGTTCCTGCGCCGGGCATGGGCCGAAGCATCAAATATCAGGCGGCGGCCGACACCGCCGCCCGCAGTCCGAGCGAATAGCTGTCGATGCCAAAGCCGCAGATCTGCCCCTTCACGATTTCGGCGAACACCGAATGATGGCGGAAGGCTTCCCGCGCGTGGATGTTCGACATATGAATCTCGACGATGGGCACCGTCAGTATGGCGAGCGCGTCGCGGATGCCATAGCTGTAATGCGTCCACGCGCCCGCGTTGATAAGCACGCCATCGACTTTATCGACGAAGGCTTGATGGATTCGCGAACACATGTCGCCTTCGCTGTTGGTCTGATAGCTTTCGACCGTGACGCCAAGCTCGTTGGCTAGCGCCTGAAGTTGAGCATCGATGTCGGCGAGCGTGGCCGTTCCGTATTGAACGGGATCGCGCTTGCCGAACATGTTGTGGTTGATGCCGTGCAGCATGAGGAAAGATTTCATCGGTTATCCGTATCCAGGTTTAGAGTGGCGTCGTCTCGACGACTGCGCCGGTTTTCGCGGCTTTCACGATCGCCTCGGTGATGCGCAGATTTTGCAGGCCGTCGCGCGCGGTGACGATTGGCTTTGCTTCGCCTCGCACGACTCGCCCGAAGTGTTCCATTTGATACTTGAGCGGATCGCCGCGCGTCATGTCGGCCACGCTGACATTGAACGGCTTCCACCAGGATCGATCCTCGGCTTTTGCGTAGGTCTTGAGGCGCATCGTCGGAATCGATAATGATCCGAAAGTGCCGGCGATCACATAGCAGTCTTCATCGGCATACGACGTATAGGCCGTGTTCTCTTGCGAGGTCTGTTCCCAACTGCGTGTGCTGGCGGCGGTATCCGACAAAAGAAACGTGCCGAGTGCGCCGCTCGCGAAACGCAAATTAACAGCGACGGTATCCTCGACTGCAAAACCGCGCGTCGCGTTTGACGAAAACGCCTGCACCGCCACGATGTCGCCGCACAGCATCCGCAGGTTGTGGATCTCGTGAATCATGTTGAGCAGGATCGGGCCTGCGCCCGGTTCCTTCCGCCATGGCGCGTCCGCGAAGTACTGATCGGGCTTGAAGAACATTGCGCTACCCATCACCGCGACAAGCGAGCCGAGCCTTCCTTCGTCGATGATCTCCTTCGCGCGCGCCATGATCGGACTGTGCGCGCGATGATGACCGATCAATACGCTCGCGCCGTAGCGGTCGACGTCGGCAACGAGTGCTTCCGCCTGCTCCACCGTGGGGGCGATCGGCTTCTCCAGCAGCATCGGCACGCCGGCCTGCATGCTCGAGCGCGCGTGGTCTACGTGAAGGGTGTTCGGCGTTGCAAGGACCACACCGTCGGGACGATCCTTCTCGAAGAGTTCGCCGAGCGAGCGGTAATGGGGCACGCCTGCTTTCGCGGCAATGGCGGCCGCCGCGTCGGACGGATCTACCACCGCCGACAGGACGCAAGTCCCGCTTTCGCGGGCGACACGAATATGGTCGAGACCGATGTATCCGGCACCCGCTACGGCGATACGCGTTTTCTTCATATCACTCTCCATGGCTTTCGGGGCCAGCGCGAATCGCCCACATCGAAATCAGATCGAACACGATACTGAATACAACGATCGGTCAGGTCGCGCCATTGGTATGTGCCTGAATCAACGTCGCGGCGAACGGCGCCCTGCTGCAATGACGACCGCGAGGTTGTAAGCCACGGCCGAACCGCGGCGTTTCCTCGTCACATCAATCGAGCGGAACGGTGAGACGGTCGATGATCGCGTGCGTGCGCGGACGAACGCCCCGCCACCATGCGAATGCTTCGGCGGCCTGTTCCACCAGCATGCCGACGCCATCGGCGATGCCTTGCACACCAGCGTTGCGCGCGAGCCGCAAGAACGGCGTGAGGCCCTTTCCGTACGCGAGTTCATAGGCTGTGCCGCTCGCGCTGAAGACGCCCGGCGGAACGGGCGGCAGTTGCCCGGTCAGGCTCGCGGACGTCGCGTTGACAACGAGGTCGAACTGTTCCATCGATTCAAGCTCCGCATAGCCGCACGCGGTGAGCGTTGCGTCCGCCGCCACCTCATCGACTAGCGCCTTCGCTTTCTCCACGTGCCGGTTGGCGATGACGAGTCGCGCAGGCCGCGCCGCGATGAAGGGGAGCAACGCGCCGCGCACCGCGCCGCCCGCGCCCAGGACAAGCACGCGCTTGCCCGCCATAGGCTGATGCAGGTTGATTTCGATGTCACGCACAAGGCCCACGCCGTCGAAGTTCTCCGCCACGATGCGGCCGTTCTCGAACTTCATCGCATTGACGGCCCCCGCCAGCGCAGCCCTTTCGCTGCGCTCGTCGGCCATGGCGAACGCTTGCAGCTTGAAGGGCGCGGTGACGTTCATGCCCTTGCCGCCCGCCGCGATGAGGGTTCTCACCGTATCTGCGAAGGCATCGGCCGGTTCCAGCGGCGCTTCGATGGCGCCATACGTCATGTCCTGTCCGGTCTCCTCTGCGAAAAGACCATGGATCAGGGGCGATTTCGTATGCCCGATCGGATTGCCGATTACCGCGTATCGATCGCTCATCACGCACCCGGTTTCGAAAACAGCACGCCATCGGTCTGCATCGCGTCGATTTCCGCTGCGCTAAAGCCCAGCGATTGCGCGACTTCCGCGTTGTGCTGACCGAGGTCGGGGCCGACTTCGCGGATGGACGTATCGCAGTCGGAGAAGCGGAACGGCAGGTTCGGAAGCCGCAGTTTTCCGAAGCGCGGATGCTCCTGCTCGATCACCATGCCGCGCGCGACGATCTGCGGATCGGCGACGACCTCATCGATGCGCTGAACCTTTGCGCTAGGGACATCGACGCTGTCGAGCAGCGCCAGAACCTCCGCAACGGAGCGCGCCGCCACCCACGGTTTCACGACCGCCAGAATGGCTTCACGATTTGCATTGCGGCCGTTCAGGCTATGAAATCGCGCATCGGCGCCGAAGCCGGCAGGACCGCCGTGCTGCTCGACGACCGTTGCGAATCGCTTCCACGAATCATCCACCTGGGCGGCGATGACGAGATCGCCATCGGCCGCGCGGAACACGCCATATAACGTCGATGTCGGCATGTCGTGACCCGTTTGCTCCGGCACCACGCCTTGCATCGTGTAGCACTGGACCGCGTATTCGTGCATGGAGAACAGCGTGTCGTACAACGCCATGTCGATATGCTGACCGCGTCCGCTCTTCACCCGGCCCAGCAGCGCGGCGTTAATCGCAGCAACCGCGTGAATGCCGGTGTACATGTCGCCGAGCGAAATGCGCATGAGCGGCGGCGGCTCGCCGGGATTGCCGATCATCTGCATGATGCCGCTCTTCGCCTCCGCGATGAGACCAAAGCCCGCGCGATGCGCGTCTGGTCCAGTGTGTCCATACGCCGAAATCGAGCAGTAGACGAGGCCCGGATTGCGTTCGGACAGCGCGGCATAGCCGAGGCCGAGCTTGTCGAGCGCGCCCGGCCGATAGTTCTCGATGAACACATCCGCCGAATCGCACAGACGCTGCACGAATGCCTTGCCGCGCGGATCTTTCATGTTGACGCTGACGCCGCGCTTGCCCATGTTGAGCTGCAGGAAATAGGCGCTCTGCTGATCGTCGAGAACCGTGGCGTGCTGACGACCGGCATCGCCGCTGCCGGGACGCTCGACCTTGATGACTTCCGCGCCGAGTGCCGCGAGGCATCGTCCGACATAAGGGCCGGCAAGAAAGTGGCTGTAGTCGACGACGCGAATACCTTCGAGGGGACGGGCTTGCATCAGTTCGCTCCCGGACGGCGCGGGATCATCAGACGATGCTCGCCGCGTTGAACGACTTCGCCGTTCTGGTTGATCAACTCGGAGGGCAATACGACGATGCCCCAATCCGGCTTGCTCTTGCTCGCACGCATGGAGCCGACGCGGAACTTCACATGCAGCACGTCGTTGACCTTGATCGGCAGCAGAAAGTCCCAGGTCCAGCCGAGCGACATGCCGGGCAGAAACCGATAAGCGCTCTGCGTCTTGAGACCATCGGCGATCGACAAGCCAAACAAACCGTGCGCGACGATGCAACCGAAGTGGCTCGCGTTCGCGTATTCCTCATCGACGTGGACCGGAGTTTGATCGCCCGTAAGATCCGCGTAGGCTAGGATGCGTTCTTTCGTGACGGTGTAAGTGGGGCTTACGCACTCGTCGCCTTCGCGCGCATCGTCCCAGTATTTTTCAGTGATGGTGCTCATGCTCACGCCTCCGCGCGTGGATCGATCGCCAGCGCCTGCGCGACGCACCTCGCCGGTTTAGCTTGAATGAGTTCGACGGCGAGGCCATCGGGCAGACGCAGCCAGTTGCGTCCCTGCGGCATTTCGGAAACGCCGAACGCTTGCGCGGCGGCAAGTGCGGCCTCCAGGTCCTCACACATCACGCCGAGATGCGCGAGCCGGCCTTCGGGGCCCTCATGCTGTGGCGCGCTGACGAACTGCAGACCGCCCAGCGTCCAGTACTGACGCGGCTCCTCGCGCGTGCCGTCGACTTCTCGCATCGTCATGCCGAGCACGTGTTCGAAAAAACGGATATGCCAGTGGATGTCCTTCACCCAGATGGCGACGTGTTCCAGATACGCTTTTGGTGCGCTCATGCTGCGGCTCCTTCGTTCTGGCGGTCCGTCATCGCTCGTTCGATACCCTTGATACAGGCGACGAGCGTCGAATTCACCGGCGTCGGCACGCCAAGCCGTTCGCCCCAGCGCACGACCGCTCCGTTGATAAAGTCGATTTCGGTAATCGAGGACTTTTCGAGGCTTTGCAGCATCGATGTCTTGAATGCGGGCGAAAGCCCTTCGGCGGCCATGGTCCAGGCGTCTTCGGCATTAGTGATTGAAAGCGTGACGCCGGCGGCTTTCGCGGCAGTCATCGCTTCATTGATCGCTGCGAGCGACGTCGCTTTCAGAACGGGCTCGTCGTAGAGCTGTCCGTAGGTGAGACGCGTGATGCCCGTGATCGCGCCCGTCGCGACATTGATGAGCAGCTTGTCCCACATCGTGCCGAGAATGTTGTCGCTGACGGTGGTGGTCAGGCCGGCGCTGTTGAGTGCATCAGCGATCGCTTGCGCACGGCTCGTGATGCGGCCATCGAGTTCGCCGATGATCGTGAGCTTGCCCGTTACGCCGGACTGGATATGGCCCGGCGCACGCAACACACCGCCGACATACGTCTTGCCAGCGAGCACGCGCTCACGTCCGACGATTTCGCTCAGCACATCTTCGTGGCCGAGGCCGTTCTGCAACGACAGCACGAGCGTTTCGGGACCGACGAGATCGAGCGCGCCGCGCATCGCCTGAGCGGTATGAAAGGACTTGACCAGCACGATCACGAGGTCGACGGGGCCGGCTTCCGCCGGATTCATCGTAGCGCGGACCTTCACGCGGCGCGTGCCGCGCTCGTCGTCGACTTGCAGGCCGTCACGGGACATCGCCTCGACGTGCGCGGCGAACCGGTCGACGAGCCATGTCTCATGGCCGCCTTCGATCAGCGCGGAGCCGATGGCGCAACCTAGCGCGCCAGCGCCGAGAAATGCGATCTTCATATCCGTCTCCTTGAATGGAAACGAAGATACGGCTCCGCGGCACATATTGGCAATGCAATGGCTTTAATAGCGGCATTGCATTTTGCAATATTGAGGTGGGTGGACAGGACAAGCTCTTTTAGTCGTTCAACCTTGACAACCACGTACCGCAATCGCAGCTGTTGACAGGCATCGACCGTTTCCTTGATCTACGAGATCTGCGCCAGCACATCGCACCGTTCTATAACCCGATGGGTCGTCCATCGATTGCCCCGGAGCTCATGGTCCGCATGTTGATGGTGGGTTATTGCTTTGGCGTCAGGCGCGCCCAGGTCGGCTTACGGTTTTTGGCAAACGTGCAAGATCGTCGCCGCTCGCGCTTATGTGCCCGCCTGCTTTGAGTACTCGTCCTATGCCAAGGCACAGAACAACCAGACCAGGGCGGGAGGAACCACCTTCGCTTACCGCGAACTGGGCCCGCACGGCGGCATTCCGCTGATCCTGCTCAACCACTGGGGCGCCGTGCTGGACAACTTCGACCCGCGCATCGTCGATAGCCTCGCCCGCAAGCATCGCGTTATTGCGATCGACTACCGGGGAATCGGTTCTTCCGGCGGCATTGCGCCCGTGAGCGTGGACGAGATGGCGCGCGACACCATCGCGTTGCTTCGCCAGCTCAAGGCGATCAAGGGCTGGGGCCAGCAGGCGCCGCAGGACCTCACTCACCTGCACATGCCTGTCCTGATCGCCAATGGAGACAAGGACATCATGGTGTCCACCGCCTTGAGCCACGATATGGCCCGCCGCATTCCCAACGCGCAGTTCGTCATTTACCAGGACGCCGGACACGGAGGCATCTGTCAGTATCACACTGATTTCGTGATCAAAGCGCTGGAGTTTCCGGCGCAATGAAGCCTTCGCGGTCGGCGACAGGTACCCAATATTGGATTTAGAACACCATGAAAGCGCTCACCTTCAAACGCTACGGCAAGTCACCCGAGATCGGGTTCACCGAAGTGCCCCGCCCCGCGCTAAAGCCTGATGAACTGTTGGTCCAGGTCCACGCGGCGGGGTTGAACCCAATCGACAACATGATTCCGACGGGAACGTTCAAGCCCGTCCTCAAGTTCGAGTTGCCCGCTACGCTGGGCAGCGATATTGCCGGTGTCGTGACTGAGGTCGGCAGCCGTGTGACGCGTTTCAAGCCGGGCGACGCAGTCTTTGCCAGCCTCTTCGACCTCGGTAGGGGCTCGATCGCCGAATTCGCGGCGGTGCCGGAGAGCGTTGCCGCGTCAAAGCCAGTCAATCTCGACTTTGTGCAGGCTGCGGCCGTTCCGATGGTCGCGCTCACCTCCTGGCAGGCGTTGAAGGAGCGCGCCAATCTTCGAGCTGGCCAGAAAGTGTTCATCCCTGCCGGGTCAGGCGGTATTGGCACGTTTGCGATCCAGTTGGCAAAGCACTTCGGCGCCAGCGTGGGAACGACCACCAGTACGGGCAACGTCGAACTGGTAACCAGTCTGGGCGCAGACGAGGTCATCGACTATAAAAAGCACGAATTCGAGAAGCTGCTGCGCGGCTACGACGTGGTGCTTGGCACTATCAGAGGTGATGCGATTGAAAAATCCATAGGCATCCTCAAACCGGGGAGCACGATTGTGTCTCTCATCGGGCCGCTGGATGCAGCGTTCGCCCGTGCCCGCGGGCTGAACTTTATTCTGAGGCTGGTATTCGGGCTGATGAGCCGCAAGATCATGCGGCTTGCGAAAACGCGGGATGTAACCTATTCATTTCTCTTCGTACGCCCCGATGGAACCCAACTCGCCCAAATCGGCAAACTCCTCGGGTCGGAACAGGTTCGTCCAGTGATTGACAAGGTGTTTCCGTTTGCGCAAGCGAAGGAGGCGCTTGAATACCTGGCCCAGGGACGCGCCAGGGGCAAGGTCGTCGTGAGGATCAAGTGAACTGCCAAACGGGTGACGGTTGACTGTGCCGAAACTTGCCCTGGCTTTTGAAGTGGCGAAGCGGCGACTGGGTCAAGGCTTAGTGGGAGCGTTGGCGCAAGGGCGATTCTCTGCAGAAGAGCCCTCCAGCTTTTTCATCGTAACCACTCGTCGGTCCAAGGGGTTCTGTTTGAGACAGGCGGGATCCAGCCACCGCAAAGGCATCGATCGAGATCGGCATTAGCGCTGGAGGCTGTGCGGCAGCGGCTGCAGCCAGATTGCGACGCTCGCCGAACGCCAGACGCGTTACGTCATGCTGGTCAAGATAGCCAGCAACGATGGCGAGACGGTCACCAACGCACTCATCAAACACGCCTCCAAACTGCCGCAGGAACTCTATAAGTCACTGACATGGGATCGGGGAACGGAGATAGCCGGGTACAAACGCTTTACTGTGGCCACTGATATCCCGGCGTACTTCTGCGATCCCCAGCATTCATGGCAGCGCGGCTCGAACGAAAATACGAATGGCTTGTTAAGGCAGTACTTCCCCCAACGGCACCGACCTGCCAATGTATTCGCAGGCCAAATTCAAAGCAGCGGCAAGGCGACTTGAACGAGCGTCCAAGAAAGACGCTGACCTACGAGACGCACGCCGAGGCGACAAGCGACACCGGGTCCTCGGGAAGACTTCTGAAAACCGGACGGCGTCGGAATTCGTCAGGGTCAGGTGACGATGGCAGGCCGTGGGTCATCGGATTACTATTCCGAAAAGTCGGCGAAAATTGGCGCGAGGTAACGATTTCGCTTGCCTGGTGACAACCTTCATAACAAGGCAATGCCTTCCCGCAAGCTTGCCCGGTCAGCTCCAGGCCACTGCCAGTGGACACACCATGCTTGGACCTTTGAGATTATTCATACTGCTTTGGTCGTTGGCGGGGATCGTGCCCACCGTGCATGCGATCACAATCGGTGTCGTCCTACCGGGCTCATCGCTTGTTTTCTACCAGACAATGCTCAAGGGAATACAACAGTCGGCCCATGATCGTCATGTAGATCTGCTGGTCCGCAGCCCGTCCGATGGTGAGTCGCTCAATACATCGAATATCCAGTTGCGCATTATCGATTACATGGTGACGCAGGGAGTCTCGGGTGTGCTACTGGCACCGGAACCATTGGGCAGCGACACGCGGGTTTCAATCTCTGTCCCTGTGGTCCTTGTCGATCGGTATAACGCCGACTACGACGGCCTCTCGACGGTATACACAGACAATTACGGCGCAGGCAGGAAGGCCGCGCTCAGCCTCGTACCGGTTTTGAAAAAGGGCGCCAAGGTGGCAATGCTGCGGCTCGCGCCCAACGTGAGTTCGACTTCCGCGAGAGAAAGCGGATTCTTAAGCGTCGCCCGCAGAGAGGGATGGGATGTGGTGATCGATACCTACGTCGGGTATCGACCACGCGATGCCGAAGCGCTGATCGCCGAGGCGATCAGCGCCTACCCGGGCCGCCTGGACGCCGTTTTCGCGCCGGCCGAACCCATCGCCTACGGCGCACTGCGGGTAATTGAAAACGCGGCAATCGGCCAGCGCCCGCGCCTCGTGATATTCGACTGGCGCCCGGAATTCCTGGAAGGCCTCAAAAGAGGAATCGTCTACGCCGCCATATTGCAGGACCCTTACCGCATGGGTTACCTCGCCTTGGCGTCGCTAGTCGAGGCACTGCAGGGCCATCCGCCGCCCCGCACTATATTCGTCGACGTGGTCACCGTTACGCCAAAAAACATGAACGACCCGGCGATCCGTTCGTTGCTGGCAAAGTACGCCAAATAAGCGGCGTGAGCCACGAGCGTGTTGAGTACCGCTTGACGGGGCAACCGTTGCCGCCGCTTGAATCCAGATGTCTGCGGCGATGCAAAGCGCCCATGTGAGACGTTTACCCGCTGCGAGTGCAGCCCGTCGCGGAGAGCACCTGAGCACGCGAACTCAGGATATACGCCGACATTGCCAGGTGCTGCTCACGCACCAGCGAGCATCGTTCCGCGACATCGCCGGTGCCCACAGCGGCAAGCATACTGCGCGCGCACTGCTGCCGAGGCACGCCCTTCTGTCGTGAGACCGTAAGCGATGAAGAGTTCCTCGCCCGGCTGGATATCCGACACCGCCTGAATGTAGACCCTTCCCTGATCCTCGACGGCCTCACAGTTGGCGACGCAGGCATGGTTGAGCCAGCGCGCGCTGTTGCCGCCAAGCGAACCGTCAATGACGCGTCCATCAGAGAGTCCAAAGAGGAACGTATGGCCCTCCTCCCCGAACCGGCGATGGCGACTTATCGCGCGCTTCCAGCTCATAACCGTGCCCGTGTACTCGAGGATGAGCTCGCCGGCACATAGGGGCTGCAGCGCGAAGACGCCGCGACCATGAACGCTCGAGCGGCGGACAGAAATTCTTTTCATCGATTGTTGAGACTGCAAATGTCGAAGTTGAGCTACCGCGGGGGAGGACTGGAACGAACATAGCGCCTCGCGCCTGCAAGCCCCGGTCGGGCACTTGACAGCGATCCGCGCCTGGTTCGTCCATCATCCCCAACGGAATTTTCAACATAATGGCACGATACAAAGAGAGCCGGCGCTTGAACTTATCACGGTCGAGCGCCTTTGCCCGTTTTGCGACGACGACCCTACTCTGACGCTCGGCGTTTGGCCGTCTCAATGTCTCCTATCAAAGTTCAACGGTCGCGCAAATGACGGTGCGTCGACGAAGGGAAACGGCTGGAGTTGGTCGGTCCCAGCCAACTCCGCGTGCTATCAGCCGTCCACTCCCAGTTCGCGCAGATCGCGACCGAGTTTCCGGCGAAGCAGATTCCTCAATGTGGAAGCATCAACGTATCCAACGCGCTCGGCCACGGTGTCGAGGTCGCAACCGTCCAGAACGAGTTGACGCGCACGCTGGACGCGCAGGTCCTGAAAGAACGCTAGCGGCGACTTGCCGAGCACGAGTTCCGTCCGGCGCTGCAACGTGCGCGTATGGACGTGGAGCGCATTCGCCGCATCGTGTAGTGAGAAACCGTTCGGAGGTTGTCGCGGGCCCATCGTTCAAAACGCTCGACCAGCGGATCGGCATGCGCCAAATAGTCCGGGATGCTGTATTGCGCTTGGGACGTTCGGTTGTCAAGCCCACCGCCACTGGCAGCCTTTACCTGATTAATCCGCAAGGCATCGTCGTCGGGCCCTCGGGCGTTGTCAGCACGGGCGGACGCTTCGTCGCGTCCACCCTGGATATCTGCAACGACGCCTTCATCAACGGCGGCGATGCACTCACGCTGGCGGGCAAGTCGGACGCGAGCGTGGTCAACCTCGGCAGGATCAGTTCCAGCGGCGGCGATGTGTTCCTGATCGCGCGTCAGGCAGTCGTCAACGCGGGCACGGTAAAAGCGCCCAGCGGCACGGTTGAACTGGCGGCTGGCGAAACGGTCCTGATGTCGGGCGAAACGGGAACCGTGATGGATGCATTGGCCTGTGCCATTTCGCTCCTTATGCGTTGGCCGGCAGCGGCGCATTCGCCGCCACCAGACCTTGCTCGCGCAACTCGCGCCAGAAGTCCGTGGGAATGACTTCCTTGACGGCCGCATGGTCTTCCGCGATGCGTGCCGGTTTGCTTGCACCGGGAATCACCGCCGCGACGACCGGGTTGGCCAGCACGAACTGCAACGCAGCCGCCTTCACGCTCACGTTGTGGCGCGCGGCGACGGCCTTGATGCGTTCGACCTTCGCGAGAATCTCCGGCGACGCCTTCTGGTATTCGAAGTTCGCGCCGCCTGCCAGCACGCCGGAACTGTACGGACCACCGGCGACGATCTCGACGTTCTGCGCGGCGGCGGCCGGCATCAGGCGCTGCAACGCACGCTCGTGATCGAGCAGCGAGTAACGTCCAGCGAGCAGAAAGCCGTCCGGCTTCGACTCAGAGAGGTCGAGCAGCAGTTCGCAAGGTTCGACGCGGTTCACGCCGAGCCCCCAAGCCTTGATGACGCCTTCGTCGCGCAGCCGCGTCAGCGCACGGAACGCGCCCGTACGCGCCGATTCGAAAACCGCAAGCCATTCGTCGCCGTAAAAGTCCTGCGCGACGTCGTGCACCCAGACGATATCCAGGCGGTCGGTCCCCAGGCGCTTCAGACTGTCTTCGACCGAGCGCAGCGTGGCGTCGGTCGAATAGTCGTTGACGATCTTGTTGGGAAGGCCAAATTCGAACACGCCGCCCTTCTCGCCCAGATCGCGCGCGCTCGCATCCTCTATTTCGTCCAGAACGACACGGCCGACTTTGGTGCTGAGCACATATTCGTCGCGCCGATAGTCGGTCAGTGCTTTCCCAAGGCGGATTTCGGACAGGCCCGCGCCGTATAGCGGGGCCGTGTCGAAATAGCGGACGCCCTGATCCCAGGCGGCCTTGACGGTCGCCAGCGCCTCCTCTTCCGGAATGTCCCGATACATGTTGCCCAGCGGGGCTGTGCCGAAACCGAGCTGCGTACCAGCCGGCAACTTATCCTTGATACTCATCGACTTGCTCCTTGTGTTGAGTTGGCAGCAAAAGTCTAGGTTGCAGGCTTAAGTCTGTCCAAGACATAATTAGATAGACTTGAGTCCCAGAAGGTCTTGCATGCTCGATATCCGACAGTTGCATTATTTCGTGGCCGTGGCTGAGGAACAGCACGTCGGCCGCGCTGCGGAACGGCTGCACATCTCGCAGTCGCCGCTCAGCCGCCAGATCGCCCAGCTAGAAGAACACCTCGGCTTGACACTGTTCGAGCGCTCGCAGCAGCGCATTCGTTTGACGACCGATGGACGGACATTTCTCGCCGAAACGCAGGCGTTTCTCACGCATGCGAAGCGCCTCGAATCGCTCGCGCGGCGGCTTGGGCGCGGCGACGAAGGCGGTCTGTGCATCGGCTATCTGGAGAACGCGATGCACTCCGGCGTGCTGCCCAACGCGCTGCGGCAACTCCGCACGGACAGGCCCGATGTGCACATCGCGCTCTACAACTACCACTCGGCCGAACAGCTGACAGGCCTGCGTCAGCGCAGCCTCGACATCGCACTCGTGTGCGATCCGCCACCGTCCGACGACCCGGATCTCGAAGCCGCGCAGGTGCTTGACGACCCGATGCTGCTCGCGATTCCGGTGGGCCATCCGCTCGCCGAAGCGGACCGTTTCACGCCTGAAGACCTGGCGGCGCAGAAGTGGATTGGCGTAATGCACACCGAAGGCGCGCTACGGCACGACAACTTCATCGCAGCATGCGCGAAGGCGGGCTTCACGCCCAATATCGCAATGGAAGCGACCGAGCCGCTGGCCGCGCTCGGGCTCGTCGCCGCCGGCCTGGGGCTCACCATGATCCAGCAAAGCCTGCGGCATCAGGCGCCGGCCGGCGTCGTGCTGCGCGAGCTGTCATGGTTCAGCTACCGCACGGCGCTTTGGGCGGCATGGCACAGGGTCAACCTGAGACCACTAGTCGAACATTTCCGCATCACGTTGCTGCATTCCAGCGGCAATGCAGACTGAGCAGACAGGTCATGCGATCGAGCGGCACGCACGGAGAAACGGTTATTCGGTCGTGAGGGAATATTGTGGGCACGGCATCGGACGCGAAATGCACGAGCTTCCTCAGGTGCTGCATTGGGGAAAGCCGCGAACCGGTCTGCTGCTGCAAGAAGGCATGGTATTTACCATCGAGCCGATGATCAACCAGGGCCGACATGCGGTTCGGACCGAAGACGATGGCTGGACGGTCGTCACGAACGATGGAAAACTCTCCGCACAATTGGAGCATACCGTCGCCGTGACCCGACACGGTGTGCGAGTCTTGACGTTGCGTCCGGAGGAAAGAACGTTGAACTGAAGTCCGCCGGGCGACAGAGATATCTTCACTTAAAGCGGGCCCGTCTCAACGGACGTCCGGCTCGATTGTGAAGGGCCATGCCTGAGCCAGTGCACCAGGAAGCTATCGCGCTTACCTCGCCCGCTACACGCCACGGGACAATATTAATTTCCTCAACACCGGCGACGGAAACCTGTGAAGTCGCGAACGATCATAGCGGCGAGCGCTCACGAGGCGGCAGTTTCGTATGGCTGCCCACAGACCGGGCACCTCCGTCCATGCACAATCGGTGCGTCGCTCAGCGCGGCTTGGCACTCACCTCGTCTCCTGGATATGCAATGGAATGGAAAAGCTTGCTAACTGAACTGCCGGTCTGGGTGATTGGCCGCTTGACCCCGCAGCGGCATGACCCTCATCGCAGTACGCCGCGCGAAATTCTTGTCCTTCGGCCGAACGATTTTGGTGAATTGCTGACTGCGACGCCGATCTTCGAGGCGCTCAAGAAACGCTTCCCGGCCACCCGTATCGTTGCCGGCATCGGCAGCTGGGGGCGTCCGATTCTCGAGAACAATCCCTTCGTCGATGAGATCGTCGAGATCGATGCACCATGGAACAACAAGATCGTCGAGAACCGCTCGCCAGGTAACGTCGTGCGTTTCCTGCTGAAATCGCCACAAGTCGCCGCACTGCGTAAGCGAGGTAGGTTCGATGTCGGCATCGACGTCCTCGGCAGTTACATGGGGGCGCTTCTAATGATGCGGCTTGGTGTGCGATACCGCATCGGCGTGCGCGGCTACCGCGGCGGCCACAGCGGGTGTCACGCTTACATTGAATTTGCGCGCCGTCAATCCGGTCGCGCCGCGCTCGCACAAGCAGAGTTGCTAGGCGCAACCGACCTTCCAGACGCTCGACCACAACTTTTCCTCACGGCAGCAGAACGAGCAAGCGCCATGAGGATCTGGTCCAGTGACTCCCCGGACATTCGCACGACATGGCGAGTGCTGGTCGGCGTGGGGGCGGGCGTGCCCACCAAAGCTTGGCATCCCCGTCAGTTTGGGGCAGCTCTCTTGCAGCTTGCGTCCGCATTGCAACGGTCGGGCGACCGCTGTGACATTCTTATAGTTGGCAGCGAGGCCGACAAGGCGCGTGCCAACGAAGCTATCGCCGCCGCCGGACCTGATGTTCCGGTGCGTTCGGTGGCAGGCGAGGTGTCGATGCGAACGGTCTTTGCGCTCGCCGAAAACGCGAATGTCGTCTTGACCAATTCTTCGATGCTGATGCATGTGGCTGCCGCCTCCCACCGGCCGACTGTCGCAGTGCTCGGCGGCAGTATCACGAGGCCGACGGTTCACGATGCGATCTGGGGATATCCGGAACACTATAAGAGCGTCTCACCGGATGTTTATATCGAAGGCCAACACGAAAAAAACTGGCCGAGCGTCGAGCGGGTTGTGGACGTCGTGCTGAGTGCATTGCGAACGCAGCGCACTTGCGTGAGTACGATGTAAGTTGAGCGTCCCTTCAGCGCCGAAAGCGCGACGACGTTCGACGATTTAACCAGTCATTAGCCAAACGGCCCTGCCCGATCCCAGTGCCCGTCCTATCGCACGGTCGCTCAAGGAGCCGTAGGTGGCGTCTCATCGGCCAGCGTGCGGCGCCCTGCTTCGAGGATTTCGTCGGCGAAGGCAGGATCGGCATCTGCAATCGCACGCGACAACACGAGCGCCCCGACCATCTGACTGAACGCCGCAATGGCATCCTGGCGGGTTTCTTCCGGCGTCGCGCCTTCCTTGGAAATCATGGCTGCAAACCGGTTGAGATACGCCGCCAGGCCGCGAGCGTAGGACACACGCGCGGCGGCGGACATCCGGGGAGCGTCGCCAACGAAGCCGGCCAGCGGGCACCCCGCCTCGATGTTGTCGCGGTGCCGGGTCGACAGATACCGCGCGGTTTGCTTGACGAGGCTACCGGCGTTCGGCGAATCCCCATAGTCTTGCATCGCCTTTTCCATCACCGCGGCGACCAGCGCGTCCTTCGACTTGAAGTGGTTGTAAAAGCCACCCTGCGTGAAACCGGCTTCTTTCATCAACTCCGCGAGCCCCACGGCGTCGACGCCGTGAACGCGAAACAGCCGCTCGGCGGCCGCGACAATCGCGCTCCGGTTTTCGGCGGCCTGTTGTCGAGACACACCCATCGCTTTCTCACTTAACCAGACAATCGCATCGATTAACACGCACAATGTCAATCACCATTGACATACCCGGGTCGCGTCGACACAATGCATTAAAAGACGATGTCGATCGACATTGACATAAGTCTAGCGGACTTCCGGGTGTGATGTGAGGCAACGCCGACGGCACGGTACACAAGGCAACACATGCAGATGTGCAAGGAAGTCTTTTAATCAATTCCCATGCGCCCGTTGAGCTGGCGCGCCTGCGATTAACCCTATGAAGGATTCATCATGAAAATCGACGGTTCTGTTGTTTTCGTAACGGGCGCGAACCGCGGCCTTGGCCTCGAGTTTGCGAAACAGGCGCTCGAAAGAGGGGCGCGCAAGGTCTATGCAGGCGCGCGCGATCCGGCCAGTATGACGCTGCCGGGCGTCGTGCCGGTGAAACTCGACGTGACCGATCCAGCGGCTGTCGCCGCTGCCGCCGAGGCGGCGGGGGACGTCACGTTGCTGATCAACAATGCGGGCATAGCACGGCTTGGCAGCCTGACGGACGACGGCGCGATCGACGCGTTGCGCGATCACTTCGAAACCAACGTGTTTGGCATGCTGGCGATGTCGCGGGCGTTCGCGCGCAACCTCGCCCGCAACGGCGGCGGCGCGATTCTGAACGTGCTTTCGGTCGCGAGCTGGGTAAACCGGCCGATCCTCTCTGGTTACGGCGTGTCGAAGTCGGCCGCGTGGGCGCTGACCAACGGCCTGCGTCATTCGTTGCGCGAACAGCATACGCAAGTTGTCGGGCTTCATGCCGGCTTCATCGATACGGATCTGACGCGTGGGCTGGAAGTGCCGAAGGCGACGCCGGCCGACGTCGTGCGTCAGGCATACGACGCAATTGAAGCCGGCGCGGAGGAGGTATCCACCGACGAGTTCACGCGAGAGGTGAAAGCCACGCTGTCCTCGGGCGTCTATCTCAACGAGCCGGTTGCTCACTAACGGCATCGAGAGCGCTCGTCTGTCGCATGCGAAAGCGTGCGACGGGCAGCATGACGAACGTCCACGTCAAATGACTCTTTGTGGCAACGGCAGCAATTAGCGGCGCCGGTCCCGCTCACGCACGCGCCCTTGAAATCTTCGCGAGTGACTGCTGTTTCCGGATGATATTGATCAAGCTAAGTAACGCCGGGTGGTTGTATCGACGGCCGCTGTAGTAAATGTGGAAAGGATCCTCAGCGCACGCATGCTCTTCCAGGACAACCCTCAGGGTATGCCGTGCCAGTTCATCGGCGATTCGGGCTTCGAGCAGATACGCTATGCCCATTCCTGCCTTGCACGCGCTGATCGTGGTCGCGGTATCGTTGATCGTGATCGACCCGGGCACTCGCACAGGGGTCGTCTTACCTGCAACGTTGACCTCCCAACGGTAGCTCGAATTGTCGCCGAGTAAAAGCTGAAGGCAGTTGTGATCGGCCAGTTCGCTGACATGACGGGGAGTGCCGTGTTTCTTCAGATATGCGGGCGACGCAGCCATCACCCATCGCTGCGGGCCGGTAAGCGGCACCGCAATCATGTCTTCCGGAACATGGTGACCGTAGCGCATTCCAGCGTCGTATCCTTCAGCAACGATGTCGATTGGCCGGTTATCGACCACGACCGTAAGCTGCACTTCGGGACACAGACGCGCGAATTCCGGCAATGCCGGTGCAACCAGCAAGTGGGCGGCATCCGCGAAAACATTGAGACGCAAAGAGCCGAGCCGCGCGGTACCCGGCGCTTCAAAACTCTCCAGAGCCGAGCCGATCTGATTGAAGCCTTCTTCCAGCCGGGAAGCGAGATCGAGCCCGGCCTCCGTGGGCGAAACCGCCCTGCTTGTGCGGTTGAGCAGCTTTGCGCCGAGGCGATCTTCCAGCCGCCGCATCGCGTGACTGACTGCCGACGGGGTCTGCCCTAGTTCAATGGCAGCAAGCCGGAAACTCCGGCACCTGACTATCGCGAGAAACAACCTTAAGTCTGCAAAATCGATCCGGTCGTTCTTTGCCATGGTGAATGCCGTTCATCGCTCCAGTGAATCCGTTTCATTCTACGGTATGTAATCATTTTCTTGGGCGGCGAACACCGCGCTCATGTTTGATCCATTCGGAGGAAATTCCATGCATGGACTTGAGCAAATACACATTGGCGATCTGAAAGATACGAGGGTTCTCGTCACGGGCGGGTCGACTGGAATAGGAGCGGCTGTTGTTCGCGCATTTGCCGCACACGGTGCGCACGTGGTCGCGCATTTCAACGAGAGCGAAGCGGCCGCGCAAGCGCTGCGAGCGGAATCACCGGAGCGCATTCACCTTGTCCAGGGCGACGTCAGCGAGCCGGGCGAAGCATCGCGGGTCGTGAAGGAAGCGGCGCAACTTCTAGGCGGACTTGACGGGCTCATCAATAACGCCGGCGGCATGTTGGGGCGGTTGGCATCTATAAGCGCCTCGGCCAGCCACTTCGAACAGGTTGTCAATCTGAACGCGAGATCGGTTTGGGAAGCAACCTCGGCTGCCCATCCGTTTCTCAAGGAATCCGGTGGTTACGTCATCAATACGTCGTCCATTGCTGCACGTACTGGCGGCGGCGCGGGAGCGGTGCTTTACGCTGCTTCAAAAAGCTTTGTCAGCAGTTTGACCCGTGGCCACGCAAAGGAATTCGTACACGACGGAATACGGGTCAACGCGGTAGCACCAGGACTCATACAAACGCCGTTCCACGACAAATACACGCCGCCGGAAATCCGGGCGTCGCAGACAGCCACGGTGCCGATGGGCAGAGAGGGCTTGCCGGAGGAATGCGTCGGTGCGTTCCTGTTCCTCGCGTCTCCCGCCATGTCGGGATATATCACGGGGCAGGTCATTGAGGTCAACGGCGGACAACTCATGCCATGAACGGAGAATCAAGATGAAACAGCGGAAATTCGGACACGCGGAAAGTAGCGTCTCTGAAATCGGGTTTGGCGCTTGGGCGATTGGAGGCTCATGGGGCGACGTCGCCGAGAGTGATGCAAAGGCCGCCCTGCATGCAGCGCTCGATAACGGTACAACCTTCATTGATACCGCCGACGTTTACGGCGACGGGCGTTCGGAGCGGATCATCGCGGACGTGCTCAAAGAACGATCAGGGCCGCGACCCTTCGTTGCGACCAAGGCCGGGCGGCGACTGGACCCCCACGTGGCGCACGGCTACACCGCAGCGAATCTGAATGCTTTTGTCGACCGGTCTTTGAAGAACCTGGATATGGAGCGCCTCGATCTGGTACAGCTTCATTGTCCACCGACCGAGGTCTATTACCGGCCGGAGGTTTTCGATGCGATGGACCGCATGGTCGCATCGGGAAAGATCAGCAGCTACGGCGTGTCGGTCGAGAAAGTCGAAGAAGGTCTGAAAGCGATCGAATATCCGGGCGTAAAGTCGGTACAGATCATCTACAACATTTTCAGGCAAAGGCCAGCCCGCTTCATTCAGGAAGCTCGTGACCGAGGCATCGCGGTCATTGTCCGGGTGCCTCTTGCATCGGGCCTGCTCACGGGAAAAATGACGCGCGAGACGACGTTTGCGGCCAATGACCATCGCCTTTTCAATCGTAATGGCGAGGCTTTCGACAAGGGCGAGACCTTTGCCGGCGTTCCTTATGACGTCGCTCTGGAAGCCGTCGACGAAATCCGCTCACTCGTTCCGCAGAACGCCACGATGGCGCAGTTCGCGCTTCGCTGGATTCTCATGAACGATGGAGTGACGACTGTCATCCCAGGGGCAAAGAACGCAGCGCAAGCCAAAGCAAACAGCGAGGCGAGCGAACTGCCGCCGCTGACTGATTCGGCCATGGCGGTCCTTCGCGCGCTATACCTGGAAAAGATCGCGCCGTTTGTCCATCAGCAGTGGTAAAGCCTCGTTGAGAACGTGAGACGATTCGGGGACCCACGCTACTCTCGATCGCTGCCCCCAGCGCACAGGGTTCGTCGTCGAAGCACCAGAAACCGTCGTCAACTGGCAGCGAGCGAAAGCCCGGGCAGCCCGCGTCACGCGAGGAACGCATTCATTGCCCGCCCGGCTGCTGCACGTCACACCGCAAACGCGGCTCAATGTCCGAAGTAAATCCGCCCGGCACCGTGCACCGATGCGGGCGCGCCTGCTTGCGACGTACCGTTCGTCGACACGCCCCAACCGACGTCGTATTCGCAGCAGTCAGTCCGGCTGACACCTTCGCCTCTGCGGTCTGGATGTCCGCGGGACACTGCGCGTCCGTCTGATGACCCAGCAGTATGCGGGCCGCTCCTTTGCGGCGACCGTCGCGCGCAGCGCCGACGCAATCGATTCTGTCAGCCGAACGCTGCGCGTGGAGATCGATGTCGACAATCGCGACGGCGCGTTGTTGCCCGGCGCGTATGCGCAGGTTCATCTTGCGTTGCGCACGCAACACCCCGCGCTTGAACTGCCGGTGAGCGCATTGCTGTTCAGACCCGATGGCGTCACGGTTGCGGTCATCGGACAGGACGGCCGCGCGCACCTTCGCAAGGTGACGATCGGCCGGGACTTCGGCACCTACGTTGAAATCGCGACCGGTGTCACGTCGACGGATCAGGTGATCAACAATCCCGGCGATGCACTCGCGGACGGCCAGCCGGTGCGCGTCGCCGCGCCCGCGGCACGGCACGGTTAAGCGATCCAGGAGACGGATCACGCTCACTCTTCTTCATCCATTCGCCCGCCGCAGCGCGGCTATCGTCACTGCCTGCGCGTTGACCGCGTGTTCGACCCTGCCCGCATATCACCAACCGCAAGCGGCCGTGCCCGCTCGATACGCAGGCGCGGCGGCGCCCGGCTGGAGCGTCGCTGCGCCAGCCGATGCCGAGCCGCCCGGCCCACGGTGGACGCTCTTTCACGACGCCGAACTGGATCAGCTCGAAGCGCGCGTCGATGTGTCGAATCAGACCGTGGCGAAAGCGGTAGCGCAGTTGCAGGCCGCCCGAGCGATGCTCGACTACCAGCGCGCCGGCTATGCACCCACGGTGACGGCGGGCGCGGCGCAGTCGCGCCTGGAGTCGCACCTCGCTCGGTGAAAGCGGGAACACAGCAACGAATACGTCACCGAACGCGCCGCCTACGCGGCCGCAAACGTCAGGATGAAGCGTGTGCTGGCCGCATCGCTTTCGGCATGCGCGCTGCCGCCGTGCAGTTCCATGATGGTTCGCACAATGGCAAGACCCAGCCCCGCGGAGCCGGACGCGTTCGGCTCGCTTTTGCGCGACGGGTCCACGCGATAGAAGCGGTCGAACACCCGCTCGAGCAAGGCCGGATCGATCGGCTTGCCCTCGTTCGCCACGGTCACACGCAGCGTATGGGGAGCCTCGGCGGGCGTCTGTGCACTCAACGTGATCATGGCGCCGCGCGGCGTATAGCGGAGTGCATTCGCAAGCAGATTGTTGACGGCGCGCCGAAATAGCTCGACGTCGGCGCGCAACTGGCCGCCGCCTGTCACGCGAATTTGCACGCCGGCTTCGTCGGCGACGCCCTCGAAGTATTCGGCGATGCGCGAAAGCTCTTGCTGTGCATCGACCTGCGTCAGCGTCTTGACGAATTGCGGATGCTCGGCACGGGCTAGAAACAGCACGCTTTCGATCATGCGGGACAACCGTTCGCACTCTTCGAGATTCGACGCGAGCACGGACTGATATTCATCGGCCGAACGTGGGCGTGCCAGCGCGACTTCAGTTGATCCGCGCAGATTGCCAAGCGGCGTGCGCATATCGTGGGCGAGGTCCGCCGTGTATTGCGACATCCGTTCGAAGCCGCCGTGCAGGCGGTCCAGCATCGCGTTCAGCGACACGATGAGCGCCGCCAGTTCATTCGGCGCACCATCGGCTTCGATGCGCGTGTCCAGTTTGTCGACGGTGACGGCGGCCGCGCTGCGAGCCATCGCGCGCAATGGACGCAACGACTCGCGCACCAGCAACCAGCTCATCAGGAACGCGAGCAGCATGCCCGCGAGACCCGCGACATGCAGCCGGTCGCGATACCGGTCGAGCAGAAGCCAGCGATCCGCCATGTTGCGCGCGATGATCACCGTCACCGGTGTGCCATCGCGCAACACCGCATCGGCGGCGAGTCCCCGCACGGGCACGCCCTGCGCGGTGCGCCACTCTGCGATGTCGGCTTCGGTGATGCGTTGAGAGGCGCCGATTCGTTTCATGAGCGCGGGCGACGGCGTCGCCGTGTCGGCAATGGCCGCCGTGTTGTGTTCGAGCAGCAGCTTGCGCTGCGAATCCCGCACTTCCATGGATAGCGCAAGGTTGCCCAGCACCTGGCTGGTCAGCCGGTCGCCGTGGCTGCGCAGTTCGTCGAGCGTATCGAGTTCTTGCGCGAGACGCCGCGTGTGCCGCGCGATCAGCACGATGTCGAGGTCGTCCTGCTGTTTAACCTGGCGGTCGATCGCGAAGTACAGCACGCTGCCGACCAGCGCGAACACGAGCAGCGTCGTGCCAGCGAACGCGAGTGCAAGCGTGGTGGTCAGCGAACGTGCGGCCATCAGTCCGGCTCTTTCGCTTCGATTACATATCCGACGCCGCGCACGGTCTGGATCAGCTTGACGGGAAAAGCGTCGTCGATCTTCGCGCGCAAGCGGCGAATCGCCACCTCGACCACGTTCGTATCGCTGTCGAAATTCATGTCCCACACATATGAGGCGATCTGCGTGCGGCTCAGCACCTCGCCCTGGCGGCGCAGGAGCAGTTGTAACAGCGAGAACTCGCGTGGCGTCAGATCGATACGCGTTGCGCCGCGTTTCACGCGCCGCCGGTTGACGTCCATCTCCAGGTCGCCGATGGCCAGCAGCTCGCTCTCCCGCGGCGGACCGCGCCGCGCCAACGTACGCACGCGTGCAAGCAGTTCGACAAATGCGAACGGTTTGACGAGGTAATCGTCGCCGCCCAGTTCGAGGCCGCGCACGCGGTCGTTCACGTCGTCGCGCGCGGTAAGGAACAGCACCGGCGTGGCATGAGTCGCGCGTAGTACTTTCAGCACGGCCCAACCGTCCATTGTCGGCAGCATCACGTCCAGTACGATCACGTCGTAGTCCTGCTCCTGCGCGAGCAGCAGGCCGTCGGCGCCGTCGTTCGCGAGGTCGACGGAATAGCCCGATTCTTCCAGGCCCTTTTTCAGGTACGCGCCTGTTTTCGGCTCGTCTTCGATCACCAGGATACGCATCACCAGCTCCGACGTCATTGGGTCAATCCCGGCATTCTAAGGGACTGGCGAATGTTACCGAAATGTACCGCCGAGCCGCAGTGTTCGACAGGCGCCGCCTCGCTCTGGCTCCCTCGGCGAGTGCCTACCGATATGTGCACGCCTTTGGCAATGGCTGTTGCCATGATGAAGCGGGCGAATGGGACGTGGACTGCTTCCGCGCCCCGTCAGCACGACACCGACAAAGGCGCGCAGCGCTACATCTCACCCGGGGGCAACGGAACTCGCGCCGAGCAAAGGCGTATGTCCGGTATAAGACGGCAACCCCGACAACACGCCTTTGAAATCGCTCAACACATCGCCCACTTCGAGCCCCTTGTCGCTTAGCCGGAATTGCCGAATGGAGCGTTCATGCATGTTGGTCCGGCTTTTGACGACGGACACCGCAGTCAACACCGAGCCTTCTGCTTCGAAGAACCTGAACAGCAGCAACGCATCGCTCAGGTAGCTCACGTCGAGATTGCTCTGGGTCTCTCCGATGATGCCGTGCTGACCGAGAACGAGCAGGGACATGACACCCCGCTGGTTCAGATAGGTCAATAGCTCGTGCATCTGGAGCATCAGGTATTTTTCGCCAGGCATCGCCTGCAGATACGCATTGATGCTGTCGATAGCCACCACGCGCGCACCGTGCGTCTCGACCGTCACCTGGACGCGGTGAGTGAATTCGCCTGGCGACAGCTCTGCTGGGTCTATCGGCTGGATCGACAGCAGACCGCTTTCCAGATGAGGCGAAAGATCCATGCCGAGCGCCGCTGCGCGACGCAGTAGCGTGCCGAGCGTTTCGTCGAAGAGATAATAGACGGCGTGCTCGCCCCGTTCGAGTGCCGTCTGTATGCACCTGAGCACGGTAGTGGTTTTGCCCGCGCCCGACGGGCCCACCAGCAAAGTATTCGTTCCGCGTGCAAGGCCGCCGCCCAGCAGCGCGTCGAGTTCCGGCACACCGGTGGAAAGGTTTTCGTAGTCGAACTCTGCGTGTCGATGCCCGGCCACCAGCGTCGGAAAAACCTGGATGCCCCCGCTTTTCAACGTGAAGTCATGAAAACCTCCCTGAAAGGCCACGCCGCGCATCTTGACGATGCGCAGACGCCGACGCTGCGTGCCGTATTCGTGCGTCATCTGATTCAGGTTGATGACTCCGTGCGCCAGACTGTGCAACTGCACGTCGCCGGCTTCGGAGGTTTCGTCGTCGAGGAGCAGCACGGTGCAATTCCGGTTGCCCAGAAACCGCTTGAGCGCGAGTAACTGCCGGCGATAACGCAGTGGACTCAGCGACAGAAGCCGTAGTTCGGACAGGCTGTCGAACACCACGCGTGCAGGACGAAGTTGCTCGACCTGTCGCATCACGTTGCGCACCGTTTCGCCGAGTTCGAGCTCGGCCGGATTCAGCACTGTCTGCTGGTATGCAGGCGTGAGCCCTTCGTCGCTCAATAGCTCGACGAGTGCCAGGCCGTCGAGTGACCATCCGTGCGTCGCGGCCACCGAACGCAGCTCCGTAGCGGTTTCGGACAGCGTGACGTAGAGACCGGTGTCGCCCTGGCGCTGACCTTCGAGCAGGAACTGCAGTGCAAGAGTCGTCTTGCCCGCACCGGGCGGCCCTTCGACCAGATAGACCCGGCTTGCCGTAAGACCGCCGGCCAGGATCTCGTCGAGGCCGGCAACGCCGGTCGATACGCGGTGGTCCATGTGACTGCCACGGAGGTCAGAACTTTGATTTTCCATGAGAGGTAAAAAGACGCCGGCTGTCCCGGCCTCAGAGTCAGGAAGAACGTCGGGAACCGCGTGCCGCAGGACGTGTGCTTGCAACGCCGCCAGCCGGCAGGCCATGTTCGCGCGCCCAGATGATCGCCTCGCTGCGGCTGTGCACACCGAGCTTTGCGTACAACGTACTCACGCGACTGCGGACGGTGTTCGGAGCCACGCCAAGTCTCGTGGCAATTTCCTTGTCGGCAAGGCCCTCGCAGATCAGCGCGAGAACGTCGCGCTCGCGCGGTGTCAGGTCGGAGATCGCCGCATCGACCTTACCGGGTGCCGTACCGCTGCGGATATGGCGAAGCTTGTCCAGAATCGACCGGCTGAACCACGAAGCGTCCTGCATGACGGCTTCGATCGCGAGAAGAAGTTCGACCTCGGTGCGTTTGCGCTCGGTGATGTCCTGAAACACCATTAGCACGCAGTCGTCGCCATGAATGGGCACCGACTCGGCGGAGATCAGGCAGTCGACCGCAAGCCCGGCCCGGGTGCGCACCTTGAACTCGACGTTGCGCAGATTTCCCGACGTGGCGAGCGTCCGCTCTATGTTCGCGTGCGCATCCGCCGCGTCCCAGAAGGTCGATTCCTCGAGCGTGTGACCGACAAGTTCTTCAGCCGCGAAACCCGTGGCATCGACAAACGCCTGGTTCGCCTCGAGCAGCGTAAGCGAATCGCGGGCATATACGATGGTCGGGATCGGGGCCATCCTGAACGCATTGGCAAATTGTTCCTCGCTGCGCCGCAGCGCTTCTTCGGCCTTTCTGCGCGGCTCCAGATCCATAAACGTGAAGAGCATGCACCGTTCGTCGGCGAGATCGATCGGCTGTCCCGCGACGATAACCAGCTTGGACTCCGAGTCCGCGAGGCGCAGCAACGCTTCCATTTGCGGAATGGTCTGCCCTGCTGTCAGGCGCTCGACCGCCAGTTCTTTTTGCGACGCATTTTCGAGGACATCGAGTTCATAGACTGAACGCCCGATTACCTGCTCGCGCGTATAGCCCGTCATCTCGACAAAGCCGCGATTGACCTTGATGAAGCGAAGATCGCTGAGCCTGCAGATCACGGCAGGCGCTGGATTTGCGCCGAAGGTCTTTTCGAAGCGCTCCTCGGCACTTGCCCACTCAGTCGCATCGTGCAGGATGAGCACGAGACAGTCAGGCTCGCCGTTCGTATCGGTAATCACCAGACTTCGCACGCGATGAACCCAGCGAGGCTCGACTTGCCCGGCGGGTGCGACCTCCACCAGTACGTCGCTAAAGGATTCACCGGCGACCACGCGGTCGATCGGATAGCTGCCTGGTTCGATGCGGTGATTGTTCCGGTAGCGAAGCTGAAACCTTTGCCGGTACTCGGACACGTTTCGCCCGAGTTCCTCGATGCTGCTTGCTCCATGCATGTCGAGGGCGGCCTGGTTGGCCCAACGAATGCTCTGGTCGGGTTCTATGAGAATGACCCCTTCGCTCAAGCCTGCGATGATCTGCTGGAGCTGACGGCGGTCGGTTTTCGGGCGTTGCACGGAAGCGTCCATCGCGGCTGCCTGTTCTGTTCGGGCGCCGCGTCGCGGCAAGGTTCAAGGACGAAAGCGCCTGCGGCGGCACACCGGCGGGCTCGCCGGTTGCGACCGCCTGTCGAGTCGCGCAGACGCGTTGGGAATCATCAGGAAGCGTATGCGCAGCAACATGCAGCACGTGCGGACATGGTGTTCCGAGCACGTTCGTTATTGCGAGATTATCAGGGATGTAATTACCGACCGGTAGCCGCAAATGCACCCAGAGCCTGGGAGCAATTGCATGTTGACATCGAATGATTCGCCCCTCTTAGCGTGCGAAGTGCCGGTCCGCGCGTGTTCGGGGAACTTTCCCCGCGCCGCTCTTCCTTACCTTATGAAAGACAGCGATTTCGGTTGACGTAACACGGGAGGCAAAAAATGGACAACCGACGAGGAAGGACGGCACAGACCAGTGAAGCGCGAGGCTCCGTGAAGGAGGCGATCGGCAAGGTGATCGGCGACGCCCATGCAGAGGCGGAGGGTGCGGCCGAAAAAAAGGCCGCGAAAGAACGACGCAGGCAACGACTCACGCGTGAAGAAGAGAGGCGCGCCCACGCAGGACCTCGATCACGCTCGTAGCGTTGCGCTGCCCTCGGTACGCTCGGGCGCACCTCATTGGGAACCTAAACTCGGAGCAGTTCCCGAATGGCTCTGAAGAGGCCCCTCGGCTCGACGGGCTTCGGCATATGCAAGTCGAAGCCCGCCTGCAATGCACGCGACCTGTCTTCTGGGCGCCCGAACGCTGTCACCGCGATCGCCGGCGTTCGATTGCCCTGCTGCCGCAGTGAGCGGATAAGCGAATAGCCGTCTTCGTCCGGCATGCCGATGTCTGAAAGAATGACGTCGAACTGCTCGTCAACGATCTGCTGACGCGCTTCGGGCGCCGATTCCGCACCGCGCACCGCCGCCCCAGCGGACTCCAGTACGGCAAGCATTGCATCACGCACCTCCGCTTCGTCTTCGACCAGGAGCACCCTGATGCCGGTGAGCGCCTCGTCGCGAGACGATGACACTATGTCTGCCAGAGGGCGTCCAGCCGGTGCTCCCCTATCTTCGGCCAGCAGAGGAATGTGAACGACGAAAGTGCTCCCGCGCCCGTCGCCTTCACTATGTGCCGTGATCGATCCGCCATGCAGAGTCACAATGCTCTTCGCTATTGCGAGGCCAATACCGAGCCCGCCGAAGCGGCGTGTCGTTGCCTGTGAAGCTTGTGCAAATGGCTCGAATACGTGGTTGATGAAGGAAGCCGGAATACCCGCGCCATTGTCCTCAACCCGTATCTCTGCCCAGTTGCCGGCGCGAATGGCAACGATATCTATTTTCCCTTCAGCGCCCGAGTATTTCAGCGCATTGCTGAGGACATTGGAAAACACCTGACGAAGCCGGAGCGGGTCGCCCTCCACGAGCAGTGTGTCTGCCAGCCGCGGCACGATCTCGACTCGTTTAGCGCCCGCGGCCAACTCAACGTCGCTGATCTCGGCGATAAGCAGCGGCACGAGGTCCACCTCGCTCGAGTTGATGAACAGCTTGCCGGCGGCGATGCGGCTAAGGTCGAGCAGGTCGTCCACAAGCCGCGTTTGCAGTTCGACGTTGCGGTCTATCGCCTCGATGCCGCGAGCGAGCAGGTCAGGATCGGCGTTTTCGTGTTTCAGAAGGTAGAGCCACGATTGCATCGCGTTAAGTGGCGTTCGCAACTCGTGAGACACCGTAGCAAGAAAGGCGTCTTTGAGTTGATTGGCATGTTGCGCCTCGAAGCGCAACAGCCGCTCGTTTGTCAGAAGCCGGTCGCGCTCCATTTCAAGCGCTTTGTGCGATGAAACGTCGATGGTGATGCCGTCGAACTGCAACGGCCGGCCAGCTTCGTCGACATGTGTCCGCCCCTTGGCACGGATCCATCGGATATCACCCGAGGGCGAAGCAGTTCGGTACTCGATGTCGTAAGGGACGCCTTCGTTGACAGCCTTCTCGATAGCGGCTCGCGTTTTTTGCCGATCGTCCGGGTGAATCCTTGCATAGAAGAGGTCAAAGCCCACCTCGGCGTTCGCAGGCAGCCAGAAGTGTTCCTTGCACTTGACGTTCCAGATTATTCGGTCCAGCGGGATCGGACAGTGGAATGTGCCGATTTCGGCCGCCTCGATCGACAGGTCCAGACGCTCGCGTTCTTCCGTGAGACTTTGCGCATTTATTAGCGTTTCTTCGACATCGGTAATCATCCCCACCCATTCGTAGATCGCGCCGCGCTCGTCGTGCGAGCCCGCCGCGCGTATCTGGCAACGCCGGTACGTCGAGGATGCGGCGTGCCACAGTCGCACGTCCGCGCGGTACGGCCCATCTGTCTCAAGTGACTTATTCAGCGCTGTCTGTGCCGCAAGCCGATCGTCCGGATGGATCATCTCGGCCCACCCATAACCTTGGTGCTTTTCCCACGGCTGCCCCGTATAGCTTTCCCACGAAGGTTGCGGCACCACGAATCTGCCCACAGCGTCGCACACGTAGGCCGCCGAGCTGGCCACCTTCACCAGCGCGTGATATCGGGCCTCCAACAGCAATCGGCGCAATTCCGAATCGTCACGAGCGTCGACATGGGCCGTCGCCGTCGAAGTGTCATCGCTCCGGGCCGCGGCGGCGCCCTCGCACTTTCTGCCCGCCGGTGAAACTTCGCCCGGCGCGTCTTTGGACTTGACTAGCACCAGCATTGCCGGCGCGATGCCGATGGCATCTCCAACGGAGAGAGGATTGAATTCGACGCACCATGTGACGCCCGATTCAAAACCAGGAGCGTCCGGCGCGACGTCCGCATCGATCGAAGCGTCGGCAATGATGACGCTCTCCGTCCGATGTTCTTCGAGTGCTCGCGTCGCGGCCGCCAGGAGTTTTCCTCGCCACGCCTCTCTCGACAGAACCGGCAGCTTCTCGATGACGAGCGAAACAAACTCCTTGGACACCGGCGGTGACGGGCGGTAGTCGAACAGGTCACTGAAACGAACGTTAGCTTCAATTACGGTTAGGTCGCGAGCGAGCACTGCACATGCAGCGGGGTTCGCCTCTAATAGCGCGACAGCCAATGCTCTAGTGTTACCAGACATACCCAGTTCCACAGCAATCGAAATCTTTCAAAAGTTGCCTGCTCAACGGTCTCCACCACCTGCACAACGCGTTCGCGGGTGCCGTTGGCGCTGGCATGATTGAACGTATCCACCACCGGCCGAGCTCGATAGGCGCTGCGCTTCGTCATGTGTCATTGCGCACAGACAATTGCGGTCAGCACCATCGGAATCACCGAATGAGTGATGGCGCGGCTGCCCGCCGCAGCCAGTTCACGCTGCACCGACTCGGACGAACCGAACACGACCACGCCATAGATTGGTGCGGACGCTGGCTTGCCGGTGCCGGCCTCGAAAAGCGGATCGTCGGGCTGATATCCAAAAATCGCCTTCACCCGGAAACCGAACGCAGTCAGATGTGCACCGCGGGTGGGACGAAACGCGTTGACTGAATCCTGCTGAACGCGGCTCGCTGGCGTTTCTATCGATTGCAGATTGAGCAGTTCCTCGACGAATTCATGCGGCGTGCCCTCGCATGCCATTTCCTGGTCCAGTGCATGACTGAATGCCGGTGTCGGTAAAAAGAGGACGGGCGTCAGCAGCCACGAAAAGAGTCGCATTGGGTACTTTTTCAAAGTCATGGTCACCGCCGGTTGTAGTCCTTGTCTCGCATCAACGATAACCGCATGCAACCGGCCTGGCTGCAAGGCCAGCATTATTTGTACCGTCTGGCTATCGTCCGTCGCAATCGGGCAAACATTCGCGCCCACCTATCGACAAACCCACGCATGACGCGCGTTATCGGCCCGGTGCGGCAGTGGCCTGCACGGCGCGCTGCCGGGCTCCTTGCGCATGCAATGAATTGTCTGATGACCCTGGTTTTCAGGAGCGCAACCGACTTTCAGCGATTTCCAGGTGACGCACTGTTCGACGGCAAGCAACACAAACGCCCTTCCACAGCCCCCTCCGCTCGCGTCCATTATTGATCGACCTCGAATGCAGATGTCCATCTCCCGCTCTTTATCTCAAGACGGACAACGACAAAAATGCGGTCAGTCATGCCAGTCGTCTCGCTGACTTCTGTTTCGCGGACCGCCCCGGCGCCACGACATGCGCCTCGTTAACGAGAGCTATGGATCTCGACACGCAAGAACTCGAACCCCGCAACGCGAGTCAGACGGCTCCGAAGCTGATCATCCCGCAACTTGGCCGGCTCTATCGACTCTTCGATCCCGTGTCATACGCCGTACTGCGACTTGGTTTCGGCCTTGTCCTGCTCACCCACGGACTTCCGAAGGTGCTCGGCCGCTCTCATGGGTCAGCCTTGCCGCGACGTTCACCAGCGAGCGCCCACGAACCGGTTCTTCATCGCTGCGTCGCGATCGCTTTAGCGGTTTGTCCGCACGCACGACGTCACGACCAACCGACGTGAACCCGGGTAAACGCCCATTTGATCTGGCGATGCCGCGATTTACTGTATCGATACACTAAATCGATACAGTGGCGCGTTCCGTCGTGCCGCGCTCGACAACTCGTCCGCCCTTAGAGCGGCATCCAGGAGACAACACCATGCATTCCATTTCCCGGCGACGGTTCCTACAGACGGCCTCGGCAGCCTCGCTCGCCGCCGCGGGCGCGGGCTTTCCCGCGATCGTGCGCGCCCAGCCCGCGGCCACGTTACGGCTGTCATCGTCGATGCCTCCGAACGAAAACGCCGCGCATTACGTGTGGTATCAAAACCTCGCTGCGAACCTGAAAGCGAGCGTCGGCGATCAGATTCGAATCGACTATTTCCCGAACAACCAGTTGGGCAAGGAAAGCGACGTGGTTCAGCAGGTGAAGGTCGGCGCGGTCGACATGATGGTCACCGGCTCGTCGATCTGGGCGACCGTGCTGCCGGAGCTCGGCATGCTCGATCTCGGCTATGTGTTCGACAGCTTCGACCATGTCGGGCGCGCCATGGACGGCACCGTCGGCAAGTCGTTCGACACGATGCTGCAACAGCGTGCGGGCTGCTCGGTCGTCACCTGGGGCTATTCGTTCGGCGCGCGCAACGTCTTCACGAAGAAGCCCACTCAATCGCTTGCCGATATCAAGGGCGTGAAGCTGCGCGTGCTGCCCACGCCCGCCTTCATGGAAACCTTCAAGCTGATGGGCGCTGTACCGACGCCCATTCCCATCGGCGAGTTGTACATGGCCGCGCAGACAGGTGTCGTGGATGGCTTCGAGCACGACTGCGCGACCGTGCTCGCGAGCAAGTACGACGAAGTCGTGAAGTCGTGCTGGCAAACGCAGCACGTCTTCAGCCCGCTCGTCGTCGCGATGGGCCGCCGCGCGCTGGCGAAGATTCCGGAGAATTTGCGCCCCGCGTTCCAGAAAGCCGCGCAAGACGCGACCGTGAAGCAGCGCGTCGCAGCCATCCAGACGGCGGCCCGCGCAGAGCAGGAGTTGAAAAAGCGCGGCATGACGTTTTATCCGATGTCGAAAGCCGACCGCGACACCGCGCGCGGAGAGATGCAGTCGCAGTTGTACGCGAGCTTCTCGAAGCAGTATCCCTCGACCGCGCCGCTCTTCACCGTCATCGCCGCAGCGCGCGGCTAACGAGGCAGGCACACCATGACCACTTTCTCCGCGACGCCCGGACCGGAAACGCAACTCGCCGCACCGGGCTTCGGCCATGAGACCATGCTCGCGCGCGGCCTCGCACGTCTCATGCGCTGGATCGAATACCTGTGCGCGGCCGTGCTCGCGGCCGATGTGCTCGTGGTGTTCCTCTCCGTGATCTACCGCTACTTTCTGCACGATCCTTTCGACTGGGCCGAGGAAGTCGCCGGCGCGCTGCTGATCGTGCTGGTGTTCTTCGGCGCCGCCACGGTGCTTGCGCGCAGCCAGCACGTCGGCGTCGACCTGTTTCGCGGCATGCTGCCAAGGCGCTGGCAGCCCGCGCTCGTTCATGTAGGGCACTGGGTGATCGTGGGCGTCGCGGGCAATCTGTGCGTGTCGTCGTGCCTGCTGCTGGTCGATTCGTACGGTCAGATGACGCCGAGCGGACTCCGCGCGTGGATCAACGTGTATCCGCTCGTCATTGGCAGCGTAGTCATGGCGGTGTTCGCGCTCGCCAACGCGGTGAACGGCGCACGCAAGACCGTGCTCGGCACATTGATAGGCTGCCTGTTGCTCGCGGCGGCCGTGTTCGCGTGGAACGCGTTCGTGCCCGCTCACGCGATCAAGCCCGGCTTCCTGCTGATGGCCGGCTTCGTCGGCGCACTGGTGCTCGGCGTGCCGATCGGCTTCGTGCTCGCGTTCTCGGCGCTGCTGTACTTCCTCGCGGAACCGTCCCTGCCGATGCTCGTCTATTCGCAACAAGTGATGGCCGGCACCGACCATTTCGTGCTGCTCGCAATTCCGTTCTTCGTATTAGCCGGCCTGTTGATGGAAACCAATGGCATGTCGTCGCGCCTCATCGAACTACTGCTGCGAATTTTCGGGCGCGTGCGTGGCGGGCTCGGCCTCATCACGATCATGGCCACGGCCTTCTTCTCGGGTGTGTCCGGTTCAAAGCTTGCGGATATCGCGGCGGTCGGCGGTGTCGTGATGCCGGCTGTGCGCCAGAGCAAGGAAGATCCGAACGAAGCCGCAGCGTTGCTCGCCTGCAGCGCCGTGATGGCCGAAACCATTCCGCCGTGCGTGAACATGATCATCATGGGCTTCGTCGCGAACATTTCGATCGCGGGCCTGTTCCTCGCGGGCGTGGTGCCGGCCGCGGTGCTTGCCGTGGCGCTGGCGATCGTCGCGGTGATTTTCGGGCGCCGCATCAATCTCGCCGATGCGCTCACCAATCCTCGCGCGTGGATGCCGCTGCTCGGCGGCGCGCTGGTCGCGCTCGTCATGATCACCATGATCGGCAAGGGCGTGACGTCGGGCATCGCGACGTCGACCGAGGTGTCCGCATTCGCCGTGGTCTATGCGCTTATCGTCGGCTGGCTGGCGTTTCGCGAGCTCACGCCGAAATCGGTCGCACGGGTAATCGTGCGTTCGGCATCGATGGCGAGCAGCATTCTGTTCATCGTCGCGGCGGCCTCCAGCGTGTCGTTCGCGCTGACCATCGAGCAGATTCCGGCGCTCGTCTCCGATTCGATGATCGCCTTCGCGCATCAATACGGCCCGACGATGTTCCTGCTGCTTTCCGTGCTGATCATGATCGTGTTCGGCGCGGTGCTGGAAGGCGCGCCGGCGCTCATCATCTTCGGGCCCCTCCTTACCCCGATCGCCACACAGCTCGGCATCAACCCGCTGCATTTCGGCACGGTGATCGTCGTCGCGATGGGACTGGGTTTGTTCGCGCCGCCGGTCGGCCTTGGCCTGTTTGCGACCTGCGCCATCACCGGCACGGAAATGAAGGCCGTTGCGCGTCCTATGCTCAAATATCTGCTGGTGCTGTGCATTGCACTGGTGGTGCTGATTCTGGTGCCATCTTTTTCGTTGTGGTTGCCGACCCGGCTCGGCCTGTAGCCGGCAGATGCAAAACCTTATGAGCACCATTCAGGATGTCGCCCGCGAGGCCGGTGTTTCCGTGAGCACGGTATCGAACGTGCTCAACGGCCGCACCGACCAGATGCGCCAGGAAACGCTCGCGCGCGTGCAGGCCGCGATGAATTCGCTGCAATATCGGCCGAGCACGCTCGCACGTCAGCTCAAGACGGGACAGACGCCGCTCATCGGACTGCTGGTGCCGTCCATCGCCAATCCGATGTATGGCTATATCGCACGTGAGGTCGAAACGTACGCACAGGAGCGCTACGGCTATCGCGTGATGATCGGCAACACGTATCGCGATCCGGCGAAGGAAGCGTCGTTCTTCGAAGATCTGCTGTCGCAAGGCGTGCGGCGTGTGATCGTGATCTCGTCGCTTGCGAACGAGCGCCATCTGGAAACCGCCGTCGAACGCGGCATGGTTGTCGTCAGCTACGACCGCCGCGCGACCGAAGGGGAGACGACGCGCGTCGAACACGTCACGCCGGACAACTTCGAAGCAGCGCGCATCGCGACGCGCCATCTGATCGCGCACGGCCACACGCGGCTCGCCTTCGCCACGTTGACCGGCGTGACGATGAGCCGCCGCGACAAGATCAACGGGTTTCTCTCGGCAGCACAGGAGGCAGGGCTAGCAGAGGAGGCGCGCGTGCTCGACAGCGGCCCGGTGAACGAATACGGCGATTCGATGATCGCGGAGAACGGCCGCGCGCTCGCGCGCCTGCTCTCGCAAGACGGCGCGCGCCCGACCGGCATCGTCGCGGTCAACGACCTGATGGCGCTCGGCCTCATGGCAGGCTTGCGCGAGTGCGGATTGCGCGTGCCGGAAGACGTATCGATCGTCGGCATGGACGGGCATTTCCTCGCGGCGATCTCGAACCCCGCGCTCACGACCGTGCAACTTCCGGTGCCGGCGATGGCCGCCGCGATGGTCGAGCGAGCGATGCGTCCGCACGACGAACCCATGCCCGCATCGGAGCAGGCGCTCTTCGGGGATATCACGCTCGTGGAGCGCGAATCGGTCGCGCGCCCGGGCAAAACTGCGGCGAAAGCGAAGCAAGCCAGAAAGACAGGATAAGGACATGAACAAGGTATTCGTGAGTCATCCCCGGCACATGCTGGATCATTACTTCGGCGCGCGCGCGGCGGCGGCGCTCGCGAAGTTCGCCGACGCCACGTACAACCCCGAAGATCGCGAGCTGACGCTCACCGAACTCGTCGACGCCGCGCGCGATGCCGATGTCATCATCGCTTACCGGCAGACGCCCGCGCCGCGCGCGTTGTTCGAAGCGCTGCCGAAGCTGGCCGCCTTCGTGCGCTGCGCGGTGGATATCCGCACCATCGATATAGATGCCGCGAGCGAACTCGGCGTGCTCGTCACGCAGGCGAGCGCAGGCTTCGTACCGGCTGTGTCGGAGTGGGTGATCGGCGCGATGCTCGATCTCGCGCGAGGAACGACCTCGTATGCGCAGGCGTATCACCGGCATGAAGCACCTGCTCCGAAGATGGGCCGCGAGTTGCGCGGCAGCACGTTCGGCGTGATCGGTTATGGGCAGATATCGCGCTACCTGTGCCCTCTCGCTTCGGCCTTCGGCATGCGCGTGATCGTGTCCGATCCATTTGCGACGATCGACGATGCGCGCGTGCAGCAGGTCGGCCTGGACGATCTGCTCGCCGAGTCGGACTTCGTCGTATGCCTTGCGCCCGCCACGCCGCAGACAGCGAACCTCATGAATGCGCAAGCCTTCGCTGCAATGAAAGCTGGCGCGTACTTCATCAACGCGGCGCGCGGCGAACTCGTCGACGACGCCGCTCTGCTCGCCGCGCTGGAGCGGGGTCATCTGGCAGGATGCGCGCTCGACGTGGGCCGCGCAGCGGATCAGATGCCATCGCCCGTGTTGGCGGCACATTCGCGCGTGATCGCGACGCCGCATATCGGCGGGCTGACGCCGGGCGCCATCGAGCATCAATCGGTGGAAACCGTCGCGCAAACCGAAGCACTGTTTCAGGGCCGCATGCCCGCCGGCGCGGTGAATGCGGCGCACGCATTTCGCGTCTGGGGCTTTGCAATGCCGACGGACGCCCGATGACCCGTCCGATCGATTTCGAAGGCGCGTGCGATTGCCACATCCACGTGTACGAGGAAGGCTATCCGCTCGCGGCGAGCGCGACGTTCACGCCGCCGCCGGCACCTGCTTCGGCATATCGCGAAGTGCAGCGCGCGCTCGGTTTGTCGCGCGCGATCGTCGTGCAGCCGACGGGGTACGGCTTCGACAACCGCTGCACGCTCGCGGCCATTGCGCAGCTCGGCAACGGTGCGCGTGGCGTCGGGGTCGTGCCGCCCGACGTCAGCGATGACGAATTGCAGCGCCTGCACGACGCCGGCATACGTGGCGTGCGTTTCATGATGCTTCCGGGCGGCGTGCTGCCGTGGGATGGGCTCAAGCCTATGTCGGCGCGCATCGCACCGATGGGATGGAATATCAACCTGCAACTCGACGGCCACACGCTGCCTGATCATGAAGCGCTGCTGGCGAGCTTGCCATCGAATCTCGTCATCGATCATCTCGGCAAGTTTCTCGCGCCGGTCACACCGGAAAGCGACGGGTTCGCGTCATTGTGCCGCCTGCTCGACGGTCCGCGTTGCTGGATCAAGCTGTCCGCCCCATATGAAAGCTCGCGCAACGGCGCGCCTGATTTCGACGACGTGTCGTGGCTCGTGCGCACGCTCTCGACGCGTTTTCCGGAGCGCGGCGTGTGGGCATCGAATTGGCCGCATCCGAACGTAAAGCCCGTGCCCGACGACGCGTGCATGCTCGACTGGACGATGCAGGTAACGGAAAGCGACGAGGTTCGCCGCAAGATACTCGTCGATAATCCGGCTGAGTTGTACGGGTTTTAGGCGAGGCTGCAGCGCATCTTGAGACGATTGCGCAATTTGTTGAGCGCGCCCAGCGTTCAGTATTTGCGGGCCGGGTTCTACAGTACGTCATCGATCGCGCGAAACCGGAACAGCGGAGCGCGACGCAACTTCTGGAGGATCGGTGATGGACAGCAATCGTGGCTCGGTACCAGTTGCATTCTTCGGGATCGCGGTGGGCGCGCTGGCGCTCGCCAACCTGTGGCGCGTGGCGATCAGGCTATGGCACTTGCCGGCCGCCATCGGAATCTTGACGACGGTGGCCGCGTTAGTCGTGTGGCTCGCCATTCTCGTCGCCTACGGGCAAAAGTGGCTGACCCGCACTGCCGAGGCTCGTGCGGACATGCAGCATCCCGTGCAGTCGTCGTTCGCGGCGCTCGGACCGGTGTCGAGCATGCTGGCCGCGCAGCTTTTGCAGCCGCACGCATATCGCCTGGCGCTCGCGCTGTTCGGCGTTGCCGTGGTCGCGCAACTGGCACTCGGCGTGTATCTGCATGGACGACTCTGGCAAGGCGGACGCAAGCCGGAACTCGTCACGCCGGCTATTTACCTGCCGACCGTGGCGCCGAGTTTCGTTGCGGGCACGGCGGCGGCGGCCTTCGGTTTTCATCAACTGGCCGGGCTATTCTTCGGTGCGGGCTTGCTGTCCTGGCTTGCCATCGAATCGCTGATTCTGCATCGTGCAGCCGTGCATGAACCCCTGCCTGAAGCACTGCGTCCGACCCTCGGCATTCAGCTCGCGCCGCCGGTGGTGGGTGGCGTGACTTACCTTGGCCTGACGAGCGGCACGCCTGATCTGTTCGCGCTGATCCTGCTCGGTTATGGCCTTTATCAGGGGTTGTTGCTGTGGCGGTTGCTGCCGTGGATTCGTCAACAGGCTTTCGTCCCTGGTTACTGGGCCTTCAGCTTCGGTGTCGCCGCTTTACCGACGATGGCGCTGCGTATGGTCGAACGAGGCACAACAGGTGCAGTCGAATGGGCCGCACCGGTTCTGTTCATTCTGGCCAATGTGATCGTCGCGATTCTGGCGGTCAAGACGCTTGCCTTGCTGCTGCGAGGCAAGCTGATTCCGCCGGCCGCGGCGCCGGTTGTGGGCTCTCAATCGGCAGTGCAAACACCGGCTGATTTGCGAGTGACGCGGGCGGGTTAGGCCGACGGCGCGTTTGTTACCGGATAACTCCGTCGATAGCAAGATCGGTCGACCGACGCAAGATGTTGAGGGACTCGGCGGACCACTACAACCGTCCAGAGCTACTGAGTCACCTGATCGATCGCACACCGACTCCGCACATTCATGGACGTGTCGCTCACGGCAAGCCGATCCAGGAGCAAGGCCCGGACGAGCTGCGCACCGCATTTGCCTGAAAGCATGGCGACTTAATCACGGCGCGCGCATTAACCGTACATGTCTTTCTTTTAATTAACCCTCTACATGCGACGACCGCACATTGGGTGGTTTGCGTTCAAGCATGTTAGGAGCCGCCGGGAATGGCTGCTGACCCGTCAGATTCAGGTGGAACACGACTGCATATTCACCTACTTTTTAGTGCATCCGCCCGCAGTAGATGTGTCAGACCGCGCAGTGTGCGAGCGTGCGTACACATGCGGGACTTCGTGAAACTCCACTGCGCTGAGTTCACTCGCGGTGTAGCCACGGCTCGATATCCGAGCAGTCCCTGCGCACGCGGTTCATCTTTCTATTACACAGCGCCCTGGTACATGCGCTTGGAAACCTCACTTCCTGGAAACAGGCAATACAACTGTGCCTATCACTACGCACGCATCCCGCTCATCGTCATAGACGGCGCGCGCGATCGCGTTGCCATTGATTGTGAACCTCGCTTCATCGCCAGTCGGAGAACCTATGTCAGACACCATTCCGCAATCGCTATCTCGCCGCCGCTTTGTCAGCTTGGCAACGGCTGCCGTTGCTGCGGGCTCGCTCAGTCCGCTTGCTTTTGCGCAAACGAATCGACCGATCATTGACGTTGCCCAGGCGACCGACGGCGACACGACCGCTATTCGTGCGCTACGCGTGCATGTACCTGAATCGCAACTGAGCGACTTGCGACGACGCATCAAGACGACGAGATGGCCAGAGCGTGAGACGGTCGCCGACGACTCTCAAGGCGTACCGCTCGCCATGCTCGAGGAACTCGCGCGTCATTGGTCGACCGATTACGACTGGCGCAAGGTCGAGGCAAGATTGAACGCGCTACCGAATTTCGTCACAGAGATCGATGGGCTGGACATCCACTTCATCCATGTTCGTTCGAAACATGAAAACGCGATGCCGCTTGTGGTCACGCATGGGTGGCCCGGGTCGGTTATCGAGCAGTTCAAGATCATCGATCCGTTGACCAATCCGACGGCGTATGGCGCGAGTGCATCGGACGCCTTCCATCTAGTGATTCCGTCCTTGCCGGGTTACGGATTTTCGGGCAAGCCCACGCAAACGGGCTGGGGTCCCGAGCGTACGGCGCGTGCCTGGGCGGTGCTGATGAAGCATCTTGGTTACGCGAAATTCGCGGCGCAAGGCGGCGATCTCGGCGGTGTCGTCTGCAACGTCATGGCGAAACAGGCGCCGGCTGAATTGTTAGGTATCCATGTGAATTTTCCCGCAACCGTGCCGCCCGAAATCGTCAAAGCGCTTCAGGCGGGCGACGCGCCCCCGCCCAACCTTTCCGCTGACGAACGGCATGCCTACGAGCAGCTCGCCAGTGCGGCAATGAAGCGACGCGCCTACGCACTGGAGATGGGTACCCGTCCGCAGACGTTGTATGGCATCTCTGACTCACCCATTGGCCTGGCGGGCTGGCTGCTCGATCACGGTGACGGGTACACGCAGCCGGCGGCGGCGTTGACCTCAGCGGTGTTCGGTCGGGACGTGAACGGTGAATCGGCAGGCGCAATGACACGGGACGATGTTCTCGACGACATCACGCTCTATTGGCTGACCAACACGGGGATCTCCGCGGCGCGTTTTTACTGGGAGTCGCACTTCAATTTCACTGCAGCTGCCGACGTGTCGGTGCCGGCCGCAATAAGTGTCTTTCCGCGTGAGAACTATCAGGCGCCGCGCAGTTGGGCAGAGCGGGCGTATCACAACCTCATCTATTACAACCGTCCCGAGAAAGGCGGACACTTTGCGGCGTGGGAGCAACCCCAACTGTTCGCGCAGGAGGTTCGCGCCGGTTTGAGACCTCTGCGCGCGTAATCGGACTTGAAGGCGAAGGCCGGGTATGCCGACCGCATGAGACCCAGGCTCTGATGGCGGCTAACGGTCTTAAGCCCGCCGCACTGCAAAATCAGACCACCCTGAGTGCCGCCGCAGCAACGCTTGCGAAGTACCAGCAGGCGCTCGAGAGCAATGCCCGTACGGGCGAGGACGCGCAGGCGGTGGCGACGGCACTGGTGTCGTCAAATGCAACAACTCATTCTCCAGCGGCCCGATCTCGCCAATGCACAGTTCGACTTCCAGTCGGACAACGGCGCAATCAAGGTAACGTCGGGCACACTAAGCGACAGTGACCGGGCGTGGCTGCAAAACCTGATGAACAGTAACGGAGCCCTTGTTCAGGCCGTCCGGTCATTTCACAGCGACCTCGTGGGCGGCTATTCGGCCTGGGCAAACGCTGACGGCAACCCATTGACGGACGCGCAGTTCGACGCGGTCAGCAAGCGAGCGGACGGACTCGTCAGCTTCGTTAGCCTGTTCAGGCAGATGGGGGCCAACAGCAAGGTGCCCAACGCTGACGACAAAGACATTTACGCCCTTAACGGAGCGAAGATCGATCTGACGCAAGATCCCGGCAGTGCAGTGGGTCTTCCCGGCTTCATGCAAAGTGCGCAGGCAGTTGCGAACGGGGCCGACGTAGCAAAAACGCCTTTCGGAAACTTTTATGGGGCCGAAAAATTCAACATCTTCGAGCAAAACGTAAGCAACACCTGGTCGATACAGATTCCGTTTTTCCCTTCTGATGCGACCTCGCTCGGCATGCATGAGACTGCCTGATGCGGCAACTTGAGATTTGCGGAGCAAAGTTCCTTCGTTATATGTGCTGCTGCTTGCAGAACCTTCAATAACAACGCCGGGGCGCAACAGGACATTCATGATGACCGCGCCGCCGCCAGCCACCCGATAAACATCATGCGTCTTCGTTATATCGCTGCGGTTTGCGCAGCCTTTCCTTTGCTTAGCTGCGTCAGTGTGCACGACCACCGTACCGGGGAACAACAGTTGTCCGATCTACGCGCGGCAACCGACGCATTGGTCGGCACTTACGAAGTAGTGGACAGCCGGATGAACAACCATAACTTCACGAGCGTAGTGGTTCGGAAATCCATTGGCACCTACGGTCCAAACGTAGCAATGATGGTTGGCGCCTCTCAGGCTGCCGTCTTGTACGGCAGCAAGAAATGCCGTGGGTATGTTGCGCAAGCTGCGTCGGATGCATCCGTTATGTGCGACGCACCGGCGTACGGGATCAGTTTCTACACCCTCGGCCCAGTGCCGGACTGGGACCGAACGATCAGAAGCGGTGGCGTCATCAAATCGTTTTCGGACATGACAGTGCCGCCTGGCGCTCTTCTTCTGCAATACGACGAAAGCAGGACCGGTCGGGCGCATTATCTGGTGCTGGCGAAGAAAACGGCGCCGTAGGACGTTGACACCGGTTTTGTAGGCCGGAGCAGTTTCCCGATTGGAGCAGCCCCAAGAATCCTCCGGCACATCCATGCGGATTTATTTGCATGGAGCCACGCCCCGTAAAATACTTCGGACCCGGTAATTAATTTAGCCAAACGTTTGCGCGCCTGCTTTGCCCCGGAACAGCGCCCAACTGCAGGCAACTGATCCCAGGTGCGGCGGCAAAAAATGAGGAGCGGAAACGAATGCCCTTCCGGTAGCCGCCGAAAGTTTTTTTTCGGAAACTTACTGACGCTCGCGGTCTACCGCTAACAACCCCCAACACTGTTGCGAGCGGACGACACCTCGCAAAGAGTCAGCGTCCGTTTAATTTAACCGAAATATGATTGCGCCCGCGCCCACGAACGCGCTATCCCCGCGGGCCGCCGACCATACATGGCGACTCGCTCGATAAACAGGCACACGGAGATTCCCGGTGAATAAGACTATTACGAGCGCCATCGGCGGCGCACTTCTGGCCATCGCTGCGCAATCCGCTTTCGCGCAAAACTCGGTCACGCTGTACGGCATCGTCGACACCAGCATCCGCTATCTGACCAATGCGAATGCAAACAACGACAGTGAAGTCGCGATGGGCGTCGGCCCGATCACCGGCAGCCGTTGGGGCCTGAAAGGTAACGAGGATCTGGGCGGCGGCCTATCCGCGGTCTTCCGGCTCGAGAATGGTTTCAATCTCTGGAACGGCCAGTTCGCGAGCTCCGGCACGCTCTTCAACCGGATGGCCTATGTGGGCTTGTCCAGCAACAAGTACGGCATGGTCACGTTCGGCCGTCAGAACACGCCGCTGTTCGATCAGCTCGGCAACGTCTACGACCCGCTGACGGTTGGCAACTACGACCAGGATGGATGGCTGCCGGGCGCACTCGGCTATGGACTGCGTCAGAACAACTCGGTCAAGTACAGCGGCCAGTTCGGTGGTTTGAATGTGGAAGCCATGTACAGCTTCGGCGGCGTGGCAGGCAGCACCGGCGCGAACAACATGTATGGCCTGACGGCGTCGTACACGTACGGCGGCCTGTCGCTCGACGCGGGCTACCAGCAGAACAGCGACGCGAACAACCGCAAGTTCAACGTGGTCAACGTGAGCGCGGTCTACGCATTCAGCACGGTCAAGGCATACGCCGGCTGGCTGCACGCGCAGGACAACACCGGCATGGTCGACCTCTTCATGGCTGCGGCAAACTCGCCGGCAGCAGGCTGGACGACGCCGGTGACCAACACCAATCGTATCGACGACGGCTTCTATCTCGGCACCACGTGGCAAGTCACGCCGCCGCTGCTGCTGACCGCCGCGGCCTACTACGACCACTCGCGCAATGCGCTGAACGCTGATCAAACCACGCTTAGCCGGGGCACGCGCTACTCGGGCGTGCTGCTCGCCGAGTACTCGCTGTCCAAGCGCACTGAAGTGTATGGAACGGTCGACTTCATCCGCGGCACCGGCGCGGCAACTGCGGACTTCCCGGGCCGCAACAACCAGACAGGCGTCGCCGTGGGTCTGCGCAACATCTTCTAACGCCCCGGTCCACTCCCGGACCGCTGCCGGAGATGATGCATACGCCGGCGGGCGAGTGAAGCGCGGCATAGCTGCTCATGTGCCGGGTTTCACGGCAGCATGATTGCGGTGACGCGTGGAATTACCCCTTTGCCAGAAACTGCAAAAGCTCCTCGATGGCCACGGGCTTCGAGAAGAAGTGGCTAAACCCGGCCTCGGCTGCTTCAGTCCGAAACGGCGCAGTGGAATAGCCGCTCAAAGCAATTAATTTCAGCGTTCCCAACGCGGGCTTGGCGAGCAATGCCCTCGCCACGTCGAATCCCGACATATCGGGCAGGCCGAGGTCCACCACGCCGACCGTCGCAGGGAAGGTCTCCGCGAGTTGCAGCGCCGACGCACCGTCGTATGCGACTCTGCACTGGTGCCCATGCATGTCGAGCAGCGCAGCGAGGGCATCGGCCGAATCGCGGTTGTCGTCCACCACCAGCACGTTGTGCTCGACCCTCGCCCACGGCGTTTCCGCGCCGTCGACAGGATCGTCGCGGGTCGCCTGCGCCTCGACGACCGGCAGCGACACGACAACCCGCGTTCCCTTGCCGGGACCGTCGCTGTACGCTCTCACCGATCCGCCGTGATCGTGCACGAGCCGCTGCACGACGGTCAGCCCGATGCCGAGTCCGGCATCCTGCCTGCCGATTCCAATCGTCGCCTGGGCGAAGAGATCGAACACGTGAGGCAGCATGTCGGGATCGATCCCGATGCCGCGATCCGCAACCGCGATCGTAACCTCGCTGTCCGTGTTGGTGACCGTGATTGCGATGGTGTCCGGCTGCGGTGTGTATCGCGCCGCGTTGTGGATGATGTTGTTGAACACTTGCTTCAGCCGCGCGATATCCACGCGAACCGAGACAAGCTCCGCTGGATAGTCGATCCGTACTGTGTGACCCCGCCGTTTGATTTCGGCCAGAGCCATCTCGATCCCGCCGTCGATAAGCGAATCGATACGTACCACTTCAGTCTGAAGTTCGACCTTGCCGCGCGTAAGCCGTGACACGTCGAGCAGATCTTCGACCATCCGCGACAGTTGCGCAGTCTGCCGTGCGATCACAGCAAACGTGTGGCCGGACTCGCTCGTCCCGGCACGCGCTTCCAGTTCGAGCGACAACGATATGGCTGCCAACGGATTTCGCAGCTCGTGGGCCAGCATGGCGAGAAACTCGTTCTTGCGGAGATCGGCTTCCTCGAGTTCGGCACGCTTGCGACGAAGCTCTTCGAGCGCGAGAAGCATTTCGCGGTTCTGCTGCTCGAGTTCTTCAACGGGAGTCTGAGCTTTGCGCTGAGTGAGTTGGCCGACGAGCGCGCCGAGTGCCCGCACCGAAAGACGTGCCGTGCCGCGAGGCAGGAACATCTCGAGCGTTACGGTGGTACCTTTGCCCGCCTGCGACTGCACAAAGAAGCCATCCATCATGCGTTGACTGCCCGGGATACCCACCCCCGTGACGCCCGGCCGAGCGCTGGGATCGACCAGCAACGCATCGAGATTCGCGATGCCCGGCCCGTTGTCGCTAATTTGCGCGACCACGCACTGGGTCTCCGCCGCATCGGTGGCGTCGCCGACAAAAAAGGTCAGCATGCCGCCGCCGGCAAACTGCACCGCGTTGCACGCTATCTCGGAGACGGCGGTGATAAAGCGCGTGCGCTGCAAATTGTCGAGGCCGAACAGTTCGCCGATCTGACGTGAACGATCGCGCACCGTGACGAGGCTCAGATTGGAACTGACGGGCGTCGCGAGGATTCTGTGTCGCATGTCAAATCGCCTTTACGACAACGACTGTCGCGTCGTCCGCATCGCGGGCGAAGTCGCGGTGCAGCACGCTGGCGATCAGGCTCGGGTGCCGGTTCGTCAAACCGGGATGGCGGCTCAGATTCCAACGCGTGGACAGGCCGTCCGTGGTGGCGATGAACACACTGCCCGGTATCCAACGGGCTTCCCCCGGGCGAACGGCGCGCATGTTGTAGCCGACGGTGCCGTCCATGGAAAGCAGGTGCTGCGCGCTATCGCCGGTATGAACGACGCTCACGATATTACCGATGCCCGCGAACGACAGAACCGCGCTTGCGGGTTCGAATTTCGCAATCGCCATGACTGCGCCGCGCGTCGCCTTGATGCCGGAATGAACGTCGCGCATGACGTCCGCGGGCAGTGCGACCGGATCGGCTGCCATGAAAACGTCGACGGCACGGCGCGACGCCTCCGCCGCGAGCGGCCCATGACCGAGGCCGTCGAGCAATGTCACCCACATGCTGTCCGGCGTATGGCGCACGGCCCATGCGTCGCCGCTTACGTCCTGGCCGAGCTTCGGCGTGGACCTCGCGCCAACCTGAAAGGGGGAAAGCTTTGTGGCTGGCTTATCGGCAACCCGCGCGAACAGAGCCGTGCCGTTACCGGTGACCGAATAGATGTCGAAGAGCGCCGAATGACGGGCGATCGTTCCGAGACCGGCGCCAAGGCTGCCGCCCGTCGAGAATCCGTCGGAACACGCGGCGCCGAGATTGACGATACCCGGACCGCGGTCGAGTGCGATCACGTCGAGACTGCTCGCGCCGCCTTCCTCGGCACTCTTCAGCACGATTTCGCCATGCCCCGCGTACTTGAGGATGTTGGTGGCCGCCTCGGTGACGATCAGCGCGGCGTCGGCCTGCGCTTTTTCGGCCAGGCCGAGCGACTGCGCCATCTGAACCGCGCGCCTGCGCGCGTCTGCCACGCCGCTCTTGTCGGCCAGGGTTAGCGTCGTTTCCATTGAATGATGCTCACTTTGGTCCCCACGCCCACTGTCGACGTAATGTCGAACTCATTGACGAGTCGGCGTGCACCGCCTAATCCCAGTCCCATGCTTTTGGCGGTGCTGAACCCGTCCTGAAGCGCCCGCTCGATATCCGGAATACCCGGCCCCGTGTCTTCGAAAACGAGCTTGATGCCAATACGGCCGTCGCGCTGGACTTCGGAGATGGTGAGTTTGCCCCCTCGCCCGTGCACAAGCGTGTTTCGCGCAAGCTCGCTCGCCGCCGTGACGAACTTGGTTCGATCGAGCGTGCCGAAGGCCAGCCGCGTCGCCCACTCCTGAACCGTCTTGCGTGCAAGGTTCACCTGATCGGCCGTTCGAACCTCGAGGATGGATTCGCTTAAGGTAACGATGAGGGATCTCCCGCGTCTTCGAGCGACCTGCGCAGCAAGGCCATTCCCTTGTCCACGTCGAGCGCCGTGCGGATACCGTGCAACGACATGCCCAGTTCCACCAGCGTAATTGCTACAGCAGGCCGCATGCCCACCAGCACTGTGGTGGCGTCCATTACCCGCGCCATCGCTGCGATATGCCCCAGCGTGCGGCCAATGAAAGAATCGACGATCTCCAGTGCGGAGATGTCGATCAACACGCCTTTTGCATGCGTACGCTCGATCCGGGACGTCAAATCGTCCTGCAAGCTCATCACCAGCTCGTCATGCAGCTCTACTTGAATCGAGACGAGAAGGAATTCGCCGAGCTTGAGGACCGGGATCTGCTCCATCTCAGTTGTCCTGCTTTGCGGTAGCGATTTTTGTGACCGTCATGCCGACTCGTCGCAAAGCGATTTTCAGCGCTTCGGCGAGCGTTGCCTTCGTGACGACGTCACCGAGGTCGACGCCAAGGTGGACGATAGTTTGCGCAATCTGCGGACGAATCCCGCTGATGATGCACTCCGCGCCCATTAGCCGAGCGGCCGCGACGGTCTTGAGCAGATGCTGCGCGACCAGCGTGTCGACGGTCGGCACGCCGGTGATGTCTATGATCGCGATCGCCGCCTCGTTATCGACGATGGAGTCGAGCAGGCTTTCCATGACGACCTGGGTACGTTCGCTGTCGAGCGTGCCGATTAGCGGCAGCGCGACGATGGAGTCCCACAAGCGCACCACCGGTGTTGTGAGATCCAGCAATTCTTGCTGCTGGCGCTCGATGATCTGCTGGCGGCTCGCCTGATACGCTTCAATCGTGACGAGCCCGAGGCTGTCGAGAGTCTGAGTAAGCTTCCACAACTCGTCGCCGAGCGCTTCCAGGTTCTTGCCGAGTGACTTGCGCAATGCTTCGAACAGCGGCTTCTTCAATGAAAAAATGAAAGTGGCAGTTTCTACCGGGGAAAAGCCTTGTATCACGCGCTCCCGGGACAACGCAGTCAGATGAGCGCGGACCGCTTCCCAGGCCTCTCCGGACAACTGCTCGTCGTAGGCGCTTTTGACTGCGCTGGCAAACAGCGCGAGAAACGCACGCGATGAGTCGCGCACGGTAGCTTCCGAGACGACACCTTGGCGCACTCCGCCGGACATCTGCCCGGCCACCCACGCTTTCAGAACGGCTTCTTCATCTTTTTCAAGGATCGTTGCCAAGTCATTTTGTTCGGTCAAAGTCCGCTCCTGTATTCGTGTCAATTGGACAGAGCGACATCATACCTGCGGGCTGTCGGTTCCGTTCCATTCAACCCGTCCAATATGTTGGGCGGAACCACACAACGTGCTGACCGCTCGATGAACGTGTTTCCCTGACAAGCGGTGCGTGTGTCATCCCGCCGACGGGGCACGGCCCTTGCGCCCTCTGCATTGCTGCGCCGCGTGACATCGCGCCGGTTCGCATCGCCGGTAGACGCCGGAGAATTTCCGGCACACGCAGCCACGTGCCGCGGGTGGTGACCGTGTCACACCTTCACGCGTCCACCACTTATTGAACATCCGCTTCGCCTGGAGGCAACTGATGGATATGCCTGAATCGGCCAAACCCGAGGCGCAATCCGCCGACCGCGCGGAGCCGTCTGACGCACCCGATGCGTCCGACGAATTGCGCCTCACTGCCGTGCAAGAACAACTGAACGTTGACGTCGACAGAATCGAGACTGGTTCAGTCCGGGTCCGCAAGGTCATCCAGGAGGAGACCAAACCGGTTTCCGTCACCCTGCGCCAGGAGCACGTTGAAGTCCGGCGCGTGCCGATCAGTCGGCCCGTCGATGAGCGCTACGCGCCGCGGCAGGAAGGCGACACGCTCATCATTCCGGTCTTCGAGTATGTGCCGGTAGTAAAAATGCAACTCATGTTGAAGGAAGAGGTGCACGTAACGACCATCGAATCACAGCAGGAAGCAGTTCGCGAGTTCACTTTGATGTCCGAAGAATTAGTGATTGAGCGGCGGGAAGGCACGGACGGCGAGTGGAAACCAGAAACGGACACCGAATAGCGCGTCCTGGGAACGGTCGTTGCGCGACAGGCGACACGCGTTCCACTTGGACTTGCGTAGGACTGGTTCATTCTTTAGGGAGATCGGCAATGACTCACACTATCATCGGCGTATTCGATTCGTTCGCGCAGGCAGAAGCCGCAAAGAGCCGCCTGGAAGCAGAAGGCGTTGCGGCTGCGAACATGGCCGTCCATGCTCAGGACGCAGGATTCGGCGCGTCCGCCGCGACCGATACGGGCCTCGGGACGACACCGGTCCCCGCAGCAGACGTCACTGGCCACGAGCACGAAGGCGCAATGGGCCGCATCGAACATTTTTTCAAGCGGCTCTTCGGCGACGACGACCGCCCGGAAGAAGCCGGCCACTATCAGGAAGCCGTACGTCGCGGCGGTGCATTATTGTCTGTGGAGGTGAATGACGAGTCGTCTGTGGAGAGAGTGCAAGAGGCGTTGTATGCCGCGGGCGCTGTCGACATCGATTCGCGCGTCGCACAATGGCGCGGCGCGGGCTATGCCGGATACGACCGCAATGCGCCCGCATACACGAGCGATGAAATTGCTGCCGAACGCCAGGCGTTTCCGGTCGTACAGGAATCGCTCGAAGTCGGCAAACGCGAAGTGTCAACGGGAGGCGTACGCGTTTATTCGCGCGTCACCGAAACACCCGTTAGCGGAGCGGTTACCCTGCGCGAGGAGCACGCCACAATAGAACGGCGAGCGGTGGACCGCCCCGCAACTACGGCCGATCTGACCGAAAGTTCTGTCGAGGTTCGCGAAACTGCGGAGCAGGCCGTGGTCGCGAAGACAGCCAGAGTCGTTGAGGAAGTGGTGGTTGGCAAGGAGTCGAGCAGCCGCACTGAAACTGTCAACGATACAGTGCGTGGCACTGAAGTCGAGGTCGAGCGGGTGGAAGGGACCGACAAGACCGCGCGCCTCGATGAGGTCGGGAAGAAGCCCCTCTAACGTGTCGCTGGGAGCAAGCGGACAGTAGCCGCTTGCTTCGCAACGGATGGCCTTCCCCAGACATGCCGTCATCGGGCATCGACTCTTCAAAGAACGGTGAGGCCGGTTGCGAAATAGAGAGATCGAACCGGCCTTGCCTGCTCCCCAAAAAGACCGACGCGGTAGATGCCACTCCGACGCATTCAAACTGACGAGCCTGTGCCGAGCTTCCGGACGTACCGCCGCTTCGCTTCACCGAGCGCGTCTCATCCTCCGAGTTGCTGGACGTCCGCAAAGTCGGTCTTTGCGGTGCTCTCATTGCCGCTCCGTCGCGCCCTCATCATCTGGTTACCCTCCGAGTCAATGGAGTGCGCAACTCCTGCAGTTGGCCGTCTTAGCTCGCTGGGATCACGAGAGGTTCACTGTGCCAGCATGGACCATCGGGCACAGACGGTGCGTCAATAGGGGCGTACTGGAGCCATTCTCATGAACATTCCAAAGCTATCCGACCGGGCACCCCGGCCATGGACTGCGCGCCGGGTGCCGGTCAATGGAGCACGATTGCGCGTGCTCGTCGTCGACGACAACCACAATGCGGCCCTTGCGCTGGCCGCCTATCTGTCGCTGGAGGACCTGGAGTCCCGGGCTGTTTTCGGCGGCAGCGACGCAATCGAGGTCGGCATTGCATGGGTCCCGCACGTCATCCTGATGGATATTTCGATGCCGCACTGCAACGGCTATGAGGCGGCTCGCGCGCTGCGGCGCCACACGCGTACCACCGGTATTGCAATCGTTGCCCATACCGCGTTCGACGAAATCGAAGTGCGCCGGCATCTGACCGACAGCGTGTTCGATGGTTACGTGCAGAAAGGCTGGCCGCCCGGCCACTTGCTCGCACTCATCACAAAGCTCGCGCAGTGATTAAACGGTCCGACCGCAAGCTACGTTTCGCGAGCCCGGCGACGGCGGGCAGTGCGATTGAACGGCATTAGCGCATAGTCCTCCATGTTCGACGGCATAGGGTATGAGCCGCTCCCTGACTTCACTTGCTGATCTCGCTGCGCATGGTCGAGACGTCGCGCGTTGCAACCGGCCGGGCCTCGTTACCCCAGGCAGTGCGCACGAAGCTCAACACTCTGGCGATCTCTCTGTCAGTGAACTGATTCCTGAACGCCGGCATCTCGCGATGTATCGGTCCATTCAACGTCTGCGGACTGCTGCCGCCCTCGAGAACGAGCCGGATCAGCGACGACGTGTCCGACGCGAGTACTGCCGGATTGCCCGCCAGCGCCGGAAATTTTTGTGATTCACCGCGCCCGTCGGCTTGATGACACTTGGCGCAAAACGACATATAGAGTCCGGCCCCGGGGCGCTCCACCTCACCCGCCTTCAACGACACAGCCGTCTCCTGTACCTTCTGCGTGTTTGGCGTGTAAGCACCGGACGTCTCGCGCGCGGGGAGGCTCTTAAGATATCGTGCGACCGCGTTCAGGTCGTCGTCGCTGAAATATTGCCCGCTGTCCTCGACCACTTCCACCATGCTGCCAAATGTCACGACATGCACATCCACACCGTGGCCGGACCTGAGAAAAGAGGCGATGTCGCGCGGCGATAGACGCCCTAGTCCGGAACCCGGGTCGCCGGTGAGGTTCGGCGCGAACCAGTGATCGTTCGTTCCGCCTGTGAGGTACAGCTTCGACGACTCGTCGTAGCCGCGCTCCTCGAACCCGGGGCCACGAGGCGTGTGGCACGCGCCGCAGTGGCCGAGCGACTGCACGATGTAGGCGCCTCGATTCCATAGCGCGTCGTGCTTGCCGTCGGGAATGAAGCGCTCGTGCCGTACGAACGCAAAATCCCAGAAGGCCAGGCCCCAGCGCTGGCTGAACGGGAACGGCAATTTCGTTTCAGGCGGCCGGTGCGCGACCGGCTGCACGCCATGCATGATGTACGCGTAGAGGGCGTGCATATCCGTGTCGTTTATCTTGGTGAACGACGCATAGGGCATGGCCGGGTAAAGCCGCTTGCCGCCGGGGGCCACGCCGTCGCGCAGCGCGCGCTCGAAGTCGGCATAGCTGTAGCGGCCGATTCCGGTTTGCGGGTCCGGAGTGATGTTCGTCGAATAGATGGTGCCGAACGGCGAGCCCATCGCGAGGCCACCGGCGAACGGCGCGCCGTGCTTCGGCACGGTATGACAGCCAGCGCAATCGCCAAGCTTCGCGAGATATGCGCCACGCGAAATCGACGCGGGGTCTGGCAGTGCAACAGCATCATCGATGTCGGGCGAAGCTGGCTGCGCAAGGCTGTATGCGCACAGCCCGACCACCGTCATCATGGCGAGCGTCAGAACCAGGGCGGTGAACGCGGCGCGCGGCCGGATCCGTTTCATATCGGTCATCGCCACGCGCTGCAAGGTGAGACGAGCAGTACGGCCAATCCCGCCGTGACCACGCCGACGAGAAAGAGCAGGCTGAGTATGAGCCCTGCCATCGCGAGAAAACGTGTTCTCCCCGCTGCTGTGTCGGACTCGGAAGCAGCAGAATCGGGGCGGGCGCCGCGCGCTATCCGCCAGCTTCGCCACGCCACCCACACACCCGCGATACCGACCAGCAGCGCGACGATACTCATCACGTTCAATGCCGGCACCAGCCACGGCCATTGAGGCGCCGGGAGCGCAGTCCGATGCGGGAAACACGCCTGGGCGGCAAGCGTCTCGCCAATTTCCGTCTGCAACCCCCATGCTGCGGCTGCGCCCAACAGACCGAACAGCATCATCAGCGCCCCGCCACGCCGTGGATATGGGTTCAGACGTGCGGACGTGTTGCCGGCGGCTCGCCGCGCGGTCGCCGGGTCCGGCTCCGCGGGCGACTTCTGATAAAGCTCTGCGGCTAACATCATCGCGCTCCTAGAAAAGAAAAGGCGTGACGTACAGCGTGGTAAAAATAAAGAGCCATACGACATCGACGAAATGCCAGTAAAGGCCGCCGATTCTCAGCGCAGCACAACGCTTTTCGTCAAGTAACCCAGCGCTGTCCAACCCAGCAGGCAAGACAGCACGACAAGTCCGACTAGCACGTGGATCACGTGAAAGCCAGTGATCGTGAAGTACAGCGATCCGTAAATATGCGTCGCGATGCCGTACGGGTGGTCGTGCCACTCCTTCATCTGAATGCCGACGAAGACGACGCCGAGAACAATCGCCAACGCCATCGACGCCACTGCCCAGCGGATTCTGCGCCGGCGCACCAGGCGCTCGCACAACCAGACGAACACACTGCTCGAGAGCAGAACACAAGTATTGAGCGCGCCGATGCCGATCTTGGGCAGTCCTTCCGGTGGCCAGTGCATCTCGGTCTGCGAGCCGAGGTACAGATATGAAAAGATCAGATAGCCGAAGAGCGACGCTTCGGTGATGACCGTCGCCATCATGCCCCACCAGCCGCTCGATAATTTGCCTGCGCTGCCGACAGGAAGAACCGGCACGCTATCCGTGAGCTCACTCATGACCGGCTCCCGAATCCTGCACCGGCTCCGGTTCCCGCTGTATCAGCAATCGCTCGGGCCACAGCCAAAGCAGAATCGCCGCGCCGCACGCCGCCACCATGGCCCCCGCAAAGATCCAGGTGCGCAGCAGCATGGCGACGAACAGCAGCGCACTGAACAAACCGAGGAAAAACGGGGCGTAGGAATCTGTCGGCATCTTAAGGATGATGTCCGGCCTGGCATCGAGCGATGTCGTGCCGAGCGCCTCCCGGCCATGGTCGAGCAGGAACCCTTCATCGAGCTTTGAACGGCCGCCCTCTCCGATCCGGTCTTCCCACAGCGGATTGCGGCTCGCCACGACGGGCACGACAGCGAAGTTGTAGGGCGGGGGCGGCGACGGTACAGACCATTCGAGCGACGCGCCGTCCCAAGGATTGTCGCCGGCCGGCGCACCGCGCCGCAGGCTCACGGCCATGTCGATCAGAAAGATGAGAATGCCAATAGCGAATATGAACGAGCCGACGGTGGTGATCATGTTGGTCGTGTCCCATCCCATGTTCGCCGGGTAGGTATAGATCCGACGCGGCATGCCGAGGAGGCCCGAGATGTGCATCGGGAAAAAGCCGACGTTAAAGCCGATAAAAGTGACCCAGAACGACAACTTGCCCAGCCGCTCACTGGTCATCCTGCCGGTGAACTTGGGAAACCAGTAATAGATGCCCCCGAGCACGGGAAATACGTTGATGCCGAGCAGCACGTAGTGCAGGTGAGCCACGACAAAGTAGGTGTCGGTCAGCTGCCAGTCGAATGGCACCGCCGCGGTCATCACACCGGAGACGCCGCCAATCACGAACATCAGCACGAAGCCCGCGAAAAACAGGAACGGCACGCGATAGATCGGCCGTCCAAGCCAGATCGTTGCAATCCATGCGAAGGTGGCGACGGCGCTCGGGATCGATATCAGCGTACTTGCGGCGCCAAAGAAAGCGAGCGCGAGCGGCCCGATCCCTGTCGCGAACATGTGATGAATCCAGACCACGAACCCGATCATCATCGTGGCGACGGTCGAGATGGCAACGGGTGTGTAGCCAACGAGTGGCCGGCGGCAAAACGTCGGCAGCGCATCGGAAACGATGCCCATGGCCGGCAGCACGACGACATATACCCACGGATGAGCGAACATCCAGAACATGTGCTGCCATAGCATCGGCCGGCCGCCATCGGTGACGTCGAAGAAGTGCGTGCCGACCTGGCGGTCCAGCCACAGCATGAGAAACGCAAGACTGACCGAAGGCACCGCCACCAGGTTAGCCGCCGACGCAGTCAGCGTGCCCCAGACCAGAATGGGCAACCGGTCGATAGACATGCCCGGTGCACGCATGCGCAGTAGCGTAGCGACGAAGTTGACCGATCCAACCGTTGTCGACACACCGAGCAGCACCATACCGAGCGCGTAGACGTCGATGTTCGGTCCGGTGTTGTATTCGAGACTCGCGAGCGGCACATAATTGAACCAGCCGGCGTTGGGCGCCTGACCGAGCGGAAAGCTCGCATAGAGAAAAATGCCCGCGAAGAGGAAGACCCAGAATGACAGCGCGTTAAGACGTGGAAATGCCATGTCCCGCGCGCCGAGCACGAGTGGCCACAGGTAGTTCGAAAAGCCGGACAGCACTGGTAGTGCGTACAGAAAAATCATCGTGATGCCGTGCATCGTGAAGAGCTGGTCATACTGCTCCGGCGACAGCAGATGTGCGTTCGGCCGCGCAAGCTGTACGCGCATGATGAGCGCCTCGATGCCCCCCGCGATCAGAAAGACAAAAGCGGTGACGATGTAGCGCAGGCCGATCTGCTTATGGTCCACCGTCGAGAGCCAGCCGCGCCAGCCAGGTTCGCTTTCCCACAGTTCGCGCAGACGCTGCTCGCGCTGCGAACCTTCCGGCATGCGGCCGATTTCCGGTCGGCGTGCAAGCCGCAGGTCGGGCGTGTCGGGTGCAAGGTCGGCCATGTTCTTCCTTGTCGGATAGGGACGCTCTAGTGGAGCGTCGCGAGATAGGCGGAGAGCGCAGCGGCATCCTGCACGTTCAGCGTAAAGCTGGGCATCAGCGAATCCGGTTTTATCTGTTGTGCGTGCTGGATCCAGTCGAGCAGGTGCGTCGGAGTATTGGTCAATGTGCCCGCTGCAAGCTGCTGGCGCGAGCCCACATGCGTGAGGTCCGGGGCCTGTGCACCGGCCGCGTCGCTACCCCGTACCGCATGGCAGCCTGCGCAGCGATCCATGAAAAGCTTCTGACCGGTTCGCATCTGGCCGTCGGCCGGGAGAGCCGCCTGACGGATCTGCGTGCCACGCCACGCATCGAAATCCGCCTGCGGCTGCGCGATGACATCGAATGCCATGTGCGCGTGCTGCGGGCCGCAAAACTGCGTGCACTGACCACGGTAAACGCCTGGCGCGTCCGCCTCTATCCATTGCGTGTTGACCTGCCCCGGAATGGCCTGGGTCTTGCCGGCAAGGCGCGGAACCCAGAACGCGTGGATCACGTCCGCGCTTTTGAGACTGATCTTGACCGGCACGCCAACCGGAATGTGAATTTCGTTGGCTGTCACGAAACGATGCGCCGGCTCGGCGTCGTCGCCGTAGTCGATCTTCCACCACCAGTCGTACGCGGTGACGGTGATAGTCAGGCCCGGTGTGAGCGAAGGTTGCGCGACCGCCTCCAACGTGACGAGCGTGTAGAACAGCGACACCAGCAATGCGAGCGTAGATACGCCCACGCCGATGTAGACCCACCCCATTCCGCCGCCTTCCTTGCCCAGCACTCGCTGCGCGGTAGCCGGTCGCCGCCGCATAAGTGCGCCTGCCAGCAGGACAGCAATGATGACGACAACCGCGACACACATGGCAGTCAGCCCCCAGCCAAGATGCATGGTCGGTGTCGCCGCGGGGCCGGCGGAATGCAGGAAATATTCGAGAGGCGCTTCGGCGTGCGCAAGCGGCGCGGCAGTAAGCGCCGTCAAAAGTGCAAGCTTGCACCCGCTCGGAATCAGCGCGCGCCGCAAGACAACTCTCCACGCGCGGCGAGCGCTTCGATACGATCCGCGGTGCGGTAGGCGATCGCCTGAATCGTCAGCGACGGATTGACACCGCCTACGGTAGGAAACACCGAACCGTCGCAGATCCATAGGTTCGGTATGTCCCAACTGCGGCAATCGCTATTGACCACGCTCGTGCCCGGATCGTCGCCCATACGCGCGGTGCCGTTCAGATGGCAGGTATCGTTTTCCTCCTTCCAGATTTCATGTGCGCCCGCAGCCTGCAGATGCCGGTCCATGAAGTCGAGCGCGTGCCTCACGAGGCGCTTGTCGTTATCGCACAGTGAATACGTGACGCGGGCGATCGGCAGGCCGTATTGGTCTTTCTCGTCAGCGAGCGTCACGCGGTTACGCTCCTGCGGCAGGGTCTCGCCTACGATCTTCAGGCCTGCCTGGTGATTGTATTTCCCCATCTCATGAAACCCCACGGATAATTGACGGGGCCGGAGATTTTCAATGCGTCTTCGACCCAAGCGTAGTAGTGCCACATCTCGCGCCAATCGAGCGGCCAATCCGCGCCGTAACCGAGCTTCGTGCGCGCCTTGAACCATTCGGGCCGAAAACGCAGCGACACCATTGCAAAATGCACGGTGCTGCCGCCGACCGCCTTACCGCTGTTATTTTTGCCGAGGCGCAGTGGGGTATCACCGTCGACGATGCGCTCGTCGGTCCAGTAATCCTTCTCCTGATGCGTTTCGTCCGAGGCAAACTCTTCGAGTGGACGCCACCAGGCGCCGGCGTCGAAGGCGACAACCGAGAAGCCCTTTTGCGCGAGCCGGCACGCCAGCGTGCCACCGCCCGCACCGGTGCCGACGATCACGTAGTCGACGGCTTCGTTCTGCGGATACTGCCGCATAGGCAGCCATCCGCCGGCCCGGTGTACGTCCGGCGCCCGGCCGTCCTTACCGCGAGGCGTGTGCAACGCGTCATCGAACACGTTCGTTCTCCTTGCGGGCCTGGTCTTCGCCGCCCGGCGCGGCTTCGACCGCTTCCCACGGATCGCGTCTTCCGGCGACCAGCCGCACATAGCCGCGCGGACTCGCGGGCCCGCCAAAACCTATCTCGCTCCACGAAGCAGGATGCGAGTAGTACGCGCCGCAAATGTCGTGCAACACCCGATCCGCAAAGAAGAGTTGCGGCGGCATATCGCGCCAGGCAGCGTGGGTCAGCTCTGCCTTCTGCATTTTGGTAATCAGCGTGTCCTGCTCGCAGTTGTCGAGCTGATGAAACAACAGGTCATATCACAACGTGATGCATTGCAAAATTCTTGCCTGGGACCGCGAGTAGCCTCTTGCGGCGTGGCGGCTTGCGGCAAGCGCTTGTTTCGGCTTCGCATGACGTAGCGGCTGAGTAAAGCCCTGCGTTGCGCTTGTAAAAACCGTCGAACGATGTAACTTCGATGGAGTATGCGCTCACCGCACGAGCCGTAGGGGCGTCGTTGCGCTGCGGAGGTGGTTCAGGTTTAGCGACTGCGCCGGACGCATAGCCGGGCTCAATGTGATGCGAGCTCTATTCGCGCTGCGCAATCTTTCCCTATCAGCCAATTGGCACCGACGCTTATCAGCTATGCTCGCCGCTGCCTGCACGAGACCTCGGTACCGATCGCACGAAATAAAATGTAAGGATTTGAGCGATGCTGCCAGTGTTCGGAGCATCTCGACTCGTCTCGATGGTTGATCATTGGCGACAGTTGAGCTTTGCAATGCCGCGTCGCCCCGCATCTTTCGAACGGAATACGCCCTCTAACGCGGGCACGCCACTTTCAAATAGAACTGAAGAGGAACCCGTGAACAGGTTGATTCAACCAGTCATCATATTGGCTGCCACACTCAGTTCAAGCATCGACTGCGGCGCGATGGCAGTTGCTTCGCAGCATTTCGGCCTCGCAGGATCGGACTCGGCCTATGCTTCGCAGCAGGACCAGGTACGGCCGAAGTTTCAACAAGCTGACGCGGGGAAGCGCTCATCTTCCCAACTATCGACGTGGATCTCCGCGGCGCCGCCCGCTGTGGCGGTTGTTGAACGGCCAACGCTGGTCAACCTCCGGCAAGACCAAGGTGAGGCTCTGGGTGCCCAAGCCTGGTTCCCCTCTCCGGACCACCAATATTGGAACCGCCCAACCACTTCGCCGGATGACTCGCTCTCGTTCGAAAACGCGCCCACGTATCTGCGTTGGGACTGCATTGCGTTCTCGGCATGGTCCATTGTCTTGCTGTCTATTGGTTTCGGATTTGCAGCGAGCTGGGCAATAGGGCGGCCGCTACGCAGTCTGTCGACAGCCTTCAGCAAGGTTGGCAGCGCATACCGTTCCCACGAAGTCATTCCGGAAAGAGGCCCAAAGCAGTTACGGCAACTGGCGCGGATATCCAACCAATTGCTCACTCGCCGCATCGACTCAAGTGCAGAGCAATCGTCTACCCTCGCGGCCCTGGAACTTCATCTCGAATCGCACGCGGCCCGCCTGCGTGAGCGTGCACTTCTGGTGAAAGAATGGCAGAAACGCGTAGCGCTCGTAGAAGATATCGACCTGTTCTCGCATCTTGCCAAGCAGTTCGTCGAAGGGACTTGGTCCTCAACCAGGCGGCATACCGATCTGTGCGTGGAAGCATTCATCCATGATCGATTCGTGATGACAAGCTCGCTGGACGCCGACCTGTTCATCTGCACTTTCGAGGCGGGCGCAGGATTCACGCTGCCGCGCCCGCTTCTGGAGCGCGTCATGTTCAATCTGGTCGACAATGCGCTGGATCATGGAATTCCGCCGATCGAAATTAGAACCTCGCGAACGCGTGCCGAGTGGATATTGAGCATAAGGGACCACGGTGCAGGAATCACGCAGTCCAGGTTGGCAGATGCAACTGCAGCGTTCGTACGCCTCGGCAGCGGCAACGAAAGCGGACGTCATTGGGGACTGGGGCTGGCTCTGGTCAAAAAACTCGTCGCAAGCGCGGGAGGCCATCTTATTCTTGGCAATCATCCCGGCGGCGGACTGATAGCGCGCCTGGTGTTCCCGAGAGGCGAACGGATATAGCCGGCATGTTCTCGTCTGCTGACAGGATCGGGAATCAGAAATCAGCATGATTTCGGCTGATCTCGCGAAAGATCGACTGCCGGCAACTTCGAAAGCGAACCGGATCTGCACGCCGCCGTGCAATGTCTCCACACGATGTGCCCTCGACCGGGTAAACAGCCGCGCCACAAGCAGACTTCCATCACCTTGCGCCTCTGCACCGACCGATAGTTGAAGCTTCCTTTACACAACAGGCCTACACTGAAAGGAGTACAGATCTGAGGAGCAAAGCCATGGTCGAAGCTACCCCACAAAGCACCTTTCACGGCCTTCCATTGACTCCGGAGCAGGATGCAGAGGTCAGGCATTACATAAAGAGGAAAACGCAGCACGGCACGCCGTGGGACACGGCGGAGTTGAAGGCCATGCTTGACGACATGCTGCAACCTCCGAGCGACGAAGACGGAGGATCGGGCGCAATTGTCAGTGAAACCAGGGCAGCCACGGAGCGCGCGACAGCTTCCGTCGACGAGGCCATGGAACCCATCGAGGCAAGCGAGGAGCGTCATGCTGCCGCCGAAGCGGAAGGAATGAAGGGATTCCGACTCTAAGTATTAACCCGTGCGGCCAGTAGGCTGGCGCGATCTACGGTTCAAAAACTGCATGAAAAGCTGTCGTGGTACTCCGGTCCGATCCCAAAGCGGACCGGGGTCCAACACATCGAGGTTTCGATCCGTTCGCAGAACTGCCCGGCAGTGTCGTGAGCATGCGCCCACCCGCGCCCCGGAGACTGATAGCGAATGTCGGCAGAAGTATGAAGCCCCATCAAATCGAATAGTGATTTTGTGGACCGCGGACATACTGCGTTTTCGCAATTTCCAGTAGTTTCTCGCGATATTCGTCGAATGCCACGAGAACCGACCGTTCGTCGGATCCGAGTGCCGGCTGCATACCTTTTAGCGTTGCGCAGTCAACCTGAAACGTGATTTCCCGGGAATCGTCATATCCCCAGAAAAGTACGCAATGCCGCACGGGATCGTAGCTACGGCTCGGATTCGGAAAATGGAGAGCCACGACTAGTCCTTTGCCGGCTTCGCTGAATATCGCCACTTGTCCGCGGTAGAGTCGATAAATGAATAACTGACGCGCCTTTGTTCTGCCCGGTTAGCGTCGGCCGCCTCGAACGCCTGAGCCTGCGCCCGGCGGTCCCGGTGATAGGCGGTCTCATTCGCCGCGGGAACAACGAGCTTTTTTATTTCTGATCGCATGATTACCTCTGAAAGACCGGTCCATCTAATGCCACCGGTCTATTCACTGTATACCCCTTCCCGCCGTCCGAACTCCTTTTATTGCCTTGCGCTTGTACGTCTCGTGCTGTGCCGGCCCGTGAAAACGAGCTGTGTCGATGCCAGTAATCCCGCCGAAATAGTAGACGTCTGCCCGCAGCGGGAACGCGGGCAACGGCAGGAGGCGGAATCGTATTTGCGGCCGAAGCAGCAGGCTTACCAGCAGAGTCCAATGCGGACCCACACACTCAACCGCCCATCATTGCGGAGTGCTGGCGCGGATTTTGCTGCCGTGCCAGTGGCACAGGCCTTGAGGCCCGCGTGACAAACCGCTGACAGGGCGCTGCCCGGCACAAACACAATGACTGATTTCGCACCGCCCCTCGGGGATCTTTCAGGAGAGGAGTCTTTCCAGCTTCTCGTGGCAGGCGTTAGGGATTACGCGATCTTCATGCTGGACGCGGAAGGTTTTATCAAAACGTGGAATGCAGGCGCCCAACGCTTCAAAGGCTATGAAGCCAAGGAGATTCTGGGCCAGCACTTTTCCGTTTTTTACACGGGGAGTGACCGGACTGGCGGCCGGCCGGCTCTGGCGCTGCGAACTGCGCGCGACGAAGGGAAATTCGAGGACGAAGGCTGGCGGGTCCGAAAGGACGGCAGCCAGTTCTGGGCGAGCGTGGTGATCGATCCGCTGCGTGACGATTCCGGCAACCTCATCGGCTTCGCCAAGATCACGCGCGACATCACGGACCGGAAGATGGCCCAGGAAGCGTTGCGTGAAAGCGAGGAGCAGTTCCGGCTGCTGGTTCAGGGCGTCACGGACTACGCGATCTACATGCTTTCGCCAGCCGGCGAGGTGACTAACTGGAATGCCGGCGCCGAACGGATCAAGGGTTACACACGCGACGAAATTCTCGGCAAACATTTCTCGTGCTTCTATACCGAAGACGATCGCGCGAGCGGCCTGCCCGCGCTGACGCTCTCGACCGCCGCCGCGGAGGGCCGGGCCGAGCGCGAAGGATGGCGGGTCCGCAAGGACGGCACCCGCTTCTGGGCCCACGTGGTGGTCGATGCAATCCGCGACGGCGCAGGCGAGCTCGTCGGCTTTGCGAAAGTGACGCGCGACGTGACGGAACGCAAACAGGCAGCCGAGGCGCTCGAGCGCGCCAACGCCGCGCTGTTTCAATCACAGAAGATGGAATCGCTGGGCAAGTTGACTGGCGGCGTCGCCCACGACTTCAACAACCTGCTGGCGGTCATGTCGAACGGACTCGACGTGCTGTCGCTGCGTGTGCAGGACCACGCCGATCTGAGGATGCTGGAAACCATGCAACGCGCCGTCGCCCGGGGCGCGACGCTGACGCAGCAGTTGCTCTCATTCGCGCGGCAGCAGCCGCTCAAAGTCGAAAAATGTAATCTGAACGCGGTGATCCGCGGCTTTGAAGCGGTCCTTCGCCGCGCGGGAAACAGCACGATCGAGCTGGAAATAAGACCGGAGCCGCGGCCCCGGCCTGTCTTGCTGGACGTAGCCCGCTTCGAGTCCGCGCTGCTGAACCTGATCGTCAATGCGCGCGACGCAATGCCCTCCGGCGGAAAGATCGCGATCACCGTTGAAAATGTCGAAGTCCGCGAAGGCACGGTTGGCACGCTCGTGCAGGGCCCGTATGTCAGGGTCTCCGTGGCGGACACCGGCTCGGGAATGCCTCCCGAGGTTGTGGCGCGTGCGTTTGAACCGTTCTTTACCACCAAGGAGGTGGGCAAGGGCACCGGCCTTGGCCTGAGCCAGGTGTACGGCTTCATCTCGCAGTCTGGCGGCGACGTGGTGATCCGCAGCGAACCGGATCAGGGTACGGTCGTGAGCATGTATCTGCCCATAGCGAAAGGCGCACCGGGCGACGCGGACCCCTTAGCGGGCCCGACGCTCGATACGGTGCTGGTCGTGGAAGACGAACCGGATCTGCTGGACGCGACGGCGGCGCTGTTCCGCAGCCTCGGATACGAGGTGCTGACTGCCAGCAACGGGGCCGAAGCAATGAACGCGTTGGGTCGTCGCGAAGATATCCGCGTTTTGTTCACCGACGTCGTGATGCCCAAGGGAATCGATGGCATCCAGCTCGCGCGTTCAACGCGCGATCTCCGTCCTGAGATCAGGATCGTGCTTGCATCGGGGTATCCTCTGCCCGCCCTCAAGGCACAGCACGGCAATCTCGACGACTTCGCGTTTATCCACAAACCGTATCGGCTAGCCGATCTCGTGCGAACGCTGGGCATGGCGACGTAGCCGCAGGCTGCGTTGCGGGTTCCGTAATATGGCCGTACTGTTGACGCACGCGTTACGCGGCGCGACCACAGCGAGGAAACGGAACCGCTAATCTGATATGACCTTCCGGAGGAAAACATGGCAAACGTCGAACAATTCAAGGACGATCTGGAAAATAACGCTGACGGCCTGGTGGGCGGAAGCCGGGGCGACTTCATGGAAGCGGTGGGCGAGGCCGTGTATGCCCGCGTCGAAAGCCACCAGCTGGATGGCATCATTTCAGCGTACCTGACGCTGCAGGAGGTGCTGGATGAGAACGCGGACAACCTCGACGACGAGGCCGACGAGGCGATCCAGAACGCTACCGACGAATTCAATGAGACGGTCGGCAAAATCCTGGGTGTGTAGTCGTCGGCCGCCCGTGATAGCCCGCTTCTGACAGAAGTCGTTCGTGACCGCGCCGAGCGGTCATTCACACATCGGCACGGGCGCCAGGTCAGCGCAAAGACGAAAAGCTTGCGCGAATTTCCTGCGTGAAGATCTGAGGCTGTTCCCACGCCGCGAAGTGCCCGCCCTTGGGAAGGCGGTTGTAATGCATCAGCTTAGGGTACGCCTGTTCCGTCCAACTGCGCGGCGCGGCGTAGATCTCGTCGGGAAAGACGCTCACGGCGACCGGAATCGGTACATGTTTCGGCGCGAAAAAATTCAACTTGTTCTCCCAGTACAGCCGCGCCGACGAGATCGCCGTGCCCGTCAGCCAGTAAAGCGTGACGTTGTCCAGAACGTCGTCGCGTGTCAGCCCTTCCGGCTGTCCATCGAAAACGCGCGCGATCATCGCCTGGCTGCTCGCGTCGTGATCCAGCATCCATGCGGCAGAACCGATTGGCGAGTCCTCGATGCCGTAGAGCGTCTGCGGACGGTTCGCCATTTCGAGCGCATAGCCGAGCCCGTGCTTGTAGAAGAAATCCAGCTGATCGAATGCATGCTTCTCGTCTTCTGACAGACCGGCCGGCGCGGGCTTGCCGTATTTCAGCGCATCGGCGATGTCGTCGGGCACAGTGGCCGGCATGTTCGTGTGAATCGCAAGCAGACCAGGCGGCGTCAGCAGCGCCATCTGCTCGGTCACGGCATTGCCCCAGTCGCCGCCCTGCGCGACATAACGCGTGTAGCCGAGCCGCTGCATCAGCACGACCCACGCACGAGCGATACGCCCGGGATCCCAGCCGCTCGACGTCGGTTTGCCCGAAAAACCATATCCGGGCAACGACGGGATCACGACATCGAACGCGTCCGCTGCAGTTCCGCCATGAGCGGTCGGGTTCGTCAGCGGATCGATAATCTTCATCTGCTCGATGATCGAACCCGGCCAACCATGAGTGACGATCATCGGCAAAGCGTTCGGGTGCCTGGACCGCACGTGGATGAAGTGAATGTCGAGCCCGTCGATTTCGGTGACGAACTGCGGCTGAGCGTTGAGTTTCGCTTCGACCTTTCGCCAGTCGTAGTCAGTGGTCCAGTAGCGCGCGAGGCGCTGCATCGTCACGAGCTGCACGCCTTGCGTTGCGTCGGAGACAGTTTCGCGCGTGGGCCACTTCGTCGCCTTGATGCGCCGTCGCAAGTCCGCGAGTTGCGCGTCCGACGCGTGAACGCGCAACGGACGCAGAGCAGTCTTGTCGCCGCCGCCCGGCTGCGAGGTGCTCGTGATAGCCGTATCGGCAAACGAGAACCGTGGCGCTGAACCCGCGGCGGCGACGGCTGCCGCCGCACTTATGAATTTGCGGCGCGAAGAGACTTCGGGAAGAATGTCGTCTGACATGCCGACTCCTGCTTGAGGTTCGATTGCCTGCTGCGATGGACGATGCGCAATGCACGACGGACTATGCTTTCGCCGCCGCAAGCAGCACGTCGACGATCTGACTGGTGAACCGGGTGTCGCCCGCTTCGACATGCGCCGAGAGGCGCGCAGTCACTTCACTGCACGAACCAGCGGTTGCGATGCGGGTCGCTGAACGTGGCGAACGAGGCATAACTCTTTCGCTCGGGTTGGGCGCCGCTCACGCGATTCTCTCCGTCGCTGCGATGGAACACGCCGCCCGCGTCATGGCACGCTTCGCCGATTTCCACGCTCCGGCGCAGCAAGTCGGCGCGCGCGGCTTCTATGTCGGCCACGACAAGGTAGTGCCCGCGGGCCGACGCCGGCGCCGCACCGATTACATTACTCCCAAACATGACGAGCATCCAGAACCTGGCGGCCTGAACTCGATCACGCGGTAGCTGTTATCCGCTTTGAAGTCGACGTCGAGCCGCCATCGCAGCCCGTCATAGAACGACTTGGCGCGATCCGCGTCGGACACGGGACTCACTACGAACTCGAGATTCATGCCGATCGGGCGTGATCTCCTCGTTCGAGTCATTGACGGTCCGCGAGAAGGAAGTAATGAAAACGGGTCGTTACAGGCATGTTGAACAAGCAGATTGCCTATGAGCCGAACCTCAGCGAGATCACCGTGAAGATCTATCGCGGGCACGTCATGAAGAAGATGGCGTCGCACACCTGCCCGATCTTGTCAGAAAGGCCGAGGCGCTCGGCATGGAAGCCACGCGCGGGAATTCATCGGCACTTCTCATGGCCGCGAGCGGCATAGCAGCGGCAATCTGCCAGATTCCTGCCGGCCTGATCGTCGACGCAGTTCGCGTGAAGCGCATGTTGATCGCGATATCGGGTTTGCTGGTCGGAGCCGGATGCATTCTGATCGCGTTTTTCCCGAAGCTGCCAACCGTGCGCGCCGCGCAGATCACGCTCGGCGCAGCGTCTGCGATCATTCCCCCCTGTCTTGCCGCGCTGAGCCTTGGCGTGGTCGGTCACCGTCTGATGCCCGCGCGAATAAGCCGCAACGAAGGGTTCAACCACGCAGGGAACTTCACGGCCGCGATCCTGGCGGGCGGGCTTGGACAGTATGTCGGCGTCAGATGGCTGTTCTACCTCGTATGCGGGTTCGCAGTAGTGAGCGCCCTCGTGGTCCTGTTGATCCAACCGAAAGAAATCGACCATGAGCTTGCGCGCGGTGCAGACAGCACTTCGGATGAGCACACGCGCCACAATCCGCTTCCGTTCTCGACGCTATGGAAGAAGCGTGACCTGAAGGTGTTCATCGTCTCGGTGCTGCTTTTTCACTTCGGCAACGCGGCTATGCTGCCGCTCGCGGGCCAGGTCATCGCCAAGGTCCATCCGGGAATGGATGTCATCGCACTAAGCGCGTGCGTGATCGCGGCGCAACTCGTCATGGTCGCAGTCGCTGCGGGTGTGGGCCGAGCGCTACGCAGGGGAATTGGACGCAAGAGCGTATTCCTCGTTGCGCTGGCTGTCTTGCCGGTGCGAGGTGTCTTCTTTTATATGACGAGCAGCCCCTATGCGGTGGTCCTGATCCAGTTACTCGACGGGATTGCTGCCGGCATCTTCGGCGTGATCGGCGTGGTCATCGCGTCAGACGTGATGCGAGGAACGGGGCGGTTCAACCTCGCTCAGGGTCTGATGGCGCTTGCGGTCGGGATAGGCTCGGCGCTCAGCAATGTCACGGGGGGATATGTCGTCGAGAAGTTCGGCTTCGCGACGGGCTTCCTCACCCTGGCTGCAATCAGCGTCTTCGCGCTAGTCTTTTTCGCAGTGTTCATGCCAGAAACGCGGCCCGACGATGCTACCGAAAGCACTCCGGGCGCGCGGCCGTCAGAATTGGTTTCTGCTCGCGGCTGATTGCACAAAAAATGAATGCATGTGCTTGTGATTGCGGTTGGCCAAGACTCAGTCATAACTTGTTATATGCAATTTCAATGGTTACAATTTAAATCAGGTAACTGGAGAACGCCTGATGCCCGCCCAAGAATTTCTGATACTTGCCGACGACCCCGCGCTGGATTTTCTCGACACTCTCGCGCAAGGTGAAGAGGGGCCGGTGGAGTACCTGGCAACCAATAAAGACGTGATAGCCTGGTTGAAGAGAATGGGATATCTCGGCGAGCGGCACCAGCGCGCCTTTCCGCGTGACGTTTTGGCGGACACAGCGCGGGCGTTGAGGGAAATGATCCGGAAACTGGTTATGCAGCGCAAACTTGGCAAGAACGTTGATATCGGCGCGCTTAACTCTTTTCTAATGCACGGCAGATACACAGTGCAGCTCGCGCGGGCAAGCAACGGCACTTTGGAAGTAAGAGATCACTTTGATATCGACACGCCTGAACAGCTTTTGGCGCCGATAGCCCGGGCTGCTGCGGAACTGATCGCGACGGGCGACTTCGATCTTGTTCGCAAGTGCGAGGCAGACGAATGCGTACTATGGTTCTATGACAGAACCAAAGCACATCGTAGACGGTGGTGCAGCATGGCCCTTTGCGGGAACCGTCACAAAGTAGCCCAATTTCGCCTGCGTCAGAAGGACAACGCGGAACTCGAGTAAAGCGCTCGGTGGGCAAAACCTCCTTCCCCACCGCGACCTTCCGATAACGAGAACCGCGTCATTCACTTTTAAAGCACGCTCGGCCTTTCTGACAATAGGCTGCTGCGCCCTGTTCGTCGTGCATGTCGCCCATTTCTCTGTTCGCTCGGTTCGTCCCGGCTGCGGCCAGTCCGAACGACGATACACCGCGAATCACGAAAGTTTGCCAAGCAACTCGTTGATCGCAGACGCAATCTCTTGCGCATGCGTTTCAACTGCGAAGTGTCCGGTATCGAGCATCGTTACCGTTGCTTGTGGGATATCACGGCGGAACGCCTGAGCGCCAGGCGGAATAAAGAACGGATCATGCCTGCCCCAGATAACCAGCGTGGGCGGTTTCACGTCGCGGAAGAACTTCTGGAACGTCGGATACATCTTCACATTCGACGCATAGTCCAAAAACAGATCCAGCTGGATATCTTTCTGGCCTGGACGCTCGAGCAGCGCCGCATCGAGTGTGTAGGACTCCGGCGCGATCGAGTCCGGATCCGATACGCCGTGCATGTACTGAAACCTGGTTCCTTCGAAGTTCAGCACTGCGTCGTGCACCACTTGCCGGTTCGCCGCCGAAGGTTCGGCCCAATACTTTCTAATCGGCGCCCAGGCGTCGCCCAAACCTTCTTCGTACGCATTGCCGTTTTGCGAAATCAGCGCGAGCACGCGGTCAGGGTACTTCAGTGCCAGACGAAAGCCGGTCGGCGCTCCATAGTCGAACACGTAAATCGCGTAACTGGTGAGTCCGAGCTTGTCGACAAATGCCGCCACTGTCTCCGCCAGTGCATCGAACGTGTATTTGTAGCCACGCGACGCCGGAACGTTCGTAAAGCCGAAGCCCGGTAAGTCTGGCGCGATTACCCTGTAGCGGTCTGCGAGTCGTGGAATCAGATCGCGATACATGTGGGATGACGATGGAAAACCGTGCAGAAGCAGGACAACCGGTGCGTCCTTCTCGCCTGCTTCCCGATAGAACATATCGATGCCATCCGCCTCGACACGCTTAATCGATACAGATGGAATGTGATTTCCGTTTGACATGGTAGACCTCCAGTAGAGACGCAAGATCGAGTCGGCTACGCTGCGAGTTGTGGTCTCTATCCTAGACGTCTCTTGTAACTTTTCAAAGCGGTTTTTAATGGTTACGACACATGGGACTGTACCGTTGCCCCTGGATCAACGTCTTTGTCATGCCCTCGCATTGACCGCCGCTTCAGCCGTTGCGATCACCAATGAGCGAAGCGCCAATGGACAAGGGTCAATCCAGCGATGAATGCGTCGGACCGGCCGGATTCTGCAATCCATACTTCGGCGGTGAGCAGCGGTGTTAGTGACTACAATCACAACTTGATCCGCGTATTGCTCACCGCAGGGGGCGAACGATGTCGAATGGAGAAATGAGCGTCGATCGGCTGACCGCATTCACGGACGCAGTCTTCGCGGTCATAGTCACGATCATGGTGCTGGAGTTGAGGACCCGATCACGCGACGTTCGCGGCTCTTAGGCCTTTATGGCCGTCGGCCGTCAGTTATGCGGTGAGCTATGGGTTCATTATCATTATCTGGATCAACCATCATCACCTGATGCAATTCGTGCGTCGCGTCCGACGCTGCGATTGTTATGGATTAACTTCATCCATCTTTTCCTCGTATCGCTGCTGCCTTTCGCGACGGCGTGGATCGCCGCACCACGCTTGCCTCATCGCCCGTAACGTTTTACGCAGGACTGTTTGTCTGCCTCGACATTGCCTACAATGTTTTCGAGCGCAAGATATTGCGCTCACCCAGATGCCTCGGAACTGCGTGCATCCACGCGGCACATGACGAGGCGCAGGTCAGTCGCAGCCCTTGTGGGCTTCGCGACCGCTACGCTGGTTGCGAGCTTCGCGCCGCGCGTCAGCTTCGGTCTGATATGTGCTGCCCTCATGCTTCACTTGCGGCCAGGTATCTCTGGCCGTGGGTAAGGTTCGTCGAGGTACGCATCCATCAACCGCGCCCGATCGTTCAAAGATCGATCACCACGTTGCCCCGCGGTCTGCAGCAGCAGATCAACACGTTCCCGCGTGCCGGTGGATCGAGCGGATCAGGGTCGTAACTGATGGAACCGGAGACTAGTCCGCTCTCGCAGTTGTGACAGACGCCCGTGCGGCACGACCATCTAACGGGCACATCGCATGCCTCGGCCAACTCCAGAATGCTTTGATAAGTCGAGCCATTCCAATGTGCAGCAATGCCACTGCGTGCGAACGAGACTAGTGGACCGGTGTTGGCCTCGTCTACGGGACGATGTGGCGTTCGTTTCTGCGAATCGACGATACCAGGATTCAACGACTCTCCGCCGTTGAAGGTTTCGGCATGGAGCCGCTCCGGCGCGATGCCCAAAGCAGCCAGCGCTTTTTTCATGTCCACCATGAAAGGCGCCGGTCCGCAAAGATAGACGTCCGCTTCAGGAGGAACGCCGATCTCGCTGAGGATGTGTTGCGACAGTCGCCCGGTCGCGTCGAAATCGTCACCGAGCCGGTCATGCGGTCCCGCCGCGGTATAACAAACGTAGCTGCGGCCATGCACGAGCGCGAGCATAGAGCGCCGCGCTTCCGCGGCAAATGGATGATGCTGCCGGTCACGCGCCGTGTGCAGCCACAAGACCTGCCGCGTCGAGTGTTGCGACGACAGCGCGTGCAGCATAGCCAGAACAGGTGTTGCGCCGATTCCTGCGCTAAGCAGCACTATCGGGCCGTCTCCAGGTTGCAGGACAAAGCTTCCACGCGGCGAACTGACATCGAGCGTATCGCCTGCCCGCACGTTCTGGCGCAACCAGGCTCCAGCCAACCCATTGGGCTCGATTTTCACGCTGATCCGGTAACTTCCTGTCGACAGCGCGCTCGATAGCGAGTAGCTGCGAAAGAGCGGCGGCCCGTCCGCCGTCGGTTGAAGACGCAGCACAACATACTGGCCTGGCAAGGCCGGTTGCAGTTGCCCGTCCGCACTTTTCAGCGTGAACGACACGACGTCTGCGGACTCCTCTTCGATAGTGGCCACCGTGAGGGGCCGGAATCCCGGCTGAACCGCGTGGCGCGCCGCCGCGGGCGCCAGCCCGGCGTTTCCACTGGCGGAGCCCGTCGTGCGGCTTTCGAGTAACGCCTCGAACGAGGAACGCCATCCCGGCGACAGCGCTTCGATCCGCAACGCCCGTTCGAGTAGATTCCGCGGATGATCCGGCGAATAGAGCAGCGCGTTGATCTGCGCGACGGTCATTTGCTCCTTTGCCTCGTCGACTTTCACTATCTCATCGGCCGCGCCCACTTCGCCCTCATGCACGACGCGGAAATAGAACCCAGGTCTTCCACTGGATGTGAGCAACGCCGGCATTCGCGGCTCGTTCGTTCGGATGCCGACGCGATAGCAGGTGACGCGCGGTTGCGTCACCTCGAACAGCGCGCTGCCGATCCGATAACGGTCGCCAATGCACACCTGCGTGTCGGGCAGTCCTTCAACCGTGAAGTTCTCGCCGAAGTGTCCGTGCACGAAGTCGGACCTGTTCAGCTCCTGCTGCCAGTGTCGATACGAATCGATCTGATAGACGAAGACAGCGCGCTGCTCGCCACCGTGCCCCGCCAGGTCACCTTGACCGTCGCCCGCCAGATTCAGCCGCGCCGCCCAGCAACGACCTTGCACGGGACTCTTCCAGATGCCGGTGTGAACAGTACGGCCTTTCCACTCGATGTCTCGCGGAAGTCCAACATTCACCGATAGCAGTCGAACCATTGTTTGCTCCGCAGTTGGGCGAGCTCGCGACTGCACGCCGCCGTCAATGACGTTTGCGACCGGGCAAACACCTTGTCGACCATCAGGTCGCGATCGGGGCCGTGCGCAATCGCTGTCTGGCCTGGTTCAAGATGGAGTTGCCGGCCGTCGAGATGCAAGATGACCATGTCCGGCGCAAAAGAACATGATGTCGGCAATGCGGCGCACCTCGCTGTAGCTCTCGCGGTAGCACCATGCTGCGAGACATGCCTCGCCGATGCCGCAGTAACTACAGATCCGGTTGTAAGAGTAGAACGCCTGGTATGCGACGGGCTTGAGTTCTGCCGACTTCGACCGTGAATAGTAGGCGGCACATAGAGCCGGCGCAACGACGGCCGCTAAGCGCTATGGTCAAAGGGCGTCGTCACGTAGGGCCCAGGCGCCTGATAATTCCGCTTGATCGAAAAAGTAGTAGACGACTGGTCTACTGGTCTATATAGTCCACACATGGCTACCGCAAACATCACTGAGTCGGCTGACACTCGCGAGAACATCATCGCCGTCGGACAGCGAATCATCGGCGCGAAAGGTTTTTCAGCCGTGGGGCTGAACGAGATCCTGTCCGCCGCGGGCGTGCCGAAGGGTTCGTTTTATCACTACTTCGGTTCGAAAGATGCGTTCGGCGTGGCGCTGCTCGAAAGTTACTTCGACGAATACCTGGCGGACCTCGACAGTACGCTGGGCGAGCCCGGTTTGACGGTGGCGCAACGCCTCATGAATTACTGGCAGATCTGGCAGGACACTCAATCATTCTCCGACTGTCAGGGCAAGTGTCTTGCTGTCAAGCTCGGCGCGGAAGTTGCGGATATGTCCGAAGCCATGCGCGCCACGCTGAAGCGCGGCACGTCGGGCATCATCGAACGGTTGGCACGCGCTATTCAGGCCGGCGTGGAGGAAGGCTCCCTTTCGGTCAGCGAAGACCCGTCGAGCGTCGCGCAAAGTCTCTATCAGCTTTGGCTAGGCGCGAGCGTGATGGTCAAGATTGTGCGCAATCTGCAGCCGTTCGAGACAGCCATGGCGAGCACCCGGCTGATGCTTCACCCGGTTTCCGGCTGAGAAGCAGGTAACAAGCGGCACTTCGGCGAAGTGTCTTTCTTAGGCTTTTTACCAGACGACTGGTCTACTATGTAGCAGGCTCAACGTCCCACTCAAAGGAGAAGCAACATGAAAGTACTGATGGTTCTGACCTCGCACGATCAGTTGGGCAACACAGGCCGCAAGACCGGATTCTGGCTCGAAGAACTGGCAGCGCCTTACTACGCTTTCAAGGACACCGGCGCGGAAATCGTGCTTGCGTCGCCGCAAGGCGGGCAGCCGCCGCTCGATCCGAAGAGCAACGAGCCGGCCAATCAGACCGACTCCACCCGTCGCTTCGAGACCGATGCAGCGGCGAAGGCGCAACTTGCGGCCACGGTTCGCCTCGACAGTGTTTCGCAGGCGCAGTTCGACACGGTCTTCTATCCCGGCGGCCACGGGCCACTGTGGGATCTCGCGGAAGACCGGCATTCCATCGAATTGATTCAGTCGTTCATCGCAGCCGGCAAGCCCGTTGCGCTTGTGTGCCACGCGCCGGGCGTGCTGCGCCATGTCACCACTCCGGATGGCAAGCCCCTGGTTCAGGGCAAACAGGTGACGGGCTTCACGAATTCAGAGGAAGCCGCGGTGGGGCTGACCGAGATCGTGCCGTTCCTCGTGGAAGACGAACTCAAGGCCAAGGGCGGCATCTATTCGAAGACCGAAGACTGGGCGCCGTATGTCGTCACAGACGGTCTTCTGATTACCGGTCAGAACCCTGCTTCGTCGTCGTCCGCGGCGGCGACTCTGATGAAGCACCCGGCACTCGTTGCGCGATGACGAAAGCAGACTCGGCGGCGCGGGCTGTCATATGCCGGCCATATGACAGCCCGCGCCGCCGTATGGCAGCTTATGGCGGTCGCGCCGCCAACGTTGTCGCCGGTGTCGCCCGGAGTGGCACCCCGCTTTCACTTACCGCCGGTGACATCGAGGAAAGTGCCGGTGATGAAAGAGGCCTCGTCGCTTGCGAGCCATAGGATTGCCCGCGCAACCCTCCTCGGGCTGCCCGCCTCTTCCCATTGGAATCGAGTCTTTGACGCGATCCACTCGTCCTGGCTCGCCGCCGCTAGCATGCATGTCAGTGTAGATGTGGCCGGGGCGAATACAGTTGACGCGTATCCCGTCCCGCGCAACTTCCTTGGCGAAGCCGGTAGTGAACGTTTCAACGGCGCCCTTCGATGCAGCGTAGTCGACATATTCTTTCGGACTGCCAAGCCGGGCCGATGCCGATGAAATGTTGATCACGACGCCGCCTCGTCCTTTGTAGCGATGCGACATCCGCTTCACCGCCTGTTGCGCACAAAGGATCGGGCCTATCGAGTTGACCGCAAAGATACGCTGCATCCGGGCGAAATCGAGATCCTCTAGTCTGGACTGCTGCGCAATCATCGCGGCGTTGTTCACCAGTACATCGATCCTGCCGAACTTCCGGTCAATCGCGGCAAATAGCTGAGCGACCTGCTCGGGATCCGCGCTATCTGCACGCACGGCTAAAGCCCGGCGCCCGACAGCTTCGACATCGGCCGCGACGGTAAGGGCGGCAGACTCATCGGAGACGAAGCTGATCGCTACATCGTAACCTCGTGCGGCAGCAAGCCGCGCAGTCGCCGCGCCTACGCCACGCCCTCCGCCCGTTGTCAGAATCAACGGGGCCTGCGAAACACTATCATCGAGTGAACCTCCATATGATGGTGCGATATTGATTGGGACTGAGACCGGGCCGATGCGGGCTGTTGACCAGGAGCCAAGCGTGCGCCGCGAACGAACTCACGTCGTGCGCAAATGCTGCCGAAGGGCAAGCGCCAGTGGCAAGACGGCCAGCGCCGTGGCCGCCGTCGCAATGGTGGCACCGTGCACACCGATTTGATCGCCGAGAAACCCGTAAGCGACCGGAGAGAGCGCTCCCGACGCGATGGTGCCGGTATAGAAAAGCGCAAACGCTCGCTCGGTACGCTCGACCGAAGTCAACTCCGGCACCGTGCCGTATAGAACGGACGACGTCCCGTTGAGCATCGCGCCAAGCAGCGGCAACAAGACCATGGCGGGCGTCAGTGGGAGGTAAATCACGGCAAGAATCAACCCTGCAGTACCGCCTTCGGTCGCGAATACAGTACCGATTACGCCCACGCGAGCGCCGAGCCAGCCACAAACGAACTTGCCGGCGGCGCCCCCAATGAAGACGAGCGCGAGCGCCGTACCCATCATCGGTTGCGGTATGCCTTTCGTTTTCAGGAGAAATGGCAGGAAGGTCAATAGGCCCATCCGCACGGCTGTGTCGAGCACGCCGATCGTGAAGAGCAGTGAGAAGCCGGATCGCGAATCGTTGCTGTGCTGCGTTGACGTTTTCTCCATGGAAGCACCGTCGCGCGGTATCGATGGGAGAAAAAGTGCAATCACTGCCGCCGCTAAAACGCCAACGATCGACACGGCCCAAAGCGCATGGCGCCACGGCATGATGGTAATGAGAAGCGAGATAGCCGCCGGAAGCGCGGATTTTCCGAGGTCGCCCGAAAAATTGTAGACGCTGAGCGGACCTCGGGCGTTGCGTCCATACACGCGCGAGACTGCTCCTGAAGCCAGCGGATGCTGCGTGCTTGAGCCACCTCCGGAGATGGCGAGCGCGACACATAAGCCCACCAGGGTTCCAGACATGCCGGCGACGGCATAGCCGAGCGCGGCGAGAAACGTGCCGAACGCAAGTGTCGCGCGCGTGCCGAATGTGCGGGCGAGGCGTCCAGCGGGCAATTGCAGCGTCGCCATGGTTCCGGCGTAGACGCCGCGCAAAATCGCCAGGGCGCCGTAACCGAGTCCGAACTCCGCCTGCCATACGGGCAGCAACGCGTAGATCATGTCGGTGTACCCGTCGTGCAGCGCGTGCGCCATGCACGAGAGCCACAAGACGCGCGTGCGTGAGACGGAACTCGACTGACCGGGTCCGTCAGTTACATCCGTCGTAGGGGAGGAGAAAGAGAAAAGTCTCATAGTCCAATGGAATGGCGCAAGGTCGGGCCATCGCGACAGCTGGCGAGTTTCGTTACAGGAGACCCCTAGTCTAGGTTCGTCCAGAACCCGCCACAACTGACGTAAAATTGGGTCAGACGGGAGAAAAAGTCACCACATGGGTACAAACAAACGCACAGAGAAAGACGCGGAAAAGTTGCCGCCATTGAATGCGTTGCGGCACTTCGAGGCGGTCGCCCGCCTTGGGAGTTTCGCCGCTGCGGCGAGCGATCTGCACGTCACCCACTGGGCAGTCGGCAAACAGATCCGGTTGCTGGAAGACTGGTTCGGCGTTCCGCTCTTTGAGCGCCGCTCTCGCGGCGTCGTTCCTACCGACCAGGGCGCGGCTCTGCTCAACGATGTAGAAGGTGCATTTGCGCGGCTGAGCAGCTCGGTCACCCGGTTGCGCCACAAATCGGTTACGCGTCGTATAACCGGTGTAGTACGCGTGAATACGCTGGCGAGCTTCGCGTTGTGCTGGCTGATACCGCGCCTGGCAGATTTCCAGGCGCGCTACCCGGACATCGAAGTTCGGCTCTCGACGACCTCACGCAAGTTGCGTTATGTCGGCGATGCCTTCGACGTCGGAGTGCGCTCAGGGCCCGAGGACGCAGCAGGCCTCATGTCAACCACGCTGATGCCCGACTTGCGTCTGCCCGCGTGCAGTCCAGCGGTGCTGAAAAGCCACCCGATCAGGACGGTCGCCGATCTGCGAAATCACACGCTCCTTCACTCAACGAGCACCCGTACAGCCTGGTCCGACTGGTTACGGGAGGCCGGCGCACCAGGCTTGCAGGGTGCGCACCATCTCGACTTCGATCATGTTTTTCTCCAACTGGGCGCAGCAGCTGAAGGCCTTGGCGTAACGTTGGCGTCGCTGCCACTCATCGAGCGCGAGATAGCCACTGGGCGTCTCGTATGTCCGATCTCAGAGCCGGCAGGGCGCGGACCCGATTACACGTTGGTCGTGAACACGGATCGCGCGGACGACGACGCGGTCATTGCATTCAAGAAGTGGATCGTGACGGCGGCGGCGCAGAATTCGGCGGAGCCAGGTCCAAGCGAACGTGCGCGAAAAAATCGTCCAACTACGCCTCGCACGGAACGATCGCGGCGTTAGTTGTCGACGCGGGACGTGACATCGTCGACAATCGTCAATCGATCAATCGATCAATCGGTCAATCTGCGACATAAGGATTCGCCGAAAATGCTTGTACGTCTACTTTGCAAACAGGACGCACCTTCGTTCCACTCGCTTCGCCTGTGCGGACTCAGAGAAGCACCCACGTCTTTCGCGTCCAGCTACGAAGAGGAAGTAGACCGTTCGGCTGACGTCATTGAAAGCCAGCTGGCGACACGCAACGACCGCGGAGTATTCGGTGCTTTTGAAGGCTCGCGTCTGATAGGAATAGCCGGACTCGGACGCGAGAACCGGCGAAAACTGAATCACAAGGCCTTCCTGTGGGGCGTATATGTCGCGCCCGACATGAGGGGTTCAGGCGTTAGCAAAACGCTCGTCGCCGAGGTGCTCGCCTTCGCGCGGTCCATCCCTGAGATCACACAGGTGAACCTGACCGTGAACGCAAACAACCCGGCGGCAATTCACGTTTATACGTCGCTCGGGTTCGAGCAGTTCGGGCGGGAGCGAAACTCCTTGATGGTCGACGGACACACGTACGACGAGGTACACATGTCACTGCATTTCGGCAGTTAAGCGCAGTTGACCTATTGGAGTCGGGCACAGGTTGGACGGTTTCAGCGCCCGCCTGTCTACTCGAGTACATTTACTGCACGGTAATCGTCTCCTTCATATTCGGATGTATGCTGCAAAAGACCTTATAGACTCCCGGCTTATCGAACTTGAACTGGTAAGTGTCGTTCTGATCGAGCGCGGCTGAGCGGAAGAGACCCGCATCGTTGACAACAACGTGCGGTTCGCTATCGAGGTTTTTCCAGGTCACGGTCGCCCCGGCTTTGACCGTAAGCGACATCGGCGAGAACATAAAATCCTTGATGACAACAGCGTTGGACTGCTGAGCTTGCACGACGGCGGAAATAGCACACATTGCAATGAGCATCGCCACTCCGACACAGATAACAAAGGCGTAGCGAAAGGTAGTCGTTTGCATGATTGGATCCTCGTTGGTAGCCAGGGTCTTGCGCTCAGACGAGCGTCGTATCGGCGAGCGTCGCTCTCACTGGATGCCGCATGATCTTGACGCTCGTTACGCCCAGCATCCGTGGGAGTTCTGCACTGGACACCGTAAGCGGCCCGGGTCCGGGCCCGTTGCCAGCTGTCGGCTGCGGATAGGCTGTCGAGCGAGCGGTATGGAAAGTAACGTTGCCTTCCACTTTCGATACGATCTGATGGATATGGCCGTTTAGCACGGTCACCGACCCGAAGCGCTTCAGATAACTCATGGCCTGCCCCGCATCGCCAGTACCCCAACCCCACGGTTCGTAGATCGTCCACATCGGCATGTGCGCGAAGACAACGATCGGCGTGCTCGAAGAGCGGCCCTTCAGATCTTTCTCCAGCCACTCGAGTTGCTCGTCGCCCAGGCTTCCCAGGCCATTAGGCTTGAAGTGCATGACGTTGACGAGACCAACAAAATGCACGCCACTGTGGTCGAAGCTGTAGTAACCCTTGTTGTCCGACGCTTGACCGAAACGTTTGAAATACTCTGCCCCGGGTCCATCGGTAACATCATGCTCGCCCGGCACGGTGTGCAGTTCGGTAATGTTCAGGCCCGACATCAGCTGCGCCGCGAGGTCGAACTCCTCAGGCTTCGAAAGATGCGTGATGTCGCCTGTATGAATCGTCAGCGCCGGTTTGACGGGCATCGCGTTGACGAAATCGATCGTCTGCTTGAGCGTCCCCGCGACGTCCGGATTCGCTTCCTTTTTGAAGCCAATGTGTGAGTCGCTGATCTGCAGGAAGAGCGGGACTCCTCCCGAACCTGCTGAAGCGTCCTTGGGTGTGGCCGCGAGGGCCAAATCCACCGGCAAAAGAACACCGCCGGTTAATACGAACACGGTGCCCACGCCACCGAACGCTAAACATTTAAGTACGCCCCGGCGCGACGGATCGGATGGATGATCTGACGACATATTCACCTCACAATGGATTGACGAGGCAGGCGGCTGGACCAGCCGGCTGCGTTCAATCAGTAGACTGCGGGGGAATGTGATTTATTCCATGGCGGTCGCTGCGTCGGATTGGGGATGCCGCAGTTCAGCATGTCAGTGCATAGCAGAGGCGTGTTGCACGTCATTATCTTTAGCAACCCGAAATAATAAAGATCCGTTTGACATTACGCGTTCCGTTTCGGAATGTTCATGACGACCGGCGCAACAACGCAATGGCCGGGATTCCGTCGCACCGCTGCGATTACAACGCGCGTGCAGCGCTGCGGCTACAAAGCGGGATGCGCAAGCAGAGTCGTTACGAAGCCGTTCAGTTCCGCTTTACCGGCGTCGGAGATCGCCCAGTAATTCATCCCCGCGACGCTCCAGTGGGCGACGTGATAACCCTTCTCCTCGTAAATGCGCGGCGGCGGCGCGCCTGCATCGTTACCTGGCCACACGTAAAGATTGACCGGGTGCAACTTGTAGCGATACACCATCACCGCAACCGACCGGCCGTTCAGATAATCGAGCCGGCCACCGATCAGCGGATATCCCTGCTGCGCGAGATCGACTACTGGTGGCGCAAAATCGAGCTTCCCGTCGAACCAGGGCTTGACCGTATGCCGGTCCGTTGAGATCACGTCGGAGAGATGGTTGACCTGCAATGAGCGAACATGACTGTCGACGAGCTCCTCCGTCAGGCGCGTCTCGCCGGAGGGCGCCGCGACGAACAGACTCGCGCCTCCTACAAGCGCGACAATGCTCAACGCCATCGCGCCAACCGGTGACCAACCGAGCGACCGGCCCGCGGACCGCCCGCCGAACCGATCGCGCAGCCGTTGCCAGAGCGAGGGGCGCCCAGGCAGCGCAGCCTTGATCCGTTTCACCAGCTCTGGCGGCGCATCCATGCGCAAATCCGCCTGCCTGAGCTGCGCGTTGACCTGACGATCTTGCTCGTAAATCCGTCGGCATTCCTCGCAGGTTGCGAGGTGGCGTTCGAAATCAAGCGATTCCGACAGGCTCAGTTCCTCGTCGATATAGCCTGGCAGCAGTTGCAACGCCTGTTCGTGATCCATCATGCCTCCTCATCCGTCGGTGCGAGCAGTAATGCGAGTTGCCGGCGCCCGCGCCCGAGGCGAGACATCACAGTGCCCATCGGAATGCCCACGATGGCCGCAATCTCCTTGTACGACAAATCTTCCAGTTCGCGCAGCACGATCACTTCGCGGTACTCCAGGCTCAGACTCTGCAATGCCTTGTGCACCCGTTTCCGGCTTTGACTGCGGATCAGCACGGCTTCCGGACCGTCGTCCCGATCAGCGGTGCCGGTTTCCAGGCTATGCATTTCTTCCTCGAACATCGTGGTATCCGCCGTGTGACTCCGGTTCTGGAGGTACCACGTGTAGAAGGTATTACGCACGATGCTCAAGAGCCACGCGCGCGCGTCATCCCCGCGAAATCCGCCAAAGAACCTGAACGCGCGAAGGTACGCCTCCTGGACCACGTCCTGTGCATCCTGGTCGTTATGCGTGAGCCAACGCGCAACGTTGAAGGCCGAATTCATATGAACTAACACGAGCTTCTCGAAGCGCTGCACGGTAATCGGATCGGCCATCTCTCGGAATCCCTGCTGTAACGGCAAAGTGTGACCGACCAACAGCAGACTGCCGGCGTGTCACTTTTATTCCCGAAGTGCAAAATCCATCTGGTGCTCGTACGAGACTAGCCTAACGGCTACGGAAGGCACAAGGCTGATTGCCTGATCGGCGCCGCCGTACTATAAGGCGACGCTTTCCAGCCGCGCCGCCAGAAACTCCACGAACAGACGCGTGCGCGCGGGCAGACGCCGCGTGGGCAGCCATAGCGCCTGCAACGGCAGGGGAGACAGTTCGTAGTCGGTCAGAACAAGTTCCACGCGGCGCTGCTGCACGAGGTCGCCGATCTGCCAGTACGCGGCCCGGCCGATGCCGAGACCACTCGCCACCGCGTCTTTCAGCGCCGCCGTGCTGTTGCTTTCGAAGCGGCCGCGCACCTGCACCGACTCGTCCTCGCCGCGTTTGCTGCGGTAACGCCACAACGAGGCCTCCGGCAGCGCCGAACGCACTACGCAATCGTGCTGCTTGAGATCCGCAGGCCGCACCGGACGCCCGCGCGCTTCCAGATAGGCAGGCGAGGCGAACGTCACGCGACGGATCGTGCCGAGCCGCCGCGCAATCAGATTCGAGTCAGGCGTCGCAGGGATTGGTCAACGATCTCGCCACCTCGGTGGGACTCGGCCGTTGGGCCAATCTCGTGACCATGCTTACGCTCGCCGGCTACTCCGCCGGGCTGCTGCTTCTGGTACCGCTCGTCGATCTGTTGCCGAATCGCCGGCTCATCATCGCGACACTCGGTGCGCAGGTGGTGTCGTTGAGCGTGGTCGCCGCCGCCCGCGAGCCGGTAGCATTCCTGATCGCGTCGTTCTTCGTCGGCTTGACGTCGAGCGCAATCCAGATGCTCGTGCCGGTAGTCGCTTCGCAGGAGCAGGAGGCGGATCGCGGTCGCGTGGTCGGCGACGTGATGAGCGGGCTGATGCTCGGCGTGCTGCTGTCGAGGCCGGCGGCGAGTCTGATCGCCGGCGCGCTCGGCTGGCGCAGCTACTATGCAATCGACGCTGCCGCGCTCGCAGCGATGACCGCGTGGCTCTGGACGCATGTACCGGAACGGCGTCCCGTGCACCGTAGCTCATATGCGGCGCTGATCGGCTCGCTGCTGCATCTGATTCGCGACGAGCCCGTGCTGCGGCGCCGCGCGCTCTATCAGGGCCTGCTGATGGTCTCGTTCAACCTGTTCTGGACCAACGTCGCACTGAAGCTCGCGAGCTGGCCGCTTCGCCTCGGCCATACCGGCATCGGCCTGTTCGCGCTCGCCGGCGCGGGCAGCACGATCATCGCGCCGGTTGCGGGACGCCTCGGCGATCGAGGTTTCGACCGACAAAGCACGATCGCCTTCCACACGATCGTCGCGCTCGCGGCCGGCATTGCGCTACTCGGAGGCAGCGACCGCTTGTCTCCTGCCGCTTCGCTGGCGCTGCTAGTCGTCGCTGCACTGCTGCTCGACCTCGGCGTGATCGGCGATCAGGCGTTGGGGCGCCGCGCGGTCAACCTGCTGAACCCGCATGTTCGCGGCCGCGTGAACGGCCTTTTCACTGGACTTTTTTTCGTCGGCAGCGCAATCGGCGCGCTGCTCGCCGGACCGGCGTGGGCGCATGGACACTGGACAGGTGTGTGTGTCGCTGCCGCCCTGTTCGCCGTGGCGGCCGGTGCTCTGCATGTGCTGCAAACGCCGGCATCCGCACAACCTGCACCGCCCGCACCGCCCGCAAGCGAGCATCGGCCCTGAAACCGAACTCTTAAACTGGAGGACCCGACCATGGACGCAACCCGCTCTACCTTCCGCTATCCGACCGTCAACGTGGATGGCGTCGATATTTTTTATCGCGAGGCCGGCCCGAAAGATGCGCCGACTGTTCTGCTGCTGCACGGCTTTCCGTCATCCTCGCGCATGTACGAATCGCTGATGCCGTTTCTCGCGCGCGAGTTTCATCTGATCGCACCGGACTATCCGGGCTTCGGCAACAGCGAAGCGCCCCCGCCGCATCGCTACGCGTACACGTTCGACAATCTCGCGCGATCCATCGAACAGTTCACCGACGCGCTCAAGCTCGATCGTCATGTGCTCTTCATGGCCGATTACGGCGGCCCGGTGGGATTCCGTCTTGCGATGGCGAGGCCGGAGAAAGTGACCGGCATCGTGGTCCAGAACGCAGTCGCGCATGAAGAGGGGCTCGGGCCGTTGTGGGAAACGCGCAAAGCGTTCTGGAAAGACCGCGCCCAGCACGAAGACCGCTTATGGCTCAATCTCGCGTCGCCGGATGCATTGAAGGGGCGCCACGTGGGCACGAGTCCCGATCCACAACGCTACGATCCGGACAACTGGCGCGACGAGCAACACTTTCTGGCGCGCCCCGGACAGGCTGCGATCCAGACCGATCTCTTCTACGACTACCGCACGAATCTGGAATCCTATCCACGCTGGCAGGCCTGGTTGCGGGAACACCAGCCGCCGACGCTCGTGACGTGGGGCAAATACGATCCGTCGTTCACGGTGTCGGGCGCGCATGCTTACCAGCGCGATGTTCCGGACGCGGAAGTGCATGTGCTCGATGCGGGCCACTTCGCGCTCGAGGAGGCGACTGACGGGATCGCCACGTTGACGCTCGACTTTCTGCGGCGTGTGCATCGCACAGAGTGATGACGTGCTTACAAGAGCGTGCAACGGTGCCGGCGTCTCGTGGCTCGGCATGGTGAACACTTTTCGCTATCTGTGCGCGTCGACCTCGTTTCGGGTCAGTGAGGCAACCAGCGCGGCCACCGTCGCACGGCTATCGCCGCCGGCCCCGGCGGCATAGTCGCCTCCTAGACGCGCACCGCGACTTTCTTCACGAAGGTATCAACCGGCGCCAGCGCCTCTCCATCCGCGCTGCGCAGTGTCACCTTAGGCACCGGTCTGCCGCTTGCACGGTCGATCAACTGCGAGCGCTTTTCGCCGCGTCCGAACAGGTTGCCTTCGCCCCACTGCCGCAACGTGACGATCACCGGGAAGAGCGCTGCACCCTTCGGCGTCAAAATGTACTCCTGATATGCGGACCCGTCAGATGCGGCGACAACTTCAAGCACTCCCGCTTCGACGAGGCGCCGCAGCCGGTCGGTGAGGATGTTGCGCGCAATATCCAGGCTCTCCTGGAATTGCCCGAAACGGCGCACGCCGTCGAATGCGTCACGCACGATGAGCAGCGCCCACCGGTCCCCTACGATATCAAGTGCTCGTGCGACCGGGCACGACGAATCCGCAAGACTCTTACGCGCAGCCATCTGCGACACCTCCTTTTGACCGAGCCATTATCGTTCAGCCCGCGCGCCACACGAAGAGGTGAAAACTCCGCCGCGCTCGAACCAGTTGCATTTTAAAACAAGCGTGAATACACTTCACCTAGTTTCATTGTGCAACTACATATCAGTTTGCGTAAAGGCGATACATGGATTCTGGATGCACACAGTGCGTTGTGAAGGACCGGCCCAAGTCAGGCGAAGTGCAGGTGCGGCATGCCATACCGGCAGCGCTGGTTCTACTCCTCGCAGTGTGTTGCGCGATGAGCGTCGCCAATGTCTACTACGCGCAACCGCTTCTCGACGCCATTGCCGCAGACTTTGGTATCCAGCAGGCCGCGGTCGGCGGGGTGATCACCGCAACGCAACTCGGTTGCGCGTTGGCGTTGCTGCTTCTCGTCCCGCTCGGCGATCTCCTGAACCGGAAACGCTTGATCTGTGCGCAACTGATACTGCTGGCCACCGCATTGACCATGACCGGAATGGTGGGCTCGCCGCTCATGCTGATGATCGGCATGGTCGGAGTCGGCATGCTCGGTACCGCCATGACGCAAGGACTCATTGCATACGCAGCGGCGCTTGCGCACGAATCGGAGCGCGGCCGCGTGGTCGGCGCTGCTCAAAGCGGGGTCGTGGTCGGTCTGCTGATGGCTCGCTGCTTCGCGGGCCTCGTTACCGATCTTCTCGGCTGGCGGTCGGTCTATCTGATATCGGGGCTGTTGACAATCGTCATGCTGATCGTGCTGCGGATCGCGTTGCCGGCGCCACGCGTGAACCCCGTCAAAATGAGCTACCCGAAATTGCTACGGTCGATGGTTACCCTGCTTGCGTCGGAACGGGTTCTACAGGTTCGTGGCACCATCGGGCTCCTCATGTTCGGGGCATTCAGCACCTTCTGGAGCGCTCTTGTATTACCGCTCAGCGCATCACCGTTTGCTATGTCGCATACGCAGATCGGCGCCTTCGGGCTGGTTGGCGCAATCGGGGCGTTGGCGGCAGCCAGAGCCGGGCGCCTTGCCGATCGCGGCCTTGGGCAATGGACTACCGGGGCGGCGCTCGTCTGCCTGCTCATGTCGTGGATACCGATTGGCTTCATGCAACACAGCATGCTGGCGTTGATCGCGGGCATCGTGTTGCTCGACATGGGTGGCCAGGCGGTTCATGTCATCAACCAGAGCATGATCTTCCGGCTTCGGCCTGAAGCACAAAGTCGCCTGGTCGGTTGCTACATGCTCTTTTATTCGGCGGGAAGCGGTCTCGGCGCGGCAGCTTCTACCTACGTATATACGCGCACGGGGTGGGTCGGAGTCTGCACGCTTGGCTTTGCGCTCAGCATGGCCGCGTTCCTGATGTGGGCTGTAACGCTGGCTCTCGCGCAGGCGCGTCTCGCTCGATAACTGAGGCTTTCGTTTCGCAACCGGTCGTTGCCCGGGCAAGCCAACTCGACTTTGAGCGCCGACTTGTTCACCACAATCGGCCAGGTTCGGTGAACGGCGCGATCAAAGCCGCGGTCGCTCGAATCGCCGCGCGGCATTCCGCACTCCTCTGCCGACGCACAGGCAATATCGTGCGCTTGCTGACTCATCCGCCGCGCAAAACGCCCGTACACTTACGGTTCCGGACGCACGTCCGCTACGGGAGACCCGCGCATGCCGACGATTGCCCTGATTATCCTGACGGTCGCGGTAACGCTCGTCGTCGTGCTCGTAGTCGCGAACCTGACGAGCGGCGAGAAGAAGATCGAGCACAAGATCGAAAGGCTCTACGCGAGCGACGATCCTCAGTTCACCCGCTCAATGGGGCTGCTGCTCGGGCCGCCCGTTGTCGGGGGCAATCACTTCCAGGTGCTCGTGAACGGCGACGAGATCTTTCCTTCGATGATGGAAGGCATCCTCTCGGCGCAGCACACAATCACCTTCGAAACTTTCATTTACTGGTCCGGCGCGATCGGCGAAAAGATTGCGCATGCATTGTCCGAGAAGGCGCGTGCGGGTGTCGCGGTGCATGTGCTGCTCGACTGGGTCGGCTCGTCGAAGATGGATAAGCGCTATCTACAGATGCTGCGCGATGCGGGTGCCGAAGTCATCCAGTATCACAAGCCGCATTGGACGGGTCTCGGCCGTATGAACGATCGCACACACCGCAAGCTGCTCGTGATCGACGGACGCATCGGCTATACGGGCGGCGTGGGTATCGCCGACGAATGGACCGGGCACGCGCAGGACGAGAAGCACTGGCGCGACACGCACTTTCGCGTCGCAGGCCCGGCGGTCGGACAGATGCAGGCTGTCTTCATGGACAACTGGGTCAAGGCAACCGGAAACGTGCTGCACGGCTCGCCATACTTTCCAGAGATCGACGCCGCGGGCGACGGCCTCGCGCATATGTTCAGCAGCTCGCCCTCGGGCGGCAGCGACGACATGCAGCTGATGTACCTCATGGCGATCACCGCCGCGACGCATTCCATCCACCTGTCGAGCGCGTACTTCGTGCCCGACAAGCTGACCATCAACGCAATTGTCGAGGCCGCGAAGCGCGGCGTGAAGGTGCGCATCATTACGCCGGGCAAGCATATCGACACGCGCACGGTGCGCGAGGCGTCGCGTGCCTGCTGGGGCGACCTTCTTGAGGCAGGCGTCGAGATATACGAGTACCAGCCAACGATGTTCCACTGCAAGCTGATTGTGGTAGACGAGTATCTGGTGTCGGTCGGCTCGACGAACTTCGACAGCCGCTCGTTCAAACTCAACGACGAGGCCAATCTCAACATCTACGATCGCGATTTCGCGCGCCAGCAGACGGCGATTTTCGACAACGACGTCGCTCGCGCGAAACGCATCACGCTCGACGACTGGCGCCGTCGTCCGCTCGCCGAAAAGCTGCTGGAACGCGCCGTCGCGCTGCTCGATCCGCAGCTTTGACGATTGGGTCGCCGCGTCGCACTCGCCTACTTCGACCTGCGGGCGCCGTGATATGCCGCGGTCCGCCGCTTGCTGCAACTATGCTTTAAACGGCGCGCCGCCTGAGCAATGGGGAGACGCGCTTCGTTCCCGGGTAAAAGGCGGTAAAGGCAGTTAAAGCCGGTCGCAGAACCGCCCGGGTCGACAGGAATTCACTTACTTGGCTATCTCCCTCATGGAAAAACGCGCAATCATCATCGGCGCAAGCGGTATCGTCGGCAGCAATCTTGCCAACCAGTTGCGCTCGACCGGCTGGAACGTGGCGGGCCTCTCGCGCGGCCGCACGGCCGTGCCGCCCGGCATGGAAGCCATCACCGCCGACCTGACCTCCGCGCAATCCGTTAGCGCGGCGCTAGCCGGCAAGACTTTCACCCATGTGTTCTTCACCGCGTGGGCGCGGCAAGCCACAGAGCAGGAGAACATCCGCGTGAACGGCGGCATGGTGCAGCATGTGCTGGACGCGCTCGGTACGACGGGCACATTGCGGCACGCGGCACTGGTTACGGGGCTCAAGCACCATCTCGGACCGTTCGAGGCATATGCAACGGGCGCCGTGCCCATAACACCGTTTCGCGAGGAGCAGGGACGTCAGAACGTCGATAACTTCTACTACGAGCAGGAAGACCGCCTGTTCGATGCCGCCGCGCAATACGGCTTCAGTTGGAGCGTGCATCGTCCGCACACGATCATCGGATTCGCGATCGGCAATGCGATGAACATGGGCATGACGCTCGCCGTCTATGCAACGCTGTGCAAACACACGGGTCAGCCGTTCGTCTTCCCGGGCTCCGCCGCGCAATGGGAAAGTCTCACCGACATGACCGACGCCCGCCTTCTCGCACGTCATCTCGAATGGGCCGCCACATCGCCGAATGCGCGCAATGAAGACTTCAACGTGGTCAACGGCGACGTGTTTCGTTGGAAATGGCTGTGGCCGCGACTCGCGGAATACTTCGGCGTTGAAACGGCACCGTTCGACGGCGTCGTGCGTCCGCTCGAAAACCACATGCAGGATGCGGGCAAGCAATGGGCCGACATTGCCGCACAGTTCGATCTGCGCGAAAGCGATATCGGCAAGCTCGCGTCCTGGTGGCATACAGACGCAGATCTGGGGCGTCCAATGGAAGTGCTGACCGATATGACGAAGAGCCGCAAGGCCGGATTCCTCGATTATCAGAGCACGCCTGACGCTTTCTTCGAACTGTTCGACCGGCTCAAGGCCGAGCGGCTCATTCCGCGTTGAGCCGAAGCGCGAGAGCGGCTGCGCCGCGCCGGTCACGTCATCAACGTCGGCGATCGAATAGTGGCGATGCGTGGCTTGCGGCCGCCAGTTCGGCGGCTGCCGCGATTAGCGTCGAGCCGAGGCTCGCCATGCGCTTCTCGTCGAGCCGCACGAGCGGTCCCGCTATGCTGATCACGCCCATGGCGGGATAACCGCGTCGCAGGACGGGCGCGGCCATCGCCGTCATGCCGGGCGCAAACACTTCGTTGATGGTTGCATAGCCGCGCTCGCGCGCGGCGTGAACGAATTTCAACAAGCCGGCAATTGTAGTCGGCGCGTTCGGGCCGTACTGTTTGGGCTGCCCGAAGCCTTGCCGCGAGACGAGTTCCAGCGCCCGCTCGTCGGTCATCGTCATCATCCAGGCGTGGCCCGTGGCGCTGCACGACAGGATCGTGTCCATGCCCATGTCGGGGTCGTAGCGCAGGCCTTTCAATGCGCCTTGCGACTTGGCGACCCACGTCAGCCTGTCGCCGTCGACTATTGCAAGCCGCACCAGTTCGCCCGATTTTTCGGCGAGGCGATCAAGGACGGTCTGCGCGATATCCACGATCCCCGATGTCGCGAGATACCCCAACCCCAAGCCGACGAGCTTGGTGGTCAGCACATAGTCGCCGTGCTCGCGCAACTGCCGCACATAGCCGCAATTCTTCAAATCGACCAGCAGGCGGTGACACGCGCTGCGCGGAATATCGAGCTCATCCGCGATCAGCGCGAGCGGTGTGCCTTCCATCTGCGTGGCCAGAAATTCAAGGACCGCCATGGTGCGTTCTGTGACGCCGGGCATATCTATCTCCAGAGATCCGCGTGCTTCAGCGGAGTGCGGTGAAGTCGAATGGTTGCACGATATGAAACGAAATTCCACCCTGGAATAGCGTCCCAACCACCAATGCTAATCTTGGTTCACGAGATTCCCGAAGCACCCCGGAGTCCCGGCAAACAGCAACGTATAAAGCGCGGGAGCAGTGGACGGCGGCGGCCGTCCGCGCTTCCGCCATATTCCGCACGGCATGTTTCGCACGGCGGCAGGTCAAGGAGACAACATGGCACATGACGCACAACACAGCTCGTCTGCGGCGATGCGCACCCGCGCGGTAACCGCCGCCGCAGTCGGCACCGCGCTGGAGTGGTTCGATTTCACGCTCTACGGCGCATTGGCCGCAACGGTACTTCCCAAACTGTTTTTCCCGTCGATGGACTCGACTTCCGCGTTGCTGGCTTCGCTGGCAACGTTCGGCGTGGGTCTCGCCGCGCGTCCGCTCGGCGCGATCATCTGCGGACACCTCGGCGACAAGCTCGGGCGCCGCAACCTGATGCTTGGCACGGTCACGGTGATGGGTCTGGCGTCGATGCTGATGGGTTTGCTGCCGACCTATGACAGCATCGGCGTATGGGCGCCGATCCTGCTCGTCGTACTGCGCATTCTGCAAGGCTTCGCGCTGGGTGGCGAATCGACTGGCGCGCAGCTGATGGCCATCGAACACGCCAGCGCGGATCGCCGCGGCAAGTATTCCGGCCTGCTGGGCTTGTGCTCGCCGCTGAGTCAGATCATGGCGAACGGCGTGCTGCTACTGCTCGCCTCCACGATGTCGGCGAGCGCGTTCGACTCGTATGGCTGGCGCATACCGTTTGTGCTGAGCTTCGAGCTGGTGATTGTCGGCGTATATATCCGCCTGAAGGTCAGCGAGACGCCGGCCTTCGTCGAGTTGCGCAAAACGGAAGTTGTGCATGTGAGCAGTCCGCTGCGTGACGCGCTGCGTCTGCACTGGCGAACCGTGCTGCGCTGGATGCTGTTCTTCTGCGGACCGGCCGCGATCTTTTATCTGATCGTCGTGTTCTCGCTCAGCTACATCACGAAGACGCTTGCCATCCCGAAGCAAACCGGCTTTCTGCTGTTGATGGGCGCGAACGTCTGCGCGATTGTCGGAGCGCTCGCGGGCGGCATGCTGAGCGACCGGATCGGCCGTCGCAAGGCGCTCGCCATCGGTTCCACGGCGACCTTGCTGATGCTGTTCGTCTACTTCCAGATTCTCGACACGAAGAGCTTCCTGCCGATGCTTGCGGCCATGGGCTTTTTCCTGGGTTTCACGCAGTTCCAGAGCGGCATTCAACCGGTCGCATTCGCGGAAGCCTTCCCGACTAACGTGCGCTATTCCGGTTCGGCCCTCGCATATACCGGCGCGAACCTCATCGCAGGTGGTCCGATGCCCGTGCTCGCGGTGTGGCTGTTCTCGGTTTGCCACGGTTCGCCGTGGGGCGTGGTGGCCGTATGCGTCGCGTTCAACGTCATTTCGCTGATCGCGATCCTGACGGCGCGCGAAACGCTCGGCATCGACATGAATCGCACCGATTCCACTTCCGCAGTGACGGGCGATTCGAACTATGTATCGGCTGGCATCGGCAACGGGCGCCACACTTGATGCCCGTCGCGCCTTCGCATCACGCATCACGCAACGTCCGCTTTTATGAAACAGGCAAACCGATAATGACTGACCTCGTCTATGTGCTGAATGGCTCGAACCTGAACATGCTCGGCAAGCGCGAGCCGCATCTCTACGGCGCGATCACGCTTGCGCAGATACAGCAGCGGGTCGAGGCGCTCGCTGAGCAACTGGCGCTGACATGTGACTTCCGCCAGACCAATAGCGAAGCGACGCTCGTCGACTGGTTGCAGGAGGCGTTCGAGCGCAACGCCGCAGTGATCATCAATCCGGCGGGCTTTTCGTTTGCGTCGGTGCCTGTCTTCGATGCCGTCAAACTTATCCAGCAACCGTTGATCGAGCTGCACATCACCAACATTCATAAACGCGACGAAACCTATCGGCACTCGCTGATTTCGCGCGCAGCCACGGGCGTGATCTGCGGTCTCGGTGCGAATGGCTACCTGGTCGCATTGCAGGCGATGGCAATGGCGCTTGGGAAAGCGCCGGCATTCGACTAACGGACATTACCGTCCACGGTCAAGCTTGCGTGCGCGGGCAACTGCCTCGATATGCTGGTCCCACGGAGCCGGAGATGGAAAGATCTCGGCGAGAAACGCAACGAACGCCTTCACGTTCGGATTGCCGCGCCGGCTCTCCGGCCATAGCGCGGTCAGCGGAAAGCGGGCGTGCGCGAACTCGTACATGACCGGCACCAGTTCTCCGCGCTTCATATACGGCGCCGCGATATACGTTGCTGAAAGGCCGATGCCGCCGCCCGCCACCAGCACCGCTGCAACTGCGTCGCTGACGTCGATGGTAATGGGCGCGTCCGGCGCAATCTCCAGCACACTCTTGCCCGTCTGGAATGGCCAGCGCGCTTCCTGACCGGTGCTCTGGTAACGGAAATTCACGCACTCGTGTGCCTGAAGCTCGTCCGGATGCCGGGGCTCGCCGCGTCGACGCAGATAGTCGGGCGATGCGAACGTGCATAGCCGGTGCGGCGCAAGGTGACGCGAGATCAGCCGCGAATCGCCGGGGTCGCCAGCGCGTATTGCGATATCGACGCCTTCCGCTATGAGGTCCACATACTGATCGCCGAGGCGCAGATCGACATTGACCTTTGGATACCGCGCGCGAAAGGCGGGCAGCGCTGGCGCGAGGATATGAACGCCAACCGGCAGCGGTGCGGTGACCTTGATGGTGCCGGCGGGTTCCGCGCGGGCGGCGACCACCGCCTGCTCGATGTCTTCGGCTTCCCGCAGCAGGCGCTGCGCGCGCTCGAGCAGGTCGCGGCCTTCCGGGGTCAGCGTGAGCGAGCGCGTGGTCCGGCTGAAGAGTCGCAGCCCGAAATGCTGTTCGAGCCGCTGCACGCTCTTGCTGACCGCCGACGGCGAAACCGACAGCGCCCGCGCCGCCGCTGTGTAGCTGCCGAGCGAAGCAGCTCGCGCGAAGGCAATCAAGCCCGTTAGCCGTTCAAGTCCGATTTGTTCCATGATGGCACGATTAAAGCGAATTTCAGCTCAATTATCAAGGCAGCAGCTTCAATTTAATCTGTTCTCCAACGACGCCGCAGTGGCGTCTTCAACGGAGAACAACATGAGCAACGCATCGAGCATCGGCACTTCCAGCAACCTCGCAGGCACGACCGTGGTGATTGTCGGCGGCACGTCGGGCATCGGTCTCGCGGCCGCGACTCAGGCCAAGGCCGCCGGCGCACAGGTGATCGTGGTCGGGCGCAATGCGGCCAACACGGAAGAAGTGGCCGCGAAGCACGGCTTCGACGGCTGGCGCGCGGCTGACGTTACCGACGGCGCTGCGCTCGAAGCCGCGCTGCGCGACATCGCGCGAGTCGATCATCTGGTGCTGCTCGCTGGCACCTTCGTAGCGGGAAAGATTCGCGAGGCCGAGGTCGACTATCTGCGCCGCGCCTTCGACGAGCGGATCTGGTCCGCGGTCGATGCGGTCCGCGCGGTTGGCGACCGCTTGAGCCAGGACGGTTCGATCACGCTGATTTCAGGCGCGCTCGCCGACCGCCCCACCGCATATGGGACGGCAGTGCTCGCCGCTGCTTCCGCCGCGATGGAGGCTTTTGCCCGCGGCCTTGCGCTGGAACTCGCGCCGGTCCGCGTCAACGCGTTGTCGCCCGGGCCGATCGACACACCGATCTTCAGCAAGGCGCTCGGCGCCAACCGCGACGCAGTTGTCGAGTCAATGCGCAATTCGCTGCCGCTGAAGCGGTTAGGCACCGCGGACGAAGCAGGCGCGGGCGTCCTCTTCCTCATGGCCAACGGCTGGATGAACGGGGCGACGCTTAACCTCGACGGCGGATCGCGGCTTGTGTGAAAGCGTGCGGGCCAAGCGCATGCGAACTGGTCGCGCTCGTTTTGCTCGACCAGGCGTTCCTGAATGGCATCGAGCGATTTCGTTCGACGGTAGCCGGTCAGCGAGCCGCGGCCGCCCATGCTTCGGCATCGGCACCAGCCGGAATGTGCATCGGGGCTGACGGATCGGTCGCGGCGCGCCACACCGCTTTGGCGACGTCCTCCGCATACGTGATCTGCGAGGACGTATCCGCGAACTGCGCAAAGACCTTCTTGCCGAGATCCTCGTACGCCTCATGCTCAAATCCGTGCATGTTGGTGCTCGCGTTCTCGCCGAAGCGGGTATCGGGCGCGCGGCCCGGCAACACCAGACGCGCCCGCACGCCGAATTGCTCGAGTTCCAGCGCCATCGACTCGGTAAAGGCATTCACCGCTGCTTTGCTTGCGCGATACGCGGCGAGCAGCGGCAGTGCCCTCAGCGTGACGCTCGAGGTCACGTTGACGACCACGCCGGCTCCGCGCTGCCGGAGTTGCGGCAGCACTGCCTGCGTCATTGCGATCGTGCCGAAAGTGTTGGTCTCGAACACCTCGCGCACCGTTGATAGTGGAGTCAACTCAGCCGGAGATGCCGCGCCGACACCCGCATTGTTGACGAGCACGTCGATCGGTCCCGCCGCCTCTACGGCCTCGCGGATGCTGTTCGGGTTCGTGACGTCCAGCGCCAGTATGCGCAGGCGCTCCGAAGGCGGCAGCACGTCCGCGCGCGGCGTGCGCATGGTCGCGACGACGCTCCAGTCATGAGCGAGAAAATAGCGGGCAATCTCGCGACCGAAGCCGGAAGAGCAGCCAGTGATAAGCACGGTTTGCATCGAAACTCCTGTGGGAAAGGTTGGCGACTGCTCGCATGATAGATTGCCCGCGCCGTACTCGCTACAATCAAACGTCCGAAATTCATTTGCGAGAGTCCGACCGTGACCGACCCACTGGCCGAAGTGGTGACGCTGCTGCAACCCAGTGCGCGGTTCTCGAAACTGGTTTTCGGCGCGAGCCCCTGGCGCATCAGTCGCTCCGACGCGGGGCAACCGTTCTATTGCGTAATACTGGAGGGCGGATGCCGCATCGCCATCGACGGGCACGATCCGATCGAACTCACGTCAGGCGACTTCGTGCTGATTCCCGCGGCCTACGGCGTCGCGATGTCGAGCCTCGAGCCTCCACCGCGGGGCATCGAAACGCCCGCGCCCGTCGCGCTCGGAAATGGCGAATTTAGAATCGGCGCGCCTGGCAACAGCATCGACGCACGAATGATGGCGGGGCACTGCATCTTCAGTTCACCGGATGCGTCGCTGCTGGTTTCGCTGCTGCCGCAACTCGTGCATGTGCGTGGCGAACAGCGGCTCGCGACGCTCGTTGACCTGGTGCGGGAAGAATCGCGCGAGCAGCGGCCCGCGCGTGAAGTCGTGCTCGCGCGGCTGCTGGAGGTGTTGCTGATCGAGGCGCTGCGCTCGTCCGCAAAAACGAACGCATCGCCTGGTCTGGTTTGCGGGCTCTCGGACTGCCGACTCGCTGCCGCGATTCGCGGCATGCACCAGCGCCCTACGCACTCGTGGACGGTCGCCGAGCTTGCGAAAGAGGCGGCGCTCTCGCGCTCGACGTTCTTCGAACGCTTCAGTCGAGAGGTCGGCGTAGCGCCGATGCAATATCTGCTCACCTGGCGCATGGCGCTCGCAAAGGACATGCTGCGACGAAACGCGGGGCGTATCGCGGAGATTGCAGAGCGCGTCGGCTACAGTTCCGCGAGCACGTTTAGCGTCGCCTTCACGCGGCACGTCGGCCGGCCGCCAACCCAATATGCGCGCGACGAGCAGGCCGCCGCGGACAAGGATGCATAACGGGTTGTGCCTGCAGGCCTCGCGCCGCATCGGTCAATGATCTTGACAAGCCATGCCCCGCCGTCTAGTTTACCGGAAAATCACCTCCAATAAACTGGAACATGGACGTTCATCAGATCATCGCGCGACGCATTCGCGAACTGCGCGACGCAAAAGCGTGGTCGCTGGAGGCGCTTGCGGAGCGAAGTTCGGTGAGCCGCTCCAACATCTCGCTTATCGAGCGCGGGGAAAGTAGTCCAACCGCAGTCGTGCTCGACAAACTCGCCACCGCACTCGGCGTTCCGCTGGCATCGCTCTTCGAGCATCCAGATAATGCTTCAGCAACCGAGCTTTCGCCGCATTCGTCGCTGCGCGATCAGCCGGTATGGAGAGACCCCGTATCAGGATACATACGGCGTAACGTGTCGCCGCCCGCCTGGTCGCCTATCCAGTTGGTCGAAGTAGATTTTCCGCGCGGCAAGGAAGTGAGTTACGACACGAGCGCGCGCGACGCCGATATTCATCAACAGATATGGCTCATAGACGGCTCAATGGAAATCACCGTGGGAGATCGGCAATGGCAGCTCGAAACCGGCGACTGTCTCACCATGAAACTGGACAGCCCGATTCGTTTTCGTAACACGTCGCGCCGGCGCGCCCGCTATCTCGTAGCGCTGTGCAGTTTGCCCCTCGACTCACGGAGCGCAAGATGACTGAAACAATAGCCGTTCGGCGTATTGGCGCTGACGAAGCAATGAGCTACGCCGATCGGCTCGCCGATCTACTGATCGACTGCGTTGAGGGAGGCGCGTCAGTCAGCTTCATGTTGCCCATTTCGAAAGAGACTGCGTTGCAATTCTGGAAGCAGGTGGCCAATGGCGTGGCGCGCAACGAACGAATTCTTCTTGTCGCTGAATCTCCAGACGGCAAGCTCGTCGGCACTGTGCAACTGGTCACTGCGCTACCTGAAAATCAGCCGCATCGCGCGGACGTCGCGAAGATGCTCGTATGCCGTGCAGCGAGGCGCCAAGGCATTGCCGCGCGGCTCATGACCGCCGTCGACGAAGAAGCGCGGCGTGCCGGCAAGTCCGTGCTCGTGCTCGACACGGTCACGGGCGGAGACGCCGAGAGACTTTACGAACGTGCGGGCTGGCAGCGCGTGGGAGAAGTGCCCAACTATGCGTTGATGCCCGACGGAGAATTTTGCGGTACGACGTTCTTCCATAAGCAACTGCCGTAGGCATTCAGCGCTGAATCCGATACCGCGTTACTCTGTACACCGGCACAGGGCAACTCGCGGAGAGAACATGATTGAAGCAATGGACATTGGCGCGCTCGCAGCCCGCACGCTTCGCGGGTACTCGAATCAGATACTGATGGGCGCTAACGATCACGATGTGCATCTGAGCGTCATGGATGCGCCGTTTGTCTGGCACTTCCATCCGGATTCGGACGAAACGTTTCTCGTGATCGAAGGCACGCTTATCATCGACTTCGAAGACGGCCCGGTGGAATAGCGAGCCGGTCAGTTGCTGACAGTGCCCGCGGGCACGCGACATAGAACGCGGCCGTTAGGGGCGCGTTCCGTTAATCTCACGTTTGAAAGGGCCGATGCGGCCACCGTTGAATGCGATGCGCCCTTTGAGCATCGAATAACGGATCAATGATCGGCGAGACCTGATACTCGTTGCACGCGCCGGCTAATAGCGTTGCATCCTTGCGGCTATCTAGCCGGCGCGTCGACAACAGACCCTCACGCTTCGCCAGGCTTCTGCAATCCGTCTTATGGAAGCTTGCCGAGACACGCGCTGAATTCATCCTTGGAGAAAGCACGAAGCGTTTGGGTTTTCACATTTCCCGCTGAACCTAGCGCAAGGCCGAACGACAAAAAGCTCTGCTCGTCCGGTGCTTCAACGATGGTGACAATGTCGAATTGCCCCATCGTCCAATAGATCTCCTTCATTTCACAGCCGAAGCTCCTGGCCATTTCCGCTGCCTGACCAGCGCGTTGCGCGCTGTTCTTTACGTTGCGTATGCCTTGGTCAGTAAATTGTGCAAGAACAACATATGTCGCCATGACGTTTCCCCTTACTTCCAGCCGGGACCCAGACGCGCAAGACGAACGCGAACGGCTCCGCGCTCACGCTCCTTTGCCAAGCATCCCGCGCGTAAGCCAAGTATATGCAACCGATCTAGTGAAAAATCGTCGATTGCTAGTCATCAGTTACGCTAAGTAATTGTCTTCCGATTAAAAATGTGCTGCGCAGAATCGCTTGCGCGTTAAGTGCCGATCGAAACGTAGAGAAGCACCATCGGCGCTTTCGAGCCGCCCGGCGTCGGCGCACGTAGCGGCACGCCGTAAGTGCAGCGGAAATCGACGAAACGCGACCATTGGAAACGCACCCCCGCGCCGACGCTGACCAGTGACCCGTTACTCATCTCAGCAGGTTGATCGATTCGATTCCACACATGGCCGGCGTCGATAAACACAAAGGGCTGCGCCGCCGCGCTGCTTGTGCCGAACGGCAGCGCGGGCGCGCGCAATTCGGTCTGCACGTTCCAGCCACGATCGCCCAGCACGACATACGGCTCGTAACCTCGCACGCTGGACTCTCCGCCCAGCCCCATTTCCTCGCTTGGCAATAGCGTATTCGGCGTCCACTGGAACGCGCCTCGCCCGCTCAATGTGAATCCGCCGCCGAGCGCGAAAGCTCGCTGAGCAGCGAGTTGCAGATACGCGTAGCGCACTGTCGCGCCGTGCCGCGCCGTGGCGAACGCCGCGTCGTTGTTGGAGCTGTCCAATCTGCCGGGACTTGCCACAAGCGTTGCGGAGGCATGTGCTGCTCCCGCATCGCCCGGCTTGCTGAAGTCGTACGTCAGCAGAAACTGGTGTATGTGCGTGTTCGAGTTGAACACCTGAAAGCCGCCGAATTCCAGATCGTTATTACTGCGCTTGAAGTCGTACCCGAGCTGGACGAGTTGCGCCGCATCCGTTGTCGTCGGCAAACGCCAGTCGTAGCGGAAACTCATCTGCGCCGAAATGCCGGTTTGCCCATAACTGTCCGGCAGGCGCGGCGTGCTTTGCGCATAGACGCCGAACAGTTCGATACTGTTGTGCCACGGCAGCGGCGCGATATAGCTCAGCGCGTGGGCCGCGAAACGCGCGCGGTTGGCGCGTCCTTCAATGTCCGGATTGCCGCTGAAAAAATCATTGCTGGCCGTGAATTGATATGCAATGTGCTGGTCGAGCCCGAACAGATTGCCGTAGTCGACGCCTGCGAAAAAACGGTCGCGACCGAGGTCGCGCACGCCCGCGTTGTCGTAGCCGGCGTTCACCCGCAGCGGCAGACGGTCGTCGGTCTGCAAGATGACGTCGGTCGAATTCGCCGCTTCTCCGGGCGCGAAGACGGCATCGACGCGTCGATAGGGATTTGCGTTGAGTACGGCCAGACCCAGCGACACGTCCGATTGCAGGATCGGGCCGCCCGCTTCGAGCGGCATTTCGCGCTTCAGCAGATCGTCGGAGAAGTAGCGGTTGCCGCTCGTGCGCAGTTGCCCCAGGCGAAATTCCGCGACCGCGATATGCACGACGCCCGAGCTTACGTCCTGCTCAGGCACATAGACATCCACGAGCGGCTTGCCGGCCGCGCGATAACGCTCGACCACGGCGCGGCGGATCTCGGCAAGCCGTCCGAAGGTGAGGGGCTTGCCGAGATCGGTCTCGAACGTGCGGAGAAAAGCCGCGTCCAGTACCGGCAAGGATTCAGCGGCAATGCCTGGCTGTGCGGCTGCCGCTGGCGCGGTCGCGCCCGCGGGTTCGAACACCAGACCTTCGAGCTTCGTCACCGCGATCTGCGCGGAATCCGCTTCGGACTGCGCGGGAGGTTGCGATGGCGCACTGCGCGGAGTCGGCGGCGCCGGCCGCGGAGCAACGTCGCGCCAGGCCTGCGCGAACACGGGCGAAGGCTGAAGAGCCGCGACGACGCACGACGTCAGCAGCGCCCAACACGCGGGCGACACGCGCGCCGGTTCATCCGCGAATGAAGCGCGCCGCCTAATGCGCAAGCTGCCAGCGCAACACGGGTTGCGTCGCGCCGGACGGCATCGCCCACACGCCGTTCGCTCCGAAGTCATAGCCCGCGAAATTCGCCGGGTCGCTCATCTGCGCGGTGGTTAGCCCGTTCGACGGCGGCAAGCTCCCGCCACTCGCGGGCTGCCCTGTCGTCTCCTTGTTCCAATAGACGTCCTGCGCGAGCGTGCCCGAGCCGAACGCACTCACGCCATGCGTCGGCATGCTTCGCGTTTGAACCGCGCCTGTCGCAAACGACTGCGTAACGGTTCCGTCGTTGATACCGACAAGTGCGCCGCCGTACCCCGTCAAGAAAACCGGACTCACGCTGCCCGTTGCATACGACTGCGCGATGGAACCGAGGTTGTAGCCGACGAGTCCGCCGTTCGCGTCCGAGCCAGAGATCGCGGCACTGCTCCACGAGCGCTCAATGCTGCCTTCGTTGCGGCCTACCAGCCCGCCGAACGTGGTGCCGTTCTGAAAGAGTTCCGAGGCCGCGCCGGTCGAATGCGCGTTCGCGATGACGCCCTGGTTCACGCCGGCGAGCAGCCCGCTGCCCGAGTGGCTCGTGTTCACCGAACTGTCTTCCACGCCGACGTCGCGCAACACGCCGGCCTGGCCGACAAGACCAAAGAGACCCGACGAATAATCCTTGCTGAAGTCGGCAATCTCGATCTTTGCGTTACGCACGTTGTGCCACATGCCGTCGAACTGGCCGGTGAAGGGCGTCGTATGGTTGCCGATCGGTGTCAATGTATAGCCGGTCGCGTCGATGTCCGTGCCAAGCGCGTAATTACCCGCCAGGTCCTGCGAAATGTTCTGGAGGTCCGTTACGTTATTGACCAGCTTGTAGGCCGTGATCTGCGTGACCTGGCCGCTGCCGGCCGGGGCGGTCCATGCCGGATTGCCCAGCAGCGTGCCGGCGCTGTACGTCCCGTTCATGTCGTAGAGCGCATTGACGATACCCGTGCTGCGTGACCAGTCGATCACACCGCGATTCGCCACGCTGCCGCCGTTGTCGACACTCGCGGAGTCCGCGCGCAACGTCAAACTTCCGCCGCCCTGATTGCCGATGGTTGCACCTTGCGCGACCGTCAGGTTGCGATACGCCGCAAGCGTCAACGAGGCGTTGCCCTGCCAGCCGATTCCCGAGTTCACGTCGATGTCGCCGGTGCTGCCGTTCGCGCCGGTCGTCTGCAGGTTGACCGATGTGCCGGTGCCGAGGCTCGCGGAGAGCGCTTGCGCCGCGTTGCCGTCTACGGTGAATGCAGGCGTCGCAATGTTCCATTGGTTTGCCCGCACCGTCGCGCCGCCGGTGGGAAACGCCAGCGTGTCCGCGCTCATGTCGACGGTGCCGCCGGTTGCCTCGATCGAGCCGCCCGGCTGCAGCGTGCCATGTCCCGCGACCAGCCAGACATGTCCGTCGCGTGTGGTCGTGCCTGTCGCACGGATCGCTTCGTGATTGCCGGCGAGCGCGTAGATGTTGCCGTCGACGGCCTGCAGGCTGACCTGCGCCGCCTGGATCAAGCCGCGATTCGTGATGGTCCCGCCCGCCCCCTGCTGGTCCGGTTGCACGAAGACCTGTCTGCCCGAAGACGAGTCCTGCAGCAACACCTGCTGCGCGACTGCCAGTTCCACCGTGCCGTTCGGCGCGCTGATAGTGCCGGAGTTGGTGACCTGTTGTCGCGCGATGAGAAACACGTCGCCGGTGCCGGATGCGATCGTGCCCATGTTGACGATGCTCGCGCCGGAGTTGCCCGCGAGTGTCAACGGGTGGCCGTTCATGAAAGCGTCGGTGTCGACGACGTCGAGCGTCGACGCGACGAAACGACCGTTCGTCGAAATCACGCCCCTCGATCCGACAACGATGCCTTGCGGATTGATCAGGTAGACGCTGCCGCTGGCCGTCAGCGTACCCATGATGACGGACGGAGAGCCGCCAGTGACCCGATTGAGCGTCGCGCCGTTACCGTTGGCGAACACGACGCGGTTGCCGGCGCCTATCGAAAAGCTGTTCCAGTCGACGACGCCCCGGCCCGGACCCTGATTGATGGTCAACGTCGTGCCGTCGCCGCTGATGGAGCCGTTTCCGCGGACGAAGCTTCCGCCCGCAGGCAGCGCACCCGCGCCGCGCGCTTCGATTGAAGCGACGCAGCACAGCAGCGCCGCGGCAAGCGGCAGAAGCGCAATGCGCGCGCCCCGCCGACGTGAGTTTCCCAGGTCATACCCTGCCGGCGAAGTCTTGATCATCACGTCTCCTGTCCCACTCGATGGGCGCCGCATTGTCTGATGTCTTGCGGTTATGGCGCGTCAGTACCGCTGCACGCACGACGTATTATTACAGTCGGTTTCAGGAGCACAATGAGCAGAGGTGAGCGGGATATCCACGGATCGTGCCTAAACGTCTGCAGAATTGGCCACCGCATGAGCAGTGAGTGCGGCACTGCAACGCGCAATCCCATGATTTCCCCTATAGCAGTCAGGCACCGTGCAAACGACGATTAACTTCGCGTAGCCCGTGCAGGGCGGCGCTTCAATCTCACTTGGATCCGAGCAGACGTCCTCCTGGAAGCAGTACGAACAGTGCGATTGATAACGCAATGAGCAACAACGATATTGCCGATCAGGTTCCGGCCCTGGTGTGGACTGCCGAAGCGCGCGGAATCGTCACCTATGCCAACCTCGCCTGCCGCACATATCTCGGCAATCCGTTCGCACCCAATACAACGTTGCACTGGGACCAGTTCGTTCTCGAATGCGACGTCAAGAAAGTGCACGATGCATGGCGCACCGCGCTTACCGATGGGGAGAGCGTGAAGGTGAATGCGCGCCTGCAGCGTTTCGACGGCAAATACCGCTGGCACAAACTGCGCATACGGCCGATCTTCGACGACGCGCGCATCGTGTCCGGCGCATGCGGCATCGCGATGGACATCGACGACTTCGTGAAGGCCGGCGAAGCCTACGAGGTCGGCGAACGGCGTCTGCGCTTCGCGCTCGACGCGGCGCGTGTCGGCGCGTGGGAATGGGACATGGGCAGCCGCACCGCGCGAATCAGCGCTCAATTGGCGCAGATCTACGGCCTCGATCCCCAGCAGGCGGAAGTGCCGCTGCAATGGTTGTTCGACAGAATCCCCGAAAGTCATCGCGCCTGGTTCGCGCGCGAGCTGACCGGCCGCTTGCATCAGTGCGTGCCTTTCGAACTGGACTTTCCAGTCCAGCTCGCCAATGGACAGCGCTTGTGGCTTCGAACACGCGGCGAAACCGACTGCGGAACCGGCTCGGAAATCGAGCGCGTATTCGGCGTGACATACGACATTACGGAACAGCACGACGCGCAGACAGAACGCGAACGCAGCGAACAGCGCTATCGCGCGCTCGTCGAAGCGAGTTCCGAACTAACCTGGATAGCGGACGCACAGGGGAATACGCATCAGCTTGGCAACTGGCAGTCATTCGCGGCGCAGGACGGGCTGAGCGCGGGCTGCGAATGGCTCGACCTCGTTCATCCCGACGACCAGGAAAGCGCCCGCGAGCAGTGGTCGCGGATCGTGAAGGCCGAGATGCCCGCCTCGATGACGTTCCGGCTGCGCCGGCGCGATTCCAGTTGGCGGACCCTGGTCGCGAGGGCCGCGCCTTTACGCGATGACGACGGCACGTTGCGCGAATGGTTTTGCATGGCGACGGACGTCACCGACGAGCGTGTCGCAGCCGCCGCGCTCGAAGAGCGCAATCTGCGTCTACAGGTCGCTATGCGCGCCGCCAGAATGACGATTGGTTATCTGTCGCTCGATTCATGGACGGTCTGCTGGGACAGCGTAGACGCAGTGCCCAGCATGCCAGCCGCGCCGAGCGCGCTCACCTACGACGCAGCGCTTCATCGCGTGCACGCCGAAGACCGCGCGTCGGTGGACGCAGCGATGCGCCGCGTCGCGCTCACTGGCGAATTCGACAAGCCGCTGGAATTCCGCATCTCGTTGGGTAGCAGGGAAAGCTGGCTGCAAAGCCAGGCCGTGTTGCAGCGCGACGCCGACGGCCGCCCGTGGCGCGTAATCGCGAGCGCGGTGGATATCACGCAGCGCAAGACGCTGGAACTCGCATTGCGCGAAACGGACCGCCGCAAGGACGAGTTTCTCGCGATGCTCGCGCACGAACTGCGCAACCCGCTCGCGCCGATGCGCAATGCCATTGCACTACTGCGTCGAGAAAAAGAAGCCGGCATGAAGGCCGGCGAACTGGTTGGCATGCTGAGCCGGCAGGTCGATCACATGGCACGACTCGTCGACGATCTGCTCGAAGTCTCGCGCATCACGCACGGCCGCATCGTGCTTCGACGCGAGCCGCTACTGGTCGGCACCGCGGTTTACGGCGCGCTCGAAACGGTGTCGTCGATGGCGAGCTCGCGCGGCCAGCACCTCACCGTGCGGCTGCCGCCCACGCCGGTCTGGCTGCACGCGGACCCGCTGCGCCTGTCGCAGATTCTCGTCAACGTGCTGAACAATGCGTGCAAGTACACCGACCCCGGTGGCAACGTGTGCGTGACCGCGCTCGCCGACGAACGCTTCGCGACCGTCACCATTGAAGACAACGGCAGCGGCATCTCGCCCGATCTTCTGCCGCATATTTTCGATCTGTTCGCACAGGGCGAGCGAACGCTGGACCGGGCGCATGGTGGCCTCGGCATCGGCTTGTCGCTCGTGAAGAAGCTTGTCGAATTGCACGGCGGCTCGATCGACATTACGAGTCCCGGGCCCGGCCGCGGCGCCACGGTTTCGATCAGGCTGCCGCTCTGTCACGCGCCCGAAGTATCTGCGCCGTTGCACGACGAACCGTCGGTTGCGGGCCTGTCGCATGCGGAGCGCGCTTCGCTGCATGTGCTGATCGTCGACGACAACAAGGACGCCGCCGACTCACTCGCACTGCTTTGCGAGAGCGAGGGTTATCGCGTCAACGTTGCGTATTGCGCCAACGACGCCCTCGCGATAGCCGAGGCCGAGCCCGTCGATGCAGCGTTGCTCGACATTGGGCTGCCCGATACGGACGGCTATGAACTCGCCCGGCTGATCCGCCTGAAGGGCGAGGTCCGGCCGGTGCTGATCGCGGTAACGGGGTACGGCCAGGCGGACGATCATCTGCGCGTGCAGGCCGCTGGATTCGACCATCATCTCGTCAAGCCGGTGGACATTGAATATCTGATGTCGCTGCTCGCGGAAATGTCGCCGGCTGCGGCGTCGCCCCACGTGGAGTGACCTGCTCACTTTTGCGCAAGACACGCTCCCGCCTTCGCGACCTGGTCGGCGCTGACGGCGGGCGCCCGATTACCCCCAGCTCGAACGCACGGACGCGGCTTTGCGACTCGCTGTATGAAACGCCGGCGGCGCGTGGCGGTCCAATTGACGTTCAAATGGGAGCACTGCGCCAAGGGAGTTTATGACTCACACGAGGGTACGCTTGCGCAACACCTGGCGCTTGCTGGCCGCGCTCGTGCTCAGCGGATCGGCCATGTGGATCGCGAATCCTGCGTGCGCCGTCAACGCCATCGCGCAATATGGCGAGCCCAGGTACCCGGCGGACTTCAAGCACTTCGAGTACGTGAACCCCGACGCACCGCGCGACGGCACGCTTGTCCTCGCGAACCCGAATCGCCTGACGAGCTTCGATAAATTCAATCCATTCACGCTGCGCGGCAATCCCGCGCCCGGACTCGGGCTAATGTTCGAGAGCCTGACGACCGGCAGTTCCGACGAAGTCGCGAGCGCGTACTGCCTGCTCGCCGACGACATCGACGTAGCGCCGGATGGCTTTTCGACAACCTTTCACATCAATCCGGAAGCGCGCTTTTCGAATGGCGACGCAGTCACGGCCGAGGACGTCAAGTTCTCGTTCGACACGCTGAAGAGTCCGCAGGCTCTGCCGCAGTTCTCGGTGTACTTCGGGCAGATCGCGCGGGCCGTGGTCGTCGACCGGCTCACGATCCGTTTCGAGTACAAGGTCGCGACGCGCGAAATGCCGCTGCTCGCGGGCGGAATCCCGGTGTTTTCGCGCAAGTGGGGCATGAGGCCGGATGGCACGCGTATTCCCTTCGACCAGCTCGCGTTCGAGAAGCCGATTGCGAGCGGAGATTACCTGATCGACAAATACGACAACGGTCGCACCATCAGCTATAAGCGCAACCCCAACTACTGGGGCGCGTCGCTGCCGGTGCGCGTGGGCACGCACAACTTTGCACGCATCGAATACAAACTGTATGCCGACGCGGTCGCGAAGCTGGAAGCGTTCAGGGCGGGCGAGTACGACGTTCTCGTCGAGAACGTCGCGCAGAGTTGGGTGCGGCGAGATGTCGGCAAGCGCTTCGACAGCGGCGAGCTGATCAAACGCGAGTTTCCTCACCACAACGGCGCGGGCATGCAAGGCTTCTTCATCAACTTGCGACGGCCCATTTTCCGCGACGTGCGGGTACGTCAGGCACTCGATCTCGCGCTCGACTTCCAGTGGCTTAACCGTCAGCTTTTTTTCGATCAGTACAAGCGTACCGGCAGCTTCTTTGCCAACACAGACTTGCAGGCGACAGGAAGGCCAGGCGAAGGCGAGCTAGCGATTCTGGAGCCCCTGCGCAGACAGCTGGACCCGGCCGTGTTCGGTGACATGCCGCAACAGCCCGACACCGACCCGCCAGGTTCACTGCGCGCCAATCTCGTCAAGGCGCGCCAACTGCTGGCGCAGGCGGGCTGGACGTATCGCGACGGTGCGCTGCGCAACATGAACGGGCAGCCGTTCGAGTTCGAACTTCTCGAGGACAGTGGCGGCGGCACGTCAATGGAGCCGGTCGCCGCCGCGTTTGGCCGCAATCTGCAGAAGCTGGGGATTACGATGAATTTCCGCACCGCCGATTTCGCGCTCGTTCAAAAGCGTCTCGACGCGTTCGACTTCGACATGACAACCGTGCGTTTGCCCGATGTCCAGGTGCCGGGTACCGAACAGCTTTCGCGTTTCGGCAGCAAGTATGCCGATCAGCAGGGCTCCGATAACCTGGTCGGCGTAAAGTCGCCGGCTATCGATGCCATTCTGCAACGGGTCGTATCGGCGCAAACGCATGAGCAACTTGTTGACGCGACACACGCGCTCGACCGGGTATTGATGAACGGCTATTACGTGATCCCGCACTGGTATTCCGCAAGCCACCGCATCGCATACCGTAACGACCTCGGATATCCCGCGAAGCTCCCGCTTTATTTCGCCGCCGACGAATGGGTGCTGTCGACCTGGTGGAAAAAGCGTTCGGCTAATGCGAAATAGAGGCACGATACTCAGTGCCCGTTGCGCGGTTTCTAACGGTTAGACGGGGGCATCCACTGATGGATGCCCCCGTCCTTCCTTACCGGTCGAGCTGCTGAATGCCCGCGAGCCGCCACGCCTGGTCGCCCTGTGCGCCGCGGACAATGTTCCACACTTCCTGGAACGGCTGGGCAGTCGCTGCGCCGTCTTCGCGCATCTGACCGTAAAAGCGCACGCTGACGAGTGTCTCGTCCGCGGTGCTTTCCACGCCCAGCACTTCGGCATCCAGTTGCGGTACTTCCGTACGATTCGGCTCGCTACCGCGGCTTTCCAGATCACGCTTGATCTGCGCGAACATCTCCGGCGTGGTCAATTCGAACAGGTCACCTTGCTCGTTGCGGTCCCATGCGCCTTGCAGACGCATGAACGTGCTTTTCGCCGAAGCCACCAGCTCGGCCTGATCGAGCCCGAGCGGTTGCACGGGCGCCTTCACCGTGCCCGCTGCTCCGGCCGGATTCGTCGCGGCGCGTCGCATGCCGAAAAAGTTCGTGTCCGGCCGCGCGTGACCGGCCTGGTTGTGGAGCGGCGAGCCATTGGTCTGCGACCGGTTCGTGGCGCCGTGTCCATAAGCCAGATCCGGGCGGCGCCGATTGGCGATGAACCTGAACAGCATCACACCGGCAACGACCACGAGGCCGATCAACAGCACGTTCGACAGCATTTGCGCGAGCCCCGCGCCGAGGCCAAGTGACGACAGCAGCGCGGCAATACCAAAGCCGGCGGCAAGGCCTGCCAGCGGACCGAGCCAGCGGTTGCGCGCCGGAGTGGCGGCCGGCGCCTGTGCGGACTGTTGCGTCGGCTGAGCTTGCTGGCTTCGTTGCGCCGGAGCGGACGGCGACGCCATCTGCGACTGGCGCCCAATGCTTTGACTGCCGCCGACGCGCTTCGCTTGTGCGTCGTTGGCCGCGAGCGCGCCTAGCGCGAGCACGCCCGCGAGACCGAGCGCTACGGTGCCGCGTGTCACCTTGCCGGCAACGCGCCGCAAGTGATCGACAGTTTGCTTGTACATATAAACCTCTCTTGATGTGTCAGGGGCCGCCCGCGCCGCGCGTCATCTTCTCGCGACTACCTTACGGACAGTAAGACTTTTCGAACGCAGAAACTGTGCAACGAATGACATAGGTCACCTGTGTCAGCTTCGATGAGCCGCCCGCTGACGCCTCGGGACGAGCCTTGAATCTAACCGAACGGGAGACAACGGAAAATTCGTATTTTTGTTGCTGATCGTTCGCAAAAACCGTAACGTCGCGTAATCGCGGGAGGACGCGTGAACTTCAAGCATCTGTATTACTTCTGGGTTGCGGCACACGCGGGCGGCATCGTCCGTGCGGGTGAGCAACTGCACATCACGCCGCAAACGCTGAGCGGGCAGATCAAACTGCTCGAGGAAGCGCTGGATAAAAAGCTCTTCAAGAAAAGCGGGCGCACGCTCGAACTAACCGATGCCGGCCGGCTCGCGCTCGATTACGCCGACGAAATATTCTCGCTAGGCTCGGAACTGGAAAGCGCGGTGCGCCGCGAGCAGGAGGCCGGCACGCAATCCCGGTTTCGCGTCGGCATTGCGGACTCGGTGCCCAAGGCGATCGCGTACCGGCTGCTGGAACCGGCGCTGAGCGCGCCCGCTTCGCTGCGGGTGATCTGTCACGAAGGCAAGCTGCACGCGCTGCTCGCTCAACTGGCCGTGCACCGCCTCGACCTGATCATCGCGGACGCGCCCATTCCCGCCGACGTCAATATCAAGGCGTTCAATCACCGGCTCGGCCGTTCGACCCTAAGCTGTTTTGGCGCTGAAGCGCTACTGCATGGCGTGCGGAAACGCTTTCCCATGTCGCTCGGCCAGTTGCCGCTGCTGCTGCCCGGCACCGAATCGGCGGTGCGCCGCAAGCTGGATCACTGGCTCGCATCGCGCGCTATTTCACCGCGCATCGTCGGCGAGTTCGACGACAGTGCGATGGCACTTGCGTTCGGTCGTGAGGGCCGCGGCCTGCTATTCGCGCCGACGGTCCTCGAGAACCAGTTGCAGGCCGAACATAAACTCACGACCGTCGGGCAAATCAACACCATCGTCGAGGAATTCTTTGCGATCTCGATCGAACGCCGCATCAGCCATCCGGCTGTCGCGACGATCATCGACGCGGCGCGCAGCGAACTATTCAATGCGTAGCGTCGCGCGCTCTTCGACGCAAACCATGTGACCACCGCGCAACTATTTGATTTATCTGGCGTGCGGTGCGGACTCGACCGTCGGGCAAGGGATAAAGAATCCGCTTGGACAGCCGTTATGCGAACTATGGCGCTGCCTGGCAAGCGCCCCTATCTCGCGCTTAACGAACCGTCGAATCCAATAATGAACCGTCTGACATTGAAACAGAAGTTATGGGTGCCCCTGCTGCTTTGCTGGGCGGCGCTGCTGATCGTCACCGTAGTGAATGCGTTCGAAGCACGTAGCGCACAGATGGACGCACGGCGCTCCGCGCTGGCCGATGTGACCGACATGGCGGCGTCGATTGTCGCCGACTACGCGAAGCAGGCAGACGCCGGCAAGCTTTCCGTCGACGAAGCGAAGCAGCAAGCCATCGCTCGCGTCAATGCGCAGCGCTACGGCACCTCGGGCTACGTGACGATTGTGCGCAGCGACTCGGTGATGGTCGCGCACCCGATGAGCCCGCAACTCAACGGCAAGGACATGAGCGGCTTTCGCGACGCCAAGGGCAATGCGCTGTACCACGACATCGCCGCGGCGGGCGGCTCGGCGGGCGGCGCCGGCTATCTGCGTTACTGGTGGCCGAAGCCCGGCGACACGAAGCCGAGCGAGAAAATCGGCTACGTGAAGCGCTTTGCGCCGTGGAACTGGGACTTCATCGCCGGCGCCTACATGGACGACATCCAGGCGCAGTTCTACGCGACTCTGCTGCGCTCCGGCGGCATGCTGCTGGTGCTGGGCGTGCTCGTGTCGTTCGTCGCGTCGCGCGTCGTGCGCAACGTGTCGCGCTCGATTGGCGGCGAGCCGTCCGCCGCGGCCGAAATCGCCATGCGCATTGCCCGCGGCGATCTGGCCACACCTATCGACTTGCGCCGCGACGACACCTCCAGTTTGCTTTTCTCGCTGCGCGAAATGCGCGATCAGCTTGCGGCCACCGTCGCGCGTATCAAGAATTCGGCTGAAACGATCACGGTCGCCTCGAAGGAAATCGCCGCGGGCAACCTGGACCTGTCGAGCCGTACCGAAGAACAGGCCGCGTCGTTGCAGCAAACCGCCGCCAGCATGGACGAACTCACCAAGACCGTCACGCAGAACGCCGGCAACGCGGCAACCGCGTCCGAACTGGCGAAGGACGCATCGAGCATTGCCGCGCGCGGCGGCGAAGTCGTCAACGACGTCGTTCAGAAAATGGCCGGCATCACGGACAGTTCACGCAAGATCGGCGAGATCATCAGCGTGATTGAAGGTATTGCGTTCCAGACGAATATTCTCGCGCTCAACGCAGCTGTGGAAGCTGCACGCGCCGGCGAGGAAGGCCGCGGCTTTGCGGTCGTCGCGGGTGAGGTCCGCAATCTCGCGCAGCGCAGCGCGACGGCCGCGAAAGAGATAAAGGTGTTGATCGACCAGTCGGTCGAGCAGGTCGGCGAAGGTTCGACGTTGGCCGGGAAAGCAGGCAGTACGATTGGCGAAGTGGTCGAGGCGGTGCGCCGCGTCACGGCGATCATGAACGAAATCTCCGCGGCGTCGAAGGAACAGAGCTCCGGCATCGGCGAAGTGAACCTGGCGATTCGACAGATGGACGACGTCACGCAGCGCAACGCCGCGCTCGTCGAACAGGCCGCGGCCGCAGCGGGTTCGCTCGATGAGCAGACCGAGCACTTGCGCGAGGCTGTCGCGGTGTTCAAAGTCGGCCAGCACGCCTGATCTGGCTGTTGCGTTCAGGCGGTCCGCGCATAAAAAAAAGGTGCCGCGAACGGCACCTTTTTGTACAACAAGCAGCTTCTGCTGAAGCTTAGAAGCGGTGACGCAGACCGACCGTAGCAGCCGTCTGGTTCTTCGACGACGACGGAGCTTGCGTGATGTCGCCGCTGTAGATCGAAGCAACACCGCCGTCGCCCATTGCGTGCTGGTACACGGCTTGAGCGTACACGTCCGTACGACGCGACAGCGAGTAGTCAGCCTGCAGGCCGATCTGGTGGTAGCGAACCGACGTCGAGCCACCGTTTGCGGCAGTGCCATAGCCCTTGCCGTCGGTGAACGTGTACGCCACGCCCAGGCCGAGAGCCGGGGTCAGGTTGTACTTGCCGTTAACTTCGTAGTTGTTAGCGCGCAGCGATTGCTGAACGCCTGCAACGTTGTCGATACGCGATTGCGTCCATGCCAGACCGACAGTTGCCGGGCCGAAAGCGTACGAACCTGCTGCGCCGAATTCACGTTGACGGAAGTTGCCCGTTGCGCCCAGGAAGCCGCCGTCGGTCGCGCCGCCGTTGCTAGCCGTGCCAGCAGCGTTCGTTGCGCCCGGGTTGTTCTGCTGTGCGTAAGCAGCGCCCAAACGCAGACCTTGCCACTGGTAAGCAGCACCGAGGCTGTATTCGCGGTTGTTTGCGAATGCGCCAGCCTGGTTCGAGAAGCCGTACGTGCCGCCGAACGTGAAGCCAGCGTAGTTAGCGCTCGAGTACTTGACCGAGTTGTTAACTGCGAAGCCGCCGTTCGTGTTCAGGTTGTCGTTGTTGAACGGGTGCGCGAAGTACGTGCCGCCCCAGCTGCCCGTTGCGGTCAGCGGTGCCAGGAAGTCTTGCGCTGCGTCGTATTGACGGCCAAGCGTGACCGAACCGAATTGCGCGCTCGACAGACCGACGAATGCCTGACGGTTGAACATGCCGTTGTTGTTCGCGAAACGGCCGTTGTTGACGTTAAAGCCGCTTTCCAACGTGAAGATTGCCTTCAGACCGCCGCCCAGGTCTTCCGAACCGCGCAGGCCGAAACGGCTCTGTTCGATGCCGCCGCTGCCGGCTGCCCACTTCGAGTTGTGAGCAACGTTGCTCGTGTAGGTCACGCCAGCGTCCAGCAGACCGTACAGGGTGACGCTGCTTTGTGCGTGAGCGACGGAAGCGAACGATGCGGCAACCGCAACGACGATGAGACTCTTTTTCATGCGTGGGACTCCTGTTCGATAAATTTCGCGGGGGAGCGGGACCAGCCTCGGCAGTACGCGAACGTGCCGCCGCCCTTGTCGCCGAACCGTTCTGGCCCGGCCGGGGCACCCACTAAACGAAGCGTGAGTGTAGGGGGCCACCCTGGTAGCGAGCGCCCGCAATTCGCACAACACGGTCTTGCCGATTTGGCAATAATCGATTGCCCTTAGGGGCTAAGTCTTTGTTTTTGGGAATTTTATTCGAATGAGGGACAGGGCATTCGCCTGCGCCGGACATAAAATCTTTGCAACTTTTCAATAACTAAAGTTGTGCGAATGCAACAGCTTGTAATACGCGCGAAGTAATGCGCGGCGTGGAAAACCGCACTTCTAAACGTATTGCTGATGTTTAATTGAGCAGTGCCGCAGCCGCTATGGGCGAGCGATCAAACGTTTGCAATTCCGGGGAACTTAATCGCCCCAATATAGTCCGCTTAATCCGCGCTTATTCGTATAATCGGTTATCACGGCATTCAGAGGCTTTGATTAGCGCGGTTATTAGCCCCGAACCGCGGGTGATGTGCGCAATCAGTATGTACGGGGCTCAATGGGCTCCGCCTGGGCCAATAACAAACCGCCCCTAAGGCGGCCGTGGCTAAATTGCGGCGCAGATGCCGCATGAAATTACATATGTATGGCTGGTAAGTGAAGCCTTCAGCACGGGTGTGTCCGGAGGTGAACTGCGGCGCCGACCGCCGCGTGACCAACCCTGTGCTGAAAGCGGACGGCAATGCATCGAACAGCCTTCCATCTAAATTAACGGCACGGCCGTGCGCCTTTTCACGCGTAGTTTCCCTAATTCCAGCAGCGCTGCTGCCATGGTCTACGGTCGCGGGCGCGATCGCCCTACCGAGCCGTCATCGTCTGGAGCGCTGCCGGGGGCCAGCGGATCGGTGTCCGGCGGCGTGCCGGGCAGCGCACGCGGCTGATCTTCGGGCGCGTCCAAGGGTTGGTTCGAAGGGTCGGCTACGGGATCAACGGTCGGGTCGGTTTGCATGACAGGCTCCTGGGGACGGGAAGGGCTCCCGCTAGCAGCATCGCACCGATATTCCTGCGAAGGGCGCTCGCGGCGCTTCTGGTGCCCGCCGTGGCCACCAATGTAGAAATTGCCCTGCTCGCTAGTGAAACGTTCACGCGCCGTCAGTTCGGCAGCGCGCACGCATCAACGGCGATCCCGACCGGGGTGCGATGGATCGCTGGCGACGCCAGTGAGAAACGGCTCCAGACCGAATAGCCACGCAAAGCAGAACGTCACGCGCACAAGCAGGCCAAGCTGGCGGCGAGGCGCCCGCTCGCTCACGCCCGCAAGCGGAGTCGCGAGCAGAGGTCGAGACTGGGAAAAATCAGTAGCGGTCTGGTCAGGTTGCATGGTTGTTCTCGTTATTAATACTGTGTGGGCACACGGCCTGAGCAAACACTGTGCCACTTTCGACGTGGCGGTTCGCGCGCCTAAGAGCACCATGCGGCGATGGTCAGTGTTTACCCGTCAACCGTGTTTTCGAGCTTGCGCGTGCAAGCGAGGCGACACAGAATGTAAGCGCTATCATTCTTATCTGTGAAAAGGCTTGCCCGGAACGGCCGTCGCAACAGCTGCGGCTTCCGCCTTCAATGTAAGCGCTAACATCAAGTGATGGTCATCTGCATTGGAAGCACAACCGCAACGGAATCAAGCGCCGAACGCCACACCCGAAGGGGCCACAGACCCTAAGCCAGCGCCCGCCAGATGCGCCGCGCAACTCCCGGCCGCCCGACATCGCATCGGTGCGCCCCGCCTAGCTGAAACGCAACATGAAACGGAGACAACGATCATGAGCGCAACCCCGAGCCACGAGCAGCCCCCTCCGAAAATTCGCCGCGCCCAGGTCGTGGCGCTCACGCTGCTGATGGTGAGCGGCATCGTCAACTATCTCGATCGCGGAACGCTCGCTGTCGCCAATCCGTTGATCCGTCACGACATGGGCCTGACGCTCGGGCAAATGGGACTGCTGCTGTCCGCATTCTCGTGGAGCTATGCGCTCTTCCAGTTGCCGGTCGGCGGGCTTGTCGACCGGATGGGACCGCGCAAGCTGCTCGGCATGGGGCTAATCGTGTGGTCACTCGCGCAGGCCGCCGGCGGCTTTGTCTCGACATTCGGCTGGTTCGTGCTTGCGCGGATCGTACTCGGCATCGGCGAAGCGCCGCAGTTTCCGTCGGCGGCTCGCGTGGTCAGCAACTGGTTTCCGTTGCGCGAACGCGGCAAGCCGACCGGCATCTTCAACTCGGCGTCACCACTCGGAACCGCGCTCGCGCCGCTCTGCCTCTCGGTGCTCGTCGTGAACTTCCACTGGCGCTGGGCGTTCATCGCGACGGGCGCGGCCGGTCTGATCGTTGCGGCCGTTTGGTTCGCGGTTTATCGCGACCCGGTCAAGGCGACCATGAGCGAGACGGAGCGCCGCTATCTGGAAGGCGATGAAGCGGACCGCAAGCCGGCACCGGCCGTCACATTCGCCGAATGGCGCTCGCTGTTCTCGCACGGCACCACGTGGGGCATGCTGATCGGCTTCTTCGGCTCCGTTTATCTGAACTGGGTCTACCTGACATGGCTGCCGGGCTATCTGACGATGGAGCGTCACATGAGCCTGATGCACACCGGTATCGCCGCATCGGTGCCGTTCTTCTGCGGTTTTCTCGGCTCGCTCACAGCCGGCTGGTTTTCCGATCTCATCACGAGCCGCAGCGCGAGCCCGGTGGCGAGCCGCCGTAACGCCGTGGTCATCGCAATGCTCGGCATGGTCGCGTTCACGATTCCGGCCGCGCTCGTCGAGAGCAACGTGCTGGCAATCGTGTGCATCTCGGTCGTGATCTTTCTGGCCAACGCCGCATCCGCGAGTTCGTGGGCGCTCGCGACGGCGGCCGCACCGCCAAACCGCGTCGGCTCGCTCGGCGCGATCCAGAATTTCGGCGGTTTTCTTGGCGGCGCACTCGCGCCGATTTTGACCGGCTATATCGCGCAAACCTGGTCGTTCGTGCCGGCTTTGCTGACTGCCGCGGGCATCGCGTTTATCGGCGCGATGAGTTATCTGCTGCTGGTGCGCAAGCCGATCGCCGACGCGCCCGCCGCAAACGAGACGCTCCAGGCACCAGCATGAGCCGTTTGCCTCTCGCCCGACCAATCAATATCTTCTGGAGTACAACAGCATGACAATCGCGAAGCAACCCACCGTGTCAATCGAAGGCATTGTTCCCGTGATGCTGACCCCGTTCGACGACTCGGGCGCGATCGACTATGCCGGCCTTGAACGTCTGATCGAGTGGTATATCGCGCAGGGGGCCGACGCGCTCTTTGCGGTCGCTCAGTCGAGCGAGATGCAATTCCTCACGCTCGCGGAGCGCGGCGCGCTCGGGCGGTTCGTCGTCGAGAAAGTCGCGGGGCGGATTCCTGTCGTGGTGTCCGGCCACATCAGCGACGATCCGGACGCGCAAGCCGAAGAACTGAACGTCGCAGCAGCGACGGGCGCACAAGGCGTTGTGCTAGTCACCAATCGGCTCGATCCCGCTCGCGAAGGGACGCAGGCGTTCGCCGCGAATCTGAAGCGGCTGCTCGCGCGTCTTCCGTCCGACATGCCGCTCGGTCTCTACGAGTGTCCTGCGCCGTATCGACGACTTCTTTCGGATGACGAACTAAAGCTATGCATCGACACCGGCCGCTTCATCATGTTAAAGGACGTGAGCTGCGATCTCGCGACCGTCAAGCGCCGTGTCGCGCTAGCGCAGGGCTCGCCGTTGAAGATCCTCAATGCCAACGCGGCGATTGCGTGGGACGCGATGAAAGCCGGTTCGGCAGGCTTTAACGGCGTGTTCACGAACTTTCATACGGACCTGTACAAATGGCTGCGCAACGACGCCGCCCAGGACCCTGCCCTCGCAGATGAACTCGCGACGTTCCTCGTGCTCGCCGCCGTCTCCGAATCGCTCGGCTATCCGGCGCTTGCGAAGATGTATCACCAGCGCATCGGCACGTTCAACTCGATTCGCTGCCGCGTAATCGACTACGACGTGCGCGAAAGGTTCTGGGCGGTGGATGCGATACTCGACAAGATCGTGGCCGGCACCGAGCATTTCCGCGCCCGCATCGCGGCACTGGAGTCGAGCCGCTAGCGCTTGCGCGATCCTCGCGCGATCGCCGCGACTACGCTACGAGTGACGCGACGGTAAGATGTCAGGCTTCCAGCTTCACCCCTGCTTTCCGAACTCATGTCCGACACGCCCGACACACCAGACACAGCCGGCTTCGCCGCCACAGCCCGATCCCAGACGAGCCGCGTGCGCCGCGGAACGGGCCGCACAGTGCTGTCGGATGTCGCGAAACTCGCGGGCGTGTCGACGGCGACCGTATCGCGCGTCTACAACGAGCCGGAGAAAGTATCGGCTGCGGTGCGCGAGCGCGTCGAACAGGCGGCGCTCGCGCTGAACTGGTTTCCCAACGCCGCGGGGCGCGCGCTTGCGTCCACGCGCAGCCACATTGCCGGCATCATCATTCCCACGCTCGACGACCAGGTGTTCGCCTCGCAGGTAAGCGGCATGCAGGCCGCGTTTGCGGCGCGCGGCATCACGCTCGTTCTCGGCTGCTCGAACTACGATCCCGCGCAAGCGCTCGTGCAGGTGCGCGCGATGCTCGCGCGGGGCGTCGAGGCGATGGCAATCGTGGGCGAAGCTCATCCGCCAGAACTCTTCGATGCGTTGCGGCTCTACCGAGTGCCGTATGCGGTGACTTACGCGTATCGCAAAGAGAGTCCACACGTTTGCATCGGCTTCGATAATTTCGCAGCGTATGTGCAGATGACAGAACATCTGATCGCGCTCGGTCATCGCTCATTCGCGGTGTGCATTCAGCCGACGCGCGACAACGACCGGGTGCAGGCGCGCGTCGCCGGCATTCGCGCGACCCTCGAACGCCATGGCCTCGCGGTGCGGCCCGAACACATGTGCGAGGGCGAATCCACAATCGCATTCGGGCGCCGCAGTCTGCGCTCCATCTGGCAAGCGGCGAGCGAACGCCCGACTGCTGTTATCTGCGGCAACGATCACATCGCGCTTGGCGTGCTGCGCGAAGCGGAAGAACTCGGCATTGCGATACCGCACGAGCTTTCCGTAACGGGCTTCGACGATCTCGAGATCTCCAAAGAGATTCACCCCACGCTCACCACGATGCGCGTGGATACCCATGAAATCGGAAAGCTCACCGCGCAACATCTGCTCGACATGCTGGACGGCAAGCGGGCGCAACGCGGCCACGAAGTACGCGCGCTACTGCAGGTTAGAGAGTCGACGGGGCCGGCGTCACGGTAGGACAACGTTGAGTGCCGCCATGCGCGCAGGTACATGGATCAGATGACGCAGCAGAACGCTGCGCTAGTCCAACAGGCGACGAGTCCGCTTGCCACCGTCGCGCAGCTTCATCTGGCGTGAGCGCGCGACAAACAGCGACTGCAACGACTCATACACTGTCCGCGGCTGCCATGTCGTATGCGCGCCGCAACCGCTTTGCGCCTTCTTCGATATCGGCAATACCGGGCGCCGCGAACGACAAACGCAGCGATGCAGGGTCGAGCCTGTCCGCGAAAAATGCCTTGCCCGGAACGAACATGACCTTGTTGTCGATCGCCCGCTGTAGAAGCGCGGACGCGTCGATGCCTTCGATACGCGCCCAGACGAACATGCCGCCCTCGGGCCGATGAAACTGCAGCGTATCGCCGAACTGCGAGCGCAGCGCTTCGCATAGCGCTTCGCATTTGCGCCCGTACATTGCGGTAATGCGCGGCAGGTGTCGTTCGAGCGCACCGTCAGACAGATATTCGGCGGCAATGGCTTGCGTCCACGGGGCACTGCACAAGTCGACTGTCTGCTTTGCAATCACACAACGGCGCGTGATTTCGGCCGGTGCAATTGTCCAGCCCACGCGCAGTCCAGGCGCGACGATCTTCGAAAGGCTCGCGAAATGAACGACCCAGTCACGTGAGCCCTCCACTTCGGCCGCAAGGGAGATGATCGACGGAACCGCGTCGCCCGAAAAGCGCAGATCGCCGTAGGGATCGTCTTCGACGATAAGGAACCTGTATTGCACCGCAAGCCTGAGCAAGGCGATGCGGCGCTCCCGCGTGATCGTTGCGCCGGTCGGATTCGCAAACGTCGGGACCGTATAGAGCAGCTTTGGTCGCGCGAACGTACCCGACGCCAGAAGCGTGGCGAGGCGGTCGACGTCGAGGCCGTGTGCATCGACAGGCACGGTAACGACTCTGGCCTGCTGGAGCTTGAGCGCCTGAAGCGTTGCCGGATACGCAGGCTGTTCGGTTAGCACGACATCGCCGGGACTCACCAGCACGCGAAGCAGCAGATCGAGCCCCTGCTGGGAGCCCGTAGTCACCAGCATTTCGTTCAGCGCGCATGGCACGCCGCGATGCGCCATCAGGTTCGTGAGCTCGTGCTTCAGACGCGGCAACCCGTCGGTCGGCCCATACTGCAGGCAGCAGTTCGGGTCCTGATAAGCGCGCGCTGCGGCCTGCTGCAAACCGTCGACGTCGAACAGATCGCTAGCGGGATACCCGCCGGCGAATGAAATCATGCCCGGCTCGCCCAGATACTTGAACAGTTCGCGAATGGGAGAGCCAGAAGGATTCTGGAAAGGCGCGGTGAATTCGTACATGTTATCGGCGGCTGAGCCCCGGTCGTTCAGGCATTGTCGTGGCCGGCCTACACCACGTTTTTTTCCACGATGGGACGGTTTTCGAGCAAACGGTCCCAGTTCAACGAAGAGAGATCGAGCGACACGTATCGTCCATTCAGAATCAGTTCGCTCACGCCGCGGCCCGTTGCGGGGCCTTGCTGAAGACCGTGTCCGCTGTAGCCGTTTGCGAACACGCAGTTTTCGATTTGCGGGTGATAGCTGATGATCGCGTTGTGGTCGAATACGTTGTACTCGTAGTAGCCTGACCAGCAGTTCTCGACACGCAGCGCTTCGAACTCAGGCACGCGATGCGCAAGCGCCGGCCAGATGACGTCGTCGAAAAGGCGGTGATCTACCTCGTCGAGCGGCAGATCGTCAGGATCGTTATCGGCGGCCGGCGATGTGCCGCAAATGTAGGTCTTTCCTTCCGGTCGGAAATAGACGCCGGTCGGATCGATCAGCAACGGACAGGCCGCGAGGCGAGCCGGAGACGACACATTGAAAATGCTGCGACGGCGAGCAAAGACCGGAATGTCGATGTCCATCATTCCGGCGATCTTCCGCGTCCATGCGCCTGCCGCGTTCACGACCGTATCGCATGCATAGCGCTCGCCATTGCTGTCGATTATGTGAGTGATCTTGCGGCCCTCGCGAACCACACCGGTCACGTCGGCGGCAATGTAGCGCGCGCCAAGCGACTGCGCTTTCTTGCGAAGTGCCTGCACGAGGCCATAGCCGTCGAACCATCCTTCACCGCTCTCGCCGAAGGCGCCCGACATGAGATCGGCCACATTCAGCCACGGGAACCTGGCCTTCAGCACTTGCTGGTCCATCAGATTGATGTCCGCGCCAAGGCTCTTCTGCAACGCGTGATTTTCACGCAGCGTTGCGTCGCCGGCGGCCGTGGCGAGGAACAGGTAACCGCCTTCGTGCAAATCGATCGAAGGCTTGTTACCGTCCACTTCAAGAAGCTCGCCGATATTGCGCAGAAATTCGATACCGTACAACGACATCTGAATAGATAGCGGCGTGGAGAACTGCTGCCGGATCGAAGCAGCCGATAATGCCGACGACGACTTCGCGTAGCTCGGATCACGTTCGATAACGGTCACGGAAACCGTCGGATCGGAAGCGCGCAAGAAGTAAGCAATGGAACTGCCGATAACGCCGCCACCGACAATAACGACTTGTGAACTCACGACTCGCTCCAGGTTGCACATGACCGGGCGGCCCCGGACAAGGGCCCGCCGACATACAGTGGCCGACTTGTCCGACAGGGCCGCAACGACAGCTTGCAGAAAAAACGGCCGTGGTTAAACAGCCGTGTACATGCAGCGCAAAACGCTCAGCCGATGTTGAAATCGATGCCCTGAGCGAGCGGCAGTGCCGACGAATAGTTGACGGTGTTGGTCGCGCGCCGCATATAGGCCTTCCACGAATCGGAGCCCGATTCGCGGCCGCCGCCCGTTTCCTTTTCGCCGCCGAACGCACCGCCGATTTCCGCGCCGCTCGGTCCGATGTTCACGTTGGCGATACCGCAGTCGCTGCCCGACGCCGACAGGAATCGCTCTGCTTCACGCAGGTCGGTCGTGAAGACGCATGACGAAAGACCATGAATCGCTGCATTGTTTCCGCCGATCGCGTCAGCAAAGTCGCTGTACTTGAGCACGTAGAGAATCGGCGCGAAGGTTTCCTTCAGTACGACCGACGTTTGCGAAGGCATTTCGACGATTGCCGGGCGAACATAAAAGCCCTTCTCATTGCCGGCCACCGCATGGCGCTCGCCGCCGAACACCTTGCCGCCTTCGCTCTTTGCCTCTTCGAGCGCCGCTTGCATGCGGTTGAACGACTGTTCGTCGATCAGCGGCCCCATCAACACGCCCTGCTCCAACGGATTGCCGATCACGACCTTGCTGTATAGCGCCTTCAATCGTTCGACGGCCTTGTCGTACACGCTTTCGTGAACGAACAGGCGGCGCAGCGACGTGCAGCGCTGACCGGCCGTGCCGACCGCAGAAAAGACGATGCCGCGCAGCGCCAGTTCCATATCGGCGCTGCCGGAGACGATGCCCGCGTTATTGCCGCCGAGTTCGAGAATCGAGCGGCCAAAACGGCGCGCCACTTCGACGCCGACCGCGCGGCCCATTTCCGTGCTGCCCGTCGCGCTCACGATATTGGAACGCGGATCGGCAACCAGCTTGGCGCCGACATCGCGGCCACCGTTCACGACGCGCGTGAGGCCTTCGGGAGCGTCGCCGAATTCCTTCAACGCGTCTTGCAGGATCTTGTCGACTGCAAGCGCGGTGAGCGGTGTCTTTTCCGACGGTTTCCAGATGACCGCATTGCCGCAAACCAGCGCAAGCGCCGCATTCCACGACCACACGGCTGCGGGAAAGTTGAACGCGGAAATGACGGTGCACACGCCGAGCGGATGCCACGTTTCAGCCATGCGATGGCCCGGCCGCTCCGACGCGATGGTCAAGCCGTAAAGCTGACGCGACAGCCCGACTGCGAAATCGCAGATGTCGATCATTTCCTGCACTTCGCCCAGGCCTTCCTGAAGAATCTTGCCCGTCTCGAGCGTGATGATGCTGCCGAGCGCGTGCTTCTGCTCGCGCAGCTTGTTACCCAGAAGACGCACCAGTTCTCCCCGGCGCGGCGCCGGCACGTTGCACCAGCTTGCGTAAGCCTTTTGCGCGTCGGCCAGTGCGGCGTCGACCTCGGCAACTGTCCTGCTCGCTACGCGGCCGATGAGTTCACCGTTGATCGGCGAATGAACGGCAATATCGCCCGCTTCCGCGAGATGGGAAATGCCGAGTTCCGAGAGAATGGCGGATGCTTTCACGATTGAGACCTCTTTGAATTTCCAATACGAAATTTTGGTACGTTCGGAAACTATACACGCGCGGGTTTTTGCCGGCAACACCAACCACTCTCGGTGCGGCCCTTGGTTAGCAAGCAGAATTTCTGATAGGAAATGACGGCTTGCGGTTGAATCGGCTTGAGATACGCCCTACTGTGCCGCGTTTGCGGTCATTTTGAAAATGCCTTGTGCATTACCGGCGTCAAAACGCAGGTCCGTGACCCAGCTACGCGATGTCTGATCGAACGTGCGCTTGCGAGTAATGAACTCATAAAAGGAGCCGGGCACCGTACGCGTGACGAGCTTGTCGCCAGCGGATCGGAATTGACGCTCGACCGTATCCGCACGATAGGCGGTCTGGAATACGCGGCCGGAGCGCGAGCGCTCGACCTCGGGCTTCATGGGACGCCCCTTGCCTTTCTCTTCGTCCGACAGCGTGAACACGTCTTCGACGCGATCCGTCGCGTGATTGAAGGCGTTGCCTTCGGTAGCGATCCACGCCATTTCCGCTGACTCGCGCAACAGGACTTCGTAGTCCGCTTCGCTCGGCAGAGCGTGCTGGCGAGCGAACGCGCCGACAATGACCGGCAGCAGCTTGTGAGCTGCGTCGATAGGAAGCGAGCCTTCACGCTCAAGCTCCCAGAGTTGCGAAACGGCGAGCGGCGTCAACGGATCTTTCGACGAATTCACTACGTTAGTGACCGCCTGCTGGAATTCGCTGGAGAAGCGCTCGGGATGCAACTCGCTCACGAAGAACTGCGCGATTTCATCCGGCGCGTCTTCATGCGCATACGCGCGGCCGGTCATGCCCAGCTTGTCGAGCGGATAGCGGCCATTCAGCCTGAACCCAAGCGGACGCAGGATGCGGGTGAACGCCGCCTCGCCAGGCGGTAGCGCCCCATTGCTCTCCCACCGCACGGTGCGCAACGCGCCATGATCGAAATACACAGATCCGCCGTTCGCGATTGCTTCGGTCGTATAGGCGCGCCCATTCGGCGAACGCTCCAGCAGATCCTCGAACAAGGCCATGTTCATCGCCTGCGCGAGTTCGGCGCGCGTCACGGTGCCGTCTTCCCAATCCGCGAGCGCGCTGGGGAATCTGAGCGTTGTAAAGAGCGACTCCGTTTTAGCGGGACCAAGCAGTTTCAGTAACAGGCGTTCAACGTTCGAATTGCGCATTTGCTTTTCTCTCGGGGCGCACCGCCGCAGCGGAAGGTGTTCAACGACGGCATACCAGAACCGGTAGCCAAAGGGACAAACCAAGGAATAGCCAAGCTTGTGTAAACCGCATTATTCAAAGTGTTGCAAGCGGCGTAAAGCGAGATTAAATTGCCACTTGATGACTTTTCGGAATTAACATGCGCAAGTTCAAGATTCCCGGCACGAGCGCGTTGCTGGCCTTCGAGGCCGCGGCGCGGCACGAAAGCTTCACTCATGCTGCGAAAGAGTTGTTCCTCACGGAGAGCGCGGTCTCACGGCAAATCGCGACGCTCGAATCGAATCTTGGCGTGCGCCTGTTCGTTCGCTCGAAGCAGCGCGTGATGCTCACTCGTGCCGGGCGTCTGTATGGCACGCAGGTGCGCCGCGCGCTGGAGAATCTGGATCGCGACACGCTGTCGATCATTGCGCACGGCAGCGGCGGCGGTTACCTCGAACTCGCGGTGCTTCCCACGTTTGCGTCGCAATGGCTGATTCCGCGAATGAAGGACTTCAACGATCGCAACCCGGACGTTCGAATCAACATGGGTGTTCGCACCGACCCGTTCCCCTTCGATGAGTCGCATTTCGAGGCCGCCATTCACTATGGCAAGCCGACCTGGCCGGGCACCTCGTCGGACTATCTGTTCGGCGAGGAAGTGGTGCCGGTCTGCGCGCCGTCACTGCTTGCGAAGCCCGTCAGGAGAGCACACGAATTACTGAACTACCCGCTTCTCCATTCGACCACGCGCCCCGACGCCTGGTCCCGCTGGTTCGCGAATCTCGGCGTAGAAGATAACGCCACAATGCAAGGCGTCCGGTACGAACTGCACTCCATGCTGATCAGTGCCGCTGCCGCTGGGCTCGGCGTCGCCCTCGTTCCAAAATTTTTCGTCGACGAACAGCTCTCGCAACTCGGCCTCGTTATTCCGTTCTCGGCCACCACGGTCGAGGAATCCGCGTACTACCTGGTCTACCCGACAGAGCTAAGTCACGGCAAACCACTCGAACTCTTCAGGACCTGGCTGATCGAGGAAGCCGGCGCTTATAGCGCGCCAAGGCGCTGACGCGGCGCGTCACGGGCCGTTCACGGCATGGCGCTTGCGCAAGCGGAAGTGCCGGGCGATGTGCTCGGCACCAGGCGACCTCTTCCCTCTCTGCAGGAGACATCATGAAACTTCTCACGACACAAGACGGCCTGCCTCGGCTGTCATGGGGCCCGATTTTCGCGGGCGTTATTCTCTCAATGATCGTCTATCTGGTCATGAGCGTGCTAGGCACGGCTATCGGCGCGTCGTTGCTCGCGCCGATGTCCAAACCCGACCCGCTGCAAGGCTTCGGCTTCGGCTCCGGCGTGTGGGTAATCATAACGACGGTTCTCGCGGTCTTCGTCGGTTCGTACTACGCAGGACGGTGCGCGCCCGTGCTGGGGTGGCTGCACGGCCTGCTAGCATGGGCTGTGATGACGCTGTTCATCCTCTACGGGATGACTTCGCTCATCACGGGCGCCGTTAGCACTGCGGGTAGCGTCGCGGCAACGAGTGCGCAAGTCGGCGCGACCGCGGCCAACCAGGGAGGCGGGACCAACTCCATGGTCGACACCGCCAAGCAGCAGATGCAGTCGGCCATCGCGTCGGCAGCGTCGATGGCGTCCAGCCCCGAAGCCGGACAACAGGCGCGCGAAGCCGCTGATACGGCTGCGCGCGGCGTCGCTCGCGCGAGCTGGTTCTCTTTCGCGGCGCTGATCGTCGGCGCGATTATCGCGATCGTGTCGGGCAGTGCGGGTTTCCGCCATCAACCGCCCATTGAAGAAAGCGGCGGCTCGGCCGTTGGCCGCAACGCAGTACCGGGCAACAATCGCGTTGTTTCGCCGCGAAGCAGAGCCTGAACTGCAACTGAGAGAGACAGCGTGCGGCCCGCGTTGGGTTGCATGCCGTCGTATGCACTCGTGTGTCGTTGTGTGTCATCGCGTGTGAAGATGTGTTAAGCCTGACTGTCGGCAAATCGTGTAAATTGCAACGATCGGTAACCAGGAATATCTAACAGTTGCTGTCGCAACGGAAAAGACCTCGGCTTCCGCTTGCGCCTGATGCTGTGTGCATTTTTCCAAAAGAGCGCTGCAGGCATTACCCATCTGCCAATAATCGACCTGATTGGTTATTTGTCGCATTTGGACTAATGTTTAAATAGCTCTTGGTTAGACAACAAGAACGAACGTTGCGAGGTGGGGCATGGTCACTTTAATAGACCTGGAGATCGCGCATCTTGCGCGAGTAATGAGCGCGTCAATGGCAGGAGATCTCGCGGGGCCGATCCTGCCGGCCGCCTACTGGCGCCTGCGGCTTCATCGGCTGCTCGATTCGCAGCACCTTACGAACGCGCAATTGCGTTCGCTCGACCTTCTTCTGCTGCGGCTCGACGAACTCGAAGCGCAAGCTTCGAATAGCACCGCCCCGCAGATTGCAATCAGCACGAGCTAGCAGACACGGTGCCGCGATAAGCCGGCATCGGAGAATTTTCAATGCATTTTCCCGATGCATGGCATGGCTTTGAATCGCGAATTCGCGGCAAAGCGTAAGGGAACTGCGGCTGTGCGCCACGCGAATGCACGCAAAACATTGCTAGTTGTGCGAGCAACAGTCGGCAAGATTTCGTATGCGCGCCGGTGACTGCGGCCAGCTAACATACAAACCTGACGGATTTAGCTCTGGTTGTCCGTTTCAGTGCCCCGCAACCTTCAACCTGCTAGTTCCCAGGAGATAGTCAATGAGTAAATCCCGCATATTTCTCGCGTCGATGATGAGCGCGGGTATGCTGGCTTCGTCGCTCGTTCTCGCACAACCGCCGCACGACAACCCCGGCAAGGGCGGCGACCACGGTCACGGAGAGAGTCACGGCCATGGGTCCAACCATGGTCACGAATCGAATGGTCATGGCCACAAGCAGGTGCCGCCCGGACACAGTCCCGACGGCCCAGGCAACTCCGCGAACGCGCCCGGACACTGGCGCAAGGGCGATCGCCTGCCTCCCGAATACCGCGACCGTCAGTATGTGATCGACGACTGGCGCGCGTACCGGCTGGCTCCGCCGCCGCGTGGCTATTCGTGGGTCGGCGTTGGCGGCGACTATCTGATGGTGCAGATTTCCACGGGAATCGTCCTGCGGGTCGGGCCATAAGCACCGATTGTCCGGCCGTTGCATCGGTCGGTCATAATGCAACGCGAGCATGGCGATCAGAGATCGTTAGGCTCGTCTATCGCTGTCGCCGACCCGAGGCGATTTCATAAATCCAATCCTGCGCGTCAATGCGCAACAAAGCTGCATCCAACTGGCTGTTCAACCACCTTCGCCTCACATCGCGGGCCCGGCAGTGGCCACACGCACACCCCTGCACACGATGTACGCCACGCGCAGCCATTAAAGAACCGTTGGCGCGGCGCCGTTATACCAACCACGTACCGTGAGCCGGCGTGGCGCGCTTGCGCCGCGGCGGCCACCCGTCTTCTCATGCTGTTTCGATGCGCGATGAAAAGCGCATAAGTACTGGCGCGAGGATTATTTTCGAAGGACAACATCGACAACTAGCCTTCATACTCTGTCACTTCTTAGGCGGACTATTCCGACAGCGGAATCGGAAGTTCGTCAGACACCGGATCGATGCATGACTGCCGTCCTTGCGACGGCCATTTCCGCGTAGCGCCGCACGCGGATCATGTGGAGCCTACTTTGTAATGAGTTATACCCCAGTCGTTCCGTTCGCCCACGACAAGGCCGACTCCGGCTCTTTCGTCGGCGGCGCACCAGCCTTTCGCCAACTGGTCCGGATGATCGATCGGGTTGCTCCCACCGATCATCCGCTGCTGATTTTCGGGCCGACCGGTTCTGGCAAGGAGCTCGTTGCGCGCCGTGTTCACGCGCACAGCCTGCGCCAGGATCAACCATTCGTCGACGTCAATTGCGGCGCGATTCCCGAACATCTCGTCGAAGCCGAATTGTTCGGGCACGTCAAAGGCGCATTCACCGGCGCGGGCGAAAACCGCCAGGGGCTTTTCCAGCAGGTTGGCAAGGGCACGCTGCTGCTCGATGAAATCGGCGAATTGCCGCTCGCGATGCAGCCGAAACTGCTGCGCGTACTTGAAACGCGCACATTCCGTCCGCTGGGATCGTCGACCAGTCTGCACTTTGCCGGACGCGTGGTTGCCGCGACGCACCGCGACCTGCGCGAACTCGCGCGCGCGGGACTCTTCCGCGAGGATCTGTTCTATCGGCTCGCGGTCTTCGTACTCGCTGTGCCGGGACTCGAGCAGCGCGTCGAGGATATCCCCGCGCTCGTCAACCACTTCGCGTTGCAACACACGCGCCGCCTGGAGTTTGCGCCGGCTGCGCTGCGGCGTCTTGCGCAGCACTCGTGGCCTGGTCATATCCGGCAATTGCGGAACCTGATCAGCCAGTTGAGCGTGCTCGCCGAAAGCACGGTCATCGACGTGGATACGCTCGAGCCGTTTCTCGCCAACGAGACCAGCGGGCCGGTGTCGCGCGCGAGTCTCGCCGACATGCTGATGCAGCTCGAAGGCCGCGACAAGCTCAGCGCCGCCGAGGACCTGCTGATCGACCGCGCGCTAGAACGGACGAGCGGCAACAAGAGTGCGGCCGCCGCAATGCTCGGCGTGGGTCGCAAGACAATCGAACGACGTCTGAAGTCGCGAGAGGAACATCACCGCGAAGCGCGCAAGTGCCTGGAGCATGCAAGCGCGTTGATCGAAGAATCGAAATTCGCCGAAGCAATTCCGCCGCTGCGCCGCTGTCTCGACGTGCTGCAAACGCCGAACGAACAGGATGCCGTGCGCCGCCTGCAGTTCGACGCCTACCGCCTCCTAGGCATGAGCTTGCGCAGCGTGCACGGCTGGCTGTACGCGGAGGCCACGGCCTGCTACGCCGCGGCACTGGCGGTAGGCGAAGGCGTCTGCACCCCCGCTGAAATCGCCGCGATCCAGTTCGGCATCTGGACCACGCAGTTGACGACGCTGCAACTCAAGCAGGCTCGCGCAACCGCGCAGAACATGCTGGAGCGCGCGCAGAACGGCGGCGATCGCGTGTCGCTCGACGAAGCCCACGTCGCGATGACAAACACGCTGTTCTGGCTCGGCGACAGCGAAGAAGCGCTCGCCTGTCTCGCGCGCGGCAATCTGCTCGGCGTGGGGCGCAACGACATCCGCACCGGCTCGCAAGGGATCGACCTCGCGAGTCTCGCGTTGACTTTCGAAGGACTCGCGGCCTTCCAGATCGGCGCCTTCGGACAGGCACGCCGCGCCATGGAAATGCTGATCCTGCGCACCTCCGAACCGGGCGTGCACGCGCTCGCTCACGTGGTCAATCTGCAGGGCGCCGCGTGGCTCGCCGCATTGTTCGATGACGTGGACCGGCTGGGTCGGCTTGCGAGCGAACTGGAGTCGGTGTCGATCGCGCACGGCTTCGCGTTCTATCGGGGCGTCGGGCAGGTGTTGCGCGGCTGTCATCTCAGCGCGCTCGGGCAGTCCGACGAGGCGGAAACTGTCATGCTCGACGGCTACGATAACCATGTCGTTTGCAATGGCGGTGCGCTGTTCTATTCGTTCAAGACGTGGCAGCACGGGGAATTGCTGCTGCGCGCCGGCCGCGCGAAAACGTGCGAGGCGATTCTGGCGACGGCCATCGACGAGACGCTCGCCCGTCAGGAGCGCGTGTATCTGGGCAAGCTGCTCGTCACGCGCGCACGCGCGCAGTGGGCACTCGGCGACGTGAACGCCGCGGAACTCGGTCTGCGCACGGCGCTGTCGACGGCACTCGCATTCGGCTCGGTACCTGGGCGCGTGGATGCCGCGCACCATCTCGCCGACTTGCTACGCTCGACTGGCCGCGTCGCCGAAGCTATCGAGACGCTCGAACGCGGCCTGCGTTCGTTGCCGACGGATGCAACGCCCCGCGTCGCCGGCGCCGCGAATCTGCTTGCCGAACTCCAGCAACATGCTTCGTTCCACAACTACACTAAAGGAATCGTAAATGGCATATGAGCTAAGCCGGGAAGATCTGGAACCGCTGCTACTGGGCGCAGCTTTCTTTGGCAGCGGCGGAGGCGGCACCATCGAATCCGCACGGCATCTGGCTGCGCATTTCGTGGCCGGCGACTACTACCGACCGACACCGTCAAGGTCGTCTCCGTCGATGAAGCCACCGAGGGCGCGGCAGTCATGGTCGCCTATCTCGGCGCGCCCGAGGCGATCAACTCAGCGACCTACCCGCTCGGCCCCGTGACGGCGGTGCAGAACGTTCAGACCCGGCTCGCCTCGCAATCCACGAAACTCGCCTATGTGATGCCGCCGGAAAGCGGTGCGCTGGGCTTCACGGTGGCCGCGCTGGTGGCGGCGAAACTCGGCCTTGCGGTCATCGACGCCGACGGCGCCGGGCGCGCGGTGCCCTCGTTGCCGATGCTGACCTTCGCCGCTGCGGAGATCGATCCGCGGCCCGCGTTCCTCGTGAGCCAAGGCGGCCTGTGCGTCGAACTGGACGTGACGCCGCGCGGCGGCAGCCAAGGCGCGCCGACTCATCAGCGGGACGTGTCGGCGATTGTCGAACAGATGATGCGCCCGGTCGTGGCCGATCCGGAGTTCGGCCAGTTCGGCGGACTCGCGATGTGGGTGATGACGCCGGGCGATATCGGCCGCGCGACGCCGATTCGCGGCACACTGACACGCGCGCTGGACCTCGGGCGTGCGCTGCTAAGCGGAGAGATCGGCAGCGCCCGGCAGATGACCGGCTATCTCGCCGAACGTTGCGGACTTGCGGCGCGGGCAGTTTCCGAGCCGGGCGAACTGGTCTCGGCCAAGTCGATACGAGCGGCGGCTTCGACGTCGGCAAGATTCGCATTCAGGCCGGGCAGCATACCTACACGGTGATGTATCAGAACGAGTCGCTACTCGTATGGGACAGCACGTGTGCGCAACCGGTCGTGCTTGCGCCCGACAGCGTCGCGTATTTCGTCGGCGGCGAGGGACAGTCCATCTTTAGCAACGGCGACCTCGTGAATGGCGATGGTTCGCTGAATCCGGCGATCGGCAAACGCCCCGTGACGCTGATCGCCTGGCGCCCCGAAGCCGAATTGCGCAAACCGGGCCTCATTCTCGACAGCTTCATGCAGTTGCTGAACTCGCTTGGCTACCTTGGCCCTTACGTGCCGCTTGAATCGCTGCAGTCCGCACGCAAGGTAGACGCATCTTGAACTCGCCCATCCGCATCTGCGTGCTCGTGCCCGTCGCCACGTCTCAGTACAACGACCGCATCATGAAGGCGATTGCGCCGGTCGTGCCGCCCGACGTCGAGGTGGAGATTCGCAACATTACCGCGGGCCATCCCGATATCGAGAACCGCACGAACTGGCTGCAGAACGGCATGCCGGTGGTCGAGCTGGCGCAGACCATCGCAAACGACGGCTTCGACGGCATCTGGCTGACCGACTTCGATATGTGCGGCGTCGAAGCTGCGCGCGAAGTGATCGACATTCCGATCATCGGTGGTTTTCCGGCGTCGGCGTTTACGGCCCTCGCGCTCAGCCAGCGCTTCTCGATCGTCACGATCCTGCAAAGCACGCTCGCGATGCAGCGGGGTCATCCGCAAACTTACGGCATAGAGAACACCTTCGCGTCGATTCGCGTGATCGACTGTCCTGTCGCGCAGCTGGAAAACATCGACGTCGTGGTGGTCCGCACCTTCGAAGCGGCGTTAAAAGCAATCAAGGGACGACGGCGCCCAGGCGATTCTGCTCGGCTGTACGGGATTCGTGGACGTCGCGAGCCGGGTCTCGACGCTGCTCGGTGAGGCGCTCGGCGCTTATGTGCCGGTGATCGATCCCAATCAGGCGGGGTTCAGCTTCCTCGTGTCGCTGGTGCGTATGCGCGTGCGCCCGAGCAGGCTGACGTACAGCAAGGTCAGCCTGCAGGCGTAGGTGCGTCCCTCCTCTGTCCGCTTTCGTCCGGCGCGGCGTGCGTTGCCGCGCCGGATGTCCCCTCCGCGCCTTTCGTGGTCCCCGCGTTCTTCCACCAAGCTGCCGAGTGTCCTCCCGCACCGGACGAAATCGCCCCATTACGCGCGCCGAGTGTCCATCTGGACGAAAACGACCAACTTTGACCGTCCATCTGGACGGGATCGACCAACATACGCAAAGCGGATGGGCCGACGCGCCCGCGCATATGCCATCTCAACATATGGCACGACCATTGCTTATACGAAAGCAGGTGGCCGGAAAGCTGCGAACGAACTTGTCCGAATGACCGGGGAGCCTGAGAGACCAAACAAGATCGCGCGTTGCAATGTGTTCGGCGTTCTACGCCCGCGTGGCCGCGTCCGTTACGGGACCGCCGACACCGCGGATCGTGCGATCGCGATTCATCGTTGCAAGCCGTCGTTTAGTCATACGAACGAATGCGTGCAACGCCGATCGACGCCAAGGGCAAGCGCCGTTGGCGCCAGACTGAGAGAGGGCTGTGCTGTTGTAGCGGTGACCGTGTAGAAAGATGGCGACCATGCTCCCCCAGAGGAGCGGCTCGCAATGCGTGGCACTGAATAGCGGAAAATCTTTTGGCTATGCACCGAAGATCCGCTGCGGGATTGGTCCGGCCGTCGTTGCCTTTCCTCCGGGAAAAGGCTGCGACGGCTCACCCTGTTGTAATGAGTCGCGGAAAACGAGCTGCTTGAGCAGCCCTACGCGGCGTCAGATTTCAACGACGTCGTGACCAGACCAGACTGGCCATCCACGGGGGTCAACAATGCACCACCACATTTTCGAAAGCGAGCTTGTTCACCTCGAGCGCGTGATCTCATGGGCGTCCCAGAAGCCTTTTCCAGCTACCTATTGGCGCGACCGCGTCGAACATCTGAAGACGAGTCCGCAAGCACCCATGTACCGTAACCGCATCGCCCGCCTGGCGCGCCTCGTCGCAGAACTCAACGGATAACTGCGGCCTTTGGTCACTGTTTGCTCGTCAGCGGGTCGCTGCGCGTGTGTCGGGTGCCTTGCCGGCTACCAGCAGCGCGATTGTCGCGACGCAGAAAACGACGCCTGCATGGAAGGTAGCCGCAGCCCCGAACTTGTCCCACAACTCACCGGCAATGACGCTCGAAAGCAGTGTGACGACGCCGCCCAGCAGGTTGAAGAAGCCGAACGCAGTGCCGCGTAATTGCGCCGGCGCGGTGTGAGAAACCATGGTCGCGAGCAGCCCTTGCGTCATGCCCATATGCAAACCCCACAATGCGACGCCGAGCAGCACGATGCCCCAGTGGCTGCCGTGTGCGAGCACGAGGTCCGAAGCGCTCAGCACGACGACGCCCGCAATCAGCAGCCACGTGTGACTTGTCGTGTCCGCGAGTTTGCCGAACGGATAGGCCGACAGCGAATACACGATATTCATCGCCACCATGACGAGCGGAACCAGAGCGATGGGTACCCCACTGCCCATCGCACGCAAAACGAGAAATGCTTCGCTGAACCGAGCGAGGGCAAACACAGCGCCAATGGCGACGACCCACCAGTAGCGAGCCCCCAGCTTCTTCAGATTCTCGAGCCGCACAGGATTGACGCGCTTCGCTCCCGCTTCACGCGCCGGCTCGTGGATGCCGAACGTCAACAGCGCGACGGCCAGTACGCCAGGTATGACGGCGAGCCAGAAGGCAAGCCGGAAGTTGTCTGCCCACACCGACATGATGACCACCGCGCACAGCGGGCCCAACACCGCACCGATGGTATCGAGCGACTGACGCAAGCCGAACGCCGCGCCTCTCAGGTGGACAGGCGTGACGTCCGCCACGAGCGCGTCGCGCGGGGCACCGCGGATCCCCTTGCCGATTCTGTCGATGACGCGCGCGCTCACCACCACGCCGACGGTCGGCGCAATCGCGAAGAGCGGCTTGCTCAACGCGCCCAATGCATAGCCGGTCACCGCGAGCCACTTGCGGTTCCCTAGGTAGTCGCTAAGCGCGCCGGAGAACACCTTCACTATCGGTGCGGTTGCTTCGGCAATGCCTTCTATCAGGCCGATGGTCGCCGCGCTCGCACCGAGGCTCACTGTCAGGAACATCGGCAAGAGGCTATGGACGATCTCCGACGAGATGTCCATGAAAAGGCTCACACCGCCGAGTACCCAGACGCTTCGAGGAATGCTCGCGAGCACGTCGATTCGGAATCTGGCTTGCATGGGCGAGTTACCTTTGCAATAGGAATCGCGACAGCGCGCTAAGCCGGCAGAGCCAGATCACTTACTCCTGACACTGCACGTCTTTCCTCGGCACGGCGATAAGCACCGGATACGTGCCGTGATCCAGCTCCACGCGCGCGACCACGGTGATCATCGTGCTGTCAATCTGATCGTACACGCTCACCTGTTCGCGCTTAAGCGTGGTGATGCCGGTACATGCGGACGCCCGGCCTTCGTCGGAAATGCGGCACTGAATCGGGTTGTCCGCGATGTAGCGGTATTTGTCCCGCTCAGGCGTCGCGAGATATTCGCGAACGCTCTGTTCCGACCCGCCCACACCCGTCACTTTTCCGATCGCACATTGCAGTGCGGCTGTCTCGCCGTTCGCGGACGTTTGAGCGTTCGCGGCAGTACTCGCGGCGGCGGCCGCAAGGATCAATGCAAAGTGGTATCTCATCGCACATTTCACGTTTATCGGATTCAAGTGCTGAATTGTAAAGGCACCTAGGGCCAGCGTGCCGCGAAGCCAGCGGCTGCATCAGCGTGTCACGGTCCGGAGCGCCGTGGCGACGCGCGATCCGCGCGATCCACTGGCACGACGATGCGGGCGAATCTGCATTGCGCTCGCGCGACTCGTTGGCACACGTGATGCTGCGCACACGATATGGCCCACCGTTCGCAAACAACCCAGAAGGAGTCACCAATGACCGAAACGCCAACGCCTCAAAAACCCGATCCGCAACAGTCCGAAATTGGTCGCGGCACGCCGCCCGCGCGCACGCCGGAGTCGCTTCCCGAAACCGACGTGCAGCCAGACCAGCAGCCGGTGCGTGACATACCGGGCGTAGGTGCGCCCGGCAGTCAGTCGCCGGCCCCGTGAAGCGCCGCCCATAAGCGCTTCGGCATGCCGATTGCGCATTCACAAGACACACGCGATGGCGGCATCGCGTGAACATTCCGCTTAACGCCGGAGGCACTCATGGCGAACGACAAGACCGAAGGAATCAAGGAAGAGCTGAAGGGCATGATCAACAAGGGAATCGGCTCGATCACCGGCAACGAAGACAGGAAGCTCGAAGGCGAAGCACAAATCACCGAAGGCGATAACCGCAAGGATCTCGGCGATCAGCGTGAAAACGCCGAAAAGGGCAAGACGGACCCGGGCAACCCGTCGAATCTTTGAATGCGTTGTCGCGCTTCGGCTGCCCCCGGGCATTTCACCGACCACCGAACTGGCTCGACGGCTCTTCGTACACGTCAAGGTGGCGGCGCCGAGGTAGGCGAGCCAGGCATGATCAACCTGCGCGAGCATAACCGGGTAACGCACATACCAGCATAAACGCTTGCCTAGTTGCGCTCGCGCGCAGTGGCTACGATGGGGCGCACCGTCCAAACGAATAACCATCACGGAGCCCATCATGAAGCGTTTTCACATTGCACTCGCTGTTGCGAGCCTCGACGAATCGATTGCCGACTACAGCCGCCGGCTCGGACATTCGCCCGACGCCGTCGTGCCAGGCAAGTACGCCATGTGGCGAACCGACCTGCTCAACTTCTCGATCAACGAGAAGCCGGAGCAGGCGGGTCAACTGCGGCACGTCGGATTCGAAGACGATACCGCCGACGCGTATTCAAGCAGCGTCGATGTGAACGGACTCGAGTGGGAGCTGTTTTCAGCCGCTGAACAGGATGCGCGGATCGTCAGCACGTATGGCGTAGCTGTGCGCTCGACGCGAACGTAGACAGCAGCGTCACGCGCGTGCCGGCGGGAATGAGTCTCCGGCTCACGATCGAGCTGCCCGGAACGTGGCATAACTCTATACATCGCGCGTGACCACCCCAGGCACGCACTCCTGGCGCAGAAGTTGCATCGTGCCACGCCAGCACGACCCCGGCAAAACGACCGGGTCCCAACAGGAGGAGACAATGCGCGGTGACACTTATCACGCTGTAACGCCAATCGCCCCTCACGGGGATTGCTGGCTCACGCCGTCGATTCAAAAGTCCCATGAACGCTCGGAAGTCTTCGGTTTGAGCGCTTCTACGCGCCCCGACTACGACGTGCTGCCCGCCGCCGACCTCGCATTGAAGCTGGAGCAGAACCGCATTCTGTGCGCGCACGCGACGCCCGTCATGGAGACGCTGCATGAGCAGATTGTGAACACCCAGAGCATGATCGTGCTAACCGACGCCGAAGGCCTGATCCTTCATTCGATCGGCGACGACGACTTTCTGCGGCGCGCGGAGAAAGTCGCTTTGCGCCCGGGCGCGAACTGGGCAGAGGACCGCCAGGGCACCAATGCGATCGGCGTGGCGCTCGCCGAGCGCAGCCCGACCGTCGTGCACGGCCAGCAGCACTATCTCGCGGCTAACCGGTTCCTGACCTGCTCAAGCGTGCCGATCCTCGATCCTTACGGCGATCTGATCGGCGTACTCGACGTCACCGGCGACCACCGCAGCTATCATCAGCACACCATGGCGCTGGCGAAAATGTCGGTGCAGATGATCGAAAATCACCTGTTTGCAAATACTTTTCGCGAGACGTTGCAGATTGCTTTTCACGGGCGCCCCGAGTTTCTCGGCACGTTAATGGAAGGCATTGCCGCGTTCACCTGCGACGGCCGCTTCCTGTCCGCGAATCGCAGTGCGCAGTTCCAACTGGGTCTGCCGCTGGCCGGACTGCGGGCGCATACACTGTCGTCGCTATTCGGCCTCACCAGTGCACAGTTGATGGACCGACTGCGCATGCACCGCGACCGCCATCTGTCGCTGAACTTGAGCAACGGCGCGGTGGTTTGCGCGCATGTTCAATTCCGGCGCACCACGCTCGCCGACGAGCCGGCGGCGCCGCGCGCGCAGGCCGAAGCGATACCGCAGCGCCGCGACCAGTCGGCGGCGTCTGCGACTCCGCTGTCGAGGCTCGGCTACCTCGACACCGGCGATCCACAGGTCGCAGCGGTAATTGCGAAGGTGCGCAAGGTGATCGGCAAGAACATTCCGATTCTGATCACCGGAGAAACAGGCACCGGCAAGGAACTGCTCGCTCAGGCGATCCACAACGATTCGCCGCGCCGTGCAGCGCCCTTTGTTGCGGTGAACTGCGCGTCGATACCCGAAACATTGATCGAATCGGAACTGTTCGGCTACGAAGAAGGCGCATTCACCGGCGCGCGGCGCAAAGGCGCGGTCGGCAAGCTACTGCAGGCCGACGGCGGAACCCTATTCCTCGACGAAATCGGCGACATGCCCTATCCGTTGCAAGTGCGGCTACTGCGCGTGCTGCAGGAGCGCCTCGTGAATCCGCTTGGCTCCGCAAAGTCGATCCCGGTCGACGTCGCCATCATTTGCGCAACCCATCGCGATCTGCGCGCCATGATCGCGGAGAACCGCTTTCGCGAAGACCTGTATTACCGGCTCAATGGACTGGTGGTCAAGTTGCCTCCGTTGCGCGAGCGCACCGATCTGTCGGCGGTGATTCAGAAGATGCTGCATTGTGCGTCGGCCGAGAACGCCGACGGCCAGCCGCTCAGCGTTGCAGACGACGTGATGAGGCTGTTCGAGCGATGCGCGTGGCCAGGCAACTTCCGGCAACTCGGCAATCTGCTGCGCACTGCGGCCGTCATGGTGGATGCCGACGGCGAAATCCGGCGCGAGCATCTTCCCGATGACTTCTTCGACGATCTGCGCGCCGTTGGTCCGTCGTCACCGCGCCCCGTCGATGCGCCGCCGCTCGCGAGCGGTCGGCTTCACGACGTCGCGGCCAGCGTGATCGCGAACGCGGTGGCGCAGCATGGCGGCAATGTGTCGGCGGCGGCTCGCACGCTTGGCATCTCGCGCAATACGATCTATCGCAAGCTGCCGGCGCAACACGCGAACAATAGCGAAGACGCTGCGTAAATCGCGCTGCAGCACTGCACGCGTTGCGTTGCGTTGCGTTGCGTTGCGTTGCTCCATTCTGGAACACTGCTGTGCTGCAATTGAGCAGCGCGTGACCTTCGAGCCAGACGCAACGCGCCGCATCGGCGCGTTGCAAAGCGCGTTGATCCACCGTCATGTTTTCGGTCGAGATGCAGCGCTTTGTCCGGTGTTTCGATAAGGCCGAAACCCATGCTGACCTGCTCGGCATAGACCTTGCGTTTGATACATGACCGCTTGCACGAAGCGGTTCTTGAATCACTTGTCATATCCAAGGAGACATCCATGCAGTGGACTACACCCGCCTATACCGATCTGCGCTTTGGTTTTGAAATCACGATGTATATCGCCACTCGCTGAAGCAACGAGAAAACGCCGCCAGGCGAGTCATGATGCGCGACTCGCCTGGCGGAGTCAGTAGGATAGCTTATCAAATCAGAGGTCCGCGCTTCGATTGCAGCGCCTCCTTCTAACCGATGCACCTACTGCGAAGTACCGGCGTTCAGCGGTCTCGACGACGCTCTCGCATTGTCGTCCGTCAGCTTGCTGCCGCCAGCGCTGTAGCCGTTCGAATACAGCAGGAACGCCATGATGTCCGCGTAGTCTTGCGGCTTCATCTTGCCCGGACGATCTGCTGGCATGTTAGTCGCCATGTATCCGTAAACGCCGCCGATGGTCAGCTTCGCATTCGCCGCCGGCGCGAACGACGGACCGCGCAATGCGGGCGCATTCAAGCCTTGCAGATCCGGACCATGGCACTTAGCGCACGCGCTCGAGTACAAGGTCTTGCCGTGCGCCACCTGCGACCGGTCGAAGCCAGGCGCGTCCACTGATACGGTTGCATCGACCTTGATGAATCCGCCTTGCTCGAGTTCACGACCGCCGGCACGCGTGATTCCCCACGCGGTATCGGCATGGCGCGGACCGTCGCGATAAGCAAACCCGGCAACCGCGGCAACCGCCGCTGCGTCCGGCACCTTCGCGTGCGCTGCGCGAGGCAGCGTCCAGGCGCGCGTCAACGTTGCAAGCCTGCCGTCGGACTCCATCTTGCGTAACGCCGCGTCGATACGCGGCTGCACCGCGGCACCGCTCTTGCCGAACGCGAATACCAGATGCCAGTCGGCATACGCAGAAGCAGCTTGCGCGATCCTGAAGCGCCGCTCCGGATGCGTTTTCGTATAAGCGACGACAGCCGGATACCAGACGATCGCACGTTGCGCATGGCCTGTTGCGACTGCATCGACGGTAAGCTCAGCGGTGTTCTCCAGATCGAGCCTGACGTTCGGCTGCTGCACGGCGATCAACTGCGCGGGGCTCGCATAAGTTGCCGCGACGATCTCGGCACCGCCTGTCTGCGCGGCCGGCTCATGCAGGGTCACGCTCACATAGCCCGAGTGCAGGTAAGCGCGTGAGAAGGTCAGCTTACTGTCGGAGCCATCCGCGACCGTAGAGCGCGGAAAGCCGGCAATCACGTCGCATTTACGCGCGAGCGCCTTGTCGAGTTCTTTCAGCGACACACCGTCGTCGTCGCTACTGGCGAAGCCGCCGGGAGCGAGCGCGAGCGCGATCCCCGCCGTGCGGAACGCTTCGCGCGCAACCGCTTCGTCGAGTACTGTCGACGGGCTGCCCGGGAACGTGCAAACACGCACGCCGGCGCTGGCAAAGACCGGCATGGATGCGCCGGTGGCCAGCAACACACTGGCGAGAGCAAAGGAATTGAGTCGAGTCGTCATGATCTTGCTTCCGGGAAAGGCGTGGCCGCTGCGCTCCGTCTGCTTACGCTAATGCACTGGGCAGTCGGGTGCGGCGGCCGCATCAACATTAGCTGTGGTTGAGTGCGAACACGTAGAGCGTGCCGCCGCGTGGGATCTTCTCCGCGGCCTTCGCCATCGGACCGCCCCAGATCGGATTCGCGCCACCGTAGCCGGCGAGAATGGCGACATACTCCTTGCCGTCCACCTCGAATACCGACGGCTGCGCCACGATTCCGCTTGCGAGTTTCGGGCTCTTCCATAGCACCTTGCCGGTCGCCGAGTCGAATGCGTACAGATAGCCGTCGAGCGAGCCGCTGAACGCAATGCCGCCCGCGGTCGTCGCCACGCCGCCATTCCATGGCAGCTTGCTCCAGTGACTCCAGAGTTTCTTGCCCGTGCTGACGTCGATCGCCTGCAGTTCTCCGTAGCCCTTGCTTCCCGGTTCCGGCTTGATCTCGAAGCCCTCGCCGAGGTACGGCAGCCCTTCCATGTAAGTCACCGATTTGCCGGACAGCGACATACACGCATGCAACGCGGGAACGATCGCGATGTGCTTGTCCGGATCGTATGAAACCGACCACCAGTTTTTGCCGCCGAGGAAGCTCGGACATGTTTCGATCGTCGTGCCGGTCTTCGGATATTTCGACGGGTCCTGAATCGGGGCGCCGTCGGCTGTATAGCCAGTGACAGTAGTCGCTTTGACGAAGGGCTTGGCGTAGATCAGCTTGCCGGTGCCGCGGTCGATTGCGTGAAAGAAGCCGTTACGGTCCGCGTGGAGAATTGCGTCGTAGTCCTTGTCCTGATACTTGATGTTGGCGAGCACCGGCGTGTTGACGCCGTCATAGTCCCAGGTGTCGTGTTTGGTGTACTGGTAGTGCCATTTGAGATCGCCGGTTTTCGGATCGAGCGCGAGCAGCGAGTCCGAGTACAGATTGTCACCCGGCCGCAGATCGGCGAGCCACGGTCCGGGATTGCCCACGCCCCAGTAGAGTGTTTTCGATGCCGCGTCATACGTGCCCGTGAGCCACGCAGGGGCGCCGCCATGTTCCTGCATGCCGTCGGGCCATGTGTCGGCTCCCTTCTCTCCAGCCGCTGGTACGGTGAACCGCTTCCACAGCACGTTGCCGTTGTCCGGATTCAATGCCGCGATGAAACCGCGCGCACCATATTCCCCGCCTGCGCTGCCCACCACCAAGGCGCCGTCGAGCGCGAGCGGCGCAAGAGAGAACGCGTACCCGAGCCCGGGCTCGAACATCGCCTTGCGCCAGGCCAGCGAGCCCGTTTGTGCATCCAGTGCGACGACGTCGCCGTTGAGCATCGCGACATAGACGTTCTTGCCGTACAGCGCGACGCCTCGGTTGATCACGTCGCAGCACGCCGTCTTGAACGACTCGGCGCCGAGCTTCGGCTCGAATTTCCAAAGTTGTTTGCCGCTTGCTGCATCGAACGCATAGACGTTGTCTTTCGGCGTGGTCACGAACAGATAACGGCCATTGACGATCGGCGTCGCTTCAAAACCCTGTTGAAGCTCTGCTGGAAACTTGTAGCTCCAGACCTGTCTCAGCTGCTTCACATTCGACGTGTCGATCTGCTTGAGCGGCGAATGCGCCTGCCCGTTATAGGTGCGGTAGTACGTCAGCCAGCCTGGGTCGCTTTGCGCGGCTGTCAGACGCTCATAGGTGACGGCCGGATAGTCGTCGGCCATGGCGACCGGTCCGCATAACAGATTGACGGCCGCGGCGACACTTATCGCAAGCGTCGCTGGCCGCATCGTCGAAGTAGAACGAGCTTTCATCCTTGTCTCCTTGTCGACCAGAGTTCGCGCCTTGGCGCGTTACTCTGGTCCCATGCAACCGGTTGCGGTCGACCAGAGTTCGCACAAAGCAGTTGCTCCGGTTGATGCCACATGGTTGATGTTGAGTTATCGACGTGAAGCCGCGGTGGCGTCATCGTCTGGGGAACGCAGGCTGGCTGCGAGTCGTTCAAGGCAAGTCGCATGCCATTGGGGCAGCGCTACGGCGCAAGACGCGCCAGGCCGGGAACGATCGGGAGTGACGATAGGAATAAGCACGCTTCGCAACGTGACTAACGTTGTTGCACGCTGACGCAATAGACGGTTGATGTGTTGCTAAAAAAGACAGCGCCGCAACGCTGTTCCTCGCCGATGTGACGACTCACGCCGACAGTTGCTTCGACAAGGCGCCGCAAGACTTCGCTCAACGACAGCGCACAACTCGTTCCGAGCGGTCGAACCTAGCAGAGGCTTCGACGCCTCACGTAACCGACGACGCCAGCGCAAACGCCTTCTGCAGGAAGTTCGCTGTCTTTGCCGGCGCGGCTTCGATGCGTGAGGCCAGCACGAGCCGGATCGAGATGGCGTTGCCGAGCACGTCGGTATAAGCGACGCCTTCCACCTGTATCTGACACACAGAAGCCGGCACCAGCGAGACGCCAAACTCCGCAGCAACCAGATTCACCACCGACGAAAGCTGCGGCGCCTGCTGTCCCGCGATCGGCTCGAACCCGGCTTCCCTGCATGCTCCGACAATGACGTCGTGCAGCGTGGGGCTCGCCTCTCGCGGAAGCATCACGAACGGGTCTTCAGCTAATGCGGACAGCGCGATTTTGCGTTTCTTCGCGAGACGATGCGTTGCCGGCAATACGACCCGCATCGGCTCGATCGCAATGTGGTGGAACTGCACGCCCGCCGGCGACTGGCTGCCGAGACGCACGAAGGCGACGTCCACGCGGCCGTCGCCGAGATAGGCGAGCAGTTGTGCGGTGTTGCCTTCGGCAAGCGTGAGGGTGACGTTCGGATAGTCCTGCCGATAGCCGCGAATCAGCTTGGATACGACAGGATTGAACGCTGCGGACCCGGTAAAGCCGATGTTGAGCTGCCCGATTTCGCCACGGCCCGCGCTCTGCGCCTTTTCGACCGCAAGCCGGGTGTCGTGCAGGATGCGCTTTGCGTCGGCGGCGAATGCCTCGCCGGCCTCTGTCAATACGACGCCGTGACCGGTGCGGCGAAACAGCCGCACGCCCATTTCGTCTTCCAGAGCGTGGATCTGCTGGCTGAGCGGCGGCTGCCCAATGCCAAGTCTTTCGGCCGCGCGAGTGACGTTGCGTTCTTCGGCGACGGCGAGAAAGTAGCGAATATGACGCAGTTCCATCTGATATCTAAAAAAGCTATTTCAGTAAGACGCGATAGATATTGGACAGTATATCAGCGGTGCGACAAAATATCGCTATCGCGCGGTCCGTCCTATACATCCTCCCGCAATACAGCGCCGTTCGATCATTAAAGGATGAGGTAGGACACGATTCGCGCCTATATCGGAGCGAGCGGCGGTGAGCGCCGTTGTGTTTATCTAAAGAGGCAAAGGGGGTCTACTGTGGCTGACACATTAAAAAAACCGAGGCCGGAATTCCGGAACATCGGTATCGGGCAGATATTGACGGCGTACCGCCTGCCGCTTGCGGGGCGCGTGTCGATTCTTCATCGCTTGAGCGGTGGTCTGCTGTTTGTTTTCCTTCCGTTCCTGCTGTACCTCTTCGACCAGAGCCTGACTTCCGAGCTGAGCTTCGAGGTCTTCAAGGCCTTTCTCTCCGGCATCATCGTCAAGCTCATCACGCTGGTGCTCGCCTGGGCGTTCCTGTTCCACTTCTGCGCAGGCATCCGTCACCTCGTGATGGACACGCACCGCGCGGTCAACAAGGAAGGCGGCAAGCAGACCTCCATCGTCGTGTTCGTCGTGTCCTCGCTTCTCACGATCGCCTTCGCGGCGAAACTCTTCGGAGCATTCTAAAAAAATGGCAGCCCCTAACCGAATCGGTCCGAAGCGTCTTGTCGTCGGCGCGCACTACGGTCTGCGCGACTGGCTCGCGCAGCGTATCACCGCCGTCGTGATGGCCATCTACACGGTGATCCTGCTCGCCTGGTTCTTCGGCGCGCGCGACTTCTCCTACGAAGGCTGGGCCTCGATCTTCGCCACCCAGTGGATGAAGCTCGCCACCTTCGTCACGCTGCTCTCGCTGTTCTATCACGCGTGGGTCGGCATCCGCGACATCTGGATGGACTATGTGAAGCCCGTTGGCATGCGCCTGTTCCTTCAGGCGCTGACCATCGTCTGGCTGCTCGCGTGCGCGGGCTACGCTGCGCAGATTCTCTGGAGAGTGTAAAAGAATGGCTGCAATCAGGAATACTCTGCCGCGTCGCAAGTTTGACGTGGTCATCGTCGGCGCGGGCGGCTCGGGAATGCGCGCGTCGCTGCAACTGGCGCGCGCGGGCCTGTCGGTGTGCGTGCTCTCCAAGGTGTTCCCCACGCGCTCGCACACGGTCGCGGCGCAAGGCGGCATCGGCGCGTCGCTGGGCAACATGAGCGAGGACAACTGGCACTACCACTTCTACGACACGATCAAGGGCTCCGACTGGCTCGGCGACCAGGACGCGATCGAGTTCATGTGCCGCGAAGCGCCGAACGCCGTGTACGAGCTCGAACACTTCGGCATGCCGTTTGACCGCAACGCCGACGGCACGATCTACCAGCGCCCGTTCGGCGGCCACACCGCGAACTACGGCGAGAAGCCCGTGCAGCGCGCGTGCGCTGCCGCTGACCGCACCGGTCACGCGCTGCTGCACACGCTGTACCAGCAGAACGTCGCGGCGAAGACGCAGTTCTTCGTCGAATGGATGGCGCTCGATCTGATCCGCGACGCCGAGGGCGACGTGCTCGGCGTGAGCGCGCTCGAAATGGAAACGGGCGACGTCTACATCCTCGAAGGCAAGACGACGCTGTTCGCCACGGGCGGCGCGGGCCGCATCTTCGCGGCCTCGACCAACGCGTTCATCAACACCGGCGACGGGCTGGGCATGGCGGCGCGCTCGGGCATCGCGCTGCAGGACATGGAGTTCTGGCAGTTCCACCCGACGGGTGTGGCCGGCGCGGGCGTGCTGATCACCGAAGGCGTGCGCGGCGAAGGCGGCATCCTGCGCAACTCGAACGGCGAGCGTTTCATGGAACGCTACGCGCCCACGCTGAAGGATCTGGCGCCGCGCGACTTCGTTTCGCGTTCGATGGACCAGGAGATCAAGGAAGGCCGTGGCGTTGGTCCGAACAAGGACCACGTGCTGCTGGACCTGTCGCACATCGGCGCGGAGACGATCATGAAGCGTCTGCCGTCGATCCGCGAGATCGCGCTGAAGTTCGCCAACGTCGACTGCATCAAGGAACCGATTCCGGTGGTGCCGACCATCCACTACCAGATGGGCGGCATTCCGACGAACATCCACGGCCAGGTGGTGGGCACGGCGAAGGGTCACGAGGAGCCGGTCAACGGTTTCTATGCCGTGGGTGAATGCTCGTGCGTGTCGGTGCACGGCGCGAACCGTCTGGGCACGAACTCGCTGCTCGATCTGGTGGTGTTCGGCCGCGCGGCGGGCAATCACATCGTCAAGCACGTGCAGGAAATCAAGAACCACAAGCCGCTGCCGGCGGACGCGGCGGACTTCGCGCTGTCGCGTCTGGCGAAGCTCGACAGTTCGTCCTCGGGCGAGTACGCGCAGTCGGTCGCCAACGACATCCGCGGCACGATGCAGAAGCATGCGGGCGTGTTCCGCACGTCGGCGCTGCTGTCAGAAGGCGTGGAGGCGATCCGCGAGGTGGCCGCACGAGTGGACAATATCCACCTGAAGGACAAGTCGAAGGTGTTCAACACCGCGCGCGTCGAGGCGCTGGAAGTGGCGAACCTGATTGAAGTGGCGCGCGCGACGATGGTGTCGGCCGAGGCGCGCAAGGAAAGCCGCGGCGCGCATGCGCAGAACGACTTCGAGCATCGCGACGACGAAAACTGGCTGCGCCATACGTTGTGGTTCAGCGAAGGCGACCGCCTCGACTACAAGCCGGTGCACATGCAGCCGCTGACGGTCGAATCGGTGCCGCCCAAGGCGCGGACCTTCTAAGGCACAGATCAAGGGAATTCAGAAATGGCCAAGCGTACATTTGAAATCTACCGCTACGATCCGGATAAGGACGCGGCGCCGCGCATGCAGTCATACGAGATCGAGATCGACTCGCACGAGCGCATGCTGCTCGACGCGCTCGTCAAGCTGAAGGCTGTGGACGAGACGCTGTCGTTCCGCCGTTCGTGCCGTGAAGGCGTGTGCGGTTCGGACGCGATGAACATCAACGGCAAGAACGGTCTGGCGTGCCTGACGAACCTGAACGACCTGCCGCAGAAGATCGTGCTGCGACCGCTGCCGGGGCTGCCGGTGGTGCGCGACCTGATCTGCGACTTCACGCAGTTCTTCAACCAGTATCACTCGATCAAGCCGTACCTGATCAACGACACGCCGCCGCCGGAGAAGGAGCGTCTGCAGTCGCCGGAAGAGCGCGACGAGCTCGACGGCCTCTACGAATGCATTCTGTGCGCGAGCTGCTCGACGTCGTGCCCGAGCTTCTGGTGGAATCCGGACAAGTTCGTGGGCCCGGCGGGTCTGTTGCAGGCGTACCGTTTCATCGCGGACAGCCGTGACGAGGCGACCGGCGAGCGGCTCGACAATCTGGAAGACCCGTACCGTCTGTTCCGCTGCCACACGATCATGAACTGCGTCGACGTCTGCCCGAAGGGGCTGAACCCGACCAAGGCGATCGGCAAGATCAAGGAATTGATGGTGCGCCGCGCTGTCTGAAAGCGCTGTCTGAAGCACTTCCGATAGAAGTCATCGGCATATCATCGCGTTTGCCCTGGGGTCTCGTTCTGAGACTCCAGCGCCACCCACATCTCGCAGCCACAGTCTGATCGCCCGCAACTCGAAGGCGGTCAGACGCGGCACACGCTCAAGCTCTTACAGATAGCTGCAAACGTAGTCGAGCGTTTCGATCACGTCGATGTCGAAGCGGCTCTTACCTGGGACCGAAAACGACTCGCCCGCGCCATAGGTTTTCCACTCGTCGCTGCCTACGAGGCGGATGCGGCACTGGCCGGCTTGCACTTCCATCAGTTCGGGCGCGTCCGTTCCGAAGTTGAGCGTGCCCGGCAAAATCACGCCCAGCGTCTTGCGCGTGCCGTCCGCGAACAGAACGGTGTGCGAAACGCACTTGCCGTCGAAATAGACGTTGGCACGTTTGATAACGGAAACCTGATCGAATTGCGTTGCGGCCGTCATGGCGGTCTTCCTATGAATCGTCGTGAAGGGATGCGTTGGCGCCGCGTTGCGGCAGCCTGCTGTGCGCGATCTGCGCCGACCGTCCGCTCAAGCTTTCAGTCGGGCGCAACCCGCCATCATACAGACGTCGCGCAATGACATCGGCATGACGCCGAACATCAATCAGGCTTACGCCAGCGCCCCGAATCCGGACACACGACTACCGGTTCGCCATTCAGCAATACTTGCTCTTCATCCGGCTGCGAAGTGCTCAAAGGCGCAACGTCGAACTCGATTTGAAGCGCGCGTGCGACATGTACGTCTTCGATAGGAAGCTCCCACGTCAAGAATATCTGCACGCTGTCCCGATCCGGCGTGAAGTCCTCAATGTTGAAGCCGCTGTTGCCGCGTCGGATCACACCATGCGGCTGGCCTGTGTCGAATATCACGGCCGTTCCGCGGGTCAACGGAATGCGTTGCCCGGTAGAGGCGAAATGAAGGTCGAGCCCCTTGTCGGCGCTCAGGAACAAGTTGCAGAACGCCGCGCCGCCATATTGCATGGCGTCATGGTGATACCTCGCGCCGCGGCAAGCCATTAAGGCCACGTCGCTGGAGGCGAGTACGCCGGGCAATCCGAGCGAGCGCGTCCAGTCCGACATCGCCTGAACGCAGAGCGTGTAGTCCGGCCAACGCATACGTGTTCGCGCGAAAGGCATGACTTCGACATCGCCGGGATCGAGAACCATGCGCGACGACGTCTCCCTCTCCCAATCAACCAGCACACGCTGAGGTGGCTCGGGCACGTCGACGATGCTCGACAGCACGATGTCGCTTACGCGTCGCGTGCGGATGGCATCGCCACTCGAAAAACAGGAGATCAGCATGTGTGGCGCTCAATGCATTGGGAGGACCAATCATCCGCACATTGTAACGATAGTGAGCTGTTCGCTCGCGCTGCGGCGACAGCCAAGCGCGTGAATGCCGCCGCGAAACCGGCGAGACTGCATGTGGCGGGCGCGCTGACGCTTCATTGCTGCGCATGCTTCGCTGCGTCTTCGATCACCGCGGCCACTTCCTTGGGACGCGATTCATAGACCGAGTGGCTTGCACCCGCCAGTACCGTGGTATGGCTATGCGCGCGCTGGTAGTAGAAGCGCTCGAGGTCCGGATTGATGATCTTGTCGTCGGCCGCCACGATGCCCCAACTCGGCTTCATGGTCCAGGCGGCGACCGTGATCGGTGCGGAGAAGACCTTGGCCGCCGTGAGAATCTGCGAGCGTGACTCGAACTGCGCTTCCTTGAGCGGCAGATCGGCTGCGAAATCTTTCGCGAAATCCGCGGGATTCAGATACGTGTAACCGTCGTCCGTCTTCTTGATGGCGCCTGCCTGCTGCGACGTGTAGCTGGGCATTCTCTTGCCGAGATCGCTTTCGTCTTCGCCCACTGCCGGCGCATGAGCCGCGACGTACACCAGCCCCGCTACTTTCGGATCGACGCCGGCCTCGGTGATTACCGAGCCGCCATAACTGTGCGCAACCAGAATGGTGGGACCGTTCTGCATGTCGATGACCCGCTTCGCTGCGGCCACGTCGTCGTCGAGCGAAGTCAGCGGCTCCTGCACCATTGTGACGTGGTAGCCGTCTTTGGTCAGGATGTCATAGACCGGCCTCCACCCCGAGCCGTCGACCCACGCGCCATGAACAAGAACGATATTGCGGATCGGCGCTTTGGCGGGTTGTGCGTCCTGCGCCATTGCGCCGGCGGACGCGAATATGCATGCGGACAAGGAAAGAACCGTTGCGGCTAAAGGCAAGATTTTCACGGCGAAACTCCATTGATAACGATCGGATAGCGAGTTCGGATCCTGTGCACGACTGCATGGTCCACAGGACCCGACTAGCGGCACTTAACTACCGGCGTAAAGGTTGCAGAAGCTAACGGGGCCGACGCAGGCGGACTGCATCGCGGTGTGCGACGGAGCGCCCGACGCCGAGCTGCCACTTTGTGTGACACCGCCGACGGACTGCATCGTCAGTTGCTGATCGCTTTGTGCCGCGACCTTTGCTTCCGCTGCCTGGACATCTGCCGGGTAGTTCACATCGTCACCGCTGGTGGGCCGATATCCGGCATGCTCGACCCGCACGAGATCCGCACGAACTTCCGCACGGGTGACCGGAGCGCTGCTTTGAGCGAAGCTGAGGACCGGGGCGCCGAGAGTGCAAACGGCGAGAGCGAGACTTACGAACAATTTCGACATGATTGATACTCCTTCATTAAGTTAACGGTTCGCGGCGGGAAGCCGCGGATCAAATCATTCTGCACAGACCGGCAGGATCATTCCCGTCGGACATAAATTACTATCGGACTCCTAACTATCCAACCTTCCAGTGTCACGGGTCGGCGTTCGTTCCTTCGAACTTCTTTCTCGTGGGGTTCCGGATTAATGCGTTTGCATCTGGCTACATAGGGGCAAACACAAGGCCTCGACGTTTATTCCAAAGTTTTTCGAAATCGATCGACCGCGGCGCTCACCTCCCGGCGAAGCGTTAGCGGGCGGCGCTCAAGAGCGCATAAAGGAAAACGCAAGGAACGGGATTGCGAGCCCGCGCACGATAATCTAACGCCTGTTCGTTTCCGCGACTCAGTGGCAGAATCGGCATGGTCTTATGCCGTGGAGCATCAATGTATGGAAGATCTCAACGATCTGGTGGCCTTCATGGCCGTGGCACGTGAGCGAAACTTCACGCGTGCGGCTGCGCAACTGGGTGTCTCTCAATCAGCGTTGAGCCGCACAGTACGCGGTCTCGAACAGCGAATGGGCATGCCGTTGCTGATGCGCACCACGCGCAGCGTGTCGCCCACGGACGCCGGCGAGAGATTGCTGGCATCCATCGGACCGCGATTCGAAGAGATAGAGGCGGAGCTCGATGCGCTGCGTGCGATGACCGACCGGCCCGCTGGAACCGTGCGGATCACGACGACCGATTACGCGGCAAACACGTACGTCTGGCCGCGGGTGCAGACGCTGCTGCATCAGTACCCGGAGCTGAAAATCGAACTGCTGAACGACTATGGGCTATCGGACATCGTCGCTGATCGCTACGACATCGGCGTGCGGCTCGGCGACCAGGTGGCCAAGGACATGATCGCAGTGCGGATTGCACCGGATATGACGATGGCAATAGTCGGCTCGCCCGGCTACCTTCGCTCAAGGCCCGTGGCGAGGAAGCCGCAGGATCTGACACTGCACAGTTGCATCAACCTCCGACTGCCGACAAGGGATTCGTTGCTCGCGTGGGAACTGAGCAAGGGACGGCGCGAATTGCAGGTTCGGGTCGAGGGTCAACTGACCTTCAATAACGTCTACCAGATGGTCGACGCGGCGCTCGCGGGCTTCGGACTCGCTTACGTGCCCAAGGATCTTGTCGAACAACACGTCAAGGCCGGCCGCCTTAGTTTCGTTCTCGAAGACTGGTTTCCCACGTTCGTGGGGCATCACGTCTATTACGCAAGTCGCCGTAAATCGTCCACGGCAGTGCAGCTCGTCGTGGACGCGCTGAAGTCGGGCTATCGCCGCGTGGCAAAGTGAAAATGTCGCGTTTATCTAGAACTGCGCGACTTGCGGAATCATGGCAGCCTGGCCACGCAACACGCCTGAGTCGTCGAACAATTGCCACACCGTTGCGTGCTCGATCCAGAAACGCTGCCCGGACTTCGTAATGCGAATACCACGATACCCGGTGACGAAACCGTCACGCGCTACCTGGTCCAGGAACGCCTGGCGCTCCCCACGTTCCGGAAGTTCCGCCGACAGCCGCGAGCGCAGAGAAGTGATCTCGTCCCAATCGTATCCGAAGACCGCTTGAGCTTTGGAGTTGCCATAGATGAATACCGGGTCGGCCTGCGTATCGTGCGCGAGAAGGCCAAAAGGCGCCGATACGTAGAGCCATGCAGCGCCCTCGGCGTCGCTCATATCCGCGGGCACCAGCGATTCACCGAGCAAACGGCGATAACTGTTCGTGAGGAGGCGGAAAAATTCGACATCCGTCTTCAGTGACATAGTGTGTTGCTCCAAATCTGTTTCCCAAAAGCAGTGCAGTGGGACCATGTAAATACCGCCCGTCGTTACACGTGCGAGCTTACGCAAATCACGTCCGCGATACAACCTTGGGCGAGGTCAGATATGGAGCAGTTACGACGCGATGAACCGTGGACTCGCGGCATGACGCAATCGCGGCGCTGTTGCCGCTGCAAGACCCTGGCGTGGTGAAGTCTGTTCACAACGCCTGGTTATCCTTATCGAATCGCATCGATCAAATTCGACGTGCCATCGTCATGCACTCGCTGTCTCTTGCGGATAGCGGTAATATCGCGAGACCGGCCGCCTCAATCCAAGGTTTTCGCGCAGCGTGCGTCCCTCGTATTCGCTGCGGAAGAGACCGCGCCGCCGAAGCTCGGGCAGGACTAGTGCAATGAAATCATCAAGACTACCGGGCAGCAGCGCGGGCATCACGTTATAACCGTCTGCGCCGTAGTTGACAAAGCGGTCCTCGAGCGCGTCGACAATCTGTTCCGCGGTGCCGACCAATTGCCAGTGCCCGCGCGCGCCCGCAACGCGCAGATACAGTTCGCGAATCGTCAGATTCTCTCTACGCGCGAGTTCGATCGTGAGCGACTGACGGCTCTTGCTCGCGTTCGTCTCCGGCAACTCGGGAATGGGACCGTTGAGCGGATAGCCGGATAGATCGAAGCCTCCCGTCAGCGTCGATACGAGCGCGAGCCCTACGGCAGGATCGATCAGCGACTGCAGCATATCGAACTTCTCGCGTGCCTCGTTCTCTGTCTTGCCGACAATCGGCATTACGCCCGGCATGATCTTCAGATCGTCCGGTTCACGACCGTATTGGGCCATGCGTCCTTTCACGTCTGCATAGAACTCGACCGCGTCGGCCAGCGTCTGCTGCGCCGTGAAGATGACCTCCGCCGTGCGCGCCGCGAGCGCCTTGCCCGCGTCTGACGAACCCGCCTGCACGACGACGGGCTTGCCCTGGGGCGAGCGCTCCACGTTCAGCGGTCCGCGCACGTTGAAGAATTCTCCGCGATGATCCAGCACATGACGCTTCTCCGGATCGAAGTAGCGACCCGCATCCTTGTCGCGCAAGAAAGCGTCGTCGTCCCAGCTATCCCACAGTCCGTCCGCGACTTCGGCGAACTCGACGGCACGCTCGTAGCGCCTGGCATGCGCGAGATGCTCGTCGAAGCCGAAGTTCTTCGCCTCGTGCGCGCTCGACGATGTGACGAGATTCCAGCCGGCCCGCCCTCCGCTGATGTGATCGAGCGAAGCGAATTTGCGTGCGATGTGATACGGCTCGTTGAACGTCGTTGATGCCGTGCCTACCAGACCGATGCGCTCCGTCACTGCAGCGAGTGCCGACAGCAGCGTAAGCGGCTCGAACTGCGCGACGTAGCTATGCGCGGTGCGGCTAAGAAAGTCGACATTATCCCCGCGCGTGCCCGCGCCATCGGCAAGAAAGATCAGGTCGAACTTCGCTGCCTCGGCGGCTCGCGCGAGCCTCACGTAATGCCGGAAATCGCTACCTGCGCCCGCGTGTGAGTCGGGATGACGCCAGGCGGCGATGTGATGTCCCGTCGGGTAAAGAAAAGCGCCGAGGTGCAGTTGTCCGTTGCGTTCGCTCATGACTTTCCTGATTCGTTAGTTATGTTAACGTTTCGAATTCTGCGGCTGCAAGACCGCGCGCGTGACTGCGGATATGTCGACAGGTCAAGCATCCGAGTATAGAAACCGTACCGCTTACCGATAACAACCGATTTGCGCTTACGTTATTCACGTGAGTGCAATTACGCGCCAGCGCACCGCCGCGTCTCTGCCTGATGGATGACGAAGCAAATCACGCCTGCGCGCTTAACGATCGCTGGATTCGTTCTTTGACCCCTGCGTTTTCGCGTCACCATAATTGGCGTCCTCCGCGTTCTCCCTTCAGGACAGGAAACCGATCATGCCAACCCTCGCTCTATTCAAGCGTCTTGCCGTCACGGCGGCGTGCGCAACGTCGATGTCTGTTCAGGTCGCTCAGGCCGCCGACAGTCCCGCAGCAAAACCGCAGCAGACGATACACATTGGCTTCGTACCGGGACCGTACGCAGACGAGTTCCGTCAGGGCGTCGAGCCGCAACTGGTCCGCAAGGGCTACACGGTGCGTTACGTGGAGTTCATCACGGGCCTCGAAGCGAATCAGGCTGTGTATAGCGGCGAAATCGCCGCCGACGTGATGCAGCGCAGCGTGTATCTGAAGTCGTATAACGACCGCAACCGAACTGATCTGGTTCCCGTCGTTCAGGTGCCGACGCCGCCAATGGGGCTCTATTCGACAAAGCACCGCACGCTTGCCGACGTTAAGCACGGCACGACTGTCGCTGTCCCAAACGATCCGGTGAACCTGGAGCGGGCGCTGAAGATCTTGCAGAACATCGGCTGGATACGCATTCGTCCGAACCCAAATCCGGTGGACTTGACCGAGCACGACGTCATTGCAAATCCGGCGGGCATCCGGATTGTGCCGCTCGAATCGGCACAGGCCCCGCGCGCGCTCGAAGATGTCGACTACGCGGCAATCCAGGGCAACTTTGCGATCGCGAGCGGTCACAAGCTATCGGATGCGCTCGCGCTCGAGCAGATGACCTCGCCGTATGTAAACCAGGTGGTGGTGAAGGCAGCAAACCGCAATTCGCGCGCGATAACCGACATTGTCACGGCGTACCAGTCGCAGGAATTCCGCAATGCGATTCTGGGCAACCGTTTCTATGACGGCTTTCGGATGCCGGACTACTTCAACCGATAAGGGGGCGCGAGAAGCGCTTGCGATTGTACCGACACACGAGGCGCCCTAAAAAACCAGAACGTTCGACGCAAAGAAAAAGCCACCCATGAAGGGTGGCTTTCAAATGTTTGGTGGGCCTCCCGTGAGTCGAACACGGCACCAACGGATTATGCTAACCAGCTACGGCTTTCGCCGCCCCTTTCGGGTTTGTGGTCTGGACTGTCTCTTGTCTTTACGACCTGCCCGTTCAGTCTCTACACGTTCTCTCAAAGAGAGCTTCGCTCGGGATTGCCACGCTGCGAGAACAGCAGAGGTTTCCCCGAATTTGAGCAGTTCTACCAAGGGGCAGAGCTAACTTACCCCAAGGCAACCCATTCATGACTCACCATGCCGTGCTGCGTGGTTTAGGTGAGTCTTTGCTAAGTCCGCTGCTCTAACCAAGCATGAGCTAGAGGCCCTGAGAACTCGAGATTTTACCGTATCTGAAGCTATCAACGTACAGGATGTTGCGCGGCCTGTTCGTCGATTGGCCGCCATACTACACGAAAAAGGGGCCTCCGCAACCGCTCCGCTTTTACGGAACAACTGGGAGACCCCTTCAAACTGCTGCTTACTAGCGGCTACGTCATTTCCGACTAACCACGCCGGCCAACCTGTCGATCAGTTCCCCTCAAGGAACGACTTGAGCTTGTCCGAACGGCTCGGATGACGCAGCTTACGCAGCGCCTTTGCCTCGATCTGACGGATCCGCTCACGCGTGACGTCGAACTGCTTGCCGACCTCTTCGAGCGTGTGATCGGTGCTCATCTCGATACCGAAACGCATGCGCAGCACCTTCGCTTCACGCGGCGTCAGCGAATCGAGCACGTCTTTCACGACGTCGCGCATACTCGCGTGCAACGCGGCGTCTGCCGGCGCCACGGTGTTCGTATCTTCGATAAAGTCGCCCAGATGCGAATCGTCGTCGTCACCGATCGGCGTTTCCATCGAGATCGGCTCTTTCGCGATCTTCATGATCTTGCGGATCTTGTCTTCCGGCATTTCCATCTTCTCGGCCAGCGTTGCCGGATCCGGCTCGAGGCCGGTTTCCTGCAGAATCTGACGCGAGATGCGGTTCATCTTGTTGATCGTTTCGATCATGTGAACCGGAATACGGATCGTGCGCGCCTGGTCCGCGATCGAACGTGTAATGGCCTGACGGATCCACCACGTTGCGTACGTGGAAAACTTGTAGCCACGACGATATTCGAACTTGTCCACCGCCTTCATCAGGCCAATGTTGCCTTCCTGAATCAGGTCGAGGAACTGCAAACCGCGGTTCGTGTACTTCTTCGCAATCGAGATCACGAGACGCAGATTCGCCTCGGTCATTTCGCGCTTCGCCTGGCGCGCCTTCAGTTCGCCGGCCGCCATCTGACGGTTGGTTTCCTTCAGGTCCTTCAGCGGCAGCACCACACGCGCCTGCAGATCCAGCAGACGTTGTTGCTGCTCGCGAATGGCCGGAATATTCCGCGTGAGGATCGCGCTATACGCATGACCTTCGCTGACGATCTTGTCAGCCCACTCGAGGTCCGTTTCGCTACCCGGAAAACGCGCGATGAATTCCGCACGCGGCATGCCGCACTTGTCGACCACCGTATGCAGAATCTGACGCTCGACCTGGCGCACCTCGTCCACCTGCGCACGCAGCGTGTCGCACAAACGCTCGACAGTACGGGCGGTGAAGCGGATCGTCATCAGCTCGTTCTGGATGGTTTCCTGCGCCTTCAGGTACGACTTCGACTTGTAGCCTTCCTTCTCGAACGCGCGACGCATCTTGTCGAACCATTCGCTGATCAGGGCGAATTTTTCGAGCGACGCACGCTTGAGCGCTTCCATTTGCGCTGCGTTGGCCGTGGCCTGCGCGGTGCCGTCGTCTTCTTCCTCGTCCTCTTCGGCTTCTTCCTCTGCTTCCTCGTCCTCGCTTTCGATCGCTTCCGCTTCCTGCACGGAGAAGCCGTCCGCGTCTTCAGCGTCGGCGTCGATCAGGCCGTCGACCAGTTCGTCGATGCGGATTTCCTCGTTCGCGACGCGCTCTGCCATGGCCAGAATGTCGGCGATCGTAGTCGGACACGCGGAAATGGCCATCACCATGTGCTTCAGGCCGTCTTCGATCCGCTTCGCGATTTCAATTTCGCCTTCGCGCGTGAGCAGTTCGACCGTACCCATTTCACGCATGTACATGCGCACCGGGTCGGTCGTGCGGCCGAATTCCGAGTCGACGGTGGAAAGCGCAACTTCGGCTTCTTCCTCGACTTCGTCGTCTGACGAAGCGGCGGGCGCGTTGTCGTTCAGCAGCAGCGTTTCGGCGTCGGGCGCCTGCTCGTACACAGCCACGCCCATGTCGTTGAACGTGCTGATGATGCCTTCGATCGCCTCGGTCTCGGTGAAGTTGTCCGGCAGGTGATCGTTGATTTCAGCGTACGTGAGGAAACCGCGCTCCTTGCCGAGCTTGATGAGCGCGCGCAATTTGGAACGGCGCTCCTCGAGTTCCTCCACCGTGCCGGGCGCCGACGAAGAGAACGCGTCTTTCAGGAGCGCCTTTTCCTTGGCACGACGGTCGCGAGCCTTGGCCTTTTCCACTTTGCCGGAAGCGGCCACAGGGGTTTCTTCGCTCTGGGTTGCGTCGTCATCGACGGGTACTTCATTCAGCTTTTTCGTCATGGAGTTCGCCGTACCGGCTGTAGTCTCGACTCGCGGCTGGTGGACAACAGCCGGTTGAACCGTGGATACTGGAGTCTCGCGCACTGCCGCATCGTCCTGCGCGACAGCCGCTTCCCTTGCGCTTCTGACACCCGGTCGTTTCGCGGCCGGAGGTGGTACAGTTTTCGCCGCCTTCGCGACCGCCTTTACGACCCCCGCCGGCTCCGCTCGCGCGGCCAAGGTGGTCGAAGACTTCTTCCCGGCAGCCGGTGTAACGCTAACGGCAGACGCTTTCCTGGCGGAAGAATCTAACCTGGCCGAAGTGACTTTTGTGGTCTGCTCCCTGGAGCGTGGGCCGGGTGTGTTCTTTCCGCCTGTAGTCTTTGCCATCGCATCGCCTTTTCGCCTTTGCTAGGAAAACCCTTTGAAAAACAAACCGCTGGAAACCTTTTATTATACCACTCAGGTTTCTGCGCTTCCCGCTACAAGCCAAGCTGGCGCTTCATGTCAGCCCGCTTCCGATTGAGTTCCGCAAGCTCCGCGAACTCTTCCGGCGTGTGCCGGGATTGTCGTGAAAGCTGATCGAGACGATCGCAATAAGCGTCGTATCGCATCTTCAGAATCGCCGCTTTCAGCTCCTCCCCGACGATTCTCTCCTGCTCGCGCCGCTCTTCTATGACGGTCGCATCTTCCGGGTCCTTCAGCAACAAATCCCGGACATTTTCATCATAGTCCAGAATTTTGCGAAAGATTTCCTCGAAAGTTGGGGCGTTTGCGCCGTTTCGCAATAGGTCGGAGAGCAATTGAAACTCCGCCGAATCGCCGAGTGCGCGCGCATGCGTCGTCACTTCTTCGAACAGTTCGCCATGCCGCGTCACGGTGACAAGCGCCTGTTCGGCTTCCTCGTCGAGCACCGCGACCGTGCGCGGATACATCACAAGATTGCGCAGCGTCTTCTCTTCGATGCCGGTCACGCTGCGCCGGTCCTTACGAGCCGGCGCCGAACGCGCCGCCGCCGCGATGCGCGAGTCGACCTCACAGAGCGCGGCGACCTCGTCGAACGGCACGTCCAGCCGGTCGGCGAACATATGCATGATCTGCGCGCGCAGCGCATTGGCCGGCAGCGCCTGCAACAGCGGCTTCGCGTCGAACAGCGCGCGCGCACGGCCTTCCGGCTGGTCCAGCTCCTTGCCGGCGAGCACCTCGTTGAGCATGAACTGCGAGAGCGGCATGGCGCGTTCCACCTGGTCGGCGAACGCCTCGGTGCCAAACTCGCGGACGTAGCTGTCCGGGTCGTGTTCCGCCGGCAGAAACAGGAAGCGAATGGTCCGGTTGTCAGCCGCGTGCGGCAAACAGGCGTCCAATGCCCGGCGCGCGGCGCGCCGGCCCGCTGAATCGCCGTCGAAACTGAAGATGACCGTGTCGGTCTGGCGCATCAATTTCTGCACATGAATCGGTGTGCAGGCTGTGCCGAGCGTGGCGACCGCGTTCTGAAATCCCAATTGAGCCAGCGCGACCACATCCATATAACCTTCGACGACCAGCACGTAGTGCTGTTCCCGAATCGCGAGACGGGCCTCGAAGAGCCCGTACAACTCGCTGCCCTTGTTAAATAGAGGCGTTTCCGGCGAATTCAAATACTTCGGCTCGCCGCCGTCCAGCACCCGGCCGCCGAAGCCGATTACCTGTCCCTTCACATTGCGTATCGGGAACATGATCCGCTCGCGAAAGCGGTCATAGCGGCGATTCTGGCCCTGCGCGTCCGATTTCTCGCTAACGATCACCAGACCCGATTCGACCAGGGAATCGTCGCGATAGTTCGGAAAAGCCGCTTCCAGGTTCTGCCAGCCGTCCGGCGCGTAGCCCAGCCCGAAGCGGGCGGCGACCTCGCCGGTCAAGCCGCGTTTCTTCAGATATTGAATCGCGACAGGCGCGCCGCGCAATTGCTTGCGGTAGTAGTCGCAAGCCGTCTGCATGACGTCGGAAAGCGCGGTGGTAACTGCCTTGGAGGCCGCCGGTGCATAGCCGCCCGAACCGCCGCCTCCATAGCCGGGCGAAGGCTCGTTCGGCACCGTCAACCCGACGGATTGCGCCAGTTCGTTGACCGCCTCGGGGAACGACGCGCCGACGTGCTCCATCAGGAAACCGATTGCCGTTCCATGAGCGCCGCAGCCGAAGCAGTGATAAAACTGCTTGGTCGGGCTCACCGTGAACGAAGGGCTTTTCTCGTTATGAAACGGACAAAGCCCCATGAAGTTCGCGCCGCCCTTCTTCAACTGCACATACCGCCCCACCACGTCGACGATATCGACGCGGTTGAGCAGATCCTGCAGGAATGACGGAGGGATCACGGTAAATGACGCCAGCTTAGGAGCTCGATACCGCGCGCGCCGCCCATGGCGGCCGCGCGGGCCATAACGCGCGGTTTACTTGGCGAGCGCAGCTTTGACTTGCGCGGAAACGGCCGTCATGTCGGCACGCCCGGCGAGCTTCGGCTTCAGCACGCCCATCACCTTGCCCATGTCCTGCGGGCCGGCCGCACCGGTTTGCGCGACCGCGGCCTGCACTTCGGCGACTATTTCCGCCTCGGACATCTGCTCGGGCATGTACGCCGACAGAATAGCCAACTCGGCCTTTTCCTTGTCGGCGAGGTCCGTGCGGCCGGCGCCTTCGAACTGGCTGATCGAGTCTTTACGCTGCTTGATCATCTTGTCGATCACGGCAGTGATCGCCGTGTCGTCGAGCGTCACGCGCTCGTCGACCTCACGTTGCTTGATCGCGGCGAGCAACAGGCGAATCGTGCCGAGACGCTCCGTTTCACGTGCCCGCATGGCGGCTTTCATATCGTCGTTGATCCGGTCCTTGAGGCTCATCACTCACCTGAATGCGTTGAAGATTGAAAAACCGGCCGAGTGGACTGCATCGACATGCACCAACACGAATACCCGCTTGGGACAGCTTCCTCAAGCGGGTTGGCGCAATGTGCGTAGTGGATGCGACCCTGCCGGCTGGTCCGATAAGACCGTGTTTTCCGTGGCAGCACCCGTTGTGCCGTCACCGGTTGGATGTCGCCGCTCCGTTTGACCAGAACAGCGGCAACGCCAGAATCAGTAGAATTTCTTTTGCAGCATCTGGCCACGCAGACGCTTGAAATGACGCTTCACCGCAGCCGCCTTCTTGCGCTTACGCTGAGCCGTAGGCTTTTCGTAAAACTCGCGCGCCCGAAGTTCCGTCAACAAACCGTTTTTCTCCATGGTGCGCTTGAAACGGCGCATGGCGACTTCAAACGGCTCGCTGTCTTTTACGCGGATCGTCGTCATTTTTCAATAACGGAACTTTGTAAAGGTTCAGGAGTATAGCAGAGCTTTCGCACAAAGCCATTGCGCCGTCAAGCCCCCCGGGCGTACTCCGCAGCGGCCTCACCGGCCGCCACGCCTGACGCCCAGGCCCACTGAAAATTGTAGCCGCCGAGCCAGCCAGTCACATCGACCGCCTCGCCGATGAAGTACAAGCCCGGTGCGCGGGCGCTCATCATCGTGGTGGACGAAAGGTCGCGCGTATCCACACCACCGCGGGTCACTTCGGCCTTGCGGTAGCCTTCGGTGCCGTTAGGCGTGAGCGTCCAGCGCGACAATGCTTCACCGACACGGCGAAGCACCTTGTCCGGCAGGTCGGCCACGCGAGCTTCGGCGGGAATCTGATGGGTCTCCAGCCACACGTGGGCGAGCCGCTGCGGCACCCATTCCGACAACAGATTCGCAATCTGACGCCGCGTCCCGGTCTTCGCTTCGAGCAAGGCGGCGGCGGCGTCCCGGTCCGGCAGCAGATCGATGTGGATCGGCTCGCCCGGCTGCCAGTAGCTGGAGATCTGCAGCACGCCCGGCCCGGAAAGGCCGCGGTGCGTGAGCAGCAGGTCCTCTTCGAATTCAGCGCCGGATTTCTTGTTGCCGGTCGCGATCCGTACCTCGAGCGACACGCCGGAGAGCGCCGAAAACGGCTCCCAGTCGGCGGCGGCGAAGGTGAGCGGAACGAGCGCGGGGCGCGTGTCGATGAGCTTGTGGCCGAACTGCTTGGCAAGACGATAGGAAAAATCGGTAGCGCCGATCTTCGGAATCGACAACCCGCCCGTAGCGACAACAAGCGCCCGCGCCGCGATTGGACCGGCGTTGGTGTCGAGCGTGAAGCGGCCTTCCACGTCCTGCCTCACATGTTCGACCGACAGCGGCGCACGCCATGCGACCCGTCCCGCGTCGCACTCGTTTTTCAGCACGTTGATGACGGCGTCGCTCGACTCGTTGCAGAAAAGCTGCCCTTTATGCTTCTCGTGCCACGTCACATGATGCCGCTTGAGCAGCGCCATGAAGTCGCGCGGCGTGTAGCGCGCGAGCGCCGAGCGGCAAAAATGCGGATTCGCCGACAGATAATTGGCCGGGCCCGCATACAGGTTCGTGAAGTTGCAGCGGCCGCCGCCGGAGATCCGGATCTTCTCCGCGAGGCGCTGCGAGTGATCGATCAGCACCACGCGCCGGCCCAGTTGCCCGGCCACCGCCGCGCACATCATGCCGGCCGCGCCCGCGCCGATCACCGCAATATCGTAGGATTCCATGGGGCCGCATTGTACCTGCGCGCCTGCGGCGACTTGCCTCGCACTGCTATACTTTGAAGCTTACCTTTTTGGATTTCGGGTGCGTCCAAGCGCCCGTTTCAGCCCACCAGACATGCTCGTTCTCGGCATCGAAAGCTCCTGCGACGAAACCGGCCTCGCGCTCTACGACACCGAGCGCGGCCTCCTCGCGCACGCGCTGCATTCGCAGATCGCAATGCATCGGGAGTACGGCGGCGTGGTGCCCGAGCTGGCATCCCGCGACCATATCCGGCGCGCGCTGCCCTTGCTCGAAGAGGTCATGGAGCGCGCGGGCACGGCGCGCGGCGACATCGACGCGATCGCCTACACGCAAGGGCCGGGGCTCGCGGGCGCGCTGCTGGTGGGCGCGAGCGTCGCCAACTCGCTCGCCATGGCTTGGGACAAGCCGACCATCGGCATTCATCACCTTGAAGGGCATTTGCTGTCGCCCTTGCTGGTCGACGAGCCGCCGCCGTTTCCATTCGTCGCGTTGCTGGTGTCCGGTGGCCATACGCAATTGATGCGCGTGACAGACGTAGGCGTCTATGAAACGCTGGGGGAAACGCTCGACGACGCTGCGGGCGAAGCCTTCGACAAAACCGCCAAGCTTCTCGGCCTCGGCTATCCCGGCGGGCCGGAGGTGTCACGAATGGCCGAATTCGGCACGCCAGGCGCGGTGGTGCTGCCGCGCCCCATGCTGCATTCCGGCGATCTGGACTTCAGCTTCAGCGGCCTTAAAACGGCCGTGCTTACGCACGCAAAAAAGCTCGGCGGCGCGAATATCTGCGAGCAGGCGAAAGCGGATCTGGCGCGCGGCTTCGTGGACGCTGCCGTCGAAGTGCTGGCAACAAAGTCGCTCGCCGCGCTCAAGCGCACGAAGCTCAACCGTCTGGTCGTGGCGGGTGGCGTGGGTGCGAACCGGCAGTTGCGCGAGGCACTTTCGGCCGCCGCGCAAAAGCGCAACTTTTATGTGCATTACCCGGACCTGTCGCTGTGCACGGACAACGGTGCAATGATTGCGCTCGCAGGCGCGTTGCGGCTGCAACGCTGGCCGGATCAGTCGGGCAAGGACTACGCGTTTACGGTCAAACCGCGCTGGGATCTGACGTCGCTCGCACGCTGAACGCTTCGCGAACCGCGCGTTACGCCGAGAAAAAAGCCGCTCGTTAGAGCGGCTTTTTTGTTGCAATCAAGAATTCAAGGCGACGGAGGCGACGCGTCAACCCAACCGCTTATCGCGCTCGATCACGGCATACGCGCTGTGATTATGAATCGACTCGAAGTTCTCAGCTTCCAGCACGTATGCGACGATCCGCTCATCCGCGTTCAGACGCTGTGCGACGTCGCGCACCAGGTCCTCGACGAACTTCGGTTTTTCATACGCGCGCTCAGTCACGAATTTTTCGTCCGGACGCTTGAGCAAGCCCCACAGTTCGCACGACGCCTCTTCCTCGGCGATACGGATCAAATCTTCCACCGCGACCTCGCCCGCCAGTTCCGCGTTGATCGTCACGTGCGAGCGCTGGTTATGCGCGCCGTACTGGGAGATTTTCTTCGAACACGGACAAAGGCTCGTGACCGGCACGAGCACCTTCAGGAACAGACGGGTCTCGCCGTTACGCGTGTCGCCGGTCAGCGTCACTTCGTAATCGAGCAGGCTCTGCACGCCGGACACCGGCGCCGTCTTGTTCACGAAGTAAGGGAACGACACTTCGATGCGGCCCGCCTCGGCCTCGAGTTTCGTAAGCATCGCGGCGAGCATCTTGCGGAACGTAGCCGGTTCTAGCGGCGCCTTGTTCTCTTCGAGCAATGCGACGAAGCGCGACATATGCGTGCCCTTTTGCTCTGCGGGCAAATGCACGTCCAGGTTCCACGTGCCGATGGTCGGTTGCGCCTCACCGCTTTGTGCGCGGACCGTCAGTGGATGGCGCACCGCCTTGACGCCGACCCGCTGAATCGGAATCTGGCGGGTATCGGGCGTGCTTTGCACGTCTGGCATCACGAAGGCGGGGTTCATCTGATTCATGTTCTTGTCCTTTCAGGAAGACGCCGACCCGCCGCAGGCGTGCAGCTCCGCAGACATCCCCGCCCCGGGAGCAACTTCCCTGCGGTTGAGGCTAGCCCATGACGGGCTTTTGCGGAGCGGCGGGTTCGGGAGTCCTCAGCGGCCGCGCGGAGCAGAAACCGCAACGGCAAACGCCGGCCCCTGCCGGCGTTCGATGATGAGCCACGCACGGGCCCATCGACTCAGGTTAGAGGCTCCTATTGCCACCATGGCAGGCGACGGCGCAATACGCGGTGCGGGGCTTTGCGGCTTCGGCACGCTCAATCGACACACTCAATCGTGCTGCTCGATCAACCCGCCTTAAGCGACACGCTTGACCGACGACTGGCCTGCCACGGCACCGCTCGACAAAAAGCGTTCGCGAATCGACTTCGCGATGCCCGTGGCGTCGAGGCCGCACGCGGCGAGCAGCTTGGCCGGATCTCCGTGATCGATGAAGCGGTCAGGCAGGCCCAATTGTAGTACCGGCCGCATGACCCCACTCTCGAGCAGGGCTTCGACGCATGCCGAGCCCGCACCGCCCATCACGCAGCCTTCTTCGACGGTGACGATAGCGTCATGCGTTTCGGCGAGTTGACGCACGAGGTCGGCGTCGAGCGGCTTCACGAAACGCATGTTGGCCACGGTGGCGTCGAGTTGCTCGGCAGCTGCCAGAGACGGCGCGACCATCGTGCCGAACGCCAGAATCGCGATGCGCTTGCCCGCGGGTTGCGACGTTTCGCGGCGCACCTCCCCCTTGCCGACAGGCAGCGCCGCCATTTGCTTGACGGTGGCCACGCCGGTGCCCGCGCCGCGCGGGTAACGCACGGCCGTCGGACACGACTGCTGCAGCGCCGTGTACAGCATCTGCCGGCATTCGTTTTCGTCGGACGCGACCATCACCATCATGTTCGGGATGCAGCGCATGAACGCGAGGTCGTAAGCGCCCGCGTGCGTCGCCCCGTCCGCGCCGACCAGACCCGCGCGGTCGATCGCGAACACGACCGGCAGATTTTGCAGCGCGACGTCGTGAATCAATTGATCGTAAGCGCGTTGCAGGAACGTCGAGTAGATCGCGACGACAGGCTTCATGCCCTCGGCGGCGAGACCGCCAGCGAAGGTGACCGCGTGCTGCTCGGCGATACCCACGTCGAAGTAGCGGTCCGGGAAGCGTTTCTCGAACTCCACCATGCCGGAGCCTTCGCGCATGGCCGGCGTGATGCCGATCACGCGCGCATCCAGTTCCGCAGCGTCGCAAAGCCACTCGCCGAACACCTGGGTGTAGGTTTTCTTCGACGGCGCGACAGCCGGCTTGATGCCTTCAGCCGGATTGAACTTGCCCGGGCCGTGATACAGCACCGGATCAGCCTCGGCGAGCTTGTAGCCCTGGCCCTTCTTGGTGACCACGTGCAGGAATTGCGGACCGCGCAGTTCCTTGATGTTTTGCAGCGTGGGGATCAGCGAATCGAGATCGTGACCGTCGATCGGGCCGATATAGTTAAAGCCGAATTCCTCGAACAGCGTGGCCGGCACGATCATGCCCTTCGCGTGCTCTTCGAGCTTGCGGGCCAGATCGAGCATGGGCGGCGCGACGCGCAGCACGCGCTCGACGCCCGCACGCGCCGCGGCGTAAAAGCGGCCCGACATGAGACGCGCGAGATGGCGATTGAGCGCGCCGACCGGCGGCGAAATCGACATGTCGTTGTCGTTCAGGATGACGAGCAGGGGCACGTCGTCTTCGACGCCGCCATTGTTCAATGCCTCGAAGGCCATGCCCGCCGTCATTGCGCCGTCGCCGATCACGGCGATGCCCATGCGGTTATCGCCCTGCAGCTTGCTAGCGACCGCCATGCCGAGTGCCGCCGAAATCGACGTGCTCGAATGCGCGGTGCCGAACGTGTCGTACTCGGACTCGTCGCGTTTCGGGAAACCGGAGATGCCGCCCAACTGGCGCAGCGTGTGCATTCTGTCGCGGCGGCCCGTCAGAATCTTGTGCGGATACGTCTGATGGCCGACGTCCCACACAATGCGGTCGCGCGGCGTGTCGAACACATAATGCAGAGCAATGGTCAACTCGACCGTGCCGAGGTTGGACGAAAGATGGCCGCCCGTCTGCGACACGCTGTCGAGCACAAAGGCGCGCAACTCGTCGGCAAGCGGTTGCAATTGGCGGCGATCGAGGCGGCGCAAGGCTGCCGGGTCGTCGATGGTTTTCAGCAAGTCGTACATCGTCGTTCCATTGTAGGAAAACTTACGCGCCCGCACTTCATACATGCGCCTTGTGGGGACGGCGCGCGGCGGCGGGCTTTCGCGTTCAGCTGACCCGGTTCACCACCAGATCTGCCAATTCGGCAAGGCGCTGCGCGCGCGCACCGAACGGCGCCAGCGCGGCGTGCGCGTCGCTGCGCAACTGCGCTGCGAGCGAACGCGATGCGTCGAGCCCAATAATCGACACGTAGGTCGGCTTGCCGTCCTTCGCGTCTTTACCTGCTGTCTTGCCGAGCGTCGCGGAGTCGGTCGTGACGTCGAGAATATCGTCGACGACCTGAAACGCGAGGCCGACCGCGGCCGAGTATGCGTCGAGCGAACGCATTGCGTTCGCGTCCGGCGCTTCACCCGCCAGCGCGCCCATGCGCACCGCTGCGCGCAGCAACGCGCCGGTCTTCATGCGGTGCATGGTTTCGAGTTGCGTGCGCGTGAGCGTGTGACCGACGCTAGCAAGGTCGATTGCCTGACCGCCGCACATGCCGATGGAACCGCTAGCAAGAGCCAGTTCGCGGACGAGCGCCGCCTGCTGCGCGGGCGCCAGAACCTCGGAAGTCAACGCGACGAACGCCTGCGACTGCAACGCGTCGCCGACCAGCAGTGCCGTAGCTTCGTCATATTTGACGTGTACCGTGGGTTTGCCGCGGCGCAGGGCGTCGTCGTCCATGCAGGGCATGTCGTCGTGCACGAGCGAGTACACGTGGATCATTTCCAGCGCCGCCGCTGCCGCATCCAGGCACTCGGCGCGCGCGCCGGTCAACTCGCCTGCTGCATGGCACAGCAGCGGGCGAACCCGCTTTCCGCCGCCCAGCACCGCGTAGCGCATCGCCTCGTGCAGCTTTGCGGGCTCCGTTGTTTCAGCCGGCAGGTAGTGTTCGAGTGCCGTTTCGACGCGCTCGAGCACCGAGCGCGTCCATTGTTCGAATGTCATAGGTCGTCCCCGCTTTCAGTAGCGGCTGTTCCTGCGGTATTCACGGGCAGTGGCTTGAGCGTCTCGCCGTCGAGCACGCGCACCTGCTGCTCGACTTTCTCGAGCTGCTGCTGGCAAAACGCCACCAGAGCCGCGCCGCGCCGATAGGCGGAGAGCGACTCTTCGAGGCTGAGATTGCCGCTTTCCATGCGCGCAACGAGCCCTTCCAGTTCTGCCTGCGCCGCCTCGTAATTCTCAGGCAGCGACGTGCTGTCGACGCCTTCGGCCGGCGCCGCAGCAGTATCGTTCGACGCGGTCTTCGCCATGAATAGTCGCAAAATTAAAACAAGTCGGACATTCTACGGCAAAAGAGACAAATCCGACTCGCCAGCCGACCTTCAGGCCGCCCGTACGCCCCTCGCCGCTCTGTCAGTCTCGCAGAAAAAAAACTATTGGTCTGCGGCGAAAAGGCCGAACTTTCTCGACATTTTTGACCCAAATCAGTGACTTAACTGTCCCAGGAAGGGGGAAACAGGTATAATCTCGGGCTCCCTAAATCGAATCTTCGATGGTTGGGTTGTTCACTGCTTTCACGTCTTCATCGGGAGTGGGAATGTCCAATCTGAGCAATGCATTGCAGTTGCGGTCTGTTCACAGCCAACTGCCAGTCACGGCTTACTTTGACGAAGCGCTTCTAACGCGCGAAATCGAAACCCTTTTCAAGAAAGGTCCCCGTTACGTCGGGCACGATCTCATGGTGCCGGAAGTGGGGAATTATTTTGCCTTGCCCAGCGAGAGCGAGGGGCGGGTGCTCGTTCGTAACCAGCAGTCGCAAGTGGAACTGCTGTCGAACGTGTGCCGCCACCGGCAAGCCATCATGCTCAACGGCCGCGGCCAGGCGGAGAACATCGTCTGCCCGCTGCATCGCTGGACGTACGATCTGAACGGCCAGCTTCTAGGCGCTCCTCATTTTGCGGACAATCCTTGCCTGAATCTCGGCGCCACGCCGCTGCAGAACTGGCAAGGGCTGCTATTCGAAGCGCAGGGCCGCAACGTCGCACGCGATCTGGCCAGCCTCGGCACGAAACAGCACTTCGACTTCTCGGGCTTCATGTTCGACCATGTCGAAGTGCACGAGTGCAACTACAACTGGAAGACCTTCATCGAGGTCTATCTGGAGGACTACCACGTCGCGCCGTTCCATCCGGGCCTCGGCAGCTTCGTCAATTGCGACGACCTCACGTGGGAATTCGGCGAGTGGTATAGCGTGCAAACGGTCGGCGTCCACAAGGACCTCGAGCAGCCGGGCAGTCCTACCTACCGCAAATGGCACGACGAAGTGCTGCGTTTTCGCGGCGGCAATCCGCCGGAGTTCGGCGCGATCTGGATGGTGTACTACCCCGGCATCATGATCGAATGGTATCCGCACGTGCTGGTCGTATCATGGCTGATTCCGCGCGGACCGCAGAAAACCACCAACGTGGTCGAGTTTTATTACCCTGAGGAAATCGCGCTGTTCGAGCGTGAGTTCGTCGAAGCGGAGCGCGCTGCCTATATGGAAACGGCTCGCGAAGACGACGAAATCGCCGAACGCATGGACGCAGGTCGCCGCGCGCTAATGGAGCGTGGCGAGTCACAAGTGGGCCCGTACCAGAGTCCAATGGAAGACGGCATGCAGCACTTCCACGAGTTCCTGCGGCGCGAGTTGGGCACGATCTGACTGCAGCCTCGCTGCAACTCACTCGCGTTTGCATCAACGCATGGAAAGACGGGCTTCGGCCCGTCTTTTTTTGTTTAGACTAACGAGGTAGCCCGGCCATCCGGTCGCGTCACGAGACCGCCGGCAACGGAGCCGCCATCGCCCGCATCGAGGAGACATCATGCCCCACACTCACTACACCACTTTGATCTCCGCGACGAATCTCGCCGAACGACTCGCCGAGGCGCCGGGCAGCGTGTTCGTCATCGACTGCCGCTTCGACCTGGCCGACCCGGAAGCCGGTGAAAAAGCCTATCTCGCGGGACACCTGCCCGGCGCGCATTATCTGCATCTGGACCGCGATCTGTCCGGGCCGAAGAACGGCGCGAACGGGCGTCACCCGTTGCCCGACCGTGCGCGGCTCGTCGAAACGCTCGAATCGCGCGGGTTGAAGCAAGGCCAGCAAGTCGTCGCCTATGACGCGCAAGGCGGCATGTACGCGGCGCGCGCCTGGTGGCTGCTGCGCTGGCTCGGCCACGACGCGGTGGCGCTGCTCGACGGCGGGCTGCAGGCGTGGGAAGCCGCCGGCCAGCCGTTGACGCAAGACGTGCCGCCGCAAAACACCGGCGACTTCAAAGCTGGCGCCCCGCTTTCCGTCACCGTCGACGCGAACATGGTCGAGCGCAATCTCGGTTCCAAAGAGCGCGTGGTGGTCGACGCACGCTCGGCCGATCGCTATCGCGGCGAGAACGAGACGCTGGATGCCGTTGGCGGTCATATTCCGGGCGCGCTCAATCGCTTCTTCAAGGACAACCTGACGGCTGACGGCCGCTTCAAGCCGGCTCACACCCTGCGCGGCGAGTTCACCGCGCTACTAGGCGATACGCCGCCGGAACATGTCGTCCTGCAATGCGGCTCGGGGGTGACGGCCTGCGTCAATGCGCTGGCGATGGAAGTCGCCGGTCTGCACGGGGCAGCGCTCTACCCGGGCTCCTGGAGCGAATGGAGTTCTGATCCCAAGCGGCCCGTCGCAACCGGCCCGAATCCCTAAGCGAAGCAAAGCGCCGCCAGGAAAGCAGAAGGCCGTTGCCGCTCACAAGCGGCAACGGCCTTTTTATGCGTTGCATGCGGGGGAACGCGGCAGCCCGAACGAGTTGCAGCGGCAAGTTCACGCGCGAAGCCAAAGCCGCACATGCGAAGCTCAAAGGCGGGAGTTCAAACTTCAAACCACTCCATGCTGCTTGAGCCAAACCAGCGTCCGACGCCAGCCGTCTTCCGCGTCGGCCTTCTTGTAGCTCGGCCGGTAGTCCGCGAAAAACGCGTGGCCTGCATCGTCGTACACAACGAATTGCGAACCGCGCGCTACCTGCGGCCCTTGGGCAATCGCCTGCTTCATCTGCTCGAGCGAATCCTGCGGAATGCTCTGGTCCTGCAAGCCGTAGAAACCGAGCACCGGCGCATGAAGATCCGCCACGCGGTCGAGCGGATTCGTGGGCGTAGTTGCCGTTCGATCGCCGGTAACGCGCCCATACCACACGGCCGCCGCCTTGAGCCGCGGATTATGCTCGGCGTACAGCCACGCGATGCGGCCGCCCCAACAGAAGCCCGTCACGCCCAGCCGGTTCAGATCGCCGCCGTGCCCGCCGGCCCACGCGACCGTCACGTCGAGATCGGCCAGCGCCTGTTCGTCCGGCACTTTGTTCAAGATCTGCTGACTGATTTGCTGGATGCTCGGAAGCGCCATCGGATCGCCTTCGCGGACGAACAGATCTGGCGCGATAGCCAGATAGCCGAGCTTGGCGAAACGCCGGCACACGTCGGCGATATGCTCGTGCACGCCGAACGCCTCATGAATGACGATGATCACCGGCAGATGCGTCTTGCCCTTCGGCTGCGCGCGGTAGGCCGGCACGAGCGTGCCGCCTGAACGCACGGCGATCTCGCCGGCTTCCAGACCTTCGCTGTCGGTATGGATAGTTTGCGCCGACACCGGCAACACGGCGGCAGCAAAGCCGGTGCCGATCGCGGCCTTGATGAAAGTACGTCGGTTGAAGGGAACGTGCGGGACCAGGCTGTCGACATCGGGATTCAGCATGCGGGCGCTCCTCGTTGAACGGTGGAGGCAACAGGATACGCCTCGCGCGCGTCCTGTTGCAGATGCAACCTCTCTGTAAGGCGCGCCGTCAGTGCAGCTTGACCCGCGGTAAGGTCGTGCGCCGCAGCCAGTGCGCGAAGGTGTCGAGCACCATTCGAGCGTAGCCGTGTAGCGCGGCAATGTGCAGCCGGTACAGCGACATGTACATGAAGCGCGCGAACAGTCCTTCGATCAGCATATTGCCGCCAATCACGCCGCCCATCAGATTGCCGACCGCGCTGAAGTGTCCGAGCGAGACCAGCGACCCGAAGTCGCGATAGGTGAATTCCGGCAGCGGCCTGTTTTCAAGCCGCGCGGCGAGCGCCTTCAGCAGAAAACTCGCCTGCTGATGCGCGGCCTGCGCGCGCGGCGGCACGTTCCTCTCGTTACCGGGCCACGGGCAAGCAGCGCAATCGCCGAGCGCGAAGACGTTGTCGTCGATCTCGGTTTGCAGCGTGCGGCGCACGTTGAGCTGACCGAGCCGGTTGACCGGCAAGCCGTCGAGCTGGCTCAAAATAGCCGGCGCCTTGATGCCTGCCGCCCACACCGTCAGATCAGCACGCACTGTTTTTCCGCTCGCGGTGCGGATGATGCCGGGCGCCACCTCGGCCACGGTCTCGCTCGTCATAAGCTTTACGCCGAGCTTGGTGAGCAGCTCGGCGGTGGCCGTCGATACACGTTCCTGCAGAGCCGGCAAAATGCGCGGCCCTGCTTCGATCAACACAATGCCCACGTCGTGCCGCGGATCGAGTTTGTGCAGACCATACGCGGACAACACCTGCGCCGTATTGCGCAACTCCGCCGAGAGTTCGACGCCCGTCGCGCCGCCTCCGACAATCGCCACCTGAATGCGCGGCTCGGAAGAAGGCGAAGTGCCCACTCCGGATTCGACCGGCTCATGCGCCTGATGCTCGGCCCGCATGCAAGCCGCGATAAGGCGCTTGCGAAAGCGCTCGGCCTGACTGACGGTGTCGAGTGCCAGAGAGAACTCGGGCGCGCCTTTCACGCCGAAGAACGCCGTCGTACTGCCGATCGCGATGACCAGCGTGTCGTACTCGAGCTGGCGTTCGGGCAGGAGTTCGGCGCCGTCGTCGTCGACTACGGTGCCGAGCGTGAGACGCCGGTTCGCGCGGTCGAGGCCCGTCAGCTCGCCCTGCTGAAACTCGAAGCCATGCCAGCGCGCTTGCGCGGCATATTCGAGTTCCTGCGTGAACGGGTCCATACTGCCGGCCGCCACTTCATGCAGCAGCGGCTTCCAGATGTGGGTCGGATTGCGGTCGACGAGCGTGACCTGCGCCCGCGTACCGGCTTTGTTCTTGTGACCATAGCGATCGCCCAAGCGAGTTGCCAGCTCCAGTCCTCCTGCGCCTCCGCCAACGACGATAAACCGATGCATTGAACTCTCCGTATTTGCCGATGGGTTGTGCGTCGTGATCGCGCGCGAGAGGCACGCGTCTTTACCGATTGTCCGCGAGCAGCACGGTTTGTCACAAGCCGCCAATACGCATATGTGACATGCACACGACGATATCGCGCGCCGTCACACAGGCGTCAATGTGCTTCCTCCCAGTTGAGTCCCGCGCCCACTTCGGCGACCAGCGGGACTTTCAGCGCGGCGACACCGCACATCAACTCGGGCAGACGCTGGCGCACTTCGGACAGTTCGGCGTCCGGCACTTCGAGGATCAGTTCGTCGTGGACCTGCATGATCATGCGCGTGCCGATCTTCGATTGTTCGATCCACTTCTGCACCGCGATCATCGACAACTTGATCAGATCGGCGGCCGTGCCTTGCATTGGCGCATTGATGGCCGCGCGCTCCGCGGCCTGGCGACGCGGACCATTGCCGCCGTTGATCTCCGGCAGCCATAGCCGGCGGCCGAACACCGTTTCGACATAACCCTTCGCCTTCGCACTCAAACGCGTCTCGTCCATATAGCGAGCGACGCCCGGATAGCGCGCGAAGTAGCGGTCGATATAGAGCTTCGCGGCGTCGCGCGTAATGCCCAGGTTCGACGCGAGGCCGAACGAACTCATGCCATAGATCAGACCGAAGTTGATGACCTTCGCGACGCGCCGCTGATCGTTCGACACTTCGAGCGGCGTCACGCTGAAAATCTCGGACGCAGTCGCGCGGTGAATGTCTTCTCCTTGCGAGAACGCGCGCAGCAACGATTCGTCGCCGGAAATGTGCGCCATGATGCGCAGTTCGATTTGCGAGTAATCCGCCGAGACGAGCTTGTGCCCCGGCGGCGCAATGAAGGCCTCGCGAATACGGCGGCCTTCGCCGGTGCGCACGGGAATGTTCTGCAGGTTCGGATCGTTCGACGCAAGGCGCCCCGTGACCGCAACGGCCTGTGCGTAATTTGTGTGCACGCGACCGGTTGTTGCGTTGACCATGCGCGGCAGCTTGTCGGTGTAGGTCGACTTAAGCTTCGACAAACCGCGGTGTTCCAGCAGGATTTTGGGCAGCGGATAATCTTCGGCCAGCTTCTGAAGTACTTCTTCGTCGGTGGACGGCGCGCCGCTCGGCGTCTTCTTCACGACTGGCAATTCGAGTCTCTCGAAGAAGATCTGACCGATCTGCTTCGGCGAGCCGAGATTGAATTCGCCGCCGGCGAGCACATACGCCTCGCTCTCCAACTGAATCAGACGCGCGGCGATTTCGCTGCTTTGCTGACGCAATTTTTCCGCGTCGATCAAAACGCCGGTACGCTCCATCTTGCGCAATACGCGCGACGTGGGCACTTCGATGTCGCGATAGACATGCTGCAGCGCCTGCTCCGCAGCAAGCTGCGGGTACAGCGCCTGATGCAGACGCAATGTAACGTCGGCGTCTTCCGCGGCGTATTCGGCGGCTTTGTCCAGTGCGACTTCGTCGAAACCGATTTGTTGGGCACCCTTGCCCGCGACGTCTTCGTACTTGATCGTCTTGATGCCGAGATGGCGCAACGCCAGGTTGTCCATGTCATGCGGACGATGCGATTCGAGCACATACGATTGCAGCAGCGTGTCATGTTCGACGCCGTGCATCTCGATGCCGTAATTGGCCAGCACCTGCTCGTCGTACTTCAGATGCTGACCGACCTTCTTGTGCTCCGCGCTTTCGAGCCACGGCTTGAGCCTTGAAAGCACTTCGTCGCGCGGCAGTTGCAAGGGCGCGTCGGGTCCGCGATGCGCGAGCGGCACATAAGCGGCATGGCCCGCTTCTACCGACAAAGACAGACCCACGATTTGCGCGATCATCGGATCGAGCGACGTGGTTTCGGTGTCGAACGAAGTCAGCTCCGCAGCGTTGACTTTTTGCAGCCACGCATCGAACTGTTCCCACGTTTGCACGGTTTCGTAGTGGCGCTCGTGATCGACGCTAAGCGCGGGCGGCACGTCGGTTTCCGGCCCTTCCACCGCATCGGCAATTTCGACCTCACGCAGCCAGGTCTTGAACCCGTGGCGCGTAAAGACATCGCGCAATTCTTCGCGCGATTCGGGCCGGCTCTGCAAATTCTCCTCGATCGACGTGAGATGCCCGGTCAGATCGCAATGACGCTCCACGGTGACGAGCTTGCGCGCCATCGGCAGAAAATCCAGAGCACGTCGCAGATTGTCTCCTACCGCACCTTTAATCTCGTCTGCATGTGCGACGATGCCATCTAGCGACTCAAATTGCGACAGCCATTTGAGCGCGGTTTTCGGCCCGCATTTTTCGACGCCGGGCACGTTGTCGACGGTATCGCCGATCAACGACAGGTAGTCGACTATGCGCTCCGGGGGGACGCCGAACTTCGCAAGAACGCCGGCGCGGTCGAGTTTTTCGTTGGTCATCGTATTGATGAGGGTGACATGATCCGACACGAGCTGCGCCAGATCCTTGTCCCCGGTCGACACGATCACGTTCATGCCACGCTTTTCCGCTTCGGTGGAAAGCGTGCCGATCACGTCGTCGGCTTCCACGCCGTCGATCATCAGAAGCGGCCAGCCGAGCGCGCGCACGGCCACATGAATTGGCTCGATTTGCCGCGAGAGATCGTCCGGCATGGAGGGACGATTCGCCTTATAGTCCGGATACCAGTCGTCGCGAAACGTTTTGCCCTTGGCGTCGAACACGCACGCGCTATACTCTGCTGTGACTTCCTTGCGCATGCGCCGCAGCATGCTGATCATCCCGTAGAGCGCACCTGTGGGACCACCATCGGGCCCGCGCAGATCAGGCATCGCATGGTAGGCCCGGTACAGATAACTCGAACCGTCGACCAATAGCAGGGTCTTACCTTCAAGGCTTCGTTCTTCAGGCATTATGACTAAGAGAAAAGTGATTCCGAGTCTGCGATCACTCGCAGATCAAGAGCGCGCAACGGCAAAAAAGGCCCGCGCATCGTGGCAGATGTTCACGATTATGGCAGAGTTTATCGAGGCGACCGAGTACCTCTCGGAGATCCGCCCCGCTGTCAGCATCTACGGTTCAGCGCGCCTGAAACCCAGCTCGCCGTACTACAAACTCGCCACGCAAATCGCCCGCAAACTCTCCGATGCAGGCTTCGCCGTGATCTCCGGCGGCGGTCCAGGCATCATGGAAGCCGCAAATAAAGGCGCTCATGCAGGCAAGGCGCCTTCGGTCGGGTTGAATATCGAGTTGCCGCATGAGCAGTCCGGTAACCAGTGGCAAGACATCTCACTGCGCTTCCGTCATTTCTTCACGCGCAAGGTCACGTTCGTGAAGAATTCCGATGCCGTGATCGTGATGCCCGGCGGCTTCGGCACGCTCGACGAACTCGCGGAAGTACTCACGCTCATTCAAACCAAGAAGTCGCGCCACGTGCCGATCATTCTGGTGGGCGCGGAGTTCTGGGAAGGTCTGCTTGCGTGGTTCAAGAACTCGCTCACGCCCATGGGCCTCATCAATCCGACGGACATCGACCTGATGCAGGTGATCGACGACCCGGACCAGGTGCTCGAAGCGGTGCTCAAGTTCTACGAAGATCGCGAAGGCGCCGAGCCGCAGCCCACCAAGTCGGAAGAAGACCGCATGTTCTATCTGTAACGTGCGAGCGCAGCGCTCGCGCGCAAAACTGCTTGATCACTCATTCAAGCGGGCGGCCTCAGGGCTGCCCGTTTGCGTTTGCGCCTGATCAGTTTGATCGCCTTGCGCCTGCAACCATTCGCAGAATTGCGCAACGAGCGGCGCATGGGCAACCTCTCTTCTTGCGACCCACCAATAGCCGCGCGCGTCGATGCGCGGCCCCGCCAGCGGCATCACGAGCCGGCCGGACGCGAGTTCGTCGGCAAGTAACGGCAATGGGCCCAGTGCCACGCCGAGTCCATCGACTGCGGCCTGCAAGGCCAGATAGAAGTGATCGAACGATTGCTTCTTCCGGCATTTCGCCGTCACGCCCGCCGCCGATAACCAGTTGCCCCAAGCATCGGGCCGCGTGTCGGAATGCAGCAGCACGTGTCGCGCGAGGTCGTCGGCCGTCTTGATCGGCGAGCGCTGCAGCAGTGCGGGACTGCACACAGGAAGCTCGCTCTCGCCAAGAAACCGGCCGCTCACACAGTTCGGCCAGTGAGCCGGGCCTCGCCTCACCGCGACGTCGAAACTATCCAATGTTTCAACCGGCGCGTTCGACGTCGCCAATCGCAACTCTACGTTTGGCACCTTGCGCTGGAATTGATGCAGGCGCGGCAGCAGCCATTTCATCGCGAACGTGGGCAGCGCATTCACCCGCAGAACGTGAACGACGCCGGTGTCGCGCAATTGGTCGGTGGCGTGCGCGATGCTGTCGAACGCAGCCTGCACGGTTGCCAGATAGCGGCGGCCGGCGGCTGTCAAGCGCACGCGCTTGCCGTGACGCTGAAACACCTGCACGCCGAGCCACGACTCGAACGCGGCGACTTGCCGGCTGATTGCACCGTGCGTCACATGCAGTTCGTTCGCCGCGGCGGTGAAGCTTTCGTGCCGCGCCGCTGTTTCAAAGGCGCGCAGCGCGGGGAAAGGCGGGAGATTACGTGCCATGCTTGTGATTGTAGATCACAAAGACGCGCGCAAAAATCGTTTTGCCGCGTGGCGTTTCGGAGCTAACCTCTTGAGCTTGAACGGAAAGCGAAGCGCCATGGACCACAATCTCACCTCACTCGACTCCGCCGCAGGGCCGAGGCCCACTCTGCGGGAAATCTTCGGCGGTTTTCTGGGCTTGGGGCTCATCTCATTCGGAGGCGCGCTGCCGCTCGCGCGCCGCGCGCTTGTCGAGCAACGCCGCTGGTTGAACGTGGAAGATTTCACCGATCTGCTGGGGCTTTGCCAATTTCTGCCGGGCGGCAATGTGATCAATCTCTCGGTAGCCGTCGGCATGCGTTTTCGCGGAATCCCAGGTGCGCTCGCTGGATTGCTCGGATTGATCGCCGGGCCGTCGCTGGTGGTGATCGGTCTTGGCGTGCTGTACGAGCGCACGCAAGACGACCCGCACGTGCGTCATCTATTCGCGGGCCTTGCGGCGGCCGCGGCCGGCCTTCTGATTTCAATGGCCGTAAAAATCTTGCTGCCGCTGCGCAACAAGCCGATGGCCGCGCTCATCGCCGCCCTCGGCTTCATTGCTATCGCGATCATGCGGCTGCCGCTGTTGCCCACCATGCTTGTGCTGACGCCGCTCAGCATCTACGTTGCATCGAGGAGCGCACAATGAACGACACGCTCGTTTCCCTCGCCATCATTTTCAGTCAGCTTTCGCTGCTCGCATTCGGCGGCGGCAACACCATTCTTCCGGAGATGCAGCGTCAGGTAGTCGAGGTGCATCACTGGATGCCAGCCAGCGAATTCAGCGCGCTCTTCGCGCTTGCCCAAGCCGCGCCAGGGCCCAACCTGATGATCGTCACACTGATTGGATGGCACGTGGCCGGCTGGCCTGGCATGCTGGTGACGTCGATCGCGAAGTTCGGGCCGTCGTCGATCGTGACGATACTCGCGCTCCACGCATGGGACCGCTTCAAGGACCGGCCGTGGCGACGTTATGCGCAGTTGGGGCTGGTGCCGGTCACGGCAGGCATCGTCGCGGCGAGCGCGGCGCTGATCGCGCAAGCGTCGGATTCGACGGCGATTGCGTGGGCAGTCACGGCGGCCACAGCCGCAGTCGCACTCAAGACACGCATTCATCCGCTATGGCTGCTGGCCGCCGGCAGCGTGATCGGGCTGACCGGCTTTGGGCAGTAGACACTCGGCTGATGCACCTCGCTCACCCGCCGATCCCACGCGCAAACCGGAAAACCGCAGGCTGAAAAACGCCCAGCGCCCCGCTTACTGAAACGCCACCTCGGCAAAGCTGCGCAGCTTGCGACTATGCAATCGATGCAGCCCGTTCTCGCGCAAAAGCTCCATGGCTTTTACGCCGATCTGCAGATGCTGGTCGACCTGCGCGCGATAGAACTGATCGGCCATGCCGGGCAGCTTCAGCTCGCCGTGCAGCGGCTTGTCGGACACGCATAGCAAGGTGCCGTAAGGCACACGGAAGCGAAATCCGTTTGCGGCAATGGTCGCGCTTTCCATATCGAGCGCGATCGCGCGGCTTTGCGACAGCCGTTGAACCGGCTCACGATGATCGCGCAACTCCCAGTTGCGGTTGTCCACACTCGCTACAGTGCCCGTGCGCATAACCCGTTTGAGTTCCACACCGTCAAGCTGCGTGACCTGCGCAACCGCGCGCTCCAGCGCGACCTGCACTTCAGCGAGCGCCGGAATCGGCACCCATAGCGGCAGATCGGCGTCGAGTACGTGATCTTCGCGCACATAGCCGTGCGCGAGCACGTAGTCGCCGAGGCGCTGCGTATTGCGCAGTCCCGCGCAGTGGCCCAGCATGATCCACGCATGCGGACGCAGTACGGCGATGTGATCGGTGATGGTCTTCGCGTTCGACGGCCCGACGCCGATGTTGATCATCGTGATCCCGCTGCCGTCCGCGCGCTTCAGGTGATACGCGGGCATTTGCGGCAGACGCGGCGGCGCCGTGCCTTCCTGCGCCTGCTCGCCGAGATTCTCGTTGTACATCACCACATCGCCCGGTTCGACAAACGACGTGTATTCGCTGCGATAGGCGCGCAGTTCCTCGTCGTCTGTACGGGCCATCATGGTGCGGCCGAGTTTGACGAACTCGTCGATATAAAACTGGTAGTTCGTGTACAGCACGTAGTTCTGGCAATGCGTGGGCGAAGTCGCTGTGTAATGCTTCAGCCGATGCAGCGAGAAGTCCACGCGCGCCGCCGTGAACAGCGCGAGCGGATGCGGCTCGCCCGCCAGCGGCTCATACGTGCCGTTGACGATACGGTCGTCGAGCAGTGCGAGGTCGGGCGTGTCGAACACGTCGCGCATCAGGAAGAGGCGCTCGCGATCCAGATCGCCTTCGAGGTGAATGCCCTCGGCAAACGCAAAATGAATTGGAATCGGCTGATTCGACACGCCGACTTCGATCTTCACATGATGGTTCTTCGCGAGCAGACGCAATTGCTCGCGATAGTAGTTGCCGAACAGATCGGGCCGCGTAACAGTGGTCTCGAACACGCCGGGGCCGGCGACAAAACCGTACGAGCGGCGCGAGTCGATATGCGTGTTGACTTCCGTGCAGACGCGCACGAACGGGTAGCAGGCACGCACGCGGCGTTCGAACAGTTCGTTGCGGCGATAGCGCGCGAAGGCGTCGCGCAAGAAAGACGTATTGGCTTCGTAAATGGCCGACAGGCGTGTGACGGCCTCGGCAGCGTCGTCGAAGGATTCGGTCGGGAAGCTGTTGGCGGGAGTTTGCACCGCACGTTGATTGGTATCGTTGTTCATCTTCATTCGCCTCTATTGATGAGACGACATTACCACGGAACCCATGATCGCCAAATGACGTCGCCGCGCCCGCAGCACGCGCCGCCGCGGGGGCGCGCGAGATTGCGGGCGCGCCGCGCTAAAGCGGCGCAAAATAAGGCGATTGCGCCCGTGGCAGAAGCTGGATTTGCTAGAATCGGGGCACCATTCCGGAGAATCACCATGAAGCCGCTCCTTCCCGTCGCCGTTGCACTGGCCCTTGCCTTTGGCAACGCCGCGATGGCTGCCCAGCCTGTCGACGACACTCCGCCCCCGGGCGCGCCGCAGTCCGCCAACGAACGCGCCGGCCTGCCCGATCTGGAGAAGATCAACCGGCCGGCAGCCGAGGTCAGCTCGAAGGTGGAAATCAACGTCCCGCGCACGCCGAGCTTTCACGAGCGCAGCGGGAACGGCACAGAAATCACCGAATACCGCGACAAAGGCAAGCCCGTCGAAATCAACGTCCGTTCGAACCTGGGCACGCGCTACCAGATGAGCGCGCCGCTCGATACGTCGCCCACCGTGCGCGACAACGGACGCGCGAGCACGCGTCTGCCCTCGGTGAACCTGAGGTACTGATGCATGGCGGAGCGCCGGCGCCGCTCCTTATCAATGCCCTCCGCCGGCGCGCGTCGCCGGTGCTGTGAGCTTGAGTTCCGCATCGCGCCAGGGTTGCGCTGAACCCCGCAACTGTTCCACCGACCCGCCTGAACGCACGCTCCACACTGCTTTCACCACCGCACGTAGCCCGCTGGCCGCACCGCGCCAGCCCGACCAACCTGACCTGACGTTTCCCGCATGGCTGTCTTCACCGCTGTCACCGAATCCCAACTAGCAGACTGGATGCGCCATTACGATCTCGGCGAAGTCGTCGAATTTCGCGGCATTACGTCCGGCATCGAAAACAGCAATTTTTTTCTGACGACGACGCGCGGCGAATACGTCCTCACCATCTTTGAAAAGCTGACGGCCGGGCAGTTGCCGTTCTATTTGAACCTGATGCGCCATCTTGCGGCGCACCGCGTGCCCGTGCCGGACCCGATGCCGCGCGAGGACGGGTCGCTGTTCGGCATCCTGCACGGCAAGCCCGCCGCTATCGTGACGAAACTCGAAGGCGCGCCGGAACTGGCGCCGGGCGTCGAACATTGCATTGAAGTCGGACAGATGCTTGCCCGCATGCATCTAGCCGGGCGCGATTACACCGGCTATCAGCCGAACCTGCGTAGCCTGCCGTGGTGGAAGGAAACAGTGCCGACCATCCTGCCGTTCCTCGAAGGCGAGCAGCGTGAATTGCTGTCGTCCGAGCTCGCGTATCACGAGGCGTTCTTCGCGTCGGCGGATTACGCGGCGCTGCCCGAGGGCCCCTGTCACGCCGACCTGTTCCGCGACAACGCTATGTTCGCGCATGCCGCGCCCGAGACCGGTCACGAGGTGCGCCTCGGCGGCTTCTTCGATTTTTACTTCGCCGGCTGCGACAAGTGGCTGTTCGACGTCGCCGTGACCGTCAACGACTGGTGCGTCGATCTCGCCACGGGCAAGCTCGACCACGCGCGCACCGAGGCCATGCTGCGCGCGTATCAGACCGTGCGTCCCTTTACCGTCGAAGAAAACCGTCACTGGGGCGACATGCTGCGGGCGGGCGCATACCGCTTCTGGGTCTCGCGCCTGTATGATTTTCATTTGCCGCGCGCGGCCGAACTGCTCAAACCGCACGATCCCGGCCATTTCGAGCGCATTCTGCGCGAGCGCCTGTCCGGCGTAGCACTACCAGGCATTCATACCTCATGCAACTGATCGAAGTCCCCGCGAAAACCGGCTATGTATGGTTCCGGCAAGGTATCTGGCTGTTCCGCAAGAATCCGCTCGCGTTCCTCACGCTGTTCTTCACCTATCTGCTGGTGATGACGCTCGTTGCGCAAATCCCGCTGATCGGCAGCGTGTTGCCGCTGGCGTTTATTCCAGGCGTCGCCGTCGGCTTCATGGCCGCATGCCGCAATACGATCGCCGGCAAGCCTGTCTTTCCGACAATCCTCGTGGATGGCTTCCGTTCGTATGGACCCGTGGTCGCCCGGCGGCTGATCGTGCTCGGCGTGTTCTACGTAATCGCGATGGCGGTCGTACTCGCGGGTTCGGCACTCGCTGACGGCGGCATGTTGCTGAAGGTGATGCTTGGCGCGGGCGCGGCAATGGACCCTCAGGCAGTCGCCAACAGCAATATGCCGCTTGCCGTGGTCACGGCCTTCGCGTTCTACATTCCAGTGGCCATGCTGTTCTGGTTCTCGCCCATTCTCGCGGCGTGGCACGATGTACCGCCCATCAAGGCGATGTTCTTCAGCCTCGTTAGTTGCTGGCGCAATCGCGGTGCATTCATCGTGTTCGGCGCGCTGTGGTTTGCAGTGGCCATGACGGTGTCGCTCGGCTTGTCAGCGTTGATGCAGGCGCTCGGCGCGGGCGACTTCGCGTTCGCCGTATTGATGCCCGCCACGATGATCGTCACGACCATGCTGTATTGCTCGTTCTACGCGACATATCGCGGCTGCTACGGCGTGCAGACGCCGCAGACGCCTGATCTGCCGACTACACCGGCCGCTTGAAAGCCTGGCGCCGGTTGCTGTTCGCAGCACGGGCGCTCGGTTGCCCACGGGCCGGCTGCTTCCGTCGCCGCGCCCGCTTCTCGTAGCCCGCCTTTGCGTCTCATAGTCGTCAGTGTGCGCCGATTTGCGGCACAATGGTTTGCACTCAATCTATTTGCGTGCACTCCTTTGACACGAGATGCATCATGACCCAGCGCCCCGCTTTGCCATTCACGCTCGACGAGCAACTGTGCTTCGCCCTCTACTCCACGTCGCTGGCGATGACCAAGGCCTACAAGCCGCTTCTCGACAAGCTCGGTCTCACGTATCCGCAATATCTGGCGATGCTGGTGCTATGGGAGAGCGACGACGTCACGGTCAAGGGCATGGCCGCGCGCCTGAACCTCGATTCGGCGACTGTCACACCCCTGCTCAAGCGCCTCGAGACGCAAGGTCTAGTGGAACGGGTGCGGGGAGTGGAAGACGAGCGTCTCGTCTACATTCGGCTCACCAAGGCCGGCGCAGCGCTCAAGCGTCAGGCCCGCGAGGTGCCCGCCGAAATCTTTTGCGCCACCCAACAGTCGCCCGAATTCCTGCTGCGTTTGCGCGACGATCTGACTCGCCTGCGCACCACGCTTAACGACTACATGGATAACGAGTAGCGCCGAGGCAAAAGGCTTGCCTATCGACGCGATGCAAAATTTCATTTGTACACAAATGATTTGTGTACTATTCTTATCACATGCCGCTTCATTAGCACCGCGCCACGACGGCGGGTAGCGCGAAGCGGCAACATGCAGACCTTCATAACCCAGATCAAGGAGCAGCGCGATGAACATACTCTACAAAGCAAGTGCAACGAGCACCGGTGGGCGCGACGGCCGTGCAGTATCGTCGGACAATGCGTTGGACGTTAAGCTCGCGGCGCCGCGCGAACTGGGCGGCAACGGCGCAGCAGGCACGAACCCCGAGCAGTTGTTCGCGGCCGGCTATTCGGCATGTTTTCTCAGCGCAATGAAGTTTGTCGCAGGTCAACACAAGCAGACGTTGCCTGCCGATACTCAGGTCACTGCAGAAGTCGGCATCGGTCCGAACGACAAGGGCGGCTTCGCACTGGACATCGATCTGCGTATCTCGCTGCCGGGTCTGGATGCAGATGCGGCTAGAGAACTGGTCGACGCCGCTCACCAGGTTTGCCCGTACTCGAACGCTACGCGCAACAACGTCGCGGTTCGTCTGCAAGTCGCGTAAGCTGCCACGTCGGCGAGTCGCTAACGGCTCGCCGGATAGGCGCGGCGCATCCAGGCCGGCCTCATCCGCGCCCGCCTCTCGACGCCGAGGGCGGGCGCGCAGCCATTTTCAGCTCAACTTGCCGATGACACGCGTCCGACGACTGAACGACACCTTCGACACCGGCCTGGTCTGGTTCCGCCGCGACCTGCGCAGCGCCGATAACGCCGCGCTCTACTACGCGCTCAAGCATTGCGAGCGCGTCTGGTGCGTGTTCGTGTTCGATACGACGATCCTGCAACCGCTCATTGATAAATGGCAGACGCGTCATCCGGGCACTCAGGCGCAAGATCGCCGCGTCGAGTTCATTCTTGCGTCGCTGCGCGAACTGGACGAAGCACTGCGCGCTCGCGGTGGCGGGCTCGTCGTGTTGAGCGGCGATCCAGCCGATCTCGTGCCGAAGCTCGCCAACGAGCTTCAGGTCGATGCCGTATTCGCGAACCACGACTACGAACCCGTTGCAATCGAGCGCGACGAGACCGTGCGCGAGCGTCTCGCCGACGCGGGACGCCAATGGCTGACCTTCAAGGACCAGGTGATTTTCGAGCGCGCCGAATTGTTGACTGGCCAGAACAAGCCATTCACGGTTTTCACGCCGTACAAGAACGCGTGGCTCAAGCAACTGACGAGCTTCGATCTGAAGCCTTATCCAGTCGAAACCTACGCAAATCACCTGGCAAAGCCGCCGGCAAGGCTAGACCGGCAGCTACCGACGCTCGATCAACTGGGCTTCGCGCCCAGCAATCTCGGGGAGCTCGAGTTGCCCACCGGCATGAGCGGCGCCCGGCTTCTGCTCGACGACTTCCTCACGCGGATCGACAGCTACGCTGAACGGCGCGACTTTCCGGCGGCCAAGGGTCCCAGCTATTTGTCGGTGCACTTGCGCTTTGGCACTGTGTCGATTCGCACACTCGCGCGGCTCGCTCATGAAATGTCCCTGCAACCGGACGGCCGGGGCTCGGCCACGTGGCTCTCGGAACTCGTCTGGCGGGATTTCTACTTCATGATCCTGTCGCATCACCCCAGGCTGGCGGGCGGCGCGTCGTTCAAGGAAGAGTACGACCGCCTGCGTTGGGAGCAGGGCCCGGAAGCGGATGAAGCGTTCGCCGCATGGTGCGAAGGCCGCACCGGCTATCCGCTGATCGACGCGGCCATGTTGCAGCTCAACAGCACCGGCTACATGCATAACCGTCTGCGCATGGTGACCGCGAGTTTTCTGGTGAAGGACCTGGGCGTGGACTGGCGGCTCGGGGAGCGCTATTTCGCCGACCAACTGAACGACTTCGACTTCGCGGCGAATAATGGCGGCTGGCAATGGGCTGCGTCGACAGGATGCGATGCGCAGCCCTATTTCCGGATCTTCAATCCGGTCACGCAGTCGGAGAAATTCGATGCCGACGGCCGGTTCATCAAACGCTATTTGCCGCAGCTTGGGAAGCTGCCGGCCAAATGGATCCACGCGCCGTGGCTGGCAGGCGCGGAACGGCTCGCACAATGCGACGTTGTGTTGGGCAAAGATTACCCGGCGCCGATCGTCGACCACGCGCAGGCAAGAGACCGGACGCTAGCTCGTTTTGGAAAGTGAGCGCACGCTCACAGTAGCTTGTGACACAGCCGGAAAGCGGCTGTCTGTAGCAATACTGGCTTGGAGCCGACACTTAGGCCCTTCGCCCGGCACCGGCGTCATTCGCTACCGCCGATGCTTCAACTAGCGCGCAGCTTAGTGCTGGCTCATCCACGACGGCTGACGAAAGTTCGCGTCGCGATCCAGCTTGCGCATGCGGAATTCGAGGTCGTATAGATCGGTCGCTTCGGCGAGGAATGCGTCAGCGCGTTCTTTCGCGAGTTGTTCGGGCGACTTGGTCAAAAACAGGAACAGGCGGGTAAGCAGGTACATGATTAGAGCCTCGGCAATGAGTGTAGGCATTAACGCCTAGGGGATAACCCGTATTATAGGGAAAACCCTAGGGTTACGCCATCACTCATTTCGAGGTGTTGCTCAAAAGTCACCGTGCGGGCGCAGAGGCCTCTGCCGCAATGCTTTCGTCGACACCCGCGCCCACCCGGCGCTGATGCTTGAAGAACTCCCACACCATGGCGCTGGCGTCCGGGCCCTTCGCGGAATGGAACGGCACAGAATCGTCGCCGCCGCTCCAGGCGTGCCCCAGGCCTTGCACATGACACACGCGCACGACGCGCCGGCCGCTCCGGAAATAGTCGCGCAGCGTCATGCCGCCTTTTCGGTCTTCGCGCATTTCACCCGATTTGCGCGCGCCTTTTTGATCGATCATCCGATTCAGACGCAGAAACTGCGTCACAAGCTGGTCGGCGTTGACCGGCGCAACGACATGATCGGCGTCGCCATGGATGATGAGCGCCGGCATGCCAGGATAGTGCGCCACGTCCGCGATCTCGTCGACGAGTTCGGCCGGATCGCGCCGCGCGCCGCGCCGCATCACGTCCATCGCCGTAATGCCGGAGCGAGCCTCGCCAAAAGCCGGCCCCGAGTGCAGCGCGACCGCCGCAAAGCGCTCCGGAAAATGCAGCGCCAGCAGCGCCGTGAGCCCCGCCCCCGCAGAAATTCCAGCGACATACACGCGCTCGCTGTCGAAACCGTGCTGGGCCACCAGCGCATCGACGAGCGACACCACCGCCCGCGCCTCGGCACCACCCGCGCTTTCGCCCGCGTCGTACCAATGCCAGCAGCGGTGCGAATGCGCATGCTTCGACTGTTCAGGATAGACGACGGCAAAGCCGTAGCGGTCCGCCAGCACGTTCATGCGCGTGCCTTGCGCGAATTCGTCGATGGATTGCGTGCAGCCGTGCAACATCACAAGCACCGGCATGGTTTCGAGAGCGTGGCCCGACGGAACGTAGAGGCCATATTGGAGATGATTGACCAGCCGGCCCGGCGCCGCGGGCGCCGAATGGAACGAACGTGTCCACGATCCGCTCGCCCAGGCCGCAGCGCGCGGACGCACTCGCGATTCGCGCGCGGCCGCGTGCGGCACTTCGCGTTTGACGGGCGAACGTAGCGCGGCAGACTTCAACGGGCGAACTTTCGTCGACGGCTTGGTGGACGCCGGGCGGGCCGGGCGCTTGGTGGCGCGCTTGGCGGTCTTGTTGGCGTGCTCGGTTTGAATCGCAAGCAGGCGCTTGAGGCCGCGGAGCCAGATCTTCGATAAACTTTTTGCCATCGGCGCAAAACCTCGCAAAAAGGGCAGGATTGACGAATGCAAATGCATTTCTTGTGCAATGCACAATAACATCAATCCTCAGGCGATGCAGAAGCTGCCTGGCGAGTCCGCCAACGCTGCTTACTGCACTAAACCTTGTCCCCGGCCGCCATCAAAGCCTGTTAGCGCCTGTTAGCCGCCTAACATCCGGGAGCAAAAAGCGTGTCTGGGCGGCGCGAGCCGTCGCTAGCCGCCGTCTATACTGGCGGTTGCCTGAACGCGTCGGCGCTTAGCCTCGCTCGCGCGTTTAGTGAGATATCAACGATTCTATGCGGCTCTGACCGCCTTTTCTCGATGCCCGACCTACCAGCCCAACTGTGGTACTCGATCACCAGCCTCGGCGGCGCCGGCATGACGCTGCCGCTGGCGTTCGCCATCGCGTTGTGGCTCGCGGTCGGCTATACCTGGCGCATGGCAGCGGGCTGGCTGCTGCTGCTCGGCGCGGCAATCGGCGTGGTGACGGTCACGAAGCTGGCGTTCCTCGGCTGGGGTGTGGGCGTGCGCGAGCTCGATTTCACGGGCGTAAGCGGCCATGCAATGCTCTCAACGGCCGTCTATCCAGTCGCCCTGTTCCTGATGTTGCTGCGCACGCGGCCGTCCGTCCGCGTGCTGGGCGTTTTACTCGGCCTGGCTGCTGGCATGGCGGTGGGCTTGTCGCGCGTCGTGCTGAGCGCGCACTCGCCTTCGGAAGCAATCACCGGGTGTCTCGTCGGCGCGCTAGCCGCGCTGTTGTTTGTGCGGATGGCATGGAACGCCGTTCCCGAGCGGCTTTCCGTGCTTCCAGTCGCGGTCAGTCTGATGGCACTTGCTGTACTGATGCACGGCGTTCACGTGCCGACTCAGCGCTGGGTGACGCACATCGCGCTAAAAGTGTCCGGCCACGACCGGCCATTCATCCGTGCAAAGTGGAAGGCCGTGCGCAATGTCCGGCCGGCCGCTGCGCCAATCTCGCAGACGCAGACGCGAAACGCGCTCGCGCCGCCGCGCTCGCTCGAAATCTAAGCCCTTTCGCGCCTCACCATCTGCCTTATTTGCGCCGCGGCATTCTCGTCATGCCAGCGCTATAACCTCGTCTATATTACGATGTGGGTTTAATCACCGTTCCGGCGCGCACCGGACTTTCAGACGTTCATGACACTGCCCCGCCGCCTGCTGAAACAAGCGCTGCTTATGACCGGCGCGATTTCTATTGCCTTTAGCGTCAACGCGCGCGCCGATGAGCTGGTAGTGTCCGCCGCCGCCAGCCTGACCAATGCGTTCACGGCAGTGAGCGAAGCCTTCGAAAAGCAGCACGCCGGCACCAAGGTTCTGCTCAATTTCGGCGCTTCCGACGTATTGATGCAGCAAATCGCCAAAGGCGCGCCCGCCGACGTTTTTGCGTCAGCAGACCAGAAGGCCATGGACAAGGCCGCAGCGGACAAAGTCATCGTACCGGCCACGCGCAAGGACTTCGCGGCCAATTCGCTCGTCTTGATCGTGCCGGCCGACAGTCGTTTTGCGCCGACCAGTCTCAACGAACTGACATCGTCGAATGTGAAACGGATCGCGTATGGCGATCCGGCCTCCGTGCCGGTCGGCCGCTATACGCAAGGCGCGTTGCAGGCCGCCGGCGTGTGGGATGCCGTGAGCGCCAAGGCCGTGCTCGCGGCGAACGTGCGTCAAAGCCTCGACTATGTGTCGCGGGGTGAAGTGGACGCCGGTTTCGTGTTCGGTACCGACGCCGCAATCGTGCCCGGCAAGGTTAAGGTCGCGCTGACCGTGCCGACGCAAACACAGATCACCTACCCGATCGCGCAAGTGGAGGGTAGCCGTCATGCAGCGGTCGCGCAGGCCTTCGTAAGCTTCGTGTTGTCGCCGGCCGGCCAGGCGGTGCTGGCGAAGTATGGTTTCAAACCGGCCCACTAACGTACCAATCCCGCTTCCTCGATCAACGTCGACAACGGACCGCAGACGATCATGCAACAGGCCTGGATTCCGCTGATGCTGTCACTCAAGGTGGCGGGCTGGGCAACCGCGCTCAATCTGGTGTTCGGTGTCGCCGCCGGATTCGGCCTGTCGCGCTGGCGCTCGGGCGCCCGTGACGTCGTCGATTCGTTGCTGACGCTGCCGCTCGTCATGCCGCCCACGGTGCTCGGTTATTACCTGCTCGTGCTGCTTGGGCGACGCGGCGTGGTCGGCGCCTGGCTCGACCGCTTCGACATCCAACTGGTGTTCACCTGGCAAGGCGCGGTGATCGCGTCGACGGTGGTCGCGTTCCCGCTCGTGCTGAAGTCGGCGCGCGCCGCCTTCGAAGCCGTCGATCCCCAGCTCGAACGCGCCGCGCGCACGCTCGGCGTCAGCGAAACAGCGGTCTTCTTTCGCGTGAGCCTGCCGCTTGCCGCGCGTGGAATTCTCGCCGGCGGCCTGCTCGCGTTCGCGCGAGCGCTCGGCGAATTCGGCGCCACGCTGATGATCGCGGGCAATCTGCCGGGCCGCACGCAGACGCTTTCGGTCGCGGTCTATTCAGCCGTGCAAGCGGGCGACGACGCCACGGCGAACTTCCTCGTGATCGTGACCTCGGTAACGTGCGTCGTGATCCTGCTGCTCGCCGGCCGCCTCGTGCCGCAACGCACGCTTCTCGCTTACCGCTGACATGCCACTCGACGTCGACGTCCGCAAGACATTCGTGAGCGCCGAGCGCCGCTTCACGCTCGACGTCGCCTTTACTGCGACCACGCAGCGCGTGGTGCTGTTCGGCCCGTCCGGCGCGGGAAAGACTCTGACGCTGCAGGCGATCGCCGGCCTGTTACGTCCCGACGAAGGCAAGATCACGCTGCACGGCAATGCGCTATTCGACAGCAAGCTCGATGTAGATCTGAAGCCGCAGGCGCGCAAGGTCGCGTACCTTTTCCAGGACTACGCGCTGTTTCCGCATCTGAACGTGCGCCAAAACATCGGCTTCGGCTTGCAGCGCGGCTGGTTCAATGCGCGCGCGCGCAGCGGCCATGCGCAGATCGATTACTGGCTCGACGCGCTGGAGTTGCGCGGTGTCGCCGGGAATTATCCGGCGCAACTTTCCGGTGGACAGAAACAGCGCGTCGCGCTTGCGCGCGCGCTCGTCGCGCAACCTCAACTTCTGTTGCTGGACGAACCGTTCTCGGCGTTGGACAGCACGCTGCGTCAGGGCATGCGGCTGGAGCTGTCAGAGCTGCAAACACGGCTTGATATTCCGATGGTGCTTATCACGCACGATCCCGACGACGTGGCCGCCTTCGGCGATCAGGTCGTGCAGATCAGCGACGGCCGCGTTCGCGAAAACCAGGCGTTCAGCGGCTACGCACGCAGCGAGACGTGATGGGCGCGCTTTGCCCTCGCCTTTGCCCGAACCTTCAATCTTTCACGCCAAGTATCACGCTGGATGCCTTGAACACGGCGACCGCGCTCGCGCCTTGTGCGAGACCGAGTGATTCAGCGCTCTGGTTGGTGACCACGGCAGTGATGACCGCGCCGCCTTCGAGCACGAGTGACATCTCCGCATTGACCGCGCCCCGCTTCACGCTTTGCACGGTGCCCCGTAACTGGTTGCGAGCGGACAGTTTCAGCGGCGCGCCGCTTTCCCCTTCGACTAACAGCACGACCCACGACGCCTTGATCAGCGCGAACGCCGCAAAGCCGACCGCGAGGCCCAGCGCTTCGGTGCTTTCGTGCGTGAGGACGGCGACGATCGTGTGGCCGCCGGGCAGCGTCAGCGAGACTTCGTCGTTGATCGTGCCGCGCGCGATATGCGATACGGTGCCGTACAGCTGATTGCGCGCGCTGGTTTTTACGCCGATACGGCCGATCAGATCCCAGTCCGTCGCGAAACCTTCGATCGCAGCGCCCGCGCGCTCGAGAAAGCGCCGATGTTCGCGCTCGACCGCGCGAAAGGTCTCGATAAGCTTCAGCGCGCGCGGCGTCAGCGTGGTGCCGCCGCCGCCCTTGCCGCCAGTCAGGCGCACCACGAGCGGCTCGCCGGCGAGGTTGTTCATTGCGTCGACGGCGTCCCATGCGCCCTTGTAGCTCATGCCGACGGCCTTCGCCGCGCTGGTGATGGAGCCGGTCTCGCCGATCGCCGCGAGAAGCGCGATTCGCGACGCGCCACCGAGCGTATTGGCGCCCGCCTGGAACCAGACGGAACCGCCGACTTCCAGCGGTTCGTGGGACGGATCGTTGAGCTCGGGTGCCATGGCGAGGAGCGGTCGTTGAATGATCGAGGACAGCGGACCATTATAGCTACCGGGTGCTGCGCGCCTCGAAGGCTAAAGGCTGCGGAGGCCTGCGCGTCCGCCTTGTCGCCGCTTGCGCAGCGCGCCCGGCGGGCACGCGGGCATCGCGCAAACCGTAACGGCAAAAAACTGCCGCGACGCCCCGGCGGCACCGGTCGAAGCGCCGCCGCTCAAAGCGCGTATTGGGCGATCCCGTTGCCGAACGACCAGTTCTCTTTCAAAACTTCGACGAGGTTGATCAGCACATCCTCGCGCCTGAGCCCGGGCGACTCATGCAACTCGTCGACCATGCGCTCGTAAAGCGCCTTTTTCTGCTCCAGCGTGCGCGTGTTGTTCAGCGTTATCTGAATCATCACGAGGTCATCGGTTCGCTGGACGTTCAGATACTGGTTGTCGTACACAAAATTGTCCGGCTCGTGCTCGGTGATCAACATGAAGATGTCGTCTTTCGGCACGTTGAATGTGGCGACGAGCGCGCGCTGGATGCTGTCTGTAAGTGCCTTCCGATATTCGGCGGGCTTGCCGGCGCGCAAAGCGATTCGGGTAAGCGGCATGACTATCTCCTCAGGTGGTGGATACGTGAAGACAGCTTAGGCCGGCTGAGCCATAATGAACATATATTGCTGGCTATTTCATCTATGTTCGATCGAAATGAAGGTCCTTGATCTCGATGCCGTCCGCGCGTTCGTGCTTGTCGCCGATCTGTGCAGCTTCACGCGCGCCGCCAATGCGCTCGACACCACGCAATCCGCCGTCAGCCTCAAGCTCAAGCGCCTCGAAGCGCATCTGGGCAAGCAGTTGCTGGAGCGCACGCCCCGCGTGGTGCGTCTTTCCGTCGATGGCAAAGCGTTTCTCAGCGCGGCCCGCGACCTGTTGAACGCGCATGAGCGGGCGCTGGGGTCGCTGTCGGTTGAGCGTCGGCGGCTTGCACTCGGCTTGAGCGAACATGTTGCGGGGCCCGAACTGCCGCAACTGCTGGCGCGACTGAACGCGCACGATCCGGGGCTCGTGGTCGAGCTGCACCTTGGCACGTCCGCTGCGCTGCTCGCCCATTTCGACGAGCGCCGTCTCGATGCGGTGATCGTCCGGTATGGCGCGGACGAGCCTCCGCGCGACGACGCCCAGGTGCTGTTCAGCGAGCCGCTCGAATGGCTGGCAACGCCGGCGTGGCTGCCGCGGGTCGGCGAGCCATTGGCGCTCGCGCTGTTGAGCCCGCCGTGCAATGTGCGCGATGTCGCGCTGCGTACGCTGACGGAGGCGTCCGTGGCATGGCAGGAGGTTTTCGTCGGTGGCGGCGTCGCGGTTGTCGGCGCGGCGGTGGCCGCGGGACTCGCGGTGTCGCCACTTGCGCGCAGAGTAGCGCCGCGCGGTTTGATCGATGTCGGCGCCCGGCTTGGGCTGCCGCGACTGCCTGAATCCCGCGTGACGCTGCACTCTCGCGTGAGGGACGAGCGTTCGAAGGAAACGCTGCGGCTGGTGACGAACGGGCTGGCGAGCGGGTGAGCGGCTAGAGGACGCGGTGCGCGTGGGGTTGGCCCGCTAACACCTCGCCGCCGATGGCCTACACCCGCGCGTTCACAACTCAGTGCAAAATCGGCGGGAGAGAGCCGCTGCGGGCTGTCGCCGGATTCCCGGCTGCTGCCGTCTGATCAGCGCCGGCATTTGTGACGGGCGCCGAGGAACGCGGCTCGATCCCCGCCGACGTTCCCGCCGCACTCCGCCTGCTCCCGGCGTCATTAATCGGACCGGCATCCGCGGCGTGATTTTGCACCGTATCGGCGCGCATGGCCTTCGACTGACCGGGTTGCGTCTGCACCACGTGCGCACGGGCTTTCGTGCCTTGCGCGACGACCGCTGCCTTCTGCTTCGCCTTGCCTCCCGCCGCGTCGGAAGCTTTGTTCGCGCCGGTGGCCGTCACATGCTTGACGCCACCGTGCTTGCTCGACTTCTCCGCCCGACCGGCCGCCGACGCCGACGCCGATCCAGATGCAACGCCCGACGTCGCATGCTTTCCAGCGGTCTTCGTCGCCGTCTTCGAAGCGCCCTTCCCATCCCGCACGGACTGCCCGGTGCCCGCGCCGTGCTTGCCATGCGCGCTTGCCTCAGGCAGATTCCACACTTCCGTATAACCGCCCGCCATGGCCGCGCCGGACACGCACCACACCGCAATCGCCGTTGCTGCTACTCGAAACCACATCTGCTGCATCTCCTGAAATCTTTGCTTTCGTGACGAGCCGGGATTATATTCCCTTGCAAAAATCCGGTTTTGGACTAGTATAAGCAATAAGTACATATAAGGACTTACCCGCTCATGGCACATGCCGCCCGCGCCACCCAGCCCGAAGCGCCTCTGCGTCGGCCGAATTCGGAACCGTCGTTTGCAGAAATGTCTGCGGCTGGTTTGCGCGCGTTCTTCAGAATCGCGCAAGATTGGGATCTAAGCGCCGACGAGCAGATCATGCTGCTCGGTTCGCCAGGCCGCTCCACTTACTTCAAGTGGAAGCAGGCGCCGGAAGCGGCGCGCGTCGGTCGCGATACGTTGGAGCGCCTGTCGCTGCTGCTCGGCATCTACAAGGCGCTGCAAATCCTGTTGCCGCAACCGGGCACAGCGGACACCTGGATCAAACGCCCCAACAGCGCACCGCCGTTCGGCGGCCGTCGCGCACTCGACCGCATGCTGGCGGGCAATGTCAGCGACCTCGTGGCCGTGCGCCAGTATCTCGACGCAATGCGAGGCGGCTGGGCGTGACAGAATTGCATTGGCAGGACCGCTGGCGCAGCGCGCCTCTGGATTGGTCGCCCGCGTATCGCGTTATTCCCACCCGTTTTCCGGCCGTCAATCTGTTCGATCGGGTCGCATCGCCGGAAGATTTCGACGCGCTATACGCGCTCGAAGCAATGACCAACGACCGTCTGCGCACCGAAGTCGGCGAACTCGATCTCGTGCCGCGCGAAGAACGGCGCTTTGGGCCGGGCTACGGACCGATCATGGCCGCGCTCACGCATCTGAATCCACTGGGCAGCCGCTTTTCCGACGGCACCTACGGCGTGTTCTATTGCGCCCGCTCCCGCGCCACGGCCATAGCCGAAACGCGCTATCACACGGGCAAATTTCTGGAAGCCACCGCCGAGCCGCCAATGCGTCAGCAAATGCGTCTCTACACTGTCGTGGCGCAAGGGGAAGTGGTCGACCTTCGCGGCGATCCGAAGCTCGATCTCGCAGTGCTCTCTCCCGACGACTATCTCGCCGGTCAATCGCTCGGCCGTGCGGTGCGCGAGGCGGGAGCGCCGGGCATCGCGTATCCATCGGTGCGGGACGCTGAAGGCGAATGCCTTGCTGCATTCAGGACAACGCTGTTGCGCGACTGTCACCACGCGGCGTATCTGGAATACAACTGGAACGGCACGAGCGTGGATATGGTGTTTGAGCTCAACCAGGTCGGCTGACAGCTTCTTGATGAGCGCCTCGTCAGGGCAGCGCCAGCGCCGCCGCTCCTTCAGCCCGCGCCTCTTCCACTGAAATGGACCAGCGCCGCAGCGCTCGGGGCTCGACGATAGTCAGCCTGCCGCCAGGGCCGAATGCGCCCGTGTCGATGAACACCTGCGCGCCGATCTGCTTGATGTCGCGCATCGGCGTATGCCCGCAGTAAGTCAGCGACAAACCACGCTGCCGTTGCGGATCGCCGTTGCCCATCGCGAGATCACGTCCCCATAGCAATTGCTGGCGCGTGTCCGCGGAGAAATTGCCCGCGTCGAGCTCGGCGTCGGTGCCGAAAAATTCGGCATGCAGAACATTGAAGCGCTCAGGCCCGCTGCCCACCACGCGTGCGAGCGGCAGCGTGCGCAGCCGCTCGGCGTAGCGACGCAAACTCTCGTCGGGCAGATTGGCTGCCCACGCGCCGCCAATGCCGTACCACCATTGCCGCCGCAAGCGGCCATCGGCGACGGCGCACAGCGCGTCTTCGTGATTGCCGAGCACGGCGAAAAACCACGGCTTGTCGAGCAGAGCCAACGCCTGTTCGGAATGCTCGCCGCGATCCACCAGATCGCCGACTGAAAAGAGCCGGTCACACGCGGGATCGAACGAGACGAGGCGCAGCAGATAGCGCAATGCATCGACACAACCGTGCAAGTCGCCGACTACGAAGTCGCGGCCGCTCCGGTTGGCCGGATGGTGCTGAACAGAGGTGTCGAGTACGGAAGCCATAGGTTCATGATAATGCGCAATCCCCAATGCGTATGCGCGCTGCCTCTCGTAGCGCGGCAGGAGAAAGCGCAAAGTTGACAGGAAACACGCGAAAACCCACGCGTACGCGGCAGAGTTTGCCGAAAACAGCCTGTTTGCGGGCGCCCTCTTGCTGGCTTCGCGTTTTGGCAACTTCCGTTGCCTGAGAAGCCAATGTCACGCCCGCACGAACAGGAGTCCGACCAGGATTCGCGGCTGAAAGTTGCGCTGGCAAATGGCGCGGGGGCCTGCATACGGGTTCGACTGAAAGCCGCACGCAAAGCCGTTGTAAGCCGCTATGCGTGCGAAGCGCCCGTTCGTCAGCCGACGCAGCACACGCGAGTAGAATCCGCGACACGCCCGCCCTCCCGCACTCCTTTTATGCTCACAAAATATTATCCGCAAACGCTTCGCAATCGTCCGCGCATGCTGATCGCCCTCGCGATCGGCGTCGTCGCTGCCATGTTGACGCCGGAACACACGCGCCCGATGGTCCGCGTGCTGGTCGGCTGGGACACGACGGTGTGGACTTACCTGGTGCTGATCTGGGCGCACATGGCCGCCGCCGATACAGGCCGCGTGCGGGACTTCGCGCGCCGTGACGACGAAAACGCAGGCGTCGTGCTGTTCGTGATCTGCATGGCGACCATTGCAAGCATTGCCGCGATCGTGCTCGAACTTGCATCGGCCAAAGGCACGGCGGGCGCGTCGACGGTATGGCACTACGCGCTGACCGGGCTCACGCTGATGGGCGCGTGGTTCCTGATTCCGACCATCTTCACCCAGCACTACGCACGGCTCTACTACGATACCGACGCACCCGAGACGCCGCTTCTGTTTCCGGATCATTCGCTCACGCCGAACTATTGGGACCTTCTTTATTTCTCGTTCACGATCGCGGTTGCCTCGCAAACCTCCGATGTCGTGCTGCGCTCACGTCCCATTCGGCGAGCCGCGCTCGCGCAATCCGTCTTGTCGTTCTACTTCAACGTCGCCGTGCTCGGCTTGTGCGTGAACATCGCGGCCGGCCTCCTCGGTTCCTGATGTTCGGATGTTCACCGCCGCGCGAAGGCGGCACACATCAACACGACGTGGAGCGCCACGGCGAGCCATGAGGCGCGCTTGCCTCTTCCAGTGACGGCGCTTGCCCGTCCCACAGCAAGTCTCGTGTAAAACGCGGACCACCTCCGCCCGTTTTACACGCGCCCGCAGCCTTCTCCGGCGCCGCGCCGACTTTGTTGCCGCAGACCTTCCCATAGGGGCACTCCATCGCCCTGCATCGCCCCCTCGCGACAATCCACTGGCACAGGCCTTGCTGACCTTCGCAGACGGTTCTGGCCGGCTCGCCCCGACGCCTGGCGTCTGTACACCCGTAACTGGCCAGCGGCGTGACGATCTTTGCACTACATTGACCAGTACGCGCCCCCGTCTTCGGAACGCGCGGCCTCCGGCGGCCTCCGGCTCTGGAAGCCCAATGAGCGCTGTGATCGCTTGCCACTTGCATCCACACCGCAGCAGGACAAATCTGGAAACGACCGATGGAATCTCCAAACGGGTACGCGCCGCGGATCTATTTTTTTCATTCACTTCTGGTTGGACCGCTTGACGCGTGGCCTGCGCAGTTCGCCCACGCGGCCGCGCTGGGCTTCGATCACGCGTTGATCGGCAGTCTCTTCGAACCGGGCCAGGCGAGCCACGGGCAGGTCGTGGGCAACCATGCGCGGCTGCATCCCGTGTTCGAAACCGAGCAGCCCGCCGTCGACGCTATCCGCACGCTCGCAGGCGAGGCGCGTCAGCAAGGCCTCACGCTGCTGGCCGATCTGGTGATCGACCGGGTGGCCGCCGATGGCGCACTCTACGCGGAGCATGCGGACTGGTTCCATCCGCTGGAATCCGAAGAGGCGCGACTAGACCCACGGCATGTGCATCGAGAGGACAACGTCGCCTATGCGAATTTCGACGACGCCGGCAAGCGTGCCGCGCTAGCCGACTGGTGGACGCAGCAACTGCTCGCGCTCGCCGACGCGGGTATCGGCGGTTTCCGGTTCGATTCACCGCACCGCGTCCCCGCCGAGGTCTGGCGGCAGTTGCGCGATGCCGTGCGCACCGCTCATCCTGATGTGCGCTTTCTCGCGGCGACGCCCGGCCTTGCCCGCAGCGATCTGCTCGGGCTCGAGGGCGCGGGCTTCGACAGCGTGTTCTCGTCGGTGCGCTGGTGGGACTATCGCGCGAGCTGGATGGTGGAAGAGCATGCGGTGCTCGCGCGCATCGGCGGCCCGATCGCGTTTCCCGAAGCGCCTTACGGCACTCGCCTCGCCGCCGAGTTGAGCGATCCGCACGATTCGAGCATCGTCGAACGCGCCTATCGCCGCGCGTTGTTCACGGCGTCCGCCATCGGCACCGGCTGGTTGATGCCGATGGGCTTCGAATACGGCGTGAGTGAACCGATGTCGCAAACCCGAGGCGACGCGTCGCAATTCGCACTGGCTTGCCAGGCCAAAAAATTCGACCTGACGCCGCAGATCAAGCGCGCCAATGAACTCGCACGCACCGCAAGAGCGCTGCACGCGAACGGGGAATTGCGCGCGTTGAGCGGGCCCGGCGCACCTGCCGCGGTGCTGCTGCGCGCCGATCAACCCGACCTGCGCGATGCCAGCGAGGCGGTTCTCATCGCGATCAATCCCGAACTCGGCGCGCCTGTGCGCGTCGATCCGGCGCGTTTTCTCGCCAGCGTGCCCGGCAATTTCACGCGCTTTGTCGCTCTGGATGCGCCAGGCCGCGCCGCGCCTGCGGCTTTGACGCCGTTCGCGCTGGCACCCGGCGCCGTGCGCCTCTTCCAGGCGTTGGCGGAGAAGCCGATCTGTCTTGCGCCGCCCATCGACAAAGCGAACAGCAAGCGCAGCGGCCGCAAGACCGTGCTCGAAGCGATCAATGCGCCGCGCGTGGCAATCGAAAGCGTGACGCCTTCCGTCGACAATGGCCGCTTCGCCGCCAAGCGCAGCGTCGGCGAGCGTGCTGAAGTCAGCGCCGCGATTTTCGCCGAAGGTCACGACAAGATCGCCGCCGCCGTGCTGTGGCGCGCCGCCGACGAGAACACCTGGCACGAAGTGCTGATGACCCCGGCGCAACCCGCGGGCCTCGACATCTGGAAGGCGCGCATTCCGCTCGATCGCATGGGGCGTCACGAATTCACCGTGATCGCCTGGCGGGACGACTTTGCTTCGCTCGTCGAACATGTGGAGAAGAAGTTGAAGGCGGGTCAAACCGTCGAGACCGAACTCGATGAAGCCGCGCATCTGTTCGCGCTCGTACTGGCCGAAGTCGAAACGACCGAAGGTGCGGTCATCGAACCGCTCAAAAATATCGTCGAGCATTTCGCCAAGGCCGACGACGAAACCAAACTCAAGCTGCTTCTCGATGCGGGCACCGCGAAGGCGATGATCGCCGCGCGGCATCGTCCGTTCCTGAGCCGCGATCCGGTGACGTACAAGATCGACGCCGAGCGCACTGCCGCGCGCTTTGCAAGCTGGTACGAGATCTTCCCGCGCTCGATGAGCGACGACGAATCGCGCCACGGCACGTTCGCCGATGTCACGACGAAGCTGCCGCGCATTCGCGACATGGGCTTCGACGTGCTGTACTTCCCGCCGATTCATCCAATCGGGCAGTCGAATCGCAAAGGCCGGAACAACACGCTGAACGCACAGCCCGGCGACGTAGGCAGCCCGTATGCGATCGGCGGGGCAGAAGGCGGACATACCGCCGTGCATCCGCAACTCGGCACGCTCGACGACTTCAAGAAGATGCTCGCCGCCGCGCACGCCCATGGCCTCGAAATCGCGCTTGACTTCGCGGTGCAGTGCTCGCCGGATCATCCGTGGCTGAAGGAGCATCCCACGTGGTTCGCCTGGCGTCCCGACGGCACGCTGCGATATGCAGAAAATCCGCCGAAGAAGTATCAGGACATCGTCAATCCCGACTTCTACGCTCACGACGCGAAGCCCGACCTGTGGCTCGCATTGCGCGACGTGTTCCTGTTCTGGATCGACGCGGGCGTGCACATCTTCCGCATCGACAACCCGCACACCAAGCCGCTGCCCTTTTGGGAATGGGTGATCGCCGATGTGCGTTCGCGCCATCCAGACACGATCTTCCTGGCCGAAGCATTCACGCGTCCGCGCATGATGAACCGGCTCGGCAAGATCGGCTTCTCGCAGTCGTACACGTATTTCACGTGGCGCGAGTCGAAGCGCGATTTCATCGAGTATCTGACCGACCTCACGCAAACCAGCGCGCGCGACTTCTACCGGCCCAACTTCTTCGTGAATACGCCGGACATCAACCCGCGTCATCTGCAATCGCAGGGACGCACGGGCTTTCTGATTCGCGCGGCGCTCGCTTCCACGCTTGCCGGTTTGTGGGGCGTGTATAGCGGCTTCGAACTTTGCGAGGCGGCTGCGTTGCCGAACAGCGAGGAATATCTCGACTCCGAGAAGTATCAGTTGCGCGCGTGGGACTGGAACCGGCCAGGCAACATCACGGCGGAGATCACCGCGCTGAACCGGATTCGCCGTGCGAATCCCGCGCTGCAAACGCACCTCGGCCTCACGTTCCTGCCCGCGCACAACGACAACATCCTGTTCTTCGAGAAGGCAACCGAAGCGCGCGACAACGTGATACTCGTCGCCATCAATCTCGATCCGTTCAACGAACAGGGTGCGGACATCGAGTTGTCGTCGGAGACATTCCAGAAATGGAATCTGCACGATCACGGCGCACTCGAAGTGACCGATCAGATGACGAGCGCGCGTTTTACATGGCACGGCCGCTGGCACCATGTGCGGCTCGGCCCCGGCCAGCCTTTTTCCATCTGGCACATTGCGCCGCTCGGGGGCCTGCCCGCCGAGCGTCCCGATGAAGCCGACAGCGACTCGACCAGCGCCCTTCACGCAGACGCTGGCAACCCTACCCCGACGGAAGGTGCGATATGAAGCGTGACGATCCCTCACAGAGCACGTCGCAAGCGCATGCAAGCTCGACAACCGCCGCCGCAGCAAAGGCGCGCGCGCGCCGCCGCGGCAAGCCGGCCACATTGAGCGACGATCCGCTCTGGTACAAAGACGCAATCATTTACCAGGTGCACATCAAGTCGTTCTTCGATGCGAACAACGACGGCGTCGGCGATTTCCCCGGCCTTATCGCGAAGCTCGATTACATCGCCGAGCTCGGCGTGAACGCGATCTGGCTGCTGCCGTTCTATCCGTCGCCGCGTCGCGACGACGGATACGACATCGCCGATTACCGCAACGTGCATCCTGACTACGGCCAGCTCTCCGACGTCAAGCGCTTCATTCAGGAGGCGCATGCGCGCGGCATCCGCGTGATTACCGAGCTCGTGATCAACCACACATCGGATCAGCACCCGTGGTTTCAGCGAGCGCGCCGCGCGAAGCCGGGTTCGAACCATCGCAACTTCTATGTGTGGTCCGATACCGATCAGAAGTATCAGGAAACACGGATTATCTTCATTGACTCGGAGCCCTCGAACTGGACGCACGATCCGGTTGCGGGCGCTTACTACTGGCACCGCTTTTACTCGCATCAACCCGATCTGAATTTCGACAATCCGGCCGTGCTGCGCGAGGTGTTGCAGATCATGCGCTTCTGGCTCGACATGGGTATCGACGGGCTGCGGCTCGACGCGGTGCCCTATCTGGTCGAACGCGAAGGCACGAACAACGAAAACCTGCCGGAAACGCATGCCGTTCTGAAGAAGATTCGCGCGACTATCGACGCGGAATATCCGAACCGCATGCTGCTCGCCGAAGCGAACCAGTGGCCGGAAGACGTAAAGGAATATTTCGGCGACGAAGACGAATGCCACATGGCATTCCACTTCCCGTTGATGCCGCGCATCTACATGTCGATTGCGAGCGAGGACCGCTTTCCGATCACCGACATCATGCGGCAAACGCCGGACCTCGCCGCCTCGAACCAGTGGGCAATTTTCCTGCGCAATCACGACGAGCTGACGCTCGAAATGGTCACGGATTCCGAGCGCGATTACCTGTGGAATACCTACGCGAGCGATCGTCGCGCGCGCCTTAACCTCGGCATTCGCCGCCGCCTCGCACCGCTGATGGAGCGCGACCGCCGCCGCATCGAGTTGATCAATTCGCTGCTGTTGTCGATGCCGGGCACGCCCGTGATTTATTACGGCGACGAGCTAGGCATGGGGGACAACATCCACCTCGGCGACCGCGACGGCGTGCGCACGCCGATGCAATGGTCGTCGGATCGAAACGGCGGCTTTTCGCGCGCCGATCCCGAACAACTCGTGTTGCCGCCCGTGATGGGTTCGCTCTACGGCTTCGACGCGGTGAACGTCGAAGCGCAAAGCCGCGATCCGCATTCGCTCCTCAACTGGACGCGGCGCATGCTCGCCACGCGTCGCGCGAAACAGACTTTCGGACGCGGCACGATCCGCTTCCTGAAGCCGGAAAACCGCAAAATTCTCGCGTACCTGCGTGAGATGCCCAACGAGCCGCCGATTCTTTGCGTGGCGAATCTGTCACGCGCACCGCAAGCAGTGGAACTCGACCTGTCGGAATTCAACGGCTCGGTGCCGATTGAAATGACCGCCGATTCTGTGTTCCCCCCGATCGGCCAGTTGACTTATCTGCTGACGTTCCCGCCGTACGGCTTCCTGTGGTTCATGTTGTGTCCAGGCGGTCAGCGTCCGACCTGGTCGCAGGCGCACCCGGAGCCGTTGCCCGAATTCGTCACGATCGTGATACGCGAGGGCCAGGTCGGACCGACGCCGGAAAACGTGCGGCTGCTCGAATCCGAAGTGCTGCCTTCGTGGTTGAGCCGCCGCCGCTGGTTTGCATCGAAGGATCAGAAGATGCATGCGGTACGGCTCGCCGCGTTGACCACGATCCCCAACGGAGGCTTCGCCTTCACCGAGATCGAAGCCGATGTCGGCGATCACACGGAACGTTATGTGGTGCCGATCGCAATCACGTGGGGCGGCGAGACCACCACGCCGCTGTTCCTTCAACTTGCGTTGGCGCGTGTGCGGCGCGGCCGCAATGTCGGGCATTTGACCGACGCATTTGCGTTGCCGATCTTCGCGCACGGCGTAATGCGCAAGTTGCGCGAACGCGCGGTCATACCGACCGTGCAGAAAAGCGAGATCAGGTTCATTCCGACCGAGCGTTTCGCTGAACTCGAGAATCTCGGCGAACGCCCTGAGATTCGCTGGCTCGCGGCGGAGCAAAGCAACAGCTCGCTCATCATTGCAGACGCCGCGGTGCTGAAACTGGTGCGGCGCCTCGTGAGCGGCATTCATCCGGAAGCGGAGATCAGCCGCTATCTGACGCAACTCGGCTATGCGAACACCGCGCCGCTCTTTGGCGAAGTGGTGCGCGTCGATCCGCAGGGGGTGCCGCATACGCTCGCGATTCTGCAAGGGTATGTCGACAATCAGGGCGATGCCTGGAACTGGTCGCTCGATCATCTGCGCCGCTCGGTGGACGAACTCGCGATCGCCGTCGACACAGACGCGTCGTCGACGCCCGACCGCGGCAACGAGGTTATTCTGCTGGAAGGCTACGCGTCGTTGGCCGGCATCATCGGCAGACGCCTTGGACAGCTGCACGTCGCACTCGCTTCGCCGACCGACGACCCGGCGTTCGCACCCGAAGCGGCGAGCGCCGATCAGGTGAAGGCATGGGTCGACGGCACACAGTCGATGCTCGCGAGCGCGCTCGACCTGCTCGCGCCGCGCGTCGAACAGATGCTCGATGCGGAGACGAAAGCCCTCGCGCGAAGCCTGGTCGACCGGCGCACCGCGCTCGTCGAGGCCGTCAACAAACTGGTTTCACCCGACACGCAAGCACAGCGCATTCGCATCCACGGCGACTTCCATCTGGGCCAGGTGCTGGTCGCACAGGGCGACGTCTATCTGATCGACTTCGAGGGCGAGCCGGCGCGCTCGCTCGAAGAGCGTCGCCAGAAGTCGAGCCCGCTGCGCGATGTGGCCGGCCTGATGCGTTCGTTGTCGTACGCGAGCGCCGCGGCGCAGTCCACGATGGAAAGCGCGCCGCAGCAGACCGCGGATCGCAAACGTACCCTGTTCGACCGTTTCCGCGTGCAAGCCACGGAGACATTCCTGAAGGAATACCGCGCGGCCATCGCCGAAGCGCCGACGCCGCTCGTCGCGCCGGAGGCGGAACAGGCGCTACTCGATCTGTTCCTGATCGAGAAGGCCGCGTATGAAATCCGCTATGAAGCGGCCAATCGCCCGGCATGGCTCAGTTTGCCGGTGCGCGGACTAGCCGCGCTCGCAGGCCGTTTGCTCGGCGACAAGAGCACGTCGCACGATCCGTCAACCCAGGCGCCAGACGCCGCCACACCGCCTCATCCGGCCGAGGGCGACTATGAGTGAACACGATCCGGCCGCAGGCCTCCAGCCGCTCGATATGGACGCGCTCGTCGAAGCGCGTCATCCCGATCCTTTCTCGCAACTCGGCCTGCATCAGACGGACGTCGGTCCGGTGGTGCGCGCGCTGTTGCCCAATGCGACGCACGTCAGCGTGATTTCGCGCGCCGACGGCTCGTTGCTCGGCGAACTTCAGCAGTTGCGTCCGGGCCTTTTCGCAGGCCGCGTGAGCGCGGCGGTGCCATATCGTCTGCGCATCGACTGGCATGGCACGGAGCAGGAAATCGAGGACACGTATTCGTTCGGCCCCGTTCTCGGCGACGAACCGCTCGGGCGTCTCGCGGGCGGCGATCCTTATGCCGTGCTCGAATGCCTCGGCTCGCGTCCAATGGAAGTGGACGGCGTGCCCGGCGTGCGCTTTGCCGTATGGGCGCCGAACGCGCGGCGCGTCTCGGTGGTGGGCGACTTCAACGCGTGGGACGGCCGGCGTCATCCGATGCGCCTGCGTCATCAGGCGGGCGTGTGGGAATTGTTCGTGCCGCGAGTCGGGCCGGGCACGCGCTACAAATACGAGCTGCTCTCACGCGACGGCCATCCGCTGCCGCTGAAGGCCGACCCTTGCGCGATGCAGACCGAGAAGCCGCCAGGTACGGCGTCGGTCGTCGCACATGTCGACGAGATCGAGCAGTTTCCGTGGAGCGATCACGAATGGATCCAGTCGCGCGGCGAAAAGCAGACGCCGCGCTCGCCGATTTCGATCTACGAGGTGCATGCGGAGTCGTGGTTGCGCATCGCCGAAGAAGGTCAGCGCGGCCTCAATTGGGAAGAACTCGCCGAGCGTCTGATTCCCTATGCGAAGACCATGGGCTTCACGCACGTCGAGTTCATGCCGGTCGCGGAACATCCGTTCGGCGGATCGTGGGGCTATCAGCCGCTTGGACAGTTCGCGCCGTCCGCGCGCTTCGGCAAACCCGAGCAGTTCGCCGCCTTCGTCAACAAGGCGCACGAGGCCGGACTCGGCGTGATTCTCGACTGGGTGCCAGCGCACTTCCCGAACGACGCGCATGGCCTCGTCCAGTTCGACGGCACGCCGCTCTACGAGCATGCCGACCCGCGCGAGGGCTATCACCAGGACTGGAACACGATGATTTACAACCTCGGTCGCAACGAGGTGAGCGCGTTCCTGGTGGCCTCGGGCCTCGCCTGGCTTAAGCGCTATCACGTGGACGGCTTGCGCGTGGACGCCGTTGCGTCGATGCTGTACCGCGACTATTCGCGCGCAGCCGACGAGTGGGTGCCGAATATTTACGGCGGGCGCGAGAACCTCGAATCGATCGCGTTCCTGAAGCGCCTGAATCATGAGGTGGGTTACGTGCCTGGCGTGCCCGGCGCGATCACCATCGCCGAGGAATCGACCGCCTGGCCGGGCGTGACGGCGCGCGTCGAGGACGGCGGTTTGGGTTTCCACTTCAAGTGGAACATGGGCTGGATGCACGACACGCTGCACTACATGCAGGAAAATCCGGTCTATCGGCAGTACCACCATCACAACATGACGTTCGGCATGGTCTATGCGTACTCCGAGCGCTTCGTGCTGCCGCTTTCGCACGATGAAGTGGTGCACGGCAAAGGCTCGTTGCTCGGCAAGATGCCCGGCGATATGTGGCAGAAGTTTGCCAATCTGCGCGCGTACTTCGGCTTCATGTGGACGCATCCTGGCAAGAAGCTGCTTTTTATGGGCTGCGAGTTCGGCCAGATCGCGGAGTTCGATCACGACACGTCACCGCACTGGCATCTGCTCGACGACCCTCATCACCATGGCGTGCAATTGCTGGTGCGCGACCTGAACCGTCTGTACAACCAGGAGCCGGCGCTGCATCTGCTCGACAGCGAGCCCGGCGGCTTCGACTGGCTGGTCGGCGACGACAGCGCCAACAGCGTATTCGCGTATCGCCGCACGGACGGCGCGGGCCGCGAACTCGTCGTGGTGTGCAACATGACGCCGGTGCCGCGCGTCGGCTATCGCATCGGCATGCCGCGCGAAGGACGCTGGTCGGAAGTGCTCAATACCGACGCCGGCGTGTACGGCGGCTCGAATATGGGCAACGGCGGCGTGATTCATACCGAGGCGATCTCGAGCCACGGCTGGCCGCATTCCGCCCCCCTGACCCTGCCGCCGCTGGCGACGATCGTGCTGCGCGCCGATTGAGCGGAGACTGACAGGGAACCGGCTGCGATCGGGCGCGTCCCGATCATGCCGAAGCGAGCGCGCGGCCGCGTGATAACCGGGCCGCGCGCTCGTTGCATGAAGGCCCGCGATAGCGCTGCATCAAACAGAACAAGGAAGGGGAACCATGTCGCATGCAATGCCCGACCGGCTTCTGCCTGGCTCGCCGTATCCGCTCGGAGCCAGTTGGGACGGCCTTGGCGTCAACTTTGCAGTGTTCTCCGCGAACGCGCAGAAAATCGAGCTTTGCCTGTTCGATCCCACGGGCCGCAAGGAAATCAGGCGCTACGCGCTGCCCGAATGCACCGACGAAGTGTGGCACGGCTATCTGCCGAACGCGCATCCGGGCACCGCTTACGGCTTTCGCGCGCACGGCCCATATCAGCCGCAGCATGGGCATCGTTTCAACCCGCACAAGCTGCTGCTCGATCCGTACGCGCGCAAGCTCGTCGGGCAATTCCGCTGGTCGGATGCGTTGTTCGGTTATCGCGTGCATTCGAATCGCGCGGATCTTTCAATCGACCGGCGCGACTCGGCACCCGCGATGCCCAAATGCGTCGTGATCGACGAAGCGTTCGACTGGTCGCACGACAAGCGCCCAAATGTGCCGTGGGGCGAAACCGTTATTTATGAAGCGCATGTGCGTGGCGCGTCGATGCTGCGCGCCGATTTGCGTCAGCACGAACGCGGCACGTTCGCGGCGCTGTCGTCGCCGGAATTTATCGAGCATCTGCTGAAGCTCGGTGTGACCGCCGTCGAACTGCTTCCCGTGCATGCGTTTCTGAACGACCGCTTCCTGGTTGAACGCGGCCTGCGCAACTACTGGGGCTACAACACAGCGGCGTTCTTCGCGCCCGAGCCGTCGTATCTGAGCACGCACCGGCTCGACGAAATGCGCATTGCCGTGCGCCAGTTGCACGCGGCCGGCATCGAAGTGATTCTCGACGTGGTCTACAACCACACCTGCGAAGGCAACGAAATGGGCCCGACCGTCTCATGGCGCGGCCTCGACAACGCAAGCTACTACCGGCTGATTCCCGGCGACGAACGGCACCATATCAACGACACCGGCTGCGGCAACACGGTGAATGTGCCACATCCGCGCGTGCTGCAAATGGTGATGGATTCACTGCGCTACTGGTCGACGGCGTTCAATATCGACGGCTTCCGTTTCGATCTCGGCGTGACGCTCGGGCGCGAGCAGCATGGTTTCGATCCGGGCTCGGGTTTCTTCGACGCGTTGCGCCAGGACCCGATCCTCTCGCAACGCAAGCTGATTTCAGAGCCATGGGACATCGGTCCGGGCGGTTATCAGCTTGGCAATCATCCACCGGGTTTTGGCGAATGGAACGACCGTTTCCGCGATACTGTGCGCCGTTTCTGGCGCGGCGACGCGGGCCTGCGGCCGGATCTCGCAGCGCGCCTGACCGGTTCCGCCGATTTCTTCAACCGGCGTTTCAGGAAGCCGTGGGCGTCGATTAATTTCGTCTCGTCGCATGACGGTTTTACGCTTGCGGACATTACTGCGTACGAGCACAAGCACAACGAGGCGAATCGCGAAGGCAATAACGACGGCCACAACGAGAATTGCAGCAGCAACTGGGGCGTGGAAGGACCGACCGACGACCCGGCGATTCTCGAAACCCGGAGACGCGTGGCGCGCTCGATGATGGCCACGCTGCTCGTCGCACTCGGCACGCCGATGATGCTCGCCGGCGACGAATTGTTGCGCACGCAGAACGGCAACAACAATGCGTACTGCCAGGATAACGAAATATCCTGGATCGATTGGGAAGCCGCGCAATCGCCGGTCGGCCGCCAGATGACCGACTTCGTCGCGCGCGTGATCGCGCTGCGCAAACAGCATCCGCTGCTGCGCGAAACGCGTTTTCTGTTCGGCGACCGTGAAGTATTGCCGGGGCTGTTCGACATCGGCTGGTTTGACGAGAAAGGCGATCCGCTGACGATCGAAGCCTGGCAGGATCCGGAAGGACGCGCATTCACATTGCGGCGCGCGGGTCCGGGTCTTAACGGCGAAACGGAAGTATTGTTGATGATGCTCAACGCGAGTGCAGAAGCGCTGCGTTTTACTCCTCCGGCGCCGCACCTGGAATGGCACGTGCTGTTAGACACTGCGGATACGGAAAGCGCGCCGCGCCGGCTCGCCGCGTCGGATATCGAAGTCGCGGCGCATGGCCTCGTGATACTCGCCGCGCAACCGGTCGGCGAGGCCGATTGGCAAGCGGGATGGAAGGCCGGCGCGCAGCATGGGCCACGTCTGTTGACCGCCCTGCCTCCCGATCCCGGCGAGCATCCGCCGACGAGCGACTCGTCGCCGACCACGTAGATCGCGGCGGCGACGCGCCAACGGCGTGTGAGCAATCCGACAGCAAAACCGAATGGTGAAGAGTCATGTCAGAAAATCCAATCGACCCACACGCGCATCATTACGCTCATTGCCTGCCATTTGGCGCGCAATTGCTGGGTCCCAAAGGGACGAGCCCGCGCACGCGGTTTCGTTTCTGGGCGCCGTCGTGCAAAAGCGTTCAGGTGGAAATCGAGAACGGCCCCGCGCAAGGCGCGCATGAAATGACGCCTGGGGGAAACGGCTGGTTCGAAACGAGCGTAGAAAGCGGCGCGGGCACGCTCTATCGCTTCCGTCTGGACGACGGCAATGCGGTGCCCGATCCGGCGTCGCGCTTTCAGCCGCAAGACGTGCATGGTCCGAGCGAAGTCATCGACCCGCGCGCGTATCGTTGGGAACATACGGACTGGCATGGCCGTCCGTGGGAAGAAACGGTGCTGTACGAACTGCACGTCGGCGCAATGGGCGGCTATGCAGGCGTGCAGAAGCGCTTGCCGGCGCTCGCCGCGCTTGGCGTGACGGCCATCGAACTGATGCCGTTGAACGATTTTCCCGGCAAGCACAATTGGGGCTATGACGGCGTGCTGCCGTACGCGCCCGACTCCGCATACGGCCGTCCCGAAGAACTCAAGGCGCTGATCGACGCCGCCCACGGTCTCGGCCTGATGGTGTTTCTCGACGTGGTCTACAACCACTTCGGACCGGACGGCAACTACCTGCATGAATACGCGCGCTCGTTTTTCCGCGAAGGCACGCATACGCCGTGGGGTCCCGCAATAGACTTCGCCCGCACTGAAGTCAGCGACTTCTTCACGGATAACGCCATCTACTGGATCAACGAATATCGCATTGACGGGTTGCGTTTCGACGCCGTCCACGCCATCGACAATCACGCGTGGCTGCGTGAGCTTTCCGACCATATCCGCGCGCACGTACAGCATGACCGCCATGTGCATCTCGTGCTCGAAAACGAGCACAACAGCGCGAACCTGCTCGAGACGCACTTCAACGCTCAGTGGAACGACGACGCGCACAACACGTTGCACGTGCTGCTGACCGGCGAGACCGAAGGCTATTACCACGCCTACGAAGATCAGCCGATTCGCCGCCTCGCGCGCGTGCTGTCCGAGGGCTTTGCGTATCAAGGCGATCCGTCGCCGATTCATGACGGTGCGCCGCGGGGCGAATCGAGCGGGCATTTACCGCCGACGTCGTTCGTGATGTTCCTGCAGAACCACGATCAGATCGGCAATCGCGCATTCGGCGAGCGCCTGCGCAAGCTGACCTCTGACGACGCATTGCGCGCGGCGACCGGCTTGCTGCTGCTGTCGCCGCAGATTCCGCTGCTGTTCATGGACGAGGAATACGGCTCCACGCAGCCGTTCCTGTTCTTCACCGACTACACTGGCGATCTCGCCGATGCCGTGCGCGAAGGACGCCGCCGCGAGTTCGCGCGCTTCTCGTCGTTCAGCGATGAAAAACGCCGGGCGCAGATTCCCGATCCGAACGACGCCAGTACGTTCGCCGCATCGTCGCCGCCGGAGCCCGCGACCGCGACGGCACAAGCGCAGGACGACGAAGCGAAAGACCGGCTCGACTGGATGCATTTCTACAAGTCCGCGCTGACGGTACGCGCAAAACTGATAACGCCGCGACTGAAGCACGGCAAGTCGCTCAACGCAACGGTGCTCACCGACGAGAACGGCGCTGACGCGAATGCGTTGATTGCGCGCTGGAAACTCGGCGACGGCGAGACGCTGTCGTTCGCGCTCAACCTGTCAAAGCAGAGTGTGCCGTTCAACGACGTGCCCGCGGGCAAGGTCATTTTCGAAACGCCGCCGCGCGTGCGCGAACAGATCGATGCGAACGTACTGCCGCCCAATGCGTTCGTCGCATGGCTGACCGGCGACATCAACGACTACGCGAGCGGACACGATGCTCGCATTGTCGGCAAAGAGGAGCGCCGCACGTGAGTACCCGACGCCCTAACGATACGATAGCCACACTCGCGACGCGCGCCGGCTTCGAGGTGGAGTGGGAAGACGCGCATCGCAAGGTGCATCGTGTGCCCGAGAACACGCTTGCAGTGCTGCTCGAACGGATGGGTTTGCCATGCGGCAATGCCACGCAGATCCGCCAGAGCGCCGCCGCGCTCGACGCCGAACTGTCGGGCCGCAAGCTGCCGCCGCTCATGACCGCCGAAGTCGGGCGCGGCATAGCATTGCCTGCGTCGGCGCTGAAGTCGGGCAGCCACTACCGGATCGAACTGGAAAGCGGCTCGATCATCGACGGACGCTTTACCGCGCCCAAAGGCGAGCAGGCCTTGCTCGCGCCAATCGACGAACCCGGCTATCACACACTCGTCATTCACGAACAGCGCGTGACGCTCGCGGTCGCGCCGTCGCGCTGCTATACCGTCGCCGACGCGTGGCGCGCCTTGCGCAACGACGACGGCGATGACGACGCGAAGGCTCCGCCGCTGTGGGGCATCGCCGCCCAGCTGTACGGTCTGCGACGCACGGGCGATGGCGGCATCGGCGATTATTCGGCGCTTTCGCAAATCGCGGCGCAAAGCGCGAAGCACGGCGCGCATGCGCTTGCCGTCAGCCCGACGCACGCCATGTTCAGCGCTGAGCCAAGTCGCTTCAGCCCGTATTCGCCGTCGTCGCGTTTGTGGCTGAACGTCACGCATATCGATCCGGCCGCCGTGTTCGGAGCAGACGCTGCACGCGCCGCGATAGAGGCCGCGCAGGCGGCCGACGCATGGACGCAACTCGAAGCCTTGCCGCTGATCGACTGGCCGAACGCCGTCGTGCTGAAGCTGAAAGTCTTGCGCGCGCTGTTCGAGAATTTCTGCACCCAGGAGCGTGCGCAAGGCGGCGCGCAGGACACACCGCGCGCGCTGGAATTTCACGGATTTTGCGAACGTGCGGGACGTGCGCTCGAAGACCATGCGCGTTTCGAAGCGCTACAGGCAGCGCAACTCGCACAAGGCGGCAACGGTCATTGGCGCAATTGGCCCGAAGCCTTGCGCGATCCGCGCAGTCCCGAAGTCGAGGCGTTCGCCGAAGCGAATCGCCATGAAGTCGACTTCCATCTGTTCTTGCAATGGCTCGCGGCCAAGGGTTTGTCGCACGCGCAGCACACGGCGCGCGAGGCAGGCATGGCCGTCGGTCTGATCGCCGACCTCGCGGTGGGATGCGACAGCGCCGGCAGCCATGCGTGGTCGTATCGCGACGACATGCTGCAAGGCGTGTCTGTCGGCGCGCCGCCCGACCTGTTCAATCAGGCCGGTCAGAGCTGGGGCCTCACCACTTTCTCGCCGCGGGCGATGCGCACGCAAGGCTTCTCGGCTTTCATCGACATGCTGCGCGCCGCCTTTGCGCATGCCGGCGGCATTCGCATCGATCACATTCTCGGTTTGCGGCGTCTGTGGCTCGTGCCCGAAGGCGAAAGCGCGCGCGACGGCGCTTATCTGCGCTATCCGCTCGAAGACCTGTTGCGTCTGATCGCGCTCGAATCGTGGCGACATCGCGCAATCGTGATCGGCGAAGATCTCGGGACCGTGCCGCCCGGCTTCCGCGAACGGCTCGACGACCATGGCCTCGCCGGCATCCGCGTGCTGTGGTTCGAGCGTAGCGAGGACGGCACCGGCTTCAAGCCGCCGCAGTCCTGGGACCGCAACGCGGTCGGCACGACCACCACACACGATCTGCCGACCGTCGCCGGTTGGTGGCTCGGCAGCGACATCACATGGCGCAACAAGATTGGGCAGACGACGGCGCGCGCCGATGGCCGAGATCCGGAAGAAGCCGCGCAGGAAGAGCGCGCGAGCGACCGCGCCGAACTGTGGCGCGCATTCCAGCAAGCCGGCGTCGCCGCGCCTGATGTTAAAGCGCCGCCGCCCGAGAGTCCGCCCGTCGATGAAGCCCTCGCATTCGTTGCGGCGACGCCAGGTCCGCTCGTCACATTCCCGCTCGAAGACCTGCTCGGTCAGTCCGACCAGCCGAACCTGCCGGGCTCGATCGACGAGCATCCGAACTGGCGCCGTCGCGGAAACCTGTCCGTAGACGAGATGTTTGCAGACGACAATTTCTGCGACCGGCTTCTCGCCGTCGACCGGGCTCGCAGCACCGCGACCGTTTCCACTCCATCAGCCAACACTTCTTCGGGGCCTGACACGCCATGACCGTCCCGCGCTCCACTCTTCGCCTCCAGTTTCACCGAGGCTTTACGTTCGACGACGCCGCGAAGCACGTCGACTATTTCGCGGCGCTCGGCATCAGCCACGTGTACGCGTCGCCCATCACCACCGCCGAGCCCGGCTCGATGCACGGCTATGACACCGTCGACTACACCCAGGTCAGCGCCGAATGCGGCGGCGAGGCGGGCTTGAAACGCCTCGTCGACAAACTTCACGCGCATGACATGGGGCTGATCGTCGACATGGTGCCGAACCATATGGGCGTCGGCGGGTCGAGCAACGCATGGTGGCTCGATATCCTTGAATGGGGGCGCCATAGCGCCTATGCCCGTCACTTCGATGTCGACTGGCATTCGCCCGATCCGGCTTTGCGCGGCAAGGTGTTGCTGCCGACACTCGGCGGACCCTATGGCGACGAACTCGCGTCGGGCCGCATCGCGTTGCACTTCGCGGCAGATAGCGGACGCTTTTATGTCGGCTACGGACCGCACGTGTTTCCGGTATGCCCGACCGATTACGCGTCGATTCTGCAGAGCGCCGACCGCGCCGATCTCAGCGCACTTGCCGAGCGCTTCCATGGACTGACGACGCAGCCCGCCGACCAGCCGCGCGCCGCCGAAGGGCGCGACATCCTGCGTGAGTTCGTCGCGCAAAACGGCAAGTCCGCAATCGATGCCGTGATCCAGACGTATTCCCCCGAAGATCCGCTCACGCGCGATCGCCTGCACCGGCTGCTCGAGCGTCAGCACTTCCGTCTCGCGTGGTGGCGCACCGCCGCCGACGAAGTCAACTGGCGGCGCTTCTTCGATATTTCGACGCTCGCCGCTGTGCGCGCCGAGCGGCCGGAAGTGTTCGAGGCCACGCATGCGCTCGTCTTTCGCCTGTATCAGGAAGGCACAATCGACGGTCTGCGGATCGATCATGTGGACGGGCTCGCAGAGCCGCGCGAATACTGTCAGAGGCTGCGGCAACGTCTAACAGAGTTGCGCGACACCACGCCGTATGTGGTCGTCGAAAAGATTCTGGCGCGCGGCGAACCGCTACGCGACGACTGGCCGGTGGACGGCACTACAGGCTACGATTTCATGAACGACGTGGGCGCGCTGTTGCACGACCAGGCAGGCGCAGAGCCGCTTGCGCAGGCATGGACCGAACTCACGGGCCGCAGCGCGAGTTTCGCGGACGAGGCACTCGTCGCACGGCGCAAGGTTCTTGCGGAGAATCTCTCAGCGGAACTCGACCGCGCGGCGCGAGCGCTGCATCGCATTGCGCGCGACTCGCTCGCCACGCGCGATTACACCTTCACGACATTACGCCGAGTGCTCACCGAACTGGTCGTGCATTTTCCGGTGTACCGCATCTATCCGCAAAACGGTCTGCGCAGTGCCGCCGATAATGTGTTCTTCGAGCAGGCGCTGGCCGGCGCGCGCGCGGCGCTTTCGCGCGCCGATCATGGCGTGCTCGAGCGCGTCAATGCATGGCTTGGCGGCAGTGTGGACGAAGCGCCCGCAGGGCGACATGCCCATGCCCAGCAAGGACAAAACGGCGCGCCGCCGAACCATGCGGGTTCGGCACGGCGCACCGCGCAGACGCTGTTCTCGCAGTTGACCGCGCCGGTTGCCGCGAAGGCCGTCGAAGATACCGCGTGCTATCGCTACGGCCGGCTGTTGTCGCGTAACGAGGTGGGGGCCGATCCGGGCGAATTCGCGTTGTCGGTCGAGCAGTTTCATGCGGGCAATGTCGAGCGCTCACAGCGCTTTCCTCACGCAATGCTCGCAACAGCTACACACGATCACAAGCGCGGCGAAGACGTGCGCGCACGGCTTGCGGTACTCAGCGAAATCGCGCACGAGTGGAGCGCGACCTCGCGCGCATGGTCGACGTTGAACGCGCCGCACCGGCGTTCGCTCGAAGGCAAGCCGATCAGCAGCGTTGGCCAGGACACTAGCTACGACTGGGCGCCCGGCCCCGCCGCTGAAGCGATGCTGTATCAGACGCTCGTCGGTTGCTGGCCACCCGATCTCAAGCCCGACGACGAAGCGGGCGTCAAGGCATTGGCCGAGCGCGTCGCGCAATGGCAACTGAAGGCGCTGCGCGAAGCCAAGCTGCAAACCAACTGGTTCGCGCCCGACGAAGCGTATGAAGCCGGTTGCCGCGACTTCCTGTTCGACATTCTTGCGCCGCAGCGGCGCGACGGCTTCCTCAAGGAGTTGGCCGCGTTCGTCGCACGGATTTCACGCGCCGGCGCGCTCAACAGTTTGCAGCAAACTGTCTTGCGGCTCGCATCGCCTGGGATTCCGGATCTTTATCAAGGCACCGAGTTGTGGGACTTCAGTCTCGTCGATCCGGACAATCGCCGGCCCGTCGATTTCGAGCAGCGTGCAACCTGGCTTGCGCAAGCGCCGCCGTCGGAGTTTCTGTCGATGTGGCGCAATGGACGTGTGAAGCTCGCCGTCGTGCAGCGAGTGCTCGCACTGCGTGCGCATCTGCCGGAGTTGCTGAGTCAGGGCACGTACCAGCCACTGACCGTGCGGGGCGCGCATGCGACGAATGTGATTGCGTTCGCGCGGCGGCATGGCAATGCGTGGGCTGTCGTCATAGCGAGCCGGCTCGCGGCCGGCTTGCTCGGCGTAGAAAGCGATCTGCCGATGGTCGATCCGGTGAAATGGCAAGACACGGCGGTCGAGATGCCGTCTGATCTGTCCGCGCGAGCCTTGTTCGACTGGCTGAGTCCGGCCGCGCCGAAGGTCGATGAAAGCGGCCTGCTGTACTTGCGCGACGCGCTTGCGGCAATGCCAATTGCGGTGCTCGTCGAAGACGGCGTGCCGCGCAGTTGAGGGCGTCCTGACTGTCGGCTTGTCGAACCAGAACGAAGGCGTTGGAGTCGCGAGACTCTAACCGCCTTCGTCGTCGAACACCTTCGGGTACACGCGTACCAGCACGATGCGCGGACCCTTCATCTTTTTCACGACGACGTCGAAGCGATCGAACTCGACGCGCTGCCCTTCTGTGGGCAGATCGTTGAGGGCCTGAATGACGAGGCCGCCAACCGATTCGGCCTTGCCTTCGTCAATGTCGATACCCAACGCGCGCTCCAGCGACACCACCGGCAAGCTGCCCTTGCCCATCAACGTGCCGTCGTCCATGCGGGTCCAGTCGGCGTCGCCCTGACGGAATTCGTCGTGAATCTGGCCGACCAGCGCGCCGAGCAGGTTGTCGAGCGTGAGGAAACCGATAGGCTTCGAGTTCTTGTGACCGACCAGCGCAAAGTGCGGCGCGCCTTTGCGGAAGCGGCGAAACAGTTCGAGCGCCGGCATTTCCGGCTTGACGTATTGAACGGGGCGCGCGTACTGCGTGAGATCGTCGAGCGTACTGCCGGCATGGCGCGCCAGCAGCAGATCCTTCAAATGGATCATGCCGGCCACGCGCTCGCCGGAGGCGTCCTCCAACAACGGATAGCGGCTAAAGCGATGCCGCGCCACAACCTGCATGTTCTCCCGCAGCGGCAAGTCGAGCCGCAAGCCGATCATTTCATACGACGGGCGCATCAGGTCGGACACCGTCATGCGCGAAAAATCCAGCGAATGCGCGATGGTGTTCCACTCGTCCTGGCTATACGCGTCTTCCGGCGCGCCGCGTTCCGACGCAACGTTCGTGCGGCGGCTGCGCAGGATCAGCTTCAGTTCGTCGGTGGAGTAGTGCGAGTCGTGTGCATGGTCGGCGTTCAGGCCGGCGAGCTTCAGCACCGCATTGGCACTCGTGTTGAGCACCCAGATGGCCGGATACATCGCCCAATAAAAGCCGTACAACGGCGTGGCGGCCCACAGCGAAACCTTTTCCGCTTCGCGAATTGCGAGCGACTTCGGCGCGAGTTCTCCCACCACGATATGCAGAAACGAAATGCAGGAGAACGCAAAGAAAAGCGAAATGCCGTGGATCAGCTTTTCGGATTCCACGCCGGCGAGGCTGAAGAGCGGCGTGAGCAGTTCGGCAAACGCAGGCTCGCCGATCCAACCCAGGCCGAGCGACGCGAGCGTAATGCCCAGCTGACAGGCCGAGAGATAGGCGTCGAGGCGGCCATGCACCTTGGCGAGCAGACGGCCGCGCATGCCATGCCTTTCGGCGAGGCTCTGCACGCGCGTCTGCCGCAATTTGACCAGACCGAATTCGGCGGCAACGAAGAAACCGTTCAGGGCGACGAGAAACAATGCACCGATAAGGGCGACAACCTGGATCAAAGCGGACGGCTCCGGCGACAAAAGTTGTCAGTATAGAGGTTGAAAGCTCGCCGAAAAGTTAAACGCGAACCACACGCGCGGGGCGTGGCCGTTCATCTGGCCGACGACGCGCTCAACGGAACGCGCAATGCGAGCGTGGCCGGCGCGGCTTCAGTGGCGTCATGCTGATCGAAGCTGCCGCCATGCGCTTGCGCGACACGCTTGCTGAGCGCAAGTACCCACGCGATGCGATTCGCTTCCCGCGTTTCGCGGGCCTGCTTGCGCGCGAACGCTTCGAGCACATGAGGCAGCGATGGATCGTCCAGTGCGGCGCTCGTCACGTACGTGACAGCCGCATGCCAGCTGGTTGCATCCGCGCGCGATTCAAGCGTGACAGTCGCACCTTCTGCGCTGGATTCGACGGCAAACGTGAGCATCAGCCACAGCGCGGCGGCGAGCCGCTCCCGATCGCCATTCAGTTGCTCAGTGGCGAGCTGCGAGTTGATCGCGATCTCCACGCGTCGCGAACGCGCGAGTCCCGAGCGCACCTCTTCGGCGGTTTCATGGAGTAGCGGATGAAGCGGGAACGGCTCATAAACGAGCGCGAGCGATTTGGTCTCGGCGCGCGTGGCGTCGACGATCGTCTCAAGGAGCTTGACCTGCTGGTCGACGCCATTGCGGATGCCGGTGACCGCGCGCTGCGAATTGGGATCGTTGGGGTCGAGCTTACGCTCGAGCACGTAAGCCCAGCTATGAATAGCGTTCAACGGACCACGCAGATCGTGCGATACCAGCGAGAGCACGTGGTCGCGCATGAACAGCGCGGATTCAGCGCGCAAGTGCGCGGTGCGTTCGGATACGGCGAAGCCGGAAGTCACCGGTTGTGCGCCAGGGGACCCGGTTGAAGACGTTGTCACGATCGACCTCTCTGGCAATGCATGATGATTGGGAAAGCCCCATTATAGGCATGCCGCCGGGCGCCACCACCCTGGCCGGATGGACGGCTGGAACGCAATCGTCGTGCCACGCGGCATTGTTCGACCGCACTGCGCCAACGCGCCTACAATGTCGGTTTTACGTTTTTGAACTGAGGAGCGACACATGTCGACTGTGACTACCGAATCCGGCTTGAAGTATGAAGACATCGTTGAAGGAACGGGCGCGGAAGCGGTTGCTGGCAAGACCGTCAGCGTGCACTACACCGGCTGGCTGACCGACGGTCAGAAGTTCGACTCGAGCAAGGACCGTAACGACCCGTTCGCGTTCGTGCTGGGCGGCGGCATGGTCATCAAGGGCTGGGACGAAGGCGTGCAAGGCATGAAGGTCGGCGGCACGCGCAAGCTGACCATTCCGCCGCAACTCGGCTACGGCGTGCGGGGCGCGGGCGGCGTGATTCCGCCCAACGCAACACTCGTGTTCGAAGTCGAATTGCTCGACGTCTGAATCGTCGTTTGCTTTTTGCCATTGCGCATTTCCGATGACGCACGCCGCCGTTACCGCACCCAGCGTTTCGCTGCGCCGCTTCGAAGCGGCGCAAGCGTCGGACGTGCACGACTTTCACCAGGTCGTGCTCGGGCTCCACGGCGCGATGGTGATGTCGGTGGACGGTGTCGCGCAACAAATCGACGCGCACTGCGCCTGGCTCATTCCCGCGGGCGCGCGGCACGATTACGCCGGGCTCGGCGAGAACCGGCAGTTGGTGCTGGATCTTCCGGCTACGACGCTCGCCGTGCCCGAGCGTCTGTTCGACCGCGCGCGGGCCGTCACTGTCGACGCGCCGCTCACTGAACTCATTCAGCGCATTGCGTCGCGCGCCGCGAACGGTTTGCCGGCGGACGATCTCGACGCCCGTCGTTTCCATTGGGACGCTGCCGCACGCCTGGGCGCAGCCCTGGTGGCGGGCGCGGCGATCAAAGGCACTGAAGCCCCGGCCGCCGGACTCGACTTCGCCAGAATCGACCGCTGGCTGCGCGCGCATTTATCAGACCCGCTGCGTATCGCCGATCTCGCCGCGCATTGCGGCTTCGGCATGCGGCGCTTTCACCAACTTTTTATCGAAGCGTTCGGCGAAACGCCGCATCGTTATTTGCAGCGGCTGCGGCTCGATACGTCGCTCGTGCTACTCGCCGATCCACGGCTCTCGCTGACTGACATCGCGTTGGACATCGGCTTCGGCGATCAAAGCGCTTATACGCACGCGTTCACGCGACGGTTTGGTCTCGCGCCCGGCCAGTGGCGCGCGTTGCGGCATTGAGCGTCGCGCCGCTGAGCGTTGACCCAATGACGCGGCGAACCGCCAGGCATTGACGCATGAAAAAGGCGCGCTGACTGACAAGCTCAGCGCGCCATGTACTCACACTTTTCGATAACGCAGACTGCCTCAGCCTGCTAGACCGCGCTCCAGATCGGCGCGGATATCCGCTGCGTTCTCCAGCCCCACGGCGAGACGAATCAAGCCTTCGGTAATGCCTGCGGCAGCGCGTGCTTCGGGCGTCACGCGGCCGTGTGTCGTCGTCGCGGGATGGGTGATGGTAGTACGCGTGTCGCCGAGATTGCCGGTGATCGAGCAGATTTTCGTGCTGTCGATCACACGCCAGGCGTTCGCTCGCATCTGTTCCGGCGTGTCGCCCTCTAACTCGAACGAGACGATCGCGCCGCCGGCCTTCTGCTGACGCATGGCCAGCGCGTGTTGTGGATGCGACTCGAGGCCAGGATAAAACACGCGATTCACAGCGGGATGGTTATCGAGCCAGCGTGCGATTTCAAGCGCATTCGCCGACTGCTTTTCGACGCGCAGCGACAGCGTTTCCATGCCCTTGAGCAACACCCATGCGTTGAAGGCGGACAGCGTCGGCCCGGCGCTCCGCACGAACGGAAACACCTTTTCCATGATGAACTTCTTCGAGCCGACCAGCGCGCCGCCCAGCACGCGCCCCTGGCCGTCGAGGAACTTGGTGGCCGAATGCATGACGACGTCGGCGCCAAGCTTCAGCGGCTGTTGCAAGGCCGGGCTGCAGAAACAGTTGTCGACCACGAACAACGCATTTGCGGCTTTGGCGATCTTGCTGATTGCTTCAATGTCGGCGATCTCGGTCAGCGGATTCGACGGCGTTTCGAGGAAGAACATCTTCGTCTCCGGACGCACGGCGTTTTTCCACGCGTCCAGATTCGTCGGATCGACAAACGTCGTCGTGATGCCGAACTTGCTGAAAATCTGCGAGAACATGCCGAGCGTCGAACCGAACAACGCCTGCGAACTGACCAGGTGGTCACCCGCTTGCAGCGTGGACATCACCACGGACATGATCGCGGCCATTCCGGAAGCAGTCGCCATGCACGCTTCGCCGCCTTCGAGCGCGGCAAGACGGTCCTGAAACATCGAGACGGTAGGGTTGGTGAAGCGCGAATAGGTGTAATAGTCCTCGGAATTCTTGAAGCGCTCGGCTGCGTCCGCGGCACTCGCGAAGACGAAGCTCGACGTCAGGAAAATCGCTTCCGAATGCTCGTTGAAGTCGCTGCGCACCGTGCCCGAGCGGACTGCCAGCGTGTCGAAGTTCAGGGAGTCGTCCATGTTCGTTGTGGTTTCCAATGTTCCATGACTGCGTTCGGTGCGCGGTTTGTATGCGGTTGATATGCGGCGAAACCGCGGCCGAACGGCAGCAACAAAAAAGCCCGCTTCTGTGCCGGCGCTTTTGCGTCGGTACAAGCGGGCTTCATGTGCGGGGCAAAGCTGGAGCGGAGGCGGATGGTTGCAGCTTGTCCACCATTCGCTTTAGCTGTTTTGGGTTGCCCCGCGTCCGCAAGCTGAGATCAAATCGACGCAAGCTGTCATGCTAACACGCTCGCGGCGCGGCGTGCAGCGAGGCGCGCCATGCCGCGAACGGCAGTTCTGAAGTCAGCCCACCGACAACTGCAAATGCAGCTGCGAGCGCGCTGGGCCGCCGCCGTCGATCGCTTCGCTCGCGGCGTCGCGATCAGACTGCGACGACGGTGCGAGACGCGCGGTTTCGATGCGGTCGAGATACTCCGTGGTCACGTCACCGGTCACGTAGTTGCCGTCGAAACACGACGCTTCGAACTCCTTCAGCGCCGGGTTGATGTCGCGCACGGCTTGCTTGAGCGCGTCGACGTCCTGATAGACGAGATGGTCCGCGCCGATCATGCGTGCCACTTCTTCGTCCGAGCGGCCATGGGCGACGAGTTCACCACGCGTCGGCATGTCGATACCGTAGACGTTCGGGAATTTCACCGGCGGCGCCGCCGAAGCGAAAATCACCTTGTTCGCGCCGGCATCGCGCGCCATCTGCACGATTTCATGCGAAGTGGTGCCGCGCACGATCGAGTCGTCCACGATCAGCACGTTCTTGCCCTTGAACTCGATGCCCATGGCATTCAGCTTCTGGCGCACCGACTTCTTGCGCACCGCCTGGCCCGGCATGATGAACGTGCGGCCGACATAACGGTTCTTGAAGAAGCCTTCGCGATACTCGACGCCCAGCTTCTTCGCCACCTGCATTGCGGCCGGACGGGACGAGTCGGGAATCGGCATCACAACGTCGATTGCGACGTCAGGCAGCTCGCGCCTGATCTTTTCGGCGAGGTAGTCGCCCATGCGCAGACGCACGTTGTAGACCGGCACGCCGTCGAGCACTGAATCCGGACGCGCCAGATACACGAGCTCGAAGATGCAGGGGTTCAGGCTCGGGTTCGTCGCGCACTGCTGCGAATGCAGATTGCCTTCGATGTCGATGAAAATCGCTTCGCCCGGCGCGATATCGCGCACGAACTCAAAACCGATACCTTCGATCGCCACCGACTCCGACGCGAGAATCCACTCGACGCCTTCCGCCGTTTCCTGCTTGCCGAGGCAAAGCGGGCGAATGCCGAACGGATCGCGGAAGCCGAGCAGGCCGTAGCCGGCGATCAGCGAAACGATCGCATACGAACCCCGCACCCGGCGATGCACACCCGACACGGCCTTGAAGAGGGCAGCCGGATCCAGTTGCAGGCCCGAGCTCGAAAGCTGCAATTCGTGCGCTAGCACGTTGAGCATGACTTCCGTGTCGGAATTCGTGTTGATGTGGCGGCGATCGATGCGGAACATCTCATCTTTCAGCTGCTGCCAGTTGGTCAGATTGCCGTTGTGCGCGAGGATGATGCCGAACGGCGCGTTCACGTAGAACGGCTGGGCTTCTTCTTCGCTCGACGCCGAGCCGGCGGTCGGGTAGCGCACCTGGCCGATGCCGGTGTTGCCCGGCAGGCTGCGCATGTTGCGCGTGCGGAACACGTCGCGCACCATGCCGTTGGCCTTGTGCATGTGGAAATTGCTGCCGTTCGCCGTGGCGATGCCGGCGGCGTCCTGACCGCGGTGCTGCAGGAGCAGCAGGCTGTCATAGATCAGCTGGTTGACCGGAGAATGGGAAACTACGCCTACGATGCCGCACATGGCATGTCCTTCAAAGGTACGAAATTCGTCAGAGCGGCCGGTGCCTCGCAAGCGCACGATATGACGCGACGGGTTCGCGACATGATGTAGAGGCAGCCGGTTTGAGCCGGATTCCTGCGGCGTTCCTTGGACACTCATTTGCTCGTCACACGCGGACGTAGGCAGCGAGCGTCTCCGGAAGCAGCGGTTTCATTACGTGCACGCCCTCTACCGCATATGGCCGCAGCAAGGCGTTGCGCCAGAATTCCTGTTGGGGCAATTCGGTCAAGCCTGCAAGGGCGACCAGAATCAGCACCAGAACGACCCCACGCACGAGGCCGAACATCAAACCGAGCGAGCGGTCCACGCCGCTCAGGCCGGTAGCCTGCACGATGCGGCTAAGCAGCGCGTTCAGCACGCTCGCCACCAGCACCGCACCGATAGCCACCAACGCGAAGGCCAGCAGCCACTGCGTCAACGCGCCGCCCGGCCACGTGGACGGAATATACGGCACGACATAACCGACGAAGCGGCACGCAATGAAAAACGCCGCGATCCAGCCAATGAGCCCGAACACCTCGGACAGAAAACCGCGCCATGTGCCGCGCAAGGCCGATAAACCGATTACCGCCACTACAGCGTAGTCGAAGGCAGTGAACATCGCTCGCTTACTGTGCCGCGCCGTTGTTCACGCCCGACGCCAGGCCGGCCTCGCGAACCTTTGCAATTGCGGCACTTGCCGCTGCCCGGTCCGCGAACGGCCCGGCACGCAAAAGCGTGAGCGATGTGCCGTCAGCCTGCTTCCGATGTTCGGTATATGCGGGCACTCCGGCCGCTTTCAACTTGGTCGCCCAACTGCGCGCGTTCGCTTCGTTTGCAAAAGCGCCGAGCTGGACGGCAAAACGGCTGCCAGGCGGCGAGGCCGGCGTGCCGGAATTCGCATCCGTACTGGCGGCGGAGTTGGATTCCTCCGCCGATGGCGCCGCGGCCGTTGCATTGCTGTGCGGTGCCGGCTTGGCGGCCGGCTTCGCCGCAACTGCTGGCGCTGCGGTGGCCGGCGCGGGTGCGGGCGCAGGCGCGGAGTTGGCGGCGACGGCGGGCGCCTGCGGCTTCGCAGCCGCTCTGGCGGCAGGCGCCGGATTCGGGTTCGCTTCCGCCGGCTTGGCGTCCTGCTTTGCTTCCTGGGTTGCGTTCTTCTTTGCGCCGCCTGACTGCGTTTGCGCGGCGGTGGTAGCGGGCGCAAGGCCCGAAGCCGCGAGCGCTGCGTCGGGCGTCGGATTGTCCGGCGCTACGCCCGCCTGAGTGTCTTCTTCGCGCCGCGCGAGCTTGGGTGCCGGGCGACTCGGAATGTCGATGGAGATGTCGTCGGTAACAGGTTTCGGATGCGAGTCCAGCACCATGGGCAGCACGACCACCGCCGCCACGACCATTGCGATTGCACCAACCAGCCGACGCCGCGCGCGCTGCTTTTCGGGCAACGTGGGGTCGAGCAGCATCGCATCGGCTTCAACGGTGCGCTCCGTGCGGCGGGTCCGCCGCTCCACGCGCTCGCTACGGGCAGCCCGGGTGGAACTGGTGTTTGCGTCGCGCCGGCTGCGCGCGTCGTCTTTCTTGCCGAACGAGAAAATTCCCATGAATCGCTTGGTTCGAGCGTGGCGCCCGTTCAGTGTTGCTGCGATTTACGGTAGGACATGACGCCCGCTACCGTATAGAAGCTGCCGAAAACCACGATTCTATCATTCTCTGACGCCCGCTTTAGCGCATCTTGGTACGCCTCGGCGGGCGTGGCGTAGCGCGTCACCGTGCTGTCGGCGCTGTCGCCCACGCCTTGCGCGTGCAAGGCGGCTTCCAGTTCTTCCGCCGATGCCGCTCGCGGCGTCGGCAGATCGGTCACACACCAGTGATCGATCTCGCCCTTCAGATGCGCGAGCACGCCGGCAATGTCCTTATCGCCCATCATGCCGAACACACCGTAGGTGTACGGGAAAAAGCCCATATTGCCGAGGTTCTGGCTCAGCACGGCGGCCGCATGCGGATTGTGACCGACGTCCAGCACGACTGCCGGCTTGCCCGGCAGAACCTGGAAACGCCCGGGCAATTCGACGTTCGCGAGACCGAGCCGGATGTCCTGGGCCGAGACCGGCAGACGATCGCGCAGCGCCTCCAGACCGGCCAGCGCCGCGGACGTATTGATCAATTGATTCGCGCCCCGCAACGCCGGATAGGCGAGCGCGGACCGGCGCAGCGTCGGGCCGACGTAGCTCCATTGCTGGCGCTCGCTGCCGGCCTGCCCTTCGTAGCGAAAATCGCGGCCGAATAGCCACAATTCGGCGCCAATCTGCTGGGCATAGTCGATGAGCGTTTGCGGCGGAACCGGGTCCGCGCAGATCGCCGGCCTGCCCGCCCGGAAAATGCCAGCCTTCTCGAGCGCTATTTTTTCTCGCGTGTCGCCGAGATATTCGGTGTGGTCGATGTCGATGCTCGTGATGATCGCGCAATCGGTATCCAGAATATTGACCGCGTCGAGGCGGCCACCCAGGCCGACTTCGAAAATCACCGCGTCCAGTCCGCGCGACGCAAAGAGGCTCATGATCGCCAGCGTCGTGAATTCGAAGTAAGTGAGCGAGACGGGCTCGGGAAGGCTCGCTCGTGCGGTTTCGACCTTCTCGAAGTGCGACAGCAGATCGGCGTCGCTCGCCATCTGGCCGTTTATCCGCGCGCGCTCGTTAAACGACAGCAAATGCGGCGAAGTATGACAACCTACGGCAAAACCGGCGCGCAGCAGGATCGATTCGAGAATCGCGCACGTCGAGCCTTTACCGTTCGTTCCGCCAACCGTGATCACCGGGCACGCGAACGACAGCTGCATCGCGTCGCGGACCTGACTGATGCGCGCGAGACCCATGTCGATGCCGACCGGATGCGCGGATTCAAGGTGCGTGAGCCACGCGTCGAGGGTGGGGAATGTGGTCATCGGGAGAATCGCGAGAAAATCATTGAGCGGTGCGACGAACATGCGCGGGACGGCACATGGTGCTGCAGGTGAGACCGTGATTATCCCGGAAATGACAGCGCGCCGCTTGATTGCTCACGCGGCGCGCTGTTTTTACTGCTTTTCGACGAGGACGGCGTTCGACGGACCGTGCCGGTCAAGCGCCGCTTACGCGACGGCGTCCGCCGGCTGATGGCTCAACAGCGCCATTAATTGCGCGAGTTCTTCGCGCAGCTTGCGACGGTCGACGATCATGTCGATGGCGCCCTTCGTCAGCAGGAATTCGGCGCGCTGGAAGCCTTCCGGCAGCTTTTCACGCACAGTTTGTTCGATCACACGCGGGCCGGCGAAGCCGATCAGCGCCTTCGGTTCCGCAATCACGACGTCGCCGAGGAAAGCGAAACTCGCCGAGACGCCGCCCATGGTCGGATCGGTCAGCACCGAGATAAACGGCAGCTTGGCTTCGGCAAGCTTGGTCAGCATGGCGGTGGTTTTCGCCATTTGCATCAGCGAGAGCAGGCTTTCCTGCATGCGCGCGCCGCCCGAAGCGGTGAAGCAGATGAACGGCACTTTTTGCTCGAGCGCGTTCTGGGCGCCGCGCGCGAAGCGCTCGCCGACCACCGAGCCCATCGAACCGCCCATGAACGAGAATTCGAAACAGGCCACGACGACTGGCAGCGTGTGGATCGCGCCGCCCATGACGACCATTGCGTCGGTTTCGTCGGTGTCGTCCATCGCCTCTTTCAGGCGGTCGGGGTACTTGCGGCTGTCCTTGAACTTGAGGGCGTCGACCGGAACGATTTCCTGGCCGATTTCATAGCGGCCTTCCGGATCCAGCAGGCCGTCCAGCCGCTCGCGCGCGCCGATACGCATGTGGTGATCGCACTTCGGGCAAACGTGCAGATTGGCCTCGACGTCGTTGCGGTACAGCACGGCTTCGCACGACGGGCACTTGATCCACAGGCCTTCCGGAATCCCCTTGCGGTTCTTCGGGTCGGTTTGTTTGATTTTCGGCGGTAGCAGCTTATCGAGCCAGCTCATATTCAATCCTTCTGGGGTCAACGGTCGAGCAAACGGCGGGACAAACCCCGCCGCTCGCACTACAGACGACAAAATTACTGTTATCGGGCGGTCGCGACGCTATCGAGCGCCTCGCGCACTTCGGCGACGAAGCGCGTGAGCGTCCCGGCGGCGGCTTCGGGAGCCGTCTGCTCGAGCAATTGCACGATACGGCTGCCGATCACAACGGCATCGGATACTTCGGCCACGAGACGCGCCGTTTCGGCGTCACGGATGCCAAAACCGACGCCCACCGGCAGGGGCACGCGCGACTTGATCGCCGGGATTTTACTCGCGATGCTGGAAACGTCCAGATTTGCTGCTCCGGTCACGCCTTTCAAAGAGACGTAATAGACATAGCCGCTGGCTATTTTGCCGACTTCCGCGATACGTTCGTCGGTCGAAGTGGGCGCCAGCAAAAAGATCGGGTCGATGCCCGCGGAACGCATTTTTTCGGCGAAGTTAGCGCATTCTTCCGGCGGATAGTCGACCACCAGCACGCCGTCGACGCCCGCTTCGTTCGCTGCCTTCGCAAAGGCTTCCGCGCCCATGCGTTCGATGGGATTGGCGTAGCCCATCAGCACGACCGGCGTGGTGTCGTTGGTCTCGCGGAAGCGTTTGACGTCCGCGATCACGCGGCGCAGCGACACGCCGTGTGCGAGTGCCCGCTCGGACGATTGCTGGATGACCGGACCGTCCGCCATTGGGTCGGAAAACGGCACGCCGAGCTCGATCACATCGGCGCCGCCTGCGGCAAGCGCGTGCATGAATTCGACCGTGCGGGCCGGATCGGGATCGCCGGCCGTCATGAAAGGAATCAGGCCTTTTTTGCCTTGCGCGGACAGCGCGGCGAACGTGTTCTTGATACGGGACATGGAGTTATTCTCGATTGAGCTACTGCGCTGGCGCTCGGCGCGTTGCGTCATTGGACTTCGGTTTGCCGCTGAGCCTTGGCTTTGGCCGGCCGACGCGTTGCGGGCGCGGCAGCAGCCGCGCTCACGCGTTCGCGCGCTATCGCGCAGTAGCTTTCATTGATCTCATAGCCGACGAATTCGCGCTGCTGGCGGGCGCAAGCGACTGCGGTGGTGCCGCTGCCCATGAAAGGGTCCAGCACGCGGCCGCCCTTCGGACAACTTGCCAGCACCATTCGCTCGACAATCTCCAAGGGCTTTTGCGTGGGATGATCGACGCGCTCGGCGTGTTGCCGGTGCAGCCTCGATACAGACCAGACGTCCTTCGGATTATAGCCAAGCTCGAGCCACTTACTGCCCTCGAACAATTTTCGCGAACGCGCCTTCTTCGTGACTGCATCGTACGGGATGCGGACGGGATCGAGGTCGAAATAGTAATCTTTCGACATCGCGAAAAAGCCGATGTTGTCATGCACCGAAGTAAACCGGCGCACCGTTCCGCCCATGCTCGGCACGCGCCGGTCCCAAATGATTTCGTTGATCATCGTGAGTTTTGTCTTCAGGAAGCTGAAGATTTCCGGCGCGTACTGCCACGTGCAAAAGATATAAAGCGAGCCCGACGGCTTGAGCTTCGGGATTGCCAGCTCAAGCCAGCCGCGCGTCCAGGCCAGAAAATCGTCGCCGGTTCGCATGTCGGAGTCGTTGCCGTAATCCTTGCCGAGCCCATATGGCGGATCGCATAGGATCAGGTCGATCGACCCGTCAGGAATGTTCGCTACATCGATCAGAAAATCGCGGTTCAACAACTGGATGCCCGCAGGCACCTGCGGCAAAAGCAAAGCAGGCGCCTCCGGCGTCAGAAGTTCGCCGGCCGGCGTTATTTCAGCGGTCGCCGGTTGCGGCTCGTCGAACTCGTCACGCATCGTTGCGGCGCTCAGAACTGAATGCCCGATCGCTCGGCGACCGTGTGCATGTCCTTGTCGCCGCGGCCCGACAGATTCACCAGAAGGTGCTTGTCCTTGGGCAACGTCGGCGCGAGCTTCGTGGCGTAAGCCAGCGCGTGGCTGGACTCCAGCGCCGGGATGATGCCCTCGATGCGGCAGCAGTCGTGGAACGCCTTGAGCGCTTCTTCGTCGGTGATACCCACGTATTGGGCGCGGTTGATCTCTTTTAGCCACGCATGCTCTGGCCCGACGCCCGGGTAGTCGAGACCCGCCGATATCGAATGGGTCTCGATGATCTGGCCGTTCTCGTCTTGAAGCAGATAGGTACGGTTGCCGTGCAGAATCCCGGGACTGCCGCCGATCAGCGAGGCCGCGTGACGGCCCGACTCGATGCCGTCGCCCGCTGCTTCCACGCCGATAAGCTGGACCGCCGTGTCGTCGATGTACGGGTAAAAAATGCCCATTGCGTTCGAACCGCCGCCAACGCACGCGATTACCGCATCCGGCTGGCGCCCGATGAGTTCGGGCATCTGCACCTTGCACTCATCGCCGATCACACGCTGGAAGTCCCGCACCATCATCGGGTAAGGATGCGGCCCCGCCACCGTGCCGATGATATAGAACGTGTTTTCAACGTTCGTCACCCAGTCGCGCATTGCTTCGTTCAGCGCGTCCTTCAGCGTGCGCGAACCCGACTCCACCGGCACTACCGAGGCCCCGAGCAGCTTCATCCGGTAGACGTTCGCGGCCTGGCGGCGCACGTCTTCGGCGCCCATGTAGACCACGCATTCCATGCCAAAGCGCGCGGCGATGGTCGCCGTGGCGACGCCGTGCTGGCCGGCGCCGGTTTCGGCGATCACGCGCGGTTTGCCCATGCGCTTGGCCAGCAATGCCTGGCCGATCACGTTGTTGATTTTGTGCGCGCCGGTGTGATTAAGGTCTTCGCGCTTGAGGAAAATCTGCGCGCCGCCCAGCAGTTCGCTCCAACGCTGCGCGTGGTAAATCGGCGACGGCCGGCCAACGAAGTACTTCAGTTCGCGCTCGTATTCGGCGACGAACTCCGGGTCTTTCTGGAATTTCTCGTAGGCAGCACGCAGCTCGTCGAGCGCGTGGACCAGCGTTTCAGCGACGAATACGCCGCCAAACTGGCCGAAGTGGCCTCTTTCGTCAGGCAAGTTGTACATGTGATCACTCATATCTGGCGCGCGGCATTCTGCTGAGGCGCCGCGCCGCGAAATCATCCGGCATCCGCCGCGCGCACCGCGCGCACGAATGCCGCCATCCGGGCGTGATCTTTCACGCCCTTGGCGCCCGGTACTTCGATGCCGCTCGAGACATCGACCGCGTACGGGCGCACGCGATGGATCGCGTCACTGACGTTTTGCGCGTTCAACCCACCACTCAAAACGGCCCGACGCGCGAGCTCTGCTGGAATAAGTGACCAATCGAAAACCTTCCCGCCGCCGCCATAGCCTTCGACATGGGTGTCGAACAGAAAGCCGTTGGCGGCTGAATAGTTGAGAGCCGATTTTACCAAATCGGCCGGTTGAGTATCCGCCGCAACTCGCAGCGCGCGCAACCAAGGCAAACCCGCAACGCTGGCGAGCGATTCGCATTGATCCGCCGTCTCGTCGCCGTGGAACTGCAACAGCGAGAGCCCGACGTTGCTGACCACCTCGTGCATCCAGTCGGGCGTGGGGTTCACGAACAGGCCGACCACCGAGACAAACGGCGGCACTTGATGCACGAGCTCGACGGCCTTCGCGACGCTCACTGAACGCGGGCTCGGCGGATAGAACACGAGGCCGATGGCGTCGGCGCCGAGATCTATCGCGTGGCTGATGTCGGCGGGTGTCGACAGCCCGCACAGCTTGATGCGCGTGCGCCGCGGAATGGCTTGCTCAGGCGCGCCAGCGGCGGCTTCATTCGCGAGGCTGTCGGACCCGTGATTTTCAGAGTTCATGATTGTGCCTGCTCGTTCCATACGGTACTCCACGGCACGCTGCCGGTACGCGGCGCGGGCACCGCGAAGTGCTCAGGATAGCCCACTTCCGCAAGATACAACCCGTCCGGCATGAAGGTCGGCGCGGCGCATTCGCGGTCGCGGCTCGCGAGCACTTCGGGCATCCACGCGACTGGCCGTCGACCCTTGCCGACATAGACGAGGCACCCCATCAGGTTGCGCACCATGTGATGCAGAAACGCGTTCGCCCGGAAGCGGAAATGAATGAAGTCGCCCTGTTGCTGAATATCGATCTGGTACAGATGCTTGACCGGCGTCTTGGCCTGACACTGCGACGAGCGGAACGCCGAAAAATCGTGTTCACCGATTAAGTGGGCCGCTGCCGCCCTCATCGCGTCTATATCTAGCGGCGTGTGCACCCAACCGGCGCGCGCTGCCAGCATCGGCGAGCGCACCGGATGCACGTACAACAGATAGTAATAAGTGCGCTCGAAAGCCGAAAACCGCGCGTGGAACGCTTCGGGCATCGGCTTCGCCCACTGCACGGAGATCGTCTTCGGCAAAAACGAGTTCGTGCCGCGGATCCACGAAATGTCCGCTCGATCGAGCTCTGTATCGAAATGCACGACCTGGCCGAGCCCATGCACGCCCGTATCCGTGCGGCCGGCTACGACGGTATGCACCGGCGTCTGCGCGAATTCGCGCAGTGCCTTTTCGAGCTCGTCCTGAACCGTGTTGCCATGCGGCTGCGACTGCCATCCGCAGAACGCCGAACCGTCGTACTGAACGCCTAAAGCAATCCGCTTCACGACAACGGAGCGAGCGTCGAGAGCAACGCGCGGGCATCGTTGCGCGTGGCCGGATCGTTTGCCTCGATCACTTCGTTAATCAGCGTGCGTGCGCCGGCCAGATCGCCCAGTTCGATGTACTCGGCCGCCAGGTCCAGCTTGTTGCGAGCGATGCGGGCAAGGTCGGCGGGCGTGAACGCCGGCAGCGGCTGAGCCGGGCTTGGCGGCAACTCCAGGTCGAAGTCGAGCTTCAGCGCCCCGAAGCCCGCTGTGCCCAAGGTGCCGGCACCGAGACCTGCCACGGCAGCGCGGCCGGCGGTCCCGGCTGCGATTTCGTCGGCGGCATGCGGGGCTTGCTCGGCATCCGGCGGCAAAACGGCTTGGCGCGCCGTCGCTTCCTGAGACGCGACGGGCTGTGTGCTCAGCGACTCCGGTGCATGAATGGTTTCTGCCGCCGACTCCACGCGCGGCGGCAAGGGCATATCGAGACTGCCGAATGCATCGAGGGCGTCGCGCGGGAAGTCTGCCGGCGCCTGGACACGCGGCTGGTCGGCCGCTGCCGGCTGCGCGGGCAAGTCGATGTGGTCGTCGTGGACTTGCGTGGTCGTCGACGGAGTCTGAGGAGTCAACGGCTCCATCGGCTCTTGCGGCAACGGCTCGTCGTCCCATTCCAGACGATGCGAAAGCGGTTCCGGCTCCCACGCGTCGTTGACCGGTTCGAGCGGCGCACGCGGCAGCGCGTCGGCGCCTAGTTCGGCGGCGGCGTCGAGGCTGGCGATCGTCGTCGCGTCGTCCAGTTCATGGTGGTGCTGGGCTGGTGCCAGTTCGGATTGTTCCAGCGCAGCGGCTTCCCCCGGCGCGGCGTGGCCGGCGCTCGGCTGGGCGTTCGGCGCTGACAAGTCCGCCGATGGCTCGTGCTCCGCGGCTGGTTGCGCCGTCTCGCGTGCGACCGCAACCTCTTCAGCTGCGCGTTGCGCAGTATCCGGCTCCGCTGCTCCTTGCTCTGCCGCTTGGCGCGCTTCAGCTTCGCGCGAAGCCGCCGCGCGAATTTCCGCCTCACGCTCTGCGGCGACGCGCTCCGACATTTCACGAGCGGCGGCTTCGCCCTCGGCAGCTTCCCGCTCGGCGGCGGCCATCGCGGCCGCATGCTGCGCGGCGGCGGCGTCCGCGTCGGATAGATTGGGCTCGACCACGTCGTCTGCAGGCACAACCCGATTTGGCGGCTCAGCCGCCCCAGGCGCCGCTATGCCGTCCACTGACGCATCGCGTTCCGCCTCTGCCAGCCGTTCACGCTTGCGCCGGCCAAGACGCAAGGCGGTCAGCAGCACGACCAGCGCGGCGCCGATCGCCGCGCCGACAGCGAGGTTCGTCTGCGAAATGCCAGTGTCATTCGACGGGGTCATTGCAGTGCCCGGATGACCGGGCACGACCGCCGCAGACGACGCGCCCGCCGCCGGTTGTGCGCTGCTTGCAGGCGGCGCGACCGGTGCTGCTGGGGACTTGCCGATGCCGTGCTTCTGCAACTCCATCAGCACGCGATTCTTGAGCGCCAGCAACTGCTGCAAGCTCGACACTTGCGCGCGCGGCTGCGAGGCCCCAGCGGCTGCGGTTGCCTCGCTTGCCGAGGGCTGGACCGAGCCGGCCCACACATGCGTGCCGCTTGCAGCCGATGCAGCTTGCGACCCGGCAGCTGGCGCCGACGATACCGCGTCGCTCGACGCAACGGAGCTTGCGTCGCTCGCCGAGCCTTGAACCGCAGGCGCGGCCGGCGTCGCAGCTCGTGTAGCGGTGCTTTGCCCGCCCGCCGCACTTGCCGTTGCTGCATTGCCCGGCGCAGCGCCACTTGCGACAGCTCCGACTGCTGCATTCGACGACGAGCCACTGTCAGCAGCCGGCGCCGATGCCGGACCCGCTGCAGACGCGGCAAACGCGCCCGACGCGTCCAGCGCCGGCACGCTCAGCACGGCGACCAATCGCATACGATTCGGATCGTGGCCCATGAAGGCGTTCGGATTCGCGTCGAAGAGCGCGCGGGCCGCGCGTGCGAGCGTGGCGCGGTCGTGTGACTGGGTGACGGCAATCGCCACGTCGTTGAGCGACTGACCGGGCTGAACCGTATATTGGCCGCCAGTCGCAGAGGAGACAGACGCGGACCCGGAAGCGGATACCGAAGCGCCGCCCGGCGCACTCGCGGCGTCGCCGGGCGCGGCTATGGCGGTGCTCGAAGCGGCGCCCGTCAACATCAACGCCAAAGCGGCTGCGACCGCAAGGCGGCCGGTATCTGGGCGCGCAAACATGGCCCGAAGGGAAGAGAGTCGAAGATTCATCGGGACTCCTGGCGCGTCAGCGCGCGGCCCTTTTTTGCGGTTATAAAAAGACAAGATATTCGGAGCACACAAATGAAAAAAGCGCCGCGCAAGCGCGACGCTTCTTGAGTTTTCTACGCGTCGTGACCGCGTAGTTTACTTTACTTGTCGAGCACAATGCGAAGCATGCGGCGCAGCGGCTCGGCTGCGCCCCACAACAGCTGGTCGCCGACCGTGAATGCCGACAGATATTCGCCGCCCATGGCCAGCTTGCGCACACGGCCGACCGGCACCGTAAGCGTTCCCGTCACCACTGCCGGCGAGAGGTCGCGCATGGACGCTTCGCGCTCGTTCGGGACAACCTTGACCCAGTCATTGCCCGAAGCGAGGATGCTGTTCACTTCGTCGAGCGGCACGTCCTTGTTCAGCTTGATGGTCAACGCCTGCGAGTGGCAGCGCATTGCGCCGATCCGCACGCACAGACCGTCTACTGGAATCGAGCCCGGCGTACCCATGGCCGGCTTGCCGAGAATCTTGTTGGTCTCGGCGCCGCCCTTCCATTCTTCCTTCGACATGCCGTTGCCGAGATCCTTGTCGATCCACGGAATCAGCGAGCCGGCGAGCGGCACGCCGAAGTTGTCTGTCGGCATGCGGTCGCTATTCATGGCGGACAACACGCGGCGGTCGATATCGAGAATCGCCGACGACGGATCAGCCAGATCTTCCTTGGCTGCGCCGTATAGCGTGCCCATTTGTTGCAGCAGTTCGCGCATGTTCTGCGCGCCCGCGCCCGACGCGGCCTGATACGTCATGGCCGTCATCCAGTCGACGAGGTTTTCGCGGAACAGGCCGCCGAGCGCCATCAGCATCAGGCTGACCGTGCAATTACCGCCGATGAAATTCTTTTGCCCCTTGACCAGCGCGTTCTTGATCACGTCGAGGTTGACCGGATCGAGAATAATGACCGCGTCGTCCTTCATGCGCAGCGACGAAGCCGCGTCGATCCAGTAGCCGTTCCAGCCGGCCGCGCGCAGCTTCGGGAACACTTCGTTCGTGTAGTCGCCGCCCTGGCAGGAGATGATTGCTTCGCACTTCTTCAGGTCTTCGATGCTTGTTGCATCTTTGAGCTTGGTCTCGTTTTTGGCGAACGACGGCGCGTTGCCGCCCGCGTTGCTGGTGCTGAAAAACACCGGTTCGATCAAGTCGAAATCGCCTTCCTGTTGCATGCGTTGCATCAGGACGCTGCCGACCATGCCGCGCCAACCTACGAGACCTACGTTCATGACTTCATACCCTTCGAGTGGAAACTTCCCCGCATCTTTGCCCGCAGTGACCGCGCGGGGAAGATGAGCGGGCACGACGGACGATCAGCGCTTCGTGATCGTTTTCGGGGTAATCGTTTTAATGGATGTTGCGGTGGTAATGGCGAGCTCAACCACACGGGCCGTTTTGCCGTGCAGTTTCGAAATCGAGGAGATTTGAGCCATTTGTGCCATCGCTACAATATACACGAAAACCGGAATCCGGCGACGTCAATGTCCGTCGCTGCCGTCCGTATAACGCGCGAATCGGCCTTTTTGAAGGCCGATTCGCGTTTTTGAGGCTGGTTAATGAGCTGACTGATGTTTCGTCAAGCCACGCGCGCACCCGGAAGCTGGTCCGGGCGTGAGCGGTAGTTACAGCGCCGCGACAACGGCGTCGCCCATGGCGACAGTGCCGACCTGCTTGCAACCGGGCGTCAGAATGTCGCCGGTCCGGTAACCTTGTTCAAGCACCTTCTTCACCGCATTTTCGATGCGATCCGCCTGCCCGGCCTTGTTCAGCGAATAACGCAGCATCATGGCAGCCGACAAAATGGTTGCCAGCGGATTCGCGACGCCCTTGCCCGCGATGTCCGGCGCGGAACCGTGCGACGGCTCGTACAAGCCTTTGTTGTTCTTGTCGAGCGAGGCCGACGGCAGCATGCCGATCGAGCCCGTGAGCATTGCCGCTTCGTCGGAGAGAATGTCGCCGAACATGTTGCCGGTCACGATCACGTCGAACGATTTCGGCGCCTTGACGAGTTGCATCGCGGCGTTGTCGACGTACATGTGCGACAACTCGACGTCCGCGTATTCCTTCGACACGTCGATCATGACGTCTTTCCAGAATTGCGACGTTTCGAGTACGTTGGCTTTATCCACCGATGTGAGCTTCTTGCCGCGCTTTTGCGCCGCTTGAAACGCGACGTGGGCGATGCGGCGCACTTCGGGCTCCGAATAGCGCATCGTGTCGAAGCCTTCCTTCGAGCCGGCAAACAGGCCGTCCGGCGCTTCGCGCACGCCGCGCGGCGCGCCGAAGTAGATGTCGCCGTTCAGTTCGCGCACGATCAGGATGTCCAGACCCGAAACGATCTCTTCCTTCAGCGACGAAGCACCGGTCAATTGCGGATAGCAGATCGCCGGCCGGAAGTTCGCGAACAATTGCAGATGCTTGCGCAGACCGAGAATCGCCTGCTCGGGACGCAGCGCGCGCTCGAGCGTGTCGTACTTCCAGTCGCCGACGGCGCCGAACAGAATTGCGTCGGCTTCCTTGGCGAGCGCGAGCGTGGAATCGGGTAGCGGATGACCCTTCGCTTCGTAACCCGCGCCGCCAACCGGCGCTTCTTCCAGTTCAAACTTTTCGCCAAGCACGTTCAGAACCTTCACGGCCTCTTTGACGATTTCGGGACCGATGCCGTCGCCCGGCAGCACTGCGATCTTCATGCGAATTCCTTAGTGATTTTCTTCCAGGCTTCGAGCCTGAGCTACAGACGCGCCTCAAGCATTCAAGCGCATTCAAGCGCATTCAAGCGCGCAAGCCTTAACCGACGATGCGATGAGCGAGCCACGGCTGCTTCGCAATACGCTCGGCTTCGTACTGGCGAATCTTGTCCGCGTGACGCAGCGTGAGGCCAATGTCGTCGAAACCGTTCAGCAGGCAGTACTTGCGGAACGCCGCGACTTCGAACGGATACTCGGTGCCGCCGTCCGAGGTGCGTACGACTTGCGCTTCGAGGTCGATGGTCAACTGGAAACCGTTGAACGCATACGTTTCGTTGAACAGGTGATCGACCTGCTGTTCGCTCAGCACGATAGGCAGCAAGCCGTTCTTGAAGCAGTTGTTATAGAAGATGTCGGCGAAACTCGGCGCGATGATCGCGCGAAAGCCGTATTGCTGAAGCGCCCAAGGCGCGTGCTCACGCGAGCTGCCGCAGCCGAAATTCTTGCGTGTGAGCAGCACCGAAGCGCCCTGATAACGCGGCTGGTTCAGCACGAAATCCGGATTCAGCGGACGCTTCGAATTGTCCTGACCCGGCTCGCCGTGATCGAGATAACGCCATTCGTCGAACGCATTCGGACCGAAACCCGTGCGCTTGATCGACTTCAGGAATTGCTTCGGAATAATCGCGTCCGTGTCGACGTTCTCGCGATCGAGCGGCGCCACGACGCCGGTGTGTACGGTGAATTTATCCATGACGCTTGCGCCTGTTTCAGGACCGGGCGATGCGCGTGGCGGCATGAAAGCCGCTCGCCGCATCGCCGGCAAAAATCAAAAACCGGTTATTTTTCAGCGTGATTGCTGATCGAATTGCCGAGGTGCGACATGTCCTGCCCAAATCCGTGCACCGTGTTGCAGCCGGTTAGACCGAGCAGTAGCCCAGCCAGAGTACCGAGCGCGAAGCGGCGCAGTAGAGCGGTGCGATTCATGTTCTTCATCATGCGATTTATCCCAGCTTGCGAATATCGACAAAATGCCCTTCGATGGCCGCGGCTGCGGCCATGGCGGGGCTCACGAGATGGGTACGGCCACCGGCGCCCTGACGACCTTCAAAATTACGATTCGACGTGGACGCGCAACGCTCGCCCGGATCCAGCCGGTCGGCGTTCATCGCGAGACACATCGAGCAGCCTGGCTCACGCCATTCGAAACCGGCGTCTGTGAAGACCTTGTCGAGGCCTTCACGTTCCGCCTGCGCCTTCACCAGACCCGAACCCGGCACGACCATGGCGAGGCGGATGTTCGGCGCGACGGGACGACCCAGCTTCTTCACGACGTAAGCCGCGGCGCGAATGTCTTCAATGCGCGCGTTGGTACACGACCCAATGAAGATTTTATCCGGCTTGATCGACTCGATCGGCGCGTTCGGTTCGAGCGCCATGTATTTGAGCGCGCGTTCCATTGCATCGCGCTTGCCCGGGTCTTTCTCGCGCTCGGGATCCGGCACGCGGCCGTCTACGGCGGTGACCATTTCCGGCGACGTGCCCCACGTGACTTGCGGCACGATGTCTGCCGCGTTGAGTTCGACAACGCGGTCGAACTGCGCGCCTTCGTCCGACTTGAACTGTTTCCAGTACTCGACCGCGTGATCCCACTCCGCGCCTTGCGGCGAGAACGGGCGGCCTTTCAGATATTCGATGGTAGTGTCGTCGACCGCGACCATGCCGGCGCGCGCGCCCGCTTCGATCGCCATGTTGCAGACCGTCATGCGGCCTTCCATGGACAGCGAACGGATCGTCGAGCCGCCGAATTCGATTGCGTAGCCCGTGCCGCCCGCCGTGCCGATCTTGCCGATGATCGCGAGCACGATGTCTTTCGCCGTGCAGCCGCGCGGCAGCGGGCCCTCGACCTTCACCAGCATGTTCTTGCTTTTCTTCTGCAAGAGCGTTTGCGTGGCGAGCACGTGCTCAACTTCCGACGTGCCGATGCCGTGCGCAAGCGCACCGAACGCGCCGTGTGTGGACGTATGCGAGTCGCCGCAGACGATCGTCATGCCCGGCAGCGTGGCGCCCTGTTCCGGCCCGATGATGTGCACGATGCCCTGACGCAGGTCGTTCATCTTGAACTGCGTGATGCCGTAGGCGTCGCAGTTCGAATCGAGCGTATCGACTTGCAGCTTCGAAACCGGATCGGCGATGCCGTGGCTGCGGTCCGTGGTGGGCACGTTATGGTCCGAAACGGCCAGGTTCGCGCTGATGCGCCACACCGGACGCTGAGCCAGCTTCAGACCTTCGAACGCCTGGGGGCTGGTCACTTCGTGCAGCAAGTGACGGTCGATATAGAGAATCGTCGTGCCGTCTTCTTCCGTGTGGACCACGTGTGTGTTCCACAATTTGTCGTAGAGAGTCTGTGCCATGGTATTCGGGGTAGTAATGACTGCGGGCTGACTGTGTCGATCGATTATGCCACGCAAACTCTCGCCCTGGGCCGTCCAGCAACGGAAAAAAGCGATAGAAAACAGAGAGTTGGGTGGTAGTGTCGATACCTGTATCGACGTTACCCTGATGAGCGAGGAGATCTTGGTGGTTGTTTGAAGGCGTTTGATCGCGTCGAGAAAATGCTCGTCTGGGCGCTAACATGGACGAGTCGCGAACAGCAATGAGAGGCTGCTCCATGAATGCATCGATCATCTCCGCACTGGCTGCACTCGTTGGCGCTGCAATCGGCGGCCTCACTTCCGTTCTGGCGTCATGGCTGACCCAACGCACCCAGGTTCGCGCGGAGTGGCGGGCGCATGACCGCGTCCGGCGTCAGGAACTCTACAAGGGGTTCATCGAGGAGGCGACCCGGTGCTACGTTGACGCGCTGCAACACAGCAAGCCGGATCTGAACGCGCTTGGCAGCCTCTACGCCAAAATCGGCCGGATGCGAATCCAGTCGTCACGCGATGTCGCAGACGAAGCCGACGTGATCGGACGCAAGATCGTCGACAGCTACCTCGCCCCAGACAAGTCCTTCCTCGAAATCCGCGAGATGCTCGCGGACGGCTCGGTCGATATCCTCAACAACTTCAGCGACGCATGCCGCGCTGAGTTTGCATCGCTTCGCGCGCAACTGGATTGACGCCCGCTCGCACCGTTCAACGCGGCATGAGCTCGACGGGTGCTTCGGCGCGATAGCCGCCGCCAAGCGACTTCGTCAACGCAATTTCCTGACTGAGCATCTGCCCTTTGAGCGTGAGCAGTGCAACCTGCTCGGCGATCACCGGCTGGCGCGCTTCGAGCGCCGCGAGCCGGCTTGTCAAACCTCGTTGATAATGGGCTTCGACGCTGTCCCTTGCGAATGCAACCGATTCGATCCGCTGCTTCTGCAATTCGGTCTCCGCATCGAGCGCCTGCAGGCGGCTGCCTGTCTGCGCGACATCGCGTACCGCGTTGAGAACAGCCTGGTTGTACTGCTCGATCAGCAGGTTGCTGCCCTCGCGCGCGCCGCTCAGGTTGGCGTTGAGCCGGCCGCCGTCGAAGATCGGCAGATACAGGCCCGGTATCAGGTTGATCTGCTGGCTTGCGTGCGTAAAGAGGTCCGCCAGATGCAAGGCGTTGTAGCCGAAGAACGCCTTAATGTCGAAACTCGGATAGAACGCCGCTTTCGCGGCGTCGATCCGGTCGAACGATGCTTCGACATACCAACGCATCGCCTGCAGATCGGGCCGCCGCGCAAGGAGTTCGTATGAAAGCGTCGTCGGTAAAGCCGGCTTCGAGCGTGGCAGCGCGACAGGCTCGATCGCCGGCAAGCCGTTGGGTCCCGCACCAGCCAGCGCTCGCATCGATTCGCGAAACTGCCTGATCTGTCCTTGCGCCGCCACAGTCTGCCGTTCAATGGCCAGTTGCTGAGCTCTTGCTTCTTCCAGTAGCGTGCGGGATTCGAGGCCCCGCGCCGCACGAGCTTCGTGCGCCTCTACCGAAAACTGCGCCACTTCATGCGATTCGTCTAGCAGATCGAGAAGCTGGTAAGTCGTCTGAATGCCATAGTAAAGCTGCGCGACATCCGTCGAGATTTCGAGTTCGACGGCGGACGTCTCGGCGAGCCGGGCATTGCTCACGCCGAGCGACGCCGCGACTTGCGCGCGTTGCTTGCCCCAGATGTCGACCGTGAGACTTGCGCCAAGTCCGACGACGCCCTCGGTGTACCACGGGCCCGTCAGCCCCAACGCCGGTTCGTTCATCGCGAACGGGCCGATGAAGCCGTTCGCGGAAACATGCTCGCGATCCAGCAAGGCGAGTGCGACTACCTGAAGGTTCGACCCTGTCCTGACAAGCTCGACATCCGACCTCGCTTGGGCGACGCGCGTGCGCGCAATCAACATCGTCGGCGCATCGCTGAGCGCCTGATCGATCAGCGCGCCGAGCTGATCGTCGTGATAACGCGTCCACCAGCGCGCCGCGGGCCAACCATCTCGCGCGAGATGGATGTCGTCGGCGAGGTTGATCTGCTCCGGCGAAATCGCGGGATACGGCGTGCCGTTGTGATGGATCAGCGCACAGCCCACCAGGCTGCTGCACAGCCATCCTGCGACGCAGAAGGCGGCGCCATGCCAGGACGACACGCGAGAGACCGATTGCGCTTTCATGATCCTACGGCCTGTGAAACAGGCGCCTTAACGGATGCCGCAACGCTCCAGTCCGGCAACCCGGCGACCTGCCGAGCCAGATGTTCCGCTGCAGCAACGAGTGGCATATCGGCCAGTTGGGCCGGTTCGGCGGCTCGCGCGGCGAACTCCATGCGGCGCGGCGCGCGGGCGTCGGGCGGGCTGGCCGCGAGTTCATCCGCATACCGGTTCAGTTCGACGAACGCCTGTTCCCAGGTCGAGCGCACGGCGTCGATCGTTGGTGGGCTCCACGATCCCGCTTGCGCCACCAGCGTGTTGCGCAACGCATCGCCCGCCAGCATGATCTCGCGCCCCTGCGCGAGAACCGTTTGTGCGCGCAGCGTCAGTTGGGTCTGTTCCGTCTCCTGCCAGCCCGGCTCGAGGGCGACGCGCGAGAGCGTCGCCTCGCAATCGGCCAGCACAGCCCACGTCTGCAACTGGCGCTGGGCGTAGGGAAATTCATCGCGCCTGTCGGCGTCTGCACGCGCTGCGCTCAGATGTGCGGCAATCGCGCGCAACATGGTGGCCAGCTTCTGCCGCAGCACGTCACCTTCGCCCTCGCGCCAGAACGACATCTGCACGAAGGTCGCCACGCCGACGCCCAGCAGAATACCCACCATCCGGTCGCGGATTTCAGTGAGATTCGTGGTTGGGCCGAACCGTTCGAGCAGCGCGAGCGAGAAGGTGGACATCAGCTGGATGCTAGCGTAGCCGATCCGCTCCGACCCAGCCGAGATCCATGCCGCGAACGCGACGACCGGCAACGTCATCAGCAACAGGCCGACGATGTCGTCCAGATGCGGAACGACGAACACGACCATGAACAGCGCGAGCGCACTGCCGGGGACGGCCCCCGCCAGCCTAAGCAACGCGCGCTGCGTCGATGCGCCGAGGCTCGGCAGGGCGACGATCACGCAGGTCAGCATGATCGTATGAATGCCCTGCAGTCGACAGCGTTGTAGAACACATAGCAGATCAGAACGGCGAGCAGCGTCTTGAGCGAAAAGCGCATGTACGCGGGATTGGTCCATGCGTCGGGCGCGAGCATCGGCTCGCGCGCGGACGGCTTGCCGGGTTCCTCGCCGCTCGCGACGAGATCCGCGTAGGCATGCAGCGCCCGCTGCAACTCGGCTAGCGCGGGCACCAGGTCGACTGCACTGCGTTCTTCCGGTGCAGCGGCGCCGACGTAGCGATAAGCCTTGCCCGACGTCACCGATTCGTCGAGCGCCCTAACGTTCGTGTGCAGCTCGCGCAATATCGCGAGTCGCGCCGCAGATGTCCCGGCTAACGTATCCGGCAATTCGCTCGCGCCGCGATAGAGACGGGACACGGTCGCGACGCATGCCAGCTGCAACGCCTGATGCTCGCAATAGTGCGGATCGCGCATCGTCGCAAACCGCAGCAGCTTCTGCAGCGCGAGCGCGCCTTGCTGAACGGCGGCTAGCGCGATTGGCGCCGCGTTCGTGGTGCCGTCTATCAGTTGCGTCAGGCGCGTTTGCAGCGCCGTGAGTTGCCGATGGATTTCCGCCTTGAGCTGCAATTGCGGCTCCGCGGGTAACAGCAGCGTATTTACGACGAGCGTTAGCGCGATCGGATAGTTCACAGCGACCCAGACCCACAACACCGCGCGGATCAGGACGTCTGCCTGATCGGTGCGATCGACGAAGCTCTGCACATAAATGACGACGATAGCGACGATGAAGAACACCACGCCGATCTTGAGCACACGAATGAGATACACGCTGCCGAAAAAAAGCAGACTCGCGGCCACGATGCGCAGCAACGGGTAGTCGAAGGTGAATTTCAGCAGCAGGATCGACAGGCCGATGGCGAGCGTCGATCCGACGATGAACATCGCATCGACCAGCCGCGTCAACACCACGTTCGATTGCGTGACGTAGAACACCACCAGCAGCGATAGCGCGAGCTCCGGCACTTCGAGCGTCATCGACCCGATGATCACGATGGCGCTCGTCAACATGCAGCGCAACATCACGTTGAGCCGCCCTAGAAAAGGCGCAAGCTCGCGCTTCAGGAAATCGCCCGCGTCGCCGAGCGTGGCAGGCATAGGCGGCAGATATTGGGTGGCGGCCATGGGCATCTCAATGGCCTGCGCCGTCGTTGCAGCGTCCGCGTTCCAGCACGGCCACCGCCGACGTACCGACGCGAAACAGTTCAGGGTTCGGATTGTCGACCCGGATCTTGACCGGAAAGCGCTGCGACACATGGACCCAGTTAAGCGTGCGTTGAATGCGCGGTAATCCACCGGGTAGTGCCAGGCCGCCTTCATCGGGCGCGACGCCATAGCTGATCGAATCGACGCTGCCCTTGAAGCGCTGACCTGTATCGCTCATCAGATAGACGGTGGCGGGCGTCCCGCTCCTGATGCCCTTAAGTTCCGTCTCGCGAAAGTTCGCGACCACGTACCAGCGGCGCGTGTCGATCAAGGTGAAAACGGGTTTAAGCACCGACGCGAACTGTCCGGTCGATGTCTTCAACGCCACAATGCGTCCGTCGAAGGGCGCCCGCACCGTCGCATATTCGAGGTTCAATTCGGCGATCGCGATCTCCGCCGTCACGACGGCACGTTGCGCGACCAGCGCGTCGACGCCGCTTACCGCCGCTGCCGCCTGCTGGGCCTGTAGTTGCGCGGCGCTGAGTTCGGCTTGCGTCGCGCGTTGCGCGGTGCGCGCACGGTCGACGTCTTCCGCCGACACATAACCATGGGACAACAGCGGCTCCATGCGGTGCAGCGTATCGGACGCCTGGCCGGCTGCGGCTCGCGCGCGCTCGACGGCCGCGCGCACCGACTGCGCGTTGTACTGCTGCGCATTGACCGTGCGCTGGGTCAGCTCTATCTGGCGGTCGAGCGCGACGAGGGATGCCTTGCCTCGAGTGAACGCATCCTGATACGGACGCGGATCGATGCGGAACAGCAGATCGCCCTGTTTCACCGCCTGGTTGTCTCGCACAGCCAGTTCGACGATGCGTCCGTTGACCTCGGGCACGACGTCGATCGTATCCGCGTAGACGTAGGCGTCGTCGGTGCGAGGCGCGCGGTCCAATTCCCGGATGACGAACAACGCCAGCAACAGCGTCAATACGACGAGGACGATGGCAGGCCATGCTCTCTTCTTTGTGCTGCTGACAGTTGTCGCCATTGCATCACCTGAAGGAGAGTCAACGTTGGAACAGCATCAACCAGACAGCGAGCGACAGGAAAGCGACGAGCGCGGGATACGCCACGGCTGATGGCGTCATCAGATGATCTGCCTGCAAGCGCCTGAGAAGCAGATAGATGATGACACTGAGTACAACGCCCGCGACGATACAGAACAGCCAGTCGGGGAAGTACGCGCCGAGCAGGCTAAAAGATGGCGAACCGGAACAACCCGATATGAAAACAGCCGTGATCGCGGTAATGCCCGTCGTCAACTTCGGACATTCGCCTCCGACAAGTGGCATAGGTTGCTCCAAGTCGTCAGTGTCGTTGGAATCGATGTCACGCTTTACGGCTTCATCAGCGCATTCTGCCCCAACTTTCCACGTTACGGACCGCCATGGACGCTCCCATTCGGGGTTTATACCGCACACGATGTTTGTCTGCCCGGCCACTGCCGAAGCGCGGCATGAGCCATACAAGGAAGTCCGCTGCTTTGTGCCGCGGCTTGAATTCAGCATTCAGCGTTCGGATATCAGTAAGTGTCTCCTTCATATCTCCCCGATATGGATATAGCTTCGCCCGGAATAGATATTCTTTGGAGAATTTTGATGGGCAAGAAATCGTTTTTGACGATGCCAGCGATAGCCGGTTTGCTGCCAAACTCGTCAAGCGGTTGAAGAAGGAAGCTGATGCGGAAATCGTGGGATTGCACGTCAAGCATACAGCTCGCAGGGGAGCGCGATGCGTGCCTCTCGATGCGAGCGGTCGCGCGCAAGCGTTACGTTTTGAGACGGTCGAGCAGTCACTCGCGGCTTGAACCGGATCGTCATGGGCTGCAAAACTTGGAACTTTGCGGCGCATGACGGGGCAACGGTGTTCGCGCCTGGTCGCCCGATTCATTGGAAACGCAATGCACGATGGATGACCACCTTACCTCAGGGGCAGCATCATGCCCGTCGGAGGCCATCGGGGCGCGACAGTTCCGATGTTCGAAGCGGTGCAGTGCGATTAGAATGCGATGAACCCACGGTTTTCGCACGAGCGACGCCTTTTGATCCGACGCGCATAGAAGGACAAAAAAATGGAACGACAGTCCGACTCTCGTCCGGCCCGCCCGACAGATGCCGGCCCCCGACAGCCTGCACCGGCTCACCTCGCTGACATGCTTGATAGCTTGAGCGACGGATTCATGTCGATCGACAGGTCGTGGCGCTTCACCTATCTCAACCATACAGCTGAACGATTTTTGCAGCGGGACCGGCAAAACCTGCTCGGACGCGACGTATGGCAGTGTTACCCGGACCTGGTAGGCTCCGGCTACTATCGCGTCTATCAGGAGACGGCGGCAACGGGTCTCCCCGGCCGGCACACTGACTACTACGCACCGCTCGGCACGTGGTTTGAGGTTCGCTCATTTGCCCACGACGACGGCATTACAGTACTCTTCCGCGACGTCACCCGCGAACGCGAGCACGCGGCGCAACTGGAGTTCGAAGCCAGTCACGACTACCTGACCGGTTTGGCCAACCGGCGCAAATGCATGGAAGTCCTATCACGCGCGGTCGCTGAGGCTGCTTCATCGGGCTCCAGGCACGATGCTTCCGAAGCGGTGCTGTTTATCGACCTGGACCATTTCAAGGAAGTCAACGACGCATTCGGTCATGCTATTGGCGATGAACTGCTGCGCGGCTTTGCGAAAAGGCTGACAGCAATTCCCGACCCTGCTTTTTTCGCCGCGCGCGTAGGGGGCGACGAGTTTGTTCTGTTGTTACGCAACACTACTGAAAGCGCGGCAGAAGCGTTCGCGCATGCGCTGCTTGGCGAACTTGCAGCGCCATTCGAAGTATCCGGGAGATCCGTCTCACTGTCGGCTAGCATCGGTATAGCGCTGCTGAGAGAAGCGCCGGGTTCAGCCGAGACGTTGCTGAATCATGCCGACGCGGCCATGTACGCAGCGAAGTCATCTGGCCGTTTTCAGGTGCGCTCGTACGACAGAGCACTCGACCGGGGCATGCGTGAGCGCCTTGCCTTGCGCATGGAACTTCGTGAAGCGTTTGAGGCGAACCAGTTCGAGCTTCATTTCCAGCCTCAGATAGCACTCTCGAACGGCTCTGCAATCGGTGCCGAGGCGCTGCTTCGCTGGCGTCATCCTGAACGAGGCTTGCTCACTCCGCACGCATTCCTGGGAGTGTTACTTGAGTCCCCGTATGAAGGAGCGCTCGTCGAATGGCTGCTCAATGCAGTTTGCCAGCATATTGCTGCATGGCGACGGCAGAGCATATCCGTACCGCGGGTCAGCCTCAATCTGTCGGCTCGGCAACTTCTGAGTGTGGGACTTACAGATAGGATTCTCGATATCGCGAGGGAATACGACGTTTCCCCCGCAATGCTCGACATTGAGGTCACGGAAGATTGCCTGGTAAGCGATATCGAAAAGGCAACGTCCGTCCTATCTGCGCTGAAGCAAGCGGGCATATCCACATCGCTGGACGACTTTGGCTCTGGATACTCCAGTCTCGGCTATCTGGTCCGACTGCCTATCGACACGCTGAAGATCGACAAGTCGTTTGTTCGAGCACTGGCCGAGTCACAGAAGGCGTCGGCGGTCATTCGAGGCATTGTCGGTCTCGCGCGTTCGCTGGGCATGAAAACTATCGCGGAAGGCGTCGAGTGCCAACGCCAGATCGCAGAGTTGAAGGACGCCGGGTGCGATGCCATTCAAGGTTATCTAGTCAGCCGCCCGCTTGACTCGAAGGCTTTGGCGGAATTCATGCTGCGCTTGTCATAGCGCCAAATTGAAGTGATGTTCGCGCGCTGTCGGCGCCATGCGATTCGCAGGGCCCCGAACGGAAGCGCAGCAACTGCTGGCGGCCGCCTTCATGCTCACCTTCAGTATCCGGCTCAGCAGATTGACGAAGTCGAGCGGGACTTGAGCTTGCAACTGCGTGACGCTGACAATGCGGCCCGCCTGCCGTGGCGGTGTCGTCGGCGGTCTACAGGCGAAACACCGCGACCGTTTCGTTCAACTGCCGCGCCTGTTGCTCGAGCAACTGCGCCGCTGCCGCCGCCTGCTCGACCAGTGTTGCATTCTGTTGAGTCGCCGTATCCATCTGCGCTACCGCGTGAGCGACCTGTTCGATACCCGAGCTTTGCTCGGACGAGGCAGCCGATATCTCGCCCATAATATCGGCCACGCGCTTTACACTGGTAAGGATTGCCTGCATGCGGCCGCCTGCCTGGTTGACCAGCGCGCCTCCCGCCTGCACCTTTGCGCTCGACGTCTCGATCAGTTCCTTGATCTCCTTCGCCGCCGCCGACGAGCGCTGCGCAAGTGTACGCACTTCGGAAGCCACCACTGCGAATCCCCGTCCCTGCTCACCCGCACGCGCGGCTTCGACAGCCGCATTGAGCGCAAGGATATTGGTCTGAAACGCGATCCCTTCGATGATGGCGATAATGTCGCCGATGCGCGCAGAACTCTGATCGATCTCGGCCATAGTCGTCACCACCCCCTCCACCGCGCTGCTGCCATGGTGGGCCGTTTCTGTAGCGGTGGTCGCGAGCGTCAGCGCCTGCGACGCGTTCTCGGCATTCTGCCTAACGGTACCGGTCAGCTCTTCCATACTTGCCGCCGTTTCCTGCAATGACGCCGCCTGCTGCTCCGTGCGCGAAGACAAATCGAGGTTGCCAGAGGCGATCTGTCGTGCGGCCGTTGCGATGGTGTCGCTCGCCCGGCGCACAGCGTTCACCGTGCTCGCGAGACCGTCGCGCATTTGCGAAAGGCCGAGTAGTAGCGCGCCCATTTCATCTGGATAACGAACTTCTATTCGTTGCGACAGATCACCCGCCGCGATCCGGTCAAAGTGTTTCAAGGCCTCGTCGAGCGGGCCGCTGATCGCGCGGCGCAGCGACACGAAGGTCAACGCGCCGGCGAGCAAGCCGAGCACCGCAGTACCAATCGTTATTGCGCGAAATTGCCGGAAGCCAGCTTCGGCGTCAGCGTATCGTGCCTTTGCCTCGTCGCGTTGCAACTGCTTGAGATTCGCACTTGCCGTGACATAGTCGGTATTGGCCAAAGCGATCTTCTTCAACGCAAGTTTGACGGCAGCGCTGTCCATGCCCTTGACCGAATCCGCGAAAGCATCCAGGTCATTCTGCACCTGGCTGCGCTTTGCGTTGACCACAGCAGCGAGACTGCTTTCAGTCGACGTGGCGGGCAAAGACAGGTATTGCTGCCAGGCCTCCATGCCTTGCCCTTTGAGCATGCGATAAGTAGCCACGTCTTTGTCGACGGTCGGTGCTGTCGGATCGAAAGCGATCCGGTCGACGGTCGTCCGCTCGCGGCTGATCGACAGTTCCGCATCGCCGATCAGCCGTGTGCTGACGAGCCGGTTTTCGTACGTCTCGCGGTTGGCGTCGTTGCTGCGCGCCATACCGGTCACGCCGAGCGCGCCGATGACGCTCAGCAGCACCGACAGCGAAAGTATCGCGACGCCAAGTCGCGTGCGTATGGACAGTTTTGGCATCTTGTTACCCTCGTGGGACGCTCGAACCGTCGAGCGGGCGCTGCGTCATTTCTCCATCCACGAGCCGCATCAGCCCGAGCGGATTGCCGTTCTGCAGCGCCTGCGGCAGCAGTTCGTCCGGGTAATTCTGGTAGCACACCGGCCTCAGGAAGCGGTCGATAGCGAGCGTGCCGACCGAGGTGCCGCGCGCGTCGGATGTAGCGGGCCACGGTCCACCATGGACAATAGCGTCCGACACTTCGACGCCGGTCGGATAGCCGTTCACGAGCAGACGGCCAGCCTTTTCCTCAAGCCGCTCGATCAGCGTGCGATGCGCCCGGAGATCGTCGGGCGAGGCAATCAGCGTGGCCGTCAGTTGACCGCGCATTGCCGATGCAAAGCGCGATAGCTGGTCGGCGTCATCCACTTCGACGACGACCGTCGCCGGCCCAAAGATTTCTTCTTCGAGGGGTCTGCCGGGATCGAACAGCAGACTCGCGTCGGCAATGAGGAGTTGCGGAGCAGCTTGCCGGGCGTCACTTTGCGCGGATGCGTGGATCCGGATGCCGGCATGGCCAGAGGCGCGCTCGACCGCCGCGTTGAAGTTCGCGAAAATGCCTGGGTTCAGCATGGTCTGCGGCGTCTGCCGCTGGATCGCGCGGCTCAGATGGCCGACAAACGCGCTGAAGTGCGCTGAACGCACGCCTAGAACCAGCCCAGGGCTCGTGCAAAGCTGCCCGCAACCGGTCGCCACCGAGGCCGCCAGTTCGTTGGCGATCGCCTCGCCCCGCTCCTCCAGTGCGCCATTCAGCACGAACACCGGATTTACGCTCGACATCTCCGCGAACACCGGAATCGGCTGCTCGCGAGCCGCCGCGAGATCGCAAAGCGCACGCCCGCCACGCAGTGAACCGGTGAAGCCTACCGCCTGAATGCCGGGCGCTTGCACGAGGCGCGCGCCAACGCGTTCGCCGTAGATCATGTTGAAGGTTCCCGCCGGCATGCCGGTGCGTTGCACCGCCCGTTCGATCGCGTCCGCCATGTATTCGGCTGTGACGAGATGGCCGGAGTGGGCCTTGACCACCACGGGGCAACCGGCCGCCAGCGCGGACGCGGTATCGCCGCCCGCAACCGAAAACGCCAGCGGAAAATTGCTCGCACCGAACACCGCCACCGGGCCGAGACCGATCCGGTACTGGCGCAGATCGGGACGCGGAATCGGCTGCCGCTCGGGCAAGGCCCGGTCGATGCGCGCACCGTAAAAGTCGCCGCGGCGCAGGACCGTGGCGAACAGCCGCATCTGATTGCTGGTGCGTGCGCGTTCGCCGACAATCCGGCCGTTGGGCAGTGCCGTTTCGCGCGTCACCTCGGCGATGAAATCGTTGCCGAGCGCATCGATCTGTTCTGCAATCGCGTCCAGGAAGTCGGCGCGGGCGCTGGCAGGTAACGCGCGATAGCGCGGAAATGCTGTGGCCGCGGCTTCAACCGCGGCGTCAATTTCTTCAGCGGTCGCTTGCGCGAAGGCTACAGGATAAGTCTCGCCAGTCGAGGCTGAGAGGCTGTGCAATGCGACGTCGCCACAGGCACTGCGCTGGCCGCCGATGTAGTTGTGGCCGAGAACGGTTGCTGTCATTGGCTTTTTCCCTGGGAAATGGCAGAGACCGGCCCGCGCCGGCCGTGACATGGCCGCGCGACGCCAGAAGAGGATGAAAGTGAGGGCGGCTGAATAAACTGTGGCGTCAGGCCGTCAGCAAGAACGGCGCGCCCGCCGCCTGCGCGACCTCGCGGATCTTCTCGCGCAACGAATCGGGCATCGGTATGCCCTGCTCGCTGCGCTCCACACGCGTAAGACGTTCAGGATCCCCTGGGATCAACACTGGCTGAGAAGGGTCGGCTGGCTGGCTGCCGCGCAACGCGTCGATCACAGCGTCGAGATCGGCGTGGTATTCCTCGATTGGACGGAATGCCGCAGGATTCATCGCCAGAAAAAAATGTCCGATGTTGTCGGGCTCGTCGCTCTTTTGCGTACGGTTGCGAATCGGGGAGAACGAACCGCCACCCAGTGTGCTGCCGAGAATCTGCGCAAACAGACCCAAGCCGTAGCCCTTGTGGCCACCAAGCGTGCGGCCCTCGCCGCCGAGCGGCGCGAGGCCTCCGCCCAGGCGTTCGAACAGCAGCCGGTAGGCTTCGGCGGAATCGGTCAGCGTGTTTCCGTTCGCGTCTAGGGCCCAGCCCGGCGGCAATGGCTTGCCCTGCAACGCATAGACCTTGACCTTGTTCGAGGCGACCACGCTGGTCGACATGTCGAGGATCACGGGGGGATGCCTCCCTGCAGGCGTCGCGAAGGCAAACGGATTGGTGCCGAGCATCGGCTCGGCACCGAAAGTCGGCACCACCGTCGCAAGGCGCGTCGAGCACGACACCATTGCGATCAGACCGCGGTTTGCCGCCATCTCGGCGTAGTAACCGGCCGCGCCGAAATGCTGCGAATTGAACACGGAGACCGCGCCCATATCGCACGCCAGCGCTTTTTCGATTGCCAGTTCCATCGCCATGCGCGAGGTGGGATGACCCATTGCGGCGTTGCCGTCGATCAAGGCGGTGGTCGCCGTCTCGCGCACGATCCGCGGGCTCGCCTTCATGTCGATCTGGCCCGCGCGATACAACTGATCGTAGAACATCAGCATCGAAATGCCGTGCGAGTCGATGCCCTTCAGATCAGAGTCGATCAGGATGTCGGCCGACGCCGCGACCTGTTCGGGCGACATGCCCCAAGCCTGCAGGATGACTTCGATTTGCTGCTGTGCGATTGCGGCCCCGACGCGGGGCATAGTGTCTGCCATGACTGACCTGCTAAACGAAAGAATTGAATCGGAAAATTCGGCCGGCGTGCCGCGCAGCCAGCCGGTGTGTCGCTTCAACGCTATTGGGTGACGGACGCCGCCGCGGGTCCGTTGCGTCCGGCAAGCCCAAGCCGCACCCAGACCACCAGCGCGCCAGTGCCGAGCAATAGCAGGCTGAAGGCCGGTACCAGCATCGGTGCGGATGTGCTGCCCGTCACCTTGCCGACCCATGGCATGATGTTTTGCGCGAGAAAACCGCCGACGCTGGAACCCGCGGCAATCACCGCGAGCGCCGCAGCGCCGCCCGCGCCCTTCATGAACGACGCCGGCAGCAGCCGCGGCGGCAGCGCCCAGAAACAAGGAATCATCAGATACAGACACGGCGCGCCGAGCGACAGCGCTGCAAAACGGATCACATTGCTGAACGGCCCCACGCTCGCGACAAACAGCAGAATGCCGAGCAAGGCCGCGCAGAAGGCGGCGATCAGCACACGGCGCGGCGTTTTGAGCCGGCGCGGCAGCCAAAGCAGCATCAGCGAAGTGATGAACCACGGAATCATGTTCAGCAGGCCGTTGACGCCGCTCGTCACGCCGAAGCCTTTGACGAGTGTGGGCAACCAATAGGCGATGCCGTAGATCGCGATGGATATCGTCCCGTAACCGATGCTGAACAGCGCAACGGTGAAGAGCGCGGCCCACGACCAGCCAGTGCCGCCTGCAAGTCGGGCCGCGGGCGGGTCGGCGCGCAGTCGGGCTTCGACGATCTCCTTCTCGGAGGTGGTGAGAAACGCTGCGGCCTTCGGACCATCCGGCAGGCAGTACAGTGTGACGAAGGTCAGCAGCACCGCCGGCGCACCCGTGGTCAGGAAGACCCACTGCCAGCCAGCGAGCCCCGCCACGCCGTGCAATTCAAGTGAGAAGCCGCCGATCAGCGAGCCGAGCATATTGCCCATGCTGCTGCCGAGCGTCAGCAGGCCGACTATGCCCGTGCGCTGCCGTTCCGGAAACCACATGCCCAGATAGAGGATGATCCCGGGATAAAGACCTGCTTCGGCTGCGCCGAGAAGAAAACGCAAAATCTGGAACGCGAGAACCGACGGCGTCCAGGCCAGCAGCAACGTGGCGACGCCCCACGTGAACATGATCCTCGAGATCCAGCGGCGCGCTCCGAAGCGATGCATCATCAGATTGCTCGGCACCTCGAACACCAGGTAGCCGATGAAGAACAGCGACGACGCAAAGCCGTACGACGCCTCGCTCATCTTCAAGCTGCCAAGCATCTGCAATTTCGCAAAGCCAATGTTGGCGCGGTCGATATACGCGATCAGAAATATTGCAATGAGCAGTGGCACGAGCCGCCACGCTATGCGGGTAAAAAGTTGTTCTTCACTGCTTCGGTCAGTCACTGTCGCCTCCATGGCGGGCCGCTGTTGCGCGGCCCATCGTCAATACGAATAGGGTGTGCGGTCTCGCGCGGCGAGCCGCACGGACCTCACTGTTCTGAGCGGACACCGTTGCGCGGCATCGGGCATCTTCGCGGCTCAGGTGCCGTTTTCCTTTCTCATAGACCCGAGCCGTTGCCGGCCAGGCTATCCTTCCACGCCTCGAATTCGACGCGCGTCGCGTCGTCCGGCGGGTACAACCCGAAGGTGGGGCGGCCGGCGCGCACCTGTGCGTCGACCCAGTCTTCGAACACGGTCATGGCGGCCGCTTCTTCGGCGATCTCGTTGGCCAGATGCGCCGGAATCACCACCACTCCTTCCGCGTCGCCGACGATGATGTCGCCCGGGTACACCGCAACGTCGCCGCACGCGATTGGCACGTTCAGATCAACAGCATGGTGATGAATCAGGTTAGTCGGTGCCGACGGCCGCGCCGCGTAGCATGGAAAGTCGAGGTTCCGCAGATCCGGGGTATCGCGAAAGCCGCCGTCGGTGACGACGCCCGCGACACCGCGCATCATCATTCGCGTGATCAGAATGCCGCCCGCGGACGCCGCGCGCGCGTCCTTGCGCGAATCGACCACCATCACGTGACCAGGCGGAATTTCCTCCACGCCACGCCGTTGCGGATGGCCGCGATCCGAGAACACGCCAATGTGATCGAGATCCTCGCGGGCCGGAATGTACCGCAGCGTGTACGCTTCCCCCACCATGCGCGCTGCCGCCGGGTTGACCGGCAGCACGCCTTGCACGCAGACGTTGTTCAAGCCACGCTTGAAGAGCGCAGTGGTCAAGGTTGCCGTGCTGACATTGCGCAGGCGGGCGCGGTTCTCGTCGGACAGCGGGCTCGCGAAAGTCTCAGAGGTCACAGATTTGCTCCTGGTTTCGGTAAGTGGTGGCGTTGGCGGGCTTTAGAACTTGTGGCGAACCGCGAAACGCACCGTCGCCTGCTGATTACCCGACGAAGGAGTCAGGCCGTTGAGCGACGCGCGCGCCGCATGGCCCGTCGAATCGGTGCCGGACGCATGCTGGAGGACGCCGATCAGGTAGAAGTCGGTGCGCTTTGAGACAACGTAGTCGGCGCTCAATGCACCCTGGTGATACTTCGCATCGTTCGCTGCGCCGCCGTCGGTATAGTTGTAGGCTGCGCCGACCGACAGTGCCGTCGTCAGCTGATACTGGAAGCTGAGTTCCGCGCTATTGAATGTCGCGGTGCCGCCCATCCCAGCCGGATTGAGCACCGAAGCCGCGCCGCTCAAATGCTTGTACTTCGTGTTGGAGTAGATCGCACCGACGGTTGCCGCGCCAATGGCGTACGTCGCGCCCGCGCTGATGATTTCTTCGCTTTGTGCCGACGCATACCCGTTGATGACCGGGGAGCTGCCGAAGTTGTTTGTGGCCGCTGTAGCGCCGACTGCGGTGCCAAAGAACGATGCGTTCGGGTTGCGCGCGCTCAGGTAGCCGACACCGACATTGAGCGGGCCGCGCGCATAGCCGGCGCCGATCGAGTAGATCTGGTTGCCCGCCATGCTGCCCGGCACGCCACCGAAGCTATACATGCCTTCGGCCGTGAGACCTGCGTAGCTGGGCGTGCGGTACTTGACCGCGTTGTTCACGCGATTGGTATTGTTGAGGTTGTCGAGGTCGCCCGGATGCGCGCCGATGCTGCCCGAGAACATCGCACTCGGCATGAGCGGATGGATGTAGTCGACCACAGGGTCGTACTGGCGGCCGAGCGTCACCGTGCCGAACCGGCCCGACAGTCCCACGTAAGCCTGCCGACCGAACAGCAGCGAGCCCTGTCCCATTTTGCCGTTGTTCACGTCGAAACCGCTCTCGAGCACGAACAGCGCCTTCAGGCCCCCGCCCAGATCTTCGACGCCTCGCAGACCCCAGCGGCTACCGCTCAGAATTCCGCTCGACAGGCTGTACAGATTGTGGCCGTGACCCGGACTTGTTTGTACATTGCTCGTATAGTTAATGCCCTCATCGATGATGCCGTACAGCGTCACGCTGCTTTGCGCGTGAACCGGCGCCGATGCCGCTGCGGCAAGCGCCGCGAATGCAAGGGCCGCACGCGCGGAAAATGGCTTCGATGATGATGTCGTTGCGAAAGGCTTATGCACTGCCAGGTCTCCAGTCACTTTTGTGGTTCCAACGAGGGAAGGATTGCGCTTTGCCGATGCCCGGCGCACGCAACAGAGGATCGGATGAGGCGATGACCCGCCTCATCGGCGAAAGTAAATTTTTATTCAGTAATCCTTCTTGTCACGCGGGCTTCAGAATGCGGTCGGCGATCATGGCGCCGATCGGTATCGCGGACGTCGCCGCCGGCGAAGGCGCGTTGCATACGTGCACCATGCGAGGCGTGTCGGCGAACAGGAAATCATGTACCAGCGTGCCGTCGCGCATCACGGCTTGCGCACGAATGCCGGCTTCGTACGGCAGCAGATCGTCGACGGTCAGCGAGGGGCAGTATTTGCGGCACTGTTCGAGATAGCCCCGCTTGAACAGCGAGTTCTTCATCTCGCCCATGCCCGACGTGAAATTGCGCCCAATCGTTTTCCAGAAGCCCGGGAAGGTTGCGTATTGCGCAACGTCACGCAGATTGACGGAGAACTTAGGATAGTTTTCGCGGCCGAAACCGAGTACGGCGTTCGGTCCGACCGTAACGCTCCCGTCGATCATCCGCGTGAGATGCACGCCGAGAAACGGCAGATCCGGATCGGGAATCGGATAGATCAGATGCCGCACCACATTGTTTTTGGAGGCCGGCAAGCGGTAATACTCGCCACGAAACGGCACTATCTGATGATCGATCTTCACACCCGCAAGCCGCGCCAGCCTGTCTGATTGCAGCCCTCCGCAGGCCACCAGTCTTTTTGCTTGCCAGTGAGCATCGTCCGCGCCGACCGTGACGCAATCGCCACTTTCTGCTATCGAAGTAACGCGCGTGCCGAGTCGGATTTCGCCGCCTGACTTTCTGATGACTCGCGCCATCGCTTCGCATACCTGACGATAATCGACGATCCCAGTCGTGTGGACAAAGAGCCCGCCCATACCAACGATGTTCGGCTCGCGCCGCTGCAGTTCCGCGGCATCCAGCCGCTCGACGCGCAAACCATTCTGCTGCGAACGCGCGTGAAGAGCCGTCATACGCGACAGTTCGAGCGGATTGGACGCGACCAGCAACTTGCCGCACACCTCGAAAGGGATGCCGTGCTCGGTGCAGAACGTCTTGGTCGCCTCGGCGCCGCGCTTGCACAACTCGGCCTTCAGGCTGCCCGGCTGATAGTAGATGCCCGCGTGGATCACGCCGCTGTTGTGCCCGGTCTGATGTTTCGCGAGCGACGTTTCCTTCTCCAGCAACAGGAGTGAGGCCGAGGGCTCCCGCCGCAACAATTCCATGGCCGTCGCAAGTCCGACAATGCCGCCACCGATGATGCAAAAGTCGTAGGTCATATTGCTTTTTTGCGAACGAAGCGTACGGCTGCTTTTTCGTCCGTTTATCAGGTTGTCAGACTAAGTAAAGACAAAAAGAGACGTCTCTCGGCACGGGTTCGAAGCACCCACGCGAGGGAGCCTGTAGGTTTCAATCGCCGGAAGGTAACTCGATCTTCTGACGCTTCGCAGCAGCACGCAGATGCCGCTCGGCAAACTCGGCGGCCGCAAGATGGTCGCGACGCTTGATCGCGTCGTAGAGTTCACCGTGCTCCTGGCGCGCGTAGTCCCCCGCCTGACTCGCAGTGTTGGCCCACTGCGCGCGACGCACCGCGACCAGCTGGCCGCGCAGGAAATCATGGAACGCAACGAAATACTCGTTCTTGGTAGCTGCGGCTATGGCCCTGTGAAACGCCACATCGGCCGCGGAAGCAGCGTCGAAATCATTGCGCCTGGTTTCCATCTCGCGAATCGCGTCGCTCATCCGCTTCAGATCTTCCGCCGTGCGCCGGCGCGCTGCGGTCATTGCCGCCTGCGTTTCGATCCATAAACGCATTTCAAACAGCTGTGCAAGGTTCAGTTTCTGGCTGCCGCCGCCCGGCAGCCGGAAAACCGTGCCGGACGGTGTCTGCGATATAAACGATCCTGCTCCCCGCCGGGCCACCAGCACGCCGTCGGACTTCAACTGGGCGATTGCTTCGCGCACCACCGAGCGACTCACGTTGAGCCGCTCCGAGAGTTGCTGCTCGGTCGGCAGACGCGATTCGGCGGGGAAATGACCTGCGTCGATCTCCGCGCGGAGCGCACTTACCACACGTTGCACGAGCGAATCAGGACGTTCCAGTTCAAGCATCAACATTGCCTCATTGATCAGGTTGTCAGACAATATCGGTAACTTCGCGGGATGTCAAGGGCAGGACGTGCGTCCAATGCAATAGGAATCGGTCGTCGAGGATTTCTTCCTTGTCCTAATCCGACTTCGACGCGCCCTTCTTGCTCGCCGACTTGCCCTTTTGTTTCCGTGGGCTTTGGTTCAGCTTCGACTGTGGTCAGCGTCGCCTTGTCTGCGCTCTTGTGGAAGGCGCCTCCGCCCCGCGCCGCTGCGGTCCGCACTCCGCGATCTATCTGGATTTGCACAATCGCCCGGATGTGCTCGCGCGAAGGCCCGGTGAAAAACAACGACCTCGTCTATCCGGTTCAGGAATTCGGGACGAAAGTGCGCCTTTGACCCGTCCATTAGCTTCTCGCGGACATCCTTCTGCAAAGCGATTCTTGTCTCTTTTCTCGAGGTTCTCCATGATGATCGACGCATCGAGATTGCTGGCCGAATGTTCACCGTGTTGCTAAAGTCGGCTACGCAGCCCTTGCATCGGTGAGCCTGCCGTCGCCGAAACTTGCAGCAGCGCGTTGCTCACATCCCGATGCGCCTTCTCGATCTCGTCGCGGCAGTTCTCTGGCGGAATCCGGGCATTCACGGCTCTTCTTATAGACCACGTCGTAGTCTGTCACTGGACGCCCCGGTCGAATCCCCACGCCTGATACGCGCCGTTCGCATTGATTGTCTTGCACTCAAGGAGTAGCAAATGCCTCGCGAAATCATCCGTGTCGAACCATTGTCCAGCTGGCTCGAGCGCTGGAAGGCGCCGACCTCCGTCGCAACGCGTCATGGCGACACGCTTTATGTGTCCGGCTTGCCGCCATTCGATCCGCAGACCGGCGAGGTGCTCGATACCCCGATCGAACAGCAAACTCAACGCGTGCTGGACCAACTGAAGCTCTGCGTTGAGACAGGAGGATCGTCGCTCGATCAGGTGCTCAAGTGCAATGTCTACTGCACATCGGTCGAGATGTTCCCGGTCGTCAACGAGATTTATGCGCGTTTCTTCGGCCCACAGCCGCCGGCACGAATTTTCATTAACGTGCCAGCGTGGCCGGGACGTTTCGACATCGAGATCGACTGCGTAGCAGCGGTTTGATTCACTGAACGCGTGATCGTGAGGCCGCCTGGTTCGAACACACGGGCGAGCATGACGTTCGGCATGATCGCGGCGATTCGCGTACATCCAGCATCTTGCACGCGGGATTCGTTATCGAACCGATCGATTTATCGTGAAGTTCAGAAAGCCCGCGCGGCTCGGCTCTTAAGCCGCCCCGTCCCAGCGAAGATCGAAGTAGAGATGCCGCAACCAAACGCGTCCGGTGGGGCGAAGCACATCACTTGCGCGGCTGGATGATTGCCAGGGCGAGCCCCGCTCCCGCGAACGCGCATGCAGCGGACACCAGCGCGACGGCGCGCAGCGCGTCGACGATGGCGCCGGCTTCCGCCTGCGCCGCGAGTGTCTGCTGCGGCGTAGGGGCATCGGTGGCTGCGGCGCCCGCTTGCGCGTCCAACCGCAGTAACGCGGTCTGGCGTGCATCGTGAGGAACGTGCAGTTCGTCTAGCCGCGCCGACAGCGCCGCGTCGTGCGACCACACAAACACAATGCCGAGTACCGCAACCGCCAGCAGGCTCGCGACGCGTGCGACCGCGTTGTTGATGCCGGAGGCGACGCCTGCGCGGTGGCCCGGCACTGAGGCCATCACGGTCGTCGTGAGTGGTGCGACCGTGATGGTCATGCCGAGCCCGAGCACGGCGAGCGCGGGGAGAAACCCGGCCCAATAGCTGCCTCGCACGAACGGCAGCGCGAGCATCGCAAACCCGATTCCGGCGATGCCCGGGCCAGCGCTCAATAGGGCCCGCGAACCGAAGCGGGTCGTCAGACCGCCAGTCAAGCGCGACAACACGCCGATGATGACCGGCACCGGCAGCAACGCCGCGCCCGCTTCGGTGGCGGTGTAGCCATGCGCGCGGATCAACGTGAATGGCAGGAAGAAAAATGCGCCGCCCAGACCGAAGTAAAGCAGCAGTGTGACGAGGTTCGCGCCGGTGAAATCGCGCGAGCGGAACACCTCGAGCGGCATCATCGGGTCACGGCTCTTCGCTTCGATCATCACGAATGCCGCCAGCACGAGCACGCCAACGCCGATCGCGCACATTACGAGCGAATGCGCGAAGCCACGCGCCGATGCCTCGGTCAGGCCATAGGTGAGTGCGGCGAGCCCCGCTGCCGCACTCAGCGCGCCAGGCCAGTCCAACTGTTGAGGCGCATCGAGCTTGCGGCTGTTCGGCACCGACGAAATCGCGAGCGCAATCGTCGCCGCTGCGAGCGGGACGTTGAGAAAGAAGATCGCGCGCCACGACAACGCGTCGACGAGCAAGCCGCCGGCCACTGGCCCCAGCGCCGAGGTAATCGCGCCGACACCCGCCCAGGTGCCGATTGCCCGTCCGCGCTCTTCGCCGTCGAATACGGCACCGATGATCGCGAGACTGCTGGGCACGAAGAGCGCAGCGCCAATGCCCTGCACCGCACGCCCGGCGATCAGTGAGCCCGCGTTCGGCGCGAGCCCACAAGCGGCCGACGCCAGCGTGAAGACCGCGATGCCCGCGACGAACACTGTACGGCGGCCGAGCTTGTCGCCCATCGACCCGCCCACCAGCACGAGCGACCCGAGAAAGAGAAGGTAGGCATTGACGATCCACTGCATCGCCGCGACGCTCGCGCGGAGCTCGGTCTGAATGGCGGGCAACGCGACGTTGACGACGGAGCCGTCGATAAACGCCATGCTCGAGCCGAGGATCGTCGCGGCGAGCGCCAGACGCTTGCGCCGGCACGGACTGTCGAGCGCGGCGGGCTGCGTGCGGACGATGAGCTCGTCGCACGGGCTCGCTTGCGCAGCGATGACGTGCGCGGCGTGTGGGTCGTTACGAAGAACTCGCGGGCCGGCCATGCTCGCTCCAGTGCAGGTCGATGGTGACTAGCATAGCAACTGGGGCGTGCGACCGCAGGCGCGACCTGTTGGTCGCGGCATACTCATCTGCGCGGTCGTCAGACCTGGAGCGCTGCCCGCTTGTGCGCACCCTGTGCTGCGCTGGCAGCTAGCGCACCGAACCTGACCCGCGCCGTCCAGTCACCAAAGGTCACACTTCGGTTGCTCAACCAAGAAACTCGATCACCATCCGGTTGAAGCGGTCCGCATGCTCCCACTGCACCCAGTGTCCGCAGCGGCCGAAATATGCATCTCGGCGTTCTGCATGCCGGCAACCAGACGCAAGCCGACATCCATCGGCCGATCGGTGCCGTTGCCGTTGCCGTTGCCGTTGCCGTTGCGATCGTATCGCGGGAACGTGTACTGGCAAGCCTGAATGTCGTGTTCCTTTCACGGGCAGTCACGCTCGCGGAGGCGAAACAGCGCTACGTATCAGAACTCCAAACGGCGGCACGCGAAATGGTAACGGCGCTGGAATCAGAGTCTGCACCGGACCGTGCGAAAGAAGACTGATGAGGTCACGTTATCCGCGACGCCATGATTGATGCAACGCCAATCGCGCAACCTGGCCGATTCTTGTACTCACCCTGGCGGATCCCGCTTTCGATGTGCACCACCCACGCGCGTGCGGACAATTGGAAGAATCGGTGCCGATGAATCGCTGGATCTTTCCGCTCGCCCTGACATCAGTAGCGGTCCGGAAGCATGAGGACACGATCGGAGGCATTCTCGATCTTGCCGGATTAGCGGGGGTCAATTGTCGCCCTGCTCGCCTTCGGCGGACCGTACCCCTTGCTGTCGCTGCGCGTGCGCCACACGATCACGCTCCGCTTGGGCGGCGGCCGTTGCGTCGACCGGGTCATCACGCTGCCGCATCAGCCAGTAGACGCTCCCCAGCGCCACCAGCGCAAACGCAAGCGCCGCGATCTGGGCGGGCGCACCGGCGGGATCGAGAATGATGAATTTGCGGGCGATCGCCAGCAGCGCAACGAGAAGCACCGTTTTGACCTGCACGATGTGATCGCGCCGTGCCATCACGCGCGTAATCGAATGTTTGAACTCCATAGCGATCAGCAGCGTCATGACCATGCCGAAAACGGTCTGATACACCGCGTGATCCAGCGGGTTCAGCGCGTTCGAAACCAGCAATGAAATCACCGCGCGAATCAACTGCCAGAGCGACACGAGGATGATGATAGAAATCACCACGCTCAGGACATGCGCGACAAGCTGCTCGAATCGTTCATAAAAGGTGAGCAGATCCCACTCTACGCGCAACGCATCGAGATCGTTGCGCAGCCTGCTTTTCTTCCTTTCCATGATCTTGGCTCCGGAGCGGCCGTCGCTGCACCGCGAACGCACCGCAGGCTCCGGACAACCGTTCTAAGATCGGGTGCCGGTTGACTTGAAAAGGATCGGTCCTTTTCACACCGGTGTCTTTCGGCTTTCTGCGCATTTTTCCGACGGGCGGCCTCGCGGCTCGCCTACGCGTGATCTGTCCGCACAACTGACGGACTGTCCAAGCATACCCGGATTAACGACTAGAGGCCCACCGATACCGAAGACCGTCCGAACCGCTGAGCAGATTCGCGTCCACGACGATCCAGCCGCAATGGCTCACGCCGGAGGAGGCGGTGCGCGACGGCGTCGAACGGGCCACGCGTTTCTTCGATCACAAGCTGGAACATTCGCACGACCCGATGTAATGGAACGATTGGCGGAAAGCGGACAAAACCCAGGAGTATCGCGAAAGACGCCCGCACACCATGTGCTCAAGATGGACGAATATGGCGAACTGCGGTTATGCCAATGCGGCCGCCTGCCGGTGAGCCGAGTGAAACGAAAGAAGCTCATGAACGTCCTCAAAGGCGGATAGCATGTCCATGGTCAGAATCTACGGACCCATGCGCAGCGCAAATGGCTACGCGATACGCGACTTCCTGCATCGGAGCGACATTCCGTTCGAATGGATCGAACTGCGCAGCGATAAAGAAGCTGAGGAACTGGCACACGTTCAGCATCTCTCCGATTCGCGCTTGCCGGTTTGCGTCTTCCACGACGGCACGCGGCTCGAATGTCCCACCATCCGGCAAATCACCGAGAAGCTCGGCTGGTTTGCAAGTCCATCCCGCGAGGCCTACGATCTCGCGATTTACGGCGCGGGCCCAGCGGGATTGAGCGCGGCGGTGTACGGTGCATCGGAGGGATTGCATACCGTACTGGTGGAGCGTTGGGCACTGGGCGGTCAGGCAGGCAGCAGCTCGAAAATCGAGAACTACCTGGGCTTTCCACAGGGCCTAAGCGGCGCGGAGCTCGCCGAGCGGGCGCGCGTTCAGGCCATCAAGTTCGGCGCCGAAATCCTGCTGGCCCGCGCCGGCGTGCACGCGGAGTTTCCGCCAGGCCTTGGCATCGTGTATCTGGAAGACGGCACACGTATCACGGCGCGCACGTCTATCTGCGCGACCGGTGTGGCATATCGCACGCTGGCTCTGGCGGGTGAAGAGCGCTTTCTCGGCGCGGGTCTCTATTACGGCGCCGGTGCGAGTGAGGCCGAGCTGATCCACGGCGAAGACGTATATGTGGTGGGCGGCGGCAATTCGGCGGGACAGGCCGCCATGCATTTTTCGCAATCCGCCAACCGCGTCTATATGCTCGTGCGTGCCACATCGCTTAAGAACACGTTGTCCCAGTACCTGGTGGATCGCATCACGTCGGCGCCGAACATCGAAGTGCGCACGTGCACCGAAGTTACCGCGCTCGCAGGCAATGACGTGCTGGAGGAGATCACGCTGACCGATGTCCGCACCGGACGGCAAAGCACGGCAAGGACGAATTGGCTATTCGTCTGCATTGGCGGGGTACCGCAGACCGAATGGGCGCAGGAGGTCGGCATTGTCCGCGATGAAGGCGGCTATCTCGTGACCGGTCCCGACCTGCAGGAATATCGGGCGAATTTGAACTGGCCGCTGGAACGCGCGCCGCTGCATCTGGAAACATGTGTGCCCGGCGTATTCGCAGCAGGCGACGTGCGTCACGCGTCGATCAAGCGCGTGGCGTCGGCGGTCGGCGAGGGGGCAATGGCTGTCGCGCTGGTGAATCGCTATCTCAATAGCGCCTGAGCGGACGCGCGGCCTTGATCCGCGCGCGTCTCGCGTACCTTGTCCGAGGAGGACGATCATGACCCCTGCTTGCACGCACCAAGGCGCGGCCCGCATTTTCCACACGTCCATCGACTATTGCGAGGACTGCGTGGAGCTCGGCCAGCCGTGGGTACATTTGAGGCTTTGTCTTTCATGCGGACACGTCGGCTGTTGCGATTCGTCGCCGAACCGGCATGCAAGCAAACATTTTCACGCGACCGGCCATCCGCTGGTACGTTCAATCGAACCCGGCGAAACGTGGATCTGGTGTTATCGCGACGAGATCGTCGTAGGTGAACTTGAATCGTGACGGCAACGCCGGCCGCACGTGCGGCCGGCGTTGCGTTCTTCAGCATGCCGGTGTCACGCATGCGCCGGTGCTTGCTTCGGCGCCTCGCTGGGCGCTTCCGTAGGCGCTGCTCCTTTCTGCACACGCACCGAACGCGTACCCGAGTCGTAGGTCATTGTGACCTTGTCGCCGTCGCGCACGTCGCCACGCAGCATCGCATCGGCGAGTTGCGATTCCACTTCAAGCCGAATCTTGCGTTTGAGCATCCGGGCGCCGAACTCGGGGTCATAGCCGATCTTCGCGAGGTAATCGCGCAACGCATCGTCGAACGACAGATCGATGCCCTGGGCCAGCGCCGTACGCCGTACACGCGCGAGTTGGAGATCGACGATGCTGCGAATCTGCTCCTTGCCGAGCGCATGAAACACAACCACCTCATCGACGCGATTGAGAAACTCCGGCCTGAAATGATGCCGCAGGATCTCCATCAACCGGTCGCGCAGTTCAGGATAGTCGAGCTGCTTCGAGTCGGCCTTCATGTTGTCCTGAATCAGTTGTGAGCCGACGTTGCTCGTCGCGATGATGACCGTGTTGGTGAAATCGACCAGACGTCCCTTGCCGTCGGTGAGCCGCCCTTCGTCGAACAGTTGCAGCAGAAGGTTGTGCACCTCCGAGTTCGCCTTTTCGATTTCGTCGAGCAGCACCACGCAATATGGCCTGCGCCGCACGCGCTCGGTGAGTTGCCCGCCTTCCTCGTAGCCGACATATCCGGGCGGCGCGCCAACCAGCCGTGCCACCGTGTGACGCTCGGAATACTCGCTCATGTCGATGCGCACCAGCGCGTTCTCGTCGCCGAACACCGAAGCGGCAAGCGCCTTTGCGAGTTCGGTTTTGCCCACACCTGTAGGCCCGAGAAAGAGGAAGCTCGCAGTCGGCTTGCCGGCTTCCGTCAAACCGGCGCGCGAAAGCCGCACGGCTTTGGCGACCGCGGAGACGGCTTCATCCTGGCCGACCACGCGCTCCTTCAGGCGGTCTTCCAGTCGCAACAACTTTTGACGGTCCTCAGCCGTGAGTTCAGATACCGGTACGCCCGTGAGCGACGAAACGATCTGCGCAATGTCCTCCGCCGTCACTTCCTGCGAACTGGTGCCGCGCTCCTTCTTCCACGTTTCTGTGGCTTCATGCAGGCGCTTCTGTTCGGCGACGAGCTGTTCTTCCAGTTCCTTGGCCTTATCGAATTTCTTTGCAGCGCTGGCCGCGTCCTGTTCCTGTTTGATGCGGCGGATGCTCGCCTCGACATCGTGCAATGGCTGCGGACGCGAATTCGACGAAATGCGCACGCGTGCTGCGGCCTGATCCAGCAAATCGATCGCCTTGTCCGGCAAAAAGCGCGCGGCGATATAGCGGTCCGAGAGCTTTGCCGCAGCAACGACCGCCTCTTCGGTGATTTTCACCTTGTGATGCGCTTCGAGCCGGTCGCGCAGGCCACGCAGAATTTCGATCGTTTCCTCGACGCTCGGCTCAGGCACCATGACTGGCTGAAAGCGCCGCTCCAATGCAGAGTCCTTCTCGATGTACTTCTGGTATTCGTTCAACGTCGTCGCGCCCACGAGGTGCAGCTCACCACGAGCGAGCGCGGGCTTGAAGACATTGCCGATATCCAGACCGCCTTCCCCGCCGCCCTGGCCGGCGCCGACAATGGTATGCAGTTCGTCGATAAACACAACCAGACGGTCCTGGTTCTCGATGATCTCGTCCAGCACCTGCTTCACGCGTTCCTCGAACTCGCCACGATACTTCGCGCCTGCCACGACGCTGTTGATATTCAGTTCCACCACGCGCTTGCCGCGCAGCACTTCCGGTACCTGGTCTTGAGCAATGCGTTGCGCGAGGCCTTCGACGATAGCGGTCTTGCCCACACCCGGTTCGCCGATCAGCACCGGATTGTTCTTGCGCCGCCGCGCGAGCACTTCAATGGTGGTTTCGATTTCCTTGTCACGGCCGATCACCGGATCCAGCTTGCCTTGACGCGCAAGCGCGCTGAGATCGCGCGCGTACTTGTCGAGCGTTGGCGTGGTGGAGCGGCCTTCCATCTTGCCGTCTTCGGCACCCTTGCCGACCACCTTGACTGCTTTTTGCCGCAGCGATGGCGACGACAGCCCGAGCTTGCGCAGCAATTCACCGGCAAAGCCGTCTTCTTCCTCGACGAGCCCAATCAGAATGTGTTCCGGTCCGACGTAGCTGTGGCCCAGTTCCAGCGACGCCTTCAACGCATTTTCCAGCGCACTTTTGGCGCGTGGCGACACACCGAACTGCTCGTTGTCGCTCGGCTCCTTGCGGGTGCCGCGAGGCGCGGTCTGGTCGATGGTCTTCTTGATCTCTTCGGGATCGAGCTTGAATTCGCGCAGGATTTCCTGCACGACATTGTTATCGGCGAGCGCCAGCAACAGATGTTCCGTATCGACTTCGTTCTTGCCGTATTCGGCGGCTGCTTGCGCCGCGGCTTGCAGGCGGTCCAGACCGCCCTCGCTCAGGTACGTCTGCAGGTCCACCGCTTCGCGCGCCCGGCGATGCCGGCGCGTGCGGCCGCCTGGCTGTGCGCCCGCTGAATCGCCGGCTTGCCCGCTGCCGGTGCCTGTGTCCTGATCCGCGCCGCCGGATTGTCCGGGCGCGCGTCTGACCCGTGACCGGCTACCGCGGCCGTCTTCCATCTGTGGCCACATGTCGTCGAACAGACTGTCGAAAAGTCCCCCGTGAAAGAGGGACTCGAGCGGCGACAGGCGACGCTGATTGCGCGCCATAAACTCCATATAGTGCTCATCGCACAGCATCAGCTGACGGCGTTGACCGTTTTCGGTGATCGTGATCTGCGAGGTCGCGGGCTTTCCGCAAACACTGCACTCGGCCATGATGATCTCCTGTTCGTCCGTGAGCGCGTCGCTTCCCGGGCGGGTAAGGGGTGGGTGGAAAATATCTGTTCCGCTCCGTGGCGACGCGTACCGCGACTTTCCGCTGCGGCACATAGTCCACTTGCGCTAGCACCGCGTGCCGCCGCGCGTTGGGGCAACTGGCTCAGCAGCTTGCCCAGAAGCAACGGCACTTCATGCTCGGTCGCTGCCGCTTCCCGTTCCTCGTCGCGGCCGGGCAGCACGGCTTCGACCGCGAGCGTTCCGTCCGGTTGCCAGAATTCGAAGATCTGCTGTTCGCCTCATCCATTTGTTACGGTATCCGAACTAGCGTGCCGGCGCCGCGCGGATTTTCATTTGATCTCAATGCGCCGCTTCGCTGCCGGTTCTCCGACCGCTTTGGGGACCCGCAGCGTCAGCACGCCGTTTTCAAATCTGGCCTCTGCCCGATCGAGATCGACGCCCGCGGGCAGCGGGACCGCGCGCTGAAAGTGTCCGAACGACCGCTCGACCCGATAGCATCCCTGTTCTTCGCTCGTCGATTCCAAGCGCTTTTCGCCGCTGATGATCAGCATGTCTTCAACCACTTCGAGTTCGACGTCGTCGCGGGTCATGCCGGGCAATTCGGCGACAACACGCAGTGCGTCGCCTTCGTCGGTGACATCGATCCGCGGTTGAAACTCGCTGGCGCTGAAGTCGCCGAACCAGCTTCCGAGCGGTCCACGGCCGCCGAACGGATCGCGTATCAACTCGGCCAACAGATGAATCGGATCGGGCAGCGGCCAGCTGGCAGGCGCAAGCGCTACCTGCGCAGCAGCGGCTGCCGCCGGTGCCCCGTTACCCGTTTGCGTGCCGCCAGTCTGTTGCGCATTTGGCCGCGCGCTTTGCTGACTGGTGTGCGGCGCACCGGCGCTGCCCGATGCGCTTTTTTGCGCAGGGTGCGAGCGTAGAAACCGGAACGGGTTCCATTTGTCGAGATCGAGATGCATGTGATTCTCCCTACGTGAGGTACGCCAGTGCCAGACCTGAGGCTGGACCACTGGAGAAGACGGGCGGTCCATTCGACCTCCGGATGCAAGGTTGGCCGCGGGCTTGACCTTGTGACCCACGAGTTCCGTGAGCGGTGCGCTTACGGATGCAATGGCGCGTGTGGCTCGCGGGTCAGGCCGTCATGGTGCCAGGCACGCGCAGTGATGCCGAGTACGAACAGCAGCGCGCCCGTGAACAACGCATACACGCCGATCAGCCAGACAAGCGCTAGTGCGCCGGCGCCCGGAAAGAGCAGCACGAGGATGCCAAACAGCACGGAGAGCACTCCGGTGAGCACCAGCATCCACGCATTGCGCAGACGCTTGTGCAGCCGCGTTGCCGCGATCAGATCGAATACGCCGGTGATAATCGCGTTTGCGCCGATGACGGCGATCAGCACGAGTGTGGTAATTCCCGGCACTAACGCGGCTATCACACCGGCGCCGATGCTGCAGATGCCCAGCAGCAAGGGCACCCACCAGCCGGCGTGCGTCGTGCGGTAGCGGATGGCCGCGACAATCGCGACAATGCCGCCCGCGATTGCGTAGGCGCTAAAGAGGGTGATGAGCAGTAGCAGAGTGAGACCCGGCCAGAACAACGCCAGAATGCCGAACAGCAGCGCTACCGTGCCACGCAGAATGAGCATCCACCAAGCGCGCCCAAGCAGTTCATCCATGAGGATCTCCAAGCTCTACCGTCAGGTGATGAACTTAAGTCTAGGCTCCATGCATCCGCGATTCTTTCGCGTTTCTGCGAGGCGTTTCGCAATTCTGCGTTCATTCAGGACGCGTGCTGAACGGCATCCATATTGGCAGCCCGGATGCACCAAAATGACTCGATCCATCACAGCATTTTCTATAGCGGCTCGCCGTGAGGAGTTCTAACATGAACTGATGCAGCGCACGGTCTGGCATTCGCGTCTTCATTGCCGGCCCGGCGTCGCACCGTCAACACGAAAACTAAGGAACGTCATGAAAACGAATCTGCTTGTATGGCTGGTCGCGTCGTCGCTCGGACTCCCTCTAAGCGCGCACGCGCAGGTGGCCGGCGCCCAGCCGCTTGGTATCAGCGTGGAAGAGTCGACCGCGATCGTGGCAGGCTGGAGCGTGAGAAAGTCGATCATGGACAAGCCAGTCTTCAACGAGAAGGGTGAGCGCGTCGGCGTCATTCATGACATTATCGTGGCACCGGACCGGTCGGTATCGTTTGCAATCGTCGCGGCAAACCAGTTTTTGGGGGTGTCGCATCACGACGTGGCCATTCCGATCGAGCAGCTTGATTTCAACAATGGCAAACTGGTGCTTGCCGGTGCGACGAAAAGTGCGATCAAGGCGCTGCCCGAGTTTCAATACGCAAAGGTACGCGCGACACCTAAGGCAAGGTCCGACTATAGCGAGCATCACTGACCTATGTCTTGCATCGTCCGGGATCGGTACATTGGCGCGCGGCACATCCGTTGCGATTGAGCGGTGCGCCGATGAATGCGCTGCGGGGTGACTATTCGTTGCGCAAGCCGCCCTACCTTTCAGACTGTCATCGGTCAGTCCATAGAGCGATGTCGCTCTGAGCCTCTATATGTAGTCGGGATCGTAATGATCGATAGGCTCCATTCGAGCGCGATCGCCGTACTCAAGCCAGGTCAAATTGATGTTTCCAGATCGCGGACGCGGGTGCAGTGAGCAAGACATACCGCTTCGCGAGCCGGACCGCCTTCGAACGCTGCGCAATACCGGGCGCAAGCGTCAGCTTGCAGAATGCCTTCAGGAACGATGGATTGCTTTGCATCCGGGGCATCCGCGTGTCAAGCGTCATCCGGGTTGACCACCAATAAAGCAGCAACTCCCTCAACGAGGTCCGGTTGCTTCTGCCCATATTACGAATCCGCCTTAAGCAGCCTTGAATTCGGCGTAAGCTTAGGTATGCGACGAGGCAAGGAGACTTCTGCTTATCATGACGCAAGCAATAAGATCGACCCCGGATCACGAATTACGCTGCCAACCCATGAGCGTCGTCGTCACCAATGGCGGGCTGAATTGGGTGCAGGGATGTCGGCTCGTTATACCGACGGGTAGCACTGTCGTGCAGGCTGCGGGCTGCGACGACCGCGGAACGAGTCACTCCATCCTGATAAGCGCACCATTTGTCGCAGTTATTCCTGGGGCGGCGCAGTTGGCCACGAGCGCTGACAACGACCCCAAGGGATGGGTTATCGCACTCAAACCGAGCGTACTTGGGCAAGTCTCGCAAGAAGCGTTTGGCGCCGTGCCGAAATGGTCCAGGTCTTGGGATCCGTTCCTGCGCGAGGCCGCGGATACATTGGGTGCTTTGGATCATGCGGATCTTATCGACGCTGCCTGCGCCGACGCTTTTGCCGATGTCATTTCGGTGCACATCGCTCTGCGCTACGGGCACTGTGCTGGCGCGGTCGAGCCGGGCATGCCTATCACGCGTCAAATGCTGGCTCGCATTCAAGCCTTCGTTCATGACAACATAGCCGAAACCATTTTGGTCGAGCAACTCGCAGTTCTGGTGCACATGAGTGCTTCAAAGTTTGCGCGCGTTTTCAAAACGGCGACAGGTAACCCGCCCCATCTGTACGTGACACTCGAACGAGTGAAATTTGCCAGGACGATGTTGTGCGAGGAGACCATTCCGCTCGTTGACGTTGGCGCGCGAGCGGGGTTTCAGACCCAGCAGCATTTCACCGACGTGTTTCATAGATATACCGGAGTGACGCCGCGCGCATTCCGGCTTTCCCACCGGAACGGCGGTAGCTGATTCATTTAGCGAAGCTGCGAGCAAGCAAAAACCGCGGCACTTCCGCCCTCGCGAATGAACAGAGCGACACGAGTCTTCCCGTCAGGAATCGATGGTGATCCGGTTGTCGACCCGCATCACACCGGGGGCAAGCCATGCAACCCGCTCGGCTTCCTCACGCTCGGCCCATGAGCGGACCGTGCCGCGCAGGACGGCCTTATTGCCTTCGGCCTCCACCGTGATGTGCTGTGCGTCGACTTCCGCGTTGCGCTTGAACGCGTCCTCGATCTTGCGCTTGAGGTCGTCGGGCTAGACCTTCGGCTTGATCTCGATCTCGTTCGTCAGGCCGGTTACGCCGCTCGCCCGCAGCGCCGTGTCGGCCGCGCGGCGGCGCTGGTAGTCCCATTCGACTTCGCCCTTCAGCGTCACATGTCCGTGCCTGACAACCGCCTTGATGGTGTCCGCCGCATCAGGCAATTCCGCCTTCAGTAGGGCAATGATCTCGCGCACGATCTCCGGATCGGACGGCTTGTTGATCAGAGGCAACCTCACCTCCACATCGTTTGCGACCCCCCTCACGCCGCGCACTCGCGTCGCGTCCTCTTCGGCCTTGCGTCTTTGCCGAAAGCTACGCGCGAAACCGCACCGTCCTTGACCGCAACCCCGATATCCGATGGATCGATGTCTGGATCCCACTTCAGTTCGTACTCCACGTCTTGTTTGAGGTCTTCGTCGGTTCTCATCGCGCTCCTCGTCGGCTTATTGATGAACTAACCCGCGCACGCGGGCCACGCCCAGCGCCACACGCATCGGTCCACGATCGGGCAACGGTACGACGCGCCGGGCCGATTTTCTTCCGTACGCCTGCGCCGTTTTGCGGAATGCCACCGTAGGTTCACATCTGAAAGCCGCAGCAGAGCGCAGACATCCGACACGTCTTCGCAGGAATGAGGAAGAACTGCAACCGTCAAGAACCTAGTCTTGAAGTCATCGTCATCGCGTCAATGGCCTCGTCAACATTCCAGGGTGCGCGCCGGGCGGGACATGCAAGGTTGGCTGGCACCGCCGCTGTTTTGCGGCGCTGAGCTCGGATTCAACCGTCTTACCGCGGAACGTCTGGGCTTATTTCCATAGAAGAGGAGCAAATCGATGAGCGATCTAGTCGTTGTAAGCTTTAAAGGCGAAGAGACGGCCGACCAGGTGTTGACCAAACTCCTGCAGATGCAAAAGGAGCACCTGATCGACCTTGAGGATGCCTGTATCCTGGTCCGCAGCGCGCAGGGCAAGGTACACCTCAAGCAAGCCGTCGATCTCGTCAAGATCGGCGCGCTCAGTGGCGCGGCTTGGGGTGGTCTGTTTGGTGCGCTGGTTGGGGTCATGTTGCTCAATCCGCTCGTCGGGCTGGCAACAGGCATGGCCATCGGAGCTAGTACGGGCGCGCTGTCGGGCGCGCTCTCGGACTATGGAATCGATGACGATTTCATGCGTTCGACGGGCCAGAACATCGAGCCGGGTTCGTCGGCGCTCTTCATCCTCGTGCGTCGCGTGAATTTCGACAAGGTCCTGCCTGAACTGCAACCTTTCGGCGGAAAGGTATTAAAGACATCTCTCACCAACGAGCAGGAGGAACGCCTGAAAAAGGCGCTAGAGAGCCTGAACAGCAGTGGCACGACAGCATGAGCATCCCGCTGCCACGCCGTCTTGGAGAGACACGATGAGCATTGCATTAATTGGCGCCACCGGCCGCACCGGCCGGTTAGTCGCGGACAAATTGCATCGTGCGGGCATTCCGTTTCGTGCATTGCTGCGTAACGAAGCGCAGAGGGCCCACTTCGAAGGCCTCGGTGCGAGCCCCGTGATCGTCGACTTGACGCAAGACTTCTGCGCGGCGCTCGCGGGGGTTCACACGGTTATCTTTGCCGCTGGATCCGCTGAAAGCGAGGGCGCCGAGCAGGAGCGTCAGATCGACCGGGACGCGATCATCAAGGCGGTGGATTGTGCGAAGCAGTATGGCGCGGACCGCTTCATCGTCGTCAGCGCGTTGCTGGCATACGACCCTGAACGCGCCCCAGATGCGCTTCGGCATTACGCCCAGATGAAGCGCGCAGCAGACGATTATCTGATCGGCAGTGGTCTCGATTATCTTGTGCTGCGTCCCGGCACACTGACCATGGAGCCGGGTACCGGGACGATTGAGATAGTGACCGACCCGCAGTCCGCTCGCGCCCCCGTTGCGCGCGAAGATGTTGCCGATGTCGTGCTCGAAGCGCTGAAGGTGGGCCTTGTCAACAAGATCGTCGGATTTGCCGGTGGCGGCAAACCGATCAGCGACGCGTTGGCCGCGCTCCGTTGACGTTGTGCGCCGCGCCGGAGAGGTTCTCGTCAGTGCAGAACTGTCGCGCGCCTCTCATCCAGATTGTTCCGCCAATACGAGCCAGACTTGAAGTGGCGCCGTCCGCGCTCGAAAACAAAGCCATGCGGGCCGCCGCGATGGAGAACTCCCATGCCGAAGACCGTTTTCTCCGCCGAGCAGATTCGTGATGAAACGCAAAGTCGCGTGGCAAAAATAAGCGCGGACATACCGGAAGAACTGCGCGTGCGCATACCGCTGCCCGAACGGCACCCGCCCGATGCCGCCGGCAGGAACTGGAATATGGTGCCGCTCAACGAGCAAGGCACCGACTTTGCCCACGACGTCCGGCGCATCGTCGAAGACATGCGCACCGAGTTCGTTCTGCCGGATTGACGCCGCAATGCCGCGACGCCGCAGCATCGCGTAACCGGTTGGGTTGAACGAGGTCGGGCACACAACGGCTTGTATGGTTGGGCGATGAGTTCAGAGAGTGAATCGGACTGCATGAGGCCGACACTGCTCCCCATGCATGCGCAAGCCGCTGCGCCGGGACGCTTATCCGAAGTTTCAAACACCGGCGATCAATGCACGGTCTTGTAACGGTGAGAGACCGCATGGCGGCAGGATCGTGACACATCTGGGCAGAAACCGGAAAGAAGCGCGCGCGGAACACAACTAGAGTGGCTGTGAGCGGAATCATGTCGATGTGATCTGACGCCGACGCCTCGAAGCGTCTATGGCAGTACCTTTCGGGCTGAGTCAAAAACGCAAGGAGCGAATTTATGTCGGATACGGAAACCATGCCCGCCGAAGCTGGGCAGAACGACGAGCAAATCCCGTTGCGCAAGCTCTTCGAACCCGTCAAGGTGGGACCGTACAACCTGCGTCATCGTGGCGTGATGGCGCCGCTGACGCGTTCGCGCGCGAGCCGGCCAGGCAACATACCGACTCAGCTCAACGCCTGCTATTACGCGCAGCGTGCATCGGCCGCGCTCATCATCAGCGAGGCGACGCAGGTGTCGATGCAAGGGCAAGGTTATGCATGGACGCCTGGGATTCATAGTCGCGAGCAGGTCGAAGGCTGGCGGCTCGTGGTGAACGCCGTGCACGAGGCGGGCGGGTTGATGTTCATGCAGCTCTGGCACGTCGGACGCATATCGCACCCCTCGTTGCAACCCGATGAAATGCTGCCGGTTGCGCCGTCTGCGCTCCAGCCGAAAGCAGAGGCGTTCATCGAGAACGAGCGCGGCGAAGGTGTCGTCGCGCCCTGCGTCACGCCTCGCGCGCTGCAGATCGAAGAGATGCCGTATCTCGTGCGCCAGTATTTCAGGGGTGCGCGCAACGCAAAGGCGGCTGGTATGGACGGCGTCGAAGTGCACGCAGCGAACGGGTATCTGCTCGACCAGTTTCTGTTGTCGGGCACGAACCGCCGCACGGACGAATACGGCGGGTCGAGCGAGCGCCGGGCCAAACTGCTGTTCGAGGTGATCGAGACGGTTTGCGAAGTGTGGGGACCCGAAAGGGTCGGGGTACGGCTCTCCCCTCTCGCCACCTTCAACGACATGCATGACGACGATCCCGAGGCAACCTTCTCTTACGTCATCGAGAAGCTCAATCGATACGGGCTCGCTTATTTGCACATCGTCAATCCCGCACTGGCGGCGACCGGTGAGGATGTCGCTTTCACGGAGCGTGCGAAACGCATGAGCGAGATGATACGCCGCACCTATCGCGGTGTGCTGATGGTCGCGGGCGGGTTCGACGCCAGCAGTGCGGAAAGATGGCTCGAGGATGGCAAAGCGGACCTGATCGCGTTCGGACGCCCGTTCATCGCCAATCCCGACCTGCCGGAACGCCTCCGCTCGCACGCTCCGCTCAATTCGCCGGATCCGTCCACGTTCTACGGAGGCGGCGAGCGTGGGTATACCGACTATCCGTCGCTCGCGCAGGAGCGCGGGGAGGCCCCACGGTCCGTCATCGACGGGCGCTGGAGATAGACTGTCGTTGACCGGCGAGCTCGCCGGCCTCACGCGACGATTTGCGATGGCCGCGGAGTCGGCGACCGATCATGCTGAGAGGCGCACCATGGTTGTCACTACTTGGGTTGTCGTTGCCGACGGCAGCCGTGCACGAATCTTCGAGACACCTGGACTTAAACTGGACTTGCGGGAAATCGAAGACCTTGTCAATGTCGTCCCAAGTGGACCGGCGCTGACCGAGAAGGATCGCGAAAAATTTGCGAAAACTGTCGCCGACTACGTCGAACAGGGTCGGCTTCATCACCGGTACCAGCGACTGCGATTTGCCGTGGAGCCGAAGTTTCTCGGGATGCTGCGCGCGCGTCTGAGCGAGGAGACGCGTCAGATGATTTTCGAAGAGATCAACGAAGATCTCTCGGCGCTTGATGCGCGCGAAATTCAAGCGCACCTGAGAAAACATTGACGGAGAGCTGCACGGTCGTAGGCCGCATTCAATGCGTCATCTATTGAAGGCCTAGGTCACGAGATGAACGTCTCTCTATCAGGGCTTTTCCTGCTTGCTTCCGACAATGCCTCCGACAATATCGGCCATCGTCAAGTGGACGAGCGCCAGCACGCATCCAGTTTTCCGCTCGCCCGGTTGCCGCGCGATCAGTGTCCACGGGAGGGTTCACCCAAAGATCGGCTTACCGCGTTCAACGGTGAGCTGACGGATGCGCTGAGCCGTCGCGACGATATCCACGTCCCGTTCACCGATGTCGTGATGCCCAGGGGAATCGATGGCATCCAGCTCGCGCGTTCGACGCGCGACCTTCGGCCGGAGGTCAGGATCGTGCTTGCCTCGGGGTACCCTATTCCCGCCCTCAGGGCACAGTACGGCCATCTGGACGACTCCGCATTTACCCATAAACCGTACCGGCTGGCCGATCTCGCCCGTATGCTGGGTATGGCGACGTAGCCGCGAGTTGCGTTGTGCTTCGTCGGCCCTGCCAGTTCTGTTGACGGTCGCCTTGCGTGTCGCGATGATAGGGAGGAAACTCTATCGCCAATCCAATATGCTGCTCCGGATTTCGATGCGTTGGCTATGCATCCGGTGAACGGGGCTTCCATTGCTACAATCACCGTCGTCGGGCGGATGAGTCTGCGACAGCTGTTCCAGCAGGTGGTTACACCCCGCAGACCCGGTTCTCATAAAGGGAGGACCAACCGCAGCCGGGAACCAAACGCTATTCTGCTTCTTCAAGGAAGGACATGCGACTGGCGGATTTTATCGCGCGCGATATCGAGCGTATCCTGGTGCAGTGGGAAGCGTTCGCCCTGACCTTGCTGCCAGCTGCAGTGGGCATGGATTCCCTGGCTTTACGTGATCACGCCCGGCCGCTGCTTGAGGCGGTGGTGGCCGACCTGTCGACCTCGCAGACCAGGCAAGCGCAGGCGCAGAAGGCATGGGGGCGTGCCCCGCAGGTCGAGGGTGCGCCGCACACCGCGGCACAAACGCACGCCATTCTGCGCGCGCGAAGCGGTTTTAACATCAACCAGTTGGCCGCCGAATACCGTGCGCTTCGCGCGAGCGTGCTTCAGTTGTGGATGGATGATTGCCTGCCTGAAGTGCCCCACCTGGACGACATCATCCGTTTCAATGAGGCGCTGGACCAGGCGGTTGCCGAATCGGTCCGTTCTTTCAGCGCCGAAGTGGAGCGGGAGCGCAACCTGTTCCTCGGGATGCTCGGCCACGACATGCGCAGCCCGCTACAGACTATCCAGGCGACGGCTTCACTGCTTACAAGGATGAATGCCGGCGAAGGTGTATCGGCCGCCGCAAACCGTTTGATCCGTACCGGTGCCCGGATGCAGGCGCTGCTCGACGATCTGAGTGATTTCAACCGGACTGAGCTGGGTCTGGGAATCAGGATCGCGCCGACCGACGTCGACCTTGTGAACGTTCTTGCCGACGAGACGGACCAGTTGCGTGCGGCTCATCCCGACCGCCTCATCGTGCTGGAGGCACCCGCCAGCCTGCGGGGGGTGTGCGACGGTCGACGTCTGCAGCAGGTGCTGGGCAACCTGGTCGTGAATGCAATCAGGTATGGCGCGCTTGACACGCCGGTGCGGGTGGTGATGACAGGCGACGAGACGGAAATCCGGTTAGAGGTGAGAAATGCAGGTGACGCCATCGAACCTTCGCTGCTCCAACGGATGTTCGACCCGCTCCAGCGTGGCCCGGATGCCGGAGCCGCGCAAGGCGGCAGCCTCGGTCTCGGACTGTACATCTCCCGGGAAATTGCCATAGCGCACGGCGGCACGATCGAGGTGCGGTCGGACGAACGGGAGACTGTCTTCACAGTGCGCCTGCCCCGACAGGCAGTTACCGGACAAGCGCGGTGATTATCGCGAGCAGTTGGCCGGGTGGACAGCTTTTCCGCGCATAACCGTCGCAGTCAGTCCCGGTGAGCCGGAGGTGCGCCTGAGCCTCATCCAGCGTGGCATGCGCAATAACAGCGATTGCGCCGGTACGGTGTCCAGCCGCAGCTTGGCCGCTTCGTCGCCGTTGCACACAGCTTACAAAAAGTGGCTCACTCGTGGATGTTTTGCTCGCAATCCTCCCAGTACCGAAACGGATCGCGATGTTGTGGATAGTGCAAATCGAGCCACGCGGTCAGCATGGTCCAATCTGGATGGTTGGTACCAGTTCGGGCGGACCAGTTCGACGACCTCTGAAGAATCCGACCGTTCGCGCGATCGCGGACAACCAGGCTGCCTAGTCCGCTTGAACTGTTCGCCTGTGACTCAACCAGATACCGCGGCAAAATCCTGAGCTCAGCATCTTCGGCCCACCCGTAAAAGGCGCGGACCACGCCGGAAGGATCTCGCAGCTCGATGGGTCCATTTCCCGGGCGAACGGCGGTCCATCCTTCAGGAAACTCAGTGACAACTTCGCTCTTACCTTCCCTCACCCACTTCACGCGCCATGCCTTCGCCATCGACTCCCGAATGCGGGATACAGACTCGTAGCCAGCAGGCAGTTCGATCGCCATTGGAAGAGAAATGAGGTTGTCTTTCCAGAGTTTGGTCTCGTCGTCGACGCGCTTGACCACGTCGAACACCCCTGCTTCGAACGGGTTCTCGGGCCGGCTCGATGCGCTCACCTTTCCGGCAGGCAGTCCCTCGAAGAGGCGCTCAGCATCATGGCGGGTAAGTTTTGTCTTTCCTTTCTTCATTGGCTTCTCTGCAGCAAGGTTGTCGCGAACGCCTACGGTATAACGTCCGGGTATGGAGCGCTCCACATAGGATCAGAGGGTGTGTGTGCGGACCGGAAATTATAGGCCGCTCGCTAGCCCTCTCTTTTGCACTGCGGTTATCGAGAGAAGGAGACCCTAGAACCCGGGAACCAACACCGTATCCGACTTGAACGCACCTTCGGGCTAAGCGTGTTCAATGGCAGCTCCCACCATGCAACCGGCGTGAGAGCGTCACTGGAAACCGCACGAACCCTGTTTTGGAAGCGACTATGCGCCGCCCCAACTGCCACGCTGCTAGGCCCAGTACTTCATGGCTGTCCCAGACCACCTGGATAACGGCGCGGCGCCACAATGCGCTCGATTTGAATTATTTTCCAAGCGCCTGGTCGCGAATGAGTCGACGGCCGCTGCGAGCGCTTCGATATCGAATGGCTTGCGAAGAAAAACATTCCATAGTCCAGCTGTATCTTGCGGCGGCGATCGCGCCGACATCATGATGATGGGAATCAGGGCCAGCGCCGGATAGCACCGAAGCCGCTCACACAAGACGTTCCCATCCATGTGCGGCATGTTCCAGTCGGTAACGATTACATCAGGAAGACAACGACTTGCGATTTCCAGCGCCCGCTGTCCATCGTCGGCGAGTACAACGTGATGGCCTCGTCCCTCCAAAACAACTTGAAGAAGCCATAGCGAATCGGAATCGTCATCGACGATCAGGATGACAGACATAGCGAGAGCCCAGTTGCGCTCTTTATTTCCAGCAACGGCTATGCCATCCCGCTGGCCGCCGGCTGTCCCGTCATTGTGAAAGCGCACGACGCGCATCCCGGCGCGTCACAACTGATGGGCCGCGTGATTCAGCAAGCCGTCAGAGATTCGGGCCTGCACGAAGGAGTGTTTTTTCGGGTTCGCGGCGGCGGTAATGAAATTGGCGAGGCACTGGTCGATCACCCGCTCATCAAGGGTGTGACGCTCACAGGCTCGGAAGGCGGCGAAATGGGGCTATCCCGGCGCGCACAGCAACGTCCGGATCCGATCCCGGTTTTCACCGAAATGACGAGCGTCAATCCGACTTTCGTGCTCCCGGCTGCGCTTGCTGCGCGTGGCGCCGAGATCGGCCATGGTTTTATCGAGCGTAACTGATCGCGATCGCCGGGCAGTTTCGCGAGCAGCTCTCTGCAAGATACAGCTCGATCGAGTCGATCATCCGCTCGCCGCCAACCTGTTGCCCGTTCTTGAGCGCCGCACGGGACGCATCGTCATTAATGCGTTCGCGCATCCGCGAGAAGTGTCGTACGCATCGATTCATGGCGGACCATTTCCCGCGACGTCGGATAGCCGCTTCTTCTGCTACCAAGGCTTGCCGGATGAACTGCTGCCGGAAGCGTTGCAGCGTGACAATCCGCGCGGCATCTGGCGCCTCACCGATGGCCAACTGTCCCTGGGGGAGATCTCTCAAGACCTGGAGATCCCATCACCCGTGTGCGAATGTGACTCGATATGACTGACAAGAGCCCGGCGATCCAAATGTGCGGAAGTCGGCTAACCCGAATACCGTCGCTTCGATACAACAGCGACTCGAGCGGTGGGATAAAGCACGGAATCGTTGCGCCTTGCGGGCTGGGATATCACGAGAATTGTGGCGAATTTGTGGCGGATTACTTCAGAAAAACGCAAAGGTCCAATCCAGACCGGAAGTGAGGCGTGCTGCGCGGGCGGTTCTATACTCGTCACGCTGTTTTCTGACGCAGTTCCAACACGCTAGAGTTAATTCATGAAAAAGATTCGCATCGCCCTCGCTGTCTCCGTTGCGCTTGCTGCATCGGCCGCTCATGCACAGACCTCGGTTACGCTGTACGGCCTCATCGACGCCGGCATCACGTACACGAATAACGTCGGCGGAAGCGGCCGGGTCGCGCTGGCGAGCGGCAACATCAGCGGTAGCCGGTTCGGCCTGCGTGGCACGGAAGATCTCGGTGGTGGTCTCAAGGCCGTCTTCGTGCTTGAAAACGGTTTCAACGTCAATAACGGCACGCTCGGCCAGGGTGGCCGGATGTTTGGTCGTCAGGCGTATGTCGGCCTGAGCAGCAGCACTTTTGGTACGGTCACGTTGGGCCGCCAGTATGACTCCATGGTCGATTTCGTCGCGCCGCTGTCTGCCACGGCAGGCCCGTTCGGTGACTCGGGTTTTGCGCATCCGTATGACAACGACAACCTGCAGCATAGCGTTCGCTTCAATAACTCGGTCAAGTTCACCAGCCTCGACTATGCCGGCTTCAAGGCGGGTGGCATGTATGCGTTCAGCAACAGCCAGAGCGGCTTTGCTGTCAATCGTGCGTACAGCGCGGGCGCCAGCTACAAGTCCGGCGGCTTGAACGTGGCTGCCGCCTACTTGCAGGTCAATGGTTCGGGCGCTTCGAATCCGAATACCACGGGTGCCGCTGATCCAACCGAGTTCAAAGGTGGCCTGACGTCGGATGTGCAGCGTACCGCCGGCGCGGGCGTGAGTTACGGCTTCGGCCCTGCGACGGTCGGCTTTGTCTACACGCACAGCCAATATCAGAATACGAACGCGTTCGGGCTGAATAATGGCGGCGCTCATTTCGACAACTACGAACTCAATGGCAAGTACGCACTTACGCCAGCGCTCATGCTCGGCGTTTCTTATGCCTACACGGATGCGCATCTGAGTGGTGCAACGTCGTTCGGCGCCGATCCGAAGTGGAATCAGGTCAACGCGATTGCGCGCTACTCGCTGTCCACGCGTACAGAGCTGTATGCCGAGGCCATGTACCAGCATGCAACGGGCAACAAGAACGTCGCAGTCATGTACAACGCAGGCGGCGCTTCATCGACGGGCAATCAGGTCATGGGCTCGGTCGGTATATTGACGCGCTTCTGAAGAAGCCTGACGTAAAGGAGTTAGCGACTTTCTCCGCGTAGTATTTGAGCCCGTCCATATGGACGGGTTTTTTTCGACCAGGTGCAGGCGCGCGGGCGATATCGATGTCACACGTCTGCTCTTTCTCGAAATCGCCAACTGGCGCGTCACCGCTCGTCACAGATCTTCGTCATGCGGCCGTGTACGGCACGTTTGTGGCCGACCCAAGCCCTTGGATCACTTCCCTGGTCGACGCCCGGCGCGAACCATCGGTCGTCGTGTTATCACGCCCGCCGCGATCCGGCCTCAAATGGACCATGATCTGGAGGACGCTCAACCGAACGTCGCCATTGGTCCAGCGCGCGTCAACGGGGCCCTTCGAAGTCATCGGAAATCACTCGATACAGTTCATCATTCGCTCAACGCGATTCTGAATGCGCCTGCCTTTTGTCCGATATTCGTTTGGCATCCGCAAAGATTGTGGATTACGCTCCTCTTTGCTATGCGACATTAAAGCGTGGCTGACTCACGAAGTCACAATTTCGCGGACTTTCGTGCACCCCTTCTGCACGTGCCTGCCGACACCGAGCAAAACTACGGCTTGGTGAAGCGTTTCGCCAGTTAACTACTTGGCCAACGACGAGGCTTTCTCGCATCCTGTTCGCCAAAGCCAATAGCACCGACGGCCCTCTTTCTTTCATCGCTCGTTTTCGCAAACAGCGGCAGCTCTATTACTGCACCGATTCTCTAATTCCATTTCGTTTGAATTGGGCGCCTCATCCCGCCAGGCAATGGGCCCCTGCGCCGTGATGTTTCGCGCCTGATTCGGTGACAAGGAGATTATCGTGAAGATCAAACAATTCAGCATTCTGTCTGCAACCGCCGTGGCGCTTCTCTTGCTCAGCGGCGCCGCGCAGGCCGGCGGTCCCGGTGATCACGACGGACACGACGGACACGACGGACATGACGGACGCGGCGGCTCACGCGGCCTTTGTTCGAACGCAACGCTCAAAGGACCGTATGCATTCACCGGTCATGGAGAAATCATCGGATTGATAGGACCGAACAATAAAGTTGCTCCCTATGCCTCCACGTCGATTCTCGATGACGTCGCCCTCGTGACCTTCGATGGCATGGGCAGCTTCACGCGCACCGACTTCGGCATGATCGGCGGGCTGCCGAAAGGAGGCCTGACGACGTTCAATCCGAACCAGATCGGAACATACTCAGTGAACTCCGATTGCACCGGCACCATGAAAATCACTTATACCGCCGGGGGAGCCGTGCCGGCGGGTGTCGAAACCGACCTGAACATGGTCATCGCTGCGGATGGGACGCTCGTCGAATCCGTTGTTTACAGGGCGGTCACTGTCTCTGGCATGAGCGGAGACGGCTCGGTAACGTGCCCGCAATATTGCGAGCAGGCTGTGCAAGAAAATTTCGAGGGGAAGAAGATCGTTGTGTACGGCTTCCGCTAATCGGGTTCGAGATGGGGCTCACGCTCGCTGAGGCGCTTGCCATGAGCGGCGCTGAGCCCGACCGGCCGAAAGTTCGTGGTCCTTTAATTCCGGCGCCGTCTGCCTGACGATACGGTCGCTTGCCCGAGTTCTCGCGAAGGCCGCCCGTGCTCGCGATGCCGGTGGACATCAAGGCCATCAACATGATCACGACTGCTTTGGGAGGCCGAACGCCGTCAGCTTCGACGGTTTGCACGAACAAGACGTAGCTCGATGTATCGCTTCTACTTCGTGTCCCAACATCGCGCCAACGATACTGCGTGTGCTCGGGCTCGATCCGAAGCTGCTCAACGCAGTGGTACTGGAGGGCACGCAGCCGTTGCCGGGTTTCGACGCACGAAGGTTCTAGACGGCTCAGGCAGATGCTCAAGACTTATGCACGACGCGATCTCGCTACCCTGCCGTACAAAATCCTCTTGAACGCGGACGGGCGACGCTCAGCGCTCCGCGAACATCAGCAACGGCTTGGCGTCGTGTGCGGCGCGCTCGGCGGCTGTGAAGGCTTCCTGTGCACGATCAAGGCGGTAGCGGTGAGCTGCGGGCGGCTTCAAGGATCCATCGGCGATACGATCGAGCAGACTGCGCAGCGTCTGGCTGCCTTCATTCACCCCCTTGCGTGCGAGCCACGAGAAGATAAACCAGCCGCGTACCTCGGCAGCTGAGTAGACAAGCGCAGGCGCGAAAATCGGCATCTCGAACGCCGCCTGGTCGGTCTGGCGATGCGACGACAAGGCTCCATACACAAGCAGGCGTCCGTTCGGGGCCAGCTGACGCGCAAGCGCGGCGCCCGTGCGGCCGGCGACGCAGTCAATCGCGCTCACGATGCCATTGCCGCCAGTGGCATTGGCCAGCTGCTCGGGCCAGCGTTCGTCAGCCGTGCTTAGCACGACGTCGCCGCCAAGCGCCTGAATCTCGGCGACCTGCTCGTCACGGCGTACAAGGTTGATGGTACGGAACCCCTGCGCTTTCGCAATCTGCAATACGAGGCGACCGACCGTCGACCCTGCCGCGCTCTGGACCAGCCAGTCGCCCCGTTCGAGCTGGTGCTCGCACATCGTCATTGCCCAGGCCGTCATCGGGTTGATCAAAGCCTGTGCGGCGTCCTCATCGGAAATCGCCGTCGGTACGGATATCGCGCGATCGGCTGGACTGATGACCTGCTCTCTCCAGGTTCCCGGCACATCCAGCAAGACAACGCGCTCTCCCACCCGGGCGCGTGGCACGTCGCTGCCGACGGAGTCGATGATTCCAACACCCTCGGACCCGGGCGACGCTGGCAGTTCAGGCTGACGGTGACGGGCGAAACGTCCACGAATGACGTGCAGGTCAGACGGGTGCACGGGCGCCAGGAGCATCTTTACGCGGACTTCAGCGGGACCGGGCGTGGGCTCTGGCACATCACAGCAGCGAACCACCTCTGACGGATCACCATTGCGTTCAATTATCAAAGCCTTCATGCGCCTTCTCCTTCGCTTCAACTAGCTCGGGTTATGACCGTCGTTACGTATCCATCAGGCTATTAAGACGGTACGTCAGAGAGAGACATCCAGACGACTGGGAGAGACAGCGGTGAAAGCCGGGCTTTCACCGCTGCCGGTCCAGTGCAACCTCTGAACAGCTTCAGACCTGACTGCGCCATTCAACCTTCGCTCGGGTCATACGGCGACGCCCGGTTTTCAAGCTTCCATTTCTTCTCAGCTACGGTATCGGGACGAGGTGGGCGAATGCCATCGATCAACCACAGCTGTTGCGGCGTTTCGCCGACATGCAGTTCGTAGTGGTAGCCCCGCTCCTGGACGAATGGCGCAATGGCCGCGTTCGCCTTGCGCAGCCATGACTCCGTCCACACGACGTCGTTGGCGATATGTCTGGCGAAATGATCGAGTCGGATTCTGACGAAATCGCCTCGCGATTCGCCTCCATGAAAAACGAGTCTTTCGGCTGTTCATGAAACAGAACGCCAACGTAGAAGGGAGGAATAATGTAAATACCGGTGATTCGTTTCGCCATCTCCTGCTTGTCTTCAGCCGAGTAGGCACCGGGGGGATGATAGATATTCCACAAAGGCATTTTTGTCTCCATGCATCAATAGATGCCGCGTTTCTTATGTCAGAACATCCAGGTCTCTTGAAAGACAAGATGAACCAGACATGAGTGACGCGGCGTTACAGATAGCCCAAGGATAGGCTACCGTTTGAAATCAATGCTTTCGCAACGCAGCATTGATTGCGACTCATCGCACAGAAGTACGATCACATCGTCGTTCCCGTTCTATTGGCGACGGGAAAGGCCGAGTATGCTGCGAGCCTCGTCAGGTGTTGCCACCTTCCCGCCGATGCTTTTGACAATACTGACCGCGCGCTTGACCAGCGACGCGTTGCCCGGCGCGAGTTGCCCTTTCGCAAGATAAAGGTTGTCCTCCAGGCCGACGCGGACGTGCCCGCCGAGAATCACGCTTTGCGCCACCATCGGGAATTGGGCGCGCGAGATGCCGAACGCGGACCAGCGGGCGTTCTCGGGTAGATAGCGTTTCATCTGCAGAAGGCTCTCCGTGTCGGCAGACGCGCCCCAGGGCACGCCAAGACACAACTGGAACAGCGGAGCCTGCAGAATGCTCTGCGTTTCGATCAGGTGGCGCGCAAGTCGCACGTGGCCGAGATCGAACACCTCGAGTTCCGGCTTCACGCCTGCTTCTTCGATCAGGGTTGCCATCGTGATCAGATGGTCCGGAACGTTCACGAATGCGCGACTGCCGAAGTTCATGGTCGCGATGTCCAGGGTACAGATTTCCGGACGCAACTCGAGCACATGCCTCACGCGCGCCTCTGGGGTCATCATCGTACTCAGTTCGCTTCCCCGATTCGGGTCTTCGTCGCTGGGAACAAAACGTGCGCCTGGGCCCGTCGTCAGATTGATCAATATCGGGCACCCGCTATCGCGGATGCGCGAAACGACTTCTCCGTAGAGCGCCAATTCAGTGCTCGGAACGCCAGTCCTGGGATCGCGAACGTGAATGTGCGCGATGCTCGCACCGGCTTCACATGCAGCTATGGCCTCATTGGCGATCTGCTCGGGCGTCACCGGCACTGCAGGGTTAAGCCGCGGTGTATCGTCACTTCCTGTGAGTGCACAACTGATAATCGTCTTGCTTGTCATGATGTTCGTTCAAAGGAGATAGAAATCAGGCGCCGCCGTCCCGCGCTCAGGCCGCCCGCGCGGGGCCGAACGGTGCCGCACCAACTGGCGCAACTCGGATCAGCTTTTTGTTGACGAACTCGTCGAAGCCCAGTTGAGAAAGCTCCCGGCCAAAACCCGAGCGCTTGACACCGCCGAACGGCAGTTCCGCCGCCGTGCCGAACGGCTGATTGATGAACACCATGCCGCTGTCGATTTGCGCGGCGACACGCTCGCCGCGCTCGGTATCCGCGGTGAACACCGACGCACCGAGACCGTACGGCGTGCCATTGGCGAGCGCGATTGCGGCGGCTTCGTCCTCGACAATGTGGAAGGCGGCAACCGGGCCGAACAACTCTTCGGCGAAGACGGGATTCTGTGGCGAGATGTCGGTCAGGACGGTCGGTTGCAAAAAGAAGCCCGGGCGCTCGACGCGCTTTCCACCGCATACGATGCGTGCGCCGTGCGAAGCCGCGCGATCGATCTGCTCAAGCAGCAGCTTCAACGCACGCTCCGACGAAAGTGGGGCGACAGCGGTCGCCGGATCCGCTGGATCGCCCATCGCAAGCGCTGCCATCTGCGTGGCAAAGCCTTTGAGGAAAGCGTCGCCGCGCGTCTTGCCGACCACGATGATTCGCTTGGAACCTACGCAGCACTGACCTGCATTGAGCATGCGGCCCGCGACCGCGCTTTGGATCGCCCAATCGAGCGGCGCATCTTCAAGCACGATGAACGGGTCGCTGCCGCCCAGTTCGAGCACGACCTTCTTCAGATTGCGGCCGGCGCGCTCGGCGACGGCGGCGCCGGCACGCTCGCTGCCGGTCAGTGTCACGCCCTGGACGCGCGGATCATCGATGACGCGGCCGGCCTGGTCGATCGAGATAAACAGATTCGTATAGACGCCTTCGGGCGCTCCTGCTTCCTCGAACAACCGGGCAAAGGCCAACGCGGATTGCGGCACGCTTTCGGCATGCTTGAGCAGCAGGACGTTGCCGACCATCAGTTGCGGCCCGGCCACCCGCGCGATCTGGTAGTACGGAAAGTTCCACGGCTCGATGCCGAAGAGCACGCCGATCGGCTCGATATGCACGGCTGCGCCGGGCGCTTCCGCGAGCGGGCGCGGTTGGAGATACGCGTTCGCATGCTTTGCGTAGTAGTCGAGAATGTTCGCCGACGATTCCACTTCCTTGCGCGCTTCGCCGCTGCGTTTGCCCATTTCCAGCGTCAGATAGCCTGCGTATTCCTCGGCCCTCTCGCGCAACAGCGCTGCCGCGCGCGACACAATGCGCGCCCGATCGCTGACGGGACGGCGCCGCCAGTCAGTTTCGAAAGCGCGCTGCGCAGCAGCGAGCTTCGTTTCAAGCAACTCGTCGGAGATGTCGTCGTAAGTGGCGAGCAGTTCGCCGGTTGCAGGATTGGTCGTCGTGTATGGCATGAAGTTCTCCGCGAAAGGTTGGCATCGGGTCATCGCATTGGCTCATGCTAACACCGTTAACACCACTGTTGACCAACTTTTTGTGGCCAGGAAAAACCCTCATTGATGTTTATGTTAACGCCGTTATCATAGTGACATATCTTCTTTCAACTAGGGGAAGCGAAAATGGCGAAGGGATATTGGGTGGCAGCGTATCGGGCGGTCCATGACGCAGGCAAGCTCGCCGCGTACGGCGTCCTCGCAACACAAGTGGTGAAAGCCGCGGGCGGCAAATTTCTGGTGCGGGGCGGCGAAGTCGTTGCGTTCCAGGCTGGTCTCAAGGAAAGGACCGTCGTGGTCGAATTCCCGAGCTTCGAGCAGGCGCTCACCACGTTTCAGAGTGAGGCTTATCAGGAAGCGCTGGCGGTACTGGGGGACGGCGCAGAAAGGGACGCACGGGTCGTTGCAGGCGTCGATGATTCAAACGCTGCCGCGTAGCTACCGATGCCGTAGTCTGCAATCACCGCTCGGCCTCGATCGACCCAAATGTTATCGGAATTAACATGCAGGTTGAAGAGTATCTGTACCTGACGAAACGGAGCAGAAATGGACGAATCAATTGTTCAGAAGGAAATCAAAGGCGACGTGACCGTCGTTACGATGAACCGTCGCCCGCACAACCTGATGGGTCCGACGCTGTATCGTGCGCTACTGGACGAATTCGATGAGGCAGTGAAACGCGGCTCGCGAGCGATCCTGCTGCGCAGTGGTCTACGGCACTTCTCAGCCGGCGCTGAGGTCGCGCTTTTCCCGGATCGCATTGCCACGCAAGGTAAAGCGCTGATGGATCCGCTCGAGGTGCTGCGGGGCTTCGAGACTCTGCCAATCCCGATCGTTGTCGCGGTGAACGGCACCTGCCTTGGCGGCGGATTCGAAGTGGCGCTGGCCTGTGACTTCAGCGTCGTCGCCGAATCGGCCAAGATCGGCTCGGTTGAGGTCGCACTCGGTTTGCATCCTCTGCTCGGCGGCATTCAGCGTCAGGTGATGCGAGCCGGTCCAGCACGCGCAAAAGAACTCGCGTTGCTCGGCCGCCGTTACGACGCGGCCACGCTGGAACGCTGGGGTTTGATCAATCTCGTTGTGCCCGACGACAAGCTCGATGAAGTGGCGCTGTCGGTTGCGCAGGAACTGGCCGCAGGTCCGACCATCGCGCATGCCGCCACCAAACAACTCGTGCGTGTCACGGTCAACGAGGGGGTGGCTGCTGCCGATGAGGCGATGTTCGAACTGCAAAAGCCGATCTGGGCATCGCAGGATCTCAAACGTGGACTGGAGGCCTTCGATAAGGCTGGCCCCGGTACTGCCGTTTTCCAAGGGAATTGACATGGCCGGACCGCTCGAAGGACTCAAGGTCGTCGATTTTTCCCGCGTGCTGGCCGGTCCGCTGTGCGCGCGGACGCTAGCCGATCTTGGTGCAGACGTGATCAAGATCGAGCCGCCGCGGCCCGACGTCTCGCGTGCTGCATTCCCGAATCGCGACGGCATGTCCGGCTATTACGCTCAACAGAATAGCGGCAAGCGCAACATCAGCATCGACTTGAACGTGCCAGGCGCACGTGAGTTCGTGCTACGCCTGTGCGACGAAGCTGACATCATCGTCGAAAACTTTCGGGCAGGTACGCTCAAGGGCTTTGGACTCGACTACGACACGCTTTCACTGCGCAATCCAAAGCTGGTTTACGTATCCATCACAGGCTATGGCCAGCGCGGCCCGTGGGCTTCGCGCATGGCCTATGCGCCGACCGTGCAGGCCGAAACGGGATTCACGCACAACACGCTTCGACATTTCGACAGTGCGAGGGACGGCCGCCGATGGACCGATCCCCTGTCGCACGCGGATGTCTATGCGGGACTGCAAGCGACCATCGCCGTGCTCGCGGCAGTGCGCAAGCGTGAAGTCACCGGGCGCGGCCAATACATCGACGTCGCCATGGCGGCCGTGATGTTGTCGATCAACGAGCGCGCTCACCTTGATCTCGCGGGTGTCGATACGGGCGCCGAGCCGGGCATTCTCGGTGCCGCCGACGGACCACATTTCGTCGGTCCTGGTGGCGAAGAGTTTGTCGCGGCGCAAAGCATCGTCGGCAGCAACACGTTTCCAAATTACTTGCGCGCAATGCGCCGTATGGACCTTGCGCAGGATCCGCGTTTCAGCACCGCTGAGCGCCGCCTGCTGAACTACAAGGTACTGCACGCAGTGATCCAGACGTGGATGCTGTCGTTCCGCGATCTCAAGACGCTCGATGCGCAACTCGACGAGGCCAAGATCGCCATTGGCCAGATTCGTACGCTGAAGGAGTTGGCCGGGACTGATTGGGCCAGACAATGGGGTGCGGTGCACGAGATCACAGATCGCCGCGGCGGCTCGTATCTGATTCACGGCTATCCGTGGCACTTTTCAGACGATGAGCTTGAAATGCGCGACGCTCCCGCGTTTCGCGGCGAGCACAACGAGCAGGTGTTCCGCGAAGCGGGCCTGGCGGATTCCGAAATCCGCAATGCGATCGATACCGGCATTCTGGTCGGCGGACCACCATCGACCACCAACACTATCGTTGCCGTCCCTGCGGAAGCGAGTGTGTCGCAGAAGTGACGGAGGATCTTCGATCGTGGGCCTTCTCAGCGGTAAGTCGCTAGTGCTCGGCGTGCCGTTGATCAGTTGCGCCGCTAACGTCGCCGGCTTCGTTGCGCCTTTTCTGATCGGGTATGTCCGCGGCACAACGAGAACTTGCGCGAGCGTGTTCAGCGGGCGCGAGGTACTTGCGCGAGCGCGTGCGCTGAGCACCGAAAGGCAGCTTTGCGCTCCGAACTCCAGGGGCAGCCACGCAAGCGATGTAGCCTCACGCCCAGCCGCGCCACCGAGCCGCTAGAATGCGTGTAGTAACACGCGCCCGTTTAGCGCGCGTTCGCGATATTGCGAGCCTCTGTGCGCAGATTTTATAATCGATTCCTTATTTTGCTCCACGAACGAAGGCCACGTGAGTCCTAAGTCATCTATTGCGAAGAATGCGGACTACCACCATGGGAATCTGCGCAACGCCCTCATTGAAGCGGGGCGCAACGCGCTCATGGATCTATCAGCACAAGACTTGAGCCTGCGTTACCTCGCGCGCATGGTGGGCGTATCAGAAGCCGCGCCCTCGCGACATTTTTCGGGTATCGACGAATTGCTGGCCACGATTGCGGCGAGTGGTTATCGTGACCTCGCTGCGCTGCGCGTCGCGATCCGTGACAGTGAGGATACGGCGCTTGCCAAAGCTTATCGGATGATGCGGGTGTATGTTGAGTTCGCGCAGCGCCACAATGGCCTGTTCGGCCTGATGATCGGGCCTCGCATCGTGGCGCATCAAGCGTATCCAGAACTGATCGAGGAAAGTAACAGGTCTTTCGGGTTGTTTTCCGAGACCATTGAGGCGCTGGCCCTCGAGACTGGATGGACCCAGGCCGATCTCAAGCTGGTGACCCATGCCGCGTGGAGCATGGAACATGGTCTCGCCACGCTGGTCCTGGCCAACCGCGCGCCGCGGGCGGACGCCAAAGTCGCGATGCCGAAGTTGATCGATTTTGTCTTGATGACCTTGCTTAGCGCGATCGCGGCCGGTCCCGATCATCTTCAGCGCGTGATCCAGCAATGCGCAGCGTCGGGGAAGCCAGTGGGTACGCGCACGGCTCGCAAGCGCGCCAAAGCGTAGCCGTCGTCGCTGTCGAAGTGGCGGTCCGGGTGTGAATAGACTGAACCGGAGCGGCCTTTGCAACATCGACGAGCCAGAATCAGATCGTTCCGAACAACGCCCTCGGCCGATCTCTTAGCGTGCCCGCCAGCAACCGCAGCGCGCTCACGAGCTGATCGCGGCTCGATGCACACGCGAGATTGATACGCACGCCGTGCTCGATTTCCGAACGATCCACCGCGAACGCCGACGACGGCATGACCACCACGCCGCGCGCCTTCGCGTTGGCGGCGAAATCATCGGCCCGCCAGGGCGGCGGCAGCTTGAGCCAGACGAACATGCAGGCGGGATCGGTCTGTAACAACGACTGCGGCAACAACTCCCGCGCGAGCGCCTGACGCGCGCGAATCTCCGCGAGCTGCGCATCCATGATGTGGCGCGCGGTACCGTCCTCGATCCAGATCGACGCGATCAGCATCGACATCGGCGCGGGCATCCACGCGGTCGTGCGCACGGCTTCTGCGCACAGCGCGGAACTGTCGGGCGGACTCGCCAGATAGCCGAGCCGCAGCCCGGGCGCGAGAATCTTCGACGTCGCGGCGATATGGAAGGTCAGCTCCGGACACAGACTCGCGAGCGTCGGCAGACGCTGAGACACCAGTGGTCCATATACGTCGTCTTCGATGATCGCGACACCGTGCCTGCGCGCGATGTCGACGAGCGCCATCCGGCGTTCGAGACTCATCGTCGTGACAGTCGGATTCTGCAGATTGGGCACCGTGAAGATCGCCTTCACCGGCATGCGTCGGCATGCGGCGTCGACTTCATCTGTCAGCAGGCCGTCGGCGTCGCTCGGAATGCCGACGATCTCGAACTGGAACACGGGCGCAAGCGCTTTCAGCCCGTAGTACGTGAGCCGGTCGGCGAGGATCACGCCGTCCGTGCCGATCAGACTGTTCAGCACGGCATACAGGCCGTGCTGCGCGCCGCTCGTGACGACCACGTGCCCGGCATCCGGCGTAAATCCAGGCGCTGCCATCCAGCGCGCGCCAGCCGCGCGCGCCCACTCGGGGCCTTGTGGCGGCTGGTATTCCTGCAATTGCGCATAGCGTGGATCGCGCGGCAACTCGGCGAGCGTGCGCGCCAGACACTCCAGAAATTCGCCCGTGGCCGGCCGGTTCACCGTCAGGTCGATGGCGGCATTGTTCGCCGCGCGGGCCGGTTCGACGCTTGGCATCGCGCCGCCCGTCACTAGCGAGCCGCGTCGCTTGCTGCCGATCACCAGCCCGCGCAACTGCAACTCCTTGTAGGCACGCGACACCGTCGACACGTTGATGCCCAGTTCGGTCGCCAGTTGCCGCTGCGGCGGCAGACGGCTGCCGGGCGGATAGATGCCGCTGCGGATTTCGCTCTCGATCGAGCTCGACACTTCGATGTAGGTCGAGCGCTTCGCCTGCTCCGGCGTGCCGTTGGCCGCGCGGGCTGCCTCTTTGCCAGAAGTCATAAGATCGACTGTCTCCATACAAACCGGCTTTGTCCGCAATTGTGCGGAGGTGTGGCGATTCTATACCAGACTCGCCCGAGCGTAAGCCTTCCTGACGATCGGACGCAGCTATGGGCTCGTGGCGAAGACTGTGCCCGACACCATCCAGGGAAAATGCCAGGACCACACAACAAGCGTTTTAATTGCACACAAAAATTATTGTGTGATTCTAGATACCAGAGTTTGTCTGGTGTCGGGCGTGTCGCGATGCCGCCAGGCATTGTTCAGGAATCAGCCAGCAGGAGTGTTCGAATGCGTGCTCCACAGTCCACGGTTTCCGACGCTACGCCCAAACTCGGCGCGGCTTTACGTCAGCGGCACGTCACGATGATCGCGCTCGGTCTCGCGGTGGCGTCGGCGGCATACTGCTGCTGGCAAAGCGTGTAACCGACGGCGGCACCGCGACGGGCTACCTGTCGCCGATCGGTGAACAGGCGATGGAAGGGCACAAGTAATGTCGGAGATCGCCATCGTCGGCGCGGGATTCATCGGCCTTGCCAGCGCTGCTTCGTTGATGCGCGACGGGCATCGGGTCACGCTGTTCGATCCGTCCGGCGTCGGACAGGGCGCATCGTTCGGCAACGCAGGGACGTTCGCGCATTACGCGTGCATTCCGGTGAACAACCCGTCTGTGTTCCGTGATCTGCCGCGCTACCTGTTTTCGGGCGACAGCCCGTTCAGGCTGCGCTATCAGTACCTGCCGCACCTGGTGCCGTGGCTCGCGCGCTTCATGATGAGTTCACTGCCGCGCCGCTATGAGGCGAGCGCGGCCGCGCTCGCTGCGCTGCTCGCGCAAGCGCAAGAAGGCTATGCACCGTTGCTGGCGAACGCCGAACTCGCGCGTTTTGTGCGGTCGCGTGAATGCCTGTATCTCTACTCCAACGCAGCTTCGTTCGACGCGGCGCGTCCCGCGCTCGATCTACGCAAGAAGCTCGGTGTCATCTTCGACGTGCTGGGCCGCAACGAGATTCGCGCGCTCGAACCATCGCTGGCGCCGATTTTCGAGCGCGGCGTGCTGTTCAGCGACAGCTGGCATTTCTCGGATCCGCAAGGCTTCCTGCAAGCGCTTTTTGAGCAACTGGCGGTGCAAGGACTGACGCTGGAGCGTTCGACTGTCAGCGCAGTGGAGCCTTCCGGCGATGGCGCGAGCGTGACGGCCGATGGGGTCACGCGGCGCTTTGGCCATGTGGTCATCGCTACGGGCGCGCGCTCCGCGAAGTTCGCGCGGCAATGCGGCGATGTCGTGCCGCTCGATACCGAGCGCGGCTATCACGTGCGTTATCCGGGCGCGCAGCAACTCATTTCGCGGCCTGTCGGCTGGGCCGAGCGGGGCTTTTACATGACGCCGATGAGCGACGGTATCCGCGTCGCGGGAACCGTCGAATTGGGCGGCTTCAGCGACACGCGCAACCGCTCGCTGCTCGACCTGTTGACGTTTTCATCGCGACGCGCGTTGCCCGGGCTCGAAACGCCGGACAACAGTTGGCTCGGCTTTCGTCCGACCTTGCCCGACGGTGTGCCGGTGCTCGCGCGTTCACGTGCAAGCGAGCGTGTGATCTATGCATTCGGTCACCAGCATCTTGGGCTCACGCTGGCCGGCGTGAGCGGGCGGATCGTCGCGGACCTCGTTGCGCGTCGTGCGCCTCCGCTCGATCTTGCGCCGTATGCGGCGACGCGTTTTGGTGTTTAGCAAAGGACAAAACTGCGAACAACTCAACGGACGCAGCAGCGCCAGGTTCCAGTTTCATTGACCCATACGTGGGACGGTTTCGAAGCGTCGCGCATCGAACCGCTCGCTCGACACAACGCGCGACGTGACATCTCGCAAGGAGCGCATCATGAATCGCCGCAACTGGCTGTTGAGTTTCGCCGTCTGCCTACTCGGTGCACAGACGCCGTTTGCGTCGGCGGCCGATCCGGAAGTCGTCAAGATCGGTTTTGTCGGGCCGTTAACGGGCCCTGTTGCACGGGTTGGGAAAGACCTGCAGTACGGCGCGCAACTGGCGCTCGATGAAGAAAACGCCCGACATCCGACTGTCGGCGGGAAGCCCGTCAAATTCGTGCTCGACGTGCAGGACGATCAGGCCGATCCGCGCGTTGCGATCCAGGTCGCGCAGAAGCTGGTCGACGATGGCGTGGTCGGCGTGATCGGCCATTACAACTCGGGTTGCAGCATTCCGGCGTCGACGGTCTATCACCAGGCAAACGTTGCGATGATCACGCCGGGCTCGACCAATCCGCAATTGACCAAGCAGGGATACAAGAATGTGTTTCGCACGATGGGCCACGATGGCATCGGCGGCGTGGTCGCGGGACATTTCGTGGTGGAGCAGATGAAGGCGAAGCGAATCGGCATCATCGACGACCGCACGGCGTTCGGCCAGGGTCTCGCCGACGCCTTCGAAAAAGGCGCGAAGGAAGCGAACGGCAACATCGTCGATCGCGAATTTACGAACGACAAAGCGGTCGATTTTCGCGCCATCCTGACGGTGTTGAAAAGCAAGAACGTCGACTTGATTTTCTTCGGCGGTCTCGATGAACAGGGCGCAATGCTGATCAAGCAGATGCGCTCTCTGGGCATGAACGCGCAACTGTTCGGGGCGGGCGCGTTGAAGAGCAATGCGTTCCTGCAGATCGCCGGCACGGCGGGCGACGGCACGCAGGATCTGGAACCCGGTCCCGCGCTCGACAAGCAGCCGGCTGCGCTGGATTTCGGCAAGCGTTACAAGGCGCGCTTCAACCAGGACGTGGAACTGTACGCGCCGTTTTCGTATGACGCGGCACTGGCGATGATCAAGGGGATTCACGCAGCGAATTCGCTCGACCGCGCGAAGATCGTCGATAGTCTGTCGAAGGTCAGCGTCACGGGCGTGACCGGACAGATCGCGTTCGACCCGTACGGCGATCTGATCAAGCCGCCGTATACGCTGTTCCAGGTTCAACAGGGTCAATGGAAGAGCATGAAAACGCTGGGAGGGAGCGGCGCCTGATTTTTATGAACACGCCGTCCTCGATCTGATATTCAGCCGGTCATGGCTGCCAACGCTGTCGCTTCGAAAGACTGTTTTCTTCGCCACAGGTTTGACCCTCACGGTTGGTGCCATGCCCATAAACCGGGCCGGGGTTTGCCCGGCCCGTTGGAGTGCTTTCCTGTCGGTTCCTGATGAGTTCTCCGACGCACAGCCACGAAGCGTTCCACGCAGACGCGAAGAAATACGCAAGACGCGATCTGCAGCCATGCTTCAACAGGTTGAAACCGCACTCCTTCCCACATCGAGCCGCCTATTGATCAGAAACCTTCGATTGAAAAATTAAGTTAGCGCCTGCTTTATTGTTCTTGTCAGATAGCTACCAGCGCACACCGCCCTGACAGGTAAGTAACGCACACTAACGAACAAGATTCGATGCCCACTGCGTTCGCCCATACCGTCAAAGAGAGCTTCACGACGCTCACGCCGACGGCCAAGCGCATTGCCAGCTATATGCTGGCGAATCTCGACCGGCTCGGTCTCGAAACGGCCGATCAGATCGCACAGCAAACAGGAACGAGCGGCATTTCCGTTGGACGCTTTCTGCGCAGCGTCGGCTATCGCAATCTTGATGATCTGAAGCGCGAGTTACGCGGTGCGCAAACACGTCCCTGGTTCATTACTGACCGCCTGGATGCTTATCGCAGCGAGCGCCATCAAGAAGACGCGCAAGGCATGAGTCCGCAAGGCGACGCACTCGCCCGGTCGATGGAACTGGAAGTCGACGCCGTACGCTATGTCTATCAGCTTGCACGGAGCGAAGCGTTTGGGCGGGTCGCAGAGCGTATTGCCACTGCGGACGCCGTTTACATCGTCGGCATTCAATCGACCCGCGGCATATCGAATGCGTTCTTCAGCTACCTCGAATATCTGCGGCCACGTGTGTTCTATTCCGACGGTATGTCGGGCTCGTATGTGGATTCACTGAACTCCGAGTTTGCTTCGCCCTACCTGATCGTGACGGACACGCGCGCCTATTCACGAATCGCACGCCGTTATTGCGAAGCCGCGACGCAGCGCGCCATCGCCTTCGCGCTCGTCACCGATCTCTATTGCCCCTGGGCGCGCGACTTCAACTGCGATTTATTGCAAGTAAAGACGGACGTCGGCCAGTTCTGGGACTCGCTTGCGCCGCTCACGTGTCTCTTCAATCTCCTGCTCAGTTCGATCGTCGAATGCCTCGGCCCGGCCATCGACGGGCGCGTTGCGCGCAACCGCGAACTGCAGCGTGAACTCGATCAGTTCGAATTCTGACCCCCATGACAGACATCCCTCGCCTGATACATATCACGCACGACACGCATCGCGTGGATATCGACCTCGTTTATGCAACGCCCCGCAACTTCACGGGCAAGCCGATCTACCGCGAAGCGCATTGCCTGCTGCTCGAACCCGCCGAAGCTGCATTGCGCAAAGCCGTCGAGCTCGCGGACAGCGCAGGTATGACGCTGCGCATCTTCGACGCCTACCGGCCGCCGCAAGCGCAAAAGGTGCTGTGGGACTTTCTGCCCGACCCGACCTACATAGCCGAACTGGGCCGCGGCTCGAACCATAGCCGGGGCACGGCCGTCGACCTCACCCTGATAGACGGCGACGGTCAACCACTAGACATGGGCACCGGTTTCGACGAGATGGTGAAGGCTTCCGAGCATTTCCACCCGGGCTTGCCGCAATCTGTGCAGCGCAATCGCCTGCTGCTGCTCGGCATCATGCACGCGGCCGGCTTTGCCCACATTGCAAGCGAATGGTGGCATTACGAATTGCCTGGGTCGCGCGCGCTGCCCGTGATAGACAACAGCGAAAGCGGCCCGTTGAAGTTGATGTGACTTGATAGGTTCCAGGCTGTCCGTTTGCAGGTTCTCTTCCTTTACATGCGGAGCAAGTATGAATCTGGTTTTGCGCAATGCGCTGGCAGCGGTCGCGGTGGCATCCGCACTGACATTTTCCATTTCGATGACAGGCAGCGCGCTCGCGGCGACGCCGAAAGACATGCTTGTCATCGCCACGACGCTCGACGAATTCTCGACGCTCGATCCCGGCGAAGTCTACGAACTGGTGCCGGAAGAATATGTCGCGAACACCTACGACCGCCTCGTACGCGTCGACCTGAAAGACCCGTCGAAATTCAACGGGGACGCCGCGCAATCCTGGACCGTGAGCCCCGACGGACTCACATTCACCTTCAAGATCCGCCCCGGTCTCAAGTTCCACTCCGGCAACCCTCTGACAGCCGATGACGTCGCGTGGTCGATCCAGCGCTGCGTGCTTCTCGACAAGGGCGCTGCCGCCGTGCTGCAAGGCATCGGGCTCACCAAGCAGAACGCGCTCGACAAAGTCAAAAAGATCGACGATTCAACGGTCAGCATCACGACCGATCAGAAATACGCGCCGACCTTCGTACTGAATGTTCTGGGCGCGTGGCCCGCTTCCGTGCTGGATAAAAAACTGCTGATCTCTCATCAGAAAGGCAATGACTTCGGCAACGAATGGCTGCGCACGAGCGAGGCGGGGTCGGGCGCCTACAAGCTGGTGAAATGGACCGCCAATGACAGCATCATTCTGCAGAAGTACGACGATTACCGCGTGCCGCTTGCCATGAAGCGCATCGTGCTCCGCCACGTTCCCGAAGCATCGAGCCAGCGCCTGCTACTCGAAAATGGCGATGCGGACGTGGCGCGCAATCTGAGCCCCGACGACCTCGCTGCATTGACGAAGTCGAACAAAGCTCACGTGACGGCCGTGCCGCAAGCCACCTTGCTGTATCTCGGCTTGAACGTGAAGAACCCGAATCTCGCGAAGCCCGAAGTGCAGGAAGCAATGAAGTGGCTGATCGATTACAACGGCATTCAGACGAACGTGGTGAAGACGACCTATAAGGTTCATCAAACGTTTCTGCCGGAAGGCTTTCTCGGCGCGCTCAACAGCAACCCATATCACCAGGACGTCGCAAAGGCGAAGGCGCTGCTTGCCAAAGCGGGTTTGCCGAACGGCTTCAATGTGACGATGGACGTGCGTAGCACCTATCCGTACAACGAGATTGCGCAGGCGGTGCAAGCCAATCTGGCTCAAGGCGGAATCAAGGTCGAGATCATTCCCGGCGATAACAAGCAGACGCTCGCAAAGTACCGCGCGCGCCAGCATGACATCTACATCGGCGAATGGTCTGCCGACTACATCGACCCGCACAGCAATGCGCAGGGCTTCGCGTGGAACCCGGACAACTCCGACAAGTCCTCGTACAAGATGCTCGCATGGCGCAATTCGTGGGACATTCCCGATCTGACTAAACAGACGAACGCTGCGCTTGCCGAATCGTCCACTGCAAAACGCGCACAGCTTTATCAGGCGATGCAAAAGGACATGCTCGCGCATTCGCCGTTCGTTATTATGTTCCAGCAGGTATCGCAGGTAGCGATGCGGCCAGGCGTGTCGGGACTTGAAGTCGGGCCGATCAACGACCTGGTTTCGTACCTGCATGTGAAGAAGCAATAATCGCCCGGCGGCGTCCGAACCATGTCGACAACGTTGACTCCTATCGACCGCATTCGTGCCGCAGTCGCGCGCCGCGCGAGCGTGCGCTGGGCGCTGCGGCTGCTGCGCTGGGCGCTGACGCTCGCCATAACCTTCACGGGCCTGCTTGCCGTAACGTTCGTGATCGGCCGCAAGGTGCCCATCGACCCGGTGCTCGCAATACTCGGCGATCGTGCGTCGGCCGCCGCCTATGCGGCAGCGCGCATCCAGTTGGGTCTGGATAAGTCTCTCGTCGAGCAATTTCTGATCTACGTGAATGCGGTATTGCACGGCAACCTGGGCATGTCGCTGCTGACAGCCAATCCGGTACTCGACGACATCCGGCGCGTGTTTCCCGCCACGCTCGAACTGGCCACCCTCGCGACCATCGCCGGCGTGCTGGTCGGTGTGCCGCTCGGGGTCGTGGCCGCGACGCGGCATAACCGTTGGATCGATCACGTTGCGCGCTTCGTGGGCCTCATCGGCAGTTCCGTGCCTGTGTTCTGGCTCGGGCTGATGGGGCTGCTGCTGTTCTATGCGAAGCTGCATTGGGTGTCGGGTCCTGGGAGATTGGACCCGGTGTTCGACGGCATGGTGGAGCCGCGCACAGGCAGCCTGCTCGTCGATTCGCTGATGGCCGGCGAATGGGATGTGTTCTTCAATGCCCTCTCGCACGTGGCGTTGCCTGCGGCGATACTGGGCTATTACTCCGTCGCGTATCTGAGCCGAATGACGCGCTCGTTCATGCTCGATCAATTGAACCAGGAGTACATCACGACGGCGCGCGCGAAGGGAGTGCCCGAGCGGCGCGTCGTGTGGGTGCACGCCTTCGGCAACATCGCGGTGCCGCTGCTCACGGTGATCGCGCTTTCGTATAGCTTCCTGCTGGAAGGCTCGGTGTTGACCGAGATCGTATTCGCATGGCCGGGCATCGGCTCGTATCTGACGGGTGCGTTGCTCAATGCCGACATGAACGCCGTGCTTGGCAGCACGCTTGTGATAGGCGCCACTTTCATCGCGTTGAATCTGCTCACCGACGCGCTCTATCGCGTGTTCGATCCACGCGCCCGCTGATGCAACGGAGACTATCGACGTGCGTCATCCTCTTGAACATTCGACGCAGGACTGGCCGATGAATGCCGCGCGTCTCACCTGGAAGCAATGGCTGCTCACCGATACGCCCGCGTCGCGCAAACAGGCAGCGTTGGGCCTCGCCTATCGACGCTGGCGGCGTTTCGCGGGCAATCCGCTATCGGTATTTGGTTTTGCGATCCTGATGGTGCTCGTCATCGTCGCGATAATCGGACCGTGGATCGCGCCGCATGATCCTTTGCGCCAGGTGCTGTCGGACCGGCTGCTGCCGCCGGGCTCTGCATCGCACTGGCTCGGCACCGACCAGCTTGGGCGCGATATTCTCTCGCGCATCATCTACGGCTCGCGCCTCACTTTGTCGATCGCCATACTCGTGGTCGTCGTGGTGGTGCCAATCGGCCTCATGATAGGCACGACAGCGGGCTTCTTCGGCGGCTGGGTCGATAACGTGCTGATGCGCGTCACGGACATCGCGTTGGCGTTTCCGAAAATCGTGCTCGCGCTCGCCTTCGCTGCAGCGCTGGGACCCGGTGTGATCAATGCCGTGATCGCCATCTCTATCACGGCGTGGCCCGCATATGCACGTCTCGCTCGCGCCGAAACCTTGAGGCTCGTGCAGGCCGATTTCATCCAGGTTGCGCGTCTGCAAGGCGCGTCGAATCTGCGCATTCTGCTGCGCTATGTGATGCCGCTATGCATGTCGTCCGTGATCGTGCGAGCGACGCTCGACATGGCGGGCATCATTCTGACCGTGGCGGGTCTGGGCTTTCTCGGGCTTGGTGCGCAACCGCCGAGTCCCGAATGGGGCTTCATGGTCGCTTCGGGGCGCAACGTGCTGCTCGATTCATGGTGGGTCGCCACGTTGCCGGGCTTCGCGATTCTGCTTGTGAGCCTCGCGTTCAACCTGCTCGGTGACGGATTGCGCGACGTGTTCGATCCGCGTCATGGAGACTGATATGCACACGAGCGAAGCGGCCCATCCGCTGTGTGAAATCGACGACCTGCGCATCGCGTTTCGCGCGCATGACGGCACGCTGAACGAGGCGGTACGCGGTCTGTCGCTCACGTTGAAAAAGGGCGAGCGACTCGGCATCGTCGGCGAATCGGGCTCGGGCAAATCGCTCACGGGCCGCGCCCTGCTCGGCTTGTTGCCGCCCGCCGCGCATTGCACGGCCAAAGGGCTACGCTTCGACGGCCAGGACATGCTGGCGATGCCGGCCCATAGACGCCGTCGCTTTTGCGGCTCGCAAATGGGGATGATCCTGCAAGACCCGAAGTATTCGCTCAACCCGGTCATGACCGTCGAGCAGCAGATGCGCGAAGCATTCGCGCTGCATGAGCCAAAGCTTGGCCGTCGTGCAATGCGGGCAAAGGTCGTTGCGGCGCTCGAGTCCGTGCATATTCGCAACCCTGAACGCGTCGCCCGCTCGTATCCGCATGAGTTGTCGGGCGGCATGGGACAACGTGTGATGATCGCGATGATGGTCTCGACGGGTCCCCGCCTCCTGATCGCGGACGAACCGACGAGCGCGCTGGATGTGCTGGTCTCCATGCAGGTGCTGGCCGTGCTCGATGAACTGATCGAAAAGCATCAGACAGGCCTTATTTTCATCAGTCACGACTTGCCGCTTGTCATGTCGTTCTGCGATCGCGTGGTGGTGATGTACGCCGGTCGCGTGATCGAAACCTGCGCGGCGCACGACCTGGTCAACGCCCAACATCCCTACACGCGCGGGCTGCTTGCCGCGAATCCGCCGCTCGTGGATCCGCCCGTCGAATTGCCCGTGCTCTCGCGCGACTCCGCGTGGCTCAACGACTCAGGCGAACAGCAAGGAGCGCCGTTATGATTCGCGTCGATGCACTGACCGTGCGCTTCAGGACGGCCGCGGGACTCGTCGATGCGGTTCGCGGCGCAAGCTTTCATGTCGAGGCGGGCGAGGTATTCGGTCTCGTAGGCGAATCGGGCTCCGGCAAGTCGACCATTCTTCGCGCACTGAGCGGACTCGCACCTGTTGCAGAGGGGTCCTTGCATATCGCCGGTTCGGATCGCGACATGCGCAGGCGCGATGTGCAGATGGTGTTTCAGGACCCATATGGCTCTCTGCATCCGCGCTTCACCGTCGACGAGACGCTGCGCGAGCCGCTGCGTATCAACGGCATTGGCGACCATGAAGCGCGGATCGTCAATGCGCTGCGTGAAGTCGGCCTGAATCCGTCATTTCGCTTCCGCTACCCGCATCAACTGTCGGGCGGGCAACGACAGCGGGTGGCGATAGCGCGAGCGTTGATCGTCGAGCCGCGCATCTTGCTGCTGGATGAACCGACGTCCGCGCTCGACGTCTCAGTGCAAGCCGAAATTCTTAACCTCTTGAAGCGCCTGCACCGCGAGCGGAATCTGACGATGATCCTCGTCAGTCACAATCTCGCTGTGGTCGGCTTTCTGTGCTCGCGCGTGGCGATCATGCGCAACGGAGAGATCGTTGAAGAGCTCCCTATAGAAAGGATTCGAGCGCAGAAGGTAGAGAGCGAGTACTCGCGCAGCCTGTTGCTCGCGACAGGCGGTTATCAGCGCAAGGTCGCGGAAGCATTCGGCGTGGACGCGTCGTTATGAAGTAAAAATGCCGGCAGAAACCGCCAGCGCTCAGCCCTTACGCGATCCGCTGCATATAACTAGGCAGATCCGGATCGGGCAGCACGGCGAGGACCTTCAATCTCTGACGTGTACGCGTTTCGCCATGTCGAAGGTGCAGGGCAAGCGCCGTTGACGCCGCGGCGAACTCCCCGCGCAACAGCAGTTCAATGACAGTCCGATGCTCCGTCAGCGTGCTCATTTCAGGATGCAGCCGGAACGCATCGTAGAAAGCGTGATTCACGATCAGAGGCATATGCGCGTGGCTGATGGTCGCGAGCAGCTTGCGGTTCGGCGCACCGCTCAAGAACGTATCGTGAAGCGTGACTTCCAGGTGGTACAGCGCGGTTGCATCGACGGAATCGGGGTGTTCTATCGCGCGTTCCACGTCCCGCAGTGCCGCTTCGAGCTGGCCGCGCGACAGCGACGGCGCGCTCGCCAGCAACGCCGCCGGCTCAAGCAATGTGCGCAACTCGTAATCCTGCCGCACGGCGCGAGCGGTGAGCGGTCCGCACAGCCAATGCGAGTACGCGGACTTCTCGACCAGCCCCCGGTCACGCAGCCGGTTGAGCGCTTCACGCACCGTTCCGCGACTCACGCCGAAGACTTCGGCCGCATTGCTTTCGTCGATACGAAAATGCCCGAACACGATGCCAAGCGAGATGGCGGCTTCTAGCGAGTCGTAAATGCGCTCGCTGTTCGAAGGAATATCGAGTGGTTCGGGAGGACGGTCGAAGCCCAGCGTGTCTTCGGAGATCGGCGCGCGCAGCGGCTCGGGCGCGCTGCCATCCGCGTTCGCCACGAGATAGCCCCGTCCTTCGAAGGTGAGCAACAGGCCGCCGGCGTGCAGCATCTCGAACGCCTTTCTTACCGGCACGCGGCTCGTGCCAAAGATGCGCGCGACCGGTCCTTCCAGCAGAACGAGTCCCGGCGCGATATTGCCGAGGGCAATGGCTGACTTTAGCCGATCGTGAATCACGCGGTAACGCAACCGGTTGTCGGATTCGGGCGATACGTCCACGGAATCGGTCGGATGGACCGGGTCTGCGGTCAGCGGCGCCGCCGGCCGATGCGTGGCTGTATCTGAGCGAGAAGATCGGGAAGCGCCTGCGCGTCTTGTCATCGTCAAACGAACTTCACCGTCAGGACCGCATGAACTCGGTCCAGCGGCGCACCAGGTAATTGTGCTCATCCATCACCGAGTCCCATACGGCGACCCGGCTCATACGCGCGACGTAGCTGCCCCCGTCCCGCATCTGACCCGCGGGCACGAGATGTTTGCTTATGGGACCGGGGAGATCGGCCGACGCGCGCGCACCATCGTACCAGTATGCCCATTCGTTGGCTTCCATGTGTGCTCGCGATTGCTCCGGATTCGAAATGTAGAAGCCTTGCCGGGCGACCGTCGCGCCGGCCCAGCCCTCCAGCCACCAGTTCAGATACTCATACGCGGCGTCCAGCACGCGGCCATGCGCGAGACGCGATATGCCGATGCCCCCGAACCACGCCCGGTACCCCTCACGTGGGCGCGCCAGCCTGAACTTGAGGCCCGCGCGCTCCAGTTCGACAGTGGCGGGCGACCAGATGCTCTGAATCGCCACCTTGTTAGCGATCATCAGTTGCGCGGCTTCGGCGAAGCTCGACCAGAATCCTGCGAAATGCCCGCGCCGCTTGAAGTCGATCAGAATCGCGATCAGCCCGTCGATTTCCTCGATGCTCAGATTGCCGATGTCGTCAAAGCGCATGAGCCCGCTGGCTTGGACGGCGAGCGCCGCATCGATGGCGCCGATGGCTGCGTCCGCCTGCAACGCGACGCGACCCGCGAGTTCGGGCGCGAGCAGCCAGGCCCAACTCTCTTCGCCTCCGCTGAGCGAAGCAGGCATGGCATCTTCCAGATAGACGAAGCTGTCCGCGTTGTGCGTGAGCGGCAGCATGCTGATGCGCTCGCTCGGCTTGCGGGCGAGGGAGCCGTCCGGCTGAACGTAGAGCCGGTCGGCAGGCGTGCAGCCCGCACCACTGAGCTTGCCCGTCGCGTGGCTTGCGGGTGCGCGGCCGATGCGTCCCGTGCGCGGCAACACGTTGACTTCGTCCCAGCGGCGAATGCGCGCGAGTTCTATAGGTTGCAGCGCATGAGTCGGCCACAGGCAATCGAGACTGTGGAACCACTGGTCATAGAGCTCGTAGCGGTCTGGGTGCATCGCGCCGTCGCGCTGCACGGCGCCTCCATCCTGAACGATGAAGCGCAGCCGGATGCCCAGATCCTGCTCGGCTCGTTTGCGGATGTGCTCCTGAAGCGTAACTGTCGTGCCGAGCACGCGCAGCTCGACCCTGGATGGGTGCACGGCAGGTGCGGGCAAGCTCGAACGGGCGGAGTTCAATCTATTAGGGCTTCGGCTGTTTGAAGATGCCGGCACAGGCGCCGGTAGGATGCGGCCACCGCGTCTCGCGTGAGTCCTTGCGCAATGATGACAAGGCGCGAACGAGGCGCTTCATGCTTGCCGGCGCCTGGCCACGCATCGAGATGCAAAACAGGATGCACGAGATGATGCACTGCATGCACCACCACCGGTTGGCTCGCGCCGGCAAGCGCGAGAATGCCTTTGACCCGCAAAATGTTATCACCGTGGCGGTTGAGCAGCAGCGTCAGCCACAGCGTGAAGACGGGCCAGTCCAAAGGCTCGTCGAACTCGATGCAAAACGCTTCCAGCGACGCAAGTCCTTGACGGTGCGCGGGCGTCGCGCTGAGACGCGAGAGGGGACTGCCTCCCTGGCGGGGCTCCTGTGCGGTCATGCCCGTGCGCCGGACAAAATCCGCGAAGTCGTGCGCGTTCCCCGCCGGGTCCAGTATGACCGACGCATCGTCCGCGCATGTGCGGCGTGTGATGCTCGCGGCCGGGTTCAGTTGTGCGAGCGTTGGTTCGAGCACGTCGAGCGCGGCAGCGCCGGCAAGGTCCGCCTTGCTGACGACGATACGATCTGCAGCCGTCACCTGCGCGAGCCATTCCGGATGCCGCGCGCGTTGCTGACCGGCGTTGACGGCATCGACGACCGTAACGATCGCACCGATCGAATAATGGCTCGATACCACGCGATCGCCGAGTAGCGTTGCAACGATCGGCGCGGGCGTCGCGAGACCGGTTGTCTCCAGTACGACGCGCGAGAACGGCGGCACCTCGCCGCGAGCGCGCCGCGAGAACAGCGTGGCGAGCGCTTCCTTCAGTTCGCCGCGTATCGCGCAACAGACACAGCCGTTCTCGAGCAGCACGGTCTGCGCATCTACCTCGCCGATCAGCAGATGGTCGAGCCCGACCTCGCCGAACTCGTTGACGAGCACGGCCGTATCGCGCGCGACTTCGCCCTTGAGGACGTCGGCGAGCAAGGTCGACTTGCCGCTGCCGAGAAAGCCCGTGACGATAGTCACCGGAATCACGTCATAGGCGAGGCTCATGGCTGCGCCTCGTCTTCGGCGAACATCGTGAGCGGGTCAAGCGGACGGCCGAGCATGGTCTCGGCGGCTTTCCATATCTGCATGAAATCGTCGACGATGATCTGCGCGCCCGTCGGCGAAGACAGCACGAAGGACTGCCCGTGAAAATCCGCGAGCTTGAGCCGAAAGCTCGCGAGCACACGGTTCGCATGCGCCACCTGCACATACCGCTGCCGCCGCGCGCTCGCGCTCTCGCCCGCTGCCACGGTGTTGGACCAGTGACGCCCGCCGCCGAGCAATCCGCACATGCCGCACATTGCACACTCCTCGCCCGTTAAGGCATGACGTCGCCGGAATTCGGGCCGAGCGTCTGTCCGACGAACAGGTTGCCGCCCGGGTCGGAGGCGAGCAGCACGGCCGTCGGTGCGACCTCCTCTGCTTGGCCGAAGCGCCGCAACGGCAATTCCTTCGACTTCGTTTCCTTCCATGATGCGCTGATTCCATCCACGAGGGGCGTCTCGATTGGACCCGGCGCGATGGCGTTCACCAGCACGTTGTCGGGAGCGGCTTCGAGCGCGAGGGACTTGGTGAAGCCGATCACGCCGGCTTTCGCCGCGGCATAGTGCGTGAGTTCGGCACCGCCCTTGATGCCGAGTTGCGACGCCACGTTGATGATGCGGCCCCAGCGTTGCGCGATCATCGACGGCAGCGCGCGCCGCGAGCAAAGGAAGACGCTTCGCAGATCGACGCGCAGCATGTCGTCCCACATCTGGGTGGTGAGGTCCGTACAGCGTGCCTGCGTCAGCATGCCCGCGTTGTTGACGAGAATGTCGATACCGCCATAAGCCGCGATGCAGCGATCGACGATGCCGTGCGCGCCCGTCTCGTCGCCCACATCGGCGACGATGGTTTGAACGTCCACGCCGCCTGCGCGGCAGGTATCGGCGTGAGCGGCAAGCCGCGCCTCGTTGAGGTCCGCGAGCACGAGGCGCGCGCCGGCCTGTGCGTAAGCGAGCGCGATGGCGGCGCCGATGCCGCTCGCCGCACCCGTCACGACCGCGCGGCGGCCGTCGAGTGAGAACATTGATGCCATGTTGATGAGCGTCCTGTGTATGTCCTGAACGAAGGCTCAGCCGGGCCACCGCACCGTGAGACCGCCGTCCGCGATGATTGACTGCCCGGTAATGTACGAGGCGTCCTCGCTTGTCAGATAGCGGATCAGCGAAGCGATCTCTTGCGGTCTGCCGACACGTCCGAGCGGAATACCTTTGGCCGCCTCGCGCAGGCCGTCCGGTCCGAGTGAATTGACCGCGTCTAGCGATTGCGGCGTTTCGATGAGACCAGGGATTACGGCGTTGCAGCGGATGTTGCGCGGCGCGAGTTCCATCGCGACGGCGCGACACAATCCGGGCACGCCCGCTTTGGCCGCCGAGTAATGCGTATGGTTCTCCCATCCATACACTCCACCGGCAATCGACGACACCGCGACCATTGCGCCGCCGTCCCGCATGTGGCGCGCCGCCGCGCGAAACGTGCGCATGACGCCGGACAGATCGACATCGAGCATTTGATGCCACTGCTCGTCGCTCATTTCCGTGAGCGGCGATGCGCGCAGCAGGCCCGCGTTGGCTACCGCGTAATCGATGCGGCCAAAGCGTTCCACTGCCGCGGACGCGAAGGCCTCCACCTGATCCGCCGAGGTGACATCGACTGCCTGCATCAGACATTGGCCGCCCGCTTGCTCGACGGCCCGTACGGTCGGCTGCGGGTCGTGCGGATCGCCAGGGAAATACCCGCCCACGACGGCGACGCCGGCTTGGGCATACGCTACCGCGAGCGCCTGCCCGATGCCGCTCGCCGCGCCCGTTATCAAAGCTACTCTCACAGAGATTCTCCGGTCGGATTACCTGGTTTCGGCGGGGTTGACGTGCCGCGCGAAAAGAATGAGGACGCCGGACAGAAAGCACGGGACCGCGCCGAACCACAGCGCGGCGTGCAGCCAGTCGCCGCCGTGATTGAGCATCCAGGTGACGCCCACGCCGGCGAGAATGGCGCCGATCGGACCCATCGCGTGAACGATCGAGCTACCGGTGCCGCGGATGGACGTGGGATAGCTTTCGCCGATAAAGAACAACGCTGCCGAGTACGGTCCTATCAGGAAGAACAAGCCCAGGCTATAGAGCGCCACCACGACGCCGGCGCTGCTCGGACCGAACAACATGCCGGCAAACGAAAGACCGCCGAGCATCCAGCCGATGGCGAGCGTATTGCGCCGGCCGATCTTGTCGCCGATGAAACCGTGGCTCAGATAACCGCAATAGCCGATCACATTCGACAACACGAGAATCAGCAGGGAATTCTCGAACGAAACGTTATGCACGCGCGTCAGCACCGTCGTGCCGAGCACGCTGAACACCTGAATAGCCGACCAGTTGAGCAGGATGCCGCCGCCGAGCACGAGCGTCGCGCGTAGCGCATTGCCACGAAACGCTTCGGCGAGACCAGCGCGGCTATGCTCTTCGTAATCGACCGAATGCGCGCTCGCGAGCGTGCGAGCTTCGCCGTCCTTTCCTGTTTCGCGCAGCTGTTTGATGCGCTTATGCAGCAGAAACTGCGGACTTTCTTTGAGGCGCCGCGTCATGAAGAAGATGACGATCGCGGGAAACGTCGCGAACACGAAGCAACCCTGCCAGCCGATGCGCGGCAACAGAAGCGCGGTCAGCCCGGACGCGATTAGCGCACCGATCGGCCAGCCGCCTTGCACGAGGCTGTAGATGAAGCCCTTGTTGCGGTTGAGTTTCGGGTCGTTGGCGGCCGAGTAGAGCTCGTTGAGATACGTGGCGTTGACGGTCTCTTCGGCGTAACCCAGGCCCGACAGTGAGCGGATCAACACGAGCGGTACTTGTCCCATCGCCCCGCCGACCACCGTGAGCCCCGAGCACAGCGCTGCGCCCGCAACCGTCCACAGCAGGCCGGCTTTACGGCCGAGCCTGTCGAGTAACGGCCCGATCCCGAACGCGATCACCGCCGTGCCGATCGCGACCAGCGTGGCGATCTCCGCCTGCGCCGCGGCGTCCCAGCCGTAGTGCTTGCCGATCTCCGGCAGCAGCGTGCCGAACAGAATGAAGTCATAAACGGCGAACACCCACGCGAAGAACGCGACGACGGTCGCCCGCTTCACGTCGGACGGCAGTATCTGCTCCAGCTTGAAACCGGAAGCATACAAAGGATTTTCTTTCATCGTGGCGCTCCTTTGGAGCTCGGGAGTGGACATGGTCGGGACTCGCCTTGGTCGGACTTGCGGTTGTAATCAGGATTGACGAGGCTGACGCCGCAGGAAATCGTCGGCAATTTCGTCACAGGTGCAAAAGCGCACGCCCTCGTGCTTGCGGAAATGGGAAATCAGGCGTTCGAGCATGAGCAGCACTTGAGCGCGGCCGGAGACGTCCGGGTGAATCGTGATGGGGAACACGGCGTAGTCATGTTCGCGATACACCCAGTCGAACTGGTCGCGCCACATCTCTTCGATGTCGCGCGGATTGACGAAGCCGTGGCTGTTCGGCGCCTTCTTGATGAACATCATTGGCGGCAGGTCGTCGAGGTACCAGTTCGCCGGGACTTCGACGAGATCGGTTTCGCGCCCGCGCTGTAGCGGCTTCATCCATGTGTCCGGATGCTTGCTGTAGTCGATCTTCGTCCACGAGTCGCCCACGCGCACGTAGTACGGGTGATAGTCGTTGTGCATCAGACTGTGGTCGTACTTGATGCCCTTCTTCACGAGCAGCTCGTTGGTCACGTTGCTGAATTCCCACCACGGCGCGACATAGCCGGTCGGCCGCTTGCCGCTCAGTTTCGTCACCAGATCGATGCTGCGATCGAGCACCGCTTCTTCCTGCTCGGGCGTCATCGCGATTGGGTTTTCGTGGCTGTAGCCGTGAATGCCGATCTCGTGTCCGGCATCGGCCACCGCCTTCATCTGCTCGGGGAAGGTTTCAATCGAATGCCCGGGAATGAACCAGGTCGTCTTGATCTTCTCGCGCTCGAATAGCTTGAGCAGGCGCATCGAACCGACTTCACCCGCGAACAGGCCGCGCGAGATGTCGTCGGGTGAATCTTCGCCACCGTATGAGCCGAGCCAGCCCGCAACCGCATCCACGTCGATGCCGAATGCGATCAGAATTTCCTTAGCCATCTTCAGTTCTCCTTTGAGCAAATCAATCCAGGGTGACCGTCTGTTCGACGGCCAGCGCGAGCGCGATGAGCGCATCGTCGTCGTTCTGGGCGCGCATCAGTTGCACGCTGGTAGGCAGTCCCGCCGCGTCAGCGCCAGTTGGCATCGCGAAGGCGGGCGTGTCGAGAAAACTGCCGGGCATGGTCATGGACAGCGTCGCGGCATTAACGTGTGCAAAGCGCTGCGGATCCGCTTCGAGCGGCGCGCATTCCGGTGCGACATGGGGCACGGTCGGCAAGAGCAGTGTGGCGTCGCCGATGTCGGCGCCGAACTGCCCGAGCAGGCGGCCGCGCTCCGCGAGCAGCTCGGCAAGGCGAGACGCTGGCACGCCGCGGCTTGTCTCGAGCCGCGTACGCACGCGCTGGTCAATGCGCACCGCATCGCCGGAGTCGAGCACGCCGCGATAGGCCTCGAACGCTTCAAGGGAGCCGAACCAGCCCCGCGTCGCGATGAGTTCGCATGCCGCATCGAAAGCGGGCAGCCGCACTTGCTGGATACGCGCGCCGGCCTTCGACAGACGCGCCACGAAGTGCATGAAGTTGTCGCCGACGTCGTTCGTCACCGCGAAGCGCGATTCCCAGCCCAGCGGCACGACGAAGCGTTGCCCGCGCAAATCGGCGAGCGCGCGGGGCAAATCGCGCCCGCGCACGACGGCGTCGAACGCCGCGCAATCGGCGACGCTGCGTGCGAGCGGTCCACAGGTATCGGCCGATTTCGAGAGTCCAATGATGCCTTGCTGCGGATAGCGCGCGCTGCTTGCGCGATATCCGACCACGCCGTTTAGCGCGGCGGGTATGCGTATGGAGCCGGCCGTATCCGTGCCGACCGCGATCGGCACGACGCCCGCCGCGACGGCAATCGCCGCGCCCGACGACGAGCCGCCCGGAACGCGATGGCCACCGCCTTCGACCGTCGCATCGAGAGCGGAATTGAACGGCGTACCGAAGTGCGGATTAAGCCCGAGCCCGGAATACGCGAATTCGCTGAGGTTCGTCTTGCCGATGCACACGAAACCCGCGCGCGCGCCTGCGGCGACCAACGGCGCATCTGCGATTGCCGGCGGCCGGACGCGGAACAGTGCCGAGCCCGCCGTAGTGACGCTGCCCGCGACGTCGAATAAATCTTTCCAGGCAATCGGCACGCCGTCGAGCGCGCTAGCCGGGCGCTTTTCGCGCCAACGGGCGGCGGCAGCGCGTGACTCCTCAAGCGCGCGAGTCTCAGTGACGTCAATGAAGGCAGCGTTGCAAGCGCGCGCGTGGGCAATCGCTTCACGCACGACGCCTTCGATCTCTACCGAGCCCTCGCAATAGGCACAAGCAAGGCCGACGGCGCCGCCGCGCCGCGCCAACGATGGGACATTCAAATCAGTTCTCGCTTAAATTGTACTTCGTTGACAACATACGTTTACGGTGACGAGGTCAAAAAAAAACAGCAACTCAGGGATTACCCTCGGTTGCTGTCACTTCAGCCGTAAAAGAGGCCATCGGCAGGGGCCGAACTCAGAGAATCTTTTTAAAGCAGCGATCTCCGGGTTTCAGGACGCGAGCGCCAACCAGAAAGATCGTTGAGAGAGACTGGACACCTCAGAGCCAGATCGAGACCCTGGCCAACGAGATTGCAACGATATGTCCATGACAACAAGGAGTTACGTCGTTTTGCCAGAACAGACTTCGTTTGCAAAGAATCAAGGCGCGGTTGTTGCTGAAGCATGCGACGCGCGACCGGCGCACCCGAACCGACCGGCTCGCGGGTATGCTCCGAAATGCATCGCGGTAGCGAAGTAGCCCTTAGTTAATCAAAACGGTAGTACTCACACTCTTGGGAGGTCAGCATGCTTTCCTTCATCGGTACGGTGATCGTAGGGCTCGTCGTCGGATTGATTGCACGGGCGGTGAAGCCCGGAGACGACAGGATGGGGCTCATCATGACCATCATTCTCGGTATTGCCGGCTCGCTGATTGCCGGCTATATCGGGCGTGCGCTCGGCTGGTATCAACCGGGCCAGGCGGCGGGCTGGATTGCGTCGGTGATTGGCGCGATCATTCTGCTGGTCATTTATGGCATGGTGCGCCGGCGGACCTGATCTCTCGCGCATGACGCGCCTACGTTGGCGAAGCGAAAAGGGCCCGCTCGGGGTGTGAGCGGGCCCGGCAGATTAGTCGGTTCAACTGGCGAGCGAGACTGGATCTGGCGAGGCGGTTCGCTTACCGCCTCTCATTCGACAGCTCAGCGCGATAGATCGAAACCGAGTTGCGCCCGCCCAAGCGGCGTCAAATCGCTTTCCTGCGCCCGTCCGATGAAGTCCGTCTCGAAGTGGTCGGCCGGAAAGTCTGGGGGGCTTTCGCCGCGCAAGAAGCTCGGCAACTGACGCTTCAGATAAGCCTCGTTTTTCGCGCACCACGGCGCGGACGCGATGTACATCACGTTGCTGTAGCCGCTGCCGCGGTGCGTGTCTTCGACCGAATGAACGACGTCGCTGTGCCAGAACACGGCGTCGCCCGGCTGCATGTGGGGGATCGGCGTCACCGCTTCGAGCAGCAAACTGTGCCACTCCGGCTTGATCGACAGCGCGCGAGCGGGTTGAGCGCCGCACAGTTCGTCGTCGGGAACGTCGTCCTGCAGCGCGCGCAGAATCACGTAGGCCATGACGTTGGCGATCGGAATCAATTGCAGCGTGCCGTCGCCGGGGCCTTGCGGCGTCAGCGCGGTCCAGCCCTGGAAAGTGCGAAACATCGAGCACACGGCCGGCGATGGAATTTCCTGAACATCCGGCCGATACGCGGCGTCGAACGGATCGTATGCGCGCCAGTTGCCCGCCAGCACATGCCGATACACCTTCTGAAAATTCGGATCGAGCCAACGCTCGACCGAGCCGCCATCGACGTGCGGCGACAGCCCCAGCGACTCGGAACCGGGCGGCCGACGACGAATGCGATCCGCGTAAACAGGCACGCGCTCGGGATCGAAGTGCCGCCTGCCTTCGCTTTCCGACGTCCACAGGCGATTCAGGAACACTCGCGTGTTCGTCAGTTGTTCCGACTGACGGGCCGCCGTTTGCGGCTTCGACCAGTAAATGCCGTAAATCTGCGGCTTGCTCGACGACAGGTTGCCGAAATACCTGTCTTCCGCGCGATTCGCGAGCTTGGCGTCGAGGTCGTTGCGCTCAACGTATTCGGTGATTTCGTCGTTCCAGTCGCTAGCTTGCTGCCGGTCGAAAACGCCGCGCACGACGCATGCGCCGCGAGCTTTGATGCCGAGGATCGTAGCCTGATCGACGTCGCCGGAAACGACTGACGAATAGTCGAACACGGGAATCGCATCGCGGCCCTGCGCGCGGTCGCGCTGAATCGCGTCGACCTGCCGACGGATCGCGCCTTCGATTTCGTCGAAAACCTGCTTGTAGTTCGGCAGCGCAGCGCGCAGCGCGCGCTTGGTGGCGCGAACCGCCTCGGGAAGATTGTCGATGATGAGTGGCATGGTTTGTCTCCTTGAAGCGGTGGGTGTGGTGTTCTCTCATTTGAAGAGTAAGGACGTTCGGCCGTCGCGGAACATACTCAGCGGCCAGATGCCGATACAATTCAGACATTCGCCGCGACTCCCCGCCGTGCGGCCAGGTAGCCCACCGTGAAACCTCAATACGAACGCGTCACCATTCCCGACGGCTGCTCCGTCCGCGTCTACCACCGGCAGCTCGCGCAGATACCGTTCGAGCGGCATCACCATCCCGAATACGAACTCACGCTGACGATGAACAGTCGCGGCCGCCGCTTCATTGGCGATCACATCGCCGATTACAGCGGCGACGATCTCGTGCTCGTGCCGCCGGACATGCCGCATACGTGGGCGTCGACTGAGCCGATCGATGCCGACGCTCCTCAGGTGGCGATTGTCGTGTGGTTCAGCGGCGACTGGGCGCGCCGTATGGCGGACTGCTGCCCTGAGTTCGCGTCGCTGCGCACGCTGCTGCGGCGCGCTGCGCCGGGGCTGCGGTTTTCGAGCGAGGCCGCGACGCTGATGCGCGAGCGAATGGAAGCGTTGCTCGATCAGTCGCCGCGCGTGCGGCTTGGCGCCGTGCTGGATGCGCTGGCGCAACTCGCGGAGGCGGAATCCGAGCCGTTGGCGTCGCCGGCTGCACATAGAGACGGAACGAGAGGACACGGCGTACAGGGCGATAACGCTTTGCGGTCCGGCGGACCGGACCGATCCACCAACTCAGCCAATTCGGCCGAAGCCGGAAAGCGCCCACTCGCGCGCACGGCGCCCGCGACGCCGGGCGGCAGCGCATCAGAGGCAGAGCGTCTGAACCGCGTGCTCGATCTGCTCGACAGGCGTTTTCACGAGCCTCTGCGCATCGCGGAACTGTGCGAGGTGGCCAACCTGTCGGAGCGCTCCTTGCACCGCTACTTCGTGCGGCATCTCGGCGAAAGCGTGGGACGCTATCTGAGCCGGTTGCGGATCGGCTACGCAACGCGGCAACTGACGGACACCACGTGGCCCATCGCGCTGATTGCCACGAAAGCCGGATTTCCAAACCTGGCCAATTTCAATCGGCAGTTTCTGTCCGCGCGCGGCATGACGCCGAGCGCATATCGACGCTTCTTCGAAACCCACGGCCACCCGCCGAAAGATGCGGCGACGGCGCCGCACAATCTGCAAGCGCGTCCGCCGTCGCTCGAAAGATCGGGACGACGGCAACGAAGTGCACCATCGGCTTGAACAGCCCGCGCGACGAATGGCTCGCGGCACACCTGCGCCTCGAAATAAAAACGCCCCAACGGTGTAACCCGTTGGGGCGTTTTTCTCTTAAAGCCTCAGCATCCGCCTTTGCCCGTAGCAAACCTCCCTACGGGCAGGCGAATTCAAACCCAATCAACGTTGCGCAATCGGCTTCGCTTCACGTTGCGTGTCGCCGATAAACAGCTGACGCGGACGGCCAATCTTCTGTTCAGGATCGGCGATCATTTCGTTCCACTGCGCAATCCAGCCGACCGTACGTGCCATCGCGAAGATACACGTGAACATCGACGTCGGGATGCCGAGCGCGCGCTGCACGATGCCCGAGTAGAAGTCGACGTTCGGGTACAGCTTGCGCGACACGAAGTATTCGTCTTCCAGCGCGATCTTTTCGAGTGCCATGGCCAGCTTGAACAGCGGGTCGTCGTGCAGGCCCAGCTCGTTCAGCACTTCGTGGCAGGTTTCGCGCATCAGCTTCGCGCGCGGATCGTAGTTCTTGTACACGCGGTGGCCGAAGCCCATCAGCTTCACGCCCGAGTTCTTGTCCTTCACCTGCTTGATGAACTCAGGAATGTTGTCGACCGAGCCGATTTCTTCCAGCATGTTCAACGCGGCTTCGTTCGCGCCGCCGTGCGCCGGGCCCCACAGACAGGCGATACCGGCTGCGATACACGCGAACGGATTCGCGCCCGACGAACCGGCGAGACGCACGGTCGAGGTCGATGCATTCTGTTCGTGATCCGCGTGCAAGATCAGGATACGGTCAAGAGCGCGCACCAGCACGTCGTTGACCTTGTAGTCTTCGCACGGGTTCGAGAACATCATGTGCATGAAGTTCGCGCTGTACGACAGGTTGTTGCGCGGGTACGCAAACGGCTGGCCGATGCTGTACTTGTACGCCATGGCCACCAACGTCGGCAGCTTCGCGATCATGCGGATTGCCGAAACTTCACGGTGACGCGGATTGTTGATGTCCAGCGAGTCGTGATAGAACGCCGACAGTGCGCCGACTGCGGCGACCAGAATCGCCATCGGGTGCGCGTCGCGACGGAAACCGCGGAAGAAAAAGTGCATTTGCTCATGCACCATCGTATGGTTCGTGACGGTCTTCACGAACTCGTCTTTCTGCTGCACGTTGGGCAATTCGCCCTTCAGCAGCAGGTAGCACGTTTCCAGAAAGTCGGCGTTTTCCGCGAGATTGTCGATCGGGTAGCCGCGGTACAGCAGTTCGCCTTTATCGCCGTCGATGTAGGTGATCGCCGAATTGCACGCCGCCGTCGACATGAAGCCAGGGTCGTACGTGAACTTGCCAGTCTGGCCGTACAGCTTGCGGATGTCGATCACGTCCGGGCCGAGGGTGCCCTTGTAAATCGGCATTTCAACGCTCGGCGAGTTATCGCTGAACGATAGCGTGGCTTTAACATCTGACGGGGTCATAGCACATCCTCAATCGAAGTATGTAAACAGGGTTTCGATAATTGCACGCCTGGAACAACGCACTCGCGGCGCTCAAGCGTTGCGCAGCAGCTCCAGGACCCGGATCACATCCGGGTCGGCAAGCTCGCCTTCAGGTTCCTTGCGCGCGAGAAGCAAGTCCATCAGGTCGTTATCGCTCAGCTCGAGCAAGCGCGTAAGTGCGCCCACATCTGCATCGCTGAGGTCATGCTCATATCGGCTGAAAAAACGTTCGAAAATCAGATCGTTTTCCAGCAGGCCTCGCCGAGCGCGCCAGCGAAGGCGCGCTCGGCGGAGAGGGTCGGACTGATGCGATGGATCGTTCATGTCAGTACGTACCGGGCCGCTCCCAAGCGTACTGACCGCCCCTTGAGGCAGCGAACGATTGTGAGCGTGGGGGTTATTCATCCTAGACAGCGCGGCGCACCATCAATTCCTTGATCTTGCCGATCGCCTTGGTCGGGTTCAGCCCCTTCGGGCAGACGTCGACGCAGTTCATGATCGTGTGGCAGCGGAACAGACGGTACGGGTCTTCCAGATTGTCGAGCCGCTCGCCGGTCGCCTCGTCACGGCTGTCCGCGATGAAACGGTACGCCTGCAACAGACCCGCCGGGCCCACGAACTTGTCCGGATTCCACCAGAAGCTCGGGCACGACGTCGAGCAGCTCGCGCACAGAATGCATTCGTAGAGGCCGTCGAGCTCGTCGCGCTCTTCCGGCGACTGCAGACGCTCCTTCTCCGGCGGCGGCGTGTCGTTGATCAGGTACGGCTTGATCGAGTGATACTGGTTGAAGAACTGCGTGAAGTCGCAGATCAGGTCGCGCACCACCGGCAGCCCCGGCAGCGGTCGCAGCACGATCTTCTGCGGCAGGTCGTTCAGGTTCGTCAGGCACGCCAGACCGTTCTTGCCGTTGATGTTCATCGCGTCCGAACCGCACACGCCTTCACGGCACGAACGGCGGAACGACAGCGTCTCGTCCACAGCCTTCAGCTTGACGAGCGCGTCGAGCAGCATGCGCTCGTGCGAGTCGATCTCGATCTCGTACGACTGCATGCGCGGCGCCGCGTCCTTATCCGGATCGTAGCGGTAGATTTCAAATGTACGCTTGGCCATTTCTGAATTCCTTTGATCTGTGCCTTAGAAGGTCCGCGCCTTGGGCGGCACCGATTCGACCGTCAGCGGCTGCATGTGCACCGGCTTGTAGTCGAGGCGGTCGCCTTCGCTGAACCACAACGTATGGCGCAGCCAGTTTTCGTCGTCGCGATGCTCGAAGTCGTTCTGCGCATGCGCGCCGCGGCTTTCCTTGCGCGCCTCGGCCGACACCATCGTCGCGCGCGCCACTTCAATCAGGTTCGCCACTTCCAGCGCCTCGACGCGCGCGGTGTTGAACACCTTCGACTTGTCCTTCAGGTGGATATTGTCCACTCGTGCGGCCACCTCGCGGATCGCCTCCACGCCTTCCGAGAGCAGCGCCGACGTGCGGAACACGCCCGCATGCTTCTGCATCGTGCCGCGGATGTCGTTGGCGACCGACTGCGCGTACTCGCCCGAGGACGAACTGTCGAGCTTCGCCAGACGCGACAGCGCGAAGTCCGCCGCGTCCGCCGGCAGCGGCTTGTGGTTCTTGATTTCCTGCACGTGTTTGACGATGTGATTGCCCGCCGCGCGGCCGAACACCACCAGATCGAGCAGCGAGTTCGTGCCCAGACGGTTCGCGCCGTGCACCGACACGCACGAGCATTCGCCCACGGCATAGAAACCGTTGACCGGCTCCTCGTGACCCTTCGCCGTGCCCACCACCTGGCCGTGGATGTTCGTCGGAATGCCGCCCATCTGGTAGTGGATGGTCGGCACCACCGGAATCGGTTCCTTGATGCAGTCGACGTTGGCGAACTTCAGCGCGATCTCGCGGATCGACGGCAGACGCTTCATGATCGTCTCGGCGCCGATGTGCGACAGGTCCAGCAGCACGTGGTCCTTGTTCGGACCAACGCCGCGGCCTTCCTTGATCTCCTGGTCCATCGAGCGCGAAACGAAGTCGCGCGGCGCCAGATCCTTCAGCGTGGGCGCGTAGCGTTCCATGAAACGCTCGCCGTTCGAGTTGCGCAGGATGCCGCCTTCGCCGCGCACGCCTTCGGTGATCAGCACGCCCGCGCCGGCCACACCCGTCGGGTGGAACTGCCAGAACTCCATGTCCTGCAGCGCGATGCCCGAGCGCGCGGCCATGCCCAGCCCGTCGCCGGTGTTGATAAACGCGTTGGTCGAGGCCGCGAAGATGCGGCCCGCGCCGCCCGTGGCGAACAGCGTCGTCTTGCCTTCGAGGATGTAGACGTCGCCCGTTTCCATTTCGAGCGCGCTCACGCCGAGCACGTCGCCCTCGGCGTCGCGGATCAGATCGAGCGCCATCCATTCGACGAAGAACTGCGTCTTCGCCGCGACGTTCTGCTGGTACAGCGTGTGCAGCAGCGCGTGACCGGTGCGGTCAGCGGCAGCGCACGCGCGCTGCACGGGCTTCTCGCCGTAGTTCGCGGTGTGGCCGCCGAACGGGCGCTGGTAGATCGTGCCGTCGGCGTTGCGGTCAAACGGCATGCCGAAGTGTTCGAGCTCGTACACGGCGTTCGGCGCTTCGCGGCACATGAACTCGATCGCGTCCTGGTCGCCGAGCCAGTCGGAGCCCTTGATCGTGTCGTAGAAGTGGTAGTGCCAGTTGTCCTCGCTCATGTTGCCCAGCGACGCGCCGATGCCGCCTTGCGCCGCGACCGTGTGCGAGCGCGTGGGGAACACCTTGGAGAGCACGCACACCGACAGGCCCGCGCGCGCCAGTTGCAGCGACGCGCGCATTCCCGAGCCGCCCGCGCCGACGATGACCACGTCAAACTTGCGACGCGGCAGAGTATTCCTGATTGCAGCCATTCTTTTACACTCTCCAGAGAATCTGCGCAGCGTAGCCCGCGCACGCGAGCAGCCAGACGATGGTCAGCGCCTGAAGGAACAGGCGCATGCCAACGGGCTTCACATAGTCCATCCAGATGTCGCGGATGCCGACCCACGCGTGATAGAACAGCGAGAGCAGCGTGACGAAGGTGGCGAGCTTCATCCACTGGGTGGCGAAGATCGAGGCCCAGCCTTCGTAGGAGAAGTCGCGCGCGCCGAAGAACCAGGCGAGCAGGATCACCGTGTAGATGGCCATCACGACGGCGGTGATACGCTGCGCGAGCCAGTCGCGCAGACCGTAGTGCGCGCCGACGACAAGACGCTTCGGACCGATTCGGTTAGGGGCTGCCATTTTTTTAGAATGCTCCGAAGAGTTTCGCCGCGAAGGCGATCGTGAGAAGCGAGGACACGACGAACACGACGATGGAGGTCTGCTTGCCGCCTTCCTTGTTGACCGCGCGGTGCGTGTCCATCACGAGGTGACGGATGCCTGCGCAGAAGTGGAACAGGAACGCCCAGGCGAGCACCAGCGTGATGAGCTTGACGATGATGCCGGAGAGAAAGGCCTTGAAGACCTCGAAGCTCAGCTCGGAAGTCAGGCTCTGGTCGAAGAGGTACAGCAGGAACGGAAGGAAAACAAACAGCAGACCACCGCTCAAGCGATGAAGAATCGACACGCGCCCCGCGAGCGGCAGGCGGTACGCCGTCAATATCTGCCCGATACCGATGTTCCGGAATTCCGGCCTCGGTTTTTTTACGGCTTCAGCCATGCTAGACCCCTACTTGTAGTCACACTAATCCGCAATTTTAGCGCCTTTTCATATCGCGCTGCAGCGAAAACCCCGACAGGTCCGTTACAGCACGCGCAATAAAGGCACCGTTAAAAGGCGCGTGTGTGGGACGCCGCGCCTTCATTCAGCCCGATTCAGCTTAGATCGTTCTGATAGTAATACCCGGTTGTGACATACCAACCTCGCCGGACTTCCACCGGCCGGTCACCGTAGGTATAGGACACGCGCTCGACCGACAGCAGCGGGAACCCCGGCGGCACGTGCAGCAGATCGGCCACCGACGGCTCCGCCGCGACCGCGCGGATTTTCTCCGTAGCACGGATCATGCGGGTGCCGAACTCCGTCTCGAACATCGCGTACAGGGGACCCTTGTACTCCGACAGCCGCTCGAGCGTCAGGCCGCGAAATACTGCGCCAGGCAGCCAGATTTCGTCGAGCACGGTAACTTCGCCGTCGAACTGGAGCAGACGTTTGATCAGCACCACCGGATCGGCTGGCTTCAGGTCGAGTTGCCGGGCGATGTCCGCGGAGGCGCGCAGGCGCCGGCACTCGAGCAGGCGGCTCACGTGCGGATGCTCGGCGCCGTCATCGGCCAGTAACCGGAGAAAGCGAAACTGCGCGCGATCTTCGTTGTGCGTCGCAACGAACGTGCCTTTACCCTGGCGGCGAACGAGGAGATTCTCGGCGGCAAGTTCGTCGATCGCTTTGCGCACCGTACCCTGGCTGACCTTGTATCTGGCCGCCAATTCGACTTCACTAGGAATGATCTCGCCGGGCTTCCATTCGCCGCTTTCGAGGCTCTGCGTTATCAGCCCCTTGATCTGCTGGTACAGAGGACTAAAAGTGGGTGACGCAGAGGGGACGCTCGCGGATACACCTTCGCCAGCGGCCGCTTGACCGTTCGGATTCGTGGTGTTGGCCGGGTTGGAATTCATCCGCGCATTTCATCATAAAGGGCTGGGCCGCGTCCAGCGTTTCCCCCGCGATAGATATGTCTTATATAAGACATAAGATAAGGTTGACTTTGCGTCTGCCGACTCCTACACTCCTTGTCGAGCAAGGGTTTGCGGGGTTTTTCGGCGGTTGCGATCTGCATTTGTTTCGCAGCGCCGCGACGCACCGGCAGCCACTCTGCACCATGCTGTTCCCACGCAGTCCAGGTTTCGATTCGCCGCCATTCGTTGGTCAGACGCTTGCCGAAACGCGCTGTTTGCAGGAGCCCGCACCGTGCAGCGGCTACCAGGCGCCTCGATTGTCCGCTCCCGCTCTCTTAGGGAAATACCGGGCCGCCCCAGGTTTTCGCGTGCGGGCCGGACCGGCCGCGAAACGGCGGCTCGAGAGGGCTCAGCAGTACAGGTTTCCGGCATGGCGGTCCTGGCGCAACGCCGCTGTCGGCCCGCAATTTATGGGCTGACAGTGGGCGTCCGTAAACAGTGAATTCCGCCGTGTTTCACAACGCTTCGAGGAACGCGCATATAGAATGGCGTTTTCCCTAGCGTCTAACGCATCGTCCTGGAGATTTCTCAATGGCTAAGCCCGCAAAGCGCGTTGCCGTCACCGGCGCCGCAGGTCAAATTGCTTACTCCCTGCTGTTCCGCATCGCCAATGGTGATCTGCTCGGCAAGGACCAGCCGGTTGTGCTGCAACTGCTCGACCTGCCGCAAGCGCAAGGCGCCGTCAAAGGCGTCGTGATGGAACTGGATGATTGCGCATTCCCGCTGCTGTCGGGCGTCGTGATCACTGACGACCCGAAGGTCGCATTCAAGGACGCCGACGTCGCCCTGCTGGTCGGCGCGCGTCCGCGTTCGAAGGGCATGGAGCGTAAGGACCTGCTGTCGGCCAACGCTGAAATCTTCACGGTTCAGGGTAAGGCACTGAACGAAGTCGCAAGCCGCGACGTGAAGGTGCTGGTGGTCGGCAACCCGGCCAACACGAACGCCTACATCGCGATGAAATCGGCGCCCGATCTGCCGAAGAAGAACTTCACCGCCATGCTGCGTCTGGACCACAACCGCGCGCTGTCGCAACTTGCTGCGAAGTCGGGCAAGCCGGTCGCTTCGATCGAAAAGCTGGCCGTGTGGGGCAATCACTCGCCGACCATGTACCCGGACTTCCGCTTCGCAACCGCAGAAGGCCAGAGCCTGACCAAGCTGATCAACGACGACGAATGGAACCGCAACACGTTCATCCCGACCGTCGGCAAGCGCGGCGCGGCGATTATCGAGGCGCGCGGTTTGTCGTCGGCAGCGTCGGCGGCTAACGCTGCAATCGACCACGTGCGCGACTGGGTGCTCGGCACGAACGGCAAGTGGGTCACCATGGGTATCCCGTCGGACGGTTCGTACGGCATTCCTGAAGACATCATCTACGGTGTGCCGGTGATCTGCGAAAACGGCGAATACAAACGCGTGGAAGGCCTGGAAATTGATGCGTTCTCGCGCGAGAAGATGGACGGCACGCTGCAAGAACTGCTGGAAGAGCGCGAAGGCGTTCAGCATCTGCTCGGCTAAGCACCTGATGCAGAACAACCGGAACTCCGTAGCTTCATCGCAGCGGGTTCCGGTTTTTTTCGTGCAAATCGGGCGAAGCGAGCCAATCAGGCGCTTCGAGCGTTTCGCACCTGATTCGAACGCGTTTTGCCTGTCTGCCTGCACGACCGGACAGAACGCGCCCGAATCGGTTTTCCCTCAACAAAACCCACGCCCCTGACGCCGAAGATGCGCGCCCTCACACCCGCCGAAGTGCTGTTTGACGGCGAAGTGCCGCCCGCTGTGCTGCCTGCCTGCGACCACTACGCCGGCAGCGAAAAGCTGATGCTGAAATCACTCGCGTTACAGCAGCAACTTGGCCCGGTGTTCGACATCACGCTCGACTGCGAAGACGGCGCGCAGGTCGGCCGCGAAGCGGAGCACGCGGAACTGGTCGCGTCGCTGCTTGGCAGCGAGCATGACCGCTTCGGCCGCGTCGGCGTACGGATTCACGACTTCGACCACCCGCACTGGCGCGACGACGTCCGCCTGATTCTGCGCGCGGCAAAGCGTGCGCCTGCCTACATCACACTGCCCAAGATCCGCAACGTACCGGACGCCGCCGAAATGGTCGCGTTTATCGAGGCCACGCGGCGCGAGCTTGGCGTCGCCATGCCAGTGCCAGTGCAGTTGCTGGTTGAAACTCACGGCGCGCTGACGCGTGTGTTCGATCTTGCCGCGTTGCCCGGCGTCGAAGCCTTGAGCTTCGGCCTGATGGACTTCGTTTCCGCGCACGACGGCGCGATCCCCGACACCGCAATGCGCTCGCCCGGTCAGTTCGATCATCCGCTGGTGCGCCGTGCGAAGCTTGAAATCTCGGCTGCCTGCCATGCGTACGGCAAGGTGCCGTCGCACAACGTCAGCACCGAAGTGCGCGATATGAGCGTGGTTGCAAACGACGCGGCACGCGCACGCAACGAGTTCGGCTACACGCGCATGTGGAGCATTCACCCCGCGCAGGTCGAGGCGATTGTGGCCGCGTTCGCGCCGCGCGACGAAGAGATCGCCACCGCCACCGAAATTCTGCTTGCCGCGCAGTCCGCCCAATGGGGTCCCACGCGCCATCACGACACGTTGCATGACCGCGCGAGCTACCGTTATTACTGGTCGGTGCTGCGTCGGGCGCAATCCACCGGTCGGGCCGTTCCGCAAGATGCAGCGCCGCTTTTCGGGGAAGCAGCGCAATGAGCAAACAAACAGGAGAGCGCGGGAGATGAGCGAGACAACGCAAACCGCTGGCGCACAAGGCGGCTTCAAACCAAAGAAATCCGTCGCGCTGTCCGGCGTGACCGCGGGCAACACGGCGCTTTGCACGGTCGGCAAGACCGGCAACGACCTGCACTATCGCGGCTACGACATTCTCGACATCGCGGGCAATTGCGAGTTCGAGGAGATCGCGTATCTGCTCGTGCACGAAAAACTGCCGACCCAGGCCGAACTCACCGCCTACAAGACAAAGCTCAAGGCGCTGCGCGGCCTGCCCGCAAACGTGAAGGCCGCGCTCGAATGGATTCCCGCGGCCGCACATCCAATGGACGTGATGCGCACCGGCGTCTCGGTGCTCGGCACCGTGCTGCCGGAGAAGGACGATCACAACCTGCCCGGCGCGCGCGATATCGCCGACAAGCTGATGGCGTCGCTCGGCTCGATGCTGCTGTACTGGTACCACTATTCGCACAACGGCAAACGCATTGAGGTGGAAACCGACGACGATTCGATCGGCGGCCACTTCCTGCATCTGCTGCATGGTGTCGAGCCGCCGAAGTCGTGGGTCGATGCAATGCATGTGTCGCTGAACCTGTATGCCGAGCATGAGTTCAACGCGTCGACGTTCACGGGACGCGTGATCGCGGGCACCGGTTCTGACATCTATTCGGCGATCACCGGCGCAATCGGCGCATTGCGCGGACCCAAGCACGGCGGCGCGAATGAAGTCGCGTTCGAAATCCAGTCGCGCTACCAGACGCCGGACGAAGCGGAAAGCGATATCCGCCGGCGCGTCGAGAACAAGGAAGTGGTGATCGGTTTCGGTCACCCGGTCTACACGATCTCGGACCCGCGCAACAAGGTCATCAAGGAAGTGGCGAAGAAGCTTTCGAAGGAAGCGGGCAGCATGAAGCTATTCGATATAGCCGAGCGCCTTGAAACAGTCATGGCCGAAGTGAAAAAGATGTTTCCAAATCTCGACTGGTTCAGCGCCGTTTCGTACCACACGATGGGCGTGCCGACGGCGATGTTCACACCGCTTTTCGTCATTGCACGCACGGCTGGCTGGAGTGCGCACATCGTCGAGCAGCGGATCGACAACAAGATCATCCGCCCGAGCGCGAATTACACCGGACCTGAGAATTTGAAGTACGTGCCGCTAAATAGGAGAAAATAGCGGTCGCTGTGCGCTGTCAAGGCGCGTGCAGTTCAACCCCGCGGCCGCCAGGACCGGTAGCCCGCGCAATGTTTAACTGAAATTAGATAGAAAGGTTTTCTCCATGAACAAGCTGTTGATCGCCGCCGTCGTCGGCGCCCTGTCCACCACAATGTTGACCGTCGCGACCGACGCCGCCGCAGAAACGGCGACTGGCGCAAAGCCGGCTGCCAAGACGGCCGTTGCAAAGCGCCCGCAACCGCGCCGCCTCATCAAGCGCAAGGAAAATCCTTCCAAGGAAGCCAAGGTCGATCCGGTACCGGAAGGCGCGGAAAAGTGGTCGTGCAAGGAAGGTCTGGCTTTCGAACTGAAGGGCGACATGAAGCGTGACCAGATCGTCACGGTTCACTGGGCGAACAAAAACTACAACCTGCCGCGCGAAGCGACCACCACGGGCGCAGACCGTTTCCACGACGCCGCGACGGGCATGGATCTGGTCGTGATTCCGACCAAGGCCATGCTGTTCCAGGACAAGGACAGCTCGCGTCTGGCCGACGAGTGCCAAACGGCGGCGATGGCGCAGGGCGCACCCGCCCCGACGCAGTCGAACGCAATCAACAAGATCGGCAACTAATTACGTCGTCAGGAAAGCTCCCCGATGTCCGCTCCGATTTCCAACGTGCGACCCGATCCGGACAAAGTCCTGGTCGATATCGTCGACTACGTTCTGGATTATCAGATCGACGGCGCGCTCGCGCTGGAAACCGCGCGTCATTGTCTGATCGATACGCTCGGCTGCGGACTCGAGGCGCTGACCTACCCGGCCTGCACCAAGCTGTTGGGACCCATCGTGCCGGGCACGATCGTCCCCAACGGCGCAAAGGTGCCGGGCACGTCGTTTCAGCTCGACCCCGTTCAGGCCGCCTTCAACATCGGGGCCATGATCCGCTGGCTCGACTTCAACGACACCTGGCTCGCCGCCGAATGGGGTCATCCGTCGGATAACCTGGGCGGAATCCTCGCGACAGCCGACTGGCTCTCGCGCACTGCCATCGCAGCCGGCAAAGCGCCGCTCACGATGAAAGACGTGTTGATCGCAATGATCAAGGCGCACGAAATTCAAGGCTGTATCGCGCTCGAAAACTCCTTCAACAAGGTCGGGCTCGATCATGTATTGCTGGTAAAGCTCGCGTCCACGGCGGTGGTGGGTCAATTGATCGGACTCACGCGCGACGAACTGATCAATGCGGTCTCGCAGGCGCTCGTCGACGGGCAAGCGCTGCGCACGTACCGCCATGCGCCGAACACTGGCTCGCGCAAATCGTGGGCCGCGGGCGACGCGACCTCGCGCGCAGTCCGTCTCGCGCTCATTTCGAAGACGGGCGAGATGGGCTATCCGTCGGTGTTGACTGCGAAAACGTGGGGCTTTTACGACGTGCTCTTCAAGGGCAACGAGTTCAAGTTCCAGCGCCAGTACGGTTCCTATGTGATGGAAAACGTGCTGTTCAAAATATCGTTCCCCGCCGAGTTCCACGCGCAAACCGCCGTGGAAGCGGCGATGTCGTTGCATGCGCAGCTTGAACTCCAGGGCAAACGTGTGGAAGACATCCGCAAGGTCACGATCCGCACGCACGAAGCCGCGCTTCGCATCATCGATAAAAAAGGTCCGCTCAACAATCCGGCCGACCGCGATCATTGCATTCAGTACATGATCGCGGTGCCGCTAATCTTTGGCCGCCTGACGGCTGCCGATTACGAGGATTCGGTCGCGCAAGACGCGCGTATCGATGTGCTGCGCGCAAAAATGGCCTGCGTGGAAGACGCGCAGTTCACGAAGGATTACCACGATCCCGAGAAGCGTTCGATCGCCAATGCACTGACGATCGAATTCAACGACGGATCGCAGTTCGACGAAGTCGTAGTCGAATACCCGATCGGTCACAAGCGTCGTCGCGAAGACGGAATTCCGTTGCTGGTCGAGAAGTTCAAGACCAACCTCGCGCGCCGCTTCCCGGTCAAGCAACAACTGGCGATTCTCGACGTGTCGCTGGATCAGGCACGGCTCGAAGCCATGCCGGTCAATGAGTACGTCGATTTGTACGTCATCTAGGTTAAGTACTGTAGTTCCGCGATCAAACCAAGGAAAACACCATGGCCCACAACCTCCACAAAACGCTCAAGGAATTCGACAGCGGTTCCGGCAAAGGCAAGTTCTACTCCCTGCCGCAACTCGGCAAGGCACTGAACATCAAGATCGACCGCCTGCCGGTTTCGATCCGAATCGTGCTGGAATCGGTGCTGCGTAACTACGACGGCAAGAAAATCGCCGAAGAACACATCACGCAACTGGCGAACTGGAAGCCGACCGCTGCTCGCGTCGACGAAATCCCGTTCGTCGTGTCGCGCGTCGTGCTGCAGGACTTCACCGGCGTGCCGCTGCTCGCCGACATCGCGGCAATGCGCGGCGTGGCCCAACGCGTGGGCAAGAATCCGAAGTCGATCGAGCCGCTGGTCCCGGTCGATCTGGTGGTTGACCACTCGGTGCAGATCGATCACTTCCGCGAAAAGAATGCGCTCGATCTGAACATGAAACTGGAATTCCAGCGCAACAACGAGCGCTACCAGTTCATGAAGTGGGGCATGCAGGCATTCGACACGTTCAAGGTCGTGCCGCCGGGCGTCGGTATCGTTCACCAGGTGAACCTGGAGTACCTCGCACGCGGCGTGCACAAGAAGGCCGAAGGCGCGGACACCGTGTACTACCCGGATTCGCTGGTCGGCACCGACAGCCACACCACCATGATCAACGGTATCGGCGTGGTGGGCTGGGGCGTGGGCGGCATCGAAGCTGAAGCCGGTATGCTCGGCCAGCCGGTGTACTTCCTGACGCCGGACGTGGTCGGCGTGAACCTGAAGGGCAAGCTGCGCGAAGGCGTGACGGCCACCGACCTGGTGCTGACCATCACCGAACTGCTGCGCAAGGAAAAGGTCGTCGGCAAGTTCGTCGAGTTCTTCGGCGAAGGCACGCGTTCGCTGTCGCTGCCGGACCGCGCGACGATCGGCAACATGGCGCCGGAATACGGCGCAACGATGGGCTTCTTCCCGGTCGACGAAAAAACCATCGACTACTTCAAGGGCACGGGCCGGACCGACGCTGAAATCTCGGCGTTCCAGAACTACTTCAAGGCTCAGAACCTGTTCGGTATTCCGAAGGAAGGCGACATCGACTTCACGAAGGTCGTGACGCTGGATCTCGGCACCGTCGCGCCGTCGCTGGCTGGCCCGAAGCGTCCGCAAGACCGCATCGAAATCGGCAATGTGAAGTCGACCTTCAGCGACCTGTTCTCGAAGCCGGTGGCGGAAAACGGCTTTGCGAAGAAGGAAGCCGATCTGGACGCGCAATACACCACGAGCAACGGCGTGAACGTGAAGAACGGCGACGTGCTGATCGCCGCAATCACGTCGTGCACGAACACGTCGAACCCGAGCGTGCTGCTGGCCGCCGGCCTGCTCGCGAAGAAGGCTGTCGAAGCCGGCCTCACGGTCGCTCCGCATATCAAGACGTCGCTGGCTCCGGGATCGCGTATCGTCACCGAGTACCTGACGAAAACCGGCCTGCTGCCGTATCTCGACAAACTGGGCTTCACGCTGGCCGCTTACGGTTGCACGACCTGTATCGGCAACGCGGGCGACCTGACGCCGGAACTGAACGAAGCGATCACGAAGAACGACATCGTCGCGGCAGCGGTTCTGTCGGGCAACCGTAACTTCGAAGCGCGTATTCACCCGAACATCCGCGCGAACTTTTTGGCCTCGCCGCCGCTGGTCGTGGCCTACGCTATCGCCGGCAACATCACGCGCGACCTGATGACCGAACCGGTCGGCAAGGGCAAGGGCGGCAAGGACGTCTACCTCGGCGACATCTGGCCGACCAGCGACGAAGTCAACGAACTCCTCAAGTTCGCGCTGGACGCGGACGCGTTCCGCAAGAACTACGCGTCGCTGACCAAGAAGGGCGACCTGTGGAGCAAGATCGAAGGCGAAGAAGGTCAGGTCTACGACTGGCCGAAGTCGACGTACATCGCCGAGCCGCCGTTCTTCGGCAACGATTTCTCGATGACGCCGGCCGACAGCATCGCGGCAGTCAAGAACGCGCGCGCACTGGGCATTTTCGGTGACTCGGTCACGACCGACCACATCAGCCCGGCCGGCTCGATCAAGGAAGACTCGCCGGCAGGCAAGTGGCTGAAGGAAAACGGCGTGCAGAAGGCCGACTTCAACAGCTACGGCTCGCGCCGCGGCAACCACGACGTGATGATGCGCGGCACGTTCGCGAACGTCCGGATCAAGAACCTGATGATCCCGGCGAAGGCAGACGGCTCGCGCGTGGAAGGCGGCCTGACGATTCATCAGCCGAGCGGCGAACAACTGTCGATCTACGACGCGGCGATGAAGTACATCGACGCCGGCACGCCGACCATTGTGTTCGCGGGCGAAGAGTACGGCACGGGCTCGTCGCGTGACTGGGCTGCAAAGGGTACGCAATTGCTGGGCGTGAAGGCTGTGGTCGCACGCAGCTTCGAGCGGATTCACCGTTCGAACCTGGTCGGCATGGGCGTTCTGCCGCTGCAGTTCAAGGGCTCGGATAGCGTGCAATCGCTCGGCATCACCGGCGAAGAAACGTACGACATCGAAGGCCTGGGCGCGGACTTCAAGCCGCAGCAGGAAGTGACGCTCGTGGTTCGCGGCAAGGACGGCAGCGAGAAGCGCGTTCCGGTGCTGCTGCGTATCGACACGCCGATCGAAGTGGACTACTACAAGCACGGCGGTATTCTGCCGTTCGTGCTGCGTTCGCTGCTGGCTGCTTAAACATAGCGGCAACGCAAACAGCTTGGCTGTTTTGCAGGGGCTGCGTCCTGTGGAGGGCGCAGCCGACTTTCAAAGCCCGACCTTGGTCGGGCTTTTTTTTCGTCGATTATTGCTGTGCGCGACCGGGCTGGAAGGCGGCGGGGTTGTCGGTGATCCGGCGCTGCGTCATGCGCGCATTCCAGTCGATGTCACCGGGCACCGGCATGCTTGCACGCGTACTGACATTCGCGCGCCGCTGCTGCGCGGCCCAATCGAGCAGTGCGGCACGTTCCGCGGAATCATTCGCAGACGATTGCGCTGCAGTCGATTCCGGCTGCTTCGACAGCGAGAGACGCACCGGCGACCCGATGGAACGACTCGATGCTGCACGCTGTTCGATTTCTGCGCCGATCGCGGCAGCCACTGCAGGAGCCACTGCGGCCGAGCGATGGATTCTTGCGAGGCGGTCAGCAGCGGCGGTATGGCGGGACGTGCTCGCGGAACCTTGCAGCCCCTCGCGCTGCGACAAGCTCACCGTTTCGGCGCGATGCATGTGGTCCGGCACCGGAGCCTTTATCGACGACGCCGCCGCTTGCGTAAGCGGTGAATGCGTGTCTAGTGCTATTGACGCAGTTTTGGCCAGCTCAGGCCGAACATCCGCTAACGGATGCACTATGACGGGGCCGGCTTGTATCGCCGCCGTAGACGGTCTCGCCGCTGTTGTGAAGCTGCTGGCGACCTCGTGCGTGGAACAGGTCGCCAGCAGCCATGCGAGCGCTATGCTGCAACTCACGAAGATGGCCGCGCCCAGAATATGGTCTGACCGTGACGAACTCGGACGTGTGTTATCGGCGTGGAGATAGCGCCTCGCTTCAGCCAATTGCTCATCGAACGGGTTCGGATCGTCTCGCCGCTGCGGCAGCTTGTAGAGAAACAGAAATTTTGCGTTCTGCGGAATTCGACCGCGACGGTTCGCGGACGCTGCATATCGCGGTACGCCGGGAATTGCCGGTTGAGGGGCGCGTTGCTGTGTGTGCGACGCCGACCGTCGCCAGGAGCCGAAAGGCGGCGGCAACCCCGACAGCGGACGCGAACTGGGAAGCGCCAGAGCGCCCTGTATCAAGGCCAGCGGCCTATTCATGGTCGTGTGCTCCGGTATGGATAAAGCGCTGCTTCCAGTTGCGCGATCAAAGTTCTTGACCGTGCTATGAGCGCGTCAATAGCGCCGGCATTGCGCTCAGACGGCGAGGTACTCGCGTGCCGCAGTGCGTGCATCAAATGCTGTGCGCCCACGAGACCCACGGCGCCGCTCACTCTGTGCAACAAGGCCGGCAATTGGGCCGATTCGAGTTCGCAACGCAGGTCGTGGAGGCGGTCCAGGTCGTCGCGCATCGCTCGGCACCAGCCGTTCAGAAACGCATCGAGGTCGATGCCTTCTTGGGCGAGCGCGTCGAGATAGCGGAGTTCAAAGGGTTCAAAGGACTCGGAGGGCTCGGAGGGCTGGACAGGCTCAAAAGCACGGCGGAAATTCGTCTTATCCATACCGCAAAATCTAATCGACCAACTTGTGCAACGAAGCAAACTCGATTAGTGCAGCCAGCGACGACAGCCCGAGTTTTTCCTGTATACGGCCCTTGTAGGTACTCACCGTTTTGTCGCTCATGAACAGCGCGTCGCCGATCACCTTGTTCGACATGCCTTTCGAGAGCATCTGCAAAATGACGAGTTCCTTGTCGGAGAGCAACATGATTCTGCCCTCGTCACCGCTCGGCGACACTCCCGGCGTAATGCTCGCGCCGTTGGGCGCGACCGGAAATACGGTGTAGCCGGCCAGCACCGCTTCCACGCCGCGCATGATCTCCTTCATCTCCTGCGACTTGCCGACAAAACCGTGAACGCCTGAGCGCATTGCGCGCGGCGCAAAAGTGGCCGGGTCGTGCCCGGACAGCACCATCACACGGATAGAGGGATGCACGAGCTTGAGACGCGGAATTACGTCAAGCCCGCTGATGCGCGGAATGTCGAGGTCGAGTATGACGAGGTCGGGCTTGTACTGGCGAGCCATTTCGACGGCTGTCTGACCGTTGTCCGCCTCGATCACTTCTTCGACGCTCAGCAATTGCATCAGTTGCAACCTGACGATCATCCGGAACGCTGGGTGGTCGTCGATAATCAGAATAGTTGACATGTATCGCGTATCTCCTGAAAAACATCCATTGCCGGTTGCGGTCCACTGCGACCGTCTGCTGGCCATGCGCCCGCTTGCGTGTTGCGGCTACGACGTCCGGCGGCGATACAAAAGGCTCATTAGGAAGCAGCAACGACGAGTTCGATCTCCACACGGCGATTCGGCGCGAGACATCGCACCAGATCATCACGCCCGGTTTGTCGGCACTCGACCAGTTGATTTGCGCTGGCCAGGCCACGAATCGCAATCGGCGAGGTAACGCCGCGAGCGCGCAAGTACCGCGCTACCGTTTGTGCACGTTGCAGCGACAAGCTCTGGTTATGTGCGTGGTCGCCGAGACGGTCGGTGTAGCCGGTGATTTTCAGTTCGCGAAGCGCCGCATCCGCTTTTAGACCGCGCGCCACTGCGTCCAGCTCGCGTCGGCCGGCGGGCAGCATCGCGACATCGTTGCCGCCGTTGAAACGGAACAAAGCGTCGGCGCGCAACGTGACTGTGCTGGGCGACTTCCCGCTCGGCGCCGCTGCGCCCGCGACTACGTCCTGCTTGCATTGCAATGCCCTTTCAGCCGACTTACGCAAGCTGTCCTGAACGTCTGGTAGCCGATTTTCGGCACTGGAGAAGCTTCGCATCCATGCGTCGTGTCCGGCTTGCATCAGTTCCACTTCGGCGCATGCGAGCGGCGGTTGCGCCTCGTGACATGAGGCGACGGCTGGGTCCGACTTGATGGTATTGACGATCTGCCAAAAATCGGGCCGCACGGTGGACACGGTGCGCAGCGCAGGATTAGCAGCAGATACCGGTGTGCCGCTTTCCAGACCCATGGTAATGGTCGCCGCCTGGCCGATGGCCTCTTCGACGAAACCCCAATGGTCGCCAGACTGCCGCGTTTGTTGAGCGGCGTTGATCCAGCATTGCGCCTTTGCGCGAAAGTAGCCGTTCTTTTCCGGCGGCAGGCGGTCGAGCCGCGCTTGCAACGAGGCTAGCGCCGAAGCGCTGTTTGGGACGAGTGCGTACGTTTGGACCCATTGCGGGTTGACAGCGCCTGCCGCCTCGTCTTGCGAGGCGCCAACGCCGGATGTGAGCAGAGTGGAATCCTGGATGCCGAGCCGTGCGCGCGCGGCGTGGTCCGCGCAAGCTGTTAGTGTCAGCGCGCACACAAGCACGGTTAGCGGGGTTTTCATTAAATGTCTGCGTCTTGCGCATCTTCTTATCGAGGGATAAAAGTATGACGAGACGGACAAGCCCGCGGAATGGGATGAATCTTAGAACGATGTCATAAGTTGTCGAATGGCGCGCTGCGTCAATGAAGCTGGCGATATATGTCGACCCACGCTCATGTCCTGACCGCCCGCGCCGCGTTGCGGCCACGAAGCCACTCCAGCGCCAGCAACAGGCAGGTCGAGAAAACGATCAGGATGGTAGCGAGCGCCGCAATAGTCGGGCTGATATTTTCGCGGATGCCGGTGAACATCTGTCGCGGCAGCGTCGTCTGATCGGCGCCGGCGAGGAATAACGTGACGACGACTTCATCGAACGATGTCGCGAACGCGAACAGCGCGCCGGAAATCACACCCGGCGCAATCACAGGCAGCGTGATGCGGAAGAACGTCTTCACCGGATTGGCGCCGAGCGACAGGCTTGCGCGCACGAGGTTGTAGTTGAAGCCCTGCAACGTCGCGGCCACCGTCGTCACGACGAACGGCACACCGAGCGACGCGTGCGCGAGAATCAGCCCGATATAGGTATTGGCGAGACCGAGCGGCGCAAAGAACAGATACATGCCCACGCCAACTACGACCACCGGCACGATCATCGGCGAAATGAGGATTGCCATCAGCAAGCCCTTGCCGCGGAAATTCGCTTTGGTGAGTCCAATTGCCGCTAGTGTCCCCAGCACGGTCGCAACCACCGTCGCGGACGGCGCGACGATGAAACTATTCTTAGCCGCCATGCGCCACTCATCAGACGCAATCAGATTCTGATACCAGCGCAGAGACCAGCCCGGAATCGGATACACCAGAAAAGTACTCGATGAAAACGACAGCGGCACGATCGCGAGCACGGGCAGAATCAGATACAGCAGCGTGAGCACGGCGAGAGCGCGCAACGCGAAATACCATACGCGCTCAACCAGCGACGTATGCGGCGCGAACAGGGGCTTGGCAAGTTTCATGTCGGTGGGCTCCGTTCAGCCAAGGCTCAGCGATGAGCGCGTGAAGCGTCCGTAGATCGCATACAGCACGAGCGTGGCGGCAAGCAGCAGCGCGCCGAGCGCGCATGCCATGCCCCAGTTGATCGTCACGTTGGTGAAGTACGCGACGTAGTAGCTGACCATCTGGTCGTTCGGTCCGCCAAGCAGCGCCGGTGTGATGTAGTAGCCAATCGCCAGAATGAAAACCAGCAACGCGCCCGCGCCGATGCCCGGATAAGTTTGCGGCACATACACACGCCAGAATGCGGCGAACGGATGACTGCCGAGCGAAACGGCCGCGCGTTGATACGTGGGCGGGATGGACTTCATCACGCTATAGAGCGGCAGGATCATGAACGGCAACAGGATGTGCGTCATCGAAATGTACACACCGGTGCGGTTGAACAGCAGCGCGAGCGGATCGTGCAGCAAGCCGCTGCCGATCAGCGCCTTGTTCACGAGCCCTTCGCTCTGCAATATCACGATCCATGCGGCGACGCGGACGAGGATCGACGTCCAGAACGGAATCAGCACGAGAATCATCACGAGGTTCGCGCGACGCTCGGGCAGCGTAGAAATCCAGTATGCGAGCGGATAACCGAGCAGCAGCGCGAAAAACGTGACGGCCGCGCCGATCACGAAAGTACGGCTGAAAACGGCGAGATAGATCTGCTGGTCGGGATCGGTCGGGATGATGTGGCCGAACGCGTCCTGCTTGTGGTCGAGTGAAGCGAGCAGATAAAACGGCGAATACGGGCTGCCGTTCTTCGCGATGGCTTGCCAGTACGCGATATTGCTCCAGCGTTCGTCGAGTTCGGCGAACTTCGCGTGGAACTGGGCGGGCGTCAGTTGCAACGGCTTGTTGTTGTCGTCGACGAACGGCATGGCGCGCGCCGACTTGGCGACTAGTGACCGATAACCGGGAATCTCCACATTGAGCCGTCGCGCGAGCGCACCCATTCCGTCGCTGTCGGCGATCGCGGTCAGATCGGTCGCCAATGCAGCGTATGCGGCATCGGGCGGCGGCGTCTTGCGATCCCACGTGCTCAATGCGCTGAGCGTATGCGGCAGCGCGTTGACGACTTCCGGATTCTGCGCGGCGCGCGTCAGCAATGCGCCGATCGGCACGACGAAGATCAGCAGCAGGAAAATCGCAAGCGGCGCAATCAGCAGCAACGCTGTGGCGCGCTTTTTCGCTTCCGCGGCCTTCAGTTCGCGCTTGAGCCGGCCGATCGATTCCGGCGTCGAATCGGCGGCGATCGTCATCGTAGTCACACCCGTTCTCCTGTCGACGGGAGTTAGTGCTTTAGCACTTACTCCTGTCCCATGCAAAGCTGTCGACGGGAGTTAGTGCTTTAGCACTTACTCCCGTCCCATGCAAAGCTGCCGACGGGAGTTAGTGCTTCAGCACTTACTCCCGTCCCATGCATTCAAACCCACGCGCACCGACCTCACGCCCTGCGCGTGCTTCCTCACATCACCCGCTCCCTACTTCGAAGCCCACGACGAAAAACGCTGCTCCAGTTCGTCGCCATGATCGGTCCAGAACGACAAATTCTGCAGGACCGCGTTCTTGCCGTTGGCCGGCGAGTTGGGCAGGTTCGCAAGCGTCTTGGCGTCGAGCGCCTTGATCGCCGCCACGTTCACCGGACCATAGGCGATGTGGTGCGCGTAGTCCTGCTGCGGCTTCGACGAAAGCGTATAAGCGATGTACTTCTCGGCGAGCGCCTTATTCGGCGAGCCCTTCGGAATCGCCCAGTAGTCGAGGTCATAAATGCTGCCGTTCCACACGACCTTCAGGTTCTTGCCTTCTTTCTGCGCGGCGTCGATCCGACCGTTGTACGCCGTCGACATCACCACGTCCCCAGCCACGAGGAATTGCGGCGGCTGCGCGCCCGCTTCCCACCACTGGATGTTCGGCTTCAACTCATCGAGCTTCTTGAATGCGCGGTCCTGTCCTTCCTTGGTCGCCAGTACCTTGTAGACGTCTTTCGGTGCAACACCGTCGGCCATCAAGGCAAATTCGAGGTTGTAGCGCGCGCCCTTGCGCATCGCACGCTTGCCGGGGATCTTCTTCACGTCCCAGAAGTCGGCCCAGCCCGACGGCGCGGTCTTCAGTTTGTCGGCGTTGTATGCGAGCGCCGTAGACCACACGAAAAAGCCGACGCCACAAGCTTGCGGCGATTCCGGAATCAGATCCGACTTCTTGCCGATCTTCGACCAGTCGAGTTTCTCGTACAGACCTTCGTCACAACCGCGGCCGATGTCGCCTGACTCGACCTCCACCACGTCCCAGTTCACGTGCTTGGCCTCGACCATCGCCTTGACCTTGGCCTGCTCACCGTTGTATTCGACGGCGGTCACCTTGCTGCCGCTCTGCGACTCGAACGGCTGGTTGAAGGCCGCCTTTTGCGCGTCCCCGTTCGCGCCGCCGAAATTCACGACCGTCAGTTCGGCCGCATTGACCTGCGCCGTGCCGAGCGCGAGCGCCACAGCACCGACAGCGACGGCGCAGCGCGATTTCCCGATCTTGTTCATGGTGTGTTGCTCTCCTTTGGTGGTGGTTTCAAGCATCATTCATGCGACTTTTTTATGTGCTGCCGACCGCTCTTCTCATGCAATCATGCGCGCGTTTCGCGCAATCACGCCCCCGCGAATACCCGCAGATGCTCGGGCGCAAACTCGAGCGCGACGGGCGAGCCGGGTGCAAAGGTATTGAGCGCATCGGTGCCGAGCGGCACCTTGACGAAGCACTCGTCCTGTTGCGGCAAGCCGCAGCGCATGCGCACGTGATCGCCGAAATAGATGAGTCCGCGCGCTTCGCCGCTGAGCGCATTGGCGCCCGCCCGCGCCGCGCCGTTGTCGCGATTCGCGAGCTTCATGCGTTCAGGCCGGATGCATGCGACTGCCGGCGTGCCCGCCCGCGCGCCGCCGATGTTGCGGCCAGTGAGCCGCGTACCGTCGACGAGGTGAAACTCGCAATACTCTCCATCCACGTTTGCGATCGTGCCGCGCAGCTTGTTGCTGTCGCCGATGAAGTTCGCGACGAACTCGTTGCATGGCGATTCGTAGAGACGGTCCACGGTGTCGAGCTGCTGCACGATGCCTTTGTCGAACACGGCGACGCGATCGGACATGGTCAGCGCCTCGCCCTGATCGTGGGTGACATACACGAACGTCACGCCGAGCTTCTCGTGCAGCGACTTCAGTTCGTACTGCATGTGTTCGCGCAACTGCTTGTCGAGCGCGCCGAGCGGTTCATCCATCAGCACGAGCTTGGGCTCGAACACGAGCGCCCGCGCGAGCGCGATGCGCTGCTGTTGTCCACCGGAAAGCTGCGCCGGATACCGCTTCGCGAAGCTCTCCATGCGCACCATCTTCAGCGCGTTGTTCGTGCGATGAGCGCGCTCTTCTGCGGAGAGCTTGCGCACCGTCAGCGGATACGCAACGTTCTGCTCGACGGTCAGATGCGGGAACAGCGCGTAGTTCTGAAACACCATGCCGATGTTGCGCTTGTGCGGCGGCACGGTGTTGAGCAACGTGCCGTCGAGCCAGATCTCGCCGCCGGTGGGAAATTCGAAACCCGCGAGCATCATCAGGCAGGTGGTTTTGCCGGAACCGGACGGCCCGAGCAGCGTCAGGAATTCGCCCTGATAGATGTCCAGATCCAGTTGTTTGACGACCAGCGTTTCGCCGTCGTACGTCTTGCGCACGCCTCGAAAGCTGACGATCACTTCATCCGTTTTCATCGCCGTAGTCTCCTCTGCCGGTCCGGCCGGCTGCCTTTGATAAACAGCGGGCTTGCATCAACTGCGTGGCCCACTATAGACCGTTACGGTTCTACAATATGGAACCATTTCATTATTCCGGATAGAACCACTTGGATACGATCATCTTGTCGGATTGGCTCGCCGCCAGGCTCGATCGCGCGGCCGCCGAGCCGATCTACCGGCAGACTTTGCGGCTGATGCAGCAGGCGATCCTCGCCGGCCAGTTGCCGCCGGGCACCAAGCTGCCAAGCTCGCGCATGCTCGCCGAAGACCTCGGCATCGCGCGCAATACGGTGCTGCATGTATACGACCAGTTGACCGCCGAAGGCTATGTGATCTCGACCACGGGCAGCGGGACGTATGTCGCCGACACCCAGCCGGACACAGCCGCAGTCAACGCGCGGCGCAAGCCAGCGGTCGCGGCGGTGGACTCGCAGGGCAAGCCGGTCGCGGTTCCGGGCAAGACGGCAAAGCGCGATCTGAACGATCTGTCCAACCGCGGCCGGCGCCTGATCGGTCAAGCCGGCGTGTCTGCAAAACAGTGGGGCGCGTTCATGCCGGGCGTGCCCGACGTCGCCGAATTTCCAGCGCGAACCTGGAGCCGCCTGCAAGCGCGCTTGTGGAAAGAAGCGAATCCCGATTTGCTGACCTATGCGCCGGGGGGCGGCTACCGGCCGCTGCGCCGGGCGTTGTCCGACTATTTGCGGGTCGCGCGTTCGGTGAATTGCACGCCGGATCAGATCATCATCACTACGGGTATTCACCAATCCATCGATCTCGCGGTTCGACTGCTGACCGACGTGGGCGACCGCGCATGGGTCGAGGAGCCGTGCTATTGGGGCGCACGCAGCGTATTGCAGTCGTCGGGGATCACACTCGTCCCGGTGCCGGTTGACGAAGAAGGCCTCAATCCGCGCGAGCAGGATTTGCAGCAGCCGCCGCGTCTCGCGCTGGTCACGCCGTCGCATCAATATCCGCTCGGCATGGTGATGAGCCTCGCGCGCCGCCGCACGCTGCTCGAATACGCGCGCCAGCACAACGTGTGGATCATCGAAGACGACTACGACAGCGAGTTTCGCTACGGCAGCCGGCCGCTGGCATCGCTGCAAGGTCTCGACGACGCGGGTCAGGTGATCTATGTCGGCAGTCTCGGCAAGATGCTATTTCCCGGCTTGCGCATGGGCTACATGATCGCGCCGGAGCATCTCGTCGACACATTCCGTATGGGCATCGCCGAGCTTTATCGCGAAGGTCAGCTGATGCAGCAGGCGGTGATGACAGACTTCATCATGGACGGGCATCTCACCTCGCATGTCCGGCGAATGCGAGCGTTATACGGCGAGCGCCGGCAGATTCTGATCGATGCGATTACCGCGCGCTTCGGCAACGAGCTGCCCGTCATGGGCGACGAGGCCGGTTTGCATCTCGTGCTCGGGCTGCCCGATCATGCCGACGATCGCGCGGTAACGGCGGCAGCGTTCGACGCCGGCGTGATCGTGCGGCCGCTCGCGAGCTACTACAGCAGCGATCCGCCCGCCATGCGCGGACTGCTGCTCGGTTACGCGTGCGTGCCGAACGAAAAGATCGGACCCGCGTTCGATACGCTCGCGCGCGTGATAGAGCAAACGGCGCTGAAGAAGCCGACGCGCGCGGCGTGAGGGCGAGGCGCCTGGAAGGCGTGAGTGCAATACTCGCGGCCGGCTTGAGCGCAATGCTTGCGGCGAACCCCGAGTACTAAGCTCAGGGCAACGCCGACAGCCGCCCCGAACTACCACGCCGCACGTCGCTCACTTCAGCCCGAAATCGACTCGCGTGGTCGCACCTTTATCATTGATGCCGTCTGCGTCCAGCTTCGGTGCGACGATAAACACGCGGCTGCTGTCTATCTTGCCGTCCAGATACTGCTGCACGCTCTGCGCCCGCTGTTGCGCGAGCTGCCGCAAGCTGGCCTCGTCGATGGGCGCGTTGGCCGCGAGCGCGCTTTTCATGTCGTCGTCGGGCACGCTCTTCGTGAGGCCGACGATATTGCGCGGCTTCTTGAAGTCCGCAGATTTATACGCCTTCGTCAGGTACTTGTCGTATTCCTTCGGATCCACGGAGACGCTCGACAACTCCACGCTCTGGCCGTTGCCCACCACGTCCTTGATTTTCTGCTGTTTGACGAGGCGGTCCACATAGCGCGCGCGCAATGCGGGCTCGTCGAGCTTCGGATCGACGCGGCCGATCAGGTCCATTTTGATCGACGGTTTGGAGCCGAGCGCCTTCACAATCGTGTCGAGCTTCTTGTTGTCGTCTTCCGTGAGCTGCGCCGAGCCGGGTTCGAATTCCACATAGCCCAACTCTTCGCCACTCCCGCCGAACGCATGGGCGATCAGCGAGAACGGCGCAGTTACCGCCTTTTGCAGCAGATTGAGCACCGCATGCCAGATCAGCCCGCCAACGCTGAACTCGGGATTCGATAACGAGCCTGACACGGGTAGATTCACGTCGATTTCACCGCGCGAATTCTTGAGCAGCGAAATGGCGAGCCGCACCGGCAATTTGGTCGCCGTGTCGTTTTCGACATGATCGCCGAACGTCAGTTGATCGATAAACAGATGGTTGTCCGCATTCAGCTGATCGTTCTCCAGCTTGTAATGCAGATCGACGTTCAACTTGCCCTTGGTAATCGGATACCCGGCATATTTCGCGGAATATGGCGTGAGATTAGTCAGTTCGATGTCGTGCGCGCTCGCGGTCAGATCGAGCGCCGGCTTCGCGATCAGCGGATTGACGGTGCCGCGAATGGACAGCGGACCGTTGGCCGCCAGCTTCGCCGCGATTTCGACAGGCGCAGACGTGGTCGACTGTGTGCCGAATGCGCCTACCGTGCCTTGAATGCCGACCAGGTTCGCCGTGTAGTTCGGCTTGATGAAGTTATCGGTGTACGTCACGCGGCCTTGCTGCAAGACGAGCTGGCCGAAATGCAGCTTGACCGGGCTTTGCGGCGGCGTTGCGGCCGTCACTGTCGCGGGCGCAGCGGACGACGCAGGAGCGGACGCGGACGCCACCACGGGCGCCGACGCGGCAACGACAGCCGACGCCGTCGGCGGCGTCAACGGCACGGGCTCCGCACCGCCCTTGTTGTTCTTGTCGCGCGTGAGCGACTGCGCTGCGCCGGTTTCATGCGCGACCACGTCGGTGAGATTCAGCTTGCCTTGTGCGTTGAGCAGCACGCGTCCATAGAACCTCGTGAAGGTGACGCGCTCCGCGTCCACCGACGTGCCGTGCTCGTCGTAATCCGCCTTCAGCTTGGACAGTGCGAGCGAGCGCCATCCCGCGAACGCGTCCGAGGTTGCCTTGTCGAGCATCCGAACATCGACAAGCGCAACGTCGCCGCGATAGCTCGCCTTCAACGACTTTGCCTGGCTCAACGCAAGATCGCCGCTGGCATTGAGCAGCGCGCTCGCGATCGCAGCATTCAACTTGCTGCCGAAATACGGTTCGAAAGCCGCGGCGTCGAGCCGGTTCGCGTTCACCTTGACAGCGACCTTTAGCGGCGTTGCGGTAACGTCGCCCTTGAGGTCGAGCGTGCCTTTTCTGTTTAGCGTGGCTTGCAGTTCGACCGGCAGCGGGCGGCCGAGGTCGTCGCTGATCTGCTTCACTTTCAGCTGCAGCGGCGTGATGCCCAGTTTCACCGGCTGCGGCGTGGTGTTGTCGGTGAAATTGGCTGTGGCGTCTTTGACATTCAGTTCGCCGATCTTGTAGCGCCACGCCGGTCCTTCGGCTTGTGCTTTCTTCGCCGCATGGATCGCCGTGCGCGCCGGCTCGGCCTCATGAGAACCCGCGAGCGCCGCAAGGTTGATGCTGCCGTCTTGCAGGCGCTGCACGTCCACGGCAAGGCCCGTGGTGTCGACGCTCGTGACGTCGGCCGTGCGGGCATTCAGGTCCACCTGCTTGACCTTCACGCTGCCTTGCGCGAGCGCGATCAAAGGCTCCTTGCCGCCGCGCGCCGCCACCTTCAACGAACGCATATCGAGTTGCGTATCCGCGACCATCACGGCAGCCGGCGACTTTGCCCAGTTCGCGCCGATATTTGCCGTCGCGGACAGCGCGCCGTCCGTCACTTGGGCAGCGGTCGCGGCGTCGAGATACGATTGCAGCAGCGGCAAATTCAATGACTTGAGGTCGAGCTTCGCGCTCGCGGTTTTAGCGGCGAGGCTCAATGCACCGGCCAAGCCGAGCGAACCACCGCTGCGCTTCAAGTCGGTATTCAGCGTGTAATGCGCGGGCGCGGTGGCCAGCGTGGAAAAATCGGTCAGCGTGACAGCGAGTTTTTCCAGACCGACGTCGACGGGACGCGATGCGGCTTCATCTCGCACGTTCACCGTACCGTCATTGAGCACGAAACGTTTGATCGATAGATCGAGCGGCGGTGCGGGCTTCGCGGCGTCTTTCGTCGCATCGGGTTTCGCGGCATTTTTCGCGTCACTTGCGCTCGATGCCGCCGCCGGCGCGCTCGCCTGGGATCTCGCCGCAGCAGTTGCGGATGCAGCCGCCGATGCGCTCGCCGATTCGGCCGCCGCCTTCGCAGCAGCTGGCGCGGGCGCGAACATCCGCTCCACGCTCAGAACGCCGCTTCTGTCACGCGCGAGATTCGCGCTCGGCGCGTCGATACGAATATCGTCGAAATGATAGAGGCTCTTCAGCGGCTCCAGCGTGCGCGCGGCGACATGCACGGCGCGCGCTGCGAAAAACGGCGCCTTGCTCTGGTCCTGCACGTTGACGTCGTTCAGATCGACGGTGCCTGCAACGCGCAGCGTCGGCGCGTCGTTCGACATGACGAAGTTCAGCTTCAGATCCGTGGACAGCTTGCCCGACTGCACGATCACCGGTAGCTTGGTCGGCACGTACGAGATGAGGCGCGGCACGTCTAGCCCGTCGAAGCGTAACGACACTTCCGACTCACGCGACGCAGCGAACGGCTTCGTCTTGCCGTCGATGGCAAGCGGACTGCCGTCGATCCGCGCGCGCAGCAACGGCTCGACGAAGATATCGGTTTTGGACGGCAACGTGGCGATAAACGGAATGCCAAGCTTCCATTGATCGATTACATGAGTCGCGCCGAGCAGTTTGTCGTCGAATGTGATCTGGCCGTTCTCAAGACGAATGTTCGACACAGAAAAGAGCGTCGGCTTGGTATCGGGCGCGCTCGGCTGCTTCGAAAATTTCTCGATCAGATCGGTGAAATTAAAGCGCTGCGCGTCATAGCGAACCACATGGAAGCGCGGCGAGTCGAGCTGAACTTCGTCGATAATCGGCGCTGCGCGAAACAGCGAACTCCACGACGGCTGCACGATAAGCCGCTCGATATCCACGAAATTGCCCGCACCGCCGCGTTCGCCGATATGTACGCGATCGGCTTCGAGTTTGAGCGTATAGGGATTCAGCGCAATGCGGCCGATAGTTGCGGGCCGGTCGAGCTGCTTGCTGAGTTGCTGCTCGGCGATGTGGCGAATCAGCGGCGGCGCCGCGAAAAAGCCCAGCAGACCGAACAATACGATGAAGATCAGCAGACCTGTGATGACGCGCCGTGTGCGCCGCGACTGCGCGACGTCGCGCATGGTCCGCATGGAAGAGGCGAATGATGCTTTATTGATGCTTGCCATGCTCGGTTTTGGGTAATGCGGCGGCAAGCCCGCCGCTAAACGAAAATCCCGCAAGCGGCAGTATAAGTCGTGAATCTTTCGTGGGATAGAAATGTAAGCTGAGCTTACACAATAGCTCGCACTATAAAGCCGCGCGTCCGTCACTCACATGGCGCCATGTGAGTGACGGACGCGCTGACCGGCCTTCGAATCTCGCGGACTGCGTGCTCAGCCGACTCGTGCGGATTACTGACGCACGACGGCCGGCGGTTGCCAGGTGCCGTCGGTGGCTTGAGGCTTCGGCGCGTACAAACGCAGCACCAGTTGCAGATCGGCGCGCGGCGCCGGCAGCCAGTTGCCGCTCTTGCCGCGCGTGGACGACACGGTCACGTCGAGCGATCCATCGCGATTGCGGCGCGCGCCGTTGCGATCGCCAACCGCGATACGAGCCGGTGCGCTTTCGCCGAGCGCGCCGTCTTTCGTGTATGCGGTAATCGACCAGAAGCCGCGCACCGGCGGCAACTGATCCGGCGCAAAGTGAATCACGTAGCGATTCGCGCCGTTGAGCGCGTGACCGTCGCTGTCCTGAGTGACGACCGCTCGCACTTCGTCGTCTTTCGTGCCGATGCCGGGTTGCGCATATGCAGCGTATGCGCGCAGTGCGTAGTCCGGGCCGTAGTTGCCCACGCCATCGCCGAACCAGCTCCAGCCATTGCCGGTCAGCAAGTTCGACGGCGGCGTCACCACGCGTTCGTGACCATCGGCGAGACCGGCTGCAATCGCCTCCGATGCGGCAGGCAGCTTGACGGGCTGGTCCGGCGTCACACCGAGGTCGGAGAGGATTTTCAGCGCATGCGGATCGGCGGGCTCCGGCGGGTTGTCGGCCAGCGCCTGCGCGAGCCGGTTGAAGAAGCCGTTCGCGTCGAGCGCTGCGACTTGCGCGGCAGGCGTGCCCGCTGCGCTGCCGGTAGCGGCGGCATCGGCGTTGCTACGCGGCGGCGCAATGGACACCGAACGCGCGTCGCCCGCATAGACGGAAAGCGGCGCGACGCGGATCGCCCGTTGCAGCTTGCGAACCGCAGTGAGATCACGCGTGCCGTTCGACTGAATGCGCACGCTCACCCATGCGTTGCGGGTTGGGACATCGACGCGCTTCACGTTTTTGGGCAGATCGCCCTGCCAGCCCGGTCCGACGAAGGCGATGGCTTGCGCCTTGATGCCGGCCGCGCGGGTGGCGAACTGATCGCTCGTCGACCAGACCACGTTGGTCCACATGTCGAGCACACGGGCGTCGACGTAGCGGCCATGCGAGTCGGGCAGCGCGACAATCACCGGCTCCGCGCCGACATCCAGCCAGCCGGTTGAATCCAGCGTATCGAGGCTCGGCTGCATTGGATTGGCCGCGCCGATTGGCGGCAGCGCCTGCGCATGGCGCAGCGTATTGAGCGGCGCCCGACCGGGTTCGGTGCCGACTGCCGCGTCGCGCGCGACGCCCATCAATACCAGTGGATAGCCGAACAGGTATGAATCGGCGACTTCGTCCTTGATCCAGCCAGTGGATTTTTGCGTCGTGGAAGGCGTCGACGCACAACCGGTGAGAAATGCGAGGCCCGCGAACGATGCGCAGGTCCAGTAATTCAAAAACAGTGCTCGGCGATTTTTTATCATTCGTTCAGTGGGCGGAACGTGCTGAAAGGGAGACGCCGGCGCGAGCGCAACGGTGCTCGCGCGGTCTCCCCAAAACCAGCGCAGCCAGTCCGCGTCGCATCGCCGACAACATCGCGTTGTATCGTATCCGCGCTTGTCAGGCAAGCGCAAAGGCGTGAATAGCGTTTTGTTTCCGACGCGCGGCTCGAATTCCGGCGACGGCGGCTCGCCGCCTGTTTCGGGTATGTCACGCAGTCCCGTTTCAGGCATGTGCTTGACTTTCCCATCATAGGAAGGTCGATACTAGACTTCACCATGCGGCCCAATGCCGTCGCGAGCCTGAACCGCCATGACCGAACTTGCCACTGCCCCACACGACACCGACGCCGCCCCGACCCGTTCCGCCGAACTCGAAATCGGCGGGATGACCTGCGCCTCTTGCGCGATGCGCGTCGAAAAGGCGTTGTCAAAGGTGCCGGGCGTCGCCTCCGCGTCGGTGAATCTGGCGACCGAAACCGCAAGCGTGAATCTGACTGCAGCCGCAGCCGGTTCGGACGCGCTGATCGCCGCCGTCAAGAAAGCCGGCTACGAAGCGGCGCTGGTCGCGCCGCCGGATGCAGCGCCGGAAATAGCCGATACCGACTTTGCCAGCACCCCCGAAACGACTGCTGCCGCCGCTGGCGCCGTCGTCACCACCGCCGCCGAGCGCAAACGCAGCCAGACGCGCCGCGAACTGGCAGCCGTGCTCGTCTGCGCTTTGCTGACGTTGCCGCTGGTCGTGCCGATGCTGGGTGAATGGTTCGGCGTGCACGCAATGCTCGCGCCGTGGCTGCAATTCGGCCTCGCGTCGATCGTGCAGTTCGTGTTCGGCGCGCGCTTCTATCGGGCGGCTTATCGGGCCGTGCGCGCCGGCGCGGGGAACATGGACTTGCTGGTGGCGCTCGGCACGTCGGCGGCCTATGGCATCAGCGTGTATCAACTGGCAACGCATCCGGACGACGCGATGCATCTTTACTTCGAAGCGTCGGCGGTTGTCATCACGCTGGTGCGCTTCGGCAAATGGCTCGAAGCGCGCGCCAAGCGCCAAACCACCGACGCGATCCGCGCGCTTCAGGCGCTGCGTCCCGACCGAGCCCGCATTCGCGTCGGCGCGGGCGAGCGCGAAGTGCCGCTCGCCCAGGTCAAGGTGGGCACGGTCGTGATCGTGCGGCCGGGCGAACGCGTTCCGGTAGATGGCGCGGTGCTGGAAGGCCGCACTCACATCGACGAATCGCTGATTACCGGCGAAAGCCTGCCGGTAGCCAAACAGACGGGCGACGCCGTGACCGCCGGCTCCATCAACGGCGAAGGCGCCATAGCGGTCACGACCGCCGCGATCGGCGCCGAAACGACGCTCGCGCGGATCATTCGCCTCGTCGAGAGCGCGCAGGCGGAGAAGGCGCCGATCCAGCGACTCGTCGACCGCGTTAGCGAAATCTTCGTGCCGGCGATCCTGGCCATTGCCGCGCTCACGCTGATCGGCTGGCTGCTGGCTGGCGCCGGCGGCGAAACGGCGATTCTGAACGCGGTCGCCGTGCTGGTGATCGCCTGCCCGTGTGCGCTCGGACTCGCGACGCCCGCGGCGATCATGGCCGGAACCGGCGTCGCGGCGCGGCACGGCGTCCTCATCAAAGACGCCGAGGCGCTGGAAACCGCGCATCGAGTGAATGTCGTTGCGTTCGACAAAACCGGTACGCTGACGATCGGCCAACCTTCGGTGACAGCGTTCGAACCGGTCGGCAGCATGCGGCGCGACGAAGCACTGGCGCTCGCCGCCGCAGTGCAGCGTCAAAGCGATCACCCGTTGGCGCGAGCCGTCGTGAAGGCGCATGAAGCGGCGGGGACCGGCGCACGGGCGCTTACTGCGAGCGCCGCACGGGCCGTAGCCGGCCGCGGCGTCGAAGCGGACGTCGACGGCCGCACGCTCGCCCTCGGCAGCACGCGCTGGCTTCGCGAGCTTGGCGTCGGCCTGTCGCCGGAAGCCGAAGCGCGCGCTCGCGAACTCGAAGCCGCGGGCAATACCGTGTCCTGGCTCATGCAGCGCGATTCACAGGCGAGCGTCGCGCTCGCGCTCATCGCATTCGGCGACACCGTGAAGTCGACGGCGCGCGCCGCTATCGAGAGGCTCAGGGCAATGGGCGTCAAAAGCGTGCTCGTCACCGGCGACAATCGGGGCAGTGCGGCGAGCGTTGCACAAACGCTCGGCATCGACGAATTCCATGCGGAAGTGCTGCCGGACGACAAGGCCCGCGTGATCCGCGACCTGAAAATGCGCAGCGCGGGCATCGTCGCGATGGCCGGCGACGGCATCAACGACGCGCCGGCACTGGCCGCCGCGGACATCGGCATCGCCATGGCAACCGGCACCGACGTCGCCATGCACGCAGCGGGCATCACGCTGATGCGCGGCGACCCGGCGCTCGTCACCGACGCGATCGATATTTCGCGCAAAACCTGGCGCAAGATTCAGCAGAACCTGTTCTGGGCGTTCGTGTACAACCTGGTCGGCATTCCGCTCGCCGCTTTCGGCATGCTGAATCCGATGCTCGCCGGCGCGGCGATGGCGTTCTCCAGTGTCAGCGTCGTCACGAACGCGCTGTTGTTGCGCACATGGCGGGCGAAGGTATGACGCCAGGGCGCTCCTTTCGAGCGCCCGCAGGCGCTTGCGCTGCGCCTCACTATTACAGAAAGCTTCCACTTTTCTAAAGAAAGCGTTGATCGCGGCCGTAAACAAGACACGTTGCCGGATAGTGCCTGTGCACTAACCGTGCCTCGTTTGTCCCTCTTACTCCGCATACGCCCATGGAATTTCTCTCTTTGCGCCGCGCCAGTGTCGGCGCCCGGCTCGCCGTACTGTCATGCGTGCTGGTGGCGTTGATTTTCGCCTCCTTCACGTGGGCGCTCACGCGCAGCGCCGGCAAGCAGGTCAGTGACCAGGTGCTCGAGCGCATCGCCGAAAAGGACCGCTCGATCGCCGCGATGATCACGTTGTTCGACAAGGCGTTGTCCGCCGAAGTCGACCGTTCGACGTCGATGTTCGCGAGCTTCCTGCCCACTACCTACACGCTCGACGAAACGCAGAAGATCGACGTGAACGGTGTGGCCACGCCCACCTTCAAGGCTGGCGACAAAGTCCTGAACATGGATTTCAGCATTCCCGACCAGTTTCTCGAACGCAGCGGCGCAGTGGCGACCATCTTCGCCCGCACCGGCGACGACTTCGTGCGCGTCACGACATCGTTGAAGAAACAGGACGGCTCGCGCGCGATCGGCACGCTGCTCGACCGCAAAGGGCCGGCTTATGCGCTCCTCGTCGCGAACAAAACGTACACGGGGCTCGCAGCGCTATTCGGCAAGCGCTGGATCACGCAATACCGGCCGGTTACCGATGCAAGCGGCCGCGTGATCGGCGCGCTCTTTGTCGGCGTGAACGTCGACCAGGAAATCCAGCAGGTCGAAGACGGCATTCGCAAGCTGAAGATCGGCGACAGCGGGTATTACTTCGTGCTCGACGCGTCGAAGGGCGCGGATCAGGGCAAGCTGATCGTGCATCCGGCCGCCGCCGGCAAGGTCGCGGACAATGCGAACGCGCCGTATCAGCAGATGCTCGACATGAAGGAAGGCCGGCTCGAATACAGTTCCGCCGACGCCACGCTCGGCGAGCAAGGCGCGCGCGGCAAGTTCGTCTCGTTCATCACGGTGCCGGAATGGCAATGGCTGGTGGGCGGCATCGCGCCGCGCGATGAAGTGATGGCCGATATCACCGCCACACGCAATCGCTTCCTGCTTCTCGGCTTCGTGCTGGTCGGCGTGTTCGCGGTCGTGTTCCTGTTTGCAGTGCGGCGCCTTGTCAGCCGGCCGCTCGATGAAGCCGCGAAGGCATCTGAGCGCTTCGCTTCGGGCGATCTGAGCGTGCGCGTGGCAAAAGGCGCGAGTAGCCGCGCCGACGAAATTGGCCGCCTGATGCGCTCGATCGACGGCATCGGCGAAGGTCTTGCGCGCATTGTTTCGCAAGTGCGCAGCGCGTCGACCGATATGTCGCACGGCACCGAGAAGATCGCCACGGGCAGCGGCAATATCGCGTCGCGCATCGCCACACAAGCGAGCAGCCTCGAAGAAACGGCAGCGAGCATGGAGCAGATCACGTCGACGGTGCAGCAGAACGCCGACCACGCGGCACAAGCGAACACGCTCGTCACGCGCGCGGCGGACGCAGCGCTCGAAGGCGGCCGTGCAGTGGAACGTGTCGTATCGACGATGGGCGAGATCAGCCGCTCGTCGCAAAAGATTGCAGAGATCACGAGCGTGATCGAAGGCATTGCGTTCCAGACCAACATTCTTGCGCTGAACGCGGCCGTCGAAGCGGCCCGCGCAGGCGAGCACGGCAAAGGCTTTGCGGTGGTCGCCTCCGAAGTGCGCGCGCTCGCGCAGCGCAGCGCGGCTTCGGTCAAGGAGATCGAAGGTCTGATCGCCGAATCGACGGCGACCGTGCAAAGCGGCTTCCGGATTGCCGAGCAGGCCAGCACGACGATGCAAGGAATCGTTCAGCAGGTCGGTCAGGTCCGCGCGATCATGGGCGAAATCAGCGTTGCGTCGCGCGAACAATCGGGCGGGATCGAGCAGGTCAACCTCGCGGTCACGCAGATCGGCGAAGCCACGCAGCAAAACGCGACGATTGTCGGCGAAGCGGAAGACGCGGCCGCCGAATTGCGCGATCACGCCGCGCGACTTGCGCAAGTGGTCAGCGTATTCAAGCTGGAAAGCGGGCGGGACTGAGTCGCCGCGGGATCGCGGCCGGGTTGCAGCAGACTTGCAGCGGCATCGCGGGTTTGCGGCTCGCTCGACGACGCGGTGTCGGCTGCGTCGTTCAAACGCATCTGCGGGTCGTCAGAATTCGACGTCCAGTTCGTCGATCTCTTCCACTTCCTGCTGCGCGTCCGCGATCCATTGCTGCATATCGGGCAAAGCCATGATGCGCTGCCCGTATTCCGCGATATGCGGTTCGAGCTTCACGTCGTATGTCACGAAACGCGTCACGACCGGCGCATACATAGCATCGGCCGCGGTGCGCTCGCCGAACAGGAACGGACCGCCGTACTGCTCCAGACACTCGTTCCAGATAGTCACGATCCGGTCGATATCCGATTGCGCGCGCGCCCAGACTTTGAAGTCGGGGAAGTGGGCCTTGAGGTTCATCGGCAGCGCGGAGCGCAGCGAAGCAAAACCCGAATGCATCTCGCCGCAAATCGAGCGGCAATGAGCACGCGCGCGAATGTCTTTCGGCAGCAATAATGCTTTGGGCCTGACTTCGTTCAGATATTCGGCAATGGCGAGCGTGTCCCAGATCTTGATGCCGTCGTGAAATAGACAAGGCACGAGAATCGACGGCGAAAGAAGCAGCAGTTCGGCGCGCGCCGCCGGATCGTCGATGGGCATCACGATCTCTTCGAACGGCAAGCCGCTGAACCGCGTCAGCAGCCAGCCGCGTAGCGACCACGACGAATAATTCTTGCTGCTGATGGTAAGCGTGGTATTCGCCATACGTATCTCCTCCTGATGAGGCGTTAGACCGCCGCCCGACGGCACGCATGCACGCTGCCGTGCGCCGTTGCACCAAAGCGCGGCAAGTTCGGCCCGTTCTCACGACGCGCGCAAATGCTATGCCAATGCGTTGCCGCGGCCGGTATGTGCAAACGCAATGGCATGTGACTTGCCTTCTATTCGGGCTCCTTCCTTTGAACGCTCGCGCGCGGATGCATGAACCTGTTCGCCTATCCCACCTATCAAGCCTTCGCGGACATGATGCTGCCCATGCGTCACGGCGCGGCGCTAATGAACCATTCGCTCGACACGTGGCCCGCGTTCGGCGCCACTTCGCATGGACGGTCACTTCGCGCGGCTTGCGATCTGCTGACGCTCGCGGGACTCACGCCCGTGCGTCCGCCGTTCGAAATCGACAGCGTGATGATGGAAGGCAAGCCTGTCGCGGTCGTCGAGGAGGTCGCGGCACGTACGCCGTTCTGCTCGCTGCTGCACTTTCGCAAGCAGACGACGGTGCCGGCGCCGCAGCCGCGCGTGCTCGTCATCGCGCCGATGTCCGGCCACTTCGCGACGCTGCTGCGCGGCACCGTGCGCACCATGCTGGCCGAGCACGACGTCTACATCACCGACTGGCATAACCCGCGCGACGTGCCGCTGAGCCAGGGCCGCTTCGGCTTCGACGAATTCGTGCAGCACGTGATCGACTTCACCGGGACGATTGGACCCGGCGCTCATCTGCTCGCCGTTTGTCAACCGACCGTTGCGGCATTAGCCGCCGTCGCGCTGATGGCCGACGACGACAATTCCGCGCAACCCGCCAGCATGACGTTGATGGCAGGTCCGATCGACACGCGCATCAATCCGACGCGGGTCAACGAACTGGCGAAAAGCAAGCCGATCGAGTGGTTCGAGAGAAACCTGATCAGCGCGGTACCGTTCGGCTTTGCTGGCGCGCATCGGCGCGTCTATCCGGGATTCGTGCAGCTGACTGCATTCATGTCGATGAATTTGAGCCGGCATCTCGACTCGTTCGAAACCATGCATTACGAACAGGCCAAGGGAGATCCGGCCAAAGCCGACACGATCCGCTCTTTCTACGAAGAATACTTCGCGACGATGGACCTGACCGCCGATTTTTATCTGGAAACCGTCGATACGGTTTTTCAACGGCACGCGTTGCCGTTAGGCGAACTGACAGTGATGGGCCGGCTGGTCGATCCGTCGACAATACGCCGTACCGCGTTGCTTACCGTTGAAGGAGAAAAGGACGACATCTGCGCGGTCGGACAGACGCTCGCCGCACAGGACATGTGCGACAAGTTGCGGCCGTACCTGAAGACACACCATGTGCAGACCGGTGTGGGGCATTACGGCGTATTCAATGGGCAGCGATGGGAGCGGCAGATCTATCCGCGAGTGCGGGCCGTGATTTACGACAACGAACCTCGCGCCGTGCTGGTGAGTTCGCATGCGCGTACGATCCGGCCGGTGCCCGCCGCCGCGGCCGTTGCCGCTGAACTCATGGCCGCGGCGCCAGTTGCGTCCGCGGTGGATTCCGTGGAGCAGATGGATGCGAAAGCGGTGGTTGTATCGGACACGCCGGATTCGGGGAAAAGCAGCGCTACCGCTTCGACTGCGAAGCCGCGGGCATTACGGCCATCGCGCCGACGGCCGCCGGCAACGCAGTGAAAGTGCGCTCGCTCGGTCTGGACACGACGCTGTCTATGCGGTCGGGCGGAACATCTGAAACATGTTGCCGATTTCGGCGTAGTCCCCGCGATAGCCGGCGCGCATGATCGGCTGCGCGGCGTGCGTATCGAACAGACCGTCCTTGAGATACGCCTCGTTGATGTGCACGCCGACCACCTGGCCGAGCGACAGATAGTTGTCCATCGGCTTGCCGTGGAGACTATGCAACCGCACCACCTGCAGCAGTTTGCATTCGAGCGCGGCCGGCGATTCGGCGACATGCGGCACCTGCACGTTGCGCCCAGGCGCAGGCGTGAGCCCGGCGAGTTCGAATTCGTCGACGTGCGGCGGAACGGGCGCTGACGAACGGTTCATCTGCTCGGCGAGCGGTTTGGTCGCCAGGTTCCAGACGAACTCGCCGGTCGCTTCGATGTTGGCGACGCTGTCTTTGCGACCTTCGCTGCAAAACCCGATGATCGGCGGGAAGCTCGCGAACGCGCCGAAGAAGCTGTAAGGCGCGAGGTTCAGCGTGCCTTCGGTGTCGCGCGAGGAGATCCAGCCAATCAGGCGTGGCGCGACGATGGCTTTGAACGGGTCATGCGCAAGATTGTGGCCGGCGGCGGGGTCGTAAAAGTAATGGGACATGGAGCGGAGCGTGGGAAAGGCGACGGGTATTTATACCGCAGAGTCACGGGAGACACATTGGACCGCACCGAAAACTCGCGATCATTGCCTTACGACGCCACGACAGCTACCCGTCTTGTCGCGGCATTTGCGCGAATGCCGAGACTTCGTTCGTTACCCTTGCGCAATGACGCGCTTGCGCCCTGCCTTGACTTGCGCGAGGTGTGCGTCGTCCCAGTCATGGAAACCCGCGCCGCTGCGCACGCCGACACGCCCCGCCTGCACCTGCTGACGCAACAGGTCAAGCACGTTTTCGTCTTTCGCCAGTTCGGGCATCAGATGCGTGGAAATGTCGAGGAAAGTATCCAGCCCGCCCATGTCCGCGGCTTCCAGCGGCCCGACTATCCCCCACCGGCGCCCCAGCGACGCCTTCATCACGCGATCCACCACCTCCGGTGTCGCGGCACCCGAGCGCACGATATTGAGCGCCTCGCGCAACACAGCGAACTGCAAACGGTTGCCGACGAATCCAGGAATCGCTTTTGTGAGAACCACCGGCTCCATACCGATTGCGCTCATCAATTCCGCGGTCTTCGCCGTGACGTCGGGTGCGGTCGCGCTTCCCGGCACCACTTCGACGAGCGGAATCATGTGCGGCGGATTCCAGAAATGCGCGATCACGAAACGCTCTTTCGCAGCCAACGGCGCGACGAGCTGATCCGGCGGGAAGCCGCTCGTATTGCTGGCGAGAATAGCGTCGGGGGCGAGCAGCGCAGCCAGCTTTTCATACAGACGGTGCTTCAACTCGAGCACCTCGGGAATCGCTTCGATCACGAAATCCGCCGAGCGCATTACGTCCAGTTCCGCGTGAGTCTCGATGAGGGCGAGCGCGGCCTGCTTCGCCTTCGAGTCGATGCGGCCGGCGTCGACCAATTCGTCGAGCACCGCTTCCACCTTCGGCGCGACGCTCGCGAGACGCGCCGCGTCCACGTCGTGCACGACAGTCCGGTATCCGTGCAATGCACTTTGCGTCGCGATGCCGACCCCCATCAACCCTGTCCCGACTACACCAATCACTTCCTTCGCTGCCTTGCTCACGACCGCTCCCTTGCTGACATCGATGAAAGCGTTAGAGGATAGCGCAGTACGCAAATCGACAATGCCGAATGCGGCAAAGCCGGCCTTCCGCGAGGAAGAGCCGGCTTTGCCGGGTTCACGCCGTCAGAAGCGGCGCGGTCATGCGCGAATTAGTAGCGCGGAGGCGGACGATGTTCGTCGCGACCGTGGTGACGCGGATCATAGTCACGCGGATGATGGCGCATCCAGTCGTCATGATCCCAATAGCGGTGACCGTCGTAATAGCGGTCGCCATGCCAGCCGATGTTGATCGACACGCCCACCGGCGTCATGTGCGGCTCGCCATAAACGACCGGCCCCGGACCGCGTTCAACGATCACGCGTTCCTGTGCAGACGCGCCGCCGGCTGCCAGCAAGGCGCCACCGGCGAGCACAGCCGCGATGATCGAACGCGAAGTTTTGTTGAAGGCTTTCATAGTTCTCTCCCGTCAAAGTTGAATCGAGCCGGCGCCCTGCAGATCGGGCCTCGAAGTTCTGGCCCGCGAAAGACGCCGTGCGCTTGAAACCAACTTTAGCGACGCAACTCGCATGAAGACGTGAGCACTTGTAAGCGCACATTTCAAAGAAAGGGACCGATTGTGGAATCGACATTTCCGTCACGACGTCCGTCCGCATAAGACTTTCGGGGCACATCGTCCGGCTTGCCGGAGGCCGCCATGTCAGGCGCCGTTACATTCATTTCGGCCGGGAAATATTCGACGGGAAGAAAGCGCCGCCCGAAGAACAAAGGATGCCCGGACGAAACAAAGCCACGGCGCGCTTTCGCGGACCGTGGCTTGAATGACGCACGCGCATTGACATGCGCACCCGGCGCGAGGACCGCGCCCGGCTACAGGTTTGCTATTAGTCGGACAGCTTGATGCCGAACAGCGTGGCTTGTGCCTTGCGTTGGCGCTCCGCTTCGCGCGAACGCGCTGCGTACGAGTAGTCCGTATCCAGCGGCAAGTGGGGCGACGCAAAGAGGTCGCTGACCTTTTGGAACAATGCAAAGATGAAGCTCATGGCGACTCCCGGTTGGTTACTGCATTTGCTAGGGTTTTCCCTTGAGAATAATTATAGGGTTTTCCCTAGGAAAAAGCTAGTGCAATGCAGCAACAAAACGGTGCGACGCGGTGTCGTGTCCTCTACGGGCTGATATTGCGTTGCAGCATTACAACGTCCCCGTTTTTTAACGGCTCAGGATGTGGCATTGCATATGGAAGCGGAGTCGGGCCTAGGCTTCGTGTTGGCTACGCGGCGCCTGGTTCGCCCGCTGTTGCGCGAACTGCCGCCGGCAAGCCGCTGCCATCGCATAGCCGCTCGGCTCCCCAAAAGCAGAAAGGCCACCCGCAAAGGGTTGACGAGGGCGCTCAGACGCCATTCGCTGCAAGGCGCGTTTTTAGCGGCGAGCATGGAGGCCGCCGCCGCGAACGGCGTCTCGCGGGCGCGGCAGGCGCTCTCAGACTTTCAGTGCGAGTTCGCCGTTTTCGACTTGTGGATGTGCCGCGCGAGCACGGCGCGCTGGCCGTTCGCGGATGCCGGAACTACGGGCGCTAGCTGCGATTGTGGTGCCGCGGGCGCCGGTGCGGCCGTCGGCGGGGGGCGCACGGCTGCATTAGCCATTGCCATTTGCGTGTCAAGCATGCTGGCCATCGCGGTCTGCTGGCTTTGCATCATCTGTTCGATACGATGCTGTTGCGCGGTGGTTTCACGGGTGAGGCGCATAAGAAGCATGGTCTGCGTGATGCCGATCGCCACCGTCATGAGCAGCGCGCCGACCACGATTGAAAGCATCCATTTCATGCGGCGCGAATGGTCCGTCGCTGCAAGGCGCTGGTCGGCGATCACGCCGTACAGCGCGTCGACGGTGTCGGCAAAGGCCGTCGCCCGCGCGCGGTCGAGTTCCGGCGCTGCGCGCTGCGCAGCAGCGGCAGCGGCTTCCGCGCGTTGCGCTTCCTGCCAGGGCGCGGCGAACGCTGCGCCCGTGCGGGCGGATGGGGCCGAGGCCGCCGAAGGCGTCGTTTCGGGCGCGGTCTGCGTTGTCTTACGCACGGAGGCGCCGGTGGCAGTGTTCCGCGTTGTTTCGAGTGCGGATGAGCCGGTGGTCGGGCTTCGCGTCGTTTCGCGCGTGGGTGCGCCGGTGGCCGTACCAAGCGCCGTCTCGCCGGTGGAGGCGCCGGTGGTCCGGCTTCGCGTCGTTTCGCGCGTGGATGCGCCGGTGGCCGTACCAAGCGCCGTCTCGCCGGTGGAGGCGCCGGTGGTCCGGCTTCGCGTCGTTTCGCGCGTGGATGCGCCGGTGGCCGTACCAAGCGCCGTCTCGCCGGTGGAGGCGCCGGTGGTTCGGCTTCGCGTCGTTTCGCTCGTGGATGCACCCGTGCTCGTGCTTCCCGTCGTCTCCTCAGAGGATGAGTCCGTGCTCGTCGTTGACGTTGCCTCACGCGCGGATGCGCCCGTGGCCGTCGTCTCACGCGTTGACCCGTCCGCCTGGTCCGATCGGTTCGCGTTGCGCCCCGAAGCCGGCGTCGCGTCCAACCCATCAACTCCGCCGTGTACGCTAGCGGCGGACTCTTCAGCCAAGTCCGCCGGACCTGCAACCGCCGCACCCATCTGCCTGCCCGGAGCCGAACGCTGCAAAGATTCGCCGCCTGCCCCCGACTGAGTGCCCGCCGCGGAATCCACCATCTCAACACCCCGCTCGGCTGCCTGACGCAGCGCGGTGACACTGCGCGCCACCGTCGCGGCGGCCATGGCGGGAGACAGCGGGGAAGCCGCCTCGCGCGCCGACATTACTGCCTCATTCTGGTCAGCCCGATCCGCAGCCGACACCGGATGCGCAGCGTCTGGCGCGGCCACCGTCGAAGGCTCGATTTCCAGCCCGCTCAATTGCGCGTCTATCCCGGCCGGCTCATCGGCCCTGGCTGCTCGAGGCGCACGGCGCGCCGCTTTTGCGTCCGCTGACATGCTGTCGGTCGGCGTATCGAGAGCGCCCACGGCGGCGAGCACCACATCGGGCAGTTCGAAGCCGTGCAGCGTGCCCTGGCGGATGTCGATGTTCATCGCTTCCAGCGTGGCACGCGTGGGATCGTCGGGGAAGAGGTCGAGCGTGCTGTCGTCGCGCGAGACGTCGCTCAGTTGCGCGAGGCGTTGTGCCGAGCGCGCGGCGCGCGCCAGCTTTTTTTCGGTTTCGGTCGAGACGGTGGCCTCACGCCGCTTCTTCGTGGAAGCGTCGCGCCGAGGCCGGGATTGCGTGGATACTGCGGAATCTGCCATAGAGAAAGGAGCGGTCGTCGCCGGGGAGCGGGCGCCGGCACCGCTCGTCAATGCCATTGGAATTTTTCGAGACCGCATTGTCGCATGGCGTCCACCGCCACCAAAGCCATTCGCCGACGATTTTCCGGTTTCAAGCCGATGCGTCGTCCTGCCTGAACTCCCTGACGCCGCGCAGTTGGCGCAAGCGCGTGCAGATCGGCTCATACTCGACATTCGACACGCGATTCAGCGTAATCATGACCTCGTCGCATTCGGGTGTTTCGTCGCTTTGCTCATGACGAATTGTTTGACACGCGGGCTGGCTGCGCCGAGCTCGTCGTGCGGCGAGTGAAACGTCATGGTGCCGCGCTCGACGAGCATGGTCACCTGCGGCGCTGCTTGACGGTGATGAACCGCCGCTCGAGCGGCTTGATGCCCGCGAGGATAATCAGAATGATGATGGTCGCCGCGATCGAAGCCGTGTAGAGCCCGCCGCCGACCGCGAGCCCGATTGCGGCAACCTTCTTGAAATTATTTGAGCGTTTTCCTTGTCGACTTTGGGCGCCGGCTGCGATCCGTTTCCATTATGCTAAGCCGCAGGCCGCCGCTGCACCCACGTCTGCCACCACGGCATGCGTGTCGGTGCCGGGCCGGCAGTTGCACTACCGCCTGACTCACGCTCGCTTCCACGGGCGCTTTGGAACACCGCGTTTGAACATGACTATGTCCAGCAAGAACCCTGACGCCGCCCCGACCATCGCGCTCGCCGCGGGACTGCGCGAGCACTTCAACAGCGTGATCCTGCCCATGTGGCGCGGGCCCGGTTTCAACGGAGCGCTCAAACTGCCGTACGAAGCGCTCAGCGCGGAACATCACCGCCCAGAGCCCGCGCAACGCTATCGGGCAATGGCCTGCGCGCGCCAACTCTTCGTGTTCTCCGAAGCCGGCGACGCAGCTCATGCGCAAGTTCTGTTCGATTCCCTCACGCACACTTTTCAGGACACGAAACACGGCGGCTGGTTCTACAGCGTCGATGAGCAAGGCGCTCCGCTCGACACCGCGAAAGACCTGTACACACATGCGTTCGTCGTCTTCGCCTGTGCGGAATATGGCCGCCGCTCCAGCAATCGCGACGCGCTGGAAATCGTGCATCGCACGTCCGCGCTGATTCAGTCGCACTTTGCCGCCGAAGACAACCTCTTCAATGCTGCGCTCACCGCCGACTTCACCACGGTGACCGGCACACCGGTTCAGAACCCGTTGATGCATCTAACGGAGGCCTGGCTCGCGGCCCGCGAAGCCACGCACGACAACGCTTTCGACGCCGCACTGGGGCGCCTGGCCGGCGCGGTCGCTCGTCACTTCGTGCATGCGCCGTCGGGCTGCATCGCCGAATTGCCGATCGGCACCGACGACAATCGCCTCGAGCCGGGCCATCAGTTCGAATGGTTCTGGCTGGCCAAGCGGGCGGGCGCGCTATTTGAGCGCTCAGAGCTTATGGAAACACTGACGCGCGCATTCGACTTCGCGCAACGTAACGGCGTGGACCGAGAAACGGGCGGCGTCTGCGCGTCACTCGACGAAGACGGGCGGATCAAAGACCCGACTCAGCGCATCTGGGCGCAAACGGAATATCTGCGGGCACTCGCGAGCCACGACGAAGCCGTCGTGCGGGCGGGTCTGCCGCGGCAAATCGAACTGTTCCAGCAACGTTTCTTGCGACCGCAAGGCTGGTACGAATGCAAAACTTCAACGGGTGAAATAGCGCGCGCCGACATGCCGTCGACCACGCCTTATCACCTTGCAACCGCATTTGACGCGTTGCCGGCCTGACACGGCAGGCCGACGCAAGGGCGAGGCGAACGGTCTTTTGCGGCCGTCTTGCGCTCTGGCAGGATCCGCCAAACATTCGCCGCGGGGCGACTCGCTCAGGCCGCCCGGTCGTTCAATACTCTTCCCGCTGCCAAGGGCCCCAATCGCTGCCGGCGGATCTCGATCGCATATACGTTGCGCTTTGGCCAGTAGGCGTCTCCGAGGTGTCGCCTTCCGGCTTGCGGTCGGTGGTGTGGAGGGCAAAAGCCTGGCGGTCGTCGGCATCGACGGTGATTCGGCCGACGGGGTCCGGTGCGCCTTCCTGAGGTGTTTTAGACTCCAATACCGCGAGATAAGGGGTCAAACGGCTCCAGAACGACGTAAGTTCTTCTTGCAAATAATGTGTCAATGTTTTTCCCGGAAGAGTAATACAAGCAGTTTACCCTACCCGGAGGCACGTCCTTTTTCGTGCCCTCGACGCCTCGAAAAGGCCGAAGCCGGGGAATACCCGAATACTGGTTGGTTGGCGTCCGCCATAAAGACGTGATACAACTCGTACTTCGCGCTCGATCTCGATTTGAGAAATAGCGGTCGCGAATGCAATACACAACATTTACTGGATCAAAAATGGCAACAGGTACTGTGAAGTGGTTTAACGATGCAAAGGGCTTTGGTTTCATCACGCCGGACGACGGCGGCGAAGACCTGTTTGCACACTTTTCGGAAGTTCAAGGCAGCGGCTTTAAGTCCCTGCAGGAAAACCAGAAAGTGTCGTTCGAAGTGAAGCAGGGCCCGAAGGGCAAGCAAGCTGCGAACATCACGCCGGCCTAAGTACCAACGGTACGTTGAGGCACGCGTAGGCGCTTGCGCCTAATACAAAAATGGCCCGCGGAAGCGGGCCATTTTTCTTTTCCGGCTGCCCGATTTTTGAGCGCGAACCGTTCAAATCGCGCGCATTCCCGACAACGCAAATTGCCCGAATTCCGCCGGCGTTTCGTCGATCTGTTGTGTGCGCAACACAGCCGCCGAAATTTCGAACACGGAAACCGCCTGCTTCAATTGCTGAGTCTGTTGATGCAGCGAAGCCGCCGCTGCCGCTGCCTGCTCGACGAGCGCCGCGTTCTGCTGCGTCATCGCGTCCATCTGCACGACCGCCTGGTTCACCTGCTCGATGCCCGTGCTTTGCTCGAGCGATGACGCGCTGATTTCCGCCATCATCTGCGTCACGCGCGAAATCGAGGCGGACACGTTGCTCATCGCTTCGCCGGCATGCTCGACGAGCGCCGAGCCGCCCTGAATCTCGGCAACCGATTCGCTGATCAGCGTCTTGATTTCCTTGGCCGACTGCGCGCTGCGCTGGGCCAGTCCGCGAACTTCGCCTGCCACGACTGCAAAGCCGCGGCCCTGCTCGCCCGCCCGCGCCGCCTCGACGGCCGCGTTCAGCGCGAGAATATTGGTCTGGAACGCAATGCCGTCGATCACCGAAATAATCTCGGCGATCTTGTCCGAGCTTTGCGCAATGCCGCGCATCTTGTCCACCACCTTGTCGACCACTTCGCTGCCGCGCGAGGTCGCCTCCAAGGCCGTCTCGGCGAGCGCATTTGCTTCGCGCGCATGATCGGCGTTCTGACGCACGGTGGCTGTCAGTTCTTCCATGCTCGACGCAGTTTCTTCGAGCGATGCCGCCTGGTTTTCAGTGCGCGCGGAAAGATCCGCGTTGCCGGTCGCGATTTCATCGGCGCCGAGGTGAATCGAGTCGGCGGACTCGCGCACTGTCTGCACAGTGCGCGCGACGCTCGCCTGCATCTTGGCAAGGCCTGAGAACAGCCGGCCGATTTCGTTGGTGCCGCGCGCGGTGATCGGCTGATCGAGACGCCCTTGTGCGATTCGGTCGAAGTGACGGCCCGCTTCCTCGAGCGGTGCGACCACGCCACGGCGCAACGCCATATGCACCGCGAACGTGCCTCCAACCAGCGCCAGCAGAATCACAATGCTGACGACCCGAAACGTGGCCATGCGGGCGTCGATGGAATCGAGCGACGCGCGGCTCGCCGCATTGCCGAACTGCGTGAAGTTATGCAACTCGGTCAGATAGCCGTCCTGAAACGATTGCGTCGGCTGGTCGAGAAACGCCTGGATGTTGTTTGCGTCCAGGAACTGCGCCAGTTCCGTGAGCGCGCCGTGCAGCTTCTTGTAGCGCTCGGCGAGGGCTGCGGCACGCGCGCCGTTTTCGTCGCTGGTCTTTGGGGCGCTCATGAACGCGTTGAACGATTGCTCGGCGGCCGTCAGCTGCTCGCGCGCATGCTGAACAATTTCGGTCGGCTCGGCGCCGCCGCGCACCATGCGCGTACCGGCACGCGACAGGTTGATGCGGGCGTCCATCAGATGCTGCGTGGTTTCGTTGACGGCATCCACCTGCTTGAGCGCGATGTTTGAAAGGTCGCCGACGTCGTCATGGGTTCGTGTCAATGACCAGAAACCGAGACCGACCGTGACAAGCTGGAAAACGCAGAATGCGGCCAGGACACACAACAGGCCGGATGCGACCTTGATCTTGCTGAACATCGTGAACACCTGAAGGCAGAGAATTACGGGGAGCTACCTCAGGGTTAACGGCAGCACCATTCTTTGCTTAAGGTCAAAGTCGCCAAAGATCGTCTTACGTCGCATTAACTACGGCCAACGTCTAGATTCCCACCATTGCACGCATCAATGCCGGGCAGATATTTCCGATTCACCTTGACGGCGCGCGTTGGCGCTTCCTAGAGTGGGTAGGGACTGACGAACGTACGCCATTGCGCACTGCCACTGCGGGCCTTCCTCGAAGGAATCACAATGACCGACCTACTCGACCGGGCGCGCGGCGCATTGCACGCCCAGCCGTTCAGCATGCTGTTAGGCGCAGAGCTGATGTACACGGGCACCGACGAACTGACGCTGAGCCTGCCGATCCGCGACGACTTGCGGCAGCAGCACGGCTTCGTGCACGGCGGCGTAATCAGCTACCTCGCCGACAACGCGCTGACCTTTGCCGGCGCACTGTCGCTCGGGCCGAAGGTCGTGACGGGGGAATACAAGATCAATTACTTGCGCCCCGCGGTGAACGGCACGCTGATCGCGCGAGCGAAGGTGGTGTATGCGGGCCGCCATCAGGCGACCTGCCAATGCAACATCTTTGTAATGGACGGCAACCGCGAGAGAATCGTCGCGGTTGCGCAAGGCACCGTCAACCGGATCGGGGAGAACGGCGACCACGAACCGGCGAATTGACGCTAAACCTTCAAGCGCCCGCCGCCGGCTCCCAATGGCTTACTCCGCCGCGTACGTCTTCTGCGTTTGTTCGCCGAGACCTTCGATGCCGAGGCGGATCGTCTGGCCGGGCTTCAGGTACACCGGATTCGGCTTAACGCCCATACCGACGCCCGGTGGCGTGCCGGTGGAAATGACATCGCCCGGTTGCAGGCTCATGCACTGCGACACATACGAGACGAGCTTGGCAACACCGAACACCATGGTCTTCGTGCTGCCGTTCTGATAGCGGTGACCGTCCACTTCAAGCCACAGGCTGAGGTTCTGCGGATCGGCGACTTCGTCGCGCGTGACCACCCACGGACCGATCGGGCCGAACGTGTCGAAGCCCTTGCCCTTGTCCCACGTGCCGCCGCGTTCGATCTGCCATTCGCGCTCCGACACGTCGTTGATCACGCAATAACCAGCGACGTAATCGAGCGCGTTCGCTTCGTCGACATACTTGGCCGGTTTGCCGATCACCACGCCGAGCTCCACTTCCCAATCGGTCTTCTTCGAGCCGCGCGGAATTTCAACGTCGTCGTTCGGACCGGAGATCGCGCTCGTCCACTTGTTGAAGATGACCGGCTCAGCGGGCACAGGCAGATTCGACTCGGCCGCGTGATCCGCGTAGTTCAAGCCGATGCAGATGAACTTGCCGATCTTGCCGACGCACGGGCCCATGCGCGGATTGCCGTCAACAACCGGCAGCGAAGCCGGGTCCAGCGCACGCAGCCGGGCGAGGCCCTCGTCGGTCAGCGCCGCACCGTCAATGTCGGCAACTACGCCGGACAGATCGCGAATCTTGCCTTGCGCGTCGAGCAAGCCCGGCTTTTCCTGGCCTTTCGGCCCATAACGAAGCAGTTTCATCGTTGCACTTTCCTCTCGGTTCAGTGGTGTTCGGTTGATACGTCAGTGCGCCGGCTTATGACGCCCTATGTTTAGTGTCAGTTCGACCAGCCGCCGTCGATCACATGTGCGTGGCCCGTGGTGAACGCCGATTCGTCCGACGCGAGATAGAGCGCCAGCGCAGCAATCTCTTCGGCCTTGCCGATGCGGCCCATGGGCTGGCGAGCGACGAACGCCGCCTGCACGGCTTCGAGCGTAGCGCCTTGCGCCGCGGCCTGCGCCGCGATCCGCTGTTCGAGCGACGGCGACGACACGGTGCCCGGGCAGATCGCGTTACAGCGTACACCACGCGTGACGAAATCCGCGGCAACCGACTTGGTCAGCCCGATCACCGCCGCCTTCGACGCGCTGTACGCAAAGCGATTCGGCACGCCCTTCACGCTCGACGCCGCCGACGACATATTGATGATCGAGCCGCCGCCGCGCTCGAGCATGGCGGGCAGAAATGCGCGGATCATCCGGTACATTGCCTTCGCGTTGAGGTCGAACGCAAAGTCCCAGTCTTCCTCGCTGCATTCCAGGATCGAGCCCGCGTGCACGAAGCCTGCGCAATTGAACAGCACGTCGATCGGGCCGACTTCTGCGGCCAACGCCTTGATGGCCTCGCCATCGAGCACGTCTAGCTTGCGCGCTTCGACGGGCTTGCCCGCGAGCCCGTCAATGCGGATGTCGGTGGCGATCACGCGCGCGCCTTCGCGCGCGAACATTTCGGCGGTCGCGAGGCCGATGCCCTGTCCCGCCGCGGTGATCAATGCTGTCTTGCCGGCCAGTCTTTGTGTCATCTACGACTCCAGTTGAATGGGCTAAATGTGTTGGTCACGTCACAGTCGATAAAACGCGGCGGCGTTGCCGCCGAAAACCGCTTCGCGCTCGCCGTCGTCAAGCGACGCAAGCAGCGTGTTGGCCACCGAATGCCACAGCAGATAATCGCCGTTCAGTTCGAGCACGGGCCAGTCGCTGCCCCACATCAGCCGCGCGGGGCCGAACGTAGCGAGCAGGTGCTCGACGTATGGGCGTAGTGTCTCTTCGGTCCAGCCCGGCGATGCTTCGGTCGCGAGCCCCGACAGCTTGCAGTGCACGCCCGGCAGCTTCGCGAGCCGCGCGATCGCATCGGCCCATGTTTGCCAGCCGGCTTGACCGTAGCGGATGGGCGGTTTCGCGCCGTGATCGACCACGATGCGCAGCGACGGAAAACGCCGCGCGAAAGTTTCCACATGGTCGACATGCCGCGCGTAGATCAGCGCGTCGAAGGCGAGGTCATGCGCGATCAGCGCTTCGATTGCAGGCGCGAGATCGGGATTCGCAATCCATGTATCGTCGGGCAGGTCTTGCAGCATGGGCCGCACGCCCTTGAACTTGGGCTCCTGCGCGAGCGCTTCGATCAACGCCGGAGCGGTAGGCAACAGGAGCGGCACCCAACCGACCACGCCGGCAATGGACGGCTCCTCGCGCGCAATGTCCAGCAGATAGCGCGTTTCGTCGATGGTCGGCGCCGCCTGCACCACAACCGTTCTCTCGATGCCCGCTCTGTCCCGCAACGGTTTCAGATCCGCCGGGCCGAAAGGACGGTACAGAATTTCGAGCTCCGGCGTAAGCCATTCATAATCACCGCGAGCGGGGTCCCAATAGTGCTGATGAGCGTCGATATGCATCTTCACGTTCAGTTCTCTGGCGCGGGCGCACGGCGGTCGAGCAAGCCTTCATCGCGCAAGGCGGACCACAAGGCCGCCGGGATCGGCAACTCGAACGACGCAGCGTTCTCACGCAATTCGTCGGGACTGCGCGCGCCGGTCAGCACGGTGGCGACCGCCGGATGCGCATACGGAAACTGCAAGGCTGCGGCGGCGAGCGGCACGCCGTGGTTGCGGCACACTGTCTCCAGTCGCGCGACCCGCTCAATGACTTCGCGCGGCGCCTCGCCGTAATTGAATTTCAGATCACCTTCGACGCCGCGCGCCAAAATGCCCGAGTTGAACGCACCGCCTAACAGGATGCTGACGCCGCGCTGTTCGCACGCTGGCAAGAGGTCATCGAGAGTCGCCTGTTCGAGAAGCGTATAACGGCCCGCGAGCAACGCGCAATCGATATCGAACTCGGCCATCGCGTCGAGTATGACGGCGCCTTCATTGACGCCGAGTCCCACGGCCTTGACCGCGCCGGCCGAGCGCAGTTCGTCGAGCGCGCGAAAGCCGCCGCCTTCGGTCAGTTGCCGCCAGTAGTGAGGATTGTTCTCACCGTGCGTGACCCGCCCAATGTCGTGGACCAGCAGAATGTCTATCTCGACGATGCCGAGGCGCTGCTGGCTATCTTCGAACGAACGCAGAATACCGTCGTGCGTGTAGTCGTAGATCGCTTCGAAGGGCAGCGGCTCCTGCCAGCCTTCGCTGCCGTCGTAGGGTGTGGTGCGCGCTACGAAACGGCGGCCCACTTTCGTTGACAACACATATTCGCTGCGTGGATAGCCGCGCAAAGCGTCGCCAAGACGATGCTCCGCTTTCGTGTGGCCGTAATGCGGCGCGGTGTCGAAATAGCGCACACCGGCGTTCCAGGCGGCCGCGACAGTGGCGTGTGCCTCTTCGTCGGACAGATCGCGGTAGAGGCCGCCGAGCGGCGCGGTGCCGAGACTCAATCCGGTTACTTGCAACGCGCTGCGGCCAACGCGGCGGCGCTGCTGGATTTTTGAACCGTTCGTTGCAGTCATTGAGCATGTCTCCTTCTTGCTCCGGTCGCATGCAAGTGTTTGCTGTTGCATGTCCTTTTATCACACGGCAAGGGAACGCTCAGTGCGGCGCCACAGCAACCACACGCCGAGGCGCGGCCGTTCCCGACGGCAAGCACGCTGGCCCGACCGGCTCGAATGTCTTGTACGTAAGGATGAATTCCTGATGACCCAGCATTTCCGACTTGGAAGGCGCGCCTTGCGACACCGCCACCGTCTGCTCGAACACTTCGCGTCCCACTTCGTCGACCGTGCCGCGGCCTTCCAGGATGCGGCCTGCGTCCACGTCCATGTCGCCAGCCAGGTTGCGATACGTGGCAGGATTCGCGCATATCTTGATGACCGGCGAAATCCCCGAGCCGACCACCGAACCGCGTCCGGTCGTGAACAGAATCACATGCGCGCCGCACGCAATCAGTTCGCCGATTTCCGCGTTGTCGCTAATGTTCGGAAAGCCGAAACGCGGCTCGCCGTCCGGCACCACATCGAGCAGATAAAGGCCACCGGTCGGCGGAATATCGCCCGGCTTGACGATGCCCGCAATCGGCGACGCGCCGCTTTTCGCATACGCGCCTAGCGATTTTTCTTCCTGCGTGGTGAGGCCGCCGTCCGCGTTGCCGACCGCAAAACTGCCGTGGCCGAGAATCGAGTAATAGCGCGCCGCTTTCGCGACGCACGCGACAATCGCATCGCCGAGTTCCGGTCGCGCCGCGCGGGTCTTCATATGAAACTCGCAGCCCACCAGCTCGCCCGTTTCCTCGAAGATGCAGGTCGCGCCCGCGTCGATCAGATGATCGAACGCGCGGCCCACCGCCGGATTCGCGGTGATGCCGCTCGTGCCGTCCGAGCCGCCGCAGATCGTGCCGATCACCAGTTCGCTGAGCGCCATCGGCACTTTCTTTTGCTCGGCGAGTTGCTTGCGCGCGCCGCGAATCCAGTCGACGCCATATTGAATCGTGCTGCGCGTGCCGCCCTTTTCCTGAATCGTCAACACTTCGACGGGCCGGCCGCTCGCGCGCACCACGTCGACGAGATAGTGCTTGTTCATGCTCTCGCATCCCAGCGAGACGAACAGCACTGCGCCGACGTTCGGATGTGTAGTGAGCCGCTCGAGCATTTTCTCCGCGTATTCATTCGGATAGCAGCCCGGAAAGCCGATCAGATGAACCGGCGGCTCGCGCTCGGCGGAAGAGTCGGCGAGCGTGTCGTCGAACGCGTCGAGCGGCTCGCGAAACTGTGTGACGATCTCGCGCGCCACGTGATGCGCGCACTCGACCAGATACGCGACCGCGACCACATTGCGGATGCCTTTGCGGCCGTCGCCGCGCGGATAGCCTTGCAGCATCGGCTGCTGCGCGGAGGCGGTTGCTACGGAAGTGTCAGTCATGGTCGTTCCAGCGCAGCGCGAGGCCGCGTCGTTGTGCGAGATCAGTGATGTACGAATTGATGGCCGGCGTCGTGCGTATAGGTCGGCAGGTAATCGCTTTCGAGGTTGTGCGTATGCAGATGCGCGCCGCGCTGCACCGCTTCCGTCACGTGGCCGATCACTGCGCCGTAGCGCAGCACCTTGTCGTCCTTCGCGAGATCGCGGCGCGCTACCTTGTGCCCGAGTTCGATGGTTTGCGAGAGAGTCACGCTCTCCCCTTCAATCTCCACTTGCGTGCCGGCGTCGAGACGCGCCGCCGCGATCAGACAGTTGTCCTCGGGACTCAGCAGGATGAGACGCGAATCGGTTTGCATTGGGCGGCTCGTCAAATGAGTTCTCAGTTAGACCGTGGCAAGCGATGTTCGGGACATTCCCGCGTAATAATTCACCAATGAACGTATTATTCATATGCGGACTTTTCGAAGTCAAGGAAAGTGCACTGCACCAATGGTCCGTGTTTTCCCTGGACGCATCCGCTCGCACGGAACAGGCCGCCGCACTTACACTCAAGCGCCAGGTACCAGAACAGCCCACGGAATTCCCTCACGATGGACGCAGAAGACAAAGACGATGCCGACCGTTATCGCGCTCCTGCGCTCGACAAAGGTCTGGACATCCTGGAGTTGCTTGCCGAGCAGAAGGAAGGCCTCACGCGCGCCGAGATCACGAAGCTGCTAGGGCGCAACGCGAGCGAGATGTACCGCATGCTCGAACGTCTGGTCGCCCGGCAATACGTGGTGCGCTCCACGGGCGGCGATCGTTACTCGCTGAGCCTCAAGCTGTATGCGCTCGCCCATCGTCATCCGCCGATGAGCCGGCTCATCTCTGAGGCGTTGCCGCTCATGCAACGTTTCGCGGATGCCGCCGAACAGTCGTGTCACCTTGCCGTGTACGACCGCGGCAATCTGCTTGTCATCGCGCAAGTGGACGGACCGGGAACCTGGGGCATGTCGGTACGGCTCGGATCGCGAGTCGGCTTGATCGACACCGGCTCGGGCCGCGTGATGCTCGCGTTCCAGACTGTCGAACAGCGCGCGCAGATGCTCGCCGAGCACACCAAGGTCAAGGGCGAAGTGACGATAGACCGCGACGCACTCGAAGCCGCATGCGAACGCATTCGCGCGGCGGGTTTCTCGCAGAAGGACAGCCAGCAGACATTCGGCGTGACGGACGTGACGTTCCCGATTCTGGGCCCATCCGGCCAGGCGATCGCGGCGCTCACGTGCCCGTATCTGAAGCGTATCGACGAATACGTCGCGCCCACGCTCGCAGCCGCAACCACGCTGTTGCGCGAGACGGTTCAGGCGCTGTCGATGTTCAGCGAGAAGGTTGTTTGACGCGTGGCCACCTGATCCATATTCGCGCGGCTTCCTGACTTGATGCGGGCCGCTCGCGCACATGGTTTAGAATGGCGACCCTCTCAAAAATGTCGCCGCATGAATCCGTTCATGCGCGCCCATCGATAAGCAATGGCGAAACTTCTGACCGATTCCGAATTCCAGCGTTTTTCCGAGCTCCAGCAGAAGCAATCGAGCTTCACGATCACGCCTGAAGAAGCCGACGAACTCCGCGACATCGTCGCTCATGCGCAGAAGCGGCGCGACGACCGCGCGGCAGCGATGAAGAGCATCGAGACTTTCATCCAGCAATTCGACATTAGCCCCGACGAACTGTTTTCGCCGGAGCAGATTGGTGAAGCTGCGCGCACGTATGGCCTGATTCCCGCAGCCAAGAAAGAACGCGTGCTGCCGCCGTCGTTCACGTTCAACGGCAAGCCGTATCAATGGACGACGCGTCAGTTGCCGGACGATATCCGCGTGCCGCTGTTCGATGCATTCAAGGCGGGGCAGTCGGTGAAGTCGTTTATCGCGACGCCGAAGGATTCGAGCCGTTGCGCGGCGACGATCGCGCGGCTCGAACGCGAGACCGGTGTGGTGTACGCGGATGCGTGGCTGGAAGAGTTGGCTGTGACGCGAGCGCAGGTCGATGAGGCGACTGCCAGACTGCCTGCCTGATCGTTGTCCCGAATCCGATTGCCGCGACGATGTGAGGCCGTGGCCTGACCTGCGAACGTCATGAAAGATCGCCTCCTGTTGCGGAGGCGGTCGCATCTTCGAATCAACGCGCGCTGCGCACAGTCGCGGCGCTCTTCTCCTGATCCGCGTCTGTGTCCAACGCCATCCGGAAACCCACCACACTCGGATCTTCCGTCGGCGTGATCGTGAAGCCGCTCGATCTGGCGAGCGCGATCATTGCAGTGTTCTCACGCAGCGCCTCGCCGACGAGCCAATGCGTGCCGCGTGCACGCGCATACCGGATGATGCGGTCTGTCAGCAACCGGCCAAGCCGTCGCCCTTTCTGATCCGAACGAATGGCAACCGCGAATTCCGCAGTTTCGTTATCCGGGTCCGCCACCGCGCGCACCACGCCGAGCGTGCGCGAGAGACCCTCGTCGCTTTGCACCGTCGCAATCAGCGCCATTTCACGGTCGTAGTCGATCTGCGTCATGCGCGCGAGCTGAGAATGATCGAAGCTGCCTACGGCACCGAAAAACCGCAGCCGCAAATCCTCGGGCGTCATCGCTTCGACGAGGTCGTGATGCGCGGCCTCGTCTTCAGGGCGGATCGGCCGCACTGTTATACGCGCACCTTGCCAGTCGAGCGTCTCCTCGAAGCGGCGCGGATACGGCATGATCGCAAGGCGGCTGCGCGTCGGCGCGATGCTCAGCGTAGGTGCGACAACCGTCACATGATCGCGATACACGCGCAGCGTAAGCGTGAGACCAACGATTTCCCTGACGTCGCAGACGGCTTGCGAGAGCGCCGTCAATGCGGCCAACGCAGGCTCCGGCGCGATCAGCCGCGCATACGGCGAACGCGTGACGATGTCGCGGGCGAGCGTCGGATTGAGCGGCGGCAATCCGTAGAGGCGCAGCGGCTCGGAAACGCCATCGGCGGAAGGCGCCGTGAAACTGAAGACCGGACCGAAGTTGTCGTCGTCATGAAGCTCCACGACGATCTCGACTACCGGCTTGGGCGCAGACACCGCGTCGGTTTCTGTGCAGTCGGATTCGCGCGAAGCTGGCGCCGCGTCGGAACGCTCGTCCACCCCCGCTGTATCCGCTGTCCGCGCTGTTTCTATTACGAGCCCGAAACGTCTCAGCAAGTCCGCTGCAGCTTCACCGGTTAATTCGCGCTCGCCCGCGGCGAGCGCGGCGCGAGCTTGTGCCTGCGCGGCGTCGATCGCGTCGGGGACTTCGGCTGGCAAGCCCTCTGGCGTCTGCATCAGCAATTCGCGTCCCATCCGGTAATCGACAAGGCGCGCGAACGCGCGGGCGAGCCGCTGCGGCGTCGTGTGAACCGGAATTCCTTGCGCATGCAACGCGTCGCGCGTAGCGGCGTCGAGTCCGCCAAAGAAGCATGCGAGCAGACCGCGATACGCGAACCGCTGATTCGCGATCAGCGCCTGCGCCACCTCGCCGACCGGCGCGCCATGCGTCGAGGCATGCACGACGAACGCCGTGCCGGTGCCGCGATGCTCGGCGAGCAGCTTGAGCGCCGTGCCGAAGTGCTCAGGACGTGCGTCGTCGCCGAGTTGCAGCGGGTTGCCGCCCACTGCGTGCGGCAGCGCCTGCTGTAGCGCCTGCGACGCTTGCTCCGGCCACGGCGCGAGCGTATCGCCAGCGGCGGCGAACGCGTCGCACGCAAGCGTCGCGAGGCCGCGGTCGCTGGTGATCAGCGTCGCGGTCGCGCCCGCCGCCACGCGGCCCACGCCGAGGGTTTCGATTTCGTCGAGCAGGTCGTCGAGCGCGTCGACGCGTACCATGCCGGCGCGGCGAAATGCGGCGGTGTAAAGCGCGTCCGCGGGATCGTCGCGGCCCGAGCGCAGAGCGAGCACCGGCTTGTTGCGCGCCGCCGCGCGAGCCGCCGACATGAACTTGCGCGCCGCCCGCACGCTGTCGAGTTCGAGCAGAATCGCGCGCGTGCCCGGGTCGCTCGCCAGATAGTCGAGTACGTCGCCCGCATCCACATCCGCCTCGCCGCCGAGCGCGACCGCGTGCGAAAAACCGAGGCCGCGCGCATGCGCCCAGCCGAGCACCGCATTGGTCAGCGCGTTCGACTGCGAGACCCACGCCACGCCACCCGCCTTCACAGAGCATGAGGGCGCGCCGAAATGCGCGCGCAGCGCCGGCGTCACTACGCCGAGACTGCCCGGTCCGACGATCCGCAACAGATGCGGCCGCGCCGCCGCGAGCGCTTGCCGCAGCGCGAGCCTGTCGTCGTCGCAACGGGTCTCGCCGACAATGATCGCCGCGCGCGTCCCTAAACCGCCGAGCTTATGAATGATCGAAGGCCAGCTCGCCGCCGGCGTGCAGATCAGTGCCACGGTGGGCGCTTGCGGCAAGTCGCCGACATCGCCGATTACCGGATACCCGCTCAGCGTTTCGTATTTCGGATTGACTGGCCACAGCGGGCCCTCGAAGCCGCCTTCCAGCAAGCGCGACCACACCATCGCGCCGGTGCTGCCCGGCCGTTCCGAGGCGCCGATCACGGCGACAGATTTTGGTCGGAATAACGCGTCGAGATTGCGAACGGTCACAGGCGCTCCGCAGATGAAAATGGCGCGCCGCTCGGGCGTCGACGCGCGCGTGTTCCTCAGCATAGGCGAAGCGCGGCCATTGCGCGGCGCTTCTCGCGCATGAGCCGGAGCCATGTCAACCGAACGTTGATCGGCGCCACCGCGCATCGGGATTTTTTTAGCGCGCGCAGGCAAAATACAGCGCTTCAGTGCGACAATTGCAGGCGATTCGCGCGCCTTCATATCGGCCGCACTGCCCCGCACGATCCAAGAGACAGAAGGTGAGGTATGCGACGCTTGCCATCGCTCATCGCGTTGCGCTTTTTCGAGGAAACAGCGCGCCACATGAGCTTTAACCGCGCGGCGAGCGCACTATGCGTGACGCAAGGCGCCGTCAGCCGGCAAATCAAGCTGCTCGAGGAATCGCTCGGCGCGAAGCTGTTCGAGCGCGATCACAAAGGCATTCGCCTGACGCCCGTGGGGCTGCAATTCCTGCCTTGCCTGTCGGACGCGTTCGACACCATCGAGCGCGGTTTCCGGCAAATCACCGCGGCAAAGGGCCGGCGGCGTCTCGTGGTGGCCGTACCGCCTACTTTCGCGACGCAATGGTTCTCGCCGCGGCTAGGCTCCCTTGCTGACGAGATGCCCGACGTCGAATTGTCGATTCGCACAGAGCCGACCGCGGACTGCCACTGCACGATCCGCTTCGGCCGTCACGCATTGCCCGACGCACACTCCGAATTGCTGATGACCGAGCGCCATGCGCTGGTGGGCGCGCCGATGCTGCTCGGCGAGCCGCTCGACAGGCTGCTTGAACACATGCCCGCGCTGCACGTGCTGCACAACGACGCGAGGCTGGACCTGTGGCCGAACTGGCTCGCCACGGCGGGGCTGCCCGCGCGTTACGCGGATAACGGCATTGAATTCTCGACGCTCGAACAGGCGATCCGCGCCGCGCGCAAAGGCGCGGGCCTGGCTATCGTCGACAGAAATATGATCGTCGAGGAACTGGCGGACGGCAGCCTCGCGCAGTTCTCCGATGTCGAAGTGGCCGGCCCGTTCGGCTACTGGCTCGACGTCGCGCCGCAGCACGCCGCCCTCGAATATGTGCAGGCGTTCGCGGGGTGGCTGCGAGAGCAAGTGCTAAAAATGGGCTAGCGGCCATTCCGCCTGATGGCGAGCCGAGCGCGAGCCTCAAATAAAAAAGCCGCGTGCATGACACGCGGCTTTCTCTGATCCCGGCAGACGCCGCCAGCCAGATGCGCTAGCGGACTGAGGGCGTCAACTCGTCACATTGCCTTCTTGAACGGCGCGCCCGAATGCTCGCGCAACTCGTTGAACACGATTTTCGGCCATGCCTTCTGCGCAACTTCGATCTCCGACACATGCGAGGCCAGATACGTGGGCGCGTCGGATGCATCGAGCGCGATGCGTGCGGCGTATGAGTCGGTGAAGCGGCGCAGTTCCGCGGCGTCGTCGCATGTCACCCAGCGGGACATGCGGTACCGCGCGGGCGCCATGCGCACGTCGACCTTGTATTCGGTCGACAGTCGGTGCGACACGACTTCGAACTGCAGTTGGCCGACCGCGCCCAGAATCATCAAACCGCCCACTTCGGGACGGAACACCTGAATCGCGCCTTCCTCGCCAAGCTGCTTGAGCGCCTCGCCGAGTTGCTTTGCGCGCATCGGGTCGACCACTTCGACGGTCTGGAAAATCTCCGGCGCGAAGAACGGTAGCCCGACGAATTGGAGCGCCTCGCCTTCAGTCAACGTATCGCCGAGGCTCAGCGTGCCGTGATTGGGAATACCGATGATGTCGCCTGGATACGCCTCACTCACCGTCTCGCGCCGCTGCGACAGGAACGTCACAACGTTATTCGCGCGAAAAGTCTTGTTCGAACGCGTCACCTTCACCGCCATGCCGCGCTCGAAACGCCCCGAACACACACGAATGAACGCCACGCGGTCGCGGTGCGCCAGATCCATGTTCGCCTGCACCTTGAAAACGACGCCGGTGAATTTGGGCTCGTCCGGCATGACCGGACGCTGCACCGTCATGCGCATCGACGGCGGCGGCGCCAGGTCGACCAGCGCGTCGAGAATTTCCTTCACGCCGAAGTTGTTGATTGCCGAGCCGAACAACACCGGCGACTGCTGACCGGCAAGAAACTGCTCGCGGTCGAAATCGGGGGTCGCGCCGGTAATCAGGTCGATCTCTTCCTTTGCCTTGGTCCAGCTATGGCCGAAACGGCGCTCGCCTTCTTCATCGCTCAACGCTTGCAGCGTTTCAACCGCACCGCCGGCCGTGTCCTGACCGGCGCGGAACACACGAACCTGGTCGCGCTGGATGTCGTAGACGCCCTGGAATTCCTTGCCCATGCCGATCGGCCACGTGAACGGCACCGCCGCGACGCCGAGATGCTGCTCGATCTCATCGAGCAGTTCGAGCGGCTCGCGCACTTCACGGTCGAGCTTGTTGATGAAGGTGACGATAGGCGTCTTGCGGCTGCGGCAAACTTCGAGCAGCTTGAGCGTCTGCGCTTCGACACCGTTCGCGCCGTCGATCACCATCACGGCCGCATCTACCGCCGTCAGCACGCGGTACGTGTCTTCGGAGAAGTCTTCGTGGCCCGGCGTGTCCAGCAGATTAATAACGGCGTCGCCGTACTCGAACTGCATCACCGAACTCGCGACGGAAATGCCGCGCTGCTTTTCGATTTCCATCCAGTCGGAAGTCGCATAGCGATTGCTCTTGCGACCCTTCACGGTGCCCGCGATCTGAATCGCGCCCGAAAACAGCAGCAGCTTTTCGGTCAGCGTGGTTTTGCCCGCGTCCGGGTGGGAAATGACCGCAAAGGTGCGGCGGCGTTTAAGTTCGGAGACTGACATCAGGTCTGGCGGTCACGGATAGGGGTTCGGCGGTCTTCGGAAGCTTGTGGCCTCCGGGCTGCCGCGCGTGGCGCGGCGGCGTCGAGCTGCGGGAGTCGGGTCGGGAACCCGCATCACTATGGCAACCGGGCCGCGTCGGAAAACAGGTCGGGAACGAGCGTTCGACAATACGGATAATCGCCAGCGCAGAACAGCGCAGGGAACGAATGATACACGCCGGGACGACGGACGTGGGAAAGCCGCCCGCGAGAGGCGGGCGGGCCGGTGCAACTGTTAGAACGGTTCGGCAAGCGGCGGAGCGACTGCCTTTGATCCCGGAACCGCGCCGCCGCCTGGTTACACGCTTCGGTCTTTTAGCCGCCGCTCGCTTCGTTCAGTGTCAAATGCCGGGTCTCTGGCGCCCAGGCAATCGAAACGATCATGCCGACCAGCAGCACGGCCGCGAGCACGAACATCGTGATGTGAAAGCCGAGCGTGGCGATGCCGAGCGGCAACAGAAACGTACCCACTGCGGAGCCGAGACGGCTGCAAGCAATGGCCAGTCCGACGCCGCAGGCGCGCACTTCGGTGGGAAAACACTCGGGCGGGAACACGCCGACCAGGTTTGAGAATGCCGACATGGTCAGCGTGAAAATGCCGAACGCGACGATCATGGCGAGCGTCGCCGATTCCGGCAGCAGGCTCAATGCGATCAGCGACACGCACGTCACCGCGAACGAGCCGATCAGGAAAACGCGCCGCGGCAGCTTAATGGTGAGCCAGATGCCGATCAGCGCGCCAAGCACGAGAAAGCCGTTCAGCAGCAAATCCGCGCCTGAATCGTTGTTCAGATGAATTGCCTTCAGGATCGTCGGCAAGAATGTGTAGACCGCGAAGTATGGAATCACGAGGCAAACGAAAAACGCGCAGTTGAAGACAGTCCGGCGAATCAGGTCTTTCTCGAAGAGACGCATGAACCCGCCAGCCGTTTGCGCGTGCTGGTCATGAGCGCCGTCGAGCGTGACGTTCTCGCCGAAGTGCTTGAGCACGACTGACCTGGCCTCCGCAATCCTCCCCTTGCCGAGCAGCCAGCGCGGCGACTCGGGCGTGCCCATGCGCAACACCAGCACGATGAGCGCCGGAACGCCCGCCGACGCAAGCAGCCAGCGCCATGCATCGGGCGAGGCGTCGGCGTAATGCATGCCCAGCACGTTCGCCACCACGTAACCGATAGTCCATACGACGCTGAACGACCCGAGCAATGTTCCGCGATGCTTACGCGGCGAGAATTCCGCAAGAATCGCGTGTCCCACCGCGAAATCGCCGCCCATGCCGAAGCCGATCAATACGCGCAGCAAGCAGAGTTCGAAAGGCGAGTGCACATAGAACTGCGCAAACGCGGCCACGGTGATGATGACAAAACTCATCAGAAAGATTTTTTGCCGCCCGAGCCGATCCGACAGCCAGCCGAACACCAGGCTCCCGAAAAAAATGCCCATCAGCGCGGAACTGCCGATCATGCCCATCCAGAATGCGTCGAGCGGCATTTGACGATTCATCGCGGCCAGCGCGTAGCCGATCGTGCCGAGCGCGAAACCTTCGGTGAAGTGCGCCCCGAACGTGAGGCCGGCAATCTTCACGTGGAACGCGTTCAACGGCACGTCGTCGATGGAAATGGGACGGTTCGCGGACGGTGCCGCACCCGCGAAAGTGGAGGCGAGGCCGAGAGGGCTCGCCTGGACATCCTGATTACTCACGCTGTCTCCTTGATTTATTGGCTTTTTCGGACGGACAACGCCATGCGTTCCCGCCCGTATGAAATCTGACGATCAGCGTCCGAGGCCGCCCATCATCATGTATTTGAGTTCGGTGTATTCATCGAGCCCGTACTTCGATCCTTCGCGGCCGAGGCCCGATTGTTTGACGCCGCCAAACGGCGCGACTTCGGTGGACAGAATCCCTTCGTTGATACCGACCATGCCGCTTTCGAGCGCCTCGCCCACGCGCCATGCTCGCGCCAGATCGCGCGTATAGAAGTACGCCGATAGCCCGAACGGCGTTGCGTTGGCGGCGGCGACGGCTTCGTCCTCGGTCTTGAAACGAAAACACGCGGCTACCGGTCCGAAGGTCTCTTCCTGGGCAATCAGCATTGAACTGGATGCGTCGACAAGAACCGTCGGCTCGTAAAACGTGCCGCCAAGCGCGTGCGGCTTTGCGCCGGTCAACACCTTCGCGCCCTTCTGCAACGCGTCGGCCACATGCGCTTCGACCTTCGTCAGCGCGGCCTGATTGATCAGTGGCCCTTGTTCGACGTCGCCTTGCAACGCGTTGCCCACGCGCATCTTGCGCGCCGCCTGCGCGAGCGCCAGCGTGAACGCATCGTAAATGCCGTCCTGAACGTAGAAGCGATTGACGCACACGCACGTTTGTCCCGTGTTGCGGAACTTGGATGCCATCGCGCCTTGCACCGCGGCGTCGAGATCCGCGTCGTCGAACACGATGAACGGCGCGTTGCCGCCCAACTCCAGCGAGAGCTTCTTCAACGTATCCGCCGACTGCTTTGCGAGCAGCTTGCCCACGCGCGTTGAGCCCGTGAAAGAGAGCTTGCGCACTACGTCGGATTCGGTGAGCGCGCCGCCTATCGCGACGGCATCGCCGGAGATCACGTTGAACACCCCGGGCGGAATGCCCGCCTTGTCTGCCAGCACGGCCAGTGCAAATGCCGACAACGGCGTTTCCTCGGAGGGCTTGAGCACCATCGTGCAACCGGCCGCCAGCGCGGGACCGGCCTTGCGCGTGATCATCGCGAGCGGGAAATTCCACGGCGTGATGGCCGCGACTACGCCGACCGGTTCGCGCGTCACGATGATCTTCGCGTTCGGATTCGGGCTCGGAATCACGTCGCCATATGCGCGCTTCGCTTCCTCGGCGAACCATTCGAAGAAACTCGCCGCATAGCCGACTTCACCGCGCGCTTCGGCCAGCGGCTTGCCTTGTTCGCGAGTCAAGAGCTCGGCAAGCGCATCGCGATGCTCGAGCATCAACTCGCCCCAACGCTTGACGCGCGCGCCGCGCTCTTTAGCCGTCAACGCTCGCCACGCGGGAAACGCCCGTTCCGCGGCGGCAATGGCTTGTGTCGCCTCCGCCGCGCCGCCTTTCGCCACTTGCGCGATGACTTCGCCTGTCGCGGGATTGAGCACGGGATAAGTGCTCGCGCTTTCGTACCACTCACCGCCGATGTAATGCCCTGTCCGGAGAAATTCGTTCATGCCGCTTTCTCCAGCTTCTCGACGAACCCGCCTTGCGCAAGCCTCGGCTCGCGCGCGATGCGCTTGGCTGCGGTGTAGTCGTTGATCAGATCGCACGGCGTGTAGTTGCGTTCGAGCTCGAAGACCTCTTCGTCTGACAGCGCCGTGCCGAGCGCGGCGATAGCGCTGTCGAACTGCGCCGGCGTGTCTACGCCGACCAGCATGCTTGCCACGCCTTCGTGCCTGAGCACCCACGACTGCGCGATCTGCGCCGCGGACACGCCGCGCCGAGCGGCCACGCGCGCCACCGACGCCGCAATCTCGCGCGACACGTCATCGCCATACATTTGCGCGGTGAAAAAGTCAGTTTGATTGCGCGTGGAGTTGGCGTCGCTTGTTAGCAACCCGCGCGCAAGCGGACTGAACACGGACACGCCGACACCCTGATCCCGGCAATATGGAATCATCTCGCGCTCTTCCTCGCGATACGCGAGGTTCAGCTGCAACTGCATGTTGATCGGCTTATGCCAGCCGTTGCGCTCGCAAACCTGCATGATCTTCGCGAACTGCCACGTGTACATGGTGGACACGCCGATATAGCGCGCCTTGCCCGCACGCACAATGTCGTTCAGCGCGCCCATGGTTTCCTCGACCGGCGTATTCACGTCGAAGAAATGCAGCATATAGATGTCGACGTAATCCATCCCGAGGCGCGTGAGCGACCCGTCGATGCCGTCCATGATGTGCTTACGCGAATGACCACCCGCGTTCTGGTATGCGCCCATGTCGTAGCCGACTTTGGTCGTCACGACAATCTCCTCGCGGCGCGCGAGGCGCTTCAGAATGCGGCCGACGACTTCTTCGCCGACGCCCGTCGAATAGAAATCGGCGAGGTCGATGAAATTGACGCCGGCTTCGAGCGCATGGCGAACGATCGGCTCGCTGCGCGCTTCATCGAAAATCCAGGGCTTCCATTGGGGCGTGCCCATGTTCATCGTGCCCAGGCACAGACGCGAAACCTTCAGGCCGGATTGGCCGAGGCGAATGTATTTCATGAAACGTGTCTCCTTGCAGATCGGATACGGCTGCTTTCAATCCACGCCGCGATCAGCGTTGTTTGGGGGTGTAGAACGGGTTCGAGACGTCGCGCGCGGCGGCGAACACTTCGTCACGATGCGGCAGGCCTTTCATCGCCGCGAGGATCCCGTTCCTGCAGGCGCGGTAGTTGTTTTCGAAGACGGCGTCGAGATCGTCGGTCGCGGGATTGACCCAGTTCGCGGACACGACAACCCAATCGTTCTCCGCTTCAGGAGGCAGCGTGCCGTTCTCCAACGACTCCGCCACCGCCTTCGCAATGCCGGCTTGCGACGCGCCCCAGGTTGCGTTGCCATGGAAGTCGCTGCCGATCTGCGCCTTGTTCACGTAGAGCGTCAAAGGCTTGGTCGGCACGCCCGGACGCGCGATCACGACGAACGGTGCGTGACCCGCGGAAGGCGTCGCCAACGCGGTGGCAAACGCCTGGCCCGCCGGACCGTTACGCGGGCCGACCAGCACGTTGATATGCGCGAGGTTCACGCCAGGTCCTTCGAATCCTTCGCCGATGAAAAGTTGTTTGTCCGTCGCTACGCTCATGGTCTTTCCGTCGAGTTGAGTGGATGACCGATTGTGGCGTTCGGCATCCGCGACCATGTATCGATGAGTTTTGATCCCGGGTATGAGGCGAACTCAACTCCGGGTTTGTCCGGACGGCATAGAGAAAGCGGTGAGTTCGCGCAAAGCGCGACGCACACAAAGGTGAGGGTTTTCGGGACTTGCGATGTCGCGCCGTGCAGAACGGCAAAAGGTGAGCACGCGTGAAGAGGTTCTTGCACCATCGACGCCGCGTGGGTTGCGCATCGTCGTCTACCGAGCGAACGAAGAACTACGTTCGTATAGCCGTGAACGATTCTTCGTACAGCCTGGGAACGCCCGCCAGCAAGGGCCAGCGCGGGTTTTGGACATGTCGGTGAGGCGCCACCCCTTCGTGACACTCACCTCGGGTCCGGTGCGCGCGGCGAAGAAACCAGGCTCACCGAAACAAAGCCGAAGTATGTAGACCGCAGGTCCCGGTCTACTTTGCAGATTCCAGATTTAATCTAAAGGTGAGCGTTTTCGGGACCTGGTAGCGGTGCAGAAAAGAGCGGACGCAGCATCACTTCAGCGATGCGAACTACACGACGCCTGTGAAGCGCACCGCGACGCCACCCTACACTTCGATCAGAAAGCGGTCGCGATTCTTGCCCGCGAGCCAGGCAGGCGAGCGCCCGCGGCCGCTCCAGGTCTCGCCGGTTTTCGGGTTGCGATACTTCGCGACCGATGGGGCTTTGCGCGCCACGGTGCGTGTGTTCGCGAAACCGAGCTCCTCGGCGGTCAGGTCGTACTCGGTAATCTTCTGTTTGATGTCGGCGATCGCTTGCGCGACCTCCTTGTCGCGAGCCGCCGCAACTTCCTTGTGAAGCTTTTCGAGCTGAGCGGTCAACTGCTTGTATGAGGCCATCGCGAATGCTCCCGTTGATTGTGGCGAACCGAAGTGCGGACGCTATCAGACAAATAATGCGCCGGATAGAGAGCCCTTCATTGTCCGGCGCTAAAAGTGCGGTCGGTCATCGCCGAAGCACGCGCACTCAATCGTCAATCGCATCGTACACGCGGCGCTCGAAGTCGATTGCCATGGGAAACGGCTCGATCGAACGGCGCTGGATCAGCATGATGCCGATCAGGTCCTCGGCCGGATCGGCGAACCAGCTTGTGCCAAAAGCGCCTGGCCAGCCGAAAGAGCCGGTCGAGCGATAGCCTTGCGGCAGTTGCTGCGCCGGATCGTCGACGATTGACAAGCCGAGGCCGAACCCTTGGCCCGCCCACATCACATGACCGAATGCCGGAAGGCGGCGTTGATCGCGAGTCAGAAAATTCGAGCGCATCAGATCGACCGAGCGATGCGACAGCAAGCGCACGTCGCCGACACGTCCACGCCGCAAAAGCAGCTGCGCGAACTGCAGATAGTCCTGAGCGGTGGAGACGAGCCCGCCACCGCCGCTCTGAAAGCGCGCCGGATTCGCCCAGCGGCTCGCCGACGCATGATCTTCGACCACGCGCCGCCGCGTCTCCGGATCGACGCCATATGCGGTAGCGAGGCGCGGGAGCTGCGGCTTTGGCACCCAGAACGCGGTGTCGCGCATGCCCAGCGGCTCGAAAATGCGCGTGCGGAAAAACTCGCCCAGCGGCATGCCGCTCACTCTCGCGATCAGCGCGCCGAGCACATCGGTGGCGATGCCGTAGTGCCAGCGCGAGCCGGGCTGAAACATCAGCGGCAATTGGGCGATGCGCGCGAGCCACGCGTTCGCGTCGCCGTGCCCATCGACGCCGTTGAACGCCGCCGCGTAGGCTTGCGCCAGCGGGCCGGTCGCGGTGAAGTGGTAAGCGAAGCCCGCGCGATGCGTCAACAGATCGAGCACGGTAAGCGGCGTACGCACAGGATCGGTCTCATCGAGCGGGCCGCCGGGATCGCGCAACACGCGCGGCGCCGACAGCTCAGGCAACCACTGCGCGATGGGCGCGTCGAGAGCGAGCCTATCCTCTTCGATCAGCATGAGAATGGCGGCGCTCGTCACTGGCTTGGTCATCGACGCAATGCGGAACAGCGTGTCGCGCTCCATCGGCAGTTGCGCGGCTTCGTCGCGCAGACCGAGCGCCTCGAAGTAGCCGGTTTCGCCGCGGCGCCAGACTAGCGCCACCACGCCGGCCACATCGCCTCGTTTTACGTAACCCTGCAAGGTGCTCGTCAGGGCTGTCAGCCGAGCTGACGAAAATCCAGCTGGTTGCATGTCGATGTTGTGTCCTGGCTTAAGCGTCGTCGATTGAAGATTATGAAGTGGCAGCGAGGTTAGAGCGCACAGTGCGGGTCAGGCTTTCTGGCGCTCCTCCAACGCCGCGAGTGCGGCATTAAGTCGTTTGATGCGATTGGCCTGTGTCGGCATGCGAACCGAGCCGGAAACCGAATCGATGCGATTACGCCAATACGACAGCGGTATGCGGTCTTCGGCGGAAATGTGCGAAATGACGTGCTCGAGATGTTGGATGTCTTTTTCGAGTTGGTGATGATTCATTCTTTTCCCCGGGATACTCGTTGACTTAATTCGAAACGCAATGAAAAGCACAACTGTGCCGTTTCTAACGTCCATTTCCGTTAGTCGGCAACTTCTTCCTCGCTTCTGCCTTGCGGTCTCTTCATCCGGCAAAAGCTGCTGGTCGCACGCGCTGGCGAACCTCTGAAAACAGAATACTGCCGCGGGATTTCACGTTCCGTTACCTGGCGCACTGACTTCGCTTCAGTGCAAAAAAATACCGTGACTTTTATGGATGTCGATCCATTAAGAATAAGAACCGACGTCGCCAATTAATATGCGCGACGCATGGACATGCGTTTCGCCTTTCAGGCATTAGACGCATATATTTATGACGGCCGTGCACTTTTGAAAAGTGCCTTGGCGTAATAGTTAGCCGCTTGAAGGCCGAAAGCATTTTGATGCAAAAATTATGCGCGACCGGCGTGCGAATTGGGCTACACAGCCCGCACAGGACTTGCGGACCGAAGGCTGTGGAACACTGTAGGACCGCATCCGCAATGGCGCGGCCGCGAAGCCGTCACTTTGCGCGGCAGGCGTAGATCAGGTTGAGCGTGCCATTGTTCGTGGACTGGCGAACCGTGTCGAATGCGCCGCCGCAGCTTGCGGCAGCCTGCTGCGCACAGGAGTCGGAGCCCGCCGGACATTCAACGAGTGTGGTGGCGCGGCCGTCCGGCAAAAACAGCGGCGCGCTGCTGCTGCAACCACCCAGTGCTGTGCTCGCTGCGACGGCCAGCATCACGCAGGCACGGCGCGCGAAGAATGAGAATCTGCGGTTCATGTGAAACCCCGATCACGTCTTGTTTTTGGATCACGCGATTGTGCCACGCGCCAATTGCGCTGCGTGACCCAATGAAGGCCGGCTTTGTCAAATCTCGATGCCGTGCGCCGCAATCTTTTTGTATAGCGTTGCGCGCCCCATGCCGATCTGCGCGGCGGCGTCGATCACACGCCCGCCGTTGACGCGCAATGCATCGCTGAGAAAACGCTTCTCGAACGCCGCCATTGCCTCGTTCCAGGACGACGGTCCCGTCGCCGCATTTCCCGCTTCGCTATCAGCCGGCGGCTGGGCGTCCGGCACGCGCTGTATCGCGCTGAGTCCGCCGCTCTGCCCCGAACCGACAAACGGCGCGAGCGCACGTGCGTCGATCCGTTCGCTGTCGGAGAGCATCACGGCCCGCTCAAGCGTATTGCGCAGCTCGCGCACGTTGCCCGGCCATGCGTAGGCGCACAGCAGGCGCAATGCGTCGTCCTGCAACTCGTAGTGACTGCCGCCGCGCGCCTGCGTCGACAGGTCCTCGAGCATTGCGTATGCGAGCGCTTCGATGTCGGAAGCGCGCTCGCGCAAGGGCGGTGCATGGATCGTCAATACGTTCAGGCGATAGAACAGGTCCGCGCGGAAACGTCCCGCCGCCACGAGCGCGGGCAAGTCGGCGGAGGTCGCCGCGATGATCCGCACGTCGGCGCGAACGATCCGGTTCGAACCGAGCGGCTCAAACTCCTTGTCCTGCAATACTCGCAGCAGCTTGCCCTGCAAGGGCAGCGGCATATCGCCGATTTCGTCGAGGAAAAGCGTGCCGCCGTTCGCCAGTTCGAACTTGCCGACGCGGCCCTTGCGATCGGCGCCCGTGTACGCGCCGGGCGCCGCGCCGAAGAACTCGACTTCGAGCAACGTGTCCGGAATCGCTGCCACGTTCACCGTCACGAGCGGCTGGTTCGCGCGCGCCGAGCCACCGTGGATCGCATGTGCGAGCAGTTCCTTGCCGGTGCCGGTCTCACCCAGCAAAAGAACTGGCGATTCGAGTTGCGCCGCACGGCGCGCCTGGCGCTTGACTTCCAGACTGGCCGCGCTCGTGCCGACAAAGCTGCCAAATGTGTACTTGGCCCGGCGCGCCTGCGCGAGCGACTGGCGCGTCGCGATCAATTCTTCCTGCACGCGCGAATAGTGCGAAAAAAGCGGCGTGAGCGCCTTCAGTTCGTCAAACAGCGCGAAACCGACGGCGCCTACGGTTTCGCCCGCGTCGTCTTTCAGCGGCAGACGTGTGACGACGAGCGGCTCGCGATCCGTTTCGAGAATGTCGAGCAAAATCGGCTTGCCCGTCTTGACGACTTCGCGCATCAGGCTGTTTGGAATCACCGCTTCGCAGTCCCGGCCGATCGCCTGCTCGGGATCCGCAAAGCCGAACCGCGCCGCATACCGCTTGTTGATCCAGACGACGCGCGCCTCGGCGTCGACAATGAACGTGCCTTCGCTGAAGTTCTCGAAAGTGCGGAACAGCGATTCCATTGCGCGGCGCAGGACGTCGCTGTAGGTAGCGGGAAGCCCCGCCCAGTCGTTCATCATGTTGTCGCTGTCTCCGGCTATCGTTGTACTTGTCGCTTGTCTCAATTCGTGGACAAGCTTATCTCAATGAAGAGATCGCCGACAAGCCCGAACTGCAATGGTTCGGCAGTGACGCCGGTGTCCGTGGTGGAATTCGTGTCCCCGTTTGGAGACGTTTAGGTACAATCTGCGGCAACACGTCTCCTGGTTTTGTCCGCTTTGGCCCGGCGCATCAGCGCGCGAGCCGTTGTCGGGCGCATGGCATGGAACCTGCATTCGCGGGCGCCATGCCGTGTCTGGCTGAGACGGCGTACACGTAGAACAAACCAAGCTTCTGGAGACTCAATGTCCTTTGTCATCGTCCTTGCCGCGCTGGCGTTTCTGATGTTCGCCGCGTATCGCGGCTACAGCGTTATTCTGTTCGCCCCGATCGCCGCACTCGGCGCTGTCCTTCTGGTCGATCCGGCCGCCGTCGCACCGGTTTTCACCGGCATCTTCATGGAGAAGATGGTCGGCTTCGTCAAGCTCTACTTCCCTGTATTCCTGTTGGGCGCCGTGTTCGGCAAGGTCATCGAACTGTCCGGTTTCTCGGAGTCGATCGTGGCCGCCGCGATTCGCTACATTGGCCGCTCGCGCGCGAACGCCGTGATCGTCGCTGTGTGCGCACTGCTTACCTACGGCGGCGTGTCGCTGTTCGTGGTGGTGTTCGCGGTCTATCCGTTCGCCGCCGAGCTGTATCGCCAGAGCAATATTCCGAAGCGCCTGATGCCTGGTGCCATCGCACTGGGCGCGTTCTCGTTCACGATGGATTCGCTGCCGGGCACGCCGCAAATCCAGAACATCATTCCGACGACGTTCTTCAAGACGACCTCGTGGGCCGCACCCGCGCTCGGCGTGATTGGTTCGCTCTTCATTATCGTGGTCGGCCTGAGCTATCTTGAATGGCGCCGCCGCGCCGCGATGGCAACCGGCGAAGGCTATGGCACGGAACTCGTCAACGAGCCGGAGCGCGTCGAGTCGAAGCAGCTGCCGCATCCGTTGCTCGCAGTCGCGCCGCTGGTGCTGGTCGGCGTCGCGAACTTCGTGCTGACTCGCTGGATTCCCACGGCTTACGGCACTTCGTACACCGTCGCGCCGGATATCCTTCCGGGCGTTCACACGCCGGTCACCACGACGATCAAGACGGTCGTAGCGATCTGGGCTGTCGAAGGCGCGCTGCTGCTCGGCATCGTCATGGTCGTGCTGACGGCGTTCGGCCGGGTGCGTGAGCGCTTTGCTATCGGCACCAAGGCCGCGGTGGCGGGCGCACTGCTGGCGTCGCTGAACACGGCTTCCGAGTATGGCTTCGGCGGTGTCATTGCCGCATTGCCGGGCTTCCTCGTGGTTAGCGACGCGCTGAAAAGCATTCCGAACCCGCTCGTCAATGCAGCCGTGTCGGTCAGCTCGCTGGCGGGCATTACAGGTTCCGCGTCTGGCGGCATGAGCATCGCGCTCGCGGCCATGTCGGACGTGTTCATCAAGGGAGCGGAAGCCGCGCATATTCCGATGGAAGTGCTGCACCGTGTGGTCGCAATGGCAAGCGGCGGCATGGACACGCTGCCGCATAACGGCGCCGTCATCACGCTGCTCGCGGTGACCGGATTGACGCACCGTCAGTCCTATCGCGACATCTTCGCGGTGACGGTAATCAAGACGCTGGCTGTTTTCTTCGTGATCGCCGTTTATTACACGACCGGGCTCGTTTAAGCGCGAGCTTGCAGGGGACGATGCCGGCCGCCTCGTCGGCATCGTGAGTTTTGATCGGTTATCTTGTCAGCCCGACACTCGAAGCCACCACCGGCGCCCCCCATGAGTTCAACCCCCGCATTCTGGATGATCCCCGGCGCCCCTACGCCGGTCGGCCCGTTTTCCCACGCCACTGAAGCCGACGGCTGGGTTTTCCTCACGGGCCAGATGCCGACCTCGCCCACCGACGACGCCGCACCGCTTCCCGAAGGCGTAGTCGCGCAAACCAGGCGCGTGATGGACAACCTCGTGCTGGTTCTGAAGGGTCTCGATCTCGGCCTGCAACACGTGGTCGCCGCGCGCATCTTCCTGACGGAGTTCAAGCGCGATTACGCCGCGATGAACGAAATTTACCGGGTGTACTTTCCCGCCGACGCGCTGCCGGCGCGAACCTGCATCGGCGTGACCGCTTTGGCGCGCGACGCGCTGGTGGAAATCGACTTCATCGCACGACGGCCCGGCTAATCCGCAACCGTGCGCACGGTCAATGCGTGGACGCTTCGTCGACGCCGTAGTGATCGCACAGAGCCTCGTGCAACGACACGGCGCGCTCGTCCATTTCGGTCGTCCAGCTTTCGCTGTCGTTGCACAGCCGCTGCAACTGCCTGCATTCTTCGACGAACCTCGGCTCCTGCACGATCACGAACGCGCCGCTCGCGCTATGCGCCCAGCCGGCCAACGCCTGCCGGTCTTCTTCATCGACGATGGCGAGTAGCCGCGGCAGATCGTTTTTCAAGTGCTCCTTGAGCATGGAGGTATAACGCGCTTTGTCGTCTGCGGCGAGTGTGAGGTCTGCTGGCACAACGGACCTAGGAGCGGCAGCCGGTGCCGCTTTTCCCTGCACGGCAGGCGCCACCGCGAGCACTGCAGCCTGAAGTTCGCCCAACGAAGCGGGCTTCGACACGTAACCGCTGAAACCGCGCTCATGCCAGCTTTGCGGTTCCTGATTTTCGGCCACTGCGCTGAAGGCAAGCACCGGCACGTCGGCGTCCAGCTTACGCAGCGCGGCGAGGAACTGGTAGCCGTCCATGGCCGGCATGTGGATGTCGGTCAGTACGACGTCGAAACGCGTCCGTTCGAACAAGCCGAGCGCCTGTTTGCCGTCACCGGCGATGGTCGGCGCGCACCCGAGCGTGGCAAGCTGTTCCGCGATCAAGGTTTGAATCAGCGGATTGTCTTCGGCGACGAGGATGGTGAGGCCTTGCAACGCTGGAAGCGTCGTCAGCAAAGGCACTGCCGCGGACGCTGTTGTCGAGGTGGCGCCTGCCGGGGCTGCGGGCACCTCGGAGGCCGCCGCGACGGGTGTGCCCTCGACAGCCAACTCGATGGCAGCCCGGACTGCCGTTCCGCTAAATTCCGTCACTTCGAGCACGCCTTCCCCGCGCATTTGCGGTAGTTGCCGACCCCCTCGCGTCATCCAGACAGCAGGCACCGGCTGCAACGCTCGCAGCGAGGCAATGACATCCAGGTCGTATGCGCCCGAAACGATCAGCGCCTTTGGGCGGTTCGCTTGCAGCCACGCTCGCGCGGCGGCGAGCGCAGGTACGACGTGCGCGCTCCAGCCAAAGTGCTCGAGCCATCGGCCGAGCAGTTCGGCGACCTGGGAATCCTGACACAGCGCGAGCAGCATTCCGCGCTTTTCCACCACGGGCGCCGGCTTTTCATCCGGCGGGGCAGCGAGCGGAATCGATACATTGAATACGCTGCCGACGCCCGCGACGCTCTCGGCCGAAATCGTGCCGCCCATCAACTGACAGAGGCGCGCACAGATCACGAGTCCGAGACCGGTGCTTTCCGCGCCGCGCGACGCACCGGCCTCGCCTTGCACGAACGGCTTGAAAAGCCGCGTGACCAGCTCCTGGGTCATGCCCGGCCCGGAATCCGAGACGCGGCAACTAAGGACCGGACGGCCTTGCGCATCGTCGACAAGGTCAGCTTGCAGCATGATCTTGCCGCTTGACGTGAACTTGAACGCGTTGCTCAACAGATTGTTGACGACCTGCGCGATCCGCATGCGGTCGCCGATAACCGTCCGGTCGAGCGCCGGCGAAGGCAGTGAATAGAAACGGATAGGGCGATCGCCGGCCATAGCCGCATAGGAAAGCGCAATGCTCTCGTACGTATCGAGTAGAGGAAACGGTTCGCGCACCAGAAGCATTTCGCCGGCATCGATCTTGGAAAAGTCGAGAATATCGTTGACGACGCGGCGCAGCGCATCGCCCGCCACATTCAGCGCGGCGAGCCGCTGCGCATGCACTTCGAGCCCCGGCGTGCGCGCGAAGAGTTCGAGATTGCCGAGCAGCGCGTTCAGAGGCGTGCGAATCTCGTGGCTCATCGCGGCGAAGAAGTTGGTGCGGGCGCGCATCATCGCTTCAGACGCCTGTTGCGCGTGTCGCAACTGTTGTTCGAGCGCGTGCTGCGCCGTCACATCGAGAATCGCGCAGAACAACACGTTGTCGCCTGCATAACGAGCGGGCGCGTAGGTGAATTGCAGGAATTGCGCGGGCGCGGCGCCAGATTCTGGCGCCCCGGCTGCCTGCGCATTCGCGGGCATTGGAGCCGCAGGCTGAGATGGCGGCTGCGCCGGCGCGACAAAAGCGGCAATCCGTGCGAACGCGGCGGCCGAAGCTTGCTCCGGTGCCTGCGCGAGAAACTCGGCGGCGATATGCGGCGGCAGCCGGCTTGTGCCGGGCTCGATTTGCAGCAGTTCGGTGGCGAGCGCGTTCGCCGTCAATATCGAATAGTCGCTGCGCCGCACGATGCACAGTCCGATCGGCGTCGCGCTTACCAGAATGTGGTTGAGGGTATCGCTTTCCAGCGCGTGCGAAGTCTCGGCAAACGCGTTGCGCAAGAGCCGCAGACCGAACAAACGCGCGGTCAACGCAACGGCCAGCATGACCACTAACGCAAGGCTGCCGATCACGGCAAGTTGCCAGCCCAGCGCCGCGGCCAGCCCGCCCCAAGGCACGTAGCCGACGAGCGAGCCGAAGCCCGGCATGAGCGGCTCGTAAAAGATCGCGCCTTCGCGGTCATAGTGAAAAACGTGAGGCGGAGTCGCGGCCACTGCGTGTTGCAGCATCGCGCCGGTTTGCGCGTCCAGCGCAGCGGAAGACACAAGAATGCGGCGATCGGGTGCCATGAGCAATGTCGCGCCCGCGCTGCCGGGCGGGGCGATGCGCGCGGCGAGCACAGTGAGCGGAATGCTCGCGCTGATCAGCGTGACAGGCTTGTCGCCCTCGTAGTACGCGCTTACCGCCGAGATCACCGGCGTGTTTTGCAGGGGATCGCGATATGGTCCGACCCACAGGCGCTCACCCTTGCCCGGCACGCGCTTACCGGTTTGCGACTGCAGTTCGCGCTCGATCGTCTCCCTCAGCACACCGGCGAGCGCCGCTTGCTGAGCCGACGTGGCGGAGCGCGCCGCCCCGCTGTTCGGACCGGTCGCGGAAGCCTCCAGCGAAGGCAGGATCACGGTGTAGTCTTCATCGACGCCGATCAGCGTCGCCCGCTGTTCGAGTTCGAACGCCTGTTGCGTGACGAGGGTGGATTGCGCCAATTCGTAAAGCCGCCCCAGTTTGTCGCCGAGTTGCGCGCCCCATGCGGCGCGAGTGGACTGCCCAATGACCACGTCGAACTCCGCGTCGACTCTGTCCACCTTGCCGCGCGCCGCGCCCGTCTGCGCGATCGATTGCTCCACTGCCTCGGGGGCGCGCCGCACGTCAGTTGCGCCGTAGTAATAGTCGAGGGTATATTCGGCGCGCCGCAGGAATGACTCTTCTCGATGCAGCAGCAACGACAGGTCGGTTGCATTCTGCGACGTGAACGTGCGGCGATATTCCAGCTGCTTGAACGCCGCCACCACCGCGATTACCAGCGCAAAAACAGCCACCATCAGCATCAATGAGCCGATTGTCGCCAGGTATACCCGCTGCTGGCGCTTCGCCGTCTTCGCGAGCGACGCGAACGCCTGCCCGAGTGACTCTTGAGTACGATCAAGGATTTTCTGCATCGGATCACATGCGTGCGGTTCGCGCAGGCAGACCACTGCGATCTTTGGCGGACTGCGTCTGCTGGCCTATATCGGCGCAGTGTAGTCGCTTTGACGGTGTCGCGCGATGCATCCGGCACCTTTAACGCGACCTGCCGCCAAGGCGTCCCCGAACTCTGCATTAACGGCGTCACGGGCATAAACCTGAGTGGATTAGTGGGAAACCCTCAAGGCGCCCGAACTTCATGCCGTTATTCCTTGCAACAATGTAAGACCGCGCACTGTGCGGCGTGAGCATCAGCAAGGAAAGTCATGCGCAATAACCAGCCTGTCACCGGGCAAGAGTACGAATTCCCCTCGTCGCAAATGCTTGTTTCCGCGACCGACCTGACCGGCCGCATCGAATATTGCAATCCGGCTTTTATCGCCGTGTCGGGCTACACACATGAAGAGCTCGTCGGCCAGCCGCACAATCTGATCCGCCATCCGGACATGCCGCGCGAGGCGTTCGCAGACATGTGGGCAACGATTCGCGATGGACGTCCGTGGACTGCGCTCGTCAAGAACCGCCGCAAGAACGGCGACCACTATTGGGTGCATGCGAACGTCACGCCGGTGGTAAAAAAAGGCGCCGTGGTGGGCTATCTCAGTGTGCGTGTGAAGCCGGCGCGCGACGCCGTGCGCGCTGCCGAAGCGTTGTACTCCCGCATGCGCGCGGGCGAGGCGCGCGGGGTGGAGCTGCGTCGCGGCGTGGTCGTGCGCACAGGATTGCCTGGCCGCCTGCAAGCGCTGACGCGTCTGCCCGTGGCGACGCGCGCCGCGGCCGGCTATGCGCTCACACCGCTCGCACTGGCTGCGGCCGGCGTCGCGGCGTGGCAAGGCACGCCGCCCACGCCGTTCTGGATCGCGTTCGGCGTGGCCAGTGCCGTCAGTCTCGTTTCGTGGCGTCTCTTGGCGCGGCATGTGGCTGCGCCGGTGCGCGACATGCGCGGCTTTGCGACCCGGCTCGCCGCGGGCGATCTGACCGTCGATCTGGAGGTCGCGCGTCACGACGACCTGGGCGATGTGCTGCAAGCATTGAATCAGTTGAAGGCCAACCTGGCCGCGATCGTCTATGACGTGCGCGAGCAGATCAACGGCATGCTCGATAACGCACGGGAGATTTCGAGCGGCAACGTGGACCTCGCTCGCCGTACGGAACTGCAGGCCGCCTCGCTCGAAGAAACCGCCGCCACGATGGAAGAGCTGACGACCACCGTGCAAGCGAACGCCGACGCCAGCGTGCGCGCGCTCGACCTCGCGAAAGACGCGCAGGCCGCGGCGGCCGAAGGCGGCAAGATCGCAGGCCAGGTCGAGCAGACCATGGCGGGCATCACGGCCGCATCGCGGCGCATTGCCGACATTACCGGCGTGATCGACGGCATCGCTTTTCAGACCAACATTCTGGCGCTGAACGCCGCCGTCGAAGCGGCGCGCGCGGGCGAAGCCGGCCGCTCCTTCGCGGTGGTCGCGAGCGAGGTAAGGATGCTCGCGCAACGTTGCGCGGCGTCGTCGAAGGAAATCAAGTCCGTGGTCGAGGCGAGCGCGGCGGAAGTGGCGGCGGGCACCGACCTGGTGGCGCGCACCACGTCTCAAATGCGCGCAATCGACGAAGCGGTCGAGCGGGTGTCGTCGATCATCGTGGAAGTGGCGAACGCGAGCAGCGAACAGGCCGAGGGCATTCGCCAGGTCAACCAGGCCGTTTCGCATCTTGATGGCGCGACCCAGCAGAACGCCGCGCTCGTCGAGCAGGCGGCGGCCACGGCCCAGCGTCTCGCCGCGCAGGCCGATGTGCTGAGCGAGGCGATGCGTCTCTTCACCGTTGCCGACACGGCATCTGCATCGCGCGTTGTTGCTCGCACGCGTCAACGCGTGCCAGCCGATGCCGCGCACGAGCCAGCATCTACAGTGACGCTTCAGCATGCGCGGCGCGATGCTCACGATGCGGAGCACGACGAGGCGGCGTTGGTTGCCCATTGATGCGGGATCGAACCCGCGTTGATCCCGCATTGATCCCGCATTGATCCGATAGATCGGCATTACTACTACCTCGACAGCGAGATATTGGCGCCTCACCATGCAAGCGTCGCTGCCCAATGGATGTATGGACAGGCTGACCCGAGTAACAACGGCGTTCACCGGCCCGTCTCAAACAGACGGGCCGTTTTTTTTCGCGCGATCTATGCTGTTGGAGCGCGGCGCATCGATGCGCGCCTTCTTGCTCGCCGATTTATGCCGCTTGGTTTCGACGGAGGCACAGATGATCGACTCCAACTCGCGAGGCGCCGCTTCGCACGATCCGTTGTCTTTGCATTTAACTGCCATGGCGCGCAACAACGCATGGTCGAACCTGCGCCTTTACCGCGCATGCCTGAGCTTGACCGACGAAGCATTCGCCGCGCGCCGAGTGAGCTTCTTTCCTTCGTTGCAACTCACGTTGAATCACATCTTGCTGGTTGACCGGTACTACTACGACGCGCTGATCGCCGGCGGCCAGGGCCTCACGATTTTCGACGACGAACTGCCCTACCCACGCGCGACGCAACTGTGGGACGCCCAAGCGCAAAGCGATCGCGACCTGCTGGCCTTTTGCGAGTCGCTGACGGGCACCGATTTGCACCGCGAGGTGGAGATCGACCGCGGTCCGTCGGTTGGCATTCAACGGGAGAGCATCGGCCGCGTGCTGCCTCATCTCTTCGTGCATCAGATCCATCATCGCGGACAAGTTCATGCGATGTTGAGCGGCACCGCCGCGGCGCCGCCACAACTCGACGAGTTTTTTCTCGACGGCGACGCGCCGCTGCGCGCCTCGGAGATGCTGGAACTGGAGCGCATGCGCGAAACCCGCAACCGGCCGTTGTAGCGGGGCGACCGGCAGGGCATTGCATGCGGTACGGCGAGCGCATCGTATCGAGCATTGCTTCGGGCGTTTTTGCCGATGGTCCGTGCGCCCACTCTCGCGTTGCCTAACCATGCCGCGCGTCACCAGCATGACAGTCTCGAAGAAGAACTGCACCGCCACGGGGCACGAAAAATGCAACCGTCGTCGCGACGAGTCGCGTTAAACTCATTGTCATAGCTGAACGCCACTGCATGTACCCGGCTCGCGGCCCGCGGGCTCAGGCGCACCGCGGCGTTCGGGCAAGCAGGCGCGCGCATTGGTCAATAACCCAAGCGTGAACATTGCGCGACAGACGGCGCGTCATGCTGCCCGTACAATGATTCGATCAACAACGGATTAAGGACAACTTCGATGCGCACTACCGGGTCCTCCGGGTCAATGGCCCTGCTCACCGAATACGACGACGCAACCGGGCGCGAACTGCGTTCGCTGCGCCTCGAGTCGACAGAAGACGGCAAAGGCATCCTTCTGGTCGAGGTCGATGAGCGCAAGCCCGGCATACATCGGGAAGTACGCTATGAAATCACGCCGGCCGAGCTGATTGCGGCCATTCGCGCGCACGGTGCCGAGTTGCCGGGCGAGCAGCACAATCATCGTCAATAGCGCAATCGCGCGGCGCAGCGCATTGGCGTGATCGCCGCGTGGGCAGTTGAGTGCGCGGCACTGCAGGTGCCGCGCACCGTTACCGGCATCTTCGCGCGCCACGTCGTTTCAGGCTGCGCGAGCTTCAATCGTCTTTCATTTTGTTCGGGTCGCGCTGGGTTCATATTTGCAGCGCGCACGGCTCGCGGACCAAGGGTGCGGCGGTAACGCTTCCAACCCCCGAATAACCGGGGTATTTCAAGGGCTTTTCACGCCTTGAAAATGGTCCATAATCGCTCCATTCTCCTTTGCTTCCCTACTGCGCGCCGTGCCTGAAAAGGCCGCGGATGTAAGTCGATGCTACATGATCTCGTCGAGCAATACGGACCGGCGCTCATTTTTGCCAATGTGCTGGCGGCCTCTATCGGCCTGCCGGTACCGGCCATGCCGTCGCTCGTGTTGTTCGGCGCAATGGCCGCCATGCATCCCGGCTCGGTCGGTACGCAACTGCTGCCGGTACTCGTGCTGTCCATATTCGCGACGCTGATCGGCGACAGCGCGTGGTATCTGGCCGGCCGTTTGTACGGCGGCAACACACTGAAAACCATCTGCCGTCTGTCGCTGTCGCGTGACACGTGCGTTAAGAAAACCGAGCGGTTTTTCGGGCGCTGGGGCGTGCGCGTGCTGGCCGTCGCCAAGTTCGTTCCCGGCCTGTCGATCGTGTCCATCCCAATGGCGGGCGCAATGGGCACGCGTTATCGCACGTTTCTCACCTACGACAGCATCGGTGCCGCATTGTGGTCGGGCACGGGGCTTATCGTCGGCGCGTTGTTCGCGCGTCAGATCGACATGGTGTTCGCCGCCGCAGGGCGCCTCGGCCGAACTGCGGGCGCGGTTGCTATCGGGCTACTGCTGTTGTATGCGGCGTATCGCTGGATTCGCCGTCGTCAGTTGATCAACAAGCTCGCGTCCGCTCGCATGGAAGTTGAGGAGCTCGCCACGCTGGTCGCGGCGGGCCAGACGCCGGTGCTGTTCGACATTCGTTCGCACGAGAAGCGCAAGCTCGATCCGTTTGTGATTCCGGGCTCGCAATTCGCCGATGAGCGGCAGCTCGATCAGATCGTCGCCACGTATCCGCGCGACCAGAAGCTGGTGATTTACTGTTCGTGTCCCAATGAAATTTCGGCCGCATGGATGGCCAAGCAGTTGAACGAAGCAGGCTTTAACGACGTGTTGCCGTTGCGCGGCGGCATGGAAGCCTGGCGCGACTCCGGCAGGCCCGTCGAGGCTTTGCCCGGTATGCCGCCGCCTGAGGCCTCGGTCGAGCACATCGCGCCGAAAGCGGTTTAATGCCGCGGCGCATCCGCTTGCGCGCTTTCGCGCGCGCGCCGCTGCGCCTTCGTTCAGTCAATCAATGAACACCGAAGGAGCGGCTCAATGCTTTCCGTTTCAGAACCCGAAGTACAACCCGAAGCGGTAGTCGCCGACGCGCCGTTTTCGAATCTGTCCACGCGCATGCATCAGATGTTCCCCGCGCTCACCGCGGCGGAGATCGATCGCGTGCGCCGGTTCGGCGAACCGAGCCACTGGGAAGCGGGCGAACTGCTGTTCGAGACCGGCCACACCGGTCCTGGCATGTTCGTGCTGCTCGAAGGGCGCGTGAAGGTTTATCAACGCGACGGCATCGGCCGTGAAGTCGTGATCGGCGAACACGGGCCGGGGCACTTCCTCGCCGAAGTCGGTCAATTGTCGGGACGCCACGCGCTCGTCAACGGCATGGCGCTTAGCCCGGTGCGAGCGTTGCTGATTCCGCCGGAAAAACTGCGCGCACTGCTCGTGGCAGAAGCCGAACTGGGCGAGCGCATCATGCGCGCGCTGATTCTGCGGCGCGTGTCGCTGATCGAAAAAGGCGCGGGCGGGCCGATCCTGATCGGCAGCAGTACCGACGCGCGGCTTGTGATGTTGCAAGGCTTTCTGTCGCGCAACGGTCATCCGCATTCCACGATCGACGAATGCGACGAGGACGCGTTGCGTCTCGTCGAGCAATTCGGCGCGCAGCAGGAAGACATGCCGCTCGTCATCTGTCCGGACGGCTCGGTGCTGCGTCATCCGAGCATGCCGGAACTGGCGACCTCGCTCGGCTTGTTGCCCGATCTGGACGCCTCGCTGGTCTATGACGTCGCGATCGTGGGCGCGGGACCGGCCGGGCTTGCCACCGCCGTGTATGCGGCGTCCGAAGGACTCTCGGTGATCGTGCTCGATAGCCGCGCGCCGGGCGGCCAGGCCGGTGCGAGCTCACGAATCGAAAACTACCTCGGCTTCCCGACCGGCATTTCGGGTCAGGCGTTGGCCGGACGCGCGTTCGTGCAGGCGCAGAAATTCGGCGCGCACGTGGCGATTCCCGTCCACGTAAAGGCGCTGCATTGCGGTGAGGCGCCGTACCGGCTCGAACTGAAGTGCGGCGGTCATATCAGCGCGCGCACGATCGTGATCGCGAGCGGTGCCGTGTACCGGCGCCCCGCGCTCGAAGGGCTCGACCGTTTCGACGGTCGAGGCGTCTACTACTGGGCGTCGCCCGTCGAGGCGAAGCTGTGTAAGCGGCAGGAAGTCGTGCTCGTGGGCGGCGGCAATTCGGCCGGCCAGGCGATCGTCTATCTGGCGACGCATGCAGCGAAGGTCCACGTGCTGATCCGGCGTAGCGGCTTCGAAGCCACCATGTCGCGCTATCTGATCGACCGCATCCGCTCGCTGCCGAACGTCGTCGTGCATCCGAATTCGGAGATCGGCCAGCTCGTCGCGGACGAAAGCGGGCTCGCGTCGGTCGCTCTGAAAAAGTCCTTGCCCGATGGCACCGACCACATCGACACGCGGCATCTGTTCCTCTTCACCGGGGCGGACCCGAACACCGACTGGCTGCGCACTTGCGGCGTCGAACTCGACGAAAAGGGCTTCGTGCTGACGGGCACCAGTGCGGACGGCGCGTCGGCATGCGATCTCGCAACGACCGTGAAAGGCGTGTACGCGATCGGCGACGCGCGCGCGGGCTCGACGAAGCGCGTGGCGGCGGCGGTCGGCGAAGGCGCGGCAGTGGTCGCGCAAATTCACCAGATACTGGCGGTTTCAGCGGACGAAGCAGTCGCATCGGTGGCTTGAGCTTGGGCTTCGGCGAGGGCCGCCGCATCGACACGGCGGCACATAGCGGAAACTGCGAGCCAAGCTGTCAACCAAGCTGCCGGGTAATGCTCTGTTACACACGCCTTCAACTCGTTGCACCTGCTTTTCTTTCTGTCTCGTAATATCCACGTCAGCCATTCGACAGTGAATGGCCGATCGTTTGGAAACAGCAATCGTCTTGCTGGGACACAGGAGAGAAGCATGAACAAACGCGCGATCTTCTTCGCCGCCTTCGGACTTGCCGCCGCCTGCGCATCGACTGCCGCTTCTGCTCGCGTCGACGTCGGCGTGTTCGTCAACACGCCGGGGCCCATATACGCCGCGCCACCCGTGATGTACGCCCCGCCGCCGGTCGTCTATGCACCTCAGCCCGTCTACGGCTACGGCTACCGCGACGACTACGACCGGGACCGCCGTTGGCATCACGATCATGGCCGTCATCGCGGCTGGGACAAGCATCACGGGCGCGGCTGGTAGGTTTTCAGCGCCTGTGTCGCGGAGGAAAAAGTACGGGCGGCGCCTCACTGGTTGTCGTGTCGGCGACGTGGCGCGTCCGAGCGCGGCCGCTCACGTGTCGGCAATAGGCGGTTTTAGGCGGCTCATTCGCCGCTTCCCCTGCCGCTCACTTGCCATCACCCTCGTCCAACCGCCGCTCATTTGCCGGCCACCTCACCCTCAGCCACGGCCAATCCACGGCTCACCCGCAATTTCGTCCCGTGCACCACCTCTACGCGCAGCGCGCCCGCATCAACCGCTGCGCTGCATTCACGCTACAGTAGCGTCTGCTGATTCAGGCCAGGCTCGCGCCTTCTCATCGCAGTCACTCACTGAACAACCTCCGCGTGAAGACTCTTCCGCTTTCCGCCGCCCGCACGCTGCATCTGGCCGCACAGGGTCTGCTGACACCGCCGCGCCGCAAGGCCGTGAAAGCCGACGTGCTCGACGCGATCCGCCGCATGGCGCAATTGCAGATCGACACGATTCACGTTGTCGCGCGCAGCCCTTATCTCGTGCTCTTCAGCCGGCTCGGCGCCTATGCGCAGCAATGGCTCGACGAACATCTCGCCGAAGGCAAGCTGTTCGAATACTGGTCGCATGAAGCGTGTTTCGTGCCGATCGAAGACTACGGCCTGATGCGTCATCGCATGCTGGACCCGAGCGGCATGGGCTGGAAGTACGCGTCCGACTGGCACAACAAGCATCGCGACGACATTGAGAAGCTGCTGGCGCACATTCGCGCCACGGGCCCGGTGCGTTCGGCGGATTTCGCTCGCGAGTCGGGCAAGGGCAACGGCTGGTGGGACTGGAAGCCGGAAAAGCGTCATCTGGAAGTGCTCTTCGCCATCGGACAACTCATGGTGGCCGAGCGGCGCAACTTTCAGCGCGTCTACGATGTCACCGAACGGGTCTTGCCGGATTGGAACGACGCACGCGATCTGCCATCGCCGCATATCGTCACCGATGAACTGCTGCGCCGCACTTGCCGGGCGCTCGGCATCGCGCGGGTCGACTGGGTGGCGGATTATTACCGTCTGCCGCGGCGCCCGTATCGTGACGAGCTTCATGCGCTTGCGGACCGCGGCGAATTGATTCCCGTGCAAGTGGTTGGCTGGAAGCAGGACACGTTCGTGCATCGCGACCTCGCGCCCATGCTCGACGACGCCGCGAGCGGCAAGCTCGCCTCGACGGTGACGACGGTACTCTCGCCGTTCGACCCTGTGGTGTGGGACCGCAAACGCGCCGCCGCGCTATTCGACTTCGACTATGCGATCGAGTGTTATACGCCGGCGGCGAAGCGCAAATACGGTTACTTCGTGCTGCCGCTGCTGAGCCGCGGGCGGCTGGTAGGCCGCGTCGATGCGAAGGCGCACCGCGCGCAGGGCATTTTCGAGCTGAAGTCCGTGCATATGGAAGCGGGCGTGCGTCCGAGCGCCCGCCTCGCCGGCGATCTGCGGCGCGCGTTGCAACGGTGCGCGGATTGGCACGGCACGCCGCAACTGCAAATCACGTCGGCCGCGCCGGAATGGCAGGAAGCATTGAGCGTGAATGAATGCTTCGAAGAGTAAGCGCGCCGCCGTCCTGCGCAGTCAATGCAACGCCGACCACGCAAGCGACAGCGAAAAGACGCCGAGCAGGATCGACGCGCCGCGCTGAATCTTCGCCGGGTCTAGCCAACGCAGCTTGCCGCTGCCCAGCGCCGCGCCAAAAGCGATCCACGCGAGCGCAATCGGCACGAGCAGGCACGCAAAGATCAGCATGGCCGAGAGATAAGCGGACCAATGCGCGAAAGCAGCGGCTGGAAAAATGGTGCCCGCGAACAGCAAGGCTTTGGGATTGAGCAGCGTCGCAATGAACAACGTGCGCATGCCGCTCGCGCGCTGCGTCGAGTCCGGTAGCGCGACCGCCGCCCGCCACATATCGACGGCCAGCCACGCAATGTACAAACCCGCCGCCACGCGCAGCAACGCGGGCAGCCACGGCAGCGCATGCGCGGCTTGCGCCAGAAACCGTCCCCAGACGGAAATAGAAACCAGGTAGCCGGCGAGTTCAGCGGCGATAAGCGGCAACGACCGCTGCAGGCCCTGGCGCAAACCTGCCGACGCAAGCAACGTATTAGTAGGCCCCGGCGTGATCAGTACGACGACAATGCCGACGGCCAACAACGCGGTAGCGGACGCAGAGAACATGAAAAAGGCGCAATGTTGAGAACAGTGCGCCTTTTTATCACAGACGGCGACCTGACCAGCACTTGGCGCCGAAACGCGACGAGGGACCGCTGTCGCCAACGGTTAGCCGTTAAAGACCAAGCACTAATCGCCAATCGCCAATGGCGACCGCAAAGGCGCGGCACCGTTCAGTGTTCCAGCTTCGCGCGCAGTTCCCGCGCAGCTTCAAGCAGCCCTTCATACCCCGAACGCGCGTGTTCGGGCAAATCCGGATCGCCGACAAACGTGCCCAGCGTTTCGATCAGGCTGTACAGAATGCCCTTTGCAGCACCCGACGCAATGCTGCCGGACGACACCTGTTGATCCACGTGACTGAGCGCTGCGTCGAGGTTTTCCAGATTGGGCCGGTCGCCCGTGGGCGGCGTAGGCGTTACGTCTTCCGTCATGATGAAGCGTCTCTCCGTTTGAAGCGTCGGTAAACGAGCGATCCTTTCACGTTGTTATATACCCATCGCGGGTTGCCGTCTATTCGTGATCGGCGCGGACACGACCCGGATTAAGGCGTCCACCGATACATCAGGATTTTTGCGCGCGCGTCGTCTTCAACCAGTATCACGTACTCGCCGTTGTCGCGTCTCACGGCGCTGATGCCGAGATAGACGTCCACCCATCCGCTCGTGTTGCCCACGCTCGCGCCCGGCGTCATATAGCCGACTGGCTGACCTGTGTGCGCGTCGTAGACATCGACCTTCGCCGTGTACAACTCGGCCACGAAGATATAGTCGCCGGCCACCGCGACGCCGACCGCGGTTGTCTGCGGATTGCTCTGCGTGTTCCACGGCAGCGAGACCGCGTACTGCTGCGTGGGCGTGCCCGAACTCCAGTTGTCGTAACGCGCGAGCACGGGGCCGGCCTCTTTCCAATGCGTCGCGTCCCACGGAATGGCGCTCGTAAAACCGGACAGATACATGGTGTCGGATTCCGCGATGTAGATTAGCCGGGCCAGCCGGGTGAACGGCTGCGGCATCGCAAACATTTTGGAACTCGCGTAGGTGTAGATCGGATTGCCCGCTGAGTCCAGCCCCTGCAAAGGCATCTCGCGAATGCCGCTCAGCGGTGTCGCAAGCCAGACATTGCCCGGCGCGTCCACCCACCAGAAGCCGTTGCCGACCGTGCTACCGGTCGACGGATTGCTGCTTATCTCGCTGACGTCAACAAGACCGTTACCGTTGACATCGCGCCACAGCCATTCGCCATAGCCCGGCTGGCCCGAAGGCCACGTGCCCGGCAGCGGATTTTGCGCGAGCAGTCCCGACGGAATCGCCGTCTCGCCATGCGCGGCGTCGAAACGGTAGACGTTCAGATAATGCGCGCCTGGATCGAGCGTATAGAGAAACGGCCGGCCGTTGATCCTGCGCACCATCGGCTCGCCGCGCACGCCGCGCGGCTGGTGAAACGTGGGATCGTCGGGATAATCGAAGCGATTCAGCGTGAACCCCGCATACGACCATTCGCGGCCGACAGGCTGGTTGTAGTCGAGCGTGAAGCGCTTCGAACCGGTGTACACCGAAGCCGGCGTGGCCGGATCGAAGGCGGCGCTGTCCACGAACGTCAGGCCGTACAGCCGCCAGTTCAACGCATGCGAGTTGAACACATAGCTTTCGAGAATCGCACCTTGACCGACAGATGCAGAGCCCGCCGGCCGCGGCCCTTCACCGTTTTGCGCGACATATAGATTGCCCGCCGGATCGAGCGCGATTCCCGTCATGCCGTTGAAGCGCCAGTTGCCCGGCACGCCCTTGACTGCATGAAAAATACCGTTGCGCGTGCCGACCGGTGCGGCCGCTCGCGGTTGACCGTTGGCGTCCTTGTTGAAGACGAGAATCTGCTGCGACGGCCCATTATCCGCGACGAGAATTTGCCCTGCCGGCGTAACGGTGATGTCGGCCGGAATCGCGCCGGCGGGCAACGGCAAGGTGCCGGCGAGCGCGGTGCCGTCTGCGGTAAAGTGCAAGATAGTTAGGCTTCCGGACGATATGCCGCTTATCACCCAGAGCGTCGAATCGGTGTCGATCGCGATACGTCCTGGCGAGCTCACGCTCCACGAGCGCAATGGCTGCATCGTATTGGCGTTCAAAACGACAATGCGGTTCGCGTAGGTGTCGCAGAGATACAGTTCGCTGTCGGTGGCGGCAAGTCCGCGGATGGCCGCGTCGGTCCCGGTCGTTACCGTATCGACGGGCAGGAAGCTGTTTTTCGTTGCGTTCGCGCTATTACCGACGCCGGCACTGAACGGCACGCCCGCCGAGAGATTCGTCAGCGTACGGCGCGTGATGCCGAACCACTCCTGGCCCGCCGGCGGATAGTCCGCGCCGACCAGCTTGTTGTTCTCGCTACCAATCGACATTGCCGCGTACAGATAGGTGTGGTTGACCGCGACGGCATCGCCGCCCGCAGCGCCCCAACCATGCGTGAAACCGGCGACGGCGATCCTGTCGCCCCCGCGATACGCGGCGATCTCACTGCCGCTCTCGTCCCACGGCGCGTTCGTGAAAACAGTACCGTCGGGGCCCACTGCGATTGCCTGGATATCCTGCTGCACCCACTTGCCGTCGCCGAAACCGAAACTATTGCCGATCCATGAGGTGGTGTAGGTGAGCTGCGACTGCGCGGATGCAGTAAGCGGAAGAAGGCTATGGCAAAAAATGAATGCTGCGCCGAGGCGCGAGAGGAGTTTCACGACAGTGTTCCCTTGCAAGTGACGCTTTTATCCTCGCATAGAAAACATGTGAATTAATTGATAAAAAATTGGCTATAAATATTCGAAAAAATAAATATCCCGCACGCATAAGAGCGTGTGGAATGCCAGTTCTTCTGCGGCCTCACTGCTTTATGCGACAGAAGCGGTCAGTCTCGTCACGCCGCGCCAATAGATTACCAATATGGTTTTCTTCAAATCCTGTTTCTGAATTCCATTTCCGCAAAGGCGCACCTTTGTGCGCATAAACTCCGCGTTCATCAGGCGTGGCTGCGTCGCCCGAAAATGCGCCGCGTCATATCAAACGCAACCAGATTGCCGGCTACCACCAGCAGCAATCCAACCACAGCCAATGCGGACCACTGATAGCCTTCGAATACCGTCGACACCGCCAGCGCCACGATCGGAAACAGCACGGTCGAATAGGCCGCGCGCTCGGGCCCGATGCGCCCGACTAGCATCAGATATGCGGTAAAGCCGATCACCGAGCCAAACACCGCGAGATACGCCAGCGCGCCGAGATAACGCGTGGACGGTTCGATAGCGAATGGGAAGCCGGCGAGCGCGCTTCCTACTGTCAGCACGCTCGCGCCGATCAGCATCGCCCAGCTATTGGTCGCGAACGGGTGCAACCCCATCGACTGCATGCGGCTCGACAACAGATTGCCAGCCGAAAAGCACAACGTGCCGAGAAACGCGATACCAAGCCCGAGCCATGCGGCGTGGTCGCCGAGATGTCCGCTCATCTGCTGAACGAAGAGACAGACGATGCCGACGAGGCCGAGCATCGCGCCCGCAATCGCCGACGGCTGCAGCGGACGCCCCATGAAAAGCCGACCGTTGATCGAATTGAGAAGCGGCGCGGTGGAGAACACCACTGCAACGAGTCCGCTCGGCACAACCTGTTCGGCGTAGTAGAAGCACAGGAAGTTGACGCAGAACAGCGCGAGCCCTTGCGCGAACAAAAATCGCCACGCGGCGCGCGGCGGCCACATCGGCCGGCGCATGATGCGCAACAGCGCGAACAGCACCAGTGCGGCGATCCAGAAACGCCACGCGATGGAGACCGGCGGCGGCACCTCGCCCAACTGCCATTTGATCGCGATCCAGGTGGTGCCCCAGATCAGAACGGTAACGGCATAAAGCGACAGATTCATGGTCAAGCCTGCAACAGCGGATACGGGAGCTCGACTATGCGGCAACGCAGGCGCCCGGACTTGTCCAGGATTGCGCATTTTTGGCGGCGAACCGCGAGCGCATATGTCCCGGGGAGCCGCCGGCCGTATACTCACGCCTATAGCCCGCAAGAATGACATCAGTTCCGTGAATCCGAGCCCGCCCGTCCCTGTGAATGACGCTACTGAAACGCCATTTGGCATTCAGTCGGTGTGTCACACGCTCGGCAGTTCGAACGCGAACCTGGACCGCTTTGCGTGGCTCGGTGACGGTCTGGCGATTGCCGTGTGGACGCGCGACACAGAGGTCGCCGAGACAGTCTACGAGCGCCCGGGCCACCACACCCTCTCGTGCTATCTGGATGGCGGCTATCGCACCGAGCGGCAGAAAATGCCGGGGCGTTACGGCGCGCCGTCGCGGCTATGCGCATTGCCCGGCGATCATGAATCGCGCTGGTGGGTGCGCGGCCATATGCATTTCATGCACCTCTATTTCCTGCCTGAGCACTTCACGCAACGCGCTGTGCAGGAACTGGACCGCGAGCCGCGCGAGTTGACGCTCGCCGATCGCACGTATTTCGAAGACGCGCGCATTGCCGGTTTGTGTCAGTCGCTCGCGAACGAGCATTGGGACGATGCGGACGGTTTGCTGCGCACCAACGAAACCGCGCATGAAGTGCTGAGCCTGCTGTTGCGCTCGCAAGGCGTGCGCCGCACCGGCCTGGCGCTGAAGGGCGGTTTGTCGGTCGCGACCAGACGGCGTCTGCGCGACTACATCGAGAGCCATCTTGCAGAGCCGCTCACGCTCGGCGAACTTGCAGACGTGGCGGCGCTGTCAGAGTTTCACCTTGCGCGCATGTTCCGCACGTCGTTTGGAATGCCGCCCGCTGCGTGGATCGCGCAGCAGCGGCTCGAACGCGCGCGCACGCTGTTGCACACCACTTCTCTGCCGCTTCTGCAGATCGCCGCACTATGCGGGTATGCAAACGCGAGCCACTTCAGCCACCGTTTCCGCGAAGGCGTTGGCGTGTCGCCAACCGCATATCGGCAGGCTGTCCCGGCTTGAGCGCGTCATTGCAGCGCCATCGCAAGCACACGGGCCACATGAATGGCCTCCACACCCGCGCCGTCGTGAATCTGATGACGGCAACTCGTACCGTCGGCGACCATGACGGTATTGCCGTCGATCTTGCGCACCGCCGGCAATAGCGACAACTCGGCCATGGCTTGCGATGTCGCATAGTGTTCCGCTTCGTAGCCGAAGCTGCCGGCCATTCCGCAGCACGACGATTCCACCGTCGATACCTTCAACTCAGGAATCCATTTCAGAACGGTTTGTACCGGCGTAAAGGCGTCGAACGCCTTCTGATGACAATGGCCATGCACTAGCGCCTGCGGCGTGTCCAAGGGCTTCAACGCAAGCTTCAGGCGACCGGCCTTTTCCTCACGCACCAGAAATTCTTCGAAGAGGAACGCCTGTTTTGCGAGCCGCTGCGCTTCGTCGCCGAAGCCGTAGTGCAAAAACTCGTCGCGCAACGACAGCAGGCACGACGGCTCCAGACCGACAACCGGCACGCCGCGCTCCACGAAAGGCTTGAAGAGATCGAGCATCCGCCTCGCTTCGTGCTTCGCTTCGTCAACGAGGCCCGCTGCGAGGAACGTGCGGCCGCAGCAGACCGGCCGCTCGCCTTCGCGCATGTTGAAGTGCACGGTGTAGCCCGCCGCCTCCAGTACCTTCTGCGCGGCCCTCGCGTTGTCGGGCTCCATGTTGTTATTGAAGGTGTCGACGAACAACAGCACCTCCTTTAGCGCGGCGCCATGCGCGCTCACAGTGGGCCTTGCGCTCGACAGGAACGACTTTTTAAAGCGCGGCAAGCTCCGTTCGCTCGCGAGACCGACCGCGCGCTTGAACAACGCTGAGACGAGCGGCACATTATCGGCAAGCGCGATCAAACCGGGCATGCGGCTCGCGGTTGCGGCGTAGCGCGGCATGAAGGCGACGAGCTTGTCGCGCAGCGTCAGACCATGTCGCTTGACGCGCGCGGCGCGCGCCTCGATCTTGAACTTCGCCATATCGACGCCCGTCGGACAATCGCGCTTGCAGCCCTTGCATGACACGCAGAGATCGAGCGTGTCCTTGACTTCGTCGCTCGCGAGGCCACCCTCGCCTAGCTGACCGGAGATTGCAAGACGCAAGGTGTTCGCGCGCCCGCGCGTGACATGCTGTTCGTCTTTCGTCACGCGATAGCTCGGGCACATCGTGCCTGCATCGAATTTTCGGCAGTGGCCGTTGTTGTTGCACATCTCGACGGCCTTCGCGAGACCGCCTGCGAGGTCGTTGCCGCTGCCCGGTGCGGTTTCGCGGCCAGTCAGCGGATCGCGCTCGACATTCCATGCGGACCAGTCGAGCACCGGTTCAACGGGCCGTTCCCGATAGCCGGGCGCGAAACGGAAGTAGCGCGCGTCGTCCATTTTCGGCGGACGCACCATCTTGTCGGGATTGAAGCGGTTATCCGGATCGAACAGCGCCTTGATTTCGCCGAACGCCTGGTTGAGTTTGGGACCGTATTGCCACGCGACCCATTCTCCGCGGCACAGGCCGTCGCCGTGTTCCCCGGAATAAGCGCCCTTGTATTCGCGCACTAGCGCCGCGGCTTCCTCGGCAATCGCGCGCATTTTCACCGCGCCGTCGCGGCGCATGTCGAGAATCGGCCGCACGTGCAGTGTGCCGACGCTCGCATGCGCGTACCAGGTGCCCTCAGTGCCATGCCGATGAAACACCTCCGTCAACTGGCTTGTGTACTCGGCGAGACGTTCGAGCGGCACCGCGCAGTCTTCGATGAAAGACACCGGCTTGCCATCGCCCTTCATGCTCATCATGATGTTGAGGCCGGCCTTGCGCACTTCCCACAGCGCCTTTTGCGCGTTCATGTCCGGCATTTCCACCACTGAGCCAGGCAGCCCGAGGTCGGCCATCAATTCGCCAAGCTGCCTGAGCGACTCGAGTTGCGCGTCGCGCGATTCGCCAGCGAATTCCACGAGCAGCACCGCTTGCGGCTCGCCGACCAGCGCCTTTTCGACCACCGGACGAAAAGCGGGGTTGCTCATCGCCAGATCGATCATCGTGCGGTCGACCAGTTCCACCGCGACCGGCTTCAGCTTGACGATGTGCTGCGTCAGATCCATCGACTGCCAGAAGGTCGGAAAGTTGACCACGCCCAGCGTTTTATGCGCGGGCAACGGCGCGAGCTTCAGCGTCAACTGACGGCTGAATGCGAGCGTGCCTTCCGAGCCGACCAGCAGATGCGCGAGGTTCGCCACGCCGTCGTCGGTATAAGCGCGCGGATTCTGGCAGTCGAACAGGTCGATGTTGTAGCCGGCCACGCGGCGCAACACTTTCGGCACGCGCGCCACGATTTCGTCGCGCTCGCGTTGCGCGATCTGCTTAACGCCTTCGAATATCTGCTGCAAACGCGCACCTTGCGGCGCATCGCGCAACGAAGCGAAACGTGCTTCGGTGCCGTCGGCGAGAATCGCGTCGATGGCTTCGACGTTGTGCACCATGTTGCCGTATTCAATCGAGCGCGAGCCGCACGAATTATTGCCCGCCATACCGCCGATCGTGCATTGCGCCGCTGTCGACACATCCACCGGAAACCAGAGACCGTGCGGCTTGAGCCACGCGTTCAGATGATCGAGCACGACGCCCGGCTCCACCGTAACCGTGCGCGCCTCTGCATCGAAGTCGACGATATTGTTCAGCCATTTGCTCGTGTCGATCACGAGCGCTTCGCCGACCGTTTGTCCGCATTGACTCGTGCCCGCGCCGCGCGCGAGCAGCGGCACTTTTTCGCTACGCGCAATTTCAAGTGCGATGCGCAGATCGTCCTGGTCGCGCGGCACCACGACGCCGACGGGGATGATCTGATAGATCGAGGCATCGGTCGCATAACGTCCGCGGCTTGCTGCATCGAACAGCACGTCCCCACGCAACGACTTACGCAGATGTTGCGCGAGCGGCGTCATCAGGCGCGCCGCGGACGGCACGAGATGAATCGGCTTGACCAGCAAAGCGGAAGTGGGATTCGTCATAACGTCGGTGCTGTTGCAATAGGCAGAAAACGCGGCGAAGCGCAGCAAACCGCCGCGAGCGCCGGAACGGTCAATACAACGTGACGCTTACCGACGGCAGTCCTTCGATGCGTCCGTGCGCCGTGCCCGCGCTTCGTGGGAAGAACATGCCGGTGTACGAACCGGTTGTCACGACCATTTCGGGCGTCACGCTGATGCCACGCGACGTCGCGTGATTGACGAGCCACGTGAGCAATCGGCGCGGATCGCCTGCGGGATTGGCGGGCGTCAATTCCACGATATCGCGTCCGTTGAAATCGAAATGCAGCGCGGGCGAGGCAAACGGGAAGCTCTCGTCATACGGCATGAATTCGCCCACGACCAGCGCGCCGTGGTTCTGCAAGTCCGCGAGTTGCGCGAGCTTGTCGACGTCGGGCCAGGCGGCGAAACGGCTCGCGACGATTTCGATCGTCGCGCCGAACAAACCGATTGCCGCATGCACTTCGGCTTCGCTATAAGGCGTTGTGGAGGGCTCGAAGCAGCGGCCGAAACGAAACGCGATTTCCAGTTCCAGGCCCAACGGCGCGAAGACCGCGCGCGGCACAGTGGCGCCGTCGGGGTACCGGTCGACGGCCGGCAACGGCGCGCCCTGGATCGGCCCGCTGTCGGACTTGGCGCCGATCTTCCAGCCGCCGATGCGCGCGCCAGCAATGGCCAGTATCTCATGCTGGACCGCATACGCCGCGTCGGCGTCGGCCGGCGTGTTATTGAGCGGAAGGTTGGCGAGCGTCGCATGATCGCGGCGTGCATCGGCGAGTAAGCGGCTTAGAGGCGATGTGGTGAGCTTCATGGCGTCGGCGTGAGAGGACCTGAGCATCGCTTACACGCCCATGCGGGGCGAGACCTGCCCCTTGTCCGCGGGATCGCCTGCGAACTTGCTCTCCGGTTGCATGCGGAACGCGAGCACGACACCAATCGCCATCAACAGCATACTGCCGACGAACGGCAACTCCCAGCTGCCGAAGTAGTCGATCAGGAAGCCGCCCATCACGGGCGAGATGATCGCCGCGAGCGCCGAGCCGGTGTTCATCATGCCGCTCGCCGTGCCTGCGGCTTCCGGGGCGATGTCCATCGGGATTGCCCACATCGGTCCAATCGTCATCTCGGCGAAGAAGAAGCCCGACGCGAGACACGCCATCGACAGATACACGTTGTGCGTGAACATCAGCGGAATCAGCGACAACAGGCAGAACAGCATGCACACCGACACCATCCAGCTACGTGCCCGCTTCAGGCTGCCGGTGCGCGTATAGATGAAGTCGGTCACGATGCCGCCGAGCGTATCGCCGACCACGCCGGCGAGGAAAACCGCCGAAGCGAAGATCGCCGACTTCTTCAACTCCAGGTGATAGCTGTGCAGGAAGTATTGCGGAATCCAGCTCAGGAAGAGCCACAATGTCCAGCCGTAGCAGAAGTACACGATCGTGACGGGCGCCATGCGGCGAAACAGCTTGCCCCAAGGCACGCCCGCGGACTTTACTTTCGGCGCGGGCAATACTTCGAGCTCTTCAGTCGTGATACGCGGGTGATCTTTCGGATGCTCGGTGAACGTCAATGCCCACACGACCACCCACAACAGGCTGAAGGCGCCGCAGATATAGAACGACTCGCGCCATCCCCAATTCGCCATGACGAGCACGATGAGGCCAGGCGCGACCGCGTTGCCGATGCGCGACGCAGCGTGCGTGATGCCCTGCGCGAAGCCGCGTTTTTCTTTCGCGACCCAGCGCGCCATTGCGGATGTCGCAGCGGGGAACGTCGCGCCTTCACCGAAACCGAGCAGCACGCGCGCTGCCAGCAGCGAGATGAGGCCGCCCGCGAAACCGGTCAACAACGTGGCGATTCCCCAGACCGCGCCGCACGCAAGCAGCGTGCGTCTTGCGCCGAAACGGTCGCTCACCCAGCCGCCGATAATCTGAAACAGCAGATACGGATACGCGAAAGCCGAGAACACCAGGCCGACTTCCGTATGGGAAAGATGGAATTCCTTGCCGAAGCCCACGGCCGCCGTACTGACGTTGACGCGGTCCAGGTAGGTGATGAAGTACATGATGCAGAGCATCACTAGAACGATACTGGTCGCACTGGTCACACGAAACCGCTTCATCGTCTCTCTCCATTTGCATGTGTCGACGGCGCGCCTCACATGACGCGCTTCGTCGTCGCCCGGCGGTTGGCGCCGCCGGGACATCGCATTGTTCAGGGCCGCGTTCTGCGCGCGGCTTCGTGATGGAACTGACTTCGTTGATGCCTGCTTTCGTTGCGGTCTGCTTTTCTCGATGCGTTGCTGCGGCTCGTCGAATGCGTCCGGTGTTGCGACGCGGCCCGCGCAGCCTGTTCTGCCGCTTCGTTCAGGCTGCCGCCTTCAAACCCGATGCTTGCGTCGGCTCGCTCAACCACTCCATCGCGGCAGGCAAGCCGCTTTCCTTGAGCGGCACGCCCGCGAGCCGTAAGCCCATTTCGCAACCGGCGAGCGTGGCGAGCAGCATCAAATCGTTGCAATCGCCCAGGTGACCGATGCGGAACATGCGGCCTTTCATCTTGCCGAGACCCGTGCCGAGCGACATGTCGAAGCGTTCGTAGATGAGCTTGCGAACCGCGTCGGCATCGACGCCGTCGGGCACCATCACGCCCGTCAGCACCGGGCTATACACAGCTGGATCGGCGCACTGAATCTCAAGGCCCCAGGCGCGCACTGCGCGGCGAGTCGCCTCGGCAAGACGCTCGTGACGCGCGAAGACGTTGTCGAGCCCTTCGTCGAGAATCATTTCGAGTGCTTCATGAAGCCCGTACAGCAGGTTCGTGTTCGGCGTGTAGGGCCAGTAGCCCGTCTTGTTCATCTCGACGATTTCGCTCCAGTCCCAGAAACTGCGAGGCAACTTTGCATGCTTGCTGGCGGCCACGGCTTTCGGCGAAATCGCGTTGAAGCTGATGCCCGGCGGCAGCATCAGGCCCTTCTGCGAGCCTGAAACGGTGACGTCGACGCCCCACTCGTCGTGGCGATAATCGGCGCAGGCAAGGCCCGAGATGGTGTCGACGAGCAACAGCGCGGGGTGGCCTGCGGCGTCGATTGCGCGTCGCACGGCGGCGATATCCGAAGTCACACCCGTGGACGTTTCGTTGTGCACGACGCACACCGCCTTGATCGAGTGCTGCGTGTCGTCGCGCAGACGCGCTTCGATCATTTGCGGCTGAACGCCGCGCCGCCAGCCCTCGATGCCGGGCAAGCCAAGAAACTCAGGCTTGAGCCCCAAGCTTTCAGCCATCTTCTTCCAGAGCGTTGCGAAGTGCCCGGTCTCGAACATCAGCACGTGATCGCCGGGGCTCAACGTGTTCGAGAGCGCCGCTTCCCATGCGCCGGTGCCGGACGCCGGATAGATCACTACGGGATGCTGTGTCTTGAAGATCTTCTTGATCCCGTCGAGCACCTTCAGACCCAGTTCGCCGAACTCAGGGCCGCGGTGGTCGATGGTCGGATAGCTCATCGCCCGGAGGATGCGATCGGGCACGGGGCTCGGCCCCGGAATCTGCAGAAAGTGACGGCCGGCGGGATGAAAATCTAACTTCAGCATTGTGCTCCTCCGATTGAATTTTGCATGCAAAAAACTATATCAGACGAACCTGGACCAATGAAAGACGAAAATCGCCTTTGCGCACAGGTGTTTACCCGCGCTATTTCGTTGCGTGCGGCGATCCGATAAAATCAAGGCAATGTCGCATCGAGGAAGTTGTATGCAAAATTCGGAATCTGAGGGAAGTTTGCCCACGCCGGCCGTGTTGCCGAAAGTGGAGCGTCAGCGTTTGCACGACACGGTCGTGGAGCACATCCGCCGGTTTATCGTTGAAGGCGTACTTGAGCCTGGCAAGAAGCTGAACGAGCGCGAGTTATGCGAAACGCTCGGCATTTCGCGCACGCCATTGCGCGAGGCGCTCAAGGTGTTGGCCGCTGAGGGGCTGATCGAGATTTCGCCGAACCGGGGCGCGTCGGTGTGGAAGATGTCGGAGGCCGAGTTGCGCGAGACGTTCGAGCTGATGAGCGGTCTCGAGGCTTTTTCGGGCGAACTGGCGGCCGAACGGATGACGGCGGCGGAGCTCGCCGAGATCAAGGCGTTGCATTACGCAATGCTCGCTTGCCGCACGCAAAACGACCTGGCTGGGTACTACAGCCGGAACCAGGCGATCCACGACAAGATCAATGAGGCCGCGCGGAATTCAGCGCTCCGACAAACTTATATCGCGGTGAACCGGCGCTTGCAGGCGCTGCGCTTCCGGTCCAATTTTCAGGTTCCGAAGTGGGACAGCGCCATTCACGACCACGATGAAATGTTGAAGGCACTCGAGGCACGGGACGGGAAGAGGCTCAGTCAGATTCTTCGGCAGCATCTGCTTGATAAGCGCGATGCGGTCTTGCAGGTGCAGTCGAGGGAAGAGGCGGCGGGGTCGGGGTTGAAGGCTTGAGGGGGTGAGGAGGCGATCCCGCCAGTATGTTGGATCGAAATAGCGGAGCTTTTTGCGCGGTGGCAGGTCAGATTCTTTGGACGCGTATGCACACAGGCGGACAGTAGCGCCGCCAAAGGCAAGAAGTACGGTTTAGCCCTTCTCGTTCTACGACTTACCTTTTTTCTCTGGGCGAGCCATAACCACACCTTCGGGAGCGATGTCGGGGTACGCTCGCCACAATGGCTCGAGTAAGAGGTACAGGCCGCCGGCGATTTTGCCAGCCTCAGAGCGAAACGCTTCGAACTCATCTTGTGAGCACCGCTCCTGAATTATCCTCATGGCATTTTCCACCGAATTGAAGGCGTCTAATAGTTGTGTGCTTACCGCTGTGGCCGTTGTTTTGTCAATTTCGTTGTCCAACACACCCTCCTTAACAGCCTTGATCGGCTTTACATTGATTCATACATCGGAAGAAGTTCACGCCATAGTTCCCAGCCGGAGTTGGTAGCATCGTATCGGTGCACCTGACCTGGCAATTCTCGTGAACTTCCCGGCAACGTTTGTTGGGTGGTTTACCATAGGCACATTTATCGAAACCCGAGTCGTCGCTCTGGAAGAGTTGCGCGTACAGAAGCGACCGTTTCGATCTACCGCCCTGTTCGGGTACTAGTACCGGGAAAGGAAGCTGCTCCTGCGCCGCTACCTGCAATTCAGGCACATCGCCCTGTATCGGTTGACCTGCGTTCGTAACAGTGAGTCCGCGGTAGAAGAGCTTCCAAGCGAATTTGGCTTTAGCGAAAACATAGCATTCCGGACATACCGGCACTAAAGTTTTTTGGGCACTTGCCTTAAGCCCGCTGCTCAGCCCCGAACGATTCGGCGGAGGTCCCGCGGGGTCTGCCCCAGCTTCATAGTTGGCAATCCACTGGTCCACTTCACCATCGACAACTAGTTGCGCCGCGCCTCCATTAATGGCGACCGTGCCGGCCCGAGCTGCGACCCGGCCATCCGGACTGTAACTGTAGTCCACCGTCAAAACGCGCTTTAGACCGCCCGTTGATGCAATCCCATCTTCGTTGTATGTGAACCGGCTAACGCGTCCCCGCTTGTCGTAAGTGAAGTGAGCTTCGCGATAGTTGCCGGTCACCCGCGTTACACGATTTGACGCGTCCCGATCGAATTCACCGAGGATCCAGCCCGTGACTAGCCCCTGAGCTATATCGAGGTTGCCGGTTTCATCGGAAGAGTAAGTCCAGTCCTCAGTCTTGACACCATTCACGTAGACCGTCGCTCGCTTCAGACGGTTGTCCGCGTCGTAAACAGCGCCGACTGTCAGCTTGTTTCCCGTGCTGGTTGCATCGAATCCGCTCGCTCCTGTTGAATCAGAAGTATCGAATTCGCTGTATCCCGTCACATTGCCATTGGCGTCGTATACAAAGGCACGCTTTTCGTGGGGCTTGCCACTAACGAAGGACGTAGCGAAGCAGCGTCAGCATATTGCACTGATGTGATGACAGTGCCCGTCGCACTGCTAACGGCTGCTCGCACCGGTCTGCCTGCAGAGTCGTAGGAATATGTGGACGCACCGTCGGGTGCCGTTTTCTGAAGGAGGTTCCCACCGGCATCCAATGTCCGGTTCTCGGTGCCGTCCGCCGTACTTCCCCCCGTCAACCGCAACATGCCCGCGATGGACGCAAACGTAATGTTGCCAGAAATGCCTGCCCCCGAGATCGTTGTCGAACCGCTGCCGTAACTGAGCTGAACGTTCCGCGTAGTGTCCGGATGCGTTACCGAGGTGGCACGCCCCATGGCGTCGTATGCCCATGTCGCGATACGTGCACCGGTTTCGTCTACGACTCCTGTCAAGCCATTCTTGAACCTTAGATCGTCGTATATGTAGCGACGCACGTAGCCGTCCGGCCATGTCGCCGACACAAGATTGTTATTTGCGTCATACCCATATTGGGTAAGTCCACCACTTGGATCAGTCATGCGGTAGAGACGGCCCTGACTGTCGTACTCCAATCTGATTGTCAGTAAGTCATAGTTCGGGCGCCCACTTGCAGCGTGTTGATCAATCTTGATCAGTCGGCCTGCACCATCGTAGCTGCGCGTCCGTGTGAAACCCGTATGGGTTACCTCGGCCAGCAAGATACCTTGTCCTGAATACGACTCGACGGTACCCGTCAACATATCGGTTAAAGCCCATCCAACACTATTCTGGAGGAGAGCAAGCCCGGTAAAACTTGACGTTTTCCACTGTCCGTTTGAGAGCACAAAAGAGACCGGTTGGCCGTTTGCGCGATAGGCGATTACCTTCGGTGAAGTACCCGTCGCCCCGCTCACGTTTAGTTGTCTTTGCCAATTACTTATCCACACAGGGCCCAAAGCCGTCGCTGTCTTCAGAAACGGCAAAGAAAGATAACTTCGCGTGAACGTCAACGGAATTGCATCACCGCTGCGGAAGTCATTTTCTGTTAAAGCGACCTTGCCGTTGGCCGGGTAGACAGGATCAGCGACCGGACAAGAATCATCAGGGCCAGCAGGCGTCGAACACCACTGATCAATCAAGGCAAGGTCGTTTCTACATGCGTAGGTATCCAATCCGCCCGGGTGTTGCTCGTTACGTCGAGCTTGCACGTCTGTGATCCAGGGGTTGCGCCAGAGTTTGCGTAAAGCGTGAAACAGTCGACTCCATGAGCACTGAACGCAAGCGTTAGCAGTGAGAGTAGGGCCAGCATGCGGGATGCCAAGCCTGCCGCCTGCGTGAAACTTCGGAAGTCTTTCATCGTCATCCCTTCTAGTTGTACTTGTTCAAAGCACGACCACCGTACAGGGACATTGCAATGCAGAAATCCGACAATTCTTAAAATTACAGTTTGCTTTGCTCGCGCAAAGCGGGGCTCGCGAGCACTGACAGCGCATGTAGGAAACCATCCGCGCACCTGTCAGACTTTGCATCTAGATATCGCCGGGTCGCTCGATCTGCGCAGCCTCCGATAACAGCGCACATCCTGATCGCCGCGCCCCGGATGAAAGGCATTGCGTGCCTGCTCCATCGACATCGACGGCACGATGCACCCAACCCGACGTCCACAGTTGTCGGATTCGAACGGAACAGATGTTGCGGCACTTGTGCGCGAGGATAAACTTATCCCCAGTTTTTGTTCACAAGTCCGTGGATAAGTCTCTACCCACAGCGCTGAACCCCACGCCATTAGGCTTCGCGAGCCATGTGAGGGGAAATTGAGCATTCCCCACACGCCGCCAAACATCATTCCCCCACGTTTCCCCACACGCTGCGGTGCGGGGAAACTGCCTTTCCCCTCAATGGGAAAGGGCCGACATATTAGACATGTGTTCTGCAAAGCATTCAAGCTAACGGCGATTCAGGTGCCGCCTCTACAAGTCACTTGTTGAAGCAGAAAGCTGACGGGTTGGTTGTGCACGCTGCGGTGCACACACGATGGGAACGCCAGCAACATTCCCCACGACGCGCGCGATGATAGGGCTACAGCTCCCAGCGCTGTCCGTCTTCCGTGACCAGCCAGGGCGTACGGCAGCACGGGTCTTCAAGCACCGGGATGCCATTGAATTCGCACCCGTCATACTGGACGCCGGAATGTCGCATGTGCAGGTCATCACACAGCGCGCGCTTGTGCTCAGGATGAGGAACCAGTTCCAAGGGTTCCTCGCCCCGGTACTCTTTCAGATACCGGTAAAGCCCATCCGTGATAAAGGCACAGGCGCTCATGCCTGGCCGGAAACTCGACGTCATAAATCACACCCCATGATTTTTGCCGGTTCACGCCGCCGCTTCTGCGGGGGCGCGTCTGGCTGCCTTCGGCGCATGCTTGCGTGCCTGCCAGAGATCGTAGTCGAGCTGCATCCCGAGCCACAGGTCAGCCCGACCACCTCGCCATTACGTCACACACCAGCGGGTGACGCCAATGTGACGCCACCGATGTCCCTTCAAATCGCTATCAACCTTCTGAAAGCTTGCCTAACGGGCTTTCCGTGAACGTCATGTACTGTTTGAGATCAGGTTGGCCCATTGACAAAAGCTTGACGATCCCGCCACCGAACCTGCGCACAAATTCGTCATCAATGTTGAAGTTGATCTCGTCCAGCAAAACAGGTATTTCACTTGCCCCCTTCAAAGCTGAAGACAGCCTTTCAGGCATGACGCACTGCAAGATCAACTGTTGGCGATTCTCGTCGTACGTCACCACTATTGAACACGGCGGAAACTTAGTCATTTAATACCCCCGGCACTCTCGATAATCGTTCCACGCATTCTGCTTGCAAAGCGCTTTCCCTTTTTCGCCACCCATGACGTAGGCGAAGTTATCGCACCGCTGCATCTCCACCTCGTATTTGGCATGGCAGTATGTTTCACGCCACTCGTTATCCCCACTGCTGCCACATTTAACCATTCCACCGTTATCGCTGCCCCCTTTGGACAGGCTGCCTGCGGTCACAATTGACTAGCGCCAGATGGAGGCGTGACGTTCTGTCCCGAATCGTAGACTCGCAGTCGTTTGGTCACGCCTTAGCGGATCATCTCACTGGGTGGCAACCGTCTGAACGGTTTCTCTCCCTCAACGCTAAGTCCGTATCTCAGTCGGTGATTCCGCTCACTCTTTGCCCCTCGGGAACCAGGTCAGGGTGCTCCTTGTATATCGGTATAAGTGCCTTCTCGAAAACGGTGTACATCACCTCTCCAACTGCAATTTTGAACTTCTCCAGTTCGTCGGCAGAACACCTTGTCTGCACAAGGGAAACAGCATCGTCGAGGGCGCCATTTATCGCCAGCATCCGTTCGCTCACTTCAAGAGCCAATGTTCTGTCGTGGATCATCTCTTTAATTCCTTCGCAAACGATTCGCATCAAAATCTTGCAGCCAGAGCGACAGTGCCCTGACGGCAAGATGGTAAGCACGGCTGGCCTCAAATTCTGGGGCATCCTCTCAGTTCAGCACAGTCATTGACACAGTTCCAGAATTTAATTCCGAAGTCGCCAGTTGGTAATGCCGTAATTGAACATTTTTCTCGACAAGCCGTCCTAACGGCGTTGCAATCAGAATCGTCTTTGCATTTGACAAATCCTGATGCTTGTACGGTATCGTTCGGGAATATTTTTGCATACAGCGTGCTCCGCTGGGACAGGTTTGGAGTCAACACCGGAAACGGCAGTTGGTTCTGCGCTGCGACCTGCAGTTCCACCGGGCTATCTGCGACAGGCTTCCCGGTCTGCGCATTGATGTAAAGGTCGTGGAGGAATAGCGACCACGCCGGGAAGGCCTGGATAAAGCCGCATTGAGTACAAAGAGCGCTTATGGTCGCAGTCCCGTCGGACGCGAGCGATCTCGTTCACGTCATCGACCACATCACCGTCCTCATCCAGCAGCTCGACCACCACGCCGACCCACTGCCAGTCGTCGTTGCACCAGCCGCGCACGAATTCGAAGTCACGCCGCACGGCTTCCGCCGTGATTTCTCCCCTGGTCAGGGCTTTGCCGGTCGCAGAGCGGTCGTGTCCCGTACTCCACCTTGTCCTGCCGGATGCCGTTCTCGACGTGATACGTCGCCTTGCGCACGACCCGCTTCCCGGCAAGTGACCTGATGAGCGCCGCCTTCTCCTCATCGCTGAGTCCCCAGCCATCGCGGCGTGCGATCTTCATCGTCTCCTGCACGTCGTAGTAGCGACGCGAGTCGCGATCCTTAGTCAGGACTCGGCGCGACAAGCGCTCCGGCGAGATCGTGTTGCGTGTTGCGTTACAGGAAAAACTTATCCACAGTTTTTGTTCGCAACCCTGTGGACAACCTCAGCAAACCAACACCAAGTAGTTGATGGCACACCGCAATCCCGCGCCGTCTCCGCAACAGTCAACCCGATACAGCATCGCTGGAAAGAACGCCCCTCACCGCACCCCATCCTTGCGCCGCAGCGACTCCGGCAACCCACGCAGCACGATCAATGCACAAATCACACTCATCGTGCCGATCACATACAACGCCGGCGTAGTGCTGCCGGTCAGATCCCGCACGCGCCCAACCATGATCGGACTCACGATTCCCCCGAGCTGACCCAGCGTATTGATCAACGCGATGCCGCCAGCCGCGCCGGCCCCTGTCACCAGTTTAGGCGGCAGTGCCCAGAACGCCGGGATAGACGCCACCACACCTGCGCCCATCACGGCCAATGCGACGATCAGGAAGCCGGTCTGCTTATCGAAGAAACCCGCGGCAAAGAATCCGATTGCCGACATCACGAGCAGCCCGAAAACGAACTTGCGCCGCTCCCCGGTTGCGTCGGACAGACGCCCCACCACGACCATGCAGATCGCACCGCATACATAAGGCACCGCCGTGAGCAAACCAATCAGCGTCGAATTGTGCGTGCCGGCCACGCGGATTAGATGCGGCGCCCAGAAATTTAATCCATACGACGCAACCTGAATCAGAAAGTAGACGAGCCCCAGCGTGAGAAAGCCTGGCGTCCTGATCGCTCCGAGCAGCGAATGCCCGGTGTCGGGATGACGGCTTTGCTGCGCGATCTGCTCAGAAAGAAACGACTTTTCGGCGGGAGACAGCCAGCTCGCGTCCTCGATACGGTCCTTCAACAGCTTCAGCACGAGATAACCGAGCAGCACGCAAGGCAGCCCACCGAGCAGGAACAGCCAGTGCCATCCGGGCATCCCGAGCACGCCGTTCATATGCCCGATGACGAGCCCCGCAAGCGGCGCACCGACCAGCCCCGAAAACGCCGACGCGAGAAAGAGCATCGACGTGATACGCCCACGATAGCTCGGCGGAAACCACAGCGTGAGGTAATACAGCACGCCAGGAGCGAAGCCCGCTTCCATTGCGCCGATCAGAAACCGCAGCCCGTAAAACTGCCATTCGGTATTGACGAAAACCATCGCCGCTGTGGCGAGGCCCCACGAAATCATGATCCGTGCAATCCAGCGCCGTGCGCCAACCTTATACAGAAACAGATTGCTTGGCACTTCGAACAATACGTAGCCAATCACGAACAGGCTCGCGCCAAGACCATACGCGGTGTCGGACAAACCGAGATCGCTTTGCAACTGGAACTTAGCGAAGCTGATATTGATGCGGTCGAAAAACGCAAACAGATAGCAGATCATGATGAGCGGCATCAGCCGCCATGCCACTTTGCGGATGATTGCCGCCGCGCCGTCCGCGCTTTGCTCGCGGCCGCCGGTTGCGATTGCGCCGAGGTCACTCATGTTCGTCTCCAATGCCGGATTCGGCGATGCCGTCCGGTCGTTTAGTGGATCAAGGAAGGTTAGATTTGCAGCACGTAGTCCGGCACCGGATGCAGGTCGCTGTTGCGCCCGGCCTTCGCCACCTGCCCGGGAACGTCATGCCCGAGCAGATCCGGCAGTGCCCGCGACAACGCAAGCAGCTTCTCCAGATCGATGCCGGTCGGGATGCCCATCTCGTCGCACAGATTCACCAGGTCTTCCGTGCAAATGTTGCCGGATGCACCCGGCGCGAACGGACAGCCGCCGAGGCCGCCCAACGCGGCGTCGAAGCGGCGCGCGCCGGCTTCATACGCAGCCAGCACGTTCGCGAGCCCAAGTCCGCGCGTATTGTGAAAGTGGAGCGTGAGCGCGGAAGGCGTCACGCGTTCAAGCACTCGCGTCACGAGCCGCGTCACCTGGCGCGGATTCGCCATGCCGGTCGTATCCGCGAGCGTGATGCCCTCGATGCCCATCTCGCGATACGTATCGACAATGCCGACCACGCGGTCTTCGTCGATCGTGCCTTCGAACGGACAGCCGAACGCGGTCGCCACGGAGGCATTGAGCAATACGCCCGAGTCTTTCACGTGACGCACGATGTCGCCAAACGCCGTCAGCGACGACTCGCAACTCATGCGCATATTCGCGCGGTTGTGTGTCTGACTTGCCGACATCACGAGGTTCAGTTCATCCGCCTTCGCAGCCAGCGCGCGCTCGGCGCCCTTGAGGTTAGGCACCAGCGCCACATAGATCACGCTCGCCCGGCGCTCGATCTGCTGGAACACCGCCTCGCCGTCACGCAACGCCGGAATCGCTTTCGGCGATACGAACGAGCCCGCCTCGATGCGCGTGAAGCCCGCCGTGGAAAGCGCGTTGATCAACGCGATCTTGTCGGCGGTATCGACCCATGTGGGTTCGATCTGCAAGCCGTCGCGCGGTGCGACTTCCTGCACGATCAGCTTGTCGGCGGGTTTGGTGTTCAACGCACTGTTCGATGCGTGGCTCATTGCACGGCTCCTTCGCGGCGCAGCCGCTCGATTTCTTCGGTTGCAAATCCGAGTTCGCTCAACACGCTGCCGGTATGTTCGCCAAGCGCGGGACCTTGCCAGCGCACCTCGCCTGGCGTATCCGACAACTTCGGCACGATGCCCGGCATCTTCACCGATGCACCGCCAGGCAGTCGCGCCTGCAACAACATGTCCCGCGCCTGGTAGTGCGGATCGGACACGATGTCCGCGACCGAATAGATGCGTCCTGCGGGCACTTCGGCGCGTTCCAGCGCGGCCAGGACCTCGTCGGTGGAATGGTGCGAGGTCCATGCGGCGATGGCCTCGTCCAGCATCGCGCAATGCCTGGCGCGGCCGTCGTTGTGAGCTAATGCGGGATCGTCGGCGAGATCGGCGCGGCCGATCGCCTGCATGAGACGCCGGAAAATCGGATCGCTGTTGCCTGCAATCACCACGTAGCCGTCGTCTTCGGTGGGATACGTGTTGGACGGCGCAATGCCCGGCAAGGCGCCGCCGCTGCGCTCGCGAACGTGACCGAGCAGGTCGTACTCGGGCACGAGGCTTTCCATCAGATTGAAGACGCTTTCGACGAGCGACACATCGACCACCTGGCCCTCGCCCTGTCCCGTCTTCACGCGAAGCAAGGACATCAACGCTCCGATCACGCCATGCAGCGACGCGAGCGAATCGCCGAGACTCACGCCGACGCGCGCCGGCGCGCCGTCCACTTCGCCCGTCGTGTAGCGGATGCCGCCCATCGCTTCGCCGATCGCGCCGAAGCCCGGCCTGTCGCGATACGGACCCGACTGTCCATAGCCGGAGATACGGACCATCGTGAGCTTGGGGTTGATCGCGTGCAGCACGTCCCAGCCGATGCCGAGCTTTTCGAGCGCGCCCGGACGCAGATTTTCGATTACAACATCGGCCTCGGCCGCAAGCCGCTTCACGATCTCGACACCATCCGCCGATTTGAGATTCACGCAAACCGATTTTTTGTTGCGCGACTGCAGATACCACCAGAGCGAGGTGCCCTCATGGAGCTTGCGCCATTTGCGAAGCGGATCGCCGGTTTCGGGCGCTTCGATCTTTATCACGTCGGCGCCGAACTCGGCCATGAGGCGCGCGGCGAACGGCGCGGCAATGAGAGTTCCGATCTCGACGACGCGGATACCCTGAAGGGGTCCACCCATGTGCTGTCTCCAAAGCAGTTTTCTGTTGAGAGACAGCTTGCAGGCATGCCGCGGCAGCGTCCAACCGCAATTCGCCAACGACCGTTCGCGAACGGCGAACGCTCACCTGCGGCGCGGATTCATGCCGCCGGGGCTTGCCGAACGTCCGACGCTTCGACCGAACGCAGATGATCGAACAGCAGACGGCTCACCGGCGACAACGCGTCGACGTCGCGCACGACCAGCACGAGGCTGCGTTCCGACCACTCGTCTTCGAGTGGCGCGCCGACCAGTCCAAGCGGACGGCCCATGAGTTGATAAACTTTTTGCGGCAATACGCCGACGCCCATGCCGGCTTGGACCATCCGGCAAACCGCGTCGAAGCCCGGCACGTGAATGCGCAGTCGCAACGGCTTGCCGGCCTGGCGCGCGGCCATATGCGTGCGTGCGTTGATGGAACTCGCGGCGTGCAGGCCGACGTGATCGCCGTCGAGCGTTTCCGCGAAAGCAACGCTTTTGCGCGTAGCCAAAGGATGATCGTCGCGCATCACAAGCACGAGCGAATCGTGCCGATAATGCTCGACGTGCAAGTCGCGCGTGTCGGCGTCGCCGGAACAGATGCCGAGATCGGCCAGGCTGTCGTCCACTGCTTCGACCACGCCACCGCTCGGCCGCTCTTCCAGATCGAGCTTGACACGCTCGTGCTCCAACTGAAACGCGCGTAAATCTTCCGGCAAGAATTCGACGATCGCCGACAGGTTGGCCATCATCCGCACGTAACCGCGCACGCCGCTCGCGTGGCCCGCGAGTTCAATACCGATGTTCTCGATATCGCGCATCACGCGCCGCGCGTGATGCAGCAGCGTTTCGCCGGCCGGCGTGAGCGACATGCCGCGCGCGTTGCGTTGGAACAGCGTGGCGCCCACCGCCTGCTCGAGTTCGAGCAGGCGCTTACTCGCAGCCGAAACAGCAATCGCCTCGCGCTCCGCGGCGCGCGTGAGCGTGCCTTCCTCGTAGACGGCAAGGAATAGTTGAAGCGTCGTGAGGTCGAGCTTGCGAAGAAGGTTCTTGATCACCATGGCGTGGCGCCGGGAGTTCTGTCAGTGCTAATCATCCCATATGCAGCCGCACAGTCGCCGTCGCCAGACTGCAATCATTCCAGGCCGAGCCAGCAACTCCGTGTGAAAATCCCGCAACGACAACGCGGGCACTGATTCGAGAAACATGAATGCGTTCAGTCATGACCATGAGTTGAGTCCTTGATTGCGCGAATGAACGGAACCGCTCGACGTGCAGCGCGAAAACGCGTTTGGTATGCTGGTCGCCGGGCATTTCATGCGGCTCCACCGTTCGTTCGATCAAGTCCAGTATTGATCAACGCGCTTGCCGCGATAATCGCCGCGAACGGTCGAACACGGCCAATCGCACGGCGTCGGCTGCCATGGCTCTCGCAGTTAGCCCATCGTCAAAGGAATCATTCGATGCCCACCGTCGCGATAGCGATTTTCCCCGGCGTGCAGGCGCTCGACGTCGCCGGGCCGGTCGATGTGTTCTCGGAAGCGAACCGCTTCGTCACGCCCAAAGAGCGCTACGAGGTCACGCTGCTGAGCGCGGAGCAAGCGCCGCTGCGCGCGTCGAACGGCATGACGCTAATCGCCGACGCCACGTTCGATCAAGCTCGCGAGCCGTTCGATCTCGCGTTGGTTGCGGGCGGCCCCGCGCTGCCCGAAGGCGAGCCGCCCTCGGCACCCTTGCTCGACTGGTTGACCTACGTCGCGCCTCAATGCGGACGTTACGGTTCCATTTGCACCGGCGCTTTCGCGCTTGGTCATGCGGGCCTGCTCGATGCACGCAACGTCACGACACATTGGCAACACGCGGCCCAACTCGCTGCGCAGTTCCCGAAAGCCCGCGTCGATTACGACCGCATCTATCTGCGCGATGGCCAGTTGGTGACGTCGGCGGGCGTGACTGCGGGCATCGATCTGTCGCTCGCGCTCGTCGCCGAAGACCATGGTTCGCACATTGCGCTGGCAGTGGCGAAGCGGCTTGTCGTATTCGCGCAGCGGCAAGGCGGCCAGTCGCAATTCAGCCCGTACCTCACGGCACCCGTCGACGAAACATCGCCGGTCGCGAAAGTCCAGGCGCATGTAATGGAGCGCATCCACGAAAGCTTTACGGTCAAAGAACTCGCCGATGTCGCGGGAATGAGCGCCCGTAATTTTGCGCGCGTGTTCGTGCAGGAAACGGGCGTGACGCCGCATGAGTTCGTCGAGCGCGCCCGCGTGGATGCAGCGCGCAAGCTGCTCGAAAGCAGCGGCGCTGCGCTAAAGACGATCGCCTACGATTGCGGTTTCGGTACGGCCGACCGCATGCGGATCGTCTTCATGAAAAGAATCGGCGCAACGCCGATGCAATATCGCGAGCGCTTTCGGGCCACCTGAATACCGTCCATGAGCCGCGCCGCTGCGCGCGAGAAACATGCATGAGAAGATAACGCCCTGCTCAAGCCAATGCTCAAGGAACGACATGAACCTCTCCTCTCCGATTCGCGCGATCGTCACCGGACACACGCGCGGCCTTGGCGCGGCGATCGCTGAACAACTGCTGGCACGCGATATCGCGGTGCTCGGCTTATCACGCTCGCGTCATGCATCGCTCAAACAGCGTTTTCCCGCACTGCTCGAAGAAACCGAACTCGCACTCGCCGATACTGCACGCGTCGCTCAATGGATTGCGACCGATGCTTTGCGCACATTCGTCAGCGGCGCGGACACGGTCCTGCTGATTAACAACGCGGGCATGGTGCAGCCAATCGGTCCGATCGAAGGACAAGACGTGGTGGACATTGCCACTGCCGTCAGCCTCAACGTGGCCACGCCGCTCATGCTGGCAAGCGCGCTCACCGCTGCAAGCCCGGACGCGAGCGATCGGCGCATCATGCATATTTCGAGCGGCGCGGCGCGCAATGCTTACCCCGGCTGGAGCATTTACTGTGCGACGAAGGCGGCGCTCGATCATCACGCGCGCGCCGTCTCGCTCGATGCGAACCGCGCGCTGCGCATCTGCAGTCTCGCGCCAGGTGTGATCGATACGAATATGCAAGCGGAGATTCGCGGCACCGGCGTCGAACAGTTCCCCATGCGTGAGAAGTTCCAGGACCTCAAGCGCAACGGTCAGCTTTCCACGCCCGAGCAATGCGCGGCTCAATTGCTCGACTACGCACTTAGCGATGCATTCGGTGAAACGCCCGTGGCCGACATCCGCGAAATTGCGAAGCCGGCCTGATGCGTCGCCAGTATCGTGGCTCCCGAAAAACCTCACCTTTGAGCGCACGCGGCGATGATTCTCGTGCTTTTGCGACGGGTCATCGCGCGAATCACGCTCTTTATTCGGGGAGTTTTTCGCGCGTTGCTTCGCTACGTGCTGGTAGTGCAAAGGCGGACCTCGCGCTCCCGAAAAATCTCACCTTCGGCACGAAGTGATCAACGCTTCCCAGATGCCAGCGTTTTCCGCACTCCCGAAAACGCTCACCTTTCGCACTGAGGGACAGGCCGCAAAGCCATACTGTGCGGGGCGCCGCTTCGCCCAAACAGACGATTCCCGAAAACTCTCACCTTTCGGATGCGCGAATGATCTGGATACCCAGGTAAGACGCTGTCGCACGCGATTCGATACAGAAGGACTCGTGAGCGGCGAATCGTCCGACTACAGCAACGGTGAGGCGGCCTGAGTCTGACCGCTCACGGTCGATGCAACGGCCGAGGCGCTCCCGAATTCCCTCACCTCTGCGCCAGCGACGCAGGCCGTGGAGCCTGCTTGCACCACCGCGCCGGCTGGACTTCTAGCAAATTTTCCGCATTTTTGCAGCGAGAAGCGTAGCTAGCCGAGCGTTTCGACCTGTCGCCCACTCCCTCCCGAAAAGCCTCACCTTTGCCCTCGCGCTCGTGCATCAACTCGCGAGCTTGCGAAACGTCTCGAGAACCGCGTCGCCTTTAAATGGCTTCACGATCCAGCCTTTGACACCCGCCGCCTTGCCGCGCTCTTTCATCGCGGGACTGCTTTCCGTTGTCAGCATGATGACGTTGACGGTCTTGTTCGCGAGTTCGCCGCGAATCTTTTCGACCATCGTGAGGCCGTCCATGTTCGGCATGTTGACGTCGCTGATCACGAGCTTGATGCCCGGACTAGCCTTCAGTTTCGCGAGGCCGTCCTTGCCGTCCACCGCGGTGTCCACATCGAGACCGTTCTTCTTCAGAAAGCCGGCCACTTCGTCGCGCACCGTGCCTGAGTCATCCACTACCGGAATTTTCGACATACGTTTCCCTTCATCAATCCGTCAGAGATCAAAACAGTTCCAGCTCGCCGCTGGTTTCTTCAGTGGCGCTCGTGTCCGCGATAAAGTCGAGAGGCGCGTACGCGCAAACGCATAGGGTCGCCCCAAGCAATCTCGCTCATCATGGCCTGCATCCGGCTGAGTGGCCGCGTGATCTGACGGTAGAGCAAAGCGCCGATCGAAGTCAGCAGGATAATCGCGATGCCGGTCACGACAGCAATGGCCGTCGTCGTGGTCGCCAGTGTCGCGTTCAGCGCTGTGATCGCTTCGTCCTTCTCGCGGTTCTTCTCCACACGCAGCGTTTCGACAATACCCTCGAGTTCGTCTCGATACTGTGCGACGTTCGCAAACAGATACGCCTGCGCGAGTTCATTCTTGCCGTCGGCTTTCTAAGCGATGACTACAAACTTTTCTCCGCATCCGAAGCCGCAATTTTATTTCTCAAGTTTTGGGCGGCTATGCCGTTGCAGGGGGTCCGTTGCGTTTCGTGTCCTCACCATTTACTAGCTCGAAGGCGGAACGCGGGGTAGAGTCCGCCGCTCCCGAATATCCTCACCTCAAAGATAAGGTGCGGCCACAGGTACGCACATTCTCACCCCCTGTCTCCCGAATGTTCTCACCTGACAGCGCTGGCGTGATTTCAGCTGCCCTCCCATCCGCCGCCCAACACCTTGTACAACGTCACGAGATTGGACTGCCGCGACAGGACGTCCGTCGCGAATTGCTGTTGCGCCGTGTAAAGCGTGCGCTGCGCATCGAGGAACGTGAGGAAACTGTCCGTGCCCGCCTTGTAGCGCGCCTCGGCAAGCGTGTAGTAGTTCTGCGCCGACGTCACGTATTCGCGGTCCGCCTGCACCTGATCCACATAAGTAGCACGCGCCGTGAGCGCATTCGACACCTCTTTGAACGCTGTCTGAATCGCGCTCTCGTAGTCGGCGACCTCGATCTGCTTCTCGATCCTTGCCACATCGAGCGATGCCTTGTTGCTGCCGTAATCGAAGATCGGCACCGAGACGCTCGGCGCGAACGCCCATGCGCCGGTGCCCGCCTTGAAGAGATTCGAGAGCGTCGAACTCGACGTGCCGGCTGTCGCGGTCAATTCAATTTTCGGAAAGAACGCCGCGCGCGCCGCACCAATATTCGCGTTCGCGGCCTTCAACGCATGCTCGGCCTGCAAGATATCCGGACGACGGGTGAGCAGCAGCGAAGGCACGCCCGCACCGATGTCCGCGAACATCGACTCGTCGTCGAATGCGCGCGCAGGCGGCAAGTCGCCGGGAATCGGTGCGCCGATCACAGCGGCGAGATTGTTGCGGTCTTGCGCGACGGCACGCCGGTACGACGCAACACTTGCCTTCGCGCTCGCGAGCGAGTTCCGCGCCTGTTGCACGTCGAGGAGCGATGCATTGCCGAGTTCCTGCACGCGTTTCAGGTTTCGACGCCGACTTCGGGCGTCGTTTGCGGTGGGCCGTGGCCGGACTTGTCGCCGCAAGCCGCCAGCATCAGAGTGGCGGCGACAGCCGCGGCAAGAATCGCGAAGCGGGGCGCGCGCGTCGGCGATAACAACACCTTGGAAAACCTGGCATGCTCGGGCATCCTTCGACCGGATTCGACAAAGGGCCGTCTGGTATGCGTCGTGGGTTCAGTCGGAGCCACGCGACGCCGCGCCAGCGGCAAGGCATGGCCCAGCATAATGAGAGGCGTCTTACGGTGGCTTAGGCAAGCATTACGGGCTGTAACGCAACTCGCGCAACTCGCGCAATACGCGCAATTCGCGAACGCAAAGCAGGGGCGCGCCGAATGAACGGCGACGTCGTAATAGACGGTAAGCTCGCAGAAGAATCGGGAAGCGCCGGTGCCGCGCAATTCGTTATATTTGTGTAAGGCGGCGGGCGCTGCGCCGTCGACAATGTCCACATTGACCCGGGTTCAGCTATGTCAGACGCGCCCCTCCAGGTTCTACTGGTCGACGACGACGCCGACCTGCGTGACCTGCTGCGAACCTCTTTCAGCAACGCGGCATTGAAATCTCCGTGTTGCACGACGCCAACCATCTGGCACGCCGGCTCGAACGCGAACGGCCGTCGATCATCGTGCTCGATCTGATGATGCCGGGCGTCGACGGACTCAGCGCGCTCCGGCAACTGCGCGCGAGCGGCGACACCATTCCGGTGATCATGCTGACGGCGCGCGCGGACGGCGTGGACCGCGTGATCGGCCTCGAACTTGGCGCCGACGATTACCTCGGCAAGCCTTTCATGCCGCAGGAATTGCTCGCGCGCATTCACGCGGTGTTACGGCGGCACTCGCAACCGGCGGCGTCAGTCGCGGCGCCGCTCGAAAAGCGCGAAGCGCTGCGCTTCGGCAGCTTCCGTCTCGACTTCGCGAGCCGCACGCTGTTTCGGGGCGACGAGCCGCTCAAGCTGACCGGCAGCGAATATGCGTTGCTCGAAGTCCTCGCGCAACATCCGATGGAAACGCTGTCGCGCTCGAAACTCGTCGACCTGCTGCATGGACCGCATTCTGAAGTGACCGAGCGCGGCATCGACGTGCCGGTGTGGCGCCTGCTCGAGGACGATCCCGCCAGCCCGAGACGCATCCAGACGGTACGCGGCATCGGCTATATGTTCGTGCCCGGCAGCAGTGACGATGAAAAATCCCTTTAACACGCTGTTTGGCCAGCTCGCGTTGATGACGGTCGGCCTGATTGTGATCGTCCATCTCACTTCCTTGCTGCTCGTGGACCGTGAACGCGGCCAGATAGACACCGGACATGCGCAGCGCGCGCTGCTGCTTGCGATGCAGGCGCAGCACGAAAGCGCGGTCTCCGCTTCGCAACTCTCCGCGACGCTCGGGGTAGTGATCGTCAATGCGAGCGATGCCATTCCATACGGTTGCCCGGCGCCGTGCCGGAACACGTATGGCCCGTTCGAAAACGCCTTGCGCGCGAAGCTGCCGCCGGCAAGCGAGGTCGTTGCGGACGCCGGCAATGGCAACCTCTGGGTGCGCTATGCGGGCAACCCGGCGTGGCTCAAACTCGAAAACTCGATGCTGCCTGCGCGCCGCTTCCTCGGCGCATCGGCCATGATGCTGGTGTTCGCCGTGATCCTTGCGCTGGCCGGCGCGTGGTATCTGCAACGGCCGCTGCATCGTCTGGCGATCGCCGCGCGCGAATTCCGCCTCGGGCACCGGGCGCCGGTCGTGCCGGCGAGCGGTCCGCGTGAAACGAGGGAACTCATCGACGATTTCAACCAGATGGTGCATGAGCTCGCCCAAGCCGAACAGGAACGCGCGGTGATGCTTGCGGGTGTCGCGCATGACTTGCGCGCGCCGATCACGCGGATGCAGGTGCGCGCGGACTTGCTGCCGGACGAAGCCAATCGCAGAGGCTTCTTGCGCGACGCCGAGTCGCTGTCGCGCATCGTCACGCAGTTTCTGGATTTCGCGCGAGGCCCGGAACGACTATCGCGCCGTGCGGACCGTCGCCATGGCCACCGCCCGGACCACCACCGCCAGGACCGCCGCCGCCCGGCGGCGGCCCCCACCAGCATCCATTGAGGCTTGCGCTCAAGGCGGCGAGTGTCGCAATTGTCGCGATTGCCAACAGCATTTTCATACTTTCTCCTTCGATTGATTCACAGTCACGCAGGGCTGCCCGTTGCAATTCCGGCAGCAGCGCTGCGACTGAGTCCGCAAGTTATCAATCAACGAAAGATGATGTTTTACGGCGCCGTTACAACCCGCGCGTGAAATGCGCTGCTTCATGCAAGCGCATCGGCATCTCGAGCCGCGGTGCATGCGGCATACATGGCATGTTCATGCGCGGCGGAATTGCGGTTCGCGCGTTCACGCTTTGTTTGAATATGGAAGTGGATGTAAGGAGATTGGGCGCGCACAAGGTGTGGGAGTCTGATTGTCAGGTACCTCCTGGAATGGCTCACCTTTGCGGCAACCTCCTGGAACTCCTCACCTTTGCGCGTGACGCCGGGTGACAGCGCCGCGAGGAATGCTCAAAGGTGCGGCGCAAATCCTGGCATGACTCACCATTGCGCACTTGGCGCCCTCTCCTGGAACGTCTCACCTTTGCGTGGACGACGCCGAAAGGTGATACCGTCTCCTGGAATTCCTCACCATCCTGGAATTGCTCACCTTTGACGGCGGCATGCGCACAGTCTGTTTTGTCCTACGACGCGTTATCTCGTCAGCTTGACGACGTTCGAAAGCCCCGGTCCCGGTGATGAGCCGAAGCTGTAAGTGGAGCGGCCACTGCGCTTGGCCACATACATGGCCGCATCCGCGACGTCGAGCAGTCCCGCGACTGTCTGAACCCGGTCGGGAAAGGTGGCGATGCCGATGCTCACGCCAATCGCAAAACGACCGCCATACTCTTTGTCACCGACTGCGCGAACGCTTGAAACCAGGCGGTCCGCGAGTTCTCTTAACCTGGAGTCGTCACCGCAATCGGTCGCCAGCAGAACGAACTCGTCGCCGCCGACACGAGCGAGCATGTCGTTCTGGCGCGTCGCCGTGCGCAGCGATTCGGCGAGCCGACGCAGCAGTACGTCGCCGGCGCTGTGGCCCATCGCGTCGTTGACATTCTTGAAGCCGTCTATGTCGAGATACAACAGCGCGATGCGCCGCGAGGCGGCCTCATCGTCCGAGAGTGCGTCGATGGCGGAAAGCAGGCGGCGGCGGTTCGGCAGTCCCGTCAAAGTGTCCTGCGCCGCTTGCTGATTGAGTGCATTGGAATACGCATGCACCCTGGCGAACGCGCGACGCTGTATATAAACCGTATAAACCATCAGGCAGCACACCAGCACAGCGATTGCTACCAGCGCAGCGCTTCCGAACACGAGGCGCTGGTGCGCGTCTTCTGTGGCCACCCTTCGTCTTTCGCGCCAGTCGTTCAGCAACAGGCTGAGGTCCTGGCGCAGACCGTCCATGTAGAGCTTGCCTTCGTTCGTCTGCACGAGTGCGACGGCGGCTGTGCGATTGCCGCTGCGAGCCAGTTCGATGGTGCGCGCGAGTTCCGTCACCTTGTCGGTCTTTGCGTGCTCGACGCGGCGAACCAGTTCGAGAGATCTCTCGTCGCTGCCCGCCGCCTGCTGCAAGCGCAGCACGGTGTCGTCAAGATCGCGGATGCCCTCGCGGTAAGGTACGAGGTAACTTTCGTCGCCCGTCAGCAGATAGCCCCGCTGACCGGTCTCCGCGTTCTCCAGATCGTGCAGCACGCGGTTGGCTACGCCGAGCACGGCGAACGCTTCCTCGTCGCGCAAACCGTCGGCGACGATGATCCTCGCTTCATACACGAAGAGGCCGGCGGCGATCAGCAAGCCAAGGGTCATGCTGACGTACAGCACAATGAAACGGTTACGATCGGCTTTCGCGGAGCGAAACAGACGCGCGGGCACAAGAGCTCCAGGGCGGTGGGGGAAAGGATGCAATCATACTGGAGAGCCATGACGGGTTCTCGTCGGGGTGGCAAGTGAACCGCCAGGGCCGCTTCTTGTTCGTTGTTCGCCGTTCGTCAAACACATGAACTGCCCGCTACCCGCACGGCCTTGCGCTCATCACGGCAGTTGCCGTTTGCCGGCAAACGCGGCGGCGTGATCACTGCGGAACGGCGAAAATTTCCACTGAAGAATCGTTTCCTGTACTACCTGTGCGACGCTCAAGTAACGCTTGGGAGCGCGGCTTCGTGGAGGCTCGCGTGTGGGGTGCATTTAATCAGAAGAAGGCTTACCAAATCCTTGCGAATAACGCTTCACTTCGCTGACAACCTTGCCTATTTTCATAGAGCCACCAGCGAATCCGCAGCCCCTTGCGGCGCACTCCACACAGACTTTGCATAAGCTCCGCACGCCTGATGCGAGACCGCTAGTGCGCAACCTTCGCCGACGCCGGCGGTTGAGCGCAGGCGCAGACCGCCGTGAACAACAGCCGCGTCCGCTCATATGATCTTTTGAAGGAGACAGCAATGAGCACGAATCTCTCGGTGGTTAAAGGTGCATACGAGGCGTTTCAGCGGGGTGACATTCCCGCGATACTCGAGGTCATCTCGGACGACGTGGAATGGCGTGTCGTCGGACCCGCTTCGCTGCCGTTTCCAAGAGAATGCCGCAACAAGAACGAGGTGGCCGCGTTCTTCAAGTCGCTGGCGGAAAGCGACGACATCGCAGTATTCGAAGCGCGCGAATATATCGACGCCGGTGACGATATCGTCACGCTAGGCTTCGTGAAAGGTACGATCCGTTCAACGGGCGAAGCCGTTGAAAGCGAGTGGATTCACGTCATGACACTCAAGAACGGCTTGCTGACGCGTTTTGTCGAATTCTTCGATACGGCATCGAGAGGCGGCCACTAGCCCGAGGTTGCGCGGGACGCGGCTAGAACTTCACCTTCACCTGGAAGCCGATAGTGAACGGAAGGTCGTCGGAAGGAATCGGCGGGATAACGATGAAGTTTGCGCCGACGCGCTTGTACTCGACCATGACGAGCGGCGCGAGCACCGGTCCGATTGTATGGTCGCGGCCGAGTCCCCAATTGCCATAGTTGTAGCCGGAGATGACGCCGCCCATCGCCGCGATTCGCACAATGCCCCAATGCAGGAAATCGGGCGACCAGACGCCGCCGCCGTAATACGACGGCCGGCGCAGCGAATTGCGAAAGCCGCCGGCCGTCAGCGCCCATTGATTGTTGAGCCAGCATTCGACGCCAAGCCCCGGATTGAACTGCTCGAAATGCTTGTCGGGGTCCGGATTGATGTGATACGAGCCCAGCATTGCGTCGACCCAAACGCCGCCCTCGCACCAGTTGCCTGCGTGTGCTGCCGATGTCCCGAGGCCCGCGACGAGCGCGAACAATGTGTGGCTAATGTGCTTGCGGATGTCCTTGCCGATCTGCCGAAGATGCATGTCCTCTCCATCACCGGTCGAGCGCCGGCGTGATGCTGTTTGGTATTTGTGCGTGCCGCCCGTCGCGCACTGTACCGCAAGCCACTCATGCGATGTTGAAGACGCACTCGGGCTTGGGGGCACAAGACGTGCCGGCAAGCAGCAGCACAACCATAACGGAGGACTGATGGCAAAGCGGTGAAGGCGACGCGCCCGCCTTCACGTTGCGTGGGAAATGTCTAGAGCCCGAGATCGGAGAGACCGGGATGATCGTCGGGACGGCGGCCGAGCGGCCAGTGATACAGCCGGTCCGCTTCACGAATCGGGAGGTCATTGATGCTCGCGTGACGGCGCGCCATCAATCCGTGTTCGTCGAACTCCCAATTCTCGTTGCCGTATGAGCGGAACCAGTTGTTCGAGTCGTCATGCCATTCGTAGGCAAAGCGCACGGCGATACGGTTATCGGTGAACGCCCACAACTCCTTGATCAGACGATAGTCGAGCTCCTTCGCCCATTTGCGGCGCAACAGCCCGACGATTTCCGCGCGGCCATGCGTGAACTCGACGCGGTTGCGCCACACGCTGTCCGGCGTGTACGCGAGCGACACGCGTTCAGGATCGCGGGTGTTCCAACCGTCTTCAGCGGCGCGTACTTTCTGGATCGCGGTGTCGCGTGTGAACGGCGGCAGCGGTGGGCGGCTTTCGATTTGATCGGCCATGAGGTTCCTCGCTATATGGTCAGGTTGCGGTCAGATTGCGGTCCGCCTGGCAGGCGGGGGCTTGCTTGAAGATTGACGTGAGGCTTTGCTGTTAGCGGATGTATTGGGCTTGCCGCTCGATTGAGCGTCGAGCAAAGTTTGAGCGACGGCTTGCGCGTCGAGCGCGGCGTCCGGCTCGCCGCTTACCAGTGCGACAGCGATCGCGCCGTCGAGCAAGACCAGCCACTGCCGCGACAAACGCGCGGCGCGCCTTTCATCCACGTTCGCTTGCGCAACGAACTCGTCGCATTGGGTTCGCACAAATGCCAGCAGACGTTCCTTGTGTTCACGCGCGACGACGCGAATCGGATCTTCCGCCGAAGCGATTTCGCCGGCCGCGTTCAAAAACGCACAACCGTGAAAGTCCTCCGACGCGAACCATTCGCGCAATACATCGAACATGCCAAGCAGGCGTTTGCGCGCGCTCGTGCCGCCGCGCTGCTGCGTGCCTGCGATAAACCAGTTCATCCAGCGTTCGTCGCGCCGTTCCAGCGCGGCCGCGACGAGTGCGTCTTTCGATTCGAAATGTGTGTAGAAGCTTTTGCGCGCGGTGCCTGACTGCTTGACGATCGCATCCACGCCGGTTGCGTGTATGCCTCCCGCGTAGATCAACGCTTCCGCGGCGTCTAGCAGGCGCTCGCGTGGACCGGGTGCTGCCGCTTCTTCAATCCGAGTATGAGTAGCCATGTGCGAAGAGTAGAACGATCATTCTCCCTCGTCAAGTACTACCGCATTTTGCGTGCGGCTACCGCCAACTGTTATCTTGATCGAGATGAGTCAACCGGAAGCCATTGATGAATATATTCACTGCCCGCGCCATCGTCGCGCGCGCTTTGCTCGCTGCAACCCTGCTCTATGCAACGGCCTGCACGCCATTGCAAGTGCTCACGCATTCGGTCAGCCAGAATGAGGCGCGCGTGCCGGTTGGGCGCTACGATCTCGACCATGATCATTGCAGCATTACGTTCGACGTCGAACACTTCAAGTACTCGCGCTTCACGATGCGTTTTGACCGCAAGAAAGGGCAGTTGGACTGGAGCGAAGGCGGGCTTGAACGGAGTAGCGTGTCAGTTACGATCGACGCCGCGAGCATCGACACGAATGTGCCGCTGCTCGACAAAATGGTGAAAAGCCCGAGCCTGCTAGACGTGGAGCGCTATCCGGAGATCCGTTTCGTGAGTACGAGGTTTGAGCGCACCGGCGAATCTCGCGGCACGTTGACGGGCGAGCTGACCATTCACGGCGTAACGCAACCCGTCACGCTCGACGTCACATTCAACGGTTTCGCACCCGACCCGCTAACGAAAAAAGACACGCTCGGCTTTTCCGCAGAAGGGCATATCAGCCGCGCGAAGTTTGGGCTCGCGACATGGTATCCAGCTGTCGGCGACGACATTCACGTGCGCATTCAGGCCGAATTTGGCAGAACGCCCGCAGGCGCTTGAGCGCGCTGCGGGCGTGTATGACGCGGCGAGCGGCGAGCCTGTGTGCTACGCCGAAGTCCAGTCGAGAATGACTTTACCGCTTTCGCCGGAAAGCATGGTCGCGAACGCTTGCTGATAGTCGTCGACCTTGAAATGGTGCGTGAGGATTGGCGACAGGTCGAGACCGCTCTGCAGCATCGCGACCATCTTGTACCACGTCTCGAACATCTCACGTCCGTAAATGCCCTTGATTTCGAGGCCTTTGAAAATCACCTGGTTCCAGTCGATCGCCGTTTGCGCGGGCGGAATACCGAGCAGCGCAATCTTGCCGCCGTGGTTCATTGCTTCGAGCATGCCGGTGAACGCGCCCGGAACGCCCGACATTTCGAGGCCGACGTCGAAACCTTCGGCCATGTGCAGATCGGCCATCACGTCGCGCAACGATTCACGAGAGACGTTCACGGCACGCGTCGCGCCCATCTTACGAGCAAGGCCGAGCCGATAATCGTTGATATCGGTAATCACGACGTTGCGCGCGCCGACATGCTTCGCAATCGCCACGGCCATGATGCCGATCGGCCCGGCGCCCGTGATCAGCACGTCTTCGCCGACCAGATTGAACGATAGTGCGGTGTGCGTGGCATTGCCGAACGGGTCGAAGATCGCCGCGAGGTCGTCGGAGATCTCGGGCGGAATCTTGAATGCGTTGAACGCCGGAATCACCAGATACTCGGCGAACGCGCCCTCGCGATTCACGCCGACGCCCACCGTATTGCGGCACAGATGCCGGCGCCCGGCGCGACAGTTGCGGCAAAATCCGCAGGTAATATGGCCTTCGCCCGACACGCGGTCGCCAATCGAAAAGCCGCGCACTTCGGCGCCCATTTCAACAATTTCGCCGACGTACTCGTGACCGACATGCATCGGCACAGGAATGGTTTTTTGCGCCCAGTCGTCCCACTTCCAGATATGAATGTCGGTGCCGCAAATAGCGGTGCGCTTGATACGGATCATCACGTCGTTATGGCCGACTTCGGGCATTTTGACGTCAGTGAGCGTCAGACCGGGCGCGCGCTCGAGTTTTGCCAATGCTTTCATATGCGTCCCGTTTCAGATGACACCGAGGTCGCGGCCGACGCGCGCGAATGCATCCACGGCGCGGTCGATCTGTTCGGTTGTATGGGCGGCGCTCATTTGCGTACGGATGCGCGCGCGGCCCTTCGGTACGACCGGGAACGAAAAGCCGATCACGTAGACACCTTCGTGCAGCAACGCATCGGCCATTTTCGAAGCGAGTTGCGCGTCGCCGAGCATCACTGGAATGATTGGATGTTCGCCGGGCACGAGCGTGAACCCGAGCGCGCTCATCTTGTCGCGAAAGTGCGCACCGTTCTTGCGCACGCGCTCGCGTAGTTGCGCACCTTCGTCGCTTGCCAGTAGTTCGAGCACTTTCAGCGATGCCGCCGCAATGCTCGGCGTCAGCGTGTTGGAGAACAGATAGGGGCGTGAGCGCTGCCGCAGCAAGTCCACGATTTCCTTGCGCGCGGCGACATAGCCGCCCGATGCGCCGCCGAGTGCCTTGCCGAGCGTGCCTGTAATGATGTCGACGCGCGACAGCACCCCGCAATGTTCCGGCGTGCCGCGCCCGTGTTCGCCGACAAAACCGACGGCGTGCGAATCGTCGACCATCACGAGCGCACCGTAACGATCGGCGAGATCGCAGATGCCGGCGAGGTCGGCGATGATGCCGTCCATTGAAAACACGCCGTCTGTTGCAATCAGCGTGTAGCGCGCGCCCGCGGCGGCCGCTTCCTGTAGCTTCGCTTCGAGATCGGCGAGATCGTTGTTCTTGTAGCGAAAGCGCTTAGCTTTCGAAAGCCGCACGCCGTCGATGATGCTCGCGTGATTCAACTCGTCGCTGATGATGGCGTCGTTCTCGTCGAGCAGCGTTTCGAACAGACCGCCGTTGGCGTCGAAACAGCTCGAGTAGAGAATGCAGTCGTCCGTTTGCAGAAATTCGGCGAGCGCGCTTTCGAGTTGCTTATGCACGGTCTGCGTGCCGCAAATGAAACGCACCGACGCCATGCCGAAGCCGTCGTTGTCCAGCCCTTGCTTCGCGGCCTCGATGAGCCGCGCGTCGTCGGCGAGGCCCAGATAATTGTTCGCGCAAAAATTCAGCACGCCTGTGCCGTTGGCAAGACGAATGTCGGCCGATTGCGGGCTGGCGATCACGCGCTCGCTCTTGTAAAAACCGTCGGCGCGGATCTGCTCCAATGTGCCGCGCAGATGGGCGAGATATTGTTCACGCATGAACCGGGCTCCTGAATGGGTGATAGGCGGGTGCAGACGCCACCGCTTTGGGCACGCGCGACATGGGCGGACCCGAGGCGACCTGTTATAGTCGCCTGTCAGTTTTATCGGATTTTTTCGTTTTTCCGAACTAAAATCCGGTATGTCGAACAACTCTAAACGATGGATCTGGAAATGGCAAGCTCGGGTAATCGCCGTGCGGCGGCTGGCGCGGCGTCCACTCCCCATGCAATCGCGGCTCCCGCAATCCCGGCGCCGCCGCGCGTCGGCGAGCAGATTCAGCGTTTGCGCGCCGAACGGCGCATGACGCTCGAGGATCTGTCGCGTGCGGCCGGCGTGTCGAAATCCATGCTTTCGGAGATCGAACGCGACAAGGCGAATCCGACGATCGCGGTGGCCTGGCGGTTGACCAACGCGCTCGGAGTCAGTCTCGATTCGCTGTTTGCGCCGCAAAAAACCCCGGAAGCGATCGCCGTCGCCGGGCCACACGAAATCCCTACGCTGAGCGGGCACGATGCGAAGTATCAACTGCGGGTGTGGGGGCCGATCGAGTTGGCCGGCAAATTCGAGTGGTACGAGTTGACGCTTCAGTCGGGCGGGGCGCTTGTGTCGAACGCGCACGAACCCGGCACTCGTGAACATCTGACGGTGCTGCAAGGATCGATTGAAATTGAGGCAGCCGGCACCACCAGGCGCCTCAAGGCCGCGGACACGGCTCGCTATGTTGCGGACGAGCCGCACGCGATCCGCAATGCGGGCAAGGGCGAGGCAAAAGCATTGCTTGTGGTGATCCACGGCTGATCCGCTGTCTCACCGTAGCAATTTCGTCAACCGGCGAGAGAGTCGCCGACGGAATCGCGGCGTGTCAGAGGTTGCGTCGAACACTGTATATTTGTACAGTACAGGTATCGACTGGAGCCGATAATGAACGACCTGACGACCGAGCCAACCGACCGCGCTCTGGCCGCGCTGCGCTATCAAACCGCGGCGCGCGATCTCGAATATATCGTCCGCCATATCGCCGCGCGCTATATCGCGCAGCAAGTGCCGCTCACCTGGCGCCTGCTGCATGCGATCGAGGCCGAGGCGCTTGCGGACCTTGGATTTGCCAGCCGGCATGACGCACTCATGCTCGGTCTGTTCCAACGTCCGTCCGACCTTCCTTATCCGGAAACCGACGAGGGCGTGGACTTCGGCACGTCCACCGCGCTGCCCGCGGTGTTCGCGTTTGCCGTCTCCGCTTACGAGCAGGCGGTTCGCAACGCCGCGAAAGGCACATCTCAACCTGCCGCACATAAGCGGGTACAAGCTTGGGGCGACTGACCGTCTGCTTCGACAGTCGAGTCTACAATGTGCGCAACTAACTGAACGATAGCGCATGTCGCCTCCTCATTTATCCGATCCGGTTCCGCGTCCGGATCCGTCCACCGATCTTTTCGATCAGCAACGCGAAGACTGGCGCCGCGATCCAAAAATCGCGTTCGACGCCTGGCTTGCGAAGCAGCATTTCAGGCGTTCCTCAGCGCAGGTTTATCAGGCGCAGTGGGGACTTTTTCTCGAATGGTTGGCCACGCGTCAAAAGACGTTGATCACTGTCGACACGCAGAGCATCGCCGATTTTGTCGCTGGCCTCGATATACGTAAGCCGCAGCGCGTGCGCTATTTGCGCTTGATCGAGCGCGTGCTGGATCATGTGCGCGAAGTCGAAGCATCGTCTACCAATCCGGCTCGCTTCATCGCCCAGGATGGGGAAGCCGCGTGGCGCAATGCACGCGAGAACGAGCCGACCGGTTTTCTTCACCATGCCGAACGGGCCGCATTGATCGCGCATCTGTTTTCGCCGCTACAGGGCTTGTCCAAGGCACAGTGTTGGAAAGAACGGCGCGACCGCGCATTGATCGCCGTGTTCCTTGGCGGTGGGCTGAAAACCGGCGAGGCCGCCGCCTTAGCAGTTAGCTGCAAGACATCGGGCTCACCTTGGTTGACGATCGACTCGGCAAACCCGACGCTCATGCGGCGCACGCGGCTAGCGCCTTTCGCGTCGGCGATACTCGACGCATGGCTCGCTGAGCGGCGCCTGGCGAACCTTGCCGGCAATCTGATTTTTCCGGCGTCGCCTTCTGGCAGGCCAATGCACAAGGCCACGATGCTTCGTGCCGTTGATGCGCTCGTCGACGCGGCAGGAATTGCCGCGTCGCGTACATCGCGCGCGAGTCCGCAAACCTTGCGCAATACGTTTGCTGCTGATCTGTTCGAAAGCGGAGTGGAGGCGGAACTAGTCGGACAATGGCTCGGATTTGTGCAGGCCGTATCTGCGAATCGTCTCTATCGCGCCTGGCAAACATGGACGAAACAGCACGATTTACGCGTCATAGACGAACCGGATCCTGCCGCGCCGCTCTTGCCCGAACCTCGCATGGACGGGCGTTTCACGAGAACGCCGGGTGAGGCGAAGTCCTGAAACTTCTCACGTTTGGCGTCCCGAATTTCCTCACCTTTGCCGAAGGGCGCCCTTGCTTCACGCCGATGGCGAAAGCGAGTCGCTGGACAAAAACCGGCTGACGGCCTCCAGCCGTGAATCGCCGAGCCCGGATGAGTGCTCGCATTCCGGACACTGCAGTTCGAACCGGTGATCGACCTGCGAGAGTTCGGGCTCACCTTCCTCGCACTTCGGACAGCGCAGCGGCAAGCGCACATGGCCATCCGCTGCGGTTCCAATGGTCCGCAATTCGTCGCTCGTGAGGCGGCCGCCTTCAACCAGCGAGCAAAGCAAACTGCCGATCCCCGGGTCGATACCCTGCTGGCCGCGCAGAGCCGCAAGTTCTTTTGTCAGTGCGTCCACCTCGTCCGACTGTTCGCGCAGTTGGGCATCGAGCCGATCGCCCCGCGCCTTGGCTGCCGCAAGCTGTTGAATGAACTCGAATTCCTTTCGACTCGCGTCGCGCACGCCGGACTGATAGGTAGCGGCCATGCTGCGTAGCGAATCGAGTTCGACAAGCATCGGCTTCACTCGGCGCTCGGCTTCCGCGACGGCGTCTTTGATCTGCTGCGCGTAGTGTTCGGTGCTTTGGCGCAATTCCACGTGTAGCGCGTCGATGCGATCGCGCAGCGTCGCGTTCGTCGCCTGTTCCGTGTCGAGGCGTTGGCGGAGTGTTTCGTTTTCACGTTCCAGCCGACGCGCCGTTGCCTGCAGGCCTTCATGGTGGGCGGTGCCGTGCGTAGTGATGGTGGACAGCTCGGCTTCCAGCGCGCGAGCGCGTTCCCACGCGGCTTCCGCCCGTTGTTCACTGCGCTTGATTGCATCTTCGGAAGCGTCGCGGCGGATTTCTGCCTCGAGTGCGCGTTGTTCCGCCGAAGCGATTTGCGCGCGCGACTCCTCGCGCTCGGCGTCCAGTGTGGTGCGCGCGTGCGCGACGGCTTCTTCGAAGAGTGCGCCCAGCAATTCTCCGGCGCGCTCTTCCAGAACTTTCGGGATGGCTCCCGCGCCGACTTTGACTCGCGAGACATTACGGATGCGTTCCCAGAAGTGGTCGATGTCCTTCGGTATGTCGCTCGCGCTGCCCGTCTGGGTGAGATCACGCACGGCTGCCATCGACGGCCGTATGCCCAGGTCGAAAAATAGTCGCTTGCAGGCATGTAGTGACAATTCCTGGCGGCGGCTGCCGCGAGATCGCATGGCATCAAGCTCTTCGCGGATGGCTTGGCGTTCGTCGTCCACATTCATATTGTGCTCACTGTTGCGCTGATTGGACGAATAATAACAATCTACGTAGTGAACGATACGATTTTCTGACGATGCGTTCCCTTGCGCCTGTTGTGCGTGCAGCAGGGCGCAGTTTGCAGATGCAGAGTCACGTGGATGAGGATGCTTCGTGAAACAAAACTAAAACCAACGCATAACCCATTGTAAACAAAGGTCGTTTGCGATTGCCACTTTGATACCGCACTGTTTCACGATACGCAAGCTACAAGCGTTAAGGATTGGGATTGTTCCAAGGGCTCTCCGGTTTGGGGCTAGAGAGTAATAAAAGTAAACACCTTTGAACCCAAATTAAAAACGTTAACGCCAAAGCAAAACCTTACCTGGCGGGGCGTTCCGCCCGGCAAGGTGAAGCTTTCCGGGAGAGTTGGTGAGGGTCTGCGGGAATCCGGAGTGATGAGGTTCGGGGAGCGCGGTGAGCAGGTCCGGGATGTATCGTGAGCGGGTTCAGGGGACCCCTTCGCAGAGGACGTCACGCCAAGGTGAGTTTTTGCAGGACCGGTTCGACTGATCGCGCCCGCCAGGTCGAGACAGCAATTCCAGAAGCCGTAAGGATCAAGGTGAGCGCTTTCGGGAAGGTTGCTGTGCCCTGTTTTTGACCCTGTTCGAGCCGCAAAAAACCTCGAGGTGAGTGAAGACGGGAGAAAACGCCGACGAAAGGTGAGGCTTTACAGGGCCTTGGTGGCCATTTTGCCTTGATTTTAGGCATTTGGAGCCTTGAGGTGAGCTTTTGCGGGACGTGTCCACCCTCCAGGCGGCATCTTTCGGGCGGCGACGGCGAATTCGGAGTCATCGGCCGATGCAAAGGTGAGGAGATTCGGGAGGTGGTCGTCAGTTCGCCTCGTTGCTTCCGAAAAGTTGACCAGGACAAGGGGAAAGGTGAGGCTTTTCGGGGAGCTTTTGGACGGGTTTGCGGCGCAAAGGTGAGGAAATTCGGGGGCGCCATGACGCTTATCGTCCGGAAAAGTCCTACCTACGGCCTTTGGCCACCAGTTTATCGGCGGCGTTTGGATGGCAACGGTGAGACTATTCGGGAGCGGCCCAGCCGTCATTGCAGTTGGAAGAGGAGAGCAATCTGGCCTTAAGGTGAGATTTTACGGGAGGGGCGACGCTTGCTACGTACAGCATTGCGGCGATTTTGGTTGATATAACTGGTTGAAAATAAAGGACAATTTGCTCGGTTTTCGCAAAGTGAGGCTTTTCGGGAGGTGTGCGAGCAGTAGCCGCTGACGTGGCGCTGCGTTCCAAGGTGAGGTTTTTCGGGACTCTTTGGAAGGACTTTTGTCGCTTCGCCCTAAGGAAACCCACGCCGTTTGGAGCATTGAACCGATCTAACGGTGAGCTTTTACAGGGGCTGGCGAAAGCGGTTGCTGTTGACGCCGAAGTGTCCGCCGCGCCGAAGGGCGGGCTCCTGCCGAAGAGGTCGCAACGCGCAAGGCCACGCGAATCTAGTCGATCTGCGCATCGCGGGGGTCACCGCCCGCGTGACCGGCACGAGCATCGCCGTAAAAAAGATGGAATTTTTTGAGGTGAGAAGGTTCGGGATATTGCGCTCCCCTTTGAGCCGACGTGACAAACACCGTGTTTTTTCGCAGCCCGCGACACTAAAGGATTGCCGGAACCTGGTGCCAAACGGCGAAGGTGAGGGTTTTCGGGAGTCGCCGGAGGTGAGTTGCGTCGCGTAAACTCGCTTCACCCGCAATGGTGAGATCCACGCTATAGACGTGTATCACCGCAGTCGGTATGCTCTCGCCAAATCCCTCCTTGACCATACGCATGGCCACGAAGCGCGCCAAGAAAACCGATGTAGTCAGCCCCAGCTCGGCGGAATTGCGCAAGGCCGTCGAGGCGATCGCGATTCAGCCGAAGAGCGGCAAGATCACGCTGCTGACACGCAAGCTGTTCAATGTGCTGCTCGCGGTCGCACAGCAAGCCGATGAATCGGGTGATACCTATCGCGCGTTACTGTCGGACATCGTCGCCAACTCTGCGTTTGACTCCAACGACACTGCTCTCGTCAAGGAGCATCTGCGCCGGATGGTTTCGGTTCAGGTCGAATGGAGCACTGGTACGTCCAGCCAGAAGCCCGGCCGGAAGTGGGGCATCTCGACGCTGATCGCCGACGCCGAAATTCTCGAAGATCCGACTACTCGCCGGGTCTGGGTGGAATTTTCGTTCGCGCCGAAGATCAAGAAAAAGTTGCTCGATCCCGTGCAGTATGCGCGTCTTAGCCTGCAGTTCCAGAGTCAGTTGCGCAGTAGCGCGGGACTCGCGCTGTACGAAATCTGCGTGCGCTATCTGACCAATCCAAGCCATCTGACGATGCGCGAGTCGTGGGAGTGGTGGCGCCCTATCCTCTCCGGCACGCCGGACACGGAAGCGGGCGACGAAGCAAAGCGCGAATACAAATACTTCAAACGCGACTATTTGCGCCCCGCAATCGCCGAGGTGAACGCAGTCACGAATATCTTCGTGGAGCTGATCGAGCACCGCGAGGGCCGGCGCGTGGCCGAAATCCAGTTCCGCGTGACCGAGCGCAAGCAGCCTATGCTGGCTCTCGACGAACATCCGAACGTGTTCGACAGCACGCTGGTGGACCGGATGGTCAAGATCGGTATACCGCTGAAAGAGGCGCAAACACTGTACGCGGACAGCGAGGAAAACCGCATCCGTGCGGCTTTGCAGATGACCGAGCAACGCATGCGTAGCACGTCGTTGCCGCCGGTCCGCAGCGCGCCAGCGCTGTTCAAGGATGCACTAAAGAAAGGGTACGCGCCGCCCGTCGAGACGGTTGCGTCTGCTGGTAGCGCTAAGGCTGCGGTCGCGGCGCCTGCGGACGATCTCAAGGCGCGCCTGTTGGGCGAGTATTCCGCGTATCGTCGCAGGGAAGCACGCGAGCTCTACGACGAACAGGGCGAGTCCGAGCGGGACATTGCACGGCAGTCGTTCGAGGAAGAAGAGTTGCCGGGGTTGGGCGCCCACATGCGCGACGACTGGCGCCGCCGCGGGCTCGACTCGAAGATCGTCGAAACGGCGTTCTTCGATTGGCTGGCTCGCAAGACGTGGGGCGAGCCGACCGACGGCGATCTGCTCGCTTTCACGCTAAGTCAGTCCCGCGCGGCCTGATAGCCGGCGCACTGTCGGCGATGTTGGACGCAGCGGCGCATCTGCCCGCGACCGCTGCCCCACCGCTCGTCAGCGGCTGTTACTTCAACATCTTTTCGATCTGGTGAAGAATGTCGTCGCGCTTTTCACGCGTGAGGCCTTTGAGGCGCAATTCGATGCGGTCCTCTCCGTACGTCTTCAGGTCGCCGACCGACACTCCGTCCAGCTTGACTTCCAGCCGCTGCGCATAGCGCTGGCGACCTGCCGGTTTGGTGCTTTCCTGCGCAGTCGCCCTGCCCTTGACGATGTCGGCAACCTGCCGCGTGCTTAGGTCGTCAGAGAGGATCTTGTTGATGAGACGCAGCGTTGCGTCGGCACCGCGAGCCGCGTGATAGCGGCCGACCTGATACGCCATGTTGGAGCCGAAACGGTCGGGCCGCGCGACCATCTCATGCATGACGGCTTCGGGCAGCTTGGCAATCGACAACGCTACCGCAACCGTCGACTCGTCCAGACCAAGGTGCTCGGCCAGCTCTTTCTGGCTCTGGAAATGGCGGTCGTCCAGAAAGCGTTTCCAGACTACAGCGTTGTCGAATACTGTCTGCGAATCTCGCTGGACGTTGAGGTCGTAGCCGAGCTTGTAGCTCTGGATTCCGATTGGCAGATCGATAACGATCGCCTTCACCGATTCCTTGTTTGCTTCCTTTAACGCCCGCACACGTCTGCCGCCGTCGCTGACAAAGTAGGTTCCTGGATTGTCATAGTCAGGAATGACGTGGATCGCCTGCTGTTGCCCTTGCTTCGCCAGATTGACGGCGAGTTCGGCAATCGATGACTTCACATAGAAGTGCCGCGGATTGAAGGGACTTGGCTTGATGGTCTTCAGCGCAAGCTCGATGACCTGGCCGGGGCGATATCCGTGTTCAACTCTCCATGCTCGATAAGCGGCGGACTCGTTTTCGATGTCGGCAGTGTCGAGATCGGAATTGGTTTGCGAGACTACGGCCGAAAGCGGTCGTACGGTGCCGTCGGGGGCTTTCGAGGCGTTGTTCTTGACCAGACCGTCAATGGCGTTCAGTCGATCTAGCGCCGTTCGCTTCTCGCTGCTGGTCGTATCAGGACGTGCTTGAAAGCCTTTGGCAAATTGGGAGGGTTTCATTCAGGGTCCTTTATGCGCATAAATTCACGGGAGCAAGGCGGCGATCTCATTCGCGCACGCCCGTACTTCGATGGCGGCGAGCTTGGCGCCGCGATCGCTCATCTGTAGCACTGTTTGACCCAATGCCATTGCCTGCTTGTAGGCTTCGCGTGTGGGAATCTGGGTCTTGAGGAGGGGAAATCCAAGTTCCTCTAACGCCCGCTTCAGCTCGCGCGTCAGCATGCGCTTTTCTTCCGTCTTGTTGAGCAGAAAAACTGCGCGCAGGTCTTCGTTCATCACTTGCGCTTGCTGGACAAGTTTGACTAAGCCGATGCTCGACCAATAATCGGCAGGCGACGAAGACGTCGGTATGACGGCAACACTCGCCGCGAGCAGTACGACGCCCGAGACTTTTTCCGTAATGGAAGGCGGGCAGTCGACGACGATGATGTCGTAGTCGGCAACAAACTTCTTGATCTCACGGTGAATCTGGCTGCCGGCTTCGGAAAGATTGACGACGGGGAACGGGATGCCGGTGTCACCGTCCGACGATGCGCTGGCCCAATGAATCAGTGTGTTCTGACCGTCTGCGTCCACGACCAGGACTCGTTTTCCTTTTTCATGGAAAGCCGCCCCGAGATGCATCGCGATTGTGCTCTTCCCGACCCCACCTTTTTGCTGAGTTACCGCGATGATTTCAGCTGCCAATGTTCACCTCCTCTTTTTAAGCGCAGATGGATTTTACCTGGAAGAATTCGTATTTCAATCGTTTCTTTTGAATTGAGATGGAAATAGCCGTTCAGCCAGGTTTATGCGCATAAAGATAGATTGCGACGCACGCGGAGGGCGAGGGTCGGGGCGTGGGTGTTCGGGGAATGCTCTGGGGTTGCCCTGCGAGTCCGTCTTGGCGGAACTTGTCAGTGCGGTCGTGGCGCGCTATTTGGTGCGATGACGGGCGCTTCAAATAGTGACTCGATCGTCCAACTGCCTTTGCCCGGCTCGTCGCACAAGCTTATAGGCTGGCACGGCGCGTTGACGGGAACGTCTAGCCGAAGCGTGCTTGATCGCAACCGGCCGTCGCTCGGTTTATGCGCATAAACTCCCGTAGCCTCTGTGAAGTCCACATGGTGTTGCTCGCTGCTTCATAGTGGCGAGTGGACTGCGTGTCCTGTCGCATGACGAAAGCCACGCACTGCCCGCCAGATCCGGGACCACGGTTTCCAGACAGACGGGCGGCGCGTGAGTAGGGGCCAAGAAGTCGCGAGTCGTGAATCAAATTCCCGAACCGCAGGTGCAGTGACATCAACGGGGCGAAGCTTGGCAGCTTTATGCGCATAAACCTGCTTTCCCCTGCACCGTAGTAGACAGACGAGACGGGGATTTAGATCGGTCCGCGACTCAGGTAGAGCGGTCCGGCTTCGGCATCGAGGACGCTTAACGAAGCTGCCATGTCACCCACTTTGTGCTCAAGCGGGGATCTGTCTGCATCAAAGGCTTTCGCATTTCTGACCGGCCGCTTGGCAGCGACGCCGGACACACCTTCGCGATCCCTATGTTTAACATGGCGACGACGCGTCCCGCCGTTCGACGGGCACCCAGTCAGACCTTATGGAACTGAAAAGCAGGGCGAGGTGGGAATGCCCCAGAGCCATCCGGTAGCGGGATAAAATGCAACTAGCACGTCCCCGAACGGACCAGCCTGACTCCCGCTAGCAACCAATCCGACCATGATCACCATCTACCACAACCCCCGCTGCTCTAAGAACCCTTAACAAAATGAACGAAGGGGCTGTTAACCCGCGACGAATGCTGTTAACCTTTTCATTGTTTCGACGACGAAAAGGATATGGCCAAGCCGATACTCGACGACGACCTTTGGGCACTCATCGAACCGTTGCTGCCCCCTCCCAAGCTACGGCGAACCCGTTTTCCAGGGCGCAAGCCGCTCGACAATCGTGCGGTGCTCACGGGCATCCTCTTCGTCTTACAGACGGGCCTGCGTTGGGACCTACTGCCTCGCGAGATGGGGTGCGGCAGCGGCATGAGTTGCTGGCGTCGTTTGCGTGACTGGCAGGCCGCTGGCGTTTGGGACCAGTTGCACGAGGTGCTGCTCGCGCGATTGCGCGCAGCCGACCAAATCAATTGGTCTCGCGTCATCGTCGATTCCTCTTCAATCCGCGCTGTGGGCTCAGGTCAAAAACAGGACCGAATCCCACAGACCGCGCGCGACCCGGTTCAAAGCACCATCTCATCACCGAGGCGCAAGGCATCCCGCTCGCGGTGATACTCACCGGCGCCAACCGTAATGACGTCACTCAACTCCATACGCTGGTTGAGGCTATCCGGCCCATCAGCGGCAAGCGCGGCAGACCACTATCGAAGCCTCGGGTCGTTCAGGGCGACAGAGGCTACGACCACGACAAATATCGACGTCCACTGCATGCTGCCGGCATTGCAACCGAAATCGCTCGGCGCGGTCAGCCTCATGGTAGCGGTCTAGGCAAAACACGCTGGGTCGTGGAGCGGACTATTTCGTGGCTTCACAACTTTCGCCGACTGCGTATTCGCTTCGAGCGCCTCGCTTTCATCCACGAAGCCTTCATGAAAATCGCCTGCTGCATCATATGCTGGCGACATCTGCAAAAGTCATTCTGTTAACGCCTCTAAGTCCCGCGCGACCTGCGAGCTGATTACCAGCACTTATAGCGACGGCGAAGAAACCGTAGAGATCATCGAATACTTGGATCATCCGCTCACCGTCGTCCAATTACAGCGGCTGAATATCCAACTGGCCTGTCCGGTGCGCGCCATGATCCGCGACACCGAGTCCGCATACGACGCATTGGGTCTTTCCGATCCCACGTTATCCGACGCTCAGTTATACGAAGCATTGGCTGCGAATCCAATACTTCTGCAGCGGCCGATCATTGTGCGAAACGGGCGTGCAGTGATCGGCCGTCCACCCGAGAATGTGGCGAGCTTATTCGTTTGAGGCAGCACCAACGCGCAAAAATGAAGTGGACCGGATGGCCCCGAATGCAATGCAGTGCAATGCGGACGAGACCTCCACGGCCAGCGTCACATCCTTGCGCAACTGTCTTCGCGGCCATGATCTGCAGTCCACCTGAACCTGTCGGCGATCCGCTGGCGTTCCGTGCAATATGCTTGCATCGACGGGCTCCCGAGTCCCCTTACACGGACTCCACCAAGTGCAATGACACTCGGCGTCGAGGCCGTGAATCGGCGCCCGTTGAATTGCCGCCCACGCCTATGTAACAACAACGCGCCCAAGCCCGCTAATGTCGACTTCGTCCGATCGACGTAGAGCGCGAATCGTTGTTGAACCTCGCGAGCGCCCTCGGCAGCGACACGCGCCCGCAGAATTGACCGCACTGGCAGTAATTAACGCAGACCTGTCACTTCCTGACACGCTACGCCACCTACACTAGCGCAGCAGCAACAGATGCGTCGCACTCCAGCGCGAGCGCGTCTTAAACATAAAACGGAGTCCGAATGCTTGAACTACGACCGTCCTGTGAGGGATGCGGAAAGTCGCTGCCGCCGAACGCGTCCGATGCCATGATCTGCACCTACGAATGCACTTTCTGCGAAGTGTGCGCGCTGACGAATTTGCGCAATGTATGCCCCAACTGCGGTGGGAATTTCGAGCGTCGACCGATACGCACGCGAGCGCAGTTGGCAAAACATCCGGCGCGTAGCGAACGAACCGCCGTTGCGATCGACGAAGCCTCGCACGCCGAGTTCTTCGAGCGTTATCGCAATACGCCCCCCGGCGAACGGTGACGCCCCCCGAGCACCTCCGTGACACCGCTAGAAGCGCACCGCGAGCACACGGCGAGCACACCGCGAGCACACCGCGAGCACACCGCGAGCACACCGCGAGCACACCGCGAGCACACCGCGAGCACACCGCGAGCACACCGCGAGCAACCCAGGCAACCCAGGCAACCCAGGCAACCCAGGCAACCCAGGCAACCCAGGCAACCCAGGCAACCCAGGCAACCCAGGCAACCCAGGCAACCCAGGCAACCCAGGCAACCCAGGCAACCCAGGCAACCCAGGCAACCCAGGCAACCCAGGCAACCCAGGCAACCCAGGCAACCCAGGCCCACCCTCACCGCAACCCCACCGCCACCCAGCATCAATCCTCGCCGTTCATCCCGCCCGGCGCCGAAATGCCGCTCATGGTACGAGCAGCTTCACGCAGCAGTCGAATCTGCTTGCGATAATTGCGGCAGCCGCTGCATGTAGGCAGATGCAGCCGAATGGCGACCCATTCGCCCGTCGTCAACGGACGATCCAAGGCGTCGGACAGCAGCCGGGTGATGTTCTTACATTTCCCCATTTGCATCCTCGCTAGATAGGCCCTTCTCGCTCAGGCAGGTGCGCAAGCGCAGGCGCGCGCGATAAATCAGCACACTGCAATGGTTGGCGGTCATCTGCAATTCCGCGCAGATTGCATCGGTGTCCAGGTCGAGAAATTCGCGCATCATGAAAACCCGCCCGATGTGCTCGGGCAGGTGCTCAACGCACGCCTCGAAGAGCGCCCAGAATTGTTGCTGACGCAGCGCCGTTTCGGGCGTCGGCCAAGGGCGCGGCTTAGTCCGTTGCGACCAGTGGCCGTTGTCCTTGAACAACTCGCGATCGAGTAGCGCCTCGCCATCGAGTTCCGATTCAAGGGCAGAGAGGTTCACCGTGCGTTGCCGGGTGCGCAGCGTATCGACGAGTTTGTGCCGCAGAATGCCGAACACCCACGTCTTATGCTCCGACTGCCCAGCGAACCGGTCGGCCTGGGTCCAGGCGGCGGCCAGCGCTTCTTGGACAGCGTCTTCGGCAGCGGCGGCATCGCGCAGTTGCAAACGGGCGAAGCGCACGAGGTCGCGACGGAGCTGGGCCAGATAAACGGGATCGTCGAGTGCCCCTCCGCTCAGTTGCCTCACGGCAGGCTCCGCTGCACGTTCCGCGAAACGCGCGCGCGGTCGTTTGGATGGTTGTCGCTCATAAGCGGGGAGTTCGTCTCGCACAGGGTTCTGGCACGAGCGCCATTCTGCCGCAGCTTGCCGCGCAAGCGAATGGGTATTGGACATGCTCGGCTCTCCTATGCGAGGACTTGTAGGCGTTCGTCGCGCGGGGCGGTCATCTTATGACAAACCGAAATCAATTATTGCGGAAAGTGAGAATAACGCCGGTGGCTCGGGCCCGAGACGAGCCGGCCCCGGGCAAACGCACGCCAGTCACGGCGATGCGGCGTAGTGGACCAGCCGCAACCCGCGCATTATTTCAGCTACTGAAAAGAAGTCTTCCCGTCTACCCCATTTTTAGGCAGACACCGAATCGCTATTCTTCGGCCATCGATCGCACCAGATCGCCAGCCAACACCACGAGGAGTAGCACCATGAAACGCATCCTGTCCGCCCTGATTGCTTCCGTCGCTTTGTTCGCCGCCGCTTCCGGCGCAGCCCAAGCGGCCGCTCCGGCGCAGTGCAACGGCCCGGCATCGTACTGCAACGTGTTTTTCGGCAACTAAGCTCCGGCTAATGGCCGGATGCATCATGCATGCACCAGCGGCGGACGGCGGGACTCGTTGACGCGAGCTGACCAAAGCAAGAAAGGGCGCCGATTAGGCGCCCTTTTTTCGTCCCGCCTTCAACATGAAACTGAACGCAGTCGGGTGAGCCAACCAGCATCTCCGCGCCCAGCCAACGCCGTGCGCCCCCATCCCTGCTTTTCGACACCTGCGCGCTGGTGCACGTCGCGTCGCGTTCCGCGCCTTTCGGGGAATCGCCGCCGCAAACGCGTTTCAACGAACGCCGTTTCCGCCCGTAACCCACGCGGCCACCGCCTCAATGTGCGATACACCCCGCACCTTCACCACTCAGAATTGATCGCAGAAAAACAGCCGCTGCCTCCAGATGGAGTAGGCCGGAGGCAGGCTTGATTGACAAGGCAAAAGTAGCAGTTATCCACAAGGTTATTCAGTAAAACTGTGGATAACTTTTGCGGTTGCCGCGTTATCCACCGCGACAGCATAGAGCCGCCGCCCTTTTCCGCCACTTCGCTCCATTGCGGCGCTACCAGGCGCCTTGGATCGAGCTTTTTGCCTATGATGACAGTCCGTACCCTTTGCGCGTCGAGCGCCTCATTCGAGGAAGCGAATCATGGCCGTACACATTGCAGTTGTAGTCGGCAGTCTGCGCCGCGAGTCGTTCAACCGTCAGCTGGCGCAAGCTGTCGTCTCGCTGGCCCCGTCCGACTTTACGTTCGAGTTCATCGACATCGGCTCATTGCCTCTCTACAGCCAGGAGTACGACGCGGATTATCCCGAAGCCGGCAAGCAACTCAAACAGCGGGTTGAAGCCGCCGATGGCCTGCTGTTCGTCACGCCCGAATACAACCGCTCGATCCCCGGTGTACTCAAGAACGCGCTCGACTGGGGCTCGCGCCCGTGGGGCACCAATTCCTGGGGTAGCAAGCCGGGCGCGGTGATCGGCACCTCGGTGGGTGCGACCGGTTCGGCCCTCGCGCAGCAACATCTGCGCAATGTACTGGCTTATCTCGACGTCCCGCTGCTCGGTCAGCCCGAGGTGTTCATCAAGCACGATCCCGCGGTCATCAATGAGAAGGGCGAGATTCTGAATGATGGGACGCGCAAGTTCCTGCAGACTTTCGTCGACCGCTACGTTGACTGGGTCAAGCGGCATAACGCTGCCTGACGTTTTCAGCCTCGACCGATCGATCGACATAAACGCGGCGGCGTCGCCATAGCCTCCCGGCACGCCGCCGCTGCCGCTACCCCCGTTCCTGCTCCTAGACGTGGTGATGCCCGGTCACGCGCTCCCAGCCGTGACGCACGGCAAGCTTGAAGCGCTCCCAGGTGCTATCAGGCGAGGTTGTTTCCCAATGACGCCGTGCTTCCGGTTCAACGTCGTCCCACGCTCTGTCCCGATAACGCACGTCCTTGCCGATTTCCGCACCGTAGCGGTAGGCCGGCACGTAGTCTTCGTAACGCGCGTCGTCGGCGGCGTACTGCTCGTCGTAATGCGTGCGGAAATCTTCTTCGTACTCCAGGTATTCGTTCGGAATCTGGCCGCTCAGGCCGGCCGTCGGTTGCGCCGCGCCCGAAACCACTTCGGACGGCTGCATTACAGCACCCGAACCCGGCGCCGAGCCGGCGGCAATCGCGCTGCGTCCCGCATCGGGCGCTAGCGGGTCGAACAGAGGGTCGCGCAGCGGATCGGTGGCGGCGCTTTCTGTGAGTGGCGGCGGGACGAACGGCTCCGCGTCGGTGCTTCGAGGCGAAGTCGAATACAGCGGATCAGCAGTCGTAGCAGCCGGCCCGCCGCTTGCACTGAAAGTGGGAGAGGCAGGTGTTCCCACACTGCCCGGTGTTGCTGTCCCCGTTCTGACGGATGTCGGCGTGTCACGGACCGTCGATGTCGTCATTCCGGGTTCGGGTCCACGCGGCGTTCCCGGCGTGACCGCGCCGATTCCCAACTCGTCGAGTAACGAATGCTCGCGGGCACTCTCCGTGGCCGATTGCGTGCCCCAGTCCGGCGAACGCTCGCCGATATCGGTCGCGCCAAGCCGCGTTAGCGTGTTGCGAGCGAGTTCCGCGTGGGATTCACTGGCAGCGTCGATTACGACGAGCACGGCGCCCCGCCGCACGGCTTCGGTGTAGCGCGCGGTCTCCGGCGCCCGCGAGCCGCTGGTAAAGAGGCTCGACAGGAAGCGCTCGACGTTCGCGAGCACTCCCGAACCGGCGACCTCGGCGGTTGCGGAATCGACTGACGGTTCGGCGTTGGCCTGCAAGTCGATTGTGTCGCGCGCGAAACCGGTCTGTACTAGCGTGTCCCGAGCGGTCTCGGCTTCAGGATAGGTGCTGAATAAACCAATCACGGTATGTCGCATGGCTGTCTCCCGTTTTTGGATAGGACGGACGGCGCGGCACGCGCCATCCCCGACTATCTGAGGTATGCCGCAACGTTCATGCCGGGGGCCTGGTTCAGGCGCCGCACGGCCCGCCGCTGTGGGTTGGCGCGGAGCGTTTTGTCCGAACGACGCAGCAGCCCGCCCTCCGTGCTTTTTACAATTCAGCGCAAATAGAGCAAAGCCGCGAGCGGGAGCGGGCCTGAAACCCGTGGGTCAACGGTCTTATTGCACGTGATGCGTGGCCGGATCGAGCCCGCTCTGGGCAAGTTCACGCTGGATTCCCTGCAGAAGACTTTCGAGCAGGGCAATATCGAAGGGTTTGGACAGCACGCGCACGTTCACATGCCGTGCCCGATCGAGTTCTTCCGCATAGCCGGTGACGAGAATGACGGGCAGTCTGGCATCCAGCGTCCTGATTGCCTCGGCCAGATCGATGCCGTTCAGGGCGCCCGGCATATGAATATCGGACAGCACGAGTTCGAACGGCACGGGCTCGCCGGTACGCGCCTGCTGCGCGTGAGCGTCGCGCAGAAGACGCAGCGCCATGTCCGCATTGAAGACGGATGTGACCTGGTGGCCCATCATCTGCAGCAACGCTTCGGTACCTGCCGCCACTTCCTCGTTGTCCTCGACGAGCAGGATGCGCAGGCCGTGCAGCGTGCCATGATCTTCTGCGCCTGTTTCCACCGGCCCGTCGACCGCCAACTCTTGGGTCGCGCGCGGCAAATACAGCCGCACCGAAGTGCCGGCACCCACCGCGCTGTCGATGGCGGCCAGCCCGCCGGAGCGCTCGCAGAAGGCAAACACCTGCGGCAAGCCGAGCCCCGTGCCCATGCCCTTCGCCTTGGTGGTAAAGAGCGGCTCGAAAGCGCGCGCGAGCACCTCGGGCGCCATGCCGCCACCGGTGTCCTCCAGCGACACCTGGACGAAGTCGCCTGTCAGCGGAAAGCCGTCTTCGTGACGGAACGTGATGTTGGTCGCGCGCACGGTGAAGCGCCCGCCATTGGGCATGGCGTCGCGCGCGTTCACAGCGATGTTGATGAGCGCGAGCTCCAACTCGGCAACGTCCACTCGCATCGGCCAGACGCCGGCGCCGATATCCATCACCAGCGAAACCTTGGCTCCGAGCGACGCGCGCAGCAGGTCCCGGCATGCCGGCAGCCAACGCTCGAGCGCGACCGTTTCATTGCGCAGCGGCTGCTTGCGCGCGACGCCCAGCAACTGCCGTGTGAGCGACTGGCCGCTCTTCAGCGCCCGCTCCATGGCCGACAACTCGCGGTCCAGCCCCGGCGCGCCGCGCCGCCGTGCGATCTGCACGTTGGCGGAGAGAATCATGAGCAGATTGTTGAAGTCGTGCGCGACGCTGCCCACCAGTGTGCCGAGCGCTTCCATCTTGCGCGACTGCCGGTACGCCGATTCGATCGAACGACGCATCGACGCTTCCGCCTGCCAGCGTTCCCACGCCTCTTCCTCGGCGCCGAGCCGCCGCAGTGACAGCCAGATCACGCACCATAGCGCGACGGACGGCGTGAATATAGACAGGATCAACACGGCCAGGTGCCGATACCAGGCGGCCCACATCGCCGATGCGCGATACCCGCACATCACGTACACCGGATAAGAGCCGACGTGCCGGAACGCGACGATCATGTTGTCGCCGTCGATGTTCGAGCGCATGTGCGTGACGCCGGCGCGCCGCCCCTGGTTCATCGCCTCGGCGAACGGCGAATCTGCCGCGACGACCGCCGGTTCGCGCGGCCGACGCGGATAGTGCGCGAGAACCGCGCCGTCGGAGCGAACGAGGGTCATGGTCATCGGCGCGCCGTCGTTGCCGCCGAGCAGTTCGCGGTAGAACGCGTCGAAATAGCTCGGGCGCAGCGCGACCGATACCACGCCGGCAAACGTGCCGTCGGGCGCGCGCCGTTCCACGCCGGTGTTGAACACCTGTTCGCCGGCGACATGCCCCGTCATCACCTTCGACACGTGCTCGAGGTCACGGCCGTCGCGAAGGCCGACGAAATCCTCGCGCTCGCCGATGGAAACCGGCGGCGCCGGATAAAACCGGCTGCTCACGAGCAACGCGCCGTCGCGGCCGAAAATGGACACGGCGGCCACTTGCGGATAGCCGCCGCCCATCGTCCGCACTTTGCGGTGAATGGCGGCCTCGCGCGCGCGAATGCCGTCATCGTCCAGGCCTTCAGTCAGATCGACGATGCGCGTGTCGAGCGTCTCGTTCATGTCGAAGACCTTCAGCGCATGTTCCTCGGCGACGCGCACGGTGCGCAGCGTCATGTTGGTGGCGTCGGCTTCGCGGGTTCGCAGGTCGCTGAACGCCATTGCCGCGACGTAGAGGCACGGCAGCACGATCGCGGCGACGAGCAGCGCGATCAACGTCATTCGGCGAACCTGGAAGTTCTGCTCCGGTACTGCGGGAAACACAGCCTCATCCTGCCCATCAGCGGAAAGGCGGCTCGCTCTATGCGGGTCGAACCGGTCTTGGGTCATTTGTTAAACGCTCAGGTCTTTCGCGGCTGGGAGGACGGCGGATACGAGAAGCATAGTCGCAGAATCGCGGTAGAAGTTACCGTTATTCATAACGCCAGACATTTGGACGCCTATTCATTGGCCTTTTAAAACAGTGAAGATTTGAGAAGCGCAAACGTACACAAAAGTATAAACGGTACGGAAACTATTATTATGCGGGGCGTATTTTTTCAAATCTTGGCGGAGTAAGGCAGATATTGTTAGCCGGACGAAAATACCGCGTATTGCATTTCGACTGGTTTGCTTTGAGAATCGACTCAATGACAAAAAGTGCGTCCGCTACGTTCGAACGCATACGCCGCGAGGGCATCGGATCATGCGTTTACGCGTGAGTGCCGGCGTTCGCGGAGACCACGCGCGCGGCACAGGACCAGCCGATCCAACCAGCCGCGCCTCATCTACGGGGTAGGCTCACATGCCGGTCATAACCGTCGTCCAGCGCACGCAGTCTTGCGTGCGCCATGGTTTCGCCAGACGCGCGTCGCCGCGCAACCTCCCCGCGCGACCGCAAGCAGCCTCCCACCCAGACGACGCGCAGCTCGCCGCTTGCCAGACTCCGCCCTAAAGGAATTCCGCTATCCGCCGTTAACCCGTACGAGCTTATTCCGTCTTTCGACCCGCCATGCCTTTGCCAATCGTGATCGCCGATGATTCATTGCTTGCCCGCAAGGTGCTCACCAAGGCTTTGCCGCCGGACTGGGACGTCGACGTGTCGTACGCCTCCAACGGACGCGAAGCGCTCGCTTTGTATCGTCAAGGGAAAGCCTCGGTGATGTTCCTCGACCTGACCATGCCGGAAATGAACGGCTATCAGGTACTCGAGGCATTGCAGCATGAGGATCTGAACACCTTCGTCATCGTCGTCTCAGCCGATATCCAGCCGATGGCCCAGGCGCGCGTGCGCGCGCTCGGCGCCGCGGCGTTCATCGCCAAGCCCGTGACGCCGGAGGCGGTACTGCCCATCCTCAAGGAGTACGGGTTGTATGTCTGAGCCAGTCCTCACCGAAGATCAGCGCGACGCGCTGCAAGAGGTCGCCAATCTGGCGATGGGTCAAGCCGCGACACGTCTCGCACGGCTGCTCGATTCTTTTATCGAATTATCGGTGCCGCGCGTGAGGGTGGTGGCCGTCAGTGAGGCCGCGCAAGCGCTGCGGGACATGACCGGTATCGAAGACCGGGTAAGCGCGGTACGCCAGGGCTTTCGTTCCGACATCAAAGGCGAGGCGCTGGTCATTTGCCGCAGCGACAGCGTAGAGGACTTGTGCGCGCTGGTGAGCGACCCGTATTCGCGCTCAGCCTACGAAGCGGTGAGCCAGAAAGAACTCATGTTCGACGTGGCGAACGTGCTCACCGGCGCGTGCGTGTCGTGCATTCTCGACCAGCTCGGCCGCACGCCCGTGTTCTCCGCGCCCGGCCTGCTGGGCGACGCATTGACGCTCGACGAAGTGTTTCAGCCCGGCGTGCTGCAATGGGAAGTCGCGTTGCTCGTCGAGGTCAATTTCGCGCTAGAAGACCAGAGCTTCCGCGCGCATCTCGTGATGCTGATGGCGGAAGAATCCATCCGTCACATGAACGACGCGCTCGATGCGTTGCTGTCCAGCCTATGAGCGCGCCTATGGAGTCTTTGAGCGATCTGGTAGTCGAGCGGGTGGGCTTCGGCATCTTCGTGCTCGACCGTGACATGAACGTGCTGATGTGGAACCGGTTCATGCAGGACCACAGCGGGCTGTCCGCGGAGCAGGTGGTCGGCAAGTCGCTGTTCACGCAGTTTCCGGAACTGCCGCGAGTGTGGTTGTCGCGCAAGATCGAAAGTGTCTTTCAGCTGGGCAGTTTCGCGTTCAGTTCGTGGGAGCAGCGTCCGTATCTGTTCAAGTTCGACCATGACCGGCCGATCACGGGCGGCGTCGATTACATGCAGCAGGACGTCACATTCATGCCGCTCACGCGCGATCGGGAGGTGGTGGCCGTTTGCGTGACCATCTCCGACGTGACCCATGTGAGCATCGTGCAGCGTGAGCGCGAGGAGGCTGTCGCCAAGCTGCAGGAATACGCCGACCGCGACGGACTGACCGGCATTGCCAACCGCCGCTTCTTCGAGGCGCGGCTGCTCGACGAATATACGCGCTGGCAGCGCTATGGCGGCGACATGTCGGTGCTGCTGTTCGATCTCGATCACTTCAAGAAGATCAACGACCAGTTCGGCCACGGCGTCGGCGATACCGTTTTGCGCGTGATGGCGCAGCGCGTTGCAGGCGTCGTGCGGGCGCAGGACACGTTCGGGCGTTTCGGCGGCGAAGAGTTCGCGTTGCTGCTGCCATGCACGCCGCTGGAGGACGCCATGCGCGTCGCCGAAAAAATCCGCCGCACGATCGCCGACACGCCGGTCGAAGTGCAGGGCACGAGCGTGCCCGTGACGGCGAGCGTGGGCGGCGCGGCCGCGCGTGCCGGCTCGCCCGCGTATGACGTGCTTATCAACGAGGCCGACGCGGCGCTCTACAGCGCGAAGCGGCAAGGCCGCAATCGCTGCGTCGCGTTGACTTGAATGGTCATGATTGATGTCCGCTCATAGCGCTCGGGTCGCGCTGGAGAAGCCGGTTGTATCCGCCGTGTCACGCGCCGCACGCCGCACCGGGTTCGCCGATCGCAGCGGCTTGCGTCGGTCATTGCTCTGTGGAAACTGCGTCGTCGGACAAACGTTGTTATACTTTTCGCCGTTTCCGGCATCCCAGCCGTGTGTTTCGCGCGTGTCCGCGCGCGCGGGCCGCCCGCCCTGCGGAGAGGCATAAAAATTCCTGTACGCCTTTCAGCGGGCGCCCTCCTGCGGAGATCGTCTTGGCTGTATCCAATCTTGTCGTGGACGATACTGAAATCGACGCCGCTGCCGCCACGTCCGGCAGTTCGTTCTATCTCGCAATGCGCATCCTGCCGGCCGCGCAGCGCGACGCGATGTATCAGGTCTACGCTTTCTGCCGCGCTGTCGACGATATCGCCGACAGCGACATGCCGCGTGCCGAACGCGCCGCCGCGCTCGAGCGTTGGCGCGCCGACATCGACGCGTGCTATACCGGCTCGCCGCGCGCCTCGTTGCGCGCGCTGACGCGGCACATTCACACGTTTCATCTGCAGCGTGAGGATTTTCACGCAATGATCGACGGCATGGCGATGGATGCCGCCGCCGACATCTGCGCCCCCGACGAGGCCACGCTCGACCTGTACTGCGACAGGGTCGCGAGCGCGGCGGGCCGTCTATCGGTGAGGATATTCGGGATGCAGGAGGAGCCGGGCCGTTTGCTGGCGCACCATCTCGGCCGTGCGCTTCAGCTTACGAACATTCTGCGCGACATCGACGAAGACGCCGGCATCAACCGTTGCTATCTGCCGCACGAGTTGCTGGCGCGCGAAGGCATCGCGGTGAAGAATCCCGCGCAGATCGCCGACGATCCCTCGCTGCCGCGCGTCTGCGCAACGCTCGCTGAACGCGCGAAGGAGCACTTCGCCGCGTCCGACGCGATCATGGACCGCGAGCCGCGCAACCAGGTGCGCGCGCCGCGCATCATGTCGGGCGTGTACCGCGTGCTGCTGGAGCGCACACTCGAACGCGGCTTTGACATTCCGCGCACGAAAGTCAGCAAGCCGAAGCTGCGCATGCTGTGGATCGTCGCGCGTTACGCGCTCTTCTGAGCCGATGCCGAGACTCGTACACGTGGTCGGCGCGGGCCTCGCCGGCCTGGCCGCCGCAGTGCAGTTGCAGCGGCGCGGCGCGCGAGTCGTGCTTCACGAAGCGGCCCAACAGGCCGGCGGCCGTTGCCGTTCGTACTACGACGCCAAGCTCGGCGCGACGATCGACAGCGGCAATCACCTGATGATGTCGGGCAACGCCGCCACGCTCAATTACGCGCGGGCTATCGGCGCCGTGGACGAACTGACGGGACCGGCGTTGCCCGAATTCCCGTTCGTCGACCTGGCCACTCATGCGCGCTGGACCGTGCGCCTGTCCTCGGGACGGCTCCCCTGGTGGATCTTCGATCAGAACGCGCGCGTGCCGAACACCGGCCCGAGCGATTATCTGAGTTTCGTGCCGCTGCTTTTCGCAAAGCCCGGCCGCAGCGTCGCGCAAGCGGTACGCAGCAATGGCCCGCTGTGGGACCGCCTGCTCGCGCCGTTGTTTCGCGCAATGCTCAACGTTGAGCCGCGCGACGCGTCGGCGGCGCTGACTGCCGCGATGGTGCGCGAGACGTTGATTGCCGGCGGGCTGGCGTGCCGGCCGCTCATCGCGCGGAACGGTTTGAGCAGCGCTTTCGTCGATCCGGCCTTGCGGCTGTTGCAGCATGGCGGCGCGACGATCGAGATCGGCTCGCGGCTCGAAAAAATCCGGTTTGCGGCGAACGCGAGCCGCGTAGAGGCGCTCGATTTCGCGGAACAGAGCGTCGCGCTCGACGCAAACCAGGCTGTGATTCTGGCCGTGCCGCCCGACATCGCGCAGACGCTTGTCCCCGGTCTGAGAGCGCCGGCCCGTTTTGCCGCGACGCTCAGCGCGTATTTCGCCGTCGAACCGCCGTTCGGCTTGCCGCCCGTCACCGGTCTCCTGAACGGCACCGCGCAATGGCTGTTCGCGTCCGACGGACGGCTGTCCGCTTCGGTTTATGGCGCCGAGCATGTTATCGACGCGCCTCGCGAAGAACTCGCGGCGCGTTTGTGGGCCGAGGTGGCTCAGGCGGCCCATCTGCCCGCCACGCCGATGCCGGCCTGGCAGATCGTGGTCGACAAACGCGCAACATTCGCTGCGTCGCCGGACCAGGAAACACTGCGTCCCGGCACGCGCACTCGCTGGAACAATCTGATGCTCGCGGGGGACTGGACGGCTACCGGCCTGCCCGCGACGATTGAAGGCGCGATCCGCTCCGGCCAGAAGGCCGCGGATACGTTGCTGAATCAACCGATGGAACGCCGATGAACGATTTATCTCATGCCCACATGCTGGGCGCCCTCATGCCCGAATCCGCCGACGAAGCGCGAGGCGCGCCGGCCGTTGCGAGCGATGCGCCGCACGCGCCTACCGCGTCTGCAGAGTTTGCCGGGTCTGCCGCGTCTGCCTCTGCGCTCGACGCTGCAATCACGCGCGCAACCGACGCGATCCTCGCCGCGCAAAAGCCGGACGGCCACTGGGTCTACGAACTTGAAGCGGATGCGACGATTCCCGCCGAATACGTGCTGCTGGTCCATTACCTCGGCGAAACGCCGAACGTCGAGCTGGAGCAGAAAATCGCGCGCTATTTGCGCCGCATCCAGCTGGCCGACGGCGGCTGGCCGCTCTTCACCGACGGCGCACTCGACGTGAGCGCGAGCGTGAAGGCGTACTTCGCGTTGAAGATGATCGGCGACCCTGTCGACGCCGAACACATGGTCCGCGCGCGCGAGGCGATTCTCGCGCACGGCGGCGCCGAGGCGGTGAACGTCTTCACGCGGATTCTGCTGGCGCTGTTCGGCGTGGTGTCGTGGCGCGCGGTGCCCATGATGCCCGTGGAAATCACGCTGCTGCCCATGTGGTTTCCGTTCCATCTGTCGAAGGTGTCGTACTGGGCGCGGACCGTGATCGTGCCGCTGCTCGTGCTCAATGCGAAGCGGCCGCTCGCGCGCAATCCGCGCCGCGTGCGCATCGACGAATTGTTCCGCGGCGCGCCGGTGAACACCGGCATGCCGCAGCGGGCGCCGCATCAACATGTCGGCTGGTTCCGCTTTTTCCGTGTCGTGGATACGGTGCTGCGCGCGGTCGACGGTCTGTTTCCGAAAGCCACGCGCGAGCGAGCTGTACGCGAGGCGGTGGCCTTCGTCGATCAGCGGCTGAACGGCGAAGACGGCCTGGGCGCGATTTTCCCGGCCATGGCCAATTCGGTGATGATGTACGACGTGCTCGGTTATCCGGCCGACCATCCGAACCGTGCCATTGCGCGTCAGTCGATCGAAAAGCTGCTCGTTATCAAGGATGACGAAGCATATTGCCAGCCGTGTTTGTCGCCCGTGTGGGACACGTCGCTTGCCGCGCACGCGTTGCTCGAAACCGGCGAAGCGCGTGCCGAACAGGCCGCCGAACGCGGCCTCGCGTGGCTGCGTCCGCTGCAGATTCTCGACGTGCGCGGCGACTGGATTTCGCGCCGGCCGAACGTGCGGCCTGGCGGCTGGGCCTTCCAGTACAACAACGCGTATTACCCGGACGTCGACGATACGGCGGTGGTCGCGATGGCCATGCAGCGCTCGGCCGCGCTCACGCAGTCGAGCGTCGATCGCGAGGCGATTGCGCGCGCGCGCGAATGGGTCGTCGGCATGCAGAGTAGCGACGGCGGCTGGGGCGCGTTCGAGCCCGAGAACACGCAGTATTACCTGAACAACATTCCGTTCTCCGATCACGGCGCGCTGCTCGATCCGCCGACCGCGGACGTGTCGGGTCGCTGCCTGTCGATGCTCGCGCAACTCGGCGAGTTGCCGCAGAACAGCGAACCCGCGCAACGTGCGCTCGACTACATGCTGAAGGAGCAGGAGCCCGACGGCAGCTGGTATGGCCGTTGGGGTTTGAACTACATCTACGGTACGTGGACTGCGCTGTGTTCGCTGAACGCGGCCGGCATCTCGCACGACGACCCGCGCATCAAACGCGCCGCACAGTGGCTGCTGTCGATCCAGAACGAAGACGGCGGCTGGGGCGAGGCCGGCGAGAGCTACAAGCTCGACTACCACGGTTACGAACGCGCGCCGAGTACGGCTTCGCAAACGGCGTGGGCGTTGATGGGCCTGATGGCGGCGGGCGAGGTGAATCACGAGGCGGTTGCGCGGGGCATCGACTATTTGCAGCGTGAACAACGCGAGCACGGCTTGTGGGACGAAACGCGTTTCACCGCCACCGGGTTCCCGCGCGTGTTCTATCTGCGTTATCACGGCTATCGCAAGTTCTTCCCGCTGTGGGCGCTGGCGCGTTTCCGTCATCTGAAGCGCAACGGGCTCACGCGCGTTGCCGTCGGGATTTAACGGATGCTTCGCCCAACAGCGCCGTCCGCCGATGCAGTCGGCAACAGCTTGCCGGTCATCGTCGTAACGGGCATGGCGTTCGAAGCGCGAATCGCGCGGGGCCAAGGCGTCGAAGTGGTCTACGCGGCGCGCGCCGATCTGCTGGAACGCGCGCTCAGCGCAGCGGTGGCGCGCGGTTGCTCGGGGATCGTCAGCTTCGGTACGGCGGGCGGCTTGGCGCCGGATTTGAGGCCGGGCGCGCTCATTGTCGCTGACGCCGTCGAAGGTCCGTTCGGCCGCGTTCCTACCGATCCGGCCTGGGCGAACCGGCTTGCCGCCGCGCTGGCGACCGGACCGCTCGCGTCACGCGTGCGACGTGGTTCAATGGCCGCAGTAGCGGCTCCGCTCATGTCCGCCGACGACAAGCGTGCGCTGCATCGCTCGACGGGTGCATTGGCTGTGGATATGGAGTCGCATCTTGCTGGCGCGATGGCCGCCGCCCGCGGGCTGCCGTTCGCCGTGTGCCGTGCGATTGTGGATCCGGCGTGGCGCACGTTGCCGTCGGCAGCGACCGCAGGGTTGCGCGATGACGGCAGCACCGCGCTTGCGCCGATCCTGCGCGAGCTGATGCGGCAACCGTCGCAGATCGGCGCGCTGATTCAGGTGGCGATTGATGCGCGTGCGGCGCGCGTCTCGCTGGTGCAGGCCCGGCAAGCGCTGAGTGCGGGTGTGGCGTTGCCGAAGTTGGCCTAGCGCTTGAACAGCATAGACGCACGCTTGGGGCGTGCGCGCACCGATCCTATTGCGCAGCCGGCGCTGACGCCGGTTGCTGATTGCCGGCAGGCGCATGCGTCGTAGGGATAGCCGTGCCCGTGGCGGGCGCTGAAGCCGCAGTTGGCGCTGTTGCCGGCGCCGCGGTTGTCCCCGCCTTTGCCCCCGTCGTTTCACTAGCTGGCACCGCGCCCGCCGCGCCGCTTGCCGGCGCGGCCGACTCACCTGGATCCGTGTAATTCGGCGCGCCCGCCGGTGCGCCCGCGGGTGCGCCTGTAGCAGCACCAGACGCCGCGTCCGGAGTGTCAGCCGTATCGCCCGGGTCTGCGTAGTTCGGAAGCGTCGCCGGCGCGCCGGCCGCGGCGCCCTTCGCCGGAATCGTCGCACCGCCCGAGTCGTCCTGATCCTCGTATTCCGGCAGCGGCGCCGCATTGTCGCCGGTGCCGCGCAGACGCGCCCGCCGCTGCTGCGTATAGGCGTCCCGCACGAACGAGTATTTATCCAGCGCCGCTTGCTGAAGAAGATCCGTCGCGCCCAGCAGGTCGGAGCGAACGCTCACGAACTGCAGCACGTACAACGGATTGCGCACCGCCGGCTCCATATAGTTCAAAGGATTGAACTTCACGTCCACCACCAGCCCCATGCTGTCGCGCACGGTGCTCGGCCCGAAAAGCGGCAAAACCAGATACGGTCCCGATGGAATGCCCCAGTGTCCAAGCGTCAGGCCGAAATCCTGATGATGCTTCGGCAGCCCGGCCGGCGTCGCCCAATCGAGCAGGCCGCCAAGGCCGAAGGTGGAGTTGAACGCGAAACGGACGAGGTCCTCGGTCGCGTCGGTGATCTTCAACTGCAGCAGCGCGTTCGCGGCGTTGGTCAAGTCACCCAGGTTCGAAAAGAAGTTGCTGACGGCAGTGCGCAACGGCTGCGGCGTCACCTTCTGATAGCCCTTCGCGACGGGCACCGCGACGTAGCGGTCGAGCCCGTCGTTGAAATTGAACACCGCCCGGTTCATCGGCTCGAACGGGTCGCCGGGCTTGCGGTCAGGACCGGTTGCGCAGCCGGAGATGAGGCCGGTGGCAGCGAGCGCCAGCACGGTGGTACGCAGTTTCATGCTTATATTCCTTTGTGCTTCGCGCGACGTGGGCGCGGCTTGCCCATCAGCACGGGTTGGAAAACCACTGCACCGATGAGTGTGCAAAACAGCGACAGCGCCAGCAGCCGGCCCATGCTGGACGTCCCCGGATGATGCGATAGCCAGAGGCTGCCGAACGCCGTCGCCGTCGTCGCCGCGCTGAACAACACCGCGTGTGTCAGGCTCGACTGCAACAGGCCGGTCTGCCCATTGCGCCACGCCATCACGAAGTAAATCTTGAACGCCACGCCGACGCCGAGCATCAGCGGCAATGCAATGATATTCGCGAAGTTCAGCGGCATGCCGAACACCACGCACAACTCCAGCGTGACGAGCGCCGACACAAGGAGCGGAACCAGCGTGCGCAACATGTCGCCAACGCGCCGCAGCGCGATCCACAGCAGGATCGCGATGGACAGCAGCGCCCAGCACGCGGCCTGCAAGAACGCCTTGATGATCGTATCCGCGGAATGAAGGATCGAGATCGGGCCGCCTATCGCGCCGGGCTCGGCCTTTTTGACTGCATGCGCGAAGCGGGCGAGCGTGGCGTCGTCGTTCGGATCGGTGCCCGGCTTCACCTTCGGCGCGATGTCGACGAGGGCGCGGCCGTCCTTCGACACCCAGCCCTTCGAGATTTCCTTCGGCAGATTGTCCCGCGTGATTTCGGTCGGCTGCAGCAGGTTTTCCAACTGCTTGAGCGCAATGCGCAGGGTCTCGGACATCGCGTTTTCCGCACGGTCGCGTGTGGCGGCGTCGGCGGCGGCGAGCTTTTGCAGCGTGACCGACAGATGTTGCGCTTCGGCGGCGCCTGGGCCGGGATGATCTTCGGCGGCGAGGGAGAGCTGGTTCGACGCGCGCTTGAGCGCGGCGACGCGCACGGCGTCCGTGGCCTGCGGCGCGGGTTGCTGTTGCAGCGCGGGCAGCAATTGCTGGGCGGCGCTTGCGATCAGCATCATCTTTTGTTGCTGCTGCGCGGGAACAAAGGTGTCCAGAGTCGTGACACGGCCCACTTCGGGCAACGCGCGCAAACGCTCGGCCATGCGATCGGCGTCGGCGACCGAGGGCGCGAGCACATGCACGTTGTTCACCGCGGCCTCGGGCGAATCTTTCAGCGACAGCAGCGTGGCCATCGACTCGGTATGCGGATCTTTCAGATGCAGCGGATTGAAGTCGAAGTGCAAACGCGTGAGCAACGGCGATGCGCCGATCACGACGATCAGCGTGCCGATCAACACGGGCTTGCGGTGATGGGCGAGAAAGTCGTCGACGGGTGCGAGTTGCTTGAAGCCCGGCGACACGGCCTCACCCGGCGGGTTGAAGATCTTCAGCAACGCGGGCAGCAGTGTCATGTTGGTCAGATACGCGACGAACATGCCAACGCCGGCGATCTCACCCAACTCGGACACGCCGCGGTACGCGGTCGGCAGAAACGAGAAGAAACTCAACGCGACCGCGACCGCTGCGAGGGTGAGCGGCACGCCGATGCTGTGCGCGGTATGGGCAAGGGCGGCGGAAAGACGGTCGTCGCGATTGCGCTCCTCGCGATACTTGACGCCGAACTGCACGCCGAAATCGACGCCCAGCCCGACGAACAACACCATGAACGCAACCGAGATCATGTTCAGCGCGCCGACCATCATGAGGCCGAGCGCGGCGGTGATCGCGAGTCCAACGAACAGCGTGATAAAGACGGCGGCGATCATGCGTCCTGAGCGCAGCGCGAGCCACAAAATCACCAGCACGACGACGAAGGTGCCGATGCCGTTGAGCACCGCGCCGTCTTTGACTGACGCGAACTCTTCGTCCGCGAGCGGCTGTTCGCCGGTCAGACGGACGGTGGCGCCGTAACGCGAGTCCAGATGCAGCGAGGCCGCCGTATCGCGAATCGCCTGCGAGGCGGTTGCGCCCGGCTCGAGCGCATCGTAGTTCACGACCGGCTGCACGACCACGAACGCGCGCGCCGGATTGGTCGCCGCGCTTTTGTCGACGAACGCGCGCCACGAGAAAGCGGCCGGCTTGCCGGCCAGCACGAGGTCCAGCGTGTTGGCGCTTTGCGACAACAGGCGGCTCATGTCCGGGAGTTTCACCTGACCGATCTGCAGCGGCAGCAGCAAGCTCGTGGTGAGCGTGCCCGCAAGGCCGGTGAGGCTGGGGTCGTGCGCGAGCGTGTTCACGAGCGGGCGCGACTGCACGAGCTGCGACGTGGTCGACATGACTTGTTCGGTCGATGGGAACAGCAGGCCGTTGTGTTCGAAGAACGGCCCGCCGGCGGGCTGCGAGACCGCGACGAATTCCTTTGGCTCCGCTTTGAGCGCCGCGGTCAGCGCGTTCGCCGCGGCGTCGGCAAACTCTGGCGCGCGCGCCTCGACGACGACCAGCACCGTCTCCCCGCGATCGGGAAAAGCCTGGTCCATCGCGTGCTCGAGCGTGGACCATTCCTTGTCGGTTTCGATCAGGCGGCTGATGTCGGTGTTGATCTTGAAGTGATGCGCGACATAGATCCCGCTCAACACGGCGAGCACGATCGACAGTGCGATGATCCGCAACGGATGGCGCACCGAATAGGCGACGAGGCGGACAATAGATGACTTCAGCATGTAGGCGAACTTGGCCTTATCACGGGTGGCATTTTGACGAAAGTGCACAAGTATACAGAGCCAGAGCAAACCGGATCGTATTCGGCAGCAATGCGCGTAGCAAATGCGGCTCCCGGTGCAGCATGAAAGGGCGGGAACGCAATGTCGGTATACTGGTCTATCCAGCTTTCGCCCCGATCTTGCGGGTCGGCGGCGCACACTCTTTCCGGGTCTTGTCCAGCGTATGAAACGTTATCTGTCTGCTTTTCTAGCCGCAGCCGTAGTCTCAACGGCTGCCTATGCGCAAAGCGCGCCCGACGCGGTGGTAAAAAGTGCCGTCGAGGGCACCGTCTCAGCCATGAAGGCCGATCCGCAAGCCCGCGGCGGCGATATGGCAAAGATCACGCAACTGGTCGAGACGCGCTTCGTGCCGGCAACGGACTTCCAGCGCACCACGCGCATCGCGGTCGGCAAGGCATGGAGCACCGCCACCCCCGAGCAGCAAAAGCAGCTCTATGAGCAGTTCACGCTGCTTCTCGTGCACACCTATGCTTCGTCGCTTTCGCAGTTGCGGGACCAGGACGTCAAGTTTAAGTTTGCGCCGGTCAATGCGCCGGGCGCCGCGAAAGACGTCGTGGTGCAGTCGCATGTGATCAGCAATGGCGGCGACGACGCAATCGACTACCGGCTTGCCAAGGGCCCGTCCGGCTGGAAGATCTACGACATCAACATGATGGGCGCATGGCTGATTCAGGTGTACCAGACACAGTTCGCCGACCAGCTTTCCAAGGGCGGGGTCGACGGTCTGATCAAGTTCCTCACCGCGCATAATGCACGCAGCGGGGGGTAAGCCGGACCGGCAAGCCGATTGCCTTTGAGGCACGAGCTAACCAGCAAAAGAAAAGCGCGGTGGCCTTTAAAGCCACCGCGCTTTTTTATGCGTGGTCATGCGTGGTTATGCGTCGCGGCTCCGGAGCGGCGCCAAGACCGCCCCGATTCGACGCTCAGTGTGCAGCCGTAGCCGTCTGCACCTTGCTGCCCTTGCCAGCCACCTTGATCTCTTCGAGCTTGATCTCGACGTGGCGTGAGAACACGTATTCAGCCGGGCGCTGCTTGTCCAGAGGAATGTCCTTGGTAAAAGCACCCGAGGTCTTCGGGCCGCGCAGGCTGACCTTCAATGCCTTCAGCGGATGCGCAACCGTATCCATCACGGCCGTGGCTTCAAAGCCGCAGTGGACCATGCAGTCGGCGCACTTTTCATAGTTGCCCGTGCCGTAATTGTCCCACTCGGTAGTTTCCATCAATTCCTTGAAGGTCTTCACGTAACCTTCGCCGACCAGATAGCACGGCTTCTGCCAGCCGAACACCGTGCGCGCCGGGTTGCCCCAAGGCGTGCATTCGTAGGTCTGATTGCCGGCGAGGAAGTCGAGGAACATGGCCGACTGGCTGAACGACCAGTTCTTGCCATTGTTGCCGCGCTTGAAGATTTCACGGAACAGATGCTTGGTCTTGTCGCGATTCAGGAAGTGCTGCTGATCCGGCGCGCGCTCATACGCATAACCCGGCGAGACGGTGATGCCGTCCACGCCCATCGGCCCGACCGTGTCGAAGAAAGCGGCAACGCGCTCCGGCACCGCGTCGTTAAACAGCGTGCAGTTGATGTTCACCCGGAAACCGCGGCGCTTCGCTTCCTTGATGGCCGCGACCGCCTTGTCGTACACGCCGTCTTGCGACACCGAATGGTCGTGCATCTGCTGATCGCCATCCAGGTGAACCGACCAGACGAAGTACGGATTCGGCTCGTAGTCATCCATCTTCTTTTCCATCAGCAGCGCGTTCGTGCACAGGTACACGAACTTCTTGCGCGCGATGATGCCCTTTACGATCTGCGGCATTTCCTTGTGCAGGAGCGGTTCGCCGCCTGCAATCGACACTACAGGCGCGCCACATTCGTCGACGGCGCCAAGGCATTCTTCAAGCGACAAACGCTGATTCAGGATGGGGTCCGGATAGTCGATCTTGCCGCAGCCATTGCAGGCGAGATTGCAGCGGAACAGCGGCTCCAGCATCAGTGCGAGCGGGTAGCGTTTGTTGCCGGAAAGGTGTTGACGCATGATGTATGCGCCGACCCGGACTTTCTGTAGCAGCGGAATAGACAAGACGTCCTCCTTAAACTTCGCGTGCGGCGAGTGGTTGCATCAGCTTCGATGGCAACTTGAATTCAACTTTCTCTTCACGGCCCGCCATCGTCGTGACATCGACGGGCCCCATTGCGCTTAGCGCATCGATTACGTTTCTGACCATTTCTTCCGGCGCCGAAGCGCCGGCCGTGATGCCGATGGTCTGCGCATTCGCAAACCATTCCGGCTTCACTTCTGAACCGTCGGCGACGAGATAGCTCGCCACGCCGCTTTCGCTGCCGATTTCGCGCAGCCGGTTCGAGTTCGAGCTGTTCGTTGCGCCCACCACCAGCAGCACGTCCACCTGCTTGCTCAACTCGCGCACCGCGGCCTGGCGGTTTTGCGTCGCATAGCAGATGTCGCGCGTGTCGGGGCCGACGATGTCGGTGAAGCGGCGCTGCAAGGCGTCGATAATGCCACGTGTGTCGTCCACCGACAGCGTGGTCTGCGTGACATACGCGAGCGGCGTGTCGACCGGCAGGTGCAGATGCTCGACCTCGGCTTCACTCTGCACCAGCAGCACCTTGCCCGGGATCTGGCCGATCGTGCCTTCAACTTCCGGATGCCCGGCGTGGCCGATCAGAATCAGCGTGCGCCCGGCGCTCACATATTGACGCCCTTGCACGTGCACCTTGGTGACCAGCGGGCAAGTTGCGTCGAGCACGTCGAGACCGCGGGCTTCCGCGTCGCGCTCAACCGTTTGAGCGACGCCATGGGCGCTGAAAATCGCCACGGCGCCTTGCGGCACTTCATCCAGTTCTTCGACGAAACGCGCGCCTTTCTGGCGCAGATTATCGACCACGTGACGATTGTGGACAATTTCGTGGCGTACATATACGGGCGCGCCGTGCTGCTGCAGCGCCCGATCGACAATCTCGATTGCACGGACAACGCCCGCACAAAAGCCGCGGGGTTGGGCAAGGATGACTCGCATAAGTTGGCGGACTCCGACTGACGCGGGTTTCGAGGAAGTCGGAAATTCTGACTTTATCGCCGCGACCATCTAATTAGTTGACGTCTTGAGCTCCGGCGACGTGCCGGTACAGCAAAACCAAACGCGCATTCTAACGCTATCAGGCCGGCTTTGCTTTGCGGGGGCCGCTACGGTGTTGGGCGCACGCGGCACATGCCCTCGCCTCGCCACAACTCATGCGGAAAAAATTGCACGCTGCACCGCTTTGGCGGAACCCTTAAACTACGTCGTCCTGTGAAGCGCTCGCGCCTCGCAATACAAATGATTCGACGCTTGCTGGAAATCGAGGGTAACGCTTAATGGGGTTGATGGCGGTGATTCTGTTTTTTCTTTCGTGTTTGTCCCTGCTGATCTGGATCGTGCTGCTGTTCGCCCGCGGCGGCTTCTGGCGCGCGCGTCCCGCCGCGCCGCTTACGCCCGAACCGCGCAGCGCATGGCCCGGCGTGGCCGCCGTGGTGCCTGCCCGCAATGAAGTCGATGTGATCGCGCAGGCCGTTACGACGCTGCTTCAGCAGGACTATCCCGGCGAATTTCATGTGATCGTGATTGACGACCACAGCACCGACGGCACCGCCGACGCTGCCCGCGCAGCCGCATTGCAGCTGCAGTGCCCGGACCGTCTGACCGTTCTGAGCGCGAAGCCGTTGCCGCCGGGGTGGTCCGGCAAGGTGTGGGCGCAGTCGCAAGGCATCGAGGCGGTACGCACGCTTGGCTTGTCGGCCGGGTTTCTGTTGCTGACGGACGCCGATATCGGTCATCCCGCGGAGGCCGTCACGCAACTCGTCGTCCGTGCCGACGTGGAAAAGCGCGATCTCGTCTCGCTGATGGTGCGGCTACGCTGCGATTCGTTCTGGGAGAAAGCGCTTATTCCGGCCTTCGTTTTCTTCTTTGCGAAGCTGTATCCGTTCGCATGGGTCAACAATCCGCGCAATCGCACGGCGGCTGCGGCTGGCGGCTGCATGCTCGTGCGGCGCAGCGCGCTGGAGGAAGCGGGCGGCATCGAATCGATCCGCGCTGAACTGATCGACGATTGCAGTTTGGCGGCGCGCATCAAGCATCGCGGCACCGGGCGCCATCCGATCCGGCTCGACGTGGCGGCGCGAAGCGTGTCGCTCCGCCCTTACGATAGCTGGCGCGACATCTGGAACATGATTGCGCGCACCGCGTTCACGCAATTGCATTATTCGCCGTTGCTGCTGGCGGGCACGCTTGCCGGCATGACGATCATCTACCTGATGCCGCCGGTGGCCGCCCTCGTGCTCGGACCGACGGGCTGGCCCGCGTGGCTCGCCTGGGCCGCCATGTGCTGCGCGTATGCGCCGATGCTGAGCTATTACCGCCGCTCGCCGCTATGGGCGCCGTTTCTGCCGCTCGTCGCGCTGTTCTATGTGGGGGCGACGTTTGCGTCGGCGGTGCGCTACTGGCGCGGCAAGGGTGGGCAGTGGAAGGCGCGGGTTCAGGCGCCCGTGCAGGAACGTTGACGCGTTCGCGCGCCACGCTAAAAAGGGTGGCCCGAGGCGGTAACGAAAAAGCGGCGCTCTGCGCCGCTTTTCTTTTAGCCCTTTGTAAGCAGCATATAGAGTTGAATCACCATGTCCGGTGAAAATGTAAACGGCACCCAGCCGTGACCGGTATGGCGCAATACCAGCAAACGGTCGCCGTTCGACTGCTTCTGCACGGCCATGACCGGATTTTTCGTCGACACGAAACGCCAGCCGGGCGGAATGCCCGGTGGAGGTTCCGGCGTCATCGAGGCGCGCGCGTTCGACAGTTCCTCGATTAGCTGGCCGATCTGCTCCGCGCGCAATGCGACGGTCTGACCGCCGATGGTCATGGTGATTTCATTCTGCGCCGGACGATTGATTTCCAGCGTGGGCAGAGCCGGGGGCGCAGCGGTTTCCGCTTCGGCTTCGCTGACCGCGGCCTCGGCTTGAGCTTCAACTTCGACCGTTTCCGCTTCGACTTCCGGCACGGCATGTTCAGCCGACGCCTGCTGCGCGTCAGCCTGGTCGCGGGTCTCGGAGATGCTTTGGGCCTGCGGGGCCACGACAGCCTGAATGAGCTGATCGACGCCCACTTCGAGCGCGCCGAGCTGTTCGTGAAGATTCATGCGAGATTTCTCTGGTAAGAGCCGCGATTTTAACTGCTGCGCGTAGGCTTTACCTTCCGCAATTACAGCGACGTTGTAACAAAATGCTCGCGCTATGGCTTGAGATAGCCCGCATGCCGGAACCAGTCGAGCGCATCGCTCAAACCCTCCCGATACGGACGCGCCCGGTAGCCGAGTTCGCGTTCCGCCCTGGCCGAACTGAAGTACATCTTGTTCTTCGACATCTTCAATCCGTCGACGGTGACGAATGGTTCGCGCTTCGTGAACTTCGCGACCGCTTCCGCACCCATCGCGAGCGGGTAAAGCGGCCAGCGCGGCAAGCTGATGGTGGGCGCCCTGCGGCCAGTGAGCGCCGCGATGTCCGCGAGCATCTGCTGAAGCGGCAGATTTTCGCCGCCGAGAATGTAGCGTTCACCGATTTTGCCGCGCTCGAGCGCGAGAAAGTGCCCGGCCGCGACGTCGTCGACATGCACGAGGTTCAGCCCCGTATCGACGAAAGCGGGAATCTTGCCGAGCGCCGCTTCCACAATAATGCGTCCGGTCGGCGTCGGCTTGACGTCGCGCGGCCCAATGGGGGTGGACGGGTTGACGATCACCGCCGGCAGGCCGTCCTTGGCGATCATGCGTTCCACCGCGCGCTCGGCCAGCACCTTGCTGCGCTTGTAGACGCCGATGGCCTGATCGGCTTTGAGCGGCGATGTCTCATCGGCTGAATTGCCGGAGCTCGTCACCTTGAGCGTGGCCACGCTGCTCGTGTACACGATGCGCTCGACGCCTTCCTTCAACGCGGCGCGCATGGTCGCCTCGGTGCCTTCCAGATTCGAGCGCTCGATTTCGCTCGGGTCCGGCGCCCACAGCCGGTAATCGGCGGCGACGTGCAACAGATAGCGCACGCCGCGCAGCGCGCTGCGCATGGACGCTTCGTCGCGCATATCGCCGACGACGATCTCCGCGTCGAGCGACTCGAGGTTCTGACGCGGACTGGTGGCGCGCACCAGCACTCGCACCTTGAAGCCCTTCTGTTGCGCGATGCGTGCCACCGACGAGCCGACAAAGCCGGATGCGCCGGTCACGAGCACGAGATCGCCATTCTGTTCGGTCATTCTGTTTCCGTTCCCTGCGTGACAGTCGGGGGATTGTACGTGGCGCGCGGGCGCCGCGTCGCCCACGCCCCGCGCACTGAGCGTTGACGACCTTCGACGCGGTCATTTCAACCCACGTTCCGCAAGCAGGCTCGCCGCGACGCGACTAGAATGCCGGCTTGAAAGACTGTGAGGAGAGAACGGCATGGCCCCTGATCTGGATGAGCGGATCGAAACGTATTACGTGCGCGTGCGCGGTACCGTGCAGGGCGTCGGCTTTCGTCACGCGACCGTGCGGCAGGCGCACGCGCTGGGCATCAAGGGATGGGTTGCGAATCTCGACGACGGCTCGGTCGAAGCCATGTTGCAGGGCACGGCGAACCAGGTCGACCGCATGCTGTCGTGGCTGCGGCACGGACCGCCGGCGGCGCGCGTCACCGAAGTGGCCGGTGAAGAGCGCGTGACCGAGAAACGCTACGAGCGGTTTGAACAGCATTGAAGGGCGTTTAACCACATCGGCCACGGTGAGAGCCCGCCGCCCCTTTAGCCGTTCGGGGCTATCGCGCTATCAGCAGGCTTTCGGCAAATCCCCACTCGTTTTCCAGCCACTGGTGGCTGCACGCGAAGCCCGCATCGTCGGCGATCGCGGGCATTTCGTCGGCGCGATACTTGTGGCTGCTCTCGGTCCAGATCGTTTCGCCTGCCTTGAGCGACACCGTCAAATTCGCGGCGCCGATATGCGCGGTGACGTCACGCGTTGCACGCAAATGCATCTCGATACTGCGCGCGTCCGGATTGAAACGCGCGACGTGCTCGAATGCGTCGAGAGGAAAATCGCCGCCGAGTTCGCGGTTGATCCGCGCGAGCAGATTCAGGTTGAACGATGCCGTGACGCCGATCGCGTCGTCGTAAGCGGCGATCAGCATGGGCGTCGGCTTGATGAGGTCGGTGCCGAGCAGCAACGCGTCGCCGGGCGCCAGCATGTTGCGGATGTCGCGCAGAAAGCGCGTTGCCGCCAGTCTCCCGAAATTGCCGATCGTGCTGCCGAGAAAAAGCACCAGTAAGCGCTCGGCGGTTGCACGCTTTTTGCTGACTTCCGCAAGACCAGCCAGATAATCGCGCTCATAACCGACAATAGAAATCCGCTCGATGTCGCCTAGTTCGCGCCTGCACAACTGCAACGCGGTGCGCGAAATTTCAATGGGGCAGTAAGAAGTGGGGCGCTTTTTACACAGCGCTTCGAGAATGCGGCGCGTTTTGCGGCCGCTGCCGCTGCCGAGTTCGGCGACGGTCACGTCGTGCGGAAGGTGCTCGACAATGTCCACCGCGTGCTTCGCTAGCAGCCGCTCCTCAGCGCGTGTCACGCCGTATTCCGGCAGCACGGTGATCACTTCGAATAACGCGGAACCGACTTCGTCGTACAGATACTTCGAAGGCAACTCTTTCTGCGGTGTATGCGTGAGGCCGGTGCGGACGTCGGCGGCGAAAGCGGAGCGTTGATCGGGTGATGCGTCGTGCGAGAGGGCTGGCTGGGTCATGCTGGCTCCAGTAGTCACATTCGATGAGCGGATGGGTGGCCGGAGGCCGCACGCGTAATCGAAGCCGATTGATGCGTGCTGCGGAGGAAGCGGGCCGTCATGCGGGCCCGGCTCGTTGATGTCGCAAACGCTGGTTGCAAACGCTGCAGCAGAAGCTGGAAGCAAGATTCGCGCTTGAGCGACGGAGTTGCCTTGTCGAACGCGCGCGGGTGTCTCCCGCGCGCGTGAAGTTATGTTCTAGTTCATCGACGCGGGTTCTGCACGGATTAATTGCTGCCGCAAGAACGAAAGCAACGCGTGGTGTGCCCATGCCGCGTCGATAATCCGGCTAGAATGCCCGGCTTGCATCGCCGGATAAAACTACAAAAAGCGGCGCGCGACACGCGCTGCGGCTCACGGACCTTCACTTCGAATGACAACGACAATCGTGGTGCGCCGCCATGTTGCGCCGCATGCGCATGCGCTGGCGCCGCACGGCAAAGCTCTCGCACAGCGGGGCGCACGATGAATCACTATTCGCCCAAACGCGGCATTGCCTTATCGGTTAGCGCCTGCGCGATGTTCGCGCTGCTGTCGGCCTACGCGACGCTGCTCGCACCGCTCACCGGCCTGGATATTTTCGCGTGGCGTATCGTCTGGACCGTGCCGGGCGCACTGCTGCTGGTTGCCTCGCGCAAGCGCATGCCGATTTTGAGGCAGCTTCTTTACCGGATGGTGACGCAGCCCGCACTCGGCGTCGCGATGCTCGCCGCCGCGGCGTTGCTCGGCGCGCAATTGTGGGTGTTTCTGTGGGCGCCGCTGCATGGCCGCATGCTTGAGGTATCGCTCGGCTATTTCCTGTTGCCGCTCGTGATGGTACTGGTCGGGCGCTTCTACTATCACGAGCGTCTCGACGGTTTGCAGTGGGCAGCGGTGATGTGCGCGGCCGCGGGCGTGGGTCATGAACTGTGGGTGACGGGCGCTTTCTCGTGGCCGACGTTGCTCGTCGCGCTCGGCTATCCGCCGTACTTCGTGTTGCGGCGCAAAATCAAACAGGATTCGCTCGCACTGTTTACCGTCGAGATGATTTTGCTGCTGCCTGTGGCAGTGGCGATGATCGTGACCGGCGGGTCACTCACGCTGATCTCGGGACGCCTCGACATGTGGCTCCTGCTGCTGCCGGGGCTTGGCGGGTTGAGCACGCTCGCGCTGGCTTCGTATCTGACCGCGAGTCGTCTATTGCCCGTCGCGTTGTTCGGCATTCTTGGCTATGTCGAGCCGGTATTGCTCGTGCTGGTGTCGATCACGTTGCTCGGCGAAACGTTGAGTGCCGCGCAATTGGCCACGTACATCCCGATCTGGATCGCGGTCGTGCTGACAGCGTTGCACAGCGTGCGGCTCGTGCGCTTTGCATGAGATCCAGGCACCGGCGACAGTTCCAGGCTGCGCGCATTACTCGTGCGCCGCCGCGCGTTGTTCGTTCGTCGGCGTCGGCCCCAGCTCGCTTTCTATCGCTTCACGGAGCGCAGGCCGCCAGCCGATGTAGAACAACGCTTCGGCCAGCACGAACAGTGGTCCGATCAGAAGGCCGATCACGTCGTCGACAAAAGCCGGCTTACGGTGCTCGTAGGCAATGTGGCCGATGAACTGAAACACCCAGCCGATCGCGAAGAGTCCCACGCCGGTTGCCAGCCAGATCGAGGTGGACTGCGCCGCGATCCACTGGCCGAACGCGATGCAAAGCGCGGATACCGCTGTCATCAGCAAGCCCAGCGACACGTCGAGCACCAGGTAATAGAGCGTGGCCGCGGAGAACAACAGCCACGTGGGCGATAGGATCAACGGCGGCGCGGCGAGCGCGAAAGCCGGACGGCTCAACAGCACTGCCAATGCAAGCACGATCATTGGGATGCCGATGAAATGCGTGGCGATATTGCGCCGGTCGCGATGGTAAGCCGCATATTGCGTAAGCTGTTGCCTCAGCGTTCTCATGGATGCCGCTCCTGGGTCAAAGCCAGCATAATCGCGGCGATTGGAATTTGAAACCATCGGGTAGCCGACAATCGGAACAAGTGCGATTCAATGACCGCAAGTCGTCCTCGTACTCAGCTTGCCGCGCTGCTTTCAGACAGTGCATGGTTTCGCTCGGCCCCGGCCGCTTTGCAGGCCCAATTGATCGGCGCGGGCCGAATCGAGCGCCTCGCCGCTGGCGAGCGTCTCTTCACGCGCGGCGATCCAGATGACGGCATCTATTGCGTGCTTGGCGGCGTCGTGCGAATCGGCGCAGCGAGTGCGAGCGGCAAGGAAGCATTGCTTGCCTTGATCGAACCGGTGAACTGGTTCGGCGAGATTGCGCTGTTTGACAATCGTCCGCGAATGCACGACGCGTATGCCGAACGCGATGCCGAACTGTTTTATGTGACGCGCGCCGCACTCGCCGGGCTGCTCGAACGCACGCCTGCGTATTGGCACACAATCGGCTTGCTGCTCACGCAAAAACTGCGTCTCGCCTTCGACGCGATAGAAGAAGCCGCGTTGCTGCCCACCGCGCAACGCGTAGCGCGGCGGCTGTTGTTGATGGCTGGCGGATATGGCGAGGCGGGCACCATGCGGCGCGTTATCAACGTGCCCCAGGAAGATCTCGCGATGATGCTGGCACTGTCGCGGCAGACCATCAACCAGGTGCTCAAGCAGTTTGAAACGCAGGGCGCGGTGAAGCTCGGCTATGCGGAAATCCGGATAGTCGACGAGCGCAGACTTCGCGAGCTTGCGCAGTTGAACCTAGGTGCACATTGACGGCTTGAACGCGGCTTCGCCGCGCGATTGCCATAGATTGCTACTGTTCCGACAACGCGAAAGCTGGCATAAAAAAAGGCGAGTCATACGACTCGCCCTCCCTGAACGGCATTGCCCGGCTTCGATTATTTGCTTAATTCTTCTAATGCATGCGTGGCCGGTGCGTGCCGGAACCGTGCACGTGTTATTGCGTTTTGGTCGTGCCGGTCTTGGCGCCGTCAGCGCTCACTGGCGCATTGTTGGCCTCTTGCGCGCCGTCCGTTTTCGTTTTCGCCGCGCTGGAATCGGCAGGAGTCTTCTTCACTGCGTTGTGTTTCTTTGCGGTGTGCCTGGAAGAAGTCTTCACATGCGACTTCGCGGTCGTGCTCGAAGGTGCTTTCGCGTGAGTGGTGGCTGCGGTGTCATTCGACGCGCCGGTTTGCACGGAGGTGCTTGCCTTGAGATTCGCCTGGCCCGCGGGCTGCGTTGCTTCGGACGGTGCCGGTGCGGCCGTTTGAGCGAAAGCGGTTGACACGAGCAGAGCGGAAGCGAGAGCAGCGAAAAGCGTCTTCATGGTGTGACTCCTTGTTGAACCGGTGGATTCCTGTTTCGCGGCTGGATTTGTTCAGCGCTGCCGGTTTAACGCAGTCCGGAGGACAGCAGTTGACGATGTTCTGGTGACAAAACGTAACCGCAGAAACATATCGTGCTGCTGACTACTCTTCCGGCCTTCCCGCTCTCGACGCTACACGACTCCAAACGTTAGTTGAATGGATTGTCCACGACACCCGGTTTTGCATCCGGTTCGTCCTTCACTTTAGCGGGCAGCCCCGGATGCGCCTGCAAGGCCGCGACGATTGCATCCACCGCTTCCTTCAATGCGAGCGCGGCCTTCAGCCCTCGCTGGTCTTGCGTCAGTTCGAGCGTGCCATTCAGCACGACGCGCTTTGTGCCGTTGCTCACGGTCATTGCGTCGCCTTGAATGTTGAGTACGTCGTCGTCGTTCGAATAGGGTTTAAACACCTTTGAGTCCTCCCGGTCGCTGATCCTTGAGGTTCTCCGGAATGCCCGGAAAGCGAATGCCCGATGCTGCTTCAAGTTCGTGAATCGTTCTGATTTCGTAGCGATTCGTGGACACATTGTCGACCACTACCGCGAACGCCAGTTGCCGCGAAGGTACGTAGACGACCTTGAACAACTGCGTTGGAACGAACACGCGCGTGGGTCCGATTGTTTGCAGTTGCTGGCCGCTGAACATCGGACCCGTGACGACATACGTGTCGTCATAAGCCATGGCGATTTTACGCACTGACGTTTCGATGCGCGCCCACAGCCGTTGATTGTTTTCGCGATTTTGCGGCACAGCGTTTTATGCAGACCAAAGGTGTTCATTTATCTCACTATCCCCTGTGTACCGGCAGTTTTCGGTTTTGCTTTTATGTCTTTGTTTGTCAACGTCTCTTCTCCTACTGGGGGGTGTGGGGGGCCAAAAAGTTATCCACAGGCGAGTCCCAGATGCGACCGGTGTACACGAGAACTTCATTGGAGAGTCGACATGTCGTCGACTTTGAGAGTGGATGACGTAAGCTCTTAACGAAGATTGTTTGCTAACGTAAAGTATAGGGATTCTTCTTCCTGATAAAACACTCATGAAACTGAAGGTCGCAGTTGCAGCATCGTTCACAAGCCTCGCCATCTGCGGTAGATTCGCAAACCTCGGGTACGCAAAGTCACCGTTGTCAGGATTGTTGCGCTGGGATTCCGATTCAATTGCCAAGCCAACCGGCTTCCAAAACAGCGCGTCGTATCAATTGTGCTTCGTCCCAGACGGCGCGAGTTGCCAAGACCTTTTGGTAAGTACAATCGACCGGACGCAATCGAAGTTGCGGGTTCAAGCGTACTCGTTCACGAGTGCCCCGATTGCAGCAGCCATAAAGCGCGCAAAGGACCGTGGCGTTGACGTCAAGGTCATCCTCGACAAGAGCCAAGTCTCGCAAAGGTACAGCGGCGCTACATACCTCCGTAACGCCGGTGTCGACGTAGTCATAGACACGAAGCCCGCGATTGCGCACAACAAGGTCATGATTTTCGATGACGAAGGCGTCTTCACCGGCTCGTTCAACTTCACGAAATCTGCGCAGGAGCGTAACGCGGAGAACGGGATAATCATCCGCGGCGACACCGCGTTGACGAAGACGTATCTTGCGAACTGGGAGAAGCGCTACAGCGTTTCAAGTCGCTATTGAATACCGCGTATGTCGGGCCTGCACTTCGGCCGGGTCTGCCATTTTCCGAACAGAAGGGAGTTGAACCTTGCGAGGCCCGAAGTTTTGTGACGCTCACGCGGAGCTAGGCGGTGGCGGCGCAATCGTACTCGTGCTGCACTTATAGAGTCTGCGCCGCAAGGAGCAGCGTCTGTCGCGCTACCGGACTTGACCGCTGGCTTGAATTCTCGCCGTGAGCAGCCTACCCTAGACCTCACGACCATCGTGGGTCGAAAACCAAGCGAGGGCGGCAATGAGCGGATTACGACGTGACATGGTGAAGCGGATAACGGCACAAGTAGGACAACCCATCGCTGCGCAGCTAGGACATACCGGCAAGTCAACAGTGCACCACTACGTGAAATACATCACAAGCTTGCACGAAGCCTGCCAACGGGACTTCGTCGGCCAATTCTTGAATGGGGTTTTCGATGAGAATTGTGATTCACCGGGGCGCGAGACCCTCCACGAAACAACAATGGGAGTTTGCCCGCCCTTGAGCCCGCTTGACCGAATCTGCGAGGCTGGACCGTGCCTATCAGCGTCCGACACGCTGTGGGACCCGATAGCTTGGGATTTTCCCGACAGCATGTACTACGCAAGCGCGCAGTTTCATTCCAACCTGGTTCGCTGTTGGAGCGACCTAGACCGAACAAGCCAACTGGCCGCTCACTTCGCGGCGCGGGAATTCTGAGCGAGATTTTGGTCCCGTTAGAACAGATTCCTGCCCAGCCGCCCTCGTCCTAGACGAGAGCCCGGCAGTTCTTTCGCATCGAGCCGATGCGACTGCACCTGTCAGCCACCAGCGCGCACGCGACAACTGTGTCCGGACCTGTACCTGCAGCAGTGGGTGTTCGACCCGAAAAATGGAGCCCGTTGGTATCGGTGTGGCCAAACGCGTCTCGGGTTCCTGCTTCCGAGCTGCCACGGCAGAGAGTGGCTCGCCCACGACTGAGGTCTTGGGGGCGCTAAGGGCGACACGGCGTGGCGACACCGCTGGCCGCTGCTGGGGTGACCTTATCCAATGGCGTTCAAAGCTAATAAGGGCAACGGCTCAGGGGCGACGTCGAGATTTTTAAGTCGGATGTCCACCCGGACAGACTAGGGCGCCTTCTTCCTGGAATGTGGCTTCTTGGCAAGACGCTCACACATCTCGCCAAACCACCTTCTGACCAAGATTTGGTCTTCAAGAGACAGTCGTTCGAGCAGCGATGCCACCTCCTGAGCTGTGTCGCTCGACCGCGTGGACCCGCGCTGTAAAAGCTCGACCGCTGGCACCGACAACACTTCAGCCAACTCGTACAAACGAGGCAACGTCGGAAGAACGATACCCCGTTCGAAGCGGCTGATAGTCTCGACGGTAACTTGAAGTCGCTCGGCTAGAACTTCTTGTGTGTATCCCCGCTCGGCCCGGATGCGAGCGAGCGCGGCCCCAAGTTGACTGGCCAGGTTGTGTTCTTTTTTCGATGTCACTACTCAACATTCTGTGTCGTTGGTCGACACATATAGTCTCCTCATCTGGCAATAAACGTAACGGCATGGTATGTTGATATAAGACATGATGTGTCTGGTTGTTAATTTAACAACTCCCAGCTGTACCCCAACTATTCGGCCCGTGTGATGCTATTCACTAACAGCGACTGGGAAGAGTCGCATCCCGTAAAGGCGGCTATCGTGCAACCACTCACCGCGTGGCGTTGCATCGGATGGTCAGACCTCACATTAAATTTCTTCGTCGCGGCGACTCCTGACCGCCAAGACCTCACAAGCCCGGACGGCTGGGTCGTGGATGGCGCTGAAGCCTTGATTGAACTCGTTTTGCACTTGAGCGATGTTCGCTTTGCTGTTCACGTGATGGCTCGCAAAGAGGCGCATGCTTCAATCACCTTGTGTCGGGTCACTGGATTGTGGAAAGAGCTGGAGGACGAAATCTTTGGCACCGCGGGCTACTGGTACTCGACCGCCGACGGTCACACGAGACCCTGTTCTCCTATCACGGTTGCGAAGTCTGCGGAGATACCACAGTTGATGAAGCTGATGAATTTCGAAAACACATGAGCAAGTCGGTGCGGAGTCGTCTAATCCTGCGCCGAGCAATATTTGAATAGCAACACATAGGAACAGATATGCCACGGTCCGGAAGTAATGCGAAGGACAACCCGCTGTTAAACGGCACCGACGTGCGACATGTCGCGCGGAACGCCGCCGTTGCAGCGATGGTGTCGGACCCAACAGGCGCAGAAGCTCTTCTTTTCCTGTCCGATGCGGAAGTCGGGCGCCTCTTCAAAGCACACCTCATTCAAGTCATCGGTACCGCCACGTTGTCGAACTTGGACCTAAGCTCGACTCGTGAAGAAGACGAGAATCAACGCCGCTTGACCAAACGCCGACTGTCGGAATTCTCGGGTTTGACCAACCTCTCTGCGGCAAACATAGAGCGGTACTCCCTTGTTCTTCAAGGAAGGCTGCTACCTGCAGAGGACTTCTGCAAAGCCGCAGGCATCACTGAGCAAAAACTGAGCGAAGACGTTGCGTCGTACCGGTTGTTCACTGTGGAATTCGAGTCTTACCAGTATTACCCAATTTTTGCCCTATCGAATCTAATTAACAGCAGGGATTTCTCTAGGGTGGTGCGGCGTCTAGGGGACTCGACAGGCTGGAGTAAATGGAAATTTTTCACGACGCCATCAAAATCGCTTGGGGGCCTCACGCCGCTGAGACTTCTGCAGCGCGATGAGGTGGAGCGCGCACTTGCCGCAGCCGATGAATTCAAAGCCCTAAGTGCGGTGTTCTTTAGCATCACAAGAACAACGCCGGTCTCTAACTAACTCGTGCCGTCATGAATTCAATCACGACCAAGGAAGCGCCGATGTCACCGCCTTCCCGCCAAAAACGAGACGTTCCATCGCCCGAAGAGGCGCGGCTTGCACAGATAGACCACGCGATTCATTGTGCAGTTGTGGCTGCCCTCCTGGTTGACCCTATAGGCTGGAACGCGCTTCTCGAACAGCTTTCCGACGAGCAACTCGGGCGCATGTTTAAGAATCGACTGTGGAAAGTCATTGGCGTGTCGACGATACTGAACCTAGACCTCCCTTCGATGCGTGACGAGGGCGAGAAACTACGCAAGGGCGTTAGCCGTAAAACGAAACTGCGAACATCTGAAAACGAGGATGCGATACAGAGCGAATCGACAAACTCCGAGCGCTACGACCTCGTGCGTCAGGGGAAGTTCCTGCGCACGGACGACTACCTTGGGGCTGCAGATGTCACAGAGAAGAAACTGAGCAAATCCCTCGCTTCAGGGAAAGTCTTTAGCGTTGAGCTCGAAGGAGAGGGGTACATTCCCGCATTCTTTCTCTCGCCCATGATTCATCACAACGACTTCGCGAACGTCCTACGTAACCTTGGTGATACATCGGGTTGGAACCGGTGGGACTTTTTTACCACTCCAATAGAGGCGCTTCGTGGTTCGACGCCGCTCCAATTTCTCGCGCTTAACAAGGTCAAGCCTGTGCTGAGAGCCGCTGATGAATTTGCGAAGTCGCGGCACGCTGACGCAGACGATTTCATGTCTATCGCAGAAGTGGCGAAGCTGCTATTCGTTTCCCGTGCACATGTGGTGAAGCTGCTCGTGCAAGGGAAACTCAAGCTTCACCACAAAACGGGGAACAACCAATTCGTGATGAAGGCGTCAGTGCTGAACTATCAGGCCGAACAGCGTGCTGCAGCAAAAGCCTACCAAGCTTCAACACCCGAAGAAGAATGAGCCGAATGCGACCAGTTGGGCCGAACGCCAGGTTAGACGGCAAACGCTCACACCTGGCTTAACGGAGCCGATGATGACAATGCCACATGAGCGCACGAAAGCCGTTGTTGAGACGCGAAAGTTGTTGCAGCTGCTCGCTTCTTCCGAACATGTAGCCAGCCACAAAGGCATTCACGCTATCGCGGTACGGCTACCTCGGCACTACCCGCTGGACATCCACCTCGACATTTCTGCTGTAGCACTGCCGGGAGTCTGGGCGACCCCTGAAAATTGGCAAGTTGGCGCAGTAGCGACGTTCAGCAATATGGGAGCAGATGATGACGATGAATCCGCATCCCGCGCGGCCCGGTATGTCAATCCGCTTTAGATTCCCGAATCCTGAAGTCTGAGGCCGAACCATGAGCAATGACTCAAAACCGACGGCACTGGTGCTGGACGAACCGACACCGACTCTTTTCGTTGACTACGACGGAACGCTCCACCGGGGTCGAGGACTCCTGGATGTCAGCGGCAGTATTTCGCTCGACACTGGCAACGCCCCGTTCGAATTCGCTCCTTTGCTTGCAAGTCTGCTCGAACCATATCCACAGGTTGAAATCGTCCTGACATCCTCATGGTTATACAAACTACCGCTCGAGACAGTCGTTTCATATTTGCCAAAGCAATTAGCGCTGCGTGTTGTTGGTTCGACTCGCGGATACAAGGCTAGGTTTGGCTATCTGCAAGACGGCTCTGCTCGAACGTACATCATTCGCTCGTACGTGTTTGAGCACAAGTTGAAACACTGGCTTGCTCTCGACGATGCGGTCTTCGGCTCGTATCATCTGAGCACGGACTTCCTCGACCTGGAGCAGCATCTTGTGTTGCTCGATAGTCAGCTCGGAGTTAGCGCCCCCGAAGCTCAGCAGAGAATTATTGATTGGTTGATTGAGGTGCACAGGGCAAACGCTTGACTGCAGCGGAGAGCTTCCACCTCACTGGGTGAAAAGGCCGTGGCCGTGCATTGGACCAGGCACCCGCTGACCAACCCAGCCCTTGGATACTCAGATGCTTTGACGCCTTTGTGGCCTCGAGCCCGGCAACAGCAACCCCGTTTACAATCGATGCGTTGATGGCAGTAGTAGCGCCAGTAAGCGACTAGTAGCAATGGACTTGTTCCCTGGCTAACAGATTCGTAACGCAAAGGAATAGAGGCGTCTCAATAGTGGGGCGCCTACCCGAACATTCAAGGGGAAGTTCATGGCTGAATCGCGACTGACAACCAGAGGCCGTACCACCGTACCCGCCGTGGTCAGGAAAGCGTTAGACATGAAGCCGGGCACGCGGCTGGTACGGCATGTCATGCCCGATGGCAAAGTCCTGGTACGGGCAAAATCGAAGTCGCTTCTGGAGCTGGCGGGAACCGTGGAATCCCCGGTCCAAGGGGTGACCATCGAGGACATGAAAGCGTGGCGACGGTACCGCGCGTAACGTGGGTGCATCGAAGCGCCTGAGAACACTTCCGACAATCACGAAAGAGCTCATCTTGACGGTCGTTGCTTCAAGCAATAAATTGGGCCTCTCGCTTTTTCCAGATGGCAAGTGAATGTCCGCGGCGCAAGGCAACTCAATAGATAACGGGATTTGGTTTACCGAAGTAGCGCCGCCGACACATCTCGCTAAAACTTGGGCCGCGGTCACGCGTCAAAATTATGAATGTATGCGCTCGCGTCAAATCTCTTTTAACTCAGCGCATGCAAAGGCGCCTGCTTAGTCGCGAGAGCGCGAAAGAGCTGCTGCTTGCCGATGCAGTTGCGGGGCTCAACGATGAAAAAACCGGGCGCGCAATCAGCGAGGCCGAATTTCGTCGACGGTTTCGACGATGAAGACGAGCGCAAGGGACGCCAGCGCACACATCGCATTCACGGCCCGTTAAATTAATGCATCTGCCTTTCAGGCCTTCGGTAGTCGTCGCATTGTAATGGGAGTACAGAGCTGACCGATTCGCAAGATGAAAAGCTGAAGAAAGCCGCCGGCTGGCTGCGAGAAGCCGACGGACTTCTCATCACCGCTGGCGCAGGAATGGGCGTCGATTCGGGCCTTCCTGACTTTCGCGGACGAGACGGCTTCTGGCGCGCTTATCCAGCCCTTTGGAACCAAGGCCTATCGTTCGAAGACATGGCAAACCCGGCGAGATTTGCGGAGCATCCGAAACTGGCATGGGGCTTTTATGGACATCGTCTGAAGCTTTATCGTGAGACCGTTCCGCACGAGGGCTTCGCAATTTTGCGCAAATGGGCGGACCGCATTCGTCACGGGGCCTTCGTGTTCACGAGCAACGTCGATGGGCAGTTCCAAAAGTCCGGTTTTCCAGCAGACCGCGTTCACGAACGCCACGGGTCGATTCACAGACTTCAATGCCTAGAGGGTTGCTCCACAGATACGTGGTCGGCAGACGAATTTCATCCGCTTGTAAATGAAAAGACGTCCCAGTTGGAAAGTCCGATGCCCCGTTGTCCGCGTTGTGGTGCCCTTGCGCGTCCAAATATCCTGATGTTCGGGGACTGGGGATGGGTTGATGTGCCCTATGAAAAGAAAGGGGAGCGCCTGGCGGCCTGGATTTCATCTGTATCGAAGCCGGTTATTGTGGAACTTGGCGCAGGAAGAGCCTTGCCGACGGTACGACGGTTCAGCGAGCGAAACGCGCGCGAACGGCTCATTCGAATTAATCCCCGGGAACCAATCACCAACCCTATGCATGGTGTTGGACTCACGGGCGAAGCCGCCGCAACAATCAAGCTGCTTGAGCTGGCAGTTGGGTGACGTCGAGCGCTTCCATTAAGTTTTGAGTTGTTCTTCGCCGTGAGTGTGTTCGTCGCTCCTATCAGCGGTCAAACTCCTTCGTCTGCTCCGCTTCTTCGAACATCTTGCCAAGGCCCGTGGGCACAAGGATGAGAGACCTGTCTGCAGAGTCGCGTTTTTCAACTATGGCGAACGCTTCGGAGATGATTTTGTCCACGTCTTGCCGCAACAATGTCACGTCGAACGGTAGGTATGCTGCGAACGGGTCCCAGTCGAAGCAGCCAACAACCACCGTCTTCCAGGCGTCGTGAGGTAACGTCGCCATAAACTGAACTAGGCCTTCAAGCGCGGTAATCGAATTCATCAGCAAGCCAAACGGGGGGCGCCCCAGCCTCTGGCAACGAATGGTCAGCGCGCGGTTGGCAGCCGCCGCGCTATATCCGCTGCACTCGATGGCATCATTTGCAGGTGTCAAACCGCGAGCCTTGAAAGCGTCCCGGAATCCTGCGATACGCATTTCAGTCGCATATTCATTGGCTACACCGCCCAACAGGACCATCTCACCCGTCGAATGGCCGCGCGCCAGCAATTTCTCAATCAGGACGCCGGTTATCTCCGCCGCTCCTTTGCGATGGTCCGTAACAACCGACGGCGCTCCATCGCCTGGCAGGTCAAGGTTGATTGAAGGCACGTTCGCGGCTGAACAGAGGTCGTTCAGCGGCGTCGGATTCCGCACACCGGCAATGAATAGCAACTCAACGCGTTGGGACAGAAGTGTTTCAGTAACACTCACTTCCACTGCCGGGTCGCGCTGGGTTCCAACGACTATAGGGCAGAGTCCGCGGTTACGAGCCTGGTCTTCAAAGGTCTGAGCAAGTCCTGCAAAAAAACGGTTCCGGTAGTGCGGAAGAACCATCCCCGCGAGTCCAGAGCGCGACAGCCTGAGCCCTCGCGCTTTCATGTTGACGTTGTACCCAAGCTGCCGCGCACATTCGAGAATTCGATTCGCCGTCTCCTCCTTGATGCGATACCGGGCCCAGTTGCCGTTCAACACCATGCTCACCGTTGAAGTTGAAGAGCCGGTCTTTTCTGCGATGTCGTAAATCGTGGACTTTCGTCCGGGGTTGCTGCCTGCCATCAACGTGACTCCGAGGGCATTTCCGCCGTTCATGTGCTCTGAAGGTAACCGTTCCGCAAAAAGTGCCGTACCAGGGTAACTCCGGGGTCGACCGATTTGCTGAATAGATTCAGCATACACCAACCCGAATTGCTGAATGGATTCAGCAAAAGTTTAGCAAAGTCAGAAGCGGGTTTTCCTAACACTCATCGGGCGTCTGCCGGGTAGGTCGGGCGTCCAACGGAGGAGACATGTTCAAGAACATCATCCGCACTTTGGGCGCAGGCGCGGTCGCGTTGGCTTTGACGACAGGCTTCGCATCGGCCTCACCTGACAAGCCGGTAATCGGGGTGGTCGTCAAGATTGGCGGCATTCCCTGGTTCAACGCGATGGAAGCGGGAATCAAGAAGCGTGCTGACCAGCTCGGCGTCAAGGCATTCATGGTCGGACCGACAAGCGCAGACCCTGCGCTTCAGGTGCGTGCTATCGAAGACCTGATTGCGCAGCACGTAGACGTCATTGGCGTAGTGCCGAACGACGCGCAGGTGCTGGAACCTGTACTTCAGCGCGCCCGGGCAGCTGGTATCAAGGTCATCACGCACGAGTCCCCGAAGCAGCAGAACGCGGACTGGGACTTTGAATTGGCCTCGGTCAAAGGCTTTGGCGATGCATACGGAAAGCGTCTCGGCGAGGCGCTGGGCGGAAAAGGCGAGTATGCAGTGTTCGTCGGGTCCTTGACCGTACCACTCCACAACGCCTGGGCGGACGCGGCAATCGCCTATATCAAGGCCAACTATCCTGGAATGACCCTCGTTGGAGACCGCTACGGCGTCGCTGAAGACGTGGATGCCTCGCGCAAAACAGCGCTCGACCTGATGCGTGCTCATCCTAACTTGAGAGGTATCCTTGCATTCGGCAGTCAGGGACCCATTGGGGCAGCCCGCGCCGTTGCCGAGCAGCAGGCAAAAGGAAAGGTGCTGGTCCTCGGACCGTTCTCGCCTGGACAAGGCCGAAAGCTCGTTCACGATGGCGTGCTGAACGGCGGGTATATGTGGAATCCGGAAGTCGCTGGCGAAGTGTTCGTGACGCTGGGCACGATGCTCGCGAAGGGACAGCCGATTAAAGACGGCACGAATATCCCGGGTCTGGGCGTCGTTCATCCCGTTGGCCACAACCTGATTGTCGACAACCTGGTGGACCTCAACGCCAAGACCGTGGACGACCTCGCAAAGATGGGCCTCTGAGCGTAATTCCTTGCCGAACGGGTGAGCGCGGCGGCAAACCGCTTATCCGGAAGTAACCGGCGCGACACGTATGGTCGGCCGGTTACGTGAAAGTGCCATCGGAGCGTTTCCATGAGTCATCCAGCTTCCACCAACCCCCTTCGTTCTGAGCATGGGGTGGCGAATACGGCATCGGCCGCGGTTGACGCGGACCGCGCGCCACTGCTCAAGCTCGAGAACATCTCCAAAATCTTCGGCGGCGTTAAGGCGCTGCGGGCCGTGAAGTTCGACATCATGCCCGGCGAGGTACTATGCCTCGCCGGCGAGAATGGCTGCGGCAAGAGCACCATCATCAAGATTATCAGTGGGGTCTATCAGCCGGAACCGGGCGCGGTGATGCTCATGGACGGTGAGTCAATCGAAGGCTTGGACCCGGCGAGAGCCCGTGACCTAGGCATTCAGGTCATCTGGCAAGACCTGGCGCTTTTCCCCGAAATGACCGTCGCGGAAAACATCGCTTTCGAGCAGAACCTCGGGTCTCGTCCGCGCATCGTCAGCTACGGGAAGATGAAGGAAGCGGCTCGCCGAATTCTTGAAAGACTCGGTGTCTCCATCGACCTCAACCGCTCGGTTCGCTCACTATCTATTGCCCAACGGCAGGTCGTGGCAATCGCCAGAGCGCTTGTTCGCGATGCTCGACTTGTCTTCATGGACGAGCCGACGGCCTCGCTCAGCCACGCTGAGACAGAAGCTCTGCTGAAAATTGTCCGGCGACTTTCTGCGGATGGCATTGCAGTAGTGTTCGTCAGCCATCGGCTCGCCGAAGTGCTGGATGTCTGCACCCGCGTGACGGTTTTCCGCGATGGGCAGTACGTTGGCACCTTCCCCACCGGAGGGATGACCCAGACCCGTCTTACCGAACTGATGACGGGCCGCACCTTCGACTACGAAGTACGTACGACCGACTTGTCGAAAGCACCGGTCGTACTGGAGGTACAGGGCTTGTCACGCGCACGTCAGTACCACGACGTGTCGTTCAAGGTGCGACGGGGCGAGATTCTCGGTGTCACGGGACGCCTTGGCGCAGGCAGAACGGAAGTTGCATTGTCGCTATTCGGAATGACACGTCCAAATGCGGGCTCCATCCTGCTCGACGGCAAAGCCCTGTCCGTACGCACAAATCGTGATGCCATCCGCGCAGGAATTGCATATGTATCTGAAGACCGTCTCCAACTCGGACTCGTGCAGCCGCAATCAATCGGCGACAACACGGTGGCTGCGGTGCTCGACGACCTTCTAGACAGTACTCATCTGATTGCTGCCAAAAAGCGAAACGCGCTGATTCAAGACTGGATTCAACAACTGGCCGTCAAAATCGGAAAGCCCGACGATGCGGTCTCCACCTTGTCGGGTGGCAACCAGCAGCGCATCGTGCTCGCGAAGTGGCTGGCAACCAACCCGAAGCTCCTGATTCTGGATTCGCCCACCGTAGGCGTCGACGTCGGCGCTCGGGCAGGCATTTTCGCCATCATTCACAAGCTCGCTTCTGAGGGAATGGCCATCCTGCTTATCTCCGATGAGATTCCAGAGGTCTACTTCAACTCCGACCGGATTCTGCACATGCGCGATGGACGCATCGTTAAAGAGTACGTGCCGGGAACGACAACGATGGAACAAATCGAGCGAGACGTCCATGCCTGATTTTCGCAAACTCGGAATCGGTTCGATTGAGGCCCTGCTGATTCTCGTTATCGCCATCATGGTGATTGGCCTCAGCCTTTCAACCTCGACATTCCTCACGGCGCCAAACCTGTTCGACGTGCTCAACCAGAGCTCCGTCAACATCATTTTTGCAGTAGGGCTGCTGGTCGTGCTGATTGCCGGTGGCATTGACATTTCATTCGCCGTCGGTGCATCGGTGGTTCAGTACCTTACTGCATTGACCGTGATGCGACTTGGCGGTGGCAACTGGGCGCTCGGCTTCATCGTGTCTGCTTTTTTCGGATTTCTGCTTGGCTCCATCAACGCCACGATTATCTACAGATTCCGCATCGTCTCGATTGTGGTGACGATTGCCACCTTCAACGTGTTTTTCGGTGGGTTGATGTTCCTCACCGGCGGGGTCTCCATCTACGACCTGCCGGACTGGTGGACGGACAGGGTATCGCTCATCCATTTCAGCACCGCCAGTGGCAATGCGAACCTCGCACTGCCTGTGGCCGTGATGGTCGTCATGGTCTTCGCGACCTGGTTTTTGTTGCGACGCACGACAACAGGCCGACAGCTCTACGCAATGGGCGACAACCCCGAAGCAGCGCGACGCGTAGGGGTCAACATTGGCGCCATGCACTACATCGCCTTCGGCTGGCTCGGCATGATGGCCGGCATCGCCGGACTGATGCAAGCCCACTACGTACAGGAAGTTGTTCCGAACGCGTTTTACGGACGTGAACTGGATGTGCTCGCTGCTGTGGTGCTCGGCGGTGCGAGGCTGGGCGGTGGGCGCGGCACGATTCTCGGTGCCATCCTCGGCATTCTTCTGACCGCCATCACCGCAAACGGCTTGAACCTGCTGGGCATCTCGCCGTACGCGTTCAAGATGATTATCGGAGCCATCATCCTCATCGCCATTACGTTGTCGAGCGGCGGCTTCGCCAAGCTCGTCGGTGCGCGATTCACGTCTCAAAGCGTAAAGGCCTCGTCATGAACACCTCTACATCTCATCGCTCTTTCGCGCCGCATGTACCAGCGGACGTCGCCGGGCTGCTTGGATTCCTCGTTCTGGTCATCGCGGTCCTGAGTTTCGCATCAGACCGATTTTTTTCGGAGAGCACCTTCGTCTCGGTAGCGTTCCAGTTGCCAGAACTCGGCTTCTTTACGCTGGCCATGCTGATGCCGCTGATTTCCGGTGGCTTCAATCTCTCGGTGACTTTCACTGCCAACATTTCTGGCCTGGCGATGGCGTGGGTGCTTCGAACATACGGCGGAGCAGATGCGGGCGCGATAGCCATCATCCTGGGCATTGCTGCCGCATTGGCAACTGGCGCCGCCGCGGGTTGGGTAATGGGGGCTGTGATTGCTCGCACAGGAGCGAGCCCAATCCTCGTCTCTTTGTCGATGATGATTTTCTTGCGTGGGCTGGGCGAGTTCCTGACACGCGGAGGCGACATCTCGGGGTTCCCGCCGTTTGTGCGCGAAATGGGTAACGGTGTCTTCCTTGGCGTACCCATTCCTTTGCTGATTTTTCTCGGCTGCGCATTGCTTTGGCACGTCGTGATGACCCGGTCGCGGTTGGGCTTTGCCACCCGCATGATTGGGTCGAACCTTGAGGCGACGCGGTACTCGGGCATCCAGACAACGCGTGCGGTTACCCGAATTTACATGCTATCGGGGCTGATGTGCGGCGTTGCGGGCGTGGTGATGGCGGCCCAGTTCAATTCGGTTCGCGTTGGCCATGGCGAAGCATTTCTCCTCATCTCCGTGCTGGCATGTTTCCTCGGACGCGTTGACCCGTTCGGTGGCTTCGGCCGCGTGGTACCGGTCGTTATCGCCCTCGTAATTCTGCAGGTCATTGCCTCCGGCCTCAATCTGCTCGGCGCCAATCAGCATCTGGCGACTGCGTTGTGGGGCGTCTTCCTGCTTGCTGTGATGCTCTTCCGTTGGGCGTGGGCGAACGGCATTTCGAAAACCTTGGTCCGCAAGCGCGCGACCGCAACTGAAGGAGTTACACAATGAACAAGCTCGGCGTACACGCACTGGTTTGGGCTGGCGACCTCACGCCGGAGTCGACGCGCAAGGTTTTGAGTTCGACGAAAGAAGCCGGCTTCGACCTCGCGGAACTGTCGCTACATGGTCCGAAAGTTATGGACGTCGCCCTGACGCGAGACCTGCTACAGGAATTCGGGCTCGAAGTCGGTTGCTCGCGCGGCCTTACGTTCGAGGCAGACGTGTCGAGTGAAGATGCTGCGACGGTCGCCCGCGGGGTGGCGATGCTCGAGGAGGCAATCACTATCACCTCCGAAATTGGCGGCAAATATTTCGGCGGCATCCTGTACGGTGCGATGGCGAAATACAGCGCGCCGGTCACGAAGAAAGGCCGTCAGAATGCAATCGACTCCATCAAGCACATTGCAGATTTTGCGCTCAAGAAGGACGTGAAGCTGGGCCTCGAAGTCGTCAATCGCTACGAAAGCAACCTGCTCAACACGGCATCTCAGGCATTGGCATTGATTGACGAAGTCGGCGCGCCAAACGTCGGTGTTCACCTCGATACGTATCACATGAACATCGAGGAATCTGACTTCATGCAGCCGGTGCTCCTGTGCGGCGACCGCCTCGCTTATGTTCATATCGGCGAAAGCAATCGCGGCTACCTCGGCTCAGGGACTATCGACTTCTCTCAGTTCTTCCATGCGCTCGCGATGGTTGACTATAAGGGTGTCGTCACGTTCGAGAGCTTCTCGTCGACAGTCGTCAACGAACAACTGTCCAACGCGCTGGCTATCTGGCGCAACTTGTGGGACGACGGCATGGACCTGGCTAAGCATGCGCGCGAGTTCATGGCTGGCGGAATCAACGCCGCGGCAAAGGCGAAGGCGCATCACTGAACACGCGGCTTGCACGTAGCGCGGCAGCAGACGTGTCGGGATTCTGAAACACGGGCCGCCACGTGGCGTCGGCGTGCAATGCACGCGCTCCCGATGCTTGAAAAAATATCTGGATGATGTCCATGATTGAAGACCGTTATTTGAGCCGGCTGCGGCAGTTGACCAAAGGCGGACGTCGTCACATTCTCGGGCTGGTCGGCGCGCCGGGGGCCGGAAAATCGACCCTTTGCCAGGCAATTCTCGATGCGTTCCCTGGGAAAGTTGTGATTGTCCCCATGGACGGTTTTCATCTGGCGAACGTCGAGCTTGTACGCCTCGGTCGGGCATCCCGTAAAGGTGCCGAGGATACATTCGACAGCGCAGGCTATGTCGCGCTGTTGCGTCGGCTGCGCGAGCAGCGTGATGGCGAAACGGTCTACGCACCTACTTTCCGCCGCGAGATAGAAGAGCCCATCGCCAACGCGATTCCGGTCGCGCCCGATACGCCGCTCGTCATCACGGAAGGCAACTACCTTCTGTTCGAGCACGGCCACTGGAAGGGTGTCCGGGCCCTGCTCGACGAAGTCTGGTACGTCAACGTCGACTCGGCTGTGCGCCAGCAAAGGCTCGTCAGCCGTCACATGAGCTTCGGTCGTGACGCGGACTCAGCGAAACAATGGGTTAAGCACACCGACGAGGTCAACGCGCGCTTGATTGATGCCACGCGAGACCGGGCGGATGTCCAGTTCAGTTGGTCATCGTAGGGCGAGCTAGTCTGGACCTGGGCGCAGCAGTTATTGCGCTGCGCGGCCAGTTGGGATGCGGATTTTTGGTGAAGCGGACTAAACGACATGATGGATAAAATCGAGCGCTGGAAGCTTGGCTGGGAATACGGCGAGGCGGAGGTCCAGTCGCTGGGTGGAATGCTTGCACCCGTGCGTTTTGACATTGGCGAAGGACGCTCTGTCTCTCCCATGCAGGTGGCCCCCTGGGCTGATGACGGCCGCCAGCACGGACTTATGCGTGCGCTGCGCGGTGAATGGCCCTGTCTGCCGTTTGGGATGATTGAGGCGCCTGCGGGCCTTCCTGCTGAGTTTGGTCATCGCGAGGCCAGTGACGGCTGGGTTCACGGGTACGGTGCAAATCACATGTGGACACTGGTGAAACAGACCACCCACATGCTCTTGCTTCAAATCGCGTATCCGGCCGACAGTGCAATTGAAAAACTTGAGCGTAAGGTCGAAGCGGACCCGAATACGCCCGCCTTGCTGGTTTCGCTTACCGTGCACGCACGGCGCGATGTCGTGATGCCGTTCGCTCTGCATCCGACTTTCGCCATCCCCGACGGGGGCGTGGAGGTTATTGCCTGCGCCAGCCAGTCCATCTATAGCTATCCGGTCCCGCAGGAACCCGGCATTTCGCAGATTCTGCCCAACCGTGCGTTCGCGTCCCTGACAGAAATCCCGGCGACGGAGGGTCCGATGAACGCTTCCCGACTGCCATTGGCAGAAGGCACCGAAGAGCTGATGCAAATTTCCGGATGTGAGCCACCTTTTATCTTGCGGTATCCAGCGGAGCGTGCGGATGTGAGCCTCGACTGGAACGCCGGGGAGCTACCCGATGTGTTGCTATGGATTAGCAATGGCGGGCGTACTCACGAACCTTGGTCGGGACGACATTTCGCTGTGGGTGTCGAGCCCGCCAACAGTTTTTTCGACCTCGGTCGAGTGGTGACTCCTCCTGCCAGCCATCCGCTCGCCAACCGTTCCGGCTTGGCCTTCAAAGCAGACACGCCGCGGACAATCACGTACCGTTTGTCAGCACGGGCACTGTGAAAACGAAGTTCATTTTTACGCTGGGGGCGCGCGCTATCTGGCGACCGTGCGTGCACACAAGAAAAAGGCGTAGGAGATTTAATCATGCCGTGCTCGAAGTCGCGAAAATTGGCTGGCTCAAAAGGGCCTCGCCTCCACAAGCAGGTCCTGCTTCCCCTACCAAGCGACTATGTCCGCGACCAATCGTTGGCTTGTCATCTGGCTCTTAGCCGGATAGTCGGAGACGGAGCTCGCAAGTAGTCAAATACCGAGGCAGCGGCCGAGCTGTATCGCGTTCAATCAGAGTAGCCGACTGGCCGTTTCTGACATGCGTCGGAGCAACGCGGAGCTAGTTTTGAGATGCGGGCTTTTAGCCCGCCGTCCTCACGATGCTCGAAGATGATTTTGCACTCGGAGACACTATTGACCTGCGGCCCGCATTACGACCTGCCTATGACCGTCCGGATGCTGGGCGAGGAGGTCCGCCAGCACGCGCAGCACTTCCGGGTGATGGACCATGCCTAGATGGCTGACGTCCTCGACCTCAATGTTGCGGTGGTTCGTTGACCCGGTCGAGACGCATCCTTCCCACGCGACAATTCCGTCCGTTTTTGAGTAAACCGAAGCGGACGGAACAGGCGCAGTCGCATCTGAACACCGCGTGGGAGCGTGATTTATTGGAGGTATGCCACTGCTCAACATGTTCAGCATCCATCCGGCATGAGTGGCGTCAGAGTTGTCGGCAACAGGTGTCGCCAGCGTGATGACCTGGCGCACCAGTTCCGGATATTTCGCGGCCAACTGACGGGCGTAGACCCCGCCAAAGCTCCAGCCGAGCAGTGAAACCGAACGCCGATGCAACGCATGTATCTGCCGCAGATGGTCACCCAGCCGTTCGAGCATCAGGTCATTGTCGGCACCCGGCCCAAAGTTGACGCCTTGTTCCCAATCGTGGACTTCGTAGCCCAGTTGTTGCAGGCGCTTGCGCAGGTCCGACGTCGCGACCCCGCTGACACCCAGACCGGGAAATACGAGTACCGGATGACCGTCACCGTGCGGCAGCGGGGCAGCCAGCGGAGCCAGACCGGCAACGTAGTCAGCTGCCGCGCGAAGCGGTTCAAGAACGAGAAGTGTTGCGGAGGGTGGCGTGAGTTCAACGCTTTTCATTGCATCTCCAGGGGGACGTATGCAGGGCACCCTAAGTATGCGCCCGTATTGCTGCACCGCAGCGTAAATATATCAGATGCCACAGTTCAGTTGTCCCGCTGTTTCGGTGAAAAGCCTGTCACGCCCTGTTGACAAGGGAGAGAGGCGCACAAAAAGCTCAAAATGCGCAAAATAAGAGTTTGACTTCATCGAAATTGCGGTTATGATGAAACTCATATTGCTGCGATGCAGCATTTAATTCGGGCGACATACGGCCCTACTTTATTGGAGTCGAACATGAACACCCTCATCCCGGAACAAACGATTACTGCAACCAAGGCAAGCCTTGACACGACTTTAGCTCTCGCGAGCAAGGCTTTTCAGGCGTTCGAAAAGCTTGTCGAGCTCAATGCGCAGACGGTCAAGACGACGCTTGCCGAGGCGCAAGAATTCGCTGGCAAATCCCTAATTGGCAAGGCGCCGCAAGCAGCTTTTGCAGTTCAGGAAAACCAGTTGCGCGCCGGTGTCCAAAAGACTCAGGCCTACTGGACGCACGTGAAGGAAATCGTGTCGAGCACCCAGGCTGAATTCGAGGCGGTGGCCAAAGCGGTCTTCAAACAGCCCTCATTTGACGCGAAGACGTGGTTCGACAACATGTCGAAAAATGCACTGCCGGGCGGCGACGCGGTTTTGGCCATCTGGAAGTCGAGTCTCGGCGCAGTGGGGCAGTCAGCTAGCGCCGCGTATGCAACTGCCACGAAGGCGACTAAAAACACCGTTGAAACTGCTGTCAGCGAAGCGTAGTACTCGCTCGCGCTTGGAGACCAACACTGTGGTGAGAAAGTCTGCGACGAACGCGACGATGTACCTCCAAGTCGAGCAGTAGGGGTGAAAGTCCCGGTCGAAAGACCGGGACAACCCAAATGGAACGAGGGAAATCAGCCTGCGTGCGCGAAAACGTCCTGGCGCCTAAGCCTGACAGTCAAGGCAACCGAAGAGGGGTCCGGCCGCTAACGCGCCTCGTAAGCCGTTACCTCTTCGGGCGTTTCGTAGATATACGTCGCGACGTTGCGCCGTTGCAGCGCATCACCTAGTTTCATCCGTAGAAAGCTGCTCGTGGTGTATCGAGTCACATCCGAGTAAAAGCGGGAGACGAGCCCGGTCACCATGTCCGAATACCCGTACGTTGTGCACTGCAAGTGAATAAGTACAACCCGTGGTGAACGACATACAGTCTGCGACGACGGCCGCGATGGCTAAACCCCGATGCATCAGACTTGGCGACACTGTACGCAATACTTGATGACAGGGACCGGCCGTACTACGAGTATCGGCTCGCGGCATACCGGTGTGAACAATTTCGAACCGGTTCCTGCTCGATAAAAGCGGCTTCTAGTAACATGGCGGCGTTGATTAAGCACCGCAGTGAACCAGGCATCGAATAGCAGGCATCGAATGGACATTTTCTACTACGGGCAGAAGCTTGAGCAGAACCTCAAGAACGGCCAAGTCGGCTACTTTGGCTCCAGGAATACGAGAGTCATTCAACTCGCAGAGCGGTTGCCAAAGCGCATTTGGGTATTCAAAACCCCGAAGGGGATGAAAGGGTCTATCCAGTCGGTCGGCTCGCTGCTTCTGAGCGATGAACCACGCGTAGCTGTGGCTACCGACTACCCCAATGTCATTTACTACGTCCCGTTCTCGCCTGAATCCGTGATGTTCACGGATTCAGATACGCAAGAGCGCATCCAGGAGGTCTCTGCCTATTTCCAGTATCGCTTCCACTCTGCGTTCAGTGCCAATTTCAATGGCGATGCCGGGGTGCAAGCTATGGAATCGAATGTCGTCCGCGGGTTTGAAGCGCTGGTTTCTGATTGGAGCACATGCTAGATGCTGGAGCGCGCCAAGGACCGCCGGAAGGTTCAGCCCATCAATCCGTTTGCGAAGACTTGACGTCACGGAACGGCTTCCGTTGCATGTCGGAAATGAGCCAAGCCGTCGAGTTGACATCAATTGCAGAAACCGGTTGGGTAAATGAATGGTAGATTTTTACATGAGGAAGGTCGTAGATGCCGCTGCCCTCCCGTTCGTTGCAGATATCGCAGCCGGAGCGTTGAACTGGACAGCGGTCGTCCACTTTTTGCTGTAGACGAGGTGCAGCGCCGGTTGGGCGTGCCCTCCCCGCGGACGCGTTGCGCCACGCGCCTCTAGGTCCGCTGCATCGGGTTGATTGGCAGCTGCAGTGTGGCCAGTGAATCTCACGAGGCGGTGCGCTTCGTCATATTGTCCGCCGGTAGCATCCCGGCAAGGCCTCTACAAAGAAATCTGCTTGCAGCGCAGCTACAACCTGCACGTCGTACTGGGCAAAGTCGCGCACACAGGCTTCTAGCAGGACTTCGTCGTCGAGAAAGAAGTTTCCCGAACACTCTTCGGCGGGGCGCGTCAGGATATAGTGGGCCGCGTCGGCGACTAGGCTCTTCGGCGACATGCATGCATACGGCGAGGAAGGCGTGCGCTTTGCCAACGCGACTTTGCGACGAACTCTTTCAATGCCGCGAGCGCCGCCCGGCATTCTGTCGCCCTGTTTCCGAACACCTCCGAGACTACCTATCGCGAGGTATCTCCGACTTTCTCGATGCTTTCTTCAATTCGGGCAAGGACTTGGTCACTGCTCCTGGCAGAAAGTTGTATTTGCCGGTGACCTACCCTCCGAACTCGGATTTGTCGTCCACAGTTCTGACGCTCCGGTATGCCAACGCAGCCATCATCTCGACCCAATTGTCTAGCCGTTTAATGGCATCAATACGTTCGCTTGCGCGAAGGAGTGCTACAGCAGTCCGGAGGGTTCCGGCTTTTTTCCGAAAATGTGTTTTCCGATTTGCGCGAGCAAATTCCAGCCTCGTGGGACCTACAATAAACAGGGTTATGTTTTAAAAGGCTTGCGTAAGTTATTCGCGAAAATCTTTCGAATTCTAGTCGTTTGGAAAGTGAAAATGAAACGAGGCGTAAAGGCAGCTGTTCTTATGATGTTTCTGCTTGGTAGTGTGGCTGCAATGGCTGATACCAAACTGACTGCGGAGGAATGTAACGATTATCCGTTCAAGCCGGTCGTCGGTGAGATAACCCACGCCCAGTTGATGCAGGAGCTGGCGGAGCTGGAATCCGTTGGATACGACCCCCACAGAATCGATTACTACTATCCCAATAACCTGCAGGCAGCACAGGGGCGATTGCATGCGAAGTATGTTGCGGACTGCGCACCGGCGATGGGTCGAGGGAGCTGACGCCGCCTGAATTTCTTCGCACTGGATGAAAGCCGGGCAGTTCCTGGATGGCCGATTCCAGCTCTGGATAGCTCCCGGCGGTGCGATGAGGAAGGCGAGACACTGCTGAGACGCGAAATGCGGAATAGCGCCTAGGGTAAATTGGAGGGCGGCCTCAAAAGCGAAGTGCAACACCTATCTCGTATAAGGTGTCGCAATGCCCGACCAGACTTCGTACCAACAGCTTCAACCTGAAGAACGCGTCGCCATCGCAAGCCTGCGGCTACAGGATGTGAGTATTCGGGCCATGGCCCGAATACTCGGGCGCTCGCCGGCCACCGTGAGCCGTGAACTGACTCGAAACAGCTCTGCTGCTGGCTACGCATCGGTGCCGGCTGAAGCGCTCAGCGCCGCCCGCCGTAGCGCGGGCCGCCGCCCCGCGAAGCTTTGCCTGCAAAGCGTCTGCTGGCGCATCGTTCTCACCCTGCTCGATTGGAAATGGTCGCCCCAGCAGATATCGGGCACACTCAAGCGTATGTATCCGACCGACCCGACCCAGCAGGTTTCGCACGAAACCATCTACACGGCCATCTACGCCCAGCCGCGCGGCGAACTGCGCCGTCAGCTCATTGCCTGCCTGCGCCACGGCCACAGCACGCGTATGCCGCGCACACGCGGCACAGACAGGCGCGGACAGATTCCGGATATGGTCAGCATTCATGTGCGGCCGCCCGAAATCGAAGACCAACTGCTGCCTGGTCATTGGGAAGGCGACTTCATCAAGGGCGCCGGCAACCAATCTTCGGTCGGCGTTCTGGTCGAACGGACCAGCCGCCTGGTGCTGCTCGCCAAGATGGAAGATGCCACCGCCGCTTCAGCGTTGGCGGGCTTCTCTGCCAAACTCAACTCGATTGCCGCGCCCTTGCGACAAACCTTCACCTACGACCAGGGCAAAGAAATGTCGCGGCATCAAGAACTCACTCCTGCCACTGGCGTGCGCGTCTACTTCTGCGACCCGCACAGCCCCGGGCAGCGCGGGACCTGCGAAAACACCAACGGATTGCTTCGTCAATATTTGCCTAAAGGCACCGACCTATCGGTCTACAGCCAAGACGAACTCGACGCCATCGCCGACAGCCTGAACAGCCGGCCTCGCGCGACTCACGCGTTCCATTCTCCATTCGAGGTCTTCGCCTCCACGCTCGCCTCAGCGAGCCAGCCTCACGGTTCTAAACACTAGATTCCGTGTGTTGCACTTGAGTTTGAAACCGCCGAGGATGGCAGAAGACTTCAATCGTCAAAGTACCTACGATGCGGTCGGAGGACATCTTTGGGGATAATCTAATTCTTCACTCAGTGCCGGAATGGAATCTTGTGGCGGCATGCCAGAGACAAAGATTCGAAGCGGCGCGAGAAGTGCAAGGCGATGCAAGGTGGACCCGCACTGCAACGTATTTTTGAGGGAAGTTATAAGCCGAATGTCGGCGCCCGAGCCATCGGTGGGGACGTAGTTGGCCCGCATCCGGGCTGGCGAGAGACGTGATAGCGTCGACCAGGTACTTCATTGCCTTAGGTCCGGCGGCGGCCTCGTCCGGTTACGACGTGGACCTCGGTTCCGGCCAAGGCCACCCTCTCTTCTCGTTGCGGGCCTTCACATCCAACGCCGTCGATGCAGCCAAGAGCGGTGCCTCAGCCGGACCTGCTTTATGTTCAGCATCGCGGAATGCTTCGGCCGTAGCACCCCCGTTCGTATGAGAAAGCCCCGAGCCGAACCAAGCCACCTTCGTCTGCACGTAGCCGATATACAAGTTCCAGCCGTCGGGGTTGCCATTAAAAAGGTTGTGTTGAACAGTTGACGCCAATGCGTCCCGGTTAAGCTCCGCCTCAAGCAGCGCCTTGGGCCAGATGGAGAATGCCGTGGCTGCGCCTTGGGTGAACTCTGCCACCGTCAGATTTGGCGACAAGGCCCGCAGGAATTCGATGTTCTGCAAGGAATCATTTCCCTGCACGAGTTGCATCACCGACGCGTCCGGTTCACTCGCCTTGGCAACAAGCCTAAAGCGCCGAGAACGTCGCCAAGGTGGAGCAACAGTTCTCTCCTATCAAATCGTTCGTCCATGCGGTCCATCCGTTGATTGATACCTGGTTTGGCGCATTTTTGGGGAGCACCGCTTTACCCCGTTGCCTCAGATGCCGACGTCTCTTCGACGTTTTCTGATTGCAAGGACCAGCCGTGCTGTCAGCTATCGGCGAGTCGGTATCGCCACTCGTGGAGCGGCAGCCCCCCAAATATCACGAGTCGCGGTCAAGATTTCTCTCTTCTCAGTACATCCCACGCCGAAAGGACAAATGCGAACCGAAGTTCGCATTTACACCCACAACGCAAAGGGAGAACAGCAGTCTTACTGAACGGTAGACACCGTAGCGACGAACTGCTTTGCCGCCTTGTTGGCCGATTCGTATGTAGCGTTCGCTGCAGAGAAAATCGACTTCCAGGCAGCTATAGCTGTTTCGCTTCCTGCAGGCGCGTTCTTTTTCAGGTTCTCGACGAATCCCTGAGCATCTTGCTGGAGTTGCTGGCCCTGCAAAGCAGCAGCGGCTGAAATTTCGCTTTGCACCTCGGACACGATTTCATGAACGCTGCGGCCGTACGCGACCATCTTTTCCGCAGCAGGCTGGGAAATGCTTGCTTGCAGTGCGAGCAGCGCCCCCGGGTTGCCGGCCGAAATGACTTTGGACACGATTTCCTGACTTTCAGCAACAGCCGCTTTAGTGGCCTGCAAATTCAACGCGACCAGTTTTTCAAAGCCGGCGAATGCCTTGTTCGTGATGCCAAAAAATGCGTCCATGTTGGCCTGCTGGGCGGCAATCAACTGCTGGGGGGTGAGAGTGCTCATCAATGCTCCGTAGGTAAGGCGGCAAGGGACGATGATTGAAAACGCATACGCCGAGTCGACCAAAGATAAAATGCTGCATTGCAGCATTGGTCATTGTACGTGTCGACACAGGGAAGTCAAACGATTTCGCCGGGGGACGCACGCGTTGGAATGGAATTAACGAAACCCTGCAAGACGCTCATGATGGCAACCTCCCGTTGGCGCAGCCATAGTTGCAACGACCGTGCCGACGGAGACAGTAGTTTGTGGGCTACCATTCGAGCGGGGCTGGCTGCTTTGTTGATGCCCAGCGTGAGCGGGGGAAAGGACGACTCGACGTTGGGTTGGGACAAACGAATACTGAGGAAATCGCGGAGCCGTCCACATAGGAACCGGGAAATTATGCTGTCCGGCCGGATGCCGCTTTACCCAGGTGTGTCGTGGCGAAACCATCCCGGTGGTGCGTTGGGCGGCATTCGTCCGGGGTCATTCTCCAGGACAGCGAGCCGCATCCGTTAATTCCTTTTGACTGGTTCAAAGCGAAATACGAGCGGACGTACGGAGTCCTACCGGGGGAACGTTTCAGCGGCCGCCATGCCCGCCTCCGCCGCCATGTCCTCCCCCACCTCCATGTCCGCCCCCATGTCCGCCATGCCATCCACCGTGCCCGCCATGCCATCCGCCGTGCCAACGGTACCCGTACCGGTGATAGCCATACCAGCCAGCCCAGGTGCCGCAATCGCCCCAAATACTGCAGGCCCCGTACCCCGGCCCATAGAAAGGATAACCGTAGACCGAATTGTATGGCTGCGCATCTCCATATGGCTGTGCATCTCCATATCCTGGTGCGACGGCGCAACCACCTAAACTCGCTGCAACGGCGAGCAACGCAACTAACTTACGCACGAATCTCTCCCGAAGCTGACCGCGAGACACGTCGCGGGGGCGGAGAGCAGCGGGAGTGGTTCCGGCAGCCGAAACCATCGAAAGAATGCTTGCTGCAAGTGACCTGTCGGGTGTGTGTTTGGGTTCGCGATTTGATAGGCATGGTGAGTTGAATTTCCTGTCGTAGCTATTTCGGTGCAGTCGCCGTAGCGCTACTGGCCGGGCAAAGACGCTGCTCATGCGCCAGCGGCGAAACAGAAACTTTGGACGTCAGTCGTAGCCACTACGATGGCAAGAAACAGTTAAGACGGACTTAAAAAACAGTTACGCCCTTGTAACCACGACCGGGGCGGTAAACAAAAAATGCCGGCGCCCAGGCAACGAAGCAACGAGCCGTCACATAGCGTTTCAAATGTATGGGTCTTGCAAGTTGGAAGGTCCGTGGAGTCGCCACGTCTTTGCTCTGTGCGTCAACGGCTGGGTCGCGTCCGACGTTTTGTCAACCGAATACGAACCGTGACGTAATGCCGCATTCGGCGGCCTGGCTTCAGGTGCGACCGGGCGAGGTAAGCTGATATCTATTTCAACCCTCGAAAGTGCTGCTTCGAGGGTCTTGCCGGAGCATCGACTTACCGGCGACTCCGGCGCGTTCTTCGCCTCACGTCCGAGTCAGATGCCCAGCGACGCAAGTGCTGGTTCTTCGACATCCGTTCAACAGAATTTCAGGTCCTCTCGTGAACGGCCGTCTATTACGGAATCAATTGCAACTCACGCGAAACACCCCATCATCGATTGCGCGTTAGCGCTGCGGTGATGGCTAGCAGATGGACTACCGGCTTACGCAAAGACAGTGACTACGCGTCCCATTCCGGCGCAAACGGCGGAGTCACGAAACGGTGGTTCTTCGGCAACACCGCAATGGCGTGCCGGTCATCATCGTCGAGCTTCACCGCCAGCGCGTCGAGATTGGATTTCTGACTTTCTCGGCGTCGAGCCTTAGGAATGACGGCCACCCCGTCCTGTTCCAGAAGCCACGCAAGAGCAACCTGGGCAGCGGTCACGCCATGCTTGACACCGATTCCCTGAAGTACGGGGTCGCTTGCTGCACGGCCTTGTGCAAGCGGGGCATAGGCGACGAGCGGAATGCCTTTCTCGCGCAAGTAGCTCAGCATTTTCGACTGGTCTAGAAACGCGTGGTATTCAATCTGGTGGCAGGCGATGGGTGCACCGATTTCCTCGATGGTTTTTCGCAGCATCGGCACGTTGAAATTGCACACACCGATTGAGCGAACGGTGCCGTTCTGCAGAAAGCCTTGCATTGTCTCCATGACGGCGCCGAGGTCCATGTCACGCGACGGCCAATGCACCATGTACAGGTCGACATAGTCGACACTGAGCTTCCCAAGGCTGGCGTCCAGTGCGCGACGGAGGGACTCCGGCTTGAGGTTCTCGTGCCATACCTTGGTCGTCAGATGCAGTTGCTTCCGCGCAAGACCCGAGGCAGCAATTGCGGCGCCTACAGCTTCCTCGTTCTGATACATCTCGGCAGTGTCGATGTGTCGATAACCGAGCTCCAACGCGCTCTCAACTACCGGTTGGCAATCTCCACCGGGCATACGGTACGTGCCGAACCCGAGGCGCGGCAGTTCAATGCCTTGTGTCTTCAAAGCTTCCATTAATGCTCTCCCAAGCTGGTTCAGGTCTGCAGCGCAAGCCGCCGCATCATTCAGGAGGACAATTTCTCATTTTTTGATTGTTGAATAAAGTACGTGCTGTTCAAATCACCCGTGACTAAACTATCTGAATGACACGCACCTCGGAGAGGGGATGACATTTGATGGTCGGCTGTTTTCTGGCATCACCGTACTCGCCGCAGTCGCGGAGAGTGGCAGTTTCGTGCGCGCAGCAGACGCTCTCGGATTGTCGCCATCGGGCGTTAGCCGCGCTGTCTCACGCCTCGAGAAGCGGGTAGGCGTGCGGCTGCTTGACCGTACGACACGCTCGCAGACGCTGACCGACGAAGGGAGGCGTCTATATGACGCAGTTGGCCCGCATCTGACAGGCATTGAAGAGGCGGCTTCAGCAGCGTCGGGTTCAGCGAACGTCGTGCAGGGAAAGCTTCGTGTTAACGTCGACCCATTCTTTTCAAGGACGGTGCTGGCGTCAGGATTGCCAGCGTTTTTGGCACACCATCCTGACCTTTCGCTCGAACTCATCATGCGCGACGACGTTGGCGACCTCGTGGCAGATGGATTTGACCTCGCCGTGCGCTTTGGACCCCCGCCAATGGGAACACTGATTGCACGGAAGCTCCTCGAGACGCGCATCATTACGGTCGCGTCTCCGCGGTATGTGGCTGAGCACGGGAAGCCAGGAAATCCGGAGGAGGTGAGCAAGCATCAGCGAATCATGTTTTATAACCCGGTGACGGCCAAGCCCTTTGAGTGGGAATTCCATCGGGGTAAGAAGGTCGCGGAGATACCCGCAGAGGGGCGCCTGCTCGTGTCGGACGTGGAAACCATGCTCGGTGCGTGTATCGCCGGCGCTGGCATCGCCCAGGTGATGGAAATTGGCGTCGAGCAGGTGATGCGCGATGGCTTGCTCGTGGACCTCTTCCCGGACTGGTCGGACGAAAGATTTCCGCTGTACGCACTTTTTCCGTCACGGCGCCATCGAGCTGCGAAAGTTGAGGCATTCATTAATTTCTGCCTCGAGTCATTATCCGCGGCCGCACCCGTTACGCACCGTCAGATAGGTCTCCGGGGAACGGCGGCAGCGCAAAAACTAAGGCGCGCACGTCATCGCGTCCATGACAATTGATATCAAGCCGAGTACGGAGTAACTGGCAATGCCGCAAGACTCAACCCGGCTCTCTGGCACGACTTCCACTTCTGACTCGCTCTTCGTGCAGTTCAAGGCACGTGGTCTCCTTCTGGCCGCCTTTGTTGGCTCCATCTGGTTGGTTTTTTTCCTGTCTGCTGCGCTGCCATTCCTGCATCTGAACCGGCACGGCGTCGTGCCGCGCACGCTTGGCGAGCTGCAGGGCATCCTGTTCGCCCCATCGTTGCACGCAAGCATGATGCACCTGGTAGCCAACACTGGTGGACTGCTCATCTTGGGCTGGCTGTGCACCTGGCCGCGCATCGCGAACTTCTGGCAGGCGACAATCGGTGCGATGCTTGGTGCTGGATTGTGCGCGTGGCTGCTCGGCGCGCCCTACACGGTGCATATCGCCCAGCTCATCTTGAGTAGCCAGATGAAATGAAGGCCTGTGCGTCCTGGGCAGAGAAAAAAAAAAGCCCCTCAGACTTCCGTCACAAGGGGCTTCCTTTTCGGCGCCCCGGTTTAGAGAGCGGCGTCCTTCAGCTTCTTCAGCGGGCGCACTTTCAGACGCACCGAAGTGGGTTTCGCGGCAAACCACTTGTCTTCACCCGTGAATGGGTCCTTGCCGAAGCGCTTCTTCTTTGCCGGCACGTCCTGAGCAACAACCTTCAGCAGACCCGGCAGCGTGAACTCCTTCGCGCCCTTCTTGTGGACCGACGCGAGAACTGTTTCTTCCAGAGCGGCCATCAAAGCCTTCGCCGCTTTCGGCTCGACACCTGCGCGCTCGGCAAGATGGGTAGCAAGCGAAGCCTTCGTGAACGAATCCTTGATGGGCTTCAGCGGCGTGGCAGCGACCGCCTTCTTCGCGGCAGGAGTCGCCGCCTTTTTTACCGTCGGCGCCTTCGCCTTTTTCTCGGCCGGAGTCACCTTCTTCGGAGCCGGCTTTGCTGCAGCTTTCGTTGCCATAGATTCCTCGTCATTGGTCAAAGGTTGGCCCGGGGTCCTTGCCTTTGCGTAGTCACCGACAATGCGCAAAGGTCCAAATCCTCAGGCTGGCGCTAGCGTAGCAATTCGCATTTGAATCCGCAACGGACGAGGCCCTGAAACAAGGGGTTTGGGGCAGAAGGAACGCAAAAACGGCGACCTGTACCCCTCCCGAGGAGGCGGCGGTCACGAAAACAGCTACGCGACAGGGTTTGACGCAGGGGCATGCATGAGGGGCGAACCACTCGCGCGAGTCCAGCTTCGGGTGCCGGAATCGGCAATGATGCGTGCGAGCGCTTAAGGTGATTGGTGTTTGCTGAAGGATGTTTATTTTTCTATGGCTTAAGCGCAGGGTCATTTTCCGGCAACCCTGAATGCACCCCTCGAGTTTACTCAGCAAGGTCGAACAGCATTGTAGTTCCGACGTAGGTGGTCACGTCGAATTCGCCATTGCCTAGCTTCCGAAGAGCATTATGGTGACGGTCTGTGAGCCACCGGTCGCCGCCAGCTTCTCGCAAGACATGACGGAAGCCGCGCACGTCTTCCTTGCCTGAAAAAATCTCGATGTATTTGTCTGCATCCAGTCGGCCGGCTTCAGCCGCGGCAGCGAGGCTATCCATCACCCATGACAGACTTGGGTTATGAGGTCTTGCCAGCAGTTCCGCAAGCTTGATTGGTGTCAGAGTTTGGTTCTTATGGTCCCACCCGCCGTACTGAATGCAGGCGCTGGCCACCCGCAGCCCTTCTTCGGTCTCGAACATAAGGGGGAAATGAGGGATGTATCCGTTAATCGTTGCCATCGACGTCCTCGATTTCGATTGTTGTTTTCTACCGGACTGAGCGTCCGGCTAGCGTTGATTACGGCATCAACGTGGCGGTCCTTGAGCGACAAACGTGAATGGCGATTTCTACGACTGGAATGCGGCGTGCAAAGCATCGACTTGGATGCTTCACAAGTCATAGCGCCTGCGAAACTATCTCGTCCAGTTGGGGATGTTGCGTGCGTCGACTCTTGAAGACAGTTCTGCTATTTGAAACTTCCGCCAATGTTCCTCAAGACGTAATCGACAACAGCTAGCGGACGACTCATACGCATGGCATAGTGGGGACATCTCAAAGGGAGAGAGAAAATGGCAACTTTAGAATCTATGCAGGCAAAAATTAAAAAGCTTGAGCAGCAAGCCGAGGCTCTGATTGCGAAACAGTCGTCGGCCGTTATCGAGAAAATTCGCAAGCTGATGGCAGAACACGGCCTGACGGCTGCGGACATTGAGGGGCATGCTGGCGGCAAGCGAGGTGCGAAGAAGGTTGGAGCGAAGACTGCCGACAAGACGCGTGATGCCGCTGCGAAATACCGCGACCCAAAGAGCGGAGCTACGTGGTCAGGGCGTGGCCGCGCCCCCGGTTGGATTGCGACGGCAAAGAATCGCGACAGGTTCTTGGTGGATGGAGGCACGGTGACGGCGAAGCCGGCTCCTGTTAGCAAAGCGAAGGCTGCTGGCAATTACGTCCGCGGTCCGCAGCCTGCGCTTTATCGTGACCCAAAGAGTGGCGCGACTTGGAGCGGGCGTGGGCGGGCGCCGACGTGGATTGCTAAAGCCAAAGACCGAAGCAAATTTTTGATTGCAAGTGGTGCTGAATCGACTGTTGCTGCGACGGCCAGTGCTGTGAGCAAGGCGAAGGCTGTCGGCAAAAAGACGGCGTCGAAGTCGGGCGGTGCGACTGTGGGCAAGGGGCAGCCAAAAGGTCCGCAGCCGGCCAAATATCGCGACCCGAAGTCTGGCGCTACCTGGAGCGGACGCGGTTCGGCGCCGGCGTGGCTTGCTGGTGCCAAAGACCGGGCGAAGTTTTTGATTGATGGCGTTAGCGGAGTTGCGGATTCTGCCGCTGCGAGCAAGCCGAAAGCCGTCGCGAAGAAGCCCGCGACAACGACTGCCGTAGCGAAGAAGGCACCGGTGAAGAAATTGGTTGGCGCGAAAGAGCCGATTACGAAGTTGCCTGTCGCAACCGCGCCAGAAGCTATGACTGCTCAAGCGACCGCGTAAGCCAGGACACAGAGCTCGCTTTTCGTTGCGTCGGGAGGCGCGATTAATGGGGTCTACCGCGAACGGGCCCGCAGTGCGTCCAGACGCGCGGCGCATTTTGCGTTCGAACCACCGCGCTTGTAGGCCTGCGTCGCCTTCGCACTGTCTGGAACGACGTCGCCGGGAGCACTTCTGTCCCAGTGCCCCTCCCAGTACAAACCAAGGTTGTACGCGGCTGACCGGTGTCCAAGCTCCAAGGCCGTGGCATACATGTCTTTGGCCATCTCGAGGTCGGCGTCCATGCCGCGACCAAGCCGTGCACTGTCCGCGAGCGCTGCTGCCACCAGGCCTCGCAGAGGCTCGCTCGCCGTATCGTCCTTCAGCACGTCGCCCAGAATGACGTGCCCGGTCTCGTAGTCCACTGGCCCACCTGTCCCGCTGACAAGAGACAGTGCAAGCGCGACCCGAAGAGAAGGGTGCCGGTGAGGGCCAACCCGTTCAATCAGACGCCGGCCGAGGTGAGGCGCCCCCGAGAGCGGGCTTGTGAGCAGGCCATTCGCAATGGCCGCGATAGATTCAAGTGAAAGAAATCCAACCTTGTTTGCCGACACAACGTGCCGGAAGAACCTTTCCACATCGAGTGCTGGGTCGGCCTGGCGAAGTTGTGCCCACTCGCGTTCAATTTGGCCCAACCAACTGGAATCTACTGACATCAGATTTGGGCGTCCTTTGGTGAGTAATGAGGACGATGATACCTCACCGCACCTCTCGCCTGCGCCCCGTCATTGGTTGGCGACGCTCGTCAGGTACTCGAATGTAGGCGCACTCAAGACGGCGGCGGGGCGCGGATGTCCCGCTGCTGAATCTTAAACGTACGTGAAGTCGCCGAGTTGGGACTTGAGATAACGACCGGCACACATGAACATGACGCCGGACTATTTCGGCAGTTGAAGTTCAAACCGGCGGAGAGGCGTTCCGCATCTTCACGAGCGGCTTCCTCGCCCGCCGGGTGACACCATCGTTAATCGTCGTGCATGGCTGAAAAAGAACGCCGACGAGATTCGAAAGGCGTTGGAGTTTGAGCCACGCTGACATCTTATGTTGAAGTTCATCGACATGACTTGACCTTCACCCACGTTTTACTTGACCTTCACACACAGCCAACTTGACCTCCACCCACATATTGCTTGACCTTCACACACGGAAATTGGGTATCCACTTCTGAAAACTCCGCTGTAGCCAACGTGTTTTCTCGGTCGAATGTTCCGGTAATCATATAATCTTTAATCTGTGTAATTCTCTATGCGCAAGCGACACGGTCCACCGAGATGAGCTCGCAACAACGTCTCTGCTCAATCCTTACGCTTGTTTGTACCCAGCTGATTTCCTGGCGCGAAAGATAATGGCAGCCAGGACAGAGCGATGGTGCGCGCGGCGTCGCTCCCATCATTAAATGGGTGCTAGCTGCTCATTCACTCGGGATGCGGTTCCCTACTTCAAGTCACTTGGCGCTAAAGCGCACTCCCTGGCTGCCCTGTCGATGACGGAAAGGGTATGGGCCACCGCTCCGCGTCTGCGCATCACATCGCGTATCTGCTGGCTGGGGCCACTGCCCGACGTTCGCCAAGCGGACTGCTGCTACGAGCGATTGAACATCTCAGAGGGGAGCGCTAGCGACATCCATACTGTGACGGCTTGAGCCCGCGTGCAGCACACTACCTTCCGCACGACCAAGTGTTCTTCATGCGGTGGGGACGGCTCGTCGGTCCAGTGAGAGGATGGCTGGCCCACCGACTGCTCGGTGGACGCTCCCACTAGACCTCAGTGCCGTAGTCCATGCGCTACCGTTCCGTTAGTGCGTCAGGAAGTCCAGCGCCATGCGATTGAACTTGTCGGCGTGTTCCCACTGCGCCCAGTGCCCGCAACGATTGAAATATGGAGCTCGGCGTTCAGCATGCCCCACAGCAGCCGCCGACCAACGCCCATTGGGACGAAGCGGTCGTCGCGCCCCCAGACGATGAGAGGCGGCGCCTTCACTTCGGAGAGGCGGTGGCCAACATCTGGAAACTGCTTGGGATTTGCGGCGAGACTCTTCGTAAAGTTTTCAAGATGCTCTTTCTGCGCGAGCATGTTCTCGAGTCGCGCCTGGAACAGCTCTTCAGTCAAATTGCTCGCGTCGAACACGAAGACGTTCATCATCTTCTTCAGGTTTTCAATCGTCGGTTCACGATACAGACCCTGTAGCAGCTTGATGCCTTCGGTCGGCATCGGAACGAACTGACTCGAACCACCTGTGCCGCCGCCCATCAGGATGAGCTTGCCCACGCGCGATGGATTGGCCATCGCGAAGGCGACTTGGCTGTGGCCACCCATCGAATTGCCGATAATGTGTACTGGACCTTGCACGTCGATAGCGTCGAGCAGTCCCTTCAGAACTCGCGCATTCAGCTCTGAGCGCGAACTCGTACAGACAATGGGGTCGCTCTTGCTCCAACCCGGACAGTCCATCAGGATGACCCGATAGCTACGTGTCAATCCGCCCAGCATTCTCCGAGCGCCTGCCAGAGCTAACCGATGAGGTCCGAGAAAAAATCATAGGCCGGAGCGTGGCAATGTCGCCGTCTCCGGACTTTCCCTATGGGCGCATACACAGGCCGACGGCACTCGCGCAGGCTCGAGGCGGCCCGAACCTATGCCTGGCATGTATCTGCGAGCGCCGCGTCCCATCTATTGACAATCACCGGAGGTGCATCCATTACCAAAGGTAGGGGAAAGACGGCAGAAAATGTAGCTGGCCGGTCCTAATTGGCGATGTACGCTGTCACAACTGCAACAAACATTGCTGATAAACACTTCAGCGGGCAAAGATTTCAGGTTCTTCAGAATAAATCGCAATTTATTTCTCTGTTCGACTTGTCTGTCTTTACTTGCGAAATGGCTTTCGGCGCCCGGGGCGTTCGACAGCCGCAATGCTCATCCTTGACCTGCAGGGGAACCCGACAGTAGGCGCTTATCCCGCTTCGCCGGTTCGTTTCCTCAGGTATGCAGGCTTTTGAACTTGCCAGTCGGAATGACAGAATGTCCCCAAATCTCACTTTTGCATCGGAAGAAGCCGCATATCCAGCCGCAGCTACAGGCTCTATGCCTTCAATCGCGCCGGCTGTATCCATGCCCGTGAATGAAATACTCACGGTTCAGAATCTTTCCAAAATCTTTGGACCGAAGCCCGAACGCGCAGCCGAAATGCTTCGGCAAGGGCTTGGGCGCAACGAAATCTTCCAGCAGACCGGCAACATGGTTGCGGTTGACAACGTAAGTCTCGGTGTTCGGGCAGGAGAGATTTTCGTGATTATGGGGCTCTCGGGCTCTGGAAAATCAACATTGGTGCGACTTCTGAATCGGCTGATTGAACCAACCTCGGGCAAGGTTGTGCTGGAGGGCCATGACATTGCTCCAATGTCGACGCCGGAATTGCGAGAGGTGCGCCGTAAAAAGATGGCGATGGTGTTCCAATCATTCGCCTTGCTTCCCAATCGCAGTGTCATCGACAACGTTGCTTACGGGCTCGAAGTTGCCGGACAAAAGAAGACGGAGCGATACGAAATTGCACGCAAATCACTCGTTCGAGTCGGGCTTGGTTCATATGAAAAGCTACTTCCTGGCGAACTGTCGGGCGGCATGCAGCAACGGGTCGGTCTGGCACGTGCGCTGGCCGTAAACCCTTCCGTGCTTTTGATGGACGAGGCATTTTCAGCGCTTGACCCGCTTATTCGGTTCGAAATGCAGAACGAGCTATTGCGCTTGCAGAAAGAGGAGCAGCGCACCGTAGTCTTCATCTCGCACGATATTGAAGAGGCAATCAAGATTGGCGGACGAGTTGGAGTGATGAAAGATGGCCGGCTCGTGCAGGTCGGTACGCCAGCAGAATTGATTCAATCACCAGCCGACGATTACGTCCGCGAATTTTTCCGCAATGTCGATGTCTCGCGCTTCCAGAAGGCATCCAGCCTTCTTTCAAGAATCGACCGTGGGGTAATCAAGTGCGACTGCGGTACATCCGCTGACCGCTACACAAATGCGCTGCTCGACGCTGGAGTCGAGTGGGGCTATGTCTGCGATGAAGCGGGTCGATACCAAGGGTGCGTAACGTATGCGTCGTTGCGCAAGTGCGGAAGCGCGCCGATTCGTGAGGCCCTCCTGCAAGACGTCCCTGCCGTGTCGACGGACGCTGACCTTCACGAACTGTCGACCATTGCACTGAACCAGGAACACGACGTACCGATTGTTGACGGAGCTGGCATGTTCGCTGGTGTTGTGTCGTGTCGAACGATTTTGAAACAGGTTATGCAACGGAGGGCGGCATGAACTCGTCATTTATCGGGCTCGCGGCAGAGCACGGGGTCAACTTTCTCTTCCAGCATTTCCGGGGCGGATTTGACGCGTTCTCGGCGGTCCTTGATGCTGTCGTCAAAGTTCTTCAGGATGGGCTCGCAGCGGTTCCTTTTGTGGTCATGCTGGTCGGTTTTATGGCAATTGCGCTGTGGCGAAAAGGAGTTGTGTTCGCAGCCTTCGTCGGCGTTGCGCTTTTCACAATCAACTTCATGGGGCTTTGGGCACAAACGGTCTCTACTCTGGCGCTCGTCATTGCCGCGACGTTCTTCAGCTTGTTGATAGGTATCCCGCTCGGAATCTGGGGAGCGCGTAACGGCCGTGCGGAGGTCGTTTTACGCTCATTACTCGATTTCATGCAGACGATGCCAGCATTTGTGTATCTGATTCCTGCAGTGATTCTGTTTGGACTTGGGCGCGTGCCCGCTGTTCTCGCAACGATTGTCTTTTCGATGCCGCCGGTGGTCCGTCTCACTACGCTTGGCATCAAGCAGGTTCGAGAGGAGTTGATGGAAGCCGGGCGGTCGTTTGGCAGCACGGATTCTCAACTGTTGTGGAAGATTCAGCTTCCAAATGCGTTGCCGTCCATTATGGCCGGCATCAACCAGACCATCATGATGGCGCTGTCCATGGTTGTCGTAGCGTCAATGATTGGAGCAGGAGGACTGGGTGAGTACGTCCTAAGCGGGATTCAAAGACTTGACATCGGTATCGGATTTGAAGGCGGTCTTGGAGTCGTCCTACTCGCCATTATCCTTGACCGTCTAACGGAGAGCTTTGGCGTTAAATCCACGAAGAAAAAGAGGAAACCTCAGGCGACCAAGCAGACGGTGCCCGAAACCGCCCAAGCGCAGCCTTGAGTAGTTCTGCGCGGGGGGAAGCTGGCATCCCTCCGCGCAATCTCGCAGCACTGTCCCCGCAGCTACGGTGAATCAAAAAGAAATTCTCTCGATAATAAAGGAGTACTACATGAAACCCATATTCTTTAAATCCTATGCCGTGAAGGTAGCCGTGTCGACGTTTTGCGCTCTTGGACTTAGCTACGGCGGTATGGCGGTGGCAGCGGACCCGGTGAAAATCACGATTACGAATTGGGCAGACGTTCTTGCAGTTGCAAATGTGGCCAAATATGTCATGGAAACGAAGCTGCAACAGCCCGTGACGTTTGTTCAGGCGGACATCGGCATTCAGTACCAGGGCGTTGCTCGGGGGGATGTGGACCTGATGGTGGGTGGCTGGCTGCCCGTAACGCACGGAACTTACTACGCGAAGTACAAAGACAACATGGAAGACGTCGGCGTCATCTACACCGGCGGAAAGAACGGCTGGGCCGTCCCCGCTTATGTGCCGGAGGCCGAACTCTCGTCGATTGCCGACCTTAACAAGCCAGACGTGAAGAGCAAGCTGAACGGCACGATTCAAGGAATCGAGCCGGGCGGCGGCCTGATGCAGGCTTCCGAGAAAACCATCAAGGAATACAACCTGGCAGGCTACAACCTCCAGTCTTCGAGTGAGGCCGGAATGCTTGCCTCGATTCAGCGTGCAACCCAGTCCAAGAACTGGATTGTCGCCACAGTCTGGAGTCCCCACTGGCTCTTTCAGAAGTACCCGATGCGCTACCTGAAGGACCCCAAAGGTACGCTCGGTGGCGAGGAACAGGTTCACGGATTTGCATCGAAGCAGTTCGCGGGCAAGTTTCCGCGGGCCGATGTGTTCATGAAGCATTTCAAGCTGACGCTTGCTGACGTGGAAGCGATTGAGTTGGAGGGCAACTCCACGAACGACTATGCCACCGCTGCGAAAAAGTTTGTCGACGCGCATCCGGACAAAGTCAAAGCCTGGCTGCAACAGTGAGAGAGGATACCGGCGCAACTGCTATTCAGTATCGGCGGGCGCGTCCGGATTCTGCAGGCCACGGTCGCCACTTTTGCGCGAATGGCCGCATTTCGGTCATCACGCCGTGCTCTCGTTTCGACGGTTGAAGTCAAACGCGCCCTTGATTTTCACGGAGTATGTCTGTGACAGCTGACCTTCGATTTTTCTCAGAGAGCCTGCAAGACCGCGACCCGGTTATCTCTGCCGAAATCGTGCTCGAACTACGACGGCAGCAGTTTCAGATAGAACTGATTGCGTCGGAGAACATTGTCTCGACGGCAGTGATGCAGGCTCAGGGTACCGTGCTTACTAACAAGTACGCGGAAGGTTACCCATCGAAGCGCTACTACGGCGGCTGCGAGCATGTGGACCGCATTGAAGCACTTGCAATCGACCGTGCGAAGGCGCTATTCGAATGTGAATACGCCAATGTACAACCGCATTCCGGCGCGCAAGCTAATGGTGCGGTGATGCTTGCGCTCTTGCAGCCGGGCGACACTGTGCTTGGCATGTCGTTGGACGCAGGGGGACACCTGACGCATGGGGCAAACGTTGCGCTCTCTGGGAAGTGGTTCAACGCGGTCCAATACGGCGTCAACCGTGAGACGCTTCGCATCGACTACGAAGAGGTTCGCCGACTCGCTGAGACGCATCGTCCCAAGCTCATCATCGCTGGTTTCTCGGCGTATCCGCGCTCCTTGGATTTCGCGAAGTTTCGGAAAATTGCGAACAGCGTTGGGGCTCTGCTGATGGTCGATATAGCGCACATTGCGGGAATCGTAGCTGCAGGCCGGCACGACAATCCTGTGCGCTTCGCGGATGTAGTGACGTCAACCACTCACAAGACGCTTCGTGGTCCGCGAGGTGGTTTCATCCTCACAAACAACGCCGATATTGCGAAGAAAGTGAATTCGGCGGTCTTTCCAGGTATGCAGGGTGGCCCGCTGATGCACGTAGTTGCCGGGAAGGCTGTCGCCTTCGGGGAGGCGTTGCGCCCCGAGTTTACAGAGTATATCGACCGGGTTCTAAAGAATGCCCAGACACTCGCCGAAGTCTTGAAGCTCGGCGGAGTGAGCTTGGTAACGGGGGGAACCGAGAACCATCTTCTTCTCGTTGACCTCCGTTCGAAAGGCCTGAAGGGAGCAGACGTTGAAAAAGCGCTCGAGCGCGCCGGCATTACCTGCAACAAAAACGGCATCCCGTTCGACACGGAAAATCCGACGGTCACGTCAGGCATCCGTCTTGGCACGCCCGCTAGCACCACTCGTGGCTTCGGACGCGGCGAGTTCGAGGAGATTGGCACGCTCATCCTCGAGGTCCTGGCGGCGCTGGAAAGGGAGCCGGCAGGCGATGAATTCGTAGAGCGGGCTGTCCGCAGCAAGGTCCGAGAAATCTGCAGCCGGTTCCCAATCTATTCACACATTGATGCGTTGGTCTAGCTCCGTCACCGGACCGGTTGACTAAGTTAGCACCGACCAACGAATGATTTTTAACACACCGGCACTGAAAGAAGCTGCACCGCCCGTTTCTATTACCGTTTGACGTCGGCGGTGATGCTTTCAGTCAGTGTCTGAAACAGGAGAATTTCGAATGAGCTTCGAGGGAGTACACGCGCCTTTAGTCACACCGTTCAAATCTGACGGCGAAATCAACCATGAATTGCTGGCACAGCACGCTGTCGACCTGGCCGGCCGGGGCCTTTCTGGCCTCGGCGTAGGCGGTACAACGGGCGAATACTACGCGCTCAGTTTTGACGAGCGTGTTCGTACCTTTCACACTGTCGCGGACGCAGTCGGCGGGAAGACAACGCTTACGGCGGGCATTAACGCGACCACCACCCGGGAATCTGTCCGCCTCGGGCTCGAGGCCAAAAGCGCTGGAATCAAGGCATTGCTGGTAGCGGCGCCCTACTACGCCCAACCGACGCAGGATGAGCTCTTGCAGCACATGCTCGCGATTGATGACACTCTCGACATGCCCATCATGCTTTACAACTTTCCGGCGCGAACGGGCACAGACATTAGCGACCCTTTGCTGGAAGAGCTGCTCAAGCGTCCGAACTTTGCCGCCATGAAGGAAAGCACGGGCGACGTGTCACACCTGCATCACCTGGCCACGCACTTCAAGGACAAGCTTGTCCTGAGCTGCGGCATGGACGACCAGGCGCTCGAATTTTTCGTGTGGGGCGCGCGAAGCTGGGTCGGTGGTGCGGCCAACTTCCTTCCCGAGGTACACGTCGAGCTCTTCGAGGCGTGCGTCAAGCGGCGTGATTTCGTCACCGGGCGCGAACTGATGACACAACTGCTGCCAGTGCTTGAGCTGCTCGAGCGGGGCGGTAAATTTATCCAGTATGTCCGTGTCGGCTGCGAGTTGGCAGGTAAGCAGGTTGGTAGCGCTCGCGCACCACTGGGCGGGCTCACCGATGACGAGCGCCGCGAATTCACGAAGATTGTGCAGCCCCTGCTTCGCAAGGGAAGTTAACTTGAATGGCCTCGAAATTCGAATTCGGTCGCTTGCCTGCAGCTGATGGAGTAAATGGCTGGTGGGAAACACTCCCACCACCCGCAGCTGTGAATCAATTTCTGGGCAACAGGAGATTTGACTTCGCGGTGGTCGGCGGAGGAATCACAGGGCTATGCGCTGCCCGGCGTCTGGCTGAGCTGGCACCCGAGGCCTCCGTCGCACTCATCGAGGCCGACCGTATTGGCCGCTCGACTGCTGGCCGCAATTCGGGTTTCTTCGTCGACTTGCCGCATGACATAAGCAGTGAAAGCTACTCGCGCAGCGTTGACGCTGACAAGGCCGATGTACGGATGCAGCGTCACGGCATTGACTACGTCAGGTCAATCGTTCGAAAACAGAACATCGACTGCGACTGGCGCGACGACGGTAAATATCACGCGTCAGCCAACAAACGCGGGAAGGACGCGCTTGAGCATTTCGCTTCTGGCTTGAAACGCATTGGCGAAAGATTTGAATGGCTTGATGAAGACGCCATTGCAAAGGTCACTGGTACATCCTTCTATCACGGAGCCGTTTTTACACCGGGATGCAGCACTGTCCAGCCCGCCGCCCTGATGCGAGGGCTGGCCAGGACCATGCCGTCCAACGTCGAGGTGTTTGAGCTTAGTGCCGTTCGCGGACTCGAACAGGGGGCGTCCGGGCGAGTGCTCTCCTTCTCAAACGGGACGCTCACCGCCGGCAAGGTAATTCTTTGCACCAACGCGTATGCAGCAACCTTTGGGGAAAATCCGAACGGTTTGCTGCCGGTGTACACCTTTGCTTCGCTGAGCCGAAGGATGACGCCGTCGGAAATTGAAGCGCTTGGTGGAACGAATTCATGGGCGCTGATTCCGGCAGACCCGATGGGAACCACCGTTCGCCGCTTGGGCAGCGACCGGATTTGCATTCGGAATCACTTCGCCTTTCGGCCCGGACTAGAAGTCTCGGCGGCAGACCTGCGCAAATCGAAGCATCTACATCAACGGTCTTTCGACCGACGATTTCCAATGCTCAAGGATGTCACCCTTGAATACACATGGGGCGGTGCACTTTGCCTGTCAGCAAACAGCGGAGCTCTATTCGGGAAGACCGATGGTGGCCTGTATCAGGCGATTGGCTGTAACGGACTGGGCCTTAGTCGAGGGTCGGCATCCGGAAAGGTCATTGCGGAATACGCTCTTGGGCTATCAAACGAAATGATTCGGCAATTGCTCAGCCAGCCCCATCCCCGTCCGCTCCCAATGCGCCCAATCGCGGACGTCGCAGTTTCGACGGCGATATGGTTCAAGGAACGCTCGGCCGGAGTTGAACTTTAATTCATTGAGGATAGGAAATGACGACACATCAGGAATGGAAGCAAAAGGCCGATGCTTTAAAGCTGGATGGCCGTGCCTTCATCGCAGGCAAGCGCTGTCCTGCGGTATCTGGCGAAACGTTCCCGACGTTGAATCCATCTAATGGGAAGGTGCTCGCCGAAATAGCGCGATGCGACTCGAAAGACATCGACTTGGCCGTCGTCGCTGCGAGAGAGGCGTTCGAAAGCGGCATCTGGTCGAAAGCCGCACCGTCACATCGAAAGTCGGTGTTGTTAAAGCTGGCTCAGCTCATTGAAAACAACACGGACGAACTGGCGATACTCGAGGCTATCGAAGCAGGTAAGCCTGTCGCAGAGTGTCTTGGTTTGGATATTCCAGAGTCGGCCGCGTGTATCCGCTGGCACGCGGAAGTCACGGACAAGCGATACGACGCGCTTTCGCCTTCAGGCGCCGGGGTCGTCAGCATGATTACCCGTGAGGCAATCGGGGTGGTTGGCGCAGTCCTTCCATGGAACTTTCCCGCGCTGATGCTGGCATGGAAAATTGGTCCGGCGCTGTCCGTGGGTAACAGCGTAATCGTCAAGCCTGCCGAGCAGACATCTCTTGCGACATTGCGCATCGCAGACCTCGCGCTCGAAGCGGGCGTTCCCCCCGGGGTGTTCAGCGTCGTGACCGGCTTCGGAGAGAGCGCTGGGCAAGCGCTCGGCCTTCACGACGACGTCGACCTCATCGCCTTTACGGGTTCCACGGAGACCGGCAAGCGCTTCCTCCGCTATTCCGCCGATACAAATCTTAAGCGAGTGATTCTGGAATGCGGTGGGAAAAATCCCCAGGTGGTATTGCCGGATGTCGCCGACCTGGACGCTGTAGCGGAGAACGCGGTCGCTGCCGCGTTCTGGAACATGGGCGAGAACTGCAGCGCGGGTTCCCGCTTGCTGGTCCACGCGAGCATGAAGGACGCCCTGCTAGAGAAGATTAAAGCGGTCCTGGAAGGGTGGCGAACAGGTGAGCCACTCGACCCAGACGTGAAGCTCGGGGCGTTGATTGAGCACAAACACTATGAGAAGGTCCTGGGTCACATTGAAGCTGCCAAGGCGGAAGGCGCCCACGTTGTGGCCGGAGGAAATGCGGTCTTCGTCGAGAGCGGTGGCTGGTTTGTTGAACCGACCATCTTCGACAAGGTGACCCCTGACATGAGCATCGCAAAGGAGGAGGTCTTCGGGCCGGTGCTTTCCGTTATCGAGTACAGCGACATTGACGACGCAGTCAAGATAGCCAACGACACGTGCTACGGGTTAGCTGCGTCACTGTGGACTGACAACGTCAATCACGCGCACAAGGTGGCAAGCAGAATTCGCGCGGGAACGGTGACCGTCAACTGCTTCGGAGAGGGTGACCTCGCGACACCGTTCGGCGGGTTCAAGCAATCAGGCTTCGGCGGCAGGGACAAGTCTATCTACGCGCACGACCAGTACTGTGAACTCAAAACGACCTGGATAAAGCTTAGTTAGGCAGGCCAGAACACGCAGGAAAGCCGGACTATTTGAAACAACCAGCGCGGGACGCAATGAGAATCCCGCGCGTTTATCTCTCTATATTATGCGACTTGGATTCGTCGGAACAGGAGCCATAACGCGTGCAATCGTGACAGGGTTGACGCACGCCAAGGCACCCTTTGAGCATATCTATCTCTCCCCCCGCAACACCGACGTTGCAGCGGGTCTCGCAGAACTGGATTCGCGTGTTTCCGTGTGTCCGACGAACCAGGATGTACTCGATTCAAGCGATGTGGTCTGTCTAGCTGTTGTTCCGCAAATCGCAGTTGACGTATTCAAAGAGTTACGCTTCGTCGCACGACACCACGTTATCAGCTTTCTCGCGGGCGTTTCGATTTCGGATTTGAAGCAGATGGTCGGACCGGATAGCGCAATCATTCGCGCCATACCACTGCCTGCGGTCGCTGCTCGAAAAGGAAGTACTGCAATCTGTCCGCCAGATGAAATTGCGAGTCTGCTCTTCTCGCACGTCGGCACGTCAGTGGAAGTGAGCGACGAAGGAAAATTCGACGCCCTGTTCGCTGTCACGGCAACCATGGCCAGCTTTTATGCTGTGATGGAGACGCAGGCAGTATGGCTGGAAAAGCAGGGGGTCGACTACGAGTCAGGACGAGCATATCTAGCGGCTTACTACGATGGCCTTTCCTACGAAGCTACCACAGGAAAGGAGCCATTTTCTGCTCTCGTTCAGTCCTCAATGACTACCGGTGGCATTAACGAACAGCTCCACAAAGAGCTGTCCAGCACCGGTACCTACTCTAACTACTCGGCTGCACTGGACAATGTGCTGAAACGCATAAAAGGAAGCTAGCTGCCTCTGCGGGTACCCGTTAGCTTTAAATCCCACCCCCGCGGAAGTTCTAGGTGCGGAAGCGCTCCGGGTTTTCCCTGTCAGCAGGAATGCGGAATTGGATTGCCATGGCGAGCGCGAAAAATGAAAATTTGTCGGTGTAGAGTTTAACTATCCGCGGATTCGCGGTCATTTCCCAGTTCGACCGCCCCGAGGGTGAGGACAATGCAGAAGAAGCAACTGTTCGCCGATAGACTGCTCGCGCAAATGCCGTCACTGCGGGCATTGCGCTGTTTCGTGACCGCTGCACGCTATGAAAGTTTCACACAGGCGGCAGAGGTTTTGTGCGTTACACAAGCCGCTATTAGCAGACAAATCAAGGAGCTCGAGGACGCATTGGAGGTTGCCCTCTTTGAGCGAACAGGACGCCACATCGCACTTACCGATTCCGGGCGCATCTTATACAACGCCTCGTACCTTTCGATTATGAATATCGCCGAGGCTGCCGAGGCAGTGCGCCGTTCTGACAAGCACGCGCTAAGCGTTTGCGTCTCACATACGTTTTCTTACCTCTGGCTTGCGTCAAGGTTGCCACGCTTTCGCAGAGAGTTTCCGGAAATCAAGCTCAACGTGACTGTCACTGAGCACTTCATGGAACTGGACGAGGCCATGCAGCCGGACATCATCATTACAAAGAATCCGCCTCGGGAGCAGGAGTACGACGTGGAACCATTCTTCCATGACGTGATTTATCCGGTCTGTAGTCCGCGCTTCTTCGAAAACCATTTTCAAGGCAAGACATTGAAGCCGCTCGACCCACTCATGCATCCGACCTTGCACCTGTCACTGCTCGGGCGAGCCCAAGTGTGCGAACACGTGGACTGGCGCGTGTGGCGAAACTGGTTTCAGCAAGGGGATGGCTCGGACCGGTTCGCGCCAGGCGACCATTTCGAGAGCAACGATTATCGGCTTCTTGTCTCCATGGCCGAGGCAGGAGAAGGAACCCTCCTCGGCTGGCATCACCTGGTCCATCGCCAGGTTGAGCAAGGAACGCTTGTCCGTCCGGTGCAAGACGCCATTGTTTTTCACGATAGGCATCATTACCTCATCAGCCATAAAAATACGAGGGGCCGGCCTGAATTCCTGAAGTTTCGCGAATGGCTCATGGCAGAGGTCGAAGAAATGATGAGTGACTGGCCGAAGGAGCCGGCCGACCCGACACAACACGGCAGCCGCTCGATGGATAGCAACCTGTGAACTCAGCGAGCTAACGGAAACCTTCTCCAACTTGAGCTCGACATGGAATTCAATGCAGCGCTGCCGCGCGTTGAGTCCGGCATAAGGCAAGCGTCCCCGGTTCGATTCGGAATCGTGTTGCTTCCCAATTTCACTTTGACCGCGTTCTCAGGGTTCGTTGACCTTCTACGTCTTGCTGGTGACGAAGGCGATTTGAGCCGTCCAGTTCGCTGCGCCTGGTCTATTCTCGGCGAGTCACTCATTCCCGTCCGGGCGAGTTGCGGCATCCAGGTGACGCCGTGGACAACGTTCGAAGAAGCAGGACGACTAGACTATGTCGTAGTCGTCGGAGGACTACTGCACTCGGGGTCATCTGCTAGCCGGGCGACGTTACAGTTTATCCGTGACTCGTCGGAGACATCGGCGACTCTTGTTGGCATGTGCACGGGCGCATTTGCCCTGATGCAGGCGGAGGTGATGACCGGTTACCGGCTGTGCGTTAGCTGGTTTCACTACTGGGACTTCATCGAGCGATTTCCACAGGCAGACGAACGTAACCTCGTGGCTGACAGACTCTTCGTGATTGACCGCCGAAGGATTACATGTTCCGGCGGCCGTGCATCCATCGACGTCGCGGCGGCTATCTTGCTCCGTCATTTCGATGCGACGATTGTGCGCAAAGCACTTCGCATATTGCTGGTAGACGATGCAGATAAAGGAAACGCGCCGCAACCGGCGCCGCCGGGACTAAGACCTTCTACTCACCCGAAAGTAAAGCGTGCCATCTTGTTGATAGAGCAGCACATCGGACAGCCTCTGAGCTTGGGCGAACTTGCGCACCGACTTGAAATGTCAGTGCGCCAGCTTGAACGCTTATTCAACGGCGAAATGGATACCACTCCGCTCACCTATGGACGCCAGCTACGGCTTCGAACGGCCGCCTGGCTGCTGACCAGTTCAGACAGAACTGTCACTGAAATCGCGTCCTCATGCGGATTCTCGGATGCGTCTCATCTCGGGCGGGAATTCAAGAAACAATATGGAGAAGCTCCGAACGCCTTTCGAGCGCATGGTGTACAGCCGCCTACAGGCGTATCAGCGTAGCCTTTGCGGGTTCTGTCGCAATTGGCCGGAGCGGGACCTCCAGCTCGATTGAGCTGAACGTTCTTCTACTCTCGGCTGACGTCGATGAGCAATGGTGGACAGCCCCAAGCCGAGGTTCCTGACCCAGCCTATGCGAGCTTCCGCTTAGCAGGTCTCGGCACGCATCAGTAACACCTCTTGCGCAATGCCACGATGCACACGGGTACCTTCGGAAAATTTCAACAACGCATCCCAGCGATGTGTCGCAATCCTTCTAGCTGAACGCACCCGAGTTCGATGGAATAGCAGTTCGGATAACTTCTTTGGCTACCACCATCATGTTCAATCGCACTAGCAGCACTGTTGCAAATGTCGACCCAGAGCTTTGGACCGCAATCCAAAACGAGAACCAGCGCCAGGAAGACCATATCGAGCTGATTGCGTCCGAGAACTACACGAGTCCCGCAGTTATGGCAGCTCAGGGTTCGCAGCTTACAAACAAATATGCAGAAGGCTATCCTGGCAAGCGCTACTACGGTGGATGCGAATACGTTGATGTCGTGGAGCAGTTAGCAATCGACCGCGTGAAGCAGCTGTTCGGTGCCGAGACCGCTAACGTTCAGCCGAACTCGGGCTCGCAAGCGAACCAGGGGGTCTTCTTTGCGATGCTTAAGCCAGGCGACACCATCATGGGACTGAGTCTCGCGCATGGTGGACATTTGACGCACGGCTCGCCCGTCAACATGTCGGGCAAGTGGTTCAACGTCGTCAGCTACGGATTGAACGAAGCGGAAGACATCGACTACGACGCTGCGGAAAAACTTGCACAGGAACATAAGCCAAAACTCATCGTTGCCGGCGCCTCGGCTTTTGCACTTCGCATCGATTTTGAGCGCATGGGGAAAATCGCGAAGTCGGTTGGCGCTTATTTGATGGTCGACATGGCTCACTATGCTGGACTGATTGCCGCTGGCCTGTACCCGAATCCCGTCCCACACGCGGACTTTGTCACCACTACGACGCACAAGAGTCTGCGCGGCCCGCGCGGCGGCGTCATTCTCATGAAGGCGGAATTCGAAAAGCAGATTAACTCCGCCATCTTCCCTGGCATTCAAGGCGGCCCGCTCATGCATGTGATTGCGGCAAAGGCCGTTGCCTTCAAGGAAGCGTCGTCGCCTGAGTTCAAGGACTATCAACAGCGCGTGTTAGACAACGCGCGCGTCCTCGCCGAGACGCTCGTCAAGCGAGGCCTACGCATTGTGTCAGGCCATACCGAAAGCCACGTGATGCTGGTAGACCTGCGCGCCAAGAAAATTACCGGCAAGGCAGCAGAGGCGGCACTTGGCGCAGCACATATCACAGTGAACAAAAATGCGATTCCGAACGACCCGGAAAAGCCGTTCGTCACCAGCGGCGTGCGCCTTGGTTCACCTGCGATGACCACCCGTGGCTTTGGCATCAAGGAAGCCGAGGTCGTCGGCAACCTGATTGCCGACGTGCTGGAAAGCCCCCAAAGCGAAGCAAATCTGGCCCGTGTCCGCGCTCAGGTTGCCCAATTGACGAAGAGATTCCCCGTCTATAACTGAGGCCCGGCTCGCCTGCTGCGCGGGTGCAGGCGAGCGACATCTGTCACTTGTGGTGCGATTCCAGAAGGTATCGGAAAGGTCGACCCGAGCCCCTTCTGTTGTGAGCGGCGTTCGTTTTTGGCGATGGTCATTGAGAAACAACAGAGGGGGAGAGAAGATGTCGTTTAAAAGGATGTTCAACACTGTCGAGACGCATTCCGGTGAACCAATGCGCGTTATCACCGGAGATGTTCCCCATATTCCGGGGGACACCGTCTACGAACAGATGAAATGGCTCGAGAAGAATGACGACCAGATTCGCAAATTGATGCTACGAGAGCCCCGCGGCTATCCGCCTGTGTGCTCTTTAGCCTTGCAACGTTTTTTGGGTCAATCGCTTTGCTGCCAGGCATGCAGTCCTCCGCAGAACCGTAGTGCTGTTGTCGGGTAACTAAAAGACGGCCGAGGACCCTTGGCTCAAGATAGGCAGGGAATCGGCAGGCAGCGAGCGAAGACTCTCTGATGGGTAGGTGTGCCGTTGTTACGGCACGCAGTCAACTACCTAGAGTTCAAGCACGAGGTCTGAAGTGGGACGGCTACAACAAAGGAGACGTAAGCCCTTCTGAACTTCGCGTTCGCGGATGCCTCCGTTGTGTTTCATGTCAACGGTGCCTTCGAGCACCCTGGTCTTGCAGGTACCGCACATGCCTTGACTGCATGACGAAGGGATTGCGACGCCCGCTTTCCTGGCCGCGGAAAGCACCGTTTCCCATGCGTTCATCGTGAAGGTTTTCGATGACCGCGAGAGCTTGACTGTGAAGGTTTCCTGAACGGCTTCCTGCTTTGGCGCCGCGGGCTCGTCCGCGACTCCCGCGGAGATGTCGAAGCTTTCCTGGTGATAACGTGCGGGGTCGTGACCGCCCTCACGGAGCAAATTCCTCATGGCACCCATATATCCAGCGGGTCCGCAGGTGAAGACATCACGTTCCGCGTAGTCCGGCAGCCAGTCCGAAAGAAGCTGCATGCTCAGGCGGCCTGTCGCGCCGGTCCAGTGTGCTTCTTCACCGACGCCTTCGCATACGAAAAAGACCTTCAAACGCGGCGACAGTTTGGCCAGCCGCTGCAGCTCATCGCGGAAAACAATATCCGCAGGCGTCCGGGCGCTGTGCACAAATGCAATGTCGCGGTCGATTCCAAGGTCGACGCTCGCACGGGTCATCGACATTAACGGAGTGACTCCCGAGCCAGCGGATAAATAAAGCATCTTTGGCGCACTCGATGCCGTGGACGTGAACGCTCCAGACGGGCCGTAGGCGCGCAACTGGGTCCCCGGCTTCATATTTTCATGCAGCCAGTTCGACATCACACCGCCCGGCACGCGTTTGACTGTAATCGAGACCAGGTATGGACGCGTCGGAGGCGACGAAATCGTGTAGCAGCGTTCAACGGATTGGCCGCCCACACTTCCCGACACGGTCATGAACTGCCCCGGCTCGAACCGCACAGGCAAACCGTATTCAGTGCGAAACTCAAAAGTTCTGACGTCGTGTGTTTCGTCGACAACACGGCAACAAGTCAACGTCTGCTGCTCACTACTTGGCCACTGCCTGGCGCCGCTTTCCCATGTGTCGGTGGTACAGAGGCGGTCTACAGAATGCGACGCCGGCTTGAACATTGTTTCCACAGAGTTCATGACGATGACTCAGCTTAAATACCGTGGGCGTTCAGACGGGACGCGTACCAGCGCGAAAACTGGTCGACATAAGCCTCAGTGAACGGCGAAAACATGCCTGGCGCATAGGCCGGGTCTTGAGTACCTTTGTGTGTGATTTCAACGAGGTGCTTATCCTGTGTGTTCGTCGCAACCCAGACCTCGGTCAAATCCTTTAGGTTGTAATCCACCCCTTCGACGGCATCGGCGTGGACGAGCCATTTGGAGCGCACCAGCGTCTTGTTTGGGGCGAGCGGAATGATGTAGCTAATCACCGCATGGTCGCTCATGACGTGCGTCCACGAGTTGTGCGTCCACATGTGCGCATCCCCGAGGTCACGCCGCGTGATGTTGCCGAACAGCTTCGTGCAGGCAACCTTGGTGCTTATGGTTTGAGACTCGCCATCTCCGGCAATTACGAGCTGCTGCGTCCGGAACTGGGTAACGGCCTCGCCCTCAAGCCACTCGACGGACTCGCTGACAAATCCCTCACTCTCCCAACTAGCTTGGCATGTGGCATTACGCGCCTTGTATTCTTCAAGCGCACGCAGAGATTCTTCACTGAGATTTTCGGGGCAAAAGCCAAAATCCTCGGGCAGGAACGAAGCGGTCAGTTCCGGATGCGTGGCTTGGCAGTGGTAACACTCGCGGTTGTTCTCGATGACCAGCTTCCAGTTGCCTTCCTCAATAATTTCCTGTTCGAATGCAATCTTCGTGTTCGTCAGGTCGTAAGGCGCGAAGCGTGGCGCCATGGTGGCCTCTAGCTTCGAAATATCTTTCGGCGTGTTTTCATCGAGACAAACGAAGATGTGCGTTCCGACAATTTTCGTGTGGACTGGAATCAGGCTGCGGCAGGTCGGGTCGAAATCCTTGCCCATGTGCGTCGTGTTGCGCAAGGCGCCATCCAGGTCGTACGTCCATTGGTGATACGGGCACACCAGCATACCGACTGTCGACCTTACGGCTTCCTTGAGGCGTGCCCCGCGATGACGACAAACGTTGCGATACGTCCGAATATTCTCGTCGTCGTCACGGACAATGATGATGGAGGCCTTGCCAATATCAACGGTTGACACGTCACCTGGCTCGGGGACGTCCGCCGTGACACCGACCAGAATCCAATGCTTATGGAAAAAAACTTCGACGTCCGTTTCGAAAACGTCCTGGCGACCGAACAGCTCCCCGGGCATGCCGTGACCTGCTTCCCGGCTACGGATTAACTCACCATGGGACTTGATATGTACTTCGGCCATCGCTCTCCTCCAACAGTCAGGGTCTCGGGATTTCGATTGTTCCCGCTATGAACCCAGTATTGGATTGACGAAAAAGAGCGTCAACGCCATTTATTTTCGGTCTGGCATGAGTTTAAGTTATGCAGCACCGGAGATGCGGCACACCCTTGTTGGCCGGGCCTTTGCGGCCGTTAAACTTCGGAAGCGTCTTCGCGAAGCCAGTCTATGAGGCCGTCTATCGCTGGCGTGATGGTGCGTCCGTGAGGCACCACGACGAAGTATGAATCGCTAACCTTCAACGAAGCGAGTGGCAGCCTCACAAGTTCACCCGCTGCCAGCAGGTCATGGACGAGCCGGGCCCAGCCGAGTGCAACGCCTTGGCCGAAGCGGGCCGCCTGGATAGCGTCGGTATAGAGGCTGCATCTCAGGGCTAAATTAAGCCGGGGGGGTGAGAAACCCACCGCACGAAACCACTCCTCCCAGCCCATCCAGCCCTCAGAGGTGGAGTCCGATGCAATGAGCGCCGCACCAGCCAGTGCCTCCAGCGATGCGGGCGCTTCTTGTGATTCCAGCCATCTCGGGGAGCAGACAGGAAACACTTCTTCGTCGAACAAGAAAGTTGCCGTGCCGTCCCCCCATTTTCCACTTCCATACCGTACCGCGACATCGATTTCCTTGTGCCGGAGGTCGGAGGTAAACATGTGGGTCGAGATGCGAAGGTGAAGCTGCGGCTGCGGCTGCGATTTGTTTAACGACGAAAGCCTCGGCAGCAAACGAAAGTGTGAAAACGCGGCCGTTGCTGCAACCACGAGCTCCTGGCGGGTGGGGCCACTTGACAATCGGTCGAAGACGCCGGCGATTTTCTGCATCGATTCTGCAACGACAAGGTACAGCTCTTCGCCCTCGTCGGTGAGTTCGATTGACCGGTGGAGGCGGTGGAATAGCCGGATGCCCAGCGTATCCTCCAGAAACTTGACTTGCTTGCTCACCGCAGCCTGCGTCACACCGAGCTCATCCGCTGCAAGGGTGAAACTGCTGAGTCGTGCAACCGCCTCAAACTCGACAAGAGCGGTAACAGACGGAATAAGACGCCGATAGCCCTTGGTTGCGGCCGACCCAGGTTTCATTTTTCCGTTGGTTAGCATGTGCAGTAGCACCGATTGTATCAATCATGTGAGCCCAGTCATGGGGGCCGTATGTCGCGACAGCCGGCCGCCTATAGACAGGTTGAACTACAGCTCCGACTCGCTATTCGTCACAACCAGCACCGTACATCCTTCCCGCGAGTGCGACCAGTGCGACGTGCCTGCGGGGTAAGTCACGACCTGATGCGCGGTGATGTCCGTGCCGTCCTGGTCGGTGTACACGCCGTTCATAATCAGCAGCAGCTCGGTTGATGTGTGCGTATGCAGAAGTGACCGGGCGCCAGCGTCGAGGCGCATCCAATAGCTGGTCCACTTGCCGGTCTCGTCGTCGACAATCGGAATAATCCAGAATCCAGGTTGGCGCTTGCCTTGAATCATCATGGGCTTCCACTCACTCTCACTGAATGTGAGAATGAGTCGACCGTCGGGTGTCAGGGTGCCGACTGTTTCAGTTTCTGGTGCCACTTTCGAATCCTCAGTGTTGGATAGTTGTAGACACATCGGGTTGAATCGCACGCCTGCTCCAAACGGAGTTGCCGTCAATGCACCTATGTGCCTTCATTCCTCGGCGTCTGCGAGACTTGAGCAGACGATGCCCGGCGTAGATGCTAACGTCCCGCTGGCGCGTTGTTGTCCTATCTGGAGCAGAGTTATGCCGGCGAATGTGAGAACGATGGCTGCAAACTCTAGGAGGCCGAACCGTTCTCCAACTGCCCAGCCGATTAACAGCGCCACGGCCGGCGCCATGTAATTTGAACCGGACGAAGCGACGGCACCAAGTTCCTGAAGCAAGTAGTAGTAAATCAAAAACGCTACACCGGTGCCCAAAATCCCAAGACCAATAACCACTCCTGCAGTTGCCCGCCAGTTTTGAAGAATGTGGCCTATCCCCGTGAAATCAGTCAAAGCGCCGAGGACAAGGAGCGCGAGTCCCATCTGCCACGTCGCCAATGCAAGCGGCGGCAGGTTTGACGGCGACAGGAATATGCGCACATATATGTACGACAATCCCAAGACGATAGAACTTGCCAGTACCCAACACATGCCGGTCAAATCGATATGACTGTTACCGCTCTCCCACGGACGCGCGATGAGGACAATGCCGGCGAAACCAAGGACGACGCCGGCCGCCATTAAGGCATTGAGCTTCTCGGTCCGCAGGAACAGAAATGAGAATATGGCTGCGAAAAGAGCGATTGCTCCGCCCAGAACGCCTGCGATGCCGGAAGGAAGGACGGCCGTGCCTTTAATGATGGCCGTAAAGTAGAAAGCGGTGGCACCGACGGCCATAACAAGAAAGTGCGGCAGCAGACGCAACTGGCTACGTGCGATTGCTCGCTTGTGCCATGCGGCTATGGCTAGCGGTACGAAACCGAAAAGCACGCGCAAGAAGGCCACTTGCATTGGGCTAATAAATTCTGTGGCCCATTTCATGTATATGAAGTTGGAACCCCAAAACAGACCGAGCAAGACAAAAGTAATCCGGGTGAGTCTCATACTTGGCGGTAGCACGAAGAATGGGCCACCCATGAGTGAATCATGGCGTGCCCCTACCGGATAGGATGAAAGCGGCATCGGCCTATGACCGTTGCGTCATTTGAGCGCGATTTTCGTAGCTACTTGTCTGCGCCCGACGTCGATACTGTTGTAGTTGTACGGTCGCACCGTCGGGCCACTCACTCTCGTTGTCGTTTCGAATCTTCTGTGGCGCGAATACTTAGCAATGTGTCCACGGAACCAATGTGCGAGCGTAAGACTATCGGTATCCGGCGGGTTGGCGGCGTAGTTCTCTGTCGTGGGCGTATCGGTTCTATCAGAGGGCTGTGCAGTCCTGTTGAATAGAGGTACGGTCAAACAAAAATGCGATTCGACGACAAAGTGACCGCACAACGCTGACGATGATTCATGACTAGGAGGAGCGTGCTCGATGAGGTCAGTGAAGTATATTTGTGCGTCGAGCAGCAGGAAAATCGATGGAAAGCTCGACGAGGATACAGCTTGGTTCGAATTCCATCAGGTTGCCCATCTGTTCGGTATGAGTCTCGAACAGGCGGCCAAGGTACTCCGGCAAGCGGGCATGACCGGTGACATTGAGGCTGCAAAAGACGTCAGGTCGTCCGGCCGCAGCAATTTCCTGTTGAGTCATCGGGCAGTTGTCGCGGTCGGATACCAAGTCAACTATGGTCGGGCGACAGCCTTCCGTCACTGGTGCGCCTCGGGTCTCACTGTCCTGTTCGGATAAATATGGTCTTTACAGTTCGACAAATCTCGTCGACAACGCAAATCAGCCAATGCTGGAGGATTTTGGCGCTTCAAACCTGGTTATCAACCCCCGCGCGCGCCCATCCGAAGCCGATTTGCTCCGCCGCCGACTCTGAGTCTACAACGCCGAGGATGCCCGATGCTTCCAGGCGTTCGCGTTCGAGACCTGCCGCCTGTTCTCGAAGCACATGCCCCCATAAGATGTAGCCCCCTGTAGGTCTCACTTTCCATTCGCGTTCGACCTCAGTTCAACCCTGCTTGCTATGGGACTCCGAGTGTCGGGTGTCGATACCCGCCATCTTCAACGTCGCATCAATCATTTTCAGCTCCCGCCCGAAATCGAGCGGCCACTCTTCACCATCGCACCGGACGGTCATGCCGTTGTGCCTCGGAATCAGATAACGAGCCTTGTGCAGGGCCTCGACAAGCTTCGAGGAGTTCTACGCGCCTATGGTGCGCAGCCCTTAATTGGTGTATTGCCGGGACGCTGGTTGCCCGGACCTGCGGCATGCGAATTGCGGCTAGCCGTACGCGGGCTCACACCTTCCGGTGCTAACGACCGCTCTGGTTTTGAGGAGACGACCATGCGAGTTTCGACAAAAGGATTTTTGATTTCAGCATTCATTCTCGGTGTTTCAGCGAATGTATATGCGCAAGGTGCGGGCGGAGGAGGAGCCGCCGGTGGTCAAGGTGGCACGGGCATGAGTAAGCCGAACGCAGGTGGCTCGACCGATACGGTGTCTGGCGCTTCCGGGGCTAATACTATGGCACCCGCCGGAACGACGTCGCACAAAAAGATGCATAAAAAGTCGAATGCCGCCATGTCGGCATCGGCCCCCACTCCGGGTTCAGGCGGCAATTGACGGATAAGGGACGGTGGTCATTTCAACGCGCGTTTCGACAGCCGTCCAGTCCAACCCTCGCTCTCCGTGCTGTCTGCGCATTGGAAGCGGTGGCTCGCGGCCTGTCGCAACGTCCCCCGCGAGCCTTTCAACATTGACCTCTAGCGCGCGGTAGCAACATGCGCGCTGACCTTGATAGGCGGCGCCTCATCGTCGAATGGCGGACTAGCCGCGAAGCATTGCACTACATCAGGCCGGAACACCATGCAGTAAGTCGAGCCTCCGTACTGAAGTATCCCAGCTCATCGCCTTTCGCGACTTGCTGACCAGGAAGCGCCTCAGTAACGCACGACGACACATCGGCCATGCCCACAAATACGCAGCCAACAAGGCCAATCGCCGGGTCGTCGCAGTCGATGACGATAACGGCGCGCGCTGCAACCGCAGTCGTGTAACCCGGTGAGTCGTTGAGCCCGCCCGGGTCAATACCCTCCGATTCAGCCTCAGAATAATAGCTTCCATCGACGTGCTACGCCTTTACTATCCTGCCGCTTACCGGCGCGTGCCATCGATGATAGTTGAATGCACTCAAGAAGGCCTGGCACACGCTTCCACCCACAAACTGGCGTGCCAATTCGCGTTCGCGCGGTGAACATTTCCTCCAGCGAATAGGGTTGAGATTTAATCCAGAAGCGGTCGCGGAGTTTGACGTCGTGTTGGATATTGTATGGAGAGGCTTTGCACGCGCTGACGATGATTTTGGAATTCTCAGGTTCAGCGACTGGTCGCGCGTCGGGAAGGAAACGGCGAGTGAAGAAGCTGTCCACGATTCGAAGCCCCAGTGGGGTTTATCCGGGTCGCAGACAAACTGCGATAGCCCGAGCTGGTCTTGTGCCTCAGGAGAAAGCCACCCTTCAGGAGCCGATGAGTTCAGATACTCGCGCGAATACGGCCCGTTCAGAAAGCCAGACCAGACGTTGAGAACCTGCTTTAGCTTGGCATTCACGACGGGGTCGCGAAAAAGAGCGTATCCGGAGGGCATGCACATAGGCCAATCGAGGACCGCGTTCAACGGACAGTGAATCAAACCGGCTTCACTAAAGGGCGGTGCATAGGTCATCAGGTAGTCGACGATGTCCATCAACTCGTCGCTGGAGGAATATCCAAGTTCGTGCCCAGCTTCAATCGCGTCTGTAAGGGCCCGAGTCAGGTCCATACGTAGCAGTGGGTCGCCGTCGATGAGCATCGCCAGCTCTTGCACGGCCGACGCGCCGGGAGCCAAGCCCGAGCGCTCGCGCGCTTTCTGGCCAGGTTCTTTCTAAATGCAATGAGCTCGGCTTCCTTGCGCGTTAGCCAGCCGCCTAGACGGCGGCGTTCTTCAAGTACGGTTTCTGTGCGACCGGGCATGTGCTGCTCCTTCAGTCTTCGATGCTGGCGGATAGCAAGGAGCCAGCCTGACGATTTCCCACTTTGCATCAGGGTACAGGCTAAGCGCCGCTGGGTACCTTCGTGCTCCAGCGGCAAATGCGTCACCGGCAAAACCTTCCATTACGGCTACGCCGCTGTCTTCAGCACGACCTTGGTCCATCCTTCATCTCTGGCGTCGAAATGGGCATACCCCTCTGCCGCCTTTCTGCGGCTATGAGGTCGCGCAGCTTCCAGTTATGGGCCTTCACGTTCGCCTGGCCCGTCGCGATATGTAATTCAATGCCATCAATGCGCGGCATCATCCAGTCGGTCACAATGAGACCTGGTATCTCGACAGCAGCGGCAGCCAGCGCCGCCTGCCCGTCTGGCGCCGTGAGCATGCGGAATCCTTCCCGCGCCAGCAGCCATCGAAGGGGGCGCAGAACGTTTGGGTCTTCATCCACAAGAAGTATCGTCGCCAATTTTATGGACCGCTTTCGCCTAACAGGTTAACCTATTGGTCAGACAATAAGCGTTCCTGGTCTGGTCGCCGCTGCTGACGGCCGCGCTGCCCCCATTGGTCTTTGTGGCGCAGCGACTACAATTTATCTATGCGGCAATTTTTTCCGCTCATCGATGGTGCAAGTTACAACTTGGAGGCCATATGGTCGGAGCGGCGGCGCCCTCCGCAGTGGACCGCGCACGCTGCGCGGGCACAATTGCCACGACAGCGCTTGGCACGCGCCCCCATCGACCGCCCGATTTCGCTGCTGAAAGCGAATCGATGCATCGTCTGGCGCGAGCGCTGACCGCGTCGGATGGCGCTGTCCTCCAGACGCTCTCGGACATGGCACTTGATTTGTGTGAGGCGGGTAGCGCAGGCATTGCGTTGCTGGAACGCGGCACCGACGGCCCACCGGTCTTCCGCTGGGCCGCCGTCTCGGGCAAATGCGTCGCCGCTGTAGGTACTGCGCCTCCGGTGGAAGACAGCCCGAGCGGCATCACGCTCGATTTGGCTACGGGGCAACTGTTCTCGTTTCCCCAAAACCACTTCGCATGTCTGCAGCATGTTGTCCCCGAGATTATCGAAGAACTGGTCGTACCGATTCCTGGCGAACCGGAACCATGGGGCACTGTTTGGGTGATGTCTCACGACAGGGAGCACCTGTTTGACTCCGAGCACCTCAGAATCCTGACCAGCCTCGCGAACTTCACCTGCGCTGCGCTCACCATAACGCGGGCAAAGGCTGATGCTGAAGCCCGCGCGGCTGAAGCGGAGGCAGCGAGGAATGCACTGGTTCTGGCTGAAGCACGCAAGGACGATTTCATTGCGACCCTGAGCCATGAGTTGCGCAATCCCATTGCCCCGATTGACAGCGCCCTGACTGCAGCGCGGAAGCTCGCTTCAGACAATTCCGCCGTGTTGTCGGCTTTGGGTATCGCCGACAGGCAGGTTCGGTTATTGAAACGACTCGTGAGTGACCTGCTCGACGCGTCCCGGATACGGCACGGCAAACTTTCCGTCCGTCCCTCCTACGGGTTACTTCAAGACATCGTGGGGGACGCGGTGACGGCGATGAAAGCTGACGCCAACAACGGTCAGCATCGACTGCATATCATTGTTCCGCCGTATCCGGTGACCGTCCACGCGGACCCCGCCCGTCTCACGCAGGTTGTGTCGAATCTGCTGTCGAACGCGGTGAAATACACGCCCCCCGGCGGCGACATCACTCTATTGGTAGAGGCACCAGACCTCAGCACCGGGTCGATACACGATTCATCGGCCCGCACTGCGGTCATCACGGTGAGGGACAACGGCGCTGGCATTCCATCTTCGTTGCTGCCACACGTCTTCGACATGTTTGCCCAGTCGGCTTCGGCGCGCCGGCATGCGGGAGGCGGACTCGGAATTGGACTGGCCGTCGTGAAGCATCTGGTGACGGCACACAACGGCACAGTCACAATTGCGAGCGCTGGCGAAGGCCAGGGGACGGAAGTCAGCCTGCAACTCCCCATCGTCTGCGAAAGCACGGGTGAGGTCACCCTCATCGCGAGGCGCACGATAGCACCAATGCGCATCCTCCTTGTAGACGACAGCGCAGACGCGACGGAGGCAGTAGGCACCTTGCTGGAACTGGAGGGGCACGAAGTGAAGCGCGCACAGAGCGGGCCCGACGCGCTCTCGATAGTCAAGTCATTTACTCCGGATGTTGCCCTGATTGACATCACAATGCCTGGCATGGACGGTCTTGAGCTTGCGCAACTGCTTCGTCTGCGGGCGCAGTGCTGCCTGACGAAGCTGGTGGCATTGACGGGCTACACCGATGCCGCCGGCAGACTCCAGACGGACGAACGGATATTTGACGGTCATCTGACCAAGCCGCTGTCGCTCGATGACCTTGCAGATGTTCTACGACCTTCGTAGAGGTGAGTCAGCCGATGACAAACGACGGGAGACAGTTTCACACGACAGTTGCGCTGGCATGGACACTCCGCTCGAGGGCTACATGGCTGCATGCGAGAACGCGTTCATTTGCGCTGCGCAGCTGCAACACCAGGGCCACCTCTCCGAGACAGCCCGCTTCCTTGGCATTTCCTGCAAGAGCTTGGGAGAAGATACGCGAGCATGCGACTGCGGCCGGGCCGGTTCATTAACCGCATTCGCAGGTGCGTCGGCTTGCAACGGGAGTACGCGCATGGAATCTCACGATAAGGACGGGCCAATCGAGACCCGACTGGTGCAGGTGCGTGGCCAGGTGCAGAGCATCGGCTATCGGGGAGGCCTGTGTACGCAGGGCGACAGCGCTAGGCGTCACAGGCTGGGTCCGCAACCGGATGGATGTTTCGGTAGAGGCGATGCTGCAGGGCTCGCCCGAGCAACTGGCGGAGATGTGCGTGTGACTCAGCGAGGGTATGTCCGCAGCGCTTGTCGAGGAGCTTGAGTTTACCGAGGTGCAGCCACCGTTTCCCCGCTTTGACAAGTTCGAGCGGCTGCCCACCCTGTAACGGCAAGCAAATCGGACAATAGGGGAAAACATGCGGTTTCCAGCGTAACTTCTTGTAAGTGCTGACGCGACCAGCGCCGGCCGCCTCCTAGAATGACATTCTGCTTCGTTGCAGCCAACAGCACTGTTAGCGAGCGCAGGGTCCGAGCGGATTCTTTTATCATCGAGTAGCGAGCGCATCCAGACGCTTGCACGCGCGAGCAGTTCCACTGCCGACCTTGACATCGAGCCTCGTCTCCTTTTTCCCGATGGATGCGTCAAGCACCTCCATGTGGTTGCACATGCAACCAACGAGCACGCGAATAATAAGCAGTTCATCGGGGCCGTGACGGACGTGACGCAGGCGAAGCAAACAGAGGAGCAGTCAAGGTACGCGCAAAGCGAACTTGAGCGCGTAACCCGGGTAACTGCATACCTTCGTACGATGGCACTGAACGCTGTCGCAGAGTAATCTGCAAACAAAAGAGGCGCGGCACCGACCGCACGTCATCCCGAGAGAGAGAGTAATCGAGGGCCCCATCTTGCAAATCTCGCCTGTTGTTTCGATTGTCGACGACGATAAGGCCGTCCGTGTTGCGTTAAGCAGCCTCATCCGGTCGCTTGGCTGGCAGGTGCGCATGTATGAGTCGGCAGAAGAATTTCTTGCATCCGGGCAGGCCGCCCATACCTCCTGTCTGATTTCTGACATCCGCATGCCCGGGATGTCGGGTATCGAGATGCATGAGCGCCTTCGTGCTCAGGGACATGCCCCGGCCACCATCTTTATCAGCGCATATCCGACGCCGGCATTGCAGGCAAAAGCGGCGAGTAACGGCGCACTTGTGTTGCTGCAGAAGCCTTACCAGGCCACTGCACTGACTCACTGGCTCTCGGTCGCTCTCGGAAATCCCTAGCGAATCATCGACGCTGTACAGAAGTGCTAACGCACGACGGCGGTCATCATTGAGCGCCGTCGTGCAGACGGGGCTGGATACCAAGGGATTCGGCCTTGCGGACAAGGTCTGGCATGGAGCGCGCATTCATCTTGCGCATCACCTGTCCACGGTGAACCTTGACCGTGATTTCGCTCAGGTTCATCTCAGAGGCAATCTGTTTGTTCAGCAGGCCGGACAGCACAAAGGCCATCACCTCTTTCTCGCGTGGTGACAGGGATTGGTACGAGGCGCGCAAGCCGGCTAACGCGGCTTCGGCCGCGAGCCGCTCGCCGTCCCGCGCCAGGGCCTGGGCAACTGCGTCGAGCATGTCCTGTCCTTGAACGGCTTGGCAAGGAAGTCCAGCGCGCCGGCCTTCATCGCCTTCACCCCCATCTCGATGTCTCCATGACCGGTCATGAATACGACGGGAATACGCATGCCGCTATTGACGATTTCCTGGTGAAAAGCCATGCCGCTTTTCCCGCGGAGCCGTACGTCGAGGATGAGGCAGCTCGGCCCGGCGGAGTGAGGAAAACGGAGAAATTCGTCCGGGGACTCGAACGTTTCGACGCGCAAGCCGACTGAGCGCAAAAGCGTGTCGAGGGCCTGCCGGATTCCCTTGTCGTCATCGACGACATAGACGACCGGACCGTCGCCTCCTGCGGTTCCAGTCGTCACTCGGTGGGTCGGACCAGCAGTCATCTGGGTACCTCGCGAAGCCGGAACGCGGTCGCATTACATCGCATGACAGTGGAGTGGGTACTCACCATCGCCGGACAGCGCGGCAAACACCACGGTACCTTCCAGCAGAATCACCGGCAACCCATCGAAATTACCTACGAGCCAGAGCCACCCGCTGACGAATCGAGGAACGAGCACCGTTTCCCCGGTGGATGCCCCGCCCCGACGACTACTGATGAATGGCCGACGTTTCGCGACCGTTCCCGGCGGCCGCAAGCTGATGCGCGTGCACCCCGGGACGCTAGGCATCCGGTTTTCTGAAGTAAGCTATCTGCAGTAAAGGCGCGCCGCATGTTGCGTCGCATCAGACCCCGGAGGTGGTTATGAAAACGCTGGATGCAACGTCGCGCGCGGGCGGCGTCGTTGCGGTGGCGGTCCTGTCCGCAGCTTTGTCCGGTTGCTACTACTACGTGCCCTACGGCTATGTTCCGTACGGCGAAGGGCCGGCGGCGGCGCCGCAGTAGCAATATCCTTTCTCGATGATTGACGCAGCCGCGACCGGTGCGGCCGCGTCAGATGTAACTGCACCGACGAACACCTATATCGCACCAGCCGCGCCCGTCGTCGTCGTGCCTGCGTATTACCCCGTCGCGTATCCGTACTACGGCTGGCCCTCGTGTGGGGACCATCGGTGTCACTGAGCTCCGGCTATTGGGGCGGATGCTGTTACGGGGGGCCGGCACGGCTACTGGGGCCACCGCGGCTACTAGGGCCACGGATATCGGGGCGGTTGGGGCGGTCATGGCGGCTGGGGTGGCCACGGATACCCCGTGCGTGGTATGGGGCGGCGGCGGCCATTACCGGGGCGGTGGCGGAGGCCACGGGCATTCGCATTGACCGCCAGGATTGATGCGCTCGTGTTCAACAGTTCCCCGACAGCTTGAACCTGTGGGTGAACTGACGCAGGACACCAACGCGGGACAGCGGCGTCGCGTAACGTGCAACTGGGTGCCAATTAATTGCTGTCGCCGGAATAGGATGCCTGTTGGACATTCTTGGCCTCGCCCGCATTTTCACATGCATGACGTGATGTGGCCATCCAGCTGCATAAAGAGAATCCGCCAGCCGAGAGGCTGGCTCTCCAGCCGAAGGCAACGCCGTGGAAAGTAAAGGCGCAGACCCAGCTGGGATGCGTCTGCGTTTCAGCTTTTTCGCCTGAGAAGCAGGTCAGCTACTCTTGCTCGGGCTGCAATCTCCCGGATGCCCCGTCGAGTGGACCGTCTAAAGAAAGGACCGTGACTGCGGCCCTATCCGCAAATGAGCGGCGCCTCGCGCGCTCTAAGCCCTGGCCACCGGCTTGCCGGCTCTGTCCATGACGTTCACAGCCTCCTTCGCCGCAGCCCTGGCCTGCCCATGCAATGCGTTAGCTGCGTCCCACATTGCCCCGAAGCCCTTCGACCAGAAAGCGGTAATCGCTTCGTTTCCCGCCTGCGGGTTTTTGGCGAGATTATCGATAATTACTCGAGTCTCACGAACGTACTCGCTGGCCAGCTTTTCACTTGACGCGAGCAGTTGACTTCGCGTCTCTGTGGCAATTTCATTCAGATGTTGCCAGTAGGCTTGCGCCTTCTTCGTGGTCGCTTGCGATTGCCGGGACTGCAGTTCGAAGAATGACTGAGGGTCCTTGGTAGAAAGAGCAGCGGCCTCCGCCACCACGGCCTCATTCTCCAGAATCGAAGCTTTGGCCGCCTGCAGGTTCAATGCGACGAGCTTTTCGTAGACCTCAAAAGCCGTATTAAAAAATCCATAAAGGACCTCACCGCCGACCTTCTGTGCAGCAACTATCTGTTCGGGGACTTGCGTGTTCATCGGTTTTAACTCCAGGGTTGAATAAAGCCGCTATCGACTGATTCGGTCGGTCTTGAGGCGCGCCCGACCCCCGGCTGGAATACGTGCACCATCATTCGGAAGTGACCTAAGACTGCGGGGCTGCAGCGCGCACGGTTGCGGCCCTGCCGTACGCAAGAAGGCAGGTATCGAGGGCAAGCTTTACATTGAACACTGAACGGCCACGCACGCCTTCGCGGCCACGAAACTCCACGGTGCCGTCAGCACCCACGACAATCACTTCCTCCGCTCCGCTGCACAGGTAGGCGTGAGTCCGGCTGTCGAGAGTGGCTGCGCAGACGGCATTGCCGAACAGCCCTTTGCATCGTTGAACCACTTCACTGTACCCGTCTGCATCATCTGGTTCCAAAGAAGTTAAAGAAAGTCACCCGGCAGAACAAATTTTTTGAGATGCGCTGCAGGCGCTGTTGCGCGCTTGCGGACGCCTACGAGAAAAGCTATTGGTGTTTCCAGAGAAAGACGTCACTTAGGCGTGCGAATGGACGTCTGGTTTTCAAAGCATACCCGATGTGATGATTCTGTTCCACCGCAAAGCACGCGGCTGCGCCATTTGCTCGTGTCACGTAAGTCAGCCATTTTGAGGTGTGCCCATCAGATACCCGCTGTGTCGATGGAGCATTCTCAGGCAGCCTTCATTCGATGCTAGAAATCTGTGGGCGCGCTGGCTAGCCGGTCAAGCAATCGCTGTAACCGTTCCTGTTGCGTTTGCATCCGCCCCGGGGTCGCACATGCCTGAAGGACCCGACCACGCCAGTAAGCCTGAGCGAACAATGAATCTGCACCCTCAGCGCACAGGACATGCTCAAGATGCGTGATTGCAGTGTCAAGGTTTTGAGGCGTGTACGGGCTCACCCAAGCGCCTGCTTTATCGGGGGTTTTCACTGTGTCCTCCCATTTATATAGGTCTTTCCGACTAACGGCGCATCTGCAACGAGTATGTCCTGCTGGAAGCTGACAATTATTTGCCAGACGTTTAGAATTTCTTTCTAAACGTAATACAAGATACAGCAAACAGAATTGCTGAATCCCAGGGTTTACCCACCAGGCAAACGTCCCCCACTACTTTTTAGTTCTACGCACACATTCATATGAGGTATAAGGCCGTGGCAGTCTCGCAAAAAGGGAGCCCGCGGTAACCTGGCTTTGACCGATTCACCCTGGCAATCAGACGTCACTTTCGGTGTCGGCATCGCAACGCGGACCCTGGAATGCGGCTGCCATCCAGTTTCTTAATCGCTGACGTGTCGCACTGACGTGACAGTTCATCGAGATACCCGGGGGTAGCACCGGGACGGTTATTGACGCCTTTTGGGGGAGACCCATTCGGGGAAGCTCGAACAGGCTCTGTCATGCACTCTGGCGGACCCTGAGGGTTTCAATTCGCCTGCGCGTTGGGCGCAGTTGCCGGCGGTAAAACGGGGGCACGGGATTTAATGAGGTGCAACGATTTGCTGCGAATTATTTATTGTTTGACGCCATTGCGCTGGCGGGGGAATAGTGAGTTGCCCAAAGCACGACATGGCGTCATGAGGCGGTCATTGCGAACGCGTAACGTTATTCGACGCTGCGAACCAGTCGGCACCGGGTTGCATAAAAATATAGTCTGAGAGACGTCAAGCAAGATGAATCGACATACCCAAAGTATTGGTCACCTTGAGCGTAGCGCCGAGGACAACCGCCTCAGGCGCGCCCTCGCCGCACGCCTCGACAGGGCACTCGAACGGGCCGGCGTCAGTTCTGCACGCGCAGCGAGGTGGCTGGGCGTGACTGAATACGACGTGCAATACTGGCGGCGCGGAATAACCGTCCCGCCGCTGAACGCCTGTATGCGTCTCGCCACCGTCCTCAATCTCGACGTTCACTGGCTTTGCACAGGGCAGCCTCAGGTCGCCTGATTCACATTTTGTGGCAATCATGGGCCAAGCGAGCTTCTCTGCCGTTGATGCGTGTAGGTTCTGACGTTCGCAGCCCGGTCGGCATCGCTTTCGCAACGATGCCACTGAGCGCATTTCTGATGCGGCACAGCAGGTGTTTTCGCAGAACCCGGAGGTATCGATGTGAAGGCACCAAAGCGGACGGGGGCGTTCGACGAAGCACCGCGCCTGAATAAGTACGAGATTGTCGAGAGGCGCCTCGCATATCGCCAGCATGCTGTACGAGCAAAGCATGCTCGCGGCGGTTAGGGAGACCATTCTGGAGTTCAAGGCCTTGCACGGGCGCGACGACCTGAGGACATTTGCGCATGCCCATCTCGGAAGACTGGAACAGCGCGGGAAGGCGGCTGCGGGCAACGGGCTTCGGGAGTTTATAGAGCGTGGTCGCCTGCCAGAGCAGACACTCAGCGCACCGACCAGACCTGTGTCTACTCGCAAGCCCGTGCCCAAAAGTGGCGAAGTACTCAATCAGGGAAGGCTAGCAAGTGTGAAACGGGTGATGCTGCGTGAATGACGTCGAACAGCACAGCGGAACAGAGCCTCGTCGGATTGTCCGAAACCACTGCCTTGCAGTAGGGGCTAGAACGGACAAACGCTCATTGACCTGTGACGGGAGCCGTCGTATAAAAAACGCGCAAGGGGCGTCAGGCGATGTCCCACCAATTAATAAGGAATGGGCATGGCAACCGGTACTGTGAAGTGGTTTAACGATGCGAAGGGCTTTGGCTTCATCACGCCTGATGATGGTGGCGAAGACCTGTTTGCTCATTTTTCTGAAGTGAAAGCGGCGGGCTTCAAGTCACTTCAGGAGGGGCAAAAGGTGAGCTTCGAGGTCAAGAAGGGACCAAAGGGCAAACAGGCATCGAATATTCAACCAATCTGACGCGTCAGCGCGCGGGCTGTCGCCGAAAGCATGGTCCGACTCGGTCGGCAATCCTGCTTTCAGCTACGAGCCGTTTGTGAGCGTGCGCGGGAAATTCACCGGCATCCGTACGCGTCAGGCCCGGCCTGGCGGTAACACTGGCTGTGGTGGTTATCGCTTTCCCCCAAAATGGCCATGAGGATGAGGAACCCCAAATAGACGGGCTGTCACATCACACGCACTGATAAACGTCGCTCGATGGACGCACCGCTTATCGACGTGGTGCGCACGTTCGGTCCTCTGATGCAGATGGGGCTGCCTGACGAACGCCCCGGCGTCTTCGTGAAGCGGGACGCCGTTCACACCGTTCAAGATTGTGGGGTTGTGAAGCGACTGGTTTTCAAGGACCAGTCGTCGCTCGATGTTCGATACGCTGGACCGTGCAGCGACCTCTACAACGAATGAACGTCGCGTCACGCCCACCAGTCGTCTGGCAGGGCTCATCCAGCAGCAGCGCGCTCTGACTTGTTCAGGCGCCGCCCAATAACGTCGAGGGTGACTGCGCACTGCAGTGCCTCGCTTTTTCGATGAAGGCAACGGGCACTCATGCTACCTGATTCAGTTTTCCGTGAAGTACTGCTGCGAATGGTTGTCGCAGTGCTTGTTGGTTGCGTCGTTGGTGTGGACCGCAATCTGCGTGGCAAACCTACCGGTGTGAAAACGCTGGGTCTGGTTGCGCTCGGTGCCTGCCTCGTAACCATGGCCGGCGCAGGCTTTGCCCTAAGCGGAGTGGGGGTTGATGCAAATGCCTCGCGCGCCATTCAGGGCATCGTGACTGGAGTTGGATTTCTGGGTGCCGGGGTCATCGTTCAGAACGGCGGGGATGAAAAAGTTCGCGGGCTTACGACTGCGGCGTCCATATGGGTAACAGCAGCTCTGGGGATTGTCTGCGGTGTGGGTGCATGGTCTGTCGCCCTCATAGCTACCTTGCTTCTGGTCCTTCTGCTGGTTTTAGGTCGTCCCTTGGAGCGTGCACTACACCGGCGGTGGTTGAAAATGCCACAGGACGACCGCGATTCCATTACGAGACATGAGGAATAGTGCCGCAGACTTCCGGGCCGGAGCCGTTCCTCCGGCTTCGTGTCCGTTCGCTTGTGACGTGATTGCAAGCATTTCTATAGTGGATGGCATGGCTAGGGACATCGCGCCTACCTTTGCCGGTCACGCCCGTAGCCAACCGGTCGAGAGTGACGTCAGAATCGCCGGTGTGGCGCGACAGTCTGGATGAGAGGCGCGCGACAAACAGGATGAGAATGTCGCGGCGAGCTTGATGATGCCGTTGTTGATTGACGCTGACAAGCGATTAAAGTTGATTGACGCGCGTTCGTTGATTGACGCTGGGCAATGTCGGATTAGAGTGTGCGTCAGGCGACGCGTGTCATGATTCGTTCTCTGGAGTCGCAGGCATGCCGACATTGTTTGGCGTGGCATAGCGCGCAGGGCGTCCTGGCCCCTGCTGTTTGCGCTGCATGGCGGTGCGCCGCCGGTAGCTTTCGACATTCATCTCGAAGATGGTCGAATGATGGACCAGCCGGTCGACCGCGGCCAGCGTCATGGCGGGGTCGGGGAAGACCTTGTTCCAGTCACCAAACGGCTGGTTGGCGGTTAGAAGAAGGGATCGGCATTCGTATCGGGCGCTGATCAGCTCGAATAACACGGAGGTTTCGGCCTGATCCTTGGTGACGTATGCAAAGTCGTCGAGAATGAGCAGGTCGAAGCGGTTCAGACGGTTGATGGCGGCTTCGAGCGCCAGCTCGCGACGTGCAACCTGGAGCCGCTGCACAAGGTCGGAGGTGCGGGTGAACAGGACCTTCCAGCCTTTGTCCAGCAGGCTCAGTCCGATGGCCGACGACAGGTGCGACTTGCCGCCGCCAGGCGTCCCGACCATGATCAGGTTGGCGCCGTTGCGCAGCCACCCATCGCCGGCACACAGTGCCGAGACCTGTGCTTTGGAGATCATTGGCACTGCATCGAAATCGAAGGTCTCCAGCGTCTTGCCCGGTAGCAGCCGGGCCTCCTTCAGATGGCGTTCAATACGACGTCTATCGCGTTCGGCAATCTCGTGTTCGGCCAGCGCCATGATCAGGCGTGCCGCGGGCCAGCCCTCCTTGTCGGCGCGCTCGGCGAAGGCTGGCCAGATCTGTTTGACAGCGGGTAGCCGCAAATCGTTGAGCAGCAGCGACAGGCGGGTAGCATCGAAATCGTGGCTCATGCTGTCATCTCCTGATCCAGGGTAAGCAGGGCTTCGTAGTCGCGCAACGAAGCCAGTTGTACGTGCACTTGTGGGACAGCTGCCGGATCCGGAGCAAAACGCGAGCGCAGTTCGTCCAGATCGGGTAGTCGACCATCGGCCAGGTTCTGTTCGAGCGCATGGGCCAGCTCGGCCTCGCAGGCGCGCTCGTGAGCCAGGCTCAGCAACTCCACCATGGTCTTGCACGCCGCGCGCGAGGACAGTTGCTCGCACAGGCGATCGAAGGTCAGCCGATAGGCCTCGCGCGGGAACAGCTGGTCGCGGTACACAAGGTTGAGCAGCGCCATCGGCTTGCGGCGCAGCGCGTGAATGACATGCCGGTAGTCAATGACGTGGCCATGCTTGCCGCTGGTGCCTGGGCGGCCACGCCGCAACGTCATCAGGGCCGTGCCGCCCAGGAACAGTTCCAGCCGGTCGTCGTACAGCCGCACCCGCAACCGGTGGCCGATCAGCCGCGACGGAACGGAATAGAAGACCTTGCGCAATACGAAACCGCCGGTGGAGGTGATGTAGACACGCGTTTCCTCGTAATCGCTGGTGCGCGTGTTGGGCAGAAGCTGCAGGAACGGCACTTCCGCCTTGATGCGCTTGCCATTACGCGCGTTGATGCGGCTGACGATCTCGTCGATGAAGCAGCGATAAGCGGCAAGGTCGATGAACTCGACGCTGCCGCGCAGCAGCAGCGCGTCGCGGATCGCACTCTTGAGGTGACCATGAGGACTCTCAATGGCGCCGTTCTCGTGTGCGACTCCACGGTTGTTGCGCGTGGGCTGCATGCCGTAGTGAGCACATAGGGCTTCGTAACGCGTGGTCAGATCGTCGCGCGCATCGCGATCCAGATTGCGAAACGCCGCCGACAGACTGTCGCTGCGATGCTCGAGCGGTGCTGCGCCAAGTGCCCAGAGCGCGTTCTGAAGCCCTTCGGCGAGGGCAACATAACTCTCGCCACCGAGAATGACGTGAGCGTGTTCAAAGCCCGAGCAGGCCAGACGGAAGTGATACAGGCGATGGTCCAGCGCGGCGCCGGCCACGGTGACGCCGAGAGCCTGCATCTCGGTGAAATCGGACAGCCCGAGCCGACCGGGCTGATGTACCTGGCGAAACATGACCTCGCGTTCCTCGCCATGCAGTGCCCGCCAGACGCGGATGCGCCGCTCCAGTGTGCGGCGCACGTCACGTGAGAGCTGCGGATGGCGCCGAAGCATCTCTTCCAATACTGCAACGGGCCGGATGCCTGGAGCGGAGGTCAGTAGTGGAACAATCTCCGCGTCGAAAATCCCGGCCAACGGATCCGCGCGCCGGCGCTCGCGCGGCGCCTTCTTCTGCGATGGCAACCGTGGATCCTCTTCGATGCGGTAGGCGGTGGCGACGCTAAACCCGGCCCGGGCAGCCGCCTCGGGTGGCGCTTCCTTGAGTCTGTGCTTCATGTAGAGCCTCATCTGGTGGTCGTTGACGTGGCGTCCGGGCACGGCGCACCTCCCATGGCATGGAAGGTTTGTTCATACCCGATCTACCGCGACTACCAAAAAAGCTCCCGGTGAAGGTCGCCTCCTGGCGCGGCATGGCGGCAGCGGTTCCGGGCTACGCCCGTTCCCGCTGCCGCCATGCCCGTTCTCTCATCCTGACTGACGCGCTCCTCTCATCTTGATTGACGCGCGGCACGCCGGAGCAGCGGCAGTCGATGCCCCGTGCTTCGCGATACCGCCATCTCCTGGGTTGCGAGCGACAAAGCGGGGTTCGCTACCGGTGCAGACTTTTCGCGGAATGGTGGTCTGCACTTGGGTTTGGCATCGAACCCGACGGGGAAAAGCGCGGCTCGAAATCTCGTGGCTCTGGCGCTCACAATGTGGCGCTGGAGCACCTGCATGATGGGCGAGAGCGAAGACATTGCACGAAGGCGCAATCGAGGGCGGTCTCCCCATGCATCGGACATACGGTTAAAGAGATTTCACCATTGAGGCGGCGATGGAGTCCGTCGGCGGAATTCCTCGAGCAAGAGGTCTTTCCGTGCCGGTCGGATACGTCGCCGTCGTCCACATTTTCCAACGCACCGGTTCCGCAACGATTCAGCCGTCGCGCTTCGGTTGGGACAATGGCTGTCCGTTCGCTACCGAAGCCGAACCACTCATGCGCGGCTGTGGCGCTGCGCAGCGCGTTGTCGACGGCATGCTACTCGCAGGCACGCGACGGCCAACGCGCTGAGCGTGCGTTCCGTTTGCCTTGACCTGTGTGAAGCAGCGGCGTCGTTGTCCAGTGTGATTTCCTCCGTTTATGGGATTTGCGAAGCCGGAGAGAGGTCAATGTCCTTATCAACAGGGGGGAACGCTACAAACGAGCCGTTGCTTCAATGTAGCTGAAGGTAGTCCCGCAGCTCGGCCAGTTCTTGAATCACTGGTACGGGCTGACCCAACGTCTTCCGCGTGATGGGTTCAGCCGATAGCCGACTACAAATACTCCAGCTTCGAGTCCTGCCTGAGCGCCAGCGAGGCTATGTTCGACCAGCAAACACCGACCCGGGTCGATGCCCATCAACGAGGAAGCGTGCAGAATCAGCCCCGGGTCAGGCTTCCATGACTGCACTTCGTAGGCGCTCACTATCCGGTCGGTAAAGTGAGGCAGCAGCCCGGTCACTCCAAGGCACTTCTCCAGCTTGTCCCTCGGGCCATTCGATGCAACGCATTTCTCAATGGTAATTGCGCTTACCAACTCAACCGCGCCGTTCATCGGTTTCAACTCTCGCGAGAACAGCTGAGCGCTTCGAACTCGATACTCCCGGGTAAAGTCTTCGATGCTTCGACACGGATAATCTTCGAGGAGGGTCTGCGCAAATAGCGCAAACCGACAACCTCGAAAACGCTCGAGTATCTCGTCGTCGGCTACTGCCGTACCGGCATCAGCCAGAATCTGGCCGATTGCCTTGGCAGACAGCGTCTCGCTGTCCACCAGCGTGCCGTCGATATCAAAGATGATTCCATCGAATTTCACGGCGAATCCTGAACATTGGCTTGTCGCACGTATTTTACAAGCACGCGAAATACAGTCGCCCAACTTGTTAGGGTTGCGGTAACTCTCGCGCATCTTGACGTCAGCGAAGTTAAAGCGCCCCTGCCGCAAATAGACCAACGATAGCAGCATTCCGTTACTACAATCCACCTTAGACAGAGCCCGCCGACAATATGGGCATGGGCAGACCACTAAACCTAAATCTTGACCTGCGCGCGCGAGCCGAACTGCTCACATACCTTGAGGCGGGCGATGCCGACTAGCGGGCTGTCCGTAACGCGTCCACTACGATAGTCAGCGCCTTCGAGTATTCACGGCGATTGGGATAAAAGATGTGCAGTCCGGGGAACGTTGGATACCAATCTGGCAGCACCCACAGCAGGCGACCTGCGGCGACATGTGGTTCCGCAAGGTCCTCTGGCACGAATGCCAGGCCTGCCCCGTCGATTGCTGCGTTCAACATCTGATACGCACCGTTAAACGTGAATTGTCCATCGACCCGCACCTGGATGTTTCGAGCGCCTTTTTTCAGCTCCCATGCATAGACTCTGCCGCGCGTTGGCAGGCGCAGCCTGATGCAATCGTGATTTATGAGGTCCTTTGGGTGCTTCGGCGCGGGACACCTCGAAAGATAGCCCGGCGACCCCACGATAGCTAACCGGGCGTCTTGACCTATCCTCACCGCAATCATGTCCTTGGCGACCTGGTCTCCCCATCGCACGCCAATATCGAAGCGGTCAGTGACAATGTCCGTGAGACCGTAGTCGACCACCAGTTCAACCTTTATATCCGGATACTGTGGAAGAACCTTTGCGAGACGTGGCCAAAGGACAGTATCTATCGCATAGTCCGTGGCGGTAATCCGGATGGAGCCAGCTGGTTTGTCACGCGTCTCTACAACCGCAGCGAGTTCACTTTCGATTTCTTCGAACCGTGGAGCAACGGATTGCATCAGGCGTTCGCCAGCTTCAGTCGGCGCCACGCTCCGGGTAGTGCGGCTGAGAAGTTTGACACCCATCCGTTCTTCCAATGCTCGCATCGAATGACTGAGCGCACTCTGGGACATGCCCAGCTTGGCAGCGGCGCGAGTGAAGCTTCCCTCGCGCGCAACCGCAATGAAAGCAAGAAGGTCAGTTACGTTCTCACGTAGCATTCATGCACCTCATTCATAAGTCTATGCCGATTTTACGCTCTAGTAGACGAGTGCATCGGCATTCAGAATTCCCCTTGAGTAATCTTTGATATTGGGAGCTATATGTCGGACAAACCTACGGCCGCTCGCCAAGCCTTCGGTGCCGTTGCTCCGAAGCTGGCTGAGCTAAGTGATGAGGTCCTCTTCGGCGATGTGTGGGAGAGGCCCCAATTGTCGAAGCGAGACCGCAGCCTCGTGACATGCGCGGCGCTCATCGCTCTTGGGAAGGTTGAGCAGATGAGCTTTCACTTTCCACTTGCCATCAGAAACGGCGTCACACACGACGAACTCGTTGAGATGACGACGCATCTTGCCTTCTACGCTGGATGGCCAAGTGCGATGTCCGCCGTGACGAAGCTCAAAGAGCTCTTTCCAACATCAACCGAATAAGGAGTAACACATGCATTTGAAGCGACCTGGTTCGCAGCCGTCGATAAAAGGCCCGGCTGAATGGTTCACTGGAACTGTGCGCATCGACCCACTGAATGCACCGGAACCGCCTGCGCGTGTCTCATGCGCAAGCGTCACATTCGAGCCCGGCGCTCGCTCGAACTGGCATACCCATCCGCTCGGTCAAACACTCATCGTGACGGCAGGCTGCGGTTGGACGCAGTGTGAAGGCGAGTCAATTGACGAGATTCGCGCTGGCGACGTCATCTGGTGCCCGCCGGGTCACAAGCATTGGCATGGCGCGTCTCCGACCACCTCGATGACGCACATAGCGATTCAGGAAGCACTGGACGGCAAAAACGTCTACTGGCTGGAGCCTGTCACGGACGAGCAGTATCTGATTGGTCCGCGCTGATGCAGCTTGGCGGCGCCATGGGTGCCCGCGGCCATGGAAGCGTAGGCAGGAAGACAAACGACGGTAGTTTCACGGTTTTTGAGAAGTATCAAGCTTGATGAAACTTCTTGATACCAGGCCACCGGCCGCGCCAATGTTCCGATAAACACTTTTCTTCGGCGACTGACGCGCTTCTTTCTGGCCGCGCTACAGAAGCTTAGTCCACAAGAGTCGCAGAAGCCGCCTCCGCGCTAGCCGTGGCTATCTACCCACGCCCGACACCACGAAAGGCCTACCAGCTCTGCTTCTTCGTCAGTATCGAAAGCGCCGAGCACCCCGGATACCTCGACGACCGTGGTGTCGCGCGTGACCGTGCCGCTCCCTGCGAATTTCGCCGGCTGTGGGATGCCTTCCTGCTGCAAGATGGCATGACCCCACAGCGTGTATCCACGGTATTTCTCAGTTTGCATCTATCGACCTCGAAGGCCCTCTTAACCATTCTTCTCGATGATTGCCGAGTTCGCGCGACTCGGCAAGCAGCTACTGCTTGAGGCGTTGGGTCTCGATTCCAGCCATCTTCAAACGTGGCGCCAATCATTTTCAGGTCCTAGCCGAAATCAAGCGCCCATTCCTCGCCGTCGCACCGGACGGTCATGCCGTTGTGCATTGAAATCAGATAGCGCGCCTTGTAAGCATCGTTTCATGCAGAGACCCAGCGGCGTTCTGCAACGCATTTCCCTCTAGCAAACGTCCTGTCTTTTTGTGAATGCCCTTTGGTGAAGTTGAGCCCCGCCTTATCCTGAGCGAGGCCTTCAGACACGTTCCAAGCATCATGAGATGCCCCTCGGAGCCAGCGTCGCCCGTCAGCCGTTCGCCTCAGGGCGCTAACTTCGCCACCCTGTCCGGTATCTCAAGGCTATCCCACAGTACCGGCTGTCCCGCGACCGCTGCCGTTGATGTCCGACCAGTCGCGCGGCTGCACCGCAGAATAGGCAGCACTATGTATACCGCGCAACAGGATTGATGATTTCGCATTTGAAAGCGCGCTCTCTAAAACCTGCCTGCGGTCGTTGGAGATTTGGCTGAAAAATTATTTCTGCGGACTGGTGGTGAGCCCCGAGACCATGAACTTGGACGATGTCTGCTGCACTATAGAGGAGCAAGAAACGAGATTTTGCTTCCCTATAGTGCATCAAGCGATATCGGACTCTCGCGAGCGTATGGGACCCTGCGATGCTCACATTCTCATAAAGAAAATGGCATGGGGATGTGCGAGGGCCATCTCCGTGTGTTGCGGCATGCTCGATGCCGCCGACATCATTGGTGTTAGCAGCGAACTCCATAGTGCGCTTGATGCACTTCTTCACCTTCACGCTACCTCGGCGCTGTCGGTAAAGGATTCGTTTGAGTCGATGAGCCTCCAACGCGCCCTTCATTTGTATCCGGCCGCAGGTTAGATGCCGGCCGCGGTTGAACTGTCGTGCCGATACCAGCAAGCCGGCCGCGGTCCCGCGAAAAAAGCGCCTCGCAACATCCGCGGGGCCCGTTTGCGACCTCAGCGAGCGGCTCATCATCGATTCCCGCGAGGTGCAGCGTTGCCGCGCCCACCGCCTGACGGATTTCCAGTCGTACTCGGCCAATTGCCACCTGAAGAGCCACTTCCCGACCGGCCGCCGCTCCCGGCCGATTTGGCCCCGCTGGACGAGCCCTTCGATGCACCGCCCGAGTTGCCGCGCGCGCCACCTTGGCTGCCGCCTGTCCCTTTGCTCATCGCCGCCTCCATCGAACATGTAGGGTGCTGCTAGCCGCTTCCGATGAGCCGGATTGCGCATCGGAAACGAGACCATCACACCACGATACTCTCAGGGCGTAGCTTCCGCGAATCTTTGGATACTCTAGTCGGCGAAGACGCGGACGCGCCGGGTCAGGCGCGGTGCCGGTGGATAGCGGTTCTACTTGGTCTGATACCGGCAGCAGTTGCCAAAGGGAAAGGCCGTTCCTTCGGCGCCTGGTGGCTGTATGGAGCAGCACTGTTCATTGTTGCTCTGCCTCACTCACTACTCATGAGGTCCAGTCCATCCGGTATCGAGCGACAACATCTGGCTGATGGAATGAAGAAATGCGGCCATTGTGCCGAATTCGTCAAGCATGATGCAAACGTCTGCCGCTACTGCGGGCGTGACGTCAAACTTGCTGCGTGATTGCCGGCCACGAACGACGCGCGACAGAATGAACGGGCGACCGGCGCAGCGAACGCGACGCCTCCATAGCGCGGTTGTTCGCCGGTGGTTTCGACCAGGTGATGAAGTCGCGCATCTACCGGCAACAGTTCGAGGAGGTGTTCCTGTCCTCGATACCGCGCATGAATGCGCACTCGCTCTACGTCGGCCTCGGGCCCACGCCGCACGCCGCACGCCGCCTTGCAACACTGCGTCGACGCGGCGCTCATCAGGCAGGACCAGTTCCTCGGCAGCTTTCCTCATCCGTCTACGAGCGTCGGCGACCAGGTGCCGTTCTTCCTGCGGGAAGACGAGCGAAAGCATCACGGCGGGCAATCCACTTCTGTCGCGCTCGGACTGTTGACCAAGCGTATGCGCGCATGAGCGTCGCGTCCTCGACATGGCGGAAGCACGTCACATAGGGCGCGCGGCGCCGCGCCCACTCACCCGGATAGAATCGGGAGATGCTCGCCGACAGGTGTCCCATGACCAACGACCGTGCGCTCAAGCCCGTGTTATTCCCAGAGACCTCCGCGGAAGGCTACTTCGTGTATGTTTGAGCGTGGGTCCGCCGTTGGGTCACCGGTAGTGTCGATATATGCTGCGCTCCACGGAACGCCAGCCGAGTGGGTGAGAGCCGGGCCGCCGCCGTCCAGGAGTCTGGTCGTGTGAGAGTCGTTGCCGCCTCCCGTAAGCGACCGGGAGAGCTGGGCCTCCGCTTCGACCCCTTCCTCGAGCTGCCCCTTCGTGCCCTTGTTCAGCATCGCCACGATAGAGCCGATAATTTCGAGGTGGCTCAATTCCTCCGTGGCAATGTCAAACAATAAATCTTTGCGGCCCGGGTCGTCTTCGCCGACTGCCTGTGTGAAATACCTGCAGGCGGCAGCCAGTTCGCCTTGCGGCCCGCCGAATTGTTCCAGTAACAGATTGGCGAGGCCTGGATTTGGCGCTGCCACGCGGACGGTGTACTGAAGCCGTTTGTTGTGCACGAACATGTCACTTCTCGTAGAAAGCCCGACGTCACGAGCTACCGGTGGCCGGACGTACCGTCAGTGAATTCGGTAGCGTATTCGGGCTCGTTTTAACCACGAACAGCGGGGCGCTGCATCGGCCACGCCGCACCCTATCGGGCGTCCGGGTCTCGGAGCAGACTGCTCCGGCGAATGTGCAGCTCGGGCCCCACGCTATGAAAGGCACTGCCCTCGCTATCTGACATTTATAGTGCCGAAAAGCAGATGACGAAGTCACTTCCCAAGATGGCGCGGGCGGCCACCAGTCCTGGCCTTCGGTCGGCGTTCGAGACGCACCTGGAAGAAACGCAAGGCCAGATTGAAAGAATTGACCAAGTCGTCGAGGCCAGCGGCATCAAACTCAAGCGCATCAAGTGCGTTGCCATGGAGGGTCTCGTCGAAGAAGGCCAGGAGCAGATTGCCGAAATCGAGAAAGGCCTGGTTCTCGACACGGCCCTCATCGCATCAGCGCAGAAAGTGGAGCACGACGAAATAGCATCGTACGGCTCTTTGATTGCGCTGGCCAAACAGCTTGGTGAAACGGCTGCCGTCGAGCTTGCGAACGACGGTCGCCGTCCCCGTCCATGGAATGGCTCGCATGTCCGAGAGACTCTTCGATGATACGAATGAGTAAGGACATATCCACGGGCAGGCGGCACGGGAATTGCGCGAATCGACGCAGCGGGGGTTGCACCGACTGGTCGCTTTGCACACGATGGGGACCATCATGCGAGTTGCCATGAAAGGATTGCTGTTGTCCGTATTCATTTTGGGTTTGTCCAGCGCCGCCTACGCGCAGGGTGCGGGCACAGGTGGTGGTGGGGGCGCTGGGGGAGGCCAGGGCGGCACCGGAATGGGAACGCCGAATGCCAGCGGAGCCACGGCGTCACCATCTGGCGCATCCGGCGCAAACACGATGGGGAAGTCAGGCGACATGTCGCAAAAGCAGACGAAGCCGAAGATGCAGAAGAAGGGAGGAATGGATGCACCTGCTTCCGACAGCGGCGGCATGAACAAGGCCTACTGATAGCGGCGCTGTTGCAGAAGCGTCCCGCGTGATTTGCAAGGTCGAGTTCCGGTCAGGAGACGGCGCACAGCAACAACGGAAGAACGCGCCGTGTGCATGGCGCCGCCGAACGGTTCGTCTACAGAAGTTACGACTCCCTTGGGTGGTCGACGGCGCGGCTCCTCCTCAGCGTCCGGTTTCCGTCACTTAGGCAGCCGGCTCTTTGGGTCAGTTCCGCTCCCGTTGGCGGCGGACTCTTCCTCGTCTATCTGGGCCCGGGCCTGCTCCTAGTACTCGTCGGCGCATCCCTCGAGGCTGCCGTCTTTTTCCCAGAGCTCGTAGGCACGCGCACGAATCTTCTCTTCCCGCGAAACGTTGTCCATTGCAGTTTCTCCGGTAGATTATTCACGAACAGCCACACATGATGTCGCTTGGATATTGCGCCCTGCTTGGCCCTTTGACCCGTCTTCACGTCGAAGCTGACCTTCTGATTCTCCTGCACTGTCTGGAAACCTGCTGCGCTGAGGCAAACAGGTCGAAGTCTGCCGTGGTACGTAGGTCAATCCGGGTAAAACGCCGCGTCGGACCGCTCGATATTGCCCTAGTACCCCCTTCCGGGCCTCGTCACACCATCGCCGATGTGACGACCTCAACTCGTTGTCCAGCCTCGCAAGCTATTTTGCTTCGCGGACGGAGGGCAAAGCTGCGATGTGGTGTTCGGCGTCTGCTCCGGGGCCGTCCGTTATGCTGTCAGACGCTTTCCCGTCGTGCCCAGCACCGCCGCGGGATTAGTGTCCAAAAAAAATGTCACACGTGTGCCGTGATGAGCACGTCGGACGAAGCGTCTGCTGCCCGCCCGATTGGCTGCGTGACGCTCGCATACCGTCGAAAGACGACTCGACGTTTGGCGCACCGGTCGGGCCGGCTTGTTGCCGTGCTGCCAAAGGGTCCGCTTGCGGGGCCGGGGACTCGAATAGGTTGACCTCCTCTTGAGAATAGGCATACGCCGGGCCCGTTTGGACCAGTAGCCATATGGCATTTACTGCTATTGCCAGGCGAGCATTCATGTTGCCTCCTTGTCAAAGGCGCTCGGGTGACGACCTCCAGTAAGTTCAGCAACTCCAATGACCATGAGGCCAGCGTCCGCCGCAACTGGAAATGCGCTTCCGAGTGGTACGTGTTTGTCGGAAACAGCAAACGAATAGCCGTTCACCGGTGCGGAGCCGTTTCACCCGGGGGCGACTTTATTGAGAAGTTATAGAGAAGGGTTAGTCACTAAGGATGATTGCTTAGTGTCGGCAGACGCGCGTCAAATCAGACATCGGTGCACAAGGATGCCCGTGGGACTTTGTAGGTCGGCGGCGGCGGTAAGGTGTAGCCGCAAGCTGTGTTATAGGCATCATCCCCGCAAAGTTCTAGTCTGCAACACGACTTCTGACGGAAAGTTAAATTGCGGCTTGGGCCGCACTTTACTCTTTGCGAAGTTCATCTTGTGCCGCTCTTTACTCCTTGCGAAGTTCATCTTGTGAGCGCGCCGGCAACCACGTAAAACCAAGTCCGGCGCGCTCAAGCGACAAAGGCGAAACCTGACATTCAGAGCGGGCCGCATAAGACGCCGCGCCGTTATCACCGGTTTTCTCCAGCCAAAAAAACCTTGTGTCGTAGCTTTACTCCGGCGGTCCAATAAGCCGGCATTTGCGCCACCCGTCAGGCGGCGAGACGGTATGCGTTCGGCCTCGCGGTGGAGGCACTCACGCGCCACGCACGCAATTCATCGATGTTGAAAGGCTTTGCAAGGACTACGGTGCCGCCGAGTTTTGCCCGTTCAATTTCGTCCGGGTAGCCGGTTACCCAAGCAATTTTTACGGTCCATCTTCTTCGGACCTGCCCGGCAAGGTCGATGCCGCTCATCTTGCGGGCATCTGCACGTCGGAAAGGGATGAAGTCAAATGCACCGCCGGCGGCGAGCACGTCGAGCGCTTCGTCGGCCCTATCAACACCACTTTCCGGCAGGCAATCCCTCCTCTGCACGCTGACCAGTAGAGGCCCGCTCGCGCTGTTCGTGCACCACCGTCCAGCCGCACTCCCGTTGACGAATAATTGTGCGATGAAAAAATTCACGACTGCGGGTCTCTCATTTTTTTATGAACACGATGTAAAGCACAAGCTCACTGTCCACGACATTCTTAAGAATGTATGGCGGGCTGGCATCAAGGACTTTCACTTCGTCAGTCTTGTACTGGCCGCCCTCTTTGCGACCGTCGGCGTAAATACGCTGAAATTTGCCCCCTTTGATGGCGCGCACGACGCGAAACGGTCGGGGGATGTTCGGACTTTCCGCTCCCGGCTTGAAAGTGTTCTCTGCGACTTTCACTTGTTCATTTTCCGCGAACACTTTCTATTCCATTTTCGACGCGGTCCCAGTCTCTTGCGCCGGGGCGGCACCGCTGCCGAGCACCAGCACGGAGGCTGATAATAGTCCGACGAAAATTCTCGATGGTGTCTTCATTTTCTTCTCCCTTTCTTGGACCCGTTCGGATAGGCAAAACATTGAGCGGATGCGACGCTTTGCGCGGTTTGAGGATGGCAATCGAAGAGTAGAGCGTTCGCACGGAAAAGCAAACGAATTTGAACCTCAGTCTTGCCTGCAAGCGCTCGGACACGACGATTGTCCAAAACAGGACTAGACTACTGTAATCATCGGTGGTGCCCGGGCAATGTACCTGCGCTCGCTGGCCCCTGTTAAGGAGTACCTTGTGGTATTGCTAGACGTTTATAGTAGAACCCACGAGCTCGATGAACAGTCCATCGGTGCTGTAGCAGCTCGCCTCGAAGCCCGCTCTAGCAGCGTGAGGTATATGGGCATGCTGCACGAGTACCTCGATGTCGCCGATGTTGGGGGCGCAGAGCATGTCTTGGCTCTTGGCTGTGGCACTGGAGTGGAAGTGCGTGAGCTTATCAGGCGCCCAGATTTCCACGGAAAAGTGACCGCCATTGATATCAGCGCTGAGCTCATCAACAGGGCAAAGGCTTTTGCCGCCCAAGAGGGTCGCGGAGAGCGGGTCGAGTGGCTAGTGGACGATGCGCAAAGCTTGAATTTGACTACGGCCTTCTTCGACCTTGTCATTGCGCATACGTTGGTCAGTCACGTACCGCAGCCTAAAAGAGTACTCCAAGAGGCAGCGCGAGTGGTTAGGCCCGGCGGCACGGTCATCATATTTGACGGGGACTACGCCACGCTGACATTCGGACCGGACCGCGAAATGGACGAAAGAATAATCACCGCGTTAATCACTAACCCGCGCGTCATGCGAACCATGCCCCATCTTCTTCGCGATGTCGGGCTCGAGCTGGCCGATAGTCGGGGTTGGGTTCTCACCGAGATTGGACGGGCCGACTTCTTCCTCGCGGCGCTGCAGTCGTTCTCCGTCCTTTTGCCGAAGACAGGTGTAGCCACGCCTCAGGAGGTCGAGGCGTTTGTCGCCAGCCAACGAGAGGCTAGTGAAAAGAACACCTTCTTCGCTGGGTACAATTACTACGCGCTGATTGCAAAGCGCCCTCTTTAGGAGGCCTGCCGGCGGCCTTTCAGCAAGGCATAGTTCGGTCAACGACCTCCATCCCTCCACTTAACGTGGTAAATGGTCGGCAGAATGTGAAGGTTCTGTCCGAGTCAGCCTGGCGAATGTCTTGCACATCTGCAGCAACTCCCTACGCTAGTGCGCAAGCTTCGGGTACTCCGCTCAGTATCCGAGTAAGCCATTGGGTTTGAGGTTACGCAGGAGCATAAGCTGACGAGGTGCACTTCCTGCGTTGAACCGAAAGCAGCTTGGATGTTGGTGCTTCTCCGCGCGGAACGACGCGATTCAAGAAGGCGTCGGCCCGAGTTCGCAATATGAAGAACCTGAGAGAAGACAATTGGGGCAGCCATCCGAGAAAGCGCCTACCCGGTCGAGCGCACGGGTCGAAGCAATGCTGTCACCAGGCTGGGCTAACGCTGTCCGGGCCCTGGTGCTCGCATTGGCGGTGACGACGGTGACGAGCCTTGTCAGCAGGACGCTCAAGGCGACGGCCGGAGAACTCGCTCCAATCTGGCTGACCAATGCCGCCCTGCTTGCGCAAATGATGGTGCCACCGCACAGACAGCGATGGTGGGCATTTGCCGGGGGCGTACTGGGCTATCTAAGCGCCAGCCTTCTGGCTGGTGAACGTCTATTTGTGTCCGTCTCGTATCTGTGCGCCAACCTCCTCGAGGTGCTGGTTGCGTTGGCATTCGCCCCACCTCTCTCGACGGTCGCCGAACTGTTTTGTCCGAAGTCTCTCGTGAAATTCATGGCCGGTGCAGTGTTGCTCGCGCCGGCTGCGTCCGGACTGCTGGTGGCCGCGATGCTGCACGGACAGCCAGTTGGCCACGCGCTGCAAAATTTTCGTAACTGGTTCCTCTCGGATGCCTTGAACCTCGCCATATTGACGCCCGCCGCTGTCGTCTTCTGGACCGGGGAGGTGACTCAACTGCTGCGGGGCGAGCGCGGGCGGAAGACAGGGTGCCTCCTGCTCCTGGTTTGCGTCATCACGACGGCCGTATCCGGGCAAAACCACTTTCCGCTGTTGTACTGGGCGCTCCCGCCCATTGTGCTGCTGGCGTTTCAGGCAGACCTCGCAGGCTTGATGGTTGGATTGCTCCTGTGCCTGGGCATTGCGGTGTCGTTCACCGTTCGCGGGTCGGGACCACTCTCGACGTTTCCCTATGGGGGCATGCAAAGCCGTATCTTTGAGCTGCAACTTTTTCTCGTCGCTGCGTTGGGCATTGCAGTACCTATCAGCGCCACGCAGGCGCGGCGTAGCCGCCTCCTTGCAGTGCTCCGTGACCTCGAGCAGCGATATCGGATACTGGCAGAGAATGCGACCGATGTCGTCATGAGCATGGCGCTCGATGGCAGGCTTACGTACGTTTCACCACGCGCTATGGCCGTGACAGGAATTGCCCCTGAAAACCTTGTCGGTTTGCACCTCCCGGACCTGGTTCTGTCCGACGACCGCGATGCCCTTGCTACAGCAATTGAGAGCATGGCGATGGGTGCGACCGAGGCTTCCCGGGTGATTCGCTTCCAGCGCACGGATGGCCGGGTCCTATGGATGGAAATGTACCTTCGCCCTGTCATCGAAGGGATTCGCGGCAAGCCCCAGGCACTCACGGCGACAGCGCACGACATTACGGAGCGCCGGGCGGCAGAGCAGCGCCTTGCAGATGAACGAAGTCAATTGCATGCGTTTGCCTTCCGGGACGGACTGACCGGCGTTTTTAACCGCCGATACTTTGACCGCGAACTGGCACTTCAATCGCAGCATGACGCCCGCAAAAAAGCCCGCGGTTTTGTCGCGGTTATCATGGTCGATGTCGACAGATACAAGAGCTACAACGACCGATATGGCCATCAGGCTGGCGATGAATGTTTGCGCGGGGTAGCGCAAGCTATTGCATCCTCGGCGAAACGTACTGGAGACATCGTCGCGCGCTACGGTGGGGATGAGTTTGCGTTGATTCTGAAGGACACGGACCCGGATGGAGCACGCGTAGTTTCCGAGCGTATCCGGCAGGCCGTTGAAAGTCTCCAGATTCCGCACATCGCGTCCCCCGCCGGCATTGTCACGGTTAGCTGCGGAGTGGCGGCGCAACGACCGGACAGTGGCGGAGACAGCCTTAATCTGGTTATGGCCGCAGACAGAGCGCTATATGAGGCAAAGCGGGGAGGACGGAACCAGACTTGTGTGGCCGGGGCCGACGACGCAGATGACCCATGACGGTGACGCGGACATGCACGCTGGCTTTTTCAGCACCGCGACTTTGCCACGCTTCATCGCACGGCGGGAATTACAACACCGTTCGTTCCTGTAAAGGCCGCGGGGTTGCATGCGGGTCTGTGCGAAAACGAAGAAGCAGGCGCAATACATATGCGGTAAAACCAAAAACGGTTCGCCCGTCGCGGGTCAAACCGTTTCTCACCTAGGCCAGCCTTGACGGCGCGAAAGGCTTAGTCATGCGAGCGGTAGTCATGGTGAGGCTGAGCATGGTGCGGCTGAGGATGGTGCGGCTGACGATGGTGCCGCGCAGGGGCGTGCCGGCTATCTTGATGCATATCGGCGAACGACACCGCGGGGGCTGCGAACGCGGCTACGATGAGGACGGCAAGAGTCTTCTTGAAAACGGGTTTCATGTAAATCCAGGTGGAAGTTAGGGAGTGTCAGACCAGAAGAGCGATGCAATGCCTCGAATCACTGCGATGCCTGCACATTTTAGCGGAATCGCTGGCGAGGCGAGCAGGCGGCACCCGGTCGTCAGCGCGCGGAGAAACTTCCGGTGTGCCATACTCGAACCGAAGCGACTTTCCGTTGTCTGCACAAGAAAGTAGTGCGTCAGCGATTCGTGACGAGAGTAAGAGCGATGACAAAGAAAAAAGCCCCATCAAATGAGGCGTTGGCACTTGAACGGGTCGTCAGTGCCGCGCGAGAGGTGTACGCGGCCTCAACAGCGCTCGAGGCGCACTTCGGCGAGGAGGGAGGTCGACATCCGTCTTCACTGGAACTCGCGAGATTCGCTGCCGCCATGCAGGAACTGCGAGACGCCCGCGAAGCGTTCGATGTGCTGGTCTCCGGCAACCCCGCGCCGCGTCGTTGAATTGACCGCGCCCGCATAGGATGACACGGCAGGTCACGCAACCGGGGTATGCAGTGACAAAGCGCGCTCCATAATGGTGCGGCGCCTCTCCCCTCAAGAGCCGAGATAGCACCAGAGGCCGTCAGTGAGAAAAGTCTGCAGCGTGCAGCTTTATCGGCTCGGCCGAGCCTTTAAGTACTTTTCGTTCAACAGCCGCGGCAATCCGCTTGTATCCATCCGTATAAGCTTTAAGAAGGCGAGTGTCGTTTGCGCCGATGGGCGCCCAGAAATACTGTTCGAGCACATCCCGCGTAATTGAACATCGCACCACACGCCCACGGGCGAATGCGACGAACTCAACGAGATTTCCGTCCATTGAAACGTTGGCTTCTACAGCGGGAGTGGTATCCATGACGGCATTGGTTCGTTGTTGACTTAGCGGACCGGCAGTCCGTGGAGAAAGAGCGTCGAAGGCTCCGCTGGTAACAGCATAAATCAAACATCGACCCGTAACATTTTCGACATCTGGCATATTCTTATAGCGTGCCAGTCCGGCGGTCCGTTCGACCCTGTTCAGGCCTCTGGCTGTCCGCGTCTACCTCATCCAGTTCTGCGGCATTTGCGAGATTCTTCACATGCGCAGTCGAGACGCGTTGAAACTTCGCAACTGGCTGTGGGGGATGTCAGCCTGTGTTTTCGTCTGTTGCGCGCGTTCGTCTGCTGGATGTCATGTGCACAGGTACCTCCCTCGCCCGGAATATGGCGACCAGCGATTCCGGGCGCTCGGACGCGGGCTTTCCGCATGCGAGCAATTCGTGCTCAAACGCTCGCTGGAGTAAGTCGGGCACGGCGTCGCTTAGCGCCTGCGACACACGGTCGAGCGTTTGCCTCCTTCCGTCATCGAGAACAGTTGATAACAGCGCCGCGAGTTCTTCCGTCAGTGCGGTGGCAATGGACGCGAGCTCTGGTTTCAGGTCGTCGCGTAGAGTCGGAATTTCCGATGGGTTGATGCTCCTCAATGCAGACTTGCGCTTTGCGGCCATTGTGGCCCCCCAAGGTCTGTCGATAGCATGCACCGGGGTCGTGACCGTGCCCGGAGCCGTTGAATACTCAACAACTTGCACAACCGGGGTCAGCAGTACCCGGCTAACCAAGATGCGATTGCCGGAGCGCGCGGCGATGACCTAATCACACGGCGCCGCTAGCGCCGGCATATATTGTTAGCCACCGGTCCCGGGCGGGAACACCTGCCATGCGCCATCATCGTGCCGGAAGAAAAAAAGCCCAATCGACCACAGCGGTTTCGCTTCCTGCCGGCGCTTTCTTCGCAAGGCTGTCGACAAAAGCCAGCGCATCTTGCTCGTACTGCTTGAGTTGCGCGTCGGCGACCGCCGCGAACTCGGCTTGAGTGCCGGAGATGATTTCGTAACCGTGGCGCCAGTACGACTGTGCCTTTTCTATGGCGGGTTGAGCGTGGCTTGCCTGTTGTGCGAACAACGCGTGCGGCTCTCCGGCTAAAAACGCGTTGACCAGAATTTCCTGATTTTAGCGAGGCTCGATTTGACCGCTTGCACATTCAGCTCAACCAGCCTTTCGATGCCGCCGAACGCTTTGTTGAGGATAGCAACCATAGTTTCGACGCTGGTTTTCTGCGTGGCGACTAATTGTTCAGGGGCAAGACTGCTCATCACTAACTCCAGGGAGGAGACGGGCCAAATATCCGGGAGACCGATGAACGGAGTCCCGAGCCATTCGTCGCGGAGCGGGAACCGTTGGTGAGATGTAGCAATATCGGATTCTAGGGTTGAGTGCATGAATGTCAATCGTTCGTTCAGCAATGGCGGCGAACGGTGCGTGAACGCACAGGCAAATCCCTTGCTGATGCTGAGGCGCAAACGTTATCTAAGTGAAAACCCGGTCTAAGGCGCGGTTCTCGTTGAGAATCGGAAAATGACCGTTTCCTCAGGCGAGTGCGATGCGGTAAAGAAAGGCACCCATCTTCGGGATGAATTTCGGCATGCTATCGAATATGAGAAAAGTCGTCGCCTCTGGTTTGCATCCCTGTCCGGCTGCGGTGACCGTGCTGCCAACGGTTCACCTGACTGCAGGTGAACGCGTTGCAAAGATATTTTCGTTTCGGTGGTTCAGGCAGCGGCGAAGATTCTGGTATCTCATCGTGGTCTACCCGGGACGCAGTTTCCAAGCGCGAGCCGACGTCGACGAGCCCTGTCAGTCACGCCCCTATTGAAGAATCTGGCAAAAAGAACGGTCGGTCGTTCATGCTTGGCATTACGGATTAATTAAAATTGTCTGTGCGATTCTGCACATTCCCCGACTGGAAAGAAGCGGAGAGCGAGCTTGATGTAGCGCAAAGATTTTCGCAGACTTATTTTTCACTTGACGTCGATGTGCATGCGGATAAATAGTTGTGCATACAACCGTTGCGCAAGTTCGTGGTCGAGGTGACGAGCGGGGCAACACGGAGTCACAAGGCTGTCATGACGAACACGTAACTTCATTCGACGCCGCGAATGCGTTGGCGCTGAAACGCATAAAAAATAAAAGCTGAGAGACGTTAAACAAGATGAATCGACACGCCACGAATATCGGTCACCTCGAGCGTAGCATCGAGGACGACCGCCTCAGGCGGGCCTTGGCTGCCCGCCTCGACCGGGCATTCAAACGGGCCGGCATCAGCTCGGCGCGCGCAGCGAGGTGGCTGGGGGTGAATGAATACGAGGTGCAATACTGGCGACGCGGAATCACCGTGCCGCCGTTGAACGCCTGTACGCGTCTGGCCGCCGTCCTCATTCTCGACGTTCACTGGCTTTGCACGGGGTACGCTCAGGTCGCCTAGTCCGCATTTCGTGGAGATGGCGGAGTATGGAGTCGGCGTGCCGTGCATCCGTATTTAGCCCTGTGCTGTCAACTCAGTCGGACTGGCGCGCGGCGACGCGCCAGCCGGCATGTATAAATCGACGCGGCAGGCGCTTGCCGGAAAGCCGGGGTATCGATGTGAAGGCAGCTAACCGTAAACGGTCGACTGATGACGTCCGGCGCTTCAATGGTTGCGAGATGGAGTTGGCGCGAGGCGCCTCGCATATCGCGAGCATGCTGTACGAGTACAGTATTCAGGCAGCGGTCAGGGAAACCCTTCTCCAGTTCGAGGCGTGTCACGGCCGCGAGGACCTGAAGGGATTTGCATATGCACTTCTCGAGAGACTGGAGCAACGCTGCAGGCCGGAGGCAGTCAAGGTGCTTCACGACTTTATCGAGCATGGTTGCCTGCCAGAGGAGCCCCGGCATGCCGCCCAGACCCCAGGTCTACCCGGAAAACCATTGTCACAAAGCAGCGACTCACGCAGTCACGGATGAGTCAGGTGGGCGCAACGACCGAAGCTCGCTGAACACCACCGGACGGTGCGGTGGAAAGAAGACTCGTCCGGCGCCCTCGTCGGAAACGCAGGGTAGTTTCAGGCAAAAAATTTGTTGGTCCATTAACCGTAACAAGAGCCGGGGTAGAACATGTCAAAGCGAATCGCTTACGTAACCGGGGGTATGGGTGGAATTGGAACAGCGATATGCCAGCGGCTTCACGAGGATGGCATGACTGTCGTGGCGGGGTGCGGACCCAACTCGCCGCGACGTGAGCGGTGGATGGCCGAGCAGGCCGCGCTCGGATTCGCCTTTATCGCCTCTGAGGGCAATGTCGGCGACTGGGAGTCGACGGAAGCCGCTTTTGCGAAGGTAAAGAAGGAGGTCGGTGAGATTGAGGTGCTGGTGAACAATGCTGGTATTACACGGGACGGCGTGTTTCGCAAGATGTCACGTGAGAACTGGAACGATGTCATCGAAACGAACCTGACGAGCCTCTTCAATGTGACCAAGCAGGTCATCGAAGCGATGGTCAGCAAGCAGTGGGGCCGCATCATCAACATCTCGTCGGTCAACGGGCAGAAAGGCCAGTTCGGCCAGACCAACTACTCGACTGCGAAAGCCGGCATCCACGGCTTCACGATGTCGCTTGCGCAAGAGGTGGCGACAAAGGGCATCACGGTGAATACCGTTTCACCGGGGTACATCGGGACCGATATGGTTCGTGCGGTGCGCCCCGAAGTGTTGGATGCAATCGTCCAGAGCATCCCGGTGCGCCGTCTTGGCGAAGCCACCGAGATTGCCTCGATTGTTTCGTGGCTTGCCAGCGACGAAGCGGGCTTCGCCACAGGAGCCGACTTTTCGTTGAACGGCGGCCTGCACATGAGCTAGCAACCGCCGACGCCTGAACCCGCACGAAAGCGGCTGCCCCCGGCGTACGCAACCGAGCGCCGGAGACGCGGAAGCGCCTCGCGCGCGATGCTTTTTTGCGCTGCAAGTATTCCCCGACGGCGCGCAGGGGGATTCAGAAGCGTCCCGCACCGGGCGCGCACCTGGGTAGCGGTGTGGCACCGGACCTGGCGTCGAGACAGTACGCCACCAATTTCACCCACACTCACGGAGACCCACATGCGCGATGTGCCATGCATCGAACCAGCTTCACACGCCGCAGGCTCAAAGACACTGCGTTACCTTGAGCGCGACGCCCAGAATCCCGGCACTGCCCTCGTGTATTGGCTGGAGAAAGCGGAGCCGACATGCGAGGCGAACTTCTTCGAAGCGACGCGAAAATTTTGTTCGCTGATGCAACTCGTTCTTCCTGATGAGCGCCCGGGCGTGTTTGTAAACCGGAGCGCCGTCCATGCCGTTCAGGATTGTGGCGTTGTTAAACGGCTCGTTTTCAAGGACGGGTCCTCGCTCGAGGTCCGATACAGCGGGTCTTGCAGTGACCTCCACGACGCGTGAGAAGGAAGCGGCCGAAGCGTTTCGGTGCTTCCTTTCCATCAGTGCACTTACGCTGGCTCATTCCCGCGCTTGCAGTCGAACGGCGCAATGCGACAGTCATGTGTCGCACCGCCTGCCGAAAGCGCCTATTGCTGGTAGCAGATTCATCGTGTGAAAAGTTGGTGGCTCAATTGGTGAATGCCGGTGTTGCAAATTACCAGATGCCCATTGGGCCGATTTGATTTACAACGCGGCGAACGGTGGGAATTGTCCGCGAGCGTGCGTTGCCGAACGTATGGAAATGCCGCGACGCTACAGAGTGCAACGTCTACCGGAAGGCTTTAGCACCCCATGGACTCCCAGCCATTCAGTTATAAACAGCACGTAATTGTGCCTTTCGCATCAGTCTCGAAGCTCGGCTATGCGGCAAGCGTATTTGTCACCCGCCCGACCGGGAAGTGCAGCGCATTCGGAATCCTCGCCCATTTCGTTTCGGAGAATGCCGCGCTCCAGTATGCCGCTGCTTATGCTAAAGCTCACATTGACGGCACAACGTCGCGGAAACCGCCGTTCAGTCGGATTCGGTCTGTCCAGCGACCATCTGGCGGCCGAACCTGCGTGACGAAAACCTAACAGTAGGCGCCTAATGCAATGCACGTATCAGTATCGGGGCTTCGTGGCGACTGTTGAAGTCGAGCTGCTGCCGACCGTTATCGTCGCGGACCCGGTTGTCGCGTCGGGAGGTTTCCTGGTAAAGGCTGGCGTGCGTCATCCGCCGTCCGGGCGGCAATTGCCTCCGGCTCTCCTGCCTGACTCAGGCGAACGGCCTTTTGCCACTGAAGCAGAGGCCCTGATGGCCGGATTTAGCTTCGCTCAACGGCTGATTGAAAACGCGGTCGAACAACCGTGAGAGTTTGCCGCTCCGCAGCGATGCGAAGAGTTTTTGTGCTCATCACGTCGCATGATGGTGGCGAGGAGCCGTTCGTGCATTTCGCCAAGGTTCAGGCAAAGGCTGTCACGAGAAGCAAGGCCAGACGGGTAAGCACGCGCCCAAACATACAGCTCATCTGACACCGCAGCGCACTCGCTGTCGCGTAGCCACAGCATGCCATGTCGGTTCTCATCGGACACCACCCCGCGTGTGGTTTGACCTGTCACCAGTCACCGGCACCCAGGTCGGGTCGCGTGCCGGGCCCGAGCCATTGACCGGCAGCACAGTCGAAATGGCATGCTTGAATACGAGTTGCACGGCTGGACCAGACTCCAGTAGAACGGCAAACTGGTCAAAGGCGGTCAGTTGACCGCTCAGTCCGATGCCATTCACGAGGAACACCTTCACGGCGGCCTTGTCGTCTATGAGTATCCGCAAAAATCTTCTTGTACGTCCGACAGTGCGGTCATGTTCGAGGCCCGAGCGATAGGTTTTTCGATTGTACCGGCGATACCTGGAACCGCCAGCCAGCCCAGATAAATTGCGTTATTGCGACCCCGCGGTTGAGCCGCAGCGCGCGAATACGAACCGTCACCGGTTCTCCGCTCTTTGCGGACGTCTGATTGTCGGTCTGTGGTTAATTGGATACTGCGCGAACTGGCTCACATCGGCGGGCTTGGGCACATGGATATCGACGCGCGACTCGAGGGCTGCGTTTCCGCCCGCGTCATCGGCATGACCGATAATCGCCACGAAGGTCGTCGCGGGCGAGGCGCTGGAAACGCCGATTCACAGGTATGTCAAGGTTCTGTCGGAGTCCGCCTGGCGAATGTCTTGCACGTCTGAAGCAACTCCCTACGCTAGTGAGCATGTTCTGGGTACTCCGCTCAGTATCCGGGTAAGCCATTGGGCTTGCGGTTACGCACGAGCACACGCTGTCGAGGCGCACTTCCTGCGTTAAACCGAAAGCAGCTATCTCGGTTACATATGGAAGTTTCCCGAACAGGCTTACCGATACTGAATCAACGGTAAACGCTGAATTGGTGGACTTCGCACCAACGGTTACCGGCGGATGACTTGAGGTCGACTGGTCGCATATTGGTGCTTCTTTCGCGATAGCCCGGGCGAACGACGCAATTCAAGGAGGCGTCGGCCCGAGTTCGCAATATGAAGAACCTGAGAGAAGACAATTGGGGCAGCCATCCGAGAAAGCGCCTACCCGGTCGAGCGCACGGGTCGAAGCAATGCTGTCACCAGGCTGGGCTAACGCTGTCCGGGCCCTGGTGCTCGCATTGGCGGTGACGACGGTGACGAGCCTTGTCAGCAGGACGCTCAAGGCGACGGCCGGAGAACTCGCTCCAATCTGGCTGACCAATGCCGCCCTGCTTGCGCAAATGATGGTGCCACCGCACAGACAGCGATGGTGGGCATTTGCCGGGGGCGTACTGGGCTATCTAAGCGCCAGCCTTCTGGCTGGTGAACGTCTATTTGTGTCCGTCTCGTATCTGTGCGCCAACCTCCTCGAGGTGCTGGTTGCGTTGGCATTCGCCCCACCTCTCTCGACGGTCGCCGAACTGTTTTGTCCGAAGTCTCTCGTGAAATTCATGGCCGGTGCAGTGTTGCTCGCGCCGGCTGCGTCCGGACTGCTGGTGGCCGCGATGCTGCACGGACAGCCAGTTGGCCACGCGCTGCAAAATTTTCGTAACTGGTTCCTCTCGGATGCCTTGAACCTCGCCATATTGACGCCCGCCGCTGTCGTCTTCTGGACCGGGGAGGTGACTCAACTGCTGCGGGGCGAGCGCGGGCGGAAGACAGGGTGCCTCCTGCTCCTGGTTTGCGTCATCACGACGGCCGTATCCGGGCAAAACCACTTTCCGCTGTTGTACTGGGCGCTCCCGCCCATTGTGCTGCTGGCGTTTCAGGCAGACCTCGCAGGCTTGATGGTTGGATTGCTCCTGTGCCTGGGCATTGCGGTGTCGTTCACCGTTCGCGGGTCGGGACCACTCTCGACGTTTCCCTATGGGGGCATGCAAAGCCGTATCTTTGAGCTGCAACTTTTTCTCGTCGCTGCGTTGGGCATTGCAGTACCTATCAGCGCCACGCAGGCGCGGCGTAGCCGCCTCCTTGCAGTGCTCCGTGACCTCGAGCAGCGATATCGGATACTGGCAGAGAATGCGACCGATGTCGTCATGAGCATGGCGCTCGATGGCAGGCTTACGTACGTTTCACCACGCGCTATGGCCGTGACAGGAATTGCCCCTGAAAACCTTGTCGGTTTGCACCTCCCGGACCTGGTTCTGTCCGACGACCGCGATGCCCTTGCTACAGCAATTGAGAGCATGGCGATGGGTGCGACCGAGGCTTCCCGGGTGATTCGCTTCCAGCGCACGGATGGCCGGGTCCTATGGATGGAAATGTACCTTCGCCCTGTCATCGAAGGGATTCGCGGCAAGCCCCAGGCACTCACGGCGACAGCGCACGACATTACGGAGCGCCGGGCGGCAGAGCAGCGCCTTGCAGATGAACGAAGTCAATTGCATGCGTTTGCCTTCCGGGACGGACTGACCGGCGTTTTTAACCGCCGATACTTTGACCGCGAACTGGCACTTCAATCGCAGCATGACGCCCGCAAAAAAGCCCGCGGTTTTGTCGCGGTTATCATGGTCGATGTCGACAGATACAAGAGCTACAACGACCGATATGGCCATCAGGCTGGCGATGAATGTTTGCGCGGGGTAGCGCAAGCTATTGCATCCTCGGCGAAACGTACTGGAGACATCGTCGCGCGCTACGGTGGGGATGAGTTTGCGTTGATTCTGAAGGACACGGACCCGGACGGAGCACGCGTAGTTTCCGAGCACATCCGGCAGGTGATTGAAAGTCTCAAGATTGCCCACGTCGCGTCCGGCGCCGGCACTGTAACGGTTAGCTGCGGAGTGGCGGCGCAACGACTGGACCATGGCGCCGACAGCCTTAATCTGGTTATGGCCGCAGACAGAGCGCTATATGCGGCAAAGCGGCGAGGACGGAACCAGACTTGTGTGGCCGGGGCCGACGACAAAGATGACACAGGATTGTGAGGCCGACAATGCACAGCGCACCTCGGATAGCGGCCCTCTGTACCTGACGTAGAGAGTACGGTTCGCCCGCAGTTTGACGGAGACCTCAACGTGCTTTCAAGTAGGCTGCTCGAAATGTGTGGATTGGTGGAGTGGCAGATTGCGTGCGCGCTGGATGCGCTTAATACCTTCGATATCGCTCGTGTGGAGCAGGTCATCGAGGGGGCACGCCGTCTTAACGCGATGGAGATAGAACTCGACGAAGAAGTTAGCAATATCATTGCTGGTGGACAACCGGCCGCTCGTGACCTGCGACTCCTGATGGCTACTTCCAAGTGCGTCACCAACCTCGAGCGCGCTGAAGCCCGGAAAATTGCGAAACGGACGCGCCGCATCGCCCAGGACAACGAACGCGCGAAGCGTCAACATCGCTCAAATCAAGCTTTCCGGCGAAATGGCTGCACACATTCTTCGCAGAGCGCTGGACGCATTCGCGCGGATTGATAACGTTGCAGCAGCACAGATTGTCGGGGAATGATGAAGCCATTGATAATGAGTTCCGGGCCTTTGTGCGCAGGCTGCCCCGCTTCGATGGCTGTTCGCGCTTTGCTACGGCGCCGACAATGAAATGATGACAATCCTTCCCATAGGCCGAAGTGGACGATATCTCGAGCGAGATTGGCCTACTGGTCGAGTACAGTCGGCCAGCAGCAACGCCTCGTGTAGTTCCTACGGAAGGGCATAAAGCTTTGTAACATGCTTTCGTGGGCGGCGTCTCTCCTCTGAGGCGGACCCGCCCACCCTCTCAGAAGAGGTACATACCAGCCACAAAAATCACGCCTGAGAATAGAAGCGCCGTCACGCAGTAGCCCATGATGTCTCGAACGCCCAAACCGGCGATAGCAAGTGCAGGCAGTGCCCAGAACGGCTGCGCCATATTCGTCCACGCCTCGCCATAAGCAATTGCCATCGCGGACTTCCCGAGGTCCGCGCCGAGCGCTTGCGCCGCCGGCATAACGAACGGTCCCTGCACTACCCAATGACCGCCGCCCGATGGCACTGCGAAATTGATTAGCGCTGAGCTCAGGAACGCCAGAAGCGGAAATGTGTGGACGTTCGCGATGTCGACAAACCACTTCGTGATTACGCCGGCCAGTCCGGAATGGTCCATGAGGGCCTGAATACCCGCGTAGAAGGGGAACTGAATCATGATGGCGGACGCCCCCTTCGCTGCGCCGGCTACAGCGCGCGCGTATGCCATGGGCGTCTTGTGCAGCACAATACCTGCCGCGAGAAACGCGAGGTTGACGGTATCGATATCAAGTACGAAGCCTTTTTTAACGAATCGGATTACCAGAAACCCGGCGCATAGTGCGGCCACAAGGAACGCTAGTACACGGCTTTCCTCCATCCGCTCGGCCATCGTTGCATTAGGAGCAAGTTTGCGCTCAACGCTCGGTGGGTCCTGCAAAAGGACCGGGTCCACCGTGACGACGTCCTCCGGTTTCGGCATCATCAGTCTCGCCAGAATCGGCAAAAGAATGATGAGGCCGATGGTAATAAACGCGTTGTAGCCAGTGAAAATCGTGTCGGAAACCGGAATCAGCCCGACTGTCTTTTCCATGGGATTGCCCTTGGTAGCTGCAACGAGCGGGACCGACCCGGACAGGCCACCATGCCACGTCAGGAACCCCATGTAGGCGCTTGCGACGAGGAGGCGGTAGTCCGTTCCCGGAACGCGTCGAGCGACCTCACGAGCAAGCATCGCACCAAGCACCAGACCGAATCCCCAATTAATGGCGCAGGCAACCGCTCCTACGAACGCAACCAGCATCACGCCTTGCCCAGGTGTACGCGCGGAGTTCGCCAAAGCAACCAGCGTTCGCTTGACTGGGCCGGAGCTCGCCAATGCGTGACCGGTCACAAGAATCATCGCCATCTGCATCGAGAACGCGAGCAGGTTCCAGAAGCCAGAGCCCCATAGCATCACAAGGTCGGCCGGAGCCTTCGGCGTCAAACCAAGCGCCAGCGCAAAGGTCACGACGGTCAGAAGGATGGCAAAAATCAGAGGGTCGGGCAAAACCCGGTGCACCACCTGAGTAAAAAAGGCCGAAATTCGCTGAATCAACTGCCTGCTCCTGGTCACCAAAGATGAAATCGACCAACTGTCGTTGTTATGGGCGGTAAGCCGCGCGGCGATTCTTGCACACAACGAAAAATCCTGCAGCGACGAACGCCACGACTTTGCAGGGGTAAAGATAGAATTGATTGATAGAGCCGCCCTCGGCAGAATTCATGCATTGCACAAACAGACGGGCTTTCGTGAAGCATAGAAGCAACGACCATGACGAGCCGACCTCGTGCATGCGAGTAGGGCACGAAGAGGCGACGACGTCGTCACAATCGTCACTATCGGCGGCGATTGAGACCGAACTGATTGACTCGCTTCTGACAACCGCGCTATGGATTGCCAGCTTTGCAGGACTGTTGTTCGTCGAAGGTCGGGCGTACTGGGATGGGATATGTGCATGGGTCCTGTCGAGCGCGGCGCAACCAGCAACGCCATTGGCGCGCCTGAACATGCACCCGACGGCGACTTCAAGCTGTTCCGCAGTTCCGCCTTTACGTCCCGAATTATTAAAGATTTGTGAAATCCGACCGTAATAGTAAAGACGTGGGTGGCACATAGCGTTCAGCCTGCCACTCGAACAGGTAGTCGGAGAACAGCGTGACATTTAAGGCGGCATGGCACCCTAAAAAAAGCAGTGCGAATCGGTTTCGGGACGATGCGGGCGCAAACCCCGGTGCCTGCGCAGCACGAAACCAGCAGTTCCTCTCTTATTTCCTCTTCCGATATGGTCAACACAGGTCGCCACCTCTGGGATGCATCTTCATTGCTATTGCTGCCGCAGTTGGCATCGGTGCACTGGTGCATCATGCAGCCAGTGAAGCGGCGATTACCGTACGGCTTGCCTTGTCCATTGCGGCAGGCGTCGCGGGGTTCGCGGCTGTTTGCAGAAAGCTTGGCTCTGACTACGCCCAGCAGTGTGCCGCTGTCGCGCTAGCAAGTGGACTGTTAAGTTCGAATCGCGACTGCCTGAAGCTGCTGTCTGCAGATGGAAAAATGTTGTGGGTGTCAGAGCATGGCGCCACATTGATGGAAGCGGAGTCACCGGAGCAACTGGCCGGCGCGGACTGGCTGAATTTCTGGAGCGCGGACGACCGCACAGCGGCGGAAAACGCCTGCAGTGGCGCGCTTGCAGGGAAGCGCACATCTTTCACTGGAGTCTGCGCCACCACCAAGGGACGTAAGAAATGGTGGAACTCCACGCTGTCGCCAGTTACTGGCAAGGACGGCACAGTTGTCGCGCTTCTTTGCGCCTCGGAAGATGTCACCCAGCAATGCGAGTTGCTGAAAACACTTCGCGAACGTGATGAGCTGATGCATGAGATGGAGTCGCATGTGCGGCTTGTATTTTATTCATATAGCCCGGATTTCGAACGCTTCCATCATGTAAGCGCAGGGGTTGAGCGCGTGTTCGGCATTACGCCTACAGAGCTCAGCAGGAGGCCTTCCGCGTGGCTCGAGCTGGAGTTGCCTGAGGACCTGGAACCTTTGCGCGCCGAGATGCGTCGCATCGCATCTGAAGCGGCCGAAGGCCGGTTCGAATACCGCATCCGACGCCCGGATGGTTGCCTGTGTTGGATTAGAAGCACGGCTTACCCCGTCCGCGATGAGTCCGGAGACCTGGTGCGCATTGTTGGGGTTAGCGAGGACATCACGCTAGAACAGGAACGCCTGGAGGCACTTGACCGTTTAGCCTACACCGATGGACTGACGGGCTTGGCTAACCGTAGCGCCCTTGTTCGGCGGATGAAGACGCTTTGCAGACAGAACGTCCCCTTCGGTCTCATGTTTATTGACCTCGACCGATTCAAAGTGCTCAACGATACGCTGGGCCATACTGCCGCTGACCGTCTCTTGAAGGACATCGCGGAGGTCATCCAGGGAGCACTTCCTGCCGATGCATGCATTGCGCGCCTTGGAGGAGACGAGTTTGCGGTAATTATCAGCGGCGAGACGGACAAGGACACGCTGGCAACGTTGGCGCAATCTCTTCTCGGCGTATTTTCGAGCGACGTTCGGAAAGCCAACGCTGAGCCGTTCGTCACGGCGTCTATCGGCATTTCTCTGTTTCCTGAACACGGCCGGGACCACGAGGCGCTCCTCAAAAGCGCGGATATTGCAATGTATGGGGCAAAGAAGGGTGGGCGCAACGGCTTCAGGTTTGCCGACCAGGCGTCCAGCGATGTACTTGGAGATTTTGAACTGGAACGCAGCCTGCCTAAGGCGCTCGCGTCCGAGCAATTCGTCCTTCATTTCCAGGGTATCCACGAGCCAGCTTCCCTGGCCGTGAAAGGCGTTGAAGCGCTCCTTAGATGGAACCATCCAACGCGAGGCATGGTGGGACCCTGCAGCTTCATCCCGATACTCGAGGCGAGCGGGTTCATCGTGGAAGTTGGGGCATGGGTAATGGATGCGGCCCTGGCTCAACTGGCGGTCTGGCGGACCGCCGGAAAAAAGGGGCTTTGCATCTCGGTGAACGTGTCAGCGCGCCAGCTCAGGGATGACACCATCGTCGCCGTAGTTGACGAGGCGCTGCGCAAGCATCAATTGCCGCCGCGCTGCCTTGAAATCGAACTGACTGAAACTGCGCTGATGGAGAACCCGTCACTCGCGCAGAAGACGCTTCAAGCGCTGAAGCGCCTTGGCGTGCGTATCGCTATCGACGATTTCGGGACGGGCTACTCGAGCCTACGCTATCTGGCTGACTTCTCGCCGGACACGGTGAAAATTGACCGTTCGTTTACGGCGCGGCTCGGTTGCGACGCAGCTACCGCGTCGATTGTCCGGGGCATCATTCAGATGTCGCACGAACTAGGCATGAAGGTGACGGCCGAAGGCGTCGAAACGGAAAAGCAGTTACATGCCCTGCGCGACGCAAGCTGCGACCATGTCCAAGGATATTTTCTGACAAAGCCCACAAATGCGGAGGACCTTGTTGATGCATGTCGCTCGCTGGTGATGCACGGCCAAACTTCCGTATCTTCGTTTGCGGCGGATGGTCAGGACTGACTGTGTCAATGCGTCCGTATGGCGCCTGGAACAATCCTCGTCAAATCTCACGTTCCATTCTGACAGCTGGCTTTCGGTAAGACGCATGCCGGTTGACTCGTCATCGTGCGCGATTCCTACGAGCGGGGCGCCCGCTGCGCCGAGGCACGCCCGTTGCGCGCGTGGCCCAGGTGACACCGTATTTTTGCGCCATGTCCACTCTGCGGCTGGTCGATGACGATTTGGAGAGTTTGTGGGCCGCTGCAGCTTGCGCTGGAGAGCCGGGGCCATCGTGTCCGTCTTGCAGAAAGCGCAGGTGATGCTGCGAACGCTCGCCCACGAACCCGCAAGCTTCGTGGTCACCGACTTCGAGATGCCGGAGATGAATGGAGCCGAACTGTGCAGACGATTGCCGTGCCAGCCTGTATTCGCCCAGCTACCGATTGTCCTCATGTCGGCGGCGCCTGAACCGACGGTTGGGCCGCCGTCTTGGACAATGAATCTCCGCAAGCCAGTGGACCTGTCCTTGCTGTTGCGTGCGCTTGACTGTTTCGTTGCGCACCGGCTGACCGCGACGTCGGGCAGCAGCCCCGAAGCGGACCGGCGGCCTCGCGCTGGCAGCCGGTCGACTCCCGCTGCCGGCCGAGTGATGACGGAGCCCCTTGAAATAACACATCCGTGGCAAGAAGCCGCGTCAACCGTCTTCACGCTAGTAAGCGCCACGTTCAGCGCAAACACGAATTTGGGGGCGAGATACACGGAAGCTACGACGGAGATTGCGCAGTGGTGGCGGCTTGGTATTGCACCCTAGCCGGCTCATCGGGGCACTTTGGTGCGGTGAGGCCCGTGGGCAACGGGATGTCAAAGCCAGGGAAAGCGCGACTTCCTCTTCGTGGACGGTGCGCTCGACGTGAAGCGTTGAAAGGCCGTGCCATGGGCGAGATTGACTACGAAGGAAGCTAGGAAATACATGGAGTGGTCCGAGATAGGAGAATTGCGATGTGATTTATTTAGGTGTATGAAGCATGCTACAACGTCCAACGTCCCGAAAACTGCAGCCACAGTAAAACCGTCTTCAACTTAAAGTTGACAATCAGCGCGTCTACCTCGGAGAGAGCGGTGCGAACAGTTCTCGCTGAGCGCAGGCGCGCATACCTCCCAGTCACTGCGGATGCACCCCGAAGCTTTGCGCAGCGGCGCGGCTCGGAGCCGGGTCTCACGGCGCTTGAGGCGGCACCATCCAGGAGGACATTGCGGAAACGTCATGGACATGGATTCAGCAAACGTCGTACCGATGCTAGCAGCATCTGCATGGATACGGGCTTAAGCAAAAACTCGTCCCCTAGTGTCGCATCGGCAGGGTCCAGAGGGTCAGCGCTGGTGAGAATGACAGGAGTCCGCGCGAACTTCCGTCCGAGCTTCAAGTGGCGGAGAAAATCAACGCCATACATTATTGACGTCGACCGGTCTGTGATGATGAGGTCAGGCTTTTCCCCGTTAGCGGCGAAAAGCCCCTCACGGCCATTGTTTGCGGTCAGGACTCGATAAGCTTCCAATTGAAGGATGCGTTTCCATGCGGTCACGATGCAGCGTTCTTCATCCACGACTAGAATTGTTTTCATTTTTGCTTGCGGCAAGAGGATATGGGACGTACCGGCATCGCATTCGTCACGCATCTGCCTGACCGCCGTTGTTCGGGTTCCAATGATTTGGGAACGATGCCCGTAGCTATCCATTGGCGAGCTGTTCCCTTCTTCCGAAAAGAGTGAAGCAGTAATCGCACGAAAGGTCGCATACCCAAGACTCGCGGCTACTGGACGCAGATTGCGCAGAGGTCGACGGTACGGCGATAGATGTTCCTGCCAAGCCACGGCACGAACGTGTACTCCGAATACGCGTTGCTTCCGACATATATCCAGTTATGCAGAATAGCTGACACGATGATTCCTTGAGACGTAAAAAAAGGGAACGAGTTGGGCCCAAATGCGATGTTGTCGTCGGGCCGAACAGCGAGCTTTGCGGTGTCATAACGGCGAGCGCTGTCTCGATGAGAAAAGAGTAGGTTTTGCCGGAGGGCAAATCTACTCTACGGTAGGATAGGTCAGGGCTGCGTTAGCGTAGCTTGCTTATACGGGCGTATAAACGCACCGACGATTTTAGAGCGGCGTCGAGCCGCGAAATAACGGAAGACATTGGTAGGGAATGCGAAGGAGACCACATGTTCGCCTATACCTGGAACTGCCAGCCAGTCCACAGGTGGTGTTTTACTGCGACTCAAGGGCGTCGGCTCGCGCTTGCGCAATCTCGTCCGGGTGGTGCCGGTTGTAAGCGTCCGACAGCTGGGAGCATAGCTGGGCAAGTGACGCAAGGCCCGCCGCCTGGTCTGCGTGCTCTACCTGTCCTGCGTTGAGCACGTCATCAAGAACCGGAGCGAGACGACGCAGTCGCACAAACATCGCGGCATCCAGTTTCATTTTGGACCTCCTGTGGCCAGATGAGCGAACCGCACCGTGAGACACTCCGCCTCAGGCGATGCTTCACGAGTGAGGTATGCCTTCCATTGCTGGCGTATCGAGGTGACCGGTGAAGGCGACGACCCCACTGTGACCTGCGGACTGTGCAGCCGAAGCAGTTCGAGCAGGCGCGAGGCTGCAAAAGGCTTTCTGAGAAACGCCGACACCCGCAGGTGGGGCGGCGGTGTCGCCAGCGCTGAGTTCAGAAGGACAGGAATAGTTGCGAACGCAGGCTCGGCCTCAAGCGCGCCGATGAGGGCGGGACCGTCCATGACCGGCATCATGAAATCAGACACCACAATGTCCGGACGCCTTCGGCGTGCTGCCTGCAGCGCTTCACGCCCGTTCGACGCAGTCATAACCTCGTAACCTTCCCCGCAGACCAATATCTCAAGCGCCTTAAGCAGGTTCATGTCGTCGTCGACCAGCAATACCGTCACCATGGCACGGCCCCAAAGCGATGGGTTTTCACTTCTCTGTTTGCCGGCAACAGTTATTTCGTCGCTCGCGCACATTGCAGAGGTCGAATGCCCGCTGACTTGCGGAGCTTGCGCTGTCATCACGGCGAGCGCTGTCACCATGACACAAGAGTAGGCGTTGGCGAAAGGCGAATCTATTCTACGGTTGGATAGGCCGACGCCGCGTTAGCGTAACTCGCTTATACGAGCGTATAACCGCGGTGAGAAGACTTATCGAGCGGTGTCATACTGCAAGAAACAGGAAAAAGCGCTCCGCGCGTGTCGGACCGATACAGCGCTTCCCTGTTCACCCCGGGCAGTATTTTTTCATTCTGCAATTAACGCAGAAACGAAAACCGAACAGTCGGAGAAGTCGAAGGCGTCGGCTACTATCCGGCGACCGATGCAACCGGCAGGTGCAGTTACGCTAAGGGGAGACGTTTTGTGCGGGCACTAGGTTCTTCACATGAAAGCAGAAGCTTGGGGTACCTGGCGACATTGTGGCTTGGAGCCTGTATCGCGCTCGGAGCCGTTACTGCAAGCTGTGTCATTCTGGAGCAGGAAGCGAGCACCGCTGGCTTCTTCCTTCTGGTTGCCGTTGTTCTCCTGTCCCTGCTGGACAGCTTCATCTCATCGGTCATTTTCTCGGTGGTTGGCGCGGCGCTACTCAACTATTTTTTCACGGAACCCATCAATAGCTTCGGCATTAGCAACACCGCGGATTTATTTTCCCTTGTTGCCTTTCTCGTCACATCACTCGCCATCACCACCCTTGTCAGGCGGATTCGCCGCGTTGAGAAGACGCAGCGCGCCCAAGCACAGTTGCTGGAGCTGACGCACGACATCATTATCATGCGCGATAAGCATGACATGATTACTTACTGGAATCAGGCAGCAGAGACACTCTATGGATGGAAGAAGGAAGAGGCGGTTGGGAAGTTCATCGACGAACTTCTGAATTCCGTGTTTCCGCTGCCTCGCGAGGAGCTCCAGCGCATTTTTCTTCGCGACGGCCAGTGGGAGGGCGAGTTGATTCACACGCGGCGGGACGGCACCGAGATAATCGTGACGAGCCGCTGGGCCCTGCAGCGCGACGGTGCGGGAAACCCGTTGGCCACGCTTGAGACCAACAACGACATCACGCGGCGCAGGCGCGCCGAGGACCTGCTTCGAAAGAGTGAGGCACAGTACTTCGCCGAAGCGCAGAAGCTAAGCAGGACTGGCAGTTTTGGACGGAATTTCTCGAGCGGCGAAGTCTTCTGGTCCGAGCAGACTTTTTCCATCTTTGAATACGACCTGGAGGTCGCGCCCACCATTGAGCTCGTCAGGCAGCGGGTGCATCCGGACGATATACCCGTGTTCGAGGAGACGCTTGCAAAGGCGAGCAGTTCCACTGCCGACTTTGACATCGAGCATCGTCTGCTTTTTCCCGATGGACGCATCAAGCACGTCCGTGTAGTTGCACATGCAACCAACGACCAGCCGAATAACAAGCAGTTCATCGGAGCCGTGATGGACGTGACGCGGGCGAAGCAAACCGAAGCGCAGTTGCGGCATGCGCAAAGCGAAGTGGAACGGATAAGCCGGGTAACGGCGCTTGGTGAGCTGAGTGCATCAATTGCTCATGAAGTGGGGCAGCCCCTTTCCGCCATCGTAACGAACGGTGAAGCATGCCTGCACTGGCTGCATCGCCAGCCTCCGGACATGGAAGAAATCGAGGGTTGCGTGAACCAGATGACAGACCAGGCAAATCGGGCTGCAGAAATCGTGAAACGTGTGAGGGCGCTCATGAAGGGTGCGCCGCCGGACCGGGCACCGATTGCAATCAACGACGTGGTCGAAGAGGCGACTGCTGTTATCCGGCGGGATATTGAGCGCCACGGTGGCCTGCTGACACGTCGTCTTGCCAGCGGGCTGCCGCTGATACTGGGCGACCGTGTGCAGCTCCAGCAGGTGCTCGTCAATCTCATCATCAACGCAATGCAGTCGATGGCGAGCGTCAGCGGCAGGCGCGAACTTACCGTCCAGTCCCGCCTTGACCCGGAAGGCAATGTTGTCGTCGCAGTAAAGGACTCGGGCCCTGGCATCCAGGAAGCCAATCTTCAGCAACTCTTTGAGCCGTTCTTTACGACACGCAGTGCCGGCATGGGAATGGGCCTTGCAATCTCCAGTTCAATTGTTGAAGCCCACCGTGGGCAAATCTGGGCCTCAAATAATCGTGACGGCGGCGCAACCTTCTCGTTCAGTCTTCCGCCAGCCATCAAGCAGGAAGTGCGAGAGTGATACACGGGGCGACCGGCGCGTAGGTGGTTCGGTTCACATATGCGTTCGTATCATGTCGCTGAACGCCGTTGTCAAGTAAGCTGTTAATCAGGAGAGGCGGACGGCACCGACCACACGTCATCCCGGGAGAGAATGATTGAGGGCCCCATTTTGCAAGTCACGCCTGTGGTTTCAATTGTCGACGACGATAAGGCCGTCCGTGTTGCGTTAAGCAGCCTTATCCGGTCGCTTGGCTGGCACGCGCGCATGTATGAGTCGGCAGAAGAATTTCTTTTGTCTGGCAAGGCCGCTGATACCGCCTGCCTGATTTCCGACATCCGCATGCCCGGGATGTCGGGTATCGAGATGCATGAACGCCTGCGTGCCGAGGGACATGCTCCGCCCACCATCTTTGTCAGCGCCTATCCGACCCCGGCATTGCAGGCAAAAGCGGCGAATAACGGCGCACTGGTGCTGCTGCAAAAGCCTTATGCGTCTGCTGAGATTACTCACTGGCTGTCGGTCGCTGTCGGAAACCCTTAGCGAATCATCTACGCTGTGCAGAAGTGCTAACGCACGACAGCGCTCAGTGATGGCCGCCGTCGGGCAGACGGGGCTCGATACCGAGGGACTCGGCCTTGCGGACAAGGTCTGGCACCGAGCGCGCCTTCATCTTGCGCATCACCTATCCGCGGTGAACCTTGACCGTGATTTCGCTGAGGTTCATTTCGGAGGCAATCTGCTTGTTCAACAGACCGGATAGCACGAAGGGCATCACCTCCTTCTCGCGCGGCGAAAGGGAGTGGTACGAAGCGCGGAGACCGGCTAATGCAGTTTCTGCCGTGAGCCGCTCACTGTCCTGCGCCAGGCATGAGCAACCGCGTCGAGCATGTCCTGGTCCTTGAACGGTTTGGCAAGGAAGTCCAGCGCGCCGGCCTTCATTGCCTTCACCCCCATCTCGATGTCTCCATGACCGGTCATGAAGACGACAGGGATACGCATGCCGCTACTGACGAGTTCCTGGTAAAAGCCATGCCGCTTTTTCCGCGGAGCCGCACGTCGAGGATGAGGCAGCTTGGCCCGGCGCAGCGAGGAGACCGGAGAAATTCGTCCGGGGACTCGAAAGTTTCGACGCGCAAGCCTACAGAGCGCAGAAGCATGTCGAGAGCCTGCCGGATTCCCTTGTCGTCATCGACGACATAGACGACCGGACCGTCGTCTCCTGCGGTTTTAGTCCTCATTCGGTTGTCAGACCATCCGTCATCCGGGTACCTCGCGAAGCCGGAACGCGGTCGCATCACATCGCATGACAGTGGAGTGGGTACTCACCATCGCCGGACAGAGCGGCAAACACCACGGTACCTTCCGGCAGAATCACCGGCAACCCATCGAAATTACCTACGAGCCAGAGCCACCCGCTGACGAATCGAGGAACGGGCACCGTTTCCCAGTCTGTGTTCCGCCCCGACAACTGCTGATGACTGGCCGACTTTTCGCGACCATTCCCGGCGGCCGCCAACCTGACGCGCAAGTCCTTGAACCCGAGACGCTTAGTCGTACGGTTCCAGTCCGGCTTCCACAACCGCATCAAGGTAACCCGACGCAAGCATGGCGTAGTTGTAGCAGTCACCGCCGAACCGGCGCGCTTTCGCGCGGCAGGTCAGTGCATCAAATACTGCCCGCTCTTCGCCGGCGAACATGTCGGGCGACGTCGCACATACGGTCGCATCCGCTAGGCTCGCGCACTGCGGGGTACGGCATGTCATTCCGTCATGTGCCCGGCAGCTGGCGGGTGTGGCAGTCCATCGCTCATTCAAGGCTGGCACGTCCAGCAGGCCCAGCACCGGTTCACCCTCGTGAAGCAACGCAATCAGGGTGCCCCACAACGGCAGGCCGATGATAAAGCTTGCTGTGCCGTCGATGGGGTCGACTACCCACACGTATTCCGACTGCAACTGAAGCTCGCCGTATTCCTCGCCGAGGATGCCGTGGTGCGGAGACGTTGCGCGAATCGTTGCAGGCATTTGTGCTTCTATCGACGTGTCTGCGATGGTTACAGGGCTGCGGTCAGGCTTGGTCCCGGTATCGGGATGGCGCCGGAAGTACGACATGGAGACGGCAGCGGCATCGTTCGCCAGCCTGGCTGCGAACATCGGAAACCCGGACAGTGCGATTTCCATGAGAGGACACTCCCTGCGACAGGGTGTTAGTGGACCGACTGCCAGCGCGAGACCGCTTTGAAACACTGTACGGCTTGCAGCATCGAAAAAGTCTCGCGTAGGCCGGTATTTGATTCAATTTCGGATAGCCCTTCGCCTGGCCGTGCTGCCCGGCCGGGGCGGTCTTCGCCTCGTGGGCGAGCTACGAGGCCGTCGGAGCAACACGACTCCGCCAGAAATACCCCTTGAGCGCGGCGCGCAGAAAATAACCGCCGTGCGTCTGTACGGAGGCACCGCAGCCGTTGCCGGAAAGAGCTTGCCTCGAGTCGGTAGGGCCATCAGTGCTTTCATTTAAGTGCATCGCCTTGAGGCGCTGCCTCGTCCGGCGGTACGTCGCCAGGAGAAGGTTCGGCAGGCGTTTCTTCGTCCGGAATGTCCTCGTCCGGCTCGGTGCCGGGAACGTCGCTCTGCTCACCAGCCGTCTGGTGAGTAGCTTCGTCCGACCCGATTCTAGTCACGCCACCGGTCGACCGCGGGTCACTTGCCGGAAACGTGTCTTCGACGGCGTCGTCGACGGTTTTTTCGGATTTGTCGTCCGGAACGCGCTGCTCTGTCAGCTGGTTTGCCATGGTGGACCTCCTGAAGGTATGTGTCCAACATAGACGCAAGCCGCGTTCCGCGCTCACCGTCATTCGGGTGCGCCTGTGCTTGAGGTAATCGACAAGCGGAGATATGTTTGAGCGGAACGGGCGCGGCCCGCACGCCATCGCTGCTGCTGTCCTGGTCGGCGGGATTGCACTTCGGCGGTTGCTGTGCCGGTTGTCCGCGGTGGGACCGCTCCCGTGGATGGTTCGCTCCCGTTGAAGCAAGCAACTGCCGCGCGAACGGATGGTGTTGCCCCCTTCGTGCCGCGCAACCCATGCTGGGTATGTGTCATCTTCAACGGTCGCTGAGGGAAGGTCCGGTCCTTGCGCGGACGGCCTATGTCCCGTAGTGTTGACGAGTCTGCTGAATCCCCCTGAAAAAGCTTGCGAGGATGGACATGGATACGCAAATGACCGAAGAGGAACTTCGTTCGCTAGCCTACCGATTGTGGGAGGAGGCTGGATGCCCCGACGGTCGCGCAGATGAATTTTGGGAACAGGCGCGGCAGCAACTCTGCCCGGATGGCAGTCCCACGCAAGCTGACAGAGCGAACGACTCCGATGAATTTGTCGACGCTCCGGAAGTGGCGCCGAGCGAACGGACACCCATTGTCAAGCCCGAAAGCGCCTGAGGCGAATCGACCATGGCGAACTGAAAGGCGATGTCCAGCAAGGCGCGGGACAAGCCAGGAAAGACGCCGGTGACGCCAAGGAAGCGTCGAAGGACCATCCGACGCGTCACCATTAGCCGCATGCTTCGTTGCGCTGGGTCAATCCATTGACCCAGCATCAACCGCTCGTCTGGACGCCCAAACCCCGAACTGGGCCGCCGGTGCGGGCGATGAATGCGTGCCTCACTGTGCCTCTGGTTACCGGTACCGATAGCGCGAGGTAGCAGATTGAAACGGCGCGTTTCTGCCATCATGTCGCCTGCTCGACCGGCACCGCCTGCTAATTAGACAGACTTCGACGCTGACGATGCTGTCGCCGAGGCCGGGCCGGGGCGCGTTGGGGACCTTGAATCCCGATGAATGCCACGACTCGAAGGTCAGACCGTCGTCGTGGGTTGGGGCTAGGGCCAACCCTTTCCCTCGCCGGGCGCATTCCGCTCCGGCGGCGGCGCGACCCCGACTGGACTGTCTTCTTGTGCGGCGTCCGGCAACGGCTCGGCCCACGAGTCCCTTCTCAGCAAGGAAAGCCCGGTCCCGAACCACTTCACCTTCACATGGCTGTTCTCAACATTTCAAAAGTAACGACGATGGCGGGCGACAATTTATACAGGCCGGGCGAAATGGTGAAAGTGTCCCGCATCTACTCGTCGCACATGTTGACGGGAAGGACACTTTCGAAGTCACAGGGGTCGAGGCGAACGCTTTTCCCCAACGCGCAGTGGCAACGGCGCGCACTTCGAACTGAAATACGCGGCATTCGCACAAGCGTGGCCAGTTGCACGGCACGGAAGCTCAAAAACTGACCGCACCGTCCTGAGCAGCAGGATGTTCGACGGCTTCGGCGACCAGTGGATTTGCCTAGGTCTCGAAGTTTGCTTCTGCCAGCGCTTCGCGGTCGAACGTAGGATTTGGACTGTCCATGATTACGGTCGCTTCCTTGTTGCGGGTATTTCCGCTGCTGCAAGGACCGTACTACCTTTACTGACATGGTTTCGCCACCGCTCGGGCTCGAGGCTTGCTGCGAGATTTCGGGAAGGCACCGTCCATGCGTCATCGGTCCGCGGAGGCACACATGAAAGACAAATCGCAGTCGATAGGCGGGGTGACAACTGGGGGCAATTTACCGCAGCGCTGGGTCCAGTGGGGCGTGCTGCGACCGACGCAGGGCGCAATTGGCTATGTCCAGGTACAAGCCAAGAAGGCGAGCTACCGCGAACTCAAACCTGAGAAAAGGCGCTCGTTCGCTGAAGAGCAGGCCATCGCGGCAGTCCTTGGGCCATCAGGGACGCTTCATGTAGTCGACCATCATCATTGGGCGCGTGCATGGTTTGACATGGGCTTGCCGGAAGCGCCCGTGCGCATCAGGGAAGACTTCAGCGGGCTCACTGACGAGCAATTTGTGAAGACCATGTCGGAGCGGGGCTGGTTGCATCCCTTCGATGAGCAGGGACGGAAGTTTCCGGTGTCTGACCTGCCTCAATCTATTGAGACGATACCTGACGACGTTTTCCAGAGCCTGGCTGCTTTCGTACGCACAGCGGGCGTCTTCGAAAATCCTGGCGAATCCAACGCGAAGTTCGCTTGGGCGGAATTTCTCAGGAAGCGGGTTGCCGTGCGCCGCTCGACCGTCGATGGCTTTGCACTCATGCTAGCGGACGCTTGCGCGGCCTGCCGGTTGCCTGAGGCGAAGGGGCTGCCGGGCTATATCTCCAGTAAGGGGCCCACACCATGACGAGGCGGTACACTCTGGAGGTCCTCGCCGAGGACGAAGGCCTGGTAGACCGACCCAGCAACGCGAGCTTTACGCTGGCGTCGCGCACCAGCGAGAATGGGGTGGCGGTCACCGTGCTCGAGACGCTGGATGAGGCGCTCGCCGCGCAGTGGACGCAGATACTCGACGATAACGACCGTGCGCATGTCTCGCGCGTGCTGGAAGGTGACGACGTCATATCCGACCAGAGCGTGCGAAGCCCGAGCTGGAGCGCAAAGTAGTCGAGCATGGGCGATGACTGCGAATGAGAGCAACGCGTGCGCCAAGCCAGTGATGCCGCGAGCGAATCGTTACGTGTACCGTTCACCGTCTAGCAGTGCGAGGTGTCCATGTCCGACTTGCAACGATGTTAATGTTGGTCGCCTGTCTGTGGTCAAGTTCGAGCGCACCCGATAAGCCAGATTTGCTGTCTTTTGCGGCCATAACCGACGAGCCGCCGCCGGAGTTCGCAGCAGCGGGCTCCCACAGATACTTGCGCCGGCTTTTTCACGCCGAAAAGGTCACCCTTCCAAGGCAGGCATCATAAAGACGTAGAAGCGTTTTTAACCCTTGGCTTGACCGACCCGCTTGCCCGTCCTGCCGATGACTTCCAACCAACGCTGCCTGAGGCGAACCTTGCGCCTGCGCGCATTGCATTCGGTTGCTACGCGATATGGCCGCAGCGCTTGATGTAACTGAATGGCTGGACGCGCAGGGGCGCCCTGAGCCCGCTCATGGGCGTACGGTGCTGAGACTGGCCCAACAAAAAACGGGAGGGAGCAATGGCAACAGAGCACGTTTTCGTCCTCATGCTTGAGAATCGCTCGTACGACAGTATCTTCGGCCTGTCGGCTTTTGCTGGCCATCTACCGGGCGGTGGCGCCACGACGGCCAACGGTTTGCCGGCGCAACCGATTGTCAACTTTGGCCGGACCGGTACGCGCTATCAGTTGGGCAGAGGCTCGCCGTATGCGCTCGGCTTTGACCCGGGCCATGAATTTACCGATACCTGCGTCCAGTTGTGCGGCTTGCCCTCCGCAAGCGCGGATATGGTTAGAAGCGATTCGCTTGTCCTGGCTCAACAGGCTACCCACCCCTGGCTGTAGACCCGTCGACCACCGGGTTCGCCGCGACATACGAGGACCACGCTGACGTCGTCGCGGATGCGTTCAGCGCGTTCACTCCCGACCAGTTGCCGGTACTTAACTTCCTCGCCAGGCAGTTCGGCGTATGTGACAGCTGGTTCGCGTCAGTACCCGGTCCAACCTGGCCAAACCGTTTTTTTGCAGTCGCCGGCACGTCCGATGGACTTGACCACTCGCCTAGTGACGCTGAGGTGCTCGAGGCCATCTTTCTGAATGCCCCAATATTCAAGTTCCCGAACGGCACGATATTCTCCAAACTCGCCCCGACAGACTGGCTCATTGTGCAGGGCGACGTTGCCCAGACGCGTGCCATCGCTGGCATGCAGAGACATCTAGACCGTTTTGTCGGAATGGGGATGCTGTTGTCCCAACTCGCCGCTGGCTCTCTGAGTTCGAAGTTCGTGTTCATAGAGCCCACGTACGACGCGAAAAATGATTTCCGCAACGGTGACTCGATGCATCCTGCAGGCGACGTACGCAAGGGCGAAGCACTCGTTAAAACGCTATACGATGCTATCAGTGGCTCCAGCCTGTGGCCCAGCAGCATGTTCGTCGTCGTGTTTGACGAGCACGGCGGCTTTTTCGACCACGTGCGTCCTCCCCCATGCGTGCCGCCGGGCGCCAGCGAGAATCCGAAGCTCAAGACGGCACAACTTTCCTTTCGACCGCCTCGGTGTGCGTGTCCCGGCTCTCGTTATCTCACCGTATGTTCCGGCGGGGACTATCGACCATACGCAATATGACCACACGTCGATATTGAAAACTGTCGATAAGGTGCTTGGATTGAACGGCTCGCTGAATCTCACTGCCCGCGTGCGTGCTGCCGCCGACTTTTCGAAGATGCTGGCATTGCCGGCCGCACGCCCGGACATTCCACCGTGCCCATCGCCTATCGCTGTTGGAACTGACCGCCCGTCCAGCGCCGGCGCGCCGCGTGCCAAAGACCCATTCCTACCGCTCTACGCGCATCGGTAGCATGCGGAATGCTTCGCGGAAGTTGGACGTTCGCGTTCGGTTTCAGTTGGCCAAGACTTCCTTGTCGAGCCGGTCAAGGGATACATGGCGTACATCGCGGCCCTTGACCACATAAACAACGAACTCAGCGATATTGGTAGCGTGGTCCCCGATACGCTCAATGGCCTTCGCGATGAACATGTATTCCAGGCCAACCGGAATTGTCGGGGGAGCTTCTGTCATCTGCATGACGAGCCTGCGTCCGAACGCATGGAACGAGTTGTCGACTGCTTCGTCGTCGCGGACAATCTGCCCGGCCGCCACGGCACCCATCCGCGCGAACGCATCGAGAGCCCTGCGCAGAATCATCAAGGCCAGCTCGCCGGACTTTCTTAACTCCGTCGTATTGATGGTCCCTGTCTCGCCGCTCTCATGAATTCGCCGAAGCCGTTTCGCAACCTTGCGCGCCTCATCACCTGCCCGTTCGAGGTTGGTAACACACTGGCGCGCTGGGCAAGGCAGCCCCAATGTGTCTCCCCGAGGCCCCACCCAGTGACGACCACACGGTGGCCTTCGCTGGACGAGTACTCAAGAGTGCCGACGCCGTCAACGCCGGCGACCATCGGCCACGCGCGCACGACAGGACTGCGGTTGGCAATCGCCAGCCCGTCTTTATAGTTGATGCCGGAGTGCTATATGCGTACCAGAACTTCGCCCTCTGCGAGAGGATTGCTCTCGGCGTTGTCCTCAAGACGTTTTAGTTGCGCGCTGAACTGGTCGCCATCTTTGTTCAGGAAAACAGCAGTGATGGACATGTCAGTCTCCAGAAAGATGCTTGCTGGGAGGTGCCTGACCTAGGTCAGCTTGGACGTTGCGTCGACGCGCCACACATTCTCGTCCGCCGGCTCGCGGTGCCAACAGTTCGACCATTTTCGCGGGCGTGAAACCTAGTCTCTCTAGCTTGCCGCGCCTGACAGCATCGTCAATGGTCTGGTCGCCGAAAGCAGAGCGAAGCTTTGCCATGAACGCCGCAATTTCTGGCGAGGCTTTGCGGGGCAGTTGCGCCCCCTAAAGTACAACAACGCAAGTTTCGCGGATTGACTCACCGCGCAATGGGCGTCGACGAGAAGCGCAGCCATTCTGCAGACAATCACAGCCCCGTGCGTCCATACGGCCAAACCAATCCTCCTAGCTTGCCCTCTGTCCGGTTGGCAAGAATGTATTGAAGCTTTTCTAGCGAAAGAGGCTTCGTCAGGTGGTAGTCGAAGCCTGCAGCAAGCGCACGCGACTTATCGGACTCAGCCGCGTATCCGGTCAACGCGACGAGCGTGATGTCAGAGAGGGTCCCGTCAGCTCGAACGGCGCGTGCGACGTCGAAACCGTCAACGTCTGGCATCCCGACATCGACAATTGCCACCTCCGGGCGAACTTCCGCCATAAGGCGAATGGCGTCGCGCCCGTTGCTCGCAGTGGTGACGTCGTGCCCTTCGAGCTCTAGCAGGATGCCGAGGGACATCAAGGCGTCCCGGTTGTCATCCACTAGAAGCAGGCGCACGGGACTGAGACCCAAAGCCTCGGCAGTCTCTTTAGGTTGGTCCGGCGCCGACGGGGCGCGGAGTATTGGCAGACGTAGGGTTACCGCGGTTCCCGCGCCTGCTCCAATGCTTTCGAGCGATATTGTCCCGTCATGCAACTCGACCATGCGCTTGGCGACAGCGAGGCCAATCCCAAGTCCCCCTTCGGCTCTTGCGTGGGCCTGAGCGGATTGGGCAAACAGTTCGAAAACGAGTGGTTGCACCGAGCTGTCTATGCCAATGCCGTTGTCCTGGACCGTGATGACTACCTGGCCGGCCGGGTCCAGGCTGCCTTCATCCGGGTGGACACTGACGGTCATCTCGATGGTTCCGCCGACCGGCGTGTACTTCGCAGCGTTCGACAGAATATTGCCCAGGACTTGACTCAAACGAACGTGGTCCGCTCGAACAGGAACAGGCGCATCAAGCCCGCTAACCTTCAATGTATGCCGACGTGAGTCGAAGTGATGCCTGACCGCCGCTAACGCGTCAAACGCAATCTCGTTAAGGGACGTGTCGCTGTGTTTGATGGTAAGTTTGCCGTGCTTTAATCGCGCAGCGTCAAGCAGGTCATCGACCAGCGTTCGCAGATGCCTTACCTGCCTTTGGGCAACGGTTAATATCTCTACCGCCTTCGCGTTGTCGGCACACAAACGTTTGGCCGCGCCAATAGCACTGTCAATTGGAGCCATCGGATTGCGCAGTTCGTGTCCAAGCATGGCGATGAATTCACTATGTCGCCGGTCACCCTCAATGCCGCTGTCGCGCGCGTCAACGATAGTTAGCGCTGTCCCGGCGAACACAGCAAGATTCGAGAGCAGCCGGACATCCTCGCGGTCGAACTGACGTTCATCGGAGTGGGACACCACCCATATCGCGCCCAACTGAGCTTCACCGCCAGGTATGGGGACGACGACACCTTCAGTAACTTTGACGCCGGGAATCTGGAGGCAAGCGAATTGGTCCTGTGGTCGGACAAACAATTGGGGCGCTCCTGCCTTAGCGCTACCCCGCAAGGGCACTCGTTCCATGCCGTCGCCTTACCCTGCAGGTCAGCGCAGAGGCCTGCGACCGCCAACCACCGGAAATGCCGACTATCGCCAGCCCCCTCAACTAGGCTGATACCTGCGCTGCCTGCACCACAAATCGACTGTGCCGTCGCCGCGATTTCTTGCAGCAGAGTGGCCCTCGGCCCTGTCTGGGCCTTGGCGAGCCTAACTAGCGCACTGTTTTCCAGGGCATAGTCCGGCTGCCTTGCTCCCCGGCCGGCGAGTTCGTCTTTGTTGGGGTACGCGGTATTGCTTTCCATGAAGTCCAGAGCAGCTTCTGACGTTGAAACGAAACTGCGAGACCACAGCGGTATAGTGATTTGCAATCGTCAGATGACGACTGGCTTAGTCAAGGATACACGGACGGTCGCGATACTTTGCTCCAGGCCCGAAACTTGACCTATTTTGCGCGGACCCTGCGGAGATGACCGTAGAAGTCGCTCACCTCACTCGGACGCGCGTTCATCGAGTAGTGTTGGATTGCTACGGGCGAACGTTCTACGGCCAGCAGCGCTCATTGACAGGTTGCCAGCGAGCAGGCGGTCGACCCGCAAAAGCTGGCGACGTGATGCTGGTTGTCAGTCGCGCTGCTACAAACGCGTTGACAGTCTGCAAGAGCTTCTGGAGGTCGGCCGGCTTTTGAAAAAAAGCTGACCAGCAGCCTGGGGCGGAGCCCGGCTCGGCCGTAGCAGAGAGCATCACAATTGGCAAATGCGCGAACGCAGGTTGGCATCTGACTCGTCTGCACAGCTCCGCCCCGTCCATCTCAGGCATTTGCCAGTCAGTAACGATTAGCGCGGGCATTGGGTGCAGGACAGTCCGCAGCGCTTGCGCCCCGTTTTGCGCAATTAGCACGTGATGGCCCCCGCTTTCGAGTGCCAGTTGGAGCGCCCACAGGTTATCGGCGTCATCATCAACGAGTAGAACAGTCGACATGGCTCGGCAAGCTTAAACATTTTCTTGGCTTACGCAACAGCCATGCCTCCCATGGAACGGATGCCTTTGTACGCGAGGCTACGGAATCCAAATCGTCACGTTCACAATCGAGCCGCCCTGGTCACCGGCCGTCGTCGAGCACCTGCCGACCGTGCAAGATTGGCTTGCTGATAGCAATGAGTCCAATCTTGGAGCGCAATGCAGCGCGCACCTTCCGTCATTCTCGGGCGGCTCGAAGTTAAGCATTCCTCCCCAGCGTCCACAGGTAATCCGAGCGGCTATTCCACGCTCGGCCGGCTCGGAACGTCGCTTGCTTAGTCGTTGTTCTCAACCATTTAAAGGGGAAGGACAATGGCGGGCGACAGTTCATACATGCCGGGCGAAATAGTAAAAGTTTCGGGTATCTATTCGGTCGTGCATGATGATGGGAAAGACACCTTCGAGGTCACCTGCGTCGAAGGCGAACACTTTCCGCCAACACGTAGCGGCAAAGGTGCGCATTTCGAACTGAAGTACGCAGCGACGCATTCACACAAGCATGGTGAACTGAAGGGCACCGAAGGGCGGAGCTAAAACAGGTTCTAACGTCGGCGCGTCGCAGAGCGATACTTTGACGGTGCGCCTATAACCTTTGGCGTTCGAGCGATGGGCGGACGGAAGTCTGGCCGGCTCCACGGCGCTGCCACTAAAGCCTGTGCCTCCGGCGGTTAACCCGCGCGGAAATCTACCTTGATTTGGGCGTTCTTCGACTGCAGCCATGGTCACGACTCGCACGGCGGCGTCTTCACCTCTCAGCCGCTACCAGAAAATGCGGGATTTCGGAGCTACGCCCGAACCTGCACCATCGCCCCCCGCCACACGCAGGTCGGCGGGCCGTGATTTCGTCGTTCAGAAGCACTGGGCGAGTCGCCTTCACTACGATTTCCGGCTTGAGCTGGATGGCGTGCTGGTTTCGTGGGCTTTACCCAAGGGGCTCTGTTACGACCCAAAGGAAAAACGGATAGCCATCCACGTGGAGGACCATCCGGTGGAGTACGCGACATTCGAAGGAACGATTCCACCTAAGCAGTACGGCGCTGGCACCGTAATAGTCTGGGACCGCGGGACGTGGGAGCCAGTCGGTGACCCCAGAAAAGCATTGGTTGCCGGCAAGCTGATGTTTGAGCTCCATGGCGAGAAACTCGCGGGCTTGTGGGAACTGGTCCGCATATCCAAGCCAGACGACAAACAGGACCAGTGGATGCTCTTCAAGAAACGCGATGCATGGGCACAACCGCTGGCGAAATACGATGTCATCAAGGCGCTTCCAGACAGCGTCACCAAGAAGCCGCTGGGGCTGCTCGAAGAGCGGGAGCCTAAAGTCGTGCGACCGGCGCGCAGGAGCAACCTGGAACTAGACCTGTCTGCCGCCACGAGCGCGCCGCTCCCCGCCAAACTCGAACCGCAGCGCGCGACGCTGGCTTCGTCGCTACCGACGGGTGGCGACTGGATAATCGAATCGAAACTCGATGGTTACAGAATGCTCGCCCGCGTCGACAAGGGGCGCGTGAGGCTGTTCACGAGCGGCGGACACGACTGGACGAAGAAGCTCCCAAGTCTGGCTGCAGATGTGGCAAACCTGCCACTCTCCAGTGGCTGGCTTGACGGCGAAATTGTCGTGCTGAGCAACGGGCTGCCAGATTTCGGCGCTCTCCAGGACGCTATAGATGGCGCGAGGAACCAGGAAATAATCTATTTTCTGTTCGACCTCCCGTACTTCGATGGGATGGACCTCAGGGAGGTCCCGCTGTGGGCGCGGCGCGCGCTGCTTTCAAAAATGCTCAAAGACGCAGGCGAGCGCATCCGGTTCAGTCAGGACTTCGACGCTCCGGTGGCGAACATATTCGAAGCGGCGGCTGGTCTTGGCCTCGAAGGCCTGATGTTGAAAGGTCGCGACTCGAGATACGAGTCGGCAAGGACCCAGACATGGCTTAAGGCGAAATGCCGGCTGCGACAGGAACTGGTTGTCTGCGGCTTCACCGCTCGAGGAGGCAAAGACGGTGAAGTCGGCAGCCTTCTGCTCGGATATTACGTCGGCGACCAGCTCCATGACGCCGGCAGCGTTGGCACCGGCTGGAACGCCCGGACAGGCCGGGAGCTGTGGCTTCGCCTGACACCGCTCGAACTCGATGCAACGCCATTTGACGTGGCCGTCTCAAAGCCGAGCCGTTGGTCCAGGCGTGCCGCCGGCGCCGAGCGCTGGGTTCGCCCAGAGCTTGTTGCCGAGGTCGAGTTCGCCGAATGGACTGCGGACGGTGTTGTGCGGCAGGCGTCGTTCAAAGGGTTGCGCGTCGACAAGCCAGCGCGACGCGTCGTCCGGGAGGCCGGTGAGACTCTGACGCCAACCCCCGGCCCTCAGGTGAAGGTCACGCACCCTGAGCGTATCGTCGACCCGACAAGCGGCGTTACTAAGCTGGATTTGATGCGGTATTACGAAACTGTTGCCCAATGGATGCTTCCGCACCTGAAGGAACGGCCGCTGGCCATGGTCCGCGCGCCCACTGGCATCTCTGGTCAGCTGTTTTTCCAGAAGCACGCTGAGAAGACTGCCATGCCGGGCCTGAAGGCCCATGACCGCAATTTGTGGCTGAATCATCCGCCGCTACTGACTGTCGATACCGCTGATGCATTGATGTCGGCGGCCCAGATGAATGTCGTCGAGTTTCACACCTGGAATTCCACGGTCCTGCGAATCGACAAACCCGACCGGGTCATCTTTGACCTCGACCCGGGCGAAGGCGTCAAGTGGAGACAGATTCAGGAGGCGGCAGTGCTTGTGCATGCGTTGCTGACTGAACTGGAGCTGAAGGCTTGGCTGAAGACAAGTGGAGGCAAGGGCCTGCATGTTGTCGTGCCGCTGACGCCCCGGCTGGACTACAAATCGGTGAAGGCGTTTTCGCAGGCGTTCGTCCGGCATCTGGCGAAGACCATCCCCGACCGATTTTCGGCAACGTCGGGCGCCTCCAACAGAATTGGCAAAATCTATGTTGATTTCCTGCGCAACGGCAAGGCGCAGACGACTGCCACGGCATTTTCTGCGCGGGCCCGCCCGGCAATGGGTGTCTCGATGCCAGTGTCTTGGGAGCAACTGCCCGACCTGAAAAGCGGCGCGCACTGGACGGTGCAAACAGCGAGAGAGTATCTTAGCTTTCAGACGGGTGACCCGTGGGAGGCATATTGGTCAACGCGCCAATCACTGGCGTCAGCCGTCAAGCGTCTGCGGTAGGACGTCTGTCGGGCTGCAAACGGTCTGAGGGCTCGAAGCTATGTGCATGGGTAGTAGCAGAGATAGGCGCATCCCATGCTGTGTTGCGCAGGGGTGGTCCCCGGAAACGGATGGTGTCTAAGCACGCCTGCGGATTGCCGCCGGCCGGTCTCAGGAGAATCTCATGGCAGCGCGTTCCATCGCATCGCTGACGCTTTCCTTCGGTCTGGTGTCCATACCGGTGAAGCTATATTCGGCTACGGACAGCGCTGCCGGCGTTGGCTTCAATCTCCTGACGCCGGAAGGCGGCCGGGTCAAGCAGCAGTACATATCCGAGGCTACCGGTGCCGTTGTCGCCCGCGCCGACATGAAGAAGGGCTACGAATTCGAAAAGGGCCAGTTCGTCGTCTTCACTCCCGACGAACTGAAGGCGCTGGAGGAAGGTGCGAGCCACGTGGTGGAGATTGTCTCCTTCGTCCCGGAAAAATCGGTCGACCCGCTGTACCACGACAAGGCGTACTTCATCGCTCCGGACAAACGCGGCGGCAAGCCCTATAGCCTGCTGCAACAAGCTATGCGAGAAAGCGAACGCTGTGCGCTGGCGAAATGGTCGTACAAGGGAAAGACTCGAATCGTTCAGATACGGCCGGCGGAAGATGGTATGGTCTTTCAGCAATTGTTGTTTGCCGATGAAGTGCGCGCGCTGAGCGATTTGCACATTGAGCAAGTCACTGTTAGTGATACGGAGCTGAAGCTAGCACTTCAAATCATCGACCAGGTATCGGAAGACGCATATGACCCGACCGCGTACGAAGACGAAGAAAAGAAGCGGATTCTCGAAGCCATCGAACGGAAAATTGCAGGCAAACAGATTGTGTCTCCGGAGACGCCAGCAGAGGAGTCCGGTGGCCAGGTGATAGACCTGATGGAGGCGCTGCGAGCAAGCCTAAGCGCCAACAAGACGAAAAGAGCCGCTCCGGCGAAAACGGCTGTAAAGACGGCTGCACCGAAAAAGGCTTCGCCAGAGGAAGTTGAAGCGCTCTCAGCCAAACCTCGGCGGCCTGTCAAACGAGCCGCTCCGAGAGTCGACGTGAAAGAGGCGCCGCCGGCAAAGGTTCGAGCTCGCAAGTGAACAGACGAAATCTGTCACAGGACTATTCGTTGCGAAGCCTTCAGTCCCTACTGGGCGTTTCGCGCCGAGTTCTATCCGGATTGATTGACGCGGGCTTTGTCCATCCCGCGCGCGGCCGCCGGAACGAACTCCGGTTCTCGTTTCAGGATGTCGTGCTCCTTCGCACCGCATTCCAACTGCAATCGGCGAAGGTGTCATCACGAAAGATTCTGAAGGCGCTTGCCAAGCTGAAAGCCGAACTCCCTGACGAACTTCCGCTGTCTGGAATCCGAATCACATCGGTCGGTGAATCGGTGGCTGTCAGGTCAGGACAGTCCCAATGGGACGCGGCCTCGGGCCAGCACCTGCTCGATTTCGAGGTTGCACCTATCCGAGGTGATGTCGCGTTTCTGGACGCGGCACCGCGAAACCTGGCGAGCCGGGAAGAGCAGGCAGAAGAATGGTTCGCACTTGCCGAGCAACTTACCGAAACAGATGCGGTCGGTGCGGAGCAGGCCTACCGGAAAGTGCTTGAGCTTGCACCATCACCGCACTACGACGCATATACCAATCTGGGCGTATTGCTATGCGAGGCGGAAACGCGTTGCGATGAGGCGTTGTCCATTTTTGACGCAGCGTTGGAGCACTTCACCGATGACGCGTTACTGCACTTCAACCGCGCCGTCGTTCTCGAAGAGCTGAAACGCTATGACGCGGCGGCAACAGCCTATCAGCGATGCATAGAACTTGACCCGACACATGCCGACGCTCATTTCAACCTGGCCCGGCTGAGCGAGATTCGCGGCGACAAACAAGGACTCGTCAGGCACCTCAGTGCTTATCGTCGGCTGGTTGGCTGATTCGGGGCCGTCCGGAGGCAGAGCACGGTGGCCGGATTTGCGGCATGGGAATTGCGGCGCGCCGTACGCGGGCTCACACCTTCCGGTGCTAACGACCGCTCTGCGCTTGAGGAGACGACCATGCGAAGCTCGACAAAAGGAATTTTGATTTCAGCATTGTTTATCGGTATTTCAGGGGCTGTATACGCACAGGGCGCGGGTGGCGGTGGCGCTGCCGGCGGGCAAGGTGGCACGGGCATGAGCAAGCCAAGCGGAGGTGGCTCGACCGAGACAGTGTCAGGCGCGTCAGGGGCGAACACCATGGCACCGTCCGGCACCACGTCGCACAAGAAGATGCATAAAAAGTCAAACGCCGCCATGTCGGCATCGGCCCCGGCTCCAGGCTCAGGCGGCAATTGACGGATAAGGGACGGTGGTCATCATTTCAACGCGCGTTTTTTCGACGGCCGTCCAGTCCAATCCTCGCTCTCCGTGCGTGCTGTCTGCACACTGGATGCCGTGGCTCGCGGCCTGTCACAACGTCCCCGCGAGCCTTTTCAACATCGACCTCTAGCGCGCGGTTGCAACGTGCGCGCTGACCTTGATAGGCGGCGCCTCGTCATCGAATGGCGGACCAGCCGCGAAGCTTTGCACTACATCAGGCTGGAACACCAGGCAGTATGTTGAGCCTCCGTACTGGAAGTATCCCAGTTCATCGCCTTTCGCGACCTGCTGACCAGGAAGAGCCTCGACGACGCATGACGACACATCGGCCATGCCGACAAATATGGAGCCGACGAGGCCAATCTCCGGGTCGTCGCTGTCGATGACGATAACGGCGCGCGCTGCAACCGCAGTCGTGTAACCCTGTGAGTCGTTGAGCCCGCCCGGGTCGATACCCTCCGACTCAGCCTCGGAATAGTAGCTTCCATCGACGTGGTACGCCTTTGCTATCCCGCCGCTTACCGGCGCGTGCCAGCGATGATAGTTGAATGCACTCAAGAAGGCCTGGTACACGCTTCCACCCACAAACCGCTGTGCCAATTCGCGTTCGCGCGCGGTGAACATACTCCCTCCGCCGCCTTTTCGAGTGGTAACTGGTGGGAAATGATTTCAGATGGCTTCGCTTTCCCTGCGGCTATGAGGTCGCGCAGCTTCCGGTTGTAGGCCTTCACGTTCGCCTGGCCGGTCGCGATGTGTTGACCTTTCATCCAAAGCTGGCCGAAGTCGAGCGCGAGTTGGCCCTTCCTGGCGAGAGCGTCTTCCGCTTTCGGGTCCTCTGCGACAAAAACGCCGACGACGCCGATACCACCAGTCGGCCGCACCGCCTTGATAAGGCTGTTCATTGTCGCGTTCGGCACTTCGTGGCCCTTGCAACTGCACTGGTATCCAACGCATTCGCAGCCTCGGTCTGCGCCTTCGCCGCCGGTCAGCTCCATCACCTGGTCAGCCGACGAGCCATCGCTGTCATCAATCGGGATGGCGCCGAGCTTTTCCGCGAGCGCCAGCCGGTCCGTATGGGTATCGACCACCATGACTTTGCTTGCGCCTTTTATTGATGCGGAAAGAGCGGCCATCAGTCCAACCGGTCCGGCACCGTAGATGACTACACTGTCGCCTGGCTCGACACCGGAAAGAACTGTCGCGTGATAGCCGGTGGGAAAAATATCCGACAACATCACGTAGTCACTCTCTTTTTCTTCGGCGTCTGGCGGCAGGACGAGGCAGTTAAAGTCGCCGAACGGAACACGAAGGTATTCAGCCTGCCCTCCGCTATATGGGCCCATGCCCGCAAACCCGTACGCCGCGCCCGCGACCCCCGGGTTTGCGGTCAGACAGAATCCGGTCAGTCCCCTCTCGCAATTCTTGCAAAAACCGCAGCCAATGTTGAAGGGAAGGCATACCCGGTCACCCACCTTGATGCGCTCGACGCCTTTTCCGACCTCGGCGACAACGCCGAGATTCTCATGGCCCAGGATACGCCCGCTCTCCATGTTTGTGCGACCTTCGTACATGTGCAGGTCTGAACCGCAGATGTTGGTGGTCGTGATTTTTACAAGGACGTCGGTCGGCTTCTCAATTTTAGCGTCGGGCATTTCCTTCACGACGACTTTGCGTGGCCCCTCGTAAACAAGCGCTTTCATTTTCCCATCCATTGAAATTGGCGGCACTGCCCTTCGGACAGCCTGGCAACCGGTTCAGCATCCCCCCTGCCTCAAGGTGTCGGCATGGTTGGCTGTCGACTGGTCCAGCAATTGCTAAGTGTCAAAATCAGCACGCGCCGGATATTCAAGCGCCGGGGAGAATACGATGTCGGCAGACACTGGGGAGGACCCAAAAAAACGTCACGGAGCATAAGATTGAGGTTGGAAAAGGTCAGGTAACAGAGAAGATGTCACGCGAGGCCTTCAGGCAGCGATTCATGGCAAGATTTTATGACCCTGCGTTTCGTAGCGAAGACGCGTCGCCTGGACGGCTCGAAGAAATCGCATGGGATGCGTATGCGGAAGGACGGAAGTCCCCCATCACGGCCAAGGCCGGACCGGGACTCGCTGGCCCAGACTACGATTTATCTGTCGAATGGCGTGATGCCAGCGAGCGAATCAAAACTGCGCAGCGCAAACAGGCCGACCCGTCATCGGCGAGTCGCGTTCTCATCGTCAATGCATCATCTCGCAACGACTATTGGTATCCGGGCGAGATGTCGAAAAGCTTTCGTATATCGAAGCTTGTCCAGACGACGCTCGAGTCGAAGAGCATTGAAGTGGACCTGCTGGACCTGTCGCGCCTCACGTCGGACCGCGATTTACACATCCACCCCTGCAAGGGCTGTGTCTCAACGGCTATGCCTCTTTGTCACTGGCCGTGTAGCTGCTATCCCAATCACTCGCTCGGGATGGTGAACGACTGGATGAACGAGATATACGAGCGCTTTGTGTCGGCCTACGCCGTCATTTTCGTCACACCGGTGTGTTGGTATCAGGTGAGCAGCCCGCTCAAGCTCCTGATGGACAGGCTTGTATGTGCTGATGGTGGAAATCCCGGCCCGACGAGCACGCACGGGAAAAAGGCGGAAGAGGCGAAAAAGCTGGAACTTGCTGGGTGGGACTATCCGAAGCACCTCGCAGGTCGCGCCTACGGACTGGTCGTACACGGCGACGTCGCGGGCACAGAAGGTTCTCGCCGTGCGCTGACTGACTGGCTGGACTGGATGGGCTTTGTTGAAGCGGGAGGCAAATCCCGTCTCGACCGGTTTATCGGCTATTACGAACCCTATGCAACGAGTCATGCCACCCTGGATGCAGGCGACGATATGCAAAAGGAAGTGGTGAATGTCGCGCTTGCCGTTGCGAACGCCGTCACCGCCATCAGGGCGGGCATCCCACTCGAAACATTGAGACCACACCCGCTGGCCGGCGACATACAACAAATGCAATAAAGGTCTCCCGACAAGACCTCCATCACCGCCATGAGTTATCAGCAAGCCAACGTCTTTCTTTAGAGTGCGCATACTTCCATGCAGCGTTCTGCCAACCCGAATGCATACACTTGCGCAAACTTCGCGGCTTCGGATTCGGAGCGGGCAAGAATGGCACCCGCCTATAATGACTATCACAAGGTGGGAAGCGCCGTCGCGGCGAACTGCCGGAACGTAAGCGGAGGTCGGTTGCGGTCGGATGCGATGCGACGGTTGCAGAAGTTGTAGTGGGCTGGAGCAGCAGTTTGCTCCGCAGTTGCATGCTTTGAGGCTCAACAATGAGGCGGCGTCGTGACTACAGACTCCAATAAAAGCAGCATTGCTGCGCTGACGCTGGCTGCCATTGGAATTGTGTACGGCGACATTGGAACCAGTCCGCTTTACACAATGAAGGAGGTATTCGCGAAACATCACGGTCTTTCGCCTGTTCCTGTCAATGTGCTGGGGGTGGTCTCGCTGATTTTGTGGGGCCTCATAATCGTGATTTCGCTCAAGTACGTAACTCTTGTTTTGCGGGCGGACAACCGAGGGGAAGGCGGCATTATGGCGATGACCGCGTTAGCGCTATCGTCGGTCACTCAGAAATCCCGTTGGTACTATCCGGTGATGCTACTTGGCATGGTCGGCGCAGGGCTGTTTTTCGGCGACGGTGTGATTACGCCAGCCATTTCAGTCTTGTCGGCCATTGAAGGGTTGGAAGTGGCCGCGCCTGCTCTTAAGCCGTATGTTATCCCTGTGACATTGGCCGTTCTGGTTGCACTGTACTCGTTGCAGCGCAGGGGCACAGCGGGTATCGGAAAATGGTTCGGCCCGATTGTGCTGGTCTGGTTCATTACGCTTGCTGCGATGGGCGTTGCTAATATCGCTAAGAACCCGGTCATTCTGATTGCCTTCAATCCGCTCCACGCCCTCGGCTTTCTCATCCACAACGGGTGGTTCGCCTTCGTCGCCCTCGGTGCGGTTGTGCTGGCGCTCACCGGTGCGGAAGCGCTGTATGCTGATATGGGCCATTTTGGCAAGAAGACAGTTCGCTTGGCCTGGTTCTCTATCGTCGCTCCCGCGCTGGCACTCAATTACCTCGGGCAAGGCGCGTTGTTGTTATCGAATCCGGCAGCGGTTTTGAATCCTTTCTTTCTGCAACTTGGCCCTTCGAGCGTCTATCCGCTCGTAGTGCTCTCGACGATGGCGACCGTTATCGCATCGCAGGCGACAATCTCTGGTGCATTTTCAGTGACTCAGCAAGCTATTGCGCTGGGCTTCCTGCCCCGCATGCGCATCCGCCAGACCTCTGAAAGTCAAAAGGGGCAAATCTACATCCCACTCGTCAATTGGCTACAGCTCGCGGCTGTCATATTGGCCGTTGCGGGATTCGGCTCGTCTTCCAATTTGGCTTCGGCCTATGGCATTGCTGCGACCGCTACGATGTTGACGACGACGCTGCTGACGTTCTTCGTTGTTCGTTTCGGCTGGAAATTTCCGCTGTTGCTGTCGGTCGCAGCGACCGGATTCTTTTTGATGATTGACGTCGCTTTGTTCTCTTCCACGAGTTTGAAAATCATTAGCGGCGGCTGGTTTACGCTAACAATCAGTGCGCTGATGGTCATGCTCATGCTGACGTGGCGAAGGGGGCGCGAACTGGTATTCCAAAGCCTCCAACGCCAACTCATCCCTCTCGACGACTTCCTCCAGTCTCTATTCATCAATCCACCGCTACGCGTGCCTGGTACGGCCGTCTTCTTCCGTGCTGAAGGTGACGGCGTACCCCATGCGCTGTTGCATAACCTGCTGCATAACCAGGTGCTGCATGAACGAACGATATTTTTGACTGTGTACGCCACCGACATCCCCAGAATTCCGGAAAGGGAACGCATCAAGGTGGTCCCGCTTGGACACAACTGCTATCAAGTCAACGTCTACTATGGGTTCTCGGATGAGCGCGACATACCGCACGCTTTGCAAAAAGGTCGGCATGCTGGACTCTCGATTGACCCGATGCAAACGTCCTTCTTTATCGCCCGCCAGACAGTCCTCGCCACGCCGAAAGCCGGCATGGCGCTATGGCGGGAGGCCTTGTATTCCGGGATGTCTCGCAACGCTCGCGACGCGGCTGATTACTTCAAGATTCCGCCCAATCGGGTCATCGAACTGGGAGCGCAGGTAGAGATTTGAAGGGTAGTGCCGACCCGAGCGAAGAGTTTCGGCTCCGTCCTTGGCTACATCACGTTGGAAAAGTGGCGATAGTTGGCTGTACAGCGCTCGGAACGAGGCCAATCGCTCCACGAGCATTGAGCGCCGGCCTTCGTAAGGAACGAACGCCTGCGAGATAGGTGGCGGGGTGCGCAACATCCAAAAAAGTCTCCATCCGGTCTTAACCAGCCGAAACGCGCGGCTTCGAGGGCAGCGACGACGGTTGGCACGGCGGGGCCTATGATGAAATGACCGAGGAGCGGGAATCGCGCCTCCTAACCGAGAGGAGGGGAAATCATGGACACTCAGGACACTGAATGCAGCGTTTGCAGCGTCAGTGAGATTATCGGCACCAGCCCGAACTCCTGCGAAGATGCCTCGCGGAATGCTGCGGAACTCGCTGCGAATTCGCGACGTCGACATCATCAAACGGCGGCGCCGTTCGTGCACGGAGGCCCTCGCGATTGCCCTGCAACCTACCCCCGTTCTGCTGTCACGGCATGCGCCTCTGTCGCGCGGGTCACTTACCGAAGTTGCGACTGCAAGTCAGCGGAAGGAAGTGCTCGTCTGAACTCATTATGGTATGTCACGCATGAACGCGGTAACGTCGTGCATAGACGTTGCGTTGCAGGGCCGCGGCCCGGCAAGTGCTTGTCATGACAGCATCGAACAGAGGCATTCATGTGCTACTCCGCCCGGGTCGTAGCAGACTACCGAAAATTTGTGCGCACCTTTGGCGCCATCATGGACATCCACGAGTTCGCCCGACTGTTCTTCGAGCGCGCAGAGGGCATCAGCAAATCCAGGATACCGAAGGCCATGGAAGACGCCTTTTCTGAACCGCAGGATGACGCAGAGCGCGAAATCAATGCTGTCATCGCCAGGTACGCTTCGGCGCAGGCTACCAAACTCGAGCAGGAGTTGTTCAAACAACGTAAGCGGTTGGCCGATGCCGAACGCACGTTGCAGACGAAGGTAACCAAAGCAGCAACGGAAAGTCAGCGAATCGCCAACGACAAAATCGCCTGGACCAGGGGCAAACTCGAGGACATGCAGCGAACCCAGCCACAACCGCGGGACTCTCGCATCTTTCCCGGACACTACGCGCCTGTCATGGTGATGGAAGACGGCCAGCGCCTCGTGAAACCAATGCGCTACCAGTGTCGCATTGCTGGTAAGCCCGCCTTCTACGATGTCAAATACCCCGGAACTTACAATGCGCGCAGGGATAGTCTCGAGGGTTTTTGGGCGCCATGCTTTGGACGCACGCATGCCGTCCTTCTTGTTGAAGTTTTCTACGAAAATGTGAGCAAGGCAAAGTTCGAAAACACGTTACTTGAGACTCACGAGCGCGATGAGAATGTCGTTCTCGAGTTTCGTCCGAGCAACGGCGAGCTGATGCATGTTGCCTGTCTGTGGTCGCGGTGGAGCGCGCCAGGCCGGCCGGACCTGCTTTCATTCGCCGCCATAACAGATAAACCTCCGCCAGAAGTAGCTGCAGCAGGACATGACCGGTGCATTGTTCCCATAAAGCCTGAGAACGTAGATGCATGGCTCAACCCGGACCCAGAGAATTTGGAGGCAATGTACGCGATTCTTGATGACAGGGACCGGCCGTTTTATGAGCACAGGTTGGCGGCCTAAACGGATAATGTTGTCCCGCTAGCTGAAGGGACTTAGCTGCGGGACCGCGTAAAAGAAAACTCTGTCGCCGTAACCTGTGACCGCTCGCGGAGCATGTGGGTCATCCCGCGGCTTACTTTTCGGCATGTGAAATTGATGACTGGCCCACGGTGTGAGAGACTTAAACTCAAACTGACTCAGCCATGACGCAGATACGCTCACGCAGACAGACTTGAGGAGCTGACACCTTGGCGCAACTTATACAGTCATTGTCGGAGCTGGCGTATCTTATTGTGCACCTATTCAGCAGGTAGTCGTGGCTCATTCTGCTGGGTCGAAGATGCCTGCGATTCCGACGTAAGTCGTCACGTCGAGTTCAGCATTACCGAGCTTCCGAAGAGCGTAATGGTGACGGTCGCTGAGCCACCGGTCGCCGCAAGCTTCTCACAAGACATGGCGAAACGCGCGCACATCCCACCTGCCTGCAAATATCTGCTCGATGTATCTCTCTGCGTCCAGCCGCCCGGCTTCAGCTGCGGCGGCGAGGCTATCCAACACCCAATGCAGCGCGGGATTGTGGCGCATCGTCAACAGCTCCGCCACTCTGATTGGCGACAGCGATTTGCTCTTGTGGTCCCATCCGCCGTACTCAATGCAAGCGAGCGCTGGCAATTCGCTGGCGGCGGGCCCGTTGTCGGCTAAACCATCTGCGCGGCGTCGGGTCCACAGGAGGTTGATTGAAGTTCGCTTTTTCTCGCGAGAGCTCCGAAGCTTGATGTGTGGCAGCTATGCTTGATGTAACTTGCAGCACATGCGGCGTTCCCGGTGTGCTTGAGCACCGGGATGCCCGCCCAAGGTGTTGGGAAATATAAGCGCTTGGTTTTGGGCGTACTCGAACTGATGGCCTGCTTTTCGTGCAACGTATCAGCCGCGGCGTTGCCGCTTTCGGTCTGGAAGCGGACGCACCGCTCGAGGCGTAGTCTTACTTGTCAACGGTGAAGTGCTTCGCCACCGACCAATCTGAATCAGGCCCCGATGCGCTCGACTTTCACCAAATGGTTGTTCATCGTCTACCTTCTCGGTAGCGGGACGCTGTATTCGATGCTCATACTGCTCCTGTTTCCTTTCGTCGGAAGGGCTGGACGATACTGGTTAGCAAAACAATGGTGTCGAGCACTGGTGTTCGTGATGCGCTGGCTGCCGGGAGTCTCATGTTCGATAGAGGGGCTTGAAAATATTCCTGAAGGGCCAGCGATACTACTTTGCCGTCACGAATCGACCTGGGAGACGCTCGCGTTTCTTGCACTTTTTCCACGGCGCATCAGTTTTGTTTTCAAGGAAGAGCTTCTTCGCATTCCCTTTTTCGGATGGGTGCTGCGTGGCCTCGACATGGTCAGTCTGAATCGCGGCTCTGCTCGGCAGGCTCACCAGGCCGTGACGCAGGAAAGCGCTGAGAGACTGGCGAAGGGAGATGTCGTTGTCATTTTTCCGGAGGGAACTCGGGTGCCACATGATGCGCCCTTGAGGATGACATCGGGAGGCGTTCGATTGGCTTGCGCGACTGGCGTGCCTGCTATTCCTGTGGTTCTCAACGCGGGCAAAATCTGGCCAGCGAAAGGCTGGCCCAGCGGCGGTGGACAGATTCGTGTGGTTGTCGGTCCGGCATTCTCTCCTCGGAACCTGTCACAGCAGGAACTGAGTCGAGCCGTCCACGAGTGGATGAAAGATGAACTGCTGCGGCTTTGATGCGCTTAATGCGGGATGAATCCCGCGGGGTCCCGGGTGAGTTTCGGACCCCTGCAGCGAGTTTTACGAAACGTACGATTTCTGGTGAAGGCAAGTGCTGCGGTTGTTGGCCTCAGGCAATTACTGGTTTGCCCCCATGCGTTTTAGCGCTCGACGAGCCGATATTCCCTTCGTCGACAATGACGTCGACAAAAACGCATCAGGGGAAATCGTGAAGGCAATCATCCGTGTCGGTACACGGCGGCGGTCCTTCATTGACGTAGTTGAGCAGATACGTACAGGGATTGCGCTTGGGGGCACAACGCTGGACCGATTTCCGTTTGGTAGGTCCGTAGGGGCGTATTCTCGCAGGATGGCGGCAAACGTTTCATCGACCGCCTACGGACGCAACGGTGCGATTTGGTGCGCGGAGGTGGGCCATGTATTCCGACATCAGGGAGTGGAGTCGAGTGCGGCGCCGCGTTCTCCGCGGCGGCGAATCAATACGACATGTTGCTTCCACGGAGAAAATTAGCCGGAACACGGTCCGGAAAATGGTGCGGCTCGAAGTTCCCCCTGGATATCGAAGGACCGATGGTGTCGGACCCGTCGTTCAGCGACCAATTCCAATTCCATGGCATGCCGTTCAAAAAGTCGTGCGTTCGCTGTCAGAGCGTGACGCCGCACGATATCTTTGTAGCGTGTTCAATCGCGAATTCGGGCAATGCGCCCCGAATGTGGAAATTCTACGAGCTTGTGAATTGGGCGTTGCCACTGCACATCGCGCTGCGGCGGAGCGACGGACAGAACGGTGGCTGAAGTGGGTCTATCAAGTCGACCAACGTGTCGACACCCTGGATGGGGACATTGGCCTGGAGCAACGCTCTCACCTTCTCCGAATGCTTGAGCCGGAATCCAAAAGCCAGCGCAACAAATCGCTGGTTGTTCTTGCGAACAACGCAGGTTTTTCCGCGCACGCGATTGCCACGCACCTGGCGATTAGCAGAGCTTCTGTCCGCAAGTACCTCAGCGCGTACAAGGCTGGCGGTCTCGACGCGTTGTTCGCACGCAAGGCCCGCTCGCGCCTCCAGGACAATGAGAACCTTCGCAAGGCAGTCTTCGGTTTGCTGCACGAGCCGCCCAGCCAGTCTGGCATCAACCGAACGAGTTGGAAATTAGCGGACTTGAGAGGCGTCCTCGCCGACCGTGGTCACGATGTCAGCATTGATGCGATACGAGGAATCATTCATTCAGGTGGTTACCGCTGGAAATCGGCAAAGGTTGTCTTGACGAGTACCGACGGGCAGTATCGCGAGAAGCTTGAACATATCAAAACGGTGCTGTCCCAGCTTAAGCCAGACGAGCGATTCTTCTCAATCGACGAGTTCGGTCCGTTCTCGGTCAAGACGAAGCCCGGGCGGATACTTGTGGCGCCTGATGCGCAACCGTCGGTGCCGCAGTGGCAAAAGTCCAAAGGCTGTCTGATTTGTACGGCGGCGCTCGAGCTATCTCGCAACCAGATAACTCATTTCTACTCAAGCGCGAAGAACACCGACGAGATGATTTGTATGGCAAAGACGTTGCTCGCCGAGTATAAAGACGCGCGCAAGCTGTATCTGTCTTGGGACGCGGCATCGTGGCACCTATCGAAGAAGTTATCTTCGTTCATCTCAGAGCATAACGCCGCCGCAGACCTGAGCCGGGAACCGTTGCTCGAACTGGCGCCATTGCCGGCGAGCGCGCAATTTCTTAACGTTGTCGAATCGGTCTTCAGCGGGATGGCCCGAGCAATCATTCATAACAGCGATTACGCCACGGCAGACGCCGCAAAGTCGGCAATCGACCGGTATTTTGCCGAACGCAATCTGCACTTTATGAATTATCCAAAACGCGCTGGGAACAGCATATGGCGGATGGAGCGTACATCAAGCGAGTTCTCAGAGGCCAACAATTGCAAGGATGCGGCGTATCGTTAAACCGGCAAAGTACGGGGCCTGTCTATTCACAACCGAAGTGGAGGTAGCACGTGAGCGGAGGGCATGGCATAGTGCGAGCAGTTCAACGGGAGAGAAGAAAGATGGCAACTCTGGAATCTATGCAGGCAAAAATCAAAAAACTGGAACAGCAAGCCGAAGCGTTAATCGCAAAACAGTCGTCGGGCGTCATCGAAAAGATTCGGAAACTGATGGCAGAGCACGGCCTCACGTCTGCTGACATTTACGCGCACGCAGGCGGCAAGCAGCGCGCGAAACACGCGGCGGCAAAGACCGCCGCGAAGTCCGCTACGTCTGTTGCCAAATACCGGGACCCGAAAAGCGGCGCAACGTGGTCCGGGCACGGGCGCGCGCCACAGTGGATTGCGGCTGCTAAGAACCGCGACAAATACTTGGTCGATGCGGGTGCCGCCGCAGTGAAGCTGCTGCCTGCCAAGGAGGCGAAGTCGGCGGGAGCTTATGTTCGCGGTCCTCAGCCAGCGATGTACAAGGACCCAAAGTCGGGCGCGACGTGGAGTGGTCGCGGCCGCGCTCCGGCGTGGATTGCCAACGTCAAGGACCGTAACAAATTTCTGATTGCAGGCGGCGCTGAAGCAACTGTTGCGACGACCGCAGGTGCTGTGAACAAGGCGAAGGCTGTCGGCAAGAAGGCCTCAGAGACGGTCGGTGTGGGCGCTGGAAAAGGGTAGCCGAAAGGTCCGCAGGCGGCCAAATATCGCGACCCGAAGTCTGGCGCTACCTGGAGCGGACGCGGTCCGGCACCGGCGTGGTTGGCTGGTGCCAAGGACCGCAGCAGATGTCTGATTGCAGGCGGCGCCGAGGCGACCAGTGCGGGGGCTGCGAGTAAGACGAAGCCTTCGGCCAAAAAGGCAGTTGCCAAGAAAGCCGTCGTCAAGAAGGTTGCGGCGACAAAGACCGCACCGACGAAGAACGTTGCGGTGAAGAAAGTGGTTGCCGAGAAGGCCGTCAGCGCGAAGTTTCCGGTTAAGAATCTAGCATTCGGTGAAATCGACCTGGTGCGCGCTCGGAATCCCACCAAGCCCAGTCAGAGAAGAGGCAATGAGAGAAACGATTTTAGAAATTCTTGCTGAGGGCGGCTCCATCCGTCTATTTGGCGAACGCCGCGACAAAGGCTGGCTTTTCACTTTGGATGTAGCGGATAACTTCGCGGCGATGGTAGGTCGGGAGACCCTACAACCTTTCGCCCCGACCGAGTCGTGGTCAGAAGTTTTGCAGCTTTTGAATCCATACCCTTGGCACGATTTTCATCCAGAAGTGGTGCATCCCGAATTCAGGCAAGACGTGATGGCGGCATTGTCGTCTCGGCGCTCACAAGGGGACTCGGATTCATTCGCCGCCAAGGCTTGGAACGACGCTTGTGATTCATCGACGGGCACTCCTTTGCAACCAAGCAGCCAGGGCTCCGGGCAGGCCGCTTCGCCACTAGCGCAATCGAAATTGAGCATCGTCTATGTTTTGAGCAACGCCGCAATGCAGGGAATCATCAAGATAGGACGCACCAGTCAATCGGATGCGCATCTCCGCATCGCTCAGCTATACACGACTGGCGTTCCCCTGCCGTTTGACCTTGAATACGCGTGCAACGTACCCAACGCCGATGAAGTTGAAAAGGCATTACACATTGCGTTTGCTCCTCATCGACTGAATCCCAAGAGGGAATTTTTTACGATGGAGGCCGGGCAGGCCATAGCAATCCTCAAGCTGCTGCATAAGGAAGATGTGACGCAAGAGGTCGCGGCTCAACCGGACAATTTGGACGCAGAGTCAGTCTTGGCCGCAAAGCAAGCCAACGCGAAACGGCCGCGCATGAACTTCGAGGAGATGCGCATTCCCCCGGGTTCGGAGCTTAAGTTCACAGACGGTGACGCTTCCGTCACCGTGGCAGGTCCCAAGAAAGTTTTTTACGAGGGAGAAGAAGACTCGCTGACCAACGTAACTAAGAGTCTTTTAGGGTTGGAATATGCCGTTCAACCAAGTCCGTACTGGACATGGAACGGAAAATTGCTCAAAGACATATACAACGAGACGTATGTGCAGAGTTGAGGCGTTTGGGTCCTGCGCTGCTGCTGTTCGACCTGCCGCTTCGAGCGATATTGCTTACCTGCATCCCAAAGCTCCGCCTGTTCAAAGGACCGCAGCAGATTTCTGATTGACGGGGCTGCAGCGGTCGCGTCGGAAGCTGGCACTGCGAGCAAGCCGAAAGCCATCGCGAAGAAGCCCTCGACAAAGAAGACGGCAGCGAAGAAATTGGTTGGCGCCAAAAAGGTGGGCGCGCGGACGAATGTCGCGGCCGCGCCGGAAGCTGCGGCTGCTTAAGCAACCGTGAAAGCGAGGACTCGGAGCCCGCTTTTCGTTGCATCGGCACGCGCTGTCGGCGTGGTTTACCTCAAGCGGGTCCGCAATGCGTCCAAACGGGCGGCGCATTTTGCCTTCGAACCACCGCGCTTGTAGGGCCTGTGCCGCCTTTGTACTGTCGGGGACGACGTCGCCGGGAGCACTTCTGTCCCAGTGTCCCTCCCAGTACAAGCCAGGATTATCCGCGGCCACCCTTGTACGTTGTCTCTTCCTCCAACGTGCCTCTGATTGCTTCATGGTGGTTGGCATAGCACAAATGACTCCGCCCGTTTGCTTCCCCGCGGAATCGTTGGTTAATGTAGGGGTACGAGATTTCGAACTTCGACGAGCGGGTCGGCAGCCGCAAGCTCTTGACACCGCTGCCAATCGTTGCCGCCAAGCGTCGGGAATGCACCTACCAGCAAAGTCATCGCCTTCACCGTCCGCTGACGCAGTTGAGCTCGCGACTCCACATCGACCAAACCTGTATCGTATTCGTGTCCTTGCAGCTCATCCAGCAAGCCGCGCAACGTCGGGAATAGCGTATCCACGCACGACCCAAAGTGCGCAACCGCACCCAAGGTCAATAGTTCGCAGATGCTGGTGAGAACTGCGTCCAGTCGTCCGTCTAATCGCAGAGTAATCGCATTGACAAGTAAAGATAGGTACTGCCGCGAGGCTGCCGACGGCTGCCTGTTGCGAATCAGCCAGTGCCCCGCGGCATGCATTGCAGTGGTGAAATTCTGTTCTGTTGCCGAAGCGATAGATTCCGTCGCTATGCGCAAGACTATGGAGGTTCGGTCTGGCCACCAGTGCAGTGCCGCGAACAGGAACTGGGGCATCGGCGCGCCGAGCTGCCGACTGGCTTCCCACATCTCGGATAACCATTCCGGTATGGATGCGGCCAAGGCATCATCCCTTGAAATATCTGGCGTGACTATACGTTGGAGAACGTGCCCCAAGAGTCTCATTCGCCTTATAAGAAGCGGGCGGGAAAAACCGTCTTCGTTTTCTGCTGCAGCTTCCCCAACGAGACGACGCCCTTCCCTTATCCACCACGCGCGAAGATTGTCCGAGACTGCAAGCAACTCATTTGAGGTCCACGCAAACACGTTCCTTACGTTGCGGGTGAGAAGTATGTTCGTTAGCAGATTCTCTTGACGTGGCGTGATGCTTCGCTTCTGTACACCATCTTCCTCGAACCTTTCGACAATATCCGCCAACGGCTGAGCTAAAACCCAGGATTTGAAAATCGCTTGCTTATTTATTCGCTGTGGAGCGGGCCAAGTCAATAGTGCACCATGGTAGAAGCCAGGTACCGTGGCGGGGAGGGTCCCGGTTGGCACACCGCCCCACACCAAAGCCGCAAGTGCACGTGATTGAGAGACACTAAGTAGTTGGTGCGTAAAAAGCCAGTCCAGACGGCCCAGATGAAATGCCATCATGGTCTCGTCGTCCTTAGCCAATCTCGCGTCGTCGAGTGCTCCGTTGGCAACCGATAACCAATCTTTCTGGGTGACGTCGACGGGGATTCGGTCCATCAGTTCCTGAACAACCCGAGGCCATCGGCTCATTCGAGATAGAGTCTCTGGCTGAGGCTTCAGAGCGATAAGCGCCGAGAGAAATGGCGTGACAACCTCTGGTCGCAGCGCGCACAGCACGCGGTGGAAGTAGTCTTTGAAGTGCGCGTGGAGTCCATCCTCGTGTTGCACAGATGGCAAATCGTGCCAGCGGAGAAACCTGCGTAACGCGTCCAATGCCACGTCTTGGTCGAGCCTGCATAGCAATCTTGAAATAAGCTCAAGCGCAAAGATAATCTTGTGCACCTTGGCGGCAGGAAGCGAATCGTGACCATTTGTTAAATTCGCGTCTGCGAGCGCAAATGCTCGATGGATTAGGATTTCCGCGGCGTCTCGTGACAGTCGACAGACATTTTCCCTAGTCAGCGCGTCAAGCGTCGTGAAGCGGTGCGTAGCATTCGCCCGTAACAGTACCCTTATCGTGCTCTCAACTGGATTGGTGGTCGACAAAACAGTGAACGCTTCTATCAGGGTCCGTGCCGAGAGTGCCAATTCGCCAAATCGAGGCACATAGCCGGACATCTCGACCATCCTGACGTACGAAAATGCGGCAGCAAGCGCGTCTTCCGATATGCTCACGCGATGATGACGAGACACGGGCTGCGGCCCGTCAAAGTTAAATGTTGCTTCAGTCAGTATCTTCGCGAACCTGCCAAACTCCCGCTGTATCAACTCGATTTGGTGTTCTGGATGGTCTGCGCTTTCCCGTGCGTGTGCCTTACGCGGAATGGCTTTCGGAGGTGTCGGAGCGTCGAGCTGGATGCTGCTCGTCTGGGAAGCGCCGTCTACAATTGCCCCAATACGGGGAAGCTCGGCAAAGCGGGCACCCTGCCGGTTGCTCCATTTCGATTCTGAATAATCACTCGCAGTACTTGCTACGCGAAGTACCAGCTCCGCCCAGTGTTCGCGCGACACCAGGTACGTCGTCTCGCCATCGGTCTGGATGGCGGAGCGGATTTTATGCAAGCCAGCCTGCGCCAGACGCTGTCCACGTTCGGTGTCACCTAACTCCCCGAACAGCGCGCCAGCCCGGACCAGCCAGTAAGGGTCCGCTGTATCCGCGTATACGTACCAATTTTCGAGAACTTCGCGTGCCTCCTCATGCTGGAAACTCTCAAGCTGGAAAAGAGTTTCCTCATAGCGCATCCAGCGTAGTGTCTCTGAACCACGCCCTCCGCTTACCCGATTCAAAAACTCCTGCTTCCAAAACTCGAACTTCGCGGCGTCTCGAGTCTCCCGGAAATAGCGTATCAGCGCTACGGCCAAGCCCTCCCAGTGCTGCCGGGTTTCCGCGGTACCATACGAGAAATCCTCCGTGAAGTCCCGCGGAGCCAGTTTAGCTGACTCGTTACGGTAAAGTTCGACCAGCGCCAATTCGTAATCGTCCGCATGCGCTTTGGTAAGCGGCGCGAGCGTCGTCTCAAGTATCCAGTTCACTTCAAACAGATATACCAGTCGCAACTCAGGCGACATGCTGCTGCCATGCTTCTGGTAAAGATGTCTCGAAAGCACAGCACCGCATCGACTAGCTACCCGCTCGCGATTGCCTTCCGGCGCCACGAGCCACCCCGGATAATCCAAGCGCACTTCGCGCGCACTTCGGGCCCACTCGATAAGCTGCGCCACGGGATTCGCGTCCAAGGTATTGGGCATCCGATAACCCTCTCCCCAAGCTGCGGGGCGCGGAGGCGGCTGACCGTGCCAAAAATCGAGAAGTGCACCGAACGCATCCTGTATCCAGTCTTCGGCGCCTGCGCTCGCAAGCGTTCCGATTGGAATAGGGAAGATTTTCCGTTCCTCAAGTATGAGTCGCTGCCCCTCAGTGACCGGCTCCAACGTAATCAGGTAAATGGGGGGCGCCTGCGGACCCAGCCGGTCACGTGTCCATCCGCTCCATTCGATAAAGTTCGGGTCATCTCCAGAGAAACCCAGAAGACAAAAGACATTTTCCAGCATGGACTGCTGGACCATATTGACGAACGGCGCATGTTCCCGTGGATAGCAGCGGTAGTCCTCCTCCGTGATGATGAGCGGAGCACTTGCGCGCAGAGTCCCGTGTAGCTTCACAATTCGCGGCGTACCATTGCTTCGCGAGAATGGCAAATCTGCCGACACTTTTACAATTTGGTATCGACGTTGAATGCTCGGCGTGAGTTGGCGTCGGTCAACCTCTAAGGTTCTCTCCAGCAGAGTGTCGTAGTTCGTCGTAAAGACATCCGCCCACGGTAGTGATAGAAGTCGAGTGTGGAGATGGCCAGGCTCCGTGCAACCTTCGTCAGGGAGCAGGTCATGCAAACGCGCGTCGAGTTGCGCGCGCCCGAGAACGGCAGCGTATTCCTGCGCCAATCGAAGGCTACCGCTCGTTCCCGCGAACCGATGTCCTTCACGCGCACGAACTACCGCGCTCGGGTATAGGTCTTCTAGTAAGCCATCCACGAGCGCACGCCAACCGGGAAGTCTCCACCCACCAGACGCGTTCCGACTAAAGCCCGCACCTATCATCACCGTAGCATGACCGCGACTGAGCGCGTCACGGATACGGTAAAGGTGTACCCCGTTTTGCACCGACTCAATAAGCCTATCGGTCGTGCGCGAAACACTCTTATCTCTTGTCATTTTGCAATCGCTTCTTTTAGCTGCCGCTGTTGTCCTACGTGACCTCAGGTGAATCGTCACAAATGCACTAACAGCGTATGACTAGGAATGATGCACGTCTTCGCTCCAGAGAGCGCTTCCCGAATCGGTTGATGAGGTCGTTGTCGGTAGTGAGATATTCAATGATTGCTTCGACCACCCGGTCAACGTCCTCAGCATCCAACAATATTTCTTTTAATGCCTTCCAGTCGAGAAGCGCAATGGCTTGCTTCATACTTTTCTCGTTAATGTATGCATTCTTGCCGGGCATAGTGTCGTCGAGGCAACGCCGTCAACGACTAATCACTTCATCTGACGTCTTGGCGCCCCCTCGTGCTGCCGCCATCTCCACAACCCATCGAGAATGAACATCGGCGAGGAGTTCTGGTGGCAGATAGGGACGTAAGCGGCTCAGCTGGGCCGTTTGTCCACGCTCGTGCGTGTGAGGCATGATGGTGAACTGGAGCTGCCGGTCAGGTGGCGGAATTCGGCGGACTGGCTCGCGTGTGCAGCTTGTCGGCCACACACCAAGGCAGGAGCTCGTCGATGCGGTTGATTTTGTGATCGGCGATGTGGGTCAGTACATAGTCCAGGTAGGCACGCGGATCGATGTCATTCAGTGCGCAAGTGCCAATCAGGGCGTACATCGCGGCTGCCCGTTCGCCGCCGCTGTCTGAGCCGGCGAATAAAAAATTTTTCCGGCCCAGGCTTACACAACGCAGCGCGTTCTCAGCGATGTTGTTGTCGATCTCGAGCGTACCGTCTTCGCAATACAACGTCAGTGCGCTCCACTGGTTCAGCGTGTAGTTGATCGCCTTGGCTGTATCGGACTTCGACGATAGCGTTTCAAGCTTTGCCCTGAGCCACGCTTCGTAGATTTGAAGCAGTGGTCTAGCTTTCTCCTGCCGTATTCGCAGCCGTTCGGCGGCCGGCCTGCCGCGAATGGAGGCCTCGATGTCATAGAGGCCTCCAATATATTCGAGTGCCTTTTGTGTCGTGTCAGATGGTGTGCGCACGTGGATGTCGTAGAACTTTCTCCGCGCGTGGGCATGACATGCCGCCTCGCGTATCGAGCCATCGCGGAACAATTCGTCGAAGCCTGCGTAAGCGTCCGCTTGCAGAATCCCTTTGAAGCTGGCGAGATGGGTTTGAGGATGGATGCCTTGCCGGTTCGGCGAGTATGCGAACCAGACCGAAGCCGGTTGCGTCGAGCCGGAGCGGCGATCGTCGCGCACGTAGACCCACAGCCGGCCGGTGCGGGTCTTCCTGCTGCCCGGTGCGAGCACCGGGATCGGCGTGTCTGCCGCGCGTCAATCAAGATGAGAGGAGCGCGTCAGTCAGGATGAGAGAACGGGCATGGCGGCAGCGGGAACGGGCGTAGCCCGGAACCGCTGCCGCCATGCCGCGCCAGGAGGCGACCTTCACCGGGAGCTTTTTTGGTAGTCGCGGTAGATCGGGTATGAACAAACCTTCCATGCCATGGGAGGTGCGCCGTGCCCGGACGCCACGTCAACGACCACCAGATGAGGCTCTACATGAAGCACAGACTCAAGGAAGCGCCACCCGAGGCGGCTGCCCGGGCCGGGTTTAGCGTCGCCACCGCCTACCGCATCGAAGAGGATCCACGGTTGCCATCGCAGAAGAAGGCGCCGCGCGAGCGCCGGCGCGCGGATCCGTTGGCCGGGATTTTCGACGCGGAGATTGTTCCACTACTGACCTCCGCTCCAGGCATCCGGCCCGTTGCAGTATTGGAAGAGATGCTTCGGCGCCATCCGCAGCTCTCACGTGACGTGCGCCGCACACTGGAGCGGCGCATCCGCGTCTGGCGGGCACTGCATGGCGAGGAACGCGAGGTCATGTTTCGCCAGGTACATCAGCCCGGTCGGCTCGGGCTGTCCGATTTCACCGAGATGCAGGCTCTCGGCGTCACCGTGGCCGGCGCCGCGCTGGACCATCGCCTGTATCACTTCCGTCTGGCCTGCTCGGGCTTTGAACACGCTCACGTCATTCTCGGTGGCGAGAGTTATGTTGCCCTCGCCGAAGGGCTTCAGAACGCGCTCTGGGCACTTGGCGCAGCACCGCTCGAGCATCGCAGCGACAGTCTGTCGGCGGCGTTTCGCAATCTGGATCGCGATGCGCGCGACGATCTGACCACGCGTTACGAAGCCCTATGTGCTCACTACGGCATGCAGCCCACGCGCAACAACCGTGGAGTCGCACACGAGAACGGCGCCATTGAGAGTCCTCATGGTCACCTCAAGAGTGCGATCCGCGACGCGCTGCTGCTGCGCGGCAGCGTCGAGTTCATCGACCTTGCCGCTTATCGCTGCTTCATCGACGAGATCGTCAGCCGCATCAACGCGCGTAATGGCAAGCGCATCAAGGCGGAAGTGCCGTTCCTGCAGCTTCTGCCCAACACGCGCACCAGCGATTACGAGGAAACGCGTGTCTACATCACCTCCACCGGCGGTTTCGTATTGCGCAAGGTCTTCTATTCCGTTCCGTCGCGGCTGATCGGCCACCGGTTGCGGGTGCGGCTGTACGACGACCGGCTGGAACTGTTCCTGGGCGGCACGGCCCTGATGACGTTGCGGCGTGGCCGCCCAGGCACCAGCGGCAAGCATGGCCACGTCATTGACTACCGGCATGTCATTCACGCGCTGCGCCGCAAGCCGATGGCGCTGCTCAACCTTGTGTACCGCGACCAGCTGTTCCCGCGCGAGGCCTATCGGCTGACCTTCGATCGCCTGTGCGAGCAACTGTCCTCGCGCGCGGCGTGCAAGACCATGGTGGAGTTGCTGAGCCTGGCTCACGAGCGCGCCTGCGAGGCCGAGCTGGCCCATGCGCTCGAACAGAACCTGGCCGATGGTCGACTACCCGATCTGGACGAACTGCGCTCGCGTTTTGCTCCGGATCCGGCAGCTGTCCCACAAGTGCACGTACAACTGGCTTCGTTGCGCGACTACGAAGCCCTGCTTACCCTGGATCAGGAGATGACAGCATGAGCCACGATTTCGATGCTACCCGCCTGTCGCTGCTGCTCAACGATTTGCGGCTACCCGCTGTCAAACAGATCTGGCCAGCCTTCGCCGAGCGCGCCGACAAGGAGGGCTGGCCCGCGGCACGCCTGATCATGGCGCTGGCCGAACACGAGATTGCCGAACGCGATAGACGTCGTATTGAACGCCATCTGAAGGAGGCCCGGCTGCTACCGGGCAAGACGCTGGAGACCTTCGATTTCGATGCAGTGCCAATGATCTCCAAAGCACAGGTCTCGGCACTGTGTGCCGGCGATGGGTGGCTGCGCAACGGCGCCAACCTGATCATGGTCGGGACGCCTGGCGGCGGCAAGTCGCACCTGTCGTCGGCCATCGGACTGAGCCTGCTGGACAAAGGCTGGAAGGTCCTGTTCACCCGCACCTCCGACCTTGTGCAGCGGCTCCAGGTTGCACGTCGCGAGCTGGCGCTCGAAGCCGCCATCAACCGTCTGAACCGCTTCGACCTGCTCATTCTCGACGACTTTGCATACGTCACCAAGGATCAGGCCGAAACCTCCGTGTTATTCGAGCTGATCAGCGCCCGATACGAATGCCGATCCCTTCTTCTAACCGCCAACCAGCCGTTTGGTGACTGGAACAAGGTCTTCCCCGACCCCGCCATGACGCTGGCCGCGGTCGACCGGCTGGTCCATCATTCGACCATCTTCGAGATGAATGTCGAAAGCTACCGGCGGCGCACCGCCATGCAGCGCAAACAGCAGGGGCCAGGACGCCCTGCGCGCTATGCCACGCCAAACAATGTCGGCATGCCTGCGACTCCAGAGAACGAATCATGACACGCGTCGCCTGACGCACACTCTAATCCGACATTGCCCAGCGTCAATCAACGAACGCGCGTCAATCAACTTTAATCGCTTGTCAGCGTCAATCAACAACGGCATCATCAAGCTCGCCGCGACATTCTCATCCTGTTTGTCGCGCGCCTCTCATCCAGACTGTCGCGCCACAGCGTGTCATCCGCGTGCAGCTTGGCGGCCGACACCGTATAGCGGCGCAGCGCCTCTGTTAGCGGTGCGCACAGCGCCTCGCACTGGCCGACCCAGCGGCCCATGCTGGCCCGGTCAAGCGTCACGCCGTCGCGGGCCGCGATCGTCGATTGCCGGTACAACGGCTGGTGGTCTGCATACTTCGAGACGAGGATGTCTGCCAGCAAGCTCGGATGGGCAATGCTCCGTCCGATCGGCAGGCCGGGCATCGGCGGCTGGGTGATCGTGCTGCAGCATGGGCAAACCAGTTTGCGGCGGATCGTGCGAATGACCTTGAACGCGGCTGTGACCCGGGCGAGTTGTTCGGACACGTCCTCGCCGAGCACCTGCATTGGTTGACCGCAGTCCGGGCAATTCGATTCGGGCTCGAGTACATGATCCTCGCGAGGCAGATGTACGGGAAGCGCTTGCTTCGAAGCCGCTTCGTCCGTCGTTGCGTTCGAAGTAGACGCATTTGCACCACGGGCCTGCGCACGCTGCACATCCACAACGCCGCGCCCGGCGGCCAGATCCTCAAGTTGAGTCTCGAGCGTCTCTATTTGCCGCTGCAGCTGCTCGGACTTGCGACCGAAGTGCATGCGCCTGAGCTTGTCGATCTGTGCCTTGAGCTGCTCAATCTCGACATCGCGTTCGGCAAGCAGACTACGGGCCTCGACCAGCAAGGCCTTCAGGAGTTCGACATCGTCAGGGAGATCGGCGCCGCTCGACATGCGCCGTAGTTTACGAGTCTGCCGCGCGGTTTACAACATCGATAATGCGGCGGTGCGACGGGGCTGTCGCCAGTCGATGCCCTCAAGCAGCATCGACAGTTGTGCAGAGCTCAGATGGACCTTCCCACCGTCGGCCTTGGGCCATATAAAACGGCCTCGTTCAAGCCGCTTCGCAAGAAGCCAGATTCCGTCCTCCGTGGCCCAGAGAATCTTTACCAGATCGCCCCGACGGCCCCGGAAGATGTAGACGTTGCCGCCCAGTGGATTCTCTTCAAGCGCGGTTTGCACCTTCGCTGCCAACCCCTGAAACCCGCATCGCATATCGGTAACGCCTGCGGTGATCCAGATGCGCGTGCCTGCCGGCAGGGAGATCATGAGCGCAGACTTCCCAACACGATCCGCAGCGTATCGGCATCGACCAGGCCGTCCACTTTAACTACCACACGACCGATCCGGATCTCGATCGCGCCGACAGGTGGTACAGGCTTCGCGCTCTGCACTTGCGCTTCTGCCGGAGCTGATGCCATGACCTCCGTCGGCGAGTCGCTTAGCAATACGACCGGAATGAGCCCGGCAGATCGAGCTTGCTGATCGGCCAGATATCGCCGCCGCCAGGTGAACAGCATGTTCGCGTTGATGCCATTCTCCCGGGCCAGCTTTGCGACTGATACGCCAGGCTCGCAAGCTGCTGCTGCCAGTCGATCACGAAGCTCCCGGGGGTAGTTAGGGCGTCCCGTACGGGAACCCGGCTTCTTCTCTGCAGACTGTGTCAAAGTGGTGCCCATCAGATCGGAAATGATGGACATCACTTTGAAGTCTCCCTCAGCCACCGTCTACAACGGCCCGCACGAGCCGCTTACATAGGGACCATGGGCAGGAGTTGCGCTCCGCGACGCCTCGTACCACGTCGTGTAAACGGGATTTTGAGTCGAGACGCATATCCCGACGCTCGAAGAACGACGCCGAGCATCGGCTTCATCGAAGGCGTTCGCGATAACCGGGTTCCAGCGCGCGTAAGAAAAGCCGGTCGACGGATGATGGACGCTTGCGAGGGGCACGCTGCCACAAAGCGGCTTCAGGATTGGGCTAAGGCGCTTACTGAAAGCAATGACAACATCTGGCTGCAGTGTGCCGAGCACATCGAGGAAGGCCGCTTTGCCGACGTCCCATGATTCAGCAGGAGGGGCGACGCGGGCGGCAGGCATGAAATCCTGGAGGAAGTTGTAGTAGCAGACGCGCTCCCAGAAGTCCGCCCGTTCCTGTGTTGTGAAGCGTGACGCACATGCAGCGTCGCTTACCGCGGTGACGATTCGAGCGAAGTGCGGATGTTTACGAAGTCGCGCCGTTGCGTCCGGATGCTTAAGCCGTTGACCGAGTGCCTTCACGAGTTCAGGTGTCGCCGTCGGCCGCTCGCTCCGTTTGCTGCCATAGTGGGATTCAGCAACGATGAGCACCCGCAAACCACGAAAACCCTCGGTCTCGTACTTGGAGCCAATCCACGGCATGAAAATCACGTTGCTCATTTGATAGGTCGTGTGGAGGCGCGCAGTGCCATGCTATACAGGTTTGGCGCCGAAGTCGCCGGCTGCTTCAGTCCGGGAGCTAGGACGGCAAGTTGATTCCGGAGCCGATGATTTCGAACGGGTATCTGTGCCAGCCTATCAGGCGTGGTTGTCTTGTAGACAATAACGCGCTCGTATCCTTGAGAGGCACAGGCCAATAGCCTGTCGAGAGCGTGGCACTCGTTCAGACGCCGGATTGGAGCCAGGTACTTCTCGCCTTCATTCTGCGCAATCAAGAGAGTGATGTGCTGGAGCTGAAAATATGACGGTCGCACGCATCGACTCGGGATTCGCGTAAGCAAAGCAGCTTTGAATGTCTCGTTGGTGGTCGCATGGCATGCTGGTCTCTTCAAAGCTCATTTCGTCCTTTCAATCCCAAAAGTGCGTCACTTTCGCCCCGCAGGCAGGGCAAATTTGGGCCACCCTTGGAACATCTCTATGACATATAGGACACTCCGAGTAAGCGGAGGGATTTCCGTTCGCATCGGGACGTATTCGCGCGCGGAAGGTGAACTCGCTGTTATAGGTTGGCACAGGCTTACTAATACTGGGCAGAGCCTCACCCACCGTCGGCCTGTCCTCTAATTTATTTGAATTGACCGGAGCACATTCCCTGCAATCCTGCCAGTTACCCAACCAGCAATTAGTTACGCAAACAAGTTTTTGGCAGGCTGCACATCGTCGTCTCGGGGAGTGAGGTATACAGCCGCACCGCTCGCATCGTTCCTTCATGGTTCATTTCCTTAAACGGACTGAACCATCCTCGACAACCGCTACCTTCTGAACTCGTCCATGGGTCAACGCCCGAGAAATCCGTGCTCCGGCCTCGGCAGTTGTCCGGGCCACACCCAGCAACCGGCAAACCGCTTTTGCCAGTCCATCTTGCGACGTGCCGCCTTGCTGCATCAGGATGTACACGGCCGCATTACCCAGTTCTTCGAGGCTAATCTCGTCGATACCGCGGCGCGTTTCGGGGTCGCTTCCTGGCACCCGGATACCCTCCCAAGTGCTCGGATTGGCATGCTCCGGCCAATAGAAAGTGATGCCGTTGCCCGTCGTACAGACCGCCTGCCTTGGCACCAATGCACTCAAATGAGCCTCGATGCGGCTACCGACCCTGGACAGCCCCCAGGCCCGCGTTACACGCTTGAATATCACCGCCTGCGATACTGGCCCTTCCGTTTCAATTACCTGGAGTAGCTGACCAGCCAAGGTCGACATCGAGCCGCCCTCGTAGAAGAGGTCCGGATTGCCTTTGTCCAAGCTGGTCAGTTCGTATTCGGGAAGCTGCGTGACAGGAGCAACCGGCTCCGCGGCCGATTCGCCCCTGGCATACAAGGCGTGCACATTTTCCTCATGCGCAGCCTCTTCTGGCAACTCAACAACCGGCTCATCCTCCGTCGGCACCGTCTCTACCAATTCCTCCAGTCGCGCCACAAGCTTTCGCATTGGCTCTTCTGGATTCAGCCACCAGTCGGTAGACCAGATGCGATACAGCTCCCAGCCTAGCCCTTCAAGGACATGCTGGCGGAGCCGGTCACGGTCGCGCGCCGTCGCGCCGGAGTGATACATGGCTCCATCGCATTCGACGCCCAGCAGATAGCGGCCCGGCGCACGTGGGTCGACCACGCCAATATCAATCCGGTATCCGGACACGCCGACCTGAGGGTGGACCGTCCAACCTTTCTCACGAAGGGCGGAAATCACCTGCCGCTCGAACGGGCTATCGGGCTCCCGTCCAGTCGGCATACTTTGTTCAACCAAGGCGCGTGGGCCTCGAATGGCGAACTCCAGATAGGTCTTCAGGTCGCGTACGCCGGCGGCCCGGACCCGCGACAGGTCAATCTGCTCGGGAAGCAGCGTGCTAAAAATCACGACGCCGACGCGGGCACGCGATACGGCCACGTTGAGACGCCGATGGCCACCCTCCAGATTCAACGGCCCAAAGTTGAGACTGACCTTGCCCGATGCATCCGGGCCATACGTAATGGAGAAGAAGATGATGTCCCGCTCATCACCCTGGACGTTTTCCAGGTTCTTGATGAACAGCGGCTCCTCCGCCGCCTGCGCAATAGCCTGGTCCAGTTGCTGAGATGCCCGGCGGCGTTCATCCAGCATCCGCTCAATCAGGCTTTGCTGCGCCTGGTTGAAGGTCACTACGCCGAGCGTCAGATGCCGCTTCGCCGAGTCCAGATAGTGCCGCTCAATCGCCTTGACGATGGCATCGGCCTCCGCCCGATTGGTTCGCGAACCACCGCGGTCATAGACACCCTGTACGCGTTCAAAGCGCACGCTGTGGTCGTTTGTGACCGGCGACGGGAACGTGACCAGTTCGTTGTCGTAGTACGTGACATTGCTGAAGGTAATTAGCCCTTCATGCTTGCTTCGGTAGTGCCAGTTCAACCGCAGTTCAGGCAGGCCGATACTGAGACATTCGTCCAGGATGCTCTCCAGGTCCTGAACATCGTCGCTATCCGCTCCATCCTCCGAGTCATCGGACCGGGAGAAGAAGCTTGTCGGCGGCAGTTGCTTCGGGTCACCGACGCAGACGAGCTGCTTGCCGCGCGCAATTGCACCGACGGCATCCCACACCGGAATCTGGGAAGCCTCGTCGAAGATGACCACATCGAACTGGGCGTGCGACGCGTCCAGATACTGGGCGACCGACAAAGGTGACATAAGCAGGCATGGCTTCAGCCGGGTCATCAGGCTCGGCAGATTTTGCACCAGTTGCCGAATCGGCATGTGTTTGCGCTGCTTCTGCAATTCGCGCCGCAGCTTTCCCAGTTCAGAATCAGCGCCAGGCACAACCTCGACGCTCGCCGGAATCTGGCCCGCTAGTTTCGCGGCGATATATTGCTGGGTCAGCTTCTGGAAACGCTCGTCGGCCTCCTTGAACTCAGCAATCTTGCGGTCATGCTCGGCACTCGAGAAGTTGCAGAGCACGGGCTCCCGGTCAATCGCCTTCCGCAGCCACCAGCTCTGGTAGCTGTATTCAAAGAACGTCGCCACAGTGGACAATGGCGCCTCGCCGACCTCCAGTGCATCCACAATACCCTGCAACCCGCTGCTGACTGCATTGGCTCGGGATTTCCGCCACAGGCACCACGGCTGCAGCTGCCGCGAAGCAGATTGCCATCCTTGAAGCAAGCTCAACAGCCGAGGAATCACGCTGGCGGCAGTCGGGTCAAGTCCGAGGTCAGCGTGACAGTGTCCAAGCTCAATGACCCGGCGGAGTTGAGTCATGACGTCCCGATAACAATCGCGGTACGACAACAAACTGGAGCCAAGAGGCATGTCAGCCTTCAGCATGCTCCGATTGTCGGAAACAAATGGCTGCAGCTTTGCGCGGAGCGTCTGGGCCAACTCGATGTCGTTGCCCGCAATTGCCGTTACCGCGTCCGCGAAGGAAGTCGCCCACCGCTCGACCGACTCGACGGCGCTCCAGTCCGTCTTCGACGCAGCGAACGCTTCATGCAGCAGTTGCGACGCATCATGAGACATAGACTCGATGACCTTGTCCTCGGCATTGACGGCGGTCAATGCCGTAATGACGGCCGGAACATCCCCACCTTGTGGGCGACGCTGGTCCTGTCGATACAGACGCAATCGTCCGGTAACCGCGCGTTGAGCAAACAGGCTCTTCGGCCACCAGGTATTGGTTGCCGCCGCCCACTGCAGCTTCAGCTCAGACGCATTCAGGGTCGCGACGTCGTCCACGTAGTGTTTGCTCAGCGGCTCCCATGCCTGATTGCGCGCAAGACCATGCTGCCGAAGGTTGGCAAGTCGGTTGCGAGCGGACTCGTCATGCGCCGACCGGGCAACCTCGACCGGAACGGTGGGCGCGGCGGAAAGCACGTCGGCTAGTACATCGAATTTCCCCAGCCCATTCAGGGAGAAAGCAACTTTGGGAAGGCCCAACTGATTCAGCAGGTTCGATGCAGCCTCATCCAGCTTCTTGATTTGGGCTTCAAACGTCGAAATCGCGTCGAGAAACTCTTGCTGCCATGACGGCATCCATTCGGTTTTGTGGACGACTGCCAGAGGATGGTTCTTCAAACCGGTTAACTGGCCGGCCAGAGCGCCCATCTGGCGGGAGGTCTCACGCAGTGCCTCGAGCTGTGTGCGGTTATGTACATCTGCATCGGCCCACGGCATCGCGCCAGGCCGCATTTCCGCATGCTGCAGGCTGGTTCCGATGGCCTCGTAAACGGTCAGGTCATTTGGATAGGTGCGATGCAGCGCACGCGCGACCCCATTGAGGTCAGTGCGGAGCGTCAGGAGTCGTTCGGACTCTCGCTCCCAGTCCTTCACCGTGCGTGCACCGGCGGCATCAAGTGCGACGCCTAGCTGTTTCAGGACATCCGCTTTCTTTGCCTTGGACGAATGCAGCTCAAGACAAAATGGCCCCAGGCCAAGACTGCTAAGCCGGCGATGCACCACCTCCAGCGCAGCCATCTTCTCCGAGACGAATAACACTGTCTTCCCGGTGGCCAACATATGGGCAATCAGGTTCGAGATAGTCTGGCTCTTACCCGTCCCAGGTGGGCCTTCGATGACAAGATTCTTGCCTTCAGCGGCGACGCAAACGGCACGCAACTGTGACGAGTCCGACAGCAACGGCGTGAACAGGTCTTGAGGCCGGAACTTCTCGTCCAGGGTGCTGGGCTCGAAGCCCGTCGCGCTGTCAGCAAACGCCTTACCGGGATTGTTAATCAGATGGGCAACAACACTGTTTTCCCGGAGCTGCTTCTGACGGTCCTGGAGGTCCTTCCACATCAGGTACTTCGTGAACGAGAAAATACCCAGATGGACCTGCTCCTTGACTTCCCATCCTTTCAGCTCGCCGACATGCAGCCGGAAGGTCTGCAGAATCCGGTTCACGTCGATGCCACGGTCATCGGTTGGCAAAACGTCGAACGACGGCGGCTTCAGGCTGAAATCCTGCTGCAGCTTTTGCAGCAGCGTCGGGTTCACGAGTGCGTCGTCATCGTGACGAACCAGGCGGAAACCACTCCGGACGGACTGGCGGGACAGCGTAACGGGGATAAGCAGAATCGGAGCCAGATGGCTGGATTCGGCATCCTTGCTCTCCCGCCATTCCAGCATCCCAAAAGCCAGAAACAGCGTATTGGCGCCGCCTTCCTCCATTCCCGTGCTGGCCGCTCGGAATATCTCGAGAAGCCTGCCTTCCAGAGCTTCCTCCTCGATGTCCGTGACGATTTCGTTCCGGCCAAGCGCGTCGGTCGCCAAGTCATCCATTGCCGCCGTACCGTTTCGGCCGGCGTACACATTGGCATCGCGACCATCCGAGCCGGACATCATCTTCGGCTTCGCACGGACGCGGAATTCGTTTCCATCCGCAAGCCGGTCTTCCAGCGCACCCGGGTCAGGGCAAATGACGCGCAGCGTGGTTTTGGTCGGCTTGAAATTCAGGAGCTTGTTTCGGAGCGTCAAGTCGAGCAGTTTGCTCTTCCATTTCGCCAGGCGTCCTTCTGGTGTTTCCGGTGTTACATCGTCACGCAGCGGTATGACGACCGGGTCCAACGGCGGCAACTGCGGCACGTCCTCGATGATGGGTGTTTCGGCCTTGGCAATCGGGACAGTCTGCTCATCGACCTGCGACGAACGGGATGGGAGTGGGCGAATCTGGACTTCGCGTGCGCGCCGGACATCTACGGCATACGCGAACCCGGCTTCGTCGTTCAGGTGTTCCTCGCCGCGAGTGCAGGCCCAGCGAAGGGACGGTTTCTGACCGCCCGCCACGCCGGTGGTCTCGAAGACCATGAACTCGCCGGATTTCACCCGCTTACGAACTGCCTGAACATCGTCCACCAATGCAGTCGGAAAGCTGGTCTCTATCAGCCAAACTCCAACCCAGGCATGGCCTTCCTTGAACAACACAACGGGGTGCAGACCGGCCTGCTCCAGGCAAGACGCGAACAGCATGGCGAGGTCCAGGCAGGTCGCAAGCTTGCCATCCAGGATGCGTTCTGGCGTCCGGATTTTCTGGCCGTCATTTCCGAACGATGCAGGCGGATTGGAGTATTGGATGTCCTCGGCAACTATCGTGCTGTAGATAGCCGATGCCTGCTTCCAGACCTTCTCGCGATTCTTGGACTGATATCCGTTCATGGACAAGTCGGTCGACGTCTGGCGCAGCAACCCGGAGGCTCGAGCGAGAAGCTTGTCTATGACCCGCGAGTTCGGCATGCAAAACGCGGCCAGCAGTTCGGGTAATGACCGCGCGCCGGCCCACTGGTCGTAGGCTAGAACATCAATGTTGTGCGTTGCCCTTACGAGTTCAGTTTCCTGAACACGCAACGATGCCGTGATAACGGCACGCTCAGACTCATCGAGCTGGCTGAAATATTGGTGGTCAGGACGCAGGTCGACAGGTGCCAGACGGCGGCTCTCGCCAGGCGCCAATGCCTCGAAACGGAAACGTGCGCTCTCGGCAAAAGCCGGCACACATTTGACGAGCAGTTCGACATCGGAGAGTGTCGACTCGCCATCGTTCGTGACCAAAATTTCACGGATGACCGGAACGTTGTTCTGAATCGCCGCATACCCTATCGTCAGGTCGGCGGTAACCTGAACGCTCGGTAGCTTCACGTCGGTGTCGGTCGTCAAATCCTCAGCGTCGTCTGCCTGTCCCTGCGTCATCACCCCGTTCCTCATTATTCGTACTCGGTTCAACCGAAGCGCCATTACTGTGGGCGACGTCATCCAGGTTGAACCATGATATTGACTGCGCTATTACCTCTGATTCTTTCGCAAGGAGTCTATTCTCTTCTTGCAAATGCGAATTGCGTGCAAATCTCTTTTTTGTGCATTCGCTAGGTTCGGCCGATATTACGCCTTTTTTACCGTCATCCTGGGAAACCGGCTGAACCTCTGCACAGCTACGCTGAAGCTTGCCGGCATGGCGATTCGATTTCGGTCGTACGGGTCAAAGAGCCGTGGTCCATAGGACGCCTCCTGCGGTCCGAAAATCTCAGCCTCAGCCACTGTCAAGGTATCCTAGGACAGCTTGACAGTCGACTCGAATCTCATCTCATGATGCCAATAAAGACCGGCGCTGTTAACGCACGAAATTCCGGATACTCCGCGCGCCATACAGTCACTATCGTTCCGGTATCTGAAAGGGGGCGCCGCGATGAAGCCTAGGGCTATGCTGCGAGACGATGAAGGATGGCTGTACGTGATGCACAACCCTGCCTTTCCTGGTGTCGTAAAAGTGGGGCGCACGCAGCTCCTTCCCACGGTCCGCGCCGCACAGCTTTCAACGACTGGAGTAATCGGAAAGTTCGATGTCGCGTACGAGGCGTTGACGTTCGACCACACGCGCTTCGAGGCAACCGTCCACAGACGACTATCTTGGTGTCAGGTGGAGAGAGAGTTCTTTCGGTGCGATGTCGGCGAAGCCGTGGCAGCTATTCAACATGTTGCCGGCCCGAAAATTTCATTCGAGAGAGGTACCGGCGCGGCAGCGACGGCCCGCGATACTGAGCATACTGTCGTCGCATCCTGCGACTATTTTTGCAATTGGGTTCGCTCGCTTGAAGAGTCAAACGTAGGATTCACGACAAGCAGCCGATTACATCAGTATTGGCTCCTCTCCCGCCCACAAGACATTCCGGAGCCGGCTTCGATGAAGGCGATGGTCCAGAGCCTGAAGGCTCTCGGATATCGGCATGTCAGACAGGGCGGGTCTGGTTTGAGAGGATTCTCGGGCTTGGCGGTGCCCCACACGTAGCCGCGGATGAGGGTCTTCGCGCCGCAAATGTTGAAGGGCACAGCGAGCTTGCGAAGGATTTGAAAAGACCGGAATAAATTCTTGATTGCAAGCGGCGCTGAAGCGGCGGTCGCGGCGAGTGCAGGTGTTGTGAGCAAGGCGAAGGTCGCCGGCACGAAGGCGGCGTCAAAGTCGGTCGGCGCGACTGCGGTCAAGGGTCAACGCAAAGGTCCGCAGCCGGCGCTTTACCGTGACCCCACGTCCGGTGCGACTTGGAGCGGGCGCGGGCCGGCGCCTGCGTGGTTGGCTGGTGCCAACGACAGGACGAGTTTTTTGATTGATGGCGCCAGCGGAGTTGCGGATTCTAGCGGTGCGAGCAAGCCGAAAGCCGTCGCGAAGAAGTCCGTGACAAAGACGGCGGTAGCGAAGAAGGCAACTGCGAAGAAGGCACCGGCCAGGAAATCGGTTGTCGCCAAAAAGGTCGTTACGAAGCCGGTTGTCGCGGAGGCACCGGAAGCGGCGCCTGCTCAAGCAACCGTGTAACCGAGCACGCAGAACTCGGTTCTCGTCGCGTCGACAGGAGCGATTGTCGTGGCTTACCACTAACAGGCACGCAATGCGTCGAGACGGGCGGCGCATTTTGCATTCGAACCTCCGCGCTTGTACGCTTGTGCCGCCTTTGCGCGGTCCGGGACGACGTCTCCAGGAGCACGCCTCTCCCAGTGCCCCTCCCAGTACAAGCCAAGGTTGTATGCGGCCGCCCGGTGTCCGAGCTCCAAGGCCGTGGCATACATGTCCTTGGCCATCTCGAGGTCGGCGTCCATGCCGCGACCAAGCCGTGCACTGTCCGCGAGTGCTGCTGCCGCCAGGCCTCGCAGAGGCTCGCTCGCCGTATCGTCCTTCAGCACGTCGCCCAGAATGACGTGCCCGGTCTCGTAGTCCGCTGGCCCACCTGTCTCGGTGACAAGAGACAGTGCAAGCGCGACCCGAAGAGAAGGGTGGCGGTGAGGGCCAACCCGTTCAATCAGACGCCGGCCGAGGCAAGGCGCCCCCGACAGCGGGCTTGTGAGCAGGCCATTCGCAATGGCCGCGAGAGATTCAAGTGAAAGAAATCCAACCTTGTTTGCCGACACAATGTGTCGGAAGAACTTTTCCACGTCGAGCGCCGGGTCGGCCTGGCGAAGTTGTGCCCACTCGCGTTCAATTTGGCCCAACCAACTGGAATCTACAGACATCAGATTTGGCGTCCTTTGGTGAGGGATAAAGACGATGATACCTCACCGCTGCTGTCACCTGACATCATAGGCAGGGCGCGGCCGCGTTCGCTGCAGCTCAAGGCGGGACACTGGTCTGTACGGTTGCTGCTGCGAGTGCATCAACGGCGCTTTCGGCTTTGACATCAAGTCGTTACGCGGCATGTCAGCAGGTTGTCCACAGCCTTGCCAACAAAAGGTGGGGATAACTTGGCAGATGCAGCGAAGGGGCCGATTGCAACACACCGCCGGTGTCGTCGACGTCCGCGCATGCGTTGCTTATCGCCGTGCTCCTGGGTATCGCGCTGCTTACCTTGGCTAGCCAGATTACACTTAGGCCCGTGCGCCTCAGGCATAGAAGCAAAAAAGCCCATCAGACTTCGGTCGCGAGGGCCTCCCTTTCCGGCGGTCCGGTTTAGACCGCGGCGTCCTTCAGCTTCTTCAGCGGGCGCACTTTCAGACGCACCGAAGCGGGCTTCGCCGCAAACCACTTGTCTTCACCCGTGAATGGGTCCTTGCCGAAGCGCTTCTTCTTTGCCGGCACGTCCTGAGCAACAACCTTCAGCAGACCCGGCAGCGTGAACTCCTTCGCGCCCTTCTTGTGGACTGACGCGAGCACTGTTTCTTCCAGAGCGGCCATCAAAGCCTTCGCCGCTTTCGGCTCGACACCTGCGCGCTCGGCAAGATGGGTAGCAAGCGAAGCCTTCGTGAACGAATCCTTGATGGGCTTCAGCGGCGTGGCGTCGACCGCCTTCTTCGTGGTAGGAGTCGCCGCCTTCTTTACCGTCGGCGCCTTCGCTTTTTTCTCGACCGGAGTCGTCAACTTCTTCGGAGCCGGCTTTGCTGCAGCTTTCGTTGCCATAGATTCCTCGTGGTCAAAGGTTGGCCTGGGGTCCTTGCCTTTGCGTAGTCACCGACAATGCGCAAAGGTCCAAATCCTCAGGCTCGCGCTAGCGTAGCAATTCGCATTTGAATCCGCAACGGGCGAGCCCCTAAAACAAGAGGTTTTGTGCAGAAGGAACGCAAAAACGGCGACATGTACCCCTCCAGAAGAGGCGCTGCGTTCATAAGAGAAGCGCGGCTTATTCGGCTGGGGTCAAAGAGACTTGCGATGCCTACGTAGGTTGTCGCGTCGAGTTCGGCATAGCCGAACCCTTTCGAGAGCGTTGGTGGTGGCGGTTATCTAGCCAGTGGTCCAGACCCGCGGCTCTCAGAATGAGCCGGAAGGCGCGCAAATCCTCTTTGCTGGCAAACAACTGCTCGATGTACCCCTCAGTAGAATCTCGTTCTTACCTCAAAGAGTGCAGTCTGAGTTCCGCGCGGCATCACGACCATGGAAACGGCGGCGGGAGGGATGGCCATGGACACGAACAGGGGTGTTTAGTGCGTCGTGAGTACTGGACCCCTCGCCCGTGAGACGGTCGTACCAAACCGGCGGGATAATGTAGTGCGAAAAAAAGTGATGGGAAAAGATACAAAAATATCGCTATTTTGATATTTTTGACGGGGAAATACTTTGTCCCGAGAAAGCAACTGACTCTCGGCCGGTGCCTAACGTTGACCGGCATTGGCGAAACTATCGGTTCCGAATGCGCTCACTAAAGGCGGCTTCCGCGGTGACCGGACCGAGTTTGGGGATTTCAATGAATTCTGTACAAGCAACGTCAATCGCACCGGCCGCCGCTAACCCGGTGGCATCGGGCGAGACGCCAATATCAAAACGACTGGATGCTCTACCAGTCGGCGGCTTTCATTACCGGATGATGGCTATCATCGGTGCGGGGCTTTTTCTCGACGGGTTCGAACTGGCACTCGCCAGCGGTGTCCTTGGCCAACTCGTCCATCTGGGGTGGAGTAATCTGAAGTACAACGGCTACTTCGTCACTGCCACGTTTATCGGCTTCATGATTGGCTGCTGGGCCGCTGGCATCATCGGCGACAGGCTCGGTCGTCGCGCGAGCTACCAGTTGAACCTGGCTATCTTCGGAGGCGCGTCCCTTCTTGCCGTTGTGGCGCCAAATATCGAGACCCTCATTGTGTTGCGGTTTGTCATGGGCGTCGGGTTGGGTGCGGAGCTGGTGCTCGGGTTCGCGACGCTTGCTGAGTTCGTCCCGCCCGGCAAGCGCGGTCGGCTTGTCGCGACACTGTCCTTCATTGCGCAGTGCGGTGTGTTCCTGTCCTCGCTGGTCGGCCTCTGGGTCATTCCGAATCTGGGCTGGCGCTACATGTTCCTTATCGCCGGCGTGTGTGCCGCTGTGGTCTGGTTCATGCGGAAATTCATGCCGGAATCTCCGCGCTGGCTTGAGAGCAAGGGGCGTTATGAAGAAGCAGACGCCATCGTTCGAAAAATCGAGGAATCCGTCGGCAAGACTGTCGCGCTGGCGACCGTCAGCGCCCAAGGGCCCGTCACAGCGGCTTCTTCATCCAGCCAGGGGAGCGTCGCTGACCTGTTCAGCAAGGCCTATGTCCGTCGGACGGTGATTGGCATCGCTACCCTCTGTGTGATTCAAATCTGCCTGTACGGTATGGTGAGCTGGCTTCCCACTTTTTTTGTACAGCAAGGATTCGACATCGTAAAGTCCTTGAAGTGGAGCATGGTGATGACGCTTGGGGGGCCAGCGGGCGGTCTCATCGGATTGCTCCTTGCGGACAAGGTGGGTCGCAAGCCGATTCTCGTCTGCGCGGCGCTGGTGGCGATTGCGTTGTCCTACGTTTACGTCCAGACGCGTGCGGAGACTCTTCTCATGGGACTGGGTTTCCTCCTGCTCACGTCGTTTTACGTCATCGTGGTGGTGGGCCAGGCTGTCTATGTATCTGAACTCTTTCCGACCAGCATCCGTATGCGCGGCACCGGCTTGTGCAGCACCGTCGCTCGTGTGGTGGCCGCATCCATCCAGTTCGCCATCCCGCCGCTGTTTGCATGGGGTGGCATCAATGCCATCGTCGGCGCAGTCGGAATATCGTTGCTAGTGTTCGCCCTGATTGTCCTGTTCGTGGGTGTTGAAACAAAAGAGAAATCACTCGAAAGCATTGCTGTCTAGTGTTCGCCGAAGCGGATTTTGAGTCCAGTCAAGAGGAAGTAACGCCGTGTCCAGTATCGAGTCCACAGAACTGAAGGTGAGCTGCCTCGGCAGTTCAGCGGTTCTTTGTGAAAGTCTGGGGCCGCTCGACATCACATGCCAGGCGAGATTCTGGGCTTTGGCGCAGGTAGTATCCCGTTGGCCAGAGGTCGCCGAAGTCGTCCCCGGAATGAACAACCTGATGGTCGTGCTGACGCAGGGTGAGGCCGAACCCTTGGGCGTCGTTGAAAAGGTCCGACGTGAGTGGCCGCACGTGGCGCCGGCGCATGCTAAAGGCAAGGTAGTTGAGGTGCCGGTTGTGTACGGCGGAGACGGTGGTCCTGACCTTGAGTTCGTTGCCAGCCACACTGGAATCGATGTTGAGACCGTTATCAAGCTTCATACTCAACCGGACTACACGGTGTACTTCCTAGGTGCCCACCCCGGTTTTGGATACCTTGGCGGACTTGATTCGAAACTCCACACGCCGAGACTCGATAAGCCTCGGCTAAGCGTGCCGGCCGGCTCCGTCGCGATTGGTGGGGTTCAGACGGGAGTGATTGCCCTCACTTCACCGAGCGGCTGGCGGTTAATCGGACACGCGGAGCAGGATTTCTTCGACCCGTACAGGGAACCGCCGGCGCTGCTGACGCCCGGCGACACGGTCAGGTTTCAATGTATACGGGCCGAGAGATGATTGAGATTCTCTCTACCGGTCCCCTTTGTTCTGTGCAAGATGCCGGGCGCCGAGGATACAGACAGTTGGGTGTCGGCCTGGCAGGCGCGATGGACCAAATCGCATACCGTGTCGGCAACGTGCTGGTGGGCAATCCCCAAGGGCTTGCCGGAATAGAAGTAACCGTCTTTCCATTCAAGGCGCGTTTTTCGGGCTCAGCGATGGTCGCGGTAACCGGCGCTGACTGTAACTCGACAATAGCCGAGAAGTCGCTACCGCCGTGGTGGTCTTTCGAGGTCAGCGAGGGCGACGTACTCACGCTTAGTCCGCCGAAAACCGGAGCACGAGCGTATATCGCTGTCTCCGGCGGAATTGAAGTCGCGCCCGTGTTGAACTCGAGGAGCACCGACATCAAGGTCGGCTTCGGCGGCTTCCAGGGGCGGTGCCTGAAACGAGGAGATATTCTTTCTGTCGGTGCGACTGATGCTGACCGGACACGAGTGAAATGCCCGGGCTTTGGCGTGTTTCCCCCGCAGGCGACCCTCCAGGTTCCGAATGGCGGGAGTGTCGCTTCCAACGGAGTTGACCAATCGAAGGTTACTCGGGTCCGGGTCGTTGCGGGGCCAGAGTATGGCGAATTCACTGACGGTGCGAAGAAATCCTTCTGGTCGACGTTCTGGTCTGTGACGCCCGAGAGCAATCGGATTGGATACCGGATGGAAGGACCGCGGATTGAACTGCGCAAACCGTTGCAACTGCTTTCCCATGGCATCCTCCCTGGCGTCATCCAGGTTCCTCCGTCCGGCAAGCCGATTGTCATGATGAGCGACGCCCAGACGTCGGGCGGGTATCCAAAAATCGGAACAGTGATTGAAGCCGACCTGTGGCGTCTCGCTCAGGCTCCTCTAGGCAGCCGGGTCAAGTTTGAAGAAGTCGAGGTCGAAGATTCGATAGCAGCTGCGAAAGAACTGGCCAGCTATGTGCAAGCGATTGAGAACTCGCACTGGAGAACCTTGTGGAAGTAGCGGCTATCCGGATGCTCATGAAGCAACTGTTCCAGTCAACCGTTGACGAGCTTGAAGTCAATGGGGCCGGCATCGCTTTATGCCTGAAGCGGGATGTTCGGGAAGATGCCGCTCCCAAAGCTGGTCCGGCTGCTGAATCGGTGACACCGATTTCAGCCGGCGCCGCGCCGGTGTGCACAATCGTTGTGCAGTCTCCGGCCATTGCAAATTTCGTCGCGAGTCATCCTCTGCGTGACCTCGCCTTCTGCAGGTGCGGAGATACGGTCAAGGCCGGAGATGTTATGGGTTTGGTTGCCTACAGCAGCTACTTCCCGGCTGTTACGGCGAAGCAAGGAGGCCTGGTGAAGTCCATCCTTGTTCGCTCTGGTGCCGTGGCTCGATTTGGTGACGGTCTTTTTGAAATCGAAGTGGTGGAGTGAGACCAGAATGAATTTTGTCGACTTGAATTCGGATATGGGTGAGGGTTTCGGCCCATACGAGATGGGTGACGACGAGGCGATGCTCGATATCGTGTCTTCAGCCAACATCGCGTGCGGCTTCCACGCCGGCGACCCGGACATTATGCATCGCACTGTCGTTGCGGCCCTCGCACGAGGAGTCGATGTCGGTGCGCACCCCGGATTCAACGATGTGTGGGGCTTTGGCCGACGGACCATCGTCGGCGACAGCATCAAAACCATCGAGAATCTCATCGCATATCAGATTGGCGCGTTGCGGGCAATTGCATATGCAGCCGGCTATAAGGTCACGCACTTCAAGACCCACGGAGCCCTTGGCAACCTGATGTTCAAGGACCGGGAAATATCCGATGCCATCGCACGGGCTGTGAAAGCAGTGGACCGCGAGCTGCTGTATGTCATTCCTCCGAACACCGAAGGCGAGCGCGCAGGCGAGAGAGCCGGTTTGCATGTGCTCCGGGAAGTTTTTGCGGACCGTGCGTACACCGACGAGGGACACCTTGTGTCACGGCGTCAGGAAGGGGCTGTCATCCACGACAAGGATGAAGCCGCCGAGCGAGTTGTTCGAATGGTCGAGGACCGCTGCATCACTACTCATTCGGGCAAGCGAATTCCGGTACAGGTCGACAGCATCTGCGTTCACGGAGACACAGCAGGGGCCGTAGCAATGGCGTTCGCGGTGAAGACCAGGTTGCTCCAGACCGGTGTCGAGATTCGACCGTTGTCCAAGACATTCAAGGTGTAATCGTTCGCGCCAATCAATTCCATTCGGGTGAAATTTTCAAGACTGGATATATCGGTGTACTGATTGTGCTAAAAGAAGGTGGCAGTCTGCCACAAGCTTGAGGAGATGAAAATGAAGAAGATGACCATTGGGGTTGCCGCGGCGCTTGGTCTCGCTTGCGGTACGGCATGGGCGCAGTCGAGCGTGACGCTATATGGACTTATCGACGAAGGTATTCGGTTCAGCACCAATCAGCCTTCGCCAAACGGCCCTGCGAACAAACTTTATATGTCAGAGGGCATTGGGACCGGCAACCGCTGGGGAATCAAAGGTTCGGAGGACCTCGGCGGCGGCACCTACGCAATCTTCGACTTACAGAGCGGATTCAATCCGGCGACAGGTACGTCAGACCAGCAAGGCCAGCTGTTCGGTCGGTACGCCTATGTTGGGATTTCAAACACCAAATACGGAACACTCAAGCTCGGCCGACAGTATGGCACCGGCTTCGACTTTATCGCGACGTTTGACCCGGTCCAGGTGGGCAATCAGAACCCGGTGGACTGGGAAATCTTCCTGCTCGGTGTGCGCTTCGATAACACCGTGCAATATTCAAATACGTGGGGGCCGGTATCCTTCGAACTTCAGCGCTCGGTCGGTGGCGAGCCTGGAAGCGTAAGCCAGGGAAGTACAACGGCTCTTAACGCTATTTATACGGCGGGTGGTCTTAAGGTAGGCGTACTTGGCCAGCAGTCGAAGGACTCTGCGAACCACAATATGTATGCGGGAAGCCTGGGCGTTCGTTATGCGTTTGCGAAGGCGATTCTGTACTCGTATTACATTTACACGCGTCGCGACGCGGGATTCGAAATCGCCGCTAACAATACCGGTGGTGCACTCGCAAATACCAACATCATCGGCAATTCGGCGACCGTCGCAGGGCCCGCGACTCAGACCAAGGCACGCATCGACAATCTCGTGAATCTGGGCGGAAGCTACATGCCGGCATCAGACATCACGTTCACTGTTGGCGGCCTATACGACCACGTCACTAACGTAGCAGGCTCTCAGACGGGACACATTGCCTCTTTCTACGGCATCGCGGACTATCTTCTCTCAAGACGTACGGACGTATATCTTGAAGTTGACCACAGTCTGTTGGGTGGCGCGGAGGTAACCGACCCGAACAGCCCGATTGGTACGTTTGCAGGTGAGAACAATAGTACGAGCGCGATGGTCGCATTGCGAACACGCTTCTAAGTCGGGCTTTAAAACTCACGCAATGCCTTGCGTCTTGGCTGCCTTCGCCCAACAGCGCTGTCGGGCAGACGGACGCATTAAACCGTTCTGACGGGCATTAACCGAACTGTCTAGAACCGGGAAGTGGATTTAGAAAAAGTCAGAGAGTTGATTGAGCTCGTCTCTGAGTCTGAACTCTCAGAACTGACCCTGAAGGAGGGCGAGGATTCGGTTCGTCTTGTCAAGCGCTGCCGGTCTTAGTCGTTCGAAGCGCAGGCTGTCGAAACTACCCGGCGGGAGAGCAGTGGTGCAAGTAGCCTCTCTCTCGCCGTCGATAATCGTGAAGTAGCTGCTGGAGACGGACGCCTTTGTCTCTGGGGGCGCAAGCATTCACTATCTCGAGTCCCGGTTGAACACCGCGAAGCATCGTTGACCCGCATCGAACCTGCAAGACTCTGGACCAAGGACGCTCTTGTGTTTCGGGACGCTAAAAGCATGAAGGGGCCGCGCTCCGGCGCGCTATTGTTTTAGCGAAAGTGGGCCAGAGAGAACGGCTCGAGGTCCATATTCGGCTTTTTTCGCGTGACATGATTGCGGCCACAGCCCGGGCGCCGACGAGCAGCCCGCGTTAATCCGATATGCCAATGCCCGTAAGAATAGTACGAGTCGGGATTGACCTGCCCCAGACTAACCATGGGAATTCCACTATTTCCGTACGCGTGCGGAGCTTCGACTCGGCTCGCCCGGTTGCAGGAGTAACGAATTGAAGTCGCAGCAGGCGGCCGCGAGCTTGGCTATCTCGCTGTTGAGCGTGTACGCATGGTCGGCTCGATACATCGCGACATATTCGATTGGGGGCAGTGGAGGAGTCGTCCGGATAATTCCAAGTACGCCATCGTCAACTAAGTACTGAAAGCAAGCTTTTGGAAGGTAGGTGACGCCCATGCCGGACCGCGTCAACCCAATCTGTGCAATCAGATTATTGCTGGAAAGGAGTTTCGGTGCGCTGACGCCATTTTCCTGCAGGAACCGCCCATATGTCATGCCCGTGCCGGAGAGATTCCCTTGGGTTAGGAGAGGAAACCGGGATATCTCGGAAAGGGGGATTGCTCTTTTCCCGGGCACCAGTTCGGGGACGCATATCCATGCGTTCTCGACCGATGCAAGCGAAGTCGAGACGAAGCGTTCGCTAGCCTGCGCCGCCGGAACAATAATGAAATCGACCGTATCGGCGGTCAACCGGTCGCGTAGCGTCGCGCTCAACTCAACTTCGGCTTCAACGATGACTTTGGGGTAGTCGCGTTTGATAGCAGCAATAAGGCGAGGCAGCCAGGTCAACGCAGTGAGCTCGGTTACCCCTAGTCGTAGCCTGCGGACAAGTACCTCTTTGGCACTAACACGCTCCACAATGTGGTCTCGCCGTTCCAGTAGTTCCTTGGCGTAGATAAAAAGCTCTTCTCCCTTTTCCGTGAGGCGCGCGCTGCGGTGCGTGCGGTCAAAAACGGCCAGGTCGAATGTACTTTCCAATTCCTGCACCCGTTTGGAGATGGCAGACTGGCTGGCGTTGAGCTTGCTTGCGGCGCCTTCAAACGAGCCCAACTGGACAATCCAGTACAACGCTTCAATCTGCTTGAAGGTCAGCATGTCCTTCTCCGATACATGAGAAAAGGAGATATTCTACGATAGAAAAAAATCGCTTTTTCGCGCTGTTTTGAGGACTTATCGTTCACTTCGCTGCGCCATATGGCGTCCCTGACGGAGTCAGCTATGAGTCTTCCCGGTTTTCGCGTCAATCCTGCACCTCAGCTTGCGCCCGCATCAGTCGTCAAGGCACTCGAACATGTGGTCGCACCGCAGCTGAGCGACAACCTCGCCCGCAGTATTGGCATCGCGGGACTGACGCGCTACAACAGGGCCGGCAAACTCATCGGAACCGCATTCACGGCGAAGTGCCGTCCTGGCGACAACCTGGTACTCTACAAGGCACTGACTATGCTGCAACCGGGTCACGTCCTGGTTACCGATGGCGGCGGTGAGTCGAATAACGCGCTCGTGGGTGAACTCATCAAACTGCACGCGCAAAAGCTTGGTTGTGTCGGTTTCGTCATCGACGGTGCGATTCTCGACGTCGCTTCGTTTGAAGACTTCCCATGTTACGCGCGCAGTGTCATTCATCGTGGACCATACAAGGATGGCCCAGGCGAACTGAACGTTCCCGTGTCTGTCGGCGGTCAGGTAATCAATCCTGGCGACATCGTCGTTGGAGATGAGGATGGTGTTGTCAATTTTGCGCAGGCGGATGCTGACGAACTGATTGCGGTCGCCGCAAAGCGGAACACGAAGGAACAGGCGATTCAGGCAGAAATCGCGACGGGACGTTGCGAGCAGGAATGGATTAATCAGATTCTGGTCGCCAAAGGTCTGGCCGAGTAATCGCAGGGCATGCAGAGCGCGACACATGTCTAATACCAGTCCGAACGGATTAACCGTATCAAGCCTTCTCCAAGCATGGCCGCGAAAGCACTTGTGGACAAGCTTCGCACACAGGGGCGCCAAATCATCGACTTTACGAGTGGGGAGTCGGATTTGCCGACACCTCCACATGCTATCGACGCAGCTATCCTCAGCCTTCTTATAACGCAGCGCAAACGACCATCGCAAATCATGAAAGAATCTATCGGCTCGCTCTTTCCGGAGGAGCTCACTCGCGAAATTAAAGCCCGTTTCCATCACGTTGACCACGATTTTGATGGCAAGGCGCGGTTGTTCTTCGACAATGCCGGTGGGTCATTTCGACTGAAGGCAGCTACTGAGCGGTCGGCTAGTGTGGATGCAATTCCGGATTGCACCGAACGCATGCATCATGCGGCGCGACATCTGCAAGCAATTCAGACCGAGGGCACGGACGACTTCCGATTCATCCTGAATGCGACTGGGGGCACCGTTTTTGCCTCTCTCACCGCGTCCGGAGCCATGTTCGACATGGTGCGCGCCATTGCCGAGAATGTCCCGGGCACCAACCTTGTCACTACCACACTGGAACACCCGTCGTCGTTCGACGCGGTGTCTTACTACGCCCAGCACCTTAACAAGGAGCTTCGGGTCGCAAAAAGCAATCCGGTCACGGGCGGTATCGACGTAGAGGATGTGGTCATGCTCATCGACCAGAATACGTGCTTCCTCAGCGTGATGTATGCATCGAACATCTCCGGCGCCAAAATCGACATCAAGAACATCGTTCGGCGAGCTCGAATGATTAAGCCGGACCTCTATGTCATCGTCGACGCGGTCCAGCATGCGCCGCACGGCGTGATTGACCTGGAAGACACGCCAGTCGATGCCCTGAACATTGCCCCGTACAAGTTTTTTGGGTGCAGAGGGTCGGGCATGTCCTGGCTGTCAAATCGTGCCGCGAGACTTCCGCATCATAAGCTGAATGGCAAGCCGATAGACTTCTGGGACCTTGGAAGTTCTGCGCCGGCACAGTTTGCCGTCATCACGGCGATTGTCGACTACGTCTGCTGGCTTGGAACGCACTTCACCGGAGCCACGGACCGGCGGGCCAGATTCGTCGCAGGCATGCACAATATTGAGCTTCATGAGCGCGCTTTGTTGTCCCGCATGCTTGACGGCAGTCTGGACATTCCTGGGCTGAGACGGATTAACGGCGTCAAAGTGCTGCTTGACCACCCTGATTTGACGAAGCGGGATTTAATAGTGGCAACTGCGTTCCAGAACCTGTCTCCGGCCGACGCTGTGCGCGAATATGAGAAGCGTGGTGTCGTCGTTTATGAGCGGGTCGCGACGAGCCTGTATTCCAGGCGCATGCTCGACTCGTTCGGTATAGATGGCGCAATTCGCGTATCGCCCTTGCATTGCCACTCTGGGGCGGATATCGACCAGTTCCTGACCATCACCGCTCAAATCGCCAAGCTCTAGGTAATCGAATTGGCTGAACACCCGGCGCAGCAGTGGCTTTGCGCTCGCACAGGCGCATCAAGCGCAGGACGCGTACATCGAAGCAATCTCTTCTAGACGCTGACCACGTAAAAAAAATCTAACTGCATAGCGCCGACAGACTTCGGAACGTGGCACCGGTCATTCTAGCCGTTGCTATCCACCCAGGCTCGCGCCCAGTCAAGTCCCGCGAGCTGAGCCTGCTTGTCTGTATCAAAAAACATCAAGAACGCCCGAAGCATCAGCTGATTTGTTGCATCGGGTAATAGTCCTGCTTGCCGCGTACCGCTCAGGTTGAAGGATATCTTCCTGCTGAAGAATGGCATGTTCGCGCAGCCGAACCGATTTGCGCAACTGGTTGGCGTTCACCCCAGCCTTTAGGGCGAGGCAGACAGCGATGCGCCTGGTTGCAGGCAGGCGTCGACCGCCGCTTGTCTGCGGGGGCGAAACTGCGCTTGCCGCCGACACACGTGTCACCCGCAAGGGCAAAAAGGTGAGGTCATTCTCGGTCATGGATTGCGTCCGCAACTTTGGGTTGCGGACACCATCGTGGACTTTCTCAAACGCAGAAGCTTGGGTGCGCGAAAACTAGCGCTTACGTTGCTCGCTGTGCCGCCGCACGCTGCGCCGCCGCACGCCACGTTTTACGACCCCGTCTTCGCCGTCGTCACGCACCGCTATCCGCGAAGCTTCCGAACCAAAATCACGCTCATCACGCTGGTCGCTGGATTCGCCAGCACGGTCTTCATACCGTTGACCCAGTTTTTGGTTGGCTCGGTGGGGTGGAGGACGTCACTCGTTGTTCTCACTGCCCTAAATCTGATTATCTGTCTGCCTATTCATGTGCTGACAATCCGTTCTTCGCGCGCTGACCCGGGCGCCCGGCCGACCAATGGCGCGGTAAAGCTGGCCAACGACGCAGCCACACGTCGCGCGCTTCGTTCTCCAATTTTCTGGGCGCTCGCGGTGTGCTTCACAGCCTACTACGCGACGTTCGCGGCGCTCACATTTCATCTGGTGCCGCTCATGGTCGAGCGCGGCGTGTCGAACGCCGTGCTGGTAACAACCATGGCGCTCATCGGTCCGGCTCAGGTAGCCGCACGAGCCGTCTGGTTCACCTTCGGCCGAACGGTTCATGTTAGTACCGTGGGCATCATCATCGTGACGCTATTCCCGCTGTCGACCGTTATCCTGATAAGTGCTGGTCACTCGGCCGCGCTCCTATGGCTGTTCGCGCTTTGCTACGGCGCTGCGAATGGCATGATGACTATCCTGCGCGGCACCATCGTGCAGGACCTGATGTGGACAGAAGACTACGGCGCGGTCAGCGGTATGCTCTCGTTCCCGTCGAATGTCGCCAAGGGAACAGCACCGATTGCCGCTGCCAGCATCTGGAGCTTCACTCACGGTTATGTAGCTGTTGAGTGGACCGTGTTTCTCGTCTCGATACTGTCAGCAATCGCGTTCTTTGTGGCTGTTCGGGTCAGCCGCCACGCTCAACCTATGGCCGCCTGACATCGCCTCCGAAACCATCAAGGACAACGTCGACTATGAAGATACGTTCCGCACGAAGTGATGACCTTGATGCCATCAAAGTATTGCTCGTGGAAAACAGGTTGCCGGCGGTCGACATCACCGCTATTGGACTCAACGGCTTTTTGGTCGTAGAGGACGCAAACGGAGGGTTCATCGGGTGCGTTGGTCTCGAGAAATCCGGGACAAGTGCGCTGCTGCGGTCACTCGTCGTAGCGAACAACGCTCGCGAGAAAGGATTGGGTCGCCAATTACTGGCTTACGCCGAGAACCTTGCGCGGGCCGATGACATTTCTGAATTGTGGTTGCTGACGACGACCGCCGCCGAGTTCTTTCAACGGGCCGGCTATGTCGTAGCAGACCGGACCACTGCGCCAGCTGAAATCCGAGCAAGTACGCAGTTTGCAATGTTGTGTCCAGCATCGGTGATTTGCCTGAGGCGCGTGCTGGAAAGTGTTCCTACAAAGAGCGTCACGCGCGCTTAAAACTGAAGGTTAGCCGGGGGTGTCCACCCACGCGCGCGCCCAATTGACGCCAATGCTTCGTGCTTCATCTTCTGTTCTACACGCCGCGAGCACACCCGAACTCTCCACGAGCTTCGTACCCTTCGTGATGGTTCCGCTCGCCGCATAGCCGTCATGCTGAGGAATCGCGTGGCCCCAAATGCTGTATCCCTTGTAGGTGTCCGGTTCCATCTTCGGTCTGTGCTTGGAACGAATCCGCGCGTCAATTTGAGACTGCACTGTTACATCGCTTCCAGATTTTGGCAACAACGGGAGATGCGTATTGAACTGTCATTGCAGAAGTAAAAAGCTGCTCGGGCCGCGCATCGCCTTCATCGTTGGGTTCATGCTCTACGACCGCGCGAGCGATTTCACGCGCCTCGGCGACAACTTCAATCCGCTCCAGCCAGCTTGCCGTCAACGCGTTCCGTTGCAGCCAGATACGGGTGGACTCCACAAGGTGGTCATTGCTGAGCCAGTCCCCTTGCAAAGAAAGGGCTGCGACGTCGCTAACAGCGAGGTAGCAGCAAAGCACCGACTTGTGCGCGTCTGTAAGCAAAGGCAATCCGACGATGTCTTCAAACATGGCCCCCTCCAAGCTGGGCATCTGCTATGGGCATGAGTGCGCGTGCCGTTTCTGAACCACACGCATTTTGCGCCCGCTGGCGTCGGCTCGGCCGGCCGAGAAGCTGATTCCGGCGGCCACGCGCGAGCGGGCTGAATCGGTGGAGGATACTGTACATTCATACAGTATTCTCCGCAATCATGACTGCGAGCACGACCGCCCTTGAAAGCATCCATCGCTGTGGCGGGCGTCCCAGCTCGCGCAAGGGCGCGGCCGAGTATTGGACGCGGGTTACCCTTCGCTTTCGGCGGAGCTTCCGGATGGCGGGTGGCCGCTAGGCGGGCTGGTTGAGCTGCTTGTGCAGCAAGGCGGCGTAGGCGAACTCCGCCTGCTCCAGCCGGCATTGAAGTTAGTCGACGCCCGATGCGTCGCGCTGCTGCAGCCGCCCCACGCACCGCACTGCCTCGGTCTGGCCCACATCGGCGTGCCGATTCAGACGGTGATGCATATAAAGGCGCCGAAAACGGCGGACGCGTTGTGGTCGGCTGAGCAAATTCTTCGAAGTGGCAGTTGCGGCGCCCTGTTGTATTGGACTCAGCACGTCCAAGCCTCATCGCTGCGTCGCCTTCATCTAGCCGCTCAGGCTTCGGACACGCTTTTCGTTATGCTGCGCCCGCTCGCTGTCGCGCAAGATGCGTCGCCCGCGATATTGCGACTTGCTCTAAAGGCCGCCGCGGGAGGCCTTACCGTCGAAATAGTTAAGCGTCGTGGTCCCGTCGGTATCGAACCACTTACCATCCAATTGCAACCGACACCTGTGCTTCTATCGACACGGGGCCGCACCGTCAGACCAATTGCTCCAGTGGCCGTTCCACGTGTCCCGGCGGAGCTGGCGCATTGAGGCTAATCAAGTAGCGACGCCTGTTGCCATCACTTCTCGGCTTGGGCCGCGACGCTCTTGGCGGCAACGGGAAGGGCTCGTCGCGGCGTGGCGGTTAGCGAGCGCCTCGCGTTTGAAAAGTAGCGGCCTGATTCGGGCCGCTTCCAGCGAATGCACTTGTGTCTAGGCTGCACTGGAAGTGCGGCACAACTGGTGCTCCACGCCGCCAAAGCCTCCTCCTCATCATCAACCAGCAATACGCTTGTCATACCCAGTTGTCCAGGCCGCAACATAATGTTTGGCAGCCTGCGACTGGTCAAAGTTCACACAAAATCTCGTCGAAGTTGCACGCCCGTCGTGCTCGCGTCGTTTCAGAGAATGCGTATCATTGGAAAACAAAACGGAGGCATTGATGTGCTACTCGGCCCAGATTCAAGCTGACTATCGCAAATTCGTACGCATGTTTGGCGCGACAATGGACATCCATGAGTTCGCGCGCCTATTCTTCGAACGCGCTGAGGGTGTAAGCAAGGCGAAGATTCCGAAGGCGATGGAAGATGCGTTCGCCGAACCACAGACCGACGCCGAGCGCGAAATCAAAACATCAATCGACCGATTCAACGCCGGGCAGGTGACCAACCTCGAGCAGGACCTGTTCAAACAACGTAAGCGACTGGCAGACGCGGAACGGACACTGCAGACAAAGATAACCAAGGCTGCTACCGCGAGCCAGCGAATCGCCACCGATAAAATTGCCTGGACGCGCGGCAAGCTCGGTGACCTTCAACGCACCGAGCCAAAGCCGCGTGACTCGCGCATTTTTCCGGGCCACTACGCGCCCGTGATGGTCATCGAAGACGGGCAGCGTATCGTGAAGCCGATGCGTTATCAATGCCGCATTGCTGGCAAACCCGCGTCCTACGACGTGAAATACCCCGGCACATATAACGCCCGTCGAGACAATCTTGAAGGCTTTTGGAAGCCGTGCTTTGGATACACGCACGGCGTGATGCTCGTCGATGTGTTTTATGAGAATGTCAGCAAGGCCAAGATGGAGGGGACGTTATTCGAGACTCACGAGCGAGACGAGAATGTTGTTCTGGAGTTTCGCCCGAGTAATGGCGAGCTGATGCATGTCGCATGCTTGTGGTCGCGCTGGTCGGCTCCTGGCGAACCAGACTTGCTCTCATTCGCGGCCATTACGGACGAACCGCCGCCGGAGGTTGCAGCGGCAGGTCACGACCGCTGCATTATCCCTATTAAGCCGGAACATATAGACGCTTGGCTCAACCCGGATGCGTCGGACTTGGCGGCAATGTACGCCATACTTGATGACAGGGACCGGCCGTTTTATGAGCACAAGTTGGCGGCCTAAACGGGTAATGTTGTCCCGCTAGCCGAAGGGACTTAGCTGCGGGACCGCGTAAAAGAAAACTCTGTCGCCGTAACCTGTGACCGCTCGCGGAGCATGTGGGTCATCCCGCGGCTAACTTTTCGGAATGTGAAATTGATGACTGGCCCAGGGTGTGAGAGACTTAAACTCAAACTGACTCAACGATGACGCAGATACACTCACGCAGACAGACTTGAGGAGCTGACACCTTGGCGCAACTTATACAGTCATTGTCGGAGCTGGCGTATCTTATTGTGCACCTATTCAGCAGGTAGTCGTGGCTCATTCTGCTGGGTCGAAGATGCCTGCGATTCCGACGTAAGTCGTCACGTCGAGTTCAGCATTACCGAGCTTCCGAAGAGCGTAATGGTGACGGTCGCTGAGCCACCGGTCGCCGCCAGCCTCTCGCAAGACATGGCGGAAAGCGCGTACATCACCCCTGCTTGCAAATAGCTGTCCGACGTATCGCTCTGCATCAAGTCTCCCTGCCTCTGCGGCCGCCGCCATGCTATCCATCACCCATGACAGACCCGGGGTATGAGGTCTTGCGAGCAGTTCCGCAAGCTTGATTGGCGTCAGAGATTTGTTCTTGTGGTCCCACCCGCCGAATTCGAGACAGCCGCTCGCCATTCGTTGACCTTCTTGGGTTTCGAACATGAGTGGGGTCTCGTCGCTTCATACTTTCGCTTGTACGTCGTGGTATGAGTAACGGACGCGGGCGTAGTCAGATGGGGGCTGAATTTCTGGGGGCAGGAGTTCGGCATCTCCGTCTGCGAGCTTGCGTCCATGAACGACCAGCCGCAGGCGCGACAACAATCGGTTTCTTTCAGTGATGAGGTCGGTCGATGAATTGAACCATTGTTGTTCAATCGTATTGACGGAGAGCGTCAGCGCTGCCTCGAAATCATCGCGTTCGTGACTCGGCATCTGCGAGTAGTACATTGCCACCGGGTAGTCAAACGCACAGGTCGCCGGAGCAAACAGGTAGACCTGGTGCTCGTTCTTGCCGTAGTTCCAGTTGGTCCATCGGTCGAAACACATTGACCACATTGCGCTAGCCGCGCTTTCTTCCACCTCTTGCGCGAACGTCGCCATGATGCTGGCTATTGGTTCCGCAGACCTCTTCGAATAGCTCAAATTAACCGCCGATACAAAGGCGGTCCAGTGGGACATTTGCAAGGACGCGAGCGCTTTGGGTAAGGCGATGCACATCAGAGACCCGCTATACGGCGCCCGTAGCAAAGCGTCCATCCACCCGGCCCAGGCGGAAGTATCTGCTGCTTGCAGAAGTAACTGGCGCAGCAGCTCGTCCCAGTCGTGAGCATTGCTGCCGCGCCGATGTGCGTTCTCTATATCGTCAATGCTGGCATATTTCAGCCACATGACGGGGACGCTGAGGGCGAGCGCGGGGAAGTCGTCTTGAAGGGTGAAACGAACCAGCAAGGCGAGAAAGACACTATCGTTGATGGCCATTGCCTCAGCGAGTTTTGCTGGGTCGAGTCGCCACAGCAGTCTTACCGCGGACCAAAGCGACGCCCGCGGCTCGGGCATGACGTGCGGAAGAAGATGACTCACCTTGAGGAAATTTCCCCGCTGCGCCGAGGCTTTTATTTCTTGCTCTGCGTTGGGGATACGGTCGTGTCCCGGCATAAAGGAACCTACCTCCGCTTCGCAAATGAGATGGTACAGCTCGTCTGCCAGTGCATCATTTCCCAATTGCGCCGCGACTTGTCCGACGTCGACCGAGTCGAGCCCGAGCGCGTCTATCGTATACAGCGACGTGGAAAGCTCAGCGAACGCGATGGGATTGGACGGAGACCAGTGGCGCAGGCGCTCCAGGACAGCGCGCACCCCTGCCTCCCATGAGGCGCGTGCTGTTTCGTCGCACTGCACATTCACGAGAGAGCGATGGCGCAAAAACGGGAATTGCGTCGCAAGCTGTTGCCCGAGACTTTCGAACGTATCGGGTGCGAGTTCCCCGCCGTTTTCGAGATACTCGACCACTTGCGCCATCCCTGTCGGCAACGTGGACGGGCCGGCGCCGCAAGCAGCGGCAAACACCTCGGGTGCGATACTGACGAAGGCTTCGTTCATGGCGTCTTCCAAACAACGTATTTCGGGGCATCGAGCAAATTCCACAGTTCAAGGAAGGCCTCGCGGATTAGCTCGCCGTCAGGGACCTTCTGAAGAATGTGGTGCTGCCGCCCTAGGCTGTTGACCGATGTTCCCAGAGACCACGCCATGGCGCCACCGGACGCGCCCGGGAATATTAGAAATCGGTCGTGAAAGGGCCAGCCAGCTCCGCCCGCGCGAACCCGGAACTCAAGGTTGAGTCCCTGACAGTTGCCCTTAGACTGCTCAAGTACGTTTCTTTGCTCTAGCTGCCATGACAGGCGGCTTGCGCCCTTTTGACCGCCGGTGCACTCGTGCGCGGCATTGGTGGGCGGGTCGTCCGGCCTCTTTCCGCAGTGCTTGCAAACCTTGGGTGTCTTTCCATCGCTCAGTCCGCGCAAGTCCGCGCCAGGCCATGGGCACAAAAATAGAGTGCTAAGCACGTCGTTGGCAGCAAGGTATGGGTCCCACAGCCATACGCCGCTCTCGCCATGCGTATCCATTAGCCACCGTACATCGGCCAAAGCTCGGCTTCGGCCCGCGTCAGGCGCGCCCTTGTACTGAACAAATTCTTTGCGGCTCTGCAGCGCGGACAGGCTGTCTCGGAAAATCCGTTTGGAACGCCAAGGCTCGCGCGGATTCGAACCAGGTCCGCTCGCGGCGGGCGGAGGGTCGTCCCGGAGTACCAGGGTGAATAGCTCAGCTTTGCCTCCTTCCGCGGGTGGCGCGAGGAACTCGCGCGTTTTCGGATTAATGGTGTGACTGGTCACACTGAACTGACCGCCGAAGAACGCGCTCTGGGCTGATGCGCCTAGGATAACGTCATTCACATCGTCCCAGACAATGTAGCGTGCGCCGGTTCGCTTCGAATGAATGGGAAGGCTCGCTGGGCCAGCAGTGACCGCCGTCGATGCAAAGTTCTCTATGGTCGAATCTTCATAAACCTCCCAGGAGACCCGAAGGGGACGCGCAGATACGTCCGGGTGCCATGTAGGTCCGAAAGCAAAGTTGCCACCCTGATTTCCGCCAAACTTGATGGCAGCCACTGTCACCGGCAACTGGATGAGCACATTACCGATGCGGTCAGAGAGACCATCGATTCCCATTGGCACATAAGGCCGTACGAGTTCTGCAAGCTTTCTGAGCAAGTAGGGCTCATCGAGCAGAAAGCGATGTTCCGACTTCTCTCGGTCGAACAGTTCAAGAACGTGTGAACCATCGAAGAAGTTGTTTTTTAGGATGCCATTCCACGGATGTGGCTGGTACGAGTCTGCGGGCACGAACTGCGGAGGAACGGCAGTCAGCTTCCCGACTTTTAGGGGTGACGATGCGGGCTTCCATTCTCCAGTTGAGTCCAGCCTGTGAAGCCCCTCGACAACCTGCTCGGGACTGACCCGAAACCGTGAGACGCCAAAGTCCCAACCTGTTGACGGCAGCGGGATGCGTGTGCCATTGAGGAAAGGCAGCTTGGGAATCGGCCCTAGGACCTCGGGCTCCGCTACTAGCAGACTGAGAAAGTTGGTAGCAGGTCCCTTCTTGTAGAACCCAACAATCTCGGTGACCTCAAAGCTACGATACGTCCCAATAAGGCCTGACTTCAGCAGCTTTTCAAGGTGCGCTATCTGTTCTTTCATTCCCCAAGACATGGCCCTTTCCGTTGCGTTGTAATTCGCGTCGCTGCGATGTTCTCATTTGCTTGGCCGCGCTACATGGAACACCCGGCCGCGCAGAGAAGTGTACATTTTCGGCAGCGTACGCGCACCACGCCGGCTGCTATGCATCTTCCACGTTGCTCGAACGAACGGAGCCCTAATGCCGGTTTGTTACGGAACAACAACCTCGCGGAGGACGGCGGGTGACAAAACCCGGTCAGGGGAACAGATTTTGTTTCTTAGCAACTGGTCTCGCGGAATGGCGGCACGAACGCGGTAAGATTAAGGATAATTCGGCGCTGAAACGTATTTTCGACGAAACTTATAAAGCATTTTCCGTAATCTTGTGACAACCTATCTAGACGTTCCTTTCAAAGAGAAAGACGAAGCCAAGGCGCTTGGCGCCAGATGGGATGCGGGTGCTCGCAAGTGGTATGTACCCGAGGGTACGGAAGTTGCGCTGTTCAGTGCCTGGTTGCCTGCGTCATTGAGGTCCGCAAGTCCTGTTTCCGTCCCTTCGTCTGAGCTGACGCCTGCCGTCGAGGTTGCTGGCCGGGAAGTCGCGTTACCGAAGAAGGGCGTCACGCTTTCGCAGCTACTTGCTGGCGTCGCGCAAGCGGTTGCTCAGGCATTCAAGTCCGGCGTCTGGACCATCGTGGAAGTTGTTGAGGCCCGAACCAAAAACGGCCACGTCTATCTTGAGCTTTCTGAGCGCACGCCTGAGGGCAGTGTATTAGCATCAGCCAGAGCGACCATCTGGGCCAATGTCGCCAACAAAATTCTCCCTGAGTTCGAACGAGCCACAGGTGCCAGCATCGCTTCCGGCATCAAACTTCTGGTTAGGGCAAAGCCGGTCTTTAAGCCGCAGTACGGCTTCAGTATCGAGATTGATGCCATCGACCCCGAGTACACGCTGGGCGACCTCGAGGCCAGAAAGAGGGAAATTCGAACGCGGCTTCAGCAAGAAGGAATATTCGACGCCAACAAAAAGCTGCCTGTGCCGTGGGATTTCAACGCTGTTCTTGTCGTTGCTCCGAAGGGGGCTGCCGGGCTGGGAGACTTCCAGGCCGAAGCCAATCGCCTTGAGCGCTTCGGTATCTGTCGGTTTATCTACGCCTCTAGTCGCTTCCAGGGAGAAGGGGCCGCTCTGGAAATACGGGTTGCACTGCTAGATGCACTGAAGAACTGGAACAGCTCGGGTAATCCAGGTCCCGATGCTGTGGCAATCATCCGAGGTGGCGGAGCCGTCAATGACCTGGCTTGGCTGAACGACTATGAGTTGGCCAAGACCATTTGCAGCCTGAAAATTCCTGTCCTGACTGGGGTTGGGCATGAGCGTGACAGCACCATTCTCGATGAGGTGGCAAATATCCGGTTCGACACGCCCAGCAAGGTGGCTGCGGGCATAGAGCAGGTTATCAAAAAGCGGGTTGAGGAAGCCAAAGCGAATTTTGAACTGTTGACTACGCAGGCAACAAGAGTTGCAAATGCCTCAAGAGCTGTACTCGATAAAGACTTCACAGCCATACAGTCCGGTGCATTCAGGCAGATTGCGACTGCGAAACAGACCGCGTCCGAATTGATGGGTGAGCTTCAACTCGGGGCAACCAGCACGGTTCATGACGCAAAAGACGATGCCAGAAAACTGGTGACGGATGTTCGGCATGACGCCTACCAGTTGCTGGCGATGGCAAAGCGCGACGTGCCAGGCACGTTCTCAGAAATGAAGGCAGAGGCCAGCAACGTTGTGAGAATGGCACGGGCAGTCACGACGACCCGGCTTGAGGCAATTCATGACCGGACATTGTTGGATGTTTGTAGAGGCCGGGAATCTGTTGAGCAAGGCTTGCAAGATGTCACGCTGTCAGCACGACAAATAGTTACTGGCGCGCGAATGGCCGCGATGTCGCTGTTTCGTGAAGTGGCCGGGCAGGGACCTGAGAAAACGTTGGGGCGCGGTTTTGCCATTGTGCGAGATGAGGAGGGTAAGCCTGTTACGTCTGCTACCGATGCAAAATCGGGTGATGGGCTGGAAATCGAGTTTAGGGACGGCCGTGTAGCCGTCCGGATAAAATAAGGATTGCGAATAGATGAGTGAAAAATCCTTCAAGCAGGCATATGGGGTGCTGCAAAAGCACGCCGAAACTCTGCGGAATCAACAGGAACCAAACATCGACGACCTGCTGACTATCGTCACGGAGTCGGTTGCCGCGTATAAGGTGTGCAAGGAGCGCATTGATGCGGTTGAGACGGCTCTCGAGCAAGCGCTTAGTGGAGCAGGGGTTGGTAGCGCAGAACCGGTCGCGATGCAGCCAAGAGACTCGGCACCAAGTGATGATGACATCCCGTTCTGACGGGCCGGGTGGCAACGATGAACCGTGCCAACCCATTGAATCCGTAAGTTTCCCATGGAAGGTGGGGCTGATGCACGTCGGCGGCCGACGCTATCGAGAGACGCTGCGGCCATCGACGTGTCGTCGCTGACACGATTACCAAGCGCTTTGGAACTGGCCGCCGTCTGACTTTGGTTTTGCGGTAGGTGGAGCTACCTGAATCGTGATTGGGATTGGGAAGTCGACACCGATAAGCACTGCCTCTCCCTGTTTCAGGCTAGGCAAGAACGCAGACGACGACTTGTCAATTTCACCGCACGCACGTTCCACAACCTCCCGGTCACGGTCGTTAGTTAACCGATGAACAATGAGCGTGCCCATCTGGCTAAGGACTCCCTCGGTAATATCGCGTGGCCGCTGCGTCGCAAGGCAGATATTCAACCCATACTTTCGCCCCTCTTTTGCGACAAGCTCGAAAGCGTCAAGTTTTGCAGCGAAATCGTCAGAACCGACCCTCTTTCCAAGAAAGTTGTGAGCCTCGTCGACGAAAGCAACAGTCGGCTTCCGGTAGAAAGCGCCGCTGCGAGCAAGGCCGAGAATCTGACGGCCAATGGCGTTCGCGACGACCTCGCGCGCGTAAAATTCAAAGCCGACATCACTTAAATCGATGCGCAAGAGGCGTGACGGCCCGCTGAGAAACGACTCAATCTCATCGAGCACCGATGACGTCGCGAATTTTCTATTGAAGACACACGACAGGGACGGCGAACCTAAGACGGCACGAATTCGCGTGGTCAAAGGAATGCAAAACGAGAACTCGCCACTTTCTCCGCCCCACCTAGTCGGGTCCTTGACGCCGGGCCCCCTGCCGAAGGCTTCTGGATAGACGCATTCCTGTTCCAATTGTTCGGGCAGGAGGCGCACGTCGAACGGCTGTCGCGGGTCATCCAGTTTTTCAGCGTTTGCGCCAGCCGAGAGCGCGGCGCCATAGCTAGCCTTTGCTTGACCAATTTTCTCGATAAAGCCCTTGGAGAACGTCTCAGGCTCGAGCTTGGCAAGCCGAAGACTACGAATCGCCTCTTTGAGCTTAGGTCCCTGTACTTTCCCTGAGGGCTCGAATAGCGCAAGGAAGTCTGACTCCGTGAAATTCTCTGCCGGCAGCCAAACGGGGGATGAACCAGCGCTCGTTACTCGCGGACTGCCGAGGTGGATATGAGCGGCGTTTGCATCTGCTATGTCTCGGTATTCGCCCGTAGCGTCCAGAAGAATGACTTTCGAGTCGAATCGCAGACACTCTTCGAGCAGGCGCGCTGTTGTCCAACTCTTTCCTCCACCGGTCGCGCCAAGAACAGCACAGTGTCGTCCGAACAGCACTTCTGGAGTCACGCGGACGGGATGCTCACCATCCGAGGTCGAGGTGCCCAACTCCAGAAGCACGCGGCTCTGAACGCCAGGATTTTTGCTGGTCAGTTCTGGCAATAGCGATATGAATTCTCCTGGCGCAGAGTATGCCCGGTCTCCTAGTCGAGGGTACGCGTCGACGCCAGACTCTACCCGAAGGTCGTGAGGACGTATCGAACCAAGCAGTTGGATATGCCCGACTGCGTCCAAGCCGCGTGCCCCCGAGTAGTCTTGGGTCACCTCGCTGCGGTCACGCTCCGGTAGACGGACTTCCATGACCCTACCCAACAAAATCCTTTGTTGCCCCTCAATGAGTACGAGTTCTCCGACCTCGCCTCGGCCGTAACGCGACGCTCCGAAGTAAGCTCCGCTCGTATCACCCGCGTTGCTGAGGTTTAGCTTAACACCTTGTGCCGAGACGGAAACTACAACGCCTAGGTGCAGGTCCGGCCAAAGCAGCCCGGTTGAACATAGTTGGTCGTACGCCCTAGTCATACTCAGCCTCGCACTCGGCGTACAGCGTTAGCCATCTGTTCGGCCGGCGTGAGCGCTTTCAGGTCGGGAATGAGTCCCGCAAAATCTTGGAACGAGGCATTGATGAAGTAGACGGGCAGACCCTTCTTGGCGAGGTCGGACAGCTCGTGCCAATAGTTTTCGCGCATGTAGTCGCTGTCGGTGTGGTCAACCGCGCAAAAGTCAGCGACGAATACTTTCAGACTGGGGTTACTCTTGATGGCTGAGACGAGCGGTTCAGATAAATGGTCATCGTTGAATCCGAAACCAGAAATTACGACGCAGGTGTTTGGCTTCCTCAGGCTGTCGAGGAACCTTGACAGAAGTTCGAGATGAGGCTGGACGAAGGCCTGCTGGTACTTGCCCTTGGTCGGATAAATCAAGCACGCATGCGCCGGGTCAGGCGCAGGTTTTTCATGCACGTCGCCCTTTGAATCTCGTTCCCAACTGACCGAGCCATGCAGCTTAGCAAGATGAATTACACCTTCTAGAAATTCCTGTGATTCGTCACTGCGTCGGACAAAGTCGTATTGAAAATAGCTTGGGTCAAATCTTCGATGACGTCCGTAAGAGAACCCATCAACAACCATCATTCCTAGATTCGACGCTGCCACTTCGAAACAGAGGTCGTAGTTGGTTGTGAAAATTTTTAGACGCGCATCTCTGGTTCTTCTGCGAGCAATTTTTTGCAGGAAAACTTCGTGACCACTCAGATTCGCCTTTTCAACGAACTCCGAGCACATCCTTAATATGGTGGCCTTGCAGCGCACTATAAAATTGCTAACCTGCTCGTCATCGTAAATGCTGAGGTAGGCGTCACAGCGCGATAGGAAATGCTCAATGTTCGCGTTGTCAAAAGCAAAACCCACCTTTTCGCAGATAGCATTGGCTTCTGCGGTCAGTTCAATTTGTTGGCTGCTTTGCTTGCACATTGTCGCAACCCACAGGTCGCCCATGCTGGGGCCATTTACACCCCCCCTGAGGGAGGTGCCACTTCCGGCAAGGACAATGGGATTGGGCATCTGCAATCCGCTCGTCAGCGCATCGGCGAGTTGTGTTCGGTTTCTGCTCAGAGCGTCCTGCTCCTCGGCACTTAGAGCTCCTCCTACCTCGCTACGACACGACTTCATCGCTCGCTCGTCCAGTGGTAGCCACCGTTCGGAGCCCGGCTTGCGGAATGCGAGCATTCCGGGTTCAATCCTGCCCGCCTTCTTAACCGATGCGCCGCCGGATGCGTTTTCGACGATATCCACAACTGCCCCCAGAATGGTTTTGTAACAGCGGATTCTGCCGGCAATTCTACCTGTAGGCGGCAAAGCGAGGCTGCATGCGTACCAGCCGCATTGAGGCCACATCGCGGCGTCCTATGACGAGGCCACGAAAGTATCGTGTCCCTGAAGCTGGCCCGAGGTGGAGTGGTCGCGGACGGCGGGCTTCGTCTTGACTAAACACTACTTCCCCCTGAAACACAGTACCTGCGGCGCGTTGAATATAGGCGTCAGTGGCGAGAAGCGAAGCACATTGTTGGATGCCTCTGTAAATCCGCCTGAAGGCTCTCCACCAGGCGAGTCCGGCACATAGCTAACGATTACAGCTAGTATTTAAAGTCGGGAACGTGGGAGCCGGGCGCGCGAAGGAGACGACGAATTTTCCGCTATCAATAGCCCGATGGGCGCCGGCTTTAGCAGTAGCACATCCCATGATTTTCACCTGTGTCTGGCGGCAGCGCCGCCCACAGCATGCGACCCGGATGGTGGCCGTGGCAATCTCACTTCAGACGTCGGCACAACTCCAGCCCATCAAGGCGCGGCATCATCCAGTCAGTCACGATGGATTTGGAAGCTGGATGACGGTGGTGCCCAGCGCTGCTCGCCGTCTTGTGCCGTGAGCACGCGATATTCTTCGAACTCGACCAGTAGTGGAAGCGGGCGCAGACTTGGGGTCGCCATCAACGAGAAGTATCGTCGCCAAGATATTGTCATTTCTCTTAGCCGGAGGGTAAGAGGTTGCCCCCGCTGCAACAAGCGGGCCTGGCTTCGGAGTACCATCATTGCAGAGCCGGCGCTGCCGGCATGGCTGTTGTGCCACTAGGAATGCACGCACGGACTAAAATTCAACGGCCATTTTTTCCCACACCCACGAGAGAAATTACAACCTGGAGGCTACATGGCCGCACCGGCTGTGTCATCAGCAGCTGAGGTCGCACTGCGCGCGGGCACCCTGGTCACGGAGGCGCTCGGCGCACGCCCGCATCGTCCGCCCGATTTTGCCGCTGAAAACGAATCACTGCATCGCCTGGCACGCGCACTGACCTCCTCTGACGGTGACGTGCTGCAGACGCTCTCGGATATGGCACTTCGTCTCTGCGAGGCGGGCAGCGCAGGTGTTGGTTTGCTGGAAAGCGATACCGCCGGCGCCCCAGTTTTCCGCTGGGTCGCGGTTTCGGGTGAATGCGCCGCGGCCGTGAACACCATAACCCCGCTTGCGGACAGTCCAAGCGGCATTACGCTCGAACTAGCTGCGGGACAATTGTTTTCGTTTCCTCAGCGCCACTTCGCATGCCTGGAGCATGTCACCCCCAAGATTGTCGAGGAACTGGTCGTACCGATTCCGGGTGAACCTGAGCCGTGGGGCACCCTGTGGGTGATGTCTCACGACGAGGCGCATCTTTTCGACGCTGAGGGGCGCAGAATCCTGAGTAGCCTCGCGAACTTCACCTGCGCGGCGCTCACGATGACCCGCGCGAAAGCTGAGGCCCAAGCTCGTGCAGAAGAAGCGGAGGCGGTAAGGAATGCGCTGGCGCTGGCAGAAGCGCGGAAGGACGACTTCATTGCATTGCTGAGCCACGAACTGCGCAATCCGCTTGCTCCTGTTGACAACGCCATGATGTCGGCACGAAAACTGGCTGCCGACAACCCGGCGGTGACGTCTGTCCTGGCTATCGCCGACAGACAGTTTCGGCTCCTGAAACGACTCGTAAGCGACCTGCTGGATGCTTCCCGGATACGGCATGGCAAGCTTTCTGTTCGTCCTTCATACGGCTTACTTCAGGATATTGTCGCCGATGCGGTAGAGGCGATGAAGACTGACATCAGCGATGGTCAGCATCAGCTCCGCGCCATCCTGCCGTCGTATCCAGTGACCGTCCACGCAGACCTCGTGCGTCTTACGCAGGTTGTGTCGAACCTGTTGTCGAATGCGGTGAAATATACGCCGCCCGGTGGTGACATCACCGTACCGGTGGAAGCGCCGGACCTCCGCGCCGAGCCGACACGCGGCCCGTCGCATCGCAATGCGGTCATCAGGGTGAAGGACAATGGCACAGGCATTTCAGCGTCATTGCTACCGCACGTCTTTGATATGTTCGCCCAGTCGGCCTCGGCTCGAACGCATGCAGAAGGGGGACTCGGAATTGGACTGGCCGTCGTGAAACATCTGGTGACGGCGCACAACGGCACCGTCGACGTTGCGAGCCCGGGCGAAGGCCAGGGAACGGAGGTGACGGTACGACTGCCCATCGTCTGCGAAGGCGCGGGCGAGTCGACCGGTACCACGCCGCGCACCATGGCACCGGTTCGCGTCCTCGTTGTGGACGACAATGCGGACGCGACGGAGGCGCTTGGCATACTACTGGCAATGGAAGGTCACGAAGTGAAGTGTGCGCAAAGCGGGCCCGACGCGCTCTTGATAGTGGATTCGTTCACGCCCGACGTCGCCCTGATTGATATCACGATGCCCGGCATGGATGGCCGTGAACTCGCGCAGCTGCTTCGTTTGCGTGCCCAGTGCTCCCTGACAAAGCTGGTCGCATTGACCGGCTCTTCCGATGTCGCCAGTAGCGAGCAGACTGACGAACGCGTATTTGACTGCCGTCTTGTCAAGCCGCTGTCACTCGATGACCTGGCGGATATCATGCGGTCGTAGCGGGCGGTCAGCGGATGGTGCCGATGGCGACGGTACCATTCGCAGCGAGGACCGGCCTTCATATGTTCGATTGGGTCAGCCTGACCACCAGCCAGTCCACCGGTCGCGGGCTGCCACAACGGAAGCATCTCTGACGAATTCACCATATCGACCATCCCGAAAAGCGCTGGCCCGGTCCGCCGTTCGAGAGGCGCTCTGCAGACTGGCGAGCAAATCGCCAACTCCGCATCAATCGTAATGGCCTTCACGAAAACGGCCGCACCTCGGTCACATCCCGTCCTCCCTCTACGCGCCATCGGACTGCGCCAGGCACGTGCGGTTCCGTCCAGCACGCTTGGCGGTATAAAGCGCGCGGTCTGCAGCTGCAACCAGACGGCTGCCGTCACCGCCATCGTACGGTTGTTTTGCAGCTACGCCACAGCTAACGGTGACAATGCCGGCACCACACGCCAAATGCCTGATTTGCAAGCCTTCAACAGCCCTCCGGATGCGCTCGCCGACGAGTAGCGCTCCTTCGTGGTCGGTATTTTTCAGAACCAGCGCGAATTCTTTCCCACCGTATCGGGCAAAGACGTCTGTCGGCCGCTTGACCGAAGCGGCAATGGTTTGCGAAATCGCGCGCAAACCGGTCGCGTGTGGCTCAAGCTTTCCGGGCCCTATCTAACCAGTAAGGCCGAACAACCGCCGTACGAAGACTTGGCGCAGAGTATTCTCGCGCTGACTAAAAGGTTTCCAGAACGTCTGGTGTGGGGCACCGACTGGCCGCACGCGACCGAAGAGCACAAGCCCGACGACGCGAAAATGCTGGACTGGCTTGCGTCGCTGCTACCGTCTTCCGAGCTAGAGGCAAGCACGTTTGTGCAAAACGCGGCAGAGCTGTACCAGTTCTGGGAGACCCGAAGAAAGCGGAGCGTTCTCGCAGCGACGTTGGGTCGGGCGTTGAGAGCCTCACGTTTCGTCGACATACGGCCTGCTGCTGCCGAGGGGTGCGATGTGAATCCGATGAATGGCAGCCTTCTCTCATGGCTACGTGACGCCGCCCGACCCGCCGAAAAGCAATTCGCAAGGTGACGCTAAAGGGCCGGTGAAGCCACAACCCCAGACGAGACAGAGGAGCAAAGGGACTCGTTCAATGTCCTTCAGAAAACAGCGCCTCTTGCACCATAGCGTGCGGAGCGGCACGCTTATCCACCAGAAACTCGTTGCGGTCCTTGCCGGCAATCCAGGCGGGCGCTCGCCCACGGCCGCTCCACGTTGAGCCGCTTACAGGGTCGCGGTACTTTGCTGCAAGCTCATTTGGTTGAGCGCCTGGCATGCGACCCATCAACTCGCTGACGGAGATGCCGTACTCACGCATCTTTTGCACGACTTCGTTCAACACGAGGCGGGTCTCTCGTTCCTTGGCTTCGGCCAGTTGCTTGTTCAATGCTTCCCGTTGTGCGCGCAGTTGACCAATTTCAATGCTCTGATATGCCATATGTTTTGAATTCTGTCGCCGATATTCCCGTCGATTGATTTCGGCGGATGGTTCGTGATTATAGGCGGTCCAGTTCACGAACAACCGTCTGCTGATTATCGTGCAGCAGACTTCAAAGCTGAGTCGGCTACTGGTGCGTGACAGGAGCGGTAGCCGCCGACGCCAGGTGATTCCGGGTCTATCCGACGGTGGCTGGACGTCAATCAGGCAAGGACTCGCGCCAGGTGAGCGGGTCGTGACGCAAGACCCGTATCTTCTCTTTCACTAGGACTTCGCTACGCGTTACCAGCACACCGACTGACGCTCCTCTGCCAACAAGAAGATGCTCAAAGATATCGTTAAGCGGCCGCTGCTTTGGGTCATGCTGTATGCATCGCTGATTGCCTACAGCATCTATGCGCTCCTCAATATCCACGCCGAGGTCCTGCCGCAGTTCAACATGCCACAGGTGAGCGTTGTCGCCCAGTTGCCCGGAGCTACGACTCTCTGGACCTGGAGGGGCTGATTGCGCGGCCCGTCGAAGCCGAACTGTCGTCGCTCTCGTCATTGAGCGACGTGCGGACGGTCGTGGGCCAGGGTTCGGTCAAAATTGAAGCTCTATTCATGCAAGGCACCACCGCTGCAAGTGCGTTGCAGTAAGTCAACGGTGGCCGTAGTCGCCGAACGTGCGGATGACCATGAGATGCTTTTCGCATGGCATGGTCAAGTATGACGCGCTCTACGCGTGGTGTCGCGACCGTCAGAGCGAAACGCACGGCTGGCCGCCGGCGTCGTAGAAACGATGGCACCGGAGCAACATCGTGATTTCCTCGAACATGTTATTGACGCTCCGGGTCTTCGCCGCTGCGGCGCTTGCAATTGTCGTATTTGCATTTGTTTCAAACCGCACAAACGGCACAGAGCAAGCGGTCGAAGGCCCCAGTCTACCTCTGCAGAAGGTCGTCGATGTGCCGCTCGGTGGCGGGACAACGCGCTTTGACTACGAAAGCATCGACTCCAGCTGTCATCTGCTATTCATCGCGCACCTGGGCGATAGCGAAGTCGTCGCATTCAGCACGGAGATGTCTCGCGTCGTCGGGCGCGTCGGCAACGTAAGTTCGGCTCACGGTGTGCTGACGATTCCTGAACTGGGACGCGTCTATCGGACAGATATGGCGGCGACCGGCAGGAACCTCTCACGCTGCAGTGGATGTCGAACCTTAATGCAATAAGCGGCCGATTCCCGCTCAGGGGTAGGTCGAGGGCACAGACCTTTCTGCGCGCAGCCTGCTTTCCCTTGCCTCGCCCAACGTCGCGGCCGTGGCGCTGCCGGTGCTGCGGAAGCTGAACAACGGTGTGCCGTCATCGCTGGTTTTCACGCGGCCCGGCAACATCCGCGACGAACCCGACGTGGTGCGCTTCTGGTCAAGTGGCTACGCAGTAGAGAACAGTGCGTCAGCCACTCCAATCTGGGTCGGTTCCTTCGCGAACGAACGGCTGTTTCGCCCGTCGTGGCCAATCAATATCCTGCGAGCCGACAACGAGGAAGTGACGAGGCTCAATGCTCACGACAACTGGGGCGCAGGCCTCGGAGCAACCGTACTGGCCAGGGTGGATTGTCATGGCGTTGCGGTGGCGCTGCTGGCGTCACCCGAGGAATGAGTGTCGCGTCGTTGCTTCGTTGCGTGCGTGTGTTGGACGTACTCAGGAAGAAATCGTCGCGCTCTCAGTCCAATAGTGAGTCTGTCAATCAGCTAGTAGCAGCGACAGGTCCGGAAGCGCTACGCCAAGGTTTGTAATAACAAGAGTGCGTTGAGCGACAGGACCGCAGTCGCTGCTACCGTGGCCAATATGGTAGTGAACGTGCGGTTCTTGCGAACGCCCATGATGTCCTGTCGACAACTGAACCATAGCAGCGCCACCATCGGAAACGGCAAGGCAAGACTCAACACGACCTGGCTAATGACGAGCGCATTGGTCGCGTTCACCCCGAAACCAACAACGACAAAACTGGGCACCATTGTCACGACCCTTCGCACCCAAAGCGGGATACGAAAGCCAATGAAGCCCTGCATAATCATCTGGCCAGCCATCGTGCCCACGACCGAACTTGATATTCCGGAGGCGATTAGGGCAAGGAGAAAAATGCCTGCAGCGCCTATGCCCAGCAGCGGTGCCAGTGTATGGTATGCCGTCTCGATTTCTGCGACATCAGGGTGTCCCTCGTGGAATGCGCCGGAAGCCATGATGACCATGGCCATATTGATAAGACCTGCGGTGGCCAATGCGATGACGACCTCGAGGTTCGAATACGCGAGCAGCGTGGTGCGTTCAGCTTCTGTCTTTGGGAGCACGCGACTTTGAGTCAGCCCCGAATGGAGAAACAGCGCATGTGGCATGACTGTCGCGCCAATAATGCCGACAGCAATAGTGAGCGCCTCTGAATCCGGAAGGCGCGGTGAGAACGTATGAACGAAGACTGCCGGCCACGCAATTGGCACGATGGATAGTTCGGCAAGGTAAGACAAGCCAATCACACCGACCAGTCCCCCAATTGCAAGTTCGAGTGGACGGAAACCGGCACGCTCAAACAACAGAAGCGCATAGGTCACGAGAGCGGTGACAACCATGCTGACAAACAACGGCATGTGGAACAGCAGGGACAGTCCGATTGCTCCGCCCAGAAACTCGGCCAAATCCGTGGCCATCGCGGCCACCTCGCTCACGCCCCACATGAGAAGGACGAGGGGCTTCGGGAAGTGTTCGCGGCAGAGCTCAGCGAGGTTTCGTCCGGTAACTATCCCCAGCTTCGCTGAAAGCGCCTGAAACAGCATGGCTATCAGATTCGCCAACAGCACGACCCAGAGGAGCGTATAGCCGTACTTCGCGCCAGCCTGAATGTTCGTCGCGAAGTTCCCCGGGTCCATGTAGGCGATTGAGACGACCACCGCCGGGCCGAAAAATGGCAGGAACACCCGGGCGCCTCGACCTTCGAGCCGCTCCCGCATCGCCGATGTCGTTCGCTCCGTCAGCGTTTCACGTTTGTCCTTGCGACGAGCGCGGTCGTCCATTGCCACTCCAGCGAGTCATCTGCTGCACGCACTGCGGGTGTGCAGTCCATCGCACTACAACGTCATTTGCCGGCGTTTTTCGCCTGCCACTTGTTCATCCATGCAATTTCGTCATTTTGCGCCTTGATGATTTTCCTCGCAGACGCTTCATGTCGGGGTCCCTGCCGTACTTTAGCTGCACCTTCGCCATATCCGTGGCGCCCCGATGATGCGGAATCATGTGAGCCAAAAAGTCCTTGTCGGTGTCGCTACTCAGACGAACGACCGCGAGCGCTTTTGGGGATGGCGTCATCCGGTTCGGAACGGTTGCAAATCGCAAGCGCTTCCCGGCTTGTGCTCGGGCTGGCGATGCGTCGCATATCGCCCGAAATGAGCAAGGGTTAAAGTTAATCTGCGAGCCGTCGTAAACGTTTGTGAGGGCCAGATGAAGGGAGGCAGTGTTGGCTTCCGGCGAGATTCCAATCTTGGCAAGCAAATGTGAGCTGGCTGCCTGTAATTGTCGGGGCACAACCGGGCGGCTGCAAGGCGAGATAACTCGAGTGCAACATCTAAGGCGTGGCGTTTTAAAGGACCTGATTGAGAGATTGACTCGCGTGCCCAGGTCAAGCAGGTGGATGCGGAACGTGGATATGCTCGCTGCATTAGGGGCATCGGCCGCGTGTGCCGCCTCGTGCGTCGCCGTGGCGCTTGGGACGGGACCTGCCGTGGTTGTGGGGTTTTCGTCCTTGGGCGTTTTCGCCGGCGGCTACCTGGCGGTGCGGCTGCAACAGTGCAGGCGCACTGCTCATACGACGGAAGAAGTGACGCGTGGGCTGTTACGGCCTGAAGAGCGGACGCGTCAGCAGCAGCTCGAGATATTGGCGCGATGCGACGGGCTGACCGGCCTGCTTAATCGCCGCGCGATGTTGAAGGCCCTATCTAAGCATTGCCAAGGTGCATCGCCCTTCGCACTGTTGCACATCGATTTGGACCGCTTTAAAGTGCTCAACGACGCGGCTGGTCACTCCACCGGCGACAGCGTAATCAAGGAACTCGCCAGAAGTATCCGAGACACTGTCCCGGAGAATGCGGTGATATCGCGTCCAGGTGGCTCTGACGAATTCGCGGTTATCGTGCCGGAAGAGAACGACCGCGAGGAGATTGAGCGACTGTGCCAGCGTCTCCTTGCTCGCGCCCGCCGGCCGTTGCCCGCTGCGGGCCAGACTGTTTCTGTAACCGTTTCGGTTGGAGCGGCGCTTTTTCCGGAACATGGAGATTCGCCGGAAGCGCTCTACACCAGTGCGGACCTTGCGATGCAGGGGGCGAAGCGCGCCGGGCGTGACAGGTATCGGCTATTCGGGGCGGGAGAACAACGTGAACGTGACCGCCTGCAACTGGAAGGAGAGTTGCGCGAAGCGGTGCGGCATAACCAGTTTGTGCTTTTCTACCAGCCCCAGTTTTGCGCCAGGTCAGGACGGCTGACTGGCATGGAAGCCCTCCTCCGCTGGAACCACCCGAAGCGGGGCCAGGTGTCTCCTGGAGCGTTTATTCCGCTTCTGGAAGAGACCGGCTTTATCATCCATGTCGGATATTGGGTGGTCCAGGAGGCTATCGGCGCGTTATCCGCGTTTCGCAAGACAGGTGCACATGACATCTGTCTGTCGATTAACGTTTCAGCCAGACAGTTTCACGATACCGGCCTTGTCAGTGCCATCCGGCGCGCTCTGGAAAAGCATCACATGAATGGCTCGCAACTTGTTGTCGAAATCACTGAATCTACAATAATGCAGAGTCTTGAACGCGCGCAAAAAATCCTCGCGCAGCTCCGGCTCCTGAACGTGCGCATCGCTATTGATGACTTTGGCACGGGTTATTCAAGCTTGAGCTACGTAACCAGGTTCCGGCCGGATATCCTGAAGCTGGACAAGTCGCTTGTGGATGACGTCGCTACCGACCACGCAGCCAACGCTGTAGTCCATGCCGTCATCGAGCTGGCGCATAAACTGAACATAGTCGTCGTTGCTGAAGGAGTAGAGACGGAAGCTCAGTTGGACATCTTGCGGTCAGCGAAATGCGATGAAATTCAGGGATACCTGCTTGGCAAGCCCGAACCATACCAGATTCTATCGGGGCGATTTCCGGACCAGGGCGTTGCGTAACTGCCCCGGCGAGTCATGTACCGCGGATGTACCATGCGTCTGGGTGCGCAAAGACTGGCTGGACGAGGTGCAGCTGGATGCGGCCAGGCGTCGACGTCGATGTCGACACCATCAATGGTCTCAATGGTTTGCATCCGCTCTCCGCGGGTGATGGGTATGGGTCACAGTCGCACATTGCATCGGCTAACTGAGGGATACGTCACAGGCCACTTCGGGTGAGGAACGAAAATGTCGGGCAAGCATATTCTCAGCCAGTTTGACGCTGACCTGAACCTGCTTTCAAGTCCTGGTTTTATATATTGCGCTTTCTACTTGGCATTGCCGAAGTCGGCTTTTCCCCGGTATCGTTCTCTACCTGACGTACTGGTATCCGGCCGAGCGCCGTAGTCGTGTCAACGCGCTTTTCATGATGGGCATCCCCGTTGCAGGGGTCATCGGCGGCACGCTGTCGGGCTGGATTATTCGGGCATTTAATGGCGTGCACGGCCTCGCAAACTGGCAGTGGCTATTCCTGCTGGAAGCCATCCGCTCCATCGTCCTTGGCGTCATCAAGCTCATCTATCTGCCGAAAGGGATTCGCGCCGCAAAGTGGCTCACGGAGCCCGAGAAGAAACTTCTTGAGAAGATTGCGCAGGACGGTGCTGGAAAGCGGCACGCCACGATAGGAAGTGTCCTCGGCAACGGCCGAGTGTGGTTCATGGCCGCCATCTACTGCTGCTGCATGATGGGTCTCTATGGCGGGGGCTTCTATTTGCCGACACTCATCAAGGCTGCCGGAGTGAAGGATGTGCTCGATGTTGGCATGCTGACCGCCATTCCTTACGGATGCGCGATTGTTGTCATGCTTCTGATTGCACGAAGTGCAGACAGGCTGCGTGAGCGTCGCTGGCATTTTGGGGCCGCCGGCCTCATGGCAAGCGTGGGTCCCCTGCTTGCAACGGTCTCTGGTTCGAATGTTGAACTTGCGATGATTGCCCTCACGCTCGGCACGGCGGGCGTACTCGCAACGATGCCAGTCTTCTGGGCGTGGCCGAGCGCCATGCTTGGCGGAAGCGCAGCGGCTGCGGGCATCGGACAGCTTGGGTGAGTGCCCGGATGTCTTCGTCTTCTTCGATATCGCCGACGAAGGACTTGTCAATCTTTAGGGTACTGATGGGAAAGCGCTAATGTACGCAAGGTTGGCGTAACCGGTCCGGAAATCGTCTAGCGCGACGTCTGACCCTACCTGAACCCGCCGCCAGTCCGGAGTTCGCGCGCTACCGCGAGTCAATTGGCTTCGAGTCGCGCCTGCGCTATCTGCGCATTCTGGCCGGGGTGCTGGCAAGGGTACTGCAGTACACACACCTGCTGATGCATCTGCTGGCAATAAGCGCTCAAGGGGTTAAAAATGACAGCCGCCACATCTAGGTGCTACTGCTTTGGTCGTGAAGGATTTGACCTGACCGGACAATTGAATGCCGACGTTGTGACTGCGACTCCCGGACGCACCCTTCGAAGCAAACGCATCGGCAGCCGACAGACCCGGGTTGCTCGCCCTGATAGAGCCATCGCAGACCGAGCTGTGATTTGGAATTGCGAGTGACTCGGCGCGCGGCTAACAAACCGTTACATGACAAATGCCTGCAGCTTCAGCCGTCGGTTTTTTGGTCGCCTACATTGCGTGGCTGGTATCGGACCGCTCGGGCGGACTGCGTAACTTGAACTCGTAAATACAAAGTAGGTAGGTATGGCTCTGGTTGTGAAACCGAGGCGCCCTGACGGAGCGCCGGCACCCATTGGACTCAGGCTGCGTCGGATGCTGACTGCACATGAAATCGCGACGCTCCTGCTGCTACTTAATGCACCTGTCGAGGTGATGGCTGCGACGCCGGACGTAGGGGCGCTTCAGGAAGTCGGGCTGGTCCAACTCGTTGAATCAGAACAAGGCGAAGCCCACGTTCGCCCTTACAGCGGAAGGAAATGCTGTTTTGCGCGTGCTGGGCGCCGGATGATTCTGATTCAAAGCGAAACATGAGCGGGCGTATGGAGTCAGAGCAGGGAAACGTTTCAGCGGCCGCCATGCCCGCCTCCGCCCCCATGTCCTCCCCCACCGCCATGTCCACCATGCCAGCCACCGTGCACACCATGCCATCCGCCGTGCCAACGGTACCCGTGCCAGTGATAGCGGTACCAGTGATAGCCGTACCAGCCGCCCCAGGTGCCGCAATCGCCCCAAATACTGCAGGTCCCGTACCCCGGCCCGTAGAAAGGATAGCCGTAGACCGAATTGTATGGCTGCGCTTCTCCGTATGGCTGTGCATCTCCATATCCTGGTGCTACGGCGCAACCAGCCACGCTCGCTGTCACCGCGAGCAACGCAATTAACTTACGCACGAAGCTCTCCCGAAGCTGACGGCGAGACACGTCGCGGGTGCGGAGAGCCGCGGGAATCGTTGCGGCAGCCGAAACCATCGAAAGAATGCTTGCTGCGAGTGGGCCTGTCGGGTACGTGTTCGGGTTTGCGATTTGATAGACATGGTGGCTTGAATCTCCTTTCGTAGCTATTTTGGTGCCGCCGCCGTAGCGCTAATTGCCGGGCAAAGACGCTGCTCATGCGCCGGCGGCAAAAGAGAAGCTTTGGGTTGTGAGTCCTGGCAACGATGGCGTGCAAGAGTTAAGACTCGCTTAAAAAGCAGTTACGCCCTTGTAACCAGGGCCAGGGCAGTAATCAAAATCGCCCGCGTCCCAGGCAACGAAGCAACGAGCCGTCACATAGCGTTTCAAATGTATGGGTCTTGCAGGTCATAAGGTCCGTGGAATCGCCACGTCTTTGCTCTGTGCGTCAACGGCCGAACGGCGCCCGACGTTCTGCCAACTGAATACGAACCGCGACGTAATGCCGCATCGCGCGGCCTGGTTTGACGTGCGACCGGGCGAGGCAAGCTGATACCTATTCAACCCTCGAAGCTGCTGCTTCGAGGGTCTTGCAGCCGCAATGGACGTTATGCGAACGGGTTTGAAGCACGGACGAGAGCAGCGGACGCCTTGCACGACTCCGGCGTCGGATTACCTTGAACCGGACACGGTGAGGCGTTCATCGCACCAATTTCCTATTGGATGCTTGGCAATTCAGGCCGCGTGCGAACGTTGCGGCGTGCAATTGCGGACGCGCTCGCCCTGTTGCCAGGCCTCGACCGTGACCGGCCGGTCCGGCCGCCAATTCCTTTGCTGCGGCCTTTGTTGCGAAAAAACTGGTGCGGCCATCGATGAGACAACAATGCCGACCAGCAGCAGTGCCATTGGTTTCATGTTCGCTACCAGCGGCGATAGTCGTCATGTCCGCGCGAATACCAGTCGCGCCTGCTCCAATAGCGGTGTCCGTCCCAATACCGGTCACCATGCCAGCCGATGAAGAGCCCAAGGCCCGCGATGACTGACGCTGGTGCGTAGGCGGGCGGCGGTGGCGCATATACAGGCGCTGGCGTCACATACACGGGCGCCGGAAGCCCGATATTTACTCCGAGATGGACTTGGGCCATCGCTGCGCCCGAAAGAGTCAGCGCGATTGCGCCGAGCCCTAGCGAAAACGTCAGGTGTTTGAACATCATTTCGTCGCCTCATTGCTCGATTTGATGCTCCCACTTTACGAGCACATCTGCCCGGCCGAGTTACGGACCTGTAACCGCCAATGGGGCAGTAAACAAAATCGTCGCATCTACAGAACGAAGCAATCGTGTCGTCATACAGCGTTTCAAATGTATGGCTCCCGCAAGCCCGAAAGGCCCACGGAATTGGCCCGTATTTGGTCTGTGGGTGAACCGTTGGGCGGCGGTGATGATGCGGCACACGGACGACGCTTGTACCGTCCATGTGGCCGACCCCGCACGTCAGAGTCAAGACCTGAAGCAGAAAGGCACGATTGAAACGCTCGTCGCGTTTTAACGTAGTGACCGGTTTCGAATCCGTCGGACTGCTATGTGAGTATGTGCGGTCAAGCTCTCGCGCGCACCATACACGCGCGACGGCAACCAGCCTTGGAATGGGCCTGCATTTCATCGTGAAAAGCATTTGTCCGCAGCTAATGCGTGGCGCTGACGGCTCTATTTCGCTATTGCATCGCTACCAGATGTGAGTCTGCCGAGGAGACCTTGGCCGCTACGCCGGCGCTTCTGCGAGGGCGAGAGTTCGTTCAGCTTTGAGCAGGCCGCCCACCATTCTCGCTTCGGCCTTGGCGATGCCACCAAGCGATGCCACTGACAACTGGCGGCCAAAGGTTTCGAACGCCCGGCATAACCGTGCATAGTCGACATCACTCATTAGCCATACGCCGCCTTCTTTCTCCGTAGCGTCGATATGCAGCATCGCCGCGTGCGCCCATTGTATGTACTCAATTTCGTCTCGATGGTATCCGAGCCGACCCAGCTCTTCGGCAACGAGTAATCGTCGGCCCAAAGTCGTAAACAGCGCGCGCGAGCCATGACCTCGCCGGAACGCGTCCAACCCTGTGTAGCACTGTAAAAGCATTGTTTGCGTTACGGGCTCGTGTGCAACCCGACTGAACGTAAGCGCTCGGAGCAGCGGTGATATGGCAGTTCGGGTGTCGTTTCGGGTTCGCGATTTGCTAGACATGATGGGGTGAATATCCTTCCATAGCTATGACGCGCGATGCTGACACCTTGCAATTTTCTTCTGGTCCGTAGGTGTACTGGATGGGGCATACTGCTCATGCATCCATTGACGCGAATTCGGAGTAGAGAACGACATCACAGGCATAGTCCACTCGGCTAACGTCGACTCCGACCTCAAGATATCGCAGGCCCGGGCTTCGGCGCGCCTGCCCTCAAAATATGCACCTGACCTGCAGCCACACCCTTCCAGGCCGTGGCTGACTCTCCCAGGGAAGTCCCATATCGCGATGTGCTTACTCATCTGCTTGCCCTCGGGACGTTGCACAGAGGGACAGTCCGGGCGAGCGTAATTGTCGACCGCAAACACGGGAGCTAGTTCAGCAGGGACCTGACGTCGAGTACCTGGAGCCACGGGTCGGTTCAGAGCTAGTGCATCACTGTGACTCGAAAGCGTCGAGTCGCGCTTGCGCAATCTCGCGCGGGTGTTGACAATGGTACGCATCGAACAGTTCTGAACATAGCTGCGCAAGTGACGCAAGGCCCGCCGCCTGGCCTGCGTGCTCGACCTCTCCTGCGTTGAGCACGTCATCGAGAAGCGGAGCGAGACGACGCAGTCGCACAAACATCGCGGCATCTAGTTTCATTTTGGACCTGCTGTGGCCAGATGAGCGAAGCGCACCCTGAGACACTCAGCGTCAGGCAATGCTTCACGAGTGAGATATGCCTTTCCATTGCTGGCGTATCGACGTGACCGGTCAAGGCGACGACCCCACTGTGACCTGCGGACTGTGCAACTCAAGCAGTTCCAGCAGCCGCGAGGCTGCGACCGGCTTTCGGAGAAACGCCGCCACTTGCAGGTGAGGCTGCGGTTTCGCCACTGCTGAGTTGAGCAGCACAGGAATAGTTGCGAAGTCAGGCTCAGCCGCGAGCGCGCTTATGAGGGCGGGACCGTCCATGACGGGCATCATGAAATCGGACACCACAATGTCGGGACGCCTTCGGCGTGCTGCCCGCAGTGCTTCATGCCCGTTCGATGCAGTCGTAACCTCATAGCCTTCGCCGCAAATCAAAACCTCAAGCGCCCGAAGCAGGTTGATGTCGTCGTCGACCAGTAATACCGTCACCATGGCACGGCCCCAAAGCGGTGGGTTTTCACTTCTCTGTTTGCAGGCAACGGCTGTTCCGTTGCTCGCGCAAGTTGCAGAGCTCGAATGCCCGCTGACTTGCGGAGCTTTTTGCGCCGTCATCACGGCGAGCGCCGTCTCGATGAGACAAGAGTAGGCTTTGGCGAAGGGCCAATCTATCCTACCGTTGGATAGGCCGACGCCGCGTTAGCGTAACTCGCTTATACGAGCGTATAACCGCAGTGAGGAGACTTGTCGAGCGGTGTCATACTGCAAAAACAGGCGATACCGCACCGCGTCCAGGACCGACACAGCGCCTGTCTGTTCGCCCGGCAGATTTTTCATTCTTTAATTGACGCATGATTGACAACCGAACAGTCGGAGAAGTCGAAAGCGTCGGCCGGTATCTGGAGACCGATGCAAGCGGCTGATGCAGTTGCGCAAAGGGGAAACGTTCTGTGCCGGCACCAGATTCTTCACGTGAAAGCAGAAGCTTGCGGTATCTGATGGCGTTATGGCTTGCAGGGTGTATCGCCCTTGGAGCCGTTACTGCAAGCTGCGTCCTTCTGGACCAGGAAGAGAGCACCGCCGGCTTCTTCCTTCTGGTTGCCGTTGTTCTCCTGTCCCTGCTGGACAGCTTCATCTCATCGGTCATTTTCTCGGTGGTTGGCGCCGCACTGCTTAACTATTTTTTCACCGAACCCATCAATAGCTTCGGCATTAGCAACACCGCGGATTTATTTTCCCTTGTTGCGTTTCTCGTCACATCACTCGCCATCACCACCCTTGTCAGGCGGATTGGCCGCATTGAAAAGACTCAGCGCGCGCAGGCGCAGCTGCTGGAGCTGACACACGACATTATTATTGTGCGCGATAAAAATGACGTGATTACGTACTGGAATCAGGCAGCAGAGTCGCTCTATGGATGGAAGAAGGAAGAGGCGATGGGGAAGTTCATCGACGAACTTCTGAGGTCGGTGTTCCCGCTGCCTCGCGACCAGCTCCAGCAGATTTATGTTCGCGACGGCCAGTGGGAGGGCGAGCTAATTCACACGAGGCGCGATGGCACAGAGATAATCGTGACGAGCCGCTGGGCCCTGCAGCGCGACGGCGCGGGAAACCCGTTGGCCACGCTTGAGACCAACAACGACATCACGGAGCGCAGACGCGCCGAGGACCTGCTTCGAAAGAGTCAGGCGCAGTACTTCGCCGAAGCGCAGAAGCTAAGCAGGACCGGCAGTTTTGGCTGGAATTTCTCGAGCGGAGAGGTCTTCTGGTCCGAGCAGACTTTCTCTATCTTCGAATACGACCCGGCTGTCGCGCCCACCATCGAACTCGTCAGGCAGCGGATGCATCCAGAGGATATACGCGTGCTCGAGGAGTTACTTGCACAGGCGAGCGGTTCCAGTGCCGACTTCGACATCGAGCATCGTCTGCTTTTTCCCGACGGACGCACCAAGCACCTCCGTGTGGTTGCACACGCAACCAACGACCAGCCAAACAACAGGCTGCTCATCGGGGCCGTGATGGACGTGACGGGGGCGAAGCAAACAGAGGAGCGGTTGCGGCATGCGCAAAGCGAACTGGAACGCGTAAGCCGGGTAACGGCGCTTGGTGAGCTGAGTGCATCAATTGCCCATGAAGTGGGGCAGCCCCTTTCCGCCATCGTAACGAACGGTGAAGCATGCCTGCGCTGGCTGCATCGCCAGCCTCCGGACATGGAAGAAATCGAGGGTTGCGTGAGGCAGATGACAGACCAGGCAAATCGGGCTGCAGAAATCGTGCAACGTGTGAGGGCGCTCATGAAGGGGGCGCCGCCGGACCGGGCACCGATTGCAATCAACGACGTGGTCGAGGAGGCGATTGCTGTAATCACGCGGGATATTGAGCGCCAGTGTGGCCTGCTGACACGTCGTCTTGCCAGCGGGCTGCCGCTGATACTGGGCGACCGTGTGCAGCTCCAGCAGGTGCTCGTCAATTTAATCACCAACGCTATGCAGTCGATGGCGAGCGTCAGCGGCAGGCGCGAACTTATCGTCCAGTCCCGCCTTGACCCTGAAGGTAATGTTGTCGTGGCAATAAAGGACTCGGGGGCCGGCATCCAGGAGGCCAATCTTCCGCAACTCTTTGAACCGTTCTTTACGACACGCAGTTCCGGGATGGGAATGGGGTTGGCTATTTCCAGTTCTATTGTCGACGCGCACCGTGGGCAAATCTGGGCCTCCAATAACCCTGAAGGTGGTGCGACGTTCTCGTTCAGCCTTCCGCCAGCCATGACGCAGGAGGTGGTGCGAAAGTGACGCAGGGCGACCCGCGCGCACATGGTTCGGTTCACATATACAGTCGTACGATGTCACTGAACGCCGTTGGGAAGTAATCTGCTAATCAGGAGAGGCGGGCGGCGCCGACCACACGTCATCCCGAGAGTGAGAGTAATCGAGGGCCCCATTTTGCAAATCATGCCAGTTGTTTCGATTGTCGACGACGATAAGGCCATCCGTGTTGCGTTAAGCAGCCTCATCCGGTCGCTGGGCTGGCAGGTGCGCATGTATGAGTCGGCAGAAGAATTTCTTGCATCCGGGCAGGCCGCCCATACCGCCTGCCTGATTTCCGACATCCGCATGCCCGGGATGTCGGGTATCGAGATGCATGAGCGCCTGCGTGCCCAGGGACATGCCCCGGCCACCATCTTTATCAGTGCATATCCGACGCCGGCATTGCAGGCAAAAGCGGTGACTAACGGCGCACTCGTGTTGCTGCAGAAGCCTTACCAGTCTGCTGTCATTATTCACTGGCTCTCGGTCGCTCTCGGAAACCCTTAGCGAATCATCGACGCTGCGGAACTGCTAACGCACGACGGCGCTCAGTGGTGACCGCCGTGGGGCAGACGGGGCTGGATACCAAGCGATTCGGCCTTGCGGACGAGGTCCGGCATCGAGCGCGCGTTCATCTTGCGCATCACCTGTCCCCGGTGAACCTTGACCGTGATTTCGCTCAGGTTCATTTCGGAGGCAATCTGCTTGTTCAACAGACCGGACAGCACAAAGGCCATCACCTCCTTCTCGCGTGGTGACAGGGATTCATACAAGGCGCGCAGGCCGGTTAACGCAGTTTCTGTCGCGAGCCGCTCGCTGTCCCGCGCCAGAGCCTGGGCCACTGCGTCGAGCATGTCCTGGTCCTTGAACGGCTTGGCGAGGAAGTCCAGCGCGCCGGCCTTCATTGCCTTCACCCCCATCTCGATGTCTCCATGACCGGTCATGAAGATGACGGGAATGCGCATGCCGCTATTGACGATTTCCTGATGAAACGCCATGCCACTTTTCCCGCGCAGCCGCACGTCGAGGATGAGACAGCTTGGCCCGGTGGAGTGAGGAGACCGCAGAAATTCGTCCGGGGACTCGAACGTTTCGACACGCAAGCCTACAGAGCGCATAAGCAGGTCGAGAGCCTGTCGGATTCCCTTGTCGTCATCGACGACGTAGATGACGGAACCGTCGGCTGCTCCTGGCTTATCTGACATTCGGTTGGTCGGACCAGCAGTCATCTGGGTACCTCGCAAAGCCGAAACGCGGTCGCATTTCATCGCATGACAGTCGAGTGGGTACTCACCATCGCCGGACAGCGCGGCAAACATCACGGTACCTTCCAGCAGAATCACCGGCAACCCATCGAAATTACCTACGAACCAAGGCTAGAGCCGGAGCCAGGGCCATCCGCTGACGAACCGAGGAACGAGCACCGTTTCCCCAGTGTGTGCCCCGCCCCCAACGACTACTGATGAACGGCCGACGTTTCGCGACTGTTCCCGGCGGCCGCAGCCTGGTGCGCATGAATCCCGCGACGCTAGTTATCGTGTTGTCTGAAGGAAGCTGACTGTAGTAACGGCGCGCCGCATGTTGCGTCGCATCAGACCCCGGAGCTGGCAATGAAAACGTTCGATGCAACGTCGCGCGCGGCGGCGTCGTTGCTGTGGCGGTCCTGTCCGCAGCTTTGTCCGGTCGCTACTACTACGTGCCCTACGGCTACGTTCCGTACGGCGAAGGGCCGGCGGCGGCGCCGCAGCAGCAATATCCTTTCTCGATGACCGACGCAGCCGCGACCCGTGCGGCCGCGTCAGATGTGACTGCATCGCCGAACACCGATATCGCACCAGCCGTGCCCGTCTTCGTCGCGCCTGCGTATTACTCCGTCGCCTATCCGTACGATGGGTGGCCCGCGTGGTGGGGACCGTCGGTGTCACTGAGCTTCGGCTATTGGGGCGGATGCTGTTACGGCGGGGGCCGGCACGGCTACTGGGGCAACCACGGCTACTGGGGTCACGGATATCGGGGCGGTTGGGGCAGTCATGGGGGCTGGGGTGGCCACAAATACCCTGGGCGTGGTATGGGCGGCGGCCATTATTGGGGCGGTGGCGGAGGCCACGGGCGTTCGCATTGAACGGTAACAGAGACGCCCTCGTGTTCAACAGTTCCCCGACAGCTGAGCCTGTGGGTGAACTGGACGCAGCTCGCCAACGCGCGGCAGCTTCGGACCATGCGGTGACCCGTCTCAGCCTCCGCTGCACGTCGACGAGTCTTTCAGCACCTCCACTAACAATGCCAATTGACGTATGACGTTAAGGCTAACTCTCTGCCAGCGGAAGAGTTCGGACGTCGAAACGTGATTACTGAGTGAGCCTAGGCGACGGCACGTCCAGCGCGACTGAAGCGACGCCCCGGGCTCCTGGGGCTCCGCTGCTTCGATTAAGTCCTTGGTGGCATTGTCGACTTTGTCCTTCGCGTCGTACGCGGCGTATTGAAATGCCTGCTGAACGCGTCCATGGTTATACTTAGGTATTAATCTGTAAAACCAACGTACAGGCAACGCCATTTAATAATATCGTATTACATAAGAAGAGTGTTGGCAGCGCCGCGAACTTCGCGTAATAGGGATATTGAATGAATGTGCTCGTCGTCGACGATAATGAATTCGTCGCGGACAGTCTGGCTTTCCTGCTGGACTGCATTGGTCACCACGCCGTTATGGCGCCCGACGGGGAGACTGCGCTGGAGCTGCTTCATGCCGGCGCTTTCGACCTCGTGTTCCTGGACGAAAACCTGCCCGGCATCAAAGGCAGTGCGGTCGCGCTGTCGCTGCTGGACAGGCCGGCCTCCCGCCGGCCCTTTGTCGCCTCCATGACAGGTGACAGCGATAGCATCGAAGAGTTGGCCCGACTCTTCGATGTGTGTCTGCAAAAGCCATTCTCTCTGGAAACGCTGATGCGCGTCATCGCAGACGCGCGGAACAACAGCAATGCGCGCTGTCTTCTGGCAGCCTAGAGCGTGTTAGGCACTTTGCATACTCGGTGCAGCATGAACGAGCATGAGCATGGCGAAGACGACGAAGTGCAGGCCTGCCAAGGTTTCGGGCAGGCGCTCGTAGTCGCGTGCCAGCCGCCTGAAGCGGTTGAGCCAGCCGAAGCTGCGCTCGACCACCCAGCGGCGGGGCAGCAGCACAAAGCCCTTCTTCGCCTCGGACAGCTTGATGACCTGCAACTCAATGCCTTCCGCGCGCGCGGCCTGCGCAGCAGTGTCGCCCGTATAGCCCTGGTCAGAAAATGCTAGTTTCACCGTCTGACCGGTTACGTGCTGAACCTGACGCGCAAGCTCGGCCACCTGCGCGCGCTCCTGCTCGTTGGCCGGCGTAATGTGCACCGCGAGCAACAGGCCCAGCGTGTCGACAGCCATATGAACCTTGCTGCCTCGCTTGCGCTTATAACCATCGTAACCCGCACGCGGACCATTTTCGCATGTGGACTGCAACGTGCGCCCATCCAGGATAACCGCACTGGGCTGGCCCTGACGCTGTTGCGCCACGCGCAGCACCGAACGCAAGTCGTTGACCATCGCCTCGAAGCAACCCGCGTTCAGCCAACGTTGCGTTTGCTGGTAAACCAGTTCCCACGGCGGGAAATTGGTCGGCAGCATACGCCACGCTGCACCGGCTCGCGCCATCCAGCGCAGCGCGTTGAACATTTCGCGCAGTTCGTATCGGCGCTGCGGTGCGTCTTCGTTCATCAAGGTCAGGTACGGAGCGGCGAAGCTCCATTCCTCGTCCGAAACATCCGTCGGGTATGGCTTGCGTGCTGTCATCGCGCCAGGTTACCAGGTCTGACAGAAAGTGCCTAACACGCTTTAGCCCCCGTCATATCCGCAGTCCACCAACAGGACGACGAATTCCTCGCCGCCGCATGGTAGCCCTATGGACGCCCAGCCACTCAGTTATAAACAGCACGTAATTGTGCCTTTCGCATCAATCTCGAAGCTAGGCTATGCGGCAAGCGTATTTGTCACGCGCCCGACCGGAAAGTGCCGCGCATTCGGAAGCCTCGCCTATTTCGTCTCGGAGAATGCCGCGCTCCAGTATGCCGCTGCGTATGCAAAAGCTCACATTGACGGCACAACGCTGCCGAAACCGCCGTTCACGCGGATTGGGTCTGTCCAGCGGCCATCTGGCAGCCGCACCTGCGTGGACCATAACCTAACAGTAGGCAGGTAATGCAACGCACGTATCAGTATCGGGGCTTGGTGGCGACTGTTGAAGTCGAACTGCTGTCGGCCGTTATCGTCGCGGAGCTGGTTGTCGCGTCGGGAGGGAAGCAAGGCCCAAAGGGTAAGCAGGCGGCCAACCATACAGCTCATCTGACACCGCAGCGCACTCGCTGTCGCGTAGCCACAGCACGCCTTGCACGCGTGGGCGTGCAGTCATGTTCTGAGGTCAAGCGATAGGTCCCTCGCTTGTACCGGTGATACCTGAAGCCGCCAGTTAGTCCAGAGGAGGTGTGTCACTGCGACTCGAGGGCGTCGAGGCGCGCTTGCGCAATCTCGTCCGGGTGTTGGCAGTGGTACGTGTCGAACAACTGTGAGCATAACTGAGCAAGTGAATGCAGCCCGACGGCCTGGTCTGCGTGCTCGACTTCTCGTGCGTTGAGTACGTCGTCGAGAGCCGGAGCTAGACGGCGCAATCGCCGGAAAGTGGCGTCGTCAAGTTTCATGGTGGACCTCCTGTCGTCAGCTGGTGGAACACAGCCTCAGCTGACCAGTCCCAAGGCGTTCCTTACGCTTGACCCGCCGGGCTTTTGAATGTCCTGAGCGAACTCCAACTAATTTCGTACTGTCTCTTCCGTCGACCATCCTAGCATTACGGCGCCGACCTCGTACTGTCGCATCGGTCGTGGTCCCTGTCGCTTAACTGGCCCGAAGAGAAGGTGGTCACACACGCTTCGTTATCGTGGTCAGGCATGCGCGGGCAATCTAACTTCGCTTGAACCTTGCAGAGTGCTGCATTCGAGCTGTATTCGCGTGCGGTGAGTGTGCAGGAGAGGGGGCTGGAGCGCCCGAGTGCGCGTGAACGACCTCAAGGTATTCCAGCGGAACCCGCTCAAGCCGTTCGGGCCGCCGTTCACCATCCAGCGGGAATTCGATGCTTACGTGCTTTCCCCTGGGCTCATACGCTATGACCTGCCCGACCCGGCCTCGAAACCGGCTTGCCGAGCGGTCATCGAGTGCACTCAGGCGAGCAGCAGTGAATACCACGGAAATCTTTTTTCTTACCGGCGGCATAAGCAGTTCCCTAATTCATTTGTTCAGAGGATAGGAAACGCGCGTAGTTGGCGCAAGGCAAAAAAAAGGGGTCCGCACCCCATGCCGTTTTGTCGTACGGCGGCGTAGTTTCGAATTGTTGCGAGCGATTGTCGACTCAACGGCGTTTACGGACCGGCCGACGTTGCATGCCGGGAGGCGTTTCTCCGGTTGCGGTGAAGTTCTCGCAAGGCAGGTCGCACTTCTTTGAAGGCAAGCCAGTAATTCGATGTTAGATGCCGCAATACGGAGTGCTCTCGCGCCTTATGTGCGGTTTGCGCTTTGCTCCCTGTCAGGGTGACTGCTGCGTCCGCCGCCAATGTAACGGGAACACCAAGCGTCGCGTGAAGCACGGCAAAGCCAAAAAAGCTCCGCGCGCTAATGCGTCAAATGGTCGAGCGAGCGATTTGCCTCGCTTGCAAATCTCATCCAATCGCTATGTCCACGTGCGCGATTCCCCGTCAAAAACTTGACCTCGCACATCCGTTATCGTGACTCGTGCAGCACGAATGCCAGCATGGGCGATAAGGCTTCGGGCGACGTCGCCACAGGCGTCCTTCGAAGGCATTGGTTGCAACGCCAAGAGCGTATCGCGCATGACGTTGTAGTCGACAACGTCAGCAATTTCGTCACGGCTGGAATTCGAAGCATGAAGTTCCACGAGGATTTCGACATCGACCCTGAGGAGACCTTCGATATAGGGAGGACGCCATCCTCTCAGAAACAGACGCCGGCAGGAAACCAGGTCTTCGAGTGAAAAGCTCATGTGTCAGCGTGGCCCGAAAAGAATTGCGCCCGCTGTACGTCAGAGATGAGTCTCGGCTACGTCTGTCTGCCGCGCACCATCGGAGAACCCAGCGTCTGAACGAGGGTCCCCATTACGAGCGCTGAAAAGAACCCTCTACCGGCATCAATAAGTTGGAGGCGATATAACCCACACAACCACCGCCTCGGTCTGCCCCCGGTTCGCCCATCTGAATGGCTCTCGGGCAATCCGGAAACTGTCGCCTGGGTTCAAATGGAAGCAACTGTCGCCAATCCACACTTCCAGTTCGCCTTTGACCAAGTACCCCTCTTCTTCGGTCTCTCGGAGCGTGGCCTCGGGCAACACTGCACCGGGTTCGAAGGTGCTGAGGAACATCTCAAAAGCGCCACCGATGTTTGGGGATAGTAGCTCTTCTACCAGACCGTCAGTCATCGAGCCAAGGCGACGACGTGCGCCCGAACGGACCACCCGTCCAACCTCCGCAGCTGGTTTCGTGTCCGCGACAAAGAACCAACCGAGGGGCACGCCCAAAGAATGAGCAATGCGCTTTAAATCGGAGATTGAAATCTCGGCCCGGCCGCGCTCGAGTTGACTGATGAAGCTCACCGAGCGCCCTGTAGCGAGCGCAATCTCAGCCAGAGTTTTCGCTCTTGCTTTTCTGAGCTTTCTGATTTCGTGCCCGAGCGCGACCCGGTCCATCGCAAGGTCACCCGCTGGGTCAAAGGACTGAACGTCCATCGCACTTCGCGCCATAAGTCGCCTCAAAAATTCTTACAGCTGCATCCCAAAGGATTTTTTGTGCAAAAAAACGCGGCTTTAAAAAAATAAACCACAGAATTTTTCTGTACGTAAAACTCATTTTACATTTTTCTTGGAGGGTCGTGAAGCGAGGGCGTTCGGCGGTCCCTGGAAGTCCGAGATGCAGCGAGGGTCGCCGGCGCCAAGCACGGATGACACCGGCGACACAACCGCTCCTTCTTCTACAGTGCGGTCTGCCGCGCTGCGCTTCGTTGACGAAGCCATTCCATGGTCAAGAGCAGAAGACTTGAGAACACAATCAAAATCGTTGCCAGCGCAGCGATAGTCGGTGTGATGTTCTCGCGGATGCCGACGAACATTTGCAACGGTAGAGTTCCCTGCGTCGGGCCGGCGAGGAAGAGCGTAATAACGACATCATCAAATGACGTCGCGAAGGCGAACAAGGCTCCAGAGCTGACCCCCGGAGCGATGATGGGAAGCGTCACCGCAAAGAAGGTCTTGAACGGTGACGCGCCCAAGCTCAAGCTTGCTCTCACGTAGTTGTGGTTGAAACCGGCAAGCGTCGCGTTCACGGTGACCACGACGAAAGGCGCCGCGATGGCCGTGTGGCCGAGAATGAGTCCGAGGTAGCTGCCTGCAAGGCCCCATCGTGCGAACAATAGATACATGCCCACTGCTGTGACAATCACAGGAACAATCATCGGCGAAATCAGCACGCCGATGAGCAAACCTTTCCCTTTGAATGTTGACTTGTTCAGCCCCAGGGCGGCAACCGTGCCAAGGATTGTCGCCAGAAGCGTGGCCAAGGGCGCGACGATGAAGCTATTCCGTCCAGCCCGAAGCCAATCGACCGAAGTGAACAAGTTCTCGTACCATCGCAAAGAGAAGCGATGGATGGGGTACACGAGGAACGTATTGTCGTTGAACGACAGGGGGATTATCACCAATATCGGCAGAACCAGAAAAAGCAGGATGAGTACGTTCCAGGACCGCAGAAGGTAGTGCCATCCGATTTCGACCGACGATGTGTAAGGCGCGAAGCGCGCCACGCTGGTTTTCATAGTATCAGCCCACCTTGAGTTCTTTGCCGACAATCTTTCGGTACACGCCGAAGAGAATCAACGTGATGACGAGCAACACCGCACCCAACGCGCAAGCCATACCCCAGTTGAGCGCAACGTTAGTGAAGTACGCGATGTAGTAGCTGACCATCTGGTCACCCGCTCCTCCGAGCAAAGCAGGCGTGATGTAGTAACCGAGCGCCGTGATGAACACCAACAGTCCGCCCGCACCCACTCCCGGAAGCGTCTGGGGAAAATAGACTTTCCAGAAGGCGCCGAAGGGATGACTCCCCAGGGACACGGCCGCCTTCACATAGCTGTTCGGCACGGACTTCATGACGCTGTACAGCGGCAATATCATGAATGGAAGCAGAATGTGGGTCATCGAGATGAGCACACCGACTCGGTTGAACAGCAAAGGTAGCGGCGACGAGATGAGGTCCAGCGACATGAGCCCCTTATTGACCAATCCCGAACCCTGGAGAATCACAATCCACGCCGAAATTCGAACCAAAATCGAAGTCCAGAACGGCAGCAGGACGAGAATCATGACCATGTTCGCCTTGCCGGCCGGCAAACCCGCAATCCAATAGGCGAGTGGGTATCCAAGCAACAGCGCGATGAGCGTCACGTATCCGCTAATAACAAACGTCCGCTTGAACACCTCTTGGTAAGCCGAATGCTCGACCGGCACAATCTTGCCTTCGGCATCGTGGCGGAAATCGAAGGTGGCGAGTAGATATTGGCTCGTGTACCGCGAGGAATCGCGAGCAATAGCCCCCCAAAAGCCGGCATCCTCCCACCGCTTGTCAACTTCGATGAGCTTGGCTTTGACTTCAGCTGCAGGGAGCCTCCCGTCGTTGTCACCGAACGGAAGTGCTGTGGCCGTTCTATAGAAGAGTGACCGGAACCCCTCTTTCTGTCCGTTCAGTCTCGCCGCGGCGTTTCCGGACTCGTTGTTACCTCCATTACGCTCCATATCGAGCACCAGTGCTCGATATGCTTCATCTGGCACCGGGGTTCCCTTCTTCCAGTTGCGCAATACATCGGTCGTACTAGGAAGCGCGTCAACGACCTCCGGGCTCTGAACCGACCGGGAAATCATCGACGCAACTGGCATGACGAAAACGAGAAAAATGAAGACTGCCAATGGCGCAACCAATGCCAGTGCTCCGGCATGCTTGCGCAGATTGACATTTCTCAGTGACCGCTTAAGCTCGCGCCTCTGCCAGTCGTGGTGTCGCTGAGTCGTTAACGCGCTCATTGTCTGCTCCATGCACGTATGCACCCGCGGGTGGTGCATACGCGTGTCGTCGTTTTACTTGGCTGCCCAGGCGGTGAAGCGCTGCTCCAGCCCATCCCCATGGTCCGTCCAGAAGTCCACGCTGCCAGCGATTGCAGTTTTGCCGTTCTTGGGTGAATTCGGAAGATTTGCAAGCGTAGTCGCATCAAGGAGCTTAAAAGCCTCCTTGTTCGTCGGTCCGTAAGCGATGTGCTTCGAGAAATCGGCTTGGGCTTGCGGCTGCAATGTGTAAGTGATGTATTGCTCGGCAGCCTCCTTCGACTTCGTGCCCTTCGGAATTACGAAGTAGTCGAGGTCATAGATGCTCTGGTCCCAAGAAATGGATAAGTTCTTGTTTCCCTCGCGCATCGCCGCGTCAACGCGACCGTTGTATGCCGTAGACATCGCCACGTCGCCGGCCACAAGGAACTGAGGAGGTTGTGCGCCGGCTTCCCACCATTGAATGTAGGGTTTCAACTCATCCATCTTCTTGAAGGCTCGGTCCACTCCTTCCTTTGTTCCAAGAACCTTGTAGACATCGCTAGGTGCAACGCCGTCAGCCATGAGCGCGAACTCCAGGTTGTATCGTGCCTCCTTTTTCATCCCGCGCTTGCCGGGAAACTTCTTCGTATTCCAAAAGTCTTTCCAGCCCTGAGGTGCCGACTTGGTGGTCGCAGGGTTATAGGCGAGGACAGTCGACCAGACATAAGTGCCTGCGGCGCACGGTGTGACGGCCTCCGGAATGAGGTCGCCTTTCTTGGCGATTTTCGACCAGTCGAGCTTTTCGAACAGCCCGTCCTGGCAGCCTCGTCCCACGTCCGCGGGCTCTACTTCGACGACGTCCCACGTGACGCTCTTCGCGTCTACCATAGCCTTGACCTTAGCCATGTCACCGGTGTACTCAACAGCGGTCGCGGAGACACCGCTGGTCTTCGAGAACGGTTCGACCCACGCCGCTTTCTGGGCGTTTCCTGTCGCCCCACCATAGTTCACAGCGGTAATGCCGTCGGCCATAGCAGCGGCAGAACAGGACATCAGAACAGCGACGCTGACAGCGCTTTTGAGAGGGTTCATTTCTCTACTCCTCATACAGTGGTTTGGACGTAAACACGACTAGCCGAAGATTCTCAGATGGTCTTCGTGGAAAGCTAAATTGATACGGCTTCCAGGCTGGATATGCGCTGCTCCGTCCTGTCCGAGAGGAACCTTTACGATGCACTCTCCTTGGTCTGGAAGACGACACCGCAACCTGACGTGGTCGCCGAAGTAAATCATCCCAAGCGACTCGCCGTTGATGACGTTTTCGCTGCTCACGTTTCCGTTGACGATTGACAGGCGCTCCGGTCGAATTACACCGGTAGCCTTGCTGCCGACATTGAGTCGACCTACGTTGCGAGCTCGCACCGTGGTTCCATCGGAAATTTGAAGGTTGCAATACTCGCCGTCAGCGTTGACAACCGTGCCTCGGACCGTATTGCTGTCTCCAATGAAGTTCGCAACGAAGAGATTCGTGGGTGACTCGTACAGTGAATCAACCTTGTCAAGCTGTTGAATAATGCCCTGGTCGAACACCGCAACCCGGTCCGACATCGTTAGAGCTTCGCTTTGGTCATGCGTGACATAGACGAAGGTCAACCCAAGCGACTCGTGCAGCGCTTTCAGTTCCAGCTGCATGTGCTCGCGCAGCTGTTTGTCCAACGCGCCGAGTGGTTCATCCATAAGCACCAGCTTCGGATTGAAGACGAGCGCCCGAGCCAACGCTACCCGCTGCTGCTGACCGCCCGACAGTTGTCCCGGCATTCGCTTGCCAAGCTTTTCCATGTTCACCATCCCGAGTGCACGTTTGATACGCTTACCGCGTTCATCAACGGGCATCTTTCTCACCTTCAGCGGGTACTCAAGGTTCTCCTCCACGGTCAGGTGTGGGAACAAGGCGTAGTTCTGAAACACCATCCCGATGTTACGTTTGTGCGGCGGAATGCGGTTGAGGAGTTGGCCGTCCAGCCAGATTTCCCCCTCGGTTGGGTACTCGAATCCCGCCAGCATCATCAGGCACGTCGTCTTCCCGGAACCCGAAGGACCGAGCAACGTCAAGAACTCGCCCTTTTGAATGTCAAGGTTCAGGTCCTTGACGACGAGTGTCTCTCCATCGTAGGTCTTCCGGACGCTACGGAAGCTCACGAAAGTGTTGCCTTGGCTCTGCATAATCGTTCCTTTGAAATTCTCAGGTCCAACGATATAATGCTATGTATCCCTTACTTAATGCGCGGGGCAGCGTCGAAAATGCTTTGGTCTGGTGCATCCATCCACTAGAACCAGGGTGCATCGTGACGCTCGAACTAGACTTACGTCTCCTCTGTCACTTCGACGCGGCGGGCGGCGGTCCCCCGACCGACAATCCGGCTCGCGGGACCGCAGTCTAAAAGGTCAGCGCTTTTCGAGAGCCGCGGTCAACTGCGGCAATACTTCGAAAAGGTCACCAACGAATCCGACGTCCGCCAGCTGAAAGATTGGGGCCTCCGGGTCCTTGTTGATTGCCACAATCGTTTTGGAGTCTTTCATGCCGGCAAGATGCTGGATAGCGCCGGAGATACCCACTGCGACATAGAGGTCAGGCGCCACTACTTTCCCAGTTTGACCAACTTGAGAATCGCTAGGAGCGAAACCGGCGTCCACAGCCGCCCGCGACGCGCCTACCGCCGCGTGAAGGCGGTCAGCGAGTGACGTGAGAAGGTCGAACGACTCCTTCGAACCCATCCCTCGTCCACCAGAAACAACGACAGAAGCGGTCGTAAGCTCCGGTCTGTCGCCGGTCGTGATTTTGTTTGCCACGAAGGTGGATACGCCGGCCTCACTTGAGTACGAAATCTCATCAACCGGAGCCGCCGTCTCGCGATTGCCCGCAGCGGCGAACTTCGTTCCGCGCACCGTAACGACCTTCCTCCGGTCACACGAACGGACGACCGCAGTAGCGTTGCCGGCGTAAATCGGACGCTCGAACGTGTCTTCAGAGACAACGGCCGAGATTTCAGAGATTTGCGACACGTCGAGCAGCGCCGCGACGCGGGGAAGCACGTTCTTCCCATTGCTCGTGGCGGGCGCCACCACAAAGTCGTAGTCTTCCGCAAGCTGAACGAGCAGCGGCGCGACATTCTCCGGGAGGAGATTGGCCAATGCGGCTGACTGGCACAGCAGAACCTTGTCGACGTCGCTAATCTGCGCCGCTTCCTTAGCGACTGCGGCGCAACCGGCACCGGTGACAAGAATGTGAACGGTACTGTCCATCTGACGTGCAGCAGTAATCGCATTGCGCGTCGCTGGGTTCAACGTCGCGTTGTCATGGTCGGCGAAAACGAGGGCGGCCATTTCAGTGTGTCTCCAGTGCAAGTTTCATCTCAGCCGCCAACTCCGCGACCGTTGCGACCATCTTTCCCGCTTGGCGCTGCTCCGGCGGCAGGACCTTGAGGACAGTCATTCTCGGTGCGACATCGACACCCAAGCTCTCCGGCGTTACCGTGTCGAGCGGCTTCTTTTTCGCTTTCATGATGTTCGGCAGGGAGGGATGCCGTGGGTCGTTGAGCCGGAGGTCGACCGTTGCGATTGCGGGCAGCGACAGTGCCAACTCCTGCGTGCCCGTATCGATTTCGCGGGTCACCTTGAGCTTTTGACCTTCGGTGACCAGTCCAGAGAGGGACGTTCCTTGCGCCCAACCCAACAGCCCGGCAAGCATTTGCCCCGTCTGATTGCAGTCGTCGTCGATAGCTTGCTTTCCAAGCAGGACGAGCGAAGGCTTCTCTTGGTCGATGACTGCGCGCAACACCTTCGCAACTGCAAGCGGCTCAGTAACGACGTCTGTGTGTACGAGAATTGCTCGGTCGGCGCCGACTGCGAGCCCAGTGCGCAGTGTCTCGGACGCTTTTTCAGGTCCGACCGAAACCACGATGATTTCGCTGGCAATGCCAGCTTCTTTCAAGCGCACTGCTTGCTCCACCGCGACTTCATCAAATGGATTGATAGACATCTTCACGTTGTTCGTGTCGACGCCAGTCTGGTCGGATTTGACTCGGATGTTGACGTTGAAGTCGACCACCCGTTTGACAGCTACCAGTACTTTCATCTCAGTTACCTTCAATGGATTGAGTCATATGCCCGGCGGTTAAGCCAGGCTTGAAGATGGTCACGATTTGATTCGTACGTTTTTGGGGTCGTAAAAGGGAGCCAGGCTGGCCTTAGCTGGAACCTTTTGCCATGCGACCTCGATTTCGAATTTGGAAGAAGCAAGCCAGTCTGCAGTGACGCCGTCCGCGTTGTTCACGTAGCCCATGCCGAGCGAGCCTCCTACCCGATGTCCGTACATGCCGGATGTAATTGACCCGACAATCCTTCCGTTACACCAGATGGGTTCTTCGTGATAGAGAAGCTTGCTGGGGTCTTCGAGCTGAAACTGGACCATGCGGCGGGTGAGCGGTCCTGCGTTCTTCACTTCGCGCAGGACGTCAAGACCGATGAATCCGCCCTCTTTTTCCCAGCCAACGCAGAAGCCGAGACCTGCTTCCAGCGGGTTATCTTCAATGGTCAGGTCATGTCCCCAGTGGCGATACCCCTTCTCGGTGCGGCAACTGTTCATCGCGTGATAGCCTGCCAGCTTGAGACCAAAGGCCTCGCCCTCTCTAACCAGCTCCTCGTAGACGTGCAACGCGAACTCCACCGGGATATAGATTTCCCACCCCAGTTCACCGACGAAGGTGATGCGGCTCGCCCGGACACGTGCATAGCCAATCTGAATTTCACGCGATGTAGCGAACGGAAAGGCGTCGTTCGACAGGTCTTCTCCAGACACCTTCTCCAGCAAGGCTCGGGAGTTCGGGCCCATGACGCCAAACACTGCGAGACTGGACGAGATGTCGGTGGCAACGCAGCGTAGATTCTCAGGAATGTTGCGCTGTAACCACGAAAAATCGCGCGTCTGAGTCGCACCAGCGGTGACCACCATGTATGAGTTGGTCGCGATGCGAGTAATGGTCAGGTCGGCTTCCATTCCGCCTTGCGGATTTAGCCACTGTGTATAGGCCATCTTGCCGAGCGGCACGTCAACTTCCGAGACGCTAATCCAGTTCAGGGCCTTGGTCGCGTCCGGCCCCTGTACGAGAAATTTGGCAAATGACGTCTGGTCGAAGAGGCCGACTGCATCTCGAACCGCCAAACACTCTGCTGCGGAATTCTTAAACCAGTTCTGCGGTCCCCAGTCGTACTCGTACTTAGCGGTGCTGCCGGGCTCTGCATACCAGTTGGCACGCTCCCAACCGGAGATTTCTCCCATTACCGCTCCCGCGGCGACAAGCCGGTCGTGCAGCGGAGAACGCCGGGCACCGCGCGCCGTATCGAATTGCCTGAACGGCCAGTGCATCGCATACAACAAACCGAGCGTCTCAGTCGTGCGGTCATGCAGGTACTTCTTCGTTCCCTGGAACGGGTGCATCCGACGGACGTCTACGTCCGACAGGTCCATGGGCGGCCGCCGGTCGCGAATCCATTCCGCGAGCGCCTTTCCTGCGCCGCCAGAGCTCTGAATACCAATTGAGTTGAAGCCGCAGGCTACAAAAAGGTCTTTGACCTCCGCCGTCTCACCAAGCAAATATCGGTCGTCGGGCGTAAAGCTCTCAGGTCCGTTGAAGAACGTTTTGATGCCCGTGCTCTCCAGTGCCGGCACGCGGTTGGCCGCGTTCATCAGAATCGGCTCGAAGTGGTCGAAGTCGTCCGGCAGTGCATCAAAACAGAAGTCCTCTGGGATACCGCTCATACCCCACGGTTTCGCAACCGGTTCGAACGCACCCAGCAAAAGTTTGCCCGCATCTTCTTTGTAGTAAGCGCACTCATCAGGAACACGCAACACAGGAAGGTTGTTCGGAAGACCGGCTACTGCCTCCGTCACAATGTAGAAGTGTTCTGCTGCGTGAAGCGGAATCGAAACGCCAACGGCGGCAGCCAGCCCGCGCGACCACATACCCGCTGCCAGCACTACGGTCTTGGCTTTGATAAAACCTTCCTCGGTCTCAACACCGACCGCTCGGCCGTTCTCAACCAACAGCTTCTCAACTTTCAGGTTCTCGACAATCTTCGCCCCTCGCATGCGAGCACCCTTTGCGAAGGCTTGCGTGATGTCCGTCGGGTTTGCCTGCCCATCCTTGGGGAGAAAGACCCCACCCACGACGCTGTCGAGATTGAGCATTGGCCACAGGTTCTTGATGTCGGACGGACCGACTACCTGGACATCCAAACCGAAATTTTTCGCCATCGACGCGCCTCGCTTCAGTTCCTCGAAGCGTGACTCGTTGAGCGCAAGGCCGATTGACCCGTTTTGCTTAAAGCCGGTCGCTTGACCGGTTTCTCGCTCCAACTCATAGAGCAGGTCCGATGTGTATTTCGCCAGCTCGGTCATCTGCCTGCTGTTTCGAAGCTGACCAATCAGCCCAGCCGCGTGCCACGTCGTACCGCATGTGAGATGGCGCCGCTCGAGCAACACGACATCGGTGATGCCCAGCTTGGTAAGGTGATAGGCAATCGAGCATCCAACGATGCCGCCCCCAATAATCACCACTTCGGCCTGGGTAGGAGTCCTATTCGACATTTTGTGTCTTTCCGTTGTCTGGCATTTTCCGGTCGGATTACGCCTTCAGCTTGCTGTTGTCCGGGTCGTAGAGCGGTTCCGACGCCACTACTGCACGGGTAAATTTGCCAAGAATCTCAATCTCAAGCTCGGTTCCAGGGACTGCGTTTTCGGTAGAGACGAAGCCCAATGCAATGGACTGTTTGATTCGATGCCCGAATCCTCCCGAACTGACGTATCCCACGACCTTGCCAGTCTTGTCCCTTACCGCAGCTCCAAAGCAGGCATCGGCATCAGTTTCGTCGACCAGCATGGGTACAATCTTCTTCGTTACGCCCGACGCTTTTTGTTGCTCGAGCTTTGACCGACCAATGAATTGCGTGTCTTTCTTGAAACTCACGAAGCGGTCCAGGCTCGCTTCCAGCGGCGTTGTCTCAATGGAAATATCCTGTTTCCACGAGCGATAGCACTTCTCAAGACGGAGGGAGTCAAGGGCATAGATACCGAAGTCCCGCAAGGTGGGTTCAGCAGCATGAATCGCGTCATATACCCCGAGCATCGAATCCATCGGCACATGCAACTCGTATCCCAGTTCGCCGGTGTAATTGACACGGAATGCCCAAAGTCCATTTCCGTTCACGGCAGCAGGCTTCGCCTGCATCCAGGGGAAATCGCTGTTATTCAGAGAGATGTCAATCACCTTCGCTAGGACGTCGCGAGATTTTGGCCCGACCAACGAGAGCGTTCCGTAAGCGTTGGTCTGCTCCGTCATTTTGACGCTGCCGTCTTTTGGCAGATGTCTGTTTAGCCAGTCGCGGTCGTGCCACTCCCCAGTCGAAGCTGAGATGACCCAAAGTTGATTCTCGGCAAGGTGCGCTATGGTCACTTCGATAAGAACGCCGCCTACCGCATTGCACATGTACGACAGACCGACTCGCCCAACGGCGGGCACGCGGCCGGTAATCATCGTGTCAAGCCAGGCAGCCGCTCCAGGTCCTGAAATCTCGAAGCGACTGAAGCCCGTCAGGTCGATTAGCGCGACGTGGTTCATGACTGCATCGCACTCTTCAGCGACAGCGTCGAACCAACCGGGTCTGGAAAACGTCGGCTTCGCCGCTGCATCATCCTGCTCGCGGACATACCACGTCGGACGCTCCCAACCGTTGCGCGCACCGAACAGCGCACCCTTCGCCTGCAGTCGACCGTTGGTAGGCGATGTCTTCGCGGGCCGTCCAGCCGGACGCTCCTCTTGAGGAAAGCCGATTGCGTACTCGTTCTCGTAGACCTCGATTGCCTTAGCTCGGGTGTATTCGGCGTCGGCGTGGGCCGTGAAGCGTCGTGGGTCGCAGGACCAAAGCTCCCATTCCGGTTGGCCGTCAACAATCATGTCCGCCAACAGCTTCCCCGCGCCACCGGCCTGCGTGATACCGAAGGAGAAGGCGCAGGCTTCGAATGCGTTCTCGACATTCGGCACCGGTCCAATCAACGGGTTGCCGTCTGGTGTGTAGGGAACGGGTCCATTGATGACCTTCTGGATGCCGGCATCAGCAAGCATCGGGATGCGAGCGCACGCGTCAGCAATATAGTTTTCGATGCGGTCCAGGTCGTCACCAAAAAGCTGGAACGAGAAATCTTCGGGCAGGCCATCAATCCACTGCGCTTTCGCGCGCTCGCGCTCGTACGGCCCGAGCAGCAGCGCATTGCGCTCTTGGCGCAGGTAGTAGCTTTCCTCCGGGTCACGCAGCAGCGGAAGAGGCTTACCCCGTGCCTTCAACTCATCGATTTCTGCAGTAATAAGGTACTGGTGTTCTAGCACTACCGAGGGGATGCTTCGGCCCATCATGTCGCCAATCTTGGGCGCGTAATAGCCCGCAGCGTTGACGATGATGTCCGCATCGATGATTCCGAGCTTACATTCGACCGTCCATCCAGCTGTGTCACGTTGACGAAGACCTGTCACAGGGCAATGCCGGAAGACTCGCGCTCCACCATTGCGAGCAGCTCGGGCGAGCGCCTGGGTGAGTTGCGCCGGGTCGATGTCTCCGTCGCGCGGGTCCCAGAGGGCGCCAACCAACCCATCCAGTTCGATGAACGGATAAATCTCTTTCAGCTGAGCCGGGGTCAGCATCTCAAAAGGGACGCCAATGTAGGCGCCTCGGGCCATCACTTGTCGATACTCTTCCATCCGCTCGCCTTCATGCGCAAGACGAACAGAGCCGGTGACGTGATAGTTGATGGGGTACTCTGCCAGCTCACCGAGCCGGGTGTAAAGGTCGGCGGAGTACGCCTGCAATCGCATGATTTCCCCGTTTCCGGAGAACGTCGGCACGTTACCGGCTGCGTGCCAAGTTGAGCCGGCCGTGAGTTCGTTCGCTTCCAGCAATACGACATCTTTCCAGCCTCTAAGCGTCAGGTGATACAAGACGCTGGCGCCAACAGCTCCTCCGCCAATCACGACAACACGAGCGTTTTTAGGAAGGTCAGACATTACGTGCTCCAGATAAATATTTGTCTTTCAATCAGTAGGTTGGCGGGGCAATCACCCAGACAACGACCGCGTCGATGTTTCCGCGGTTTGCCCAGCGGAAGGGCTCTCTGGCAATCCGGAAACTGTCTCCAGTGTTCACCTGGAAGGCGTGCTGGCCAATCCAAATGTCGAGCGTTCCCTGCACGACGTACCCTTCTTCCTCTGTGTCACGCATCTCGGCACGGTTTAGCGCTGAACCGGGCGAGAAAGTGCTCAAGAAGGGTTTGGAACGCGCCACCGATGTCGGGTGAAAGCAGCTCTTCTCGAAAGCCATCGTTTACCGTCCCGAGCTGTCGTCGCGAGCCTGCTCTTACTATCCGTCCCAACTCTCCTCCTGGAATCTCGTCTGGCATAAAGAACCAGCCGACCGGAACACCCAGTGCGTTAGCGACACCTTTGAGGTCGCCGATAGACGCTTCAGCACGACCGCGTTCGAGTTGACTGATGAAACTCACCGAACGCCCAATCGCATGTGCGAGTTCAGCTAGTGGTTTACCCCGCGCTTTTCGCAATTTCCGAATTTCCTGACCTGGCGCCAACCCTTCACTCACCGTGGGCACCGCCTTGTCTCCCTTGTCCAGCCTTGCTGCAAGCGCATGGTCTTCCATGCATCACCTCCTGCAACGTTGCCGTCGTATTGTGATTTGAATATATGAGCATCAAAAACTTCTTGCAACAAAAACTTTGGCCAGATAATTTTTCAAACAGAGAAAGCCATCGCTTTTTTCGCGCTATGCTTAAATGGCTTGTTGCAAAGCATTTTTTAGGAAAAACCCTCATGTCCCCCACGCCTTCGTCTCGTCAAGCACATGCCCCTCGGTCATTCGTTCTGAAGGTTGCGTGCCCCGGAACACGCGGCATCGTTGCCGCCATCGGCAACTTCCTCGCAGACCGGGGTTGCAATATCACTGAGATGGCCCAGTTCGACGACGAGCAACAGGGCCGATATTTCTCTCGCGTTGTATTCAGGACGGACACGAACCCGGCGCCGACTCTCGAAGAGCTTCGAGATGCATTTAAAGCAACCGGGTCACGTTTCGACATGGATTGGGAGATGCGCGGGCAGGACGAGAGCGCGCGCGTGCTCATCATGGTGTCGAAGTTCGACCATTGCCTCGAGGACCTGCTCTATCGCCAGCGCATGGGCGAAATGCCGATGACAATTCCGGCCGTTGTGTCCAATCATGAAGCGCTTCGTCCGCTCGTAGAACGTCACGACATCCCCTTCCACTTCTTACCCGTAACGCCCGAGACCAGGGCTGAACAGGAAGCGAAGCTGCTCAAAATCGTCGCGGACACGAGAAGCGAACTCGTGGTGCTTGCGCGCTACATGCAGGTGCTGTCGGACGACCTCTGCCGGAAGCTTTCCGGCAAGGCCATCAATATCCATCACTCATTCCTCCCCGGTTTCAAGGGCGCCAAGCCATATCACCAAGCATTTGAGCGCGGCGTGAAGCTCATCGGTGCAACGGCGCACTACGTGACTGGTGACCTCGACGAGGGTCCAATCATCGAGCAGGTCGTTGAGCGCGTCGACCACACCTTCCAGCCGGACCAGCTCGTCGCAGCAGGCCGTGACTCTGAGAAGCTAGCGCTCGCCCGGGCCGTGAAATTCCATATCGAAAGCCGAGTGTTCCTCAACGGCAATCGCAGCGTGGTCTTCAAGTGAAGCCGATGGCATTGATGCTATCCAACCGAACGCGACGGTCACGTTGTGTCATTCGCGAACCGCTGAACTCGAGGAGGAAGTCCGCCGAGCTGACATCGTGGTTGGAGCGGTCGGCAATCCTCACACCGGTCGCATGAAATAGAGCATTGCAGACTCAACAGCCGCTTCGATGAGGGCCAAAAAGCGGAACGATAATGGAAGAGGCGGAAGAACTCCGCTCTCGGCGCAGACCTCGCTGGAGAAAAACTTAGAGACCGCGGACGATGGCGTCGGGCGCAAACTCAGGTGCGACCTGCCAGTAACAGACGCTGTGTCGTCCCGCGTCACCGGAATGGCCAGTCGGCGGCGGCTGTGTGCGGCCAGTGACCCTGACTCCGAAGCGCTTGGAGACTTGAATAAGTTAGTCTCGGGCGTCGTGGGAACGTCCACCCACGTCTTGCCGTCATGCAAGCGGTAATGAAGGCCCAGCGCGGCGAAGACTGCTCGGCACGCCGGAAAAAGGGCGCTTATTTCTTGAATGGAGTCCCAATGCGGGCGACGCGTAGGGTCCGGAGATGCGGTAGATGCAGGAAGTCGGCCATGCTTATTTAAGCTGAGAGCTGTAAGGCAGCGTTTTGACGTAGCTTTCCATGTAAGCCCAGTCCGGCTCGCCGGCGTCCGTTACCGGAAGACTTATAATCGAAGCCGGCATGCGGATTGGTCTCCACTTCCGGCCGAACCCCCAGCGATACTTATCCGCCCGAATTACCGTAGCAAGGAACAATCCCAATGCTGGAGAAAGCTCAACATTCTCTTCTTTCAGATAGAGTGGATTAACATCATGGGTGCACGTAAATTCGGTTGGCTGATAAAACGCTTCTCCTACTGAGCCATTATTTGAAACCGTGATGCACCCCCCGGGAAAAAGTTTGCGGCGAATCGGCTCATCCGGATTTATCGAGCCATCCTTGGAGTATTTTTGCAGATTTTCGCGAGATATATGTGATGTCACCCCGTTGTTGTATTCCGTGGCCCCGATAAATGGGACGCATTCCGAGCCCGTTGAAGTCGGAGGTTTCTTGTTGTAGTAACCCTTTTTGATTTCGAATACTTCGTCGTATCTGAAAGCCTTCCAGGCCTTCGGTGCTAGCTCGGGAGGAGTTTCTGTCAAGTTCGGACAAGAGGCACCTTCAAACTTCGAGACGTTAGTGGAGTCTGCCCATTCAGGTCTGTCGATAAGGTCCGGGAGGGCTAAGTCCTTCAGCGTTCGGTTTGCTTGGCGGCCGAAGCCGAATCGAAACCGGTTTGCCGTGATGCACATGACCCACCAGAGTTTTTCTTGCTCTGTCATGGGGTTCCTGGGGGTCAAAACCATGACATCACGACCACAGTAGTAGGAACTCGGCTGCAAGAACGCAACCCCTGCACCTCCTTGCCCTCCGAGAGCGACGCTGATGGTGCCTGCGGCAGCCGGGACCAAGCCCGTGATGGGGCTTACGCGAGCTGTGACGCCGTTGTTCCGCGCTGCTCGCCCGACGAAGTTCACTGCGCCCGGCGCAGTCGATTGTTCCAGACGGTTGAGCTCTAAGCTATGCCCATAATCAAGCGTGAAGAGTTCATTAATCCTCGGCATCAACAGACTCCTCTTGCTCTTCGCCACTCTCTTGTCCGAAGAGTTTGAACAGAGCGTAGTTCTGAACGACTTTCTCGAAGTCAGTTTGCGACAGAACTGAGTAATCTGTTTCCATGTAAGCTTCTGCGCACCACTCATCAGCAGGCGTGACCGCCTGCATGACGCTTTCACCCGCATGCACCTCTCGATTTCGGTACATGTCCACCCACCGGTCACGTATCTCTGGCCAAGTGCCGTTATGGTCAGTTCGACCTTTGTGCTTGGTCTTAATGAACCCATCTTCGCGCCAGTAGCCAAACCAAGTTTTACGGCCTGATTTGGCGTGGGGCTTGCCTGCAATCCACACCATGACGCAGGTTACGGTTCCCACAGGATAGAACAACTCCTGCGGCATCGACATCACCGCATCCAGCGTGTGGTGTTTCATGAGTTCTTCGCGCACCGAATTAGGCTTGATTGCAGAAGACATCGGCACGATGGCAATACCCATGGAGCCAGATTCCAAGCACTCCAACATCTGCTTGACGAAATACAGCTCGTGCAATTCCGCGTCACTCTTAGACTGTGCATACGGAGGGTTCAGCATGCCGACATTCGGCTTCATCTTTTTGACTGCCTTGATGACGGCATCGTCAAAACAGCTCGCTTGATGCAGGTTCGCCTTACCATCACCGCGTAGAATCATATTGCTAGCGGCCAGAGCGAACATCTTGGGATTGTCTCAATGCCAATCAGCCGGTTTTTCTTGATGTCAGTTCGCTCTTCCTCCGTCATCGCCTTCTTCAGCATGTGCTGCATTGCAGAGATAAGGAAACCGCCCGTACCAGCGCAGATGTCGAGCACCTTGGAATCAGGACTTACGTTGGCAATTAGAGAGAACAGTTCGGCAACGTGCCGGGGCGTTAGCACAATACCTAAAGACTTCTTGTCACCGGCGGTGTACTTCAAGAACTCACCATAGAACTGACCGACCACATCGAAGTCGTGATAGACGTTGATGTATGGTCAGACGTTATCGCAGATGCGGGTGATGATTTCCTTGAACACCCCGTCCGGATACTCTTTGGCTGTTTTGCTGTCCGGCTTGCCAAGGTTCGGATGTACGGCAATCGTGGAATACGGCTGCAGCATCGTGTCCTTTTTGGCTTGCGGAATGTCGGCTTTGTCCAGCTCTTTCTTGATGGCGCCCAGCCATGCTTCCTGGACCTCTTCGGCAGGCAAAGCGCCAAAAGTCTTCATGAAAGTGGCGTTCATCAACGCAATCAGGGTGCCACTGACGAGCAGAGGCTTATCTTCTTCTGAGATTTTGGCCTTTGTCCAAATCAGTTCATGAAGCTCCTTGGAGAAGGCCAGCAGGTCGGAATGGCGTTTCTTCGCTACGTCCGGGTCAAAGGATGCCAAACGGTAGTAGTCGTCGTAGGGAATGATGTGGGTAACAGGAGTGCCGCTTTCATTTACGAGCTCCTTGGCATCCGAGCTGCCAGCCGGGACCAAGAGGTTGGACACCTTCATGGAGCTGGCCGTGGTGCCGCTCACTGCGACGGCGACTACGGTGTAGTGCGCGGCAAGATGCTTGGCGTAGTGGAGCACGCCGTCGACGGCATATTCGGCAGGCTTATCTCTAGCCGGGCTCTCATGCTTCTTCACGTCCGGCTTGCACTCGAACACTATTAGGAACGCGGTGTCTTTTAGATTAGAGATGATAAATTCAGGATAGCCATTATTACCCTTCGCGTTTTTGCTCGCCTTGGACAATAGCGCCTTGACCTTGGCAATCTCCGACTTTTGCTCCTCTAATGTGATGCCGTTATCCGGCTCGCTATAGCCAAAGGCGCGTAACTTGTCGCGCACCAAGGCTTCCGTCTTACGCTCGTTCGCCATTCAACACCCCGTTTCGATTTGGGGCGGATGGTATCGCGCGACCTTTTAACAGTCAATTCCGACATCCAAGCATAGGTACGCCCAGCGGAACCTCGACGCATACTCCGCCCCCGTGTAAGTGTCCGTGTCGAGTCTCATGACCCCAACGCTGATTAAAAAAGAGCGCGGCCCGCGAATCCAGTGGCGTGAGCGATTTCCCAGTGCACCGGGCGGATTTCCAGTGAAAATGCGTAATTGATGCCTGCCAGCACGTCGTAGTCGATGCCAGCAGCAGCCGCAGCCGATTTGCGTGCAATCTCATCGGCAGCGCGCTTGGCGGTGCGGTCATCGCAGGCTGCGCCGGATTGCTCGCGTAGGTGGGCGAGGTGCGGGTCGAGCATCGTCACGATGAATCTACCACTGAGCACGGCGAGCATGCCGTAGCGGAAGAAGTCGTTGCCAACCTAGGGCTGGAGGCTCGGGAACTGGTCGTGCAGCTGGGTGAAGACGTGCGGCAGGCCGGCGGTTGCTGCCAGCGTGGCGGTGTAGAACTGGGCCGTCTTGGACTCGAAAGAGGCGATGCGCGAGGGGACGGCGACGGTGAGAGTATTCAGGAACATGATTGCTCACAAGCGGTTGGATTTATTGCTCGTGTAGCGACTGCAGGCGTGTTTTCTAGCGCTAGAATCCTGAAAACATGGGCGGGGAGTTGCGATGGCTGGCAAAGAAGGGGCGATTGACCCGTTTGAGGCGATGCACGCGAAGGGAGACGCGTACATTCGGCAGATGGAGGGGCGTATCGGTGTCCCTGAGGGAACGTTTCATGCGCTCCGCGATGATGATAACGACTGGTCGTTCCTCATCAAGCTACAAGCAATCGTGGAGGCGGGGATTGTAAGAATCGTGACGCGAAAGATTGGCGCGGACGAGCTAATGCCTTTCGTCAGTCGCCTTGCCGTGGACGGGACGACCAGCAAGCTAAAGCTGGCTCTCACCCTCGGAGTAATGGACGAACCGCAGGCGAAGTATGTCAGGCAGTTGGCCAACATCAGAAATCAGTTCGCGCATTCAATTGAGAACATCGCTGGGTCGCTGGGTGCTTATGTGGCGGCACGCCCAGCGGAATGGCGTAGGGATTTTGCTCGCAACTGTACTGCCTTATACGTACCGCTTCCGGCGAGCGTTGTGGACGAGACCGAGTGGACTGGGGCGCTCTGCCGCGAGATGTTGTGGGGCGGCGCGATGTATTTGCTGACCAAGCTGCTCGTCCACGACTTAGAGGCAGAGTCCGAGCAATGGCGCAAGCAATTGATGGAACTGATGGTTGAGAACAGGGTTCTCAAAGACAGTGAACTGCCGGCAGGCCCGGCTTTGAGCCTGCATAGCCTTTTTCAGGGTATCCCGCCGAACACGGAGGGGTAAAAGCAAAGGGTCTGGCCGGCGGTCAACCGCCGAACGATTTCAGCTTCTTGTCGCGAAGAACTTGAGCAGCATTCCAGCAGAGGTCTCGAGGCCGCGGCCTCGCTCGCACTGTAGACAACGTGCTGCATCTAATGACCATCAAGGAACTCGCTCGTCTCGAGGCACCAGCTGTCGTCCATGCGGACCATGGGCACGCCGCCGGTGCCATTGGTGACGCGGAGGTCATCCATAGTTCAGCCTCCGATTGAAAATGTCAGTTCACTGCTGCAAAATTGCGTGTACGATACTGTATAAACATACAGGTTTTCTGATGCCACATGTCCAGCGCTACTGTCACGGCCGAAGAGATACATCCGTCCCTGTGGCGTGCGTCTCAGCTCGCGCGTGGCCGTGGCCGGGTCATTGAGACCGGCTATCCCGCGTTGTCTGCCGAACTTCCCGGAGGGGGCTGGCCGGTCGGAGCGCTCGTCGACCTGATGGTGCAGCAAGCCGGCGTGGGTGAATTGCGGTTGTTGCGCCCGGCGCTCAGTGCCTCGGGAAATCGACCGGTTGCATTCGTTCAGCCGCCGCATACCCCGGACGGACTTGGACTTAGCTACATCGGACTTTCCATTGAGCAGGTCCTGCGGGTGAAAGCGCAAAAGACTGCCGATGCGCTCTGGTCAACGGAGCAGATTTTGCGGGCGGGAAGTTGCGGTGCGCTCATCTTCTGGGCGCAATACGCGCAGGCCTCATCGCTGCGGCGCCTGCATTTGGCGGCGCAGTCATCCGAAACACTCTTCGTGATGGTCCGGCCGCTGGCAGCGGCACAGGATTCATCGCCCGCCCTGTTGCGGCTTGCTTTAAGACCATCAGCCGACGGTTTGACCGTCGACATCGTGAAACGACGAGGGCCAGCGCGCGCAGAGCCTCTGTCGATTCCCCTTCAACCCACACCTGTATTGCTTTCCCGACATGCGCGTCTTTCTCGCCGTCCACTTGCCGAAGTTGCCGCTCGAGGTGTTCCGACCGAAGTGGTCATCTGAGCCTGCGCAGGGGAGTGCAGTCCTGGAGAAAGACAAAGTGGTAATTGCTGACAATGCGGCGCGTGCAGGCGGCGTGCGCCTTGGGATGAAGCGTGGCGGTGTGCTCACACTGTCGCCCGAGACGGAAATGCATGAGCGTGACGTGGGGCGGGAAGCAGCGGCACAGCGCGAAGTGGGTGTTGCCCTGATGCGCTTCTCACCCGAGGTCGCCTTGCTTGACGAAGCGACCGTCGTGGTAGAGGTCGGCGCAAGTCTGCGACTTTTTGGCGGGTTGCTTGCGCTGTGTCGGGAAGCAAAGACTGTTCTCGGGACACTCGGACTCACCGCGCGCATCAGCGCTGCGCCTACCGGCCAGGGCGGATGGCTACTCGTAAAGTTTGGGAACCGACGCGTGCTCAAGCTCGCATCGCTTGAGCAACGGCTGGCCGCTTTGCCGATGATGGCCGTTCCCGAGGTCCGCCAGTTTGGAGAGTGGTTCTCGGGGCTCGGCTGCGAAACCATTGCCGACGTACGGCGCCTGCCGCGGGCCGGCCTGCAGCGAAGATGCGGTGAACATCTGCTTGATTCGCTCGACCGCGCGTTCGGCACGGCCCCCGAGCTATTTGACTGGCTCGAACTGCCGCCCACTTTTTCCGCCCGCATAGAAATGCCCGACCGTCTCGAGCATGCGGACGGCGCAGTGTTTGGTGCGCATCGTCTGATTGTGCAGTTGTGCGGCTGGCTATGTGCGAAGCAAATGGCAGTCACGGCCATCAAGCTGCTGCTGGAGCATGAACGTGGGCGCGACGCCATCGAGCCGACAACCATCGACATCGCGTTGGGCGAGCCGACGTGGAAAGAAGAACATCTTGTCCGGCTACTCAGAGAGACCCCGCAGAAGACCCGCAGACATACGAGATGATTTCTGCCGCGGACACCGTTGGCGTGTTCCAGATTGAGTCGCGAGCCCAGATGAGCATGCTGCCTCGCATGAAACCGCGTACCTTCTATGACCTCGTCATTGAGGTAGCCATCGTCAGGCCAGGACCGATTCAGGGTGGTGCTGTCCATCCTTACCTCCAACGTCGTCAAGGCTTCGAACCCGTGACATATCCGAGTGATGCGCTTAAGACGGCGCTTGGGCGGACGCTCGGGGTCCCGATTTTTCAGGAGCAGGTCATGCAGGTGGCCATCTTGGCTGCCGGTTTTACAGCCGGCGAGGCTGACCAGTTGAGACGGGCTATGGCCGCCTGGAAGCGGAAAGGTGGTCTCGAGAAATACTACGACCGTATCGTCAACGGGATGCAGGAGCGCGGCTACGACCACGCTTTCGCAGAAGGTATCTTCGAGCAAATCAAGGGCTTCGGTGAGTACGGTTTCCCTGAAAGCCATGCTGCCAGCTTCGCGCTCCTCGTGTATGCGAGTAGCTGGCTTAAGTGCCATGAACCCGAGGCATTCCTTGCTGCCATGCTCAACAGTCAACCGATGCGATTCTATTCGCCGTCTCAGCTTGTGCAGGACGCACAACGCCATGGCGTGAACGTGCTGCCAGTTGACGTTGCTGTCAGCTGCTGGGACTCTGCTCTGGTGAGGCTGGCAGACAACGACCGCCGGGCCGTCCGACTCGGCCTGTCGCTCCTGCGCGGCATGAAGGACGGCGCCGCAGAGCGGATTGAAAATGCCAGAGCCGTGCGTCCGTTCGAAACCGTCGCTGACCTAGCTCGCAGAGCGAAGCTGGACCGAAAGGACCTCCACGTTCTTGCGGACGCCAACGCACTCGCTTCGCTGGCCGGCAATCGCCGTGAGGCGCTCTGGCAGTCGGTCGCCGCCGTTCCTGACAAGGACATGCTTGCCGCAGCGGCGGTGCAAGATGAAACGCCCGAACTGGGCGCACCGACCGAAGCGAACGACATCGTAGCGGACTACAGGTCTGTTGGACTGACCTTAGGGCGGCATCCGCTGGAACTGCTCCGGCCGCAACTGCTCGCAAACCGGCTGATGCCAGCGTCGACACTGCGTACCTATCGGGACGGACGGTTGGCACGAGGGTGTGGACTTGTGACAGTACGTCAACGGCCGGGGACGGCAAAGGGCGTCATGTTCGTGACGCTTGAAGACGAGACTGGCAACGTCAACGTTATTGTTTGGCCGAGCTTGCTGGAGAAGCAACGTAAGGAGGCGCTTGGTGCATCATTACTGGCGGTCTATGGGATATGGCAATGTCAGGGAGAAGTTCGACATCTAGTCGCGCAAAGGCTTGTTGATATGTCTAATCTCCTCGGTGGATTGACAAGCATGAGTCGAGACTTTTGTTGAGCTCTAGTGTGGAGGAATGCATGCCTTGAATAAAACGGATGCATCAATCGATAATACTACGGTTCGTCACCTGCTTAAGGCATTGATTGTTGTCGAAAAAAAGTTTGATGGGCAACGTTCAGAAAGCCCACAACGTTCGGAGCGCACTGCATGCCGACTAGAGTCAATCATTACGTCCCCCAGTGGTACCAATGCGGTTTCCTCGCGCCGGGCGCATCAAAATTTGTGGTGTTGGACAAGCACCCGGAAACCAAGACGCTAGCAGACGGCCGCATTGTGCAAACGCAATCGCCCATACAGCACTGGGGGACCAAACGCTGCTTTCATGAAGTAGATTTGTACACGACTTTCTTTGGCGAAGACGTCAACGACGAAATTGAGCGCCTCCTTTTTGGCCCAATCGATGCTAAAGGCGCCGACGCAGTGAGCGCATTTTTACGTGGCGACCCCGTGCAAATGCATCATCTGTTCCAAGATTTCTTTTCGTATCTGGATGCACAGAAACTAAGAACGCCGAAGGGACTCGACTGGATAAGAGCGTCATATCCGAAACTCAGTCATCTCGAGCTAATGCAAGAGATGCAAGGCCTGCGGTTGATGTATTGCCAGATGTGGGTGGAATCAGTGCGAGAGATTGTCACCGCTGAGGCATCGGACATCAAGTTCCTGCTGACAGATAATCCGGTGACAACGTACAACCCGGCTCTGCCGCCAAGCGCGAAAGAATGTGACTACCCATACTCGGCTCGTGCCGAACTCGCTGGGACGCAGACCATATTCCCACTGGATGCAAACACCTGTTTGATACTGACGCACGTCGAATGGGCGAAAAATCCTGACGCGGCGAAACCGACCTCAAAGCGGACCAATGCGCGCTTCCGTGGGACAGGCTATGTGCACACTCACGCGCACATACGAACGCGCGCACTTAAACGGGAAGATGTTGCTGCAATCAACCTTGTGCTTAAAGAAGGAGCGAAACGCTATATTGCGGCAGCGGATAAAGCATGGTTGTATCCTGAACAGGTGTTTGCCGGCCCGTGGGAAACCATCAAAAACGTTCTTCTCCCCAAAGATTTCCTTTGGGAATTCGGCGGCGAGATGTTTATCAAGTTCGAGGATGGGCATGTCCATCATCAGGACGCTTACGGTCGAACGTCGGGGGCTCACAAATATCTGCGCAGGAAAACCGTTCGCACTGACTTGGCGTCGGACGAGGCTTGTGGTTGTGGCAGCGGTCGAACTTACGACCAATGTTGCCAACATATTCCGCTGGAACATCGTCCTAACTGGGAGGTTTTTGGAATACGTGAGCGAAATTTGATGTTCTGCCGGGCTGTCGAGCACATCTTGGGGCTCGATGGGGACAAGACATGGGAAGACGTTCGAAAAGGCATTAGCAACGAGCAGGTCAAGCAAATACACGAAACTCTGGCCATGCTTTGGCCGGCCGATACAAATTTGGCTGAATTGCTGCCCAGACCTCGCAGCGACACTTTCCGCGCCGTCTATATGGGGGCACTCGATGCGCGGATGGCCAACATTGTCATCGTAGGCATGCTTTCATTTTTCGACGAAATCGTAATTGCTAATCCGTTCGTGAATCCCGCGATTGTTCGGCCCGAGTTCAACCCGATACAGTCACCAGATTCCCACAAGGTCAATACGGTAGAGAACGTGCTTTTGATGCTTTCTCTCTGGCCGTCTATAGAAAACGGTATGGTCCATGTGGTTCCCGACATCGGAGACTACGATTTAGACTATGCTCAATCATCGATGAGTGCAGCGGGCGTCCGAATTAGCGGTGAAGATAAAATTGTTGCACGCGAGGATTCTCCACGCCTTGCCTTATGGATGTACAAGACGCTGATTGCGATAAATCGAATGCCCGTGGGAGCCTTGGCGTGTCACTTCAAGGCTGAGCGGCCGAAGAGTTCCCCTGAGGAAATCACAAAACTGGTCGCCGCAATAGAAGAAACGATTGCCGAAGACCCCTTCGCGTTGTTGCAACCGGCCAGCGAGGGAGAGCACGGAAGCTTCCTGGTCCAAAAGGGATTTGCTCTTGAATCCGGACTTTTCTTTGCTACGCTAACTGGCGCAGTTTTGTATACGGACTATCGCTCGCTGTGGCAACACGCACATCGACATGCAACAGAACATCTAGGACAAACTGACAGCGGCCTTAAACTCGCCATAGAGGCATGCCAATCCATTGAGATACCAATGGATTCAAGTGCAGAAGAAATATTTGATGATAGAGAGAGCGGTAAGTCCGAGCCGTTACGCGCCGTCATGAGGGACATCGTAGAATCTGCTCGACAGCATCTCGATTCCGCCTGGGAGTCAGAACTGGAGATGAAAATCGCAAAAGCAAACAAACTGACCGAGGTCGAGTTAGCCGCTTCATCACGCAGTGCGTCGGCTCGAGTGCTTGCCTCGTTTCCAATCGCAGGCTTCCACAGGCCTGCAATCTGGCGGCACCTGCTGACGTTCGGTCAAGCGCATCATATCCAGCCGGTCCCCGCGGCGTTCCTTGTAGAGTTCACTTAACCGCTCTAGGCCGTTGATACTTTGTGGTGTGCCGAGCACACCGTTTGCATCGTATCAAGTCGGCCTGTGCTCTCGGATTTTGCGAAGCAGATTTGCATATAGCGAAGGAAGCCCTTGTCGTCTTTATCGAGAAAGTATCCTGGCCTTCACACGATTGAATTGCCTCTTCGAGTTTTGGGTCATCCCCGTAAAAATACGAGCCAGAGCATTGATTCTTGACCGGGGCAGTTGGGATGAATTTTCTCCGGTCAATGTTAAATATCTTGATTGTTGCGTTCCCTTCATCCCTTGTAAAAGCTTTCAGATAACAACGTGGTACGAAATGCTGATTCTTGTTTGACCTAACTTCGACATAAAAGAGGCGGTTTTGATGGCAATCGCCGCAGTGGCGGACGTCGCGCCAGCGATTGAGGACCTCAAGATATGCCTTGTTAGAAATCGGACCGACACGCCGTTCGTAACGTCAGATGACCCGGCCGTGGCGTCGAACCGATGGTACCTTGAAGACCGCCGCGCTCTTGGCTGTTCATTTGGCCTGAACGCAGCAGGTCTAATCACCTTGCTTCCACTTACACGAGACATCCTTTGCCTTGCATACGACGGTGATGTGTACAGCATTCAACACAATCGTGGCTGGGTCGACGTTCGCAATGCACGGGATGTGAAAGCTCTAAATCAGCATCAGAATCTATTTGCCCGAAGTCGCGTCAGAAAGAGACTTGGATGCGCAGTATGCGCATTGTATAAAACATCGACTCGCCGTTAGGCACAAGGTCAACTATGCCGTGCTTGATTCCTCACAGGGCGGATATGACCGGTTTGTCGTTACTCAGCCAAATGAGGCCACACGCAGCGGCGATGCACTGTTACATACCCAGACCCTGCACCCGAAGCCAACCAGATGGCCAAGCTTGCTTCGCTGGCGGGCCTCGGGCGCGGTCTACGGCAACGGCACCGGCGTTAATACATCCGCAATTCGCACGCTTTGTCTTCGGATAGCACAAGTCCTTTTCTAAGAATACGTGCCCGATAGTCGACGGGGTCGATGCCGCTAGCTGAGGAGTTGCGTAACATTGAATCGACCAAGTTGCGTATCATCGAATGTGCTTAGGAGCCGTCGGTAAAGTGGCGGAAAATCATAACTTTGGCAATCAGACCGCACAACGCTCGCTAAATGGCCACCCATACAATTAGTTCATTTGGTCCAACCTCCAATCCTTGGACGCTAGCGGGAGACATGGCGTCCAGACAAGCGATTGCATCGCTGCGTGGTTATATTTATCAGCTCCATGCCTCCCTAGCCTCATGGATGCGGCTCCCGGCGGATGGTGAGTTACATCTTGAGGTTGCTGAAGACTATGCTGAGTTATTGACCTCATGTGGCGAACGTGAGCAGAGCCTCCGTGCCGTGCAAGTCAAAGACACACGCGAGTCAGGCTCGATTACGCTCAATACGGCCGATGTCCTTAAAGCTATAGAAACGCTTTTTTCGCTCCAGGAAAGCAATCCGGGTCGGCCGATATTCCTGACGTATTTAACGACGTCGTCCGTTGGGAAGGAGCTCAAAAATCCGCTTGCCAGTGGAACGCCAGCCCTCGAACTTTGGCTCACGGCGGCAAACGGGGGCGACGCGACGGAATTGCATGACGCCCTCCGCGCGAGGTTTACCGATGGACCTCTTGCCGCTTTTCTCAACTGTTGCTCTGAGACCGAGCTCCGGGGCCGCTTGTTGAAACGGCTTAATTTTGCATGCGGCCACCCATCGTGGGAGGAACTCGAGGCGGAGGGGCGCGAGTATCTGGTTGAAATTCGAAATGAGGTCCGGGCAGGGGTAAGCGCAGCTCGCGGAGCTTACGATGTCCTTTTGGCAGTGGTACTTCGGCGAGCTTTGCAACCCAAGTCGCGCATGTTGAGTCGTCAATCGTTCGTTGATGCCTTTGTTGACGCAACTGCTGTCGCCGTACCGTCGCAACAGTTTATAGACCTAACCGACGAGCTACTACGTTCGAAGACGGTGACTGCTCTGCCTGAGCCGCTGCCGAAGCCTGAAGTCATCGATTTTGCTTACGTAACGAGTGCAGCAAGAAAATTGGGAGACAGCAGCAGACCGCCAAGACTACTCACTCTCTTTCCTGACGCGTCGTCCCGTGTGCGATGTGCGTTGGATAAGCTTTCCGAATGTGAGCGATGGGTAGTTGGCGAGGCTACAACGAGCTCAAAGCAGCCCGAGCGCCTAAAGCTTTCAGACCTTGTACAGCATCAAGAGCTGCACCACATTGTTTACGCCGGACCGGGAGCGGGCAAGAGTCATGCTCTGTCGCGGCTAGCAGCCGGTCGACTAGGGCAGTCAAACGGAACGAGTGAGACTCACGCATCCCCGGATGGCGGGAGCGAAAGAGATTCGGACTTCGAGGTCTCGGCGAAAGACGAAATTGGCGAGACGATACCGCTCCTGTTGCCCATCGGAGGCGTTAGAACCGCGGATGAGGTGCTGCAGCAACTTCGAACGCTCCTACCTGCTGTTAATTTGGACGATGTGCTGCAAAGCACGCGTGTTTGCATATTGCTGGACGGCTGGTCGGAGTTTGGGACAGGAGAGAATTTTTCGCCACGCGCTAGCCTTCTCCGTGCTCTCGCAGGCGCTCGGGTCGTCGCATGTGCTCGGCACCGTGACGCGAGCGATACGTCGCTTAAAAGCTGGACTCTCGAACAGCTCGAGGTGGCACAAATCCGTGTAGCGGTCGAGCAGTCATTCGACGGCTCATGGCCACCAAGTGAAGAGATGGTAGGCCTGCTTCGCTTTCCTCTCATCCTCTCGCTCTATCTACTTTTGGGCGGGTCAATGGCAACAACCGGCGACCTTATAGCGCATTTTCATCGACATCTTTCGCAGAATGCACCAGAGCAATTCGAAGCGGCGCTTACGGACGCGGTTTCTTTGATTTCACTTTCTGGAGAGCGGTCGTATAACAAATTTATCTCAGCGCTGCGCACAGCTGCTGCTGAGCGGGGAATTGTCGAGCCATTGTCGGTGTTGCGGCAGCTCGGGACCATCACGCAGCGTGGGAACACCACCGTCGCGGTGCATGACCTCTACTGGAGCTGGCTTGCGGGTGTCGGGTATCTGCGCGAATCACGGGTCGACCAAGCCGCCCTTCAGTTGGACACGCGCGAGAGTTTAATGCTCGCTCTCGAGTCGGGAGAATTCGTCGAAAAATCAGTCGTAATTTCGGCCGCGGTTGCGGATGCGTCACTGGCTGCGACTCTTGAGTCCTATCGTGTGCGCTCGTCGATGGAGCCCATTCTCTCCACAAAGTTGGAGGCGATGTTTGAGCATCAGTGTCTTTCAATCCGATGCCGTGCCGCCATCGCAGGTATCTGCTCGGGGAGAGCGACGTACATTAGAAGAGCGCTAGAGGTTATCAATCAACTAGCGAGCGAAAATCTATACGTCCCCGATGTTGTCGCCGCTCTTAACTCTGGAAACATCTTCGCACATAGAGCCGTGCTCGCGCAGTGGCTCGGCGGCCCTGGAACCCAAACATTTATTGAAGCAATTTCGACTGTCGGGGACGAAAAGTGGATGCCTTGGCTAGAGCAGATGTTCCATCGCAATCTGCTGGAGCCCAATCTGGCGCTGGCGGCAGCGTTAGCGTGCGGCACAGGGATGCCAGCGTGGTGTGTGACGCACATGCCATATCTTCTTTTATCGTCACCATGGCTCCTCAGATTCGCCTGTGGCAAAGGAGCTAACCGCCAGCTCGCGCTCTGGCTGGCAAGGAATTATCCGCAAGGGGAAGATACTCAAATCGGGGCTTGGTTCCAAGTCAATGATGTTTTGGTTTCGCTTGGCGATGACGCAGTTTTCGAGGAACTGCTTTTACGTTTTCCCTCGATGACGAGGCGCGCTCAAGAACTCCTTGGAATGGCTGTACCGAGATTTGGTGACCATTGGGTTGCTCAATTTCAGAAGCTCGCATTCGCGGAGCCTGGCGCAAACCATCATCATCGATTAGCTGAAACTCTCAGCCTGGAGGTGGATGATGCGACGGCGCGCGAATGGATTGCGCGTGGCTACTATCTTCTAGGTTGGAGGGTTTTGGTTGCGCGACGTGGGCACGAGGTGTTACCTGAGTTGCTTGCGCAATTGCCGGCTTCCTTCGGCGGCCAACCTCGTGTGCTCGCTCTTGAGGCCATCGCATTGCTCGATGATGCCCCGGAATCGCTTCTCGCGGACTTGAATTTAAGGTTGTTCAACGAGACGAGCCAACGCCTTGGCATTATGCCCAAGGTCGGCGAGTCCCTTATATTCGTGGCAGCAAAGGTCAAGAGGCTCGGGATGGCATGGCTCATCGGGCAAATCTTACGCAACCCGAACATCTTTGGAGGCTATCACGCCAAGCTTGTATTGAAAGAGTACATTTCCTGGAAGGAGGAAACCGGGCAGACGTTGACTCTTGACCCCTCGATGGGTCAGGTTTCCTTCGAATGTTGGTACGCACGTATCCGCTTTGTATCGAGTTGGGACGAGCACATGTCGCCGGAGGCCCTGCGGCTTGTTCCTGATGTCGCAGTTGAGGCTGTCCTTGAGACATTCGCCAACGACGATGAAAAAGCAGAGAAAATACTGTCCCGCCTTGATGCGTTGCCGGATTATAGCGACGCTCTCTTCGAGAGGATGATTGCGAGTGAAGGTTTGACCCGGTACATTCCGAAGGTGTTCGGCAATGTGATGACCTCATTCCCACCGAATCAGATGTTGCGTCTCGCGCAGTCAGACCTTTTGCAACCGGACGTGCTTTTCCACTCGCTGAAAGCTGTCAATGACGTTGCGTTCGAACAGGCGCATTTCCATCTGCTGAAGCGAGCTATTGGAACTCCACTTAACCTCTATAGCATCCGTGCAGTTGCGGACATGTTGCGAGGTTACTCTCGTGAAGCTCTGTTCTCGCTCGTTCAGCCGCTACTTTCTTCGGATTATGTCGCTGAGAGCGATATTTTGCAGTGGCTGCTTCGCGAGACTGGCTACTCGCGGCGTGAATTGTTGACTGATGAACAAGGAAAGTGGCTACATTAACTTTAAGGGCTTCAGTGCTGCGCCGAGCGTTGCATCGGATATGAAAAGTTTTTTCTAGACTTGCTATGCCGCGATGGCTGGGCCCGTAGCTGTATTCATTGCAAGCGAGAAAGCCTGCGAACTTGAGACAGCTGAGATAGCGTTCGTAGGTCCGCACGGCTAACCCTCAAGATTGTCGCGGCGAGCGTTGTACGTCCCCGGATATTGATGTCGCAGTTCGCGGGCTTTCCGGCAATGCGGCATTGATAGCGCATCGGCTTGATGACTCGCTCGCCATCATCGCCCAGGCGACCGTCGGTGTGGCGGCCGTTGCATTAGCTGGGACGTTGCGTGCGACGCCGGCTTCACGCGACAGGAAGTAAGTGCGGTCATGTCGAATATGGCCTTTAAAATTTTTCCTCGGATACCCTTGGCGTTCGCGCAGACGACGCTGAATCTCGGCCAATCCGATGCGCGTTGATAAGACCATCGAGGGTGTAGTGGACTTCTTTGAATAGTGTGCCGCTCGATAGTTGTCGAAGCGACTGCGCATTCTCTTCAACGATGAGCGTTCTCGTCACGGCGGACTTTCGTCCGAATCGTCTCCGGCCCGGCCCACCCAAGGAAACGCTATCCATGAAACAAGGCTGGCAATCAGACTACCTACACGTCATAGTGCTCACCGCCAGTTGTCGGATTCCGTGCGTCCAGACACGGACGCACGGCGGAGTCGAGCGCTGTCAATGTGCACCTGCCGCACAGCAACGGCGTCGCAAGTTAGGCCGCGTCCGCGAAATATTCATTGTCCGGCCCAAGCCAAGGTTCGAGTTTCTTCTTCGCGGCCGCCACAACTTCGGGCTTAAACTGACTCGGATGCCGCAGAACGACGAACTCCAAAGTTCGGTCGAATAACCCCGCCTCTTGCATACGCGCGAATCCTTCGGTGTTCGGGTTAAGAACCATATATTCGACGGCGCCCACTGGCCCACGGTTGCCTATGGCCTTTCGTGTGTTTCTCGCCTTTAGGTTTTTGCCATGCACTATGAACAGCACCTCTTCGTATGCGAATACGGTCCCCCAAATGTCTCGAAGTAGGGGGTCTGTTATCCCTTCCGCGTCAAGCAGCAACTCCAATGCCGTGACGCCGCGCGGCAATCGCAAGGTTGGGTCTTATGGCGTCAACATTCTTTGCAAACTGTATGCAGTCATCGCGGGTCTTGAGACGGGTCACGCGGTTCAAATCTTCAGGACTCAGCGGCGTCGGCTTGTTCATGTTTTCCTCTCCAAGGAGGTTAGTTTTCAGATGAGACCTACCAGTTAATCGACACTGTCGTCGCCCCGCGTCGCTTCAGCTCGGCGACGATTTCATCTATTGGCGCGTCGCGGAGCAATCGGACGTCTGTTTGAGCGTTAGGGCTCTCACGGGAAACCGATGGCGCGGGAACTGCCGCATCGGAAGAAGCAGCTTCATCGGGAAACAACACCGCGTTGAGCTTCTCCCACGTCTGCAATCCGGGAAGCGTTGCATTGCTAGTCGAAGCTTTTGTGCAGTCGATGGGCGTTCGCGCTGACTATGGGCCATTCATTCAAACGATGAGTCGTTGGTTCCTTCTAGAAGAGCTCAACGACCTCGATGAAGAATGGATACCGATTCAAATTTCGGGGCGGTTTTACAGAGGACAATCTAAGGTGGCGCTGACAAACCATCTGGCATCGCTCGCACGTTCAGGCTGCAAAGAACTGACTACGTTTGAGCGTAGTTGGATTGCTTCAGCACTAGACCTCGAGCGCACAGAGAAATAACCGTGCTGGCGCGCTCAGACAGCAATCTAATACGGTGCTAGTTCCTGAGAGTCAGGCCCGAGTATGCCGACTCGCGCAAAGCCGGGAGCCAGCGCGAGACTGCGAGCTGGCATCGACCGCTCCCGCGTTGAACTCTGGCCACTTGCTCGAAAGTGTCATCTGCAACTCCATTAGTTCAAAAGTCCGAGGGTGCATATGCAAACGCGTTCCTGCTATTCATTGAGGGCGCTTTCTCCTCGCGGAGATATGGCTCACATTTGACCCGCTTGGTAAATCTGGTTGCTGTGCCTTTGCGAGTTGTCGTTGTAGGTCGCGAACCGTGCGCATTGTCTCCGTTTGTCCTGCCTTAAGCTGGAGTTCCATAGCAGCCACTCGAGACATCGCCAATCGTACTGCCTCGTGGAGGTCAAGATTGTCTCGACGTAGCTGGCGATTTATCTCTTCGAATGACGTCGCGGGTTTCGTGCTTTCAGAGTATTTGCGAATCTGATTGCGTATTTCGGGGTATGCGCATTCGTCGTGTCCGATAAGTGTCCGAGAGCATCCCGCTTCCTTTGCCACGGTAGTCGGATTTATCCTCAGCTTGCCAGCTCTCGCCTTTTTCGCGAGGCCAGCATTCTTAGGCGAGCCGTCCTTCAGTCGCTCGAGTGCATCCAATAAGTCTTTTTCAACGCGCGTCTGAATCGATTTCATAGCTTCGACCTCGCGGAAGGGCTCCGCGCGGGCAGCCGCGGGAGCTCTATTCCGAGAAGCCGCAGGATATTCTCGGCGACTTCCGCGCGTCGGCGAATGACGCGAAACCCGGCTGACAGCTCGCTCTGCTTAGCATCGCGCCAAGCAGTCGCGTTTTCAACGTATCGGTCTATCCAAAAGTCAGAATGCTCGCGGTCTATTCCGAAACAAGCACAGCCCGCACAGAGGTCAGGTTCTCTCGTCCTATAATTCGGTTCCTTGACGCTCCAATGAAGCGTACCCGCTACTTTGTGACACTCGGACTGCAACGGAGCAATGGGAATAAAGCATTTACCTGGAGGGGAAAAGAACACTCGAATGTTTCGACGCTCACACCACTCTTGAAGGTTTTTGATACCCTCCGGGTTACTCGTGTCACCAATTACCTCGCGTATCACATCGGCGTATTTATCGAACAGCTTGGCGACTCTTCCCGCGCAAGGCTCTTCACCGACGATTCGTCGATACATAAATCCTGCAGCGGCGCGCGACTGCTGTGAGTTGCGTTCGCGCAACAGGTCAGGATTATTTGAAAAGTAAGCATCTTCCGTTATAGCGACTGAAGCGTGCTTGAATTGTGTTGCAACGGCAGCCTTCATTCTCCGGTCAGTCCGGATAACATACATCGCGTAGGATTTCCGCCATTGGTACGTCTGCAGGCACTGACCCTTCGTCTCGCGATATTTGGACAAATCCTCGCCGAGTTCGCTTTTGTTTGGGAGCGATGAGAGGTCTACATTCCTTGAAATGAAATTGCGTTGAGCGTTACGGACTATCCAAGCACTAGAGTGAACAATGCTAGTTCCATTTAACGGAAGCGAGTGCGAGCTCCTCATGTTGACTAGGAGCCACTTGCCTACTTCTGAAGGCGCCATGCTACGCCATGAATCAAAGAGCTTTTGTAAGCACCAAATGGCTTTAACAGGGCCTGGTACAAAGGTTGACCCAATTGGTCGCGCCCCAGCAAGCCATTCTTCTTGAATCGGCGAGGGATGACCTTTTTTTAGAAGGCTGCGCATAAAGTAGAGCTCGGTCATGCCCGAAATGGAACGTTTCACGACAATAGTGCTATGACTTTCGCTGTCTAGGCGACCTGATGCAGGAAGTGACCGCAATTCGCCCATGCGAATACCAGATTCGCTTTGGATGGTTATCGTGCAGGCTCCAAGGAGGTCGCACATCAACACACGGACTTGCTGTACAGGAACCCAATAGTGTGTATGCTTTCGCTTCTTACCGCTAACTGTGGAATATGGCCTTACAGGCTCATACCAGGGTTCTCCCGTCTCGGGGTCGTTAGAGAATATAAAATCACCAAATTCAATCATCCCGGAGTAGGTCAGTCTTGCCCCGCCTTCCTCATCATCATCGGATTTTGAGACGAATTTCATGCAATATTCGAGTAGTCTAATGATGTCGTCCGCGCGATGCTCAATCCATCGGTGGGCTTCATTCATAGCTGGAATCGCCACTTCATCGGGAAGCTGTGGAATACTTTTACGGATGAAGTCAAAGATGGTTTTGGTAAACTTCAATGACGTCATACCTTCTAATGGGTCTTCCGGAAGACCAGAAAGACCAATCTCTTCAAGCGCTGGTGATTGTCCCCATAGGCGACTCCAGACATTGACTACTTTATAGAGAGGACCAAAACCCTCGACACTGTCATCTTCCGATTGTGTATCATCAAATTCGTCTAACTCGTCATCCGTTTTTCCCGAAAGAAAACTTGCTATCCAATCGTCAATGAATTCTTCAAAGGCTGTGCGGTCGAGTGTGGAGAGGTTAGCGTGATGACGACGCACCATCCATTCCACAATCCGTCGTATTCCAGACATGAGTGACGGGGCGTGCTGTACAGAGATTGGCTTGCCGGAGCGACAATCATTCAAGCAAGAATCCACGACGCGTTTCCATAAATCTAGCAAAGAAGTGTTGGAGTCATCTGTGAGATACGTTCCGTCCGGCAGTGACACTCTCCAATTGATAGATACTTCCTTCGAAAATTGCCATACATCTTCTTCCCATTTGGAAAACTCGGAAACGTAGTGCCCGTCCGGGCTCTTAAGCCGGTAGAGAAGTGTTGGCGAACTGCTGAAGTGTCCATCGCATTGGACTCTGGATTTCTCAGAATGAATCATTCTGGCCTCGGCATGGGAGGTATATCGACTTGCTTTGCTTCACGTATTGCCCGTTCGGAAAAGCTGGGTATCCACTTTTCAACGAGCCTCTGCTTAACTGGTAGCCACCGTTGTAACCAAGTTTTAGGGTCTAGGGAGCGCTGCGCATTGTCTATGGCTTCCAGTAACCCCAATGTATACGCACAAGACAAGGGCGAGTTGAGGTTAACGCCACCAAGAGGACAGGCTGGGCAGCGTCCGTACCCTTCGCATAGTTCACCTTTGGTCGTGTACGGGCTGTCATATGGGTCCGCGCACGTCCAGCCCGGAGTTGCGCAATCAACATCAAATTCCTCTGGATGGTCGCGGGGGTCTATCTTTCCGTCCGTCTTCCGCCAACGGTCGCGCCGGCTATGGACCGCACCAAGGCGCTCGTATTGCCTCTTTTTCTCCGCATCGCTTCGATAACTTCGTGAAGTTGTATCGATGTGCGTATGATTGCCTTGAATACTTGCTAGTCTGATGTCACCATTGAATTCCTCAAACGTGACATCAAGAGACGTCGGGCGCAGCATGTCGAGAGTGAAATGCTCTAGGTCGTGCCGCTCACGAAATCTTCTCAAAGCATCTGCCCATCCTTGAGGAGTAGCCGTTCCGTCCAACCCAGTAAATGAAGAAATCCCGTTCTTACTTTTTGGTGTACTAAATATAAAAAGTTTATCGCTAACACCAAAATAAGAAAAGCTACGAAGATTGCTCGTCCAATTTAAGAGGTACCCGTACATGAAGTAAGGGTTGTCCGGCTCGTTATCGATAGGAATATATACGGGTTGCCGCTTATGCGAACGGGGTTTGAACGCGTTTGCCAAGAGGTCAGCCTCGATATCGTCGTCGACGGCCTCTGGTGCATCGCCGGACTCATTTTCATCGTCGGGCTGTGGTTCATCGTTAAAAAAAACGAGATAGGACGACAGTTCGCGAACGACTGTGAAGTCACCGAGGCGTGCGTCTAGGACCGTGCTCGCGTTGTATGAAAGAGCCAAAGCCATGAGCAGCACAAATGGAACGAGCCCTTCTGGACGAGGAAAAATCAGCCCCCTTATTTCACTAATTGTTGTATTGTATTTACTTAAGATATAGCGGTAGGTGTCTGGGAAACAATCCGAGTGAATCGTTGGGCTCTTGAGAATTTCTCGGTAGATATCGAGTACAATTTTTTCATACTCACGGTCTCGCCGAAGCGTGTGGTAGCCATCATTCTTTTTTGAATTTGAATCGACCTCATCTTCTTCGATGATTCTCTGAATCTCTCCTCTTCGTCGTACTAAATCGACAATCTCGTCAATGCTTGCGACTCTAATTCGCGTTGCGAGGTCGTCGTCAAGAATTTCTTTCTTTTTTACACTGCGTGTTCGATGTGGCCAGGGGTTTGACTTGAAACGAGGCCGTTGAGGTATTGACGATTTCCAATGGCTATCGGATGCTATTTTTTCAAAAACAGTTTTTACATACAAATAGTTCTCTGCTCGAGTGGATTCACTCCATCGAGATACGCCGTCTTTTTGTTGATTCAGCCACGTCTCAAAATGTGGAATGATGTCCGAGCAAAATTTGTCAAGACCAATTTCCAGTAGTCCTTCAGAATTCAGAAACTCTACAATTCCATTGCGTAATCGTTTGGTGTAGTTGGTCGCTGTCTTGAAATTTGGCCGCGAGCCGAGTTTCCTCAAATGCCCGTCAAACAATGCGCGCCCTATTTTGGTGAGCGGCATGAGGAACTGTAGGTCAAGTACAAAAGGCTTGCCGCCATGCATAACAGCCGGAAAGACTACGACGAATGGAGTTTCCTCGTACGGGGTACGTGCGACGGCCTGAATAATTCTGACATTGGCGTGGTCGGCGGAGCCGTCGGTGCCTTGGTGGATTTTGTCCCTAACGAAATTCGTTGGAGAGCGCTTCTTCTTAGTTGCCATTGAAGCGCCTCCGGGTTGCGTAGAAGGTTCTCCTGTTTACTTCTCGCCGCTCGCCAGGGACAACCTTAAGATAAGTGTTCATGGTTGTCGAAAGATGCTTATGTCCAAGGAGGGCTTGAATCAACTTCCATGGTTCCGAATTTCCAGATTCCTTCTCTGAGTAGTATTTCCAAACCGCAAAGGTATGTCGTAAATCGTGAAATCGATGAGATGCAAGCTGCGTTAGATATTTTTCACCCGTCACCGGGTCAATCTTTTCCACAGAGCTCGTGAGCCCCGCACGTATGCAAGCCGTATGAAATGCATTTGAGAGCACATCGGCGCTTATGGCTTTACCGGCATGCTGACGCGCGTCGGAGCCGTTAACGAACAGGATGGTGTGCTGACGCTGCTTATCTGCAAGCCAAGACCTTGTGGCTTCCGTCATAGCCTCACGGCGTTCACCGTCAATGTAAAGATGTAGTTCCTTCACCAGATACATCGGAATGTACACATTTCGGGCGACAAGCCGCTTTGTTTGTGTGACTCGCAGTTTCACTTCAGCATGTGCTGGAGCAGTATCATCAAATCTGAGGTCTACGATTTGATGAATTGTCAGCTTCGCTACCTCGTCAACTCTGAGACCAGTGGCGAGTGCGAGCTCGGCGGCGAGGCGGTTCCTCGTTGGGCGTTCATCAACTCCGTGCTGTCGTTTCGACGGTAGAGGTCCGAGGACATCTCTGACGCGGTGCCACTCCCTCTCAGAAAGAGGGCGGACAACATCGTTTTGGTCGTCGCCGGGTAACAGGATGTTGTCGTCGTCCGGAAGAGTACCGAAGTCAAAAAGTATGCCGCGGCGTTGTAGCCAGTCGCCGTAGTGCAGCGCGCGATTCACGCGCCTAGTGCAAGTTCCATCGGAGAGAGTCTCGTGTGTCTGCTTGCTGACTCGCGCGAACAGTTCATCGCGGTAGGCGGAGACCTCGTCAATCGTAAAGTCATGCAAAGCCCTCGGGACGCTTTCCTGCGTGCCGCCTTCTTTTGAAATGCTGTCATGTCGCTCAGCCTCACGGGACCTGACGAGGTACCGCAGGAAGTCGACCAAATCATACGCAGCAGCGTCGACAGAGTGAATAGACGTACGCTTTCGTTTGACCTTCAGTCCAGACCCCCTTGCTCTGCGAAAAGTTGAGTCAAGGTACCGAAGCGCTTGGCGGTCTACCTCCAGATTGTCGTCGTCAACAATGAAGGGAAAGCTTGGGGGAAGGGCGTATTTGGCCTCTGGGAATTCGTTGCTGAGCTGAGCTGCCCGGTAGACGGTAGGGTTCATGGGTCCCCCTCGGTACGATGTCTACAGCATAGGAGATTTTCTGCAGAAGTGAACAGAAAAAACGCTCGCCTAATACGGGGATAAGGGTCGGTTTGCTGTCGTAGGCTGAAGCGAGCTGAAACGCTCGAGGAGGCAAGTTGCGCGCGGCTTTTCGGTCGGTTGGCTAGACTTCAAAAGCTGAAGCTGACTGAACAGATTTGAGTCCGCATATGATGTTCGCGAGTGAAAACGACTGCGCCATGGCTTGCTCATTCCAGCGATTTCCCGCGGGACTCATATGTCCGCGATCAAAGCCGCTGCGCTTGTAATCCGCGAGCGTTGCGCCTTCGCCGTCGGGCAAGCGCGCGTCTTCGAAGAACTTGTTGGTACGCACCATGTCTTTAGCGGCTTCGATATGGTCGCGCGTCAGGTGTTCGGCGGACCACAATGGACCGTGTGTGATGCCCGAATGCATGACGGCGAAATCGCTATAACAAAGCATGCGCGCTTTGGGCGCCATCTTCTGATTGGTCAGAACCGGCCATTGCGCATTCGGTGTGAACTGGGTGCAGGAGGGCGCCGCAATTGCGTGAGCGGCGACCACAACGAGCAGACTGGCGAACCACTTCTTCATGGGTTGATCGGTGAAAAGAGAGGGGCGCAAAGTATAGCGTTGAGCGTGGCTATTGAGCGATGTAAAACGGGTGGGAGAGCGTAGAGACGAGCGGCAATGCAACGCTCGCGCGCCGAAGCAGGTACATGACGCGGTGTCGCACGGGCAAAAAAAATGGGCCGCCTTGCGGCGACCCGAATGCGTGGACTTCCGACACTACGCACGCAAACTTAAGGCAAGCTTAAATGCATGCGTCGCGGAAACCGGTCCATTAGATCGTGAAGAGCGGACAGTGCGGAGTGGCGGGTCGAACGATTCCACCCGCGCGTCCTGCGACGCGCGTGTGGGAACATCGACCGAGCAGAAAGGACGCTGGAATTAATTGCCGAACACGCTGTTTTCAGCGCGGACGTTTTGACGATCGACCGCTTGCAAGCGCCAGAAGCCGCTGGTTGGCGCACGATTGCGCACGGCGGTCCACGCCGCGTCGCCTTGAGCGGCGCTCACGCGCTGCTTACGGTCGACGTGCAATCCACGCAGCGTACACAACGGCGCGTCCGTGCTCGGCGCGCACAGTGTCGTCACGCCGCCTTCGTCGCGTAATTCGCCCCACGGGGGCAGATCGATCCCTTGATGCGCTTCCCTCGACCACCGGCGTTGGTCGGTGTCGAGCCATAGCACAGCGTAGTCATGACTGACGGTGGGATCGGAACCGTTAATGAGAATGGTCAGGCGCATGTCAGTTCCGTGCAAAGTACTCAGAATAGCTTTAACAGTCTATGTCGCGACGCCGGTTATTCAAGGCAAATGGTAAGACTTGTGCACAAAAAATCCGACGCTGGATACACACGGCTGTACCATGTTTGCGTCGCGATCCGGCCTCCGCTTTCCACCCGCGCGAACTTGGTCCTTCGTTGTCGCTGCACCGATCCTGGAGACGTGGCATGCAGCTTCGATTTCCGCGTTTTGTCGCGCTGGCCGCGTGCATAAGCGCGGCGCCGGCGCCTGGTTTTACAGCGGATAACGCGCCGTTCGCCGAGCCCGCGCCGATCGTCTACGTATCGGACTTCGAACTGGACGTCGCGAACGTCGCACCGGACAGCGGCCCCGGCCAACGCGTGCGCCGTCTGCGAGGTCTATTGCCGAGCGGGCCGGGACCGTTGGACCACGACGCGAATCCGCAGGAACACGCAAAGAACATCGTCAACGAAATGGCGGAGGCGCTCACGGCCGATCTGCGCCAGGGCGGCGTCGACGCACGGCGCATCGCTTCTGGTCAGACTTTGCCAGCCGCGGGCTGGCAAGTGCGCGGTGTGTTCCTGAGCGTCGACGAGGGCAACCGTCTGCGGCGCGCCATGGTCGGTCTGGGCGCCGGTCAGAACGACATTCAGGTCGCGGTGTCATGCGACAGTCTTGCATCGGCGAATTTGCCGCCTCTCTATGAAGCCGTGGAAGAGGCCGACAGCAAGCACGCGCCGGGCGCTGCCATCAAGCTCAATCCATACGTGATCGCAGCGAAGTTCGTCATGGCAAGCGGCGACGAGAAGAAGACGATCAAGAAAACGGCTCAACAGATTTCCGAGGCCGTAGTCGCCAGGCTTCACGCCGCCGCGCAGTGATCGTCAGGCCAGATCTAGCGGCGCGGTCAAATCGCCAAGCGGCGCCAGACCGTTCCTTGCGAACGCGCGATCGCGCGCCACGACGCCGTCGAGCGGCGCGAGTCCATGCACGCGGCTGATCAGGCGAAGAATCGAGTTCGTGTCGTACACGGTGTGATCGATATAGCCTTTTTTAGCGAGCGGTGAAATCACCAGCGCCGGAATCCGCGAGCCCGGGCCCCAGCGGTCGCCGTTCGGCGGCGCGACCGGATCCCACCAGCCGCCGTTTTCGTCGACGGTGACAATCACGACCGTATTAGCCCATTGCGGACCCTTCTGAATATGCTCGATCACGCGTGAGATGTGCCGGTCGCCGGATTCGACGTCCGCGTAGCCGGCGTGCATGTTCAGATCGCCCTGCGGCTTGTAGAAGGTTACGGCGGGCAGACGTCCCGCGTCGATGTCGGCGATCAGGCGGTTGGTCGATGCGTCGCTGCCGAGGCCCGCATCACGCAGATATTTGCGCCGCGCCGGCGTGCCAGGCGCGTAGTTGGCGAAATAGTTGAACGGCTGATGGTGATACTGGAAATCGGGCACGGCGCCTGTGTCCTGATGTTCCAGCGCGTATTGCCATGCCCCGCTGTACCACGCCCAATCGACGCCCTTGTCCGTGAGACGGTCGCCGATCGTCGCGTAATTCTGTGGCGGCAGCACCCGCGGATTCGACGCATCCGCGAAAGCCGGGTTGCCGCCTTCCGCCGGGCGCACGTTGCTCGGCTGGTACGGCGGTGCCATTGTATTCACGGCATAGCCGTCGGCGGTAAATGCGCCGTCGTTGACGAATTTCGGCGGACCGTCGAGTGCCGATGCCGGCGAGTCCGGCGCGATCTTCAGCCGCGCGCCGGTAAGGTCGTCGCCCTCGACTACGGAAACCATCTTCCTGGCCGGGCTATTGTGCACGTCCGGATAGAACGGCGCCTGCGCCGAGATCAGGAAAATGTGGTTCAGCCACGAGCCGCCAAACGCGGCCATGAAAAAGTTGTCGCATAGCGTGTATTGCTGCGCGAGACTCCAGAGCTTCAGCGTGTCGGCGGAGTTTCGGTAATGCCCCATGACGAGCCCGCCCGAATCGCCCCACGCCGCGAACTGGTTGTTGCGCCCGGCGTTGATCTGCATCTGGTTCTGATAAAAGCGATGCACGAGATCGCGCGTGATCACGCCAGTGGGCAATGGCGCGCCTTGCGCATCGGTCAGGTGGAAAGGTCCATTGCGCAGATTGCCGATGTCCTTCTGGCCGATCATGTAGCGCTTGCCGTCCACCTCCTGCGCCTGTGGCACAAGGCCGCCCCAGATGGCAGGCAGGCGCGGCATCGGCGTCTTGCCGTCGCGGTCGAGCTGCAGATATCGCTCGGCGGTTACTGCATCGAGCGGATGCTGGATGCCTGGGAAATTGCCATAGAGGTTCGCGAAGCTGCGGTTCTCCGCGTAGATCACCACGATTTGCTTGACCTGGTCGCGCAGCGCGGCGTCGAGCCGTAAGTCCGCGGCGGTACGCGGTGCTACGCCGCTCGCGGCTTGTTCGGTCTTGCAGCCGGTCAGCGCGAGTCCGATGCCGACGGCCGCAAGGCCGGTAAGAACGCGGCGGCGCTCGGGATTGTGCGGATCGTCTGCGGCGTTGGAGGCGTTGTCCGGACTCTCGAGGTTCGGCGGCAGGGAGGAGTCGTGGTCTGTCATCGGTCGGTTCCGAAGTGTGCGTGACGAGTTCAAGTGCGGCTCGGGGCGGCGCGCGAAACGCCGGCGGAAGCTACGATTCGCTGCGGATACGGCTGGACGTACAGTTGAACTACTGCATCAATGGACGCGGCGGTTTTGCGGCTAAGGCAATCGGCGTTTGACGCGCCAACTGTTGTGCGTTGCATCGACGGCGAGAAGTAACCAATGTCTCGCGTTGACAGGGTGGCGCTTCTGCGTCGCATAGCCGTCTACTGTCAATTCGAGTTCGTCGTGCGCTCGCAGATGACAGGTGGCGTTAGCGCCGGAGCCGTCTGCGAACTCGACGACCGCGACCACCGCGGCGGCCCCTCGCTCGGACTGCGGCAAGTGCGCTATGCGCACCGCACACCCAGGATAGAGATGCGAATCGGCAACCTGAATCTGCACGGAATCAGACATGAGCGTGGCCTCCGGACGCTTGAGCGGAACGAAGGCGTGGCAGCGGGGCCTCGCGCAGCGGACCGCATCAAAGCATAGCACCGCAAAGACGCTATGATGCTGATCTGACCTCGATGAACAGCAGAAAACGGCCTTGTCGGCGCTGTAGTTGGCTGCCGCCACGCCCTTAAAATTCGTAATGCCCGTAGTCACGATCGACGGCGTTCGATTGTGCTCGTTTGCATACGCTGCACCGGCCTTGAACGGACCGTTCGCATAGCTGAGCGCAAAACTCAACGTCTTGCCGGTCGAGAAGTTGGTCGTGTTGCCGAGGCCCATCATCGCGCCGAACGAAAAGCCGTTGAAACTCGCGGATCGGAACTTCACCGAATTGTCGAACGGCGCGACACCGGTGTCCGCGAGCTCGTCGATATTGCCGGGGTGGAACGCGTACCAACTGGCGGCGAGAAAAGCCGTGCTCAGCGGACCCAGCACATCAGAGCTGAACGGCGTCTGATGGCCGAGTGTGACCGTGCCGATCTTGTCCGAACTCAGACCGACAAACGCCTCGCGATTGAATGGCGTGCCCGACTCGGCGAAGGCTCCGGTGTTCGTATGAAAGCCGTTCTCCAACTGAAAGATCGTCTCAGGACCGCCGCCGAGATCCTCCACACCCTTCAGGCCCCAGCGGTCCGGCTGCATGTTGCCCTGTTCCTCGATCCACTTCGAGTGGCCGCCGACATTGCTGATATACGCGATCCCGGCATCCAGGCTGCCGTATAGCCGTGCGCATGGGCGTGGCCGTTTCGTGCCGTTGTCCGGCCTACCTGAAGCGCACCATGGCCGTCGCGATGTTGTGGATCACGTGCGGCTTCATTCAGTATGGTCTCTCGACCTGGCTGCCGACGATCTATCGCACGATTTGTCACGCGCCGCTGCAACTGGCGCTGAATCTGGCGGTGGCCGCTTCGGTGCTTGGCGTAATCGGATCGTTGACGTGCGCGTTGCTGGTGGACAAGGTGGGCCGCAAGCCGATTATCACGGCTTATGTGTACACACCGGGGATGTATCCGACCAGCATTCGAGCAATAGGCTGCGGTGTCGGCGGCGCGTGGCTCAAGGTCGCGGCCATTTTTTCACCGGCCATTGTGTCGAAGACGATGATCGGCGGCAATTTGCAGGTGGCGTTTTATATTCTTGCCGCAGTGCCGTTCCTTGCGGCGGTGGCGGTGCATTTTCTGGGCATTGAGACCAAGGGTAAGGTGCTCGAGCAGTTGGAAGCCTGAAGACGGGTTTCGGTGCGCGGTGATGTAGTGCCGCAATTGCAGAGGACGAAAGGCGCACTGGGTGGTGCGCCTTTTGTTTTTTGAGGTGCCCGGCATTTGCTGCACCACGCTGCACACATCACATCTGTTTCCGATACACCACAAACCCCGACTTATCCGCCACCGTGTCATACAACCGCATGGCGGTGTGATTCGTCTCATGCGTTTGCCAGTACACGCGTTGCGAACCATCAGCCTTCGCACGCGCATACACCGCTTCGATCAGCGCGCGGCCCACGCCCTTGCCGCGCTCGGACTCCAACGTGTACAGGTCTTGCAAATAACAGATCGGTCCCGCCAGCGTCGTATGACGGTGATAAAGAAAATGCACGATGCCGATCAACTCGCCATGACGTTCGGCGACCATCGCGTGCATCGGCTCATAAGCGTCGAAGAAGCGGCCCCACGTTAGCTGAGTGATTTCTGGCGGCAATGCAGTTTCGCCGGAGCGGCCATAGAACGCGTTGTATGCGTCCCAGAGCGGCAGCCATGCATCGAAATCGTCGTGTTTGACGGGGCGGACCTGAATGGTGTTGGACATGCGCGGCTCCTGGTTATCTCGACAGGCAAACCGTCAGCATAAAAAAATTGGGCCGCTATTGTTAGCTCCACCGCGCGGCTCAATTTTGGAGCCATGCGTCCGGGAGCGCGAGACGAAGCGCTAATGCGAGCGCTGCTTGATGCCCCAGCGCCCGTCCTGCCAGGTCACGATCCACACATTGCGATGCTGCGTGATGATGGACCCGTCGGCGCGAATACGCTACGCGCAGATGCGCGCCCATACAGTTTCGGCTCTGAGCCATTGAACCAGCGCGGTGTCGTCATCGCTTTCAAGCGCATGCGCGACGCGAAGCCCCACCGCCGCGCCGAATTGGTAGCCGTGCCCCGAACAGCCGCACACCGCGAGTGTCTTGCCGACGCGCTTCGAAAAGAACCGCTGGTCCGCCGCGAACGTGTAAGCGCAGGTTTCCACCTCGGTGACCGTGTATTCGTCGATGCGGCTAAACGGCGGCGCGAAGAGTCGACGCAAACGGTGCCCTTCGCCGGGCGCCGCAGTGCGGTCGGTTCCGGCATCCGGCACCGGTTTCTTCAGTGCGCCCGCGCCGAACTTCAGATCGGCACCGTCGATTGGCGGCAACACGTAGCCATTGCTCGAACCGCCAATGTCGACGATCGCCGGTGCGTTCGACCACGCGTTCTCCAGGTCCGCCGGCGGCGTCAGATATGCGACGACGTTGCGGTGAATCGCCAGGTTGTCGGCAAGCGCGGGAAGGAGCCGCAACGTCCACGCACCGGCAGCTACCACGAGCCGATCCGCCTGGACCACGGTGCCGTCGTCGATATGCACGAGCGCCGTGGGCGCATCGATTGCAACCGCCTTCGTATGCATGCGAATGTCGACGCCGCGCATTCTGAGCCACGCTTTGACATCGTGCGCGATTCGCCCGCTGAAGAGCGCGCCTCCGTCACGATCGAGATACGCGTAGCGAAACGTGGCGGCGTCGAGGAATGGGTAACGCTCGGCGGCTTCGCGAGCATCGAGCCGTTCGTATTCGAAGCCCACGCGGTCGAGGCTCATACGCAATTGCTCGGCGCTGTCGCCTGGGGATTGTGAAATGCCGAGCGCGCCGCAATTCGCATAGTGGGAAACGCCGAGATCGTCCCATAGCATGTCCCAACTATCGAACATCTCAGCGATGCTCTCCGCATAGCCGTCGGCGCCGTCATGCGCGCGGCAAATCATGCCATGCGCGTCACGCGACGCGGCAAGCAGACTGGGTATCGAGCCCTGCTCGATCAACGTGATGTCATGGCCCAGCTTGGTGAGCGACCACGCCGTGCTTAAGCCGACAATTCCAGCGCCAACAATTGCCACCCGCATACCAATCCTCCGGTCGGTTGAACCGGGTCAAGTCTAGCGCGGGAAAATAATTGCTGCGTTGAGTAAGTCGAAGTCGATTCAGCCGACAATTTGCATTGCATAAAACGGCGCCCGTCCGTGCGCCGCAGCGTTCAGTGCTTCCGATGCGAGGCGTCGCGAAGCGTGTTGCGGACTTTCTTAGCCGCGAAGAGCGGCACATAATCGAACACCCGCGCGTCGTGGCGATAGTCGGCCAAGGTGTCGGCATACATCTTGGAGACAGTTTCCGGCGGCGTATCCGTTTCCTCTGCAATGCTTCTGACCACTTCGTCTACGTTTGGCTCGGGTTGCGACATTGTTTATCTCCAGACAAGCAGCGGTTGAACGGGCGAGCCCGGCGATGCGCGGGATTTTATTAGAGGATGCGATTCGCGCCGCCGCCAATTGAATCGGTCTATCGCGCGCCATCTGCCACAGAGATTTTTTTCTTGCGGTGCGAATTTCACTGACTTAGTGCGAGCGCCTGGCACCGAGGCGGCTTGAAATAATCGGAAACAGAACATTAAGCGAGTTGCGGAATAAAACGGCACACTCAGGGGTTCTTTTCTCCTGAATGGCACGCTGCGGAACGCCGCCCAATAGAAAGCCTGGCAACGATCCTCTCTCAGGCCGCACCACTTATGAACATCCACGCCGAACCCTTGATTAACCAGACCGGAACGCCAGCGCGCTCACGCTACACGCGCACGGCGATCACGCTGCACTGGCTTGTTGCGCTGCTGATGATCGGCAACGTTGCGCTCGGTCTGAGCGCGGATTCGCTGCCCGACGACTGGGTGCGCCCGGTAATCAATACACACAAGTCCATCGGCATCACGGTGCTCAGTCTCGCGCTCATGCGCATCTTGTGGCGCGTGTCGCACAAGCCGCCGCCGCTGCCGCGCGAGTTTCCGTCGTGGGAGAAAGTCGCTGCGCATCTTGCGCACTTTCTGCTCTATCTGCTGATGATCGGGCTGCCGCTCTCCGGCTGGTTGCACGATTCCGCATGGAAGGACGCGGCCACGCATCCAATGCGTCTGTTCGATCTGTTTCCTTGGCCGCGTATCGGCTACGTGATGAACCTTGATCCCGCACTGAAGGAAACGCTGCACGACCGCTTTGGCGCGTTGCATACGTGGCTGGGCTACGCGCTGTATGCGTTGCTTGCCATGCATATCGGCGGCGCGCTGAAGCACCAGTGGATCGATCGAAAGTCGGTTCTGAAGCGCATGATGCCCTGAGCACCGCTTCACTTATTCTCTAAACCGCAGCAACGACCGGCCCGCTAGTTACCTTGAAACAAAACCTGGAACAGGCGTTCGCGCTTACGTCGCCCCGTATCGTGCCGCGTGGCACGACGCTTTCGAGCACGTTGATTCACGCAAGCGTCGTTGCCGTGTGGCTGCTGCTATTCGCGCGTGCCTTCTTTCTGCAAGGCGTGGTTGCGTGGTCCACAGGTATCGCGTACGTGATCTACGACACCGTGCTGCTCGCGTTCGTCACGTGGAAAGCGTTGCCGCTCATGCGTCGCGCGGCGCCGCTCGAGCCTGACTACGATCGGCGCTGCTTGCCGGACATCGGCGTGGTTGTCGCGTCGCATAACGAGGCGGCCGTGCTGCCGGTCACGATTGCGGCGCTGTTACGGCAGGTTCACGGCCCGGCGCAAATCGTGATTGCCGACGACGGCTCCACCGATCACACACACGCGCTGCTCACCGAACGCTTCGGCCTCGTCGCGCCGGCCGAGGGCACGTTGAGCGCGCCCAGTTCGCTTTATCCCAATCTCTTCTGGCTGCGTATGCCGCACGGCGGCAAGGCGCGCGCGCTGAACGCCGCGATCACCGTGATGAGCACGGACACCGTAATGACCGTCGACGCCGATACGCTTCTCGACGACGACGCCACTTACGCAATGCGCGCCGCTTTCGCAAGCGACCCCAAGCTCGTGGCCGCGGCCGGCATCCTGGTGCCGGTTTGCGGCAAGTCCGCGTCGGGCCGTGTGCTGCAATGGTTCCAGACCTACGAGTACATGCGCAATTTCATCGCGCGCTTTGCGTGGATGCGCGCGGACAGTCTGCTGCTGGTCTCGGGCGCCTTCGCTTCATTCAGGCGCGACGCGCTGCTCGACGTCGGCGGCTTCGATCCGCAGTGTCTCGTCGAAGACTACGAGCTGATACACCGGCTGCGCCGCTATTCGGTCGATCATGGCCTCGGCTGGGACGTGCGAGTGGTTGGCGACGCGCATGCGCATACCGACGCGCCCGACAACCTCGGCAGCTTCCTGCGCCAACGGCGGCGCTGGTTCGCCGGGTTCCTGCAAACGCAGTACTGGAACCGCGACATGACCGGCAATCGCCGTTATGGAACGCTCGGCATGCTGATGCTGCCCGTGAAGGCGCTCGACACCATGCAACCCATCTACGGCCTGACCGCTTTCGGATTGCTGCTTGCGTTTGTGTTCGGCGGGCACGGTGCAATCGTCGTGTCGATCTTCAGTGTAATCGGCCTGAAAACGGCGATCGACCTGGCTTTCTACCTGTGGAGCGTCCATCTTTACCGGCGCTGGACCGGCAAGCGCAGCGGCTCCAGTATGGGCATGGCGATGCTGGCTGCCATCGCCGAGCCGTTCACTTTCCAGCTGCTGCGCCACCTCGGCGCGGCGCTCGGCTGGCTGCACTTCCTACGCGGCGGGCGATCGTGGGGCGCGCAGCGCCGCACTGGGCTCGTCGCTCGCGACGAGGCCTAGCGGCGCGGTGTTTTGACCCCGCCGGACCCATGCCGTACGCGGTTCGAGTAGACTGACGACGATCACGGCCGCGAGATGCGGCCGCCTACTTTATCCGCACGTGCACGGAGGCTCTACACTATGCATGCTGTTCCCCCGCTCGAACAAAGCACCGTCGAGGCGTCCTCAACGCATGCGACATCGCCTAAAGCCGCTCCCACGCTGGGCCACGCGGCCAACGACGCGCCGGTCCGGGACCTGCGCCGCGTCGGCATACATCCCGACTACTGGTATCCGCTCGCGTGGTCGCACGAAGTAAAGCGTGGCAAGACACATGGTGTGACGTTTGCGGGCGATCCGATCGTGCTCGCGCGCACCGAATCCGGCAAAGCTTTTGCGCTCGAAGACCGCTGCGCGCATCGTCAGGTGCCGTTGCACCAGGGCGTGGTCGATGGCGAGTCGATTCGTTGCGGCTACCACGGTTGGACCTATGACTGCTCGGGCAAGTGCATCGACGTGCCGTACCTTGGACGTGAGCGTTTGCCGAACGGCGTGCGCTCGTATCCGTGCCGCGAAGTGGAAGGCCTGATCTTCGTATTTCCCGGCGACCCGGCAATGGCCGAGATTCGCCCGCTGCCCACACTCGGTTCCGTGTCCGACAAGAAGTACAAGACCCGGCGCTTTGGCCGTCCTGTGAATTGCCACTACTCGTTCATGCACGAGAACCTGATGGACATGAACCATCAGTTTCTGCACCGCCGCCAAATGGGGCAGATGCGCGCGCGTTCGCTCGGGCGGCGGCGCGGCGAAGGCTGGGTCGAAGTCGATTACACGTTTGCGCGCATGGCCGGTCAGCAGCCGATTGGCGAGGCGATCGTGTTCGGCCAGAGCCGCAAAACGGGCGGCGACAACGACAAAGACGTGATGACGATCCGCACCGAGTATCCGTATCAGACGCTGCAGATTCGCACGTCCGAGCAGACGCTCGTCATGGACCTGTGGATTGTCTACGTGCCGCTCGATCGCGAGCAGCGCACCAATCGCACTTTCGGGCTGCTGTCCATTCGCAAGCCGGGGTTTCCCGGGGCGCTGAACCTCGCGTGGCCGCTGCTGGTGTGGTTCACTGAGCGCATCTTCAGGGAAGACCGCGAGATCGTCGAGGCCGAGCAACGCGCGCACGATTCGCAAGGCGCCGACTGGAACCACGAAGTGTTTCCGGTCATCAACGAACTGCGTGCGTTGCTGCGCGAAAGCGGCGCGCCGGATCAGGTGGTGGGTGCGGGCACCGGCGACACGGAAATCATCCGCTTCTGGGACTCACGCAGCGGTAGCCCGCTGGCGAAAACCTGAGCGGCGAGCGGCAGGCGGCATTTCCGCCTCGCCGCGAATTAGTTCATCTCCATCGCGTAAGTAATCCGGTGCGGTCGACCGGCGATAATGGCAACCAGGTGGTAAGCGGGTGGCAACCGATACGCGCGGGTTTGCGCAGATCGGCATGCGCCGCACCGAGACCCGTGTACCATTTCGCTTTTTGATTCCTAAAGACCGCTCCGTGACCACGCAACAATTCCCCGCCGCATCGCGCAAACCCCTCACTCTCCTTCAATTGCTCGGCATCATCGGCGCCGCCGGGCTGATCGCTTCCGTTTTGCTCAATCTGGTGGTGTAACGCCGTTATGTACAAGAAGGGCGTGGCGGTAGAAATCCAGTTTTGCCCCGAGCGACTCAACGACGGCGCGGGCGACCCCTACTGGATCGACCTGACGCAAGACGAAGCGCAGCGGCTACTGGCAACCCTGCAAACGCGTTTCGCCGTGGACAGTTCGGGCACGCAGGCGCCGCTCGTTGTCAGCCTGGACGACACGCCGGCCTTGCAACAGCAAAGCACGCCGGAGTCTGCGGCCGTCATCGCCGCTTCGGCGGACGACTTCAAGCAGTGGGTCTGCGTGATCTGCGGCTGGATTTACGACGAAGCCGCCGGCTTGCCCGAAGACGGCATCGCGCCGGGCACGCGCTGGGCCGACATTCCTGCCGACTGGCGCTGCCCGCTGTGCGATGTGGGTAAGGAAGATTTCGCGCTAGTCGAGTTCTAGGCGTCGGGGTAATCGGCGCCCACGGTAGTCGCTTCCCACGCATCGAAGTCGCCGCGCATGAAGTCGAGCTTCTTGCGCGCCAGTTCCAGCGCGGTCTTGCCGAGCAGCAAACGCAGCGGCGGGCGCTCCGACAGCGCCGCGTCGATTATCGCTTGTGCCGCGCGCACCGGATCGCCGGCCTGCTTACCGCTACGCGCTTCGGTCTGCTTGCGCCGCTCGCCGGCGGTGGCCGCGTATTCGTCGATAACGGTCGCCGACTGCTTGATTGACGGACCGGCCCAGTTGGTTCGGAACGGACCGGGTTCGACGATCAGCACGTCGATGCCGAGCGGCTTGACCTCGGTGGCGAGAGATTCGGACAAGCCTTCCACCGCGTATTTCGTCGCATGGTAGTAACCGGTTGCCGCAAAACTCGTGAGACCGCCAATCGACGATACGTTGACGATCAGGCCGCTGCGCTGCTCGCGCATGACCGGCAACACCGCCTTTGTGATGTCGACGAGACCGAACACGTTCGTCTCGAACATGGCCCGCACTTCGTCATCTTCGCCTTCTTCGATCGCGGCCAGGTAGCCATAACCTGCGTTGTTCACGAGCGTGTCGATGCGGCCAAAACGTTGCGTGGCTTGTGCGACGACGTCTGCGATCTGCGCGCGGTTCGTGACATCGAGCGGCAGAACGAGCGCACGCTCGCCGTGCGGCTCGGCGATGTCTTTTACTTTGGATTCGTCGCGTGCGGTAACAACGGCGCGCCAGCCTCGCTCGAGTACCAGTTTTGCGAGTTCGCGGCCAAAGCCCGTCGAACAACCGGTGATCAGCCAGACGGGATTGTCTCGATTCATCATGTGGGAAAACTCCTGTTGATGTTCTGCCAGTTTGCCTTGCGCCTTTCGTTTGACTAACGCCTTGAATGTTGTTCGCGCCCGGCAGGGGGCTTTAATTGTAGTCGTTGGGCGGCGGCCTCGCTTTGGTGCGCCTCGACAAACCCGGGCGAACGCTTCGTCGATCTGCCCCGCTCGATGCCCGCGCCGCAAGTGGCGTCGTTTCAACGCGATCTCACCGTACGTGTGTACGAGGCGATCATGGTCGCCAGTTCCTGAGCGGCGGGCGTGAGAGGAATGGCCGCGCGTTGCAGCAGGCAGACGGTCTGCTCGATGGCGCGCTCGCGGACGTCAATCACGGTGAGCGCACTCGCAAAAGGCCCTTGCTTCGCGATAATCGACGACTCCAGCGACAGGCAATCCGTGGCGCCCACGAGGTGCAACGTCTCGTACAAGCCTTCCACGGTCGCGACGATTTCAGGCGGCGGCAAGCCATGACTTTCGAACAGATGACTCAGGCGGTTGACTTGCGGATCGTCGGTAAGATTCGGCGAGCGCGTCGCAATCCACGCGCACCCGGTGAGTTCCGCGAGCGTTCGCGCGCCGGCTTTCGGATGACCCTTGCGGCAGACAATGACCGGGTCGGACGGATAGAGCGGCACGACAGAGAGATCGGCTGTATCGGTATGTTTCGACACCAGCGCGAGCGCGAAGTCCAACCTGCCTTCACGAATCCACGAGATCATCATGCGCGAGGTGCCGGTGCGCAGATGCAGCGCGACCTGCGGGAAGCGCGTGCGGAAGTCCATCAGCACGGGTGCCAATGCGTCGACGAGCGGCTCGGTGGTCATGCCGAAGCTGACCTCGCCCGCGTAGTCGCCGCGCAATTGCTGCACTTCCTGCTCGGCGCGTTCGCATTCGCTGATGATCGCGCCGGCGCGCTGCAACAGCCGCTGGCCCAGCGCGGTCAACGCAATGCCGCGATTGGTGCGGATAAACAGCGTTGCGCCCAACATCGATTCAAGGTTCTGCAGCTGCTGCGTGATGCCGCTTTGCGCGACGCCCAACGCGCGCGAGGCTGCACGCAGGCTGCCGTGTTCGGCTACTGCCTTGGAGGCTCGCAGTTGGGAGATGGTCAACGCCATGTGAGCGTCCGTGTGGTAGTTCGCAGGGTGGCGCGGGTACTCCACCGCCGGGGCCGCGTCGGTGATCGGCAAAGGTGATCATGATAGTCGGAACGGGACTTCTATGGAGCGCGGCACCCGCATACGATGACTTGGCCACGATCCGTCCACTCGAACCTTCCGCTCCCATGAAACTTTCGCTGATGATCCTCACCGCCGCGCTGACGTTTAGCTGCGGCGTGTTTGCCGCTGAGTCGGGCACGCTGCGCCTGGGCATCGACCCGAGCTATCCGCCGATGGACTCCAAAGCGCCTGACGGCAGCCTCAAAGGTTTCGACGTCGATCTCGGCAACGAAATTTGCCGCCGCATTCAGGCACGTTGCCAATGGGTCGAACTCGAATTTTCGGGGATGATCCCGGCGCTTCAGGCACGCAAGATCGACGCGATTCTTTCCTCGATGGCGATCACGCAAAAGCGGGAACAACAAATACTGTTCACGTCGAAGCTCTTTCAATTCAAATCGCGGCTGATCGCGCGGCAAGGCTCGCCGCTCGCCGCGGGCCTGCAGGCACTCTCCGGCAAACAGATCGGCGTGCAATCGGGCACGCAGTTCGAAGGCTATGCGCTCACGAACTGGGTGCCGCTCGGCGCACATGTCGTCGCATACAAGAGCCAGGACGAAGTATTCGCCGACCTGCAAAACGGACGCCTGGACGGCGCATTGCTCGGCTCGGTGGAAGCGGATTTCGGTTTTCTGCGCACACCGGCCGGCAGGGGCTTTGCGTTTGTCGGCGAACCGCTTTCAATGGGCGATCGCGGCACGGGCATCGGCTTGCGCAAGGACGAGACGGCGATACAGGCGTCGATCAACGCTGCGATCGCCGCCATGTTGAAAGACGGCACCTATGCGCAGATCGCAAAGAAGTACTTTGACTTCGACCCATACGGCAACTGATGTCCGCGCGTCTTGCTCTTCAACCGAAAGCTTTCCACTCATGAACAGGCAATCGCATCCGCTTCTTTCGCCGGCTATCGGCACGCACCGCGAACTGGTGTCGTTTCACTTCGGCCCGGTTGGCAGCGGGGAGAAGATCTATATTCAGTCGTCGCTGCATGCCGACGAAACGCCGGCAATGTTGACCACGGTTCTGTTGAAGCGGCGTCTCGTCGAACGCGAACAGCAGGGCGCACTGAATGCCGAGATCGTGCTCGTGCCGGTGGCCAATCCGGTCGGACTCGGGCAATACATACTCGGGCAGTTTCTAGGGCGCTTCGATCTTGCGAGCGGCAAGAACTTCAACCGGCATTTCCTGCAGTTTCCCAAGCTGATTGCGCGGGCTCGCGAAGCGCTAGGTGCCGATGCGGCGGAAAACGTGCGCATTGTTCGTCGGTTGATTGCAGAGGAACTGGCCGCGCAGAAACCATTGACCGAATTCGAGTCTTTGCAATTTGCAATGCTCAAGCTCTCATTCGATGCGGACGTCGTAATCGATCTGCATTGCTCGCTCGAAGCCGCGATGCATCTGTACACGAGCGAGGCGGCGTGGCCGCAATTCGAACCGTTCGCGCGTTATCTTGGCGCACAGGCCTCGTTGCTCGCAACCAACTCGGGCGGCGAGGCCTTCGACGAAACGCACAGCCTGTTGTGGTGGCAATTGCAGCAGGAAATGCCCGCCGACAAGCCGGTGCCGAACGGCGCGATCGCCGTAACGGTGGAATGCCGCGGTCAGCGCGACGTTTCATACGAAGCGGCACAGCAGGATGCCGATGCGATCGTCGATTATCTCGTGTGGCGCAAAGCTGTTCGACTTGAAGCGAAGCCGCTGCCGCCGCTGTTGACCGCCGCCACGCCGCTTGCGGGCAGTGAGCAGTTCTATGCGCCAGTGAGCGGCATCCTGATTCATCGCGCGAAAATCGGCGACACGATTCGCGTGGGGCAACCGCTGTTCGATATCGTCGATCCATTGACCGACGAAACGTCCACGCTCACGAGTCACACGGAAGGCGTGTTCTATATGCGTCGCGCGATCCGCTTCGTGACGGCGGGCGCGCCGCTGGGTCGAGTGACGGGAGCGCGGCCCTTCAGAACAGGCGTGTTGTTAGGGGCGTGATTGGCGCCAGCATGCGAAGAGACTTCGGCAAGACGCGCAGACAACACGGGCCCAGCCGAAGCCTAAGCTTCATACGCTGTTAATTTGCCACCAGCACCGGCGCGATTGCAGCCGGATCGCTGATACTGGGTCGGCCATTTTCGACATGACCTGCAACGCGGCGCAAGAAACTCTCGTCGTCGTTACTGGTCACCGTCAAGTCGTACCAGTGATGGCTCGCCGCGAGCACCCATGCCTCTTCGATATGCGCTCCGGCCGGCACCAGCACCGGGCGCGGGCGCGCGCCATACGCATTGTCGGTCACCGTCAAGCGCGCGAGCTTGCCGCCCTTGTTGCTGAACTTGAGGAACACGTTGCCGTTCGCAACATCGTATTGCACCTTGACTTCGGGCTGAGCCGGCTTCTCGTTGTGATGCCCCCCGCCAAACTGCGATGCCTGCGTTGCCCCTTGCGCGGTTGCCGCTACGTTGCCCGCGAATTTGCGTACGAAACCGTTCGGGCCGAACACTTCGAATGCATATGCGCCGTTAGTCGCCGTGAGATCGAACGACTCGCTGAGCGACTTGCCTGCCTCAACGGTGTAACGCCACGGACCGTCCGTGCGGTTCGTCGAGTACACATAGAAGTGCGCGCCCTGATCGCCGGTGTTGCCGATAGAAAGTTCGAACGTGCTCTTCTTCGCGTCGGCCTGGCCGTTCACATGCAGTTCGTACGGCAATGCGCGCGCGAAGCGGATGCCGCCTTCCTGCGGGTCGATCGCGCCCGGCGTCGCTGGGACGGTCGGCTTCGGCTGCGTCGCGCATTGGTTGTCGGCAATGGTCTTGTAGTTGCTCGTGTCGGGCAGCGGCGGCACCTTCGAATCCGGTGTGCGGAAATCGAACGCCGTCGTCAGGTCGCCGCACACAGCACGACGCCATGCGGTTATGTTCGGCTCGTACACTCCAAAGCGCGTTTCGATGAAGCGGATCACTGACGTGTGATCGAACACCTGCGAGCATACGAAACCGCCCTTGCTCCACGGCGAGACGATCGTCATGGGCACGCGTGGGCCGAGGCCGTAAGGCAGGCCGTCGGCCGTATAGCTGCCGCCGCGACCCGGGTTGACCACGTTGTGAATTTCGCCTTCGGTGCTGACCGTCGACTTGCCTTGCGCGGGCGTGGTCGCGGGCTGCGGCGGCACCATGTGATCGAAGAAGCCGTCGTTCTCGTCGTACATGATGAAGAGCACGGTCTTGCTCCACACCTCCGGGTTCGACGTCAACGCATCCAGAATCTGTGACGTGTACTCGGCGCCGTATGCGGGCGTGTATTGCGGATGCTCCGAGTACGCAGCCGGCGGGCACAACCATGAAACTTGCGGCAGCTTGTTGGCGAGCACGTCGGCTTTCAGATCGTCGATGGTGCGCACCGTTTGCGCGCGTTCATACAACGGCGAGCCCGGCTGCGCGTTGATGAAGTTGCTGAAATTCTGCAGGATGTTGGTGCCGTAATTGCCGTTCAACGGATCGGAGCCGGTCAGCCCTTGCTGATAGACCTGCCACGAAATGCCCGCGGCTTGCAGGCGCTCGGGGTACGTGGTCCACGAAAGCAACTGATAGTTCGGCGGGCCGTCGCCGTCCACCCAGTCGTTGTTGTCGAGGAGCGGCCCGCCGAACTTGCCGGTTGGGTCCACGGTGCCGGTCATCAGATACGAGCGGTTCGGGTGCGTCGGTCCCGGCAGCGAACAGAAGTATGCGTCGCACACGGTGAACGCATCGGCGAGCGCGTAGTGGAATGGAATGTCGCCGCGCAGGTGATAGCCCATTGTCATGTCGGTCTTGGTGGCGGGCCACTGGTCGTAGCGGCCGCCGTCGATCGCGGCATGCGTCTTGTACCAGCTGTGATCGAGGTCGCCCACGCATTGCGCGCTCGTCGTGGACGTATCCAGATGGAACGGCAGCACAGGTTTCGTCGGGTCCGCCTTCGACGGTTGATACCACACCGGCTTGCCGCTCGGCAGTGGAATCGGGAAGCGGTCGTTGTAACCACGCACTCCGCGCAAGTGGCCGAAGTAGTGGTCGAACGAGCGGTTCTCCTGCATGAACACGACGATATGTTCGACGTCGCGAATGGTGCCCGTGCGCGAAAACGCGGGAACGGCCAACGCATTGCGGATCGACTCAGGCAGCGCGGTCAGCGCGGCGGCAGCGCCGGCGGATGAAGCCACGGTCTGCAGGAAACGGCGACGGCTATTTGATGTCATCGAATATCACCTTCTGCGGGGGGAAAGAATAGCGCGCCGAGCGCGCCGGTGGAATCGGTCACTTGCTGTTCGCGCTGTCGCCGGGTGCGTAATGCATGACGGGCGCCATTTGCTGGCTGTCGGCGGCGAGGCTGGCTTGCATGTTCTGCGTGATCGCGTCGGCCGCGAGGGCGGGGTTTGCCGCGAGCGTCGACGACGCGTTGAGAGGAAATGCTGGCGAAGATGCTGCAGGAGTCGCCGCGTTGTTCGTCACAACGCCCGGCGATGAAGACGCATTACTCGACGCGGAATCATCCGCGCCGCAGCCGGTTAGCGCTAACGTTGCGAGCGCAACGAACAGCGCGCCAATGAGGCGTATGTCTGTTCTCATGTCTGCATCCAGTTTCGTGAAAGCGGATGCAGTCTCCAACCCTTTCAAGAAATAATTGTGAAACGTTTGCGAGTGGGAAAATTGACTCGCGGTTGTGAGTTCTTCGAAAGGAATCGGAAAGTGATAAGTAGGAGAATGGACACGTTAGCGCCATCTGCTTGACTTTCAAGCACACGGAAACATAGCAACCGCCTTGCACGAGTGCTCACGCCATGACACGCATTGAACGACCTTTCGACATGACGCGTCTCGAAGACGAATGGCTCGAAGCGGACGGCTTCGGCGGCTTCGCATCGGGAACCGTGGGCACGCTGCGCACGCGCCGTTACCACGCGTTGTTGTTGACGGCCACGCGAGCGCCGGGCGGCCGCATCGTGCTCGTGAACGGTATCGAGGCGTGGCTCGAAGCGCATGGCGAGCGTTATCCACTGAGCATGCAACGCTATGTGCCTGATGTGCTCTATCCCGATGCGGCGTCGAACGTGCTCGACTTCACCACGGAACCCTGGCCGACATGGCGCTTCCAGTTCGATACGGAAACGCTTGTCACAGCCGAGGTGTTCGTCAGCAAGGCGACGCGCGAAACCGTATTACGCTGGCGGTGGCAGCGCACGCAAGCAGCATCGCAAGCAGGTGCGCTTACGTTGAAAGTGAGGCCGCTGTTATCGGGCCGCGACTATCACGCGCTGCATCACGAGAACGCCGCGTTCGACTTCAGCGCTCAAGCCGGCAACGATGCCGGTTGCGTAAGCTGGCAACCGTATGGAGATCTGCCGCGTATTCATGCGACGACGAACGGCGTCTACACGCATGCGCCCGACTGGTATCGCAACTTCTGCTACGTTCGGGAGCGTGAGCGCGGGCTCGATTTCAGCGAAGACCTGGCAACGCCCGGCGTCTTCAGTTTCAATCTCGCAGATGCAGATGCAGATGCAGACGCAGTGATGATCCTCAGCGCGTCGGATACGACGACCGCACACGCTGCGGCGTCGAGCCATGCCGATCAATTGGCCGGCGTCGAACAACAACGCCGCCATGCCTTCGGCTCGCGTCTGCAACGTTCCGCCGACGCCTACGTCGTGCAGCGTAACGAAGGCCGCACAATACTCGCGGGTTTTCCATGGTTCACCGACTGGGGCCGCGATACGTTTATCGCAATGCGCGGCTTGCTGATTGCATCGGGCCGTCTCGACGCTGCCGAGGCGATCCTGCTCGAATGGTCCGAAACTCTGTCCGAGGGCATGCTGCCTAACCGCTTTCCCGATTACGGCGATGCTCCGGAATACAACTCCGTCGATGCATCGCTTTGGTTTATCGTCGCCGTATACGACTATCTGTCGACGAGTCATGCGAGCGCCGCAACCATGAAGCGTCTGCAGCAAGCGGTCGAAGCGATCCTCGCGGGTTATACGCAAGGCACGCGCTTCAACATCAAGGCATCCGCGGAAGATGGTCTGCTATGTGCAGGCGTGCCCGGCATGCAGCTGACGTGGATGGACGCGAAGGTCGGCGATTGGGTCGTCACGCCGCGTATCGGCAAGCCGGTGGAAGTACAGGCGCTGTGGATCAACGCATTGCGCATTGCAGCAACGTGGAATCCGCAATGGCAACGGCTGGCCGAACAGGCGTTGCAAGCGTTTCTTAAACGCTTCATCGATCCGTCCACGCAAACGCTTTTCGACAACATCGACGTGGATCATGTGACCGGCACCGTGGACCGCTCGATTCGCCCGAACCAGATTTTCGCGGTCGGCGGTCTGCCTTTTGCATTGCTCGAAGGCGCGGCGGCGCGCGCGGTGGTCGATCAAGTTGAAGCGCAACTGCTCACGCCGCTCGGCTTGCGCACGCTTGCGCCGTTAGACCCCGCTTATCGCGGCCGCTACAGTGGGGCGCCGTACGAACGCGATGGCGCCTATCATCAAGGAACGGCGTGGCCGTGGTTGCTCGGGCCATTCGTCGAGGCCTGGTTGCGCGTGCGCGACAATTCACCAGACGCGCGCCGGGAGGCCCGAACACGATTTCTCGATCCGCTATACGCGCATCTCGATCACGCCGGGCTCGATCACATTTCCGAAATAGCCGACGGCGACGCGCCGCATGCGCCTGCCGGCACACCGTTTCAGGCGTGGTCGCTTGGAGAACTGCTGCGTATAGAGCACCTGCTTGCCGGGTTGGATCGCACCGGCGCGTAAACCGCGCTACGATGTGTGTCTCTCCGCCAAGCCCGACGCAAGGATGCTGTCATGCCACCGCTGCGCGCTGCCAGTCTGTTGGACACCACTGAAGGCTCACGCCTGCATTCGGCGGATTGCTCCCACTGGCAGCGCTGGGGACCGTACCTCAGCGAGCGCCAATGGGGCACCGTACGTGAAGATTACAGTGCGGACGGCACAGCGTGGGACTACTTTCCGCACGACCATGCGCGTAGCCGCGCGTACCGTTGGGGCGAAGACGGCATTGCCGGTTTCGGCGACGACACGCTGAGCTGGTGTGTGTCGCTTGCGTTGTGGAACCGCAAGGACCCGATCCTGAAAGAGCGGCTCTTTGGCCTCACGAATGCGCAGGGCAATCATGGCGAGGACGTGAAGGAGTTGTACTTCTATCTGGACGGCACGCCCACGCATTCGTACATGCGCATGCTCTACAGGTATCCGCACACCGCTTACCCGTATCAGGATCTGATAGAGGAAAACGCGCGACGTGGCGGCGACATGCCGGAGTACGAGATTCTCGACACCGGTGTATTCGACGACTTGCGCTATTTCGACGTGCAGGTCGAATACGCCAAGCACGCACCGAACGACATCGTAATGCGCGTGACAATAGAGAATCGCGCGGATGAGCCCGCGTCGCTCGATGTGCTTCCGCAAATCTGGGCGCGCAATTCGTGGTCGTGGAAAGAGAACACGGATAAGCCGTCGCTCGTTGCGGGCACCGACCATAACGGCCACGCGCAGTTGATCGGTCATCAGCATGGACAAGAGCCGATCGTCGTGACGGCCTGGTCGAACGACGTGCCGCAACTCACATGGCTGTTCTGCGAGAACGACACCAACGTGAAGCGCCTCTACGACATGGAGGCGGAAGGTCCGTTCAAAGACGGCTTCAACGATTACCTCGTGCATGGCGACCAGCAAGCTGTGCGTCGCGAGCGCGGCACGAAAGCCGGCGCGCATGCGCCGATTGAACTCGCTCCGCACGGCCGCGCGGTGGTCTACATGCGTTGGCGTCCGGAAGCGAGCCCCGACGAAGTGCCGCTCAACGCCGATGCGCTCTTTGCGAAGCGGATCGGCGAGGCCGACGAATTCTACGGCGCGCTGCAACACGACATGGATGACCCCGACGCGCGCCTGGTGCAGCGTCAGGCGCTCGCGGGCATGCTATGGTCGAAGCAGTATTACCGGTATGACGTGCATCGCTGGCTCGAAGGGGATCCTTTGCAGCCGAAGCCCGCGACCGCGCGCAAGCGCGGGCGCAACGCGGACTGGATGCATCTGTGCAACGCCGACATCGTGTCGATGCCGGACAAGTGGGAGTATCCGTGGTACGCGTCGTGGGATCTCGCGTTCCACGCAGCGGCGTTCGCGCTGATCGATCCCGCGTTCGCGAAGCGTCAGTTGCTGCTGCTGGTGAAAGACCGCTATCAGCATCCGAATGGACAACTGCCCGCCTACGAATGGGCGCTCGGCGACGCGAATCCGCCCGTGCACGCATGGGCTGCCTGGCGCGTCTATGAGATCGACCGTGCGCTCACCGGCAAGCCGGACCGCGATTTCCTCGAACTGGTCTTTCATAAGCTGCTGCTCAATTTTTCGTGGTGGGTGAATCGCAAGGACGCCGACGGCCACAATATTTTTCAGGGCGGTTTTCTCGGCCTCGACAACGTGGGTATCTTCGATCGCTCGTCGCCGTTGCCAACCGGCGGTCACATCGATCAGGCCGACGGTACCGCGTGGATGGCCGCTTACGCGCTCGACCTGATGCGTATCGCGCTCGAACTCGCGTATGCGAACCATGTGTTCGTCGATATCGGCGTGAAGTTTTTCGAGCACTTCCTGTACATCGCGCAAGCCGTGAGTTGCGACGACGGCTGCGATACCGGACTCTGGGACAGCGAAGACGAGTTCTTCTACGACAAGCTGCGCCTGCCTGACGGCAGCAGCATTCCCATGCGTGTACGTTCGATTGTCGGGCTCATTCCGCTTTTCGCGGTGCACGTGCTCGAAGAGCGTTTGCATGGTCACTTGCCTGGATTGCGGGATCGGCTTGTCTGGTTCCTCAGGCATCGTCCGGACCTCGCAAAGCTGGTCTCGCGCTGGAACGAACCGGGCAAGGGCAACGCGCTGCTGCTGTCGGTCTTGCGCGGGCATCGTATGAAAGCGCTGCTGCGGCGCGCGCTCGACGAGAGCGAATTCCTCTCCGATCATGGCGTGCGCGCGCTGTCCCGATACCATCGCGATCATCCGTTCGTCTTCAACCACAACGGCAACAGCTTTACCGTCAAATACCTGCCGGCAGAATCGGATACGCGCGTGTTTGGCGGTAATTCGAACTGGCGCGGTCCGGTGTGGATGCCGGTCAACTATCTGTTGATCGAATCGCTATACGAATTTCACCGCTATTACGGCGACGAATTCCGCGTCGAATATCCGACCGGTTCGGGCCAGAAGTTCTCGCTGTGCGAAATCGCCGACGAACTCGCCCGCCGCGCGACAACGCTGTTCCTGAAGAACAAGGACGGCGAGCGCCCGGTAATGGGTGCTTATCCTTTGCTGCAAGCCGACCCGCGTTCGAGCGATCTGGTTCTGTTCCATGAGTATTTCCACGGCGACAATGGACGCGGCGTCGGCGCTTCGCATCAAACGGGCTGGAGCGGACTCGTAGCGCTGCTGTTACAGCCGCGTGTCATGGCCGCTTCCGGCAGCGTGCCGCTCGCGGGCGAGGCGGGGCGCGCGCCGATTCCGACTGCGCCGTCGGCACCGGCACGAGAGGTCGAGCCTGAAACGGCGTCTGCGTTGGCGACCAGTTCCGTCAAATAGCGCGCTATCGTTTTGAACTGTGTGGCTGCGGGCGTGGTCTTTCAAGTATTGCCACGTCCGTTTCATTGGCTTCTTCAAGTGAATCCCATGCCGACTACACCGAATCCTCAAGCCGCTAATCCTTCGAACGCAGACGCTAAGGGCAACGTTGCTGTCGAGCGGAGTTGCAAGGTCAGTGCCACTGCGCACGGTGAGCCGCCGTCGCCTGCGGGCAAACGACCCGCGCCGCCTTGCACGCTGGTGATCTTCGGCGCGGGCGGCGACCTTACGAAGCGCCTGCTGATGCCCGCGCTTTACAACCTCGCAGTGGACGGCCTGCTCGACGGCGGCATGCAGATCGTCGGCGTCAATCATGGCGCGCGGGAGACGGGCGAGTGGCGGGAAGACCTGCACCAGTCGCTGCAAAAATTCGCTGCCGACAAGGCCAGCACCTTTCACGCCGGCAAGCTGGATGACAACGCGTGGGACTGGGTCGCGCAACGCCTCGAGTACATGGCCGGCGAATTCGAGACGCCCGACACCTTCGCGCGGCTCAAGCAGAAACTCGCCCAGGCGCCGGGCGGCAATGTGATTTTCTATCTGGCGGTCACTTCGCGTTTCTTCAAACCGATCGTCGAGCATTTGGGCGAGGCAGGTTTGCTCAAGGAAGGCGATGGCTTTCGCCGCATCGTGATCGAAAAGCCGTTCGGCACCGACCTGGCAACAGCGCGCGATCTGAATGCGCATATCCTTTCATACGCGAAGGAATCGCAGATTTATCGCATCGACCACTTTCTCGGCAAGGACACGGTGCAGAGCATTCTTGCCGTGCGCTTCGCCAACGCGCTATTCGAGCCGGTATGGCGGCGCGAATATATCGACAGTGTGCAGATCACGGCGGCCGAAACAATCGGCGTGGAAGGGCGCGGCAAGTTCTACGAGCAAACCGGCGCGTTTCGCGACATGGTGCCGAACCACCTGTTCCAGTTGCTCGGCATGGTCGCGATGGAGCCGCCCAATTCATTCGATGCCGAAGCCGTGCGCGATAAGAAGGCCGAAATTTTCGACGCCATCTTGCCGCTGACGCCGAACGACGTCGTGTTCGGTCAATACGAAAACGGCACCACGGGCGTGGGTTATCGCGAAGAGCCGGATGTTGCGCCTGACAGCACGACTGAAACATATGCCGCCGCGCGCGTGTTCGTAGAAAATTGGCGCTGGGCTGGCGTGCCTTTTTATCTGCGCACGGGCAAGCGGCTTGCCGCGCGCCGCACGGAAATTTCAGTGCAACTGAAACCCGTGCCGTTCCGTTTGTTCCGCGACACGCCTGTCGACGCGCTTACGCCTAACGTGCTGACTTTGCGCATCGACCCCGCGCACGGCACGAGTTTCGACTTCAACGTAAAAACGCCGGGCCCGGTGATGCAGATCGGCCCGGTACAGTCTTCGTTCGATTATGCCGATTTTTTCGCGGAACGCGCGAACGTAGGCTATGAAACGCTGCTTTACGACTGCATGCTGGGTGACGAAACATTGTTCCAGCGCGCCGACAGCATCGAAACGAGCTGGTGCGCGGTAGACGATGTGTTGCATCCGAAAGCCGGCGGCGCGGTTCCGGTGCACGGCTATCCGGCCGGCAGCGAAGGACCCGCCGAAGCAGATGCGCTGCTGGCGCGCGACGGCCGCGCATGGCGTCCGTTGAAAGCAAGCGCGGTCCAGAAGAAGTAATGCCATGAAGCACAACCACACATATGGGGTAACCGTGGCGACATCCAAAGCAAAGGCGGCGAACGCGGCAAAGGCTGCTAAGGCGGCGAATGCGGCGAATGCGGCAAACGCGGCAAACGCGGCAAACGCGGCGAATGCGGCGAATGCGGCGAATGCGGCAAAAGCCGCACAAGCAGCAACGAGCGACGAGCGGATTCTCGCAATCGACGTCGGCGGCACCGGCTTGAAAGCGGCAATCATCGACGCGGACGGCCAGATGCAAACCGAGCGCGTGCGTGTGGCGACACCGCATCCGTGCACGCCGGATCAACTCGTGGATGCGTTGGCGAAACTCGTGGAGCCGCTGATCGGAAAAGCGCCGCCCGCGCTGATGTCGATCGGCTTTCCAGGCGTGGTGCGCAACAACCGCATTCTGACGGCGCCGCATTTCGGCGTGGAAGGTTGGCACGACTTTCCGCTTGCCGATCTGCTCGCGCAAAAGCTCGGCGGTTTGCCGGTGCGCATGATCAACGACGCCGAGATGCAGGGCTTCGCCGCGATAGAGGGCAAAGGGATTGAATTCGTCCTGACGCTCGGCACCGGAGCGGGAACGGCGCTCTTTCGCGACGGCGAGTTGATGCCTCATCTGGAACTTGCCCACCATCCGGTGAGCAACAAGGGCGTTGCTTACGACGAGTACATAGGCGACGCAGCGCGCGAAAAAGCCGGGAATAAGCGCTGGAACCGGCGCGTCGAAAAAGTGATTCGAATTCTCGATTCGCTCGTGAATTTCGATAAGTTGTGGATCGGCGGCGGCAACGCGGCACGCCTGAAATTCGAATTGCCTGCGAACGTGGCGACGGTTTCGAACGATGCGGGCATTGAAGGCGGCGCGCGGTTATGGCATCCACGGTCGGTGCGCGAAACGCGGCAGCTTCCCGAAGCGAATGCACGCACTGGCGAATTCGAATAGTTTGAACTCGCGCCAATTGCAAATAGCCCGGAGCAAGCAGCAATGATTCGAAAGAGTTACGTTGGCGCTGCGCGGCGCCTGATGTCTGCCAGCGTGGGCATGATGCTCGCCTTCACCGTGACTGCTGCATATGCGGCTGAGGCGTTCACGTTGACGTCGCCGGGCTTGACCGACGGCGGAACACTGGAATCGACTCACGCGGCTAGCGCCAATAACTGTGGCGGCGGCAACGTGTCGCCGGCGTTGCAATGGCGCAATCCGCCCACAGGCACTAAAAGCTATGCGGTGACGATCTTCGATCCTGACGGCGCGAAGGGTTTAGGCATCGTGCATTGGGTGCTATACGGCATTGCGCCTTCCGTTACCTCGCTGGGCGCGGGAGCCGCACCGCCGCCAGGCAGCGTCGCGGGGACGAATCGCACCGGTGGCCCGGGCTATTACGGGCCATGCCCGCCGGTCGGTGATGTGCCGCATCACTACGTCGTGCAGGTCTATGCGCTCGATGTCGCGCCGGACGCGTTGCCGGCCGGCTTGACCAGAGACGCGCTGTTCGCCGCAATGAAAGACCACGTGATTGCGGCAGCCAGCACAGTGCTTCGATACGGGCGATGATCGCGGCTGACTTGTTGCCGGCGGTCCGCCGCCACGTTTAGCGCGCCGCGTCGCCCCACCGATATTCGACGCTGGCCTCGTCGAGTTGCTTCTTGATGTCGGTGTCCAGCACGAGTTCGGACGCCGCCAACGTATCGTTCAATTGCTCGGCGCGGCTCGCGCCGATAATCGCCGACGTGACGAGTGGGTTCGCCAGCACCCATGCAAGCGACATGCGCGTCAGCGACTCGCCGGTCGGCTCGACAATCGCTTTCAGCCGCTCGATCGTCTCGAACTCGCGTTGGTGCCAGTACCGCTCCTGATACATGGCGCCCGCCTTGCCGACGCTTTCAGTGAAGCGGCCCGATGTGGGCGTTGCATCGAGCTTGTGCTTGCCGGTCAGCAAGCCGCCCGCGAGCGGGTTGTACGGTATGACTGCAAGTTGCTCCTCCGCGGCCAACGGCAGCAGTTCGCGTTCGATCTGGCGGAACAGCAGGTTATAACGCGGCTGCACCGAGACGAAGCGCGCCACCCGCAGCACGTCGGCGCGACCGAGCGCACGCGCGAGCCGATACGCAAGAAAGTTCGACACGCCGATGTAGCGCGCTTTGCCCGAGCGCACGATCACGTCCAGCGCTTCGAGTGTTTCGTCGAGCGGAGTGTTCGCGTCGTCGGAATGGAGTTGATAGAGGTCCACGTAATCGGTGCCGAGACGCTGCAGCGAGGCGTCGATTGCATCGAGCAGATGCTTGCGCGACGCGCCCTGGTCCCATGCCGAAGGGCCCATCTTGCCGACTGCCTTCGTGGCCAGAATGAAGCGGTCGCGCTTGCCCTTCAGCCAGCGCCCGACGATTTCCTCCGTGCGTCCCGTATTGCCCTCGCCGCCGCCAAGCGGATAAACGTTGGCCGTATCGATGAAATTCACGCCGGCGTCGGCGGCAGTATCGAGAATGCGGCGCGAAGCGTCTTCTTCGGTTTGCAGGCCGAAGGTCATTGTGCCGAGACACAAACGGGAAACAGTCAGGCCAGTGCGGCCGAATTTGCGGTATTGCATGCACGACTCCGAAATTGAACGAAACGGGTTGCGATAGGGGATTCGGCAAGAAGCGTGCAAAGAGGATAAACGCAAAACGATAGTTGCGTTCGCAGGCGCGCACGCATGCATTGCAAACGTAAGCTGCGCGCTTGCCCGCTTGAAAATGGCCGCTCGCGCTAGAATCGTTGCAGCGCATTTGCTTGCCGCTTCAACCGGATTCCGACGATGACACGCCCAGCCGCCGCAGTTACGAACCACGCCACGAGCCAGACCGCAAGCCAAGCCCAAAGCTTGGTGGATGCCGCGCTCTCCACGCGCCGCTCGGTCCGCGCATTTCTGCCGACGCCCGTGCCGCGCGCGGACATCGAGGCGATTCTCGAAGTGGCGAGCCGCGCGCCGTCCGGCACCAACACGCAGCCGTGGAAAGTCTATGTGGTGACGGGCGACTCGCTCGCGCGTCTGTCGCAGGCCTTGCTGACGGCTTACGATCATCCGGAGCGCGACACGCTTTATCGCGAGGAATATCCATACTATCCGCGCGAATGGGTGTCGCCTTACATCGACCGCCGCCGCAAGATCGGCTGGGATCTGTACGGACTGCTCGGCATTGGAAAGGGCGACAAAGCGCGCATGCATGAACAGCACGCGCAGAACTATCGCTTTTTCGGCGCGCCGGTGGGTCTTTTCTTCACCATCAACCGCGTGATGGAGCGCGGCAGCTGGCTCGATTACGGCATGTTCATGCAAGCGATCATGACGGCGGCGCGCGGGCGTGGCCTCGACACCTGCCCGCAGGCCGCGTTCACGCCGTTTCATCAGGTAATCGCGGCTCAACTCGATCTGCCGCCCGAGGAGCAACTGGTGTGCGGCATGTCGCTCGGTTTCGCAGACGAAAGCGCGCCGGTCAACGCACTGCGCTCCGAACGAGAACCGGTTGAACGATTCACGCGGTTCCTCGATTGAACGCCTGGCGATAAAACGGCCTGTGGTTCGGGCGCGTCCCACTACGTACGAAGGAGTCGAATAATGAAAACATCGCGCCGCCATTTTTTATTGCTGGGCGTGAGCGCAGGCTCGTCTCTCATGATTTCGCGCGCGGCATTTGCCGCCGGCGCGAACGCACTCAGCGAGGCAGACCCGCAGGCGCAGGCGCTCGGCTATAAAGACGATGTGTCGAAGGTCGACAAGGCGAAGTATCCGCAGTACGCAGCGGGCCAAAACTGCGCGACATGTTCGCTGTTTCAGGGGAAAGCTACCGACGCGTACGGCGGCTGTACTCTGTTCGGCGACAAACAGGTCGCCGCGCGCGGCTGGTGCAGCTCGTACACGAACATGTGAGCCGCGAGCCGCCGCGCTTTCGTCATATCAACGCGGCGAGCAGGAGCTCATGTGAGCGGCCGATCCACACGGCGGCGTCGCGGTGATCGCGCAGCGCGTCGCCGGTATTCGGGTGCACGAAAATGTCGAGCGCGCCGTGATTGAGCGTCAGCCAGCCAATCAGCTCGCCGAACTGCTCGTGAGCGAAAGCCATTTGATACGACCACATGGGGTGCGGCCCGACCGGGCGCTCGTGAAAACGGCCCATCTGCAGCTTGCCATGCCAATGCGCTTCGATCTGCTCACGAAACGCCCAGGCGCTGTCGCGCGTCGCGGAGTCGAAATAGACATGCGCGTGCCAGCTTTGAATCGCGGAGGTGTCACGAAGAGTCATGATGAGCCTGTGGTGTGTCAGTCGTTATCCGCCATTTATTCTGCTTCAGTTTCCGTCGACGCGCGCGGCGCGCGCCTCATGTGAAACTGTCTTTCGTCCTCGCCCACGATTTCGAAACCGAGCCGCTCGTATAGGCGCTGCGCCGGGTTGCCTTTGAGCACCGTTAGCGCGACGGGCAATGCGTCGGCGACGGCAGGGCGCAGGGTTATCGCAGCTTCGTCGTCGGACATGTGGGAGCGGTTCCGGGTGCGGGTCCCGTTAGTAAGAATTGGCGCGAATTGTCACGCTGCCAGTGCTTTTTTACCATGCTAGCTTGTTCCAGTGCGCGCGCTTGCGCAGAGAATGTGGGTTGTTCGCCGCTCGCGCGGCTCACGAAAGCCGGATGCGGCGCCGTGACTTTAGCCGCGATGCATCAGGCGCCGCCGATGTTTGCCGCTCACGCGACACGCTGTGCACGCGCGCTCTGCGTGCCGCCGGAGCGTGAGCGCAGCGCGTTTCGGTTTGATTGGCATGTGCCTTGCTTTTGCCCTACCCGCGGATTGCTACGCGCGCAGGTTCGAGACTTTGCGTGCGACACGCCGAAACGCCGGGAAACGGCGCCACTTGGCATACAACGAACAATGCTAAACACGAAACCACATGTTCTGACGCACGCGATTGATGGCGACGCGATGACGCTCGTCTTCTATCCCGACACAGGCTGCCTGCGTTTCGCCGATTCACGCGGTGTGGTGTGCCACGAACTACGGCCGCCGCATTCCTGGTTTGCGATTTCGTCCGCGTTGCGCGAAGTGCGCGGCGGGACACACTCGATGTCCGAAGGCTTGAGTACGCTATTGCATGACTTCTGTGTGAAACGCTCGTGGTGGCTGAGCGGCCGAGCGCGCATGCCCGCATCGGCGAGCGCGCGAGCGTTTCCGCCGGCGCTTCGCCTCGCGCCCCGGCCCGCGTCTACGCTGGCGGTGTCGTCGGGAGATGCGGACATGCACGCGCCGTTGCGTTCGCTCACGATGAACGTGGCGGCAGCACAGTAGCGAATTCATCAGCCGAAAGATCGATGCCGGTTTGCGTGTCTATTCAGTTTTGTTCGGTGTCGTCCGTTTCAGTACGGCGGACGGCATAACCAACTTTGCGAGGTGGGCCATGGAGATTATCGAGCTTGAACCTAGCGTCTCGGCAGACGGGCGCGCGGTGATTTTCCAGCTTTCGGCGCGAGGACGAGACCTCGAATGCGCGGTGACGCGTGAAGCGCTGGAGCAGCATTTCTGGCTGCAACGCGGCGCTGCCGAGGACCGCATGCTGAAAACGTTTGCGGATGGCCGCAAACGCATCACAGCCGTCGCCGAAAGAAAAATGCTGGCACGTCCGGGAGATAGAGTCCTGTTGACGATCAGCGATTTTGCCGCGCGCTGATGGCGGTTCATCGCTGTGCACGCATCGTCCGCGTGACGTTGCGTGCGCTCTCGTCGCGCTGATTCTTGTGCGAGCGGGCGCTCGATCGCGCCGTCGCTCGCCGGCTTGTTCCGCCATTCGCGCGTGAGCCATTCACGCGGCTTCCGCATCCGTCCTGCATGCGTCCCCGATTGTTACGCCGATTCGTCAAACTGGCGCGGCAAATCCCTTCCTTTTGCCCAATTGCCTGAGCGCTCGCTCGCATAAACTGTTTTCCATGGAGCGACAAGTCACCGAGCTCCATCGACGCGGTCTTCTCCCGCGTTGTTTTGAACCGTACCGTTGATGGCACTTTGCCGCGGTGTTCCACGCGGCAGGGCAGTAACGCAGCACGAAGTAGAAGCAGAACAATGGCGCAGTAGCAGGTGACGTAGCAACAACCGTTTTTGCAGTGCTGGTAGTAGTTGACCTGGCAACGACCGTTTTCCAGTAACAGTTGAAGTCGCAACGAAAGTCTCAGCAGTAGAAGTACAAGTACAGAAGATGTCTTCGCAACAGCAACATAAGTAGCAAGACAGGCAGTAACAGCGTTTCAGTTTAGATGGTCACAGGTCGGCGAGCATCCACGCGCGAGCACGACTCTTCCATCCTGTCCGGCCCTGTTCTCTCGCGGGAACAGGGTTTTTTTTCGTCGATGCGATGAAGGCGCGCGACCTTCGCGTTTTAAGCCGGACTTAATATTCGCTTGCCATCATGCTTACACAGACTCACATTAGAGGCTGTCCAGCCGCCAGCGCATCGGCGGCACTCGTCGCCGGGAAATCATACCGATCGTGCGACGAAGCCGAGAGTTAGCGAAGGAGGTGAAACCTATGTCCAGTAAATCGCGAGTCCGCAAACACAATCCGCCGGCCATGTCGCCGCTGTTGCGTGCGCTGACCCAGAGCCGTAGCACGCACGAGCCGGTTACCGCTGCGATGCTTCTGCAGTGCTATGCGGCGCTCGACGCGTTCGAGCACGGCCACGGCTCGCGCGATCTGCACATGACGTTGAGCCGGCATTTGCTCGTGTCGCAGGAGCTTGCGCGCCTCGGCCTCGGCGAAGACGTTATCGACGATATCGAGAGCGGCCACGCCGCCATGGTCCAGTTGGACAGCCGCGAACAGAGAACCGGCGCGTGGACACTCAATGACGACGAATACGCACGCCTGTGCACGTCGCTCGCGATTCTGGACGAGCAATTGTCGGTGGCATCGTTGAGCGAGATCGCAAACGCTCAGGCGCGAATGATCGAAGGCTTGATGCGGTCCGCGCGGACGAGAGCAATCGCCGAAGCGGTGCTCTGAGCGGCAAAACCGCAAAACGCAAAGCCGCAGATAAAACAAACGCCCCACGCGGGGCGTTTTTTTATGCAGCGCCGGTTAATCGTTGTACTGCGTGACATCGTCATAGCTGATCCAGTTCTGATTGCCGCCGAGTTCAACCAGACGCGAGCCGCCCGAGGTCAGCGCGGGGAACGGACAATTCGTACACGTGCGAGCGCCTTGCGAATTGGTTCCGGCGCTGACAGTCGTTTGATACTGCCCGAACGTGGTGTTATTCGGCTTGCCCACTGCGAAATCGCCGCGCGGTGTCGTTGGATTGAAAACGATGCGTATGTTTTCTCACACTTTTATCGGCCGTTTATATGGCGGCTAATGGCGCGTGGGGAGAATACTTCAAATCGGCGCAAGCGTGCCGCGCGGCAAAAGTAAATCCGCAAAACCGGGGAGCTTACGAGTCTCCGTAAGAGCGCGCGGCTCCCCGCCGATTAGTCCGCGGTTCAGTCTTACCGGAACGATTCGCGCTTGTTAGACTGGCTTTCCGCGCTCACCCCAGGCGCGTTTTTCTGCCGCCGTACGACTGCCGGGCGCCTGTCCGCAGCGCAATTCATTGGAGACGCCATGTCTTATATGCTGCTGATTGTCGAGCCTCCGGAACAACGCATCGAGCGCGGCGAGGCGAAAGGCCGTGAAGTCTACGATCAGATGGTGCGTTTCGCCGCCGACCTCAAGGAGCGCGGCAAACTGCTCGCTGTCGAATCGCTCACCTCTTCTCGCGACGCCGTGCGGGTGCAGGTGCGCGACGGACAGCCGAAACTGCTCGACGGACCCTTCGCAGAAGCAAAGGAAATGGTCGGCGGGTTTTTCCTTCTCGATTGCGACTCGCGCGAGGAAGCGGTGGCCATTGCGCAAGCCTGTCCGGCGGCGACCTGGTGCACTGTCGAGGTACGCAAGCTCGGCCCGTGCTTTGCATAGGCTATCTGCGTCTCTTTGCTCGGGGTTTTCCCCAGGCGCCCGACGTATCTGTCGAATCGCTCGCGCATTGCTCGTCGTGTGAGTAAGAGCAGGCGAATGCGCCACGCTCAACTACACAACCTCAAACTTCACGACGAAAGGAGAAACGGCGATGCGATTCATGATCCTGGTGAAGGCGACTGCCGCGACCGAAGCCGGCGAAATGCCAGAAGCGTCCCTGATGGCCGCGATGGGCGCGTACCACGAAGAACTCGCCAGGGCAGGCGTGCTGCTGGACGCCACCGGCTTGCAGCCCAGTTCGAAAGGATGGCGCGTTCGCTACAGCGGCGGTCAGCGCTCGGTAATCGACGGTCCGTTTGCCGAAACAAAGGAATTGATCGCTGGCTACACGCTGATCCAGGTGCGTTCGCGTGAAGAAGCGATGGAATGGGCGCGGCGTTTTCCCGCGCCGTTCGGCGAACAGGCTGACGGCGAAATCGAAGTGCGGCAACTCTACGAACTCGACGACTTCGAGCCGAGTGCGGAAATCGAGCGCTTTCGTGAACTGGAAGCGGGCCGCCGCTGATTCCACGCCAACCGATTACTGGACTCCATCATGCATAAGCAGATCTTCGTCAATCTCGCGGTCGATAAACTCGAACGGTCAAAGGCATTCTTCAGCGCACTCGGTTTCAATTTCGATCCGCAATTCACTAACGATCAGGCGGCGTGTTTGATCCTCGGTGAAAATCTTTACGCGATGCTGCTGGTCAAGGACCTGTTCAAGTCCTTCACGCGCAAGTCGCTTTGCGATCCGAAGGAAAGCACCGAAGCGCTCGTAGGCCTGTCATGCGAAAGCCGGGGCGAGGTCGATGCGCTCGTCGCCAAAGCGCTCGCTGCGGGCGGCACCGCGCCCCGCGCGCCGCAGGACTACGGCTTCATGTACGGCCACGGTTTCGAAGACATCGACGGGCATATCTGGGAGCTGATCTACATGGACCCCAACGCGAAGGCGCCGGGCTGAGCCTGTGACGAAACTGGCCACTCACCGTGCCATCGAGGCAGTCTGGCGGATCGAGTCCGCCAAGGTCATCGCCTACGTCGCGCGGATGGTGCGCGACGTCGGGCTCGCCGAAGAGCTGGCGCAAGACGCGCTCGTGTCGGCACTCGAACATTGGCCCGACGCGGGCGTGCCCGACAATCCCGGAGCGTGGCTGATGGCGACCGCAAAGAATCGCGCCCTCGACCGCTTGCGGCAGGAAGCGTTGCACGCGCGCAAGCGCGAGGAGCTGGGTCACGACCTGGACGCGCTCGAGGCGCATGTCGTACCGGATTTCGTCGATGCGCTCGACGCCGCGCGTGCCGACGATATCGGCGACGACCTGCTGCGGCTCGTCTTCACCGCATGCCATCCGGTGTTGTCCACCGACGCGCGTGTCGCGCTTACGCTGCGTTTGGTCGGCGGCCTGACGACGGACGAGATCGCGCGCGCCTTTCTTGTGCCGGAACCGACCGTCGCGCAGCGCATTGTTCGCGCGAAGCGGACGTTGTCGGCGGCGAAGGTGCCGTTTGAAGTGCCGCAGGCGGAAGCGCGTGCGCCAAGACTCGCGTCGGTGTTGCAGGTGATCTATCTGATTTTCAACGAAGGCTATTCGGCGACGGCCGGTGACGACTGGATGCGCCCTGCGCTCTGCGAAGAAGCGCTGCGGCTCGGGCGCGTGCTCAGCGGTCTCGTGCCTGACGAAAGTGAAGTGCACGGCCTTGTCGCGTTGATGGAAATTCAGGCGTCGCGCACACATGCGCGCACCGATGCACACGGGCGCGCCATTCTGTTGCTCGATCAGGACCGAAGCCGTTGGGACCCGCTACTGATCCGTCGCGGGCTGGCCGCGCTCGACACCGCGCAGGCGCTTGGCGGCGCGAGCGGGCCGTACGCGCTGCAAGCCGCGCTAGCCGCGTGTCATGCCCGCGCGCATCGAGCGGAAGACACCGATTGGGCGCAGATCGTCGCGCTGTACGACGCGCTTGCCCAAGTCGCGCCGTCGCCGGTTGTCGAATTGAATCGCGCGGTCGCAGTGGGTATGGCGTTCGGGCCGGCGGCAGGCCTAGAGATCGTGGATGCGCTCGCGGCAGATGCGGCGCTCGCCAACTATCACTGGCTTCCGAGCGTGCGCGGCGACCTGCTCGCGAAACTCGGTCGCATGGATGAAGCGCGCGCGGACTTCGAACGTGCTGCCGCGATGACGCGCAACGCACGCGAGCGCGAGTTGTTACTTGAACGCGCGCGTGCGGTGATGCAGTAGGCTGCGCAACTTTGTGCGCATAAACCCGCCATAGCCACGGCACCGGGCGCGGCCGCGCGCCGACGATTGCGTCCTGCGAAGCGCAGTGCGAGGCGTTACCGAAGACGCCATAGAACCCGCTAGCGGATCAACTGACGCACGCCCAGCGCGATGATCACGCCGCCGCACACCCGGTCGACCCATGCCTTGCTGCGCCGGTACGCGGACGCGATCCGAGAATGCGACAACGTCAGCGCAACAAAGCCATACCAGCTGCTTGCCACGACGAACACCATGCCCAGCATCGCGACGAAAGTGCCGACGCTCTCATGCGGCGGCGCCGCCGACGAAAACACCGCGGCAAAAAACGCGACTGACTTTGGATTCGCGATATTGGTCGCGAAGCCTTGAGCGAACGCCTGACGGACGCTGCCGCCAGGTGCCTGCGCATTCTGTTGCGGCTTGCCTGCAGAAGCCTTGAAGATCAGCCGTCCGCCGAACCACATCAGATAAGTGGCGCCGGCCACTTTAACGGCGAAGGCCAGCCACGGAAACGCCGCGAACACAATGCCGACGCCGAGGATCGCGCAACTCGCCCAGAACAGATTGACGAGCACAATGCCCGCCACCACCGCAAGCGCTTCGGTGCGTGTGGCGGAGGTCGCCTTATGCGCGACCGCAACGAAGTTCGGACCGGGAATCACGACGCCGGCCACATACACGGATAACACGCCGAGAACGGCTGAACTGTCTACCACGCGAAGCTCCGGTCAAGCCGAGAAGAAGGCCACTGCACCGGTCGCGACGCCCGCTGCAGCGACCACGAACGACACATTGCGCAACCACTTCTTTCGCGTAAGCAGCGTGATCGCGCACAGAGCGATGGCAACCTGAATCAGCGTAGTGGCCTGCGCCCAGCGATGATGGCCATGCAGCAGCGTCTCGCTCTTCGCGTCGTTGTCGAGCACTTCTTTTTCGATCGCTTCAGCCTTTGCGCGGATCGGCTCTTTTTGCTGCTTGTACTTGTCGACATCCGCGAGAAATTTCGCATGCTCGTCGGAATTGGCGACCGACAGCGCCGCGCCCAGCTCCGCGAGATTCTGCTTTTCGCCCTTGGCCTGGTAGTAGTTCCATTGGTTCGAGGCTTCGGTCTTCTTGATCGCGGCTTCGTTCTTGTAGTACAGCGCGAGGTTTTCGCTGTTTCCGCTTTGATACGCGCACAACGCGCCAATCGTCGCGAGGACCGCTGTTATCACGGCCATGCGGCTCCCGAAAGAGTCAGCGTCGTGGTGGCCGGTGTGCTGCACCGCATGGTCGTGCGGACCATGCACTTCATACTCTTCAGGCATCAGATTCTCCGAGGCAAACTCTTTTGTCATATCCGGGGCTCGCGTGGACCCGGCGGCCTCAATCTTAGCGTGTGACGCCTCGACGATGGAGAAGCGCGATTTCTGCGAGCGCTTCGGTGCTTCGGTTCAGGTGCGATGGCCCATCCATAGCAGCAGGAGCGACAGCGTCACGACAGAGCCTACCGTCGATAACAGAATTGTGCGCGATGTGATGTGCGCTTCGCGTTCGTAGAACTCGGCTAGCATGAACGGGCCGGTGCCCGTGGGCAGCGCCGCGAGCACGACCGCCATTTCGACCAGCGCGGGTGAGAGCCGGAAGACATGCGCCGCGAGCCACCATGTCAGCGCGGGCTGTACGACCAGCTTGACGAGCGTCAGCAGCAACGCAATGCCGCGCGTACCTGATTCGAACGGACGCTTTTCGGCGAGGAACAAGCCGAGGCTGACCAGCGCGCAAGGACTGGCCGCGCCGCTCAGCAACTTCAGGAACGTCTCCGCGCTTGGCGGCATCGCCACGTGCAGACCGGCAAACAGCGCGCCGGCAATCGGCGAGACGATCAGCGGGTTGCGCGCCAGCGAGCGCAGCACTTTCAAGCCGAGCCTGTGCGGTGTGCGTTCGGTCTGCAAGCCGACTTCGATCAACACGATGGCGCCTGCAAACAGCACGCATGCGACAAGTATCGTCGCGATGGTGGTGGGTGTCAGGCTCGCCTGGCCGAACGCAATCATGCCGAGCGGAAAGCCGATGTAGCCGGTGTTCGGATACGACGCGGCGATCGCGTCGACGCTCGCATCGGCGAGATGCCGACCGCTCAGCAGCCGCGTGACGAGAATCACAGCAAAGATGCCAGCGCATGCAATCGAAAACGTGACGACAAACGCCGGCTGGTATAACTGCTCCCACGTGGCGCGCGCCATGGTGTCGAACAGCAGCGCGGGCAGCGCGAGCCAGACCACGAAGCGATTGAGCTCCGATGCCGAGTTTGGCCCGAGCACGCCGCGCCGCCGACAGGCAAAGCCCGCGAATATGAGGCCGAAAACGGGGAGCAGGATTTCGAGAGTGGCTAACATCGGTGGGAAGCGCGCGAGCGATACGGCTTGGGAAAGAGCGACCCGACAGCGTAGTGATTTGCGTTGATACAATCAAATACCGTTTTTTGCTTTCGACGATACCTTTTATGCATCGTCACTCAACTCAGGTAAATCAGGCAAGTCAGGTGGAAATGTGATCGACATCAAGCCGTTGCGCTACTTCGTGACGCTTGCCGAGACGCGCCATTTTGGGCGGGCGGCGGCGCGCCTGAACTTGTCGCAGCCCCCGTTGAGCCGCCAACTCGCGGCGCTGGAAGCGAGCCTCGGCGTGACGCTGATCGAGCGCAGCGCGCGCAGCGTCACGCTGACCGCCGCGGGCGAGCGCTTTTACGCGGATGCAAAGGCGATTCTCGCGTCGGTCGAACAGGCGGTGAGCAATGCGCAGGCAGCGGCGTGGGGGCGACGCGGGCAAGCTCGCCATTGGCTTCACGATGTGCGCCGCCTATAACGTCGTGCCGGGCTACGCACGGGCGTTCGGCGCGGCGTACCCCGAGGTCGCGCTGAATCTGCGGGAAGTGGTGTCGAACGATCTGGCCGCGCAGGTGGTGGCGGGGCACATCGACGCTGCGATCATGTTTCCTCACGTGTCCGACAAGGGACTCGCCACGCGCACGGTTTTGCGCGAGCCGCTTTGCGTCGCGTTATCGCGAGGTCACACGCGGGCTCGCGCGCGGCGGCTCCAGATCGCGCAACTCGCCGGCGAGCCGTTCGTGCTGGCTTCCGCGGAAGTGGCGCCCACTTTACGCGCGACGATTCTCGACCATTGCCGCTCAGGCGGCTTCGAACCGGACATTCGCTTCGAAGTACAACTGCAACAGACGGTGCTGAGCCTCGTCGATGAAGGGGTGGGCGTCGCGCTCGTGCCCGCTTCCATGCGCAAGGCGCAGCTTGCCGGCGTGGTGTTCAAACCGCTGGTGGACGCGCCGTTGGTCGAACAGGTGCTAGCCTGGTCGCCGGCGAACCGGAATCCGTGTCTGGCGCGGTTTCTGGAGTTGGCTTGAGTGCGGCGTGGGCAAGCGCAATAATTCTTTTCGGCGAGGAATCTGCGATCATCGAACGCACTCGCCTTCGAGCTAACTCGCCGCTTCGCTGCTCTTTCAATGCCGACACAGCCGCCCACCCTGACCACCGCCCGCTTGATCCTACGCGCTCATACGCGTGACGACTTCCCCGACAGCCACGCGATGTGGTCCGATCCCGAGGTGACCCGATATATTGGCGGCAAGCCTTCTACGCGCGAAGAAGTGTGGGCGCGTTTGCTGCGCTACGCCGGCCATTGGGCGATGCTCGGTTACGGATATTGGGTCGTGTGCGAGAAGGAAAGCGGCCGTTTCGTCGGCGAAGTGGGGTTTGCCGATTATCAGCGCGATATCGAACCTTCGCTGGCGGGCACGCCGGAAATCGGCTGGGCTTTGAGTCCCGCACTACATGGCCACGGTTATGCGACGGAAGCCGTGCGTGCCGCGTTGAATTGGGCAGACGAAACATGGCCAGAAGCGGAGACGGCTTGCATCGTTGCGCCGGAGAATGAAGCCTCGCTGCGAGTCGCACACAGGGTCGGCTATCGCGAGCACCTTCGCACGACATACAAGGGGCAGCCGACCATCATGCTTCGGCGCGCACCTCGTGCGACGACATAAGCCGGCGCGAAGCCGGCTTATTCAACCCATCGAGCGTGTGTCACCGAGCGTCGTTAGACGCTGCTTTTTGCCGCTCGATCAGATCCGCTAGCCGCTCGATCTGCCGGCCTTCGGCGTCGAAGTTCGTGTTATCCAGCCAACGCGTATAGCTGGGACGCAGCGCGGGCCATTCTCTGTCGATAACCGAAAACCATGCGGTGTCCCGATTGCGCTGACGATAAACAATCGCCTGGCGGAAGATTCCCTCGAACGTGAAGCCATAGCGCAACGCCGCAGCACGCGACGGCTCGTTCAGCGAATCGCATTTCCATTCGAAGCGCCGGTAGCCGAGCTCGTCAAACACGTATTGCATCAGCAGGAACATGGCTTCGGTCGCCACGCGCGTTCGCTTCAGACGCGGCGAGTAGGTCACATGCCCCACTTCGATCACGCCGTTCGCGGGATCGATCCGCATCAGCGCCAGCGTGCCGACCGCTTTCCCGCTTGCCGCGTCGATCACCGCGTAGTGCAGCGGATCCGCCGATGCAGCGATGCGCGTCAGATGCTCACGATAGGCGTCGACCGTTTCAAACGGGCCGGTTGCGAGATAGGTCCAGTCACGGGCATCGGCTGCCGAGCGGTATGCGTCGAACAGATCCGCCGCGTGAGCTTCGACGTTGACCGGTTCGATCCGGCAATAGCGGCCGGCTACCGGCGCCCGCGCGGGCGGCCTCGCGCCGTTCCAGTCGGGCAGCGGGGCTCCGATCGGCTGTTCGAACGCGTTACGTCGGGGTTCCATGTCTGCACTCCTGGCGTCTGGGGTTATCGTTGGTCACAGAGAACATCATGAACGATACGGCAATCGTGGTATGTTAAAAAGATCCATCGTAACCGCATCTGATAGGTCCAGCCGTCCATGATCGAGATTATTGGCCCGCTTGCTCATACAGCCGCGAACCGCGGCGTCGGCGCTGGCGTCGGTATCGGCGACGCACAGAAGCCCGCGCCGCTGCAGAAGCAATTGATCGAGCGTTTGCAGCAGGCGATTCTCGGCGGGCGCTTGCCGGCCGGGTCGCTGCTGCCGTCGTCGCGACTGCTTTCGGCTGAAATGGGCGTGTCGCGCAACACCGTGGTCATCGCCTATGAGCACCTGGCGGCAGTCGGTTACGTGGTGGCCGACAAGAAAGGCACGCGCGTAAGTCCGCTGTCGAGCCGCGCGGCGCGTGGCGAGCCGCCCCCACGATCTGCCCCGCCGAAAGTGGCCTACGCGGCCCGCGTCGGCCAGTTCACGGCGACGCGCACGCATGTGGATGCTGCGTTGCCGCTCACGCCTGGCACACCGGCGCTGGACCGCTTCCCGTTGGCCGCATGGCGGCGCGCGCTGGAACGTTCGATGGAGCGCGCGCTGCCGCTCGCGCTCGGCTACGGCACGCCGGCGGGTGAGCCGGCGTTGCGCGACGCCATTGCCGCGCATTTGCGGATGGCGCGCGGCGTGCGCTGCGAAGGCTCGCAGGTCGTGATCACCGAAGGCGCGCAGGAGGCGCTGAACCTATGCGTGCGCCTCTTCACGAATCCCGGCGACGTCGCGTGGATCGAGGACCCCGGTTATCGCGGCGCGAAGGCGGCTTTCAACCAGGGCGATCTGACAACGGTACCCATGCCCGTCGACGTTGAAGGCATGTCCGTGCGGTCCGGCGCATGGCGCGCGCATCCGCCGAAACTGATCTACACGTCGCCCGCGCACCAGTATCCGACGGGCGCGGTGTTGTCGGTGGCGCGGCGGCTGGAATTGATCGCCGAGGCGCGCCGCTGCGGCGCGTGGCTGATCGAGGACGATTACGACGGCGAATTCCGCTACGCCGGCGAACCGATTGCGAGCATGCAAGGGCTCGTCGACGACGCGCCGGTTCTGTACGTCGGCTCGTTCAGCAAGACGATGTTCCCGGCGCCGCGCATCGGCTTTGTCGTGTTGCCGCAGGCAATTGCCGCGCACGTCGAGGTGGCCTTGTACGAAATGCTGCGTGGCGGGCATCGGCTGGAGCAGCTTGCGCTCGCGCATTTCATGGAGAGCGGCGAGTTCGGGCGGCATCTTGGCCGCATGCGACGGCTGTATCGTGAGCGGCAGCAAGCGCTGCGCGAAGCGCTTAGCGAACACTTCGCGTCGTCGGAGATACTGGGCGGCGATTGCGGTATGCATTTGACACTTCGCATGCCGCCGGGCATCGACGATCAAGCGCTTATCCAACGCGCGTTTGCGAAAGGGTTAAGTCCGCGTGCGCTTTCGGGATTCGCGCTTGAGCCGCACGCCGGAACGAACGGCCTTGTAATCGGCTATGGAAATACCTCCGCGGAGGAACTGGCGCCGGCCGTGCGGACCCTGTCCGAGCTCGCTGCCGGCATGGAAAAACCGCGTCGGCGCCGGGCGTAAGTTTTAGCGTTTGTCCGCGCGGCCCATGTCGCGCTATCGTGTCGTTTATGCGCGGCGATTGCGAACAGGCAATGTCGACGGATCGCCCGCATCATGTTCCGCGCGCCGTCTGGTGCGCGCCGCCGGATGGCTGTGCAGTCCGGGCATGAAGCATCCCTTTGGTGTGGTTTTCTATGACGATTTATCCGATTGGAGATGACATGAAGGAAATCGAACCGACCCCGTGGTTTGAACTGGCCGCTGACTTGCCCGCGCGCGACGGCTGGTACGAGGTGCAATTGGCGAGCGGGGACACGGCATTCGCCAGATTCGGCAAGGGCGAGTGGACCGAGAAGCCGGACGATGAGTTCACGCACTGGCGCGGGCTTTCCGCAGATCCATCGCAGGCGGGTGTAGGCGACGCTGAAGGCGAGGCGACAGCAGCCGCCGACGGTGCCGAAGCCGCCGCTGATGCCGGCGCCAAAGGCGCAGACGAACCCATCGACGCCGAGGCCACCGCGGCGAACGGCGTACGAGCTGCATGGAACGCGTTCTTCCCCGGACTTGGCGAAGAGCAGCACAAACCGGTGGACGCGATTCCCAACGGAAAAGCGCCGCATTGATGCAGGCAAGGGCGGCGGCTCACGGGTTGCCGCCCTGACACATCAGACCTTCGGGCAAAACAAAGTATGAAAGTTACGCGGGAACCGGTGGCATTGCCACGCGCCACGCAGTTACTCAATCATGGGCCGGTCACCATTGTCACGAGCGCGCATGAGGGCCGCTCGAACGTCATGGCGGCTTCATGGGCAATGCCGCTCGACTTCGACCCGCCCAAGGTAGTGGTCGTGGTGGACAGCCGCACGCTGACGCGGCAATTGATCGAAGCAAGCGGTGTGTTCGGTCTGCAACTGCCGAGCCGCAAGTTCGCCGCGCAGACGCTTGCCGTGGGCACCAACGCGGGGCTGGAACTCGACAAGTTCTCGGCCTTCGAACTCGAAACGTTCTCTGCGGAAAAAATCGACGTGCCGATGCTGGCCGGCTGCATCACGTGGATGGAATGCAAGGTGATTCCCGACGATAGTCAGCGGCACGATCTGATTATCGGCGAGGTGGTGGCGGCCTACGCGGACAGCCGCGTGTACTCGAACAACCGCTGGAATTTCGGCGACGATCCTGATCTTCGCACCTGCCATTACGTCGCCGGTGGGACGTTTTTCGCCACGGGCGACGCGTTCGAAGTTTCGCCTGCGGCAAATGCTCTGAGTGCGTCGCCCGCGAGCCGGTAACGAACCCATTCGCTTTGCGCGCTCGCGCCGATCGATTCATAGAAGCCGATTGCGGGCGCATTCCAGTCGAGCACGCTCCATTCAAAGCGGCCACAGCCGGTCTCGCATGCGATGCGCGCGAGGTGGCGCAGCATCTGTTTGCCGGCGCCGCTGCCACGCGATTTCGGCGATACGTACAGGTCTTCCAGATACAGGCCTTTCTTGCCGAGCCACGTCGAGTAGGAAAAGAAATAGACGCAAAAGCCGATGGGCTCGCCGTTCATTTCGCAGATGAGCGCCGTGGCTGTCGATGCGGGGGAGAAGAGGCTTGCTTCGACGTCTTGCACTGTGGCGACGACTTCGTGCTCGGCCTTTTCGTACACCGCGAGTTCGGTGATGAAGTTGAGGATGAGCGGGGCGTCGGCTGAGACGGCGGGGCGGATGTGGATGGTCAAGGGTGGGTGCGCGGATGCGGCTGTCTGGGTCAGAAAGTTGAAGTTTACCCGGGATGCGTAGGCCGCGGATTGAGCGCGTCGTGACCTATGCCCAGTCTTACCAATTACCCCCTACATCTTACAAACAGCCTGGCGAAGCAATTTCGCTCAGTGGGCTCCGAGGAAGGGGCAATGTGCGCCTTCGTCGGAGGCTCGCGGCTACCCGTTAACCGGTGAAGGCTTTTCGACTATTTGCAATGTGGTCCAGTTTGGGCCCTGCAATTCGCCGTCCGCCCAACGGATGAACTCAAGTTCCAAGAGCCGGTTCGCCGGGTCCGCAAACAGCAAGACGCAGACAGGTTCGCCGTCCGCATCAGCCAGCCTTCCCTCAAATGGGAAAGTGTGCTGGCCGATATAAGGGGGCCGTTCGTAGCCGTCGATGTGAAACAGGATCAGAGACTCGTCCTCAAGCTGCGGCTCCGCGTGAGCGTTCGCCAGGTCGGAAAGAAGTTTTATGGTTTCCGCTCGCGAGAGCCGAGCGGCAATAAGCTTGATGAAGGTCTTTTCATTCTCGGTCAGTTCACGAAGCATCAATGCACCACGAAGATTGTTCCCACGCTGATCTGACCGTCGGCTCGCATGTAAGAGGCCTTTTTTGCCGAGCCAAGTCGCGAGTCCGGTGATGAAGTTGAGGATGAGCGGGGCGGCGGTGGCGGGGCGGATGTGGATGGTCAAGGTCGCGTCTGTTGTTGCGTTGGATGCATGCCGATTGGCGCTTGGCGAGGACATGGCGTATTGGATCGCCTGAGGCCCCGTTAAACTTTCAACAGGAAGCATAGCAGGGACAGGCCTAGCGTTCTTCCACGTCGATCTGTCACCATTCGTCACAGAGACGTGGCGCGTATTCGCGCGGCATGCCAAAGCCAATCAACGAGCAATTCATCACTCCGCTTCAGTAAAGATGAGAGACCTTCAGCCTGTTGTCCCATCGCGAGTTCAGGTACTCAACTGCGAGGCGGCGGTGGCACTGGTGGGGTTTGTCCTCACTGCATAGCAAGCATCCGTGATCGAACAGCGCAATGTCCAGATTGCTTTCCACACGCCGTTTGGCGATTAACTCTGTATATGCGTCAGCGTAACTGGCCCACGTCATCTCTTTGTCCTGATACCGCCTCAGTGTTCCTTTCTCTGGAGCCAGGTCTCGTAGCTCCACAAATTCAGCGCCAAGCAGCTCAAACAGAAAGAATTTCAAATCCGCCTTCTTTGCAAAGCCTGCCAGCTGAGATGTATTGTTCAGGCGGACGTCAAGAAGTGTTCGCACACCAGCCCCGCGAAGCAAGCTGAAGAACTTCTCCGCAGTCTTGTTTGTGAACCCAATGGTTGAAACGTCGATGTTTGTCATCTTGCCTGGCGTCCTCGGTTCGGCATTTCCGGTCAGTCCCAGTCACCTTTGCAAAGGCAACCATATCTCAAACCCGCCCATGCCACTAACCGGATCAAATTTCTCGTCATAGCGCTCGAAGTTCGGCGCATCGGCGGGAAGGTGTCCCGACGCCGGCAGCCACTTGTTCCAGATCGTGTTCCAGGTGCGCCGCACCGTCGACACATGCTCGCGATGACTGAACACCGCATACCTGTGCGCAGCAATGCGCAAGCGACTGAACTGGTCGGGCAACGCTGAGAAATCGCTGACTTCGACGCCGCACAGGTAGTCCATGTTGCCGGCGTCATCGGCGTTGTAGCAGACGCCATACGCCACGTCGCCCACCTGGCCAGGCACTTTGCCGAAGTACTGATTAAAGCGCTGCCACTGCGATGGAATCGCGGCCGAGCTCTCGCATGTATAGCGCGCGCTCAAACCGGCGACGAGAAACGACTTGCCGTCCTCAAAGCGCGGTGGCTCCAGATTCGTGAGAAGAGTTTCATCCATTTTGATCGGCTCCACGATGACGAGATTGTCCGAATCGCCACGCGAGCGCAGCGCTTCGGGCGTGAGTCCGAATTGCTCGCGAAAGGCGCGAGTGAATGCTTCATGAGAGCCGTAACCGGTGTCGATGGCAACCGTCAGTATGTCCGGCGCACCATTAGCGAGCCGTCGCGCAGCTTCGCTCAAGCGACGCGCTCGCACGTAGCGCATGACCGGTACGCCGGTCGCCGCCTCAAAAGCACGGGCGAGGTGAAACCGCGACACGCATGCACAGTTGGCGATGTCGTCGAGCGTGAGTTCGTCGGCAAAGTGGCTCTCGATAAACCACAGCGCTTTTCCAACCGGATTCATAGCGACTCTCATGTGAGCACGAAGCCAGCTTAGCCAGCCGCGCGTAGCCGCGTTTGATCGTGCTTGCTGTTTTTCAATCGACGCAAGCAACACAGCTGACTCATGCGCTCAGCCAGCGCCCTGCGCGATGCTCAGACGTTTTCCGCAGCGGCCGCATTGCCCGTAGAGCGAGGACGCTCAGCCGAGGATAAACCGTGCCCATCGTCCACATCGGCATGAGTAGCGGCATCTGCACCGCCCGGCCGTCCAGCACGCAGCAGCAAGCCGCCAATCACGCCCGCCGCCGCCGCGAAAATCGCGCCGAAGGCAAACGCCACGTGATAGCCGCTGTTGAGCGCGGCGAGCACGTTTCGTGTCGCCAGCATCTCGCCGCTGCGCGCGGCCGCGAGACTCGCGAGCACCGCGAGGCCCAGTGCGCCGCCCATCATGAACGACGTATTGACGATGCCCGACGCAAGCCCCGAGTCGGCGGGATCGACGTCGCTCATTGCGGCGAGCAGCATCGGATTGAAGGCGATGCCCGCGCCGAAGCCGAGCAGCATCATGCCCGGCAGCACATCGAGCACGAAGCTGCCACCCACGGGCGCGCGCGCGAACAGCGCGAGGCCGCACGCGGCAACAAGCAGCCCCGCCGTGAGCGGAATACGCAGGCCGAAGCGCATGACCACACGCGCCGACAGACCCAGCGAGAAGAACGCCATGATGAGGTTGGCCGGCAAAAACGCGAGCCCGACTTGAAGCGGTCGATAGCCCAGCACGCGCTGCAAATACAGTGCGGAAATAAAGAACCACGCGAACATCGCGGCTGCCCACAGTACGCCGACGACATTCGCCGTGGCCACGTTACGCAGACGGAACAGGCCGAGCGGCATCAGCGGATGCTGAACGCGTGATTCGATGATCAGAAACGCCGCAAGCAACGCAAGCGCGACGAGCAACAAGCCGAGCGTTTGACCCGAAGTCCAGCCGCCTTCATTGCCGTTGACCACGGCATACACGGCGAGCATCAGCGAAACGGTGACCGTCACCGCGCCGGCCACGTCGAGCCGTCCGCCGTGCGCATGACCCCGTGCGGAAGGCAGCAGCGCGACGCACAGCGCGTACACGGCAATGCCAATCGGCAGATTGACGAGAAAAATCCAATGCCAGCTGAGCAAGTTGGTCAACAGACCGCCGAGCAGCACGCCGATGCTGCCGCCGCCCGCGCAGACGAAGCCATAGACGCCCATCGCTTTCGCCCGTTCGCCGGGCTCGGTGAACAGATTCATGATGAGCGACAGCGACACGGCGGACACGATAGCGCCGCCCAAACCCTGAACGGCGCGCGCGCACACGAGCAAAATCCGCGAGTTCGCGAGGCCGCACGCGAGCGATGCCACGGTGAACAGCGTGATGCCGCCGAGAAACAGCCTGCGATGACCGTACAGATCGCCGAGCCGTCCGCCCAACAGCAGACAGCCGCCGAAGGTCAGCATGTACGCGTTGACGACCCACACGAGCGACGTTTCCGTAAAGCCCAGATCCGCAGCGATAGACGGCAAAGCGACGTTCACGATGGTCGTATCCAGCACGATCATGAGCACACCGAGGCACAGCACGATCAGCGCGAGCCAGCGTTTGTTGCCGTGAATGAAATGGGTCATGCGAGGGCTCCTGTGCCGCGGTCGATGGAGATTGCCGGCGGCTTCGAGCATAGGTAGGCCGTTTCAATGCGATGCCGGACGGGCTCGCCGCCCGGCGCGATGTTGATCAACGCGAGGTTGATCAAGCTATTGGCAAGTTGTCGAGGGCGAGGGTTTTTTCAGTCTAGCACTCGCGAGTTTTGCGTCACAACTACGAATTCCTGGGCGGGTGGACTTTCTTTGACGTCCAAGCTGCCTCGAGACGGACTCAGACGCAAGTCGCCGATTCTGCAATTTTCCTAACGTTGCCGGGAATCACGACAGGTACGCAGGCAACTTCTCACGCAGAGAAGGGACGAATGGCGGGCTGATTTCAATCGAGTGCAAGCTGACCGTAGTTTTAAGAGTTGTCGCATGTAAAGATATTCAAATCTCCTTAACAGTTGCTACGCCGACGCCGGCCATAACTAGCAATTAAAAGGAGAAACGTGAGCGCGTGGAAACGTATAGGCGCATTGGTGGATCGACGTGTCCGCTTTATCGCCATGTCTTATTTGTTGATGTTCGGTACTTACGTCAACGCCGCCACTTACATGCAGTGCATGCAGGTCTATCAGAAGTCGTTGGGTATTCCTGGAACGCCGACTTGCGCCATACAGGTGGCAGGCACAGCACCCATGTCTAACGGCAACGATGATCCGTACAACGCAATGAATTACTACAACTGCCCCAATGCATCGAACTGGATCGCAGACTATTGCGGCGGTGTGCCGGTTCCCCCGCAGCCGGACGATTCCTGTCCTGTGGGAGATCCCGTGCTGCCAGCAAAGGGCAATGTCACGCTTTCGGAAGCCGACTTTGCTAGCGGCGATGTTTCCCCTCTCGTGTTTAGGCGCACCTACCTTTCGAAGCCGTTTGACACCGCGCAGAGCATGATGGGGCGCAACTGGGTCAACAACTGGCAGCGGAGGATTGATCTGGCCGGGGCGAAGGCAAGCGTACCCCACATAGTTGCCTATCGTGGTAACCAGCAACCAGTGACGTTCGATTGGAGCAATGGAGCGTGGACGACAGAAGGAAATAGGGCGCTTTCGCTGACGAAAGCTGGTGACGGCTACTTCAGATTGAAAGACGAACTACTCGGTGTCACCGAAGGTTACTCGGATACCACGGGCAGGTTCGAATTCGAGCGTACGCGGACGGGCATTATTCGCAAGCTTGCGTACGACGATAGGCAGCGGGTGGACTCGGTGGGTCAATGGCCCGTCGATAACACGGCGCAGTCGTCAATGACAATCTCTCTGACTTACGACAGTAGCGACCGCATAACGAGCATGGTACGTCCGTCCGGTCAAACCACGAGGTATTCGTACGATGCCAAAGGAAATCTTGCTTCGGTGACGCAACCGGACGGTTATGTTCATCAGTACCTGTACGAAGATGCGCGCTTCCCCAACGCTTTGACTGGAATCAAGGACGAATCGGGGTCTCGAACCGCAACGTGGACCTATGACGACAGCGGACGCGCGATCTCCGTCACACATCCCGATACGACGCGCAATACGACGTTCAGCTACGGTCGCGGCAGCGCGACGCTTACTGACATGTACGGCGTAAGCACTTACGCATTCGATGTCCTCGATAGCTTGCGTCCTCGTTCAATCGCCACGCCAGGCGGGATGGTAACGCGCAACTGGGACGCGGCCGGCAATCTGAAGCAGAGACAGACGCCTGATGGCGATGTCCAGTACACATGGGATAGTGCGAACCGGCCCACCCGGGCGGTCGCGACGATCGGTGGAAAAAAGACCGTGACGACCATTGAGTACAACGATGGCACTTCGTTGCATCCCCACGTCGTGGCTACGCCGGGTAAGGTCCGGGCTTTTGTCTACGATTCGAGCGGCAACGTCACCGGTTACGCCGAAACTCAAACAACCGATCTGACGGGCGAGCAGGGAATGCAGGCCGTTGGGACAGGCAGCCAGTTGACGGTCGGTGCACGTTACGACGGCGCCGGCCGGCTTCTGTCGGCCACAGTCATGCAGGACGGCAAGACGCTTGAAGATTGGAGTTACACATACGACATACGAGGAAACATCGCGACGACGCGCGACGCTGTCTCGGGTTGGCAAATGCGAACGCTGGCTCGTGACGCCTCGAATCGCGCGGCGCAGATTGCAGGAAATAGCGGTCAGGCAGGCATCAGCTACGACGTGCGCGGGCGCGTATCTCTTTCGAATACAACGAGAAACCGAGCGCCGCCAACGGCCAGCAGACGCGCTATCTGGCGGTTCAGTATGGTTACGGTCCGGACGGCAGCGTATCGAAGCGTACGGCGATAGTTTCAACGAACGGAGGTTTTCCGCAGACCATCAGCGATGCCGAAATCGATGTCTGGCTCACCAACTGGGAGCTAGGTAATGATCCGATTTCGCCGCCTGCAAATGTCACCGGACTCAGGTCTGGATCGAACACATCTATTCCACCGCTCTGCGTCGAATGCTACATGACGTGGAAAGCCAAGCTCGCGGGCAAGCTTTTCGGCGATGAGTTGAGCGCGACGCTGCCTGAGTGGAGCGAGGCCTCAGAGCTGATGCTGAACGATCAATCGCAGGTTCCTTATCCAAGCCTAGTGCCGGACTTGTCGGCTCCTGCAAAGCGGTCGGCGCTTTATAGTGCGCTGTTCGCGGCCGGAGGCGACGGCGGGGGGATGGTTAAATGTAGTGGGAGAGAAGCTCATGAAAGCGAGTGCTTCGCGCAGTATGATGCTCACATGTCAATGTGCAATGCGATAGCGCCGTACATGGGAGGAGCGCGAGCCATCGCTCTGTGCAAGCAAAAGGCATTTCAAATCTATCAAGAATGTAGAGGTTATTAATGGCTAACCATCCACCATATTCTGTAGTTCTGACCTACCTCGAAGACCGTCAAGAGTTCTCCTTACAGGCCATTGATCGAGCCAAACTAACGTCTGTCGTCGCAGGCGCGCTCGAGATTCCTGTTCTGCTCGACGAGCACAAATTTAACCTTGACGATGCATTCGCGCGACGGCTCGGTGCGGCAATGCTGGCCCTGATCGCACTTGGTCAACCCGCTATCGAGCAATACATGAACATTACCAAAGATCCAATCGAATAGCCGCAAGTAGCCGCGAATAGGATGACTTGAAACCACGCGGACTGGGAGGGGCCAAGAACAACTTGGCCCTCCCCCTATGTGCACGGCAATTTACAAGCCAATGCTCGATGTCATGCGCCTCGCGCTGTGGTGGGTGCGAGCACCCCAGAGATGCCAAACATGCCGAGGATCTTGATGGCGAAACATCAACCGTATGATGTAGTCTTAAGCTACACGAGCGATCTTAAACAGTTGGTCGTACGTACCGTAGAAGTTGCAAAGCTCGCTCCGCTGTTGGCTGAAAGAATGGAGCTGCCTGTTTGGGATGAAGGCGACTCAACGATTGACGACGAGTTCGCTCGACGGCTTGGAGTCGCCATGCTCAACCTCATCGCTTTGGGTCAACCGGGCATTAAGCAATACATGAGGGTTACGCAAGACCCGACCGGCAGCCCGCCAAGTCCTCCAGGCAACAATTCATAAGAAAGTGACTCGGAGCCATAAGTAAAAAGGGCGGACAGGTTGTCTGCCCTTTTTGCTTCTCATCACGCTTGGCTAGCCTGATCCGGAGCGTCCCTCACCCCCACCCACAATCCCATACTCCCCACCCCTCTCCAACGCCCGCCGATACGCCGCGCGCGCATGAATCCTCTCCGGAAACGCGGTCACCGCAGGCAGTTGCATCCCGCCCCGCGCTGTCGCCACTTCGAGCGGAAAACTCATCTGCACATCCGCGGCAGAAAACTCATCACCCGCAAACCAGGCGCTCTTACTCAATTCCTCCTCGATGTACCCAAGATGCAGCTTCAACTGCCGACCAGATATTCGATAATCGCGCCCGACTCGGCAATGGTCAGCCCATCATCGGTAATAACCGGCGACTTGCCGAGCGGATGCACCGCGCGCAACTCGGGCGGCGCGAGCATGGTTTTGTGATCGCGCTCGTAACGCTTCACCTCGTACGGCACGCCGAGTTCTTCGAGCAGCCACAAGACGCGTTGCGAGCGGGAGTTATTCAAATGATGGACGGTCAGCATGGGTCGATAGGTTGTGGCCAATGGAACGTCACATCATAAGGATATTGCGCAGAGACAGGCCTCTAGCAGCATGCCAACCTGGTCACACTCGCGACTTGCTTCCCATCAATTCATTCGACGGCAACGTTTCGTCCAGCAATTTGCGTGCGCTTTCAATGCCGGCCACCGGCAGTCCCTTGGGATCGAGCAACCCCACCTGGACGAGCACGCTAGCCTGATCCCAATAGATGTGCTCGTTATAAAGCTTGTCGCCGCGGAAGCACACGACCGCGAGCATCGGCACCTCGAAATATTTTCCCGTTGGCGCAACGCCTGGCAACAGCCAGTCAATTTCGCAACTATGCGTGCAGCTGAAAATGAATTCGTCGACGATACGGTCTGCGCCGATGGTCCGCGAAATCGGAATCAGCTTTGTATCAGCTGGATTCGAGTTGACGAAGTGATGTGTATAGAACCGCTTGAGGTTGTCGTGGCCGACACCGCCTGTCATGGTCGGCACGTGATTGACGTAAGGCTGCGCGACCATTGTCGGCATGACCGATCCCACGTCGCGCGTGGCGAACTCGTGATAGCAATGCGCCTCCCACAGCGCGTTCAGATCGTAGACCGGTCCCAGCACTTTGCGCAGCAGCGCAAGCGTTCGCGAATACGCCATCATCGCGGCGGGCTTGTCGTATTGCGGACGCGCGGGCGCCGCAAACGCATGATCGCAACCGGGGTACACATATTGCTCGATTTGCGGGCGTGTGCGCAATGCAGCGCTGATTCGTTCGCGCGTTTCGGGCGGACAGAGCGCGTCGTTTTCGGGGAAATGGAACACCATAGGACAGCGCACGGCCGGCACTTCGTCCAGATATGCATCGAGGCCCACGCCGTAGTAGCTCACTGCACAATCGACATCGGTGCGCGCCGCGCTCAGGAATGCGAGCTTGCCGCCCAGGCAGTACCCAACCGCTCCGACCTTGCCGGCCTGCTCGGGCATCGCGCGCAATGCGGCAATGGTGGCCGCGATGTCGTCGACGGCGAGATCGGTGTCGAACCGACTCAGGTAGTCGAGCGCCTGCTTCATGTCGGCTTCGCCGTAACCCAGTTCGATGCCCGGCTTTATCCGCCAGAACAGATCGGGCACCAGCACCACGTAGCCTTCCTCGGCGAAGCGGTCGGCCGTCGCCTTCATCGTGTCGTTGATGCCGAAGATCTCCTGCAGCAGAACGAGCCCCGGGCCCGAGCCTTGCACCGGACGCGCAACGTAGGCGTTGAAACGACCGCCGTCCTGGGCGACGACTTCAATGAAAGAGCCTGCCATGGATGTGTCTCCTGAGGTTTGCGAGCAATAGCGAGGAAGAGGCTACGCCATCGTACGCAATTCGAAGCGCTTGAGTTTGCCTGTTTCAGTGCGCGGCAGTGAATCGACAAAAGCGACGACGCGCGGATACTTATACGGCGCCACCGCATTCTTCACGAAGTCCTGCAGTTGCGCGACGAGATTGTCGTCGCGCGTATAGCCGGGGTTCAGCACCACGAACGCCTTCACGATTTGCCCGCGCGTTTCATCCGGCACGCCTACTACGCCGCATTCCGCCACCGCTTCATGTTGCAGCAAAACGCTTTCTACCTCGGGACCCGAAATGTTGTAGCCGGCTGAGACGATCATGTCGTCGGCGCGCGCCTGGTAGAAAACGTAGCCGTCTGCGTCGAGATAGACCGAATCGCCCGGCAAATTCCAGCCGTCCCGCACGAATTTCAATTGCCGTTCGTCTGCGAGATAACGGCAACCTGTCGGCCCGCGCACCGCGAGCTTGCCGATCGTGCCGGGCGCCACGGGTTGCATTGCATCGTCCACGGCTTGCACGACGTAGCCCGGCACCGCGCGGCCAATTGCATGCGGTCGTATCTCGTCACCCTGCGCCGAAATAAAAATGTGGATCAACTCGGTGCCGCCAATACCGTCGATCATGTCGATGCCAGTGGCGTCGCGCCACAAACGCCGCGTCGAATCGGGCAACGCCTCGCCAGCCGACACGGTTTTTTGCAAGCTCGACACATCGTAACGCGCGACGAGCGGTGCCATCTGCCGATAGAAGGTCGGCGCCGTGAACATGATGGTTGCGTGAAAGCGCTCGACCGTCTGCAATAGCGTCTCGGGAGTGAGCTTCTCGATCAATACCGTCGACGCACCCACGCGCAGCGGAAAACACAGCAAGCCGCCGAGCCCGAATGTGAAGGCGAGCGGCGGCGTGCCGCAGAATATGTCGCTCGCCGAAGGCTTCAGGACATGACGCGGAAACAGATCGCACATGGCGAGCACGTCGCGATGAAAATGCATGCAGCCTTTCGGCGCGCCCGTCGTGCCGCTCGTGAATGCGATCAGGCACACGTCGTCGGCTGCGGTATCGCATGCGGCGAAGTCGACGGGCTTGTTGACCGCGAGCGTATCGAGTGAATCCACTGCGTCGTCATGAAACAGCAGCGTTTGCTTCAGGTCAGCACAATAAAATTCGTCCTGCGGATTGCTGCAACGCGCGAGTTCTTCGGTCAGGCGCGCATCGCACAGCGCGGCACTCACTTGCGCCTTTACGATGATCTGCTTCAACTCCTTCGCGCGCAGCAGCGGCATGGTCGGCACGGCAACCAGGCCCACCTTCAGCGCAGCGAGTGCAGCAACCGCCATTTGCAATGTATTAGGCCCGCGCAACAGAATGCGATTACCCGGTTGCAAACCCATCTCATCGACGAGCACGTGCGCGCTGCGATTGACCATCGCAAGCAATTCGTTGTAGCTCGTAGCACGCGGCTCGCCGTCGACCAGTGACCAGACAGCTGTACGCTCGCCATGACCTGCTTCGATCGTCCTGTCCAGAAGTTCCGTCGCGCAGTTGAAACGCGCCGGATAAGCGACATCTGGATTGTCGAGCAGAAAAACAGGCCATTGATCCTGCGGCGGAAGATTGTCGCGCGCGAAAGTATCGACGTGTGCTGACGGTTCCATCGTGGTCTCCCCGGTTTCAAGCCGGCTCTATGCGCTTCAGTTGACGAGGGCTGCGTGTCCTTACTGCGGAACGACGGCGGTTGCTTCGATCTCGACCTTGGCTTTGTCTTCGATCAACGCGACCACTTGCACTGCGCTCATTGCGATGTCGTAGTCGCCGATCAACTCGCGAAACGCACGGCCTATTTCCTTTAGCGAAGCGAGGTACTCGCGCTTATCAGTCACGTACCACGTGAGGCGCACCAGATGCTCGGGCGTGCCGCCCGCTTCGTGCAGCACGGCCAGTACATTCTTGAGCGCCTGAATAGCCTGGCCCGCGAAGTCGGAGGTCTGAAAGCGCGCCTCTTCATTCCAGCCGATCTGGCCTGCAATGAACACTTGCGTGCCGACTGCCGCGACGCCGTTCGCGTAACCGCGCGGCTTGACCCAGCCGGCGGGAAGAAGAGCTTTTTTCATGTGCGTTGCGCCTCGCTGAATTCGGACTGTGGAGCGAATCTCGCCAGTGCGTTGACGATGTCGGTAGGAATGTCGATCGAACGGCCGCTTTCCAGCGAGGTTGTGACGAGCACCTGCTTTGCTTGAAACCGCGCCTCGCCGTTGCAGTGACCGAGAATATCGATGGTGATCGAGCGCCGGCCAATTGCGGCAACGGTTAGCGTCAGCATGATTGTCTCGCCCATCTGACTGGGCCGCGAAAACTCGCACTCCAGTTTGACGATCGGCAGGCCGATCCGGCGCTGGCTGATCATCTGCGCATAGTCGACGTGCAAACCCTCGTTGAACCAGTCCTCCACGAGGGCATTGGTCATCACCAGATATTGCGGAAAGAATACGATGCCCGCAGGGTCGCAGTGCGAAAAGCGGATACGTATGGGCCTTTCGAAGTGCGTGGTCATTTCGCGTGTTCTCCAGCGCTTGCCGCCGCATGCTCTTTCAACAGATCGCGGCCCACGATCAATTGCTGCACTTCCGTCGCACCTTCGTAGATACGCAGTGCGCGAATCTCCCGGTACAGCATTTCGACGGCGACGCCGCTTTGCACACCCATGCCGCCGTAAAGTTGAACGGCGGCGTCGATCACCTGCTGGGCGCCTTCGCTCGCGTGCCACTTGGCCATGGCTGCTTCGCGGGTCACGCTTTCGCCCTGATCGCGCAACCATGCCGCGCGATAGACGAGCAGCGCACTACTGTCTATGGTCAACGCCATTTGCGCGAGCTTCGCTTGCGTCAGTTGAAAATCGCCCAAGGTCTGGCCGAACATTTTGCGCGATGCCGCTCGTGCCAGTCCCTCGGCCATTGCATGTCGCGCGAAGCCGAGCGAAGCAGCCGCCACGGAGGTGCGGAAGATATCGAGCGTGCGCATTGCCAGCTTGAAGCCTTCGCCGGGTGCGCCGAGCATCTGGCTGCGCGGCACGCGCGCGCCTGCGAAATGCAGGCGCGCAAGGGGATGCGGCGCAATCACGTCGATGCGTTCGGCGATTTCCAGTCCCGGCGTATCTGCATCGACAATGAACGCGCTTATGCCGCGTGCGCCGGGCGCTTCTCCGGTGCGTGCAAAGACCACGTAAAAATCGGCAATGCCACCGTTCGAGATCCACGTCTTGTCGCCGTCGAGCACATAGGCGTCACCGTCTTCGCGTGCTGCGAGCGACATTGCAGCGACGTCCGATCCGGCTTCCGGTTCTGACAACGCGAACGCCGCAATTGCGGTGCCGTTCGCCACGCGCGGCAAGTAGCGCGTTTTCTGTTCATGCGTGCCGCCGAGCGAGATCGCGCCGGAGCCGAGCCCTTGCATCGCGAGAGCGAAGTCGGCGAGGCCCGAATGCCTGGCTAGCGTTTCGCGCAGCAGACAGACGGCGCGCGTGTCGATCGTGTCGCCGTGGCCGCCATAGCCCACGCCGCCCACGCCATATTTCAACCAGCCGGCAGTGCCGAGTTCGCGCACCAGTTGACGACAGGTGGAATCCACATCGCCGTGTTCAACGTGCGATAAATTCGCGCGACACCATGCTTCGATACCCGCAGCCAGTTCGCGATGACGTGGCTCGAAAAAAGGCCACGCGAGCGCACTGTGCAGATCCACTTTTCTTTCTGCGCTCAACTCAGTCTCCCTCGAACACGGGGCGCGACTTCGCGGCGAACGCCTGATAAGCGCGCTCGAAATCGCGAGTACTCATGCAAATGGCTTGAGCCTGCGCTTCGGATTCAATCGCTTCGTCGATGCTCATGCTCCATTCCTGGTGCAGCATCTTCTTGGTGATGCCGTGCGCGAAGGTCGGACCGGCGGCGAGATCGGCCGCAAGCTGTTGCGCCTCTTCGAGAAGTCCAGAAGGCTCGCAAAGCCGGTTATAGAAGCCCCATGCGTAGCCTTCGTCGCCGCTAGCGGAGCGTCCCGTGAAGAGCAGTTCGGCGGCGCGCCCTTGACCGATGATGCGCGGCAGGATCGAGCACGCGCCCATATCGCAACCCGCGAGGCCGACGCGCGAAAACAGAAATGCGAGCTTGCTGCGTGCGGTGCCGAGACGCATGTCCGAGGCCATCGCGAGAATCGCGCCCGCGCCGGCGCATACGCCGTCGATCGCTGCAATCACCGGCTGCGGACAATGGCGCATAGCTTTGACAAGGTCGCCTGTCATGCGCGTGAAGAGGAGCAGTTCAGGCATCGGCAGATCGATCAGCGGTGCGATGATGTGGTGCACGTCGCCGCCCGAGCAGAAGTTTTCGCCCGCGCCGTGGATCACAACGGCCTTCACGTCGGTCGCATACGTGAGCTGGCGGAACAGATCGCGCAGCTCGGCATACGATTCGAAAGTAAGCGGATTTTTGCGCTCCGGCCGGTTCAACGTGATGGTCGCGACTTTGTTCGCGACCGACCAGCCGAAGTGCTGCGCTTCGTAACCTGCGAGCGTCAGGCGATTACCGGCCAACAGCGCGTCGGCATTTGAATGTGGCATGTTTGTGTCTCCTGTCGCTGGGCGTTAGTCTTTCAAACTGTCCAGCAGATGTTTCTTCAATTTCCCGAGCCGTTGATGCGTACGCGACTTTTCCTCGAGACTGAGCCCGCCGAATAGTTCAACGACCCATTGCTCATGCGCGACCGCCATCCTGTCGAACGCTTTGCGGCCTGCGGGCGTAAGGCACACGCTGATCGAGCGGCGATCGTTGGGGTCGGTATCGCGCGAGACCAAACCTTCTTTCTCCAGCTGATCAGTAATGCCGGTCACGTTGCCGCCCGTCACCATCAGGCGTCGGGACAGTTCCGTCATCTTGAGTCCTTCGGGATGACGCTCGAGTTGGGCCATCAGGTCGAAACGCGGCAACGTAGTGTCGAATTCGTTACGCAGACGCTTGCGCAGTTCGGCTTGCACGAGGTTCGTCGTGGTCAGCATGCGCAGCCACAAACGCAAGCCCATGTGACTGTCCGCCCCGGTGCTCATTTCCAGATCCACGACGTTCTCCGCGGGCTTCGCAACGCCTTTCCGGTGCGCTTTTGTTTCTGCTGCCTTCGCGTCGTTTGCTGCAATCTTCTTGACGTTGACTGACCTGGTCACATTACTTCTCCACCGGAGATGGAAACGGATTGCCCCGTGATTGCATCGGAACCCGGTTGACACAGCCACAGCACGGCATTGGCAACCTGTTCCGGACTCACGAAGCGATGTTGCGGATTCGAGCGAAGCAGGCTTTCGCGCGCCTGCTCTTCCGTGCGCGACGTCTTGCTGGTGATTTGCTGGAGCGACGCGTGCAGCAGTTCGGTCTCGGTATAGCCGGGGCAAACGGCGTTGACCGTCACGCCCTTTGTGGCGACTTCAAGCGCGAGCGAGCGCGTGAGACCGATCACGCCGTGCTTCGCTGCGCAATATGCGGCGACATACGCATAGCCAATTTGACTCGCCGTACTCGCCACGTTGACGATGCGCCCGTGTCTGCGTTCGAGCATGCCCGGCAGCACGGCGCGCGTGCCGAGGAAAACGCCGGTGAGGTTCACGTCGAGCATGCGCTGCCATAGCGTCATGTCGGTATGCGTGAACGGCGCGGCTTGTGCCTGGCCCGCGTTGTTAATGAGTATGTCGACGGCGCCAGCTTCGTTGAATGCTCTTGCAACGGACTCTTCTTGGGTGACATCGACGGTAATGCATGCAACGTCGCCCCATGCGCGGCATTTTTCACGCTGAGCTTCTAGCCGCTCTAAATTGCGGCCCATCAGCGTAACGCGCGCGCCGGCCTGCAGCAGCGCTTCGGCAATGGCGGCGCCGATGCCGCTGCCGCCGCCGGTGACAACGGCATGTTGTCCCGCGAGGGAGGATTGAATCGAGTTCACGTGGTTCCTTCCGCGCGCTGTGCGCGCTCTTGCGCCGAGAGGCCGGCATTGGCCGCAACCTGCGCGCGTTCACGTTCCAGATTGCGTTCGAGTTGCGACTTCGCGGCGGTGTACTGGTTCGGCCATGTCACGTCGAAGTAGCCTATTTTTGCGGCCTCGTTCAACGTCCACGATGGATTCGCGAGATGCGGACGCGCGATCGCGCACAGATCGGCGCGGCCCGCCGCGATAATGCTATTCACGTGGTCCGCCTCCGAAATCGCGCCCACGGCAATGGTTGCGATGCCCGCTTCGTTTCGTACGCGGTCGGCGAACGGCGTCTGGAACATGCGGCCGTATACGGGCCTTTCGTCTTTGCTGACCTGACCCGACGACACGTCGATCATGTCTGCGCCCGCTCGCTTGAACGCGCGCGCGATCTGCACGGCGTCGTCGGGCGTGGTGCCGCCTTCGACCCAATCGTTCGCTGAAATACGCACCGAAATTGGCTTGTCCTGCGGCCAGACTGCGCGAATCGCCTTGAAGACCTGCAGCGGATAACGTAGACGGTTCTCCAGCGAGCCGCCGTATTCGTCGGTGCGGTGGTTGGTCAGCGGCGAGAGGAAGCTCGACAGAAAATAGCCGTGTGCGCAGTGCAATTCGAGCCAGTCGAATCCCGCTTCGGCCGACATCTGCGTCGCGCGCACGAACTGCGCTTCTATTTCGCGGAGCTCGTCGTGGGTCGCTTCGCGCGAATGCTGGCTGATGCCCGGCAAATACTGCTGCGGCGATGCCGAGACGAGCGGCCAGTTGCCTTCGGCCAGCGGCTGGTCGATGCCTTCCCAGGCCACACGCGTCGATCCTTTCGCGCCGGAATGCCCGAGCTGGATGCCGATCCTGGCGTTGGACTGACCGTGCACGAGATCGACAATACGCTTCCATGCGGCGAGGTGCGCCGACGCATACATGCCGGGGCACCCGGGCGTGATGCGCGCTTCGGGCGACACGCATGTCATCTCGGTCATAACGAGCGCGGCGCCGCCCATTGCGCGTGCGCCGAGATGCACCAGGTGATAGTCGCCGGCGATTCCGTCGACGGCTGAGTACTGTGCCATTGGCGAAACGACAACGCGGTTCTTCAGCGTGACGCCGCGCAACGTGAATGGAGTGAACATTGGCGGGATGGAATGTTTTTGCGGCGCGCGCTCTACGCCTGAACGCCGTGCGAGCCAATCTTCGAAGCTGGACACATAGCGCGCGTCGCGCTCGCGCAGGTTCTCATGCGAGATGCGCTGCGAGCGCGTGAGCAGCGAATAAGCGAACTGGTCCGGCTCGAACGATGTGTAGCGGTCCACATGCTCGAACCATTCGGTCGAATTGCGGGCGGCGTTCTGAATGCGCAATACGTCGACGCTGCGCACGTCCGTGTAATGCTTTAACGCGGCATGCAAATCGCCAGGATGCGCGCCGATGCTATTGGCGAGTTCGATCGAATCTTCGAGCGCGAGCTTGGTGCCTGAGCCAATTGAGAAATGCGCGGTGTGCGCGGCGTCGCCCATTAGCACGACTGGCGTTTGCGTGCCGTCGGCATTGCTGCGCCAATGCACCCATTCTTCATTGACGACGCGCGGGAAACGGATCCATTGCGACGAGCCTCGCAAATGCGCGGCGTTCGACAATAGCGCATTGCCGTCCAAATACTTCGCGAAAAGCTTTTCGCAGAATGCAATGCTCTCTTCCTTGCTCATGTCGTCGAGTCCGGCGGCGCGCCACACACGCTCCGGCGTTTCGACAATGAACGTGGACGTTTGATCGTCAAAACGATAGGCGTGCGCCTGAAACCAGCCGAACTCCGTTTCTTCAAACGCGAATGTGAAGGCGTCGAACAGCTTTCGCGTGCCGAGCCAGACGAAGCGGCAATCGCGCATGTCCACATTGGGCTTATAGGTCGACGCGTATTTTTGACGAATTGCGCTGTTCGCTCCGTCGCACGCGACGATGAGATCGGCGTGGTATTCGGTGTCGTCGGTGACCTGCGTTTCGAACACGAGCTTAACGCCCAGTTCCTCGCAACGTGCCTGCAGGATATTCAGCAGGCGCTTGCGACCTATGCCGCAAAAGCCGTGGCCGGACGAGCGCACCTGGCGTCCGCGGAAATGGATTTCGATGTCATCCCAATGATTGAACGCGTCGAGTATTGCGTCGGCGCTTGGGGCGTCGGCGGCGCGCAGGTTGCCGAGCGTCTGGTCGGAGAACACCACGCCCCAGCCGAATGTGTCGTACGGGCGGTTGCGCTCCACGACGATGACCTCGTGCGCCGGGTTGCGGCTTTTCATCAACAGGCCGAAGTACAGCCCGGCCGGGCCGCCGCCGATACAGACAATGCGCATGCTGGTCCCCACTGTGAACTTTGCTGGTGGGATTAATTTAGGCCTAGATAGTTTAGGTGTCAAGTAGTTGTGCGGATGAAGGTGCTGGACAACGCCACAATGGGTACTTATCGGCACCCGATCGAAGGCGCCATTTGCGTCGTGATGGCTGCTGTCACTGTCGACGAATGTACCTTCCCGATCCAACTCGACCGGTTACGACCGCAAAAGGGCTCGAACGGAGCACGCAATACTGTCCTACGATGAGGGATGCGGAGCGCGCGGACCGTTCGCCGGATACAACCCATAGCGCAGTTCCGTGACTCAAGCGCATCCCGAATGCGGGTTCGAAGCGTCACGAACATCTGTAAGCGCACCGGTCGCACGGCCGGTCCGCGTCGCGGGCAGTAACCAGGCAAGGGTTGATTATGGCAAGCGGCATTGCGGCTGTGCGACGGGGCGAAACATCGCGGCGCGGCCGCCGTTCTTTGGATGCCTCGGCCCTTGGGTCGATTGAAGGCCTTGGTTGGATTCCCATCGCGCTCACTGCCGCGGCCATCACGAGGGGCCGCTCGGCCGCGCCTACGAATGGGACTTTAAGACCGTGGACCGGCCCGGCGAGGGCATCAGTTGGCGCTCGCTCCTCGACGCCACGATGCCGAACGAGGGATCGGTCCGCTTCCACCCCGCCCCCGCGGATCGCGGCACCGTCGACACCCTGCACTTTCGCTTCGACGCGCCCCGTTACGCGCTTGCCGGCACGGTCCTTGAAACTCCCCGGAACCATGCCCTTGGACTTGGCCGCCGACGGGGCGCTGCGGCGCTTCGAGGGCCTCGTCGAAACCGGTGAGATCCCGACCACTGGGCGTCAGCCCGCTGCTCGCGCCGACACGCGCTAAGGCGATCAGGACATGCGAGCACTTTACTGGAATGGCGTGAACGGCATGCGCGTTGGCACGGTCGAGGATCGCGAGATCGTCGACCTCCACTCCGCCATTCCGCGCGTCCGCCTGTCCGCGACATGCGGCTCGGACCTGCGCTTCATCGACGGCTACATTCCCACCATGAAGCCCAGCGACGTGATCGGCCACGAGTTCATGGGCGTGATCGACGATATCGGCCCCGAAGTGAAGCGCGTAGCGAACGGCGACCGTGTCGCGATTCCGGCATTGATTGTTTGCGACCAATGCTGGTATTGCCAGCACGACCTTTACTCGCTGAGCGACAACACGCATCTCGAGCCCGAGCTGCAGGCGCTGCTCCGCGAGGACATCATGGCCTGCGGCAAGGGCGGCAGGCTCCCGGCTCCTTGCGCCCGCCCACAAGGGCGAGCTAAACGCCGCCTACCTTGCCACGCACCGCTTCTTGCTCAGGGCCGCGCCGCGCGGCTACGACATGTTCAAACAGAAGACAGACGGCTGTGTGCACGCGGCGTTCGCCCCGTAAAGGTTGCCGTCCATCGCAAGCCCGCCACGCAGAGGAGGTAAGCATGACCAGATTCACAGCCGCGTCAGCCGCAGTGGCGATGATGCTCCTCTCCCATCCAGGCTTCGCACAGCAGCGCGCCGGTCCATCTCAGGGCACAGCGCAACTGCAGCAGGTCGCCAGCTTTGAGCACCAGGTGACAGGAGTGACCGTTTCGACGGATGGACGCATCTTCGTCAACTTCCCGCGGTGGACGGAGGAAGTTACGCAGGTAATCCGCTTCGACGAAAAGGTCGCACCTCAGGGCAGCTACCTGAACGATGTGCGGTTTTCGCCGGATGGACGACATGCTTACCTGACCGATGCCGGGGCCAAAGGCGCTCTCGTTGTTGTAGATCTACAGACGGGCAGGGCTCGACGCGTCCTTGACGGCCACCCGAGCACCCAGCCTGAAAAGGATGTTGTGGTGAAGACCGATGGGCAGGAGTTGCGCCGGTCCGACGGACGTGGAGTCGAATTCGCCGCTGACAGCGTCGCGCTTTCTCACGATGGGCGCACGCTCTATTGGAAAGCCCTGACCGGCCGGACCCTCTATCGCATCACCACGGATGCCTTGGAGAACCCACGTCTGTCCGAGAAGGACCTCGAAGCTCGTGCGGAGCCTGTCGCCGAAACCGAGCCGACGGACGGTCTTTGGATCGACAGGCGCGGGAGGCTTTATCTGAGCGCGATCGAGCAAGATGCAGTCAAGGTGCGCGAAGGAGATCGCATCACCACCCTCGTACAGGACAAGCGGCTGCGCTGGCCCGATACATTCTCGGAGGGATCCGACGGGACCATCTACGTTACTAGCTCCCACATCCAGGACATGAGCTGGTTCAAGCCCGAGGCCGGCCCGCGCCTTGAGACGCAGTTGTGGCGCATCGAGGAGACGCGCGCGCGGCAGTGACGCGGAGGCGGGACCAGTACATGCTGCCTGTTTCGACACCGGTCGACTATTCGCTGTCCGGCATCGGCCCATAAGGGTGACGCGAGGCGAGCGCAGTAAGCAAAGCACGGCACGATCGATTCGGACGACAACGTCAATTTTAGCAGTTCGTCCATTTAGTTGGGACTGCTACAGGAAACATTTACCTTTTTCGGAAAGGAAGAAAGCTGCTGTGTGTCAGAACGGCATTGGCACCGCCAACAAAGCAGAGCGGGTTTGAAGGAGAGACCAGAGAAGCTCCCGCAGGTATTGCCCGCGGGCCTTGCAGACACATCGCCGGCGGCCGGGCACTTCATGCGGCGCAGGCTTTGAAAGCTGTTTTTCAGGAGCAAACTATGAAAGCCGTTGTTTATCGCGGTCCGCGCCAGGTCGCAGTCGAAAACGTGCCGGACCCAAAAATCGAACGACCGACCGACGCCATCGTCAAGATCACCACTACCAACATCTGCGGTTCCGACCTGCACATGTACGAGGGCCGGACCGATTTCGAGCAGGGCCGCATCTTCGGCCACGAGAATCTGGGCGTGGTCCAGGAAGTAGGACCGGCGGTCGAGCGGGTCAAGCGCGGGGACTGGGTGTGCCTGCCGTTCAATGTCAGTTGCGGGCATTGCAAGAACTGCGAGCGCGGCCTGACGGCGTTTTGCCTGAGCGCAAACCAACCGGGCATTGCCGGCGGCGCTTTTGGCTTTGCCGACATGGGGCCATGGTCGGGCGGGCAGGCCGAATACCTGCGGGTACCATGGGCCGACTTCATGTGCCTGAAGCTTCCGCCGGATGCGGAGCAGAAGCAGGTCGACTACGTGATGTGCGCCGACATCTTCCCGACCGGTTGGCACGCGACCGAACTGGCCGGCATGCGGCCCGGCGACGCGGTGCTCATCTACGGCGCCGGACCGGTGGGGCTGATGGCGGCGTACTCGGCGATGATCAAAGGGGCCTGCAGCGTAATGGTGGTGGACTGCCATCCCGACCGGCTTAAGCTGGCGGAGTCGATCGGCGCGATCGCGATCGACTATTCAAAGGAAGACGCGGTGCAGCGGGTCATGGACCTGACCCATGGAAGAGGTGCCGACGTGGGTTGCGAGTGCGTCGGCTATCAGTGCCACGATCCGGCTCCTGAACGCCAGGAGCGACCCAACCTCACGATGAACAATCTGGTCTCATCAGTGAAGTTTACAGGCGGGATCGGGGTGGTCGGCGTGTTCGTTCCGGAGGACCCGAACGCAGCGGACGAACTTGAGAAGAAGGGGATGATCGCATTCGAATGGGGCAAGTGCTGGTTTAAAGGCCAGCACATCGCCACCGGCCAGTGCAACGTCAAGGCCTACAACCGGCAGTTGCGCGATCTGATCCACGCGGGCCGCGCGAAACCATCGTTCATTGTTTCTCACGAATTGAAACTCGAGCAGGCGCCTGATGCCTACAAGCACTTCGACGTGCGCGAGCACGGCTGGACGAAAGTGGTCATTCACCCCGGAGGCTAACGGAGCCAGTAGGGTGGTCTCCATCACCGCGGCCAACGCTTGCGAGAGACGACGGCGAAGGTGATGGCGATCGCCCCACCCTGGGCGTGGCTATCGTCTTCCGGGACGAGGTCAGCGAGGCGGGAGCGACGAGAGCGGCGTTCCTGACTGGTCGAGTACTGCCGCGCCAAATCAGGTTCTCCCGTGTCGTCGCCTACTGCGACATCTGCGAGGCTCGGCCCACGTGGTTGACGCTTGGAGCTTGTCGAAGCCATTGGTAGTCGCTCACAGGAAGATATACCCGTATTGAACGACTCGGCCATCGATTAGTAAAATGAATGATTTGATCGATGCGATAACCGCGAAGAATGGAACTCAAGCTGCTAAGGACGTTTTTGTCCGTCGTCGAACTGCGTCATTTCGGGCGGGCGGCGGACGCTCTGCACATGAGCCAGCCGGCGTTGAGCAAACAGGTTGGCGCACTAGAGGCGAGTTTGGGCGCGAAGTTGTTCGAACGGGGTCGTCATGGCGCGGAGCTAACGCCGTTCGGGGAAATCTTCTTGCCCGATGCACAAGCGCTCGTCGGCGACGCGGACGAGATTCTCGCGCGTGCGCGAGAGGCAGGCAGCGGCAGGCGCGGACATCTGCGGATCGGCATTTGCCTGTCCGTGCTAACCATTGCGCCGCAGATCATTGCCGACTTCCGTCAGCAATATCCGGGCATTGCCATCGCGTTGAGCGACCTGTCTTCCGATGAGCAAACCCGCCGCATTCTGGCGGGAAAGCTAGATGTGGGCTTTATGCGGATGCCGTCGGTCGAGGGTCTTTCGTCGGTTCGTGTGATTGACGAAACACTGGCCCTGGCGTTACCCCCGGGCCTGGAGCGTGTGCGTCTTCCTGCCGATTTTGGCAAGCTGAATGACATGGGTTTCCTGGCGTTGCGGCGTGGGCGCGGGCCTGGACTCGCTGCTCAAGTCGACGCCTGGTGTCGCGAACAGGGCTTTGTACCTAATGTGACACAACAAGCCGATGATGTGCAGTCTGTATTGGCATCTGTCGCCGCAGGAGTCGGCGTCGCATTTGTGCCCTCGCGCGCGCAACATCTGCTCCGGAACGCTACCGTCCTGCCCCTCAGCGGAAGGCAAGCGAAATGGCGCGTGGGGCTTGTGTGGGCGGACGCGCGGAAAAATCCAGTTACTTCACGGTTCGTCCCCTTCGTGCGCGCAGCGCTGAAAGGCTTCTAGTTCTTCTTCCTGGCGCTGACCTTGTATTTTCATCGTCGACGACTGTCGTTTCGATGGTGCCGCGCAATGACTAACCCCTCATAGGCAAGACAAGCGGTCGATTCGCGGGATTGTTGACGTTCTCGATACCTCGTTGTCAGAGGGCCGGCGCGTGCAACTGCCTTTCCTGATCATCGCATTGTGACCACTCAAACTGCGCGTCAACCCGAGTTCCGCGCGACCGTCCCCGCGATTCCAGAACCGACTTTCTGAGCCCTTGCGCCATGCCCAAACTTCTCCCGGTATGCGGCCGGACTCGTGAGCGCGATACGTCGGAAGTGCCTGCGCATCGACTCCTCCGAGCCGAACCCAGCTAATTCGGCGACGCGGCCAATCGGCAACGGCGACTGTGCTTCGAGCATCTCACGGGCCGCCGCCACGCGTTCACGCACAAGCCATTCGTACGGCGCCATGCCGGTGGCGTCATGAAATTGCCGTTGCAACGTGCGCGGACTCATTGCAGCGCGTTCTGCTAGCGAGCGCAGCGTGTGCGGCAAAGCAGGATGCTGGCGCACCCAGTCCATCAACCTGGCCAGGCGCCCGCCCTCGTCCTGCGGCATTGGACGCGGCACGAACTGCGCCTGACCGCCCTCCCGATGAGGCGGCACCACGAGCCTCTGTGCGACCCGATTCGCCACCGCTCCACCGTAATCGCGTCGCACCAGATGGAGCAGCATGTCCAGCCCCGCTGCGGACCCCGCCGACGTGATGATCTGTCCTTCGTCGACATACAGCGCATCGGGCTGCACGCGCACTTGCGGGTAGCGCTGCTGCAGTTTCGCGGCGTATCGCCAGTGGGTCGTCACAGTCTTGCCGTCGAGCAAGCCGGCCGCTGCCAACACGAACACGCCGGAGCAGATCGAGCAAAGCCGCGCTCCACGGCGGTGAGCATTGCGGAGCTTCTTCAGCAGCGCCTCGGGCGGCGATTCGTCCGCATCGCGCCAACCCGGCACCACGATGGTGTCTGCGCGGTCGAGCAGTTTGAGCGTGTAGGGCGCGGCGACCGTGATGCCGCCCGCGGCGCGGAGCGGCCCGGGCTCACTCGCGCAAACCGCGAAACGATACCAGTCGACGCCGAGCTCCGGACGTTCGAGCGCGAACAGCTCGGTCACGCAGCCGAATTCGAAAGTACAGAGCCGGTCGTAAGCCAGCGCGACGACGAGATGATTGTTCATGGCGTGATGTTACCGGAGATTGACGATTACGCCACTTAACCGGTTCGCGACTCGACGCCAGAATGAGGCTCCTGGATCACTTCGCCAGGCGCTATGTTCATCCGAAGACTTATGCAGAGTTCAAACATGTCGACTACCAACGCCATCACCGCCGTGCCCCCCGCCGACAGCGCAGCCGCGCTTGCCCACTTCCGCGCGGCGCTGCAATTCGAGACCGATTGCTCCGATGTCGCCAGCGCGCTCGCGAGCGGCACGCCCGGATTCGTGCTGCTCGACGTGCGCAGTCCGGCGCTGTTCGCGCAGGGCCATGTGGCGGGCGCGCTCAATCTGCCACACGGCAAAATCGTAGAGTCGAAGCTGGTGAACTATCCGCCTGATACGGTTTTTGTCACGTATTGCGCGGGTCCCCATTGCAACGGTGCCACACGTGGTGCCATACGGCTTGCTCTGCTGGGGCGGCCGGTGAAGGTAATGATCGGTGGGATCACCGGATGGCTCGACGAGGGATTCAGCCTCACGGTGAGCGAAGTCGAGTGGCCGCGTTAGACGGTGCAGAGCCGCGCGTGTCCCTATGCCGCCGCTGCTCAGTAACCCTGCCAGTCGCATTTGCTCTCATCGCCTGTCCACTGTCGATTGTTGCCGTTAGAACAACATGGTGAACACTTTCGCGGTGCTACTGGCGTTCGCCACCCCTAACTACAATGCGTCACACGCTCGGTCGAAAGGCGAGCAACCGAAGCGCGCGAAATTCGTGGTCGTGCTCGTGAGCCGCGCCGTGCAGTGCGGCTTACCCCCCTCAATCAACAGGACTATTGAAGATGAGCGAAACAACCTGCAATATGCAGCCCGTTACCGCCAACCTTGGCAAAGAAGGTTCAGGCGAACTCGTGCCTTCCCGCTATGCCGTGCGCGTGGGTGACGTCGACGTGGTGCTGATCAGCGACGGCGTTCTGCCGCTGCCGACCTCCACCATGTCCACCAACGTGAGCGAAGCGGACCGCAACGAATGGTTGGATGGCCGTTTCCTGCAACGTGACATGTTCGACTGGGCGCTGAATGTCGCGCTCGTGCGCAGCGGCGAACGCCTGATCCTGGTCGACTCGGGCGTAGGCGACGGTTTCGAATACTTCTCGCGCGCCGGTCGGTCGGTGATGCGCCTGGAATCGGCCGGCATCGACCTGGCTGCAATCACCGATATCATGATTACACACATGCATATGGATCACGTTGGCGGCCTGAACGTCGATGGTGTCAAGGCCAGGCTGCGCCCGGACGTGCGCATTCACGTGTCGCGCGCAGAAGTGGAGTTCTGGAAAAATCCGGACTTCAGCAAGACGGTGATGCCGGAAACAGTTCCTCCCGCGCTCCGCAAGGCTGCTGCAAAGTTCGTGAAGCTCTACAGCGAAAACATCGTGCAGTTCGATCAGACCGTGGAAGTCGCAGCGGGCCTATCGGCGCGCGTAACGGGTGGCCACACGCCGGGGCACTGCGTTGTGGATGTTGCATCGAAAGGCGAGAAGCTGACGTTCGTAGGCGACGCGATTTTCGAAGTCAACTTCGACAATCCCCAATGGCAAAACGGCTTCGAGCACGATCCTGAAGGGGCTGCGGACGTGCGCATTTCGCTGTTCAACGAAGCCGCTAAAACCGGCGCCCTGCTGGCCGCAGCGCATGTCGCGTTCCCGTCCATCGGTCACATTGCAAAGAACGGTGATGGCTTCCGTTTTGTGCCGGTTCAGTGGGACTATTGATTGATTCTGGACTATCAGTCGTCGTCGTATAGATTGCATTGACGAGTGTCGGAAAACCGCCGCGAGTTCACAAGACTCGCGGCGGTTTTGTCGTAAAACGACGAGCCGCCCGCACTCTGGCAGCGGCCATGTTGCCGCCGCTGTAACCAACCTTATTGTCTCGGATCACTGGCCCGCGAGTCGTCGAAAGTTATTCGGCGTGGCTTGCTGCGACGCACACGAGGTGGATCGTGTGAGGATTTTGCGCGTCTCGTCACCGTTGCCACGCAGTCAGTACCGTTTATATGGGGAGAACAGCATGGCCGCACTCGTCGACTACCCCGCCGTTCTGTTGCGGTGTCTGCATTTGCGGCTGGACGATTATCGGACTCGCGATCCCGGGGAGCGTCACGAATCGGCCGGGATAGGGCTGCTGTCGAGGCGGAGTTATGGCGGCTCGCGACGCAGGCGGCGCGCGACCAGCCGACGCCAATAGGCGCCACGGTCGTCACCGGAATGAACGACGTGCTGAATTCACAGGACTACGCGGAGGCGCTCGCATCAACCGTATCCCCGTACGAGCCTGGTCTTTGATGTTCGTCATCGGCATGCTTGGTTGCGGCGTGCAGGGATATGGCGCGCGGGGAAGACTTCGAAGAAGTCTATTGCTCGTCATTTTGCCCGCGACCGTTTCGTTATCGCTTGCGCCTATAGCGGACATCGATAGTCCGCGCGGCGGGCTGACCCACGTCCAGCCGCAAGACCTTCCGCGGTTGCTCAAAGCACTTGAGCATTAGCGGTGCCATGCCATTTGATAAGCATGTCTGATCAAGGCGCGGGTCACCGGAACCTCTGCGCGTGCCGGCGGTCAATATGAGATGTCGCCCTTTTATCAGGGGATGCCAAATGACTGCCACTCAACCGGGGGCTGCGCCCCTCTCCGAAGAGGACGCGCGGCGCCAGCTGCGTCGCGCCGTCATCGCCAGCACGATCGGTACTACGATCGAATGGTATGACTTCTTTCTCTACAGCACGGTCACAGGTCTCGTTTTCGCGAAGCTGTACTTCCCGCAATCGGACCCGTTGGTCGGCACACTTCAAGCTTTTCTCATCTATGCGGTCGGCTTCATAGCGAGGCCGGTCGGCGCGGCCATTTTTGGGCACTATGGCGATCGCATCGGGCGCAAGGCTACGTTGATCGTCACGCTGCTGCTGATGGGGCTCGCCACGTTCGCCGTCGCATTTGTTCCTACTTACGCGTCGATCGGCATCTGGGGCGCCGTCATACTTACCGTGCTGCGCTTCATTCAAGGCGTCGGCGTGGGTGGCGAGTGGGGCGGCTCGGTGTTGATGTCGATGGAATGGGCCCGCACGAACGCGCATCGTGGCTTCGTCGCATCGTGGCCGCAATTTGGCGTACCGGCAGGGCTGTTTCTCGCTAACCTCGCCGTGCTGGCCATGAGCGCGCTTTCCGGCGACGCTTTCGTCACGTGGGGCTGGCGTGTGCCTTTTTTCCTGAGCATCCTGCTGGTCGGGATCGGACTTTATATCAGGCTGAACATCCTCGAGACGCCGATCTTTGCGAAGCTTCTTGCCGAGCGCAAGATCGAAAAGACGCCGATGCTCGAAGTGTTGCGCCGTCAGCCGAAAGACATTCTTCTTTCGGCCGTGGCGCGCATGGCTGAGCAGGCGCCGTTCTATATTTTCACGGCCTTCGTCTTCACGTATGGCGTCACGACACTCGGCGCGTCGCGCGATCTGCTGTTGACCGCAGTGCTAGTGGCGTCGGTGCTGGAATTCGGCACCATTCCGCTGTTCGGCCATGTGTCAGACCTGATTGGACGTCGCCGCATGTACATGATCGGCGCCGCCGCGGCCGGCTTGTTCGGTTTCCTCTATTTCGCCATGGTCGACACGCGCAATCCGACGTTGATTTTCGTGGCCATCGTACTCTCGCTAGTACCGCACTCGATGATGTACGGCCCTCAGGCCGCATTGATCGCCGAGTCGTTTACCGGGCGACTACGATACAGCGGCGCATCGCTCGGTTATCAACTCGCCTCGGTGATCGCGGGCGGTCCTGCGCCGCTGATCGCGACCGCGCTCTTCGCTTACTATCACTCCGGCTACGCAATTGCGATCTATGTGTTTGTTTGCGGAGTGCTCAGCCTGATCGCCGCTTCGCAACTCGGCGACTACACGAACAAGGACATTTCGCAGGAGTATGACGAGCCGCGCTCGATGGGCGACAGCGGACACGGTCATCGTCACGCCTGATTCGCACGGTGCGGCGCAGCAAGGCCCGCCGCACCGTGTAACTCGCGCGTTGCCGCCGGTGCTGGCTTATCCAATGGCGGCGACGCCTTCATGGTGCCGGCGCTTTCCGGCACTACGTAGTGTGACGCGCCAGCCCATAGGTCTGTGAGATCATGCAATTCTCCATACGGATTGCGTTCTCACATGCCGACTTCCGCGACCACCCACGGCAGTTCGCTTTCGCTTGGCAGCGTCGGCACCATCCTTGCCTCGATGTTCTGCTTCGCAGTGGTCGATGCGTTGGCCAAGTCTGTCGCGCTTCAATATCCGGCGAACGAGGTCACGTTTTTCCGCATGCTTTTCGGCCTGTTTCCCGCCATTTCGCTGTGCTGCGGAGGAAGCCGGCCGCTGTCCGACCGCGTGCGCAATATCGACATCAAAGGGCAGACCGCGCGTGCGACCGCGCTCCTCGGCGCCTCGGCTCTGTTCTTCGCCGGCTTGCCTTATGTGCCGCTTAGCGAAGCGGTCGCGCTTGCCTATTCCGAGACGCTGATCGTCATTGTGCTGGCTCCGCTGATGCTCAACGAGCGGTTGACACCACGCGGCGCCGCGGCCGCGATTGTCGGTTTTCTGGGCGTGCTGCTCGTGGTCCGGCCGGGCGGCGCCCAGACGTCCTGGCTGGGACCCGGCATCCTGATGGCAAGCGCGTTCTGCGGCGCGCTTTCCATCGTCCAGATCAAACGCATTCGCCCGACCGACGACTCCGCCACCACGGTTCTCTTATTCACGGCGATGGGCACCGTGGTCATGGGCTGCACGTTGTTCTTCAAATGGCGCACGCCTTCGGTGGACGCACTCCTCGTGATGGCCGCGCTCGGCGTCTTCGCGACAGCGGGGCAAATGCTGATGACGGTAGCCTTCCGTCGCGCGGATGCAGGCGCGCTCGCTCCCTACAACTACACGAGTATCGTCTGGGCTGCGCTGTTCGGCTATGTACTGTGGGGCGAAACGCTGGAGCTTCTGTCGGTGGCCGGCATATTAACGATCGTGGGCAGCGCCATTGCGGTCGCGGTGCGCCGCAAAGCGCCCGAAGGACCTCTCGCCTGATGAGACGGCCTTCGGGGAGCCGCATGCAATACAACTTGCTGCTAACCGGCGAATCGTGCCGCAAATGCAATCGCCACGGTTCGCCGCGATCCGCGGCCAGTTTCCACCGTCGCCGGTCAAGCCGCGTTGTAACGCGGCGCCGGCGCATTGGTCGACAACAGCGGGAACATCGCGCGGCGCGCAGCCTCGTAGTCGTCCCACTTCTCGACCGCATGCAGCGACGGAATGGTGACCAGCTCGCCGCGATCAAAGCCGACCAGCGCTGCGTCGACCATGTCGTCGGCGGACATCACGATTGCCTTGTCGAGGTTTTCCAGCGGCAGACCACCCGTCTGCCAGAATTCGGTCGCGGTCGCGCCCGGCAGAACCGCTTGCACGTGAATGCCCTTGTCGGCCAGTTCGTGATTTAACGACTGGCTCAAGGCCAGCACGAACGCCTTGCTGCCGCCATACACGCCGTTGAGAACCTCCGGCGCGATAGCCACGACGGACGCAATGTTGATCAACGCCCCCTTGCCTCGCGCGACGAAGCCGGGCACGGCCGCATACGTGAGCCGCGTCAACGCGCTGACGTTGAGGTCGATCAAGCGCTGCATTGCATCGACGTCACTGTCGACTAGCGGCGTATGCGTGCCGACACCAGCGTTATTGACCAGAAGGGTAATGCTCGCGTCCTGTTTCAGTTTCGCTTCGACTGCCGCGAGGCCGGCTTTGTCGCCGAGATCGGCGTCCAGTATCTCGACGCTGCGGCGTGTTTCGGTCGTGATGCGACTGGACAGCGCGGCAAGGCGCTCGCGGTTGCGGGCAACGAGCACGAGATCATACCCACGCCGCGCGAGGCGGTCCGCGTAGATTGCACCGATGCCCGACGATGCGCCCGTAATCAGCGCGGTGCCCTTGTATGCTTCAGTCATGATGTCACTCCTTTGCGATAAATCGTTGATGGCGTGACGGAATTCTGTCCCGTTTTGACGGCGGCGCAAATGACATATATGGTTAGGTTTCAGGACATACACTTAGACGGAGAATTGACATGCACCGCGTGGGATATTTGCTGAGCGACGGCTTCCAGGTCATGGCGATCGCCACGCAAGCCGTTTTCGAATACGCGAACATGGTAGTGGGCGAGCCGTTCTATCAGGTGGAGAATTTTTCGCCTGCGGGCGGCGAGGTGCGTTCGTCGCTAGGTATGACCGTGAGCACGAGTCCGCTTAAATCGCGCCGTCAAACGGACACGTGGATCGTCGCGGGCGTCAACGATCCGCTGGCGTCGCCGGCGCCCGAAGACGTGCTCGCGTTTCTACGCAAAACCGGGCCGCGCGCACGGCGTATCGGCGGTATTTGCACAGGCGGCTTCGTGGTTGCTGAGGCGGGTCTGTTATCGCAGCGTCGCGCCACAACGCACTGGGCTTACGCACGGGAATTGCAAAAGCGCTTTCCCGATGTTCGCGTGGAAGACGACCGCATTTATATAGTCGACGGTCCGATCTGGACGTCGGCCGGCATGACTGCCGGGCTCGATCTCGCGCTTGCGATGGTCGAAAAAGATCTCGGCGCCGAGGTGGCGCGCTCCGTTGCGCACAAGCTCGTCATGCATCAGCGGCGCTCGGGCGGCCAATCGCAGCATTCGGAAATGCTCAACCTCGCGCCAAAGTCGGACCGCGTTCAGAGCGCGTTGAACTACGCCCGTGAGAACCTGAGCCGGCCACTTACTGTCGATGAACTGGCCGGCAAGGCGAACCTGAGTCCGCGTCAGTTCAGCCGTGTGTTTACGCTCGAAACGGGCCAATCGCCGGCGCGTGCTGTTGAAAGCCTGCGCCTCGAAGCCGCGCGCCTGATGATCGAGCAAAGCCGTCATCCGCTCGACGTCATCGCGAAAGAGACCGGCTTTCGCGACCGGCGCCATTTGCGCGAGGCGTTTATACGCGGGTTTGGACTGCCGCCGCAGGCGGTGCGCCGCGAAGTGCGTAGTGCCACGTGAAAACGCACGCGGTTCGCGGCACCAAGGCAGCGCCAATTAGCTGACGTCTCCCGTCTCGCGTTCCGGACGGCGCACGGCGCGCACCTTCCCGCTGTTTCCGCCACCGCAAAAGAACTGCCCGCTGCCGTCGGACTCGAGGCCCGACACGCCGACGCCCTCGGGCATCTCAAGGCTTTCCAGTACCTCGCCGGTACGTGGATCGACGTGCCTCAACTCGCTTGCATCGTCTTCCCAGGTGCCGTGCCAAAGCTCGCCGTCGACCCACGTGACGCCCGTTACAAAACGGTTCGACTCGATGCTCGAAAGCACCGCGCCGGTCTCTGGATCGACCTGATGGATTTTGCGCTCGCGATACTCGCCGACCCACAACGATCCCTCGGCCCACGCGAGTCCCGACGCGCCATTGCCTCCCGGCGCAGGGATGCTCGAAAGCACGCGGCCGGTTGCCGGGTCGATCTTGTGGATGCGGCCCGCGGCAATCTGAAAGAGATGCTGGCCGTCGAAGGCCGTGCCCGCATCGGCGGCGATTTCGATTGCGCGCAGAGTCTGGCCGCTCGCGGGATCGAATGCGTTCAACGTCTTGCCCGTTGCAATCCAGACCTGCTGGCCGTCGTAGGTGACGCCAGCCACTTGCTGGACGTCCGGGAACGGACCGTATTCGCGGATGATAGTGGCGTTTGATCGATTCATGCTGTCATCCTAATTGAGCGTGACGGGCGAGGGGAGTAACAACGTTGTCGCGAATCCGGACGCGGACGGGGCCATCCAGCGGCGCGCCCGTCCTCGACCAAACGACTGGGCTTTGCCAACGGCCGCGAGCGAATCGAGTGTGCGCTGCACGGTGCGCTGGCTTGCGCCGAGTGCGAGCGCGAGCGCGGAACTCGACCACGACTCGCCATCCGCGAGCAGCGCGAGCATTGCCGCATGAGCCTCTTCGACGGGCCGCGCGAGTACCCGAACCTCCTGCCCATCGCGTGGCGCCAATGCAAAGCCACGCGGCGTCGCGCTTATGTCGGCCAGGGTGCCGAGCATCGTGCGAAGCCGGCCGATCTCCACCCGCAGACGCGCGCGATGCGAGTCATCGGCAAGTCTCGTTCGGAATGCGCGTGCGATCAGCGCGTCGCGCGGCACATCGGCGGGCCATGCCACCGCAAGCTGGTACGCGAGATTGAACAACACCGGGCGCCTTGCCAGCGAGACGGCCGTGCCGGACTTCTGCACGACATTGCGACAGGCGTCGACCACGAACGCGTTCGACATCAGCAGTGCTTCAACTTCGTCAAGCAGCAGCAGCCGTTGTTCGCCGCGTGCGATCAGGCGCGCGGCTGGCAGGTTCATCGCATGCGATGCGCTTTCGACCTCGGCAATCAGCGCGGGAATATCCGCAGCTTGCGCCGCGTGCCTGGCTCGTGCGAACGCGGCGCGAGCCTTGTTGGCCTGCAAACGCCGCAGCGCGATGCCCGCCACCATTAGCTGATGCGCCGCCCTCAGCATGGGCGGCAAAGGCGCGAAATCGAGCGCGCCGAGCATGCGCTCGGCCTCGTCGACATGTCCGATCAGAACGAGCCTGCGAACCTCCAGATAGCCCGCATGCGCGGCATTGGCGCGGTCGCCGTGCGCTTCGAGCGTCGCGCGCGCAGCGCCGAGCGCTTTCGCCGGCCACGCAAGATCGCGCGACGCCAGCGCGATCTCTGCCTCCGCCACGACACATCTTGCGCGTGCCACGGCTTGCTTCGAACCGAACGCGCGCGCCGCGCTTCGCACGAGCACCTTGGCCCGGATGAAATCGCCCAGTTGCGCCATCGCGATGCCGCGAAGCGCGAGCGCCGGGGCGTCGTCGCGTAATGCGACGCGCTTCAATGCGCCGAGCGGATCACCGGCAGCGAGCGCCTGCGCGGCGGCCTTGATCAGCGGGTCCATGTTGATTGAAATCGCGCCACACTTGTCACTCCCACCGTCCGGAATCCCGATACTAATCTAGCACGACCGCCAACCAGTACGTCGTATCGAAAGCGATCGAGCGACGAGTGAAACCGAACGGAGAGAACCATGACCACGACACATACGACCGGGACGCGCGAGCAGTGGCTGGCAGCGCGCCTCGATCTGCTCAACGCGGAAAAAGAACTCACGCGACGCAGCGACGAACTGGCGCGCCGACGCCAGGAATTGCCCTGGGTCCGCGTCGACAAGACGTACCGATTCGAGACCGGGCAGGGCACGGCATCGCTTGCCGACCTGTTTGGAGGACGCTCGCAGCTTCTCGTCTATCACTTCATGTTCGGGCCGGACTACAAGGCAGGGTGTCCGTCTTGCTCGTCGATTGCGGATGGCTTCGACGGCATCGCGATTCATCTGGCCAATCACGACGTGGCGCTGACGGCCATATCCCGCGCGCCGCTCGCGAAGCTGCAGGAATACCAGCGGCGCATGGGGTGGACGTTTCCGTGGGCTTCGTCGGCGGGCAGCGACTTCAACTTCGACTTCAACATCTCGTTCACCGAGGAGCAGCAGCGCGAGGGCACCGTCGAATACAACTATCAGCGCGGCCGTCATGCAATGGACGCGGTACCGGCTCCGGAGCCCGTCGCGCAATTCGCAGCGACATGCGGTACCGATGCATCCACCTACGCGCGCGACCGGCCAGGACTGAGCGCCTTCGTGCTCGAAGACGGCGCGGTCTACCACACGTATTCCACGTACGCGCGTGGACTGGACGGCCTGTGGGGCATGTACCAATGGCTCGACCGCGCGCCGAAAGGCCGCAATGAGACCGGCATCTGGTGGCGTCGTCACGACGAGTACGAAAAGCGCTGAGGTGCGTGATGAACTTCGGGGGCGCAAGCCAATGCGGCGACTTCGCGACGCGAGAGTTCGGCACGCGCGCTTCTCGTTCGCGCGCTATCTTTTACGGTGTCTGCGCGTTGCTATTTGCACTCAGCGCGGCGGCAACCATCGTTGCATGCGTGTCCATGTCGACCATGGGCGACATGCCCATGCCCGGCGACTGGACCATGTCGATGATGTGGATGCCCATGTGCGGCCACACGTGGCCGGGCATCGCGGTATCGTTCGTCGGCATGTGGGTCGTCATGATGATCGCGATGATGCTGCCGTCCCTCGCACCCGTGTTGTGGCGATACGGTGAGGCGCTTGGCAGAGCGGGGCACGCGCGAGCAGGGCTTATGACGCTGCTTGCCGGCGTCGGCTATTTCGCTGTGTGGGCCGCGCTGGGTGCAGCGCTCTTTGCGCTCGGCGCGACGTTAGCGGCGCTTGAGATGCAGATTCCCGCGGTTTCTCGCGCTGTTCCCGTTGTAGCCGGCGTAATCGTGCTCAGCGCGGGCGCGTTGCAACTCACGGCGTGGAAGGCGCACTATCTTCGCTGTTGCCGCCAGGCGGCGCCATACCGCCTTCATGCATTGCCGACGCGCGCGGTTGCCGCGATGCAATACGGTGTGCGCTTGGGCGTCCATTGCTGTTTCTGCTGTGCAAGCTTGACGGCGTTGCTTGTCGTGTCCGGCGTGATGGAACTGCGTGCAATGGCGGCCGTCACGGTCGCTATTACGCTCGAACGCGTGGCGCCGCGCGGTGAATTCATCGCGCGAGGCTTCGGGTTCGTGATTGTCGGCGCCGGTTTGTTTATGATCGTGCGAGCCGCCTCGCTCGTGTAAAGACCTGTATTCAACATCAGAAAACTCATTCGATGACCCGATACGTTGCTCTTCTGCGCGCCGTGAATGTCGGCGGAACCGGCAAGCTTCCCATGGCGGAATTGCGGACTATGTGCGAGTCCGTTGGCTTGACCAACGTACGGACGTACATTGCAAGCGGCAACGTGGTGTTCGACAGCAAGCTTGCCGAGGCATCGGTGAAAAGCCGGCTCGAGCGTCGCCTTGAGGAGTACGCGGACAAACCGGTGGGCGTCGCGGTGCGAACCAGCGAGGAACTTGCGCAGGTGCTGACCGCTAATCCGTTCAAGTCCGCCGCGCCGAACCGGACGGTCGCGATTTTTCTCGACACAGCGCCGCCTGCCGACGCGCTCACTCACGCGAGCGGCCAGCGCGAAGAAGAAATGGCGCTCGGCACGCGCGAAATCTATGTGCACTACAACAACGGAATGGCGGATACGAAGCTAAAAATCCCGGCCGCCAAAACGGGAACCGCGCGCAACATGAACACGGTTGCCAGGCTTGTGGACATGGCGAATGAGTAGCGCATACGGCTTGCGGCATCGGCGGAAATAAAAAAGGGCGGCACGCGTGGTGCCGCCCGCTTATGAACCGCCAATTGCCAGATCAGCGCGCTTAGCGCACCTTGCCCGCCTTCCACGCCGACAGCAACTGCTCGTACTTGACCGTCTCGCCCTTTGGCTTCTCGTTGCCGAGCTTCTTCCACGGCGCGTGTTGGTCGGACAACCACTTAGACGGATCGCTTTGCGCATTCAGCTCCGGCGCGCACACCTTCATGCCGGCGCGTTGCAAACGGGACAAAACCTGGTCCATTTCCTTCGCGAGGTTATCCATTGCGGCCTGCGGCGTCTTTTCGCCGGCGACTGCCGTACCGACGTTTTTCCACCAGAGCTGAGCCATCTTCGGATAGTCGGGCACGTTATTGCCGGTCGGCGTCCACGCGACGCGTGCCGGGCTGCGATAGAACTCGATCAGACCGCCGTACTTGTCGGCGTTTTTCGTGAAGTAGTCGCTATGAATGTCGGAGTCGCGAATGAACGTGAGACCGACTATCGACTTTTTCAGCGACACGCTCTTTGCCGTCACAAACTGCGCATACAGCCAGGCTGCGGCGCGCTGATTGGCCGGCGTCGACTTGAAGAAGGTCCATGAACCGACGTCCTGGTAGCCGTTTTGCATGCCGTCTTTCCAGTACGCGCCGTGCGGCGACGGCGCCATGCGCCACTTCGGCGTGCCGTCCGGATTCGTCACATTGCCGGGCTTGAGCATCGACGCGGTAAACGCCGTGTACCAGAAGACCTGTTGCGCGATCCTGCCTTGCGCGGGCACCGGGCCCGCCTCGCTGAAGGTCATGCCCGACGCCTCCGGCGGTGCGTATTTCTTGAGCCAGTCGATGTACTTGGTCGTCGCGTAGACCGCCGCGGGACTGTTGGTGCCGCCGCCGCGCGACACCGACGCGCCCACCGGATGACAGCCGTCCGGCGTCACGCGTATGCCCCATTCGTCGACCGGCATGCCGTTCGGAATGCCCTTGTCGGCTTCGCCCGCCATTGAAAGCCATGCGTCCGTGAAGCGCCAGCCGAGCGACGGGTCTTTCTTGCCGTAGTCCATATGACCGTAGACTTTTTCACCATCGATGTTCTTCACGTCGTTCGTAAAGAACTCGGCGATGTCTTCGTACGCGGACCAGTTTACCGGCACGCCCAGCTCGTAGCCGTACTTCGCCTTGAACTTGTCCTGCAAGTCCTTGCGCGCGAACCAGTCGGCGCGGAACCAGTAAAGGTTTGCGAACTGCTGGTCGGGCAGTTGATAGAGTTTCTTGTCCGGGGCGGTCGTAAAACTCGTGCCGATGAAGTCTTTGATATCGAGGCCCGGGTTCGTATACTCCTTGCCTTCGCCCGTCATGTAATCGGAAAGCGGCACGATCACGCCGTAGCGATAGTGCGTGCCGATCAGATCGGAGTCGGAAATCCAGCCGTCGTAGATGCTTTGCCCGGATTGCATCGACGTCTGCAATTTTTCGACGACGTCGCCTTCCTGGATGATGTCGTGCTTCACCTGAATGCCGGTGATTTCAGTGAATGCTTTCGCGAGTGTTTTCGATTCGTAGATGTGCGTGTCGATAGTTTCCGACACCACGTGTATCTCCTTGACGCCTTGCGACTTCAGTTTGGCAGACGTGTCGACGAACCACTTCATTTCGTCCATCTGCTGCTGTTTCGAAAGGGTGCTCGGTTGGAATTCGCTATCGACCCATTTTTGCGCTTCGGGCATACCCGCTTGTGCCTGATTCGCAAGGGCACCTGACACGATGCCTGCCACTGCGAGCGCGACGATCCGTCTCCTCTGTTGCATGGTCTTCTCCTGTGTCTTTCGTGCCCCTTGAATCTGGCCGGAGCCCGCTCGGGGCATCAGCGGAACCGGGAGTTGCCAGCCTTCATTGCGTGTGTATGCGCGTGCGTGTCTGCGTGCGCCGACTCGCTAGCCTTTCCACATGATCGCGAGCAGAACGAGCACCGAGGCCGCGAATCCCGGCCACGAGTTCGAGCCTTCGGCGCTAATGCCGATCCATGCGAGGTTCACATACGCCGCCGCGAGCAGACCGATGAACAGACGGTCGCCGCGTGTGGTCGAGATGGGCAGAAAGCCCTTGCGTTCAGTCGTCGGCGAGCGCAGTTCCCACATGGTCATGCCGGCCAGCATCACGACAATGCAGCCGAAGAAGAGCGCCACTTCGGGCGTCCAGTACATCCACGTGAACATCAGACTCTCCCCATCGCAAAGCCCTTCGCGATGTAGTTGCGCACGAAGTAGATCACTAGCGCACCTGGAACGATGGTCAGCACACCCGCCGCTGACAGCACGCCCCAGTCCATGCCGGCCGCCGACACCGTGCGTGTCATCACCGCCGCGATCGGCTTTGCGTTCACGGAGGTCAGCGTGCGTGCGAGCAGCAGTTCGACCCAGCTGAACATGAAGCAGAAGAACGCCGTGACGCCGACGCCCGACTTGATCAGCGGCAGGAAGATCTTCACGAAGAAAGCGGGGAACGTATAGCCGTCGATATACGCTGTTTCGTCGATTTCGCGCGATACGCCCGACATGAAGCCTTCGAGAATCCACACAGCGAGCGGCACGTTGAACAGCATGTGCGCAAGCGCAACGGCAATGTACGTATCGGTCAAACCGACGCTCGAATAGAGCTGGAAGAACGGCAGCAGGAACACGGCGGGCGGCGTCATCCGGTTGGTGAGCAGCCAGAAGAACATGTGCTTGTCGCCGAGAAAGCGGTAGCGTGAGAACGCATAAGCGGCAGGCAGCGCGACGAGCACCGACATCACCGTATTCATCAGCACGTAGACGATCGAATTGATGTAGCCCCAGTACCAGGACGGATCGGTGAAGATGATCTTGTAGTTCTCGAACGTCACGTGCTGCGGCAGCGTGGCGAACGTCGACATGGTTTCTTCGTTCGTGCGCAACGAGATCGACAACATCCAGTACAGCGGAATCAGCGCGAACAGCATATAGACGACGAGCACCAACGTGCGCATCCAGCGGCGCTTATCCTGCATGTTCGTCTCCTTCCGCAGCGGGGCCGCCTTTGCCTACACGGCTCATCCAGTTATAGAGAATGAAGCACAGCAGCAGGATGATGAGGAAATAGATCAGCGAAAATGCGGCGGCTGGGCCCAGGTCGAACTGGCCGACCGCTTTTTGCGTCAGGTACTGGCTGAGGAACGTCGTCGAATCGCCAGGACCGCCGCCGGTCAACACGAACGGCTCCGTGTAGATCATGAAGCTGTCCATGAAGCGCAGCAGCACGGCGATCATCAGCACGCCGCGCATCTTCGGTAGTTCGATGTAGCGGAACACGGCAAAGCGGCTCGCGCCGTCGATTTCGGCGGCCTGATAGAACGCATCGGGAATCGCGCGCAGGCCCGCATAGCACAGCAACGCGACGAGCGGCGTCCAGTGCCAGATGTCCATCACCAGCACGGTGAGCCATGCGGCCGTGGGGCTCGCCGTGTAGTTGTAGTCGAAGCCGAGGCTATTGAGCCAATAGCCAAGCAGACCGATATCCGGGCGTCCAAAGATTTGCCAGATCGTGCCGACCACGTTCCATGGAATCAGCAGCGGCATGGCGAGTATGACGAGCGCCGCGGATGCGCGCCAACCTGAAGCCGGCATCGCAAGCGCGAGGCCCACGCCGAGCGGAATCTCGAACAGCAGCACGCAAGCGGAAAATATGATCTGCCTGCCGAGCGCGCCGCGCAGATCGGGATCGGTCATGATGTTGCGAAACCACTCGGTGCCGACGAACACATGCTGTGTCGGGCTGATGATGTCCTGCACCGAATAGTTGACCACGGTCATCAGCGGCAGGATCGCGGAAAACGCGACGCAGATAAACACGGGTACGACCAGCAGCCACGCTTTCTGATTGACGGGCTTGTTCATCGCGCGGCCCCTTCGGAGATGCGTGTGTCGATTCTTTCGTCGTTGCAGAAGAACACCGTTTCAGGCGCGGCGAGGCGCAGCCAGGCAGGGCCGTCCACCACGCGAACATGCGGATCGAGCTTCGTGTTGAACAGATGGCCGTCGCATTGCGCTGTGACGAGCTGATAGTTGCCGAGCTGTTGCGCGCGCAACACCTGCGCCTTGACCGCGCCCGCTTCGCTTTCCTGGGCGAGCCGCACGAACTCAGGGCGAATGCCCAATGTGAGCGCGCCGTTTGTGTGCTGGTGCGCGTCTCTTAGCGTCGCGAGTGTGCCGGCGTCGAGAGTGAGCCGCTGCGCGCCGATTCTCGCGCCGTCCGCGTCAAGCTCGATTGGGCAAAGATTCATGCCGGGGCTGCCGATGAAGTAGCCGACAAACGCGTGATCCGGCCTTAGAAAAAGCGCATCGGCGCCGCCCTTCTGAACGACGCGACCGTTTGTCATTACCACGACTTCGTCAGCGAAGGTGAGCGCCTCGACCTGATCGTGCGTGACGTAGATGAGCGTGAGCTTGAGCTGCTGATGGATTTTCTTCAACTGCCGGCGCAACATCCATTTCATGGCCGGATCGATCACGGTCAACGGCTCGTCGAAAAGGATCGCTGCGACGTCCTGGCGCACGAGGCCGCGCCCCAGCGAAATTTTCTGCTTCGCGTCCGCTGCGAGGTTGCTCGCCTTATGTGGCAGATCGCGCGTCATGTCGAGAATTTCGGCCACTTCGTGCACGCGCTTTTTGACTTCGGCTGCCGGCATTTTGCGGTTGCGCAGCGGAAACGCGAGGTTGTCGAACACGCTCATGGTGTCGTAGATCACCGGGAACTGGAACACCTGAGCGATGTTGCGCTCGCGTGCGCCCAGCGCGGTCACATCGCGCCCGTCGAACAGTACCTTGCCCTCGGACGGCTTGACGAGACCCGACACGATGTTCAGCAACGTGGTCTTGCCGCAACCAGACGGTCCGAGCAACGCATAAGCGCCGCCGTCTTCCCAGACCATGCTCATGGGTTGCAGCGCGTAGTCGTCGAGCGTCGCCGGCTTTGGACGATACGCGTGCGCGAGATTCTGGAACTCAATGCGCGCCATAAGCCGCCTCCGGGCTGGATACGAGCTTCGTATCCGCGCCGAACACAAACAGTTCGTCGGGGTCGATGAATACGTCGAGTTGCGTGCCGAGTTCGATCTGATGCACGCCTTGCAACTGCGCGACGAGATCAATGCCGCCATTGAGCGTGTGCAGGTGCAGATAGGTTTCCGAGCCGCTCAATTCGGCAAGTTCGAGCCGGCATGGAACGGCGATCGCACGCGATGTCTTCGCTGCAAGACGCAGGTGCCCGGGCCGGATGCCGATGCGGCATGTGCCGTTCACAGCGGTGCCGCGGCGGATGGGCACGTCGATGCCGATCGGCAGTCGCACGCTGCCGTTACCGTTCATTTCGCTCGTGAGCATGTTCATCGGCGGATCGTTGAAGACGGCTGCGGCGCCCACGTTGACCGGCGCGTTATAGACGTCGAGCGTCGGACCGAATTGCAGCACGCGGCCTTTATCGACGATCGCGGTATAGCCGCCGAGCAGCAGTGCTTCCAGCGGCTCGGTGGTCGCGTACACCACGGTAGTCTTGCCGTCCGCGAAAAGCGTGGCGAGCTCCATGCGCAATTCTTCGCGCAGCTTGTAGTCGAGATTGACGAGCGGTTCGTCGAGCAACACGAGCGATGTGCGCTTCACGAGCGCACGGGCCAGCGCGCACCGCTGCTGCTGGCCGCCTGACAGTTCGCTCGGCCGCCGCTCCAGCAGATGCTCGATATGCAGTTTGGCCGCGACTTCCTGCACGCGTCGGCGGATTTCGGCGGGATCGGTCTTCTGTAACTGGAGCGGCGAGGCGATGTTCTGAAACACCGTCATCGCCGGGTAGTTGATGAACTGCTGATAGACCATTGCAAGGTTGCGCTGGCGCACACTGACGCCTGTCACGTCCTGACCGTCGACGAGCACGCGGCCCGCACTTGGCCTGTCCAGTCCCGCCATGACGCGCATTAGCGTGGTCTTGCCTGCCTGGGTGGGGCCGAGCAACACATTGATGGCGCCTGGCACGAGACGCAAATCCACGCCGTACAGATACGGTTGCCCGCCAGAAACGACACTGACTTGCTCCAGTTCCAGGACCAAATTGCTCTCCTTTCAGGCGCGAGATATGTCTGTGTGTCTGTGCGCCGTCCGCAGAGCCTGAGCTTCGCGGCGGGCATCAATTGGTTTGCACTCTGATTACATGCAGCAAACAGAATGTCCCTTTTGTTGGTTTGCGTTTAAATCGGGGTTAACCTTACGAAAGGCGGAAATAGAGAACCTTGTCGATTTGGGTGTCCGTAAGCCTCGGCCAGCAGCCTTCCGCTTTCTCGGGATGCCCAACAATTGGGAAAGGCGATTTACGCCGACTCCTGGCCGATTTGACCTTTCGACTTATGTTTACGTGATAATCGGGACCCACGCTGCCCGTTCGATTCACTAACCATTAAAAATGCGTAGGTCATGGCTTTTAGCGAACCAAGGTCTCCATTTTTCAGGTGGATCGTCTCTTCCGCTCAGAACCTGAGCGCCGAGAACCGGCAGATGCTCCTCGCCAATCTTTTCACGCGCACGTCGTCAATCGTGTTTGCGTCGATCTGCGAAATCAGCGTCTGCGCGACTGCCTGCTATCTGTATCCAAACCTGCTATATGCGAGTTGGACCGGCGCCGTTGTTGCGCTGCTCATGGTGCGTCTCTGGCTTATCTGGCTGTGTCGCCGCTGTAGCGCGCGCAATTTGCCCACGCCTACCTCCGCGTTTGTGCTGGCGAGTATTCTGTGGAGCGCGTTGTTCGGCTTCGGCAATTTGCTCTGCAATATCAGCGGCGACGCGACGCTCTTTCTGCTTGGCAACGTTTGCGCCGTCGGCGTCGTCGGCGGGCTGGCCGGACGCAATGCGGCCACGCCGCGGCTCGTCATGCTGCAGATCCTCTTCATTCTCGGTTTGCTGGGAGTTGGCGCGGCGTTATCGCCCGGCTCGGGAAAACTCGTGCTGCTGTTTCAGGCGCCGTTCTGTGCCGCTGGTTTTCTGACCGTTGCGCTTCGCAGCAATCGCGATACGGTCGCGCTGCTGCTCGCGCGGGAGAACAGTCAGAGGCTCGCGCATCACGATAGCCTTACGGGCTTGCCGAACAGGGCGCGCATTAATGATTTGCTGCTGGAGCGCACGGCGGTGGGCGCGTCGCATCGCGAGCCATTGTTCGCTGTTCTATTGATCGACCTGGACGGCTTCAAGGCAATCAACGACAGTCTCGGTCATGCCGCCGGCGACCAGATTCTTCAGGAGGCCGCGGTCCGCTTGCGTGAAGTGCTGCCTGCCACCGACATCGTCGGACGGCTTGCGGGCGATGAATTCGTAGTCATTTCAGAAGCACCCGACCCGTCCCGCGACGTGCGCGTGCTGGCGGACAGCATCGTCAAAACGCTGGCTCGGCCCTTCGCGTTGAGTGAAGCGCTCGTTCATATCGGCGCGAGTGTGGGGGTCGCGCTGTGTCCCGAGCACGCTTCGACCGGCCCGCAGTTGCTGATTTGCGCCGACCGCGCGTTATACGCGGTCAAGCGCAGCGGCAAGAGCGCGTATCTGATTTTCGACGCGGAGCAGCATGTATCCGACGAAAACCTGAGCCTGCTGCGCAGCGACCTGGAAGGAGCGCTGCGTTCGTTCAGCGGACTGCGCATGGAGTATCAGCCGATTGTCGATGTGGCCAGCGGCTTTGTGACGGGCCGCGAGGCGCTGATTCGCTGGACGCACCCGACACGCGGCGAACTGTCGCCCTCGGCTTTCATTCCGACTGCGGAGCGTACCGGCCTCATCCTCGCGCTCGGCGAATGGGCGTTATTGCAGTCCTGCAAGGAAGCGGTCATGTGGCGCGACAAGGTTCCCGTTGCGGTCAATGTATCGCCGGTGCAATTGCGTGAAGAGACGTTCGCCTCGATCGTTGCGGGCGTGCTTCGCAAGACGCGGCTTCCGCCCGAGCGTCTTAACATCGAGGTGACGGAGACGGTGCTGCTGAACGACGACGTCGTGACCCGGCGCAATATCTCGCGGTTGCGCGCATTGGGTATCGGCCTTGCGCTCGACGATTTCGGCACTGGCTTCTCGACCATGTCGACGCTCGTGCGTTTTACATTCGACAAGCTGAAGATCGACAGTTCGTTCGTCAAGGAGTCGGTGCATCGACGCGAATCTGCCGCGGTCGTGCGAGGCATCGTCGCATTGGCGCGCGAAATCGGCATGCCGACCACGGCCGAAGGCATCGAAACGGAAGAGCAGCTCGACTTCGTGCGCCGTTCCGGCTGCACGCACGCGCAAGGCTTTTTACTCGGCAGACCGGTGCAAGGCTGCGAGATCGCGCGCATCGACGAAAAGCTGCCCGCGCAATCGGCGAATCCGGCTTAAGCGGGCACTACCGGTTTTTGTCGTAAGCGGGTCAGCGAAACAAAAAGCGGTCTCTTTCGCATCCGTGGCGAACAGCAACGGTAAGCGTATGCTGCGCATCATGAGGCGGCGGAATACGTCGCCTACATCCGACAGTGGGGGACATGTGGACTCGACTCTCAAATTCCAGCTACGGCTCACCGTCTCGCCAGAACTTGCCAGCGCCTTGCGCGCCGATTCTTCCGGCGCGGCGCAGGTTGCGCTTCAGAGGATTCTGCATCGGCATAACGCGACCGTGATTTGTCAGTACGACGCATTTGCGGACTACGTGAGCGAGGCGGAGCGGCTTGGTATCGAGAAATATTCGCTTTATCAGTGGACACGCGAGACGATCGAAAACCCGGAGAAGAAAGCGAAGTACCTGCGGTCGTTCACGATCTACGTGAATGGCGAACAGATCTACGACGAGCAGACGGCCGATGAGATGGAGACCGCAATATTGGCGCTATGCAGTGAGAGTGGCGCATCGAGCGGCATTAGAAGCGGTATCGAACGCATTTCGAAGTTCGATACGAATCCTGCCAACAACCCACAGCCGCCGAGGCATTAGCGTTTGGCCGTTTTCATTCAACTGTCACTGTTTCGCGACTAGGATCAATGGTCAAAGACGCCAGTTCTTCCTACCCACAAAACACAGACATGTCGAACACAAAAAACGCTAAGGCTTCGCCAGCCGATCAGGGCGCTTCCATCGTTTCGCGTCGCGGGTTCCTGAAATTCGCCGGCGCATCGGGTCTCGCTAGCGCCGCCAGCGCGCTCTCAACAGCGCGCGCCGCGAGCGGCACGCCAGACGGCACACCCGAGCAGGTACACCTGACCTGGGGCAACGATCCATCCAGTGAAGTCACGGTGTCGTGGGCGTCGCTCGCGGCGGCCGTGAAACCGCATTTGCGCATTGGCCGGGTTGGAGAGGGCAAACGGATCGTGCATGGCGTGCAGACCACGTACACCGACGGCCTCAACGGCGAAGTGGTATTCAACTATCACGCCCGCTTGCGCGACCTCAAGCCCGATACGAGCTACGAATACGAGGTCACGGCCGATAACGACAGCAACGCGGCGCAGCCCTTCAGCGGCGGCTTCCGCACGGCGCCGCGAGGCCGCGCACCGTTTCGGTGGACGAGTTATGGCGACCTCGCCACGCCGAATACCGGCTGGGTGCTGTCGTCGCCGCAAAGCCGCTTCGCGGTGCAGGCGGTCGAGCGCTTTCAACCGCTGTTCCACCTGCTCAACGGCGACCTTTGTTATGCGAATCTGAACCCGACACAGCAGCCCGAAGTGTGGCGCGACTTCGGCAACAACTGTCAAAGTTCGGCCGCGAATCGTCCGTGGATGCCATGCCCCGGCAATCACGAGATCGAGTTTCACAACGGCGAGCAAGGGTTCGCGTCGTACCTCGCGCGCTACACGTTGCCTGACAATCACACGCGCTTTCAGGGGCGCTGGTACAGCTTTCGCGTGAGCTCGGTGCTGTTCATTTCGCTCGATGCAGACGACGTCGTCTATCAGGACGCCGCCGCGTTCGTGGCCGGGCCGGCACCGCTCGTGCCGGCAGCGAGCACGGGCAATCCGCCGATCGAGCCGGGCACGTCATTCTATGTGCGCGGCTACAGCGGCGGAGAGCAAACGCGCTGGCTCGAGAAGACGCTCCGCCATGCGGCCCAGGACGACGACGTCGACTGGATCGTCGTGCAGATGCATCAGGACGCGTTGAGTTCTTCGAAGACGGGCAACGGTTCCGATAAAGGCATCCGCGAAGCCTGGCTGCCGCTGTTCGACCGCTATGGCGTGGACCTCGTGCTATGCGGCCACGATCACGACTACGAGCGCAGCTATCCCGTGCGCGGCTGCAATCACAACAAGGGCACCGATATCGCAACCGGTCGTCCCGTCGATACATTGCAGCCAAAGCCGGTGATGTCGGCGATTTCCGCGGGGGCGTCGACATTCGATACGAGCCACGGCACGATCCACCTGATTCTCGGCGGTGGCGGTACGAGCGCGCCGCTCGACGTGTATGGCGTCGACGCGGGCACTGGCCTGCCGCAAGCGCGCATTTTCACGCGACCTAACCGTCCGGTTCCGGGCAGCACCGCAGGCACGTTCGTGCGGGCGAGCGCCGATGCGCTCGAAGATGCGATCTGGTCCGCGCAACGCGATACCGGCACCGGCTACGGCATCGCCGTGTTCGATCATGACCCGGGCCATCCGGGCGGCGAGACGACCATCACGATGAACTACTACCACGCGCCCGGCGCGGACCAGACGCCTACAGCGGACTATGAACTGTTCGAAACCATCGAACTGAAAAAGAAACGCAGGCGCTGACGCGCAAGCGGCTGCAAGAGCCAGGAGACGGCGCGGCAGGATTTGTTACACGTCTTACCGGTATGCGATGAGGCGGTTACAGAAGCCTTTCGGATCGCCGGTTATACTCGCGCCGTCTCATAAAAACCAAAGACCTCTTATGTCGAAGCGAATTCTGAAAATTGTGGCTGTTGCAGCGCTCACGAGCGCGGCGTCGTTCTCGGCTATGGCCGGCGATATGAACAATGCGCTTGGCGGCGCGCTCGGTGGCGTAGCGGGTGCTGCATTGGGCGGCGCGGTCGGCGGCAGCACGGGTGCTGTGATTGGCGGCGCGGTGGGCGGCGGCGCAGGCGGCGCGGTGACGTCGAACCGCCGTGAGCGCACGGGCGCCATCGTCGGCGGTGCGCTGGGCGGCGGTGCGGGCACCGCAGCCGGCAACGCCATGGGCGGACGTGGCGGCGGCCTGATCGGCGCAGCGTTGGGCGGCGGCGCAGGCTCCGCGCTCGGCGGCAATATCTCGCGCTCCAACTCGTATGCCGACGACTACTCGCGCGATTATCGTTCGGGCAAGAAGCGTCATAAGCATCGGCACTACGATTAAGCGGTGGACCTGGGTGCTTCTGGACCACACCGGCAATACAGGTGCGGCCCACGCACTCACGACTTAGAACCGCCCGATGTAAACGCAAGCACCGCTTCCCTGAAGCCGGTGCTGCCATACACTTCGTCGATCAGGTCCTCATCGTCGAGTCGTTGTTCGACGACGATGCGACGCAAGCTCTCCTTCACCGCTTTCTGCGTGACGGGCGAGAGCGCCATCAACCGTTGCGCGAGCGTATGCGCTGCCTCCTGCAGCAGGCCAGGCGCGCAGACCTGATAGACGTATCCGCAGGCCAGCGCTTCGTCGGCCGTCAGATAGTCGGCGAGCAACAGCATCTTTTTGACGCGCGGCGTGCCCAACGCCGCCTGGAGCCGCGCGATGTTGCGCGATGAAAGCGTATTGGACAGCGTCTTCGCAATGGGAGCACCAAAGCGCGATGCGTCGCTGCATACGCGGAAATCACAGGCCGTGGCAAGCGCCAGACCGCCACCCACGGCCCAGCCGTCTATCACCGCTATGGTGGGCTTCGCGATTCGCTCGACCGTGCCGATCACGCGCTCGACGAACGCTTCGTACGCAACGCCGTCGCGCCCATCGCGGAAGTCCGTGAAATAGCCGATGTCCGTGCCGGAGATGAAAGATCTGCCGCCGGCGCCGCGCAACAAGATGCAGCGCACGTCGCTGTTCGCTTCACACTGCGCGACGAGTGCGAGGAGCGACTCGTACATGTCGAGCGTCATCGCGTTGTGCCGCTCAGGTCTGTCGATCACGATTTCCGCCGCGCCCGAACCGTCGACGCTGAGGCTAACCAGTTCGCTCATGACGCGGCTCCGTTGATCTCCGCGAAGATCTCGTCGTTATGTTCACCCAGCAGCGGCGGATGGCGGCGCACGGTCGGCGGCGTGCCGAGCAGCTTGACGGGAAAGCCGATGTTCTTGACCTTGCCCTCGTTCGGATGGTCGATTTCCATACACATGTTGCGATGCCGCGCGTGGTCGCTTCCGAATGCTTCGGGGTACGAAAGAATCGGTCCTGCTGGTATGCCGGCCGCGAGCAACACGTCCACCCATTCGCTGCTGTCGCGCTTGGCGAATTCCTGCTCCAGCACCTCGATCATCGCCTCGCGATTTTTCAGGCGCAGCGACACGGTGGCGTAATCGGTATGGTCGATCAGATCCGGCCGCTCCAATACGTTGCACAGCTTTGTCCACAGTTTCTGGTTCGTTGCGCCCATCACGAAGTAACCGTCACGTGCCTTCACCGCCTGATAGGGCGCGCTCATCTTGTTGCTCGTGCCGAGCGGCGTGGGCGGCAAGCCAGTGCCCCAGTAGTCCGACATGTCCCAGATCGAGAAGGCCATGATGGAGTCGAACAGCGACGCGTCGATATGCTGGCCTTCCCCGGTTTTCTGCGCACCGATATAGGCCGACAGAAGACCGTACACAGCGAACAGCGCACAGCCGATGTCGGCCACCGGTACGCCCGCCTTTACAGGCTTGCCGCCTTTATAGCCGGTCACGCTCATCACGCCGGACATGGCCTGCGCCATCAGATCGAAGCCGGGCCGCGACGCCCATGGTCCGCTCTGCCCGAAGCCTGAAATGCTCGCGTAGACGATCTTGGGGTTGATCGCCTTGATCGACTCGTAGTCGATCCGCAAACGCTGCACGACGCCGGGGCGGTAATTCTCCACGATGACATCAGCCGTTCTGGCAAGCTTATAAAACAACTCGCGTCCCTCGTCACTCTTCAGGTCGAGTGTGACGGAGCGCTTGTTGCGGTTGAGGTTAAGGAACCCCATGCTGTCGGGGCCCTTCATCTTGAAGCCCATCGAGCCGCGAGTCTGATCGCCTTCGGGCGGTTCGACCTTGATGACGTCCGCGCCCAGGTCGGCCAGCATCATGCAGGCGAACGGGCCCGCCATGACCTGGCTCACGTCCAGCACGCGAATGCCTTGCAGTGGTAGATGCCTTGATTCCGTCATGTCGAGCTTCCTCCTGGATAAGTGGCTGTGTTGTAGCTCCACTGTCGCCGAGTGCGAGGGCTGCCGCAAGAATCGCCCCGTCATGGCTGGTTTCGCGGTTCGCGAAACCGTCGCCCGTGGTCGTTCGGCTAGGCGCTGCCCGCCAGCAATTGAGCCACGACGTTGCGCAGCGTTTGCTCCTGCGCGTGCCCTTCGACGCAGGACAACACGTAGCTACGCCGGGACCAGTCTGCGTCGAGCTCGACGGAAGCGAGCGAATCCTCGGGATGGAAGCTCTGTAAGACATCGGGCGGCATCAAGCCAACGCCGAGACCGTGGCGCACCATGGCAAGCATCGTGTCGAAGCCGTTTACCGTGAAGTTGTTCGGGAACAGCCGCCCGCGGCTGCGATATGCGCGCTCGACTGCGGACAGCACCGCCGAGCCCTTGCCCAGACTGACGATGGGAAGGTCGAGGATATCGTCGACGCCCACGGGCTGCCGCTCGAATTCGAAATGCGCGCGGCTATACACCAGCACGAGCCGATCATCTCTATACGCGGACTTGTCCAGATCCAGAAAGCCGCTTTTCTTCTCGTAGATGCCCACGTCGATCACTTTATCGCGCAGCAGTTGCTGCACGATTTTGCTGTTTTCCTCGACGATTTTCAGTGCGATGCGGGGGTACTTGCGCTGGATCGCGGCGATTTCGCGAGCGAGGAACTGAATGACGACCGCTTTCGGCGCGCCGATGATGATGCGTCCGTCGAGACCATGATTGAGCGCCTGCGCGTCGCCTTCCATGCGGTCTATCAGGTTGTCGATCTGCCGGACATACTCCACTAACTTCGCGCCTGACTCGGTGATGTCCACGCCGTGCGGCACGCGCCTGAAGAGCTTCGCGCCAAGTTGATCTTCCAGGTCCGACACGCGCCGCGACGCTGCCGCGACTGCCAGGCTCAGCTTGTCGGCCGCGCGCGAGATGCTGCCTTCTTCCGCAATGGCCAGGATCAGCCGGACGGTTGTCGTGTCGAATTTCACTTTGTCTCCACTTAAATCGAACGATGATGGGCGCGGGCGTTGCCCGATAGTTTAGTGCGCCGCGCTTCCGTTGATTCACGCCGCCGCATTGCAGCCGTGCGATCACACGGATCGCGTGGCGGATCGATCGCCGCATTGGCCATAGCGTCCTAACGATAACGAAAACGCTATCGCCACATACCGTTTCGACATTGGAGCTCTTGCGTTCGCATCCGTACACTTGTCATTCAGTATGTGCATACAAGTACAGCGCCACGCTGCACCGCACGATGCATACCGACAACGACGAATGGCCATTAACGCCCATCTAGACGGAGACACGTTTTGGACAAGCCCACCACTTCGCTCACGGCCGCCGCAGTGCGTCCCGCTCGCTTTAACTTCCGTTGGAATGTGCTCATCTGGTTGCTGATCGGCGGGATTATCAACTACATCGACCGCGCAAGTCTTTCGATCGCAGCGCCGGGCATGATTCAGGAACTTGGCCTGACACGCACGCAGATCGGCCTGCTGGGCAGCGTATTTGCATGGACGTATGCGGTTATGCAATTGCCGGCGGGCTGGGTGATCGACCGCTTCGGTGCGAAACGCGCTTACGCGTTCGCGATGATCTGGTGGAGCGTCGCCACGTGGCTCACCGGTGTGGTCGGATCGATCTCCGGACTCATCGTGATGCGCGCGTTGCTCGCGGTCGGCGAGGCGCCGTGCTGGCCGACTTCGGCGAAGATTACTGCCGCGTGGTTCCCGGCGAAAGAGCGCGGCTTTGCGACGGGCGTATGGGATTCGTCTTCGAAGTGGGGGCCGGCGATCGCGCCGGCCATGCTGGTCGCGCTGATGGTCGCGTTCGGCTGGCGCTCGCTCTTTCATGTGACGGGCGCTTTCGGCATTGCCTTTGCGCTACTGTTCCTGATGTTGTATCGCAATCCGGTGGACAGTAAGCGTCTTTCGAAAGATGAGCGCGAATACATCGAAGCGGGTGGCGGCGGTCATGAACGGTCGCTCGTCAATTCAAAGCTGCGGTGGCGGTCGTTGTTCGCGCGACGCAGCGTGTGGGGCATGATTCTCGGCTACTTCTGCACGATCTGGCTGTGGAATATCTTCCTCGTGTTCTTGCCGCTCTATTTGCTCGACCGGTTCCACATTTCGTTCGCGCAGCTTGGTGTGTATGCGGGCATTCCTTGGGCGGGTGGCGCCCTCGGCGAGATCGCGGTTGGCTATCTTGCGAAGAAGATGGTGGATCGTGGATTTGCGTCGCCGATTGCCGCGAAGCGGTTATTGATTGCATGCTGCGCGGTGGGCGCCGCCGCGTGCGCAATTGCGCTGCCGTTCACTCACGCGTTGAACATCACCCTCGCTTTATTCACCGTCGGACTCGCGTTCATTGCGGCCGTGGTCGGTTCGGCGTGGGCACTGGCGGCGGACATTGCGCCGTCGTCGATGATTGCTTCTGTCAGTTCGATCCAGAACTTCGGCGGCTATTTCGGCGGTGCGTTCTCGCCGGTCGTCGCCGGGTTCATCGTGGACCGTACCGGTTCGTATGCGCTTGCCTTCATCTCAGGCGGCGCCATTGCCGGATGCGCGGCACTGTTCTACTGGTTCATGGCTCGCGAACCGATCGTGGAGGACGAGACTGCCTGAACAACACAGTGCGAGAAAAGGCCCGCCGTCCGGGGAACGGCAGGCCGGAGGTCGACAGACGGAGTAGTCGTGGAATAGCGTCCACGGCCTCCGGCGAAAACACCGCCGAACTCAGTTGCTGACGAAGATGCGCGCCGAACACCTCGGCGGCTTCGGATGCCGCAGCGCGAAAACCACTGTTGCCTTCAGATAGCGGGGTTTGCTGCCGCAAACAAAGCGGCCGTCCGCTTGAGCAGTCCGCGCCTATTGCGTGCCCGGCTGCCTCTGCGCGCCGGAAGCAGGCGTCACCCGGGCGGACTCCTTTACCAGCTGATCGGTCATCGCAGCCGCGACAGGATTAGAGTTGCGCCGATTGATCGGCTCGCGATCCGTCACGGACGACGGCGGCGGCGACGGAGACGCGGGCGGCGGCGGCAATGACGGATCGAGCTTCGCCGACTCGCGGACGAGCAACTCCGTCATCAAGGCGCCGACGTCGTTCGAACCGTGGTGGCGCAGATCTTCATGGCTCCGTGCGTCCTCCGCATGCTGCGTGGCCTTGGATCTGGCGCTGTAGCGTTGAGGTTGCGGTTGAGGTTGCACCTGCGTCTGCGTCTGCGGTTGTGCGGGTTGCGCGAGCTGTGCCTGAGGTTGCATCTCCGCCGCTGGGATGTTCGACAATGTGGTGGCCGGTGCCGCCGTGGCTGCAGGCATCGTCGGCATAGGCGCCGCCGGTGCGGACGCCCGCACATCCCCGCCACTCACAATCGTGCCGTAATTGGTTTTCGCGCTCGCATTCGCGCTTGCGTCCGGTGAACCAGGGCGCGCGATACTGCCCGCAATCACATGGCTTTCGCCGTAGGAGCGCGAATCGGTCGTGTCGGGCGCGGTCAGGGCCGCCTCGGCTGGAGGCGCCGACTTCCTGTCCTCGCGCGGATAAAATAAATAGCCGCAGACCACCAGGTCCGCTAGCACCAGACCGATAATCAACGTCTTGCCGGTATTCGTCATATCTAAACTAAAGCTTCATCCAAGGCAGAGTAAGGTCCATGATAAACGACGACTCATTGCCTCACCGTGAGGCACTCGGCTGCAATCATGCAGGAGCGGCCAGCGTCGACGCATTACGTGGATCGTACGAAAGAGTTTCTAGAGAAGTCGGCCGTTTGTCACCCGCCGCTATTCAACTTTTTGGGCCATCTTTTGCGGACATGTGGCGCTATTTGTAGAGGCGAGCGTTGGCGCCTGCGCATCTTTCGGAGAGACCGCGACGCATCGGGGCATTAAAGGCGCGTCGGGCATTCTCTGTTACGCTCCTCGACTCATGGCCAACACGCACAAGGAGCGTCAAATGAGCAAGGGGTATTGGGTAACCACGTATCGCAAGATCAACGACCCGTCGAAGCTGGCCGCCTACGGTCAGTTGGCGGGCCCCGCCGTGGCGGCTGCAGGCGGCAAGTTCCTCGTGCGCGGCGTCGCCGAAGAAGTTCACGAGCAAGGCCTGAAGGAGCGGACGGTGGTGATCGAGTTCCCGTCCTATGAAGATGCGGTCGCCGCGTATGATCGCGACGACTATAAGAAGGCGCTCGCAGCTTTGGGCGATGCAGTGGAACGCGACCTGCGGATCGTTCGCGGCGCTGAATAACGCTGTTTATGGCGGCCGACTCGTCGACCGCCATGACTACTGCGCTGCTGCGGGCGTTGCACGTCAGCGCGGTCTGGTCAGATCTACTTCACCGCCCCCAACGCTAGCCCTTTCACCAGATACCGCTGCAACCACGCAAAGACGATCGACACCGGCAACGTCGCGCAAAGCGTAGCGGCCATCACCAGATGCCACTCCACCACATACTTGCCCGCGACCATATCGGTTACCTGCACGGTGAGCGTCTTGTTCTCCGGCGAGCGGATCAACGTGTAGACAACGGCAAACTCATTCCAGGCGTTGATAAACGTGAAGATCGCCGTGACGACGATCGCGGGCACGGCAAGCGGCAGAAACACCTTGAAAACGGCCTTAGTGCGGCCGCATCCTTCGAGCCACGCTGATTCTTCAAGATCGCGCGGCACCGTTTGAAAATACGACGACAGCATCCAGACAGCAAATGCGATATTGAACGCCGCATAGGAGACGATGACGCCGATTTTCGAATCAACAAGATTGCCGTCGCCATAAGGAATCATGGCCGCGAGCCTGAACAGGCCGACCACCAGCAGAATAGGCGACAGCATTTGCGTGACGAGCAGGAACTGGCGATACGTTCCGCGTCCGCGGAACGGGAACCGCGCCAATGCGTAAGCCGCCGGCAGGCTCACTGCGAGCGCGAGCAGCGTCGAAAGCAGGCTGATTACCGTGCTATTGCGCAGCGCCACGCCGAAATTCGCGGCCTTCCACATATCGACGAAATTGCTCCATTGCCAATGCACCGGCAGCCAGCGCGCCGGGTACACGAAGATCTCGGAAGCAGGCTTCAATGCGGTGAACAGCATGACGGCGAAAGGGAACAGCACGACCACCACGAGCGGCGACAATGCGAGCCAGCACCACAGCGAGCGCTTCGCTTTTGCGCTGAGCGTCATGACGGTTCTCCTTCTTTCGCGGGCTGCAAACGCAGATACGCCATTGAGAAAACGAACAGCATGACCAGCATGATGAGCGAAACGGCCGCGGCCTCGCCTGGACGTCCGAGCCTGAAGCCGAGTTCATACAGATACGTGACGAGAATATGCGTGCTGTTATTGGGTCCGCCCTGCGTCATCACCCAGATAATCGGGAATGAGTTGAACACATAAATGACGTTCAACAGAATGGTCATGTTGATGAAGGGCCGCAGCAACGGCAGCGTCAGCTTGCGGAACTGCTGCCATGCGCTGGCGCCGTCGATGCGCGCCGCTTCGTAGATGTCGCCGGGCACCGACGACAATCCGCCGAGCAGAATCGTTACAGTAAATGGAATCGATACGAGAATGCCGACCGCGATCTCCACCGGAAACGCAAGTTCGGGAGTCGCGAGCCAATGAATCGGCCCGCCGATCAAGCCGAGGCGCTGAAGCGTGACGTTGACCATGCCGTAGTCGTCGTTGAAGGCCCAGCGCCACACAACGGCAGTCATGGTCAACGAGACGGACCACGGCAGCATGACAATCGTTCGCGCGACGCCGCGTCCATAGAAATCCTGATTCAGCACGAGCGCAACGGGCACCGAAATCAGCACCGTGCCGCCCACCACGAACACGGTCCAGACTATCGTACGCCTCGCCGCTGCGAGAAACGCGGGGTCGCCGAAGATCGTGTAGAAGTTCTGCAAGCCCGTGAAATCGCGAATTGCGCCGAAGCGCGACACCTCATGCAGCGATTGCCAGACAATGTTGAAAATCGGATAGCTGATGATAAAAAGCGCCAGCACGAGGCTCGGCGCAATCAGCAACCAGGGCGCTTGCAGGCGTGAAGAAGCGGAACGGCTCATACGTGCTCGATCGTGAGACGCGCCCGCACAACGAAGCGGGCGCGACGGAATGGGCCGAATAGTCGATAACGGTCGATAACGGCCAGCATGACGGCCGGAATGCGCGCCGCGCTTTGGATCCGGCTGCGATTGCAGCCCCGGCGGCGCGCGTCCCGTGTGCAGCGAACTACCGCAATCTCACCGCGTAGCGCCGCTCAATGACCGAGCGACTTGTTGGCTTGCGTGGCCGCCGCATTCAATGCGTCAGCGGGCTTGGCTTTACCCAGATAGATCGACTGCATTGCGTCGGTCACGGCCTTCGCGGTGTCTTCCCAGCCTGTCACGGTCGGCGCGAAGCGGGCCGTTGGCAGCAATGCGACGAATGCTTTGGTATCCGGATCGTTGAACGCCGGGTCCGACGATTCAGCCTTGGTGGTCGGCAGGAAGCCCTCAGTGGTCGTGAACTCGACACGCGGTTCCTTCGTGAACAGATAGTCGAGGAACTTCCATGCGGACTTCTTCACCTTCGAGTTCTTGAACATCACGATCGAGTCCGTGACCGCGTAGGTGGCATGCGTGGTGCCCATCGGAATCGGATCGATGCCGTACTTGAGGTTCGGCGCTTCCTTCTTGATCTGTTTGGCGAGGAACGGTGCGGAGATCATCATTGCAACGCGGCCTTGCTTGAAGAGGTTCTGCACGTCTTCGCGGCTATAGCCGGTTACGCCAGGCTGCGTCAGGCCTTGATCGATCAGCGACTTGTACAGCGTCGCTGCCTTGATGCCCGCGGGCGAGTTGAACGCCGCCTTGTTGTCCTTGCCGATTACTTCACCGCCGTTCGTCCACAGTGCATAGTAAAAGTAGACGTCCGTTTCGATTTCCTTGCCCTGCAGGCCGAAGCCGGCAATGCCTTGCGCTTTCAGCTTCTTCGACGCTTCGATTACGTCGTTCCATGTTTTAGGGCCGTCGGGATAGCCGGCTTTCGCAAGCAGGTCCTTGTTGTAGTAGAGCGCTCGTGCGGAAGCCGCAATCGGCAGGCCATAGACCTTGCCGTTGATCTCGCCCGGCGCGAGGAACGGACCGATGAAACGGCCTTTGAAGCTCGCATCCATGTAGCCGTCGAGCGGCTCCGCCACGTCGTCCTTCACGAAGTCCAGCAGCCAGCGCGTGCCCACGATCGCGAGATCGGCGTTCGCGTTGCCGGAAATATCCGTCTGAAGTTTCTGTTGCAGCGTGTCCCAGTTCACGTCCTCGATCTTGATGGTCGTGCCGGGATTGGCTTTCTCGAAGTTGCGAGCCATCTTTTCGAAGTACGGCGCGGTCGCATCGCTGTAGTGCGCGACGGTCACGCGAACCGTGTCGGCGTGGGCCGCCACGGCAATACCTGCAAACGCGAGCGCCACGGCAACTTTGCCGAGCGCGAGGGAAGCACGGGCATGCAACGACATTTCTCTCTCCTGTGTCGACCTGGTTAGTGCTGTCGCACTTGCCAAGGTCCCATCAACGATTGGTGGGATGGTCCGCTGCCGTCGCCGGCCGCTGTGGTTGAATTGTTTGAAAAAATCCTACACGGCTAAAAATGCGTTGTCACGTAGGGTCTGCGATATTTCGTTCAAGGTGGTTTTGTGCATAAGATGCCTGTAGAGAAGGCATATTCTGCGTGCGGCATACGGTACGAAACCCAATATTCGGGATGACGAAGGGTGGCGCAGCTTCCATGCTGTAATAAATTTACAGACGATTTGGATCAGCGCGGCAAGCATGAATAGCGAGGGCGAAAATGAATCGTGTGGTGTTGGTGACGGGCGCTTGCGGCGGCATCGGCAGCGTGTTGTGCAAGCGTTTCGTCGAGCAGGGCGACACCGTGCTCGCGCTCGACATCGATGCGTCGGCGCTTGAGCGCTTGACGAAGCAACTCGGCGAAACGCAGGTCAGCCCGATTGCGGTCGATCTCGGCGACGCGGCTGCGGTGCAGCAAGCGGTTGCAGCCGCCGTGGAAAAACGCGGACCGGTGGATGTGCTCGTGGCCAATGCGGGCGCGGCCGAAGGTTTGACGCTCGCCACGACCGATGCCGCGAGCTGGCAGCGCGACATTCATCTGAACCTGAACGGCACCTATCACACCGTCGAGGCCGTGCGTTCGTCAATGATCGAGCGTAAGAGCGGAGCGCTAGTGCTGATCGGTTCGGTGAACGGTTTGGCCGCGCTCGGGCATCCCGCGTATAGCGCGGCGAAGGCGGGGCTGATCAGTTACACAAAAGCGCTTGCCGTGGAATTGGGCCGCTACGGGATTCGCGCGAACATCGTCTGTCCGGGCACGGTCAAGACGCAGGCATGGCAGGCTCGCGTCGACAAGAACCCGCAGGTGTTCGAGGACCTGAAGAAGTGGTACCCGTTGCGCGATTTCGCAACGCCTGACGATATCGCCGACGCGGTGCTGTTTCTCGCTTCGCCTATGGCCCGCGTGATCACCGGTGTAGCGTTGCCCGTCGACGGCGGACTGATGGCCGGCAACCGTCTGATGGCTCAAGAGTTGACGCTCGAATCGCTTTGATAGAAACCGCAAGACGATGAGGAAAGCATGGCAGCAGTGCAACTGAGCGGCATCTTCAAACGCTATGGCGACACGCAGGTCGTGCACGGCATCGACCTTCATATCGACGACGGCGAGTTCGTCGTGCTCGTGGGCCCGTCGGGCTGCGGCAAAAGCACGTTGATGCGGATGGTCGCGGGGCTCGAGGAGATCAGCGGCGGCGACCTGATGATCGGCGGCACGCGCGCGAATAATCTTGCGCCGCAACAGCGCAATATCTCGATGGTGTTTCAGAGCTACGCGCTTTATCCGCATCTGTCGGTGTATGAAAATATCGCTTTCGGCCCGCGAATTCGCAAGGAGTCGCCGGCAAATTTCAAGCCGCGAATAGAGGCCGCCGCGAAGATGCTCAATCTCGGCGGCTATCTCGACCGCTTGCCGCGCGCATTGTCGGGCGGGCAACGCCAGCGTGTGGCGATGGGCCGCGCGGTGGTGCGCGAGCCGTCGCTGTTTCTGTTCGACGAACCGCTGTCCAATCTCGACGCAAAGCTGCGCGTGCAAATGCGCACGGAGATCAAGGCATTGCATCAACGCCTGAAAAACACGGTGATTTACGTGACGCACGATCAGATCGAGGCCATGACGATGGCTGACCGCATCGTCGTGATGAACGCCGGGCGGATCGAACAGATTGGGCGTCCGCTAGAGCTCTACGATCACCCTGCGAATCTTTTCGTCGCAAGCTTTCTCGGCTCGCCGTCGATGAATTTCGCCGAAGGCGTCCTCGTGAACCGCGCGCAAGGCTCGGGACTCGCATTGAAACTCGCGGACGGTGGCGAGATCGTGCTCGAAGGCGCGCCTGCTTCGGCGACGGTCGGCGCGAAGGTCACACTAGGCGTGCGGCCCGAACACATCGAGACAATGACGCAGACGCCCGATGCGGCGATGCAAGTGGAAGTCGTGGAGCCGACTGGCGCCGAAACGCATCTGTACGGGAAGATAGGCGGCGATACGTGGTGTGTGACGACACGTCAACGTTCGAAGGTCGAGCCTGGTGAGCGCGTCACGCTGCGCTTGCCGGCCGCTCACATTCACCTGTTCGATACGGAGAGTGGGCGCAGACTGGTCTGAGCCGCGTGTTGCCGTTTGAGGCTGCGACCGACGCGGATTCATTTAACCCTTAAGGAACATCGGGTGTCCGCACCGAACTTGATTCCCCACATCCGCAGCGCACTCGCCAATTTGCGGCCCGCCGAACGCAAGGTCGCGGACATGGTGCTGAGCGACGTCGACTTCGCGATGCGCGCGAGCATTACTGAACTTGCGCAGCGCGCGGACGTGTCGGAGCCTTCTGTCACGCGATTTTGCCGCGCGATTGGCGCGCATGGTCTGCGCGACTTCAAGATGCAGTTGGCGCAGAGCGTGGCGGGCGGGTTGCCGTATGCGTCGGCGGCGATCGCGCGCGACGACGACGTGCAGACCTTGATGGACAAAGTGGGCGAGGCCGCCGTCGATGGCATTACGCATGCGCGAGGCGCGCTGGATCCGGCGGTGGTCGAAAGCGCCATTGCCGCGCTTTCGAGCGCACGACGCGTGTTCTTCTTCGGCGTCGGCTCGGGTTCGGGGCTAGTCGCGCAAGACGCGGCGTTGCGGTTCTTGCGTCTGGACATCGCAGCCACGGCTTTTACCGACGGTCACTTGCAGCGGCTGTATGCCGGCATGATGGAACCTGGCGACGTCGCCTTTGCCATTTCGCATTCAGGACGCAGCACGGAGGTGAACGAAAGCATCCAGATCGCGAAGGAGCGCGGCGCGACGACGATCGCGCTCACCAATGTCGGCTCGCGCCTCGCGTGGCTCGTGGATATACCGCTGCTGCTGCGCGTGCCGAGCCCGATCGATCCGAATACGCCCGGCGTCTCGCGGCTCGTGCATCTTTGCATCATGGACGCGCTTGCAATCGGCGTCGCGCTCAAGGCGGGGCCGAAGACGCTGGAGAAGATGCGGCATGCGAAGGCGAGGCTGTCGTCGCATGAGCCGCAGACGGGGGATTAGGGGCTCACCCCGCCCCCATCCATCCAAACCTCCGCGACAACCTCAACGTCGCCGCACACAGCGTCTGCGCGGGCTCGCCCGTCGCGTCGCTGTCGAAGCTGCCGCTCGGCCCCATCAACGCGAGCACGAGGCAAATGCTGCCGGTGTGGTCGAACACAGGCGCCGCCAGCGTGTCGATGCCGGGCACCGGCCGGCTCAGCGCACTGTCCATGCCGCCCGCGCGAATCTGCGCAAGACGCTGCGCGTACGCTTCCTTCAGCTTTGGTCCGTGCTTGTCGGCAAGAGCATCGGCAGCGTTCGCGCCCGCCAGCCGCAAATGATCCTGCGCGAGCAGACCAGCACGTACATCGTCAGCCACATAGGCGGCGAACACGCGGCCGATCGCCGTATTCACCAGCGACATCACCGTGCCCACCCGCAAGCTCACATGCAACGGCCGCGCCGATTCCTCCAGCCGCACGACGGTCGGCCCAAGCGGACCGAGCACCGCCATTGCGACGCTCATAGCCGTCGATGCCGCCAGTTCGACCACTTCCGGCCCGGCTTCACGCGTCGGCGAAAGTCGCTGCAGGCCGATCAGACCGAGTTCCAGCGCAAGCGGCCCGGCTTCGAAACAGCCGGACGCATCGCGGCTCAGCAAGCCGATTTTCAGCAGACTCACCAGATGCGGGAACGCTTTCGCCGGCGGCATCCCGGCTGCGGCGGCGAGATCGCGCAATGTCAACGGCCGCGCCGCCGCGACGAGCGCGGCCAGCAGGTCGCCGGTGCTGTCGAGCGACTGAATGCCGCGCTGCGGCTTCGCATCAGCGGAAGCGGGCGGTAAAGAAGAGGTATCGGCAGGAGCGGTCACGGTGCGGTCGATACAAGCAGGGAAGATCCGGCGGCAAGCTCACCGCCGATGTCGCGAGCCGCTGCGAGCAACGCGCGAGCGACGGGGCCATCGGCGGCCACGTCGATTGCGCCAGTCGAGCCGATCACCGTCAACGCCAAGGCCAGACGACCGTCGTGAGCGAACACTGGCGCGCTCAGGCTGCTGATGCCCGGACTCGGCGCGTCGACGCTGCATTCCAGGCCGCGCGCGCGGATCTTGTCCAGCACCGCCTGAAAAGCGGCGTCTTCGCTCGATTTGGTGGACGTGCTTTGCGCAGGGCCCGACTGATTTGCCCACATCGTTTCGAGCGTCTCGCTCGGCAGATAGGCGCAAAACACGCGTCCCGTGGACGTGGCCGGCAGCGACATCACCGTGCCCACATGCAGATTTACATGCAATGGAAATCCCGCATGTTCGTAGCGGACGATGGTCGGCCCCTGCGGCCCCGCAATACAGATCGCGACGCTGAATCCGATCGCTTCGGCCAACGCGGCCACGCGCGGCATGGCCGCGCGAAATGCCGGTTGATTCTCCAGATGCAACAGACCCAGGCGCAACGACAACGGACCGGGCTCGTAGCGGCCGGAGAGTTCATCGCGCTTGATGAGGCCAAGGCGGCTCAAGCTGACCAGATACGCGTGCGCCTGCCCCGGCGCGAGTTCGGCGGCGGCGGAGAGGTCCGACAGTGCCAACGGTGCGCGCGCCCGCGCCAGCGCGAGCAACACCCGGCCGCCGACTTCAACGCTTTGAATGCCACGCTGCGTCTTGCCGCCGTCCGTCGTCTGGCTGCCGCCCGAGCCTTTGCTCGGGGCTGGTTTCGCTGCTTTGCCCACGCCTGTGTTTGTCCGAAAAAGCGTCCATGTTAACCGAAGCCCGGCTGCAAACCTCGCTGTTCATACCTCCATCTCAGAGGGCGGAATATTTGCGTATAGCGATAGATTTCGCTATTGACAAATAAACTGACGCGGCCATAAGATGCATTCACCCCGATTCACCGGCGCAGTCACAGAGTCAAAAACGGGGCGAGACAACCTTCAATACCGCCAGCCCGCGCCGAGGCGCGCCGCCGGCCGTCTCGCCTCACGTCCAACTTTTGAGGGAGACAAGCATGGCAAAGGCGTTCGCATCCCAGGCCGATCTGGAAGTCAAGAAAGTCACGTGGACGCAACTGTCCGAGAACGCGTACGCGTACACGGCGGAAGGCGATCCGAACTCGGGCGTGATCATTGGCGACGACGGCGTGCTGATCGTCGATACCACCGCCACGCCGGCCATGGCGCAAGACCTCATCGCGAAGATTCGCAGCGTGACCGACAAGCCCATCAAATATGTCGTGCTTTCGCACTATCACGCGGTGCGCGTGCTCGGCGCGTCGGCGTATTTCGAGGAAGGCGCGCAGGAAATCATTGCGAGCCGCGGCACATACGAGATGATTGTCGAGCGTGGCGAAGCGGACATGAAGTCGGAGATCGAGCGCTTCCCGCGTCTTTTCGCCGGCGCCGAAAGCGTGCCGGGCCTGACGTGGCCGACGCTCGTGTTCGAAAAGGAAATGACGCTGTTCCTCGGCAAGCTCGAAGTGCGCATCGCGCATCTTGGCGCGGGCCACACGAAGGGCGACACGGTGGTGTGGCTGCCGTCGCAGAAGGTGCTGTTTTCCGGCGATCTCGTCGAATACGACGCGGCCTGCTATTGCGGCGACGCCCAACTCGAACAATGGCCCGCCACGCTCGAAGCATTGCGCGCGCTCAATGCGGAGAAACTCGTGCCGGGCCGCGGCCCAACGCTGACCACGCCCGAAGACGTCAACAAGGGCCTCGATTACACGAAGGATTTCGTCACCACGCTGTTGCAGCAAGGTCGCGAAGCGGTCGCACAGAAGCTCGATCTGAAGGCCGCGATGGCGCACACGCGCAAGGCAATGGATCCGAAGTTCGGGCACGTGTTCATTTACGAACATTGCTTGCCGTTCGACGTCTCGCGCGCTTTCGACGAAGCGAGCGGCATCACGCATCCGCGCATCTGGACTGCGCAGCGCGACAAGGAAATGTGGGACGCACTGCAAGCCTGATCTGCATACGAATAGAAGCTGATAAAAGCAGGCAAGCACAGCAGAGCAAAGCGGAGACGGACGGAGACACAAGATGAGCATCAACTACCAGACACTGTCGTTCGAATACCGGCCGTGCCGCGAACAGAACGCGCAAGACATGCACAGCGGCGCGGAGCAGACGGCCTATCCGGTAATCGTGGTCGGCGCGGGCCCGGTGGGCCTCGCCACGGCGATCGACATCGCGCAGCAGGGCGTGCCGGTCGTACTTGTGGACGACGACTGTTCGTTGTCCACGGGCTCGCGCGCGATCTGCTTCTCGAAGCGCTCGCTCGATATTTTCGATCGGCTCGGATGCGGTCAGCGGATGGTGGACAAGGGCATCAGCTGGAATGTCGGCAAGGTGTTCCTCAAAGACGATCTCGTCTATTCGTTCAATCTGCAGCCGGAAGCGGGCCACCATCGGCCCGCGTTCATCAACTTGCAGCAGTATTACGTCGAAGGCTTCCTGCTCGAACGCGCGCAGCAAATGCCGAACATCGAGATTCGCTGGAAAAGCAAAGTGGTCGGTGTGCAACAAAGCGGAACGCCGGGAACGTGCGACGCAGCGGTGACGTTGACCGTCGACACGCCCAACGGTCAGTACGCGTTGCGCGGCCGCTATGTGGTCGCCGCCGATGGCTCGCGTAGTCCGATTCGGCATCTGATGGGACTCGACAGCAAAGGCGTCACATTCAAGGATCGCTTCCTGATCGCCGACGTGAAAATGGAAGCAGACTTTCCGACCGAGCGCTGGTTCTGGTTCGATCCGCCGTTTCACCCAAATCAATCGGTGCTGCTGCATCGTCAGCCGGACAACGTGTGGCGAATCGATTTCCAGCTTGGATGGGACGCCGATCCGGTGCTGGAAAAAACGCCGGAGCGCGTCATCCCACGTGTGCGCGCGTTGCTCGGACCCGACGCAAAGTTCGAACTGGAATGGGTCAGCGTCTATACGTTTTCGTGTTTGCGCATGGAGCGCTTCCGGCACGGCAACGTGCTGTTCGCGGGCGATTCCGCGCACGGCGTGTCGCCGTTCGGCGCACGCGGTGCTAATAGCGGCGTGCAGGACGCGGAAAACCTCGCATGGAAGCTGGCGATGGTGCTTGAAGGTAAAGCATCGGACGCGTTGCTCGACACGTATGCAAGCGAACGCGAATTTGCCGCCGACGAAAACATCCGCAACTCGACACGTGCCACCGATTTCATCACACCGAAGAGCCCCGTGAGCCGCGTGTTCCGCGACGCTGTCTTGAAGCTCGCGCGTCATCATCCGTTTGCGCGACAACTGACGAACAGTGGCCGCCTGTCGGTGCCCGCAGTGTTGAGCGACTCGCCGCTCAATACGCCGGACAGCGACAGCTTCGAAGGCTCGATGGTGCCGGGCGCTGCCTGTGTTGATGCGCCGGTGCAGGCGGCGCGCGAACCGGCGTGGCTGCTCGCTCATCTTGGCCAGCAATTTACTGGCGTGCTGTTCTGTGGCGAACATGGCATCGACGCGCAAACCGAAACTGCGTTAAATACCCTTCGCACAGGCGCGATTCCTTTGAAACTCGTTGTGGTCACGCGTGGCGAAGCGCCGACGCCCGCGATAGCGGACGTGAAGATTGTGCGCGACGCGGAAGGCCTGGCGAGCGCGCGCTACGACGCGCAACCGGGAACGTTCTATCTGATCCGGCCGGACCAGCATGTATGCGCGCGCTGGCGGCGACTCGACGTGCCCGCGGTGGAGAACGCGTTGAAACGCGCGTTGTGCGTCGAAGGCACAGCCTGAAATCACCGCACGCGTAGCGATAAATAGAATCTGGAGACACAACATGGCACTGAACACGCAACCGAATCTCGCGCGTCCGGACGATTTCTACGAGGCGCTGATTGACATGCATCGCGACCTCGACGACGCACAAAGCCAGTCGGCGAATGCGCAACTCATTCTGTTGCTCGCCAACCATATCGGCGATCACGCGACGCTGCTCGAAGCGATCCGGCTTGCACGCGAAGGCGTGGCTGATGCAGCGACGCAAGGCGGCGAGACTCATCCACTCGCGGCGTGATCCACCCTACATGTAGCGTGAACGCGCAGCCGGCTCGTCAGGTCGCGCGCACTTCATCACGACCGTAGGGCGGTTCCGCGCATTCGCGCGCCGTCACCCCAGCAGACAACAACGCGGTGCATCAAGACGCCGGACCCGTGGGTCCGTTGGACCCTTCACGCCTCATGTTTGGAGATAACCGATGAGTCAATCCCTTGCACCCGCGCTCGAGCCGAGGTCAGGCACTGCCGCGCATGACGATTTGCTGTATCGCAAAGTATCGCTGCGTATCATCCCGTTTCTGTTTCTCTGCTATGTCGTGTCATTTCTGGATCGCATCAACATTGGCTTCGCGCAATTGCAGATGAAGCATGACCTCGGTTTCAGCGACGCCATGTACGGTCTCGGCGCCGCCGTGTTCTACATCGGCTATGTGCTGTTCGAAGTGCCCAGCAATCTCCTGCTTTCGCGATTCGGCGCACGCCGCACGTTCACGCGGATCATGCTGCTCTGGGGCGTGGCGTCGGTCGGCATGATGATGGTGTCGACGCCCGCGCATTTCTATGTGCTGCGCTTCATGCTTGGCGTCTTTGAAGCGGGCTTTTTTCCGGGCATCGTGCTGTATCTGACCTATTGGTATCCGGCGCGGCGGCGCGCGGCCGTGCTGTCGGTTTTCTTCGCGGGCGTCGCGGTTGCCGGCGTGCTCGGTGGCCTGGTGTCGGGCTGGATCATGCGTGATATGGGCGGCGTGCTCGGTCTGTACGGCTGGCAGTGGATGTTCATGATCGAAGGCGCACCCGCCGTCCTGCTTGGGCTCGTCGCCGCGTTTTATCTCGTCGACGGCCCGCAGCATGCAAAATGGCTCACCGCTGGCGAGAAAGCGCGACTAATCGCCCAACGCGATGAGGACCGCACGGCATCGTCGCATTCATCACACTCGTTCATGCAGGCTTTGCGCAATCCGCGCGTCTACCTGTTCGCGTTCATCTATTTTTCGTTGACATGTGCGTCGTTGACGCTCAGTTTCTGGATGCCGCTGATGATTCGCGACTTCGGCATTCGCGATGTTCTGGCAATCAGTCTCTACAGCGTCATTCCGAATGCAATCGGGGCGGTCGGTCTGGTGTTGATCGCGCGTCATTCCGACCGGCGGGCAGAGCGTCGCCGGCATTTCGCGGTATGCACGATTGGCGGAGGCATTGCGCTTTCGCTTTTGACGCTGCATTTAAGCAGTTTTCCAGCGATGCTCGCGATTCTGTCGCTCGCTACGGTGCTGATCTTCTCTGCGCTGCCGATCTTCTGGACCGTTCCTTCGAGCTATCTGTCAGGCGCCGCGGCGGCGGGCGGCATCGCGTTGATTAGCAGCATCGGCATCACGAGCGGCATAGTGAGCCCGTGGGTGATCGGGCAGATCAAAACACACACCGGCAGCATGGATAGCGCGCTTTATCTGCTCACCGGATTGCTGTTCGCGAGCGGTGTCGCGCTGTTGATCGGCGTGCCGAAAGAGGCAAAGAGGGCGTAGGATCCCGCCGCTCCGAATAGAAGCCATCATGTAGAGTCGCGGTAATTCCATTGCGCTCAATTCTTCCGATGCCTGCCACCGTCGAACCGCTTGCGCTTCAGCATCAAGGGCCGCCCGACGTTTCGTTGTGGCGGGTCGATCTGTGTTTCGACGCGTCGCTCGATGCCGTGGCGTTCGCGTCCCTCAGCCACGACGAGCGCGAACGAGCGCACAACTTCCGTCGCCGCGAAGACGCGCTGCGCTTCGCCTCGACCCGCGCGGCGTTGCGCGAATTGCTCGCGCAACGCATGGGCGTCGAAGCTCATGCCGTGCGCTTCGCACTCGATGCAAACCGGCGCCCACGGCTCGCGGATTCGACAGCGCCCGATTTCAACGTCTCCCATGCGGGCGCCTTTGGTTTGATCGCGATGTCTAATGTGCGGCGCGTCGGCGTCGATATCGAACAGCACAGCGACAGGTTCGACTGGCGTTCCATCATGAAGCTAACGCTCGATCAAGACGAGGCTGCGTGGATCGAGCGCCTCAATCCTTCCGAACAGATGGCTGCGTTCTACGACGCATGGACGGCGAAGGAAGCGCTCGTCAAAACGACAGGCGTGGGCATCACGCGAGGCTTGCAGCATCTCGCCGTGCTGCCGCGCGAAGGCAATCGCGTGATGCTGCGCAATGCGCCATTGCGCACGACATGCGTGAGATATCCGCGCAATGGATAGCGGCGCCGCATGGCTATGCCGCGTGCGTCGCGTGGTCGCTGTCGCCGTCGCTGGCGCCGCTTGCGCCGTAACACGCGGGTTGTCGGTGCACGCCTTGCCGCGCGTCATAATGCAACTAACTGTCAGCCCCGCACCCCGTCTCCCGGTATGATGGCGAAGCGCGACAAAGCCGAGAACCAGAACCGCTTAGCAGCAATGCCTCTCCATCCACACTAGCCCATGCCGACAAACCCGTCCGACGCTGCCGCATCCTCCATGGCCAACCACGCGGTGCAGCGCGTTCCCATGTTGATGCTGGCAACCGCGTTGTCGTTGGGAAGCGCGATCGCGCTGGGCCTCGCGCGCTTCGCCTACGCGCTGCTATTACCGTCGATGAAACTCGACCTCGGCTGGACCTTCGCTGAAGCCGGGGCGATGAATACCGCGAATGCGCTTGGCTATCTGCTCGGCGCGCTGGCTTTCCCACGACTCGCGCGTCGCTGGCAGGCAGACAAACTGTTCGTGGCCGGCTGCGTGGCCACTGCGCTTCTCATGGCGGCCTGCAGCCTGCTTGCCGACACCAATTCGCTGCTCGTATTGCGCGTGATCACTGGCGCGAGCAGCGCTGCCGTTTTCATTAGCGGTGGCGTGCTCGCCGCGCGGCTTGCATCGGCGAGCCCGCGCGATGCGGGCCTCGTTCTGGGCTTGTATTACGGGGGCACGGGATGGGGCATTGTCGCTTCGTCAGTACTGGTGCCGTTGACCATTCTCAACCGCGTGCATGGCTGGCAGTTCGCCTGGTTTGCATTGGCTGCCGCATGCGCGGCATTCAGCGTTGCCGCCGTCGGCGCGGCACGCAAGATCGAGGGCGTGCACGCGGTGGCGGCACCGGCGCACCTGGCTAATACAGACGACGCCCCGCGCTGGCCGCGTTTCGTTCGTGCGCTCGGCGGCTATGCTCTGTTCGGCGTCGGCTATATCGGCTACATGACGTTCATTGTCGCGTTGTTGCGCAACGCGGGCATGAGCGCCACTGTCGTCACGGGTTTTTATCTGTTGCTCGGTATCGCGACGGTGCTTTCCGCGCGCCTGTGGTCAGGGTTGCTCGACCGCATGCGCGGCGGTCAGGCGCTCGCCGTGCTCAATGCGTTGCTTGCGGTCGCGACCCTGTTGCCCGCGCTGTTCACCCAACCGTGGATCGCGTTTGTATCGGGCGCGCTGTTCGGCGCGACGTTCCTGTCCGCCGTTGCATCGACGACGGCGTTCGTGCGCCACAACCTGCCGACGAGCCACTGGGCAAAAGGCATCAGTGCGTTCACGATCGTCTTTGCGTTCGGACAGATCGTTGGGCCGATGGTGATCGGCTGGGTGTCCGACGGAGCAGGTCTTGCTCGCGGCCTCATCTATTCCGCGCTGTTGCTGGCGGGCGGCGCTGTGCTCGCCGCATGTCAAAGACCGCTGCGCCAGGATTGAATGCGCACGTTGAATGCGAGCGGCGGCTGGTTATACCTGCACCGATGGAATGCTCTTCATACAGCGCAGCGCAAACATCGAGCGGCTATGACGAATGCCCGCGATCTTGTATAGCTTTTCGCGCAAGAAGCGCTCATAACCCGCGGTGCCATCTACAGCTACCTTGACCAGGTAATCGTAATCGCCCGACACCAGGTACGCTTCGAGGACTTCGGTGAGTGTCGCGAGTTCGGCGCCGAAGCGCGCGAGCGCATCGTCGTCGTGACGGTCGAGCGTCACTTCGAGCAGCACGATATCCGCAAAGCCGAGCTTCTGCTGATCGAGCAGCGCGACATAGCCGCGAATGTAGCCTTCGTTTTCCAGTTGACGTGTGCGATTCCAGCATGCAGTGGTCGACATGCCGACCAGTTCGGCCAGCTCCGCATTGCTTAAGCGCGCGTTCTTTTGCAATGCGCGCATGATCCTGCGGTCCTGATTGTCCAGCGCGCGATTTTTGGGGCTCATGGCCGACCCGGAAGGTTGTTCGTCCAACTCTGATTCTATCGGAAGAACGTCCTGAGAGTCGCTACACCGCGTGTCGCATTCGGAAGCCTATCCAGAGTGGCGGCCGGTATATTTTCAGGGTGCATTCGTGCCCGGGACAACCGTCAGGATCGCCAACAAGCCGGCGCCATTCGCGGCCACAAGCTGCTACGGCTATATCGCTGCTTTTACCGAAGGCGGCAAGAGAGAAACTGCGACGCTACCGTATCGCAGCGAAGGCTCGCTCGGACACGAATGCATGTACCGCAACGAGCATCGAAACCGCATCAAGACCCGCATGAAAAGACGCGCGGCCACATACGGGCCGCGCCACGGGATAGGTTTCGAGTGATCAATGGAAGATGAGGTAAAGAATTACCAGCACGATTACCGGAACACCGAGAAGCCAGCCAAGTAGGTAAGGCATGATGTATCTCCTTTCGTATCGGGTTGGAACACGAAAGAGATTGAGCATCTTGCGTGCCCGGGTATCTGTGATCGCTGCATGTCGGCGCCCAGCATGCGCGAAAGCCCCATAAATCAAGGCAAATTCTCACGCAACACGATGCTGAACTGCACCGGTTTCACGTCGCTCATCGCATCGCGCTTATCGCGCACGTTGCGGAAAATCCGCAAACAGCTTCCCACCATTGCCTGCGGAGTCTGTGTGATCAATGCGCCCATTGTTCCGTCGATTAGCAAGGCTCGCGTGTCCGGCGTCAGGCCGTGCCCGACGAAAAGAATCTTCTGTTCCGAGCGCGCTTCGACGATGGCGCGCGCCACGCCATCCGATCCGCCGACACTGTTGTAGATGCCGGCGAGGTCCGGATGCTGCTCCAGCAGCTTGCGCGTCTGCACATAATTGCGCTCGCTATCGTCCTGTCCTTCGCGCAGTCCAATTACGCGCACTTGTGGAAACGTGGATCGCACGCGCCGGCTTGAGCACCATGCTGCTGTTAGCGCCACTGGACGCAATGCATCTGGGAAAGCTCGGCCCGCTCGATGCGATTGGCGTGGCGGGCGCGGCGCGTACGATGTCGCCGGATCAGCAGCGAGCCGAGCTCGCACACGTCGGTCAGGCGTTTGCCAAATTCGGCGTGCGCGTGATGCACTACAAGGTGTGTTCGACTTTCGATAGCGCGCCGGGAACGGGCAGCATTGGCGTGGCGATTCGCACGTTGCGCGACTATTGCGCGAACCCGCTTGTTGCAGTGATTGGCGGACAGCCCAGTCTGCGGCGCTATTGCGTGTTTGGTGACCTGTATGCAGCGGCGGGCGCTGACGATGGCGAATCGTCCATCTATCGAATCGATCGTCATCCGACCATGAGCCGGCATCCCGTTACGCCGATGAGCGAGGCGGACCTGCGCGTGCATCTGCAGCGGCAGGGCGTGGATAACGTGCAGTCCATCGACTGGCGCTGCTATGCGGCAGGCGACGCCGCGCTGCAAACAGAGCTGCAACGCCGGCTCGCTTTGCGGCCCGACGCTGTGCTGTTCGACGTGCTCGACGATTCGCATCTTTACGCGATTGGGCGCTTGCTGACGCATCAGGCGAGAAGCGCCGCCCCGCTGCTTGCGGTAGGCGCGAGCAGCGTCGCGCAGGCGTATGCCTCCGCGCTCGGCCCATCGGCTGCAAGTGAAGCAGCGCCGCAGCGCGAACGGTTGGCTCGTGCACGCAGTCCGGTATTCGCGTTGGCCGGCAGCCTGTCGCCGTTGACCGAGGTGCAGATCCGCGCCGCGCATTCATATCGCCACATTGAACTGGACCCGCCGCAGATGACGGGTGAATCAGCACACGGGTATCTAACGGCGCAAGTGGCAGTAATCGCCGATGCGTTGCGCAATGGAAGCAATGTACTGGCCTTCACGTCGCGGCGTGAACCGGGCGCTATTGAATCGTCCGGCGCGTTACCGCAACTCGCTCACGCTTGCGCGGCATTGCTGAGGCAAGTGCTCGACGCGGTGAAGTTACAGCGTGTCGGCATTGCGGGAGGTGACACGTCGAGTATCGCGGTGCGAGCACTCGGCGCATGGGGTTTGTCGTATCTTGCGCCGCTGTCGGCCGGCGTGAGCGTGTGCCGTGTCCACGCCGACAGTCCGCAACTGGATGGTATCGAGTTGATGCTCAAAGGCGGCCAGATGGGCGAGACAGATCTATTCGAAAAACTGCTCGAAGGTCATGGCGACAACGAGCATACCGACCTCTAACCATTGTCGACGAATCCCGGATAGAGCGTCATGCCGCCGTCGACAAACAGAGTTGTGCCTACAACATAGTCACTTTCATCGGATGCGAGCCAGACGGCAGCCTTGCCGATGTCTTCCACTTCGCCTACCCGGCCATAAGGGATCAGTTGCAATAGTTTGTCGCGCGCCGCGCTCGTGTCCCACGCGTCCCGATTGATCTGCGTGCGAATCGCGCCGGGTGCAATCGAATTCACGCGAATGCGTTCCGGTGCCACCTCTTGCGCGAGTGACTTCATGAACATCTGAACGCCGCCTTTCGACGCGGCGTAATTGACATGTCCGGCCCACGGAATCACCTCGTGGACCGAACTCATGCAAATGATCTTGCCAAGCGCTTTCGATACCGATGTCGGCCCGCGTCGACGGAATTCTTTTACGGCTGCCTGGGCGGTGAGGAATTGCCCCGTCAGATTGGTGGCCAACACCGTTTGCCAATCGTCTAGCGTCATCTCCGCAAAAGCGCTGTCCTTCTGCAAACCGGAATTGGCGACGACGATATCCACTGTGCCGAAGCGAGCGCGGCAGGCTTCGAACATCGCATCGATATCAGCGGGATTCGATACATCCGCTTTAACCGCGATTGCAGCGCCGCCTGACTGATTGATTTCATCAGCGAGTTTCTCGGCCGATTCAGCGTGCGAATGATAATTCAGAGCGACGGATGCGCCCGCATCGGCGAGCGCCTTTGCAACGCCATAGCCGATGCCCGAGCTTGCGCCCGTGACCAGCGCGAATTGATTGGCGAGTAACTTTTCCATCGCTATTCCTCGGGGTTGAACGAGCCTTTCGTCTATGTACGAATGTAGCGAGGCCGCCGGATTTGCGCGCAGTTCACTGCATCGCGATCCGGCGGCCGGGCCTGCGTGGACTTATTGATGATGTGACCGCGTCACGGAACGGCTATACCACGCCGGCGACCAGCAGCACGATCACGACGATCAGCACGACGCCGAGACCACCCATCGGTGCATAGCCCCATGAACGGCTATGCGGCCACGTCGGCAACGCGCCAATCAGGAGAAGAATCAGCACAACCAGAAGAATAGTTCCCAGCATATATGACCTCCGCTTGGTTGATGGAGCTGCCTTTCGGTGGCCTCACACTCCAGATTGTCGTGCGAGGGACCAGGCAGCGTCGTGAACCTGTGGGAGCAAGCGTCGTGCCCAGCGCGGAAAGCGGGCGGTCCGCCGTGTTGGCTGCTCACATTGCGGTCGTAGGTAAGCTCCTGATGCGCGAAACGATGATGTCCGCGATGAACGCAATGGCGAGCGCGACGGCGCCAAAAGCAAAGATCAGCGCGTAGTTGTTATGCGAGTGCGAGAACAGATACGAATAGCCATAACCACCGAGCGCCTGGAACAGCGCAAATGCGGTCGTCGCACGGCTCCACGAGGCCCGTTGCTCAGTGTGATCGTGCGGCACCAGTTCGTGAATGCGACCGAGCGCGAGCGGCACGATACCCGGCGTGAAGATGCCGAGAATCACAGTCGACAACCCAAGGACCCATGCATTGCCGGAAAGCGCGAGCATGGCAACGGCCGCCGCTTGCAGCAGCAGTGCAACGCGATAAGCCTTGCCGTAACCGATACGATGCGCAACGTTGCCCGCGATGACGGGTCCCACGATCGCGGCAAGCCCATAGAGCACCCAGTAGTCCGCGCCAATTGCCGCGCCTCGACCGAGGCCGCGCGCCACGTAATCGACGAGCAGGATCATTGCCGGCACGAGTCCGAGCGCGTTCGCTGCATATTGCGCATACAGCACACGCAGCCCGAGATCACTGGCGCGTGAGGCGTGACGATTGCCGGCTGCTGCAAGGGGTGCAGGCGGATTCGTCGACGGCCAGCCGAACCAGCTCACCGCGGTCAATGCGAGCGCGACTGCGCCAAGACCGAGCCATGCCGTTCGCAGCCCGAAGTGCAGCAGCTCGGGAATGAGCGTTCCAGACGCTGCAATGCCAAGACCCAGTCCGAGAAAGATCATGCCGCTGACAAAGCCGCGACGCGGCGCGGGAATGTGCGGAAGAATCGAAGTCGCGACGAGCACCATGATCGCGCCGCCGGAGATGCCCGAAAGCAGACGCCACGCGAAGAACCAGCTGATCGAGAGCGGATATGCGCAGGCGAAGAAGGCGGCGGTCACAACGGCCATCAGCAGGCGCAATGCGGTGCGGTTCGATAATGCCGACGCAAGAGGTCGGCCGATCAACGCACCGATCAGATAGCCCGCGAAGTTGGCGGCGCCGAGTGTCACTGCCTGTGACGACGTGAACCAGTGCGCCTGAATCAGTGACGGAATCAGAGGCGTATAGGCAAAGCGCGCGAGTCCAATTGCGACGAGGCTGCCGCACAGCCCGGCGAGCGTCGCGTAGAGCGAACGGGCGTCGAGCGATGTAGAGCCCGAAGAGGTCAATGAGGGCGCTGAAGACATGACGACTCCTTTACCGGCCAACGTGCTTAACGTCGTGTCGGCTGTGGGTGAAAATGCGATGGTGTGCGCCCCGTTAGGCGCGTGACTTAGACGCCGTCGGGTTTGGCCGGTAGCGCGGGCAAGCCAAGCAGCGCGAGAGCGGTTGCGGCAGCGCTCGTCAGCTGATCTCGCTGCGGATCGACCCGCGCTAGCACGCGCATGCCTAGCACCGTGGCGAGCAGATGAGTGGCGGCGTCGGCGGCGGAAACGGTGGCCGCGATTGCGCCGCTCTTTTGCGCCGCGAGAAGGCAACGATAAAAGAACTCACGAATCTCGGCGATCTCGGTCGCGACGAGCTTACGAAATGCTTCGTCCTCCGATGAAATTTCCAGCGCCGAATTAACCAGCATGCAGCCGCGTTTGTGCGGATCGGAGACAGACCGCTCGATTGTTTCGTCGAAGAAACCTGTAATGGCTTGGGCCGGTGCCACCGTGCTCTCGAAGCGCCTGATGCGCTCGCGCAGCGTGCAGTCCAGGTAGTGCTCCAGCGCGCGCAGATACAGCCCGCGCTTGTCGCCGAATGCGTTGTACAGGCTCGGCTGGGTGAGACCCGTCGACCTGACCAGATCGCGTGTGGAAGTCGCCTCGTAGCCCTTGAGCCAGAAGGTCGCGCTTGCTGCTTCGAGCACCTCTTGCTCGTCGAAACCACGAGGTCGCGCCATGATCAATGTCCTTTACCGCCTGCCTGGCGGGTTCTGTATCGTGCGATATAGAACGGGATTATATATCGATCGATACAGAACGCAAGGGCGATTTTAGAGGGCGCGTATCGGGACCGCCGCACCCTGCCAGCAGGCGCGCGGCGCGGCGGTTTCCAATTGCGGACATCTCAAGCGTCCTACAGATAGGTGCCTTTAATGCGCCCCTCGAAGATGGCGGTGTTGAGGTCGAAGTCGTCGACGTGGCCCGAGGCGCCGCCGTCGACTGTGACGACGACGGAACGGCCCCCGCGCACGAGTTTCATCTGCTCGGCGTCGAGCGTGGTTTCCTCGCACGCCGCGTCGGCGCAGCGGGGCAGGTCCTTGATGATGACGGTGGATTTCATGGCGATACTCCTTGAAGAGGGCGGGCGAGCACGGCAGGGCGCTTGCATCTGTTTCTGCAAGGTGTATGCCAATTTTGGTTCGATGAACGCGGAAGGTGTCGTCTCGTCGGCAACACGGCGCCAGGCAACGAGCTGCGCGGCACGGCCGCAAGAAGCGCATTCCGAGGAGCGAAAGATCGAAGCGAAGTGTGCGGACGTAGCCCACAGGTCGCGTCCGCAATGTTGGCCCGCGAGCACGCGGGCGGCGCTGGGCAACGGTCCGCTCGCTAGGCCCCGCGCGACAAAAACAGAAGCGGCACGCGTCGATGACGCATGCCGCCGCACTGCTGATGTGAACGCGAATCTAGCCGCGCCGTCTGTCGCGCGTCGCAGCCACCTTTCCGATGGTGTGATGCGCGGCCGGAAAGCCGGGCGGATACTCGACGACCCGCGCGGATACCGGCACGAGTGGCGAGGCGCTTGTCGAACGCGCGCCAATGCGTGCACCGCCGACAATGGCGGCCATTGCCTCGCGGTCGAGTTCCACGCTGTCCGTGAGGTCGTTGATGAGAAGTCTGGCCATGGTGTGTTCGCCGAAGAAGCCGCGCGGTGGGACCGTGCAATGGTCTCGTCTGCGCTCGCGGGTGTCGTCAAGTGTGATGAGGTCTCGTCGCACCATAAGTATAGGAAATCTGTTTTGTGCCTGCCTGGCGGATATGGGCAGGCGGCAGTAGGGGAGCCGCCGGTCCTTCGCTACTGCCCGCCGTCAAACCGATCGCGCCGACGTTATTGAGCGCGGCGACACTTACATATTGCAACCGGGTGAGGTTCTGCTTCACCGAGACGTTGACGTTGGCAATGCCGCTTAGGCCGCCTACAGAAGGGCACGCCGCCGGTGCCGCCGGACACCGCCGACATCGCGGACGGTCGAGTTCACCGGCTCAGGAAAGATTGCGAATCAAGAGGGATGACATGGTGTTTCTCCAACGTTGCGCGGAAGAAGAAAGCGATTGGCGCGAGGCGAAGCGGCCCAAAGAAGCGGCCGGTTCGCCTCGCCGCTTATCACATGAAAATGTTGTTGGTCGACGTGACCGACGGATTGATCGTCGAGGTGATGTCGGCAGCGAACGCAATGTTGTTGCCGTTGGCGTTCTGGATGTTGAGCTCGTTGCTGATCAACTGCGTCGCGTCGACCTTCTTGCTGTAGCTCGGCGCGTAGAGCGGGCTGAAGTTGAAGTAAGACCTGGACGGACCGAAGCCGCCGCGCACGGCGCTCATCGCCTTGCTGTCGAGTTGTTCGGTGATGGACAGGTCTTTGATCATCAGCGTGTTCATGGTGGGTCTCCTGAAATGGAACGTTGCAGCTCTGCGGTTGGGTTCGAGCAACTTGTCTGCTCGAGCGTCACTAATGCATGGCCCGTGCCCCATTTAGTCAAGGTTCCTAATAAAAGTATCGGGGCCCTTGTGGCCGTGGCTCGCGGACCGACTCGCCGCATTTGCAGCTATACGCGGCGAGCGGCGCATTCACAGCGAGTGGTGGCAGTCGCCCGACAACGCCTGTCGTTCTGTTGGAGCGTGCCAAACATCGGCCGCTCACGCATGGCGCGGAGCAATCCTGGTTTGCGAAAGCGCGGGCCGGGAGCTAGTATCGAAGCGGCACATGTAACTGGTTACGAAAGCTTTCCTATCGGCCAAAGGAGCTTCGGTCGCGTGCGATTGGGGTCTACGGCAGCGGCGGCATCTCGCACAAAATGGCTAGCCTTGCGCGTGTAATTCACGACTTCCAGAACGGCGAGCTGTCCCGTGACGAGTTCGTCGCTCAACTCGACAGCACGTTGGTGACCGGAGGCCTCGGTCCCACGCAGCTGCTGGATATGCTCGGCGCCGCGCATCGTAAAGCGCCGCTGCCGGAGGACATTTACGTCGAAGTGCGGCGGCGGATCGAGCAGTTGCGAGTTTCGAATGTGGCGGCTGGCGGCGACGAAACCGGTATACAAACTACGGTTGAGATTCCATCTGTGCGCTCCACAGGCGCAATGCCTGCGAGCATTGGAGCGGGTGCGTCCAACGCATCCGGCGCGTCGGGACATGACCAGATCAAAGGCACCGGCGACACGCTGAACAACCGCTTTGTACTCGAAGAGTGCTTGGGCGTCGGTGGAATGGGCACCGTCTATAAGGCGCTGGATCTGCGCAAGCTGGAGGCGTCGGACAGAAAGCCCTATCTTGCGATCAAGGTTTTGAACGTTCAGTTTCGCGGCAATCCGAACTCGCTCGTCGCGTTGCAACGCGAGGCACGCAAGGCACAGGTGCTCGCGCATCGCAACATCATCACCGTGTACGACTTCGATCGGGACGGGCCTATCGTCTATCTGACGATGGAGTATCTGTCCGGTAAGCCACTAAGCCAATTGCTGCGCACGCCGGGCTACCAGGGCATGCCTGTACGGGCGGCGTTGCCCATCGTGCGCGGCATGTGCAGCGCGCTCGCGTACGCGCACGAACGCGGATTTGTGCATTGCGATTTCAAACCGGCCAACGTCTTTCTCACGACGAATGCCGAAGTGAAAGTGATCGACTTCGGCATCGCTCGCGTGTTTCAGCGGCCGGAGGAAGAGAGCGATGCAACGGTCTTCGATCCTGGGAGCCTTGGCGCGTTGACCCCCGCGTATGCGAGCCCGGAAATGATCGAGCATCGCGAGCCCGATCCGCGTGACGATATTTATGCGCTCGGCTGCATCACGTATGAGCTGTTGACCGGGCATCATCCGTTCGACCGGTTGTCCGCGACGCAGGCGCGCAACTCAGATTTTAAGCTGCAACGGCCGGCGAATCTCGATGCAAGGCAGTGGCGCGCGCTGCGCGCCGCGCTTTCGTTCGACCGCGCGACGCGCATGCCGAGCGTCACGCGCTTTATCGCGGAGTTCGACAACGAAGCGCGCGCCGAAAAATCCGGTGCGTTGGCAAAGGCGGGGCTCGCGGGCTTCGCGGTAATTTGCGCCACGGCTGTCGGCGTGTACGCGTGGAAGTCGGCGCCGAACCGTCAGAGCCAGGGGCAGTTGGGCGCGGGCTCGTCGCAGGGACGCGTCGATCGGGGCGCTCCGTTGTCGACGCAAGCGAGCGCAGCGGTGGCGACAGCGGGCTTGGCGTCGACGAGTTCGTCAACGGGCGGGCCAACGGTGGCGTCAACGGGACCGTCAACGAATGCACCAACGAACGCGTCGACAACTGTCTCACCGCCCGCACCACCCCCCGCACCAAAGCCCGCATTAACACTCGCCGCCGTCACGCCGGTGCTCGCGCAAGTGCCCTGTTCGGCGTTATCTGCTTCGACGCAGGATCACACGTTGACGGTGCGCGGCTATGTCTCGCAACGCTACGGCACAGCGCGTCTCAAGGATGGGCTGACGGCGCTGCCCGGCGTGGATGCGCTGAAGCTCGAGGTCGAGCCCGTCGCGGACGATAAGTGCGACACCGTGAAGGCGCTCGCGCCGTACTGGACGCAGAACTGGCAAGCCGGTCACATCGCCGGATTGCACGTGCGTCCGCCCAGCGGTCAGTTGAGTGAGGGCGATCCGCTGGTTGTCGACGTGAGCACGCCCGGCTATGACTCATACGTGAATCTTGACTATTACCAACTCGACGGTAACGTGGTTCATATGGTGCCGAGCCCGCGCGCGAAGGACAATCAGGCGCCACCGCGTTATTCGGCGACGATCGGCAGCGCAGGCGACTGGGTTATTTCGAAGCCGTTCGGTTCGGAGATGGTCGTGCTTCTGATCACGCCCGCGCCGCTATTCGACAAGCCGCGCCCTGAAGCGGAATCGCGCGCCGAATATCTACGAGCACTCGACGCACGCCTCGCCCAGATAGGCGCGAAGTACGGCCGGGAGCGGATCGTCGCTGACTTCGCGCCGATTACCACGAAGCCTCACGCGCCATGAACGGCGCGTGCTCTCTGCTTAACCGTCAAAAGCGGTCATAGCAGCGCATCACTTCAATTCTTTGACCACGCGGAAGCCGTCTTGCGATTGGCGCACGCCTGCGCTGTATTTGAAACGTGTCGCGCTGAGCATGTAGCCGCTACCTTCGCGCCACGAGCCGCCACGAATCACGCGCATGTCGCAAGTGGGGCTCTCCCACGCGCGGCCATCTGCGGGTGCGGACTGGTATGAGTTGTGCCAGCAGTCGGCGGTCCATTCCCAGACACTGCCGTTCATATCGTGCAAGCCATATGGATTCGGGGCAAAAGAGCCTGCCAGCTCGGGGCCCTCCTTGTGCCACGGCTCGCCGCAATCCTTACAGTTGGCGTTGCCCTTGCGCATCTGATCTCCCCACCAGTAAGCCGTTGTCGTGCCGCCACGATCGGCGTATTCCCACTCCGCTTCGGTGGGCAGACGGTACGGCTTGCCGGTAGTTTTGCTGAGCCACTTTACATACTGTTGCGCGTCATCCCAACTGAGGTCGCGGGCGGGAGCCGTCTTGTTCGCATTCGTTTCGGGAGTGAGCTTCGGGCACGCGTTCGCGGCGACGCATGCGTTCCACTGCTCGACTGTCACCTCATACTTGCCGATAGCGAACGGTGCACCAATCGTCACGTGATGAACGGGTTTCTCTGATGGATCGTCGCTGCTGCTGCCCATCGAGAACGAGCCGGCGGGCAACGCGATCATGATCGGACACGCCGCGCAATCGCGGCTTTCACCTGCGACCGGCGCATGCGCTACGGGCTTTTGCGTGGCTGCCGTAACAGGCGGCGTTCCCGGTGCAGCGGCACTCGCAGCGGGCGGCGCAGAAACGGCGCGCTGCCGATCCGGCGTCGCCGTGGCGGGGGGCGTTGCAGGTGTTGAGGGACGCGCGGCTTGAGGCGCCGGTGTAGCCGATGGCGCTGCCGGTTGCGCGACGGACGGCGCGGGCGAAGCGGCCGCAGGCGCATTCGATGCCGCCGCCCGCAAGCGATCTATGCGGGCATGCGCGAGCGTGGCGAAGCGCCCATTGGGATAGGCCTTCAGATACGCTTCATAGTCGCCGGGATAGTTACTGTCCTTGATCGAATTCCAGAACGTGATTTCGTATTGTTCACTGCTGTCTTTTGGCAGAATGCCGCGGCTGTGCAGTGTTACGACAGCATCGTCGCGGCTCGCGACATATGCGGCAGACACTTTAGCCGCTCTATTTCCCGCATCTGCCGATGCCGTCAGCGACGACGCAATCCACGGCCTTTGCTCGCCGCGCGTTACGTCACGCACCCGGGACGCAACGTTCGCAAGCAGGCTCATCAGAGGTTGTGCCGGTGCTTCGTCGAGTGCCCGCAGCAATGCATGTGTGTAGATGCCATGGTGTAGGCCGTCCGCCGCAAAACCACCAGGCGCGGTTGCATATGCAACGACAGTGTTTGGCGCAAGCGCCGACGCATCCGGCGCAACAGCGGCGGCGAACGGATTGTCGAGACAGGTATCGAGAAATACGAGGTTGAGTTGGCCCTCGCGTGAGTGCATTGCTTGCAAGACGTCATTCAGGTCGACGGCCTGGCGAAGCAGCGAGGCCGGCGAACGCATGTCGAGTCCGGCGGGAATCAGCAGCGTCTGCCCGCCGATCCGCATGCCGTGACCGGCGAAATAGAATAGACCGACACCACCTGCACTCAAACGCTCGCGTAGTTCGCTAATCGCCCGCTGCATCACCGCCGGTGTTGCATTTGAAAGCACGGTCACGTCGAAGCCGAGCGCACGCAATCTTTTGCCGACAGCTTGTGCGTCGCGCGGCGCGTTTTGCCTTATGACGTCGTGTGAATTGCCGCCATACTCGCCATTGCCTATCACGAGTGCGATGCGTACCGCGCCGGGATAATCGCGTTCGGATGCGAACGGCGCGATTGCTCGGTCTGCGGGAATCGCCCGGTCCGTCGCGCCGGTGCTTTCACGCGGCGCGGCGGCAAATGTATTGCCGCAATCCACCAGAATGGCCCCGGCCATCCACATCAGCAGGAATATTCGCCACATCTTCGCATCCTGTTTGTTCCGGACAGAACATAGGCATTCGCGCACAGCACCGTTCGCCGCTATACGTCGGCGTCGTACCTACCGTCGGGCACGTATGGGACCTGACGACGCCCGTTGGACCATCCGCATTGCAACGTATCAACAACCATAGCACGCACTTGGCGGGTCACAACCAACACTTCTACCGAGTGCGCTATACGGTTAACGAGTGTGGCGTATCTTTTTGGCAAGTTACGTCCTAAGCTGATTCACAAAGCAGCGCGGCACGGTCGTTTTAACTACGCGGCAGCCGCCTCGCGTGCGCGCCGCGAACGCAGCAGCATTGCCCCGCACTGCCTTGCGCAGTCGAGGTGGCCACGACCGCTCTTCGGGAGAGTGCGCTATGCGAATAACCAACGTCCCCGCTGTTCTCAACCGGAGTCTAACGGCCGCAACGCGGCTGCATGCATGGCGTACGGTTTCGGGCACTGTGCTCGCCGTGATGATCGGCGGCGCGGCGCTGCCCGTCGCCGCATTCGGCGCATCGACTGCATCGCCCACCGGTGCCGAGGAGTACATCATCTGGCCGCCCGACGGCGCCGTGATTCATGGCGGCAAGCTGTGGGTGCGCATGGGGCTGCGCAACATGGGCGTGTGCCCGAAGGGCGTCGTGTTTCCGAACACAGGGCATCATCATCTACTGATCGACACGGACCTGCCGGCGCTCGACCAGGAAATTCCATCGGACCGCAATCACCTGCATTTCGGCGCGGGTGAAACCGACGCGCGTATCGAGTTGCCACCAGGCAAGCACACGTTGCAACTGATTCTGGGCGATCACAATCACGTGCCGCACACGCCGCCCGTGTACTCGAAGAAGATCACCATCACCGTGCAGAAAGACTAGCGCGACCCGCGCGTTCATCGCGGACTGCTCAGGACGGAGAGACGTTCATGTATAAGCTCATCGCAGTCGCGGCGCTGGTGGCGTCGGCGACATGGGGCACGGCGGATTTAGCCGTGGCGGCGGGAACCCCGGCGCCTGCCGGCGCATATGCCTATATCGGCTATCCAAACGACGGTCAGGTGGTGGCAGCCAATAAGCCGTTTCGCGTGTGGTTCGGATTGCGTTACATGGGCGTGGCGCCAAAGGGCGTCAAGTTTCCGAACACAGGACACCATCATCTTCTGATCGACACCGACCTGCCGCCACCGGACCAGGAGATACCCTCAGACCGCAATCACCTGCATTTCGGCGCTGGTGAAACGGAGACCATGATCCAGCTGCCGCCGGGCAAGCATACGTTGCAGCTACTGATGGGCGACTACATGCATGTCCCGCACGATCCGCCGGTGTACTCGAAGAAAATCACCGTCATCGCGCGTTGACGTGCAGCGCGCGTGGCATCAACACCGAGCGGCCAGGTGTCACGCGATGACCAACCATCGCACGCCGGTTGTTGGTTGCAATCCATCAGGTCGAGGCAGACGCATCTTTGCCACCGGCGGTATTTCAAGGCCGTACTTCCCGGCGAACCCTTTGCTCGAGGCGCGTCTGCAGATTTCTTAGGATAGGGAAACGAAACTGGCACAGCGTATGCGTTAGTGATGCACGAGCAGACAAGATGCTCGAACCCAGACCGCAAGACTGCGACCTTCCCTTTCGGGAGATTTGCCATGAACATGCTGATGATCGAAGACCTGTCCATCACTGAACACCTCGACAGCAAGGCGATGAGCGCGGTGCGTGGCGGCACCGGCTATATGTATCCGTCGTCGTTGTACTTGAACTTTGCGCCGGTGTTTGCGCCGAACAACAGCAAGAAGGTCGATGCGACTCAACTGATCAGCACGACGATAAACATTCAGAACGCCAACTGTAACAACGCAGCCTTCGTTGCCGGCGTGACGACCACAATCGATCCGCACGTGACGTCCAATAACAACATCTACATGTCGTAAGCGGCGCGAGCAGACGCCGCCGCCTGCCGGCCCGTGCGTCCGCCCGCACCGATCCTCAAATGTTCGCGCGTCCAATCGTTCTTTTCACGCGACACCTCGTTACCGCACATCTCCGAGCCCATGTTCATGCACTGCTTCGATGGTGAAGCGGCGCCCGAGATGCTTTACTTGAAGCGTGCGCTTGCGTCGTGCAGTGGAGTGGGCGTCATCGGAGAAAATCGTGTCAGCGTTGCTTGATTCACTGGTCCGTCAGCGCTCGTTCAATCACTCCACCGCGGCGACGTTGCGCGGCCTGTGCGCGGCAACTGTATGCGCATTTTCATTGTGCGCGTGCGTCGACGTCAGCATGCCGGACTACAAGCGGCCCGATACGCCCGCCAAAGCGTCGTGGTCCGATCACAAAGGTTCACCGGTATCAGCGGCGGCCACCATCGAACCGGAATGGTGGAAGGGCTTCCACGATTCCACTCTAGACTCGCTGATCGATAAAGCCATTAGCGGCAACTTCGACATCAAGGTGCTGGCCGCTCGGATCGACGTGGCGAGCACGCAAATAGGCGAAGCCAAAGCCGGCGCGCTACCGACGATGGATCTCGGCGCCGGCGCAAGTTTTCAGAAGACCACCGGGCAGACGTTCACGAAGCAGTACAACGTCGCGGCGCAGGTTAACTGGGACATCGATATCTGGGGCAAAGTCGAAAAGGGTGTGCAGGCGCAAAAAGCGGAGTTCCATGCGAGCGAAGCCGACTGGCGCGCCGGCTATCTGGAACTGGTGTCGAATGTGTCCAGCACCTATTTCCAGTTGCTTCAGTTCGACGACCAGATAGACCAGCAGCAAAGAACGCTCGTTACCAACCGGCAAATCCTGACGATCTACGAAGGCCAGCGGCGTAGCGGTCTCATCCCGCAGACGCAGGTGCTGCGCCAGCAGGCAGAGATCAATCGCCTGACGAATCAACTGCTCGAACTGAGGCGCTCGCGCGATCTCGCTAATAACGCGCTGTGTACGCTGATCGGCGTACCTGCAGGCGAGTTTCAATTGCCCAAAGGCCATCTGCAGCAGCGCGTGCAACTGCCTGTGGTACCCGACGGCCTGCCCGCGCAACTTCTGGCGCGGCGCCCCGACGTCGTGGCCGCGGAGTTTAGAGTTCTGGAGGCGTACGACCTCGTCGGTGAGGCCAAGCTCGCGCAACTGCCGACGATCAGCCTGACCGGGCACGGCGGCACGGCGAGTTTCGCTCTGACTGATCTGCTCAAGTCGTTCACGTACGGCTTCATGCCGAGTATCAACATTCCACTGCTCGATCCCGCGGTGCGCGCGCATGTGAAGGTGACGCAGGCGCAATCGACAGTTGCGGAGCAGCAATATCGTGCAACGGTCATGGGCGCATTCGAGGAAGTGCAAAACGCCTTGGTCAATCTGAACGCGCATAAGGCGCAGCGAGTTGAATTGCAGCAAGAGGTGGATCGTCTGCAAATCGTGGCTGATCAGATCCAGTCGCAACTGAGGCTTGGTCTCGTGTCGCAACTGGAAGTATTCGAAACCGAGCGGACGCTGCTCGAAGCGCAGCAATCTTTGCTGGCCAACCATGAATTGATTCTGTCCGATACGGTACTGCTTTATAAGGCACTCGGCGGCGGCTGGCCAAACGTCGACGTGCAGGCGCAAGTGAAACAGCAATAGAGCAGCACAGCGGAAGTAAAGGAGCACTGAGCTAATCCGCAATGTGGCGGGCGTGAACCTTATTCGAGCTTCACACCGGGCGCCCATTGGCTTCATAACCGACGACAGGGAATTGACACTCACGATGCGTGACTTACAATCGTTGGGGAGCCGGCTTTGCAATGGCTCGCTAATAAAAGACCTTCTCGCCGTCGTCCTTCGTGCTGAATCCGCTGTGCTCTGGCAGCAGCGGGTAAACGATTAGTGATCCGGATAAAATGGCCGACGGTGGAACACCCATTGCAGAGGCACGCGCGACCGTCGAATCCGCCTTCGACGTGCTGTTGTCTCCGCTTGCCTCCGGGCAACGTCCTGCGCTGGACGCAATCCGCATTGTCGACAACCTGTTCGCGATTGGACGCAGCGAAGCGCCGTTCACCGATTACCCCGCTGAGCGGATCGCGCGTCTGTCGCGCCGTCACGCGCGGGTGTTCGTCGAGCACGGCGCCATTTATGTTGCGGACCTCGAGAGCAAGAATGGCACGACGGTAAACGGCATTGCGGTGCGTCAGACGCCGGCGCGTGTGCGGGCAGGCGACGAACTGTGTTTCGGCGGCGAGCTGTGTTATCGCGTGAGCATTGAGCCGCGCGCGCGCATCGTAGCTGCGAGCAGCACGACCCACGCGCCCGCCTTGTTACTCGTGCCACAGCGCGACGACCTCGAGCTCCAGCCGATTGAAGTGCAAGCGTTCCCGTTTCTCGTCAGCAAAGCCGATGAAGTCTTTTCGCGCTACAAGGACCGCTACCCGCATCAGGTCAATTACATCTCGCGGCGACACGCGCATATCTTTCTGAAAGGCTCGGAGCTTTACGTCGAAGACCTCGGCAGCACGAACGGCACATTCGTCGGCGGGAAACGCCTCGACGAATCCGCGCTGCCGCTGGCGGACGGCGATGTAGTTGCATTTGGCGGAGACCACTTCGTCTACAGGGTGACGCTGCAAAAACCGCCCGAAAACGAGCCGACCGTGACGCAACTGCTGCTCAATCCCTCTGTCGACGAAGCCGCGGACCCCGACAAAACGACGTTCGTGGGCGCGGCGCATTCGTTTCTCGACATCTTTTGCGTGGATCCGGCGCGCCAACGCGAGGACGAGATCAACGAGGCTGCGCACGCGTCGTCCGCACAAGCAAGGCGCGCGTCGTCGGGCGGCGGGGCGGCGGCGGGTGTTGCCAAGGGCGCTAATGGCGGGCACGGTGCGGACAGCGTCGCGAATGGGTCGGATAACAGCCTGGGCGCGAGCGTCTCGAAGCGCAGGCAGCGCCGCTGGCGCCTCGTCGCGAGTGAACTCGGCAAGGCATTTGCGGGCGACGATCGTGCGGGCATGCGGCGCGCCGCTGCGTGGGGCGGCGTGGCCGTCGTGCTGTTCGGATCTATGGCGTTGGCGCTTTATCTGCGCGGATCACCCGAGCGCGAGGTGAAAAATCTGCTCGCGAGCGGCGACTATACGAGCGCCGTGAAGTCGGCGAAAAGCTATCTGGCGAGTCATCCCGCCGACACGAAAGTCAGCGCGCTTGCGAGTGAAGCGCTGCTCAAGGGAAGGCTTCCTGGCTGGCTCAATGCACTGCAAAAGGCCCAATTCGAACAGGCCGACGCGATGCTTGCCGACATGAAGTCGTTGAGCGCGAACAATGTTGATGCTGCGTCGTTGCTCGGCGAACTGAAATGGGTGGGCGATCTGGAGCGCTTCGTGGCGGGGCGAGGCGGCGTCGAAGCGCCGATCCACATGTACGCGGATGAAGCGACTATAGGCGGCTTGTTGCAACGCTGGGACGACGATCCGAAGAGCCATCAACGTGCTCTCGACAGAATCGCGTCATATGTACCCGTTTTTTCGGAACCGTACGCGCAGGCCATGAGCCATCTGCGCAAGCTGGAGAGCGACGATTCAGTCTATCTGGCTGCAATTGAACGGTTAGACGGGACGATTCGCACCGAGTTGGCGCGTGACAAACCAGCAGCGCTGCCGTCTGTACTGGATGACTATGCGCAACGCTATCCGCGCCTCGCGGGGCTCGACCGTGTGCGCGACGATTTGCGCCAATACACCGCTTTGCTCGAAGCCACGCTGGCCCGCGAATTGACTTCGCTGCTTTCGCTAATGAAAGCCGCACGCTTCAGCACACCGCCGTTTCAGGAGCAATATCGGCAACTGGCCGCAACGCGTCTGCCATCGTCAGATGTAATCCAGCGGCTCGACGCGGTAGCCCAGGCATGGAAGCGCGGCGACGCGCAACAGGCGCTGGCTGGATTGCAGTCGATGCCGGCCGGTCCATGGTCCGATATGCTGGCCGCTGAACTCGCTCGTAAGAAAGCGTTGCTCAGCCAATACAGCGACTTGCAAAAAACGCGTGGCGGCAAGGATTACGACCAACGTCTGTTGTCCTTCTATGCGAGCCTCGATCCGTCGGCGGATGTGTGGTTCGCGCACTCGATAGAGAAGGACGTCGCCGCGTTGCACGATAAAGCACTGGCGCGCGCTCAGGACCTGATGCTGCGTGCGCAGAGCCTGTGGAAGCAATATCGCGCGAGCGGCTCCATCGGTGGCACACAGCGGCTCGAGGCCGGCATCTCGCCGGGATTTCGCAATGAGGCGCGTTTGCTCTCCGATGCTCAAACCGCGGCGCAACAGGGCATGCGCATCTATTCGCAGTTGAAAGCGGACCATCCTGCCGACTTTGACCGCCTGCTCGCGGATATCGAAGCCGAAACAAGCTTGCAGCGCCGCTCGCTCACTGAATTGCGCATGGTGCTGGATCCCGGTCTTCTCAAGGCGAAGCTGGCGTTGATTGGAGGCGAGCAGAGTGAAACGCGACAGTCACCCTAGGCCGCTTTCGGAAGCGCTGGAAGATCACAGCGTCGAAGGCATCGCGATACTGACCGCTGAGCCGGTGCGGCTCGCGCGTGCGCTGATCTGGGCGATGGTCGGGTTGGTGGTGGCGGGACTCTTGTGGTCATTCGTGGGACGCGCGGATGTGATCGTCAGCGCGCAAGGCACGCTATCGCCTGATTCCGAAGTGCGCCGCATCTATGCGCCTATCGACGGCGAACTGGCCGACCTCTATATCGCCGAGGGGCAGCCCGTGTCGAAGGGCGACGTGCTCGCACGGCTGAACGCGCGCGGCGCTATCGAAGCCGCGAGCAATGCGTTGCAGGCGCAATTGAAGCTCGAAGATGCGGAGCGGGACTGGAAGCAGTTTCCGCAAAAGAAGGCGCTACTGGAACGAAGAGCCGCCGCACTCAAGGCGCAAATGGAAGTCGAGGCCCGCCTGCATGAAAATCGCGTTTCGGAAGGCACCACGAAACTCGCGGAGGGGCAGAAGGCGGAACTCGACGAAGCGCGCAGCGTACTCGATAACGCGCGGCGCGTGCGCGAGGCGGCGCGCCAGGAACTGGACCGCTATTCACAGCTGTTCGCGCAGCCGGGCGGCGGCGGAATAGCCGAATTGCAGGTCGAGCAGAAGCGAACCGCTGCGATGGAGGCGGATAACGCCTACCGCGTCGCGCAATCGAAACTTGCCGAACTCGACTTCCGTTTGAGCCACGAATATGCAAAGGCGAATGCGGAACTGGAAACAAGCGGCCAGCAAACCACCGACCTTCAGCTTCAATACGACGCGGCGGTGCGCGACGTCACCGACGTCGAAGACAAGTTGCGGCTGCAACTACAGAGCGCGCGGCTTGTGTCGGAAGCCGCCGCGCGGATCCGTTTCGAGAACATCGACAAGGACAATTTCCTGCTGATTCTCGCGCCCGTTTCAGGTGTGATTACCGACGTAACGTCGACTCAGCGCGGCGACAAGATTCAGGCGAACTCGCCACTCGGCGGCGTCGCGCCGAAAGACGCGAAGCCCGTTTTGAAGATCGAGATTGCCGAACATGACCGCGCGTTCCTGCACGAAGGCCTGCCGGTCAAGCTCAAGTTCAACGCGTTTCCGTATCAACGTTACGGCTTGATCAGCGGCACGCTCGCTTACATTTCGCCGGCCACCAAGCCTTCATTGCAGGACAAACAGCCGGTTTATGAGGGTCGCGTCACGCTCGATAAAAACTACTACGAGATTGCCGGCACGCGTTATCCATTGCGTTACGGCATGACAGCGAGCGCGGAGATCGTGGTGCGCGAGCGGCGGCTAATCGACCTGGGTCTCGATCCGTTCAGACAGGTGGCGGGTTGACCGTGCGGATCACACATCAACCATGGGAGCGGAGAACATGACCGCGATAGTGCGAATCGATGATGAAGTTGTCGATGTCGGCGAATTCATTCGTCTTCTTAAACTGACTGGCCAGTTTGAAAGCCTGATAGAGCAGATCGTGCGCGACAAGCTCACCGTGCATGCGGCGAAGAAGCAGGGCATCGCAGTCAGCGCCGACGAGATCCAGCAGCGCGCCGACCAGTTCCGCCGCGTGCGGGGCTTGCATCGTGCGGCCGATATGAACCAGTACCTGGATGTACTCAACGTGAGCCTCGACGAATTCGAGGTGTTCATTACCGATGGGTTGTATCAGGAGAAGATGCTCGAGGAGGTCGGCAACGACGCCGCCGTCAGAGACTACTTCGCGCTGAATTCACCTAAGTTCGACGCGATCGAGGTGAGCCACATCGTGCTCGATAGCGAAGGCAAGGCGAAGGAAATGATCTCGTATCTGCACGACGATCCCGACAGTTTCGCCGACATGGCTCGCGAGCATTCCATTGCCGATACGCGTGAGGCGGGCGGCGTAATAGGCAAGGTGCTGCGCGGCTCATTGAAGCCGGATATCGAGGCGAAGATCTTCAATGCTGCAGTCGGAGATCTGCTCGGGCCGTTCCCATCAGCTGATCGATCGTGCTTTGAAATCTTTGCGGTGACGGCCAAATATCCAGCCACGCTCGACGCCGATGTCGCCGCCGAAATCAGGCGCCTGTTACGCGAAAGCTGGCTGATCGCGCGTGCGCAGGAACATGTGATCGAGGCGCGCTAGCCGGGCGCAGCAACTGAAAAAGCCGAATCGAGGTCCGCAAGCTTATGGATGCACCCCAGACCGCACCATCCGCCGCCGAGTTTCTCGCCTCGGTGGAAATACTGTCGCCTTTTTCTCGCGATGAGATCGACCGCCTGGCTGAATATGCACAGGCGCGCTTTTATTCGTTTGGCGAAACGGTGTGTTCGGCAGGGGAGACCGCCGACGGTTTATACGTGATTCGTTCGGGCTCGGTGCGCATCTTTGTCGAGGAGAACGGCAAGGAAACGAGCATGGGAGTGCGCAAGTCGGGAGAAATCTTCGCCGATATTGCGATGCTCCGTACGTATGTGCATGAAGCCTCGGTGCGGGCGTCGGCGAAGACGGAGTTGCTGTTCATCCCGCGCGCCGCAATCGAGCCGGTGATCACCGGCAATCAGGCAGCACTCGCTTTTGTCGCGAGCTATGTGGCGATCAATTCGGCCGGCGGCTTTGTCGCACAGTTGTTCGATTTGCGCGGCAAACTGAACAAGGCCGAGCTTGAAGAATACGTACGCAGCGTGGGTGTGAAACGTGTGGCCGCAGGCAAGGAGATTCTCAAGCAGGAAGCACGCGACGACCGGCGCTTATACGTGGTGCGTCAGGGCGAAGTGCGCATCGTTCGGCATGAAGAAGGGCGCGACTATACGCTCGCCGCGCTCGGCGAAGGCGAAATATTCGGCGAGAAAGCGTGCTTGATGCGCCAGGAACAAATGGCCTCCGCGGTTGCTTCGACAGATGCCCGGCTGCTGGTTATTCCCGAGCGCACGGTTCATTTCATTCTTGAGCGCAATCCCAAACTGCGCGAGGTACTGGACGAACGCATTCGTTACGTCGACCGTGAATTACAGCGGCAGAAGCGGCTTGAGCAACGCCGTAAGTTGCCGCTGATGCTGGACCTGCAGAGCAAGCCCGAGTTCGGCGAAAAGGTAATCAAGCGCTTTGCGCTGGTCGAACAGGCCGAAGAAATGGATTGCGGCGCGGCATGCCTCGCCATGATCTGCCGTCACTACAGCATTCCGATGACGCTCGGCAAATTGCGCGAACTCGCCAATGTGACGACGCAGGGCGCGACGCTCGACAGCCTTGCCCGTGCGGGCGAATCGCTCGGCTTCACCGCGCGTGGCGTGCAATGCACGTTCGATTCGTTACGTGGATTCGATCTACCGTTCATCGTGCATTGGGAGGGCTACCACTATGTGGTGGTGTATGGGCTCTCCACTGAGTACGTATGGGTCGCGGACCCGGCGCTGGGCTTCCGCAAACTGACCGTGGAGGATTTCGAGCGCGGCTGGAGCGGTACTTGTCTGCTGTTCACGGGCGGCCCTCACTTGCTGCAAATGTCGGCGGCGCGTTCGCCGTGGATACGCTTTGTAGGCTACCTGAAGCCGTACAGAAAGATTCTGGGGCACCTCTTTCTCGCGACGTTTGTGATTCAGGTACTCGGCGTGATCCCGCCGCTCATCATCCAGAACATTCTTGACGGCGTAATCGTGCATCAGAATGTGAGCTTGCTGCATCTGCTGATAGGCGGCCTCATTATTTCGAATGTGTTCTCGCAACTCATGTCGTCGATTCGCGCCTACCTCGCCAATTTCATGGTGCGCAACATGGACTTCGCGATGATGTCGCAGTTCTTCAAGCACACGTTGTCGCTGCCGTTCTCGTTTTTTGCAAAGCGTAAAACTGGCGACATTTTTGCGCGTTTTCAGGAAAACCAAACGATTCGCGCATTTCTCACGGAATCCACCGTGACGACAGCATTGAATCTGCTGATGGTGTTCATCTACTTCACGATCATGTTCGTCTACAACGTGAAGATGACGCTCGTGCTGATCGGCTTTGTCATTCCTATCATGGCGCTGACCGCGTTGGCCACCCCCAGAATCAAGAATTATGCGCGTGAGGTTTTCACCGCGTCGACAGAATCGAAGTCGTTCCTGATGGAAGCACTGGCCGGCGTCGAAACGGTCAAAGGCATGGGCATCGAGCGGCCCGTCCGTTTGCGCTGGGAGAAGAAATACGCGAAAGCGCTGGAAGTGCAGTACCGTGCGCACGCTTTCAATATTCTCGTTGGGCTCGGCAGTCAATTGCTGAACGCTGCGACCACGATCGCGATTCTGTGGGTCGGCGCGAATCTCGTGCTCGCGCGCGAGATGACAATCGGCCAGTTGATTGCATTCAATGCATTCATGGGAAGCGTGCTCGGCCCCTTGATGGGACTCGTCGGCTTATGGAGCATGCTTAATGACGCGGGCGTCGCGATGGAGCGCCTTGGCGATGTGCTCGACATCGAGCCGGAACAGAGGCCGCAGGATTTGCCGTCACGCGTAATGTTGCCCGAACTGCAGGGCGAAATTAGCCTGAGCGGTGTCTACTTCCGCTACGGCGATGACGATGCCGCTTATGTGTTGGAGAACATCAGTTTCGACATCAAGCCGGGCGAACTGGTGGCGATTGTCGGACGCAGCGGCTCCGGCAAAACGACGTTAGCCAAGTTGCTTGTCGGCTTTTACACGCCGACCGAGGGCAAGATGTCGATTGACGGTTACGACATCGGCGTGGTCGACAAAGCGTATTTCCGCGCACAGATCGGCTATGTGATGCAAAGCAATCTGCTGTTCTCGGGCACGATTGCCGAGAACATAGCAAGCGGCGACGACGCACCGGACCGCCGCCGCATCGAGGAAGTCGCCAGAATGGCGGATGCACACGCGTTTATCAGCAAGATGCCGCTCGGCTACGAGCAGATTGTCGGCGAACGCGGAATAGGGTTGTCTGGCGGTCAGATCCAGCGGCTGTGCATTGCACGCGCGCTATATCACGATCCACGCCTGCTGGTATTCGACGAAGCCACGTCTGCGCTCGATTCGCAGTCGGAGAGCAACATTCTCGGCAATATGCACGACATTCTGAAGGGCCGCACCGCAGTGATCATCGCGCATCGGCTGAGCACGATCATGCGTGCCGACAAGATCCTCGTGCTCTATGAAGGGGCAATCGTCGAACAGGGCCGTCATGAAGAACTGATCCAGCGCGGTGGCATGTACTACCAACTGGTTCAGAAACAACTGAGTACGTGATGATGAAGATACTCGACCAGATTGAAGACATCAGTCCGGCTATTTCATATGCGGGCTTGATCGAGCGAATAGAGATTCTGCGCTCGACACTGCGGTGGTCGTCGCGGCTGGAGCGCACGGATATCGACAAGCTGCTCAGGCAAGCCACTTCGCTGCGCGACGAGGTCATGCAACTCTCGCACAAGGAGCGCTTCGTGCAAGCCGCGGTGGCAGCAGAGCCCGAACAGCGCGCCGAGCAGTCGCGCGGTGCACGCAGGCAGGCGCTGCTTGAGCGCAGTTTCATTTTCGAGGGGACGTTCGGCGACAATCCGCACCTGCTCGAATCGCTCGAAATCGCCGAGAAAGCAGCGCCGACCGACTTGCCCGTTCTGATCGACGGTGAAAGCGGAACCGGCAAAGAGTTGATGGCCAAAGTCATTCACGCCAACGGATCGCGTTCGGATAAGCCGTTTATCTCCGTGAACTGCGGCGCGATTCCGGACAATCTGCTGGAATCGGAATTGTTCGGTCATCGCAAGGGGGCGTTTACGGGGGCTTCGAACGACCGTAAAGGGAAATTCGAAAGCGCGCATACAGGTACCATTTTTCTGGACGAGATCGGCGAGTTGCCGCTCGCGGGCCAGGTCAAGCTACTGCGCGTGCTGGAAGCGCACGAGATTCAGCGCGTGGGTTCCGACGAAACCATTGCAGTCGATACGCGCATAGTCGCAGCAACGAATCGCAATCTGCGCAAGCTCAGCGAAGAAGGCAAGTTTCGCGAGGATCTGTTCTATCGGCTTAGCGTCATTCACGTGACGCTGCCGCCGCTGCGCGAACGCCGCGACGAAATTCCGCTGTTGATCGCATGGTTCGGTGACGAGGCGGCCGGCACGCTCAAACGCAGGCCCGTCAGATTAACGCCGCGTTTGCGGGACTTTCTGCTTAATTACGCATACCCCGGCAACATCCGCGAGTTGCGCAACGTGATGTATCGCATCTCGTGTCTTGCCGGGGATATGGCGGACATGGATCACCTGCCGACCGATATGCGGCCCGCGGCGCCCGGAGCAGCGGCGTTGCAAAGCGGCGCGAACAGTACAGGGCAACAACCGATCAGCGTGGCTAACCTGATGTCGCTAAGCGATGCGAAGCGCGCCGCGAGCGACGACGCGGAGAAAGCCTTTCTCGAGCGCGGACTGCGCGAAGTGAACGGCACGGTTGCCGAATTGGCGCGGCGCATCGACATGAACCGCTCGCATCTGCAAATGCTGCTGAAGAAGCACGGCCTGCATTCGAAAGACTTCCGGAACCGTAACGTTCCGTCCTCGAACAGGAATGGCGCCGTCGAGCACGCCGAGGACGACGGCGAAGGCGACGCATAACGCCGCCAGCCGTCGATGTCGAGCGGCGAGCAGCTCACGGCGCCGGGTTCAGAAGCGTTTTGTCCGCTGCGTGAGGGTCTTCGGCGCGTACCACGACCGCAGTAATGTTGTCGCGGCCGCCGCGCTCCAACGCGAGGCTCACCAGCTGATCGGGCGCGTTGCCGTGTGCCGCCGTGGACAACACGGATAGCATGTCCTCTTCGCCGATCTCGTTGCTCAGGCCATCGCTGCAAAGCAGGAAGATATCGCCGTCCGCGACTTCGATCGCATCGTCGTCGAGTTCGAGCAGGTCCGTCGCGCCCACGGCGCGCGTGATCATATGCTGCGCGGGATGATGCCGCGCTTCTTCGTCGGTAATCACGCCAAGGGACTTGAGCGCTTCCACCTGACTGTGGTCGCGCGTGAGCTGGCGTAACTGTCCGTCGCGAAGGAGGTAAAGGCGGCTGTCGCCGGCCCACATATAACCGCAAAAACGATCGCAGGCGAGAAGCGCGACGACCGTGCTGCCGATGCGCTGCACCTGGCGGCGCGCGGCCTCTTCTCTCAACTGACGATTAGCGACCTGCAAATGTGCGCGTGCGTCGGCCATGAACGCCCTCATGCTGACGGGCGAGGCGAGCCGCTTCAATTCGTCGATGACGATGCGGCTCGCGAGATCGCCGACCGCATGTCCGCCCATGCCGTCGGCGACTGCCCAGCGTCCGAGTTCCGACTGGTCGAGGCAGGCGTCTTCGTTGATTTCACGCACGCGCCCCGCGTCGGAGCGCGCGGACGACGTCCATCGGAATAGGCTCGCACAAGTCACAACGGCTACACCATATCGTTTCTGCTGCGTGCGTCGGGAGAGACACTGATGTTCGAGTTCGCGCCGGTATTGCGCACGTCGACCGACTGGAACTGGTTGATCATCTGGTTAGCATAGAAGTTGTTGGAAACCTCGTACAGGTTCACGACCGGTCCAATGCTGGGTGTTTCCCGCACATAAGGTTGAATCCAGCCATACACCCACGGCGCTCCGCCGCCGCCGCGAATCGCCGCCATTGCTTTACGGTCGAGCGCGAGGTTGAGTGAGAGATCGTTCACAGAAATAGAAGCCATGTCGTTCTCCGGTTGACCGCGTGCGCAACGCGCGCGAATTTCAATGGATCTGGACAGAGACTGTGCAAGTGCTATGCCAATCGATGCGCGACGCGATGTGGATCGCTGCAATGCGTTGACTGGCCGGCGGTTCCGCTGATCCGGGCGCTGTGCGACCGCCGCAGCGCCACGCCATAGGTCGGCGCGCGGCCAACATGCGCGCTTGCGAACCGGTGTGGTGCCCAACACATTCCTGGCGCGTGGGCTGCATCACAGCTGCATCCTGAATCGCCGGTCTGGCTGTGGCGCAGAGAGCGCCATACGCCAACACATCGGCATATTTTCTGTCGCTTACTAGCCCACAGTTTTCTTCGTCAAGAAGGCGGTGTTCAGCGGAAAGCCCTACAAACAAAGGCTTTTACGCACATGGCCCGGATGATGCAAAAGACCTCGCAACAGTGTTGGAAAAACTAAGCGAGGCCAGCCATGAACACGATCCATCTTAAGACGAGCGACACCCGCGGCGATTGGATGTCCACGATCGACTTGCCGATCGGCTCGCATCTCGTGTCAGCCCGCTGCGGTTATGAGCATCACGGCATCTACGTGGGCAATGGCCGTGTGGTTCATTACGCAGGCTTCGCCGGTTCGGTGCATCGCGGACCGGTCGAAGAAGTCGACCTCGATCGCTTCGCGGCAGGGCATCCGCTTTCCATTCGCGCGACTCCCCGTGCACGTTATGTCGGCGATGAAGCGGTGCGCCGCGCGCGCTCACGTCTCGGCGAAAACCACTACCGCCTGCTGACCAACAACTGCGAGCACTTTTGCGCGTGGGTGTTGCTCGGCGAAAGCCGCAGCGAACAGGTGCATTGCAGCTTGCGCCATCCGCGTACCGGCATGCATGTGCTGATGTGTCTCGTGAAAGCATTCGTCGAAAACGGCGCAAACAGCGGACGGCTTGCCGCACAGCTTGCGTGAGCTATCGGATCGACCTCGGGAATTCAAGCGTAAAGGAATGAAGGAGAACCATCATGGCTGCCGCTGAAAAGACCTTGCACTGGGCCGTCGACAAATGGCTCGCACCCACTCCGTCGATGCCCGCACGTGTAGTGGAGTTTTGCCACCACGCTTCACATCAGCGGTTCGTGCGTGTCGAAGCGCTGCGCCCGAGCGGCCTGTTGTCCATCTTCTTCTTCCGTCACGACGATGGCTCGTGGAACGTGTTTCCGCCGCAAGCAGAACGCCCTGCCATGAACGGCTATCGTCGCACCGGGCTTTGCTAACGCTGCATTGGTGCAGCCGCTTCCTTGATGAGCCACTGGCTGAACAGCAGCATCGCGGGCGTCATCGCCTTGCCCTTCAGCCATGTCAGCCAGTAACTGCCAGCTTGCACTTCGACATCGAACGGTCGCACGAGGCGGCCCGTGTTGATCTCGCGATCGAACATCAGCGCGGGCGCCAGCGCGATGCCCGCGCCTTGCATGGCCGCTTCGACCATCAGCCGGGACGAATCGAACACCGGCCCGCGAATTGGGCGCGGCGCAATGCCGGCGGCTGCGAACCAGTTGATCCAGTCGTCCGCGCGGTACGAACGCAACAGCGTTGCGTCGACGAGATCGGCTGGCGTGGACAAACGCGCGGCGATCTCGGGCGTGCATAGCAGCGCGAGCGGCGCGTCGAGCAGGCGTGTGGCGAGTGACCCGGGCCACGTGCCGTCGCCGAAACGGATCGCGAAGTCGAGTCCCTCAGTGGCGAGATCCACCAGATTGTTATTGGTCAGAAGCCGCAGTTCGACAAAGGGATGTGCATCGCGGAACGATTTCAGCCGCGGCATCAGCCAGCCGACCGCGAACGTGCCGACCACACCGACCGTCAGCACTTCATGAAAGTGACCCCCATCGAACTGTTTGAGCACCGCCTCGATGCGATCGAATGCGTCGGTCAGCACGGGGCGCAATGCAAGACCTTCATCGGTCATCGCAAGGCCGCGTGGCAGGCGCTTGAATAGCGTGGTGCCAAGACGTTCTTCGAGCGTTCTGACCTGCTGGCTGACGGCGGCCTGCGTGACGTTCAGTTTGAGCGCGGCGCGGGTGAAGCTCAGGTGCCGCGCGGACGATTCGAAGGCGCGCAGCGCATTGAGCGGAAGATAAGGTCTCATAGCCGAGGCATAAGTTTTTCTTGTGAGCGCACTAACTTATCATCGTTTGTCAGTGAAAGCTGGAAAACCGATAGTTGCGGCTTCACACAAGGAGCTGCAATGATCACGAGAAGAAAATTCGCGCGCGCGATGCTGGGGGTTTCGATAGTTGGCGTTGGCGGCGTTGCTAGCGCCGTGTGTCGAAGCGGCGATGCATGGGGCAAAGACGCCGGACCGATCAAGCGCACCATGGCGGCAACGCCGCGGCAAGAGTTCGCAAAGGCGGATACGATCCGCGCGCGGCTGCAGCAGATCGAAGCGGATAGCGGCGGACGGCTCGGTGTGTCGATCGTCGACACGGCATCCGGCCTGCACGCCGGCTTACATGCGGATGAACGCTTTCCGATGTGCAGCACGTTCAAACTGCTGGTCGCCGGCGCGATATTGGCGCGGGTCGACCGAGGCGAAGAAGACTTGCAGCGGCGCATCGTCTACTCGCAAAGCGAGCTTGTGTCGAACTCGCCGGCGACATCGAAGCATACTCATGAGCGCACTGGCAACGCAGGATGAGCGTCGCCGATCTGTGCAAGGCGGCCGTTACGCTTAGCGATAACACGGCCGCCAACCTGCTGCTCGCGAGCTTTGGCGGCCCTGCCGCGTTGACTGCATTTGCGCGCAGTCTGGGTGACGGCATCACGCGTCTGGACCGGAATGAGCCCACGCTTAACGAGGGGACGCCCGGCGATCCGCGCGACACCACGACGCCGAATGCAATGCTCGGCAATCTGCGCGAGCTGGTGCTGGGCGAGCATTTGACTTCGTCGTCGAGAGCGCAATTGCTCGCGTGGCTCGCGGCCAATGAGACCGGCGGCGAGCGGATTCGCGCAAAACTGCCGAAAGATTGGGGCGTAGGCGATAAGACCGGCACAGGCGATCACGGCACTGCAAACGACGTAGCGATTGTGTGGCCGCCAGGACGCGGCCCCATTCTCGTCGCGGTCTATCTGACGGGAACTGCAGGCGACGCCGCGCGTTGTAATGCGGCGATTGCGGACGTCGGCGCGCTAGTGGCGCAGTCGGTTTAACGGCGGCGCGAACGGCTTGGGCTTTTACCCCGAAACCCGCTTGAGCATGGTCAGCAGCGCGTCGAATGAAATGGGCTTGCGCGCGTACTGGATAGACGGATTCGGCTGCACGGGAATGTCGGCGGCCGCGCTGCAAAGAATGACCGGAATGTTGCGCAGGTCCGGATCGGCGTAAAGCGCTGCGCACAGTTGCAGGCCTGACATGACCGGCATCATGCAGTCCGACACGATAACGTCCGGCCGGGTCCTGCGTATCTGCTCGAGCGCGGCCGCGCCATTCGACGCGGTCAGCACCGTATAGCCGTGACGTTCGAGCAGCAGCCGCCATACCGTGAGGATGTCGAATTCGTCATCCACAACCAGAATGGTTTTCATGGGGGCTACGCCGGTCGCCGCGGCTGCAACGTCGCGGACAAGCCTGACGCCGAAGACACCGCGGCGCTAAACGGGCTTTCAATGACATCCAGCCCCTGCGAGGAGATTACGAGCTCATGTGTGGACGGATCATGAGCGCTTTCGCGCTGCTTGACGATTGAGATTGCACGCCGCAGTCCTGCTTCGGTTTCGGCGTAGCGCAACAGTACGAGATTTTCCGTGAGTGCCGAAACACGCGTGCTTTTCGAATTGCCGTGGTCGGGGTAAAGCGGCATTTCTTCGGTCACGAGCGTCGTGATGCCGGCTTCGCGCAACTGATGCAGCAATGCGTTCAGGAACAGCCCGAAGCGCTCGACGCGCAAGGCGGAATCGCGGAAACCCTCCACGCCGTCGATCACGATGCGTGTTGCCCCAATCTGTCTGGCCGTGGCAAGCGCGTTAGCGGCGATTTCGTCGACGGCCAGTTCAACCGCCGGCTGCCATTGAATGACAAGACGGCCGTCCTGGTACGCATCGTTGAGCGGGATCGAAACGGCCTCGGCTTTGCCGAGCAGTCGTTGCGGTCCTTCGTAAGAGCCGAGGTATAGGCAACGTTCGCCGCGCGCGACACCCGCCGCAAGAAATTGCAGGCAAAGCATGGTTTTGCCAACGCCCGAGGGCCCGATCAACGTCGTGGTCGAGCCTTGTGACAGACCCCCGCCGAACATGATGTCGAGATGCGGCAAGCCGAAACTGATCCGGGTTTTCAGATCCACCGGTCCGCCCGGCGGGGCGCACTGCGATTCGAGACGAGGAAACATCAGGAGCCCGCTCTCGGCGATACGAAAGTAGTGCTTGCCCATCAGATGATCGCGCGCGCGCAGTTTGTGTACTTCGATTTCACGGGCGCGACGCATGCCGTCGCTATAGCGGTTGAGTTCGATCAGGCCGTCGACCAGCGTGTGTTCAGGATGCGGCTCGTTGCCGGACAGCGGCGCGAGGAGCAGCGTCGTACAGTCCATTGCGGCGACGAGAGCATTGAGTTCGTGAATGAACTTGGACAACGACAGTTCGGTCTCGCTGAACTCGCGCGCGCTGCGAAAGCCGTCGATGATCATCAGGCTCGGCCGATAATCGTAGATGCTCGATGCAATCAGTTTCAGGAAGCCGTCCAGACCGTCCTGCATGAGTTCGTGATAACCGGAGACGAAAAGCATCTGCTGCGCGACTGCCTTTTCGTCGAAGAAAGTCAGGCGCTTCAGGTGCGCAAGCAACTTGTCGTGCGATTCGGCGATCAGGGTCATGTACAGCACCTTCTCGCCCCGGCTTACCCGGTGAAAGCCGATCTGGCTGGATAGAATCGTCTTGCCCGCGCCGGCCATGCCTTCGAGAAGATAGACGCCGCCCTGGACCAGACCGCCGCCAAGAATCTCGTCGAGACCGGGCACGCCCGTTTCAACGTTGGCGCGAAGAGAGGTCTGAGATTCGTGAATAGTCATTGTGCTGTGTGGTTGAAATGCAAAGACAAGCGGCTCGCTGACGTCCGCCCGCAACCTGAACTTACCTCGTGAGCAATGTACGTTCCCGGTTTTTGTCCGGCCTTGACTCATATGGAGGACTGGATGCCCGCAATTCTACGTGTCCGTCAAGCGCTTGACCACGGGCATATTGCCAGGTGTCAGCGGACGAGTGAGTCGATCGCGTTCCGATACGAACGCAGCAAAGCCGACCAATAATGGAAAAAGTCGTTCTGCGGGGCGCACAAAGTACAAAACAGGTACGTGGAGCGCTACTTAACCGCATGGCTTTCGTCTGCCGGCGAGCGATTACCTGGTCATGCCAGGGCCACGCTTCGCGCGCTCATTGGCGAGCGGCTATATTAGCCATCCTTAATAAAAGTTTCTCTGGCTGTCGATGCTATCCACGCAGGTTGCGGACAAAAGTTTCGAGGTGGCGTTGCACTGTGCCGGCCGCTTCGAATTCGATGCCTTCGAGCATCTGCTTTTCGATCGATTTAACCGCCTGCTCGCATTGACGCAGCACGGCCCGTCCCTCGTCGGTTAATTGCAGCAGCACGATACGGCCATGCGTGGGATCCGGCTCGCGGCTCACCAAGTTACGGCTCGCCATTGCGTTCATCACCTCGTTTGCCGACTGCGGTGTAATGAACGAGCGTTCGGCAAGCTGCGCATTCGACGCTTGCCCCTTCGCTTCGAGAACGGACAGCGCGGTAAATTGCGCGAGCGTCAAGCCGAGCGGCGCGAGCGCTTCGCTCATCCGGCGCCGCAGGATGCGGTCGAGACTGCCTATCACATAGGTCAGGCGCAGGGCCGGCCGGCGAGTACGGGTAGTGGCGGCTTCGAGAGTCGAATTCTGGTTTTTGCTCATTGTCGGCACGAGGTTCAGGCTATCCCGCATCTTATCGCGGCTTGCCGTATACAATTCGGCACCGCCTGAATTTTGCCAATACTGACATCGCACCCATGCCGAATCCGACCCGGGCTTTTCTTCTCGGCCCGCTCCTGAAAGGCGTTTCACGCTCGTTTTACCTTACGCTGCGCGTGCTGCCAGTGGGAATGCGCGACCCGATCGGCCTCGCCTATCTGCTCGCGCGTGCCGCCGACACGATCGCGGATACATCGCTGGTGGCGCCGGAGCAACGCCTTCAGTTACTGCTGGCGTTGCGCGACCAGGTCAACGGTGTAGCGAGCGACGGTGCACTGTTCCAGCGCATGGCCGCGGAAGTCGCGGGCCAGCAGAGTCAGTCGGACGAGAAGGTGCTGCTGGAATCGCTCGGTCCCGCGCTCGACATACTGGCCCAGTTAAATGAATCGGATCGCAAGGCCGTGCGCGGTATCGTTTCTACGCTGACCGAGGGCATGGAGTTCGATTTGCGCACGTTCCCCGACGAACGTTCGGGCCGCATCGCGGCGTTGCGCGAATATCCGGAGTTGGACCGCTATACGTATCTCGTCGCGGGCTGCGTCGGCGAATTCTGGACCACAATGACCTACGCGCATATGCCAGGCACGCTGAAAGAGCGGCCCGAGACAATGGCGAGTCGTGGCGTTCGATTCGGCAAGGCGCTGCAAATGACCAACGTATTGCGCGATTGCGGAAAGGACTTGCGTATCGGCCGCTGCTATCTTCCGCAAACATTGCTGGATCGACACGGCTTGAGTCCACAAGACCTATTGTTGCCGGCCAATTCGCTGCGTGCGCGTCCGCTGATGATCGAGCTGTTGCGCACAACGCTCGATCATTTCCGTGAAGCGCTCGACTACACGCTCGCCATTCCCGCGTTTTCCGTGCGCTTGCGGCTTGCGTGTTTGTGGCCGATTCTGATCGGCCTCGAAACGCTGCTGCTGCTCGTGGATAACGAAGCGTGGCTCGATCCGCAAAAAGTGTCGAAGGTGCGAAGGAGCACGGTGTATCGAATCATTGCGTCGTCGCTGCTGCTGGTCGGCTCGAATGCGCTGGTGCGTCAGTCGATAGAGCAGCGCATCCGGCAGATAGAAGCGCGGTTTTGACCCAACTCGTGTGTGGTCCAACGTACTGATTAAAAGCATGCCGGGCCGTAGTTTGATCGACAAATTCTTTGTCCGATCAGACTCACATGGCGCCGCCCGACAAACAGCATTGCGACACACTCGACCTGATCCGGGCATTGGCGGCGGGCGCTGTTTGCATCAGCCATCTGCGCAATCTGATGTTCGTCGACTACAGGTCGAGCGTGGGACTGGGCCTCGCCGGCAAGGCGTTTTATTTCGTCAGCAACTACGGGCACACGGCCGTCATCGTATTCTTTCTGCTGAGCGGGTACTTTGTCGGCGGCTCGGTGCTGCGCCAGGTCGCCGCCGGTACATGGAGCTGGCAGCGCTACCTGACTGAACGCTTAACGCGCCTCTGGGTCGTGCTGGTGCCGGCGCTGCTGCTAACGTTGTTCTGGGACCGCCTTGGTATCCAGCTCGCGGGCGGACCTTTCTATCTCGGGACTGAAGGGACATTCGATCAACAGATCAACGTCGCATCGCATCTGGGCTGGGCGACGCTCGCATGCAATCTCGTCTTTCTGCAAACCTTGGCGTGCGGCACATACGGATCGAATGGGCCGCTATGGAGCCTCGCTAACGAGTTCTGGTACTACCTGTGGTTCCCAGCATGGGTCGTGCTGTTACGCCGCCGACGGGGACTCGGCGCCTTTGCGGTCGCCGCATTTGCGCTCGGTACGATGATCGCGTTCCCGTCGCTGCTGAGCGGTTTCGGATTGTGGCTGCTCGGCGTGCTACTCGCGGTGTTCGAAAAGCGTTCGCCCGTGCATTCCAAGCGCCCGGCCTTACCGTGGCTTACGCTCATAAGCGGTGCGGTGTTTATTGCTGCGCTTATTTGTACACGCCTCTTTCTGCTCGATAACGACTGGATCGTCGGCGTGCCTTGCTTTGTGTTCCTTCGCTGCGTTCTGCTCGAGAATGTTCGCTTGCGTCCAGCGGTGTTGTCGCGAGCCGCAATTCTGTTTTCCAGATTTTCCTATTCGCTGTATCTCACGCACTTCTCGTTCATTCTATTTGTGGCTGCGGTCGGCTTAAGGCACCGAATCCCGTTCGATGCAAAAGGAGTACTCGTGCTAATTGGAATGCTGGTTGCCTGCTACGTGTACGCTTTCGCGGTTTATCTGTTGTTCGAGCGGAACACGCGGCGCGTGCAGCAAGGCATATGGCGGCTGCAGTCCGGGCATACAAAGCGGGATGCAACAGCAGCGCATGCGCGCCAGCGCGGCACCATGACCTGACCTGGCTTGATCTAACCTGCATCAGTAGATAGGCCAAAATCGGGAAACCCCTAAGACCGTGTGCCGATGGTTCGCGTTAGTCTCTTCGAAAGAGGAGACAATCCATGAGGCAGGCGTTCAATATTGCGGTGGTGCTGTTGCTCGGCTATCTAATGGCGGATCGGGCGCTGATGCGCGCGCAGGCGGGCGAAGTCGGGACGATCACATGCCATCAGGGCGCGGAACTGGTCAAGGCCAGCGCGCTCAAGAAGGGCTTTGGAGATGTGGGCGCGAGCAGCCAGGGTGAAAATTTCCTGTCGAGCTGCCTCGTTACCGGGCGCGGGCAGGTGGGCGATCTGGTCGCTCGCGATTGAGTTGGTCGATTCGGCTGGCGGATTAGCTGTTGCACACGCAACCGTTGGCGTCGGCAAAAAAAGCGCCTGGACCGACGGGTCCAGGCGAAGTCATCGGTAGCCGATGACGGAGGTAACGGATAACAAACTGGCCCATGATCGGAACAACCGGTCGCGGGCCTATTCTTTTGCAACGGCTCAGACAGCTGGCGCTTTGCGGCATGGCGGGCGGCGGACTGCGGCGACCTCCGCCGCGCCTCGGGTCGACGTATCGCGTGATTTTCTGCCGGTTCACCAACCCGGTTGCCGGATCTGGCTGCCGGGCTTAGTTACCGAAGTAAATCGACTTGGCGCCAGTAGCCGACACCGCGCGGCCGGAGTCCGAAGAACCGTTTGCAACACCGCCATAGCTCGACACAGCCGGCTGCGCAGTGCCGTTCTGCGCGGCGACGCGAGCTTCTGCGGCCTGAATGTCGGCCGGGTAATAAGGATCCGAGCGGGTCGGCTCATAGCCGGCTTTTTCGAGTTGGATCAGTTCCGCGCGCACCTGAGCGCGGGTCACGGGCTGGTTGGACTGCGCAAACGAAGCGACAGGAGCGGCCAGCACAGTGGCGATAACAACGGCTTGAATAAGTGATTTCATGATGAACTACCTCCAGTTCTGTCTTTATCGCGCTACGAACCTTGTTGTTCGCAGCCAGTGATTACATTGTAGGTTTGCACACTGGAGAGAGTAATGGCGCTTTTCGGTAAACTTCGTTGCTGAAATTGAGATAAACGGACGGCGGCAAGCCTGGCCGTTTATCCTTCTGACGCGCCGGGAACCCGGCGTGTAGCTGCTCTCATTCGCTGCGGGTGTGCACGGCTTCGTTGGCCCGCTGGGACAGCCGCGTAAATGCGTGGCTGGTGCGCTCGTCCCGCAGATCACGGACCTGATAGAAGTCTTTGCTAAGCCACTGCCCCAAGCCGATCAACGCGGAACCCAGCACGCTTTTCACGCGTACCCAGCCGTTGTCCGCGCGCGCAAGACTTGCCGCTGATACCACTGCATATGTCTCCAATCGGTCGAGCTCGGTATGTAGAAAGTCCGCGAAATGGTGGAGCCCACGCTGATTGTTGTTCGACGCCTTCTTTTCCAGTTCCACGTGCTCCGGAATGAGCGATTGATTACTCACCCGAATGAACTGAGGCGTGTCGGCGCGGGGCGTGCCGTTGGTGCGGATCGCCAGCCCGACGCTTGCCGAGGCTTCCGTGCGTTTGCCGAGCGGAGGCAGGCCCCACTTGTCGCCGAGATATCTCAGCACGCTGCAATGGTCGAATTGCGCGTGGCATACACCACCGTCGCACCACGGAGACACGAGGAGGGCGGGCACGCGTACGCCTAGCCGCTTGAAGTCGAACATGCGCGTATATTCGTCGGGCGCGACCGAGTCTGACGGCGGCGGCACGTGGTCGTAGAAGCCACCGTGCTCGTCGTAAAGGATGACTAACAATGTACTTTCCCACAACGGCTGATTCGAACGCAATGCGTTGTAGGTGTCCGCGATCAGCTTTTCCGCCTTCATGACGTTATGCGGCGGATGATCGTCGTTCTGTGCCTCGCCGAAGTACTTGGGCTCTATTAGCACGAACTCCGGAAATGCATCGGCCGGCCCTGCCGCATCGGGAAAGAAATTGTCGAAATAGCGGTAATTCGCGAGGTTCTCGGCTTTGCGCTGATTCTTGAATAGCAATGACGCGGGAAAGTCGTAGAAATAGACCGTCCAGGTTTTTTTAGCGTCGTTCAGGCGGTCAAAGATCGTATCCTGATCCTGCTCCGTGTACCACCTGGGATTGAGCGCGTCGAGGCCGGAAGGCATTCCCACCTGCCCCTTTGAAGTGCCGGACAACGCGAAGTAGCGGTTGGGCCACGTCGGGCCGGGCAGCGATGAAAACCATCTGTCGCAAACGGTGAACTGCTCTCCGAGCGCGTGCAGCGCTGGCAGAAAGCCACGCGGATAGTAGCCCATGATGTCCTGCCGCGCGGCAAGACTGCTCGTTGGATAATCCTTAACGAAGGAGCGCACGAATCCGCTGTTGTTCGAGTCGATCTGGCTTAGCACGGCCGAATGCCCATGATCCGGATCGAGCTTCATTTGCCGTGCGCGCGTGGGACGAGGGAAGAATGTGTGGCCTTTGCCGTCGTCGTTTGTTTTTGACGCAGCGTTGCGTACGCCGTCCAGATCCTCATGCACTTCGTCGAGGCAGCCCAGCATCTGGTCGAAAGAATGGTTTTCCATGAGCAGAAGAACCACGTGGCGAATCGGGTCGTTCTGCGCATGTGCTTGTTGTTGTGCCGCGTTGCCGAATTGGACGTCGCCCATGTGCATCGCTCCACCAGTCTTATGCAAGACTGAACATGTGAGGTCTCAGTGTTGCAAACGTAGCGCAAAAAAGCGCTGCGACGAAAGCCCTGTACCGCTATGAGGCGCCAGAGAAAATCGGCCCTTGCCCACCGGGCGCCAACGGGTGGAACACTTCCGCGTGCGGCGTGGCAGTGGCCATATGCGCTGCTGCAACTGGCGGCGTTGCGGGTTCTCGCAAAGTCACTGCGCTGTCTGGTGTGATCGGGACGCTCGGTTTCGCGAGCAGTTCAGTCTTTCTCATCGATCCAACCGACGTGCCGAAGTAGTAGCCGATGATGCTGATCCAGGCCGTGCCCAGTGCCCCGACGATCACGTTGACAAGATCCTTGTTGACTCCAGGCAAAGGCTGGAAAGCCATCAACAGCAGGATGCCGAAGAAGCCGGCGGTGACTGCCATCGCGAGTACCTTGGGGACCCAATCGCCGTTGGCGAGCGACATTGCGCGTGCGCTGGCGCGGTCGCTGGTTTCGATACGCGCCATGTCCGTCTCGTGAGCAAGCCGCGCCTGTGCGGCGGTCACCACTAGTTGCTGTAACTGCAGCGCGTTGGCGCCTTCCGCCTGCCGGATCTTCTCCAGCGCGCCCGGATCGCTCAATGCGCGCTCAACCTCAGCGGGATCGATGGGCGTGCCGAGCGAGTGAGAAATAATCGCGGCGGCGGCCGATACGCCGATACCGACAGGCCCGCCGATAAGCCCGGCAAGAAGCGGGGCGGTGCTGCCAATATTCGTCGCTACTTTCGACCAGTCCATCATGCTGCTCCCAGAAGAAGATTGGAGGCCATTCGTTCCGTCCAGCCTCGGCTAAAACTCGACCACGCATGAAGATTCCTCAGATACCGCAGGCGATAAGCTGCGAATCGCATCACAAATTTCATGGGGTCCGTGTTCTTCACTGCCTCTAATGTGTCCGGCCCGAATTTGCCGTCTTCTATCGCGCCGGACGCTTTCTGCATCCACAGCACGACAAGTCCGCCGTTATAGTTCGCGTCGAAAATCTGGAAGGCCACACGCGGATCGAGTTCGTCGAGATGCAGCGGGTTCCAGTACTTTTGTTTCGCGATGTGCCTGGCGGTATCGAGCGGCAAGTCCTTCATCGCGCCGTTATATCCCTGGCTGCGCGCGACGTGGGCTGTGACGCCCCACATCGTCTCGCCCCCCGGATCGGCCGGATTGAAGGAGTAACCGCCTTCACTTCCGATCAGCGCCTTGAATGCATCCTCGAAGTTCTCCATCGATGGTCTCCTCGCATTGAGTGTGGTGACGAACAGGTCGTGCTTCGGTCAAGCAATTGGCATTGCGTTCGGGCCAACGTCGCGGCTCGCTGGTCGCGAAGCTTCCAGGCGGTAATCTGCCGGTGGATTTAAAGCCGGTCGCACGCGTGCATCGTGTTTTGCCTGGCCAGCGTTGTTGCGATCCTGGAACGCCGCGCCGAATTGCGCGATGCGAGTCTCTCTCGCTGACAATGCGCCTGGGTCGAGCCGGAATGCTTGCGTGAACTTGCTCGCTGCGCCGCTCAGATCGCCCTTCTTGTTTAGCGCCCTGCCCCATTCCGCGTAAGAGGGCGCGAGGTCGGGACGCAGGGAGACGGCGCGCGATAGCTTCTCTATGGCTTCGTCGTATTTGCCGATCGCGATGAGCGCTTCGCCCCAATCGTGGAGATTGTCGACGGAGTCGGGTTTCATTCGATACGCCTGCCTGAATGCATCTAGTGCTTCCACGTAACGGCCTGAATGCAATGACACGTCGCCGAGAAGACGCAGGTTTTCTGCTGTGGTCGCCTTACTCTTTGCTGCGGCTCGCAGTGTGTCAAGTGCATCGTCTAGCCGATGCTGCTGCTCGAGTGCGATGCCGAGGCTCGCGCGCAAAATCGCCGAGTCCTTATAGATAGTCAACGCTTCGCGCGCCTGCTGCTCGGCTTCTTTCGCGAGCCCTTGACTGGCGAGCAACCATGATTTGCCGGCAAGCGCCCATTCGCTTTGTTCGGAAGCGGGCATCGCCAGGACTTCGTCATAGATCGAGACAATGTCGCCGTAATTGCAGTGCGCGAGTGAGCACTTCGTTTTCTGCACTTCGGAAAACAGATGGCTGGCGAGTATGTTCGGCTCGGCAAGGCGCATGGCTTTGACCGCAATGTCATGCACGAACGTCTTCAGATCGCTTCCTTCAAACCGCACCGTGCTCTCGCGGGAGTCGAAAGGGCCGCCTTCTATCTGTACGTGCGCGACATATGAGTCCGCGCCGTCGTCGAGCCTGGCGATGCCGACGTGAACCACTACGTCCTTGCGCTTGACGATGCATTTGATAAAACGGACCGTGGACGCATAAGACATGTCCTGACCGGGAAGCTGGATGTCGGGCTGCGCGTCGTTATCGGCCATCGTATCGTGCGGAATCGACTCGGCGTCCCGCCCGATCTGCCTCATTGCGGACATGATCCGCTCAGCGAGGAAATTGGACGTATAACCGCGTGTCACTAACGATTGCGGCGCTTCGACCGGCGGCACCAGCAGTTGCTGCGTGAGCACGCCACGTAGGACAAGACAGAAGAACGCGATGGCGAGGAACGCGAAGACCCACGGCAAGACATACGGGCACAGTTCTTTCGGACCGCGACCGATAAAGCCCGCAGTTCGCAGACCGAGCCCAATCACGCCGGAGAAGTGGTGACCATTACGTCGACGTGCGCTGCTTCCATGCAAAGGACGGCTTCGCGAATGCATCGACCGGCGTTGCGTTTGCACACTCGACATGACTCACCTCGGCTCGTTCGATGTTGGGAAGCGCGCGACTTGCGGTGGCCGCTGTTATGCATCGAATGTGCCATGCGCGCCAACGGATCTGTGAACGGCATCTGCGGAGGCCGCTGGGCCTATCGCAAAGACATCTGCGAAGAAGAGTGTCGTGCGTCGGCCAACTACAAACGCGTCAAAGTGTGCTGACGGCCAACAGCGTTCGCGAAGCCAGATGGGGGTGCGCACGAGCGAATCGCTCGCGTGAGCGGGGTCATTAGAATGCAAAAATGCCGTTCGGTCACTCACCGAACGGCATTGTTTTTACCGCCGCGCTTTCACACGGCAAGGTGGATTAGGTCTAGACGGCTGCCGGCCGCCATTTCAACAAGCGCTGCTCGACTGCGGTCAACAAGTAGTCCGCTGCCAACGCGACCACGGCCAGCACGATCATCGCGGCAAACACGCCGCTTGCGTTGAACGCACCTTGTGCGGTGGAAATCAGCAGGCCGATACCTTGTTTCGAGCCGAGAAATTCGCCGACCACTGCGCCGACGAGCGCAAAGCCGAAGCTCACATGCAAGCTTGCAAGAATCCAGCTCAATGCCGAGGGAATCACAACCGACGTGGTCACCTGACGGCGCGACGCTCCGAGAATCTGCGCATTCGCGATCATGTAGCGATCCGCTTCACGCACGCCCTGAAACGCATTGGCGAACACGACGAAGAACACCATCACCACGGCGAGTGCAACCTTCGAAGCCATGCCGAGGCCCAGCGCAATCACGAACACGGAGCCGAGCACCACACGCGGAATCGAGTTGGCGATCTTGATGTAGAGGCTGAACACGTCCGACAGCAGCTTGTTGCGGCCGAGCAGAATGCCGCAAAACACACCGGCGACGGAACCGATAATGAAGCCGAGCCCCGTCTCTTCGAGCGTGACCCACACCTGCGTGAGAAGCGGGCCTTGAGACGTGCCGTTCACGAACCAGTCGACGATCTGATCGAAGATCGCGGTCGGCATCGAAAAGAAGAACGGGTCGATCCACTTCAGGCGCGCGGACAGTTCCCAGCCGCCGAGCACGATCACGAGCACGGCGATACGCAGCGCAATCACCAGCGCCTGACGCTGCCGGATACGTTTTTGCGCGACCCGTTCGACCTGCGCGAGCGACGCGGCGTCGATGCCCGAGGGCATCATCTGTTGAGGGGTAGTAGACATGTTTCGCTTTCCTTGATTAACCGATCTGCACTTCTTCGCGCAGGTCGTGCCAGATGTCGCGCGAGATTTCAATGAAACGCGGGTCGTAGCGAACTTCCGACGTGACGCGGGGACGCGGCAGATCGATCTCGTAGACCTTCTTCAGCGTGGCGGGGCGCGCGGTCAGCACGAACACGCGGTCTGCGAGTGCAATCGCTTCCTCGAGATCGTGCGTGACAAACACGACCGACCCGGCGCCGCCCCACAACTGCAGCAACTCGTCCTGCATCAACGTGCGCGTTTGCATGTCGAGCGCGGAGAACGGTTCGTCCATCAACAGGATTTCCGGCCGGTTGATGAAGGTTTGCGCGAGCGCCACGCGTTTGCGCATGCCGCCGGACAGTTGATGCGGATAGTGCTTGCCGAACTTGTCGAGGCCGACACGGCGCAACCACTCGTTCGCTTCTTCGTAGGCGGCGGATTTTGAGCGGCCGCGATACAGCGGACCGGCCGCGACGTTGTCGATGACCGAGCGCCACGGGAACACCGCGTCTGCCTGAAACACGAAGCCGATGCGCGGATCGATGCCGTCAACCGGTGCGCCCATTACGCGCACTTCGCCGGTAGTGGGCTTGAGCAACCCCGTAATCATGCTGAGCGTGGTGGATTTACCGCAGCCCGTAGGCCCGACAATCGCGACGAACTCGCCGCGCGCCACCGACATGCTGAAGTCGCGCAACGCGATTGTTGCCTTGCCGTCCGGAGAAATGAAACGGCAGGACACGTTGCGCATTTCGATTGCAGGCGTCTCGCGTGACATAGGTTGGTTCATCGGCTGGTGCCTCGCAGATTGCTTGATGTGGATGACGTTACTTCGCCGCGGTCTTGACCGGCGCTGCCACGAAGTCGTTCGTGTAGGTCTTGGCGAGGTCGATGTGCTTGCCCTTCACCGAGGGATTGAAAGCGGAGAGCACTTTCAACACGGTTTCCGGGCCGTCGGCGGGCATCTTGCCGTCCTTCGTGAACATGGGCAGCGACGCCTTCAATGCGCCGACGTAAAGGTCCTTGTTATTGCCGTAGTAGTCTTTCGGCATCTTGGCCGCGATTTCTTCAGCGCTATGCGTGGCGATGAAGTTCAGAGTCTTTGCGAAAGCGTGTGAGAGCTTCGCTGCGTCGCTCTTGTGCGACTCGGCCCACGCGCGTTGCACGTAGAAGCTCGAAGCCGGATAGGTGCCGCCGAGCGCTGCGCGCGTGCCTTCGAGCGTGCGCATGTCGACCAGTACTTTCGCGTCGCCGGTCTTCAGAAGTTGCGACACCGTCGGCTCGGTCGTCATGCCGGCGTCGATGCGGCTCTGTTTGATGGCCGCGATAAAGCTATTGTCGGCGCCTACTGGCAACAGCGTGTATTGCGTGGACGGCACACCCGCGCGTTGCGCAAGATATTGCGTGAGGAAGCTTGTCGAGGAGCCGAGGCCGGTCACGCCGAGCGTCTTGCCTTTTGCATCAGCCATGCTCTTGAAGCTGTCTGCCGCTTTCGTGGAGACCATTTCGACTTCGCCCGGCACCTGGCCGAAGATCACCAGCGCCTGCACTTCCTTGCCTTTGCTCTGCAGATCGATAGTGTGATCGTAGAAGCCCACTACGCCTTGCACCGCGCCTGCGAGCAGTTCGTTCTCGGCATCCACGCCCGCCGGCTGCGAGAGAATTTCGACGTCGAGGCCTTCTTCCTTGAAGTAGCCGAGTTGTTCAGTCAGCTTGGCCGGCAGGTAAATGATCTTGGTGGCGCCGCCAACCATGATCGTGAGTTTCTCCGCATGAGCGGCGGCCGAAGCTGCGGCAAGGGCAAACGCAACACCGGACACAACGGCAATCTGGCGCAAGGTACGCATGAGGCAGTCTCCTGGGGTTTGGCCGCCGCCCTATGGACCATGCGGCGCTTTTTGAGTGAATGACGGCGATTATAGAAATCGGAAACCTTCTGGGAGCTTTCGACGGTGTCGGCAAATAGTGAGTGTTAACCCCGAACCGCCCGAAATCGTGCTGCAAACCGCGCGCAGCGCATGCCGCCGAAGCTCCAGGTAAAAACATGGAACTGTATGCTGCGAACCGCACGCGATACGCGCAGCGTCCTATTTTTACGGCACAATCGACGCCCTGACTCTCGCCGTTTGCGCCATGAAGCTGCTGCTCATCGAAGACAACCCCACGCTCGCTCACTGGCTCGCGAAGATGCTGGAACAGGAGGCATTCGCTCTGGACGCCGTGCAGGACGGCGACGCGGCGGACCGTTTGCTGCGCACGAATCACTATGACGTGATCCTGCTCGACCTCAATTTGCCGAAGCTGTCGGGCAAAAACGTGCTGCGCCGGCTGCGTCAGCGCGGCGACGCGACTCCCGTGCTGATTCTGACGGCGAGCGGTTCCATCGACGAGAAAGTGGAGTTGCTCGGCGCGGGCGCCGACGACTACCTGGTGAAGCCATTCGAAGTGCGCGAGTTGATCGCGCGAATCAAGGTGGCGATCCGTCGTCAGTCGCCGTCGAAGGCGAGCGAAGTAGTGTGCGGCGACCTTGCATTCGACATCGATACGCGCCAGTTCACCTTGAAGGGCGCGCCGCTGAACGTCACGCCGCGCGAGCGCTCGGTGCTCGAAACGCTGATCCTGAGACTGGGCAAAACGGTGACCAAGCCCGCCCTCGTCGACGCGATCTTCACGCTCGCTGACGAGCCAAGCGAAGACGCGGTGGAGATTTATATCTCACGCTTGCGCAAGAAGCTCGACGGCAGTTCGGCGGCCATCGTCACGCTGCGCGGGCTCGGCTATCTGCTGCGCAAGAAAGAAGATGACCAATAGTTTGCGCGTCCGATTGTTATGGTGGTTGCTGGTGCCGCTCGCATTGTATGTGTTCGTGACCGGCAAGGCCGAGTACGACAATGCCCGGCGAACGGCCGATCTGGTGCAGGACAATCAGCTTATTTCGTCCGCGCGAATGATTGCGGGCGAGGTGGAATGGGTCGACGGTTTCCTGCGCGTGGACGTACCGCCAGCAGCGCTCGAGATCTTCGCGTCGCCTTATCGCGATCAGGTGTTCTACAGCGTCAATGTGGACGACCGGCAACTGCTCGCGGGTACACCGGATTTTCCGCCGCGTCCCGCGCAAGCGGCCGATACGCCGGACCACTACGACACCGCGCTATACGGCCAGAACGTGCGTGCCGTTGGACTGGTACGGCTCATGTACGACAACGGCGCGACGCGCCGCGTGCGCGTCACCGTTGGCAAGACGGTGCGTTCGCGCGACGCAATGGCCGAACAACTATGGCAGCCGCAACTCGTGCGGCAGATCGAAATGATCGCGCTTGCCGTGGCGCTCGTGTGCATCGGTCTGACCTTCGAATTGCGTCCATTGATGAAGGTGAAGGACGAGGTCGCCGATCGCGATCCGATGCAACTCGAACCGATTCGTGTGGACCGTCTGCATACGGAATTGCGGCCGATTGTCGAAGCGATCAATCAGTGCATTGCGCGCCTCGGCGTGCAGGTCGCCGCACAACGCCGTTTTATCGCCGACGCTGCTCACCAGCTGCGCACGCCGCTCACGCTGCTCGGCACCCAGTTGCAGTTCGCGCGGCAGCAAGGCGGCCTGAATGCCGCGCTCGATGAAGCACTGGCCGCCATGCATCGCAGCAACCGTTCAATGGTCGGACTCACCAACAAGCTCTTGCTGCTCGCTCAGGCCGAGGCGGCGGACAACCGGCAGGTGATCGTCGAAACGGTGGATCTCGTGCCGTTGGCCATGGAAGTGGTGGAAGACCTCGCGTTGCTTGCGCAGGGGCGGCAAATCGATCTCGGCGCGGAGCTTTGCGATATCGCGCCGGTGGCTGGGCACCGTGGCCTGCTTCAGGCGCTGATCGTCAATCTCGCGGAGAACGCGATCCGCTACACGGGCAGCGGCGGGCACGTCACGGTCGCGGTGACCGCCGATGCGCACAGGGTTACCGTTAGCGTGATCGACGACGGCCCCGGCATTCCAGCCGAGTCTCGCAGCCGCGTATTCGAACCGTTCTTTCGCGCCTCGACCGATACGGAGGGCACTGGCCTCGGGCTCGCCATCGTGCGCGAAATCGCGGACGCGCATAAAGGCGATATCGCGCTTGAACCGGGCGAGGGCGGCAAAGGCGTGCATATCACCGTTTCTTTTCCGCGCGCGGCGTCGGGGCAGTCGCGCGCAGGTTAGCAGCGCCGGCTATCGCGGCCGCCGGCGGCTGTATCGCGTTGAAAATCTCGCGCTCGCTGCTGTGCCAGTGTGCAAGTCAAAACGTATCAAAAGGCAGCGTTGTAAATCGCCAGTGCATCGGCCTCGCTGACTGGCCGCGGATTATTCACGAGTAGTCGCGTTTGCAACATCGCGTCGCTGGCCATGCGTCCAAGCCCTTCACGCTCGATGCCGACATCGCGCAGTCGCGCCGGAATCGCTGTGGCGGCGATCATCTGTTCGAGCTTTTCGATCAGCGCCTGGGTCTTTGCTTCGGCGCTGCCCGTCGCTCCCGGCACGACCACGTCGGCCAGTTCCGCGTAAAGATGTGCCGCCGGTTCAGCGTTGAAGCGCAACACATGCGGCAGCACCAGCGCATTGGAAAGCCCGTGCGGCACGTGATAAATGCCGCCGATCGGATAGGCAAGCGCGTGCACCGCAGCCACCGGCGAGTTCGCAAATGCCTGTCCCGCGAAAGTCGCGCCGAGCAGCATTGCCTCGCGCGCTTCGCGATTGCTGCCGTTTTCGCACGCGGGCAGCAGGTTGCGCGAGAGCAGTTCAAGCGCCTTTATCGCGAGCATGTCGGATACCGGGTTCTTGAGATGCGCGGACGTATACGCTTCGATCGCGTGAACCATGGCGTCGATGCCGGTGGCCGCCGTGGCGGCAACGGGAAGCCCGAGCGTGAGTTCGGCGTCGAGAATCGCCAGATCGGCGATCAGTTGCGGCGCGACGACGCCCATCTTCTTGGCCTCGCCGACTGTGACAATTGACACGGCTGTGACTTCGGAGCCGGTTCCCGCGGTCGTCGGCATCTGTACGAGCGGCAGGCGCTGCTCCGTCACCTTGTTCACGCCATACATTTCACTGAGTTGCTGCTGTTGCTGCGGAGCCAGCACCGCGATGAGCTTGGCGACGTCCATCGACGAGCCGCCGCCCAAGCCCAGCACGATCTCGGCACCGGCGCTGCGCGCACGAGCCGTCGCTTCAAGCACGATATGTTCTGGCGGATCGGCGATTACGTCGTCGATCACCGTCGCATTCCAGCCATGCGCCGCGAGATCGGCAAGCGCCGGGTCCAGTAAGCCGCTCTTGTGCAGGAAGCCGTCCGTCACGACACACAGACGTTCAAGCGCCGGAAACTGCGCGCGCAACAAAGCGCCGAGCCGACGAGCCGCGCCGAATTCGACTATCAGCGTGGGCACCGTTTGAAAGCGGAATGCGTTGGTCATGCTGCTTCTCCCGGCACCATATGGCTCGACACTTCGCGTCGCTCCAGCAATGGAACGATTGTGCCGAAACCAAGACGCTGAAAATGTTCGGTATCGCGATGCTCGGCGAGGCCGCCCGCATCGCTGTACTGTTCGAGGATCACAAAATGGTCAGGCTCGAGCGGCGAGCGGAAAAATTCGTAGTAGAGGTTCTTCGGCTCCGCGCGAGTGGCGGCGGCGAGCTCGGTGAGATGCTCCACGATCGCGTTGCCGTTGCCGTTGCCGTTGCCGTTGCCGGGCTTGGCGAAATAATGCGCGATCACCTGCAGGTAGGCATTAGCCATCAGTTACTCCAACAAGACAGTAGTAGAAATCTCACAGTGCGACGCCGATGTCACCGCGCGCCGCCGATATTGCCGATATTGCCGATGCGGCGTGGACGCGGCGCAGAGCATCAGTTGTACCAGATTCGGATCGGCGGTTGAACGGCGAACCCGTCGTCCTTCTGCGTTCCCCAAGCTAAGCCATCAGATCTGCAGGGCCGTTCGAAGCGTATTTTGAGAATGATTCGCGTTTACGTTAGATTGTGATCGTGTTTTTCGAGAGAACAAGCATGCGCGCCGCCGATAAGGGATGTGCGGGCAACGTCGAGTGCACGGAAGCACTGCGCGAACTGACGCGCCGCCGCTCGCTTTCACGATTTGGGCGCGCACATGGACGAGGCGGCTACGTCCAGCGCCGCATGACCGGGCGCGCCAGAACAGCGCCGGTACGCGGCTTCATCCAGGGGAATTCTTATGACCATGCTTTCGACTCCGCGGCCCACGCTCGCCGATCTTGCTATCGAGCCGGGGCTACCCACTGTCGTGTCACCGCGTACGGGCGGGGACATGCCGTCGAACGACGCCGCGCCGCTGCTGCATGCGATTGTCGACGAGACGCTCGAACGCGCCGGCGGCGTGCTCTTTTCAGGCTTCCGGGTTGATTCGATCGATGCGTTTCAAGGTTTCGCGGCATCGTTCGGGCATCCGTTGATCGGTTACGAATTCGCGTCTACGCCGCGCAGCCAGGTTGAGGGCGCGGCGCATACGTCGACGGAATATCCGCCGCATCGCTCGATCCCTTTGCATAACGAGCAGTCGTACACCCGCGAATGGCCGTTGCGGATCTGGTTTCACTGCGCGCTTGCCGCGCGTTCCGGCGGCGCGACGCCGATTGCGGACAGCCGCACGATTTATCGCGCGCTCGATCCCGCGCTCGTCGAACGGTTTGCGAGCCGCGAACTGCTATACGTGCGCAACTTCGGGCAAGGGCTCGATTTGCCGTGGCAGCAGGCCTTCGGCTCGGACGATTCAGCCGTCGTGGAGCGCATTTGCCGCGCGCGCGGCATTGAATGCGAATGGCGCGACAGCGAAGACGGCGAGTTGCTTCTGCGCACCCGTGAACGTTGCCAGGCGGTGGCGCGGCATCCGCGCACAGGCGAAAACGTGTGGTTCAACCAGGCGAACCTGTTCCATCTTTCGTCGCTCGATGAAGACATGCAGGATGCACTGATCGACTCTGTCGGCCTGGAAAACGTGCCGCGCAACGTGTATGACGGCGACGGCGCGCCGCTCGAAGCCGACGCCCTCGCGCAGATTCGCGGCGTGCTCGACGAGCAGCGAGTGGTGTTTCCCTGGCTGACCGGCGACGTGCTGATGCTCGACAACATGTTGACGGCGCACGCACGCGACCCTTTCGAAGGACCGCAAGGTGGTCGTTGCAATGGCACAGAGTTACCGTCAAGGCGATACGGTGTAGCGGGGAATGGCAGCCGCGGCACCATGTTCAGCGCACGATCACGCCGACGGAGGCGGGCCAGCGTTATTGCATACCATTCGCATTAAGACAAAATTTCGGCGTGTGAGTCATCTATAAGACATATGTCTTTAGACGTAAGCGAAATCGCTGAAAGCCTTGCCTGGCGGGCCTCGTGTCACTTTCGCCGGCTTTGTCGGCATGTTTGTTTAGCAGCGGACAGTGGAAAACGCGCATATACTCACGGTCGGGCCGTAAAAAGTAGTGCTGCGGGTCGCGCTTCGTTTTGCTGCTTCGTCGCAACTCGCTGGCTCAGCGCGTCCAACGCTCTGTCTCTCACTTCACCTAGCAAAGCATCAAACATGTCCACACCGCCGAAGATCATCTACACCCTGACCGACGAAGCGCCTGCTCTGGCGACTTACTCGCTGCTGCCGATCGTCAAGGCGTTCACGCGCTCGTCCGACGTGATCGTTGAAACGCGCGATATCTCGCTTGCTGGCCGGATCATCGCTGCATTTCCGGACTACCTGACCGCGGAACAGAAGGGTTCCGACGATCTGGCGGAGCTGGGTGGACTCACAACGCGCCCGGAAGCAAACATCATCAAGCTGCCGAACATCAGCGCGTCGGTGCCGCAACTGAAGGCCGCGATCACCGAATTGCGCGATCAGGGCTACAAGCTGCCGCCGTATCCGGACGTCGCCACGACCGACACGGAAAAAGACGTCAAGGCACGCTACGACAAGATCAAGGGCAGTGCGGTCAATCCCGTGCTGCGCGAAGGCAACTCCGACCGCCGCGCGCCGCTGTCGGTGAAGAACTACGCACGCAAGCATCCGCACAAAATGGGCGCATGGGCTGCGGACTCCAAGTCGCATGTCGCGCACATGAGCGGCGGCGATTTTTACGGCAGCGAAAAATCGGCGCTGATCGCAGCGGCCGGTGCGGTGAAGATCGAACTGACGGCTGCCGACGGCACGAAGACAGTTCTGAAGGAAAAGACGCCGGTGCAGGCGGGCGAGATTATCGACGCGTCGGTGCTCAGCAAGAACGCACTGCGCAGCTTTATCGAAGCGGAAATCGCCGATGCCAGGAGCAAGGGCGTGCTGTTCTCAGTGCACCTGAAAGCCACGATGATGAAAGTGTCCGATCCGATCATCTTCGGTCACGTCGTGTCGGTGTTCTACAAAGACGTGTTGACCAAGCACGCTGACGCGCTGGCGCAAGCGGGCTTCAATCCGAACAACGGTATCGGCGATCTGTACGCGCGCCTCAAAGATCTGCCGGCCGAAACGGCTGCGCAGATCGAAGCCGACATCAAGGCTCAGTACGAACAGCGTCCGCAACTGGCCATGGTCAATTCGGACAAGGGCATTACGAGCCTGCACGTGCCGAGCGACGTGATCGTCGACGCGTCCATGCCGGCCATGATTCGCGAGTCGGGCAAGATGTGGGGCGCGGACGGCGCACTGCACGACGCCAAGGCCGTGATTCCGGACCGTTGCTACGCGGGCGTGTATCAGGCAGTGATCGAAGACTGCAAGAAGAACGGCGCATTCGATCCGGTCACGATGGGCACGGTGCCGAACGTCGGCCTGATGGCACAAGCCGCTGAAGAATACGGTTCACACGACAAGACGTTCCAGATTCCGGCGAACGGCCTGGTTCGTGTGACCGACGCAAGCGGCGCTGTGCTGATCGAGCAAGCGGTGGAAGCGGGCGACATCTGGCGCATGTGCCAGACCAAAGACGCGCCGGTGCAGGACTGGGTCAAGCTCGCGGTGAACCGCGCGCGCGCCACCAACACACCGGCCGTGTTCTGGCTCGACGCGGCTCGTGCACACGACGCGCAGATCATCAAGAAGGTCGAGCAGTACCTGAAGAACCATGACACGAACGGTCTGGACATTCGCATCATGACGCCGGTCGAGGCAACGAAGTTCTCGGTCGAGCGCATCCGCGCCGGCAAGGACACGATCTCGGTCACAGGCAATGTGCTGCGCGACTACCTGACTGACCTGTTCCCGATCATGGAACTGGGCACCAGCGCGAAGATGCTGTCCATTGTCCCGCTTATGGCAGGCGGCGGCATGTTCGAAACGGGCGCGGGCGGTTCGGCGCCGAAGCACGTTCAGCAACTCGTTGAAGAAGGTTTCCTGCGTTGGGACTCGCTGGGTGAATTCCTGGCGCTGGCAGCGTCGCTCGAACATCTGAGCAACGCGTATCACAACCCGAAGGCCCAGGTTCTCGCGAAGACGCTGGATCAGGCAACCGGCAAGTTCCTCGACAACGACAAGTCGCCGGCGCGCAAGGTTGGCGGTCTTGACAACCGCGGCAGCCACTTCTACCTCGCGATGTACTGGGCGGAAGCACTGGCCGCGCAAACGGAAGACGCCGCGTTGCAGGCGCAGTTCGCCGGCGTGGCGAAGGCAATGGCCGGGAACGAAGCGAAGATCCTCGAGGAACTGCGTGCAGCGCAAGGCAAGCCGGTGGATATCGGCGGCTACTATCGTCCGAAGGTCGAACTGACTAGCAAGGCTATGCGCCCGAGCGCCACGCTGAACCAGATCGTGGACTCGATCGATTGAGGTGTTCGGCCATGTGCTGACCCGTGTGAGAAGCGACGCAGGTGATAATGCACCTGTGCACGCTCTTGAAGACGCAGCCGGGCACACACCTAACGCCGCACAGAAAAGTAAGCGGTAAGCATGACGATGGCGCTCTCGAGCGCCATCGTCGTTTCTGGCTGCATCACGCGGACGCGTGTAGTGCGGTCCATCAAACGTGAACGATTTCCCAGTCGCTCAGTTTCTCCGGAATTTCGAGCGTCGAGGTGTCGACTTCAGACAGATGCGGGCAGGTCAAACCGCGCGCGAGATCGTCAGCCGCTTGTTGCGGGCTGGAAAACTCGCCGAGTTTGTCGTTGCCGTAGGATGCTTCCCAACCGTCCTCGCCCGGCAAAATGTAGAACGCTCCTTCAGTCGATCCAAAGCGAAAGCCTTTCATTTTTAGTCTCCCAATTGCCAATAAAAACCGCTGCGCAATGGCGGCTCCTTGCGTGGGATTCGGGGACCTGTTCGACACCGTTCTGTCGCATCCAATCCACTGCACCGCATGAAGCGCCTGCTCTTGTAAAAGAGTCTATGTCAGCGGGCGGCGGCGCAAGCGGTTGCCAAGAGGTTCGTTGGAATGAAAAATATAACGAAAAATCAGTAGGTTGCGCGTTTCATTTTGCGATGTGCAACGTGGGGCGACATTGCGAAACGGCGGCTTTGTGCCACGCACCACGATTTTTTACGAGGCAAGGACGCATGTCGCATCGTGAAATTTCGGGGGTCTCGCAGATACACACCTGTACGCGTTCAGGACCGGCCTCGCGACAGCACGCGCTCCACGAACGTCAGCATCACCCTATTGAACAGCACCGGTCTTTGCAGCGGCGCGAAATGACTGACGCCGGGCAACAGGTTAAAGTCCGCGCCGGGAATGGCGCCGGCGAGATATTCGGCGTGCTCCTGTTTGATGAACTCGTCGTGTTCGCTCTGCGCGATGACAACCGGCACGCGGATTCGCGCGAGGTCGTCAGCGAAATAGTTGGGCTCGGTCTTCATCATTTCGCTGACGGCGGCGACGAATGCATCGAAGTCGTCGGGCGTGGCGGAAAGCTGAGCATAGTCCTGACGGTGCCGGCTGAAACAGCGGTCGATAACCGGCGTCGCTACAAATTCTTTTGTGCCGCCGGGATCCATGTTGCAGCCGAAGAAGAACACGCCCGCAACGCGTTGCGGCGCCACCATGCCGAGCACCATCGCCACACACGCGCCGTCGCTCCAGCCGACGATTGCCGCGCGTTCGAGCGCGAGCGCGTCCATTACGGCGAGGACGTCGGACGCCATCAGTTCATACTTGTACGGCCGCGCATCGCGCGTGCTGCGGCCGTGACCGCGGCTGTCGATTACCACCACGCGGTGGCCAGCAGCGAGGAGCGCCGGCACCTGATAACCCCAGTTGCCGCTGTGGCCAAGTCCGCCGTGCAAAAGAATCACTGCCGTGCCGCTGCCGTGAGACGCGTACCAGATTCGCGCGCCTTCGTGCTCGACCCAGCCCGACTCGTTCGACGCGGGCAGCGGCGGCGCGCCGTGCGCTTCGAAGCGTTCAAGCGAATCGTCGTTCGGTTCCGGGAAAGCTGCCATCGTCGTCGTCTCCTCTTTCATGCAAGCACTGTCATCGCAAGCGCCAGCGTGCCAGCACAGCGGCGCGCATAGCAACAAACCTACGAGATTCTGCTTGCCCCTCCCCGCCTTGCCGATTCTCGCGAATACGCCGCAAGCGCCCAATCGCCGTTCACTGCGAGTCGAACTTCTCAATCAGCATCGCAACGAACGTCTCCGTGACGCGCGGCAACGTGCGCCCACGCTTCTTGATCAGCGCGATAGGGCGCGTGAACGCCGGATCGTCGACGGGACGCACCACGAGCTCAGGCTCCGCCCTCACTTCGCGCGCCGACGCGGGCAGTATCGTCACGCCGAGCCCCGCACGAACCATTGCTACGGCGCTCATCATGTAGGTCGGCTCGCAGGCAATCTCCGGCAGGCAACGCGCGCTGGAAAACGCGCTATCGACAACCGCCCTCACACTCGTGCCTTGCGCGGTCAGCACCAGCGGTGTCGCTGCAAGATCGGCAAGCGTGATGCGCCGCCGCTTCGCTAACGGGTGCCGCTTCGGACAAACGACCACCAGTCTGTCGATGCCCGCGTGTAGCACTTCCAGGTTCGCGTCGTCCAGAGCGCCGCCGGTCAATCCGATATCGGCCTCTTCGTTACGCACCAACGTATTGACCATGCTCGCGACCACATCGCGCACCTCGAAGCTCACGCGCGGCACGGTTCTCTTCAGGTCTTGAACGAGTTCGGGCAGCGAGCTTGCCGCGAAAGTCGGCAGGCAGGCTATCCGCACGGTGCCGCTCGCGCCGTCGCCGAGTGCGCGAGCATCGATCAGCACATGCTCCATGTCGTGCAGCGACTTTTGCAGAAGTGGCAGCAGATCGCGCCCCGTCGGCGTGAGCGCGACATTGCGACTGTTGCGGTCGAAAAGCCGCAGGCCCAGCGTTTCCTCGAGGCGCCTGATCTGCACCGTCAATGCGGGTTGCGAAAGATGCAGCCGCGTCGCCGCTTGTGTGAAGCTGCCCGTTTGCGCAACCGCGATAAACGCGCGAATGTCCCGAAGATTCAGATCCATGGCAATTTGTAATTGCTGCAATCAATTCATTTCAATTGCTTTATCAGTGACCTGAACTTACGCTGGATCGCAGTAAAAAACAACATTGGAGACAAGCACATGCTGCCATTACTGGGGCTGGCCACCATCGTCGTGCTGCTCGGCGCCATTCTGTCGAAACGCATGTCGCCGCTGGTGGCGCTCATCATCGTGCCGATTGCCGCGTCGTTGATCGGCGGGTTCGGCTTTCAAACGAGCAAGTTCGTGATCGACGGGCTCAAGGGCCTGGCGCCGGTCGTCGGCATGTTCGTGTTCGCGATTCTTTACTTCGGCACCATTACCGACGCGGGCACGCTCGATCCGATCATCGACCGCATTCTCCGCGCGGTCGGCACGCGGCCCACGCGCATTGTGATGGGCACCACGCTGCTCGCGCTGCTGATCCATCTGGACGGCTCCGGTGCGGTCTGCTTTCTCGTCACGATTCCCGCGATGCTGCCGCTCTACGACCGTCTGAAGATGGACCGGCGCGTGCTGGCCGCAGCCGTTTCGATGGCGGCCGGCATCAACTTCCTGCCATGGACCGGACCGATGATTCGCGCGTCCGCTTCGCTGCATCTGCCCATCTCGGCGCTGTTCAATCCGCTGATTCCGGTGCAGGCAATCGGCCTCGTGTTCGTGTTCGGCGTTGCATTCTGGCTTGGACGTCGCGAGGAAAAGCGGCTCGGTCTCGGCACCGCGAGCGGTGCCGTGCCGATGCCCAAGCGCGAACTGACGCCGGAAGAACAAGCGTTGCGTCGACCGAAGAATTTCTGGTTCAACATCGTGCTCACGCTCGTCGTGCTCGGCACGATGGTCGTGATGGGCGAAAAAATTCCGCCCGCAATCATGTTCATGGTCGGCCTGTGCGTCGCGTTGATGGTCAACTATCCGAACGTGGACATACAGCGCAAGCGGATCGACGCGCATGCACGCGCTGCATTGATGATGGCGGGCATTCTTCTCGCGGCCGGCGTGTTCACGGGCGTCATGCAGGGCAGCGGCATGCTCAAGGCGATGGCGCAAGCAGCAGTCGGCTTCGTGCCGCCCGCGATGGCGAGCCACATTCCCGTCGCGCTCGGCATCATGTCCATGCCGCTTAGCATGCTCTTCGATCCCGACTCGTTTTACTTCGGGGTACTGCCGGTTATCGCCGAAGTCGCGGGTCAGCTCGGCGTGCCCGCGGTGCAGGTCGGGCAGGCCGCGTTGCTCGGTCAGATGACGACCGGCTTCCCGGTCAGCCCATTGACGCCCGCCACTTTCCTCGTGGTCGGTTTATGCGGCATCGAACTCGCCGATCATCAGCGATTCACGTTCCCCTTGTTGTTCGGCGCATCCATCGTGATGACGATCGCGTGCGTTGCGTTGGGGATATTTTCACTGTGAGCTTTACCGAAACAGGTGTGAGCAGCATGACAGCCACTCAGCATGGACGCCTTGTGCGAATCGGCGCGGGCGCGGGCTATTCGGGTGACCGTATCGAGCCCGCGGTCGAACTCGCGGAATACGGCGCGCTCGATTACCTCGTGTTCGAATGTCTCGCCGAACGCACGATTGCGATTGCGCAGCAGGCCCGCAGCAAAGCCCCCGAACTGGGCTACGACCCGCTTCTCGAGACGCGCATGAAGGCGGTGTTGCCGGCCGCGCTACGCAATGGTGTGCGCATCGTTTCGAACATGGGCGCGGCGAATCCGCTTGCGGCGGCGCGCAAGACAGCAGAGATTGCGCGCTCGCTTGGGCTCGGCGACATCAAGATTGCGGCGATTACAGGCGACGACGTGCTCGATGCCGTGCGTGACGGCGACTTTCGCTTCGAGGAATCCGGCGAGCGCGTGGCGGACTACAAGTCGCGTCTCGTCTCCGCAAATGCCTATCTCGGCGCGAGCGCAATCGTCGACGCGCTCGCCGCGGGCGCACAAATCATCCTCACGGGACGTGTGGCCGATCCGTCGTTGTTCGTGGCGCCACTGATCCATGAGTTCGGCTGGCATATGGACGACTGGCAGACGCTGGGCCAGGCGACGGTGATCGGCCATCTGCTGGAATGCGCGGGGCAAATCACCGGCGGCTATTTCTCGGACCCTGGGTTCAAGGATATTCCCGCGCTCGCAAGGCTCGGCTTTCCCATCGCGGAAGTGGGCGAGGACGGCGCCGTGGTCATCACCAAGCTCGCGCAAGCTGGCGGACGAGTGACCGAGGCGACGTGCAAGGAGCAGCTGCTGTACGAGATCCACGATCCGCAACGTTATTTGCAACCAGACGTGGTTGCTGATTTCTCGCGTGTGCATGTCGAGGAGGAAGCGGCAGATCGGGTTCGCGTGAGCGGTGGCAGCGGTGCGCCGCGCACGGACACGCTTAAGGTCTCGGTCGCGTATTTCGACGGTTTCATCGGCGAGGGGCAGATTTCATATGCGGGCCCAGGTGCGCTGACGCGTGCCCGTCTCGCACTCGAGATCGTGCGCGAGCGGCTTGCACTGACTGGAGTTCAGACTCATGAGTTGCGCTTCGACCTGATCGGCGTGAACGCCTTGCACGGCGAGACGCTTGCCGCTAATTCGGCGGAGCCCTACGAAGTCCGCGCGCGCGTGGCGGGGCGCACTGCATCGTTGGAACAAGCTGTGCGCGTCGGCAACGAAGTCGAGACTTTATACACGAACGGTCCGGCGGGCGGAGGTGGAGTCACGAAGTCAGCGCGGGAAGTCGTTGCAGTGCAATCGGTGCTGTTGCCGCGCGAGCATGTGAAGCCGACGTTCACGATGGTGGAGGCGTGAGATGAAACTACGTGAGTTGGCCCATTCCCGAACCGGCGACAAGGGCAATACGCTGAACATCTCGGTGATCTGTTACGACGTGCGGCACTACGAGCATTTGCGCGCCATATTGACGCCGCAGCGCGTGAAGGCGCATCTCGCGGATGTCGTGCGTGGCAATGTCGCGCGCTACGAACTGCCGGTCATTGCGGCGTTCAACTTCGTGCTCGGCGAGGCGCTTGGCGGAGGCGTGACGCGCTCGCTCGCGCTCGACGCGCACGGCAAGTCGCTGAGTTCCGCGTTGATGAGCCTCGAAATCGAGGCGCCGCCGTCGGTGTGAATTCGCCGGCGGCAATGCGCCGCCGTTCGTGCTGTGCTATTCGCCCGGCGCACTCAACTCATGCGCGCGTCGCAGCCTCTCGCGGCTGTTGCTCAGATGCATGCGCATCGCGGCGCGGGCGTCGTCGGGGTCCTGGCGCTCGATCGCAAAGTAGATGAGTTGGTGCTCGTTGAGCACGTTGCGCAAGGTCTCGATCTGGTCGAGTTCTGCAATCTCCGCTGAGCCAAGACGCGTGCGCGGACTGACCGCGCTTCCTAACTGGCTCAGCACGTCGAAAAAATAGCGATTGCCGCTTGCGCGCGCGATCTGCAAATGAAACTCGACGTCGTGCGCGAGCGTGTCGGTGCTGCCGCGTTCGAGTTCGGACTCGAAGCGTCCGAGCGCCGCGCGCATCTGCCTGAGACTCTGCTCCGTGCGCCGCGCAGCGGCGAGCGCTGCCGACGCCGCTTCCACATCGATCCGGAATTCGATGATCGCCATCACGTCGAGCATGCTCGACAGATCGGCGGCGGGCAACTGCATGTTTTTCTCAGCGGCCGGCGCGAGCACGAACGTGCCGATGCCGTGACGCGTTTCTACCACCTTGGCCGCCTGCAGGCGCGAGATGGCTTCGCGCACGACGGAGCGGCTGACCGAGAGCTGCTTCATCATCGCGACTTCCGTGGGTATGCGGTCTCCTGGTCTCAGGACGCCGCGGCGGATTTCATCGGAAAGGGTGGCCACCACTTTCTCAGTTAGGCTGCTCATTGCTGTGGCTTGTTGACTTGATCGGCTGAAAACGCGCGGGTTGAGGGCGCGCGGGACGTCTGGTGACGTCTGGACATTAGCCATCATAGCGTCTGTCACGAAAATTCATGGGTCGCGCGATGGTGAAGCGGGTTGGCCGGCGCGGACGGTCCTCGTTGTAGTGGCTTTGTTGTCATCAGACGTCTTATTTTAACCGCTTTGGCCGCGTGCAGCCTTGCCGACGCGCCTTGTCGCACCGTTCAACTGGCGTGTTAGCAGGGGAGAAAGGGTAAACACCACATTGGAAACAGTCACACAACGGCGTTAGACTGTCATCAGACAACATATCTGTACGTCGCCATTCGACTGCTGACTCTGCCAGCCGCCCATGACGTCAGATCAAGACCGCTCGTCGGTCGCCACTGGAGACTCTCTTGACCTCTGCTCTCACCGCCGCACTCGATCCATTGGGGTCCGCCGTCTCGAAGGTCAAGCGGCATGTGTTGCCGCTCTTCCTGATCATGTTCATCGCGAACTATATCGACCGGGTGAATATCGGCTTCGTCAACACCCACATGAAAACCGACTTGGGCATCGGCGCGGCGGCGTATGGGCTGGGAAGCGGGCTGTTCTTCATCGGCTACGCGCTGTTCGAAGTGCCCTCGAACGTATTGATGCAGAAGTACGGCGCACGAGCGTGGCTGACGCGGATCATGGGCACGTGGGGTGTCGTCGCCGCGGCCATGGCGTTTGTGTCGAACGAAACGTCGTTTTACGTGTTGCGATTCCTGCTCGGCGTCGCGGAGGCGGGCTTCTTTCCGGGCGTGGTGTTCTATTTCACGCAGTGGCTGCCGCAAAAAGAACGCGGCAAGGCTGTGGCAATTTTTCTGTCGGGCTCGGCCATCGCTTCGGTGGTGTCGGGACCGATCACGGGTAGCCTGCTGTCCATTCGCGGACTCGGCCTGCACGGCTGGCAATGGATGTTCCTGATAGAAGGCGGCTTTTCTATCGTGTTGTGCGCGGTCAGCTGGATGTTCCTCAAGTCGCGCATCCGCGATGCTTCCTGGCTCACAGCAGAAGAGCAAGGCGTTCTCGAAAGCACGATCGCCGCTGAACAGGCGGAGCGCGTGGCACACGGCGGCGCGCATCTACCGGCGGTGAAGCTGTTGAAGGATCCGCAGATCGTGCTGTTTTGCCTTCTCTACTTCGCGATCCAGTTGACGATTTACGCGGCCACCTTCTGGCTGCCCACCATCATCCGCAAGATTGGCGGCCTGTCGGATTTCGAAGTCGGCATGCTCAACGCGATTCCGTGGCTCATCGCAATGGTTGCGATGTATTGCTTCGCATTGCTTTCGGCGAAGTGGCGTTTTCAGCAGGCGTGGCTCGCTGTGGCGCTCGTGATTGCGGCGTGTGGCCTCTTTGCGTCGACCTCGGGTAACCCGCTTCTGTCGTTCATCGCGATCTGCTTCTCGGCGATCGGCTTCAAGGCGGCGGCCTCGCTCTTCTGGCCCATTCCGCAGGGCTATCTCGATGCGCGCGTCGCCGCAGCGGTGATCGCGCTGATCAATTCCATCGGCAATCTGGGCGGTTTCTTCGCGCCCGCCACGTTCGGCTATTTGCAGCAGCACACCGGTTCGATCACCGGCGGACTTTATGGTCTTGGCGTGGCCTCGCTGATCGCGGCTGCGGCGGCTTTCCTCACGCGCAATCGGCGCGGCGACGGCAACCTGCTGCGCGATCCGCTGCAAAGCAGAGCACACTGACCGCTGTTTCTCTGGCCGCAGCTCATGAGCCACGCGCGCAAACAGTTTACGTCCGGCACAGGTGGTGAGCGTGTTCGCACAATGCGTTGCTCATCACCGTCCGGCTCACCATCTCAACTGGTCTAGTTCCTATGTCCACGAAACCATCCATGTCGAACGATACGCCTACCGTTACTGAACTACGCGTCGTGCCGGTTGCCGGCCGCGACAGCATGCTGCTGAACCTGAGCGGCGCGCATGGTCCGTACTTCACGCGCAACATTGTGATTCTGCGCGACAGCGCCGGTCACGTCGGCGTGGGCGAAGTGCCGGGCGGCGAAAATATCCGCAAGACGATCGACGACGCGCGTCCGTTCGTCGTCGGTCAATCTATCGGTAATTTGCAAGCTATCCTGAACAAAGTGCGCACGCAGTTCGCCGACCGCGATGCGGGTGGACGCGGCCTGCAAACATTCGATCTGCGCACCACGATTCACGCCGTGACCGCGCTCGAAGCTGCGCTGCTGGATTTGCTCGGACAGCATCTCGGCGTGCCCGTTGCTGCCCTGCTTGGCGAAGGTCAGCAACGCGACGCAGTGGAAATGCTTGGCTACCTGTTCTATATCGGCGATCGCAACAAGACGGACCTGCCGTATGCGAGCGGCGCCGATGGACGCGACGACTGGGACCGCGTGCGCACCGAAGAAGCATTGACGCCGGAAGCCGTGGTTCGTCTCGCCGAAGCCGCGCAAGCCCGCTATGGCTTCAACGATTTCAAGCTCAAGGGCGGCGTGCTGTCCGGCGACGCTGAAATGGAAGCGGTGACCGCGCTCGCCGAGCGCTTCCCGAATGCCCGCGTGACGCTCGATCCGAACGGCGCATGGTCGCTTGCGGAAGCGGTCCGCCTCTGTCGCGACAAACACGACGTGCTCGCGTATGCGGAAGACCCCTGCGGCGCAGAGAACGGCTATTCAGGCCGCGAAGTGATGGCGGAATTCCGCCGCGCGACCGGTTTGCCGACGGCGACCAACATGATCGCGACCGACTGGCGCCAGATGGGCCACGCGATCCAGTTGCAGTCCGTGGATATTCCTCTCGCCGATCCGCACTTCTGGACCATGCAGGGTTCGGTGCGCGTCGCGCAGATGTGCAATGACTGGGGCCTCACATGGGGCTCGCATTCGAACAATCACTTCGACGTCTCGCTCGCGATGTTCACGCATGTGGCAGCAGCCGCGCCCGGCAAGATCACGGCAATCGACACGCATTGGATCTGGCAGGACGGTCAGCGTTTGACGCGCGAACCGTTGCAGATCGTCGGCGGCAAGGTGAAGGTGCCGCAGAAGCCGGGGCTCGGCGTCGAACTGGATATGGACGAGATCGAGAAGGCGCACGCGCTCTACCAGCAGCACGGCCTCGGCGCACGCGACGACGGCGTCGCAATGCAGTACCTGATTCCCAACTGGAAGTTCGATAACAAGCGCCCCTGCCTCGTGCGCTGATTGCTTGCGACGCAGTCTATCGCCCGCTCATTCAACATTTGACGATATTCACGCCATTTACAAATGACTTCACCGCAAGAACTCAAAGCGATCGTATCCGAAGGACTGTTGTCCTTTCCCGTGACCGACTTCGACGCGCAGGGCGACTTCCGCGCCGACACCTACGCGCAACGGCTCGAATGGCTCGCGCCCTACGGTGCAACCGCGTTGTTCGCCGCAGGCGGCACCGGCGAATTTTTTTCGCTGACCAAAAGCGACTACACCAACGTGATTCGCACGGCGACTGAAACATGCAAGGGCAAGGTGCCGATTCTCGCGGGCGCGGGCGGTCTGACGCGCGTCGCGATCGAGTACGCGCGGGAAGCAGAGCGCCTTGGCGCAAGTGGCGTGCTGCTAATGCCGCACTATCTGACCGAGGCTTCGCAGGAAGGGATTGCCGCGCACGTCGAACAGGTGTGCAACGCGGTGAAGAACATCGGCGTCATTGTGTATAACCGCGCGAATTCAAAGCTCAATGCCGATATGCTGGAACGGCTCGCGGATCGCTGCCCGAATCTGATCGGCTTCAAAGACGGCGTCGGCGAAATCGAGGCAATGGTGACCATTCGCCGGCGCCTTGGCGACCGCTTCTCGTATCTCGGCGGCCTGCCGACCGCGGAGGTTTATGCGGCGGCGTATAAGGCGCTTGGCGTGCCTGTGTATTCGTCGGCGGTATTCAACTTCATTCCGAAGACCGCGATGGAGTTCTATCGTGCGATTGCCGCAGACGATCATGCGACCACGTCACGGCTCATCGACGAGTTCTTCCTGCCGTATCTGGCTATTCGCAATCGTCGCGCCGGTTACGCAGTGAGCATCGTGAAGGCGGGCGCGAAGCTGGTTGGTCGCGACGCCGGTCCGGTACGCGCGCCGCTGACCGATCTGACCGAAGAAGAGTCCGGGCAACTGGGCGCTCTGATCGCGAAACTCGGCCCGCAATAAGCGCTCTGCACGCGTTTCGCCGCGGGCTTGACGCTAGCCGCGGCGAAACACCACGTGCGAAATCCGCTGCACGAGCAAAGCAGCGGCGAGCGCCGCCACCGCGGTCAGCCACACACCGATGTGAATCGACTGCACCAGCGCATCGCGTGCGGTGTCGATCAATGCAAGCGTGTTCAGCCCTGACGGCTTCATGTCCGCGATCAGCTTCAGGCGCGATGCTTCGTCGATCAGAATGCGCAGATCGACGAAGCGCGGCCGCCATTGCGACGCCGTCGGCTCGCCGAGCACGCTCATCGTCCGCGTGACGACATCGCGATAGTGGTGTTGCACGACCGTCGCCACGATGCTCGTGCCCAGCATGCCGCCCACCATTCGCGTCGATTGCAGCAGCGCGGTCGTGATGCCGAAGCGCTCGCGGCCCGCGATCTCCTGTCCGAACACATTCAGATTGTTGAGGATGAAGCCGGGACCGATGCCGACCGCGCCCATCGGCAATTCGATCCACAGGTGCGGTGTTTCGGGATTCGCAAATGCAAGACCGATCGACGCGAACAGCAGCAACGCGAAGCCGATAGAGAGAATGCGCGTCGGCTTCTTCATGTGAATCACGATGCGCGTATTCAGCAGGCTGCCGAGTGCGATGCATGCGGCGATGGGCGTGGCGAGCAGGCCGGCCTGTTGCGGAGAAAGTCCGAAGCCGCCTTGCAGCAGCAGCGGCGCGAAGAAAATCAGCGAGAACATGACGAAGCCGGACAGCATGCCGAGCGTGAACAACGTGACGAGCTGCGAGTCTTTGAACAGATCGAGCGGAATGATCGGATGCGTGGCGCGCTTTTCGCACACGAACAACGCAATGGCGCCGACGATCACACACACGGCAAGCGTGATGTTGCCGGCGGTCAAGCCGTCTTTCGGCACCGCTTCGATGAAAGCCTGCAGACCTCCGAGCACCGCGGCCACGAGCCCGGCACCGAGCCAGTCGATTTTGACCTCGCCGTCATGGGGCCGCTGAAAGCTCGGCAGATGCACCCAGATGAAGTAGAGCGCCGCCGCACCGACCGGCAAATTGATCAGGAACGTGGAGCGCCAGCCGAGGTGCTCGCTCATCCATCCTCCGAGCGACGGACCCGCCGCCGTGCCGATGCCGTACGCCGCGGCCATCACGACTTGCCAGCGCACGCGCGCGCGCGGGTCGGGGAACAGGTCGGGTATCGACGCGAACGCGGTGCCGACCATCATGCCGCCCCCCACGCCTTGCAGGCCGCGCGCGATCACGAGAAACAGCATGTCGTTCGCGACGCCGCATAGCACCGAGGCTACCGTGAACGTGATCACTGCGGCGATCACGAAGCGCTTGCGGCCGAAATAGTCACCAAGGCGTCCGAATACGGGCACGGTTACGACCGACGCCAGCAGATACGCACTCGCGATCCACGCGTAGTACTCGAAGCCGTGCAGCTCCGCGACGATCGACGGCAGCGCGGAGCTGACGACCGTCTGGTCGAGTGCCACGAGCATGTTGACGAGACCGATGCCGAGCATCGCGAAGAGGGCGTTCCGGAAAGGCAGCGCGGTGGCAGCGGCGGTGGAAGTCACGGATCTGGGCAGGAAGGGCGATTAAGGTGAAGCACTAAGGGCGCGAAGTCTGGACAAGCGATGTGCCAAAGTTGTCTGACCACTTGCTCGTCATTATACGGGTTTGCCCCTAGCTAAAACTATTCCTCCCGGTTGAAAAGCGTGCGGGCACAACGAATCCGAAGATGCCCGCACGGGGTACGGCAGACACCGTTCCTTAGTGGTTGGCCCACCAGTCGGTCGCCTTCTGCTTGTCCCACGCCGGTAGAACTTCGCGCTCGATAGAAGCGTTCGTCAAGGCTGGGAAATCCTTTTTGAATTCCGCCACGTCGGCATCGAACTGATCGCTGACGCTAATGTTCCAGGTGCCTCCGCTAAATCCAGTCGCCGCCTGGTCGATCAGCGGAATAACGGGGCCCGCGCGCAATTCGCCGTCTTTACGTTCCACTACCGTCGCGTCGATATGCCCGAGATAGTCGGCCCTGAACAATTCGTCTAGAGGTGGCCCCGTTCGTTCGGACAGTTTTTTCGATTTTTAAGTGGAACGCTGGGTGGTCACGCTGCCAATTTAATCGCGGGCAGCATCGCGAAGTAAGCTTCATCCGGGGTCTTGTTCGATAGACTTGAATGAGGCCTTTGCTGGTTGTACCACGTCAGGTAATTAGCGATGGACTTCCGTGCCTGGCCGACGGACTCATAGGCGTTCAAATATATCTCTTCGTACTTCACGCTGCGCCACAGCCGTTCGATAAAAACGTTGTCCCGCCAACTTCCCTTGCCATCCATCGACAAGGCGATTCCGCGCGAGAGGACCGCGTCGGTGAAGACGGTACTGGTGAATTGGCTGCCTTGATCGGTGTTGACGATCTCAGGCAATCCATATTTCGCGAATGCTTCTTCAAGCGCTGCCACCGCATGTTCAGCTTCCATCGTGATCGCGACTCGGTGCGCTAAAACACGGCGGCTGGCCCAATCGATCACAGCAGTGAGATACACGAAGCCGTGTGCCATAGGCACGTATGTTGTGTCCAATGCGTACACCTGGTTGCTACGCTCGATCTTCCGATTGCGCAGCAGGTATGGCCAGATCTTGTGAGCCAGATGTTTGCGGCTCAAGTTCGGCTTGCGATATAGCGCTTCGATGCCCATTTTGCGCATCAACGTGCCGACGTGCTTGCGTCCGACCACTATGCCCTCTCGCTTGAGCAGGCGCATCAACATGCGCGCGCCGGCAAACGGGTGCTCCAGGTGCAACTCGTCGATGCGGCGCATGAGCGCCAGATCCGCGGCACTGACCGGGCTCGGCGCGTAGTACGCACTGGATCGGCTGATGCCGACCAGCTTGACCTGCCGGGAAACCGGCAGGGGGTGAGCACGATCAATCATTTCTTTGCGCTCAGCAGGCCTGCCTTGCCGAGCGCGCCGGACAAAAAATCATTCTCCAGCGCCAATTGGCCGATCTTCGCGTGCAACGTCTTCAGGTCCACCGGCGGCTCATTGACGGGCGCGCCCGCCGCGCCGAACACATCGGCCGCTCGTTCTTGCAACTGCCGCTTCCATTCTGTGATCTGGTTCGGATGAACCTCAAACTGCTGCGCCAATTCTGCCAGCGTACGCTCGCCGCGTACGGCTGCCAGTGCCACCTTCGCCTTGAACGCCGCTGAGTGCGTGCGCCGGGTTCTCTTCGTCATCGTCTGGTTTCCTTTGTAGGCATTATGCCCATTTCAGAACCCAGCGATTCCACCTAACCGACTGTCCAGATCTCCGGGGCCACCTCTTCTTGAGTTCCGGCGGTCACACCATCGCGTCGGTGGCCATTCTGAACAAAACAGCAAGAACGAAGGCATAAAGAAGCCGTAGCTTCCTGAGGATCATCCGCAGGTTGTGGCCAGCGCCGCACAGCACGGCGTGCAGTGCATCGCCCAGCGCACCCTTCAACCCGTTGCGCCCGAGCTTGGCATCGCTCTTCATGTGACCGATGGCAGGCTCGATCGCACTTCGCCGTTTGATCATCGCGCGTAGTCCGCATGTGATGCCGCGCCGCAGGCCGGGGTGATAGATCTTCACGCCATCAAGCGCAACGCCCTTGTAATCACGGTCCACGATGGCGACCTCTGGCGTAACGTCGCTGAGGATCGCGGCCTGCTCCAGCGCCTCAGCCAGCGTGTGGCCGTCGTATGGGTTGCCCGGCATTGAACGCATCCCCACCACGAGCCCTTCCTTGTGAGTCGTCGTGATCGACACTTTCACGCCGAATTCGTACGGTATGCGCGCCTTGCCCTTGGCCAGACACTCGACTTCCGGCGCGTGCAGCGCATACAGCTTGTTCTTGTCCTTCAGCTTCTGCGACAGAATCCGCTTCGTGCGGCCAATCAGTTCCTGCAATGCCGCGCGGCTGCAATCGGCCACCGCGTCGACTTGCCGCTCGACGTCGCGCATCACCCGACCCACACGCGAGCGCAACGTGCGCAGTGTCTTTCTCATCCGCTTGTATTGCTTCGCATGCGCGTAACGACTGATCTGGCTTGCCAGCCGTGGCGCCTCGCGATTGTAGTTCTGCCGCAGCTTCAGGCCGTGTCTCGCAGCGGCCTTCACCAGGTGTTCGCGACATCGTTCGAGCAGGCGTGAATCGGTCGGATACGCAATCGCCTTCTCCATGACCGTCGTGTCGACGATTACGCGTTTTACGCTCGAGGCCTTGATCACGCCGGCGCGCTTCGCTGCTTCAATCGTCTCTGCCAGCAACTCTTCAACGCCGGCTTCACCCAGCCGCTTGCGCCAGCGCGTCAGGCTCGATGGGTCGATTGGTGGCTGCGTCTGCAGGTAAGTCTCGCCCGTGAACACCTGCCAATACGGGTTCTCAACCCATTGCCACACAACCTCTTCGTCAGACAGGTCGAAGGCATGTTGCAGGTAGAGCAGACCCGCAATCAGGCGCGGTGATGTTGCCGGGCGGCCCTTGCCGGACACGAAGCTCTCGCTCATCGACGCGCCCAGCCGTTCCCAGTTGATCAGGTCCGTCAGGCGTACCAGCGGATGCTTCAGGTTGATCTGTTCACGCAGCGGTTGCCGGAAGAAATCTCCTTCCGTCACAGGTGTCTTGGGACCCATCCGCACCTCGTCAGAAATTGCAGGATTCCCGTACCAATATGCCAGGTCCCTGCAATTCCCACAACACCATTTCGGCCGTAAAGCCTCACCACACAACGACTTCCGGATTGTTCAGGTTCGACGAGATAGACGATGGAATTCGGCTTGATCTCTACCGTTTCGTGAAGCGGCGTAAAGAACATGCCATGGAACGGGAATATGCCGCTTTGTCCGGTAATACCGCGCATTACATATTTTCCAGGGGCAAGCGGAAGCCGGACAAAGTAGTGATTGCCGGTGCTGCTCGTCGTGGTCGCCTGGTCGTCGAATTTGAAATTCAGGCGGTCGGCACGGCTGTCCGCTGCGCCGCGCTCCATGTGCACGACGATAGGACTCGGCTGGTAGCTCGTGTGATACGCGTTGCTGAGCGTCACCGTCATTAACGCGTAGGAGTTTTGCTTCGTATCGACGGAGCTCATCGACGTGGTTGGCGACATGGGCGCAACAGTTGCGCAACCAGTGGTCAGCAATGTGCCGGCAATAGCGAAAGTGGCGAAAAGTTTATTCATTTCGAGTGGAGGGAGAACATTTTTGTGTTGTGTCCGATATCGAAACAGCCGGACGAGCGAACTATCGATATTCACTATGCGACGCGAATGAATTCATATGCGCCGCATGCCATGTAAACGACAGCGCTTGATGGAATTTAAGGGGGCGCTTCATGCGCACACGCTAATCGCAATGGGTTTGCAGCCGTCAGCAATTGATGCTTTCGATTTGAAAATCCGGCGGGGAGAGGGTTTGTCTCTACACATGCGGCCCGCATAGGTGCCGATAAATAACTCGAGTGGTCGTGCGATGCTGCCGCGCCGCCTGAACAATCAGAGGTGCGCGCAGCGGCCCATCGACCTTCTTCGACCGGACGAAACAGGAGCGCGAGCATGCATCGATTGAATTTCAAGCAGAAGCTCTGGGTGCCGCTCGTCGTCAGCCTGCTGGCGCTCCTCGCCGTGTCGGTGTCGGCGGCGTGGTTGTCGCGTGAGACGCGCGTTGAAGAGCGCAAGCACGACCTCGTGAATGTTGCGCACGTTGGACTCAGCATCGTGAAGGAATATGCGGCACTTGCGCAAAGCGGCGCGCTTAGCGAGGCCGATGCGCGCAAGCAGGCACTCGAGCGGCTGCGCGACGTGCGCTACGGAGAGGATGGCTACTTCCTCGTGCTCAACTCCACGCCGCGCATGGTCATGCATGCGATGAAACCCGCATTGGACGGCAAGGATCTCGCGGGCGCCGCGGACGCCGACGGCCGTCACCATTACGTGACGTTTGCCGCGACGGCGCAGGCACCGGAGGGCGGCTTCGTCGACTATGTGTTCCCGCATCCGGGTAATCCACCGTCCGCCGCGGTCGGCAAGATCGGCTATGTCGTGCGTTATGCGCCGTGGGACTGGATCATCGCGACGGGCGCTTACGTCGACGATATCGATGCCGCGTTCAAAGAGTCACTGTATGTGCTCGGCAGCGTGGTCGGCGCGGTCGCGCTGTTACTGTCCGCGCTCGTCGCGTTCACTAATCGCAGCATTCAACGCACGATTGGCGGCGACCCGGCGTACGTCGCGCAGGTCGCCGGTGAGATCACCAAGGGCAATCTCGTTATCCCCGTCGAGATTCGGGAAGGCGATGACTCGAGTCTTCTGCATACCATGCGGCAGATGCGCGACGCCCTTGCAAAGACCATCGTGCAGATCGGCGGCGCGGCCGAGAAGGTGGCGACCGGCGCGCGGGAGATTGCGGAAGGCAATACGGATCTGTCCGCGCGTACCGAGAGCCAGGCCGCGTCACTCGAAGAGACGGCGGCCAGCATGGAGCAGATGACTGCGATGGTCCGGCAAACGTCGGAGAGCGCGCAGACGGCGAGTCAATTGACGGCGAGCGCCGAGCAGATCGTCACGCAGGGCGGAAAAATGGCGGCCGAGGCCGTGTCGACAATGCAGGAGATATCGACCGAATCGCACAAGATGGTGGAGATCATTGCGGTGATCGAAGGCATCGCATTCCAGACCAACATTCTTGCGCTGAACGCGGCTGTCGAGGCGGCTCGCGCGGGAGACGAAGGGCGCGGCTTCGCCGTGGTGGCCGGCGAAGTGCGCACGCTTGCGCAGCGCAGCGCGTCGGCGGCGAAGGAAATCCGCGCGTTGATCAGCCGCGCGGTGGGTCGCGTTGAGACCGGCGTTGAACTCGTCGACAAAACCGGTACGACGATTCAGGCGGCGAGCGACGCCATTGCGAAGTTGTCGGGCGTCATGCGCGACATCGCCGCGGCCGCCGCGGAGCAGAGCGCGGGCATCGATCAGGTCGGCGACGCCGTCACGCAGATGGACAGCGTCACGCAACAGAACGCCGCACTCGTCGAACAAGCCGCGGCGGTGGCGCAAACATTGACCGAGCAGGCGAGACTGCTGGAAGCGTCGATTCATACTTTCCAGGTGCGAGACGATTCGCGTGGGGGTGGGGTGGGGGTGGGACGGGCGGTATCGAAACACCCGCACCGGTTAGCCGTGGCGATTTGAATGCGGGCGTGGGCGGCTCGGCGCAGCCCCCATAGTGGCGCTATGCTAGCGGTTTCGCTCGGAGACCCGCATGCCACAAGCGACCCGCACCGCAGCCCTCGCATTGCTGTCATGTCTTGCGTTGACCATCGGCACCTCGGCGCAAGCCGACTCATCGTGCGAACCGGCGTGCGGCGTGCGCGGCCAGCTTCTCGATCATCGGGTCACGTCGAAGCTTAGCGCTGCCGAATTGTCGGATCTACTTGCATCGAGCCCCTCAGGGCAGCGCCTCATGCGAATGGCGGGTGCGCCCGCTTGCGGCGTCGAGGTCGTGTATTTCCGCTACCGGACTATCGGCGGCGCGGGGGAACCGACCACTGCAAGCGGTGCATTGATGACCCCGCAAGGCGAATCTGCGGCGTGCGGCGGGCCGCGCCCGCTCATGTTGTATGCGCACGGCACCACCGCCTACAGCAAATACAATCTTGCCGATATCGCGCGGACCGACGCCGACAACGAGGGCGCCGGCGAAGGCCTCGCCGTGGCCGCGATGTATGCGGCTCACGGCTACATCGTGGCGGCCAGCAACTATGCGGGCTATGCCGGGTCCGATCTTCCGTACCATCCTTATCTGAACGCCGACCAGCAGTCCGCCGATATGATCGACGCGCTGCACGCGGCGCGCGCGATGCTGAACGACGAAGGCTCGCCTACCGCCACGCGCGAGAACGGCAAGCTCTTCATTACTGGCTATTCGCAAGGCGGTTTTGTTGCGTTGGCGACGCATCGCGCGCTGCAAGCAGCGGGCGTCAAGGTGACTGCGTCCGCGCCGGGCTCGGGCCCATATGCGCTGGCCGCTACCGCCGACGCCATCATTGCAGGTCAGGTCAGTCTCGGCTCGACACTTTTCACGACGATGGTGGTGACGGGCTATCAACATGCCTATAAAAACCTGTATCGCAAGCCGACGGAATTTTTCGAAGCCGCCCACGCGCACGATATCGAACGAGTGCTTCCGAATGCACAACCTCTCGACATACTTTTCTCGCAACGCAAACTGCCGTCAACGCACCTTTTCAGCAGTACTCCGCCGGCCGCGCAGTTCGCGTCGGTAACACCGCCCGTATCGCCGCTTCTCACGCCGCCCGCATTGACGCCGCTATTCGCCGCAGGTTTCGGCGGCGCCAACCTCGTGCGTAACGCCTACCGCCGCGCGCTTCTTGAAGACGCGGCGGACAATCCCGATGGCGCTTTCCCCCATGCAAGCGCAAGCCTCGCGCCAGCGGCCAATCCCGCGCATCCGCTGCGGCAGGCGTTCAAGCGCAACGATCTGCGTAACTGGGTTCCGAAGGCGCCGGTCCTGCTGTGCGGCGGCGGCTCGGACCCGATGGTGTTCTTCTTCAACGCCCGCATCGAGCAGGCCTATTGGCTCAACGCCAAGGTGCCTGCGGGACTGACATCCGTGCTGGATGTGGACTCGTCCGCCACCGGACCCGACGATCCATTCGCAACCGTCAAGCAGGGCTTTGCAAATGCGAAGGCATCGATTGCGCGCGAGGCCGTTGCCGCTGGCGCGACAGACGGGGGCGCCTCTGCCGTGTTGCGTTCTTATCACGGAGGGCTCGTTGCGGGCTCATGCATGATTGCTGCACGAGCATTCTTCGCGAACTTCTGAGTGCGCCTGCTTACAGCTTCAGCGACGCTACTCTGACGCCGTCAATTGCCGAACAACGAACTTTGCATGCCGCGAGCAGGCGCAGGGCGTGCGCGTTTCGCAGCGACGTTGGCTCGGTCTGCGGGTGCTTGCGCTTGCATATCCGCGGCGGCTTCGAGCGACGTTTGCCCCGCTTCCAGCGAAAGCAGCAGCATCTTGTTCGCGAGGCCGCCCGCGAAACCGGTCAGCTCGCCTGACGCGCCGATCACCCTATGGCACGGCGCCACGATAGAAATCGGGTTTCTGCCGTTTGCCGCGCCGACCGCCCGCACCGCGTTGATATTGCCGATCTGCACAGCGATTTGTGCGTAAGTGCGTGTCTGGCCGAAAGGGATGGTCAGCAACGCGGCCCACACTTTCTTCTGAAACTCCGTCCCTTGAAACTGGAGCGCCAGATCGAACGTCTGCCTCTTGCCGGCGAAGTACTCATTCAACTGACGCTCGGCTTCGAGCAGAATCGGCCGATCGTCGGCTTGCATCGACTCTGCCAGACGCACGCGGTTCGGCTTGTCGTTTTCCCAAAGAATGGCGGCCAGATGCTCGCCGCTGGCAACGAGCTTCAATTTGCCGACGGGGGAATCCATCAACTTGTAGGCGTAAGTCACTTGTCTGCTCCTGCGAATGAAGTGAGACTGCACGGCACGCGGTTGCAAATGCACGGATGCCGGACGCTACCGGTGTCGCAATGATTCCAGTGTGGACTTCCCGCCTGCTGAAGACACTTCGGATCTTGCTGTCTATATCGTCGTCAAGTATGAAGGATTTGTGCGCGAGACGGTCGGCTATCGCGCACCGGCCGCGTGGCTTCGCGGTGCGCAACAGCACGTCACGATATGACTCAGTAGAATTGACCCCTCCTGCACCATGGGCGCGGGCCACCGGATCTTCTTACGACTGTGACAACAACACTGGAACAACTGCGAGCGGGACAGCTATCGGGCGCACGCCAACTGAAACTCGCGTGCGGGCTCACTGAGTTTCCGCGCGAGGTTTTCGCACTCGCCGACACACTCGAAATTCTCGATCTCTCCGGCAATGCGCTGTCGGCATTGCCTGACGATTTCGCGCGGCTCCATAAGTTGCGCATTCTGTTTGCATCCAACAATCCGTTCACCGAGTTGCCCGAAGTACTCGGGCAGTGTCAGCAATTGAGCATGGTCGGCTTCAAGGCGAATCGCATTGGTACGGTTGCCGGCAATGCGCTGCCGCCGCGGCTGCGTTGGCTGATCCTCACGGACAACCAGATCGACGCGTTACCGCCGGAAATCGGTAACTGCGCACATTTGCAAAAGTTAATGCTGGCTGGCAATCGCCTGCGTTTTCTTCCGGAAGAACTGGCTGAGTGTTCGCGGCTCGAGTTGCTGCGGCTTGCGGCGAATCGGCTCGACGAATTGCCGCCATGGCTATTTCGCATGCCGCGGCTCGCGTGGCTCGCATATGCCGGCAATCCGTTCGGCGACGCATTGGAAGCTGCGGCGTTGACCGATACGCCCATCGCCGAAATTGGCTGGGACGATTTGCGCCTGCGGGAGCAGTTGGGCGAGGGCGCCTCGGGTGTGATCTACCGCGCCGAACTACGCGGGCGGGGTGGCGCATCGCGGCCCGTCGCGGTCAAGCTGTTCAAAGGCGCCGTCACGAGCGACGGTTTGCCCGACTGCGAAATGGCGGCCTGCATCCGGGCCGGCGATCACGCGAACCTGATTGCGGTCGCGGGGAAAGTAAAAGATCATCCGGCAAACGCGCACGGCCTCGTGATGGAACTGATCGAGCCGCAATTTCGCAATCTGGCGGGGCCACCGAGCTTCGAGTCGTGCACGCGGGACATTTACGCGGCGGCCGCCCGCTTCAAAGCCGCCGACGTCGTGGATATGGCGCACGGCATTGCATCTGCCGCGTGTCACTTGCACCGGCGGGGCGTGATGCACGGCGATCTGTACGCACACAACATTCTGCATGACGGCCAGGCACGTGTATTGTTAGGAGACTTCGGTGCCGCATCTTTCTATTCGACGGACAACCGCGAACGCAGCGTTGTGCTCGAACGTCTGGAAGTGCGAGCGTTTGGTTGTCTGCTCGATGAGTTGATCGACCGTTGCGATGGGAGCGATGGGAGCAATCGTAGCGATCTTAGCGATCAGGGCCATGTAGGCGATCCTGGTGCGCAACACCGCGTCGCTGAAAAGCTCGCGATGTTGAGAGACAGTTGCCTGAGCGAAGACGTTCAAAGCCGGCCGCTATTCGAGCAGATCGCATCGGATCTCCGCGCGCTGAAGGCTCGATGATGCTGAACTTGCAAGACGCTTGCGGGCCAGTCAGCTCGCATTCATCCGTTGGCGTCGATGCTGTTGTCGAGCGCCGCCGGCAAGGAGAGAAACCATGACGCAGGGAATGCGCCGCCGCGTGCTGATCGCCGGTGCTCTGGCTGCGGCCGGTCTCGCGCGAGCGGCCGGTGCGGCAACGGTGGAAGGCGGCACGCCGAAGATCGCGCTCGTGCTGAAGTCGCTCAACGATCCCTTCACGGTCGCGATGGCTAATGCGGCAAAAAACTATCAGCAGCATTACGCGTCGCAATTCGCGTTGACGGTTCGCGGTACCGCGACGGAGACTGACACGGCCGGACAGATCCGAATCGTCGAGGACTTGATCAAGGCAAAGGTGAACGCCATCGTGATTGCGCCGTCCGGGTCCAAAGCACTGACGGCCGTGGTGGCGCGCGCGATCAAGGCGGGCATCATCGTGGTGAGCATCGACAATCCGCTCGACGACGCATTGCAGGACGCCGCGAAGATCTCCGTGCCGTTCGTCGGACCGGACAATCGCAAGGGTGCGACGCTGGTGGCGAACTATCTTACCGAGCGGCTTCAGGCCGGCGACCAGGTGGGGATCATCGAGGGCATCGCCGCGGACCGCAACGCACAGGAACGCACGGCCGGTTACAGGGAAGTCATGAACACGGCGGGCATGCAAGTGGTTGCGACCCAAGCTGCGGATTGGGAGTATGGCAAGGGCCGCGACGTCGCGTCGAAAATGCTCGGCCAGCATCCGCAGATTCGCGGCTTGCTATGCGCGAACGACAACATGGCCATGGGCGCGGCGGACGCTGTTCGCGACGCAGGCCGAACGGGCGGCATTTATATCACCGGCTACAACGCGATTGAAGCGATCAAGCCGTTGCTTGCCGACGGCCGCGTGCTAGCCACGGTCGACCAGTTCGGAGACCGGCAGGCCGTGTTCGGCATGGACGTTGCGTTGAAAGCCGTGACCGAGCAGAGAAAGCAGCGCGAATTGTCGCGGACGATAGAAACGCCGTTGCAACTGGTGACGGCACCGGCGCGGTAAGCCGTTTGCGGCCCGCCAACCGAACGGCGAATGCGCGGCACTCCGACAAAGCGAACGGCAGACCGCCGGCTGCCGCTCGCCTCCATAAGCGTCCGAGGCGCTGGACGACGTTTAGAAGATATCCCAGCCGTCCGATCGGGTTGCAGCTCCAGCCCCGCTGCCAGCCCCAACCGAAGCGGCAGTAGCGGGGCGCAAGGTGGCCGCCGAAGTGCGTTTGTTCGCGATAGCCCTGTTGTTCGCAGAGGCGCTTCGCCCACGAGGCGCAGCGGAGGACACCTGCGATGCCGACACCGCGGCGCCTTCGAGACGGAAGAACGACACCGACTGATTCAACTGCCGCCCCTGATCTTCGAGCGATTTGGACGCGGCCGCCGCTTCTTCCACCAGCGCGGCATTCTGCTGCGTGACCTCGTCCATCTGCGTGATTGCCTGGTTGACCTGTTCGATGCCGCGGCTTTGTTCCGCCGACGCCGCCGCGATTTCGCCCATGATGTCGGTCACGCGCGCGACTGCCTGCGTGACTTCCGCCATTGTCATTCCCGCCTTGTCGGCGAGTGACGAGCCGTCCTGGATCTTCTGCACGGACGTACTGATCAGATCCTTGATCTCTTTTGCCGCGCTCGACGAGCGCTGCGCGAGGTTGCGCACCTCGCTTGCCACCACCGCAAAGCCGCGCCCCTGCTCGCCCGCACGTGCGGCTTCGACGGCGGCATTGAGCGCCAGGATATTCGTCTGGAACGCAATGCCTTCGATCATGCCGGTGATCTCGGCGATACGCGCAGAGTTGGCGCTGATCTCGCCCATCGTCCCCACCATTTGGCCGACGACGCCATTGCCCTTCAACGCGACTTCGGATGCATTGGCTGACAAGGTGCTCGCCTGCTGGGCGTTTTCGGCGTTCTGTTTGACGGTGGCGGTCAACTCTTCCATGCTCGACGCGGTCTCCTGAAGGGACGACGCCTGCTGCTCCGTGCGCGACGACAGATCCACGTTGCCCGACGCAATCTCACTCGAGCCCGTCGCGATGCTGTCCGCCGCGTTGCGGACATTGCCGATCAGACGAACGAGGCTCGACTGCATCTCGCCCATCGATGCAAGTACGCTGCCTGCCGGTGCATTGCTCGCTCCGGGAACCGAGCGCAAGTCGCCCTCCGCGACGCGCCGCGTGACTTCCGCAAGCGCGACGGGCTCGGCGCCGAGCGCACGCAGCAAGCCGCGCGTGATGACGATCCCGGCCACGACTGCGAGCGCAATAGCACCGAAACAGAAGACGATCAGCAGGTTGCGCTGATGTACAAACTGTTCCGCCGATTCCTGCGCCAACTGCATCGCATGTTCATGCGTGGCGTCGGCGTATGCATTCGAAGCCTTGATCAATGCGGTGAGCAATGGCCTGCACTTGCCCGCGATTTCCGCGATCGCGGCCTCGTGTTGTCCGTTCACGGCGAGCCTGTCGATCTCCAGCGCGACCGGTCGATAAAGCTGTTCGATCCGCGATATCTCGCCAGCCAGAGCACGGGCCTTGTCGGTCATGTCCTGTGCGCTCGCCACCATCGCACTGAACTTCTCAAGGTTGCTCTCCACTCGCTTTTCAGCATCGAGCACGGCGGCCTTTTCGAGCTCGATGTCGGCAGATGACGAAACCAGCACCAGGTTGCGCACTGCCATCGCACGGTCGTCGACGGCGTTTCGCACCGACTCGGCCATCCGCGCGCGCGCATCGACGCCACTCATAAAGCCGGTGAAGCGCTCGTTCGCGTCGTTGAGCGCTTTCAGCGATATCGCCGAGACGATCAGCACGACGACAGCCAGTAGACCGAATGCGATAGCCAGCTTGTCCTTTTCCGACAGGTTACGAAAATTCATGATCTTGGACTCCAGTCGCCACTTTTCTGGCCAAAAACTAAGTAAAGGCTTTCTATTCCCTTTAACGCGAACGGGCAGCAGCGCACGATCCCAATCACTTGCGCCGATGCTAAACGCAATAACGGCCCGCGGTGCGGCGGCAATAGGGCGACTACTTGTGGCAATGCAAGCGCAAAGGTTTGCGTGTCATTGATATTCGCTATGAAGCAATTGCTCAATCAGAAATCGCCATACTCCCAGTGATTCCAAGGCAATATGACGATCGCGTGGCCTGGTGATGGCGGCCATCGGGGCTTCATCTTCGGCTGGTAAATTGCGGGTTGTTATAAACCTGAAGCGGAAGCAGACATTGGACGACTTATGAAATCTGAACTTCTGCTGCAAACTTACGGCTCGGATTCTTCCGGCATCGTGTGCGGCTTTGTCTTTTCGCCGACGCAACCCGGCCGGCCCATTTCCGCCGATGACGCGCTCGAATGGCTGCATGCGCCGCATACCGACGAATTTCTATGGCTGCATTTCAATCTGGCGCACAGCGCGAGCGAACGCTGGATGCGAGCGCAGCTCGATTTGCCTGAAACTTTTTTCGACGCGTTGCAGGAGGGTTCGCACTCGACGCGAATCGAACAGGCAGACGACGCGCTGCGCGCGGTGGTCAACGACGTCATGTTCAATCTCGAGTTCATTCCGTCGGAGATCGCCACGTTATGGATTTACGCCCACCAGCGAATCATCGTGACGGCGCGTCTGAAGCCGCTGCGTTCCGTGGACCGGTTGCGCGCGTCGGTGAAAGAAGGGGAAGTGTTCCGCTCGCCGGTGGAACTGCTCGTCCATTTGATGCGCGACCAGGCCGACCTGCTCGTGCAGATCGTCCGCCGCACGAGCGCGGATGTGGATCGTATCGAAGACCGCTTCCTCTCTCAGCGGCCCACGCAAAACCGGCTCGACCTCGGCGCGATGCGACGCATGCTGACTCGTTTGCAGCGGATGCTTGCGCCAGAGCCGGGCGCAATTTTTCGCCTGCTCGCAAGACCGCCTCGCTGGCTTCATCCTGAAGACGTGCAGGATTTGCGCGAATCGACGGAAGAGTTTTCAGTCGTGCTCTCCGACATGGCAGGTTTGATCGAACGCGTGAGGCTGCTGCAGGAAGAGATCATTTCCCGGCTGGAAGAACAGAATAACCGTACGCTGTTCACGCTCACCCTGGTTACGGTTCTCGCCATGCCGATCAACATCGTCGCGGGGTTCTTCGGTATGAATGTGGGCGGCATTCCGTTTGCCGAGAACCACCATGGTTTCTGGGTGATGGTGGTGCTCGTGGCCTGCTTCACGGGACTGACGGCTTGGTGGGCCTTTCGACGAAGAAAGGACCGATAGCGCGGCGCCAAGCGCGACTCGCGGCCACTATTGCCGATGCATCGGGTGCCGGGAGAGCGGCAGCATCGAAATGAAGTCTGTCCGTAAGAGGGCTGTGCCAACGGACGCTATAGAAAAATCAAAGGCCGCACGCCACATGTGCGGCCAGCATAATGCCAAAAGACCATGTCCAGTTCCCTTGCGCTGCTCGCTACCTTGTTCGTCTCATGTCTTTCGAGCGCGGCTGTGCTGGGTTACCTTGCGCGATGTAAGGTGGCCGGATTACGTCGCTGGCTTGCCGCGCATTGCCTGTTCGCGGTCGCATCCGGGGTGCTGTTTCTCGTGCATGCTCGCCCTTCGGCGGCCGTGATGCTTGCGTCGTGCATGCTCGTGCTTGGCGGCGCACTACTCATGCTGCAAGGTTGCCGCGCGTTCGTCGGCAAGCCGCCGTGCCGGACAGGTGAGCATCTCGCGTTAGGTGTGTTCGTGGGCGCCGTCGTGTACTGGACGTGGGAGTCGCCGAACGTCAGCGCGAGAGCCGCGGCCATGTCGTTCGCGCTTGCGTATGCGCGCATCGCCGTAGGGTGGACGCTCTGGAGCTCGCGTGTGCGTGAGCGGCCACAATACGGGTACTGGCTCGTGCTTTGCGCGGCGCTTGCCGGCGGAATCGTGTACTTCGCGCGGGGCGTTCTGAACGCTTTCTTCGCCGATCACGCGATAAGCTGGCCGACGCACGTCGCTCCGGATTTCGCCTTTCTCGGCATCAGCATTCTTTCATTGCCGCTCCTGTCGATCGGCCTCGTGATGGTAGCCAACGACCGTCTGATGCAACAGGTCGAGAAGCTGGCCAGTTTCGACGAGTTGACCGGCGCCCTGGTGCGTCGGGCATTCATGACTCGCGGCGCAACGCTTTCGCAGACGGCACGTGCGGCGCACACTGAACTGTGCGTCGCGATCATCGACATCGACGACTTCAAAACCATCAACGATCGACACGGGCATGCCACAGGCGACCGCGTTCTTGCCGACTTCGGCGCCGAAGTGCATCGGCACATGCGTGCCGGTGACGTGTTCGGTCGCTTGGGCGGCGAGGAGTTCGCGATACTTTTCCCGCATACGTCGATGGCGGAAGCGGCTCGACTGGTCGGCAGCATGCTCGCCGCGGTCAGTTGCCCGCTGCCGGCTGCAAATGGCAAGCTGGCCTATGCGTTCAGCGCCGGCATCAACGAATGCGCTCAGGCGGAGAGTCTGAGCGACGCGCTGGCCGGCGCGGACGCAATGCTGTATCGCGCGAAACGAGCCGGCAAATGCCGGATCGAACTGGCGCGGACGGAACGCGTGAACCACTCTGCGAACGACATGGCGCGCTCGGCGTATTAGCGCCGTGCGTTGAATGCCTGCACGCGGCGCTGTGAGCACACGCCGCGCTGCGTTGACGCGCTATCGCGGGTTTTCACGCTCGAGCGGCTCGCCCAGCACGAAGGGTCCACCTTGAAAGCGCTGCGCCGGGTCGTCGCGCGAGCCGTCAGGCGCGGTTGCCGGGAAGCGTGCTGCAAACGGCGCTGAACTGTCGCGCGGATTAAAGCCAAGGAAACTGGCCTTGGTGTTGTCCCACCACTTGACCGGATTGTCCGATGCGCCGTACACCACCACATGTCCCACCCGGTTCGTGAACAGCGAGCAGCGCACGAGTTCGATCAAGTCGCGATAGCTCAGGTACGTGACGAGCATCCGCGGGTTCTTCGGCTCTTCGAACGACGAGCCGATGCGCATGCACACCGTCTCTATGCCGAAGCGATCGTAGTAGTAGCGCGAAAGCGCCTCGCCGAAGCACTTGGTCACGCCATATAAGGTGTCGGGGCGCTGCGGCGCATCGGCGTCGATTACTTCGGTTACCGGATGAAAGCCGATCACGTGGTTCGAACTTGCGAACGCAATGCGCTTCACGCCGTGTTTGCGCGCCGCCTCATAGAGGTTGTATGTGCCGGCAATGTTCGCGCCGAGCAGGTCGTCGAAAGGGGCGTCGATTGAAATGCCGCCCAGATGCACGATTGCGTCCACGCCTTCCACCAGTTGCATGACCGCTTCACGGTCCGCGAGATCCACCACGCTCGTCTCCTCATGCGGCGCGGGCTCGCCCAGGCTCGCAATGTCGGTCACACGAACGACATCGGCCCATTCGGCGAGTGCGCCGCGCAACTGGCGGCCCAGATTTCCGGCGGCGCCCGTCAGAAGCAGACGCCGGAAGGGCTTACGTGGTGCGGCTTCGGGTTGAGTCATCGTTTGGCTCATCGGTGAAACTCCTGCAAGTAGCGTGGCTAGTTAGGTGAACGTTTTTGACAACGAGCAAATCAACGGTAGGCCGAGTGTTAGTGAACATCTCAGCGAACCGGAAAGGCCCGCATATGCGGTCTTTTCTGCGACAATCGGTTAACAAAAAGAAAACGTTACCTTCGGGTTCGGGATGAAAAAACTTTCTCCAACTATTCGCGACGTCGCTGCCGCTGCGGGTGTCTCGGTCGCAACCGTGTCGAAGTACATGAACGGCGCGCAGCGCTTCTCCGCGCCGGTCGAGGCTCGACTGAAGGCCGCGATCGAAGAACTCGGCTACCGTTCGAATCCGCTCGCGCGATCCATGATCACCGGCCGCACGCGCGCAATCGGGCTGACGATTCTCGACATCAGCAATCCGCACTTCACCAACGTCGTGAAGGGCGCGAACCGCATTGCGCTGCGCCACGATTACACGCTGCTGCTCGTCGATACCGACGAAAACCAGGCGCGCGAACGACCGTTGATCGAAGCGCTTGCGCAGCGCGTGGACGGGCTGATCCTCAGTTCGCGCATGTCCGACAGCGAGTCGAAGTGGTTGCTCGATCTCGGCAAGCCACTCGTGCTGTTGCGGCACAGCGATACGTTGCCGATCCCGAGCGTGGGCATCGACAACCGGCTTGCCACCTACATGCTCGCGCGGCATCTGCTAAATCTCGGGCATCGTCAGATTGCTTACCTCGGCTTTGGGCAGGCACGCATCAACGACGAGCGGATTCGCGGCGCGCGCGAGTGTCTCGAAGAAGCGGGTCTGACGCTCGACGTGTACGACGCGCATGCGCCGACCGCTCATGCCGGCGAACATGCGTGTTCGCGCGTGATGCTCGGTCCGCGCAGGCCGCATGCGGTGATCTGCTATAACGACCTGATCGCGCTTGGCTTCATGAAAGAGGCAGCGTCGCTCGGTATCAAGGTGCCGCAGGAGTTGTCGGTAACCGGCGTCGACAACGTTCCTTACGGCGAATACGCAGCGCCGGCGCTGACCACGGTCGATATTCAAAGCGAGAAGATGGGCGAGCTCGCGATGCAAAAACTGATCGACGCACTTGCGGGCCACGCCGATACAGGACATTCGATGTTCGAGCCGAGGCTCATCGTCCGTGAATCGACGGCGGCCTGCGGCTGATACGCGTCGCGCTTTCACCTCACGTTTCTCGCGCTTTACGCTTCGAATTTCGCCGGCGCCATGCGCGGCGTCAGCATGTGCATCACGGCAAACGCGATAAGGTACGCGAGCGCGCCAATCGCGAACAGCACCCAGTAGTGACCGGTGCGTTGCAGCACCTGCCCGATCACTTCCGAAAACAGCACGCCGCCAATCGAACCAGCCATTCCGCCGATGCCGACGACCGCGCCGAGCGCGCGCTTCGGAAAGAGGTCCGACGCCGTGGTGAAGAGATTCGCGGACCAGCCCTGATGCGCGGCGGCCGCGAGGCCGACAATCGCAACCGCGCCCCACAGGTTGTCGATCTGCGAGACGAACGCGATCGGCAGCACGCAACATGCGCAGATGAACATCGCCGTTTTGCGCGCGGCGTTCACGCTCCAGCCTGCACGCAGCAACGCCGACGAAAGCCAGCCGCCGCCGATGCTGCCGACGGTCGTCATCGCGTAGATGCAAACGAGCGGCAGGCCGATGTGCTGCATGTCCATGCCGCGCGACTCGTTGAGCCACTTCGGCAGCCAGAACAGATAAAACCACCACACCGGATCGGTCAGGAACTTGCCGATCAGGAACGCCCACGTCTGACGCTTGCGGATCAGCACGCCCCAACCGGGCGCACGGGCGTTGACGTTGGCGGCATCGAGCGCTTCGACTTCGTCGCGGGCTTCTTCGAGATCGTCGTCGTGCGAACGCGGTTCAGCCGAGCGGTAAAAGGCGAACCATACGGCGAGCCACACAATGCCCAGCGCGCCGATGATCACGAACGCCGAGCGCCAGCCGAACGCCAGTGCAAGCGGCGGGATGATCGCGGGCGCGAATACCGCGCCGATATTCGCGCCTGAGTTGAAGATGCCGGTGGCCAGCGCGCGCTCGCGCCGCGGAAACCATTCGGCGGTGGTCTTGATTGCGGCCGGGAAGTTGCCGCCTTCGCCTATGCCGAGCAGCGCGCGCACCATCGCGAAGCCGGTTACCGAGCCCACCGCGGCATGCAGCATCGCGGCAATGCTCCACAAGAGCATTGCAAGCGCGTAAGAAATTCGCGTGCCGAGCCAGTCGACGATCCGGCCGAAGCACAACAGTCCCACTGCATAAAACGCGGAGAACGCGATGACGATGCGGCCGTACTGCACCTGGCTCCAGCCGATGTCGTGCTGCAGCAGCGGCGCGAGCAGACCGAGAATCTGCCGATCCATGTAGTTGATGACGGTCGCGAAGAACAGCAGCGCGCACACCGTCCAGCGATAGCGGCTGGCGGTACGGGCAAGACCGATTACGGCAGTTTGCATGAATGTCTCCGTCGCGCAGCCTCGCTCGTCGCGCCGCGCTATAGGTACTGGGCGACGAGCGCCCCAAGCCCGTCACGCGCGACGCAGCGCAACAACGCCAAGTCGGCGATTTGGACCCAATTAGGAAAACGTTTTTCTAAGCATAGAAGCTTTGCCGGCGCTTTACTAGTACTGAGTTTACCTAGGATTGTGCGCACTGCCGCAGTAGTGCGAGCATGCAGATCTGACGAATGGTTAATCGTTTTCTTTCGGTTTTCAGAGGCTAGCTGTGCTCCATCCAATTCCAATCAGGAGACAAACATGCGTTCCCCACGAAATTCCTTCGGCGTGTGTGCCGCAAGTGCGCTGACACTTCTCATGACGGCCTGCGGAGGCGGCAGCGATGCGATCCAGCCGCCTGCCGCCACGCCCACGCCTTCTCTTCATTCAATCGTCTACGGCGCGAGCGATACAAGCGTCCCGCCCGGGACCGATGTGCCCATTACGATGATGGGTCAGATGCGAGCGCTGTTCGACCTGATCAGAAAGGCGCCGGACTTTACGCAAGTCGTGATGGATCTCGGCGACGGCAATCCGGTACACGTGCTCGACACCAACACCGGCGACAAGTTTTTGCCGGGCAAGCTGGCGCTCGGCCTTTCGTACATCCTGATCGATATGAAGGCCAAAGGCGACCCGAAGTACACGGACTATCTCGCGACGTACCAGAAGATCACCACCGCGATGATGAGTCAGTCGAGCGGCGCGGATTACCTGTACGCGAACACGTCGTGGGGCGAATACTATTACCTGGTTGCCCTGAACAATTTCAAGGCGCGCGGCATGCTGAACGAAGTATTCAGCGACGCAATGCTGGCGACGCTGCAAAACCGCCTGACGTTTTGCGACATGTTCGGCGCCGATTCCAGCGGCAAGACCAACACATGCCCTGCTGCCGGCGTGCCGATCGACGTTGCCTCGCTCAATACCGCGCAGAATTATTACGCCGTGTCGTACGGTATTGCAGGACTACGGCAGAAGCTCGGCTGGAGCAATCCGACTTTCTCGTCTACCAGCGACCCGGCCGTTGCGACGATGAGCGCACGCGATGCGTTGTTGTACACGCTCGCCAATCATATTCGCAACGACTCGTCCGGAGGGTTTTCGGACGAAGCGTCGAACACACATACGACCTATTACGACAAGGCGCGCTTCGACAGATATAGCACGCTGCTGATCGGCGAAGTGGTGGAGCGCACACTGGAAATGGGCAATGAGGCCAATCTCACGCCGGAATTGAAGGGCTATTTGAGAAAATCGGTGGATCTCATTCTTCCGCAATTGAATGCCGACGGCGAGGGCTTCAACTACGGGCGTTCGATCGGTCCTTATGGCGATTCGGCGTTCATGGAAGTGCTCACCGCCGCAGCCAATGCGGGTGTATTGACACCGCAGGAAATGCAGATTGCCTATACATTCATCTATAAGGCGGCTCATCGCTATGAGACGTTCTGGTATGACCCGACGTTGCCGACTCCTTCGGTGAATATGTGGGTGAAAGGTCGTGGCACCGACACTTACCGCGGCAAGCCACGTGTAATGGGTGAGAACTTCAGTCTGCTGCATCAGTACATGTATGTGGATGCGTGGTGGAGCAAGCTCGGCTTCGGCGGCAAGGCGCCTATGTCGGACTCCGACTTCCAGGCCTGGCTCGATGCGCGGCCGCGCTATACGCTCACCTGGTACAACCAGCCTACCGATACCGCGCATCCGTACAGCGCGGCGCTTGTCACGGTACGCGACGGCAATCGGGTCATCAATCTGAACCTGAGCCAGGCGCCAGACTATAACTCGTACACGCCGTATTACCCTGTTCCTTTCTCCGACAAGCTCATCTACGGCACGACGGACCTCGGCTACGCACTGCTCATTCCGCAAGTGTCGTACAACGGCAAAACGTACATACCGGTCACGTACTATAAAAATCTGAACGTCACGGAAAGCAATGGCTAGGTGATCGTGTCGTTCGATACCGCGAAGTTCAGGCAAGCCACAAAGAACGCAGCGTTTTCCACCGACCTCGATTTGCAGGCTCACACCGTTCTCACGTTCGGTCGGGGCGCGCTTACGCGAACCGATACGCTAAGCTCGGCAACGCTGACCGGCAGTCTGGCCGTCGAAACGGATTTCACATCGTTCGCCGATTTCCAGAAGACGACAACCAACAGCGACGGCTTCTCGGTCAGCTATGCCAATAGCAGCGCGACTGCTTACGGCACCACGGGCTTCGACGGTTGCGCTCTGTCCAACTTCGACACGGCGGGCGGCGCGACGAACCCATTGTCGACAACGCCAATCGGACAGTTGCATTCGAAGTTTGCGTGTACCACGCAGCCCTTCACGCTGAATGCGGGCGGCAATCGTACGTTCACGTGGAGTCTGAAGTACTCGAGCTAGCGTCCTTCAATGCGGCTGCTCGATCATCAGATAGCGGATCACCAGCGCGGGGTCGGCTATATCGAGTATCAGGCGCCGCAGGATGCGCTTGCGCATATGGTTCTCGTCGAGCAGCCACGGGCCGCCTGCGTCGCTTAGATAGCGGCACAGCGCGGCCCGCGTGTCGGTGTCGGAGGGCAGGTTCAGGCGTACCGCGAAGAGCCCGGCGACCACGTCGTCGAGTTCCAGCGTCAGCGGACGCGAGTCGATGGTGAGCGTCAGTTCCATAGGTATTCGAACCTCACGCAAGGTGGCTGCGGCTCATGAAAAAAGCGGCTCCGCCAGTCGTGAACCGACAGCGGGCTGCGCGCAAACAGCGAGAATGGGTAACGCCCGCGGTTGGGGCGCAGCCGTTGCCAGCGCGCTGGCGGAAAGCGAAATAGGGTTTCTACGTGCGACTTCAAGAGGGTGTTTGCCGGGGAGTTTGTAACAAGATTTTTCGGCGGGCGAGGGTAGCCGACGCGCCGTATCGTTCTGCAAAACGCGTACTTGAAAAACCTTGGCCGCCAGCCTATTTTATTTTCGGCTCAGCAGTCGCGTTGCACGCGCTGCGTGTTTCGATTTGTTTGTCAGTGGACAGATTTCCCTGATCGGCGAGCTGGAGCGCGTGGTCCGGTTCGCCTCCAGGGGCGAAGGAGCAACACCATGAGCGATAAAAAATGGAATCCGTTCAAGTTTCTTCGCGGCTCAGGCCGCAAACCCGAGGCGGAGAGTGCTTCGGCGCCACCGTCGAGCGAGCAATGGCGCGCGGCGTGGCCTGACATTTCGCGGCTCTTTCCTCGCGATCCGTGGCGCGCGGTCGAGGAGTTCTTCCACGATCCGTTTGCAGGCCGCGGCGCGCTCGAGCGATGGTTTGGCGACTTCAGTTCGTCGCGCTTCCAGCCGCGTATCGACGTGGTCGACGAAGGCAAGATATTGCGCGTGACGGTGGAACTGCCGGGCATGGAGCGCGAGGACCTGACCGTGAGCGTCGAGGACGGCGCACTCGTATTGCGCGGCGAAAAGAAGCAGGACGTGCATAGCGAGGAAGACGGCTGCTATCGGCTCGAACGTGCATACGGAAGGTTCGTGCGCACCATTCCCATGCCGGAGAACGCCGATCCTGAGCGCACGCTGGCCAGGTTCGACAAAGGCGTGCTGACTCTAACCGTACCGAAGCAGGAGCCGACCCGAGCCGCGAGCCGCAACATTGAAATTGGCTAGCACGATGGGCATGGGCTTGCAGAGCTTATAAGCGCCCGGCGGCGAGCCGGCGCGAGGGGACCGGGCCGTTAGCTCAGCTGGTAGAGCAGCGGACTTTTAATCCGTTGGTCGGCGGTTCGAATCCGCCACGGCCTACCATCCAATCCGGTGTGGCCGGACCCGACCGGCCGCCACGCCCGAAAAGGGTGCGCGTTGACGCATCGCAGTGCAGGTCGTCACCGCACGAGGGCACAAAAGACGTCTGACACGCGGAGAACGTGCAATCTCTTCGTTGGCACACTTCCCGCTTAAGAGAGTGGGCAAGGGGCCGGCGCATCATCCGGTTCGTCAAACAATTTGGAAATGGACGGCTAGGGTTCCGGCCTGCTTCTCGCAGGCGCTGGTCCGAGAGCTGTCGACCTCAGGCGAGGTTACACGGCGGGATAAAAGCCCGGGAGAGAACGCGATGTTTGCGCTGCTCCCTGCCGTCGCTAACCGTCCCCTCCGAGGTCAACCTCATGCGCAAGCTCGCTCGCTGTCTTGGCATCGCCGCCATCTCCCTCGCCACATTCGCCTCCAGTGCCGCGTTCGCCGCGGGTCGCAACGACTTCAAGGTTTGCTGGACCATCTACGCGGGCTGGATGCCGTGGGGCCAGGCGAAGACTCAAGGCATCGTCTCCAAGTGGGCCAGGAAGTACGGCATCAATATCGATGTCGTGCAGTTGAACGACTACGTTGAGTCCATCAATCAGTACACCGCCGGCAAGTTCGACGGCTGTGCAATGACCAATATGGACGCGCTCACCATTCCGGCTTCGGGCGGTGTCGATTCGACGGCGTTGATTGTCAGCGACTACTCGAATGGCAACGACGGCGTGCTCATGAAAGGCAAGGGCAAGCAGATCGCCGATCTGAAGGGGCAGCAGGTCAATCTCGTGCAGTTCTCCGTGTCTCATTACCTGCTCGCCCGCGCATTGGAAAGCGCACATATGAGCGAGCGCGACCTCAAGGTGGTGAACACTTCCGACGCCGATATTTCAGGTGCTTTCGCGACGCCCACCGTCCACAACGCGGTGACGTGGAACCCGATGCTCGCTGACCTGAGAGCACAGCCCAACGTGACCGAAGTCTTCGATTCCAGCAAGATTCCTGGCGAGATCATGGACATGATGGTCGTCAACACGAAGACGCTGCAGGCGGATCCCGCACTCGGAAAAGCACTGACGGGGGCATGGTTCGAAATGGTCGCGTTGATGCACAGCAACTCGGCGGAAAGCACCTCCGCTTTGACCGCAATGGCGAAAGCCTCCGGTACCGACCTTGCAAACTTCAGAGGTCAGCTTTCGACAACGGCGCTTTTCTACACGCCGAAGGCCGCACTCGATTTCGTCACCAGCCCTGACATGCCGAAGATCATGACGCGTGTCGCAAAGTTCTCCTTCGACCATGGCCTGCTCGGACAGGATGCCCGCAGCGCGGACGCCGTGGGCATGGCTTTCGATAAGAACGTCGTGGTTGGCAACAAGAACAACGTCAAGCTTCGCTTTGACCCGACCTACGTCGAGATGGCTGCCGCGGGCAAGCTGTAACACGGATATCCCGGCTTAAAGAGGCGGTCACCATGAGATTGATCAATCGACATCCGAGCCGGATCGGCGGCCTGATGCTACTTCTGCTGCCGTTCGTCGTGCTGTTGGCTGTGTATTTCACGGGGTCCGCCGAGCGGCTCAAGCTCAATCCTGATGACAAGCTGCTGCCGAGCGCAGCGCAAATGAACGATGCCGTGAAGGCAGTCGCATTCACCGAGGACAAGCGCACCGGTGAGTACCTGTTGTGGGCCGACACGCTGTCGAGCCTGAGACGACTCGGAATCGGCCTTCTCGTAAGCGCGGTGATTGCTCTTGTGGTGGCCGTGGCGACGGGCTCGTTTCCGGTGGTGAGTGCAACGCTCTCGCCGTTCGTCACGGTGATCTCGATGGTGCCGCCGCTCGCGGTGCTGCCGATTCTTTTCATTGTGTTTGGACTCGATGAATTGTCGAAGGTGGTTCTCATCGTCGTCGGCATCACGCCAATGATCATTCGGGACTTGCATGCTCGCGCGAAAGAGATACCAACGGAGCTGTGGGTCAAGGCTCAGACGCTTGGCGCTACGAGCTGGACGTTGATCTTGCGGCTCGTGCTGCCGCAACTCCTGCCGCGATTGCTTGCGGCGATGCGTCTTTCGCTGGGAGCCGCATGGCTCTTTCTCATCGCGGCCGAGGCGATAGCGTCAACCGATGGCTTGGGCTACCGCATTTTCCTCGTGCGCCGATATCTGTCGATGGACCTGATTCTGCCGTACGTCGCGTGGATTACGCTGCTTGCCTGGCTCACGGATGAACTGCTTCGCCGGATCACGCAGTGGTCCTTCCCCTGGTTTGGCGGAGGCGCGCGATGATCGAAGTCCGCAACGTCTGGAAAGAGTATGGCGATCAGGTTGTGCTTGAGCGTTTGAATCTGACCGTCAAGGAGGGTGAGTTCTGTTCGATGGTCGGCGCGTCTGGATGCGGCAAATCGACGTTTCTGCGACTTCTGCTGGGACAGGAGCAAGCGACGCGCGGCGAGATTCTGTTGGACGGACAGCCCCTGCCGGGCGAGCCGGATGCACACCGTGGCGTGGTTTTTCAACGCTACTCTGTGTTCGACCATCTCACCGTGCTGCGCAATGTGACGCTTGGACTGGAGCTTCCACGAGCGAAGTTCACGGGGCGGCTGTTCGGCGCTCAACGACGTCGCGCCCGCGACGAGGCTGCCGCGATGCTCGAACGCGTGGGCCTCGGCGCCGCCGCTGACAAGTATCCGCGGCAGCTCTCCGGCGGCATGCAGCAACGCCTTGCAATCGCTCAGGCGCTGATGATGAAGCCCCGCGTCCTGCTGCTCGACGAGCCGTTCGGCGCGCTCGATCCCGGCATTCGCCGAGACATGCATGAGTTGCTGTCCGACCTGTGGCGCGAATCGAACCTCACCATCTTCATGGTCACGCATGACCTGAAAGAAGGTTTCACTCTGGGCAGTCGCGTGCTCGTCTTCGACAAGGTTCGGGTGGACCCGCAAGCGCCCGGAGCTTACGGGGCGCGCATTACCTACAACATTCCGCTCGACCGTAGCCGCGAATCCGTGTCCGCTGTTCATCTGGCCCAAGCGGCGGTGCAAGGCGCGTCGAATGTCGAAGCAATCTCGGACTGAAGGGAACGTGGACATGAATCTGTTACTTGAAGAAACCGTGCCCGGCGGCGGTCATACGTCGCTCATCGTCAAGCGCGGACAGTCGCTTCGCGTGACCGACCTGCGCGGTGGCGCAAACGTCAGCGTCATGATGGTCAATGCAACGGAAAAGAGCGAGCGTCTTAACCTGCCTGATTCGCTGAAGTGCCAGCACACCGCGAAGCTGACCATCGGCCACTGCCTGTATTCGGACATGGGCCGTGTTCTCGCTGCGATCGTGGCAGACACGTGCGGCTGGCATGACAGCATCGGCGGGGTGTCGAACGCTGACGAAGTCTTCGAGCAATACGGCAGCGGGCGCTACCAGGAATTGCGCAACTCTTTCTATCGCAATGGCACCGACAACCTGCTCGTCGAGATGAGCAAGTGGGGGCTCTCCATTTCCGACTTGCTGATGACGCTGAACCTCTTCAGTCGTGTGGACGTTAGCGGCGACGGAACACTCAGCTTCGTGAAAGGCAACTCGAAGGCCGGCGACTACGTCGAGCTGTATGCGCCGATGAACACGCTGGTCGTGCTCACTGCGATCCAGCATCCACTGGACCCAAGCCCTGAATATTCGCCGAAGCCTGTGAAGCTCGAATTGAGCGAGGCAGACCCGGGCGTGGCCGAAGTATGTCGCACCGCATGCGATGAGAACGTGCGCGGCTTTATCAACACCGAACGATTCTTTCTGTGAGCGGAGGGCTACTCATGACCAGCACACTTGTTGTCAGTGACAAACGTCCCGAAACGGCGGCTTTCCGTCAGACCGTCGCGGCCGGCGAACCCTGGCTTCACGAGGTAAAGGCCGGGCGCACATTGCGCATCGTCGATCTCGAAGGCAATCAGGCGGTCGACACGCTTTTCTATAGTCTTGCCGACCCTCGCGAGCGTTTCGACCCGCAACGCACGCTGCGGCGTCAGAAAAGCCTGTACCTGACAGCCGGTTCCGTTCTGTATTCGAATCGCGGCAACGCGATGTTGACCATCGTTGCAGATACCTGCGGTCGCCACGATACGCTCGGCGGTGCCTGTGCGCAGGAGAGCAACACGGTTCGTTATGCGCTGGAAAAGCGTTACATGCACAGCTGCCGCGACAACTTCCTGCGTGCTTGTGCGCATGACGGCCGTCTTTCCAAACAGGACGTCGGCGCGAACGTCAACTTCTTCATGAACGTGCCCGTGACTGCTGAAGGCGGCCTTACTTTCGAAGACGGCATTTCTGCGCCGGGCAAGTATGTCGAGCTGCGCGCGGAGATGGACGTCATCGTGCTGATTTCGAACTGCCCGCAGTTGAACAACCCGTGCAATGCCTACAACCCTACGCCTGCGGAGTTGCTGATATGGGACTGAAGCGCGTTCGCAGTTTGATCTACTTCCTCCTGCTTGTTCGCTCCGGACGCTGCGTGACTTGCACCCGAGAACAACTGAATCTGGCAAATCGCTGACGCGACTTCAGCCGTGGACGACCGCGGCTGCAAATTCCCACGGCGGGACGACCCGCCTTTGAATCCGGGTTCCTCCCATGTTTGAGAAGATCCTCATCGCCAATCGCGGTGCAATCGCTTGCCGCATCCTCAGAACGTTGCGCGAACTCAATGTGACCGGAGTCTCCGTTTTCTCGGAGGCCGACAGGGCGAGCCGTCATGTGAGCGAAGCGCCGATTGCGCACGAATTGGGCGACGGCCCCGCAGCGATGACCTACCTCGACTCGACGAAGATCCTCGAGATTGCTCGCCGCGAAGGCGTGCAGGCTATTCATCCGGGATATGGGTTCCTGTCCGAGAACGCAGCTTTCGGCGAGGCATGTGAAGCAGCGGGTATCGCCTTCATCGGTCCGACGCCCGCACAGTTGCGAGCATTCGGGCTCAAACATACGGCTCGGGAAATCGCGGGCAATCAGGGTGTGCCGATGCTCAAGGGCACCGGCTTGCTGGAAGACTTGCCGGCAGCACTCAAGGCAGCTGAAACCATTGGCTATCCGGTGATGCTGAAAAGCACGGCGGGCGGTGGCGGTATCGGCATGCGAGTGTGTTGGCATGCGGACGAACTCGGTGCGCATTTCGATGCGGTCAAACGCCTTGGCGAAAACAACTTCAGCGATTCGGGGGTGTTCCTCGAAAAGTACATCGAAAGAGCCAGGCATCTCGAAGTTCAGGTTTTCGGCGATGGAAAGGGAGACGCGATTGCGCTCGGTGTCCGCGACTGCTCAGTGCAGCGGCGCAATCAGAAGGTGCTGGAGGAAACTCCCGCGCCTTGCTTGCCGGAAGGGATAGCGGAGGCATTGTGCGATGCTGCCGTCAAGCTTGCCAAGGCGGTGGATTACCGCTCTGCCGGTACGGTCGAATTCGTGTACGACAGCGCCGCCCAGCAGTTCTACTTCCTGGAAGTGAACACGCGTCTGCAGGTGGAGCACGGAGTGACCGAGCAGGTTTGGGGTGTCGACCTCGTTCGCTGCATGATCGAACTGGCGGCAGGAACACTCGCGCCTCTGAATGAACTCGCCGCAGGTCTCAAACCGCGAGGCCATGCGATTCAGGCTCGACTTTACGCCGAAGACCCGGGCCGCGACTTCATACCGAGTCCGGGCCTTCTCACCGATGTGGCTTTTCCGCAGGCCGACGGAAGTGCGCTGCGTATCGATACGTGGATTGAATCCGGTTGCGAGGTGCCGCCGTACTTCGATCCGATGCTTGCAAAGATCATCGCGTGGTCGCCGACGCGCGAAGAGGCGCGACACGCGCTGAACGATGCGTTGCGGAACACACGTACCTTCGGCGTCGAGACAAACCGTGACTACTTGCGCCAGATTCTCGACGACGAGCCTTTTGCTTCCGGAGAACCGTGGACCCGTTGCCTGGAAGGCCTAAAGTATCGAGCGAGCACCGTTGAAGTAGTCAGTGGCGGCACCCAAACCACGGTGCAGGATTTCCCCGGCCGACAGGGTTTCTGGGCAGTAGGCATTCCGCCGTCAGGTCCGATGGACGACCGCGCCATGCGGCTCGGCAATCGCCTGCTCGGCAACGCGCCGGAAGCGGCTGCTCTAGAGATCACGATGAGCGGGCCGACGCTGCGATTCAACACCGACGCCGTCATCGCCATCACCGGTGCGGAGATTCCGGTACTGCTGAACGACGTGAGGCAACCGCTCAATACCAGCGTCTTTGTCCCGGCGGGCTCTGTTCTGGCGCTCGGTACGATTCGGGGCGCGGGCGCGCGCGCATATATGTGCGTGCGCGGCGGCCTGGACGTTGCGCTGTATCTGGGAAGCCGCAGCACTTTCACGCTCGGCCAGTTCGGTGGGCATGGTGGCCGCGCCATTCGCGCGGGCGACGTGCTTCACCTTTATCCACTGCAGGATACGCGAGCTGCCGCTGCGCTCGCCAATGTACCGAAGCTGGAGAGCGTTCGCACGATACGCGTGATCTACGGTCCGCACGGCGCGCCGGAGTACTTCAGTGCCCGTTACATCGAGCAATTCCTCGATACGGAGTGGGAGATACATTTCAATTCGAGTCGTACCGGCGTGCGCCTTATCGGACCGAAGCCGCAGTGGGCGCGCGAAGACGGTGGAGAAGCCGGGCTGCATCCGTCGAACATTCACGACAATCCCTATGCAGTCGGTGCCGTCGATTTCACCGGCGACATGCCTGTGATTCTCGGGCCAGACGGTCCGAGTCTCGGCGGCTTTGTCTGTCCTGTGACGATTATCGAAGCCGACCTTTGGCACATCGGCCAGCTAAAGGCAGGCGACAAGGTTCGCTTCGTGCCCGTGGAAATCGGGCATGCGCGCGAAGCGGCACGCGAGCGCAATCGCGAGCTGGAGAGCCTTGAGATTGGGCAATGCGCGCCAATCGGGAGACGCTCGTCGCTGACGTCTCCCATTGTTCTCGACTCGGGCGATGCCGGCGAAAGGCTCGTAGCACGTTTGTCCGGCGACACACATCTTCTTCTGGAGATTGGTCCGCCGGAACTCGACCTCGTTTCGCGCTTTCGCGGGCATGCACTGATGCAGGCACTGGAAGCGAAAGCGCTTCCGGGCGTGATCGACCTCACGCCGGGGATACGTTCGCTTCAGATTCATTATCGTCCCGACGATTTATCTCTTGCGCAGCTGCTTGGCATCGTAGGGGAGGCCTGGGAGCGAGTCCTGTTGATGAAGGACCTTCGCGTGCCGTCGCGCGTCGTCCATATTCCTCTTTCGTGGGACGACCCCGCGTGCCAACTCGCGATCGAAAAGTACATGACCACGGTGCGCAAGGACGCGCCGTGGTGCCCGAGCAACCTCGAATTCATCCGGCGTATCAACGACCTCGAGTCGATCGACTCAGTCAAGCGCATCGTCTTCGACGCGAACTATCTCGTGATGGGGCTAGGCGACGTGTACCTGGGCGCACCGGTCGCGACGCCGCTCGATCCGCGTCACCGTCTGGTGACGACCAAGTACAACCCGGCGCGGACCTGGACCGCGGAGAATTCGGTGGGCATCGGCGGCGCGTATCTCTGCGTCTACGGAATGGAAGGACCCGGCGGCTATCAATTCGTGGGCCGCACGCTGCAGATGTGGAATCGCTACCGGAAGGTTGCGGACTTCGCCGGGCAGCACTACTTACTGCGCTTCTTTGACCAGATCCGCTTCTATGAAGTCTCGCCCGAAGAACTGCTGCGCATTCGCGCCGACTTTCCGCTCGGACGCTACCCGTTGCGGATCGAGGAGGCGGAGCTTTCTCTGCCGGCCTATCAGGCGTTCCTTGCGAGCGAATCTGCCAGCATCGACGCGTTCCGGTCCCGGCAACAGGCAGCATTCGAAGCCGAGCGTGAGCGCTGGCGAGAAGCGGGCACATCGGAAGATGCAATCGAGGCACCCGTGGCCGAAGACGCTCAACTGACTCCGCTGGAAGACGGCGAGGTTGCAGTGGACAGCGAGATTGCCGGAAGCCTCTGGCAGGTCAAGGTAAAGACTGGCGACGTGGTTGCCGCAGACGACGTACTCCTTATTATCGAGTCAATGAAAATGGAAATATCGGTGTGTGCTCCCTGCGCTGGAACCGTCGGCGAGATTTACGTGGGTCCCGGCTCGCCTGTGCGCGCCGGGCAGCGGATTGCAGTCATTGAACGTCACTGAATACGAGGACACACAGCCATGTCGTCATTTGACCTGCGCCTTCCGATACTGCGTAATGCATACCGTGCCGGAACCCTTGCGCCTCGTACTCTCGTGAATGAACTTCTTCGGAAAGCCGCGGAGCTTAATGCAGAGTTCAACCTGTTCATACATCTTCTGACCGAAGAAGAAATCGCGCCATACCTCGATTGGCTCGATCGGCAGAACATTGAGAACCTGCCGCTTTACGGCATTCCATTCGCCATCAAGGACAACATCGACCTAGCCGGTATCGAGACCACGGCTGCGTGCCCGGCTTTTGCGTACACGCCTTCTGAGTCGGCGACGCTGGTCGCGCAACTGATTGCGCTCGGCGCCATACCGCTCGGGAAGACCAATCTCGATCAGTTCGCTACCGGTCTTAACGGTACTCGCTCGCCTTATGGAAAGTGCCGCAACAGCGTGCATCCCGACTATCCCTCTGGGGGTTCCAGCGCTGGGTCGTCGTTGGCTGTTGCGCTCGGTGTCGCCAGTTTTGCGCTAGGTACCGACACGGCCGGTTCCGGCCGCGTGCCTGCGGGACTCAACAATCTCGTCGGACTCAAACCAACTAAAGGCATTCTGTCCACGGCGGGCGTAGTGCCCGCTTGCCGCACCCTCGATTGCGTGACCTTCTTCACGGCCACAGCGGAAGAAGCGAGCGAGCTTCTCTCGCTGACTGCGCTCACCGATCCTCGCGATGCATACAGTCGCAAGAATCCGCAATGGAATTCCGCGCGAGCCTTTGGCGCGCCGGCCGCTTTCCGATTCGGCGTTCCTTCGCAACTGGAGTTTGCGGGATGCGCGGAGAGTCCGGCGCTTTTCGCCACGGCTCGTGAGATGCTTGAAGCAGCGGGAGGCGAGGCTGTCGAGATCGACTTTGCGCCATTCGTTGAAGCAGCAAATCTTCTTTATCAGGGGCCGTGGGTCGCGGAGCGTTACAGCGTGGCGGGCGAGTTGATGTCGACGAGGCCGGACGCAGTGCTTCCAGTCATTCGCGACGTGCTCGCCAAGGCGCCGGGCGCAACCGCTGTCGAATTGTTCCAGGCGCAATACCGCCTTCAGGCATTGAAAGCTCGTTGCGATGCATTGATCGAGACACTCGATTGCGTCCTCACACCGACATATCCGCGCGCTGTGACGCTCGCCGAACTGGAGCAAGATCCAATCGGGCCGAACTCATTGCTCGGTTACTACACGAACTTCATGAACCTGTTGGACTACGCGGCTGTCGCCACTCCGACAGCATTTATGAAGAACGGGCTTCCGTGGGGTGTGACCGTTTTCGGACGCGCGTTCACCGACCAATATCTGTTGGGAATTGCGGATCTTTTGCAACGGGCAAGCGGCATCGAATGCGTTGGCGGGAACAGGATAGCGCTGTCCGAGCGACGCCTGGCGACGAACGATCAAATGCTCGTCGCGGTGTGCGGCGCGCACATGCAAGGCTTACCGCTGAATAAAGACATGCTTTCTCGCGGCGCGGTTTTGCAGCAGTCCATGCAGACGGCGCCTCACTATCGACTTGCAGCGTTGCTAGCGTCGCCGGATGGCACTCGGCGTCCGGGGCTATGGAGAGTCGGCGATGGCGGCGTCAACGTCGAGGTCGAAGTCTGGAAGATGCCTGCCTCGGAGCTTGGCTCATTCATCGCGACGGTTCCGTCGCCGCTGGCTCTCGGCAAGATCGAACTATCGGATGGCTCGTGGGTGACCGGTTTCCTGTGCGAACCGTATGGCGTTCAGTCGGGCACCGACATCTCCGGATTCGGCGGATGGCGGGCATGGCTTGCCAATGAGCGCGGCGTCGACGCTTGAGCGTCGTTCTTTCAGTTTGGGTTTGAGCGGAGCAACACGCGCGCACTAGTGCAGCGAAGCGTTTCCCAACGGGGCGTGCTCGCTGCGTCGTCGTCCGGCCGCGCACTCACAGTCCCGCCTCGGCTACGAGTTGCAACGCTGGCGCGAGCTTCATGCAAACTTCGAGCCGCTCCAGCGCGTACGCGAGATTCCTTTGTGCGATCTGCACGTGCTCTGTGGCCAGTGCGAACGCTCGCGTACCCTCGCCGCGCTCCACATCGCCTGAACCAGGCTGTGATGCTGCTCATGGGCCATGAGCAGCCATTGGCGGCCTTTCTCGATGGCCGATTGCATCGGCAGCATCGCGCTTGCGGCGAGCGGCAGCCGGTTGTTCGTGCCGGTATAGCCGGCAAGTCATCGAGGTCGAATTCTGACTTCAGTTGGTATCCGGTGCCTTCAATTGCGATGCCTTTTACGCTGCGGTGCGTCCTCAAAATGAACCGTGCATTGCCGGACTTCGTCCCGCTTGCAAGCCGGCTAGGCCAGTGCACACCAGCGCTGGCAGAAAACACCGTTTCGTTGGCCGTGATCCCGGCATCAATCGAATTGAAAGTCGGCTGTCTCCGTCCGATACTTGGCTTGTGGTTTTTCCTTTGATGAAGTACTCGACGATAGACACACCGGCTCGGCTAACGCAGTGAAAGACTGGCAATCCGAACTCCGGCATACGAAGGTCCCGATTCTCAACATAGCTTGCTGAAGCCGCTCGTAAGACGCGCGGCTCGACCAGGCACATATGGAGCAACGAACATGACGACGATCGCAGGAATCAAGATTCCCGATAGCACGATGGCACGTGCGGCTACCGAACTCGTTCGCGACACGGAGTCGGACCTGCTTTTCCATCACTCGACCCGTGTGTTTCTTTTCGGCGCTCTCACCGGTGAGCGCAGGCGGTTGAAATATGACCCGGAGCTTCTGTACATCGGCGCAATGTTCCATGACCTGGGGCTTACCGAACAATTCCGCGCGTCCCAGAACCGCTTCGAGGTGGACAGCGCGAATGCAGCGCGTAACTTCCTTGAGGAGCACGGTATTCCCGAAGGAGATGTCGACCTCGTGTGGGACGCCATTGCGTTGCATACCACGCCGGGCATTCCGCCATTCAAGAAGCCGGTGGTCCAACTGGTGACGGCAGGCGTCGAGATGGACGTGCTCGGCTTTGCATTTGACGAGTTCACCGAGGAACAGCGCAAGGTGGTGGTTTCTGCTCACCCTCGTGGGGAGAACTTCAAGGAGCAGATCATCAATGCCTTCAACGATGGAATGAAGCACCGGCCGGACTCGACATTCGGCACGGTCAACGACGACGTGCTTGCGCTGAAGGACGTGGGTTTCCGTCGCAAGAACTTCTGCAGCATCATTCTTGGGAATGCGTGGAACGACTCGAGTTACGCGTGCACTTGCAACGATCCGGCACATAAGCATGGTTGAATGCGCGGGCTGCGATCTGTCTGGCTGCGCAAGCGTCGGTGAGACACCCGTGATTGCAAGGGATTTGTCCGCGAAGCGGATTCGCTGCGAGCCAGGGCGCGATGTCTGAATGCATGACTAACGTGTAGCGCAAGCTTGAGAGCCAGACAGCCGACGAGGCGTGTCCCACAACACGCGTCGGCATCTGGAATCAGGCGTTCGACGAGCGTGAGGGGCGGAGCTTGATCAATCCGCACCGGCGAGCGCCGAGACGTCGGTTCGCGACAAAGCGCAGAACATGTCCATCAAAGACCGCACCCGAAAGAGATGCAGAGAACTGAGGCCCGCGCAAAGCGAACCTCAGTTCTACCGAAAGGAGCCAATCAGCAGTCGGAGAACTTTCCGAGTTGCTGTGGCCCGTAAACGGCTTAGTGCTTCGTCACCTGGCCGTAGGCGATCACCGAGTTATCGGCTGCCTTGATCAGATAGATGATCGAGCGTTGATACAGCGTCGTGCTGCCGGCAACGGGCAGGAACGTGATAGCGGCATTACCCGAGTAAGTCGCTCCCGAAGCCAGCAAGCAGGTACTTGTGGTGCCGCTCACCGTCATCGTGTAGAGGTTCTTGTTTGAGCCGGGGGTGGTCAATGCCAGCGACCCCGTGACACCGCAGCCGGAAAGGTTGCCAGTGAAGCCGCCGGCGTCGTCGACGGTCAGCGTCGTCCCAGTTTCCGCCCACGTTCCAGCAACGCTCGATTGCGTTACAGCAAGCGCGTTCGCCGGATCGTAATTCAATGCGAGGTTCACCGTTTGGCCGTTGGCGACATAGCTGCCGGTCAAGGTCTGCTTCGCGCTGAACGTCCCGCTTCCCGAGGTGGCCGTATAGCGGAAGCCTCCCGTGCTCTCGAAGCCGCTCGTCAATGTCCAGTTCGGCGCCGCAGGCGCTGCGATGCCGAAGAAAGTCGATGTGACGACCGTGAAGAGACCGCTCAGGTAGGAAATGTTGTTCGCCGGGTCCACCATGGCGGTCGTCCGGGAGGACGACGCGTTGGTCCAGATACCCTCGAAGCCATTCCCCGTGGCGGCAGTCGCGCCGGCTTGCGGGGACGTCAGGCTCGGCAGCGACTCGCCCGCCACGACAGGCGCCGACGAGGGCGCCGGTGCGCTGGCACCGGTGGCCGGCGCACCGGTTTGAGCACCCGGCGAACTGTCGCCCCGCCCCCGCCGCACGCGGCGAGCGTGAATGAACCGAACGCGGCAATGATTAAAGGTAGTTTTTATTTCATTTTCATTAGTCGAACCTGAACAATCCGGAAGTCCTTGTGTGGTGAGGCTTTACGGCCGAAATGGTGTTGTGGGAATTGCAGGGACCTGGCATATTGGTACGGGAATCCTGCAATTTCTGACGAGGTGCGGATGGGTCCCAAGACACCTGTGACGGAAGGAGATTTCTTCCGGCAACCGCTGCGTGAACAGATCAACCTGAAGCATCCGCTGGTACGCCTGACGGACCTGATCAACTGGGAACGGCTGGGCGCGTCGATGAGCGAGAGCTTCGTGTCCGGCAAGGGCCGCCCGGCAACATCACCGCGCCTGATTGCGGGTCTGCTCTACCTGCAACATGCCTTCGACCTGTCTGACGAAGAGGTTGTGTGGCAATGGGTTGAGAACCCGTTCACGGGCGAGACTTACCTGCAGACGCAGCCACCAATCGACCCATCGAGCCTGACGCGCTGGCGCAAGCGGCTGGGTGAAGCCGGCGTTGAAGAGTTGCTGGCAGAGACGATTGAAGCAGCGAAGCGCGCCGGCGTGATCAAGGCCTCGAGCGTAAAACGCGTAATCGTCGACACGACGGTCATGGAGAAGGCGATTGCGTATCCGACCGATTCACGCCTGCTCGAACGATGTCGCGAACACCTGGTGAAGGCCGCTGCGAGACACGGCCTGAAGCTGCGGCAGAACTACAATCGCGAGGCGCCACGGCTGGCAAGCCAGATCAGTCGTTACGCGCATGCGAAGCAATACAAGCGGATGAGAAAGACACTGCGCACGTTGCGCTCGCGTGTGGGTCGGATGATGCGCGACGTCGAGCGGCAAGTCGACGCGGTGGCCGATTGCAGCCGCGCGGCATTGCAGGAACTGATTGGCCGCACGAAGCGGATTCTGTCGCAGAAGCTGAAGGACAAGAACAAGCTGTATGCGCTGCACGCGCCGGAAGTCGAGTGTCTGGCCAAGGGCAAGGCGCGCATACCGTACGAATTCGGCGTGAAAGTGTCGATCACGACGACTCACAAGGAAGGGCTCGTGGTGGGGATGCGTTCAATGCCGGGCAACCCATACGACGGCCACACGCTGGCTGAGGCGCTGGAGCAGGCCGCGAACACCGACGTTACGCCAGAGGTCGCCATCGTGGACCGTGGTTACAAGGGCGTTGCGCTTGATGGCGTGAAGATCTACCACCCCGGCCTGCGGCGCGGCATCACATGCGGACTACGCGCGATGATCAAACGGCGAAGTGCGATCGAGCCTGCCATCGGTCACATGAAGAGCGATGCCAAGCTCGGGCGCAACGGGTTGAAGGGTGCGCTGGGCGATGCACTGCACGCCGTGCTGTGCGGCGCTGGCCACAACCTGCGGATGATCCTCAGGAAGCTACGGCTTCTTTATGCCTTCGTTCTTGCTGTTTTGTTCAGAATGGCCACCGACGCGATGGTGTGACCGCCGGAACTCAAGACGAATTGTTCAGGGCCGACTCATTATAGTGTCTGGCATGCGGACCGTTGCTTCCGCAATATGATTGTTGAACTCTCGATATGCCCGCGCAGAATCGCGCACCGATTTAAACGGCAGCAAAAGAAAAATCTTTGGTGTTATTTGAAGAAGTATCTTTCGAGTTCGGCTTTGAATGCATTGCGCATAAAGCGATCGCCAAACGGACTCGTTGTTCGAAAGATAAGCGACTCGTGGCGTGCGCCAATTCAGTTTGTTTTTCGACGGAAATGAATGCCTAAACTTCAGGCATTGATTCGTCATTGAGGCGTGGTGAATGCAATTGTCCGCGCAAGCACTGCGAAGCTATTGGGCGTCGCGAGGCGGTATACCTGATATCAGGCGTTGTTGGAAGCGAAACTATTTCTGCGTCGGCTCTTGCCGCATTGCAGGGTGCCGTTATGTCATGGGTGATTGGCCAGGGACAGGCGGCACGTTTGCGATGTCCCCTTTAGGGTGGTTGAGCTGCCGTCGGTGGTTATTCGACGTCGAGCCAAATAACGCCGGGCATGTGGTGCAAGTCGCGACGGGGAAGCGATCTGATCGACCGCTCGAAGGAGGGGCTGCTTGTGCTGAAACGAATATCAGCAGTCGCCGTCATCGCAATGGCGCCGTTAGCGCTTTGCTTCGACGCGTCGAACGGAACAGTGATGACGGCTTGAGAGTTTGCCTGAACTAGATATTCGCCAGGCGCAGGCATGCACGCTGTTTCGCAGCGCTTATTGTCGCGTCAACCGCGTGTATCGACCCACTCGTGCGCCCAACGCGCGGAATGCTGCAATGCCTGTTCTTCGTCGGTGAAGTAGTCGAGCGAATAGAACTGGTAAAGCCCTTCAGTGCGTGCGCTGTCGGCGCGCTCAAGCAAAAGGTTGGACGAGAATGTACCGTCGGGCAAACGATGCGCCGAAGGTTTGATGGCGTAGCCATTGTAAAGGTGAATTTGTTGGTTTTGCATTTATATTTTAATAATGTACGAGTGCGCGCCTGCCGTGCGAACTTCTATTCAGTCGCGCGGACGAGTCGATTCAAAGCCATTGCGAGCCGAATCAGAACGCAGTCGGAAAGCTAAAAAGGGCGTTAAAGCCGAGGGGAGAATGAGGTGCAACGAGGCGATTGGCGCTTGAGCGAGCTGCCTGATACATGCAACTCAAAAGCGATTGTGCGCCAACTGTGGGAGACAAAGCTCCGCGAGGATGTCGCTGCAGCCCGATGTCCGTTGCCGGACACCGAGCCCTTCAAACTAGCTTACAGCGGCGTGATGTTGGCCGCTTGCAGACCCTTCGGGCCTTGCTTCGTTTCGAAGCTCACCTTCTGATTTTCAGCGAGCGTCTTGAAGCCGTTGCCGCTGATTTCGGAGAAGTGCGCGAACAGGTCGTCGCCGCCCTTGTCCGGGGTGATGAAGCCAAAGCCTTTGCTGTCGTTGAACCACTTAACGGTACCGGTATCCATGAAGAATCCTTGAGGAAAGAAATTGAAAATGTGCTCTGTGAAGGAGCGTTAGAAGCGTCAAGGAGGGAGAGGACAACGAATACCGCTGAGAGAGCGAGACATTGATGAACAGCAATCGAACTTCTTGAACTTCGGGTGCCACAGTAACCGCTCAGGCACAGCAGCGTCAACAGTTAACTTGTAACTGTCCTGTCGGGCGGTTCCACTCAGCGGGGCAAAGGCGCCGCAATGCGGCCCCGTTAGCGGCTTGCCCGTTTCTTCACCTGGCCGCCGCGACCACGGGAAAGCCGCTCGCGCGAGGGTGGGTTTAGATGCCGACCTTGTGCGCGGTCACAATCAGACGCAAGCCAAGCGCGGCTACTGCGCTTGCAGCGACACGATCGATCCATCCTTTCCATTGCAGATAAATTTCGCGCGGACGCTTGCTCGAAAAGCACAGCGCGACGACCGTGTACCAGCCCGCTTCGATGGCGAAGATCGCGGGCGGCAATGCGAAGTAGCACCACAGCGGCGGATGTTGCGGCAAGAGCGCCGCGAAGATGCTGCCGTAATAGACCGCCGTCTTGGGATTGCTCAGTTGAGTGCTAAGGCCGATCCAGAAGGACTTGCGCGGATTGGTGGTGACGGTTTGCGTGGCGTCGAACGCGAGCGGTTTGGCGGCACCGCGCCAGATCTTCGAGGCCAGATAAATCAGGTAAAGCCCGCCGGCTACTTTGAGCCCGATGTAAAGCCATTCGACGGTAGCGAGCAGCGTATATAGGCCGAGCAGTGCAATGCCGCTAAAGAAGACTCCGCCGATTCCCATGCCGAGCGCCGTCGCAAGACCGTCGCCGCGAGACAGACCGATCGCATTGCGTGCGACGATGACAAAGCTCGGTCCCGGACTCATTGCGCCTAATAACAGCGCAGCGAGAATAGTGAGGATGGCGGTTGATGCTGGCATGGTTGTGTCTCCGGTCGATTGCATATGAATAGAGCGTGTCGTCCAAACATAGCATGAGAGCCCTGGCTCTCGTCGGCATTATTTGATCGCTCGGACGTGGATGATACCCAGCCGCCTTTAATCGTGTGAGCGGTGTTTTTATAATGAATGAACTCACACGGTGCTCGCCGAAAAGCAGGCCGATCGCCTCATGCCAATTGCTTCGATATCCAAACTAATGACAACCATCGTGTCGCTCGATTCAAGGCGCGCGTTGAATGCGCCGCTCGACGTCACCGTTGGGATGGGGACTTCGACAAATGCACCGGCTCACGGCTTAGTGTCGGTTCCGTGCTGCCGCGCCATGACATGCTGACCTGATGACGATTCGCCGCTGGCTGCGTTGCTCATTGCACTGACTAATGCTCGTACTTTTCATCAAGCGCAAAAAAAGCCCGCGCAAGGCGGGCTCAACTACTCGGAGTTTCGCGATCCAGTCGCTAGACGGATCGCTTTTAGTGTAGGTGAAAGCTTTATGAAAGTGTAGGAAATTCGCGTTACAGGTCGAAAAAAACCGTTTCCTTGTCGCCTTGCATATAGATGTCGAAGCGATACACGTTGGCCGTGTTCGGCTCGCGGCGCGCGATCAGGGTTTCGCGCCGGTCCGCCGGAATTGCCGCCAGCACGGGGTCGCGCTCGTTGGCTTGCGCTTCGTCCTCGAAATAAATGCGAGTGAACGTGTGAAGCAGCATGCCGCGCATCGTCACGATCACATTCAGATGGGGCGCCTCGTCCGGGCTCACGCGGCCCGGTTTCACCGTCTCGACGACAAAGCGCTTCTGCGGGTCCGTGCCCGTGCCGACGCGCGCAAAGCCGCGAAAGCCGGTCTTGAGAATTTCTTCGCGCGACTCCGGATAGTGGCCATCGGCATCGACCTGCGACACTTCGAGCATGGCATCGCCGATCACGTTGCCGTCGCCATCGAACACCTGGCCCACGATCGTGATGTGCTCGCCTGCCGCTTCGCGGTCGGCGACCACCGGCGTGAACAAGCTCTTGAAGTCGAAATCGTACTGCTGCGGGCACAGGCCGTACGCGAAATACGGTCCAACCGTCTGCGAGGGCGTTTGTTTGAGAGTGGTCATGGCTTAGCGCTCCATCGGAGTTTCGTTGCGGCCGCGCAGCACGATGTCGAAGTCGTAGCCGAGCGCGTAGGCCTCTTGCGTGGTATCGAGCGAAAAGTTCGCAATCAGACGATCACGCGCTTGCTCAGGCGTGCCCTGGAAAATCGGATCGAACGCCAGCAGCGGGTCGCCGGGGAAATACATCTGCGTGACGAGGCGCGAACCGAAATGCTCGCCAAACAACGAGAAGTGGATGTGATTCGGACGCCACGCGTTCGGATGATTGCCCCACGGATATGCGCCCGGCTTGATCGTCAGGAAACGATAGCGGCCTCCGTTGTCCGTGATGCAGCGACCCGCGCCCAGGAAGTTCGGATCGAGCGGCGCGTCGTGCTGATCCAGTTTATGCACGTAGCGGCCAGCCGCATTCGCCTGCCAGATTTCCACGAGCGTATTGCGCACCGGACGACCACCCTCGTCGAGCACACGCCCCGTCACGATGATGCGTTCGCCGAGCGGTTCGCCGTTGCGAACCGCGTTGCGCGTGAGGTCGTTGTCGAGCTCGCCGAGGTCTTCGGTGCCATAGACGGGCACGCGCTGATCGCGGAGCTTCTCCTTCAGCGGAATCAGCGGACGTGTCGGGCCGCGTTTAACCGAGGAACCGTAGCCGGGATAGATGTATCCGGGATGCGACGCGAAATCACGTGCGCTGAGAAAGGAATCGTCCATTAGTGTCTCCTTCGGGATTTGTGGGATAGGGCTTATGAACGGACTGTATCCAAACTGGACGGTTATGAAAAATGACGTTTTGGCGTTTTTCATATAACCTGACGTTATGCAACGCAGCCTCGCGGACAGTCGCGTCAAATTCCGTCATCTCCAGTGCTTTCTGGCCGTAGCCCAGTTCGGGAGCGTCCAGCGGGCCGCTGACAGCCTGTCGATCACCCAGCCGGCCGTCTCGAAGACGGTCGCGGAACTCGAAACCATTCTGGGCGTAAAACTCTTTGAGCGCGGCCGTCACGGAGCGGTGCCGACGCGGGAGGGCCAACTCTTCATGCCCCACGCCAGCGCCTGCGTCAGTGCGTTGCGGCAGGGCGTCGATCTGCTCGCGCGCGCCGAAGGTGCGGCCGCTGCCACGCTTGAAGTCGGAATTCTGCCGACCGTCGCGGCGGCGCTGATACCGCCCGCGCTCAAGCGTTTCGCGTCTCTCTGGCCGCGCGTGATCGTGCGCCTCGCGACCGGCGCAAATCCCGAATTGCTCGAGCGCCTGAAAGCGGGCACGATCGAATTTGCCGTCGGGCGGCTGGCCGATCCCGAACGAATGGTGGGGCTCAGCTTCGAGCAGTTATTCAGCGAACCGCTGATTGCGGTCGTGCGCGCAGGACATCCGCTCGATTCAGCGCCCGGTTTGCCGTCGGCCGCATTGCAGGATTTTCCCGTCGTGTTGCCGCCGTTTGGAACGCTGATCCGCCAGTCGGCGGAAAGTTTGCTGAGCGCTTGGGGTGTACCGCCGCTGTCGGCATTCGTGGAAGTGTTGTCGGTCTCGACCGGCCGCGCGCTGACGCTCGACAATGACGCCGTGTGGTTCGTGCCGCTCAGCGCGGTGGAATACGAATTGGCGCACGGCATGCTTGTGCGTCTGCCGTTGCCGTTCGCGGGCACCGGCGAGCCGGTTGGCTTGATCCGACGCTCGGACACGCAGCCGTCAGCGGTTGGAAGGGCTTTTATCGACGCCGTGCGAGAAGTTGCGCAGTTGCGAATGGCGGCAAGCGCGAGCAAGCCAGCGAGCAACGCGGCGCGCAAGCGTGCGCGCCGCCCGACGCCGACGACTTGATGCGCAAGGCGCAACGAACGGTGCGGCGCGATTAGCTGTGCGCGCGGGCCGGTTGCGGCTCTAGTGAACCAGTCAGTACAAAATGAAGTTGCGAACGTCACGTGAGCCGGTGTACAAACACGGTGCAAAAGCCGTCGCCGACCGCGCAATGCTGCGGCACACCACGCAGGTGGTGGCGCGTTGCCAGTTGAGACGGGTTGCACCGACATCGGAAACACTGGAAACAGCGTCGTAAGACAGTACAAGGAGATTGCCATGCGCAGCGACTTGCCCACTCCAGACGCCGCGCTTCGCGCCGTGTCGGCGCCTGAGCACAATCCGCTCGGCACGGCCGGCCTGGAATTCGTGGAGTTTGCCTCGCGCGATCCGCAGGCGCTGGGCGAGACGTTCACCAAACTCGGCTTCAAGGCAATTGCGCGCCACATCAGCAAAGACGTCACGCTGTTCCGGCAGGGCGAGATGAATTTCCTCATCAACGCGGAGCCGGATTCGTTTGCTGCGCGCTACGCCGAAGAGTACGGCGCGGGCATTTGCGCAATCGGCATTCGCGTGGCCGACGCGCAGCGCGCTTTCGACCGCGCGATCGAGCTTGGCGCGTGGGCTTTCGAAGGCGAGAGGATCGGCGCTGGCGAGTTGCTGATTCCCGCGATTCAGGGCATTGGCGATTCGCATATCTACTTTGTCGACCGTTGGCGCGGACGCGGCGGGCAACGCGGCGGCCTTGGCGATATCTCGATCTTCGACATCGACTTCCGTCCGATCCAGATCGACACTGCGCACGCCGACCTGAGCCATGCGGGCACGGGCCTCGTCGCTGTGGATCATCTGACACAAACGGTCGGCGAGGGTCGCATGCAGGAATGGCTCGACTTTTACCGCGACCTGCTCAACTTCCGCGAAATTCATGAGCTGCACGCGAACTGGCATGTGTCGGCCGAATCGCGCGTGATGGTGTCGCCGTGCGGCGCAATCCGCATCCCTTTGTATGAAGAGGGCACGCGCCGGACCGATCTGATGCACGAGTATTTGCCGGATCATCCGGGCGAGGGCGTGCAGCACCTCGCGCTTGCGACAGACGATATTTTCGGGTGCGTCGAGCAGTTGCTCGCAAACGGCGTGGAATTCGTCGAGCCGCCTCCGCGCTACTACGAGCAGCTGGACGCGCGGTTACCGGGACATGGCCTCGACGTGGAGCGGCTTAAGCGCACGCATGTTCTCGTGGATGGCGAGATCGGCCCGGATGGCGTGCCGCTGCTGTTTTTCCAGACTTTCGTGCGTCGCGGTGCCGGCGAGATTTTCTTCGAGATCGTGCAACGCCAAGGACATCATGGATTCGGCGAGGGCAACCTCAGCGCGCTCGCGCGGGCGCGCGAGCAAGTCGGCGCCTGAGCTCAGATTTCGCGCTGCTTCTTCGGCGATTCGTTGACGCCTGGTGGTTGCGGAATGTCGGCGCTGGTCGCCATCCATAATACTTCGGCATCCTCTTCACTTGTCGAGACCGCGGCGTGGCCGGTGCGGCTGTCGAAGTACAGGCTGTCGCCGGCGTTCAGATGTGTCGGCGCATACAACTCGGAGTGAAGGCACACGCTGCCGCTGATTACATACAAAAACTCCTCGCCTTCATGGCGGCCCCAGTCGTCGAACGCGTCCAGCGTGTGCGCCGAGATGCGGATGCGGAACGGCAGCATTGCTTTGTGCGCGAGGTCGGTCGCGAGCAACTCCATCTGATAGCCGCGATACGCGTGACGCTGCCCTTCGCCTTTGCGCGTTAGCGCGCGACGTCCGCTTGCGCTGACTTTGGGCATCGAGCCGAACAACTCGCCGATTTCGATCTTCAACCCGAGGACGATTTTCTGCAGGACGTCGAAAGTGGGAGACATCAGGCCGTTTTCCACTTTCGATAGAGTCGAGCGAGATACGCCGCAAAGGCGGCTCGCCGTTTCGAGCGTCAGATCCTGCGACTGACGGGCAGCGCGGACGCGACGGCCAAGATCGGTTGTCGAGGGTTCAGCGGGCTTGGTGATGTGGGTGTCCATGGGGCTTGCTGCTTTCGTTGCTGCTTGGAGCGGTGGTTTTCTGTTTCCGATAATAACATTTGGCGCGGCTCGTAAAGTTAGGGCCACGGCTGGCGAGTCGGCTGTCGAGAATGATCGACGGTTCTTCGGCTTTCTGATTGGAAACGGAGCGCGCTGGCGCGCGGCGTTTGATAGTTTCCTGCGCTCTGAGCAATTCTGCCGTTGCTGCCGAAAGACCATTTAAAATCTTTGGGGTGACATAAAACTGACTCGGCGAGATTTGATACGCCGTCGGCATATCCATTAACTTAGGTTAAAACAAGCGTCTGTCGATTGATTTATTGTCCCAACGTATTACGATGCTGAAACTAAAAGTAGCATCAAGAAGATAAACGGCCCATGTCGCAGAATCGGAAGAAACGCCAATCGGGGAATCAGGTACGCAGAAGGCCCTTGGGAAAAGCGCAGTTGTTGCCGCATACGGCTGCGTACGTGCGCGAACAGTCGCTCGGCTGGCATCTGGCATTGGCTGCTTTTAAAACAGGAAATGGTAACGGGCATTTGCTCGCCAAAATCGTCAAGGCGCTTTATCTCACCTGGTACCTTCAGGAGGCAGGTTTTGGTGCGGCGGAACGTGAGGTTTATCTCGACGCTGAACGTATTCTCGATGTCGCAGCTTCCTGCGCAAGTCGCGGTGTTTGGGTTATTGAAAGCGCCGATTGTCCGCCTATTATAAAAATTCTCGATTTACACGAACGTCAACTGCTGTGTGCGTCTGTGTTTGCTGTCGCTGAGGCGGAATCATGTGTTGTGCGGTTTGGCAAAACCGAGAAGCGGGCGCCCTGGTGATGCTGTCCTACGAATTGCGCAGTTCTTCACGACGATTCACGACTTCCGCGCGCTCCTCTTTGACGCAGGCGGTGCGTTCTGGCAAACGTGAAGCCAGTGGCTAGCCCTGGCGCACGGCTTGCTCACACAGTGCATGAACGCAAATGCACGGAGCGCGAGATGGCGAACAACGGGTCAGACGAAGTCGACGATCAAGGCAACGCTTCGAAGGCTACCGGAGCTTCAGGAGGCGGCTCATTCGGTAATCAGCGCGGCGCACCAGTCACTGGAGGCGCGCCCGAGAACGGAAAGAGAGGCGAGGGAGATGTCCACCCTGAGCCGGATGCCAGTCCGCGAGGCAATCGCGCCGGCGATGCAACCGAGGGGCAGGACAAGGAAGAGCACAAGGAAGAGGACAAGGGACAGGCGAAGCGTTGACGGCGATATGCCTGGCCACATAGGCGGTGAAGCTACTGCGCGGCTCGGCAACTGTCGTCCATATGACGGCTCCGGCGGCACGGAAGAAGTCGGGCTAATGGCAACTGCCGCGTACACCGCGCGGTCTCTAACGCCGGTGTTCGGACGTAATGCGTGCTGGAACCTCGAACGAGGATCAATGATGACAGACTTCAAAGCACCGCCGCGATTCGATTCCCGACGACGACCCCAGACGATTTTGACCAACACGAGTTGGCATTCTGACGAGTGGCCCGACGCAAGGCTCCGCTCTTTGCGAAGCAACGAAGGGTAGATCTGCACTAGAAAGTCGACGGTCATTGGGACTGGCAGTCTTCCCGATCGCCTGGGAGACGTCTATGAACCGCAACAAGTGCCTGCGCAAATGCGCGCTGTCCTGGCGCCGGGTAGTGTCGACCGGCCTGTTTGCCATCTTTTGTATTGCCTGTGGCGGCGGCTCGGGCAGCAATTCCAGCACAAGCAGTACGAACGGCGGAACCGGGTCCGGCGGAACGGGCGGCGGCGGGACCGGCTCTGGTGGATCGGGCTCCGGTGCGACATCCACTGCGAGCGACGTTCTGACGTATCACAACGACCTGGCCCGCACGGGACAGTACCTTGCAGAGACGACGCTGACGCCCGCCAACGTTAACGCGGCAGGATTCGGCAGGGTTGCCTTCCTCGCGGCAGACGGCAAGGTCGACGCTCAACCGCTCTACGTTAGCAATCTGCCCATAGGCGGCAATGCGCACAACGTCGTCTATGTCGTGACTGAGCACGCCAGCGTCTACGCATTCGACGCGGACACCAATACACAACTCTGGCAGCGCTCCCTGCTTGGCTCCGGCGAGACGACGAGCGACGATCGTCATTGTGGTCAGATCACACCGGAAATCGGCATCACGTCCACACCGGTTATCGACCGCACGCGCGGCACAACGGGCGTCCTGTACGCGGTTGCAATGAGCAAGGACGCGAGCGGAGGCATTCATCAGCGCCTGCATGCAATAGATCTGGTGACAGGAGCGGAGACGCTCGGCGGTCCTACCGAGATCGCGGCCACGTACCCAGGAACGGGCGCAAACAGCAGCAACGGTGTCACCGCTTTCGACCCCCAGCAATATGCGGAGCGTCAGGCGCTAACCCTCGTGAACGGGAATGTCTATCTTGCATGGACGTCGCACTGCGACCAGGGCACTTACGGCGGTTGGGTGATGGCCTACAGCGCGGATACGCTTTCGCAGACGAGCGCGCTGAACCTCACGCCGAACGGAAGTGAGGGCTCGGTCTGGATGAGCGGTGCGGGTATGGCATCCGACGGCGCATTCCTGTACCTGCTGGACGCGAACGGCACGTTCGACGCAACGCTGAATGCGCAGGGTTTTCCCATCGGAGGCGATTATGGGAACGCCTTCCTCAAGCTGTCGACGTCACCGAGGCTCGGCGTGGCCGACTATTTCGCGACTTTCGACACTGTCGCGCAATCGGCGAGGGACGCAGACCTAGGATCGGGAGGAGCGTTGGTACTACCGGACCAGGCAGATGCAAGCGGCACGACTCGGCATCTCGCCTTGGGAGCTGGCAAGGATTCGAAGATCTACGTGGTCAATCGCGATGCGATGGGCAAATTCAACACGAGCGCCAATCAGGTCTGGCAGGAGATCGACGGGCAACTGCCAGGAGGCGTTTTCGGCATGCCTGCTTACTACAACCACGTCGTCTATTTCGGCTCAGTGGGCGACAACCTCAAGGCGTTTCCCGTGACCTCGGCACTATTGGCAACGAGCCCCGCATCGCGCAGTCCCGGCACCTTCCCTTACCCCGGTGCGACGCCGAGCGTTTCGGCGAATGGCGCGTCGAATGCGATTGTTTGGGCCGCCGAGAATGGCGCCGTTGGCGCGTTGCATGCCTTCAACGCCGGCGATCTCAGCCAGGAACTCTACAACAGTAACCAGTCCGGTACGAGAGACACATTCGGAGCGGGAAACAAGTTCATTACGCCAATGATCGCGCACGGCCACGTGTACGTGGGCACAACCAGCGGCGTGGCGGTGTTCGGTTTGTTGAAGTAAGAAAGACACTTAAGCTCGCAGCGCCGCCAAGCGCAGCGAGCTTCAACTGCCAATCACCGTCTTTGCCCTTTTCTTCCTGACGCCCGGCTCGACTCCCACTCGCAAATCTCGCCTCTTAACCGCCTCGACAACAACACGAGCGACCTGCTCGAACTCTTCCTCCCGCTGCGACAAATAAAGCCATTTGCCGAGCACGGGATGCGGCGCGAGTTGCGCAAACTCGCGAGTGAGATCTGCGTGCCGATCACGCGACGTACACACCAGCAGTCCATTCCAAGGCTCCTCGCCGTCGCCGACCGCAAGGCATAGCAAGCCATCCACATAAGCCGCTTCGAAGCCGAATAAACGCTTCCTCATAAAGCCGGGATCGTCCTCGAAGGGCTCGAAGACCCACAGCAGAGAATTCTTAACGGATGAACCCATGACCGCTCCTGTTTGCGAGCGGTCATCTTAAGCGGAAGAGACTGAAGAGAGGGGAATCGCACAGTTCCAAAGGGCCCCGCGCGATAGCAACCGAGGCCGGTAACCGGCCATAGCGCAAAGCTCAACGCTCACTTAGCCGGCGCAGGAGTTCCTGCTTGCGACGAACCCGTAGCCGCAGAACCGTAGCCCGTGGTATCGCTTTGAGCGATGGCATTTTGTGTAGCAATGCGAGCCTCGGCCGCCTGAATGTCGGCAGGATAATTCGCATTCTCCGCAACCGCCGGGTTGTATCCCGCCTGCTCGATCTGCTTCAACTGAGCCTTTACTTCAGCGCGCGTGAGCGGCTGCGCCGACTGTGCAAACGAGGCAACTGGCGCGGCCAGAACGACAACTAGCGCGACTGTTTTGATAAGCGATTTCATGATGCTTCCCTCCGGGCATGATGTTCTTCGATGCCACAGCGGACGGTCGGGCACCATGCGTGGATTCTAGGAAGCGCGTACTCCTGGGAAAACCCCCAATACGGTAATTCACTCTTGCAGCAAATGATAAGTCGGCGTGCTGTAATCGACGGCGTAAAGAATGAAGGCAGTTCGTCAAACGCCGTGGCGCACTTCGACCTTATACGCGGTCACCTGCCGGTAGGTGTCTCCCGCTCGAACGATTACATCGCCCTGTTCCGTCGGCATGTTCACCTGATTCGGAAAACCGCCTGCTTCGAGACAAAGCCCTGCATGTGCCTGATAAGCAACTCCGCCGCGTCCCGCGTCTCCTTTCAACCAGTTACCGCTGTAAAACTGCAAGCCACGCTGATCGGTTGACACCGTCAATTCCCGGCCGCTGCCGGGATCGTAAAGACAGGCGACTTGGCGCATGCTGCCCGCCGCGTTGGCGCCGCCGGCCGAATCGCGCAGCACGTAGCAATGATCGAAGCCGCCCGCTTGCACGAGTTGTCCGTGCGGCCAGTCGAGGCGGGCGCCGATCGGCGCGCTCTGCCGGAAGTCGAATGCATTACCGGCTACATCCGCGAGCTTGCATGGAATCATCGCTGCATCGACTTCGAAGAACTGATCCGCGTCGATGGACAGCATGTGTCCGCGAATATCCGCGCCTGGGCGGCCGGTCAGATTGAAGTACGCATGACTTGTCAGGTTCAGCGGCGTCGCGGCGTCGGTAACGGCTTCGTATTCAATGGTCAACGTGCCGTCGTCATCGAGCGTATAGCGCACTTGCGTGGTCACGTTGCCTGGAAAGCCGGCGTCGCCTTCCGGCGAGTCGAGCCGCATGAGCAGCGATCCGTTGTCCTCGCTGACCTCCCATATCGCACGATGGAAACCCACGCTTCCCCCATGCAGCAGGTTTGCTCCCTCGTTGCGGTCGAGCGTGTACTCGATGCCATCGAGCGTAAAACGTGCGTCGGCAATGCGGTTCGCCCAGCGGCCGATCAGCCCGCCCATATAGGTCGTGGCCGCGACGTAATCGGCCGGCGTGTCATGCCCGAGCAGAATATCGCCGAGACGTCCGGTGCGATCCGGTGCATGCCACGAAACGAGCGTCGCGCCCAGGTCACTGATTGCGATCTTCATGCCGTGCGCGTTGCGCTGCGTGAAGAGCCGTACCGGATCGCCGCCATTAAGCGTGCCCCACGGCTCGGATGAAAGTTGTGCGATGCTGATCATGTCGTCGATAAAAATTTGAAAAGTAAAGGCATGCTCAGCCTGGCGTGGAAGCCTGAGTCGAGTTCACGCGATCCTGGTACTCGCGCGGCGTGCAACCGAGTTCACGCCGGAAAACCGCATACATGTATTGCAGCGACGTGAAGCCGCAACGTATCGCCACTTCCGCACTCGACGCATCGCGCTTCGCAAGCAGCGCCTTTGCGACATCGAGTTTATGGCGCAAGATTTCCTGATGCACGGTGCACTTGCGCTCGCGCCGAAAGTACTCTTCCAGCGACGAGCGAGACACGCCCACGTAATCGGCCACCTGTTCGGTGCGAATGCCCTGGCACGCGTACTGACGGATGAAATGCCGCGCGCGCATCACATAGGGACTCGCGAGCGGTTGGTGTCTTGTCGACTCGAGCACGTTGATGCCGACGGGCGGCACGAGAATGCGCCGCCCAGGAAAGCGCGCACCGCGCAGCATCTGATGCAGAAGGTGAGCCGCGGTGCGTCCCATTTCTTCCGTGCCCTGTATCACGGAGGAAAGCGGAATGCGTGTGAGCGTGCGCGTGAGCGGGTCGTTGTCGATGCCGATGATCGCGACTTCCTCCGGTACCGGAATGCCTGCGATCAAGCACGCTTGCAGCAAATGCCGGGCGCGTGCATCGGTCACGGCGATAATGCCGACCGGCTTCGGCAATTCGCGCAGCCACGCAGTCAGTTGTTCGGTCGCCTGGTTCCATGAAGGCGCGGTGGTAGACAGTCCGCGATAAATCTCGCCCTGGATCTGCCCGGCGCTGTGTCCATCCGCGCTGCGCAGATGAGCGAACGCAAGTTCGCGCTGCTGCGCCCAGCGGTTCTCTTGCGCTTGCGGCAAGCTATACAGCGCAAAGTGTTCGAGGCCCGCGCCGATCAGATGCGTATAAGCCAGTGAAACGAGTTTGCTGTTATCGGTTGCGATATAGGGTAAGTCCGGAGGGTACTGTGCCTGGTCTTCGAACGACGATCCCACCGCGACCACCGGCAATGGGCAGTCGCGCAATGCTTCACTCACGGCAGGGTCATCGAAATCGGCAATGATGCCGTCGCCGTCAAAGCGCTCGATACCCGTCAAACGACAGCGAAAATCTTCTTCCAGAAAGAGATCCCACGCCACGCGCGTGGAGAGCAGGTAGTTACCAATGCCGGTAATGATCTCGCGATCGTAGACCTTGTTCGCGTTGAACAGCAGCGCGATCCGATGGGTCGTCTGTCGTGTTTGCGGACGGGTCATGGCGTGCGTGGCATGCGGACAGTTAAACCCGCAAAGCCTTTGTCTCCTATGTCGACAGAGTGGGCGCTATAGCGTCTTTTTCTGGTTCGATGTTTTTAAGCGTCCGGTTATTCTAGGCCGCGAATTGCGCACCGGTGCAAAACAAAATCGCGGGCGGTAAGAAACATCAAGCACGCTGCGCAATTTCGCAATTGCCGATGCTTCCCGCAAGCGGCAGCATGGCGTCACCTTACCGACCGGCGCGGCCACGTCGCACGGGTTGCAGTGCAACAAATACTGGAGACGCTGATGTCCTACTTCGAACACATTCCCGAGATCCGTTACGAAGGCCCGCAATCGGACAACCCGCTTGCCTACCGTCACTACGACAAGAACAGAAAAGTCCTCGGTAAAACGCTCGAAGAACATCTGCGCATTGCAGTGTGCTACTGGCATACGTTTGTCTGGCCGGGCGTCGACATTTTCGGTCAGGGCACATTCAAGCGCCCCTGGCAGCAGGCTGGCGACGCAATGGAAATGGCGCATCTGAAAGCGGATGCCGCGTTCGAATTCTTTTCGAAGCTGAGCACGCCGTACTACACGTTCCACGATACCGACGTAGCGCCCGAAGGCACAAGCCTGAAAGAATACAGCGAGAACTTTTCCCGCATAGTGGACTACCTCGCGCGCAAACAGCAGGACACCGGTATCAAGCTGCTGTGGGGCACGGCCAACCTGTTCTCGCATCCGCGTTATGCTGCGGGCGCGGCCACGAGCCCCGATCCAGAAGTATTTGCGTTCGCCGCGACACAGGTACGCCATGCGCTCGACGCCACACAACGGCTCGGCGGCGAGAACTACGTGTTGTGGGGCGGACGCGAAGGCTACGACACGCTGCTCAATACCGATCTCGTACGCGAACGCGATCAACTCGCGCGCTTCCTGCATATGGTCGTGGACCATGCGCATAAGATCGGCTTCAAAGGCTCACTGCTGATTGAGCCGAAACCGCAGGAGCCGACCAAGCATCAATACGATTACGATGTCGCGAGCGTGCATGGATTCCTGCTGCAATACGGGCTTGCGAAAGAGATTCGCGTGAACATCGAGGCGAATCATGCGACGCTTGCGGGTCACTCGTTTCATCACGAGATCGCGACGGCCTATGCGCTCGATATCTTCGGTAGCGTAGACGCGAATCGCGGCGACCCGCAAAACGGCTGGGACACGGATCAATTCCCAAATAGTGTGGAAGAACTGACGCTCGCCTTCTATGAAATCCTCAAGCACGGCGGGTTCACCACGGGCGGCATGAACTTCGATTCGAAAGTGCGTCGGCAAAGTGTCGATCCGGAGGATCTGTTTTACGGTCACATCGGAGCTATCGATAACCTCGCGCTTGCCGTCGAACGCGCAGCCGTGCTGATCGAAAACGACCGTCTCGACCAATTCAAGCGTCAGCGTTATGCGGGGTGGGAGGCCGAGCTTGGACGCAAGATTCTTTCGGGCGACTACTCGCTGTCGGCGCTCGCCATCGAAGCGCTGTCGCGCGATCTGAACCCGCGGCACGCGAGCGGCCAGCAGGAGCGCATGGAAAACATCGTCAATCAGGCGATCTATAGCGGACGCTGAAGAGCACTGTTGCACTTGAATAAAAAGCGCGGACATATACCGCGCGAATAAAAAGCTTTGGGTTGTCGCTTGTCCGGACCTGCGGCTCGCAGCGCAGGCCGTCCAATCCGGAATTCCGGCTATCAGAAGAAGGAGACAGAGATGAAATTCGCAACACGTCGTACTGTACTGAGTTCGCTCGTATGTGGAGCGGTGCTGGCCAGCCTGTCGCTTGCGGCGCCGCTTGCGCATGCGAGCAAGGATCACCCGGAGATCGGCTTCTGTATCGACGACCTGCGCGTCGAACGCTGGTCGCGCGACCGTGACTATTTCGTCGCGGCTGCAGAAAAGCTCGGCGCGAAAGTGTCCGTGCAATCCGCCGATGCGAGCGAGGCGCGGCAAAACTCGCAGATTGAGAACCTGATCTCGCGCGGCGTCGATGTCATCGTGATCGTGCCGTTCAATTCCAAGACGCTTGGCAACGTAGTCGCCGAAGCTAGAAAGGCGGGCATCAAGGTGGTTTCATATGACCGCCTGATTCTCGACGCCGACGTTGACGCCTATATTTCGTTCGACAACGAGAAGGTGGGCGAACTGCAGGCGGAAGGTGTTTATAAAGCGCAACCGAAGGGCAACTACTTCCTGCTTGGCGGCGCGCCGACCGACAACAACGCGAAGATGCTGCGCGAAGGGCAGCTCAAGGTGTTGAAGCCCGCCATCGACAAAGGCGATATCAAGCTGGTGGGGCAGCAGTGGGTGCCGGAGTGGAGCGCGTCCACGGCGCTGCGCATCGTCGAAGACGCATTGACCGCCAACAACAACAAGATTGACGCAATCGTTGCGTCGAACGACGGAACCGCCGGCGGCGCGATCCAGGCGCTGGCTGCGCAGCACATGGCGGGCAAGGTGCCCGTATCGGGTCAGGACGCCGACCTCGCGGCGGTCAAGCGGCTCATTGCGGGCACGCAGACCATGACCGTCTACAAACCGCTGAAGCTGATTGCAGGCGAAGCGGCAAAGCTCTCGGTGGCACTGGCCAAGGGTGAGAAGCCTGCCTTCAATGCGCAATACGACAACGGGAAGAAGAAGGTCGACACGGTGCTGCTGCAGCCTACGTTGCTCACGAAGAGCAACGTGGATGTGGTCATCAAGGACGGCTTCTACACCCAGGCCCAGCTCGCGAGCCAATGAGCGTAACGTGCGCGCGCTTCACGCCGATACATGCGGCAGCGTATCCGCATGAACGCGCGCCCTGCAGCGAGGCATAGCGAATGACGCAACCGTTACTGACGATGCGCGGCATCGTCAAGGCGTTTTCAGGCGTAAAGGCACTCGACGGCATCGACCTGACGGTCTCGCCGGGCGAGTGCGTCGGCTTGTGCGGCGAGAACGGCGCAGGCAAATCGACGCTGATGAAAGTACTGTCCGGCGTATATCCGCACGGTACCTGGGATGGCGAAATAACCTGGGAAGGCGAGCCTCTCAAGGCAACGAGCATACGCGACACCGAACGCGCCGGCATCATCATCATTCACCAGGAGTTGATGCTGGTGCCCGAGTTGTCGGTAGCGGAAAACATCTTTCTCGGCAATGAAATGACCCTGCCGGGCGGCCGTATGAATTACGCGGCGATGTACCAGCGCGCTGACGAATTGCTGCGCGAACTCGGCATTAGTGGAATCAACGCGGCGCAACCCGTTATGAACTATGGCGGCGGCCACCAGCAGTTGATCGAAATTGCCAAGGCGCTGAACAAGCAGGCGAAGCTGCTGATTCTCGATGAACCGTCATCATCGCTGACTTCCTCCGAGATTGCGATCTTGCTCGACATCGTGCGCGATTTGAAGCGGCGCGGCGTAGCCTGCGTCTACATCTCGCACAAGCTCGACGAGGTCGCCGCGGTTTGCGACACGATCAGCGTGATCCGCGACGGACGGCATGTCGCCACCGAGCCAATGCGTGCGCTCACTACGGACCGCATTATTTCGTTGATGGTCGGCCGCGAGATCAAGAACCTGTTTCCGCGCGAGCCGCATCCGATCGGCGATGTCATTTTCGAAGCGCGCAACGTAACCTGTTTCGACGTAACGAATCCGCGCCGCAAGCGCGTAAGCGATGTGTCGTTCGCATTGCGGCGCGGCGAGATTCTCGGCGTGGCAGGTCTGGTCGGCGCTGGCCGCACGGAATTGATGCAGGCGATCTTCGGCGCTTATCCTGGCGTGAGCGAGGCGACGGTCGTAATGGAAGGCAAGACGGTGAAGATTCGCGCGCCGATCGACGCGATTCGCGCGGGCATCGGCATGGTGCCTGAAGACCGCAAGCGTCATGGCATCGTGCCTGGTCTAAGTGTCGGCCACAACATTACGCTCGCGGTTCTGCAGCGCTTTTCTTCCGGAGGACGTATCGATTCGGCCGCCGAACTCGACACGATTCACACGGAAATGAAGCGGCTTTCCGTGCGCGCCGCGCATCCGATGTTGTCGATCGCGAGTCTTTCGGGCGGCAATCAGCAGAAGGCCGTACTTACGCGAATGCTGCTGACCGACCCGAAAGTACTGATCCTCGACGAACCCACGCGCGGGGTCGACGTTGGCGCTAAATTCGAAATCTACAAACTCATTTTTCAACTGGCGCAGCGCGGCATGTCGATCGTGATGGTGTCGTCGGAATTGCCGGAAGTACTCGGCATTAGCGATCGCGTGCTGGTGATCGGCGAGGGCGAATTGCGTGGCGATTTCGTCAACGACGGCCTCACGCAGGAAGACATTCTCAGCGCCGCTATCCGTCCCGTGCAGCGAGTCCCGAACCCAACCGCAGCGAGTGCCGCATGACGCCCGACGTTACTTCACAACGTGCCGACGATACCGCGCCGCGAGGCGCATTCGGCGGCCCACAGCGTATCCAGCAACTATTCGCGCGTTACAAGATTCTCGCGTTGCTGATCGCCGTGGCCGCGATCTGGATTTTCTTTTCGGTTCTAACGCATGGCGCGTTCGTGACGCCGCGCAATCTGTCGAACCTGCTGCGGCAAATGTCGATTACCGGCATGCTCGCATGCGGCATGGTCTTCGTGATCATTGCGGGCGAGATCGATCTGTCGGTCGGTTCGCTGCTCGGTTTGCTCGGCGGCGTGGCCGCGATACTCGACGTGAACCGCCACTGGCCGATAGGCGTCACGTTACCGGTGGTGATGCTGCTTGGCGTGCTCGTCGGCGTTTTCAACGGATGGTGGTCCACATACCGGCGCGTGCCTTCGTTCATTGTCGGCCTTGGCGGCATGCTCGCCTATCGCGGCATTCTGCTCGGTGTGACGGGCGGCTCGACCATCGCGCCGGTGTCCGACGGCTTCGTGTTCGTCGGGCAAGGCTATCTGCCGACGCTTGCAGGCGATACGCTCGCCGTGGTGTTATTTGTACTGCTCGCGTTTCTGACGATACGTCAGCGCCGCAATCGCGAGCGCTACCAGTTGAGCGTGGTGCCGGTCTGGCAGGACGTCGCGAAGGTGATCGGCGCAGGTGTGATTCTGGCGGGCTTCGTTGCGACGCTCGATCGTTACGGCGGCATTCCGGTGCCCGTTCTGTTGCTGCTTGCGTTACTCGGTATTTTCACGTGGATTGCCACGCAGACGGTGTTCGGGCGACGCATCTACGCGGTCGGATCGAACCTCGAAGCGACGCGTCTTTCTGGCGTCAACACGAATCGCGTGAAGCTTGCCATTTTCGCGTTGATGGGCCTGATGTGCGCGTTCGCTGGGATTGTGAATACGGCGCGGCTTGCCGCAGGTTCGCCGTCGGCGGGCTCGATGGGCGAACTCGACGCGATTGCCGCGTGCTTTATCGGCGGCACCTCGATGCGCGGCGGTTCGGGCACCGTGTACGGCGCGTTGATCGGCGCACTCGTCATGGCAAGCCTCGACAACGGCATGTCCATGCTCGACGTCGACGCCTATTGGCAGATGATCGTGAAAGGCAGCATTCTCGTGCTGGCCGTGTGGATCGATGTGGTGTCGGGGTCGAACAGGCGGTGAGGTTGTTGATTGTCTGGGCGGTCCCCGCCTCAGACCCCGACATTTAATGAAACGCCCCACGACTCCCAACAAACCCGGCGCCCAAACGAAAGGCACCATCCCGCGCCCGCATCGCTTCATCGGACGAATTTAAGTTCGCGCCCCCTTCCCCGTCTTACTACTATTGCGGGGAACGCAGGGCGCGATCTGGCGCCTTCACAGCTTGTTACCGGCGGCAAGCGGATAGGCCAATCGTCATGAAGCGCAGAACCTTCCTTGTTGGCGGCGCGGGTGCACTCGGCGCGTTGCTGGTCGGCTGGTCGGTGCTGCCCGCGCGACAACGGCTCACCACGGCCGCGCCGCTACCCGTCGAGGGCACGCAAGCGGCGCTCAACGGCTGGGTGAAGATCGCCTCGGACAACACCGTGACGATCATGATGTGTAAAGCGGAAATGGGGCAGGGCATCCATACCGGCCTCGCGATGGTCCTCGCGGAAGAACTGGACGCCGACTGGTCCCGCGTGCGAGTCGAAGACGCGCCGATCGACAACATCTACAACAGCGTGCAGAGCGTCATTGACGATCTGCCGTTTCGTCCCGATCACGACAGCATCACCAAGCGCACGATCGTCTGGTACACACGCAAACTGATGCGCGAGGCCGGCACGATGATGACGGGCGGTTCATCGAGCATCAACGATTTATGGATGCCGATGCGCGAAGCAGGCGCCTCGGCGCGCGCCATGCTGATCGCGGCAGCGGCGGCGCAATGGCATGTGCCGGCCGGCGAGTGTGTCGCGCAGGGCGGCTACGTGAGTCATCGGTCGGGACGTAGGGCGAGCTTTGGCGAGTTGTCGCCGATGGCGGCTCAGCGAGCTTTGCCCGACAAGGTCACGTTGAAAGACCCCGCCAGTTTCAGGCTGATTGGCAAGCCGCTGCCTCGTATCGAAGCCGCTTCGAAGCTGAACGGCACCGCGCGTTTCGGCATCGACGCGTTGCCCGACGGCCTGCTGTACGCGAGCGTCGTGATGTGTCCCACGCTCGGCGGCACGGTCGCGAGCTTCGACGCCGCGTCGGCGGAAAAAATGCCGGGCTGCATCAAGGCGCTCCCCTTCGCGCCGTACAACGGCGGCACGGGCGGCGTTGCCGTGATCGCAAACAACCCGTTTCGCGCGATGAACGCGGTCGACGCCATCAACGTAACGTGGCATCACGGCGCCGCGGCATCGCTCTCGAGCGCCGAAGTGGAGCGCCGCCTCGCGCTCGCACTCGACGACGGCGACGGCCACGCGTACTACCATCGCGGCGACATTAACGACGCATTGAGCCGCGCGGCGCACACCATCGTCGCCGAATATCATGCGCCGTATCTCGCGCACGGCGCTGTCGAACCGCTCAATTGCACGGTGCAGGTCGCGGACGGCGCGGCGACCGTCTGGGTGTCGACGCAAGTGCCAGCGCTCGCGCGGCATCACGTGGCGAAGGTTCTGCATATCGACGACGACAAGGTCAGTGTGCATGCGCAGTTGCTCGGCGGCGCGTTCGGGCGGCGCCTCGAGCTCGATTACATCGCCCAGGCCGCGGTGATTGCAGGCGAGGCGGACGGCCACCCTGTGCAAACTTTGTGGTCGCGCGCGCAGGACTTCACGCATGATTTCTACAGGCCGGCATGCGTGGCCCGGTTGAGGGCCGGCCTCGACAACAACGGCAAACTGATTGCGTGGCACAGCGCATCCGCGAGTCAGGCGATCGTGCCCGAAGCGCTCTCGCGTTATTACGGCGTGCCGCGCCTTCCGATCGACAAAACCACTTCTGAAGGCGCATTCGATCAGCCATACGAGTGGCCCGTGGTGCGAGTGGCGCACAAGATCGTGGAATTGCCGGTGCCTGTCGGCTTCTGGCGATCGGTCGGGCACTCGCATCAAGCCTTCTTCACCGAGAGCTTCACCGATGAACTCGCTGCCGTTGCGGGAGACGATCCGGTGGCGTTTCGCGCTGCGCTGCTTGCGCAGCACCCGCGGCATCTGGCGGTGCTGCAGCGCGTGGCCGCGCTGTCGGACTGGCACCAGCCGCTGACCCATGCCGCCGATGGCGCGCCGCGTGCGCGTGGCGTCGCGCTTCACGAGGCGTTCGGCAGTGTGGTAGCGCAAGTCGCGGAAGTATCGATCGGACCGCACGGCCGGATTCGCGTGCATCGCGTCGTGTGTGTGATCGATTGCGGCTTGCCTGTGAATCCCAACCTGATTCGTCAGCAGATGGAGAGCGGCGTCGTATTCGGCCTCTCCGCCGCGTTGCAGGACGAGATCACGATTGCGAACGGGCAGGTAGAACAGAAGAACTTCGTCGACTTTCCGGTGGTGCGGATCAACGATTGCCCGGTGATCGAAACCGACATCATGCCGAGCCGCTTGCATCCGCAGGGTGTCGGCGAACCGGGTGTGCCGCCGGTTGCACCCGCCGTTGCGAATGCGGTGTTCGCGCTGACCGGCAAGCGTCTGCGCACATTGCCCTTGACGCTCACGTAAAGCGGGAGACACGCATGCGATCGCTGAACATCAACGGCCGAGCGGTGGCAGTGCAAGCGGAGCCCGATATGCCGCTATTGTGGGTGCTGCGTTGCGAACTCGGCATGACCGGCACCAAGTTCGGCTGCGGTGTCGGGATTTGCGGGGCGTGCACGGTGCACCTGAACGACAAGCCGTGCCTGTCATGTCAGACGACAATGGCGAACCTGGGTACGCAGAAGATAACGACCATTGAAGGGATGCAAGGTGCCGAGGCGCAGGCATTGAAGGCCGCCTGGATCGACCTCGATGTGGTGCAGTGCGGTTATTGCCAAAGCGCGCAACTGATGGCCGCCTGCGCGCTGCTCAAACAGAAGCCGCATCCGACTGACGCTGACATCGACGCGGCAATGAGCAACATCGTATGCCGTTGCGGCACGTACCCCCGCGTGCGCGCTGCGATTCATCAAGCGGCGAAGCGCCGGCCTGCGTAATACAGCCGGCGACAGCCGGCGCTTCACGGGCGATGGAGTCAGCCTGCCAGCATCTCGACCACGGCCACGACGGCCGTAAAGATACCAATGCATCCGCCCAGTGCTGCTGCGCTTTTCATGAACGACGACATAGCTTGGCCTCGTAACGTGTGGTTGGTGGCACGTATTTAACCGCAATTGAAAGGCAAAAGAAATGTCGCCAAAAATAAATCGTAAGCTTGCGCGCCGGCGTTATGGAGCTTGGGTCACCGGCGTTGCCTGTTGTGCTTTTGCGGGCGTCGCCGCCGATGTTGCCGGCACTCGGGGCGCGGTTTGCTGCGCCGCTTCCCAACCGCCGCCGAGAGCAAGGAACAGATTGACCTGATCGATGGCCACCTGGCCTTCCGCGACCGCCACCTGAGATTTCGTCGACGTCAGCGTGCGGGTAGCATCCAGATCCGAGATGAACGACTCGCGGCCCGCGCGATAGAGCCGATGCGTTTCATCCGCGGATTGTGCCGCCGACTTCAGCGCGGCGCGCAATGCGTCAGCGCGAGCGTAGTCGGAGGCATACGTGGCGAGGCTCGTTTCGGTTTCGCGCAATGCGGTGAGCACGACGCCGTCGAAGCGGGCGAGCGCGACCTGACTCGACGCCTGCGCTTCGCGTACGCGGCCACGCGCGCCGTTCGCCGGGAACGTCCAGCTGATCAGCGGACCGAAACCCCAACGCGCGGTCGGCGAAGTGCCGAGATCTTCGAGAACGCCTGTCAAACCCGCCGATGCGCCGATGCTCACCGTCGGATACAGCGCGCCGGTGGCAACGCCGATGCGCGCCGTGGATGCCGCTAACTGACGCTCGGCTTCGCGCACGTCGGGCCGGCGCCTGAGCAGCGCGGCGCCGTCGCCCACCGGAATCGGCTGACGGATCTGCGGCAGCTTTTCGCAAGCCAGAACCGCGGGCGGCAGGTCGGACGGCGCTCGCGCGAGCAAAGCCGCGAGCCGGTACTGCGCAATCTTGCGACGCGCGGTGTAGCGCGGAATATCCGCGGACAACGTATCGACCTGGGTCTGGCCGCGCGTGACCTCCGTCTGATTGCCGCGGCCGGCATCGCGCAGACGGCGCGATACATCCACGCGTTGCCTCTGCAATGCAAGCGACTGCTGCGCGATTTCCAGTTCCTCGGCCGCCGAGCATTGTTCGACGTAGGCGCGCACCACGTCGGCTACCACCGTGATTCGCGCAAGATCGGCTGCGGCCTGCACGGCCTCGGTGTCGGCTTGCGCCGCTTCCACGCCGCGCCGCAGCTTGCCGAACAGATCGATCTCGTACGCGACGCTGATGCCGATGTCGCCTTCATTCACGACCGGCAGTTTTTCAGTCAGCAAGTATTGTTCGGCCGATTCCTGCGCGCGTTGGACCACCGCCGAAGCCTTGCCGGAAAACCCGCCCTGCGCCTGCGCGACGCCCAGCGCCTCGCGCGAGCGTGCGAGATTCGCGGCGGCCACGCGTAAGTCGGTATTGGATTGCAGCGCTTCGTCGACGAGACCGTTCAGCACAGGATCGTCGTAGAGCTTCCACCATACAGCCGGTACGTTGCCGCGCGAGGTGAGCGAAGCGTCCGCGCCCTCGATCTGCGCATTCGCGAGCGGCGCGTTGACGAGTGCGTCTTTCGGCAGCGAGTAGTTGGGGCCGACATTCATGCAGCCATTGAGCGCCGCCGTGAGAGGCAGCAGCGGCAGCAGCCGCAGCCGCAGCTGCCGTTGCAGTCGCGGCAGCCCGAGCGAGCGCAGAAACGGCACGGTGAGCGACAGTTTCATTGCGAGGCGCCCGAAGTGGCCGCAGCAGTCGCAGGCTGCGCAGCGGAAGCGCTCGAAGCCCCCGCGGCATGGGAAGCGCGCGCGTTCGCCAGGTCGCGCACCGACACCGTAGCGGTGCGCCCGGCGATCATGCGGAAATCGGCGGGCACTTCATCGAGCGCGACGCGCACCGGAATGCGCTGCGCGAGCCGCACCCAACTGAAGGCGGGATTCACGTTCGGCAGCAGATTGGAGCCTTGCGTGCGGTCGCGGTCTTCAATACCCGCGACGATGCTTTGCACGTGGCCGCGCAGCAAATGCGGCTCGCCCATCACATTGATGTCAACCGGCTGGCCGATGTTGATACCGCCCAGCTTGGTTTCCTCGAAGTAGCCGTCGACACGAAACGAATGCATATCGACAACCGAAAGCACCGCCCGTCCGGCAGCGACGAATTCGCCGGCACGCGGCGCGCGGTCGTTCAGGTAACCGTCGACGGGGCTCATGATCGTCGCGCGTTGCAGGTTCAGCTTTGCGGTGTCGATCGCGACGTTCGCGTCCGCGAGCGCCGCTTCCGCCTGGTCGACGCGCGAGCGGCTTTCTTCCGCGACTTCGGCGGCGACCAGATTACCGAGCTTGCGATTGCGTACGTCCTCACGGCGCGCCTGATCGAGCGTGGCGCGGCGTTGCTGCGCGGTGGCCTGGGCCTGACGCAGAGCGAGCGTATAACGCGCCTGGTCGATGACGAACAGCACCTGGCCTTGTGTGACCTGCTGGTTGTCCACCACCTGAACCGATGAAATCAGCCCCGACACGTCCGGCGCGACCTGGATCACGTCGGCGCGCACGTGCCCGTCGCGGGTCCACGGCGCGAACATGTAGTAGCCGACCAGCTTCCACAGCACGAGTGCCGCGGCCACGACGACGATCAGGGTCAGCACGATCTGACCGACGGAGAACCAGGTTTTTTTCACGTTGATTTCACGAAACGAGTCTGTGCGAAACGACGACGACAAGGCCCAGCACCAGCACATAGATACCGAGGTCGAAAATGGAGCGATGCCACACGAAGCGGTAAAAGCCGACGCGTGCAAGCGCCGTGCGAATGGCGAGGTTGATCAGATAGGCGACCAGCATCAGCACGAGCACGGCCGGCACGAACACGCCGAAGATGTCTATTTCACCGATCATCGCGGGAAGGGAGCAGAGGTGTTGAGCGGGCCATTACGCGTTGGCCTCCGCGGCGGGCGGCGTGGGTGTCTGCAGCGTGGCCGGAAATAGCGAAAGACGCAAGCCGACAAGCGCATGCAGCGCCTCGCGCAAATGGCGTGCCGAAGCCTGCGAGATCGCGCCCGGCGCGCCGGCGTTGGCGAGTCCTTGTGCGATGACGCGCGCAACAGCCGAATCGATCGACGACATCAGACTGTCCGGCACCGGTTGGCGCGAGCGACGATTCACGCAGTTTTCGTAATAGGCGCGCACGCCGTCGAGCGCGTGGTCGATCTCGGCCGCCGCTTCCCCGCCGAGCTTGCGCGTGAGACGGCGCAAGTCGAGTGCATTGAACGCAATGCGCAGGTCGCGAAAGCTTTCGATGGAAGGATGGCGATGGTCGTCGGTCGCGGCAAGCCGCGGGATCAATTGCATCAAACGGTCGAGCATGCGGGCTGCGTGGTTGCGCGGGTCTTCAATCGTCCGCGTGGACGCGGTCAACGCGACGTCGGTCCAACTCGAACGCAACAGGCGCGCAGCCGCAAGTTCGGCGCCGAATGGGCGCGTGACCCGAGTCCACAAATACGCATACAGCAGCCCCGCGAGGCCCGCGAGATTGCTGTTCAGGAAGGTCAGGAAGTTCGCATCGTACGCGTCCTGGATGCTGATGAACGTGGCGGTGTTCACTGCGACGAGCACCGTGGCCAGGTTGAACTGCGGACGCGGAATCAGCGTGCCCACGAGAATGAACGGCGCGGCGAACAGGACCACGAGCATCGCAAAGTCATGCACGTGCGGCAGTACGGCGAACAGATAGACGCCTGCCGCCACCACGGCGACAGCCGTAGCGACGAAAAAGCGGAAGACCATTGGAGCGGGTTCGTCGAGCGCGGCAAAAAAGCAGCAGGCGACCGCGGCAAGTGTCACGGCGCTGGCGCCGTCTGCCCAGCCCGAGCCGATCCACAGACTGCACGCGAGAATGACAGCCGCCGCCGCCGAGCCGGTGGAGAACAGCATCATGCCGCGATCGTAGAAGCGCTCGGTGCCGCCGAGCCGCCAATGACGAAAACGAGGACGCCATGAGCCTTCTTCACGCGTGATGATGATGCGCAGCGACCGGCAGTCCTGCCATACGTCGATGACCTGCCTCATGCGCCATAGCGCATTCGACAGCAGTGCGCCGTCCCATGTCGCGAGCGCGGCGGGCGGCGGCTGCATCGCCGCAATGCGCTCGCGCAGCGCATCTGCGGCGGCGTCCGGATGATTGCCCTCGCTGGCTGCAGGCAGAGGCGCATTGAACCACTTGATGACGTCGGCAAGCAGCGCCTCCAGACCGTCCGGCCACTTGTGGCTACCACTGTTGTACAGCGCGATCAGCGGATCGGCGAGCGACGACATGATAGGTAGCAGCAGTTGCATGCGTCCGCGAAGTTCCTGCGCGCGCGTGAGGATGTCGGGGCGTGTGTGGTCGTAGGCCAGTTGGCTCAACAGCAATTCCAGCCCGTTGATGGTGGTCGCGAGCCGCTGTCGCGCGCCGGATATCGCTGCTCCCGCGATACGGCCCGACAGAGTTTCGGTCGCGTAGAACGCGGCGTCGCGAAACCATGCGTCGGTCCGTTCGATGATGGTCGGCGCGAGCCGGCTCGGAAACAGCACGCTGCCCACAATGCTCGCGCAGACGATGCCGAGCGTGATCTCTTCTGTGCGGCTAACGGCGAGATCGAACACGCCGGCCGGATTCGTGACCGCAGGCAGCGCGATGATCGGCATCGTATAGCTCGCGAGCAGGAACACGTAGCTGCGCGCAGTGCGGTCCGATACGGCGAGATAGAGCAGCGTGCCGACCCATAGCGCGAGAATCACGCTGAACAGATACGGAGATTCGACGAAGGGCGGCACGAGCAGTACAGCCGCCGACGCACCCAGCGCGGTGCCGAGCGCGCGATAGATCGCCTTTGAGCGCGTTGCGCCGACGAACGGATTCGACACGATATAGACGGTCGCCATTGCCCAATAGGGCCGTGGCAACTGAAGCGCCAGACCGATGTACAGCGCGATCATCGCGGCGGCAAATGTCTTGACCGAGAACAGCCAGTCGCGAACGGAGGGGTAGATCATGACGCGTTACGCCGATCTGTTGACGTTGCGCGGCGCGGTTGTGCGGCTGGGGCGGCTTGTGCGGTTTGTGTCTTTGGCCGGGCTGGCGCTTTCGGACTCTTCCGCGGAATCGGCAGTGAACGCGGCAAGCACGCGCAAGGTCGCTTCGAGATCGCTGCGTGAGACGCCCTTGAGCGCCTGCGCACGCAGTGTGACCAGTTCCTCTTCCATTTTCTCGGTCACGGCGCGGCCGGCTCTTGTCAGCACCACCGTTTTGGCGCGGCGGTCTTCGGGATCTTCGTCGCGACGCATCAGGCCCGCGGCACAAAGTTGATCCAGCAGACGCACGAGCGAAGGGCCTTCGATGCCGATGTACTCGGCCAGCGTGACCTGACGAACCGCCTCGCCGAGCCGGCTCGCGGTAAGCAGCGGCGTGGCGCACGCCTCGGAGACGTTGAACGCGGACAGCACGCCATGACTCGTGCGCCGCCACTTTCTGGCAGCGATCACGAGTGTGCTGCTCACTTTGCGGCGTAAGGCGTCGAGATTCGTCATGGCCGGTATTGTATTTCCAAAACAATCGTTAGCAAACTATCGAATTGGAATTTTTAGCGGCGCATGGCGACGCACGCGCCTCACGCGATCAGTCCGAGCCGGATCGTCCGCGCGAGGTCGTCGAGCTGAAAAGGTTTGCGCAGTACCGTGCAGCGTTCCACCGCAAGACCGGAAATGTCGATGTCGGCATAACCGGTTGCGAGAATCACCGGCAGGTCGCTGCGCATCTTGCGGGCCTCGGCGATCACGTCGATGCCGTTCATGCCGGGCATGGCGAAGTCGACCATCAGCAGGTCGGGGTTGTCGTCCTGCAAGCGGTTGAGTCCGGCTCGTCCGTCGGCGGCTTCGGTCACGTTGTAGCCGAGCATTTTCAGCGATTCGACGAGCATGGCGCGTACTTCGCTGTCGTCCTCGATCACCAGCACGCGCTTTTCGCCCACAGCGTTCGCTTCGATATTGGAGGCCTCCGCAGCCTGCGGCGCGACGCGGTCGCGTAGCGGCAACCACACCTCGACCGTCGTGCCGGCGCCTTCCTCGCTGAAGAGTCTCGCCGTGCCCCCGGCTTGCCGCGCAATGCCGTACACCTGGCTGAGGCCCAGTCCCGTCCCTTTGCCGATCGGCTTTGTCGTGAAGAACGGATCGAACACGCGCGACACGACGTCGGGCGGTATGCCCGAGCCCGTATCGGTGACTTCGATCACGACATAGCGGCCCTCGGCGAGCGTCTGATCAGGCGCCGTGCGCTGCTTCACGCGGACACTGAGCTGGCCGCCGCCGGGCATTGCATCGCGCGCGTTGATCGCGAGATTGAGCACGGCCAGTTCCAGCTGATTCGCGTCCGCCTGGGTCCACAGCTCGTCGCTTTCGAAGTCGTTGCTGTAGCTGATACCCGATCCCAGCGACACGGTGATGATGTCGCGCATGCCTTGCAGCAACGCGACGACGTCGACGGCCTTGAGGTCGAGGTTGCTATTGCGCGAGAACGTCAGCAGCTGGCCGGTCAGTTTCGCGCCGCGTTCGGTCGCGCGTTTGACCGTCGCCGCCATACCGCGAATGCGCTCGTCACTGCTCACCCGGGAGATCAGTTCCGAGTTGACCATGATGACGTTCAGCAAATTGTTGAAGTCGTGTGCGATGCCGCCGGTGAGCTGCCCGAGCGCTTCCATCTTCTGCGATTGCACGAGCACGGCCTGCACTTTGGCGCGCTCGTGAATCTCCATCATCAGCCGGTTGTTGGCTGAAGCCAACTCGTGCGTACGTTCCGCGATGCGGCCTTCGAGCGAGTCGTTCAGTTGCACCAGCGCTTCCTGCGCTTCGATCCGCTCGGCCAGATGGCGGCGCGATTCATATTGCCGCGCGCGGGCCCGCAGCGCCGAGGCCACCGCGCGGCGCAGCGTCTCGGAGTTCAGCGGACGTTCCAGCACGACCACATTGCCCAGGCGTTCCAGCACTTCGATCCCGCGCGCCGACCGATGCCCCACGCGCGTGGCCGCGAGCAGAATGAAGGGAAAGTCCGACCACGCCGGCTGCTGTTCGAGCCAACGGAATAGACGCGTCGCATGTTCGCCAGCGAGCGCTTCTTCGGCGATGAGCGCGCTGCCCGCGCCGGCGTCGAGGGCCTCGGTGAGGGCGTCCGCGTCGCGGCACGGCACGCATACGCGGTGATCCTTGTGCAGGACCTCGGCAATAACGTCGGCGTCGCGGCCAAAAGGCGCGAGAATCAGGACCCGTTGCTCCATGACGTTACTGCCGCGACGTGTCGATGACGTGCTCCGCCGTGCCAAGTAGCGCCGTGGTGCCGCGGTAAGACGGCAACCCGGAAAGCACGCCTTCGAAATCGCGCAGCGCTTCACCCACTTCGACGCCCTGGCTCGTGAGCCGGAACTGGCGGATGGAGCGTTCATGGGCGCTGGCGCGGCTCTTAACGGCCGTCACGGCGGTCAGGACTTCGCCGTGGTGTTCGAAATAGCGGAACAGGATGACAACGTCGCTCAGGTAGCTGATGTCGATATCGCTTTGAACCTCGCCGATAATCCCGTGCTGTCCCAGCACGAGCATCGTCATAACGCCTTTCTGGTTGAGATACCCGAGTAATTCGTGCATCTGCAACAGCAGGTAGCGCTCGCCCGGCATTGCTTGCAGGTATGCGTTGAGACTGTCGATCGCGACATATTTCACACCTCTTTTCTCGACGGAGATGCGGACGTCGCTCGCGAATTCCCCGGGCGAAATCTCGGCGGGATCGATCTGACGTAGCGTCAATAGTCCGCTATCGACGTAGGGCTGCAGATTCATGCCGACCGTGGCGCAACGCGCGATAAGCGTAACCAGCGTTTCGTCGAAGACATAGTAGACGCAGCGTTCGCCACGTTCGAGAGCCGCAATCAGGCATGACACCACGGTGGTGGTTTTGCCGACGCCCGACGGTCCGATCAACAGCGCATTGGTGCCCGGTATCAGTCCGCCGCCAAGCAGCGCGTCGAGGCCTGCCGTGCCGGTGGTCACCACATGTGTATCGAATTGCGCGTGATGTTCGGCCGCGACGAGGCGCGGATAGACATGGATGCCGCCGGTGTCGAGCGTGAAGTCGTGGTATCCCTCGCGGAACTTGATGCCGCGCATTTTGGCGATACGCACACGCCGCCGATTGCCGCCGTAGTCGTGCACGATGTTGTCCAGCGCGATCACGCCGTGAGCGATGCTATGCAGTTGCACGTCGCCCGGGTCGGACGTGTTGTCGTCGAGCAGCAAGACCGTGCATGCGCGCGTGGCGAAGTAGCGTTTCAATGCGAGGATTTGCCGACGGTAGCGCAGTGCGTTCTGCGACAGCAGGCGCAACTCGGACAGACTGTCGAGCACGATCCGCGCAGGTTTGATCTCGTCGACCTGCTGGATCACATTGCGCACCGTTTCGCCGAGTTCGACCTCGGCCGGATGCAGCACCGTTTGCTCGAATTGGGGATCCAGACCTTCGTCGGAGAGCAACTCCAGGATATGGAAGTGGCTCAGATCCCAGCCGTGGCTGTCAGCTACCGATATGAGCTCCGAACGCGTCTCGGACAGCGTAATGTACAGACCCGCCTGGCCTTCCTCAACCCCCTGAAGTAAAAATTGCAACGCCAAAGTGGTTTTACCCGTGCCGGGCGCGCCCTCTACGAGGTACATGCGGTGCGGGGTGAGGCCGCCTCCCAGGATGTTATCGATTCCCTCGATTCCTGAGCAAAGGCGGTCGGGCGTGTGTGTGGCAGCGTCTTTTGACATAGCGTGGTTATAGCATTGATAAATTGGCCTGGTCCGTCAGCCGGTATCGGCAGAATGCAAGTTGCATGCCTATTGACGGGGAGCCGTCGTTTTACGTTTTGCGACGGCATGGAGCGTGCTCCGGATCGGAGCCCTTCAATCCATTGAGAACATGCGCCGCCTATGAAAGCCGACATGCTGGTCGTGACCACACTTGTTGTTTCATCGCTCGGCGGCCTCGCGCCGAGCGCCGCGAATGCCGACGATGCACCGAGCCCTTGTGCATCGTTGAAACGTATCGTAGCGGCTGCGCCGGGCGGGTTTGCAGCGCTTACGCCGGACGACGGCAAAGGCGTCGGTCAGCCTTATGGCGACGACGCGCAATGCTCGGCGGCGCGCGGGAGCTATCAGTGCGCGTGGACACCGCATCGCGATTCGGGCTCGACTGCCGATGCATTGGAAGCTGTCGCCGCCGACATTGCTTCGTGCCTGCCGGAGGCGACGCACGATCAGAATTCGCCGGGACGCCAGCACTTCTATCTTGGCGTGCCCGGCAAGCGCACGGAAATTACGCTGACGCCTGCGGGTTCGGGCAAGCTGCGTCTGTCGGTATCGGGTAAATAAGCCTGGACGTTCCAGTCCAGTCACGACGACGCCGGCCACCAAGTCCAGCCACGTTGTTGCGAGCGCTGCAATTCGACGACCGCGAGCGGTGGGATTTGAATGCGCGGAAAGACCTCTGGCGATGTGCCCAACACATGCACGATCGCCGCGCGGATCAGCGGCGCGTGCGTCACGGCGACTACATCGTGGGCAGCGCGCGACGCGCCATCTGGCGCAACGTTTATTGCGTCGAGCCATTTGCCGATCCGCTTCACCACCTGGCTGAACGATTCACCGCCGTGAGGAGCGGCGTCGGGGTCGTGCGTCCAGGCTGCCAGGGCGTCTGGCGCTTGCGCGGCGAGATCGTTGAGGCGTTGGCCGCGCCACGTGCCGTATTCGACATCCGAGAGCGCGGAGTCCACCTTCGCGGCAAGGCCGAGCGCCAAGGCCGTTTCGCGCGCACATGCGGCGGGGCTGACGAATGCGGTCGCATTGTGGGCAGACGACAGGCGCGCTCGCGCTGCTTGCGCTTCGCCGAGGCCGCGAGCGTCGAGCGGATCGTCGGCGGGAAAGCGGCCCGCGCGCATGGCCGCGGTCGGCGCATGGCTGACCAGTAACAGCCGCAGGTTCATTGTTGAGTTCCCGTCAATATGCGCTCGTGTCCGTGTGTGGTAGCTGGCGCGGAAGTTTAGCGCGTAGAATAGCCGCACTGCGAAGCGCGGAAGCCGGTGAAAGCCCGGCGCGGTCGCGCCACTGTAATCGGCATCACAAGCCGAAAGCCAGACCTGAGCTTCGCACCATTCCTCTGCAATCGACTACGGGGCGCGCTACCCCAGGAGATGTCCATCATGACTGAAGCTGTTTTCGATCCCGCCCGCCAACCCGCCATTCAGCCCACGCCGATTCCGTTGCGTGAACTGCTGCCTTGGGCCGTGTTCGGCGGATTGCTGCTGTTGCTCGCGCTGTACTTCGTCGGTGCGGAACAGGGCGCCACTTCTTTAGTGCCTGGCATGTACGTGCATGAGTTCGTGCACGACGGCCGCCATCTGCTCGGCTTTCCCTGCCACTAACGGAGCAGAACATGGTCGGTAAGCTGTTGTTGCGCGGGATGCTTGCAGGCATCGCCGCGGGGCTGCTCACGTTCGCGTTCGCGCGAGTGGCGGGCGAGCCGCAGGTCAATCAGGCGATTGCCTTCGAAGAGAAAGCCGGGGACGGGGCCGGTGGAGTGCATGAGCACGCGCATGAGCATGCGGGTGCGCAGGCGCACGAGCACGCGCATGAGCAGGAGCTAGTCAGTCGCGATACGCAAGCCGGATTGGGATTGCTGACCGGCGTGGTGACCTACGGCGCGGCGTTCGGCGGACTGTTCGCGCTGGTGTTTGCCTATGCGTACGGGCGAGTGGGCGCGATGAGCGCGCGTGCGTTGTCGGCGTGGCTTGCGCTTGGCGCTTTCGTCGCACTGGTGATCGTTCCCAACATCAAGTACCCGGCGAACCCGCCGGCGGTCGGCGACCCGGAGACAATCGGAACGCGCACGGGCCTGTTCTTTCTGATGATCGCGATCTCGCTGACCGCGCTGGTTTTTTCGCTGAAGGTCCGGCGCTGCGCGGCGATGAAACTCGGCGCATGGAACGGCTCGATCGTGGCCGGACTTGTATTCATCGCTATCATTGCCGCGGTGCAGATGTCGATGCCCGTGATCGACGAAACACCGCCCGGTTTTCCTGCGGCGCTGCTGTGGAAATTCCGCGTGGCGGCGCTCGGCATGCAGGCGATCATGTGGGCGACGATTGGGCTGCTGTTCGGCGCGATCGTTGAGCGGAGCTCGTTCATTCGTGTGGGGAATCGGACGGCGGCTCGGTCGGTTTGAGGTCTTTTGGCGGCTCGTGTTGGTCGGCAACGAGCCGCGCCTGTATCCCGTGCATCGCCTCGATGAAGAAACGTACAGGCGCGTGAAAGCTGCGGGCTTTTGCTGGGCACCGAAGCAGGAACTGTTCGTCGCCCCTGCATGGACGCCGCAACGTGACGACCTGCTGCTGGAACTGTGCGGCGAGATCGATGATGAGGACACGCCACTGGTGGACCGGGCGGAACAGCGTGCGGATCGTTTCGACGGGTACAGCGAACGCCGGGGCGATGAGGCCATGGCCGCGCAAGGCCGTCGATGCCACTACCGACACATACCGCTCGGCCGGCCGATTCTCATCGGCCATCACAGCGAGAAGCGCGCATGCAAGGATGCCGAGCGCATCGAGAACGGCATGCGTCGCGCGATCAGGCTGTGGGAAACGTCCGAGTACTGGGAGCAGCGCGCAGCCGGTGCGCTGCGCCATGCGAAGTACCTCGAACGCCCGGACGTTCGCCATCGCCGCATCAAGCGTATCGAGAGCGAGCAGCGCAAGGTGCAGCGCACGACGGACGAGGCGCAGAAGTTCCTGACGCGATGGGATGCAAAGGAGCTTACGCTGGAGCGCGCCATGGCGATTGCCAGTCATGTCCACTTCTACCGCAAGTTCCCGCTTGCTGGTTTCCCGCGCAATCCGCCCGCCAGCCAGTACGAAGGCGACATGGGCATCTGGTCGGCGCTTGAGGGTGGCGTCATCGGTGCGGAACAGCATGGCCGCGATGAAACAGCAGTTGTCCTCCCATCGCCCGCGCCCGTCGCGGGCTTTTTTTTGCCTGCGCTGACGCCAGCCCGGTGACCAGTGTTGATGCGTGATGCATAACATGGTCAGGACAGGGTAGATAGCCGTCAATGCAACTGGACGCCGCTGACATTTCCCAGCGTTATTGCGGAATAGTCCCGCTGACTATCCAGCGACTATCCCCGATGATTGAAAAAACTTGGGGAAGAGGTCAAACGATGAAAGCCGTACGGTGCGACACGTATCCACGCCTCACGGCTCCCGTCTTTCCAGGCTGCGCGGATTAGGCGCGTCCTGATGATGGAGCGCGCCCCCTTGGATCTGACCGTGCCCGGCGTAACGCTTTCACCGGAAAGCGTTGAATGCCTGATGGCCGAACCCTGGCGCTACGGGTTTATCTCCCTGCTGCGCCGTATCGGCGCCGATCCGCGCATTGATCCGGTCGGCACCGCGCGGCGTCCCCAGGCGGAACCGTTCCGTCTCGGCCAGGCGCCAAGCCTCGCATTCGCACCGCGCGAGATTGCAGACGTGCGGGAGGTCAACGGGCGTCTGAAAATCCGGCTTCTGGGTCTGGGCATGCTCGGGCCAAACGGGCCGCTGCCGGTTCACGTCACCGAGATTGCGCGCGAGCGGGAGCAGCACCGGCAGGACGCGACGCTCGTCAATTTTCTCGATATCTTTCACCACCGCTACCTGACGCTGCTGTACCGGGCGTGGACCTCCGCACAGGCCGCAGCAGGGCTCGACCGGAAGGATGACGAAACATTCTCCTTTTATGTCGCGAGTCTCGCCGGGCACGATCCCGACGAGATCGCCGGGCAGCCGTTTGCGGCGCATGCGCGCCTCGCCGCCTCCGCGCATCTCGTGCGCGAAGCACGCAATCCGGACGGCTTGCGCGCGACGCTTGAACAGTATTTCGGCGTGCCCGTCGCTATCGAGGAAACCATCTTTCACTGGCTGGAGACCGCGCCGGCCAGTCACAGTCACCTTGGCGCGCCTGGGGAACCATCAACGCTCGCCATAGGGGCGATGCTCGGCGAGCAGGTGCCGGACCGCCAGCACTGGTTCCGCATTATCCTGGGGCCGCTCGACATGGAGGTGTATCTGCGTTTCACGGCGCAGGGCGTGGACCTGCCGAAGCTGGTCGAATGCGTGAGGGAATTTGTCGGGCGCGGCTATCGGTGGGAACTGGAACTGCGCATCAAGCCACAGGGCGCACCGCCTGCGGTGCTGGGTGGAACGGAACAACTCGGCTGGTCCACCTGGCTTGGACAGGCGCCCACCGATGCGCCGGTTACCGGCATGCGCTTCGAACCGGAACACTACGTGAAGCAATTCACGAAGGGCGATGCTTCATACAGGCCACGCCGGGAAACCGGCGCGGGAGAGCTGCTGACCTGCTACAACGAGGAATTGCTGTACCTGCGCGAACTTGCCGCCGAGTTTGCGCGGGCGCATCCGAAAATCGCGCGCCGCCTGGGCATGCAGGCGGGTGAAATTGGAGATATCTATGTCGAGCGGCTGATCGAGGCATTCGCCTTCATGTCTGCCCGCATGCGCATGAAACTGGACGCCGCGTTCCCTGACTTCACGCAGCCCCTGCTGCAATGTCTGTATCCAAACTACCTCGCGCCAACGCCATCGATGGCGGTGGCGCGGCTATACCCGGATCACGCAAAGGGCAAACTGGCAAACGGGTTCCATGTGCCGCGCGGCAGTCTGTTCGCCTCCCCCGTGCCGGAGAATGGCGGCTGCGTCTGCCAGTTTCGCAGCACCCAGGACGTCGCGCTGTATCCGCTGGAAATCGTCAGCGCCCGGCTGACCGGCATTCCGCCCGATATCCCCGCGCTTGAGCGCTACGTGCGCCCGGACCAGAAAGTGCAGGCCGCATTGCGCGTGCGGCTGCGAACCACCGGCAGCGTCACCATCGAGCAGTTGCGCGGGCTCGATCGGCTGCCGGTCTATCTCGCGGGCGATGTGCAGATCGCCTCGCAACTGTTCGAACTCCTGCATACCGGAGCCGCCGCATCGGTACTCGCCGCGCCGGGGAGTTTTGCCACTGCCCGGGCGCCGCTGCACGTCGTGCGAAGCGAAGCGGTCGTGCATGAGGGACTCGGCACGGATCAGGCGACGCTGCCGCTTGTCTGGCCGAAGTTTCACGACCACAACCTGCTGCACGAATATGCCGCCTGTCCCGAGCGCTTCCTGTTCTTCACGCTCACCGGCCTTGAAGCGGGACTGCGCCGGATCGCGGGGCAGGAAGTCGAGATCGTCGTGCTGCTGGACCGCCCCGCCGGCGATTTGGTGGCGCGGGTCGATGCGTCGCATTTCGCGCTGTTCTGCACCCCTGTCATCAACCTGTTTCCTGTCACGATAGACCGGCTCGAACTGCCTGAGAACAGCACGACAGCCGCCCTGCAGGTCGATCCACTCGCGCCCGCTGACTACGAAGTGTTTTCCATCGGGGCACTGTCGGGATCGGAAACCAGGGAATCCGCAGGTCTTGAGTTCCAGCCGCGGTATCCGACACTGGCCCGCGACGAGAACAGCACCGGCCGTTATTTCGTCACACGTCGCGAGCCCGCACGGGGCACAGACCTGGCGCGCCGTTACCAGGCACGCGCCGCCTACGCGCCGGGCGACACGCTGGTGTCGCTGGTCGATGCAGACGGCGCGCCCGGCCATGACGCCATCCGGTTTATCACCGCGCAGGTGTGGGTTACCAATCGCGATCTGCCGAACCTTCTGGCCGTCAACGGGGTGGACGATCTCAGTCCGGTCGTCAATGCACCGGTGACCAGCGTCGGTCTTATCCGGGCGCCGACCATGCCGAAGCCGCCGCTTGCCCAGGGCGCCACCGCCTGGCGGCTGGTGCGCCAGCTCAGTTTCAATCATCTGCCGCTGGAGGACACAGGTGGCGCGGGACTGCGCGAACTGCTCCTGCTGTACCGGACCGGCGACAACCCCGGCTTCGTGCAGCAGGTGCAGGCAATCACAGGCGTGGAAATGCAGACGGTGACGCGCCGGTTGCCCGGTGCAGGCGACCTCATTTTCGGCTGCGGCACCGGCTGCACGATCACCGTCGATGAAGGCACTCTTGCCGGTGAAAGCCCCTATCTGCTCGGTCTGATCGTTGAGCACTACCTGGCGCGGCATGTCTCGATGCACACCTTTGTGCAGACCTCCATGCGTTCGGTACAGCGCGGCCCGGTCGCGCAGTGGCCGCCACGCATGGGCACCCGCAGCGCGGCCTGATGGCCGGCAACCGCATCAATTCATTCTGAATGAAGGAGACCCATGCTGAAGTTTTCGACCAGACGCACGATCACCGTTAGCGGCGCGGCGCTGCCGGAGTCGCCCTCGGGCGAGCCCGCACTGGTGCTCAGATCAATCCGCGGCGAGGAAGCCCTGTCGGAAATCTACACCTACACGCTGGACATGGTGACGCCGCAAGACCTCGACATGTTCAGCGACGACGCGGCGAACCTCGACCTGCGCGCCATGATCGGCAGGCCGCTGACCGTGGCTATCCAGCTTGAAGGAATGAGCCGGTTTTCCGGTCCTTCGTGGATGTCGAACATCGGCAGCGGCATGCGTGAGATCAGCGGCATCGTGACCAGCGCGCGCTTTGTCGAACAGCAGGACCGGCAAAGCCACTACCGGCTCACGCTGCAACCCGGTCTGTGGCTTGCCGGGCAGCGTTCGGACTACCGGATATTCCAGCGCAGGAATGTCATCGACATCATTCGCGAAGTGGTGCGGATCTATCCGTTTTCCTGCGCCTGGCGCACCAGCCGGATTTACCCGCCACTGGACTACCAGGTCCAGTACGGCGAGACGGATTTCGACTTCGTGCAGCGTTTAATGGCTGAGAACGGCATCTACTGGTTCTTCGAGCACTCGAAGGTCTTCCACCGGATGGTGTTCGTGGACCACGTGGGCGCGCACAGGCCGGTGGAGAGCGAGGCGTATCACACGCTGGCGTACTACCCGCCCGGGCACAAGATCGACGCGGAGTATATCGACGCGTTCGATATCGCGCAGACGTTGCAGTCAGGCGTGTGGACGACCGGCGACTATGACTTCAAGCAGCCCGAAGCCAATCTTGGCGTGCGCAAGGTCCAGCCGCAGGAGACGATTCACAACGATCTGGCGCGCTACGAGTGGCCGGGCGACTACACCAGCACGGTCGAGGGCGAGAAGTTCGCGCAGATCCGCATCGAGGAACTGTTCGCGCGCGGCGAGCGGGCCGAAGGCCGTGGCGCGCTGCGCAATGTGGTATGCGGGACGACCTTCCATCTGGAGAACCATCCGTATCGCAAGGCGAATCGGGAATACATGGTGATCCGCGCGAAGCTCGATGCGGAGGAGACGATGGACGCCTCCGGCCCGGGTGCCTACCGGTTCGACACGGACTTTACCGTGCAACCGGCGACCAATGTGTTCCGCCCGGCGCGCACGGTCCCGAAGCCGCGCACGACCGGCCCGCAGACTGCGGTGGTGACGGGCTTCGATAGAAACGTCGTGTCCACCGAGCCGTATGGGCGGGTGACGCTTAAATTCCGCTGGGACCGCTCGCCGAACCGGGACGAGAATTCGTCGTGCTGGGTGCGGGTCATGTCGCCGTGGGCGGGTAATGGGCACGGGAGCATCAGCGTGCCGCGTGTGGGCACGGAAGTGATCGTGGACTTCATCAACGGTGACCCGGACCGGCCGTTCGTGATCGGGCAGGCCTACAACGCGAACAACATGCCGCCGTGGCCGTTGCAGGACAGCCATGCCCTGTCGGGCATGCTCAGTCGCAATCTGGAAGGGGGAGGGTCCAACCAGTTTGTTGCGGACGACACACCGGACCGGTTACAGGCGCAGGTCACGAGCGATCAGGCGACCTCGCGGCTGGTGGTGGGCTACAACACGCGCATCGTGCCCGGCGAGGGACGCAAGCAGGCGCGCGGCATCGGCTGGGAACTCGCCACCGATTCATGGGGCGTGCTGCGTGCGAACCACGGCATGCTGGTGACCACCGAGACGCGCAGCGGTGCGGGCGCACCAGTGAAGGACATGGGCGAAACGGTGCAGCGCCTGACCCAGGCACGCTCGCAACACGAGGACATGGCGCAGCTCGCGCAGCAGCACAACGCGCAATCACCCGGGGCGGGCCAGCATGACGCCGCGCAAGCCATCAAGGCGCAGAACGACGCGATCCGGGGCGGCGAGGTTCGTCCACGCGAGAATCCGTTCCCCGAAATGACGCGGCCCGATCTTGTCCTGGCGAGCGCGGCGGGCATCGCCATGAGCGCCACACAGGGCACGCACATCGTGAGTGGGCAGGATCATGCGGTGACGGCGGGCCGCGACGTGAGCGTGTCGTCCGGGCGTTCACTGTTCGCGTCGGTGCGCGGCGCGATCTCGATGTTCGCCTACCAGCTCGGGCTGAAACTGATCGCCGCGAAAGGCCGGATTGATATCCAGGCGCAGAGCGATGTGATGGCGCTCGCAGCGCTGAAGGACGTCACGATCAGCAGCACGGATGGCAAGGTCATCATCACCGCTTCAAAGGAGGTCTGGATCGGTGCGGGCGGCTCGTATATCCAGATCAACGGCAGCGGGATCATCAACGGCTCACCGGGGCCGATCCTGGAGAAGGGGAATTGGGATGTGCAGGACGCCGACGCTCGCATACCGAGTTTCCCTCCGTTCGGATCGGGTACGCCCACCGACGGGTATTCCTATTCCCTCTGATTCGCTCACGTTTGGAACCACATGATTATCAGCCCACCATTCCTCTCAGCAGCGCAGCCACAGCAGAACGACACGATGGCCACGGCCGACGCTGGCAACACGGTTGTACCCGGCGGTGATGTGTGTGCCGCCAACATGCTCGAATGTGCGCCGGGCAACGGCGCCTATCCGGTCAGCTTCAATCTTGGCTGGCATGGCGGTGCGCATCTGAAAGCCCCGCTGGACGGCAATCAGGCCACTTCCGTGCGCGCCATCGCGGATGGCACGATCGTGTACGTGCGCCCGACGGACACGACCCACAAGCCGACCCTTCAGTACCGCAACGTGCGCACGGACGACGGCTGTGTCGTCATCCGGCACGATACGGAAATTGGCGAAGGAGACAACGCGAAGGTCACCTACTACTCGGTGTACATGCACCTCCAGGCCGTGCTGTCGTCGTTGTCCGTGGGCAGGAAGGTTTATCGCAAGGATATCCTGGGCACACCGGGCCAGGTTTACGGGCAGTTTCCGCAGATTCATTTTGAAATCGTCTGCAACGAGGCGAACCTGAGGAAGTTCCTCGGGCGCGCGCCCGGACCGCTGGGCCACACCCCGGCACGTACCGATGCGGTCTATGGTGACAACTGGTTCTTCATTCCTCGTGGTGCGAAGCTGTTTGCCAGTGAGCCGCATCCCTTCCGTGATGACGACAGTGCGCCGCCTGTCGCGACGTTGCACCCACAGCCATCTCTCGTGCCAGCGGGAACCAGTTGCGATCTTGTCGTGCGCATGCATTACGAGAGGGACTGCACGCTGACGACCTACCGGCAGAACGCGGATCTGAGCTGGTCCGCGTGCGGTGCAATGCCTGCAGAAAGAGACGCAGAGTACAACCTGTATCAGCGGGCTAACGCCCTTCACGGACGTTTTACAGACAATTCGCTGGCGGCAATTGCTCCAGGCATGGCCGTGGCGTCTCCGAGTGCCATCTTCGAGATGATCCGTTTCGGACGCTGCATCAATGACCAGCTTCCTGGCGGCGCGCGCTTCAATCACTGGCGGAAAGTAAAGACACCGGACGGTGACGGCTGGATCAATCTTTCGAAAACAGGCGTGAGGATCTATAGCGATGCCGATTTCCCGGAATGGGCGGGCTGGAGCTTCATTAACGATGACCCCACGCCCGACAGCCTGTGCGATTCGCCGACAGTGAAGCGGTGGCTGGACGTCAATCATTCCGGCCATGTCAGCCACGCCGATGCTGTGGGGGCTCTGGGTGTCGATGCGGTCCGCCAGCGCCTTGCTCACGCTGTCTGCAAATTTCCTTCGGAATGGAGCCGGAGCGGACTGGAGGCGCGACATAACTGGCTGAAGAGTCCGCACCAGGCGCTGACCAATCCACTGTCGGAAACGGACTTCAACACATTGATGGATCACGCGCGCGATCTGGCGTTCTGGGAGGACATCAGCGATCCTGAATTTCCGCATGCCAATGAGGTGTGTCATTTCCCGCCGACGGCGTTTGTACGGCATTTTAGGACGTGCGCGTGGCTGAGTGTAAGCGAATTCAAGCAGATTCTTCCCAGAGAGGTCTTGCGTGAAGGCCCGCATCACGCGATGTATTACGAAAACGTATTGGCGGTAACAACCACGTTCTTGCAGCATCATCTTAAATCACTCAATTTTTCACTACGGAAATATCTGATCAATACGCCTCAACGATTGTCGGCGTTCTTCGGAAATTCGTTGCAGGAAACGCAATGGCTTACCAAGATCCACGAAAATAACCACACAGAATGGTATTACCCTTGGGACGGACGCGGTTTTCTTCAATTGACTGGCCCGGACAATTATGTCGAGTATTGGGACTTCATAGGATATGGTGTCCAGATTTCCCAGCAAACTCGCATGCAATTGCACAATGCATACCAACATGCAAGCGCTGACCGCCCGCATGCGGCAAATTACATTTCCGATAACACCAGTGGCGTTACGCCGTTAATGGTCGGATGGCGCTCAAGTGTCGGAGGAGAGGCGCAGCCACAAAATCCGGACTCCCTTACTTGTCCATCGGATAGTGCTGGCTTCTATTGGTCAAAGATGGGAATGGCCAAGTTCGCTGACCGAACTATTAACCTTGAACGTCGTGAAGTTTTGGCAACGCGCCCTCCCAACCCGCACAACCCAGCCAGTGGCGGCGCGCCGATTAGTAAGATTTATTACCACAGCGAGAACTTTCGCGACGCTTCTGCAATTGTTAATTATCCCGCTGCGGTTGGTCATTCGAATGTCGCTTTTAATGGATACGTTGCCCGCTGTATTGGTTTTGCACAAACGCTCGCCGTAATAGGTGAACCATGGTTCCAAGACGCACACGGCACGCTGCTTTCGTTCCCTGAAGGCCGCCAACCGAGAAGAGACTGATGATGAACTGTATGCTCAGAAACACATTATTGACGTGTACCTTTATCTGCAGCTGCAACGCGCTCCTAGCTGCTACCCCACTGTCTACCAACGGCAAATCCTCCGTCCTTTCAGTAGACATGGGAGGGGGTTGTGCTATCAGTCTGCTTGATGTGTATGGAGGTCACCTAAAAAGCGGTATGCCTGCTAACGCTTCCTATTGGACCGACAAACCACCTGTACGAAGCAGTGTTGGTAATTTCGGGATCAATTTTGAGTGCCATACAGGACAACCACCCGATGATGTAGCCAAGTCATACGGAGCGAGGTGGAACGTGCGGGGGAAACGGTGGGCTCCTTACTATGAAGACCGGAGCGAGCAACGGCTTGCCGCCCCGGTTTCGCGCATATATCAGTTGCAGACGACGAGCGCAACCGGTTTTCTTCGAACTACTGATCAGATTAATGGCGACGAAAGTCAGCGTGTGCGTTTTTACGCTTTTTGTTTATTTCGCGCAGAGATAGCTGTATGCGGCGATGGTCAGTCACGTTTCCTAAAAGAGCCATCGGGTGATTTTCTGCCATATATATTGCGTGTCCTCCGAAGTGTTCAATTAATGAATTCTCCTAGCGCGACGACTGAAGAAAAAGGCCATGATCAACTTAATCCGGCTCGGTGACACCACCGACCACGGCGGCGAAGTCATCACCGCCTCCGAAGTCATGCGCTATGGCGGCGTGCGCGTGGCCCGCAAGGGCGACCAAGTGACCTGTCCGCTTCACCCCGAGGTGGTGCCCAACGTCATTGTTGAGGGCGACGACAGGATAACGGATCACGGCGTGCCCGTCGCGCGTCAGGGCCATCACGCAACGTGCGGTTGCAGCCTTGTATCCAGCATCGTGTAGCGGGTGTATCCACGCCGTTTCCTGCGGCGTGGATACACGACGAAAGAACGACGGTACGTGATTGTGACGAACCCGGTCACTATCAGGCTGTTGCGCCTGTGGATTGCGAAGGAGCCCTATCATCGCGCGCGTCGTGGGGAATGTTGCTGGCGTTCCCCATCGTGTGCGCGCCGCAGCGTGCACAACCAACCCGTCAGCTTTCTGCTTCAACAAGTGACTTGTAGAAACGGCACCTGAATCGCCGTTAGCTTGAATGTTTTACAAACCACATGTCCAATATGTCAGCCCTTTTCCATTGAGGGGAAAGGCAGTTTCCCCGCACCGCAGCGTGTGGGGAAACGTGGGGGAATGATGTTTGGCGGCGTGTGGGGAATGCTCAGTTTCCCCTCACATGGCTCGGGAAGCCTTATGGCGTGGGGTTCAGCGCTGTGGGGAGAGACTTATCCACGGACTTGCGAACAAAAACTGGGGATAACTCCGTCCTGCGAGTCAATCGGGGACCGTTATGAAAACAAGCGCTATCGCAGCGCTTCTTTTCTTCTGCATGGTCCCGTCGGCTTACGCTCAACGCTCAACTCCGGAAACAGTCAACAATTTCGCTCACGCTCAATCCGACGTGCCTGTGGACGGCTTTGGGTCGATCAGCATCTATAACGCTGAGGGCGACTATGAGAAGAATGAGAAGAACAACTACAACGCGTAGTCGTTGAGCAGCGTGACGGCAAAGAAAGACAGCGACGCGGGGTAACAGTCCGGCCCGGCGGCCGCGACGGACAAGCGCTCAACTCGTCTCACGGCACATCTATAGATACCTGTCGTCGGTTTATCGCAACCGGCAGGCTGCTTTATTCGGCCAACTCCGTTGGTCGGCCTTCGGAGCACGCACCTGTTCGGCAGTGTCTTCATCGATACAGAAAGCCGACACGGCTTGAGTCCGCCTGCTCCGACCGACCTCACATACAGGCAAGCATCACCGCACGGACTCCGTTCGAACGGTGATATGTGTGCTCGCGGTCGTCCGCACAGCCGTTCATGCGCGCCATCCGAAGCAGATAACCGTGACCACGATGGAAACAAACTCGCCTTAAGAACTATTCAGGGTTTCCTAGTTTAATTTATAAGGGGTCCGCATAGAATGGCTTCCAGTTGCGGTTCCGTTGAACGGTGTTCTGCATGATTTCCGGGCGAAGCCTGAATCGCCAGGGCGCATTAGATCATCTGGAGTTCGAAGGGTAAGCATGCGGCGTATCCGCTGCTGTTTTGAGCCGGTTTTCTACGAGAGGCAGCGAGATGACGGCGTTTAGAACGGAAAGCGACAGCATGGGTGAAGTTCAAGTGCCCGCAGATCGGCTGTGGGGTGCGCAGACTCAACGGTCGCTGCAACATTTCAGCATTGGGCATGATCTCATTCCGCGAGAAATGATAGGCGCATACGCCATCCTGAAGCGGTCGTCCGCCATTGCCAACCAGGCGAGTGGACGGCTCGACGACGTGACGTGCGGTCTGATCGTGAAGACATGCGACGAGCTTCTGGATGGCAAACATCAAGACATGTTTCCGCTGCATGCGTGGATGAAGGAGATCGTTCTGTCCTACGGCGTCTCACTCATCGACGATGCAACGCTTCGCGACAGCGTGCGCGATGAGACAGCGACAGTGCTGGGAATTGAGCATCTGTGAGTCTTTCGAACAACGCCTTGCGGTGGCCGGTTCGAAGAGTCGGCTCTGTCATTAAGGCCGAGCGCGAGCATGTTCACACCTACGTGTTGGCGACGCCTTCGGAGGACGGCGCCATCGCATCATGAAAAATAACTCCCAGCGTATGCCGTTGTCCCGACCTCAACCGGCTCACCCCGTGCCGCAAATTCACGCGATATGCACCACGCGTGCCTTGCACCGGCCGTTGATGAACCGCGAACACCACGGCGTCTCCCTTGCGCAGCGGCACGACTTCCGTGCGTGATTGCATCCGCGGACGCTGCTCGGTCATGACGAATTCGCCGCCGGTGAAATCCTCGCCGGGTTCCGACAACAAAATTGCGACCTGTAGCGGAAACACGTGCTCGCCGTAAAGATCCTGATGCAGACAGTTGTAGTCGTCGGTCACGTACTGGAGCATCAGCGGTGTCGGGCGCGTCTGGCCTGCAGCGTGGCAGCGCTCGATAAATTCGCAGTGTCCTGCCGGATAGCGGATGTCGATGCCCATCACCTCGTTCCAGCGATTCGCCACCGGCACGAGATGCGGATACAACTCGCGGCGCAACTGTCCGATCAACGGCGGCAACGGATAAGCGAAATACTTGTACTCACCACGGCCGAAGCCATGCCGCGCCATCACCACGCGGCTGCGGTACAAGTCCTCTCGCGGATATAGCGCAGTAAGGGCATCGCATTCGCGCCCGCTTAACAGCCCGCCTAGCATCGCGCAGCCATAGCCGTTCAGCTCTTCTTCGACGTTGAACCAATCAGTCGCCTCGACGCGCGCCGTCAGCGAACTCGCATAAGTGCGGTCCTGCGACGGCTTCAATTCAGTTTTGCGATCCTGTTCCGGCGATTGCGTGCGGGCATCTTTCGCCACCGTATTCATGAGAGTCTCCCTCAGCGATTTTCGAACGATGATTGAGTGTAAGCGCGTCTTTCAGGCCGCGCACTCCGACTCTTGCGCTGCAATTCCCCGGTTCGAAGACGTGCGAATAAGCGGCGATGCGTCCCGCAGAACGATCAGGTCCAAGCAACGTAAAGCCACCAAGCGCAACGATAAGCTTTGCGAAGCGCGTCGCGGCGTTCATAGTAGGTACTGTCAATTCGTCGCTCCACGGGAGGCTTTGCCCATGTCCGATTCCCACAAGAAACTCGATGATTGGCTCGGCACCGAGCAAGTCGCCGAAGATCACATTACCGCGTTTCCGCTGGCGGCTCTCGCCGCGACGTTGAATCGCGAGCAAAGCGGCGACACCGTTCCGCCGCTTTGGCACTGGCTCTACTTCTTGCCGATCGCGCCGATGTCCAAAGCCGGCCCCGACGGTCATCCGAAGCGCGGCGATTTTCTGCCGCCGGTGCCGCTGCCTCGCCGCATGTGGGCCGGCGGGCGCGTTACTTTTCATGCGCCGCTGAAGGTGGGTGAGCGCGCCACGCGTACGTCGACGATTGCGAATATTGAAGACAAGACAGGCCGCTCGGGGCGCCTCGTTTTCGTCACGGTGCAGCACTCGATTGAAGCCGGCGGAGAACTGAAGCTCGAAGAAGAGCACGACATCGTCTACCGCGACGCACCGCTAGCAGACGCGCGGCCTCAGCAGCCGCAACTCGCGCCGCAGGGCGAGAGTTGGAGCCGCACTATCGACGCCAACCCCGTCATGCTGTTTCGCTATTCGGCGCTGACCTTCAACAGCCATCGCATTCACTACGACTATCCATATGCGACGCAAGTCGAGGCTTATCCTGGCCTCGTCGTCCACGGCCCGTTGATTGCCACGCTGCTGCTCGATCTCGTGCGCCGCGAGCGACCCGACGCAACGCTGCAGAGCTTTGCCTTCAAGGCGCTTCGTCCGACGTTTGCGGACCACGCTTTCAAAGTGTGCGGCGCGCCCTCGGCGGATGGAAAAACCATCGACTTATGGGCAAAAGATCATGAAGGCTATTTGACGATGCGAGCGACAGCGGGCATTGAGTAATTTCGCGAACCCAAGGTGTCAACCATTATATATAGCTGAAACCTCAACCCGCACGCGATGAAAAGCCCGGTCATCTGAAGGTTTCAGCGTGGGAATCAAAGTGATATTTCTCTGAATGTGTAGGAGCAAGTCCCGCATTAACTGGTGACTTCGCAGGATCACGGTCGTTTATGCGCATAATGCATTGTTGCTAACCTGCATGAGGTGATCGGGGCGCCGCTCGCAATTGGCTTGCAAGTGGCATGTAGTTAAACGGCAGCCCGCACACACAGGCGCTCAGCGGTATAGCGCCTGAACGAACGACCTTTTAATCGCAGTGACTGCGGAAAAATCTCTAGCCTTTTCCGACGCATTAATCAAGTGGGAACTCTTCGTCACCGAGCGCGTGAAACATCGCGGATTGTTAAATGCAATGTGGGGTGGTTTGCTGTTAAAAATATCGGTTATCATCGCTGCCTTCAGCGATCGCTCACGGCGGCTTAATCCGGCCGGCATCAACGTTAATATCGTCGCATCGAACCAGAAAAACTCAGATGAAGATGTCGCGTAAAAAGATTGCAATCCTCGTGGCCGCGCTTCTGATCGTGGCCGGCATCGTCATTCAGGCCGTGTGGCGTCCGTTCGCGCATCGCAAGGCGACCAATGCGGGCGAAGTCGTTCTGGATATTCATCATCCCGACGCGGTGATCGACAGCGAAGCGCTGGCGCGTTTGCCGCGCGACATGCTGCGCGTGCCGCTGCTTCACGACGTGCTCACGCAAGACTTCGTCGACTATTACGAATCGCCCAATACGCGGCTTTCCGCCGAAGGTGCTTTGCGGCGTCTCGCGTTCGAACATCAACTTGACTGGCGCGACGAACTGATCCACCGCGTGTTCGACGAACCCGCGCACGTGTTGCTGTGGCGTTCGCCGGATGGCCGCCTCGGCTATTGGATCATGTCGATGCGCCGCAACGGTCTTGCCAAGCTGTTGCAGGGCTTGGGCAACGTTGCCGCAAGCGACGCGCAACTCAGTCAGGTCGCCAAACTCTCGGGCGATGTGCCGGTCTATGCGCTGAAGCTGGCAGTTGGCCGAACGCTGCTGTTCGCGACGAAAGACGATCGCCTCGTGGTGCTGTCCGCGCCTGGCGTTCTGCTCGACGACAAGGGTGGCCTTCTGGGCGACCGCGCCGATGCTGTGTCCGACATGCTGTCGTCCGGTCATGACGACGCCGCACGCGCATATCAACTGGATGCACCGGGAGAGGCGCCCAAGGGGCATCGTCTCGTCGTGTCGGCGAACTACCTGTCGTTCGGTTATCAGGCGTTCTTTTCGGGCATCGAAGCACTGCGTTTCGACTTCTCGCCGAATGGCAGCGCGGCGGCGAGCTGGCGGACTTCGGCCTTGATCGAGCCGGGCAAGCTGCCGCAGCAGTGGAACAGCGCGGCCTTGTGGCGCGCATTGCCGGCAAACGCCGCGGCGTGCACGAGCCTGCCCGCGGACTGTAAGGAGGCGTCGGCATTGCTTGGCAAGGTGGCCGATGGGTCGGACGCCGCCGGGGCAATCGGCTTTCGTCTGACGGGGCCCGCAGCGGTGTGCTGGTATGCGAAATCCACGCTGGTTGCGCCGGTTTTCATCGCTCGAGTCAAAACGCAGGATAAGGCACAGGACGCGGCCTCGATCGCTACGCTAAAGACCGCCCTCGACAAAACGTTCGGCGACGTGATCGGCGCATATGAAGTGAAGGCCGCGAAGACGGACGGCGACGACACTGCCTATCGCCGTTTGCCGGTCACGAGGCGCGAACAGGGCGCCGACGTCACCGTCTGGCAGCGGCCAGTCAGCGCGCGTTCGGGAACGGCGTCGAGCAGCAAGGCGTCGTTCGCGTCGCAGCTATCGGCAGAGCGCTATTTCCCGGTGACGCTCGCGCTCGCGCACGGCTATCTGATCTTCTCGCCCGACGCACGTCTCGTCGACGACACGCTGGCAGTGCTCGACAAGCGTTACCCCGCGCTTGCAGACACGCTTGCTCCCGCGCGTTTGCCGCGCACCATTCTGACGCTGACGCCTTCGTCCGCTGCGGCACTGATCGAGCGCGAGGCAGGCGCCGCCTTGCCCGCCGATCAGGAGGCCGTGTTCCGCAACGCCTCGCGCGCGCATCTCACACCAAAGCTGCGCGCGCTCGCACACTATCCAGCCGTTTCGTTGACGCTGCCGCACACCTTGCCGGGCTCGACCGGCTGGGTGCCGGTGGAGTGGTCGTTCGATCGCGCGAAAGGCGATGCGGGTTCGGATAACGACTCGCCGCAAGCGTCCGCAGACCAGCCCGGCACAGAGGGCGATTAATGCGTCGCCTTCGCTTAGCCGGCGCGGTGCGCGCGCCTCGCCAGGCGCCTCGGCGCGCGCTCTCGGCGGACAGTGGGCGCGCAGCGTCCCAACTCCGCGCGGAGCATGTCGCGCATCCCGTGTGCGCAGCCGCCGCTACTTCAAGCTTTGTCGCGGCCTCACGTCGCGCATGGCTGTTACGCATGGCCACGATATGTGCAGCAGCCAGCGTCGCGCCCTATGCCCACGCGCTGAGCCCAGGCGCAGCAGGTCCCGAGTCCGACGCGCTAACCGCGCAGCAATCTGCCGTGTTTCGCGCGTGGTTCACGCGCATCGTCGACCAGCAGATGCGCCGCGGCCCAACGCCACGCTGGACGCAACGCGATTGCGCGGGGCTCGTGCGTTTTGCCGTCGGCGAGACGCTGCGAGCACACGACAGCAAATGGCTGCACGCCAACGGCATGACCGGCCTTGCCGACACGAGCAGCCTGCCGCCCGAACTGCAGTTGTCCGCGGCGCAGCGCATGATCGCGAATCGCTGGACGCAACTCGACGGCTCCACTGGCGCATACGCGTCGGCCATCGCGCTGATTCAACGCAATAGCCGCTTCGTTTCGAAAGACGTCAACCAGGCGCTGCCCGGCGACCTGCTGTTCTTCGACCAGGGCGACGACCAGCATCTGATGGTCTGGCTCGATCGTTACATCGCTTATCACACAGGCACCGTTACGCCGGCCGATACCGGTCTGCGCGCGGTCGCCGTTTTCGACCTGATGCAATGGAAAGATTCCCGCTGGCAGCCGCTCGACGGCAATCCGAATTTTGTCGGCGTGTTTCGTTTGGACTTTTTGACACCATGACCCGAATGAGCTCTGTCATCGCCACTTGCAAATGGTTGAACCATGCGCGCGGTCGCGCGGCCTTCACCGTGGCCACGCTGTTCGTGGCCATCACGCTGGTCACAGCAAGCGGTACCGCGCACGCAGGCGACGAGGCGTCGGCCTCATCAGCGGATGCCAGCATCGCCGCGAATCCGACGCTCAATCCGGCGCCGTCGAGCAACTTCAGCTCGCAGAAAGTGGACGGTCAACCGTTCTTTCTGCTCTCGGACGCGAGCTTCGGCAGCAATCAGCTCGCGCAGGTCCGGCTGGAGGCACCCGGCCGCGATTTCAAGGACGGGTTGCAGGCATACGGCGGCGCGGACATCGTCGTGTATCGGGTGCCCAAGCCGCTCGAGTTTCTGAAGGCACAGAAGAATCTGCATCGGCTGAATGTCGCGCCGAATTATCAGGGCGAGGGCCTCGCGAACACGCTTGCTTATCTGTGGGACCGCTGGTTCACCGAGGCGCGCCGTGCATGGCAACGCGTGCTCTCGTTCGCCACCCGCAGCAAGGCAACGGAGGCCGCGCCGCAGTTCAAGCTCGGCGAACAGACCGGCAAGCAGACGCAATTCGAGCAGAACTCGCAGTTCGCCCCGCTGAAGGGCTACGACATAGTCGCGCGATTTCGCTATCCGATCTGGGATGCGAAAGTGATCGAGCCGCCGAAGGGCGTGAACCTCGCGGGCAGCAGCAGTAACTTCATCGAGGCAAGCTCCGGCAACGTGATGATCCCGGTCGGCAAGCTGCCGCCGGGGCTCTATATCGTCGAGGCGGTGATCGGCAACTTTCGCGCGCATACCTTGTTGTTCGTGTCGGACACGGTGGCGGTCGTGAAAGCGGCATCGAGTGGAATGCTGGTGTGGACCACGCGGCGCGATAGCGGCAAGCCGGTCGTCAACACCGAAGTGAACTGGACCGACGGCGTAGGCGTGTTGCAAAGCGGCACTACGGGCAACGACGGCGCGCTCGTGCTGCAACACGTGAGTCCTGAGCGCAGCTATGTGCTCGGCGTCGATCCGCAGGGCGGCGTGTTCGTCTCGGAAAATTTCTATTACGACAGCGAGATTTACAACACGAAAATCTACGCCGTGACGGATCGGCCGATGTACCGGCCGGGCGATCCGGTCCATGTGAAGTTTATCGGCCGCACGTTTCAGAACGCGACTCAATCGTCGGCGCCCGCCGAGGCCGACATCAAGCTCGAAGTGCTCGATCCGAACGGCTCGCCGGTCGCAACGGCGAAGACGCATTTCGCTTCGGATACCGGCGCGGACACCTCGTTCACGCTGCCCGCCGACGCAAGCGCCGGCGGCTATACGCTGCGCTTCGACTACAACGGCGATGCGTATGGGAGCGCGTTTCGCGTTGCCGAATATGTGAAGCCGCACTTCGACGTCAATCTTTCAATGGACAAAGCCGACTACGCGACCGGCGAGCCGCTGAAGGGCAGAATCCAGCTGCGCTATCCGGACGGCAAGCCGGTGCGCGACAGCAAGATTTCGGTCACGCTGCGCGCGCAGAAAGTGACGATTGTCGACGGTGAACTGCGCTATGCGGGGCTCTTCCCGGTCAAGCTCGAACAGCAGGAACTCAAGACGGATAGCGACGGCAACGCGAGCCTGACGCTGCCCGCCGCGACCGAGCCGAGCCGTTATGCGCTGACGCTGTTCGCGCAGGACGGCGCCGCATACAAGGTGCGAGTGACGCGCGAAGTGCTGATCGCGCGCGGCGCGACGCCGTACCGGCTGACCACGTCGAAATCGTTTTCGCAGCCGAAGGAATCGGTGAGCTTCGACTTGCAAGCGCTGGCCGCAGTCGATCCGGCCGCGCGTGCGCCGTCGAAATGGGAATGGACGCGCCTCGAATCGCAGACGCACGGCGAAGGCGCGTTGAAAAGCGCGCCGAACGGCGCTGGCGGCAAGCTGTCGTTTGCGGTGCCATTCGAGCAACCGGGTTCGTACATGTTGTCGGTCAAAGACGACGCGGGCAACCTGCTCGCCGCCGTCAGCCATTGGGTCGCGGGCGACGGTCTGAAGGCGGTTCCGGGCAGCGTCGAGATTGTGTTCGATCGCGACCGGTACAAGATCGGCAATACGGCGGAAGCACTGATCACGTTCCCGCTGCCCGTCGACGATGCGTTGCTGACGCTCGAACGCAACAACGTCGAACGACGCGCGCTGCTGAGCGCGGGCGGCGACTGGTTGCAACTGCAACGCGTGACGCCATCGCAATGGAAGGCGCGCATCAAGGTCGGCGAAGACTTCGCGCCCAACATGACCTTCTCGGTGCTGTACGTGCATGCAGGCGAATACGCATTCCAGAACGCGGGCATCGTGGTGGCACAGCCGCAAATCGAACTGAACGTGAGGAGCGACAAGCCTGTGTACGGTCCGGGCGACACAGTCACCTTGAATTTCGACAGCACGTTGAACGGCAAACCGGAAGCGGCGAATCTGACGGTGAGCGTGGTGGATGAAATGGTCTATGTGCTGCAGCCGGAGATTGCGCCGAACATCGTCGACTTTTTCTATCATCCGCGCCGTAACAACGTGCGGACGTCGTCGAGCCTCTCATTCATCACTTACGACCTTGCGCGTTCCCCGCTCAAGGGTGCGCCGGGCGGGCCGCAACGCGCGAATTACAACGAGCGCGGCGTGAAAGTGCTCGAACGCCCACGCCGCGACGATCAGGATACGGCCGCCTGGGAAGGCAGTCTGAGAACCGACGCCAGTGGTCATGCCACCATGACGTTCAGGATGCCCGACTCGCTCGCGCGGTGGCGTATTACCGTGCGCGCGGCAGCGCCCGATGGCATGGTCGGCCAGCGAACCGCATACGTGCGCTCCGACAAGGCGCTGTATCTGAAGTGGAGCGGCCCGTCGCATTTCCGCGTCAACGATCAGCCGGCTATCGACATGATCGCCTTCAACCAGACCGATGCGGACATGGACGCGCAGTGGCTAGTAGAAGGCGGCGGCCTGTCGCTGAATCAGAAGGTCACGCTTAAGCGCGGCGCGAATTATCTGCGTCTGCCGAGCGGCGCGTTGAAGACCGGCGTGGTCAACGCGACCTTGCGCAAGGGCGACAAGGATGTGGACCGCTTGCAGACCACGATTCATCTCGACGCGAGCGGTTGGCTCGATCTTCATCAGAACACTGTCGCGCTGGACGGCTCGGGCAAGCCGCTCAATCTGCCGCAAGACGCACAGGAAGTGAGCGTGCGTTTCGTCGGCAGCGCGGCGAGCCAGTTCATGCGCGTAGCCGACGATCTGATCAACTACCCGTATGGCTGCGCCGAACAGACCTCGAGCCGTTTGATCCCGCTCGCGCTTGCGCACGACGCAATCGGCCGCGGCGACAACGCGAGTTCGACGCAGGGAATCGAAGCGCTGTTGCGCAATCAGCGGCAGCGTCTGGCGATGCTCGCGGGCGTCGGCGGCACGTTCGGCTGGTGGGGCGATACGACCGGTGGCAGCGCGCTGATTACGGCGTACGCGTATTACGCGGACTGGCTCGCGAGCCGCAGCCTCGGCATCAGCCTGCCAGCCGCGAACTGGCAGCACGCGATGGACGTCTATCGCGACGCCGGCGCAAAAGAGCCACTGCTTCATCGCGCGCTGGCGCTGTGGTTCATGCAGCAAATGGGCTTGCCGATCGCGACGCCTGTGGCGGGCGTGGCCGCCGACTTGATGGGCGACGCGGCGGCCACCGCCGCCGCACAGGCTCGCAATGCCGCCAATGCTACGTATGGCGCGCCGGACAGCATCGTCTTCGCTCAGGCCGATTCGCCGCGCGGCAAGCAGATGGCGATGCTGTTGATCGCGAGCATGGCACGAGGGACAGGCGCGCAAACGCCGGACGGTTTCGATGCTGCATCGAGCGCCGCGCGTGTCTCGTTGAGCAATGATGCGGCGCCGCTCGTTCAAAGCCTGCTTGCCATGTCCGGCGAAGGGGCGAGCGTCGATGCATCCGCATTGCTTGCAAAGAGCAGCGCCGATTACCCGACGCTCGACCGGGCACTGACGCTGCTTTGGTTGCGCAAGGCGCTCGGCGGCGATGTGGCGGCTACGTCGTTGCCGTCGCTGCAAGGCGCGGGCTGGACGCGCGCCGCGACGCCGACCGGCACGCCACTGTGGAAATGGACCGCTGCAGGCGTGCCGTCCACGCTCGACGCAGGCGCCGCACGCACGGACGTCAGCGCAATCGTCTCATTCCGCAGTCATACGAGCGAAGACAGCCGTTTGAACATCAGCGTCGCTCGCCGCTTCTACAAGCTCGAACCGGTCGAGACGAAAGCCGATCCGAAAAAGCAGGGCGCGGGCGACAGCAGTGTGGGACGCTCTGCGTTCACAGCGCGTCTCGTGAAATCGGGCGATGCGATCGACAGCAATGCGCTGTACGTGGACGAAGTCGCGCTTACGCCGCGCTCGGGCAACGCCTATCACTACGGCCTGCTCGATGTGCCGCTGCCGCCGGGCGCGAGCGTCGAAGCAACGAGTTGGGGCGTGTCGATCGAGGGCTTGCCTGGCGAGAAGGAGGGCGAGAGCGGCCTGCAACCGTTCGCGCGCGCTGCATCGTATGAAATGGGTGAGCTCTCGTATCACCAGCCGGTGCCCTTGCTCGATCGGCCAGTGGTGTTGCGGCAACTGGTGCGCTTCGCGCTGCCGGGCACATTCGCATTGCCGCCCGCGCGCTATTTCCGCATGTATCAACCGGACGCGAAGGCGTTCGAAGGCGGCAAGAGCGATCGCGTGACTACGTTGCGCATCCAGTAAGCGACACAGACCATGTCCCGCGCGCTTTTCCGGCCTGTACGCGATCGTCTTGCAGCCATGATGCTGCGGATCGCGTTCGCCGTGGGCGCGGTGGCGGGGGTGTGTATGAGCTGCGGCGTCACACTCGATCGCGCGTATGCTGCCGGGCCGGCTTCATCGCAGGCGGCGTCGAGACAGACATTGCGCTTCGCGTGGCTGCGCGACGGGCAAAGCCAGCTTTGGCAAGCCGACGTCGACGGCGCCGTTAGCGGCCTGTCTCCGCAATCCGCGCTGCCGTTGCCTGCCACGCTGGAAACGCCGCTCGGCAGCGTGTGGAAGCTGTTTGTCTACGGCTATCTGGTGGATCGAAATATCGCAACGCCAGACTACACATGCAGCGGCGGCGATCTCGAAGAAGTGTATTGCTGCATGACGGGCGGTCACGTCGATCGCGAACATGCGCTCGTGCAATCGTGCGGGCTCTTTTTCGAACCTGGGCGTCTGCAACTCGATCCCGTTGACTGGCGCAAGTATTGGACAGCGGCACACGCGCCCGCCTGGCTGCGCGACCTTCACGCGATGACGCCGACGCATCGTGTGCCTGTTGTGCAACTGCTTGCCGCATTACAGGCGATGCCCGCACGCCCGCGCGAAGCGGCGGCCAGCACGCTCGTCTCCGTGCTGACGAGCGGGCGAGGCGAAGGAACCGTGTCGCTTTATGGCAGCCTGCTGCGCGCCAAAACCTGGACGATGCCCGATGCGGCGAGGCCGGGCGCATCGGTGGGCGGCGCCGCGGGCTGGCTCGCAGATGGCACGCCGGTTTGGCTCGGCGGCCCCGGCGGCAGCGCACGCGTGCTCGCGTTGGCTGCGCCGCGTATTGCGCCGCTTCTCACGCGAGTCACCGTGCCCGATGACGGCGCATGCGTCGTCGTCGATTTCTTTAGCCGCTATCCGATTCGCGAAGTGCTCGGCCAGAAAGGACCCGCGACGGTGCCTGACGGGCCGCTGAACGGAGAGTTTCGCGTTGGTTTTATGAACGGCAACTGGACGCGACTGACGAGCCGCGGCGAGTTGCGGCTCGACCGTAGCGCTGCGGGAGCGCCGCAAGTGATCGGCCGCTTTGGCATGAACGACTATGTGGCGCGCGTAGTGGAGCGCGAAGGCGATACGGTGCAGCCGGAAGCGGCCAAGGCACTCGCCGTGGCGGCGCGCACTTATGCCGTGCAGCACGGTGTACACGATCACGGGTGTTTGCGTATCGACGACAGCAGCAACACGCAGCGCGTTCTGCCGCGCGCGCCGACCGCGGCGGCGCGCCGTGCCGCCGATATGACCGACGCGCTCGTGCTGACCGGCGTGCCTGTCCAGTATCACCACGACAAGGCCGCAGCAGAGCAAATGAGCTGGCTTGCCGCGAAGGCATCCGCGCAAACTGGCCTGACGTTCGATGCGATCCTTGCCCGCACATGGCCGCGAGCAACGCTGACTTCGTTTCAAAGCCCCTTGTCCGGCGATTGCGTCGCGGTGGCCGGCGCTCGTGAGTGGCTGGAGCGCAATGCGCCTTCCTGGGCGCGGCGCATGGATGGTGCTGCCGGATACGAGACGCCCGATCTGCCGGCCGTATGCGCGGTTCGCGAAGGGCGTCCGTATGCGGATGCGCAGCGCAATCGCGTCTATGTGTATCGCTTGCAAACCGAAGAAGATCGCATTGCGTTGGCGCATGAATATGTTCACCTTGCGTTTCAGCATCATCCGCGTGGGCTCGATGAAAATTTTGTCGAGCGCACCGCCCGTATACTGATTCGTACCGACAATCCGATCCAATGAACCACGTCACGTTTTTATTTTCGTTGAGCCGGCTTTCGTTGCTGCGTCGGGTTCGGCCGCGCGCCGTATTGCTCGTTGCTGTCGCTGCATGCGGCGCGTTCGGCGCAGGCATAGCGACACAGGCCCGGGCTGCCGGTACAGATGGTGGTGTCGCCGATCTGACCTGCTCGTTCGGCGGCTGGCGTCATAGCGGGCTGACGAATGAGGGCGAGCAATTCGTCGCGGCGTATCCGCGATCGCCGGTCGATCGTGGCGCGCAGCGTTACCGCACATTGATCGAGGGACGTCTGAAGCGTATCGACAAGCATGCACGCAAGCCGCCGACACTCGTGGTCAACGGCAATCCGACGCCGCTCTATACCGACGATGAAGGCGCATTCGCGCGGCCGTGGGCGTTCGGTGCGGGCTCGAATAGCATCGAACTCATTTCCGCCGACGGCAGGCAGCATCAGCGCATGCAGTTCTATGAAGCGGACCGCAGCAAGCCGCAGGCGAAGCTGCGAGCAATCGTCACGTGGGACGATCCTCACGCTCAGGTCGATTTGCACGTGATTACGCCAGGCGGCCTGCACGCGTTCTTCGCCAATCCGACACTCGAAGACGGCAGCGGCTTCGACGTCGACTCCGTGGACGGCGCGGGGCCGGGAATATTTTCGTCCGCGGCGCCGGAGCGTGGCACGTGGCTGTTCTTTCTGAATTACTGGGGGTGCGGCTATTTTCTTGGACTGAATTATGCCGCGATTCCAAGACTTTTCCGGTATTCGACGGGGCTGAGGAAACCGAGCGAGAGCTTGATCCGTTTTGCGTTATACCAGCGGATGTACGAGTCAACGGTCTCGATGAATTGATCGATGGTCGTGGTTCGCCAGTCACGAGGATAGAATAACTCCGTCTTGAGGCGCCCGAAGAACCCTTCGCACGCGGCATTGTCCGGCGAACATCCTTTGCGCGACATCGAGCGAGTCAGTCTGGCAGACTGCATACGCGAGAGCCATCCTGGCCAGCGATAGTGCGCACCACGATCCGAGTGAACTACGGGCCGCTCCTTGCTGCCAGCCACCGATTCGATTGCCGAATCCAGCATGGTGTTGACGAGTTCGGCGTCCGGCCGCGTACCGATTGACCAGCTCACAACGAGACCGTCGAAGCAGTCGATAACCGGTGACAGATACACTTTGCCGGCCGGGATCTGGAATTCGGTAAGGTCCGTGAGCCATTTCTGGTTAGGAGCAGCGGCGTAGAAGTCACGATTGATAATGTTCTCCGGCGCGGGACTAATTTCTCCACGATAGGAGCCGTAGCGACGTCGCCTGATCGCGGCGGCGGCCAGACCTTCCTCTCGCATCAAACGACGCACTACCTTCTCCGAGATGAAGACCCGCTGCCTGATCAATGCTGCGCGAATTCGACGATAACCGTAGCAACGGTGGTTGACTTCGAAGATGTCCGCGATGATGCGACGCGCGTCAGCATGCCTGTCAGCGACCAACAGCCGTGCACGGTGATAGAAGTAAGAGCTACGGGCGAGACCCAAAGCGGCTAGCAATTCTGGCAACGCATAGGTCTGTTTCAGGGCATCAACCAACTTCGCCTTCTCCCGGTTGCTCAGGAGTTGCGGGTTGATGCCCATCCCTTTTTTTATCAGTTCGTTCGCCTTCCTCAGGATATCGTGCTCAAGCTGCAACCGTCGGATGTCGCGTTGAAGCGATTCGACCTGTTCTTCCAACTGCGCACGCTCATGGTCGGATGCTGGTTTCTTTTTTCGTTTCATAGACGCTGGAACTTCTCGACCGAGTAGCTGATTCTTCCAGTTATACAGCGTTGGCCGACTCACACCGGCTTTCTCGGCAACCACGCGTGCGCTTTGCTCTCTGGTGCACAGCTCGATCACCGCGGCCTGCTTCACCTTTTGTGACTTTGGAACGCTACCAACGGCTCGGCCAACGACACGTTTTCTGATATCTGGACACAGGTCTTCGATCCAGGCTGCAAGCGTCTCGCGACTCGGATAACCCAACGCCCTCAAAGTTGCGGCAGCACAGCGGCCATGGCTCAGATAATGATCGACGGCCGCCTTCTGCTGCTCATCCGAATACCTCGGCCTCGAACGGACATAGCCCGCCCGTAGATCATGGCACTGCTCGTATTCGCGATGCCAGGCCTTGAGAGAGTTCTTGGTCGGATAGCCCAACTGCCGAATGGTGGCTCCGATGCGCTTGCCCAGCTTCAAATAAAGTCGAACCGCTTGAATGCGATCTTCGTATGAGAACATGAACTACCTCCAGGTAGTCCAAGAATTTGTCCGCACCTCCACTGGGGCAATTTTGATTCGACCGGCTACAACTTTGACGCCGCCGCGCACGACCGCGACGTGATCACGGCGACGTTGACGCTGGTCGTCAACGAAAATACGCCGAACGAGCGGCGTGAAACGATGGTTGTGCCGCTGCGCAAAATCGGCGACCTCATGCTCGTGAAGAGCGAGCGACTATGAAAGCCGGACGGGAGCAGTAACGATGAAGCGCAAAACGACGGGATGGATGACCGCTGCTGGCAACGGCTTGTTGGTTCTCGCCTGCTTGCAGGGCGCGTCGGCCGCGCATGCAAGCGATATCGACTTCGCCGCGCCGCTGAACGGCTGGCGCAATACGAGCGGCGACAGCGAGCGCTATTCACAGGACGTTCATTACCCGGCGGTGTCCGTGGCGACGCCGGAAGGGCAGTCGAAGCTTGCGCTGATCGAAGGTCAGATCCGTAACGCACCGAAAAAGAAGGGCAAGACGGTGAGCACGCTGGTGGTCGACGGCACGCCCTTGCCGCAGCGCGTAGAGGAAGACGGCAAGTTCTCGCGGCCCTATGCGTTTCCTGCGGGCAGCAACGGCGTTGAATTGCGCGCGCCGGACGGCAGCCGCAAGCGCGTTCAGTTCTACGACGCCTATAGCGGCAAGACGCAGCCGAAGCTGCGCGTATTGCTCGCGTGGGACACCGACGGCACGGATCTCGACCTACACGTGGTATCGCCAGACGGCGCGCATGCATGGTACGGCGATCGCGTCGTGGCCAACGGCGGCGCGCTCGACGTCGATGTGACGACTGGCTATGGGCCGGAGATCTATTCGTCGGCCGCGCCGCTGAAGGGCACCTATCTCGTCTTTGTGAACTACTACGGCAGCGGCAGCGACCGAAGCGACATGACCGTCGCTCAGGTGACCATCATCACCAATGAAAACACGCCGAACGAAAAGAGCGAGACGATCCGCGTGCCGATGCGCAAGGCCGGCGAACTGACGCTGGTGAAGACGTTTGTGATGCCTTGAGGGCAGCCTCGTTGCCGTTTGTTTCTGCCGTTCAGACTTGCTGCGTGCAGAGGACAAAAACCGTGTGCGCTCAGGTACTTGGGCTACTCTTGCGCAAGATATCCACAGCCTTCTGAACAGTTTCTGTGGACAACATAGTGCTGGCCGGAAAGCGTCGTTATTGACCCTTGCGCGAGGCTCGCGCGTGCACTTACCGTCCCTTACAGCGCTTCAAGTTTCAGCCGGTCACGGTCGATAGAACTTGTAACCGGCTTTGTGCCGAATGCCTTAAGAAATGAACGGAGGTTGCAATGCAAATCGACAGCGCGTTGCCGTCAACAGTAAAAGCAATTGATCGCGCGACGAAGAATGCGTCGTCAACGTCCCTCACCGGCGACGATGCCGCCACGGCGCGCTTTGCTACCTCGAATGCGTCCGAACAGGACGAGGCTGTGCGTATCTCCACTGAAGGCGCCGCTGCGGCGGCTCACGACACAAATGCAGTTGACGGCACGAGTGCGGCCGATGCTGGAAGTGACGGCGAGTCGCCGGCGGATTCGTCCGCGGTAAAGTCGTTTGCGTATGGCACGCTCGGGCTCGAACGGCCGGATCAGCCGCACGAAGAGCGCAATGCTTTCTACACAGCCGGACGTTGGCTGGCGGCGGGCATCACCCTTGGCGGGATCATCTCGCTGCTTATCTGAGAACGGTGGGATTCTGAAGTTCGAGGCGGGAGCTGCGCTTGCCGTGCATGGTGCGCGGCAAGCGCGGTAAAGCAGAGTCAGGCTTGCTGGATTAGCGGTCGAGGAACGACTTCAGTCGGTCGGCACGGCTCGGATGCATCAGCTTGCGCATGGCCTTGCTCTCGATCTGACGGATGCGCTCACGTGTGACGTCGAACTGCTTGCCCACTTCTTCCAGCGTGTGGTCCGACTTCGTGTTGATGCCGTAGCGCATACGCAGCACCTTGGCTTCGCGCGGCGACAGCGAGTCGAGCGCATCGTCGATGGCGGCGCGCAGATCGGCCTGCATCGCCGCGTCTGCCGGCGACGAAGCCGCCGAGTCTTCGATCATGTCGCCGAGTGTGGCGTCACCGTCGTCGCCAACCGGCGTTTCCATCGAGACCGGCTGCTTGGCGATCTTGAGGATGCCGCGCACTTTCTCTTCAGACAGGTCCATGCGTTCGGCCAGCACCGACGGGTGCGCTTCCTGACCGGTCTGCTGCAGGATTTCACGCGAGATGCGGTTCAGCTTGTTGATGGTCTCGATCATGTGCACCGGCACGCGAATCGTGCGCGCCTGGTCGGCGAGCGAACGCGTCACGGCCTGACGGACCCACCACGTTGCGTACGTGGAAAACTTCCAGCCGCGGCGGTATTCGAACTTGTCCACCGCTTTCATCAGGCCGATGTTGCCTTCCTGAATCAGGTCGAGGAACAGCATGCCGCGATTCACGTACTTCTTCGCGATGGAAATGACGAGCCGCAGGTTCGCCTCGATCATTTCGCTCTTGGCTTTGCGCATCTTCGATTCAGCCGCGACCATCTGGCGGTTGATCTCTTTCAGATGCTTGAGCGGCAGCGAGACGGTGGCTTCAATATCGATCAGCTTTTGCTGTTCAGACTGAATTGCCGGCAGATGACGCTCGAGCGCGGCGCCGTACGACGTCGTGCCGCGTGCTGCGCGCTCGGTCCAGCCGAGGTCGGCTTCATGACCCGCGAACGATTCGATGAACTTCTCGCGCGGCATGCCGCTCTTCGTCACGACGATCTGCAGAATGTTGCGTTCGATCGCGCGGACTTGCGCGACCTGATGCTGCACGTCGCCGCACAGACGGTCGATGGTGCGCGCGGTGAAGCGGATTTTTGCGAGGTGCTGCTGAATTTCCTCGCGCGCCCGCTGATACGCCTTGGAGCTGACGTCGCCGCGAGTGTGCGACGCGTTCATCTGGTCGTACAGAATGCCGACTTGCGCGAAGATCTCGAGGCAGTCGCTCGTGAGCTGCTTCAGGCGCGCTTCGTCTGCTGCCGACGAATCGGCCGGACCGACGTCGTCGTCGCTATCGCTGTCGTCGTCTTCTTCCGCGTCCGAGTCCACGTCGGCTGTCGCTTCGGCGCTCACGGTCTCTTCTTCCGCCGCGATGTTGTCTTCGTTGAGGCCGTCGACCAGTTCGTCGATTCGCAGTTCGCCGTCCGCAACCTGCTGGGCGCTTGCCAGGATCGCAGAAATTGCGAGCGGGCATGCGGCGATGGCCTGCACCATTTCATGCAGGCCGTCTTCGATGCGCTTCGCAATCGCGATTTCGCCCGCGCGCGTCAGCAGCTCGGTCGCGCCCATTTCGCGCATGTACATGCGCACGGGGTCGGTCGTGCGGCCGAACTCGGAGTCCACTGTCGACAGCGCGACTTCGGTTTCTTCGTCCGCCTGATCGTCCGAAACGACTGCCGGGGCGTTCGAATTCAGCAGCAGCGTTTCCGCGTCTGGGGCCTGCTCGTAGACCTGCACGCCCATGTCGTTGAACGCGCTGACGATGCTGTCGATCGCCGCCGTTTGCGCGAAATTATCGGGCAGGTGGTCATTGATCTGCGCGTGGGTCAGGTAGCCTTGCTCCTTACCCAGCTGGATCAGCGCCCGCATCTGGCGCTGACGTTCTTCGGCTTGCTGCGGCGGCAGTTCGGCCGCCACGGGGATCGCTTTGCCCGCGCCTTTGCCCTTGGGCGTACGGCCCGACGGAGCTTTCGTGTAGGCTGCGGTTTCGTGTTGCGAATCTTCGCGATCAAAAGGGTTCACGTATTCTCCTCGAGAGGCTTCGCTATGAGACGCAAGACGCGACCGTCAGGCGTTTCGAGCATGGCTCAACATCACCTGAGTGACTCAACGCGGTTATATGGCTGTGTGCTCTGGGGAGCAAAAAGATGAGCCCGCTCTGAGCGGGCCGATAGAAATGCGAAATTCGCGCGGCTCGCATTATATACGAGCTTGCGCCTTCGCGCGCATTGTGCGCAGCAATTCGTCGCACGCTGTTGCCGTAGGTCCGCTCACTGTCCGCCAGGGGGCGCGGAGCGGCGTGAAAAAAGTTTGATGCAACAACGAGCGGTTCTCTCGCGACGGCAGACTCCCGACTATAGACCAACTCGTTCGTGTTCGCACGACTGCGTTCCTCTGCAGAATGAAGGCCCACTATATGTACGGCGAACGCTTTTCGCGCCGATTGGCGCTTCTGCGAAAGAAAATTCGCCGAAGGGGGTTGACGACCCGTTACTCGCTCTCCATAATCTCGTTTCTCTGCTGCTGATGCAGCGACGCAGAACGAAGCGGTGCCGGGTGGTGGTGGTAAGGGCAGCGCAGCGTGAAGCGTACCGATCTTTAAAAACTAACAGCCGATAAGTGTGGGCGCTTGATGCGCGACGCGAGTCCTGCCTTTGCGGAGTATTGCGTGGGGTGGGGCGTTAAAGCGAAAGTATCAAGTCTCACACAGTAATGAAAGGAAGGTTTGGCCGTTGAAAGATGGTTGAACACTTCGTCAGTACGTTGAGTGAGCGACCGGGTTCGAAAGAGCCCGAAAACAGTAACAGGTTTGAACTGAAGAGTTTGATCCTGGCTCAGATTGAACGCTGGCGGCATGCCTTACACATGCAAGTCGAACGGCAGCACGGGAGCAATCCTGGTGGCGAGTGGCGAACGGGTGAGTAATACATCGGAACGTGTCCTGTAGTGGGGGATAGCCCGGCGAAAGCCGGATTAATACCGCATACGCTCTGCGGAGGAAAGCGGGGGATCCTTCGGGACCTCGCGCTACAGGGGCGGCCGATGGCAGATTAGCTAGTTGGTGGGGTAAAGGCCTACCAAGGCGACGATCTGTAGCTGGTCTGAGAGGACGACCAGCCACACTGGGACTGAGACACGGCCCAGACTCCTACGGGAGGCAGCAGTGGGGAATTTTGGACAATGGGCGCAAGCCTGATCCAGCAATGCCGCGTGTGTGAAGAAGGCCTTCGGGTTGTAAAGCACTTTTGTCCGGAAAGAAAACTTCTGGGTTAATACCCTGGGAGGATGACGGTACCGGAAGAATAAGCACCGGCTAACTACGTGCCAGCAGCCGCGGTAATACGTAGGGTGCAAGCGTTAATCGGAATTACTGGGCGTAAAGCGTGCGCAGGCGGTTCGCTAAGACAGATGTGAAATCCCCGGGCTTAACCTGGGAACTGCATTTGTGACTGGCGGGCTAGAGTATGGCAGAGGGGGGTAGAATTCCACGTGTAGCAGTGAAATGCGTAGAGATGTGGAGGAATACCGATGGCGAAGGCAGCCCCCTGGGCCAATACTGACGCTCATGCACGAAAGCGTGGGGAGCAAACAGGATTAGATACCCTGGTAGTCCACGCCCTAAACGATGTCAACTAGTTGTCGGGTCTTCATTGACTTGGTAACGTAGCTAACGCGTGAAGTTGACCGCCTGGGGAGTACGGTCGCAAGATTAAAACTCAAAGGAATTGACGGGGACCCGCACAAGCGGTGGATGATGTGGATTAATTCGATGCAACGCGAAAAACCTTACCTACCCTTGACATGTATGGAATCCTGCTGAGAGGTGGGAGTGCCCGAAAGGGAGCCATAACACAGGTGCTGCATGGCTGTCGTCAGCTCGTGTCGTGAGATGTTGGGTTAAGTCCCGCAACGAGCGCAACCCTTGTCCCTAGTTGCTACGCAAGAGCACTCCAGGGAGACTGCCGGTGACAAACCGGAGGAAGGTGGGGATGACGTCAAGTCCTCATGGCCCTTATGGGTAGGGCTTCACACGTCATACAATGGTCGGAACAGAGGGTCGCCAACCCGCGAGGGGGAGCCAATCCCAGAAAACCGATCGTAGTCCGGATCGCACTCTGCAACTCGAGTGCGTGAAGCTGGAATCGCTAGTAATCGCGGATCAGCATGCCGCGGTGAATACGTTCCCGGGTCTTGTACACACCGCCCGTCACACCATGGGAGTGGGTTTCACCAGAAGTAGGTAGCCTAACCTGCGAAGGAGGGCGCTTACCACGGTGGGATTCATGACTGGGGTGAAGTCGTAACAAGGTAGCCGTATCGGAAGGTGCGGCTGGATCACCTCCTTTCTCGAGCTAGACGCGTCAAGGTGTTGAGCGCTCACGCTTATCGGCTGTAGTAGTGAAGAAACGCAGACAGACTCAGGGGTCTGTAGCTCAGTCGGTTAGAGCACCGTCTTGATAAGGCGGGGGTCGATGGTTCGAATCCATCCAGACCCACCACTGTCTTGTCTGGTGAGCTGACCGTCTAAAAACCTCTGGGATATCTGTATGACTGGGGGATTAGCTCAGCTGGGAGAGCACCTGCTTTGCAAGCAGGGGGTCGTCGGTTCGATCCCGTCATCCTCCACCAATCCTCAATGCGTAGCGTTCTGTGTGAAAGACCCAGAGCGTTGTGCATTGGCGATTGAGCCAGTCAGAAAGATGCATGGTTATAGCAACCGTGCGATCGGCTGAACGTTCTTTAACAATCAGGAAGAAGTAGTAAAGAGATTCACGAAAGTGTACCTGGAGATGGGTACATGAGTAGGTGAATCAGGGTTGTGATTGTATCAATGTATTTTTTAAGTGATCGAAAGATTGCTTTGGAATACGGCGCAACACGAATACTCAACCTGTAACGGTTGTGCAAGCTGCCCGGCCTTCCCAGTGAAGGTTCCATCCCCTGCGGGGATCGGATGGGAGTAGGCGCTAAAGCGCCAACTCGCATCGGGAGAGACACACCCGTTATAGGGTCAAGCGAACAAGTGCATGTGGTGGATGCCTTGGCGATCACAGGCGATGAAGGACGCGGTAGCCTGCGAAAAGCTTCGGGGAGCTGGCAAACGAGCTTTGATCCGAAGATGTCCGAATGGGGAAACCCACCTCTTTTGAGGTATCCGTAGCTGAATACATAGGCTACGTGAAGCGAACGCGGTGAACTGAAACATCTAAGTAACCGCAGGAAAAGAAATCAACCGAGATTCCCAGAGTAGTGGCGAGCGAAATGGGACCAGCCTGTACTCTTTATTCTTGCTGTTAGTCGAAGGCTCTGGAAAGTGCCGCCATAGCAGGTGATAGCCCTGTAGACGAAAACAGCTGGAAAGAACTAGGTGTACGACAAGTAGGGCGGGACACGTGAAATCCTGTCTGAAGATGGGGGGACCATCCTCCAAGGCTAAATACTCGTGATCGACCGATAGTGAACCAGTACCGTGAGGGAAAGGCGAAAAGAACCCCGGGAGGGGAGTGAAACAGATCCTGAAACCGCATGCATACAAACAGTCGGAGCCTTCGCAAGGGGGTGACGGCGTACCTTTTGTATAATGGGTCAGCGACTTACATTCAGTGGCAAGCTTAACCGATTAGGGCAGGCGTAGCGAAAGCGAGTCCGAACAGGGCGTTCAGTCGCTGGGTGTAGACCCGAAACCAGGTGATCTATCCATGGCCAGGATGAAGGTGCGGTAACACGTACTGGAGGTCCGAACCCACTAACGTTGAAAAGTTAGGGGATGAGCTGTGGATAGGGGTGAAAGGCTAAACAAACCTGGAAATAGCTGGTTCTCTCCGAAAACTATTTAGGTAGTGCCTCGTGTATCACCTTCGGGGGTAGAGCACTGTCATGGTTGTGGGGTCCATTGCGGATTACTACGCCATAGCAAACTCCGAATACCGAAGAGTGCAATCACGGGAGACAGACATCGGGTGCTAACGTCCGGTGTCAAGAGGGAAACAACCCAGACCGCCAGCTAAGGTCCCCAAATATGGCTAAGTGGGAAACGAAGTGGGAAGGCTAAAACAGTCAGGAGGTTGGCTTAGAAGCAGCCATCCTTTAAAGAAAGCGTAATAGCTCACTGATCGAGTCGTCCTGCGCGGAAGATGTAACGGGGCTAAGCCATATACCGAAGCTGCGGATGCACATTTATGTGCATGGTAGGAGAGCGTTCCGTAAGCCTGCGAAGGTGCACTGGAAAGTGTGCTGGAGGTATCGGAAGTGCGAATGCTGACATGAGTAGCGATAAAGGGGGTGAAAGGCCCCCTCGCCGTAAGCCCAAGGTTTCCTACGCAACGTTCATCGGCGTAGGGTGAGTCGGCCCCTAAGGCGAGGCAGAAATGCGTAGCTGATGGGAAGCAGGTTAATATTCCTGCACCATTGTTAAATGCGATGGGGGGACGGATCGCGGAAGGTTGTCCGGGTGTTGGAAGTCCCGGTCCTTGCATTGGAGAAGGCGCTCAGGCAAATCCGGGCGCGGAATTCAAGGGTGCGAGGCCATTCACTTCGGTGAAGAAGCAATCGGAAGTGGTTCCAAGAAAAGCCTCTAAGCTTCAGTTTAACAGGACCGTACCGCAAACCGACACAGGTGGGCGAGATGAGTATTCTAAGGCGCTTGAGAGAACTCGGGAGAAGGAACTCGGCAAATTGGTACCGTAACTTCGGGATAAGGTACGCCCCTGTAGCTTGACGCCCCTGCGGGCGAAGGGTGAAGGGGTTGCAATAAACTGGTGGCTGCGACTGTTTAATAAAAACACAGCACTCTGCAAACACGAAAGTGGACGTATAGGGTGTGACGCCTGCCCGGTGCCGGAAGATTAAATGATGGGGTGCAAGCTCCTGATTGAAGTCCCGGTAAACGGCGGCCGTAACTATAACGGTCCTAAGGTAGCGAAATTCCTTGTCGGGTAAGTTCCGACCTGCACGAATGGCGTAACGATGGCCACACTGTCTCCTCCCGAGACTCAGCGAAGTTGAAGTGTTTGTGATGATGCAATCTCCCCGCGGCTAGACGGAAAGACCCCATGAACCTTTACTGTAGCTTTGCATTGGACTTTGAACCGGTCTGTGTAGGATAGGTGGGAGGCTGTGAAGCGTGAACGCCAGTTTGCGTGGAGCCATCCTTGAAATACCACCCTGATCTGTTTGAGGTTCTAACCTTGGTCCGTAATCCGGATCGGGGACAGTGCATGGTAGGCAGTTTGACTGGGGCGGTCTCCTCCCAAAGTGTAACGGAGGAGTACGAAGGTACGCTAGGTACGGTCGGAAATCGTGCTGATAGTGCAATGGCATAAGCGTGCTTAACTGCGAGACCGACAAGTCGAGCAGGTGCGAAAGCAGGTCATAGTGATCCGGTGGTTCTGTATGGAAGGGCCATCGCTCAACGGATAAAAGGTACTCTGGGGATAACAGGCTGATACCGCCCAAGAGTTCATATCGACGGCGGTGTTTGGCACCTCGATGTCGGCTCATCTCATCCTGGGGCTGTAGCCGGTCCCAAGGGTATGGCTGTTCGCCATTTAAAGAGGTACGTGAGCTGGGTTTAAAACGTCGTGAGACAGTTTGGTCCCTATCTGCCGTGGGCGCTGGATATTTGAAGGGGGCTGCTCCTAGTACGAGAGGACCGGAGTGGACGAACCTCTGGTGTACCGGTTGTCACGCCAGTGGCATCGCCGGGTAGCTATGTTCGGAAGAGATAACCGCTGAAAGCATCTAAGCGGGAAACTCGCCTTAAGATGAGATATCCCCGGGGCTTCGAGCCCCTTGAAGGGTCGTTCAAGACCAGGACGTTGATAGGTCAGGTGTGTAAGCGCAGTAATGTGCTCAGCTAACTGATACTAATTGCCCGTAAGGCTTGATCCTATAACAGGTGTGTCTCGACCCACGTTAGCGCCTTGAGCGCTTACGCGGGTCCGATCCCCGAAGGGGATGCGCTGAACCTCCCCAGGAGGTCGCAGCACACACGGTTGGGATTCAGTGTTGTGCCTGAAACAACACAACCCGCCTCACCTGATGTTGACTCATCAGAACTACTTCTTCCCCGATTGGCTGTACTGCCCCACCGGCAGTACGGCAACCCGTCATGCCTGATGACCATAGCGAGTCGGTACCACCCCTTCCCATCCCGAACAGGACCGTGAAACGACTCCACGCCGATGATAGTGCGGATTGCCCGTGTGAAAGTAGGTAATCGTCAGGCTCCCCAGCAGCATCAGAAACCCCACCCCTAAAAGGGTGGGGTTTCTGCGTTTACGCGCGTTCACGCGGCCCGGACACTAGCGCCCGGACGGCCCAATCTCCTTGCCGCCGCAGTGCAGAACTGCAACGGCGTTTCCGGCGCTAGATCACTACGTCGTGAATTTCCGCAGCCGGGTCTGGAATGCCGCGTGGCAGCGTACCCACAGCGGTATCCGTTTGAATCGAGCAACCAAAGGTGACAATTAAGCCCTCTTGCGCGTCGCAAATTGATACGGCAGCCCCGCGGTAAAACGGTCCAGCCGTTCGCTGACCTCGGTGACTGCCCAAAGCGGAGCGCGGTGCAATTGCTGATCGTAGTTGGTGGCGATCTGCGCAAACAGCGTGAATCCGCTTTCATCCAGTGACCATCGTCCGGTATCTCGTCCGGTGTCGAATACCTTGGCTATCTCGCGCTCGGCCGCGCCGAGTTGCTCGCCAGTCGCTGAACCAAAACCCGATTCGGCCAGAAAACCCGTCAGCAGCATCACTTGCGTCAGCGTCTGAGCATCACCTATCCCGCCGTCGCCTCGGCGCAACACGTCTAGCGCCAGATGCGCGCGCAACGCGAGATCGTCGGCGGTTTGCCGTGCCATGGGCAGTAGCATCGCCTTGGCATGCCGGGCGCGTGCCGCGCCGGCGTTTCGGGAAAACGGAATAGGTTGTGCCATGAAGATCCAATGATTGTGCTGTGCAGATGCAATAACGGCGCGCGCGTTAAAAGGTTGAGCCCTCTCGCCGTTAGCCGTCGACTCCTCCAGACGACACCGCCGCCAGCCCAAAGACAAATGCGTGTCGAGAAGCCGAAGGTGGAATCAACGTTCCTGACGCGACCAATCGCTGTTGCGGCCGCTAGCCGGCAACGCACCCTCTGCGGGCCGACGTCCTCGACTAACCGCGTCGTTCACATTGGCGTCACCGCCGCTGGCGCCTACCAATCCCATTAGCGGCGTCCACGACAGGACGCGACCAAGCGCGTCGTCAAGCTCGTTGCCAGCGCTCGCCACTGAGCGAAGCCGCGTTAACCGCCACTCGTCGCGAACCTGTATCACGGGTGTCGACTCCGCCTTGCATGCGAACCGCTCATCCCTTCGTCGACATAACGCCACGCACCCCCAGGCACCCACGCACCCCCAGGCACCCACGCAACCACGCAACCACGCAACCACGCAACCCACGCAACCCACGCAACCCACGCACCCCACGCACCCCACGCAATCCAGGCAATCCAGGCAATCCAGGTAACCACGCAACCCAGGTAACCACGCAACCCAAGCAACTAACCAGTCAGCCGACGCAACCGAGGCAGCCAGGCCACCCCCCACGCCACCCCCCATCAACCCCCGCCACCAACCCCATCAGGCTCGACATCCACCGGACCAACACTTCGCGCCCGCACCCGCCGACGGATCTCCGAATCGAGAATAAGCCGCCCGCGCAGCTTCCCCTTCATCCGTTTCACATAACGCGGCGCCTCGGTCATATGGACCGTCATCAGCTCGCGCACCTTGTCGACATCACGCTCACGCGCCGCTTTTGTGATCGCCTTATGGATCTTGACGTTGGCCTGTCCGAACCGCTCGTGCTCGGCCTGCGGCGTATCGTTACGAAACTCGATGAGCTGCCGGATCATCTCGTTGATCAACTCGCAACTGAAACGAAGGAACGGATTCGGGTTAGCCGCCGCCAGAATGTCGTGGAAGTTCACGTCCTCCTGGCGCTGCCGGACGATGTCCTGGCCGCCGTGCGCCGAAGCCGGCCGATCGCAGCAAGCAATGCTCGCCTCCAGCGCTTCGAAATCCTGCTCTGTCAGGTGCGGGACCGCGCCTGCCGCCAATTCCGGCTCGAGCAATTTGCGCACGGTGTAAATGTCGTCGATCGAAACGTCCTTGAAGAACAGATAGTTCTGCAAAAGCTGCAATGTCCGATCGAGCGGCACCTCCACCACCATGCCGCCGCCGCCAGGCCCGGTCGTCACCTTGATGAGCCCTTGCACCTCGAGCGACTTCAGCGCCTCGCGGATCGTGCTCTTGCTCACCGAGAAAAGCTGCTGCAACTCGACCTCGCGTGGCAAGCGACCGCCCGGCTTCAGGTCCTTTTCCGTGATCAGCCGCTTGATTTCTTCCGCGACCAGGTCGCCGCGCTTTTGTTGCTTGATCTCGATCGCGGCGCCAGCCTTGGTTCGATCCATGGCCATCTTCAATGCTCCCATTTGTGTACTGCACCATCGGCGTTCCGCCGGCGCCCAGCGCGGCGCGAGGAAAGCCGCCTCGCTGCCACCCAGGAATTTTGCCTTATTGACACTGGAATTTATTGTACCTACGATCAGATCCAACCTATTTATCATGATAAATAGAACAAAGTCGACGTGGTGAAAACTTCACCGTGGCCAGCAAGCTTTCGCAGTCGTTCAGTGCGTGTCTCTTCCAAGGAGCGTCATTTTGAATCGCCGAAATATGTTGAAGCTGGCCGCGTTGTCGGCCGTTCCGGGCACGTTGGGGTCGCTCGCCGCGCGCAGCGCCTTCGCACAGGCAGGCAGCGTGCAATTCGCTTGTCCGGTGCCGATGTCGGGCGCGTTCGCCGCCAACGGGAAGTATGCAGACCTCGGTATGAAGCTCGCCATCGAACAATATGGCAAGGTGCTCGGCGAACCACTCGCCTATTCGGTGCTCGATACGGAAGGCAAGCCGGCAACAGCAGTGCGCCGCGTTCAGGAAATCGCGCAACAGAAGAACGCACGGTTCTTTGCAGGCGGTATTTTGTCCTCCGAATCATTGGCGATGGGCAAGGAAGTCCAGAAAGCCGGGGGCATCTTCATCACCACGGCCGGTGCGGACGAAATCACAGGGAAAGACTGCAACGATGCGACCTTCCGCTGGTCCGTACCCACGTATGGCGCAATCGAACAGACGGTGCGTCCGCTGATCCAGATGATGCCGAAGGCCAAACGCTGGTACACGATCACGCCGCAATACGTGTTCGGCGACGGCCTGTTGTCCGCCGCGAAAGCCGTCTTCAAGGAGAAGGGCATCGAGCACGTGGGCAACAGTTACCACTCGCTGAACGAAAAAGAGTTCAGCGGTTATCTGACGAACGCAGTCGCCGCCAAGCCAGACGTGTTGCTGATCCTCAACTTCGGTTCGCAATCTTCCGACACGCTGCGCCAGGCGGTGAGCTTCGGCATGAAGAACAACTGCACGATTCTGCTCGCATGGGCTTCCGGTCTCGAGCAGTTCGAATCGCTCGGTGCGGACTTGTGCGACGGCGTGTATTTCGGTGCGCAGTATTGGCACGCAATCGACTCGCCGCTCAACCGCGATCTCGTCAAACGCACGCAGGCGGCCTTCAAGACGAATCCGAACTACAGCCTGGCGGGCTCGTACATCTGCACGAAGATTCTGCTGGACGGCATCGTGAAGGCCGGCAACGTCGACCCGAAGAAAGTGGTCGCCGCGCTCGAGGGCATGAAATACGATGGTTTGACAGGGCCTGAAGATGTTCGCAAGGGCGATCATCAGGTACTGAAGAACTATTATCTGTTGAAGGGCAAGGCGAAGAACAAGATGAAAAACGCCGACGACTACGCGGATATCGTTAGTTCGGGACAATCGTTCCTGCCGCTCGAGAAGACCGGTTGCAAGCTGGCTTGATTCGCTGGCGCGTCGCGGTGCCGCGCGCACCGCAGCACGTACACATGCGAACGCAAGAACGCATGGGAACGCAAGAACGCATGCGTACGCACGAACGCACGCACACGCAGTGAAGTTTCGCCAATTCCTCACACGGACGCCATGAACGTTTATCTCCTGCAGATCGTCAACGGCATCGGGGTCGGGATGCTGTATTTCCTGCTCGCGGTCGGCTTGTCGATCGTGTTCGGCCTCTTGCGCTTCGTGAACTTCGCGCACGGCGCCTTCTATCTGCTCGGCGCCTACTTCTGCTATCAGGCGATGCAGTGGTCGATGAGCTTCTGGACGGCGCTGATCGTAGTGCCGATTGCGGTCGGCGCGTTGGCATGGGTCGTCGAAAAGCTGATCTTGCGGCACGTCTACGCGCAGCAGCACGAGTTCCATATTCTCGTGACGGTAGGCCTCGCGCTCGTCGTGCAGGAATGCGCGATCCTCGTGTGGGGGCCGCTCGGTGACAACGTGGCCGTTCCTGACATGCTGAACGGCGTGGTGATGTGGGGCAGCTTTGTTTATCCCAAGTACCGCCTGTTCGTGATCGGCTTCACTGCGGTGCTCGCGGCGTTGCTCTGGTGGGTGCTCGAGGGCACGCGTCTTGGCAGCGCGGTGCGCGCCGGCAGCGAATCGACGGAGATGGTCTCACTGCTTGGCATCAACGTGTTGCGCGTGTTCAGCCTCGTGTTCGCGCTCGGGGCCGCAACCGCCGCGCTCGCCGGCGTGCTCGCCGCGCCGATTCGCGGCGTCGACCCTTTCATGGGCATAGAGGCGCTCGGTGTCGCGTTCGTCGTCGTGGTGGTGGGCGGCATGGGCAATTTTCTCGGCGCGCTGGTCGGCGGCCTGTTGGTGGGTATCGTGCAAAGCGTCATGAGCACGCTGTGGCCCGAGGGCGCGCGCTTGATGATCTACGTCGCGATGGCGGCCGTTCTTCTGCTGCGGCCCAATGGCCTACTCGGGAGAGCCGCGTGATCGATACTTCTAAATCCGCTGCCACGAAAGCGGCTCCGCGCGCATCGCAGCCCGCTTTGCGACGCGCGCTGCATCGCTATCGGTTCCTGTTGCTCGCGCTGCTCGTCGTGTGCATCTTGCCGCTGACGTTGCGCTCCGGCTCGCTCGCAACAGAAGTGCTCGTGTTCGCGCTCGCTGCATTGGGCTGCAATCTTCTGCTCGGTCACACGGGACTGCTGTCGTTCGGGCAGGGCATCTTCTTCGGACTCGGCAGCTATAGCGCTGGACTCGTGCTGACCAAGGCCGCTTTGCCGGTGCCTGTCGCGCTGCTTGCGGCAATCGCGATCGGTGCGATAGCGGCCGCAATTGTCGGATGGTTTTCGATCAGGCAGCGCGGCACGTACTTCGTAATGCTGACGCTCGCATTCGGACAACTGTTCTACTTCCTCGCCTACACCACGCCAGACGTGACCGGCGGCGACAACGGACTGCTCGACATTCCGCGGCCGGCGCTCGGGTTGCTCGGCAAAGAGCTGATTCCGCTCGCTTCCCCGTGGCAGTACTACGGATTCGTCGCGGTACTTTTCCTCGTCGTGTTCTGGCTGCTGATGCGCGTCTCGCACTCCGTATTCGGCCGCACGCTGCTCGCAATCCGCGACAACGAAGCACGTGCCGCCGCCGTCGGCTACGACGTCAAGCGTTTCAAGCTGATGGCGTTCGTGGTCTCCGGTGCGGTGACCGGACTCGCGGGCGCATTGCATGCGTTGATGACCGGTATCGCGCCACTTTCCAACATCGACTACCACACGAGCGAGATGATCCTCGTGATGACCGTGATCGGCGGCACCGGCAACCTCTTCGCGTCCGTGTTGGGCGCCGCTTTTTATGTGCTGTTCGCCGACTGGCTTTCAACATTGTGGCCGCGCTGGCTGCTGTTGCTCGGCATCGTGCTGATGGCGGTGAGCCTCTATATGCAGCGCGGTCTATGGGGAGTCGGCGAGCGCATCTGGCAAGCACTGCGCCGCAATCAGGAAGCCGATGCAGACACAGCAGCCGACGACACCGCAAAGGAGCGCGTATGACCGAGGCGATTCTGAACGCAAGCGGCGTAGTGAAACGCTACGGCAAATTCACGGCGCTCTCCGACGTCAACCTGCGCATCATGCCGCGCACCGTGCACTCGGTAATCGGTCCGAATGGCGCGGGCAAGACCACGCTCTTCCATGTGCTCACCGGCACTCTGCCGATCACCGCGGGAACGATTGTGTTCGACGGACACGACGTAACGCGCGAGCCCGATCACAAGCGTGTGCGTCGCGGCGTCGCGAGATCGTTCCAGGTGACGAGTCTGTTCGCCAATCTGAGCGTGCAGGAAAACTTGCGGCTGGCGGCGCAAGGTGTCGATTCTGTGCGTGCGCTCAATGCATGGTCGCCGCCGCGCGGCGCACTGGCCCACACCGATACCGTCGACGGCGTGCTCGAACGCCTCGCGTTGCAGCGCTTCAGCAAAGTTCCAGCCGGCGCTCTGTCGCATGGTCAGCAACGGCGGCTCGAACTCGGCATGGCACTCGCGGCACGTCCCAAGGCGATCTTTCTCGACGAGCCGACGTCGGGCATGGGTATCGACGATCTCGACGATATGAAGCAACTGATTCGCGGCTTACGCGAGGACTACACCGTCGTCCTGATCGAGCACAACATGGGCATCGTGATGGACATCTCGGACACCATCACCGTCATGCAACAAGGGCGCGTGCTGGTGGAAGGGCGGCCCGACGAAATTCGCGGCGACGAGCGCGTGCGCAGCGCCTATCTCGGCAACATGATCACTGGAGGCCGCGCATGATTCTCGACGTGCAGCAGATTCACGGCTTCTACGGCAAGAGTCACATCCTGCAAGGCGTTTCGTTGCAGATCGCGGAAGGTGAGACGGTCACGCTGCTCGGTCGCAACGGCGCAGGCAAATCCACTACGCTCAAGGCGATCGCGGGCGTGGTCGCGCCGAAGAACGGCAGCGTGACGTTCAACGGTGCGACCATAAGCGGCCTGCAGCCGCATAAGATCGCCTCGCGCGGCGTGTGCTTCGTGCCCGAACACCGCGGCATTTTTCGGTTGCTCACCGTGGAAGAAAACTTGCGGCTCGGCGCGCGCAAAGACTCGCCCTGGCAACTCGACGACATCTACCGTATTTTTCCGCGGCTGAAAGAGCGGCGCACGAACGGCGGAGGACAGCTGTCCGGCGGCGAACAGCAGATGCTCGCGATTGGCCGTGCGCTGATGAATCATCCGCGTCTTCTGATGCTCGATGAACCGGTGGAAGGTCTCGCCCCGGTGATCGTCGAAGAAATCGTCGCGCAGCTCAAACTCATTCGCGAGGCGGGTGTGGCGATCCTGCTCGTCGAGCAGAATCTCGAAGTCTGCACGCAACTCGCGGACCGTCACTACATCATCGAACAGGGCGTGATCGTTTATTCGGGCGACAACGCGTCGTTCGCCGCCGACGACTCGATCAAGGACCGCTATCTGGGCGTCGGCGTTGTCTGAGTCCGCGCCGACTTCACTATGAGGAAGCACTGATGCAAGTTCATGAATCTCAGCCCACCGAAACAGTTAGTAGTCTGCGTGTCGACGGCGAACGGCTTTGGAACAGTCTCATGCAGCTCGCGAAGATTGGCGCGACCGAGAAGGGCGGCGTCTGTCGGCTAGCGCTAACCGAACTGGATCGCATCGCGCGCGATCTAGTCGTTAGTTGGGCGAAAGAAATTGGCTGCACAGTTCGCGTCGACGCAATCGGCAACATCTTTGCGCGCCGCGCCGGTTTGCGCGACGACCTGCCGCCCGTGATGACCGGCAGCCACATCGACACGCAGCCGACCGGCGGCAAGTTCGACGGCAACTACGGCGTGCTCGCCGGCATAGAGGTGCTGCGCACGCTGGCCGATGCGAACGTTACAACGCTGGCGCCGCTCGAAGTCGCGGTCTGGACCAACGAGGAAGGCTCGCGCTTCGTTCCCGTGATGATGGGCTCAGGTGTGTTTGCAGGCGCTTTCACACTCGAACATGCGCTTGCGCAGCGGGACCGGGAAGGCGTCTCCGTGCGAGACGCGCTGAGCGCAATCGGCTACGTTGGCGAAAACACGAAACCGCATACCGTTGGCGCGTATTTCGAAGCCCATATCGAGCAGGGTCCGGTGCTGGAAGCAAACGATAAAACCATCGGCATCGTGCAAGGCGCACTCGGTCAACGCTGGTACGACGTGACCGTGCACGGCATGGAAGGGCACGCCGGACCGACGCCGATGGAATTGCGCCGCGATGCGCTGCTCGTTGCCGCCGATCTCATTCACGCCGTGAACCGTATCGCGCTCGACCATGCGCCGCATGGGCGCGGCACAGTGGGCTGGGTCGACGTGCATCCGAACTCGCGCAACGTGATTCCGGGCCGCGTCAAATTGACGGTCGACCTGCGCGCCGCCGACGACACCACGCTGACCGCAATGGATAGCGCGCTGCGCGAAGCCTGCGCGGTTGCGGGCGAGAAAACGGGCATCGCGGTTGATATAGAGCCGGTCGTGTACTTCGCGCCGCAACCGTTCGCGGCGGAACTGGTGGCCGCCGTCAAACAAGGCGCGGACATGCTGGGCCTTTCGTCGATGGACGTGATCAGCGGTGCCGGCCACGACGCCGTGTACCTCGCGCGCGTGGCGCATGCCGCAATGATCTTCGTACCCTGCAAGGACGGCATCAGCCACAACGAAATCGAGGACGCGCGCGCGGATCATCTGGAAGCCGGCTGCAACGTGCTGTTGCATGCGATGTTGAGAGCGGCGCAAACTGTGCAGACAGCGCCCATGTCGGAGGGTTCGAGCGTATGAAAATCCTCATTGCGCGGATGAATCACGAGACCAACACGTTCTCGCCGGTGCCTACCCCGTTGTCCGCTTTCGGCCAGAACGGTGCGAACGCCGGCCCGAGTTTCAACGACGACGCGTTCAACGACAACAATGGCATGCAGACCGCGATGGCCGCGTTCATCGACGCCGCTGCGCGCGAAGGCGCGCAGATCGTTACGCCGGTGTCGGCGGCGGCCAATCCGAGCGGGCCGGTCGAAGCGGCCGCATATAACGCAATCTGCGACGCAATTCTTGCAGCCGCGAGCGGATGCGATGCCGTGATGCTGGATCTGCACGGCGCAATGGTCGCGGAGAATTCGAACGACGGCGAAGGCGATCTCCTCGAACGCGTGCGCGCCGCGTTGCCCAATGCCCCGATTGCCGTCGCGCTCGATTTACACGGCAACGTCACGCAGAAAATGATCGACAACGCGGACGTGATCGTCAGCTTCAAGACTTATCCGCACGTCGATATGTATGAAACCGGTGCGCACGCCGCGCGTCTGCTGTTTGCTCTCATACATGGCGAGGCGAGGCCGGTCATCGCCTGGCGTCAGCCGCCACTGCTCACGCACACGCTGCGCAGCGCGACCGCTGAAGGCGCGATGAAGCGTGCCGTCGACGCCGCGCGCGCGGCCGAGGCCGACGGCATGCTCGCGGTCTCGGTGTTGTCCGGTTTTTCGCTCGCGGATATCGCTGCGCCGTGTATCAGCGTCGTGGTAGTCGGCAATGGCGAGCGCGCGCAAGCGGAAGCGGTGGCCGAGCGTATTGCGCAGCAAATCTGGAATGAGCGCGAAGAGTTCGTCTATCGCAGCGCGCCGCTCGCGGAATCGGTTGCGCAAGCCGCCGCTCTCGCAAAAGACGCCGACAAGCCGGTGCTGCTGCTGGATCATGGCGACAACTGCATGTCGGGCGGCACGTGCGACACAATGGATCTGCTCGAAGAGGCGCTCCGGCAGAATCTGGAAGGCATCGTCACTGGGCCTTTGTGCGATCCGCAAGCGGTGGCCGCATTGATGGCCGCGGGTGTCGGCAGCTCGGTGACCGTCACGATCGGCAACAAGGTTGCAAGCAGTGCGGTGACGCCGCGCGCGCCCGTTGCGATGACCGGTGTGGTGCGAGCCTTGACCGACGGCGAGTATGTGATCAGCGGGCCGACTTACACCGGGCAGCGGGCTCACATGGGACGCGCCGCGGTTCTCGATACCGGCACGGTGAAACTGGTCGTGACCGAGCACACGCATGAGCCGTGGGACCTCGGCGTGTTCGAAAGCGTGGGTATCGACCCGCGTCGCGCGCGCTTCCTTCTGCTCAAATCGCGCATGTATTGCCGTCCGGTTTTCGTGCCGATCTCCGCCGGGCTCGTGGAGTGCGATAGCCGCGGCGTGACGAGTTCCGACTATGGCCTGTTCGCTTTCCGGAATGTCAGGCGCCCAGTCTTCCCACTCGATGCATACGCCGAATGGAAGGCGTCGCAATGAGTGGCGCGAGCGTCGACAACACGAATGCCGTCTGGCTCTTGTGCAGTTTCGAGAGACTCTCTATAATTCGCGCCTCTACAGGCTCGTAGCTCAGTTGGTTAGAGCACCACCTTGACATGGTGGGGGTCGTTGGTTCGAATCCAATCGAGCCTACCAACGCATCAGTGAGGTGGACGAAAGCGGTTCCGCTTTCGTCCACTGTCCTGTCAAAACAGTCGCTTCAATTCCTCGCTTTTCTTCTCCACGCATTCAGTACGTCGCGCGTTGCATGGCAGCCGTCGTTGCGGACGCATTCACGACAGGCTCAACGTCGAATCCATAGAACGAACGAGCAGTGGTGCGCAAAATCGCGCCGAGAGCGGTCGAATCGAGACCGGCGTCGAGCAGCGCCGACAAGGCGTCACCATAACTCGTCACCGATTCGTATTGCGTGTGCGGCCAGTCGCTGCCCCACATCAAACGGTCCGGACCGAACTGCTCGATCAATTGCTGCGTAGCATCCGCCACGAACGGCGAGCCCGTCGCGGCACAGCGATATGCGCCCGACACCTTCACCCACACGCGCCCCGTCTTGCCAAAGCCGAGCAGCGCTTTGAAACCCGGGTCCTGTGTGCCCAAGGCCGGATCCGGCCGGCCGAAATGATCGACGACGACTCGCACGCCGCGCTTCAGAAGCTGGTCGATCAGCGGCTCCAGATCGACTGCGTTTCTGTGCAACTCGACATGCCAATCCAGTCGCGCAATGTTGTCCAGCAGCGACGTCCACGGTTGTGCGCGCAAATCCGGCAGCGTCTGCTCCATAAGGTTGAGGCGAATTCCCGTCACGCCGCGCCTGTGCAGGTCGGCCAGGTCATTCGCGCTTATGTCCGGTGCAACGACAGCAACGCCGCGCAAACGCTCGGTGTCCGCGGACAACGCTTGCAACAGATAGCGATTGTCGGTGCCGAGAAAGCTCGGCTGCACGAGCACCGCATGCGTTATTCCATGCGCGTTCAGTAGCGGCAGATAGTCGTCGAGCGTTGCGTCGTAGGCGGGCGCGTAGCGGCGCTCGCCGGTCAGCGGCAAGCCTTGCTCGAAAACGTGCGCGTGGGTGTCGACGCCACCCTTTGCAAACGTGGGTGAGGATGCATATGCGTTCATATTCAACTACGCGGAGAGTTCAGGTTGAGGCGCGCTGCGTCGGCAGCGTCGGTGGCATTCGCGGCCTGCTCCGGCGCGACATCACGCAGACGCTTGCCGCGCGTTTCCGGAAGCAGCAATACAGCGATCATCGCAAGCCCATAGGCAACGGCTGCGTCGATGCCGATGGCCGCGCCGAGCGACATTGAATGGCTCATGTAGCCGACCAGAACCGGAAAGCCTGCGGATGCAATGCGCCCGAAGTTGTAGCAGAAGCCGACGCCGGTGCCACGCATGTCGGCGGGGTACAGTTCGTTGAAGAGCGGGCCAAGGCTCGCCGGAATGCCGGCGGCGAAGAGTCCGAGCGGGAAGCCGAGCACGAGCATCTGCATATTCGTCAACGGCAGCATGACGTATGCGAGCACGGTGACGATGCAGCAGAAAGCGAACAACGCGATGTTACGACGCCGGCCGATCCGATCGAGCAGATACGCGCTCAGCATGCAACCGCACCAGAACGCGACGATCACGACGGCAAGGTAACCACCGGTATTCAACACCGACAGATGCCGTTCCTTCGCGAGAAACGTGGGCAGCCACGTCATGATCGCGTAGTAACCGCCGTGAGCGCCGGTGCCGAGCACCGCACCGACGATCGTGGTTCGCAGCACGCGAGGCTGAAACACTTGCAGGATCTGACCGAACGCTGAGACCTTGGGACCGACGCTCGCGCCGACGGGCTCGATGCGCACCGGCTCTTTCAGATTGCGCCGCACGAACAGCACGAGGCCGGCGGGCAGCAGGCCGACTGCGAACATCACGCGCCAGGCGGTGTCGGCGGGCAGCCATGAGAATACCGCTGCGTAGACCAGCACCGCGGCACCCCAACCCACGGCCCACGCGCTTTGCACCGCGCCCATTGCCTTGCCGCGATGTTCGGTGCGGATCGTCTCCGCCATCAGGACAGCACCGGCAGCCCACTCGCCGCCGAATCCAAAGCCTTGCAGCGCTTTAAGCACCAACAGTTGCGGGAAATTCTGCGCGAATGCGCACAGGAAGGTGAAGCCGGCGAACCAGAGAATCGTCATCTGCAAGGTGCGCACGCGGCCGAAGCGGTCCGACAGCGCGCCAGCAATCCAGCCGCCTAGCGCCGACGAGACCAGGGTGACACCGCTGATCGCGCCCGCCTGCGTGTGGTCGATGCCATACGCCGCGATGATCGCCGGAATGGCGAGCGTGAACATCTGCACGTCGAGCGCGTCCAGACCCCATCCCGCGAAACAACCCCAGAAGGTATTGCGCTCGACAGGCGTACCCTCCCTGTACCACTTGAACATAGCCATCTCCGTCCGTTCGTCCTGATGTTTCTCGATTCATATATATGACTGTATGAATCTTGCGCGCAATCGGACGCCCGGTCATTGGGTAATAACCCTTGCTCGCTTTCGATCGATCCAATGCGGTACAGTAGTTACTCCTCTGCATAACTGTATGAATCCATGAATACGGCGTCTTTCGTGTCCAGGCCGGACGACCGGCTGCCCCGTTATCAGCAATTGCGCGATGATCTGGTGAGCCGCATTGCCGCCGGCGAATGGGCGCCCGAAGAGGCCATCGCCACCGAGGCCGAACTGGGCCAGTTTTACAACGTTTCGACCGGCACCGTGCGCAAGGCGATCGACCTGCTGGTCAGCGACGGCGTGCTCACTCGCACTCAAGGCAAAGGCACGTTCGTGCGGCGGCCGCGCTTCGACTCGTCGCTGTTCCGCTTTTTCCGCTTTGTCTCGCGCGACGGCCAGCCGGTGCGCCCCACCGCGCGCGTCCTGAAGCGCGAGGTGGTGAAGCCCGATGAAGAGATTCGCAACGCGCTGGGGATGAAGGCGTCGGAGAAGGCCATTCATCTGTCGCGTGTGCGAATGATCGAAGGGCGGGCGGTGCTGTCGGAGGAAATATGGCTGCCGCGCGCGCGTTTCGAAGCGCTTGCCACGTTGCCGCTCGACAAGTTCGAAGACCTGCTGTACCCGCTCTACGAACGGCTCTGCAAGCAGATGGTGGCCTCGGCCACTGAAATTCTCCGCGTAGAACAGGCTACCGCCGAAACGGCTTCACTGCTCGGCATCAAAACCGGCAGCCCGGTGATTCTCGTTCACCGCGTCGCCTCCGACTTCGCCGGCACGCCATTTGAATGGCGTAGCACGCGCGGTGCGGCCGATACATTCCAGTACCAGGTCGAAATCCGCTAGACCTGCGTTAGCTCGCCTTCTTCAGACGAACTCGGCTCCGACTCAGCGCGGCTCTGCCTGCCATGCGGGTATCACCCCATGGCGCTCATCTGCGATTCATACAATCATATATATGACTGTATCAATTTTATTGCCGAGCAGTCGGGCAAGCGGAGAAACCATGTCAACACAACTAGCATTCGAGCAGCAGGTCATGAAAAAGATGGCGTGGCGGTTAATGCCGCTGCTCATCGTCATGTTCCTGATTTCGTTCATCGACCGCCAGAACGTCGGCTTCGCCAAGTTGGAGATGGTGCACGACCTCGGCATGACCGAAGCGTCGTATGGATTGGGCGCGTCGCTGTTTTTCATCGGCTATCTGCTGTTCGAGGTGCCGAGCACGCTCGCGCTGCATCGTTTCGGCGCGCGTGCGTGGCTCGCCCGCATCATGATGACGTGGGGCATCGTGACGGTTCTGATGGCGTTTGCCCGTTCGCTGCCGGTGTTCTATTCGTTCCGCTTTGCATTGGGCGTCGCTGAAGCCGGGTTCTATCCGGGCGTGATCTATTACCTCACGCAGTGGTTTCCGCAGAGCTATCGCACAAAGGTGCTGGGCTTCTTCACGCTCGGCAGTTCGCTGGCCAATATGCTCGGCTCACTGATCGGCGGCCTGTTGCTCACGCTGGGCGGCACATGGGGATTTGCCGGCTGGCAGTGGGTGTTTATCGCGACCGGTCTGCCGGCCGTGGTGATCGCATTCGTGGCGCTGAAGTACCTGCCGAATTCGGTAAGCGAAGCACCGTTCCTCTCGCAACAGGAAAAGGACGTGGTACTCGCCGCGCTCAAGCGCGAGGCATCGGACAATGCCAAGGCGACGCATCCGTGGGCCGCGCTGCTCGACCCGAAGGTGCTGATGTTCGCGCTGACCTATATGCTGATGTCCACGTCGCTCTACGGCGTGACCTACTGGATGCCGACGCTGTTGAAGAGCGACGGCGTGTCGTCGTCGCTCAATGGCGTGCTCAACATGATTCCGTGGGCACTCGCCACGCTGCTTCTGTTGTGGCTTCCCGGCAAGCTCAAGCGTGAGCGCGTGGTCTTGAGGGCGATGAGCATCGTTGCAGGCGTTGGCGTGGTGGGCTTCGCGTCCAGCCTCGTGCTGCCCACAGCAACGCTGCGCTTTGCGGCGCTATGCCTGGGCGGGGCATGCATTCCGTTACTGTATCCGTGCTTCTGGTCGCTGCCGCCGCGGTTTTTCTCGGGCGCACGCGCCGCGGCGAGCGTCGCGGCGATCAATGCAATCGGCAATCTCGGCGGCTTCGCGGGGCAGAATCTGATGCCTTATGTCGGCAAAGCGGCGCATAGCCAGATTGCGCCGATGCTGGTGCCTACTGCATGTCTTCTGACGTTGGGAGTTGGCACGGGCATCGCGGCTTTGGTCGGCGCCCGCCGTCGCACGACACTCGAAGCAGCAACGGCACGTTAGCGCTACTAGACGCGGTGTGAGGCGGCCGTGTATATGCAGGCCGCTAGCACGCGTTGTTAAGCCGGCCTCAAGGACGAAGCAGGTCGAAGCTCGCCAGCACGAGCACTCCGGTCACCGCGATCAGCGCCACCGAGTGCTGGCCGAAGTAGAGAAGCGCCGCAGCCGTCCACGACGCGAGCGTAAACACTGCAAGCTTTTTCATCGGAACCCCAGGGACGCGGCGACCAGGCCGCTCACCACGCCGCAGACCACCACGGCCAACGCGACGACGCTCAGAACGCGCTTCGGGAACGAGCGCCCGAGCATCGCCATAGACGGGACGCTGACAAGCGGCAGCGTCATTAGCAGCGCGCCGGCAGGGCCGGCTGCCATGCCGAAAGACAGCATCGCTTGAATGATCGGCACTTCGCCCGCCGTCGGAATCACGAACAGCGTGCCGGCGATGGACAGCGCGACGATCCACAGCACGCTGTTGTCGATATCCGGACCGATGTGCGGAAAGAGCCACGCGCGCGCCGCGCCGAGAATCAGCACCAGCACGATGTATTCGGGCACGAGACGCAGCGTCATCGTGCCGAGTATCTTGACCCAGCGCGTGAATGCAGTACCCGGTTCATCCGTCGCGACCAGTTGCGCGATGGCTTCGCGCGACGCCTCGGCTTCCTTCGGCGTCACCATGCGGTTCACTAGGTAGCCGAGGCCGAACACCATCACGAGGCCGAGAGCGAGCCGCAAGCCCATCCACTGCCAGCCGAGTACGAAACCCATGAAGATCAGCGTGGCGGGATTGAGTGCCGTATTGCCGAGCCAGAATGCGATTGCCGCGCCGGGCGCCGCCTGCCGCGCGCGCAGGCCCGCCACCACCGGCGCTGCGCAGCAGGTGCACATCATGCCGGGCAACGACATCAGGCCGCCTTTCACGACGCTGCTGAAGTCGCTGCGACCGAGGGCGCGTGCGACCCATTGCGGCGGAATCAGCGCCTGCACCGCGGAGCCGAGCAACAGACCCAGCACCATTGCCTGCCAGATGGCCTTGCCGTAGGCCAGCGCGTAGTCGATTGCGGACTGCCACGACGCCGCTGGCGCACTCGCCGACGTGCCCATCAGGATTGACTTGCCGATCGAATGCTGGCTCGCGGCGACGAACGCGCGGTTGTAATACGGAAACCACTTCACATAGAAGAGTCCGACGACGGCGATCGCGAGGAATACGATCCAGCCAAGCGCGACGCGGGGTTGCCGAAGGGTTGATTGCATGTTGTTCTTAACGTTGAGGTTGGGTCAGACTAGCGCGACTGAGCGCTTATCGAGTTGCGCGAGAAGCGCTTTAGCCTGATCGACGACGTCTGCGTCGTTCGGCCGGAACTGGATTTGCAGCGCCTGCGGCAGTTGCGTGAAATGCTGATGGCTGCTGCGCGCGTACGCGGGATCGTAGTGCAGTTCGATCAACTCGTTTGCGAGTTCGGCGCGCCGGTTTTCGTCGACGAGTTTTTGCCAACCGGCGACGCGCTCGCGGCTATGCAAGCCGATCAAACGTTCCAGTTGCGCCTTCAGCGACTCGGGATCGTCGAACAGTTGCGCGTAGTCGTGAAGCAGAAACGCCGAGCGGTCTTCGCGGCTCGCCGCCACTTCCACACACTCGCCGCGATGAAACGTGTCGAGCAGAGCGAGCGGCAGCGTGATTGCGCCGATGCGACGGCTCTCCGCTTCCACGAACACCGGGCGCGCGGGATCGAAGCTGCGCAGCGCGCTCACGAGCAACGTGTCAAAGCCCTTTTGCGACGGCTGCGCGACGCCCGCCCACGCGCCGAGCAGCGAGCCGCGATGCGCGGCGAGCGCTTCGAGGTCCAGCGTCTGCGCACCTGCTTCGTGGAGCGCGGCGAGGAGCCGCGTCTTGCCGCTGCCGGTCGGACCGACCAGTGCGACGTAACGGAAGTGGGTCGGCAGAGTGGTGAGCGCCTCGACGGTTGCGCGCCGATAGGTCTTGTAGCCGCCGTCGAGCTGACGCGCGGGCCAGCCGATCATGTTGAAGAGCGACGTGACGGAGCCCGAGCGTTTGCCGCCGCGCCAGCAATAAATCAGCGGCCGCCAGTTGCGCGGCCGGTCGGCGAACGTCGTTTCCAGATGAAGCGCGATGTTGCGAGCCACCAGCGCCGCGCCGACCTTCGTGGCTTCGAACGGCGACACCTGCTTGTACATCGTGCCGACCAGCACCCGTTCCTCGTTGCTCAGCACCGGCGCGTTCATCGCGCCCGGAATATGGTCCTCGGCAAACTCGAGAGGCGTGCGTACGTCGATGATTTCATCGAAATCACCGGCTTGATCGAGGCTGACGAGTAGGTTTTTCAAGGGCGTACGGAGGAAAAGCGGACAAAGCGGTGCTGATAGACCGAAATTATCGCATGCGGCGCGAGTGGCGGCTGGGCGCAGCTTTCTGCAACCTTTCACGGCGCCTTGCCAGCCGCCGGCTTCTTTCAGATCACTTCGACGCGCCCTTCGCCTGCAACCATTTCGCCGATCACGCGAGCGTCGCCGAAACCGTCGGCGTGAAAGAGCGCTAGCACGTCGTCCACAGACTCGGGCGAACACGAAACCAGCAGGCCGCCCGAGGTTTGCGGGTCCGTGAGCAAGGTGCGCGCGCTCGGCTGCAATGTCGCGGGCAACGAAATATCTTTGCCGTAAGCATCCCAATTGCGCCCGGAGGCGCCGGTGAAAACGCCGGCTTCAGCAAATTCGACGACGCCCGGCAGCCACGGCAGGTCGGCGTAACGCACGCGCGCGGTGAGCTTCGAGCCGCGCGCCAGTTCCAGCGTATGGCCGAGCAGGCCGAAGCCCGTGATGTCGGTGAGCGCATGCACGCCGTCGAGCCCGGCGAGTTCCGCGCCCGGCCGGTTTAGCTTGGTCGTCGCGCCGATCATGGCGGCGTAGCCGTTCGCGTCGAGCCGGTCTTTCTTCAGCGCGGCCGAAAGCACGCCAACGCCGAGCGGTTTGCCGAGAATCAGCACGTCGCCGGCCTGCGCGCCCGCGTTGCGCTTCACGCGCCGCGGATCGACCACGCCGATTGCGACGAGACCGTAGATCGGCTCGACCGAGTCGATCGAATGACCGCCCGCGAGCGGAATGCCGGCGTCGGCGCACACCGACTCGCCGCCTTTGAGCACTGCCGCAATCACGTCGTGCGGCAACACGTTGATCGGCATTCCGACGATGGCGAGCGCCATCAGCGGTTTGCCGCCCATTGCATAGACGTCGGAGAGGGCGTTGGTCGCGGCAATGCGGCCGAAGTCGAACGGATCGTCGACGATCGGCATGAAGAAGTCTGTGGTCGCGACGATCGCCTGCTCGTCGTTCAGCTTGTACACGGCGGCGTCGTCGGCGGTATCGTTGCCGACGAGCAGGTCCGGGAAGAACGGCAGCGGCGCGCTGCGTTTGAGCAGGCCGGCGAGCAGGCCGGGGGCGATCTTGCAGCCGCACCCGCCGCCGTGCGACAGGCTGGTGAGGCGGGGCGAGGAGCTTGCTTGGGCTTGAGGGTCGATCATTGTGGCGCGAATAGGTGGCTTCGAATGATCGCATTATGACGGTTGTGGACTCCGTGCGCTTCGGAGTGCCCAGGAGCCGGACCGCGAGGTGGGCCGCGCCGCATCGCGGCGTATCGCAGTATCGGCAGGATTGAACGCGGGATTCAACGCAGGATGTCGGTTGCTTTGTGATTCTCGTCCACGCCTTCCACGAGAATTACCGCTCCGCGAGCATGCCGCATACGCAACGGCAGAATGCGCCGATAGGCGTCCGACGCATACCAGGCGCGCGCCGTCGGAAGGTCGGGAAATGCAATCGCGATCAGGTCGCCGTGCCATTCGCCTTCCACGACGTGCGGCTGTGCGCCGTGTACGATGAATCGGCCGCCGAACGGCGCAAGGGTTGCGTCGATACCCTCGAGGTACTCGACAATCTCGGCGCACATTTGAACCTCGTGCAAATGGGCAATCGCATACGCAGTCATGGTCACTCCTTCATGCATGAAGAAATCGGAACTTGCATGCTGCGTATGATTGCCCTCGCCCGGAGGTGCGTCGATTACCTCCCAGGTAATGGAATCCGCAATGCGCGGACCTAACCGAGCCAGCCCTTGATCGACTCGATCATCGCGGACGTCGAAATACCATAGCGGTCGTGCAGCGTCGGCAGTGCGCCCGCAGCGAGGAATGCATCGGGAAGCGCCACCTGCCTGAACGGGCACGACACGCCGGCGCGCATCAGTTCGGCCGCAATGGCTTCGCCTAGACCGCCGATCGTCGTATGGTTCTCCGCCACCACGACGAGCCTGCCGGAACGCTTCGCTTCGCGCACGATCGTCTGCGTGTCGAGCGGCTTGATGGTCGGCACGTGCAGCACGCCCACGCCAATGTTGTCGCGCTCCAGTGCTTTCGCGACTTCGAGCGCACGCATGGTCATGATGCCCGACGAGATGACGAGTACCTCCGCGCCGTCGCGCAGCATCTTTGCCTTGCCGAGCTCGAACGTGTAGTCGTATTCATCCAGCACCGCAGGCACGTTGCCGCGCAAAAGACGCGCATACACAGGGCCGTTGTGTGCGGCAATGGCGGGCACCATCTGTTCGATATCGAGCGCATCGCACGGATCGATAACGGTCATGTTCGGCATGGCGCGCATCAACGCGAGGTCTTCCGCGGCCTGGTGGCTTGGACCGTAACCCGTGGTGAGCCCGGGCAACGCGCAGACTATCTTCACATCGAGGTTGTCTTCGGCAATGGCCTGATGCATGAAGTCATACGCACGACGCGTCGCGAACACCGCGTAGGTGGTGACGAACGGTTGTGCGCCTTCGTGCGCGAGGCCCGCCGCTGCGCCCATCAGCAATTGCTCGGCCATGCCCATCTGGTAATAGCGTTCGGGGAATTCCTTCGCGAAGATATGCAGGTCCGTGTATTTGCCGAGATCGGCCGTCATGCCGACAACATTGGTCTTCTGTCGAGCCAATTCGACGAGCGCGTGACCGAAAGGCGCCGAGCGCGTGAGCTGGCCTTCGCCCGCAATGGACGCGATCATCGCCGAGGTCTTCAGGCGCGGTTTGCTCATGGTTGCGTTACTCATGCTTGTCTCCCTGCTTCCAGTGCTTCGAGCGCCAATTGCCATTCGTGCGCATCGACGCGGATAAAGTGGTTCTTCTCGCGCGCTTCGAGGAACGGTACGCCGCAACCCATGCGTGTATCGGCGACGATCATGCGCGGCTCTTTGCCGGGATGCTTGCGGGCCGCATCGAACGCGGCGGCCACGGCGCCGATATCGTTGCCGTCCACACGTTGCGTGAACCACCCGAATGCTTCGAGCTTGTCGACTAGTGGTTCGAACGCCATGATCTGCGTCGACGGTCCGTCGGCCTGCTGGTTATTCACGTCTACAATGGCGATCAGGTTGTCGAGCTTCCAGTGGCTCGCGGACATGATGCCTTCCCAGATCGCGCCTTCGTCGAGTTCGCCGTCTGAAAACAGCGTGTACACGAACGACTTCGAGCCCTTGCGCTTGAGTCCGAGACACCGGCCGACCGCAATCGTCAGCCCGTGTCCGAGCGAGCCGCCGGACATCTCCATGCCGGGCGTGTAGCTCGCCATGCCGGACATGGGCAGACGGCTGTCGTCGCTGCCGTAGGTCTCCAGTTCTTCGGCGGGCAGAATGCCTGCTTCGAGCAGCGCCGCGTACAGCGCGATTGCGTAGTGTCCGTTGGAGAGCAGGAAGCGGTCGCGCTCTTCCCACTCGGGATCTTCCGGGCGGTAGTGCATTGCGCCGAAGTACGCGACTGCCAGCACATCGGCGATGTCGAGCGCTTGCCCGATATAACCCTGGCCCTGCACTTCGCCCATTAACAGCGCGTTTCTGCGGATGCGGTAAGCGTGCTCGGCAAGCGATGCCGTCGACGCATTGGATGGACTGTTCATGTCGTCTCCTGAGATCAGTCGGAATAGTTGGAAAAGGTTGTAAAAGGTTGGAAAAGGTCAGCGGTTCACGGATTTCGCGGGCACCAGAAAGACCAGGCATGCGCCGAGCGTCACTGCAACCGAGATGAAGATCAGTCCCGCTGTTGAACGGCCTGTCATGTCGTTGAGCCAGCCCACTATTGCGGGCGAGAAGAAGCCTGCAAGATTGGCGAAGCAGTTCACAGCCGCGATGCCGGCTGCGGCCGACATGCCGCCGAGCAGCGCCGTCGGCAGCGACCAGAACTGCGACGACGACGCGAGAATGCCCGCAGCCGCAACGCTCAAACACACGATCGACGCCGGCACGCTGCCGAGCGTAGGCAGGACCGCAAAGCCCGCTGCCGCGATCAGCATCGGAATGGCCAGGTGAAGTCTGCGTTCGCGTCGGCGGTCCGCGCTCATGCCGACCAGCGGCAACGCGACGATCGCGCAGAGATAAGGAATCGCGGTGAACACGCCCACCCACAGCGGATCGGCGACACCTGATTTACGGATGATCGTCGGCAGCCAGAAAGTCAACCCGTATTGGCCCAGCACGACGCAGAAATAGATCGCGGCCATCAGCCACAAGCGGCGGTCGCCGATGAACGAGCGAATCGAAATATGGGCAGTGGTGTGTGCGTTATCGCCGGCGACATTGCGTGCCAGCAGATTCTTCTCCGACTCGGTGAGCCATTTCGCTTTGGCGATGCCGTCGTCGAGATACAGAAGAATCGCGATGCCAAGCACGAGCGACGGCAGCGCTTCGAGCATGAAGAGCCACTTCCAGCCGGCCATGTTCATCGCGCCGTGCAGCGAATGCATGATCCAGCCCGACAGCGGACCGCCGACCATGCCCGCGAGCGGAATCGCCATGAAAAAGAGCGACAACGCCTTGGCGCGGCGAGCAGCGGGAAACCAGTACGTCAGATAAAGAATCACGCCCGGCGCAAAGCCCGCTTCTGCAACGCCGAGCAGGAAGCGCAATACATAGAAGGCGGTGGGCGACTTCACGAAGACGAACGACGCCGAAATCACCGCCCATGTCAGCATGATTCGCGCGAGCCACTTGCGCGCGCCGACACGATGAAGCACGAGATTGCTCGGCACCTCGAACAGAAAGTAACCGAGAAAGAAGATGCCCGCGCCCATGCCGTAGACGGTCTCGCTAAAGCGCAGATCGTTGAGCATTTGCAGCTTGGCAAAGCCGACGTTGACTCGATCCAGATACGCGCCGAGATAGCACAGCATCAGAAATGGAATCAGCCTGCGGCTTACTTTGGCGTAGGTGCGCGACTCGAAACTCGTCGCGTCTGAGTGTGCCAACACATCGCCGTCGATAGGCGAAGCCGTGTATTTCGATTTCATGTTTGTCTCCTTCCATGGGCCCCGGGTTCGCCCGGGTGCCAGGAACACAGCGCCGCCTCGCAGGCGGGCGCGGTCGTCAATGAATGAGCATGCCGCCGTTCACGTCGAGCGTGACGCCCGTCAGATACGTCGAGAGATCGCTCACGAGAAAGAGGCACGCGTTCGCGACATCTGCGGCATCGCCGAGCCGGCCGAGCGGAATGCCTTTGATGACGTCCACGCGCATCTCCGCAGTCAGCTTGTCGCCGGTGATGTCGGTCTGGATCAGGCCCGGCGTGATCGAGTTGATGCGGATGCTGTCGGGACCGAATTCGCGGGCCATCGCTCGCGCGAGACCGAGCACACCGGCTTTCGCCGCGCTGTAATGCGGGCCGCCGAAAATGCCGCCGCCGCGTTGCGCCGACACGGACGACATGCACACGATGCTGCCGTGCTTCTGCTCCCTCATCGCCGGCAATACGGCTTGCGACATGTAGAGCGTGCCGCGCAGATTCACGTCGACGATGGCGTCGAAGCCCTCGGCGCTAATGTCCAGCGTGCGCACTGGCTGCGTGATGCCGGCGTTGTTGATGAGGCCGTCTATGCGGCCATAACGTTCGAGCGTGGCGGTTGCGGCTTGCACGCATGCGGATTTGTCGGTGACGTCGCAAGCGAGGCCGAGGTGTGCCGCGCCGAGATCGGCGGCGGCGGCTTTCGCGTCTTCTTCGCGCAGATCCAGAATCACGACGCGCGCGCCCTGGGCAGCCAGTGCCTTCGCAGTCGCCTTGCCGATTCCACGCGGGGAGGCCGCGCCCGTGACGATAACCACCTTGTTCTCGAGCAGCATCACTTGTCTCCTGAATGTTGATGTGATGGAGCAAGTGTCCGGCACGCTGCGCGTCGCATCAACGCAGTACGGCTCAACTATGCTTGAGAAATTTTCAGGTGTTCGTGATCGCGGACGCGACGCTTGCTGCGCCGCGGTTTGCGGCCTGCGGAGCAATCCGCTGAATGAGGAGGGTGCTGGAATACCCTGGTGTCGATCTGCCGGTGTTTCTAAGCCGCACGTTCCCTATGGCCGATTTCCCGGTCGATCCACGCGATGAATCGCGCAACCCGTGGCAATTCCGCATTCTGCGGCGGACACACCAGATGATGCGCGCCGACCTCGACCGCATGCGAGTGATCGAACACCGGCACGAGCGCGCCTTCCTTGATCCGCACCGACGCGAGCATCAGACTTTCGAGCGCGATGCCGAGCCCGAGCGCCGCCGTTTCGAGCGACATGTACGAGCGGTCGAAAGAGAAGTCGAACGTCTTGTGCGCGGCGGAGACACCGGTGCGCCCGAACCATTGCTTCCACTGAACAAGCGGCGTCTCCGAGTAGATCAGACGATGGGCCAGCAGATCTTCCGGCGTCTTGACCGGGTGGCTCTGCAAATATGCCGGCGACGCAAGCGGCGCGATGAACTCGTTGCGCAGCGTCCGCACTTCGAGATCGCGCCAGTTCGCATAACCGTGACGTATGTCGATGTCGTAAAAGCCGCTCGTGAACGACACATCTTCGTACGAGCATGCGAGGTTCAGTTGAATGTCCCCGTTCGCTTCCTGAAACGATGCGAGCCGCGGCAGCAGCCACATCAACCCGAAGCTGGGGCTCGAATGCACGCGCAGAATGTCGACCTCGGTGCGGCTCGACGCGCGTTCGGTCGCGCGGCTCAGGTCCGCAAGAGAACCGGTGACGTCCGACAGATAGCGCTCGCCTGTCGGCGTAAGCACGAGGCCCCGGCCCGAGCGGTAGAAGAGCGCCTGGCCGACGATCGATTCCAGATTGCTGATCTGATGACTCACCGCAGATGCAGTCAGCCCAAGCTCTTCCGACGCACGATTGACGCTCCCAGTTCGGGCCACGCTCTCGAAAGCGATGATGGCTTTGACGGGTGGTATGCGCATGGTGAAGTCTTTTGAGTGTCGGTTGTGAAGTGTTTCCGATGCTGGCCATACGAGGGCAAGCACAGTAGTGCGGTAAACCATGAACCCGTCTGGCGCAACGCAGCAAGCGCGCAGACGCAGCCCCGATTATCCGTCAATCGTCCGTGACTGCTTTGCCGGTACGTGCTTTGCTGGACCGATGCAGGCGACGAAGCGGACCCGCGATCGCTGGCGGCAACGGCATGGAGGCGTGGCATGGGATGTGGCGCGAAAGGTGTCATGACGCTCGGGAAGGAAACAGATATTGCCGGTGAGGAAATGCTCAATATGCAGCATCTGGAGGCGAGCCCGGACGGCGAGTTCGTTTTGCTGGTCGAAACGGAGCGCTCCGAATGGGGCGTTCAGCAGCAGACCTGTTACCGGATGCCCGCAAAGCGTCTGATCGAGTTGATCAGAACAGCAGGCGAGCGCGTGGACGGCTAGCGTTTGCCGCGTACTCCTTTCATGCGGCAGCATGGGAAGGCGGCTCAGTTGAGCGTAGGCGCGGGGGTGCGCCGGCCGCGGCGCGCGAGCGTGTCGCGATAGATGCCCGGCACTTTGGCAAGTTGCGCAGGCGTGCCTTCCTGAACGACGCGGCCGCGATGCATCACGATGATCCGGTCGAACGACTGCAACGTCGACAGCCGATGCGCAATCGCAATCACCGTCCGATTCTGCATGAGGCGTTCGAGCGCCGCTTGAATGACGATTTCCGAAGCGGTGTCGAGCGCGGAAGTTGCCTCGTCGAGCAGAAGTATCGGCGAGTCCTTCAGGATCGCGCGGGCAATCGCTATGCGCTGGCGCTGTCCGCCGGAAAGCTTTGCGCCGCGGTCGCCTGCTATCGTGTTCAAGCCGTCCGGCAATGCCCCGATGAAATCCATGCAGCTGGCGTCTTCACATGCGCGCTTCACGTCGGCTTCGCTTGCATCGGGACAGCCATAGCGAATGTTGTCGAGCAACGAGCGATGAAGTAGCGTGACGTCTTGCGGCACGACCGAGATCGCCGCTTGCAGGCTTTCCAGCGTCACTTGCGAGATGTCCTGGCCGGAAATGCGTACGCATCCGGCGGCCGGCTCGTAGAAGTGCTGAAGCAGCGCGAGCACGGTCGACTTTCCCGCGCCGGACGGCCCGACCAGTCCCACGCGTTCCCCTGCCTGAATGTGCAGCGTCAACTCGTTCAATACCGGCCTGCGGCCCAGATAAGCGAACGAGACATTGTCGAAATCGACCGTCGCCTCACGCACCGCCAACGGCATTGCTTTGGGCGCTTCGGGCATCGAATAGGGCGTCAGCAAGGTTTGCGATGCTTCCGCGAGGCGCGCCACGTGCTGCGTCAAATCGACGAACGCGACCGCGACGTCGCGCGAACCATGCAGAATCGAAAAGCCCAAGGAGCCGACGAGGACCACGTCGCCGGTGCTCGCTCTGCCTTGCGTCCAGAGCCAGATGGTCCAGCCGAGCACGCCCGCCGACAGCACCACGGTGGCCAGCGCATGCAGGATGCGCAGCTTCTCCAGGTACAGCAGACTGCGCTTGCGCGTAACCGCCTCGGCTTCGAGGTGGCCGTCGAAGCGCCGTAGCTCCGCGTGCACCGCGCCGAACGCGCGCACGAGCCCCATGTTGCCGATCACGTCGACCAGTTCGCCGTCTACCGAGGCGGCCTGGCTCGCGAACGCCTCGTGCCGCGACGTGCCCTTGCGCGCGAGCCAGAACAGACACCCGGTGAGGGCCGCAGAAACGGCGACGAGCGCGGCGCTCATCGGAAGGCTCACGGTCGCCACCATCACGATCGCGCCGATCACGGTCAGCGTCGGCGGCAACGCGGTCCATGCAACCGTATTTTCGATCACGTACACCGCGTTCGCCGTGGCCGACACGCGGCTCGACAAAACGCCCGGTTGTTTGTCCGCGAAAAACGATGGTGCATGTCCCGTCAGATACTCGAACATGTCCTGGCGGATGTCGCCCGTGACGCGCACGAATGCGCGAGCCGCGACCCAGCCGGCGACGCGCCACATCAGGTTGTCCGCGAGAATGAGGACGACGAGCACGGCAAACGCGTACACGACCGTCTGGGGATGCGCGCGTCCGCGCGGCAGCGCGTCGATCAGATTGCGGATGCCGTATTGCGACGCGAGTGCGAACCCAACCGCGGCCACGACGCTGACGAGCATGATGACGTGGGCCACTTTGTGGCGCGCCACGTAGCGCCAGATTAGACGAACCGGCCGACCCGCGTAGCGGGATAACACGCGCGAGCGCCGCCGCCCGCGCACGCGGCTAGCGCGACTCCGATCGCTCCGATCGACGAGTTCCATGGTGCACTTCCGAACTGGTGCGCCGGCAGGCGACAGGCAGTTCCTTCCGGGGAGGAAGGCGTGCCACGGTCCGGCGAAGACGCTGCGCAAGCCCCATGCCTTGCGCAGCCGCGCCGGTTAGCGCAGTTTACGTGGGCTTGTTGCCGCTTGCGCTGGGGGCGTCGAACTGTATGACGTGTTCTGCCAATGAGCCGTTCCTTTGCTCGATGTAGACGGTGCCGCGATACGACACCTGCCAGCCGTCGCGCGCCGCAACGAGCGGCATATTTCCGCCGGCGCGGCTTTCTATGCCGCCCAAGCCCGTTGCGGGCGCGGGAACGTTGTTTTCGAGCGTCGCGTTCGACGAGATCACATTGTCGTGCCACGGCGACAACCCCCGCTTTGCTTCAAGACCTTTGCCGTCGGTGTCCACGGTGTTATCGGTCGACGCCGTGTTGGCCGCATCCACCGAGACAGTGCGGCTGCTCGCTCGCTGCACCGGGTCAGGCGAGTCGACGGTCACCGCGTCGAGATCGATGGGCGGCAGGTTTTGCGCGTTGTCCTTGCGTCCGGTCGGCTCGGCCGCGCCGGCGTTGCTCGAACTGCCGAACTCTTTCGCTTGCGTCTGAGCGTCTGGAGAAGCCGTTCCGGTTGCGGGGGTATGCACCGGACTCTTTGCGGCCATTTCGTTCTGCTGTTTCTGAGTGGGATTGTTTTCCGCGTTTTGCATGTCGCTACTCCTGCCGTTGGGGACTCCCGGTCGCGGTCGCGCAATGCCTGCCGCTCTTTCCGTTCCGCGAAGTCCACTGCAACCCCCGCGTCAAGGCGTCGCGTGAAAGGGTTACGTGAAGCGTTGAAAAAAATAACCGGCGCCCGTCTAGCGGACGACGTGTGTCCCCGCGATGGCGGGCGCCTGGCTATACAGTCGCAGCGAACGTTCCCGGCAGGTGGATTCGCGGCGAGCGAGGCTTGGCGCAGTTCGTTAGTTGGCGAGACTCGGCGCTGTGACGGCGCCGTAATACGTCGCGGCGCCGGACCCCCCGCTAGCCGACGGCGCCTTGTAGCCTGCGATGAAATGGCCGTAAATGTACGGGTTGCTGCCGTTCATCGAACCGTCGATATGAAAAGGCGCGAACGCGACGACCGGCACCGGGCTGCCCGTATCGAGCGAGTTGACGACGGGCAGCAGGACATCGGCGGGCGCGGGCACCGAGTTGTAAATCGTGTTCTTCACGCCGGATTGAATCCATGTGGTATCGCCGATATTGAGCGGCAGCGGATTGCCGTTGGCGATCAGATTGCGGATCGAGGTGACGTCCTGAACGTTGTACTGAAACGATGTCCATTGCCCGGAGCCCACGCCCGCCGCGCAGCCCGGATACTGGTAAGTCGATCCTATCTTGAACTCCTGGGGCCGCCCGGTTGCGGGATCGTTCACCGGCTGTCCCGTCGCTGCATTCCAGTAGGCCGCGTACAGGCACTTGGAAATGGCTGCCGGAAAGAGGGCGCCGGGCGCGGCATAGCCTGGCGCCGAGATGACCGCCACCGCCGTCGCGCTGATCGGCATTGTGTTGATGCCGATGATCGGCGCCAGCACGAGCGGGAGCGGTCCGCCGTTCTGCCCGGCCGCGCGGCTTACCGTCACTCGCACGGCGGGTTTGTCGTAGGCGCCGGGCGACGGGACAGGCAGCAACTGCAAGCCGGCGGGCGTGCCCGTTACGTTCCAGTAGCCGCTTTGAACCTGGGCCGTCAGCAGTGGCGTGCCTTCCGTCCGGTTCAGCGTGATCGCGGACTGGGCCTTCACTTCCGCCTGGGTCCAGTTCGGGCTCGTGTAGTTCGGCCCGAGCGCTCCAGCGCCGGCAAGCGCCGCCGCGTCGGCCGCGTTCTGCAGTTCGTTACGCACGACCCACGCACGGCCCAGGTCGACCGCGAGCGCAGTCGTGCCGATCAGCACGGTCAGGCACAGCGCGGTCATCACGGCTACCGCGCCGCGTTGCCGGTTCAGCGCCGGCCTACGATTTGTTCCGGGTTTCATGTGAACCTCCATCGCGTGTGGATTGCGCCGGGCAGTGGCCACCTGCCGGTTGTGCGTCTCTATTCGTAGTTCATCGTGGTGATGGCGGTGATGGGCACTGCGCCCACCAGTTGACTGACGATCGTGCCGAGTCCCACGCCGCTATACGAATAGGTCAGCGTGACCTTGAGCGGCTGACCGGTCGTCGTGCCCGACGATTGATCCACGGCCACGCTCACCGGCGACGACGACGCGCCGAAGCTGATCAGATACGTCGACGCATAGTTCTGCGCGACTGTGGTGATCTGCGCGGCCGTGAGTGGCGGCACCTTGTACATCACGCCGGCGCGTGCCGCTTCCCGGCTCGCATTGGTGATGACCGCCTTGTCGTACAGCGCGATGCTGAACTCGACCATGCCGAACATGAGCAGCAACAGCAGAGGGAGGATGAGTCCGAACTCGACCACAGCGACGCCTGCTTGGCGACGCGGCCCGCGCCTGCGCGACGCGGGCCGCGTGCGGCCGCGAGGCGCTGCGGCGAGGCGCTGTTGCCGGCGGCCCGTGCGGTTGTCCGCGCGGTGCGGTTCAAGATGCGGCGCCTGCCTGCGCGTGGCCGGGCGCGCTCCTGCAAATGATGAAAAGTGCCTTGTTTTATGGTTCATTTCTCGTCCCCTGTGCGCGTTGCCGTTTTCAACTAATGCGTGCGCCGCGTGCCGATGAATGCCTCATGTGCCGAGCGTCGGCAGCAAAACGCGGTAGATGTGGATGAACGCCGGTCCCATCAGCACGGTCATCAATGCAGGGAAGATGCAGAAGATCAGCGGGAACAACAGCTTCAACGCGATTTTCGCGGCGCGTTCCTCTGCGCGCATTTTGCGGCGCGTGCGCAGGGTGTCCGACATCACGCGCAGCGAAGCGCCGATGCTCGTGCCGAAGCGGTCTGCCTGCACCAGCATCGAAGCAAAGGTGTCGACATCCTCGACACCCGTGCGCAACGCGAGGTTGCGCAGCGCCTTTTCTTTCGTGAAGCCGGAACGCAGTTCGAGCAGCATCAATTGAAGCTCGCTTGCGACTTCGGGACTCGCGAGCTGCATCTCGTTGGCCACTCGCATTAGTGCGGCGTCCATGCCGAGGCCCGCTTCCACGCAAACCGTCAGCAGATCGAGCGCATCCGGAAAGCCTTCGACGATCGCGCGCTGACGCCGTGCACGGCAGCGCGCCAGTATGATGTTCGGCGTGTAGTAGCCGATCGCCGCGAGTATCGCGAGAATCGTTGTGCTCACTGCGTACTGTCCATTGATGAGCGGCGTGCGCATCAACGCGACGAGGCCGAGTAACGGCAGCAGCAGTGCGAGCACGGTCTTGGCCGCGAAGTAGAGCCCCGCCGCCGTCGAAGAACGCCAGCCCGCATTCATCAAACGCAGCCGCAGCGGCGAGTCTTCCCAGCCGTCCTTTGGAATGGACAGCTGCGAGATCGGCCGCGAGATCTCCGCGATTTTCTCGGCCCATCCCGAGCCGGCCGAAGACTGCGCTTGAGGCGACAGCGACACGCCCCCGGCCTGCTGGATGCGGCGTTGCATGTCCTTTGGCGTCAGCCACCACATGAGCGCGACCACGCCGGCGAATGTGGCAACGAACACGCCGCCGAGCAGCAGCACGTTCCCTGAATCGAGCGTTTCCATCGTGATTCTCCAGTTGGGTTCTCTTCACGCGCGGCCGGCGTCATACGCGAATCTGCACGATCCGCCGCATCCACAGGACGCCGAACAGCATCGACACGAGCACCGATTCGATGACCTTGAGCCCGGCGGGATCTTCCCAGAGCACGGAGAGAAAGCTCGGGTTCAACAGATTCATCGCGCCCGCCGCAGCGAACGGCAAGAGGCCGATGATCCATGCGGACAAGCGCCCTTCGGCGGACAGCACGCGCACCTGATCGAACAGACGCAGCCGTTCGCGAACCAGCGACGCAATGCTGTCGAGAATCTCGGCGAGATTGCCGCCCGTCTCGCGCTGGATCAGCACGGCGATCACGAAGTAGCGCAGATCGCGCACCGGCACGCGCGTCGCAAGATTGAGCAGCGCTTCGTTCAGCGTGACGCCGTAATTGATTTCGTCGAAGACGGTACGGAACTCACCGCCCGTCGGCTCCGCGAACTCGTTGCCGAGCATGCCGATAGCGCTTGAAAACGAATGCCCCGCTCGCAATGCGCGGCTGATCATGTCGGCGGCCTCGGGCAACTGCCGTTCGAGAACGCGCAGGCGCTTGCCGCGAGCGCGCAGCATGCGCAGCGTCGGAAACGCGACGGCTGCCGCGACGGCGAACACCGTTGCGAGCGTCGGCACCGGCACTGGAGAGAAGCTGGCCGCGAGCAGCACGACAATAACGGCCACCACGCTGTGCATCACGAGGCGCCCGACAGTGTGGCTCAACCCCGACTGAACGACGATCCGGTCGATCGCATGGATGCGCGGCACGCGCATCATCAGCGCATGGACTGGCGCAGAGTTGCTGAGCATGCGCTCCTTCAGGATGGACAGGCGCTCGCCGTTCACATGCGCGCCTGCCGAAAGCGCCCTGATGCGCTGATCGAGGCGTCGCGCGGCGGGCGCATGATGGCTGTTCCACCATTGATACAGCCCTTCTATACCGAGGACCACCGCAACGAACAGGAGGAAAGCGAAGGCGTAAAAGATCGGATTCATGGATGCCTCACAAAGATGAGCCGCGTGCTCCGCGCTGACCGTTATGCCGTATCGAAGCGCCGGGCCGGATCGTAGAGCTGGTCGGGCAGCGCGATGCCGAACGCCTGCAACCGCTCGGTGAACTTCGGTCTTACGCCGGTCGCGCAAAAGTGGCCGCGCACCGTGCCGTTCTGATCGATGCCCGTTCGCTTGAACGTGAAGATCTCCTGCATGTTCACCATCTCGCCTTCCATGCCCGTCAATTCCTGAATGCTGACGACCTTGCGCCGGCCGTCGGTCAAGCGGGCCACCTGAATCACGACCGAGATCGCGGACGAAATCTGCTGGCGCAGATTCTTCGGCGGCAGCGCGAGGCCGGCAAGGCTGATCATGTTTTCGAGGCGTGTCAGCGCGTCGCGCGGCGTATTCGCGTGAATCGTTGCGAGCGATCCCTCGTGGCCGGTGTTCATCGCATTGAGCATGTCGAGCGCTTCGGCGCCGCGTACTTCGCCGAGGATGATGCGATCCGGCCGCATACGCAGCGCGTTCCGCACGAGCGTGCGTTGCGTGACTTCGCCGCGTCCCTCGACGTTCGGCGGCCGCGTTTCCAGACGCAGCACGTGCTGCTGGCGCAGTTGCAGCTCGGCCGCGTCTTCGATCGTTACCACGCGCTCGCCTTCGGGAATGAAGCCCGACAGAATGTTCAGCAGCGTGGTCTTGCCGCTGCCCGTGCCGCCCGACACCAGCACGTTGACCTTTGCACGCGTGAGCGCATCGAGCAGTTCGGCCATTGGCGGTGTGAGGCTTTGCGACGCGATCAGGTCGCTCATCTGCAGCGGGTTCGCCGCGAAGCGCCGGATCGACATCAGCGGTCCATCCACGGCGGAAGGCGGAATGATTGCGTTGACGCGCGAGCCGTCAGGCAGGCGCGCGTCGACCATCGGGCTGGATTCGTCGATGCGCCGCCCGACCCGCGAGACGATCTTCTCGATCACCTTCATCAGGTGCGCGTCGTCGTAGAAGGTCACGTCGGTCAGTTCGAGCCGTCCCCGGCGCTCCACGTAGGTCGTGTGGTACGTGTTGACGAGAATGTCCGACACGCTCGGATCGCGCAGCAGCGCTTCGAGCGGACCGAGACCGAACATCTCGTCGTGGATGTCGGTCATCAACTGCCTGCGTTCGAGATCGTTGACGGGCGCCTTGTCTTCTTCGAGGATGCGCGCGATCAGCCCGCCGATTTCCTGGCGCACCTGCTCGGCCGGCAGCCGCGCGAGACGTTCCAGTTCGACGCGATCGAGCACGGCTTCGTGAACCTTGCGCTTGAGCGTCTGGTAGGCGGCGCGCGCGAGACCGAGCGGCGCGCGCATGCCCGCCTGGCGTTCCGGCAGCGCATGGACCGTTTGTGACGACATCTGTTCGCGTAGTGACATGAGTTTCTCCTGGCTGACGTTATGACGCCGTCGACTGCCGCTGTGTGGCGGAGCGGCCGAACAGCCGGGCGAGCAGCGGGTCATCGCGCTTCTTCTGCGGGACGACGCCCGTCGACTGATTGACGATGCTTTGTGCGAGCGCCTGTACGCTGCGCGTGAGCGCGCTGTTGCGCGCATTTTTCAGCAACGGCTCACCGAGGTTGACGGCCTCGTTCGCCGCTTGCGGGTCGTCGGCGATCAGATGCGAAGGGCGCCTGCCGAGCACCTGTTCGAGCGCGCTCGCGGCTCGCTCGTCGTGGCGGCGGTGCCGGTTCAGGAGCAGGCGCATCCTGTCGGGCGAATACGCGAGCGACACCAGGATCTCCTGTAGGCGGCGGGCCGCGCGCACATACGGCATGCTTGCCTGAAGCACCAGGTGAATCTCGGCGCTGCGATCGAGCGCGACTATGGACAGCGCATTGATGCTCTGGCCGAGATCGAACAGCACGACGTCGTAACGCGGCGCCGCAACGCCGAGAATCCATTCAAGCTGCTCTTCATGAATCTCGAGCGACTTCAACGGATCGCCCGCGCCAGCCAGCACATGAAAGCCCGGCGTGACATGCGTGAGCGACGCATCGAGAAACGCGGCGTCGATGCGCTCGATGTGCGCGCAGATTTGCGGCAACGTGGACGGCGGCTCCTGGTCGCTCACGAGAAACGCGGCGTCGGCGAACATCTGGTTCAGGTCGACGAGCAGCACCCGCTTGCCGTGCAGCGTTGCGATCGCGTGACCCACATTCGCTGCGATCAGGCTCGTGCCTGCACCGCCCTTGCAGGAAATGAACGACACCATATGCGTTTCGTGGCGCGCATCGCCGGCGTGCGGGGCCATGGCACGTTGCACGGCGGCGCCGAGCGCGCGTGCGTCGAGCGGCCAGTTCAGCACGTCGCGAACGCCCGCGCGCATTGCGGCGATCAACGTATCGGGCGACGTCTGCGGCAGCAGCAACAGGCACGTGAGGCGCGGATAGCGGTGCACCAGCAGGTTGACCGAATCGAGTTCGGCGCGCTCGGGCGACGGCGCGTCGATGATCAGCACGTCGAACGCATCCAGACTGTCGCCGCGTTCCAGCAACGTGGAGGGCGCGCCTTGCATACGGGTCGTTGTGCAATTGCCGCAGTCCGTGACGAGGCGAACGACCTCGGACATTCGGCCCGTGTGCTCGGAGTTGATAAGGATATTGATCATGATGTTGTCATCCGCGGAATCGTTGCCTGGTTGGCCTTGCGGCGGCTCGCGTCGCTGCCCGGCCCACGTTGCCTACTCGCCGTTCGTAGATGAAGGCATGGCCGCGCCCGCACCGCCGGCGGTGCTGCGGCCCACGCCGATCACGAATGCATTGGCGGACGTCGTCGGTGCCTTCAGCGACGCGTTGTAATTCGACATCGCCGCGACGGCGGCCTTGCCGTCCACGCCCGCCGTCGACGGATTTTTCGAGGCCGCGTCGGGGTCGATGATCTGGGCCTCCGTGTAGCTCCGTACTGATTCGCCGAAGTGCCGGTCAAAGTCGGGCGTCGTCGACATGCAGCCGTTGAGCGCGAGGCACGCCGGCAGGAGCAACCCAGCCCAGCGCGAGAAGGAAATGGTGTGGTTCGTCATGACGTTCTCCGAGGGATTGCGTTAGTTGTGAGCGGGAAGGGACAACGTGCTCGGTTTGTCGTACGAAGGCCCCTCGCGCGCGGCAATCTGCGCGGCTTTCGCTTCGATGCTGGCGGCGGGCGTGGTCGTGTGTGTGGCCGCGCGTGTGGCCGCGTGTGGGGCTGACTCGGCGGCTGGAGTGCTGTGATGAGCCGGCGTGCCGGCTTGCGGCTCAGGCAGCGGCGGTGCGCTCACCGCTGCGGGCGTCGGCACCATCGCGGAGACGGGCGGCTCGGTGGTGGGAGCGACTGCGGGAACCTGCGGTTGCGACGGTGCCGGAGCCATCGCCGGGGACGGCGCAGGGGCGGGCATCGGCGGAGCGGGCTTGTTGTTGCCGGCCGGGTCGCGGCCTTCCATGTTGCCCATCAGATAAACGTCGGCCTCGTTCGGCGTCTTCAAATGGTCAGTGGGCAGCGGCAGACTCGCCGCCGTTTGCAACGGCTTCACGAGGTGCGGAGTGATGATGAACACGAGTTCGGTACGGTCCTGCTGATACGACGTGCTTCTAAAGAGCGCGCCCAGCACCGGCACTTCGCCGACACCCGGTATCGCCTTCAACGTGCCCGACGCGTTGTTCTTGATCAGGCCGCCAATCGCGAAAGTCTCTCCATCGTTCATCTGCACCGTCGTAGAAGCGCGGCGCGTGGTGATCAACGGCAAAATCGTGAGATTGTTGGTATTCGTCGCGCCGACCGTGACGCCGGTGGACGACAGCTCCGACACTTCCGGAGCCACCTTCAGATTGATGCGGCCGCCGGCGAGTACGGTCGGCGTGAACTTCAGGCCGACGCCGAATTCCTCTTCCTGCAGGATGATGGTCGCCACGCCGTTCAGGTTGCTTTGCGGAATCGGAATGAAAACCTTGCCGCCTGCGAGAAATGTCGCCTCCTGTCCGCTCAGCGTGACGAGATTCGGCTCGGCCAGAATTTTCACGAGGTTATCGCCGTGCTGTCCGTCGATCGCGACATTGAACGGCCGGTTATTCGCCTTGTTCACGTCGACGATGCTCGACACGCCCGCGAGCAGGCTGCTGATCAGCGCGCCGCTCCACGAGCCGAAGCCGCCCTGAATGTTCATTGCCGCGCCCAACTGGTTGAGGACTGTCTTCGACACTTCGGCGACCTTCACTTCGAGCATCACCTGTTGCGGCGAGTCGACGCTCATCATGTTGAGCACCGTCGCGACCTTGCCGTTGCCATTCGCCGCGCCGTTGGCCGCTGGCAGCGGACTGCGCGCATATGCTTTGGCGATTTCCTGCGCCTGGCTCGCGGCCTGCGCATTGGATACGCGGCCGGCGAGCACGAGGTCTCCCGCGACCGTCGAGACGCGGATGTTCGGCTCATCGGGCATGAGTTGCGACAGCGAAGTTTGCAGGCCGCCGGAGTCCGCGTTCACTACCACGTTGATGACCTCGCACGCACCGCTCTTGCCTTGCACGATCATGTTGGTGGTGCCCACCGACATCCCGACCACGTACAGCGTTTCCGGCGACACCATGGTCGCCTGCGCGATCGACGGATTGCCCAGCGTGCGGTTGCGCACCGGTTCCGCGGTGTGCATCAGCGTGGACTTGCCGACCGGCACCACCACCGTACTTTGTTCGTTTTGCGTGCGGCTGCATGCTGGACCGCGCGCGGCGGCGCTTTGCATCGCGCTCGCGGGCTGTGCCGGCGCGGTATTCATGCTGATGGTCATTTGCACTGGCCCGCGCGGCAGGGGCACGGCGGTGGCCTTGCCGGACATGCCGGTATCGAGCGCTTCCTGGGCGTGCACGGCCTGTGTGCCGAGCAGCGATGCGCATACCGTTGTGGTCAGCAACGCGGCGCGCATCGCGCAGCCCTTCATGATTTTCTGTTGAGTCGATTTCATTTCTTTATCTCCCCGTGGCCCGCTGCGAGCGAACTGTCGTGCGTGACACGCCGCGGCATCGCCTGATTGTGTATGTGATCAAAAGCATTCCTGACTGCCTTGCGTTCCGGACAGCACGCCGACACAGTCCCGCTTCGGCGCGAAGCGCGCTGGGTATTTGACACGCGCGGGCGCCGCCGCGACAGCGGGTGCGGATGCAGGCGCGGCGGGTTTGCCTAGCAGCGTGACCTTGGTTGCGCCGCCGGTGGGCAACGCGCGGTCGTCGATCTGGTTGCGCAGCACGAGCGACAGGCTGCCGACGCTGCGCGCGAGATCGAGCTTCTCGGCCTGGTCGGGCGTGACTTCGAGCGTGACCGCGTTGACGACCTTTGGCTGCGTGTCGTCGCGGCTGACCTGCTGGGCGACCGCAAGCACCAGAATCTTTTCGAGGACGATCTTCGAGATGCTCTGCTGTGGGTCGGCATTTTTTGCTTCGGGTTCCTGAGTGTTGACGATGACATCCACATAGTTACCAGGCAGCGCAAAACCCGCCACGCCCACGACGTCGTTCACGCGCACCGTGATCGCACGCTTGCCTTCGCCGATCACCGCCGACAGACCGCCTTTGGTGCCTTGCGGAGCGAGCTTCGATTCGATCACCGGCTCGCCGGGTTCGAGGCTGGTGCGTACCACGCGCCCGTCCAGTGCCTTGGGATCCTTGAACGCGCCGGGCGGAACGCTTGCGGAGGGCCAGTTCACGGTGCGGATCAGGTTCGGATTCAGCGGTTGCCCGAGACTCACTTCGGCGGTGGCCACCGCAACCGGCGTGACGGCCGAGGACGAGGCCTGCAGCAACCATCGCGACGCGAAACCGACGGCGGCAAGACCTGCGAGCAGAGCCATTCCTAACATCACAATTGCGCGACTGGTCTTCATGGTGATACTCCTTTCATGAGTTGCGATGGCACCTGCTGATCAAGCACCGGCGTACCGTTTGCCGGATTGCCCGGCATGGGATGGAAGCGTCTCTTCGTGCTCCGGCGCGCTGCCGAAATAGCTGTGCCATGCATGCGCCAGGCGGTATTCGGTGACGACCGGTACGTCGCCGTGATAGAGCGCGAACGAACGCAGCACGGCGAGCAGATCGGCGGGATAGCAGGCGAGAAGCGGTGTGCGGCTTCGCAGATGCAATTGGTGCAGCAGGTACTCAAACACGCCGGGTGCTTTTTCGATGTCGTGCGCCGCGCATTGAGCGTCGAAGAGGCGCCGGTAGTCGTCGAGGCAAAGCGCGCCGACATGGAGCTTCGAGCCGAGCCTGCGCAGAAAGGCGTTGTCGTTGAGCTCAGCGGGAGTGAGGTTGGTCGAGAACACGGGCCACACATCGAAGGGGCTCACGAAGCGCGCGCCCGATTGCAGCGAGAACTGATCGACGCCGCGATCGAGCGGCGTGATCCAGCGATTGAACAGATCGGCGGGCGCGACGCGCTGACGGCCGAGATCGTCGACGACATACATGCCCATGTTCGCCTTCATATGCGGCGGCGCCTGATAAAACCCAGTGCTCGCGTTGTACTGGAGATCGAGCATCGCCAATGTCAGCTCGCCGCCGGACATCACCACCGGCCGTTCGCATACTCGCCAGCGGCGGTCGGTCACGTGGGGCAGAGCGTCAGCGCAAGCGTCGCGATGAATCAGCGGATCGTGCAACTGAATGACATCGCCCGCTACATGAATCGCATAGGGAACCGGCACAGCGCCGTGCAGCAACTTGCCAAGCCGTTCGGCGAGGTACGTCTTGCCGCCGCCCGCCGGGCCATAGAGCATGACGGGGCGGCCGGCGTTCAATGCGGCGACCGCGGAATCGAGCAACGGCATATCGGCGATCAGATCCGCGAAGGCCGCGCGCACGTCGTGCTGCGCAATGCGGATGTGTTTTACCGAATACGCGCTGACGGTACTCACATAGGCTTCGAGCGTGACCGGCGCGGGGCCGCAATAGGTGGAGCGGCTCGCTTCGTGAGCCGCGAGCGCGCGGCCGGCATCGGTGAGGCGCAGATGGACATCGGTATCGGCCGCGCCGCGATGCGCGATTTCGACGAGATGTTCGCGCACGAGGAAGCCGATCGTTTCATCGAGCGCCGCTGCCGTCAGGCAATGCCGCGCGATCAGATCGCCGAGCGACGATTTGCCGTTCTGCAGAATGGACTTCAGAATCAGATGCGCGACGAAGAGCGCGGGCAAGCCAGTGTCCGCAATAGTGCGCGGCGCGCGCAATACGATCTCGTTCGTGCGAGTCTGGCCGGCGTCCATTGCGAGGGCCGCGTTCGCTGCCTGGTCTGTGGCGGTACTGTTCTTGTTCATGTCCTACTCCCCGGTGCCGCACGCTACTGTGTGCACGGCTTTATCGCCTCTGATGCCGGATCGTCGTTCGGCTCGCGGTTGTGATTCAGTTATGCCGTTGCCGTCAGCAGCACCGAAATGGTTCCTGCTGCGATGGCCGCGCCGTAGGGCACCGATCCTACCGATTCGATGGAAGCCGCGCCTGCGCCGCGTAACGCGGGGTGGGCAATGACCCGAAGGTTCGCCCAGACCTTTCCCAACTGATGACGCCGCGCGGTACGCGCAAGCATCCATATGCCGCCGATCACGCAGGTCGCGAGAGCCGCATGAAACACGAGCGAGGGGCCAATCCATGCGCCGACCATCGCGAGCAGCTTCACGTCGCCGGCGGCCATGCCGCGCACGAGATAAAACGGCAGAAACAGCACGAGTCCGACGACGGCGCCCGCGAGCCACGCTACGGCGCCGGCGCCGTGTCCCTTGAGCCAGCACTGCACGAAAAGCGCGCCGAGCAGACCCGCGCCGACCAGCATGTTCGGGATGCGCCTGCACTGAATGTCCGTGCTGGCGGCGGCGACCACGAGCGCGATCACGCACGGGACGATCGGTGGCAGGACGTTGGCGGTAATCAGCATGGCAAGCTCCCGTCGGTAAAACCGCAGCTGAAAAGGGCGGTGCGATGGGCGACGACGCGAACGCGGCGCCCATCGGCACTTCGCGAAACTAGGCCAGGTAGCCGGAGATCGCGATGAACTTCGCCTCCAGGTTCGTCCCAATGGCCGTCACACCAACGACGATGGCGAGCGCGATGAGCGTGGCGATGAGGCCATACTCGATCGCGGTGACGCCCTCTTCGTCGTGGACGAATGCGTCAATGGATTTAATGAGCGATTGCATGATCGACTCCTGTTCAACTTGATTGCGGCCTTGCGGGCCGGGCAGCGCGCTAACGGCGGTGGCGACGGACGGTGCGCTTGCGCGATTCGTCCGCCGGCACCGGTCCGTATTTACGCGAGCTTCCCTGCGATGAAGTTGAACTTCGCATTGAGATTGGTACCAACGGCCGTCACGCCAACGATGATGGCGAGCGCGATGAGCGTGGCGATCAAGCCATATTCGATGGCGGTCACGCCGTCTTCGTCGCGAATGAATGCCTTGGCGTTGTTGATGAACGATTTCATGATTGATCTCCCTTTAGATCCTATGTAACGGGAGATTCGCCGGCGAACTGATCGATAAAATCAGTCTGTCGAACCCTGCTACAAGGAGAGCATCATGCGCACGGATCAGACCTTTACGACGGGTAGCGAGGAACAGTTGCTCGCGGTGTCACTTGAACTGGCGGCAGCAAACTGGAAGGTCGCGCTGCACGACGGCCGGCGCGACAAGCCAGCGGTGCACACGGTGGCACAGCCGCAAGCCGCAGCCCGCCTCCAGGCCGTGCTGGCACTGATCGAAGGGCACAGGGAGAAGTGGTCGCTACCAGCCGGCGTGCGCATCGTCGTGAGCTACGAAGCCGGGCAGGACGCGTTCTGGATCTGTCGCGCGCTCCAGGCGCACGGTATCGAGTGCTATGTCGTCGATCCGGCCAGCATTCCGGTCGAACGTCACAGGCGGCGCGCGAAGACCGACCGGCTCGATGCAATCAAGCTGGTCATCAACCTGCGCGCATGGCTGCGCGGCGAGCGCGACCGTATGCACGTGGTTCACGTACCGTCGCCGCAGGATGAAGCGTCCCGTCATCTGATGCGCGATCGCGGGCAACTGCAGAAGGAGGTACTGCAGCACCACGACCGTATGCGCAAACTGCTGGTCACAGTCGGTTGCTGGCACAACGTCGACCACAAGGCTTTCGCCGGTCAGCTCGCCTGTGGCCAGGTGATGTGTCATGACGGCGCGCCGTTGCCGCCCGAATTACGGGAACGGCTGCTGCGCGAATGTGAGCGACTGGCGCTCGTCGAGCAGCAACTCGCGGTACTTGAGAAGACGCGGCAAGCGAGTCTGCCTTCGCCTGCGCGCGAGCGAATTGATCAGCTAGCGCGGCTGAAGGCTATCGGGCCAGTAGGCGCGTCGCGCCTCGCGCTCGAACTGTTCTGGCGGGAGTTCACCAACCGGCGTCAGGTAGGTGCGTGCGTCGGACTGGTGCCGCAGCCCTACAACAGCGGCGAGAGCCAGGTGGACCAGGGCATCAGCAGGCAGGGCAATCGACGGGTGCGCGCCCTGCTCGTCGAGATCGCGTGGTGCTGGCTGCGTTACCAGCCGGACAGCGCGCTGACGCAGTGGTTCAACCAACGCACGCAGGGCACTGGACCGAATCGTCGCGCGCGGCGCATTGCCATCGTCGCGGTGGCACGACGCCTCGCAATCGCGTTGTGGCGTTATCTCAAGGACGGGGTAATACCCGATGGTGCGCAGTTGAAGTCGACTTGAGCAGGCAACGTAGCGCAATAATGCAAGGTCCGAAACTCCCGTGTATTGGCGGTTTGAAGTGAACATGCCCGTAGCCATCCTGGGTTACCGACGTAACCGATGTTTTAGATGGGGCATGCTCCTGGTGGAATCCCAGCGCAACGCGCATGCAGGATGAGGCTGGCCACGCGCCAGCGGATAGAAGGTTGTGAGACGTTGGTGTCTTACGCGCGCGAAGATCGGCTTCAGACTTGGAATATTGAACGGATCGTGGCAATTGCTGACGGCGGTGGAAGTTCCCGGGAACATGCCGCGCAAACGCGTTTGCATGATTGTGAGCGCAATGACTCGCGCTCACAATCATGCGCCAGCATATCGCCATCTCACAGCGTCAAGGGTCCGCTGCGCCAGGCTTCGCCTGCCCTTGACCCCGCAACGATGTTTCGATCCGGATGGTGACACGCTTGATCGATGATTTGTGAGTCAGTTCGCGAAGGGCCTTGACAACTTCCTGCTCATAGAAGGATGGCTAACTTAAATGTCATCGAATGACTACGGTTTGGGTACAACGTGCTGCTCACTACGAGGTGCTACAGGAAAGGGCGTCCGGGCGCTGCGTATTAGAGCGGCCGGGCAGGAGCCGCAAGCGGCCCACTACGATTCGTGTGCTGAGGATCGCGCTGCGCGATTGGCAGCAGGATTGGCTTCCGGAAAACAAGGCACGGAAGCGGCGCATTGAAAATGACCGCAAGATGAGATGCGGGAAGACGACGCACGATGCGCGCGGTGCACCGCAACCCCGTTCGAATGAGAATGAAAGACCGCATCTCCTGGCACTCCTAGTATTCTTTTATTTCGCAGCCGGTTCGTTCTTCCCGCGGCTCGTTGACGAGCGTATGAGAGAAGCCCCCGTTGGCATGACCTGGTCGGTGGTCGTGTCGCCGGCTGTATGAAAAGATAAAGGCAAGGAGTGGGCCAGTTACTGTGGAGTCACGAGCGCGCCGCGGTTGCAGCCATTTGAGCGCGCGTCGCTATATGCCCGCGTGCGTAGATCTGACCGAAGTGCTTCACATCTGCGTCATCGGCAGGTCATTCTTGCCGCCGCGGAAAATCGCGCTTTTCGGCCATGGCCGTGCCTGACGCCCACACTTAGGGATTTGACCCAGGTGTGTCGATGAGGAGCTCTGCTCCTCGAATTGGGGCGGTTTTTTGGCACGCATCGGACCAATCCGTTTCAACTTTGAATCGCGGGTAGTTAAAGCGTGCACTTCAAACGGGACAGTGGCGGTTTCTCGCGTGTACTGGAGCACTCACATACAAGCCTTCCCAAGTCTGTTTGCCTCTCACGGCGATCGTATCGTCGCTGACGTTCGCGACGACGGCGCGCGCCGCGGTCGATCTCATCGCGGTTGGTCAAATTGGCGGCCTTAGCGGCGATCTGTCGAAGGAAACGGCGGCACCGCTGGAGAACGGCGCACCGGGAAATATGCTCGGTGGCCTCGGTTCGGGCATCGCGTACGCGGGTTGCCATACGTTCGTCGCGGTGCCCGACCGCGGCCCGAATGCTGTGTCGTACAACGCGGCCCTCGACGATACCGCGTCGTACATCAACCGTTTCCAGCGCGCGCCATCAAGGCGCGCCACGCGTCGACGCCAAAGCGCGCTGATAGATAACGTTATCGAAATCGATTCATTCCCATGCCTTCCGCGGCTCGATACGCTGACGCATCAACCGAACGCGAGGGTTTATGGCTGTTTCTGCTTCCACATCTTTTTCAACGCGACGGCGCATGCTGAAACTGTTGGGCGCCGTGCCCGCGCTTGCCGCGACCGGCGTTCTACATTCGCAACATACGCTAGCCGCGGATCTTGCATCGACCACGCTTGTACTCGGCGACCAGGCCGGTGGCACGCGCGCGCTCGTCGAAGCGGCCAAAGTGCTCGACGGTGCGCCATACGCTTTTCGCTGGGCCAATTTTCAGGGGGCAGCGCCGCTGTTCGAAGCGCAACGTGCAGGCGCCGTCGATCTCGCACCGGCAGGCGATTTGCCGGTACTCGCAGCGGCGGTGGGCGATCCGACCTTGAAGATCGTGGCAACCCGCGTGGGCTCGGGCGCGCAACTCGGCATCCTTGTCCCGCCGAACTCCGCGATACGCACGGTTGCCGACCTGAAAGGGCGTACCGTATTTGTGTCGTCGGCACGCGGCAGCATTTCGCAATTCCAGTTGTATGGCGCACTCGCCGAAGCAGGTTTGTCGAAAGACGACGTGACGGTGCGCTTTATTTTGCCCGTCGATGCATTTGCGGCGTTCGCTTCTGGATCCATCGAAGTGTGGGCGACATTCGATCCCTACTACGGCATTGCCGTGCAACGCGGCGCCCGCATTCTGCGCGACGGCACCGGCATCAATAGCGGGCTAGGCTTCATCACTGCGTCTGGGTCGTCGCTTGCGGACGCAGGCAAACGCGCGGCTATCGCGGACGTGCTGTTGAGACTGCAACGTGCGGGCGACTGGGCGTTGGCAAACGCCGATGCCTATGCGCAAATCTATGCAACGTTGACGCGCTCTCCGCTCGATGCCGCGAAAACGATCACGCGGCGCGCGTCGCTCAAACAGCATTTCGTCAACGATACGGATATTGCCGCGCTTCAGAAAGTGGCCGACAGTGCGAACCACGACGCGATTTTGCCGCGCCGCGTCGATGTTCGCGCGATCTCGGAGACGCAGATTGCTCGACTGGCGAGCGGTTAGGGCGGTAGGGCGAGCGGTCGAAGTGGCCTTCGGCAATCGACTTCAAGGCCGCCGTCTGTTTCGCATGTTGGCGGCGCGCGTTTGACGTCGGTACGCGCACGATAACCTACACTGCGGCTTCTAATCCGCGAAAAAGAGGAGCCCAATCAATGCGACTGACCGACTTTGACACGCTGACGTTCGATTGCTACGGCACGCTAATCGACTGGGAAACAGGCATCTTCGAAGGCTTGCGGCCGCTTCTCGAACGCGTCGAGCAAACGCTCACGCGCGACCAGGTGCTCGAAGCACACGCGCGACACGAGTCGTCGCAGCAAAAATACACGCCTTACCGGCGTTATCAGGAGTTGTTGCCGATCGTCTATAAGCGCCTCGCGGAAGAGTGGCGCGTGCCTTACACGCTCGACGACTGCATGGCTTATGGCAGATCAATTCAGAACTGGCCGGCATTCGACGATTCAGCCGCTGCGTTGCAGTACCTGAAGCAGCACTACAAGCTGGTCATTCTTTCGAACGTGGACAATGAGAGCTTTAGCTATAGCAACGCAAAGCTGCACGTCGAATTCGACGCCATATTCACCGCTGAAGATATCGGTTCATACAAGCCGTCGCCGCGCAATTTCGAGTACATGCTGGCGAAGCTGGGCGAACGCGGCATCGCCAGGGAAAAGATCCTTCACACGGCAGAAAGTCTCTTTCACGATCACAAGCCGGCGAATGCATTTGGACTTGCGTCGTGCTGGATCTATCGTCGGTACGCCAAAGAGGGCTTTGGCGCGACAATGGACCCGGGCTCCCAGCCGAAGATTGACTTTCGCTTTAACAGCATGGCCGAACTGGTGGAAGCCCATCGCAACGCTTTGGCTTAACGCGAGCGCGATTGCTTATTGGTCGAAGCCGCCCTGGCACAGGTATTTGATCGACAGATAATCGTCGAGTCCGTACTTCGAGCCTTCGCGGCCGTAGCCCGATTCTTTCACGCCTCCAAACGGCGCCGCTTCACTCGACACCGCGCCTTCGTTGATACCGATTACGCCTGCTTCCAGTTGAGCGGCGACACGGTCTATACGCCGCACGTCCTGCGTATAGAAGTAAGCGGCGAGGCCGAACGGCGTATCGTTCGCGAGACGCAGCGCTTCAGCTTCGTCGCTGAAGCGGAACAGCGGCGCGACCGGTCCGAAGGTTTCCTCGCAGCACACCAGCATGCCGTCCTGCGCGTCGGTCAGCACAGTCGGCGCATAGTAGTTCGGGCCGAGTTCCGTTAGGCGTTTGCCTCCCGTCAGCACTTTTGCCCCTTGTTTTACGGCGTCTTCCACGTGACGCGCGATCTTGTCGATGGCGCGTTCGTTGATCATCGGGCCGATCTGCGCGCTCGGGTCCGTTGCGGGTGCAACCTTCAGGGCCGCCACGCGTTTCGCGAGAAGATCGGCGAAACGCGCATAGACGCCGGCTTGCACATACACGCGATTCGGGCATACGCAGGTTTGCCCGCCATTGCGAAACTTCGCTGCGATCAGACCGGCGACGGCGGCGTCGAGATCGGCGTCGTCGAATACGATGAAGGGCGCATTGCCGCCCAATTCAAGCGACAGCTTTTTCAACGTGGCGGCGGACTCGCGCGCAAGATGCTTGCCGACCGGCGTCGAACCGGTGAAGGTGATTTTGCGAACGCGAGCATCGGCGAGCCAATCGGCCACCGCTTCAATGCCCTGGTCGCGCGAAGCCGACAGCATGTTCAGCACACCGTCGGGCACGCCGGCTTCCTGTGCGAGAGCAGCGAGTGCCAGTGCGGTGAGCGGCGTGTCTTCGGCAGGCTTGGCGACCACCGTGCAGCCGGCCGCGAGGGCCGGCGCGATCTTGCGGGCGATCATCGCGAGCGGGAAGTTCCACGGCGTGACCGCGGCCACGATGCCGATGGCTTCCTTCACCGCGCTCATGCGCTTGCCGCGTTGCTGCTGCGGAATGATGTCGCCGTAAATGCGCGTCGCCTCGTCTGCGAACCACGCGACATATGACGCGCCATACGCGACTTCGCCGCGGCTTTCCGCGAGAGGCTTGCCTTGTTCCGTCGACATCAGCCTGGCGAGGTCTTCGGTGTTCGCGACGATCAGCGCATGCCAGCGGCGCAGAATCTCAGCGCGTTCGCGCGGCAGCTTGCCGCGCCATGCGGGCAACGCGCGGGCCGCGGCGTCGGTGGCGGCGCGTGCGTCCGCGGTACTGCTGTTCGCCACTTCGACGATCGTCTCACCGGTCGCGGGATTGGTGACGGGAAAGCGCGCGCCGTTCGCGGCGGCGATCCACTGGCCACCGATGAAATTGAGCGGGCGGATCAGCTCATTGCGCGTCAATGCGAGGGACATTGCGTTGCTCCTTGGGTTGCCCTTTTGACAGGATCAGGCGTACGGTTTCTGTGAGCGCGCAGCGGTGTGCAGAGAGCCGCGCGAATCTCGTTCCATAGGCCGATGCTACGCGCGTCCGACAGTCAATGAATCGCCTCAAAAAGCGGCCCACGGTGTGCAGACGGGTTTTTTCGGGCGCCTACAGCATATTCTGCTGATTGCATTGCAAAGCTAGCGCCTGCGACATGGACCTGTCGACGCGCGCAACGACAAGTTGCGGCGGCGGTGCGCCGGCTCCGACTCGCGGCGGGAGCACGGGCGGCAGCAGCGCATCGATCAGCGCGTGGGGCATCTCCTATGGCGATCTGCTCGATGACGGATCGCGCCTGTATGCGCGGGTGAGCCGGTCGCGGACGTCTACGACAACCCGACAGCGAACCCGGCAAAGGACGCATGCGGCAAGCGGATCAAGTCCTGCCGGATGCGCTTTCCCCAGGGGATGCCCTTCGGGCGCTTCCCCGGAGCAGGCCAGTATCGTTCACAACAGCGCCCGTAACGCATTCCGGACAGGAATATGCGGCGTGCATATGTTCCGCACCTATTTAATCCTTGTCCGATATTCGTGGGCCACTACTCCGTTAAAGATGACTGCGACAGCGGCCATTGATCCCGGTGCGCGGGTCTTAAGGCGGGCTCTGTCCAGTCAGACAATCCATCGTCACGCAGCGGAAGAACATGCCGCTTTCGACTGTGGATCGCTTAATAAAACAGGAGTCACGGATGAAGGATGCAGCAACCGGTAGGGACATGGCCCGCCTTGGGGACTCGACGGATCACGGCGGCAGGATTGTAGAAGCGTCGCACGATCTGACACACAGGAATGTCCGCGTCGCGCTGGACGGCCATCTGGTCGAGTGCCCGGCATGCGGCGGCAGGTTCCCGATCGAGGCGACCGGCAGGAGGACTCATCGCGGCGCGCGTGTCGCTTTCATAGGTGACCGGACGGCGTGCGGGGCTACGCTCATCAGGGCGTAGGAAACGGCGCATGAAGAATCATTTTCGCAATTACAGCGACATATATCGCGCGCCGGAACGGCCCATGATGATAGACGGCGCGGCCTTGCCCCGGTGGACGCCGCCGCTGACGCCCGAACACTACTATCGCAAGGCCAGATCGCTACCGGTCGAGGACATGTCGAAGCCGGTCCTGATTCCGGTCCATCTACACGGCACGGAAGCCATCGGCGAACTGTTCCACTACACGGTCCGCGTCATGACCGACATCGACACCTACGTGGAAGCGCTCGATCTGGACAGCATCGTTGGGACGGAAGTCACGGTATCAATCGACGTTCCCGGCAAAGGTACATTTGTGTCTGGCATGCCAGGCGACACGGGGGACGGGAATATCGGCTTCCATGTGCGGAAGATTTCGGGGTACGTGAGTGTTGCGCGGTTTGTACGGCGCGATGATCGCTCCATGGTTTACGAGTTTGAAATCGAGCCCGCGCTGAAAAAGGCCACGCTCGGCCAGAACTGGCGCATCTTCCAGAACTGCACCGTGATAGAGGCCATCAGCGAACTTCTACGCGGGTATGCGGAAAAGATCGACTGGCGCATTGCCGGGCCGCTTCACGGGTCGCATTATCCAAGGCGCGACCTGCAACGGCAGTACTACGAATCCGACTACATCTGTTTCAAACGCTGGTGCGAGCGGGCGGGGCTGTTCTTCTGGTTCGACCATGACGATGCGCACACGCTCGTTATTGCCGACACCATGGGCGCGTTTCACCGGCACGGCGAGGCTTACCGAACGATCCGGTACGCCCCGGATGAAAACCGGACCGATGAGGAAACCATCGCCCGACTTGAGTTTGCGAGCCGACAGACAGCAGGTAACGCGACAGGCGTCGATCACGACTACACCGAGCCGCGCATGCGACGGGCAAACATTCCACTGCGCGTATCCAGTGAAGATCCGCGCGACACGGCGCGCGCTGAGCAGGAGTTCTACGAGTACGTGAACACAAGCCAGCCGCTACAGGGGGCGATGGGTCTGAATGCTGAACCGCTCGATGCGCGCGAACAGGCGCGACAGGCCGCGATGGTCCGTATGCAGTCGCTGCGCTGCCAGGGACTGCGCGCGACGGGACACGGCCACCTCCGCGCACTGATACCCGGCAAAACGTTTCACCTGGCTGAACACCCGCTCGACAAGGCAAACCAGGAATACATCGTCGTGTCCACCACATTGACGATGGAGGCAAATGCCCAGGCAAGCGGGACGGATCAGGCATTTCGCTGCGATACCGCATTCGAGCTTTGTCCGATACTTGCAGGGTATTTCCGTCTGCCTATGGTCACGCCGTGGCCCGTCGCGGGCACCGAGATTGCCATTGTCAGTGGTCCCGACGACCAGCAGCTGTGGACCGATGCGCTCGGCCGCGTGAAGTGCCAGCTTGTTCCGGACCGCGCCGGGCGCTACGACGAGAATTCGTTTATCTGGCTGCGTGTCACGCAGCCCTGGCAGAACGGGCAGATGGGGGCGGCGCTCGTCCCGCGCATCCGGAGCGAAATTCTGGTTGGCTATATCAACGGCAATCCCGACATGCCGTATATCGCGGGAAGCGCTGTCAACGCAGATAATCCGCCCGCGTGGGCACTGCCGCACAATCGGTGGGTTTCGGGCCTGCGCTCCAGAATGGAGAAAGGCTCTTCGTCAAACCATCTTGCGCTGGACGATACGCACGACAGGCAGCAGGCGCAGCTTGCCAGCGATCATGCAAAGTCGAGCCTGAGTCTGGGCTATATCACGCGTATCGACGGCAACCGTGGGCGGCAGGACGAACGGGGTGAAGGCTTCGAGCTTCGGACCGACAAGCATGGCGCGCTAAGGGCTGCCCTCGGCATGATCGTGACGACTTTTGCACGTACCGGCGCGGCGGGCAAGGTCAAGGAAATGGGCGAGACGCACGCGCAGCTAACGGAAGCGCGCAGCATCCACGAAGAACTTGCGCTGTCCGCACAGCAGCACGGCGCGCAGGACGCCACCGGGGCGCAACGGGATGTTGCGAAGGCGCTGAGCGATGCAAACGCCGCGCTACGTGGCAAGGCATCGGGCGGAGCTCATGACTTTCCCGAGTTCGGGCAGCCGGATATTGCCGTGTCCAGCGCGGCGAATCTGCATGCGGCGGCGCAGGACAATACGCATATCGTGAGTGGGAAACATACGGCGTTGACGGCGGGCGGCAACGTCGCGATTGCCGCGCTCAAATCGCTGTTTGCTTCCGTGCGCGAAGCGATTGCATTTTATGCCAGCAAGTCGATATCGATGATTGCCGCAACCGGGCGCATACACCTCGAAGCGCGTGCCGATGGACTCCAGGCCATCGCGCGGGAGGACGTGACGGTGACCAGCCAGAACGGGTGGCTGCGGCTGGCCGCGCTGAAGGGTATCGAAATCAACGCGGGCGGAACCCTGCTGCGGCTGACGCCGGAAGGCGTCACAGTTCACACGAACGGGCACTACCTCGTTCACGCAGCGAGCCATGCGACAGACGATCCACAGGCTGTGCTGGTCGCGATGCCGGTCTCGGAGGAGAATCCGGGGCAACTGTCCGCGCATCATGTGCTGGTTGAGGACGGCGGCGGGTTCATTCTGGCGGGGCAGCCCTATCGCATCACGCTGGACGATGGTCAGGTGATCGAAGGCGTCACGAACGGGCGCGGCGAGATGCAACTGGCGACGAGCAACGTTGTGTCGTTCGGTCTGGTTGAACTGCTGTCGCAGAGCGAGCCGGATAAGGTGATATCGGCGAGTACGACGACCGTATGGCGCGATGACAGTCTGCCCGCACCTGAAACGGTGGAGATGCCGGAAAAGCGCACGACAAAAGTGGGCGGCAATTCAGCCGAAACGCCGGGCGACGGATTGACGGGCGATGGCAAGCCGCCTGTGTTCGTTGGGTGTGATCCGATGAACTGGGGATTGCGTGCGTATCACCTGCTCAGGAATGCGAGAGCTGCCGATACGCCGCCGACGTTCCAGTACCGGAGTGATGTCGAGTACCCGGTTGCAAAGAGCTACACGGCCGCTGTGAAGGAAAGTCTTTGCAAAATCGACTGGGCGAGCCTCGCGGGAAAGACGGATGAAGAGATAGGGGCGGTCATCGTGCCAGCGGTCCAGGCGCCAATCTGGAATGCGTTGCAGGCGGGTCCGTTCGGATTGCCGGGGCCTACCCCAGCAAGTGCCGTGGCAATGCCCGACATCGTGATTGTGTCGGCGGCGAACGCGGCGCAATACGACTTTCCCACTGGTGCGCATGGCATTTTTACGGCCCGCTATTGGACGTTGTGTCTGTCGAGATGGGACGTCGATGGAATTATCACGACCATGAAAGGCGATCCGGCAACGAATGCCGCGCTGATTGATTTCGCCGACACCGTTTATCACGAAGCGCGGCACTGCCAGCAACTCTTCTGGCAGATTTCATTGCTCAACGCATTTCCCGACGATTACAGGGAGTTCCCCAAAATGAAAACGTGTTTCAAAGAGATCGCCGGAAAAGGAATATTCGACCTGGCCTCTAGAACACCTTTCCCGGAAGACGGCCTCGCCCGCACCGGCATCCATGCGATGCTGGTGTTCTATTACTACTGGTTGATTCGCAAGCTGAAGGGAGTCGAGTACTGGAAATTCATTCAGGCCGATCTGGAAAAAGTCGAGGCCGAAGCCTGCAAGGTGAGAAACGTCACACCGGAGCAGGTCCGAACAATGGCAGTCACGTATACGAGTTATCTACATGAACAGGATGCATTCTTGTGTGGTGAAGTGGTCCAGTATTGCTGGACTGGTCGTTCTCAGTTGCGTAACCCAGGCACATGCACAAGTGTCTACGCCCACGTCATCCAGTCAATCGGAGCGCACTGAAATGAGTTACGACATTACGCCGTCGCAGGAGCGGGCGTTATACGCGCTACTTGATAAGGTCATGGAGGTGATGCGCGACGACAGGCCGTTCAACCCGGGCGACCCTGCTTTCGGGACGCTCGAATCGTCCGAATACTTTGTCCCTGAAGGAGGGGGCAAAAAATACGCGTTCGCGAAGGACGCCTTTCCTGATGCGAGGGTGCGGCTGTCTACATCGCCTGATCCGCTCGATTACTCAGACGACAGGTTGAAAGTGCGAGTCGTGCCGGTTTCCTTTGAGCTGTGGTTCCATAACGCTCTCGCCGGGATCAATCGCCGCGTGCTTGAAGAGCGTCTTGATCTCGCAGGATACTGGGTAGACAGCGATGGCATCATGAACGAAAAAAACGACATGGGGGCCGGTCTACCGCCGGCTATGCTGTTGCACCCTTACCGTTACCGGGCGAATGCGGGCGACAACGGACGTTTTCCCGTGGACGTTGAACTGTTCTTCCTGGACCCCGCGCCCAATGATCCCTCCGGGAAGGTGCGGCTTGATCGAATCACAATAGATCGCGACTACCCCTATCTCACGCCCGCGATGCGCAAGAAAAAGCGCGAGGAACAGAACCAGAAAAAGCGGCAGACCTACGGGTACATGAACCTGTGTACTGACGCGCCATGCCCGGAATCCGGCGTGTGGGAAGGCTGGACAAAGGAAGGCCCGACTGACGTGATGCGGTTCGAACGCGGGCAGAAGTTTGACGCTGTGCGCAGTGTGTCGCTGGAACAGGGGGGCTCATGTCCGATGGTTCCCGGCCAGTGGTTCTGGCTATGCAGTGTCAATGAGGAAACCGGCACCGTCTGGAAGGGCATTGCGCTGAAGGGCTAAGAGAAGGCGACTGGTCTTCCACGTATGCGAGTTATCTACATGAACAGGATGCATTCTTGTGTGGTGAAGTGGTCCATTATTGCTGGACTGGCCGTTCTCAGTTGCGTAACCCAGGCACATGCACAGCGACTGGTGAGCCGATCCGAGCAACACGTTATTCGATTTTCACGGCAACGCGTCGAGTTCCCTGGGTGCGTTTCGCAACCTGTAACGTCTGCAATTACACTTCGCGTGGCATGAAATAGACCTTCGCGAAGCAGGCGTTAGCGCGCTAACGCCTGCTCCTTCCGCGCTTTCGCGCAGTCGGACGTGAACGCCATGCTGGCCTGGTCCGGTGTCATGCGCGGCGCGTCGGGCGCGTAAATTTTCTCGATGATGTCGGCAAACGTCTGGCGGTCCGCATCGTCGCGATAGTACTTTGCAGCCTGATCGAGCGCCTGCGCTTTGGTCTTCTTGTGCGCGCGCCAGGAAGCGACCTGGCCGGCAATATCGCCGATCGCAAAACATTGATCGCTGACCGTTTGTGCCACGGCCTGAACGGACGTTTGAGCGAGGCATCCCGCAAGCAATGCCGATATCACCACGCGTTTCATCACGACGAATCCTGTTGGGCGCAAAGGCCGCAGTTTAACGCGGCACCGGACCCTCGCTGCCCGCGTCGATTCGTCGCTGCGGGCGATTATTTCTTGTCGGACTCGGCTTCGGAGTCGGTGCCGCTTTTGCAGTTGCTTCTGTACACCTTCAAAAGAAAAAGCCGCCTCGAAAGGCGGCTTACTTAGATCGGCAAGGCGATCTCCGTGCGATGCGCTCAGTGCCCAAACGACTCCGCTTTAGGCACCGACGCATTCGCCACGTGCGGCCGCGCCGCCTGCTTGATCAGCAGCGCAATGCACGCGATCACACCGGCCACCGCGATCGTTGCGAAAATGCCGGCGAACGTGAAGTGACGGCGCGTGAGTTCCGCCACGAGGAACGAGCCGGCAATGCCGCCAAAGCGTCCAATGCCAAGCATCCACGCGACGCCCGTACCGCGCCCTTGCGTCGGGTAGAACGCGGCGGCGAGCGCGGGCATCGACGATTGCGCGGTATTCATCAGCACCCCCGCAACGAACACGATGAACACGAGCGCGCCGACATTGCCCACCGCCTGGCCGATGAAATACACGCTCACCGCGGTCAACGCATAGCAGGCCGCGATGATGCGGTTCGCGTTGAAGCGGTCCATCAGCACGCCACACACAACCGCGCCTACGCCGCCGAGCGGGAACAGCGCGGAAATCAGCGTCGCGCGTTGCGGCGTGAGGCCGGCGTCCTTCAACAGAATCGGCATCCAGTTGATCGACGCGTAGAAGATTACCAGGCCCATGAAGTAGGTGATCCACAGCATCAGCGAACCGACGATGTACGCGCGCGACAGCACTACGCCCGCGCCCTTGCCGCCCGTTTGCGGCGCGGTTTCGGTCATCATGAACGAGTCGGCCTGCGCCGCTTCGTTCGAAATGCGCGATAGGGCGGCGCGAATCCGCGCGACCGGCTGATTGTTGGCGACCATGTAGCGAACCGACTCCGGCATCTTGATCACCAACAGGACCAGCAACAGAAGCGGGGCGATACCGCCGAGCAGCAGCACGCTGCGCCAGCCGAAATGCGGAATCATCCACGCGGCGAGGAAGCCGCCGAACGCCGCGCCGAGCGGGAAGCCGCAAAACATCAGATTGATCACGGTCGCGCGGCGGCTGTCCGGACAGTACTCGCCCATCATCGTGACGGCGTTCGGCATGGCCGCACCGAGGCCGACGCCGGTGATGAAGCGCAGCACCGTCAGATATTCGATGCTCGTCGAAAACGCCGAGCCGAGGCAGGCGGCACCGAACAGCAGCACCGAACCCAGCAGCATCCCCCGCCGTCCGAGCCGGTCGGACAACGGCCCCGAGACCAGCGCGCCGCACGCAAGGCCGAACAGCGCCGCGCTCAGTACGGGTGCGAGCGCCGGTTTGGCGATGCCCCACTCCGCGAGCAGCGACGGTGCAATGAAGCCGATGGCGGCCGTATCGAAACCGTCCAGCAGGACGATCACGAAACACATGAAAAAGACCAGCCACTGGAACGGTGAAAATGGATGCTCGTTGAGGAAGGTCTGAACGTTCACAGCGTTGCTGCGATTCATGATGCGTCTCCTGACTGCAAAAAGGCTCGTCGCAGCGAGCCTCGTCTTCCTTTACGATCGCGCGCCGTTGGGCGGCGCGCAATGCCTGCGCCTGCGACTCTGTCCGCTTCATCCATGCATGGTATGCGGACAGGGTGGCCGTCGCTATCAATTTTATTTGTTCGTATATAGAACTACGATTCTTTTAGCGAACAAGCGCCACTGTAAGTAATTTGATAACGGCAGGTCAACGCGGGATTACCCGACACTGCTGCCGGTTCACGTCGAAAGGAAAGGGCGGTGAGGAAGCAGCGAATAGTGCGGAGGCCGCGGCGCGCGTGCGCGAGCCGGGTAGTAACTATAAGGGTCGATCAGAGAATCACGTAGATCTTGCGCATGGTCTCGTCCACTTCCCAAAGACCTTCGGTATTGGCTTCGAAGAACAGCGTGTCGCCGCTTGCAAAGTGGACCGTCTCCTCATTGTCGGGCGTGAAGCGCCCATGCCCGGCGATGATGTGCATGACCTCGGCCTGCTTGACCGAGCGGCGGTAAGTGCCGGCCGAGCATTCGAAGATGCCGGTGTCGATGGCTTCCGTACCCTTGATCACCCGCTGCACGCCCGAGACGCGGATCGGCGTGGTGCCGGGCAGGCCAGCCGTGCCCCAGTCCTCCAGATTCTGCAGATTCACGCTTTGTTTGATTTGTTGAACCTTCATGGCTTTAGCTGCCTTATATAAATGCACGCGCCCGCTCACAGGCCGCTGGTTGAAGTGTTGGCAATGGTTTGTTCGATCTTGCCGAGGCGCACGACCGTCACACCGGGGCGCAGTTGGCGCAGGGAAGGCATGACGAGCATGCAGTTGTCGTAAGGCGTGGTGACGGCTTCGCCGTTGGACCAGCCGATCACGGCCCCGGCTTCAGGGAAGATTTCGAGGCCGGTGTACGGCCCGGCAAAACGAAAGTCCATGCTCGTTGCGACGACCGGCTCCGTTACTCGCACAATGTGCTGCACAGGTGGCAACGGCGCGAGCCAGTCAGGCGGCAGATCGCTTTCGTCGACCACACCGGCGAGCAGCAGGAAGCGCGCGGTCGTGTCGCGCGCCACCGCCACGGCGCTCTTTTCCCAGTGCTGCCCGCATTCGATCAGCAACGCGTTCTTCGTGCTGGCTGCGTCGCCGAAGCCTTCATAGTCGCGCATGCGACGGCCTTCCGGATGGCCTTCGTCGCAGATCACGGTGGCGGGTGTGCCGAGTCGCACAGCGAGCTCGATGCCTTTTTGCAGCGGCCCGGCCACGATCAGCGGCTTGCTTTTCTCGTGCATAGAATGCAGATCGAGCAACGCGTCGACGCTGTCGATTACCGGCCGCATCGCCCGCGCGCGCGCCAGTTCGCTGGAAGTTAGCGACGCATCGTCGAGCACGGCGGCGGTCCAAACGCGGTTGAAATCCTGATCGACGAATCGAGCGGCGTCCGGCTTCGCGGGATCGAAGCTCAGGTAAGCCGCGACGTTCGCGAACGCGAGCGTGAGGCGCCCGCGCCGGGGGCGCAACGCGCGGCGCAGCAGGTCATCCACGACAATTGCGCCGCACACTTCGTTGCCGTGCGTGAGCGCGTTGATCATTACGTGTGGGCCCGGCACGCCGGAGTCGAACGTATGAACGTATGCAATGCCCGACGGCGATTGTTCGTGTGCCGAGATGTCGGGGAACTCGACTTCGATAGGATACGTTTCCATGCTCATGCGAGAGTGTCCTGGCAAAGAGATTGAGTCAGCTTCAGCCGAGTTTCGCGGCAATGGCCTGACCGACTTCGGTCGTGTTCGCCTTGCCGCCAAGGTCGCCGGTATGCGGGCCTTCAACCAGTGTCGCTTCGATCGCAGCCAGAATCGCGTCGTGCGCCTCGCGCTCCTTGCCCTCGTGATTGCCGAGGAAGTCGAGCATCATCGCCGCGGACCAGATCATCGCAATCGGATTGGCGATGTTCTTGCCGGCGATGTCGGGCGCCGAGCCATGCACCGGCTCGAACAGCGAAGGAAACTTGCGGTCCGGGTTCAGATTGCCCGACGGCGCGAGCCCAATCGTGCCGGTGCATGCGGGACCGAGATCGGACAGGATGTCGCCGAACAGATTGGTGGCCACCACCACGTCGAAGCGGTCCGGATTCAACACGAAGCGCGCACAGAGAATGTCGATGTGCTGCTTGTCCCACGTGACGTCCGGGTACTGCGCCGCGATGCCCGCCGCGCATTTGTCCCACCACGGCATGCTGATCGCGATACCATTGCTCTTGGTTGCGACGGTGATCTTCTTGCGCTCGCGGCGTTGCGCGAGATCGAACGCGAACTTCAACACGCGTTCGCTGCCGTGCCGCGTGAATACCGATTCCTGCAGTACGAACTCACGCTCCGTGCCCTCGAACATCACGCCGCCTACCGACGAATACTCGCCTTCGGTGTTTTCACGCACGATCCAGAAGTCGATGTCGCCGGCCTTGCGCCCCGCGAGCGGCGACGGCACGCCGGCGAAAAGACGCGCCGGGCGCAGGTTGATGTACTGGTCGAATTCGCGGCGGAACTTGAGCAGCGAGCCCCACAGCGAAATGTGGTCGGGCACTGTGTCGGGCCAGCCCACCGCGCCGAACAGAATCGCGTCGGCCGATTGCAGTTGCGCCTTCCAGTCGTCGGGCATCATCTGGCCGTGCTTCGCGTAGTAGTCGCAGCTCGCCCATTCGACGTGCTGATACTCGAGCTCGATGCCAAAGCGAGTCTTCACCGTGTCCAGCACGCGAAGCGCTTCGGGCATGACTTCGACGCCGATGCCGTCGCCGGGAATGACAGCGATCCGATATTTCTTCGACATGTTGTGCTCCTCCATTAGGGCTAGTACTGATTCGATAACGGTTATTTTATTCCTGCAGTTTGGCTCTAAAATGGTCGCTTTAGTTAAGCCACTGTGCACGATTCGTGTACAAACCACAACGCCAGTGAGCGACCTATGAACGCCGTCCCGTCACCCGATCTCGGCGATCTGCGCGTGTTTTGCGAAGTCGCGCGCAAAGCCAGTTTCAGCGCGGCGGCAGAGGCGTTGTCCGTGTCCGCGGCTTATGTGAGCAAGCGGATCAATGTTCTGGAGACTACGCTCGGCACGCGTTTGTTGCACCGGTCCACGCGGCGCGTGGCGATCACGGAAGCCGGCGAGCGTGTCTATACGTGGGCCGAAAAAATTCTCGACGACGTCGATCAGCTGGTGGAAGACGTTTCGACCACGCGCCGTATTCCCGGCGGCAAGCTGCGTATTTCGAGCAGCTTTGGTTTCGGCCGGCGCTTCGTCGCACCCGCGCTCGCGGGGTTTTCCGAGCGTTATCCGCAGTTGAGCGTGCGCCTCGACCTGTTCGACCGGCTCGTCGATGTGGCCGGCGAAGGCTTCGATCTCGACATCCGTATCGGCGACGACATCGCGCCGCATCTGATCGCGCGGCGGCTTGCGTCCAATCATCGCGTGCTATGCGCGTCGCCCGACTACATCGCGCGGCATGGCGCGCCGCGTCAGCTAGCCGACCTGTCGTCGCATGCGTGCCTCGCGATCAAGGAGCGCGATCATCCGTTTGGATTGTGGCGCTTGACCGTGCGCGGCGAAGCTGTGTCGATCAAGGTCACGGGACCGTTGTCGACCAATCATGGCGAGGTGGCGGTGCAATGGGCGCTGGCCGGACGCGGCATCGTACTGCGTTCGATATGGGACGTGCGGCCGCTGCTGGAAAGCGGCCAGTTGCAGCAGGTGTTGCCGGAGGTGACGCAGCCGGCGAACTTGTGGGCGGTGTATCCGGCGCGGCTCGCGCAGTCGGCGAAAGTGCGGGTCTGCGTGGACTTTCTCAGCGCGGAGTTTGCCCAATGGAGCCCGCCGGAACACAGCGCCTGATATACCTATTGATGATTCTGCGAGAACAACGTTTCGAGCGGATAGTGGCTCTTCACGAACGGCGACTTGATGATCACGTAGCTGAAGTATTTTTCAATGCCGATGTCGCGTTCCAGTAAGCCTTCAATAATGCTCTGGTAATGGCTCACGCTGCGCGTGACGAACTTCAGCAGGTAATCGTAACCGCCGCTAGCAAGATGGCATTCGACGATCTCATCGACGTCGCGAATCGCATTCACGAACTTCGTGAAGTCTTCACGCCGGTGATCGGCGAGCGTGACTTCGGTGAAAACGATCTGCACGTCGCCCAGCTTTTCGAGCTGGATTTGCGCACCATAGCCGATGATGTAGCCGGCTTTCTCCAGGCGCTTGACGCGAATCAGGCAAGGGCTGGGCGAAAGGCCAACCGCGTCGGCAAGCTCGACGTTGGTTATGCGGCCTTTCTTCTGCAACTGCGAAAGTATGCGCAGGTCAATACGGTCCAGCTTGCAGTCGCTGCTCATCGTAACGTTGTGGCTCCGGCGGTTGGGGTAAGGGGCTCAGGGTGCCCTCTACTCTAGCATGCAGCGGCAGTACTTTTGACCTGGCTGTTGGCCGCGTTCTTGCCGCTCAGCGCCGCCCGAACATCGGCTTGCGCGAGCACGTCGTCCAGGGTTTTTTCGAGCCGCTCGAACATCATGTCAAAGTCCGATTGGGTGTACGAGAGCGCCGGCGCAAAGCCGAGAATGTTGTCGCCGAACGCGCGGAAGATCAGGCGGTTTTCATACGCGGCAGTGGCAATGCGCTCCGACAGCTTCAGTGCCGGGTCGAATTGCGCCTTGCTGTCCTTATTGGTGACGAGTTCCAGCGCGCCGAGCAAGCCGCGATGACGCGAGTCGCCCACTAGAGGATGCTCGAGCAACGCGTCGAGACCGCGGGCGAAACGCGGTGCGCGCGCTACGCCGTTCGCGAGCAGCCCGCCTTCGTGATAAAGCCGCAGCACTTCAAGACCGATTGCCGCGCTTACCGGATGCGCCGAATACGTGTGACCGTGGCCGACAATCGCTTCGGCGTCGCCATCGGCAATGCCTTGATAGATTTGGTCAGACATCAGCACGGCGCCCATCGGTGCGTAACCGGCGGTCAAGCCCTTCGCGACAGTCATCAGGTCCGGCTCGACATTCTCGCCCTGGCATGCGAAGAGCGGACCCGTGCGGCCGAAGCCCGTGATCACTTCGTCCGCGACGAAGAGAATGCCCAGCTTGCGGCAGCTTTCGCGCATCGCCTTGAGCCAGCCGACCGGTGGCACGATCACGCCGCCCGAGCCTTGAATCGGCTCGCAGAAGAACGCGGCGACGTTGTCCGCGCCGAGTTCCGCGACCTTCGCTTCGAGCGCGCCGACCGAGGCGGCGATCAGCGCGGCGTCGTCGGCGAAATTGCTGCGGTATGCATACGGCGAGGGCAGGTGATGCTGGTTTGGCAACGGCAGATCGAAATTGCGGTGGAACGCGGGCAATGCAGTGAGCCCCGCGCCCATGCTCGACGAGCCGTGATAGCCGCGTTGCAGCGCGATGATGTGCTTCTTCGACGGGCGGCCCGTCGCGTTGAAGTAATGCGTGATGAAGCGGATTGCCGAGTCGACCGCGTCCGAGCCGCCGAGTGTGAAGTACACATGTTGCAGCGACGCGGGTGCGACGCTCGCCAGTTTCTGCGCGAGTTCGATCGCGGGCTCAGAGCCAAAATGGAAATAGCTGGTCGCGTAGGGCAGCTTTTTCATTTGCGCGGTGGCGGCTTCGACAATGCTCTGCTGGCCGTAGCCCACGTTCACGCACCACAAGCCGGAGAAGGCATCGAGCAGTTCATTGCCGGCCGCGTCGCGCAGAAACGCGCCGCTGGCGGATTCGAGAACCGTGACGCCGCGAGCCTCGTGCGCGCGATAGTTGATGACAGGGTGAATCAGATGCTGGCGGTCGGCTTCAATGAGCGATTGAATCGGCATGGTGGGTTCTCGTCGCGGGAAAGGGCTGTTGACCGTTCCATACTACTGATCCGAGGCGGTCGCCCGCTTGCCTAAACAATTGCCTGAAAAGCGCGCACGACGCGTTTTGATGCATGCCCTTAGCATTTTGTGCTGCGGACGTTGAAAAGTGCCGCCGGGCATCTGTTCGATGACATGTGTGCCGCTTAATAGCCGCGCGTGCGGTCGATCTGACCGAGCATCGGCAGACCTTCGCGATGACGGCGCAAGTTGTCGAGCACTACGTCGACGGCGGTATCGGGCCGCGTGGCGCTGGCGATATGCGGCGTGATGCGCACGCGCGGATGCGTCCACAACGGATGGCCGGCCGGCAAAGGCTCGGGATCCGTCACATCGAGAATCGCGTTGAGGAGTTGACCGCTGTCGAGCGCTGCCAGCAAATCCGGCTGATTCAGTTGCGGGCCGCGCCCGGTTTGAATCAGCGATGCGCCGCGCGGCAGCCTGGCAAACAGGCTCGCGTCGAGCAGGCCGCGGGTGGCGGACGTGAGCGGCAACAGGCAAACGAGTATGTCGGTGCGCGCGAGAAACGCGTCGAGCGAGCCTTCGCCCGCATAACATTCGACGCCTTCTATTTCACGCGGCGAGCGGCTCCAGCCCGCGCACGCAAAACTGAAGAGGCGCAGCCGTTCCAGAACCGCGGTGCCGAGCACGCCGAGTCCGAGCACGCCGATGCGCCGTTGCGCAGCCGGCTTCAGTGGCAGTTCGCGCCACACCTGCTGTTGTTGCTGAAGACCGTAGTCGAACAGGTCGCGGTGAATCGTCAGCGCGGCCTGCGTGACGTATTCCACCATGCCTTCGACAATCCCCGGTTCGATCATCCGCACGACCGGCACATGCGCCGGCACGCCCGACAGATCGAATTGATCGATACCCGCGCCCACTGAAAATACGACTTCCAGATTGGGAAACGTGAGCGTGGGATTTGCCGGCGGTTGCCAGGCTGCGAGATAGCGAATCGCGGCGGGATCGCCGTGATCGGGCCAGATATGAAACGGTAGATCGGGCGCTTTCTCGGCGAAGAGTTTCGCCCATTGCGCGCCGCGCGCCGGGTCTGCTTTATAGAGAAAGGCCATGACGGGTCAGAAAATCGCCTGATTGATGATGCCATACTGCACACAACGTGTCGCCTTGGCCGCCACGCTCTCCGGCGCTGCGTTGCGCACCATTCGGACGACGGTGTCCACGCGCGGCAGGCCGAGTTGTTCCAGCCATTCGGTCAGACCGCTATCGCCCGGCGTATCGACGCGCACGAACACGCCTGCATTGAGCGCAAGCCAGTGGCTGATGAGCGCCTTTGCGCGGCTCGAGTCCTCAGACGCCGGTGCGATTACCGGGCCTATCGCAAAGCCGCGGCCGAAGCGCCGAAAGAGCGCAAAGCCGACGAGTTCACCGTCACGGTCGAGCGCAATGCCGTCGGCGTTCTCGAGCAGCGCGGGCAGCACCTCGCCGCGATCGAGGCCGCTTGCCTGCGAAGCCAGTTCCACGAGCCGCGCGGTATCGCTCGAACCTAACGGACGCAGACGCTCGCCGGGCGGCAACGACACGAGCGGCGGCTGAAATGCCGCGCCCTGATGTTGGTCGAGCGTGCCGGCCGCGCGAAAGCCGAGCTTTTCGTAGAGCGGCTGACCGGCGGTGGTTGCGTGCAGGAACGTGATTCGGCCGCCGAGTTCTTCCAGTAGAAGCTCCATCAGCTTTCTGCCGATGCCGCGTCCCTGCCGCGCCGGCGACACGATCACCATGCCGAGCGACGCACGGTCCGCGCCGTACTTCCAGCAGAGCGCCGTGCCGATCACGCCGCTCGCGTCTTCCGCGACGAAACCCACGCCGAGTTGCGCGACGAATCTCCAGTCGTCCGCGCGATGCGGCCATTTGAGTTCGACCGTCAACGCATGGGCGGCGTCTATGTCGTCGAGGGTAAAGCGTCTATAGGTAATCGAATCGGGCACGCCGCACTCCCTGAATGGCTAAAGGCTTACGCGTCACTTTGTCATTCGGGGCGCGGTGTGACTAGGACGATCTTTTTATGTGGCGCGCTTCAGAGGGCCGCATTGCAATTCGATGCAAAACACCAAGTCTGCACATGCATTACAGGCGGGTTCTGCTGCGCGGGGAATTTTGTCGGCGACATATGCCGGGCGCGCGGCTCTACGATTTTGTCATTGCGATGACTTGCTATGAACGCATCGCATGCGTCTTTATCCAGTCACCACTCAGGACACTTTCTCATGGACAGCTTCAATCCGGACGATGTCGCGATTCGCAGCGGCCATTTCATCGGCGGTGAGTACGTGGAAGGCGGGCAGCACGGCGCGCGTCGCATGGACGTAGCGCGGCCGTCGGACGGTGTGGTCTACGCGAGCGTGCCGGTGGCCGATGCCGACATGGTGGACCGCGCGGTCGAGAACGCATGGCAGGCGTTTCGCACGAGCGGCTGGGCGCGCATGGCGCCGCGCGAGCGCGCGAAAATCATGCGCCGTTTTGCCGATCTGGTCGAAGCCGACGCGCCCGCGCTCGGCCGCCTGGAAGCGCTCGGCTCGACCCGTCCTGTCGCGCAAGCTGTTTCGTGGGATGTGCCCTTCACCGCGGAAGGCATCCGCTTCTACGCGGAGTTCGCCGACAAGCTTGGCGGCGATGTCGCGGCTACCGACCACGACCATCTCGGCATGACGATCGCCGAGCCATACGGCGTGATCGGCGCAATCGCGCCGTGGAATTTCCCGCTCGTGATGGCTTCGTGGAAGATCGCGCCCGCGCTTGCCGCGGGTAATGCCGTCGTGCTGAAACCATCGGAAATGACGCCGTTCTCGGTGCTGCGCCTCGCCGAACTCGCCGTGCAGGCGGGTGTGCCCGCGGGCATTTTCAATGTGATTCAGGGCGACGGACGCACGACCGGCGACGAGCTGGTGCGTCATCCGAAGATCAGCAAGGTCACGTTCACCGGCTCGACGCGCACCGGCGCGTCGATCATGGCGGCATGCGCGATGAGCGGCACCAAGCCCGTCACCCTCGAACTGGGCGGTAAAAGTCCGCAAATCGTATTCGCCGATGCGCCGCGTCTTGATGACGTGGCGCGCCGTATCGCCGGCGCGATCACCGGCAACGCGGGGCAGGTGTGCGTGGCCGGTTCGCGGCTGCTCGTCGAGCGCAGCCTCGCTGAACCGCTTGCCGAGCGCATCGGCAGGATCTTCGCCGAATTGAAACCGGGCGCGACCTGGGCGGCGGGCACGACGCTCTCGCCGATCATCTCCGAGCCGCAGGCGGCTCGCATCGAAAGCATCGTGGGCCGCACGGTCAACGCGGGCGCAACGCTGCGCTACGGCGGCGTGCGTGCCCAGGCTGGCGGCGCGTCCTCCGGCGCGTTCTACACGCCGACCTTGCTGACCGATGTCACCGCCAACTCCGATGCCGTGCGCGAAGAAGTATTCGGCCCGGTGCTCACGCTGCAGACCTTCGACACCGAAGAAGAAGCGCTCGCGCTCGCACAACATCCGGAGTACGGGCTCGCGGCCGGCGTGCATACGGCAGACCTCGGCCGGGCGCTGCGCTTCGTGCGCGGACTCGAAGCGGGCACCGTGTGGGTCAACCGGTATGGCCGCACGTCCGACTTCATGATTCCGACGGGCGGCTACAAGCGCTCGGGCATCGGCAAGGATCTGGGACGCCAGGCTTACGAGGCCAATCTGCGTTTCAAGAGCGTGCTGATCGATCTGCGGCAATGACGGGGGCGGCCGCGTGCACGGCGTCATCGCATGACTTCGGCGTCATGCACCGTCGATGCTCGGCCCCACGCGAGCCAAGCCTGGCAAGGCTTCCAGCCGGTAACCGCAGACTCTGCTGCGCAACGGCCTCAAAACGCATGGTTTGTGTCACAAGCAGCGCGCGAATCAGGAACATCTATGTTTTTGCGCTGATTAAATCTTTTACAGGAATGAGCTTTCCCTGTTTTCGCCAATGAGCTCGACGCGAGTTCACCATCACGATAGGACTGCACCATGATCGAATTCGAACCTAAATACATTACCTTCGACTGCTACGGCACGCTGACCAGATTCCGCATGGCCGACATGACGCGCGAACTGTACGGCCACATTCTGAAGGCCGACGACCTCGAAAAGCTGGTCGCGTTCTACGCCGGTTATCGCCGCGACGAAGTGCTGGGCGCATGGAAGCCGTATCGCGATGTCGTGGTGAATGCACTGCGCCGTGCGTGCGCGCGCATGAACGTCGAATTCAATGAAGCCGGTGCGCAGAAGATCTATGAGGCGGTGCCGACGTGGGGCCCGCATCCGGACGTGCCCGAAGGTCTGTCGCGCCTTGCAAAGAAGTACAAGCTGGTGATTCTGTCGAACGCGTCGAACGACCAGATCCAAAGCAACGTCGACAAGCTCGGTGCGCCGTTCCATGCAGTGTTCACGGCCGAGCAGGCGCAATCGTACAAGCCGCGCATGCAAGGCTTCGAGTACATGTTCGACAAGCTCAACTGCAATCCGGAAGACGTGTTGCACGTGTCGTCGAGCCTGCGCTACGACCTCATGACCGTGCACGACATGGGCGTCAAGCATAAGGCGTTCATCAACCGTGGTCATGAACCGTCGACGCCGTATTACCAGTACTACGAAGTCGACGGCATTCCGCAACTGGCTGCCGAACTCGGCCTGTAAGCATCTGCCGAACAAAGGACACTCCGGATGAAGCTCGATTCCTATTGGCTCTACACCGCGCCGCCGTTCGTCACGGCGTGTGAAGGCCCGGTCGACGGCCTCGCCGATGTGGTGGTGATCGGCGCGGGCTTCACCGGCTTGTCGGCGGCGCAGGCGCTGGGTAAGCGCGGCGCGTCGGTAACGGTGGTGGACGCTGGGCGCGTGGGCGGCGGTGCATCCGGCCGCAATGGCGGGCAGGTGAATACGGGCGTCGCGCAAGACTTCGTCGCGCTCGCCGCGCAACTCGGTATCGAGCGCGCGAGCGCGTGTTACCGCGCGTTTGCGGATGCCGTCGATACGGTCGAGCGTCTGATCCGCGAAGAGCAGATCGACTGCAACTACATTGCGACCGGCAAGCTGAAGCTGGCGTCGAAGCCGCATCATCTCGCGCACCTGGAGAAGACCGCCGATCTGATTCGCCGCACGGTGGATACCGACATTGAACTGATCGACGGCGAACGTATCCGCAGCGAGGTTCAGTCCGACAGTTTCCATGGCGGATTGCTGCAACGTCACGGCGGTCAGATGCATATGGGCAAGTTCACGGTCGGGCTCGCCGAAGCCGCGGTTCGTCACGGTGCGAAGCTGTATGAAAACGCGGCGGTCACGTCGATCGCGAAAGACGGCGGCGGACATCGCGTCGTCACCGCGCGCGGCGAAGTGCGTGCGAAGCAGGTGTTGATCGCAACCGGCCCGTCGCGGCATGGGCCGTTTGGCTGGTATCGGCGGCGTCTTGCTCCGGTCGGGTCGTTCATCGTGGTGACCGAGCCTTTGCCGCCGGAACTATTGGCGAAGGTGTTGCCCAACCGGCGCGCGTATACGACCACGCGCCTGATGCACAACTACTTCCGCGTGACGCCCGATTCGCGTCTGCTGTTCGGTGGCCGCGCGCGATTCACGGCATCGGAGCGTCCGTCCGATGCGAAGAGCGGGCGCATCCTGCAACAGGGTCTCGCCGCGATGTTTCCGATGCTGGCGAACGCGCGCATCGACTATTGCTGGGGCGGTCTGGTGGACATGAGCGTCGACCGCCTGCCGCACGCCGGGCAACACGACGGCATTTATTTTTCGATGGGTTACAGCGGCCACGGCACGCAGATGTCCACACACATGGGTCAGGTGATGGCGGACGTCATGGACGGCCGCGAAGACCGCAACCCTTGGGACGAGTCCGAATGGGCCGCGATTCCGGGCCACACCGGCAAGCCCTGGTTCCTGCCGCTCGTGGGGACGTACTACCGTATCAAAGACATCTTTTATTGAAGTCCTGTTGTTGTGTTTGTTAGTGAACCCCACGCAGCCATCACAACTGCCCACACTTGCGGAGAAGTTCGATGAATAAGGAAAACTCGAAACATGGCGCTCATGACCTCGGTAACGGGTTGGAGCAATTGACAGCCCGGGGCGCCTCGCGGCGCGATGTGCTGCGCGCGATGGCCGCGGCCGGGATGATGTCGATGACGGGCGCCGGGCTGCTGAGCGCGAGCGGCGCGGCTCTCGCGCAGGCGACGCCCAGGCAGGGCGGCAAGATTCGCGTGGCGACACAGTCGGCGTCGGCGGCTGACACGCTCGACCCCGCGAAGGGGGCGCTCGCCACCGACTACGTTCGTTGCAACATGTTCTACAACGGCCTGACCGAACTCGACTCGCATCTCGGCGCGAAGATGGCACTCGCCACGTCGCTCGATACGAAAGACGCAACCGTGTGGATCGTCAAGCTGCGCAGCGGCGTGCAGTTTCACGACGGCAAGTCGCTCGCGCCTGCCGACGTGGTCTATTCGATCATGCGTCACAAGGACCCGGCGACGGCGTCGAAGGCCAAGACGCTCGCCGATCAGATCAAGGAAGTGAAGGCCACGGGTCCGGACGAAGTGACGATCACGCTCGAAGGCGCGAACGCCGACTTGCCGGTGATCCTCGCCACGTCGCACTTCCTCATCATCAAGGACGGCACCAAGGACTTCAAAACGGCTGTGGGCACGGGTCCGTTCAAGGTCAAGGAGTTCTCGCCGGGCGTTCGCACGGTCGGCGTGAAGAACGAGAAATACTGGAAGCCGGGTCTGCCGCATCTGGACGAGGTCGAACTGATCGGCATCGGCGACGAATCGGCACGCGTGAACGCGCTGCTTTCCGGCGACGTGCAGCTGATCAACGCGGTCAGCCCGCGCTCGGCGCCGCGCATCAAGGGCACGGGCGGCTTCTCGGTGCTCGAAACGAAAACCGGCCAGTACACGGACCTGGTTGTTCGCGACGAAGGCGGCATTACCGGCACCGACGATTTTCGGCGAGGCATGATGTACCTGCAGGATCGCGAGCAGATTCGCCGCGCGATCTTTCAGGGCTACGGCGCGATCGGCAACGATCAGCCGATCGACCCGACCAACAAGTACTACCTGGCCGGTTTGCCGCAGCGCAAGTTCGATCTGGACAAGGCGAAGTATCACTTCCAGAAGGCCAAGGTCGGCAGCACGCCGGTCCAGATTTTCGCTTCGCCGGCGGCTGAAGGTTCGGTCGAGATGGCGATGCTGCTTCAGCAGGTCGCGCCGCAAGCGGGCTTGAACCTGCAGGTAACACGCGTGCCGGCGGACGGCTACTGGTCGAACCACTGGATGAAGCATCCGGTCGGGTACGGTTCAGTCAACGCGCGCCCGAGCGCCGACGTGCTGCTCACGCAGTTCTTCAAGTCGGACGCGCCGTGGAACGAGGCGAACTGGAAGAGTGCGAAGTTCGACCAGTTGCTGGTCGCGGCGCGCGGCGAACCGGACGACGCCAAGCGTAAGCAGATATACGGCGACATCCAGGTACTCGTGCATGAAAACGGCGGCATCGGCATTCCGTTGTTCCAGAGTTCGCTCGACGCCTATACGAGCAAGCTCAAGGGCCTCGGCTCGATTCCGCTCGCAGGTCTGATGGGTTTTGCATTTGCCGAAAACGTCTGGCTAGAGGCGTAATGTAAAGGCGTTCCGGTTCTGTGAACCGGGCGCCGTTTCCCCACAATACGCGCAATACGTGCACCGGCGCGCCGCTGCGACGCGGCGCGCATGCTGCAAAAAAGGAGGCGACTTTCAATGAAAGCACACGCGCAACGACTCATCGCCGCGCGCCTCGGCCTCGCGCTGCTCACGCTCCTGCTGGTTTCGGCAATCGTGTTCGGCGTCACGGGGCTGCTTCCCGGCGACGCCGCGCAACAGGCGCTCGGCCAGGCGGCCACGCCGGAGGCCGTCGCCGCATTGCGGCATCAGTTCGGGCTCGATCAGCCCGCGCTGCAACGCTACCTCGAGTGGCTGCTTCATATTGTGACTGGCAACTTCGGCACGTCGTTGTCGAACAATCTGCCCGTTAGCCAGTTGATCGCGACGCGCCTGCCGAACTCGCTCGTGCTCGCCGGCTTGACTGCGGTGGTGTCGGTGCCGGTCGCGCTGGTAATTGGCATCGCGTCGGCGATGTTTCGCGGCTCGCTGCTCGACCGTGTGCTCAATGTGCTGACGCTGTCGACCGTTGCCGTTCCCGAGTTTCTCGTCGCGACGGTCGCGGTGCTGATTTTCGCCGTGAAACTGCGCTGGCTGCCCGCGCTGTCGTATCTGTCCGAGGTGAATTCGTTCGGCGCGCTGCTGCGCATCTATGCGATGCCGGTCATGACGCTGTGCTGCGTGATCGTCGCGCAGATGGCGCGCATGACGCGCGCCGCCGTGCTCGATCAGCTCAACTCGTCGTATGTGGAGATGGCATTGCTCAAGGGCGCTTCGCCCGGGCGCGTGGTGTTGCGGCATGTGCTCCCGAACACCATTGGGCCGATTGCCAATGCCGTCGCGCTGAGCCTGTCGTATCTGTTCGGCGGCGTGGTGATCGTCGAGTCCATCTTCAACTATCCGGGCCTTGCGAGCCTGATGGTCGACGCTGTGACGAATCGCGACATGCCGCTCGTGCAAGGCTGCGTGATGGTGTTTTGCGCCGCGTATCTCGCGCTCGTGCTGATCGCGGATCTGTGTCAGATCGTATCCAACCCGAGGCTGCGTCGATGATGAGCCGACCTACCAATCCCCACGTTCCTCACGCCGGCACCGAGCTATACGACGTCAGCCGCGATGAACTCGTCGCAGAGACGCCGCCCGTCGAAGTGGCGAGCCCGAAGTACAACGTGCTGCAACGCCTCGTGCAGCGCTTTTCGGTGCTCGGCCTGCTTGGCCTGCTGATGGTGCTGTTCTGGCTGCTGGTCGCTTTCATTGGACCGCTGGTCGCGCCGTACAAAGGCGGCGCGCTGACGTCGACGGAAATTTTCGGCCGCTATAGCGCGGCCTATCCGCTCGGCACCGATTATCTCGGCCGCGACATGCTGAGCCGCATTCTGTACGGCGCGCGCTATACGGTGGGCCTCGCGCTCGCGGCCGCGTTGCTCGCGAGCGTAATCGGCACGTTCTTCGGCCTGCTCGCCGCGGTGTCGGGCAAATGGGTCGATGAAGTGTTGAGCCGCCTGTTCGATGCGCTGATTTCGATTCCGAGCAAGGTGCTCGCGCTCGTCGTGATCGCGGCTTTCGGATCGTCGATCACGATGCTCACCACGGTTGCCGCGCTCGCGTACATTCCAGGCGCGTTTCGTATCTCTCGCTCGCTCGCGTTGAACCTGATGGGCCTGGAATACGTGCAGGTGGCCCGCGCGCGCGGCGAAGGTCTGCTGTATATCGCGCGCGTCGAGGTGCTGCCGAACATGATCCATCCAATGCTCGCGGATTTCGGGCTGCGCTTCGTATTCATCGTGCTGCTGTTGAGCGGCCTGAGCTTCCTCGGCCTCGGGGTGCAGCCGCCTAATGCCGACTGGGGTTCGCTCGTGCGCGAGAACATCGGCGGCTTGTCGGAAGGCGCGCCCGCGGTCCTCATGCCGGCGGTGGCGATTGCCACGCTGACCATCGGCATGAATCTGCTGATCGACAACTTGCGGCGTCGCAGCCGTAGCCACGGAGACGCATGATGGCCGACCGGGACATGATTGAAGTGAAGGGGCTGCGTGTCGTCGCCGGCGCGGCGCACGGGCCGGCGACGGAGATCGTCAAAGGCGTCGACTTTTCGGTGAAGAAGGGCGAGGTGCTCGCGCTGATCGGCGAGTCGGGTTCGGGCAAGACGACCATTGCGTTGGCGCTGCTCGGCTATGCTCGCGCGGGCTGCTCGATCAGCGGCGGCTCGGTGCGCATCGGCGAGCTCGACGTGCTGTCGCTCGACGCCAGGGGACGCCGCGCGTTGCGGGCGCGCACCGTCGCGTATGTCGCGCAGAGCGCGGCGGCTGGCTTCAATCCGGCGCGCACGATCATGGATCAGGTCACCGAGCCGGCGCTGCTGCATCAGTTGATGACTAAAGACGCCGCGCGGACCAAGGCAATTGGGCTCTTTCGTGCGCTCGCGTTGCCCGCGCCGGAGACAATCGGCGATCGCTATCCGCATCAGGTGTCCGGCGGGCAGTTGCAGCGCTTGATGGCCGCGATGGCGCTGATTACCGATCCGGCTGTCGTCGTGTTCGACGAACCGACTACCGCGCTCGACGTCACCACGCAAATCGAAGTGCTCGCGGCCTTCAAGAAGGTGGTGCGCGAACTCGGCACGACTGCTGTGTATGTGTCGCACGATCTTGCCGTGGTCGCGCAGATGGCCGATCGCATCGTTGTGCTGAACGGCGGTGCGGTCAAGGAGAACGGCGCGGTCGCGCAAGTGCTCGACGCGCCCGTCGATGCCTACACGCGCCAGTTGCTCGCCGCGACGCGCCGCCCGGAAGCGTCATTCGACACGCCGCCGGAAAGCGCGAAGCGCGTGCCGCCGCTGCTGGAAATCCGCGGACTGTCGGCGGGTTATGGCCGTATCGACCGTTTCGGCGTGCCCGCCGTGCGGGTGCTCGATGACGTGAGTCTCAGCATTGCCCGCGGCAGCGCGCTCGGTGTGATCGGCGAATCGGGTTCGGGCAAGACGACGCTCGCGCGCGTGGTCGCGGGTCTCGTCGACCGCGCACGCGGGGACGTGCTGTTCAACGGCGAGCCGCTGCCGGCGCAACTGTCGCGCCGCACGCCCGAGCAGTACCGGCAGATCCAGATCGTGTTCCAGAACGCGGACACCGCGCTGAACCCGAGCCATTCGATTGCGGACATTCTGGGCCGGCCGCTCGCGTTCTATCACCATCTGCGTGGCGCTGCTGCGAAGAAACGCATGCTCGCGCTGCTCGATCTGGTGAAGCTGCCGGCTTCCATCGCGACTCGCACGCCTGCGGGTTTATCCGGCGGTCAGAAGCAGCGCGTCAATCTGGCGCGCGCGCTCGCCGCCGATCCCGCGCTGATTCTCTGCGACGAAGTGACATCCGCGCTCGACACGGTGGTCGGCGCCGCGATCCTCGATCTGCTCGCCGAGTTGCGGCGCGAGCTTGGCGTGTCGTACATGTTCATCAGCCACGACATTTCCACCGTGCGCGCGATCTGCGACGAAGTGATCGTGCTGTACGCGGGGCAGCGCGTCGAAGCGGGACAGCGCGACGTGCTCGCCGCGCCCCCGTATCACCCGTACACGGAGTTGCTCGTCGATTCGGTGCCCGAACTGAGGCCCGGCTGGCTCGACGCGCGCCGTCACGTGGCTGCTTGCGCATTGCCCGCGATGGGCGAGAGCGCCGAGGTGCCCGAACTGTGTTCGTTCCGTTCACGCTGTCCCGTGCGTATCGACGGTAGATGCAATATGACGCCGCCGTCGCTCAAGAAGCTTCCTTCCGGCGCGGAGATTCTTTGCCACCATTCGGCGGCCGAGCTCAGCCGTTTGCAAACCCTGGAGACCATCCCGGCATGAACCAGCGATTTGTGCGGCTCGCGGAAACCGGTCGCAAGACCTTCCCGATTACCGTCGACGGTGTGCTACGCGAAGCCGCCGAAGGCGACACGCTGATGGTCGCATTGCTCACGAGCGGAAGCACGTTGCGCGATTCCGAATTCGGCGACGGCCGCCGCGCCGGCTTCTGTTTGATGGGCGCGTGTCAGGACTGCTGGGTGTGGACCGCGCAAGGCGAGCGTGTGCGCGCGTGCAGCACGCCCGCGGCGCCCGGCATGTCGATCGTCACGAAACTGGCCGAAGCCGGGGAGGGCGTATGGCCCCGCGTGTAGTCGTTATCGGCGCGGGCCCGGCGGGGGTGCGTGCGGCTCAGGCGCTTGTTGAAGCCGGGCTTCGTCCAACCGTTATCGACGAAGGCCGGCGCGACGGCGGACAGATATACCGGCGCCAGCCGGAAGGCTTTTCCCGCAGCTATGACACGCTTTATGGCACGGAGGCGGAGCGCGCCGCTTCGTTGCATCAGAGCTTCGATTCTTTGAGAGGCAGGCTCGACTATCTGCCTGAAACGCTGGTGTGGAATATCTCGGCGAATGCGGTGCACACAGTGAGCGGCACGCGTTACGGCACGCTGCCGTTCGACGCGCTGATCATTTGCAGCGGCGCAACCGACCGGCTCATGCCCGTCAAAGGCTGGCATCAGGCGGGCACATACAGTCTTGGCGGCGCGCAGGTCGCACTGAAATCGCAAGGCTGCGCAATCGGCTCGCGCATCGTGATAATGGGCAGCGGGCCGCTGCTGTATCTCGTGTCCGCGCAATATGCGAAGGCGGGCGCGCAGATCGCGGCAGTGCTCGACACGTCGACCTTCATGCAGCGCATGGCCGCTTTGCCGCGCTTGCTCGCGATTCCCGCCGCGCTCAAAAAGGGCATTGCGTTGACGCGCGTGTTGTCGAAAGCGCGGGTGCCGGTTTATCGCGGCGTGCAGCCTCTGGAGATCAAAGGTTCCCCGCAAGCGGGCGTGAGCGGTGTGGAAGCGGTGTTGCCGGGCGGCAAGCGCATTGAGTTCGCATGCGACGCGGTCGCGCTCGGCTATCACCTGCGCCCGGAAACGCAAGTCGCGGATCTTGCCGGTTGCCGCTTCGTCTTCGACGACGACGCGCAGCAGTGGCTCCCGCAAGTGGACAACGACGGTCGCAGCAGCATCAAAGGCGTCTATCTCGCGGGCGATGGCGCGCGCGTGCGCGGCGCCGATGCAGCGGAGCGTTCGGGCCGCCTCGCGGCGCTCGCCGCCATGCACGACCAGGGCATGCAGACCGGGGGCATGAAGGACATGGAAGGCTTGCGCGCTGAACTCGCGCGCTTTACACGCTTTGCTGCGGGCTTGCGCGAAGCGTTTCCGTGGCCGGCGAAGTTCGCCGCGTCGCTGCCGGACGAGACCATTGTTTGCCGCTGCGAAGCGATTACGGCCGGCGAGTTGCGCCGCGTCGTATGCGAGGCGGGCGCGCGGGAAGCCAATCGCGCGAAGGCGTTTTCGCGCGTCGGCATGGGTCGCTGCCAGGGACGCTATTGCGCTCACGCGGGCGCGGAGATTATTGCGGCGGCCGCTTGCGTGCCGTTGTCGTCGGTGGGACGGTTACGCGGCCAGGCGCCCGTCAAGCCGCTGTCTGTTGCACTCACCGAGGCACTCACCGAGGACGTGACTCAATGAGCGCGGCAACTCGCAACGAAGCGGATGTCATCGTGATCGGCGGCGGCATCATGGGTACCACGACGGCGTTCTTTCTGCGCCGGCGCAATCGCTCGGTGATTCTGCTCGAACGCGGTCTGACCGGGCAGCAGGCGAGCGGCGTGAACTTTGGCGGCATCCGGCGGCAAGGCCGCGCGTTGCCGCAACTGGCAATGGCCAATCGCGCGTTGCGCACCTGGCAGCGCTCGGCTGAATTGCTCGGCGACGATGTCGAGTTTCTGCCGGTCGGCCATACGCGCGTGTGCTATCACCAGAAAGACGTCGAGAATTTCGATCAGTACGCGATCGACGCCCGCGCTCACAGGCTAGAACTCGAAGTGTTGCACGGCGAAGCAATGTTCCGGCGCTTTCCGTTTCTTGGACGTGAAGTGCTGGCTGCGTCCATCTCGCCGCTCGACGGCCACGCGAATCCGCGGCTGGCCGCGCCCGCATTCGGACGCGCGGCGGCGCGGCTCGGCGCGCAGGTGATCGAGAACACGGAGATCGTGCGCGTCGAAAAAGACGGCGAGCGCTTTCGCGTGGAAAGTGCGCGGGGCGACGTATACCGCGCCGCGCAACTGATCATTTGTGCGGGCGCCTGGGCGACGCGTCTTACCGAACAATTCGGCGAGGGCGCTCCGCTTACGGTGAGCGGCCCGCAAATGTGCGTGACGGAGCCGGTGCCCTACGTGTTCAAATCGTCGATGGGCGTGTTCACGTCCATCAAGCAGGAAGGCATTTACTTCCGGCAGATTCCGCGCGGCAACATCATCGTCGGCGGCGGTCCCGCAGGGCCGGCCGATCCGGTGACGAGCCGCGCGTCGGTCCTGCCTCAGAACACGGTGCGTCAGCTCGCGCAGATGCGGCGGCTCGTGCCCGCGCTCGCGCCGCTGCATGTGATTCGCGTGTGGAGCGGCGTCGAAAGTTATCTGCCCGACGGCGAGCCGGTGATCGGTCCGAGCAGCAAGGTCGACGGTCTTTTCTATGCATTCGGCTTCAACGGCGCCGGGTTTCAGATTGGCCCGGGCGTCGGCGAGACGATGGCGGAACTCGTGGATACGGGCAGCACGGCGATTCCACTGGACAAGTTCTCCATTCGGCGTTTCGCAAAAGAGCCGGCGCCTCGCTCGAGCGTCGTGACGTCATGAAACAGTCCCTCAGCCTCAATGCCGCGCGCGCTTTTATCGAAGCTCATTTCAACGAGCCGGTGACGCTCGCGCAACTCGCGGCGCTGTCCGCACTGAGCGTGTCGCGTTTCGCGACGGTGTTCCGGCAGCAATACGGTTCGTCGCCGTATCGCTATCTGTGCGGCGTGCGGATTCAGCGGGCGCAGACGATGCTGCTCGAAGGTGTGCCCGGATCGGTGGTCGCCACCGAAGTCGGCTTTTTCGATCAAAGCCATTTTGGCCGGCATTTCAAACGATGCTGCGGCATGACACCCAGCATGTTCATTCAACGCGCGGCGGCCAATACTGGCAATGCGGGCAAGCAGGCAATGTGAGCGCGAAAGCTAGCGCGGTGCGTTCAGCTTCCGCCATAAGGTCGTCTTGCTGATGCCGAGCGCGGCGCAAACCGCGTCGCGATCGCCGCCGTGCGCGGCAAGGGCGGCGCGGATTTCGTCGGCTTCCACATGACGGCTGCGTTCGCGCAACGTGAGCGCGGCTTTCTTCGAACGCGTGTGGTGCGGCTCCACGAGCTCGGGCGCGATGATGCGCAGCATGTCGCGTGTGATGAGCGGTTGCGCGATTGCGCCGTGCCTGCTCGGGTTGGTTTGCGCGCCGGCTTGTGCTTGCAGATCCACGTCCATCTCGGCAAGCTCGACCGCGATTCGCTCCACCACGTTCTGCAATTCCCGCACGTTGCCGGGCCACGCATAGCGCTGCAACGGCTCCGCGAGCCCGGCCAGAACGCGACCAGCGGCAGCGGCGTCGGGCAGGCGCGCGGCGAGCCTCGGCTCACGCGATGCTGCTTGCAATAGCAACTCGACGGCGAGCGGAATCAGGTCCGTGGGATGCTCGCGCAGCGGCGGCAGCGCGATGCTGAGAATGTTGAGCCGGTAGTACAGATCGGCGCGGAAAGTGCCGGCTTCGATGCCTGCGGTCAACGCCCGATGCGTCGCCGCGACAACACGAATGTCGACGCGCGTGGGCACCGTCGAACCAAGCCGCACGACTTCCCGCTCCTGCAGCACGCGCAACAACCGGCTTTGCAACGAGAGCGGCATTTCACCGATTTCATCGAGAAACAGCGTGCCGCGATGCGCGACTTCGATGAGCCCCGCCTTGCCGCCTTTGCGCGCGCCGGTGAACGCGCCTTCCTCGTAACCGAACAGTTCACTTTCCAGCAAGGCTTCGGGAAAAGCGCCGCAATTGATTGCGACGAATGCGAAGTCGCGTCGCGCGCTCAGGTGATGCATGCTTTGCGCGACCATTTCCTTGCCGGTGCCGCTCTCGCCGAGAATCAGCACGGTGGCGTCCGACCTCGCATAACGCTGCACGAGCGCGCGCACCCGCTGCATGGATTCCGACGCGCCGACCATGTCTTCAAGCCGGTACCGAGCGCTGAACTGCTGCACACGCTGACGCGAGCGCAATGTGCGGTCGAGCCGCTCGACCGCGCGCGATTCCTGGAACGTCAGCACCGTGCCCGCCGCCGCGCCGCTCGTCGCAAGCGGCCCTCGGTGCACGACATAGCTCGCGCCGCGCACAGTGCAGAACGCGTCGCCGTCCGAATCGGGCAGGCTGCCCGCGAGATCCGGTGCGAGGTCGAGCAACGCGCGGCCCACTGCTTTTGCCGGGTCGATGCCGAGCACGGCGGCAAGACGCTGGTTCATCGCTTCTACGCGGCCTTGCGAGTCGAGCGCGACGACGCCGTCGCGCAAGTGTTGCAGCAGGTTGTCGAGCCGTTGACGGCGTATCGTTTCACGCCGCGTGGCCTGCGCGACTTCGAGCGCCGTGTCGAAACCGGCGCGCACCGACGCGCGCGAGTAGAGAAACACGGCGCCCATGCCGGCGCTCGCGGCCAGGTCGGTCACGAGGCCTGGGCCGACCACCACGTCCACGCCCCGATCGCGCAGATCCAGCACGACGCTTTCCGCGTCTTGCGCGGACTGATGCGAGGCGAACGTCACGTCGAGCCCGAATGCGGTGACGAAGCGGCGCACCTCGTCGGGCGTGTTGCCATGCGTGACGAGCGCGACTTTCGCGCCGTCGCGGCGAGCGCGCGCGAGCGCGTGCATGACGTCGAAGCCCGTTGGCGTGATCATCACGACCGGCACGGCGACGCGAGTTTTCAGATATGCGCCGTTCGAGCCGCCGGCAATGACGACATCGGGACGCGACGCGCCGGCCGCCTCGATCTCGCGAACGGCGTCTTCGAAACCTTGCGCGACGATGCGCAGGTCGGCGCGCTCGACGTATTCGCCGGCGATGTCGAAAAACAGATCGCGCAGGCGGCTGATGCTGAGCGCCCAGATGCGCGGGCGCTGGACGGTGTCGAAAGGAGGTGTGCTCACGGCAGTGGCGCGGGGTGCGCTCCCGATTGGCAAGATCTAGTCATTATGCTCGCATCCATTTCAAAAATGAAACGCAGCTCTTTCATGAGTGAAATGACGGATGTTCCGCAGAATGCGGGATCTTCGCCGAAACAGACACTTAGCGCGTGCTGCAACACATGGCCCGATCTTTGCGTTTAACGACCCGTTTAAAAACGCACCATGGCAACTGGAGACAAACTGATGAGCGAAGCAGACAACAGCACGCCGAACGCGGGCGCATTCAAACCAAAGAAATCCGTCGCGCTGTCCGGCGTGACCGCGGGCAACACGGCGCTTTGCACGGTCGGCAAGACCGGCAACGACCTGCACTATCGCGGCTACGACATTCTCGACATCGCGGGCAATTGCGAGTTCGAGGAGATCGCGTATCTGCTCGTGCACGAGAAGCTGCCGACCCAGGCCGAACTCACCGCCTACAAGACGAAGCTCAGGGCGCTGCGCGGCCTGCCCGCAAACGTGAAGGCCGCGCTCGAATGGATTCCCGCGGCCGCACATCCAATGGACGTGATGCGCACCGGCGTCTCGGTGCTCGGCACCGTGCTGCCGGAGAAGGACGATCACAACCTGCCCGGCGCGCGCGATATCGCCGACAAACTGATGGCGTCGCTCGGCTCGATGCTGCTCTACTGGTACCACTATTCGCACAACGGCAAACGCATTGAGGTGGAAACCGACGACGATTCGATCGGCGGCCACTTCCTGCATCTGCTGCACGGGGTCGAGCCTTCGAAGTCGTGGGTCGATGCAATGCATGTGTCGCTGAACCTGTATGCCGAGCATGAGTTCAACGCGTCGACGTTCACGGGACGCGTGATCGCGGGCACCGGTTCTGACATCTATTCGGCGATCACCGGCGCAATCGGCGCGTTGCGCGGACCGAAGCACGGCGGCGCAAATGAAGTCGCGTTCGAAATCCAGTCGCGCTACCAGACGCCGGACGAAGCGGAAAGCGATATCCGCCGGCGCGTCGAGAACAAGGAAGTGGTGATCGGTTTCGGTCACCCGGTCTACACGATCTCGGACCCGCGCAACAAGGTTATCAAGGAAGTGGCGAAGAAGCTTTCGAAGGAAGCGGGTAACAACAAGCTTTTCAACATCGCGGAGAGGCTCGAATCGGTGATGTGGGAAGCGAAGAAGATGTTCCCCAACCTGGACTGGTTCAGCGCCGTTTCGTATCACATGATGGGCGTGCCCACGGCGATGTTCACACCGCTCTTCGTCATTGCACGCACGGCCGGCTGGAGCGCGCACATCATCGAGCAGCGGATCGACAACAAGATCATCCGCCCGAGCGCGAATTACACCGGTCCCGACGATCTGCCGTTCGTGCCGCTCGCGAAGCGCGGCTGAGGTTGTCAGAGCAGTCGCGCAAGCTGAAAGGGTTGTTTCGCATCGCGTCCGGAGAGAGCGGACGCGACGAACCTGCGCCTTGGCTCGCTGATGCCCCGAGCCAAGGCCGCTTTTTGCCGACGCGAGCTACACTAGACCGATTGCTTCACCAAAGCAGGAACGCGCCGTTAAAAACGCCCGCTCAATGCGATGGCCGCCGCCCTTGTTCCCGCATCATTACTGTTAGTCCCACGCCATGAATACTGCTTACCGCAAACGCCTTCCCGGCACCCAGCTCGATTTCTTCGATGCGCGCGCCGCCGTCGACGCAATCCAGGCCAGCGCATACGACAAGCTGCCGTACACGTCGCGCGTGCTCGCCGAAAATCTCGTGCGGCGCTGCGATCCGGTGACGCTCGTCGCGTCGCTGAAACAGATTGTGGAACGCAAGCGCGAGCTGGATTTCCCGTGGTTTCCGGCGCGCGTGGTATGTCACGACATTCTCGGCCAGACCGCGCTGGTCGATCTCGCCGGATTGCGCGACGCGATCGCCGCGCAAGGCGGCGACCCGGCGATGGTCAATCCGGTGGTGCCGACGCAACTCGTCGTGGATCACTCGCTCGCCGTGGAGTGCGGCGGCTTCGATCCGGATGCGTTCGCGAAGAACCGCGCGATCGAAGATCGCCGTAATGAAGACCGCTTCGATTTCATCAACTGGACGAAGCGCGCATTCAGGAACGTCGACGTGATTCCGCCGGGCAACGGCATCCTGCATCAGATCAACCTCGAACGCATGAGTCCGGTCGTGCAGGTGAGCGACGGCGTCGCATTTCCCGATACGCTGGTGGGCACGGACTCGCATACGCCGATGGTCGACGCGCTCGGCGTGATCGCGATCGGCGTCGGCGGACTCGAAGCGGAAAGTGTGATGCTGGGCCGCGCGTCGTATATGCGTCTGCCGGATATCGTCGGTGTGGAGTTGACGGGTAAGCCCGCTGAAGGCATTACGGCAACCGACGTCGTGCTCTCGCTGACCGAATTTCTGCGCAAGGAAAAAGTGGTCGGCGCGTACCTTGAATTCTTCGGCAAGGGTACGGCGAAGCTCACGCTCGGCGACCGCGCGACGATTGCCAATATGGCGCCCGAATTCGGCGCGACCGCTGCGATGTTCTATATCGACGAGCAGACCATCAAGTACCTGAAGCTCACCGGCCGCGACGACGAACTGGTAAAGCTCGTCGAAATGTACGCGAAAGAAACCGGCCTGTGGGCCGACAGCCTCACGCATGCCGAGTACGAGCGCGTGCTGAAGTTCGATCTGTCCACGGTCGTGCGCACGCTCGCCGGGCCGTCGAATCCGCACCGGCGCCTGCCGGTTTCCGAACTGGCGGCGCGCGGCATTAGCGGCAAGGTCGAGAACGAGCCGGGCTTGATGCCGGACGGCGCGGTGATCATCGCGGCGATCACGAGCTGCACGAACACCAACAATCCGCGCAACATGATCGCCGCCGGCCTGCTCGCGCGTAACGCGAACCGGCGAGGACTCACGCGCAAGCCTTGGGCGAAGACATCGCTCGCGCCGGGCTCGAAAGCCGTCACGTTGTATCTGGAAGAAGCCGGCTTGCTGCCCGGGCTCGAACAGCTTGGCTTTGGCGTAGTCGCGTATGCGTGCACGTCGTGCAACGGCATGTCCGGCGCGCTCGACCCGGCGATCCAGAAGGAGATCGTGGGGCGCGACCTGTATGCGACTGCCGTGCTGTCGGGCAACCGCAATTTCGATGGCCGCATTCATCCGTTCGCGAAGCAGGCGTTTCTTGCATCGCCGCCGCTGGTGGTGGCTTATGCGATTGCGGGCACGATTCGCTTCGACATCGAAAAGGATGTGCTCGGTGTCGATGCCGAAGGCAATAATGTGACGCTGAAGGACATCTGGCCGTCCGATGAAGAAATCGACGCGATCGTGGCTTCGAGCGTCAAGCCCGAGCAGTTCCGCAAAGTGTACGAGCCGATGTTCGCGGTTTCGGTGGACACACAGGAGAAAGCGAACCCGCTCTACGACTGGCGGCCGATGAGCACATACATTCGCCGTCCGCCGTATTGGGAAGGCGCGCTTGCGGGCGAGCGCACGTTGCGGGGCATGCGTGCCCTCGCCGTGCTCGGCGACAACATCACGACCGACCACCTGTCGCCGTCGAATGCAATCTTGCCGGACAGCGCAGCAGGCGAATACCTGACGAAAATGGGCTTGCCCGAAGAAGATTTCAATTCGTATGCGACGCATCGCGGCGATCACCTGACGGCGCAGCGCGCCACGTTCGCCAACCCGACGCTGAAGAACGAGATGGTGATCGAAGACGGCAAGGTGAAGGCCGGTTCGTTTGCGCGCATCGAGCCGGAGGGCAAGATCACGCGTATGTGGGAAGCGATCGAAACGTATATGGAGCGCAAGCAGCCGCTGATCGTGATTGCCGGAGCCGACTATGGCCAGGGGTCGTCGCGTGACTGGGCGGCCAAGGGCGTGCGTCTTGCCGGCGCGGAAGCGATTGTCGCCGAAGGATTCGAACGGATTCACCGCACGAATCTTGTTGGCATGGGCGTGTTGCCGCTCGAATTCAAGCCTGGTGTGAACCGCATCACGCTGGCGATCGACGGCACCGAAACCTTCGACGTGGTCGGCGAGCGCAAGCCGCGCGCGGATCTGACGCTGGTGATTCATCGCAGAAGCGGTGAGCGGGTCGAGGTGCCGGTGACCTGCCGGCTCGACACGGCGGAAGAGCTTTCCATCTACGAGGCCGGCGGCGTGCTGCAGCGTTTTGCGCAGGACTTTCTGGAGTCGTCGAAGGCGGCGGCTTAATCAATATCGTTCAGGACACTGTTTCATGGCGCACAAACCGCAGATCAGGATTCCGGCCACTTACATGCGTGGCGGCACGAGCAAAGGCGTGTTCTTCCGCTTGCAGGATTTGCCCGATGCGGCGCAAATGCCCGGCGCGGCGCGCGACGCGCTGCTGCTGCGCGTGATCGGCAGCCCCGACCCGTACGGCAAGCAGATAGACGGCATGGGCGGCGCGACATCGAGCACGAGCAAGACCGTGATCATCGATAAAAGCAGCAAGCCCGATCACGATGTGGATTACCTGTTCGGACAGGTGTCGATAGACAAGCCGTTTGTCGACTGGAGCGGCAATTGCGGCAATCTCTCTGCCGCGGTGGGTCCTTTCGCGATCAGCGCGGGGTTGGTCGAGGCAAACCGGATTCCGCGCGATGGCGTGGCGACCGTGCGCATCTGGCAGGCGAACATCGGCAAGACGATCATCGCGCATGTGCCGATGACCGGTGGCGCAGTGCAGGAAACGGGCGACTTCGAACTCGACGGCGTGACCTTTCCGGCGGCGGAAGTGCAGCTCGAATTCATGGACCCAGCAGCGGACGAAGACGGCGCGGGCGGCTCGATGTTCCCGACCGGCAATCTCGTTGATGATCTCGAGGTGCCGGGCGTCGGCACGCTGAAGGCGACCATGATCAACGCCGGAATCCCGACGATTTTCGTGAATGCCGAGTCGATCGGCTACAAGGGCACGGAGTTGCAAGACGCCATCAATAGCGATGAGAAGGCGCTCGCAATGTTCGAGACGATTCGCGCACACGGCGCACTGCGCATGGGGCTGATCAAGCACCTGGACGAGATCGCGAAACGACAGCACACGCCGAAGATCGCGTTCGTTGCGAAGCCGGCCGACTATGTGTCGTCGAGCGGCAAGCGGATCGGTTCGGGCGACGTGGATTTGCTGGTTCGCGCGATGTCGATGGGCAAGCTGCATCACGCGATGATGGGCACGGCCGCGGTGGCGATCGGTACCGCGGCGGCGATTCCGGGGACGCTGGTGAATCTGGCGGCTGGCGGCGGCGAGCGTGAAGCAGTGAGGTTCGGGCATCCGTCAGGGACGCTGCGGGTTGGGGCGGAGGCCGCAGTTGTCGGTGGCGAGTGGGTGGTCAGGAAGGCGGTGATGAGTCGCAGTGCGAGGGTTTTGATGGAGGGGTGGGTTAGGGCGTAAGGGTAGATAGAAACGCTCCGGTGTTGGCCCGATGCGTGCCGTCCGACACGGACATTTAGCCCACCCGGTTGAACTTGCGCGGCTTCGCACTGGTTATAATCCCCGGGCCATCGAGAAACACTCAACGGTCAGATCTGGAAGCCTGTGATCGTAACCGCTCACATGGGCATGCGTCCGCCTCTGCGTGTCCGTGTTTCCAGGGGCGGTCCCTGGGGGGCGAGCCGCGAGGCGCTCCGGTCGGTTAGTATCCCGGTCTTCCAGGCCCGTCGTGCCCGCTCACCCACCTCAACCGAATGCCGGGCGACCCACTGCAGTCTTAGGGAGATCGCACAATGAGTAAGAATAAACGCCAATCGCAAGCCGATTCTCGCCCACCTGTCGACGCTCTCCAGTACGAAAAGCTTGCGCTCTCGGCTTTCCATCTCTGTGACCGGCAGATGAGCAAATTCGATACGTTGATTACGCTTGCGTCCACGATATGTAGGAATCCTGCTGTCACGATCGACGAGCGCCGCCGGCAGCAGAGCATGCTCGAATTGCTCGTCAGCACCGGCGAGCAATATCAGCAGGAGCTTGCGTGTGACCGCGAACTCTTCCAGGTAATCGCACTCGATGCGAAGGGAGTCGCGAAGAAGCGCATCGCGGCGAGCCGGGCGGCGCGTTTGCTGCAGGAGGCAAAAGAGATGGCGGCGCAGGCGCCGGACATGAGCACCGGCCCGCACGAATCGGCTTGCGTCGATGAAACGTCAAGCGACGACGTGGAAGCCGGGCCCGGACCCGGCGTCACGCAACACTGAACACACCCGCAGCGTAGCCGGCGACCGAAGGCCGCCGTTCTCCGTGCCGGTATCCGTCTGGCACCCGTCGCCCTTGCAGCCTTACTTCGCCCCGTGCCTGGCCTGCCAGCGTTGCATGAAGCCGATTTCGTCGTGCTGCGCCTTGATGATGTTTCTCGCCAGGCGCTTCAACTCCGGATCCTTGCCGTACTTGAGTTCGACCTGCGCCATGTCGATCGCGCCCTGGTGGTGCGGGATCATGTGCGCGACGAAGTCTTTATCGGCGTCCCCCGTGTAGGTCGGCGCGCTCATGTCTTTCATCATCTTTTCGTCGGCGGCTTTGAATGCCGGCGTCGAGTCGCCGGAACCCGCATCGGCTGAGGACATGTCCATGCCGGGCATGGACGCCGTGTGCTGCGCGTGGACAGGCGCGGTGGCGACGGCGCATGCCACGCCGCCGAACAGGCACAATGCACGAAAGGCGCGAAGTTTCTTCATAGTCGATTCCCGTTAAAAAGTTGTTCAAGCGACGCGTGGCTCATCAGTCTCTCACCGACGGAGGAAACCCCGCTGCCGCGATTGTCTCGATGAATTGCGTTGGTGCCAGCGGCCACGCTATCTTGACGATCTTCGTGGACACGCCGATGTCAACCGCCGCAGCCGGATCAAGACCGGCGATCGCGCGAGCAATCGCGTTGGCGCATCCACCGCAAGACTTATCCTGAACGGTTAATTCCAGTTTCATTCCCAATCTCCTGAGAGAAGTCTCAAGACGATCTTGGACCTTCCCACGGCGGTAAGGTCAAGTCTGCATGCATGCGTCTTTACTTTCACCGCTGACGCCAATGTGTGCCCGCCATTGGGAACGGTCCTACACAGGCGCCCGCCTATGACTTCGATAATCGACGTGACTCCCAAGCGCAGAGCAGAGTTCGCAGTCTGCGCCAGTCGAGGCTCACGGTTTATCCACGCAGACTCATTCGCGCGATCATGCACAACCAGTCCCCGGTATCACCCCAAGCTATTTCGCTGTGGTTCAACGAAGCGGAAGAAGCACGCCTCGCAGGTCGCTTCGACACGGCGCAGGCGCTTCTCGATCGAATCATTGTGCATGATTCGACGCACGCGGCTGCGCTCTACTCGCGCGGACTGGTGGCGCTCGCGCTGGACCAACTGCCATTGGCGCAACGCTGGATCGAGCGTGCAGTACAAGTCGAGCCGCAGCCGCCGTTCTTCGACATGCTGTGCCTCGTCCAGATCAAGCTGCGCGCGTTCGCGAGCATTGTGCACACTGCCAGAGCGGGGCTCGCGTATCAGCCGGATTCGCTTGCGCTTCACTATTACCTGGGCGTCGCGCTGCAGTTGCAAGGGCGTGCGGAAGAGGCGGCAGCAGTCTATCGCACGTTGATCGAACTCAAGCCGGACTATGCGCAAGCGCACGCGAACCTGGGCGTCGTCGTGAAAGACCTGGGCTCGTTGAGCAAGGCCGAGCAGCACCTCAGGCGCGCCATGACGTTAGACCCGTCAAATCGCGGAGCGCGTGCAAGTCTCAGTCAGGTCCTGCTGGCGGCGGGGCGATACGAAGAAGCGTGGCCGTACTTTGAAGACCGTTGGGCGAATTTCGTCGATGCCGGCGGGCGGCCCGTGTCCCAGCGTCCGGAACTCCCATGGCCGCAGTGGAAGGGCGAGCATCCCGACGTCGAGGGCGGCGCGCATGGCCTGCGCGAGGGCGGCGCGCGTCTGCTCGTTCTGCCGGAGCAAGGTCACGGCGACAGCTTGCAATTCGTGCGTTACCTGCCGCTCGCGCTCGAACGTTTTGCCCAGGTGGGCTGTATCTGCCCGCCGTCGCTGCGGCGTCTTTATGAAGAGTCGTTGTGTGCGCGCTGGCCCGGCCTCGTCATGCTCGACGACGTCCTGCCTGATGTGAAAGAGTGGGACTGGCAATGTTCGTTGATGTCGTTGCCTCTGGCATTCGGCACCCGCCTCGACAACATCCCGACCCCGGCGGATCTGCGCGCAGAGCCGCGGCGTTCCGCCGGGTGGCGGACAAAACTCGGCGCGTTGGCACGGCCGGACTTGCCGCGCGTCGGCGTGGTGTGGGCCGGCGGCCACTCCGGGCTCACCGAAGATCGCGCGCGCAGCCTGACATGTGCGCAATTCGCGCCATTGTTTTCTTTGTCGCGAATCCGCTGGATCAGCTTGCAGAAAGCCGACGACCTGGCCAAGCGCGCGAGCGCCTCGACGAAAGCGTATCTCACCGACTGGATGGACGACGTGTCGGACTTTGCGGACACTGCCGCGATCATCGACAACCTGGACCTCGTCATTTCGGTCGATACGTCGGTCGCTCATCTGGCAGCGGCCATGGGCAAGCCGGTCTGGCTGCTGAATCGTTTTGCCGGTTGCTGGCGGTGGCTGCGCAATCGCGACGACAGCCCGTGGTATCCGACGGTGCGCATCTTCACGCAACCGCAACGGGGCAATTGGGACGAAGTAATCGAGCGCGTCGCGGCGCAATTGAAGCAGCGTTATGAACCGGGCATAACTTACCGTTCTTTTGTGCGCTAGCTAACTCAACGTCACGCCAGATTTACTGACTGGTGAGTTCGGGGTGCTAAGCTCGGGCGCTGTCGCGTTGTGGTTTCCATCGCCGGTGAGGCGTGTGCTGTTTGACAAAATAATCGATCAACAGGGGCCGGGCATGCTGAGAAAAGTCGTCGACAGGGCAAAACAGATCCGCCGGAGCGAGCGATTCAAGCATTCCATCGCCACGCCTCGTCGCATATCGCTTCATGCGACACAGCGCCTCACCGGGGCGTCTTTGCGATCGAGATCAAGGAGAACTCCGGCTTTTTCTCCGTCATGCAAATGGTATTGTTCATCCTCATGTTTTGTGAGGAAAAATGCCTGACGCCGCGCATTAGCGCTCGCGGCGGCCTGTATGGCGATGCCGATGGAAGGGTCGACTGGTTCTCCGCGTTCTTCGAACCGGTACGCGCTTCAGCTGCTTTGCCGCTCGCGCGCAAGCTCAGGACTTCGACGGTTCGTGACCTGGTTCAGCTAGGCTTCCGGCAACGTTACGAGCACCTGCTGGAACTCGGCAGCGCGAGCGAACTGTTCTTTGCATACTATCGCCCGGCGCAGCATATCCTTCGCGAGGTCGACGGAATCTGCGAGCAGCTTGGGATCGGCGCTTTCACACTGGGCGTGCACTTCAGAGGCACGGACAAGACGCTCGAAGCGATTCCCGTTTCGTGGAAGGACTTCTGCCGCCACGTCGAAACGACGCTTGCGGAGAATCCGTGTTTGACTCACGTGTTCATTTCAAGCGACGAACAGGCCTTCGTCGACTACTTCGTCGCGTGGCCGTTCAGCAAGCCGGTGAGCGTCGCGCCGGCGAGGTTGCTCGCGAACGGCGCAACGCCGGTCCATTTCAGCGGCTTTCCAGGGCTGGAAGTCGGTCGTGAAGCGCTGGTCTCCAGTCTGCTGTTGTCCCGCTGCGGCTATCTGGTAAAAACGCCGTCTTATCTGTCCGCGTGGTCGCGAATCTTCAACCCGGCGTTGCCCGTCAAGCTCGTCGCTCCACCGCGGCCGGATGCGTTCTGGTTTCCAGACAGCCGGCTGTGGCTCGAGCAGGAGGCGCATGACAAAGCGGTTTGAATGCCGCGTCGTTGAAGCCGCGCGACTGCCTGACCCGGCGACACGCTTCAGCGGCTTGCGATATGCTTTTGTGACAGGGCGCGCGCCGAGCGCCCAGGCACATCACAAAGGACTCGCAACATGAAAGCCGTCAAGATCGGAACACCTGCCAGCGTCGATAGTCTCCAGTTGGTCGATATCGACGATCCGGGACAGCCGGGCCCGGGACAAGTCCGCGTGCGTATCCACGCCAGCTCGTTGAACTTTCACGACTACGGCGTTGTAAGCGGCGTATTGCCCGCCGACACCGGACGCATTCCGATGGCGGACGGCGCGGGTGTCGTCGAGGCGGTCGGCGAAGGCGTCGGCGAATTCAAGGCCGGCGACCATGTGGTGTCGTGCTTCTTCCCGTGGTGGGAGAACGGTGCACCCACGATTGGCGACTTCAAAACCACACCCGGCGACGGCATCGACGGCTACGCGCGCGAAGTTGTCGTGCTGCCGAGCCACTACTTTACGCATGCGCCGAGGGGCTACAGCCACCCCGAGGCCGCGACGCTCACCACGGCCGGACTCACGGCATGGCGCGCGCTGGTCGTCGACGGTCAGTTGAAACCGGGTGCCACGGTGCTCGTGCTCGGAACCGGCGGCGTGTCGATCTTCGGCTTGCAGCTTGCCAAGGCCATGGGCGCCTCGGTGATTGCGACATCCTCGTCGGATGCGAAGCTCGAAAAGCTCCGCGCGCTCGGCGCCGATCATACGATCAACTACCGCGAGAATCCCGAGTGGGGCAAAGAGGTGCGCTCGTTGACCGGGGGGCGAGGCGTCGATCATGTGATCGAAGTGGGCGGTCCGGGCACGTTGCCGCAGTCGATCACCGCCTGCCGGATAGGCGGCCACATCGCGCTGATCGGCGTGCTGACCGGACGCGCGGGCCCGGTGCCCACCGCGGCGCTGATGGCACGGCAGCAGCGGCTGCAAGGCTTGATCGTCGGCAGCCGGCAGGATCAGCGCGATATGACCCGCGCGCTCGAAGTGACCGGCATCAAGCCGGTAATCGACAGCACGTTCGAACTCGCGAAGCTCGGCGACGCGTTCAGGCATGAAGCGGCGGGCGCACACTTCGGCAAGATTTGCGTATCGATCTGAGCGTTACGCGGTTTAGCGTCCGCGCAGCGCGGTGAAGCTCAACCGTGCTGCGTGAGATCTGCGAACGTGATGCTTTTGGCCGCGCATGCTTCAGTGAACGCTTCGTCGTAACTGGAGAAGAACACGGTGCGGGTTTGCGCGAGCGTCGTGAACAGATCCACCAGCACCGTGCGCGGCGGCGTCGAGTCCGCCGACGGGCTCGTCCGCGATCAGCACCTTCGTTTCGCCAATCACCGCGGCCGTCAGAAAAAACTTCTTGCGCGTGCCGAACGACATCTGTTCAAAGCGCTTTTCCAGATGCGGCGTGAGGCCGAAGCGGTCGGCGAGCGCCAGCGTCGCCTCATTGACCACCGCGTGTCTCGCCGACGCCACGCGCTGCAGATATTCGCGGCCGGTTGGATCAGGTGACGGCATGCAATCCTCGGGCACGTACGTCAGCAGCGATTGCGCGGCCTTACGCGCCGCGCGCAGTGAATGGCCGCCCAGCCAGATTTCCCCTTCATCAGCCTCGATCACGCCGGCAAGCATGCCGAGCAAGGTGGATTTGCCGCTGCCGGACTCGTCGTTGAGCGCGACGCAGCCCGCGGCAGAGTCGTGCGAAAGTCGCTGAAAGATGACGCGGTCGCCATAGCGCTTGCTGAGGTTCTGAAATCGAAGCATGAGTGTGAGTGTGACGTGTGGTGGGGCTCGCCGCGCACCACCCATTTGAGCCGAGCGCGGGCGGAATTGGGACGGATGGCGAAGCCTAACAAAAACCGGACGATCGCTCCGATATACCGCGCGTTGGCAACGGTAACGCCGAACCGCGCGCTCAGACCGACAAACTGCATGGGCTCCACGAAAAATGGGGCGGGGTGAAAATGATAGGTCTACAGAATACGCGGCCTTTTTTACGCTGCTAAACTGTGCGACGGAGCAGTGTTCCCCCGCATTCATGCGCCGCTCGCGCCCCTAATTTCCGCCAGCATCAACCTGCGGGATAAGCGGTAGAAACAGGCCTTTTCTGCGATTTGAAAGAAGCAGCCGCACTGCATACTGGCTCATACGCGGCTGGTGAAAAAGGGACGCATGGTTGGGTGTCCTTTCTTCCGGGCAGGCATGGCGTCGCAATTGCCGATTCCTCTCCCAACCGCTCATCCTCTCTGATTCGATATGTATCGGGGCTCGCTTGAGCCCGTTTTTGGAAGTGACTCATGAAGCCGGGAAAGAATTCGCTTGGAAAAACACGCGCGCGCAAATTCGCCATTGCGGCGGCAGCGGCGCTCATCGCACTGACGCTCGCATTCAGTTTCTGGCATTACCAGCAGCGCTCGTCCCAGGTCGCGCCCGCGCTAACCGGCGTTGCCAACCAGATGCGCCACGACACGTCGGCGTGGACGCGCGAGGAGAAAGACGCGTCGCAAATGCTGCGCGACATTCATGATGCGAAGGTCGCCGCAATCGGTGTGAGTCCCAGTGCGATTCTCGTGTCGAAGCGCGACGGCTCGAAATACTTCGTGACCGACCACAACGCGACCTTCTCACACGCGCTGTTACTCGGCGAGCCGAAGAACGGCGACGCGGCTTCATACCAACTGGTGTGGCTGCCCGATGCGGACATCCGCACGGGCGGCTCGAACTGGGTCCAGGCGTTCGATCAGACGCGCGACGTAATCAGCCTGCTGCTGCCGTTGCTGCTGATCGGCGGCATGGTGTGGTTCATGCGCCGCGAGATGCGCGGCGGCGCGACGCTGCTCGGCAAGGCGCCCACGCTGCGCTTCGACGACGTGATCGGCGCCGGCGAAGCGAAGGCGGCGCTCGCGGACATTCGCGGCTATCTGTCGAACCCGAAGCAATTCACGTCGATGGGCGTACGAGCGCCGTGCGGCATCCTGATGGTGGGCGGCCCCGGCGTGGGCAAAACGCGGCTCGCACAGGCGCTGGCAGGAGAATGCGGCGCGAGCTTCATCTCGATCACTGGCAGCTATTTCAGCGCCAAGTATTACGGCGTCGGCATCCAGAAGGTCAAGCATCTGTTTGAAATGGCGCGCAAGAATGCGCCCACGGTGATCTTCATCGACGAAGCCGACGGCCTCGCGAAGCGCACCGACACGGGCGGCGGTCCGGTCGAAGCGGAGAGCAACCGCATCATCAATCAGTTGCTGGCGGAAATGGACGGCTTTGCTTCGAACGAAGGCGTGATTATCGTCGCGGCCACCAATCATCCGGATAATCTCGACGAGGCCTTGCGCCGGCCTGGCCGTTTCGATCGCACCGTGCAGGTTCGCCTGCCCGATCGCGAGGACCGCGCGAAGATTTTCCGTTTCTATGCCCAGAAGCTGAAGTCGAAGGCCGCGGACATCGACTACGATCAGCTCGCGCGCCTGACCACGGGCTTGTCGCCGGCGACCGTCGCTATGGTCGTGAATCAGGCGGGGCTCGTCGCACGCAAAGCCGGCGACACCGAGATCGCGGCAAAGCATTTCATCGAGGCGATCAAGATCGCGCGTATCGGCGACGTGAGCGGCGCGGAACGAGCATTGACCGAGGACGAACGCACGCGTATTGCCGTGCATGAAGCCGGGCATGGCCTGGTTGCGGCGCTGCTGAACACGGGCGTGCTCGAGGAGGTCACGATCCTGCCGCGTGGGGGCGCGCTGGGCGTCGCGCTTATCACCAAGGCGCAGGACAAGCATCTTTATCGCGAGACCGAGATTCGCAACGAAGTGAAGGTCTTGCTCGGCGGCCGTAATGCGGAAATTCTGGCGTTCTCCGAAGCGTCGAGCGGAGCCGCCTCTGACTTGCAGGAAGCGTCGCGCATCAGCCTCGACATGGTGTCGAAGTTCGGCTTCAACAGCGACGGCAATCTGTTTAGCCTCGCCGCATTGCCTTCGCAATACGCGGGTCTGCAGATGAAGGGGGCGATCGAGCAGGCAAACGTGCTGCTCAAGGAGCTGAACGAGCAGTGTTACAGCCTGCTGCATGCATATGAACCTGTGCTGCGCGCTATCGCCGATGAACTTCTCGAGCAGGAAACCGTGCCGGGCGAAACGGTGTATCGCCTGATCAAGGAGCACAAGAGCACGCTGAAGATCGTGCATGAGCCCGAGGCGGCTTGAGCGGCCAGGCACCACCACGCTACGCGAAGTCCGACGGTCCGGGCGGTGGAACGCCTGGGGGCGTCTCTGTCTCGCCCAACGGATCGCGCTTGGCCTCGGCGTCGTCAGCTGGTAGCGGGTTTGCGTCTTTTTCCGGCAGCGGCTGGTCGAGCCCCGGTTCGACCGGTGTCGGGATTGCATCGCCAATGGGTTTGGAGACCTCAGTGGGCGGACCGCCCGGATCTTCCGATTTGTGCTGGTCGTGCTCGTTCGAGCTATTGGGCTGAGTGGCCACGGCGCATCTCCAGTGGGTAACTGTCATATCACCTGCCAGCAACGCCTGTGCCACGAGTGCGACGTCAAGCGGCGTCTGAAGCGGTACCCTCGTCCGCCGACGCGCGCGGGCTCCGCTGCTTCGCCGTTGAACTTGCCGTAAGCGTTGCCGCGCGTGTCGATGCAGAACTTACGTTGTTCGAGGCAGCACGCCGCGTCTTCAAACGAAGAATGGGTTCTTCGATGATTCGCCACGACAGCACCGCCATTCCGAGCGAAATCCCAAACGACGCCGCAATCCCGGCCGCATGCGCCCACAGCGGCACCACACCGCCGAACAGCGCTTGTGCATGACGATTGCGCGTCAGGTCCGGAATGAGGTTGTGATACAGATAAAAGCCATAGCTGATGCGTCCGAGACCGGCAAGCCAGCGCGCTTCCAGTAGACCTATCACGACCGTATTACGGCAGCACGCAATCGAACATACCAGCGCCGCTATGCACAGCCCATACGCGCCGCTGACGCCGGTAAAAAGCAGGGGATTTTCGATGTCGCTCCACGCCGGCTCGGTTGCACAAAAGCCCACGAGACAAAGGCTCAAAACAAACAGCGTCGCGCCGTGCCCCAGCCAGGCGCGCACGCCCGGTGCACCGCCTGCACCGCCGGCGTTCCCAGCGATCACCAAGCCGCCCATTCCGCCGAGCGCCAACAACCAGAAGTTGCTCAACGGATGCGTGTAGATCGTGATCTCCTGACAATGCGCGGCACGCATCGCCAGAAGCGCAATCAGTCCCGTCACGACGATCAGCACGCATACCGCCAGATGCCGCCGCGCCGCGAGCAGCAACAGGAGCGGTGCGAACACGAGATAGAACTGCTCCTCGATGGCAAGACTCCACAAATGAGAGTAGCGCCCTGGCCAGTAGTGCAGCACCGAGCCGATCCAGAAGTTCGACAGGTAGGCGAAGTGATACGGCATGCCGCTCGCGAGTTCGGGACTCGCCATGCCAAAGAGCATCAGCGCGCCCATCACCGTCAGCATCAGGTAGTAGATCGGAAAGATCCGCAGCGTCCGGCGAAACAGGAAGCGCTTGAGATCTGCTCCGAAACGGCTGCCGCTTTGCTCGATACGCTGCCGCTGGGCCGACAGAATGCCGATGATCAGAAAGCCGCTCAGCGCGAAGAAGATCCACACGCCCAGATGGCCTATCTCGCCGATGTCGCCGAATAGCCGGTGTTGCAGAAAGACCATCAGGACTGCAATGGCGCGCAGTCCGTCGAAGCCGGCAATCCTGTTGTTCATGTGAGTGTCTTCCAATGCGAAGGCGGTGCGCGGTGCGCGACCGTTCAGGTCGGTAATGGAAGGACCGGTGCCGCGCGAATGACAGCTCGATCACGCAAACGAGCAGCGGCAAAAAGAAGGCGTCGCAGTGACGCTCAACGCTCCCGCCGAACGCAGGTCGGCGGGCAAGCGTGTCCGGTCCACATGAGTGGCCGCCGTGCGGAGAAACTTTCGCGCGGGATGCGCGAACTCCGACGGTCATGCATGAATTCATCCTACGATGAAAAAAAGCGAAAAAAATCGCATGCTGCGTTGCGCCGATTTTTTTCTACGATATTGGTCGGACGTCTTTGCTCGTTCCACATGAAAGCCGCAAAACTTGCTGCAAATCCAATGCGCGGCGAATCACTCTTACCGCATGCCGACACGCGGATTTCAGATTCCCAGCGCGACGCCTCGAATGACAGGCTGCTTGTCAGCACCCACGACGTGACCGCACGGCATCTGCAGGAACGCTATATCTTGACGTGTTGCTGGATAACTTTCCTGCGAGAACACGAATGGAAATTCGCCGCGGACGCTCCCTCGAAGTGGACTTCTTTCGCGGCGTCGTGCTGATCGTCATCGTGCTGGATCACATGCCCAGCAGCACGCTTTCTCATCTGATGCTGCACGCGTATGCACTGTGCGATTCGGCTGAGGTGTTCGTGTTCCTCGGCGGCTATGCGTCGGCGGCGGCGTACACGGCGGTGTTTGCCGCCCGCGGAGAGAGGGCCGCCAAGCTGCGCTTCGTGCGACGCTGCTGGGAAATCTACCGCGCGTATCTATTGACGGCGGTGCTCACGCTGCTCTCGGGCGCGGTTCTCGCGTTTCTGCGGCTGAATCACGCGATGGTCGAGCTTACCGGCTGGCCGCCTTTCGCTATGCAACCGCTGCATCAGGCGGTCGAGATCGCGGTGTTGCGACGGCAGCCTTACCTGTCGAGCGTGTTGCCGATGTACCTGTTCTTCGCGTTCTGCGTGCCCCTTGTGGTGCCGCTGGCGCTGCGCTCGCGCGTCATGACGCTCCTGCTCAGCGCGGCTGTGTGGTGGCTCGCGCGGCCGCTGGCCGTGCTATTTAGCATTGACGATATGGCCGACTGGGCTTTTAATCCGTTTGCATGGCAACTGATGTTCGTGCTCGGCATTGTCTGCCGGCTCGCGCCCATCAGCGAGCAGTTTCATGCCGGCGAGGCGGCGCGCTGGTTCACGCGAGCCGCTGTTGTCGCGGTGCTCGCGTTTGCCGCCGTCAAACTGTTCGTGCTGACGCAGCCGTTGGCCGGCACCCTTAAACAGAATCTTTCCGTGGATCGCGTGATCAACTTCATCGTCATTGCCTGGCTTGCCGCGCGGCTCGTGCGCATGGGCAGCATCGCGCGGCTCGCGCAGCGCTTGCCCGCCGTGGTCACCGTGGGCCGGACCGGGCTCGTATGTTTTGTCGGCGGCACGCTGGTGTCGTTGGTTGTGGACACAGCGACCCCGCATACGTTTCACGGCGTGCGCGGCGTGTTGATCGGACTGGCCGGAGACTTCGTCGCCATCGGTGCGCTGCTGATTCTTGCGCGCGGCTGGCACGGCTGGAAGGGACAGCAGTTGCGTGCGGCTGCGAGCGGCGCGCGTTGCGGATGAAGGCGCGGTCGCGCCGCATGCGTTCAATGCGAACCGCGAGTGCCCGCGCATGGGCGGTCGCGGCCACCGTTGCCGGTACATTGCTGGGGCCCGGCGCTCATACGGTGTTCGCCGCGCAGAAAGATGCGCCGCTGTCGATGCGTTGCGCAGAGTTCACGGGCGCCGTGTTGCCGCCGGAACTCATCGCGTTGCCGACGGCCGGCGCGCAGATCGAGAGCGCATCGATGGTCGGCGCAACCGCGCCGGGCAATCAGCAAGGCGGCGAGTATTGCCGCATCACGGGCCGCATCAAGGCGCTCAAAGCGACCACACCCGACATCCGCTTCGACCTGAATCTGCCGCGCCGCTGGAACGGCCGCGCGCTGCAAATCGGCGGAGGCGGCTATAACGGCGTCGTGGTGAGCGGCACCGGCGTGATGCCGTTCTCGCCGGATCGCGCGCCGCTCGCGCAAGGCTATGCGACCTTCGGCGACGATTCCGGACATGTCGGCGATTCCTCGCTCGCGGTGTTCGGTCTCGTCGACGAAGCCGTGACGAACTTCGGCTATGCGCATCTCAAGAAGACACACGACGCCGCGCTTGCACTGATTGCGCGCGCATACGGCCGGCCGCCGCAGCGAATGTACTTTGGCGGCGGCTCGACGGGTGGCCGCGAAGGCTACACGGTGATACAGCGCTTCCCCGACGACTACGACGGCGTGATCGCCAATTCGCCCGCGCTCAACTTTTCGGGCGTGCGCCTGATCGGCGTCAAGCTCGGCCAGGCCGAATATGCAACGCCGGGCGGCTATGTTCCGCCGTTGCTGCTGGAGCAGGTCTATCAACGGACGCTCGGCGTTTGCGACCGGCTGGACGGCGCCGCGGACGGCATCGTGAGCGACGTTTCCGCATGCCGCGAGCATGAAGCGGAAATCATCGAGTCGTTGCGTTGTGCGGGACGCATGCCGTCGCACGAGCAATGTCTGAGCGAGCCGCAACTCGCCACGTTGATGGTGCTGCGCGACGGCTTGTCCCTGCCGTACAAACTGGCTTGGAACGTCGCCGGCTATCGCGGCTACAACGTCTTTCAGGGTACGCACCTGACAGGCTCGCTCGGGTTGGGACATCAAGCGGAGCGTTTGGCCGTGCCGAGGTTTTACGCCAACGGTTATCTGTTCGCGCAAGGCGACGGCTACGTACGCTACTTCGTTGCGCGGGACGCGGAGTTCGACTCGCTCAGATTCGATCCGCAGCGCCCCGGTAAATATCGCGCACAGTTGATCGCGCTTTCCGAAACCATCGGCGCGATGAATCCGGATCTTGCGCGCTACATTGCGCGCGGCGGCAAGCTCATTACGCTGCAAGGTCTCGTCGACGAAGTCATCAGCCCGAATCAGACGATTGCCTACCGTCAGGCTTTGGTCGATCGCTACGGTGTGGACGAGGTCAATCGTTTCATGCGCTTGTACATGGTGCCGGGTTTTCAGCACGGCAGCGGCGCATTCATTCCGTCGGTGGATCTGCTCGGTGCGCTCGATAACTGGGTGACGCGCGGCGCGTCCCCGGAAACGTTGGTCGCCACCGACATCGCCGCGGCGACCAATGGACGCTCGCGCCCACTGTGCCGCTATCCGCTGTTTCCACGTTATACGGGTAAGGGCAATGTGAATCTCGCAAGCAGCTTCGTGTGCACGGAACCCTGACCTTGTGCTGCGATTCTGCTTCGATGCAACGCGCGACTTCTTTACATTGGAGTCGTTGCAAAATCCACCATCCGGTTTCCGGCGTCGTAACGCGGCTCGAGAACAGAAGGACGGCGATGCCGCGCAGCGGCACCGCCGTCCCTTTTCAACGCCGCTTTTGCAGCGTCAAAACCTGCTTGAATACTGACCTTCGTTACTGGCCGTTCTTCATCGTGCCGCCCGTACCGCCCGTACTACCCGTACCGTTTGTACCGCCCGTACCGTTGCTCATGCCGTTACTGGACCGGTTGGTGGTAGCGCTATTCGGCGACGCGCCGGTACCCGTGCCCATGCCGCCGCCCGTGCCGGTCACGCCCGGCGAGCCATAGCCCGAGTCGCCCGGGTGCTTCATCGTGCCCGTACCCACGCCCGGGGTTGCGGTTCCGCCTGCGCCGCCCGTCGTGCCGCCGCCGGCGCCCACGCCGTTACCGCCCGAACCGCCCGCGCCCGCACCAGCGCCGCCGCCCGCACCGCCGCCACCGGCACCGCCGCCAGCTTGCGCAACGGCTGCGCCCGAGAGTGCCATCACAAGCGCCGAAGCAAAAATCGTCTTGGTAAAGCGTTTCATGGTTCATCTCCATAGAGTCGATTGATGTCACGCGAGCGCGTCGCACCCACATGCCAAGACTGCCGCAAGCACTGTGCCTTGGTTGCCGGCGCTGAACGCACAGGCGCAGCGGCACGGCCATCAGTCGAGCATGGCGCGTTCCTGGGACGGCGCGGGTTGGCAGCGCGTCGGCCGATATCGCTACGGAAACCGAACTTTCTTGCAGTGCAGCGAAGGCGCCAGCGACGAGCATTGCAGCACGCACCGTCGCTCCGGGTTCGCTGCGGCTCCCATCCTTTCCACTGCACGCTTTTGCAGATTCCATTACATTGCGGGTGCGGTCGCGCTTGCGCGTCATTTCATCCACTTTCACAGCGGTGTCTGCCATCGTCGAATCCATGCAGCCAATCGTCTCAGTCACGAATCTGTCGAAAACCTATGCCAGCGGTTTTCAGGCGCTAAAAAACATCAATCTGGCGATCAACCGGGGAGAAATCTTCGCCCTTCTGGGGCCGAACGGGGCGGGCAAGACCACGCTCATCAGCATCGTCTGCGGCATTGTCAACGCGAGCGAAGGCAGCGTGACGGTCGACGGCCGCGATATCGCCGCCGACTATCGGGGCGCGCGCTCCCTAATCGGCCTCGTGCCACAGGAGCTCACCACCGATTCGTTCGAAACCGTATGGGCGACTGTGTCGTTCAGCCGTGGCCTGTTCGGCAAGCCGAAAAACCCCGCGTATGTCGAGAAGGTGTTGCGCGACCTGTCGCTGTGGGAAAAACGCGATAGCAAGATCATCACGCTGTCGGGCGGCATGAAGCGCCGCGTGCTGATCGCGAAGGCGCTGTCGCACGAACCGCGCGTGCTGTTCCTCGACGAACCCACGGCGGGCGTCGACGTCGAATTGCGCCGCGACATGTGGAAGCTCGTGCGCTCGCTCGCGGCAAGCGGAGTGACGATCATCCTCACTACGCATTACATCGACGAAGCGGAGGAAATGGCCGACCGCATCGGCGTGATCAACGGCGGCGAAATCATGCTCGTCGAAGAGAAAACGGAGTTGATGCGCAAGCTCGGCAAAAAGCAGTTGACGCTGCAGCTGGAAAGTCCGCTCGCCGCGTTGCCGGCGGCGCTCGCAGGCTATGGGCTCGATGTCGCGAAGGGCGGCAACGAGTTGATCTACACGTACGAAGGCGACGGCGGCCGCACCGACATCATTGCGCTGCTCAAGGCGCTCGACGACGCCAGCATCCGTTTCAAGGACCTGCACACCACGCAGAGTTCGCTTGAAGACATCTTCGTGAGTCTGCTTCGAGGTAACCAATGAATCTCTACGCCATTCGCGCGATCTACAAGTTCGAGATGGCGCGCACCTGGCGGACGCTGATGCAAAGCATCATCGCGCCGGTGATTTCCACATCGCTGTACTTTGTCGTGTTCGGCGCGGCCATCGGCTCGCGTATCAAGGAAGTGGACGGCATCAGCTACGGCGCGTTCATCGTGCCGGGACTGATCATGTTGTCGTTGCTGTCGCAGAGCATTTCGAACGCGTCGTTCGGCATTTACTTTCCGCGTTTCACCGGCACGATCTACGAGTTGTTGTCGGCGCCGGTTTCGTATCTGGAAATCGTCGTGAGTTACGTGGGCGCGGCGGCCACCAAGTCTATTCTGCTCGGGCTCATCATTCTCGCGACGGCGGGCCTGTTCGTGCCGCTGCAAGTGCAGCATCCATTCTGGATGATCCTGTTCCTCGTGCTGACGGCGGTTACCTTCAGCCTGCTCGGGTTCATTATCGGCATATGGGCGGATAGCTTCGAGAAGCTGCAACTGGTGCCGCTGCTGATCATTACGCCGCTCACGTTTCTCGGCGGGAGCTTCTATGCGGTAAACATGCTGCCGCCGTTCTGGAAAGTCGTGACGCTGTTCAATCCGATCGTCTATCTGGTGAGCGGATTCCGCTGGAGCTTCTACGGACTCGCGGATGTCAACGTCGAGGTGAGTCTAGGTATGACGGCTCTCTTTCTGGCCGTGTTTCTCGCGATCGTCGCGTGGATCTTCAAGACGGGTTACCGGCTCAAGAGCTGACTGCTTCTGCTGATAAGAAAACGGCATGACGGCGCTCGCCGTCATGCCGTTCGCATGGGTTACTGCGACACCGACCCGGTCTACGACACGTAGGCTTTCGCAACGTTGATCAGCTGCACGCGGTTGCGCACGTTGAACAATTGCCGCAGACGCCGCAAGTGATAGTCGACGTTATGCGGCGACAGCCCGAGGAAATACGCAATTTCCTTGTCGCGCTGCCCTTGCACCACCGCCTTCAGCACCGCGTGCTGCAACTCGCTCAACGTGACGCGCTGCTGCTGCGCGGGCGTCATGCCGATCACGCTTTTCGCGTGCGTCCAGATGAATTCATGAATCGTGTGCGCGAACATCAGCGTTTCCGCGACGATCGATTCGGTCATCCAGCGTGGATTGCCGATCTCCGAGTTAAAGCACAGGCTCGCGCTCAACTCCGGCTCGGGCAGCGGCATTTGCGTGAGAATGCCGCTCTTTCGGCCGGTCGCCTCGAGCATGTCGATCAGACCGCCGAGCCGCTCGCTGCGCATTTGCGCGCGCGGCAGGTCGGCGCGCATGTCGACCGTGTTCCAGAGGAACGGCATGCCCGTTGGCGAGGCCAGCGCCACGCGCGGATCGAGCTCGAAATAACGCTCGCGGAAATAGCGCGTGAGCCAGCTTTGCGACTCGTAGCTCGTCAGCACGAACATTGTCTTGCGATGCGCCGACGTGCGCGTGGCCGTATAGCTGAACGAGTTGAAGCCCAACTGCCTGATGCGTTGCCGCACGAATTCGATGCGGTCCTGCGCACTGCCAAAACGCACCAGCGGACTGATGACGGGCGCGCGCCGTGCGGCGGGCGCGGGCGTGCCGATCTCCTCCTCGGTGAAGAGGGTGAGGAAACCAGCGGGCGCCGCGCCTGTTGCCGCGCGGCTCGATACCATCGATGCTTCAGCCGCGTGGGCTGACTTGGCGGGCTGCCGCGTGCCGGCCGGGTAGGCCGGTTGTGCGGTGACCGCCGGGTTGTATGCTGCGGATGCATGGCCGGATTCGCCCTGCGGCGAACCGGTCAGCCAATGCGGCAGCGTATCGCATTCGTGTTCCATGAAACGGTAGCTCCGGCGTTCGAAACGCGTGAAAGACGACACCCTAATGATTAGCTATTTCCAAAAATTGCGGTAGCCGGTTCCTTGCTATCATTTTTGCGATCTTGCGCTGACAGCCGACCGGCAACGCGGGTGTGACTGAGTTCTCTCATATGCATACGGCACCTCCTTGGGAATGGACGTGATGACACGAATTCCAAAGCTGACAACGACGCTTGCCTACGACCGCTATATGGCGGGCCAAAAACTGGTGTCGAGCGTGGATCGCCCGTGGCGGCACCTGGTGTTGCGCTCCTATCTCGAACCGGACGAGCAGGAACTGCTGGAAGCACCCGGTCTGCAAGACCTCACGCTGATGACGCTCGCGAGCGGCGCCGAGCATCTCGAACGCAATCTGAACGGGCGCTGGGAAAGCGCCGACCTTCGGGTGGGCGACGTCTGGTACGTGCCGCCCGCGCCGGTCTCCTGGCGGTGGCGTTCGATCAGCGACGAGCCGCTGTCGACCGTCCATTTACATATTGAGCGCAGCCTGATCGACAGCGTAGCCGATCAGATGGAACTCGACGGATCACGCCGCGAACTGTCGCTCAGCGACGCAATGCGGTTCCACGACCCGCTGGTCGCCGCCATGCTGACTGCATTGCATCGCGCCGCCAGCGATCCGGCCGACTCGCGCCTTTATGTCGATGCGCTGGTCCACGCGCTTGCCGCGCATCTTCTTCAACATTATTCGGGCGGACGGCAAGCAGGGACGGCGCGGCTCGCGCAACCCGAACGGCTGGTACCGCGCCGCATCCGGCGCGTGACCGACTACATACGCGCGAACCTTGGCGCGGATCTGGCAATTGACGATCTCGCCGCGCAGGCCGGTTTAAGCAGCTTCCATTTTGCCCGCGTCTTTCGCCGTGAAACTGGCGAGACGCCGCATCAGTATGTGACGCGCTTGCGGCTCGAGCAAGCGGCGAGGCTGTTGCGTTCGACCGATCAGACGGTGCTGCAGATTGCAATTGCGGTTGGTTACGAGAATGCCAGTCATTTCTCCGTGCAGTTCAAGCGCGATTACGGCGTGACACCGCTTGGCTACCGGCTGCGCGGCTGACAGGCGCACGCGCGTCGGCAACGGCGGGCAAGTAGGCAATCTAGCCGCAGGCGGAGTTCCGGCAACAGCCGGTGAGAAACGGTGACCACTGCACTCGCAGGTGCGAGCGGCGCCCTTCGAAGCCTGGCGGCGCTGCGCCTTTCGTTCGCGCTTTGGATTCGCGGCCGGTTGACTGCGCCATGCAAGGAAAGACGAAGCCGGAATGCCGTCTGTAGGAATCACGCACCTTTCGAAGTGTGCTGTGCATTGCGCGGCTTGCAAACTACGAACATTCGTGGCGCAACGTGGGGCGCATCTGGCACGGGGGTGCCGCCTTCACTTGCGCAAGCTGCGACTGGCGGCCGCGTGGCGGGTCGAACTGGCCTGACAGGCTGATTGCGAACTGTATCTGTCCAAGGCTTGCACGGGACGACAGAATGACCGGCCCACGGCTTGGCCCGAACCGCATCCGACCGACCATCCTCATCCTCATTCACGACATACCGGATACCTAGCGATGACCCGACTTCGAATCACCTCCTGCGGCCACGTCTTTATCGCCGAAACGAATCCCGACGCGCCGCAAACCGTGGCCGCCTTCCTGAAGCTGCTGCCGTACCGCCAGAAGATCATCCATGTGCGCTGGAGTGGCGAAGGCTGCTGGGTGCCGCTCGGCGAGTTCAAGCTGGAGAACGACGGCGCGGCGGTCGGTTTCGAGAATCACACGAGCCATCCGTCGGTCGGCGACATTCTGTTTTATCCGGGCGGCTACAGCGAAACGGAACTCCTCATCGCCTATGGCTCGTGCTGCTTCGCGAGCAAGATGGGGCAGCTTGCGGGCAACCATTTCTTGACGATCGTCGAAGGCAAGGAGAAGTTGCGCGAAGTCGGCGTCAAGGTGCTGTGGGAAGGCGCGCAAGACATACTCTTCGAAAAGATCTGAGCGCTCTCACCATTCGGCACCGCGCCGCGACGTTCGCAGCGCCACGGTTTTCTACTTACGAGCCAGCACTGACTGGCTCGTATTTCTTCTATGCCGGTTCTCGGCCACTCTCAGCATTCGACTTAAAGCCGCTTAATCATCCACATTCCGGATTAAGACATTTGGCAGTTTTAATCTGAATCGCATTATGCCTTTTAGCTAATTCAAGGTAAAAATTAGCTTTTAGGATTAATCGTATTCGCGAACTGCGGAAGCGGCTGCACACTCGGCGTTTGAGCCTTGTTTGCCGGATTGGCCGGTGCGTCCTAAGTCCGTCGATTGGAAACAATACTTAGGATGACATAAGAAAATCTCGGCAAAAGTTAATCGATTCCGAGTGGGAGGAATGTTGAACAAAACCTATAAAACCGTATGGAACGAAGCAAGACGCGTCTACGTGGCGGCGTCCGAAGCAGCGAGAAGCGGGAGCACGAAATGCGGGGGCGCGAAATGCGCTTCAGTATGCCGGGCCGTGGCTGCTGCGAGCGCTGGCCTGCTCGGCGCGCTTGTGTTTGCGCAGCCGGCCGGCGCACAGGAGTGTCCGCCGGCCGGCTGCGCGAATGTCGCCGACGCGTTGTTCTACGATAGCGGAGCACACGACATAGCAACGCTCGGCAACCCCGGCACTCCCGTCAAGCTGACCAACCTGGCGCAAGCTGCATTGACCGCGAGCAGTTCCGACGCGGTAACAGGCGCGCAACTCCACGCGACGAACGACGCGGTCTCGCAGAATTCGGCAAGCCTGTCCAGCCTCGTCAACAACCTCGACAACGGTCAGGTCGGGTTGGTTCGGCAGGACCTCGGTACGACCAATCTCACCGTTGGCGCAGGCACTGATGGCCGTTCCGTGGACTTCACCGGACTCGGCGGGCCGCGCGAGCTTCTCGGCGTCGCGGCGGGCACGGGAGCGCAGTCGGCAGTCAATCTAACGCAACTCAAGCAGGTCGTGTCGACATTGGGCGGCGGCGCCTCGGTCAGTGCGAGCGGCTCGACAGTCGGCCCGAGGTACTACGTGCAGTCGGGCACGCAAACCACCGTGGGCAACGCGCTCACTTCGTTGGACACGGGCATTACGTCGCTGCAGTCGCAAATCGTGTCGGGCAGCATCGGCCTAGTCAAACAGGATCTGGGTACGCGCGACATTCTGGTTGCGCCGTTGTCTACCGGTATTCGGGTCAACGTGGCCGGCTTGAACGGCAACCGCACGGTTACCGGCTTGTCGCGCGGCACGATCGGCGCATCGAGCACCGACGCCGTGAACGGCGCGCAACTGTACGGCAACGCGGCGAGCGTGGCCGCGGCGCTGGGCGGCGGGTCGGCTGTGAATGTGGATGGCACGGCAAAGGCACCTGTCTACAACATCGGCGGAGTTACATATGGCGACGTCGGATCGGCGCTTGCGGCAGCCGTCACGACGAGCGTTGCAACCAGTACCGCGACGAGTGCGGCTACGGGCGCGAGTGCGATCGCGGCGGCCACGACCAATTCGGTGCAATACGACTCTTCCGTGCACGACAGCATGACGCTTGGCAACGCTGGCGCGCCGGTTCGCGTGACCAACGTAAGCGCTGCGAATCTCACAAGTGACAGCGTGGACGCAGTGAACGGCGGGCAACTGTTCGCGACCAATCGGGCGATAGCGTTGAACAGCGATAACATCGCGACCCTCGACGAGCACGTCGGCGCCAACACGACGAACATCGCCAACCTCGATCAGCGCGTGAGCGTGAACACAACGAAGATCGCCGGGCTCGACACACGCACCACCACTCTCGAGGGCAATCTCACGAACGTTGCGAACCAGATCACGAACGGCGAGATCGGGGTTGTCCAGCAAGACCTGGCTTCGCGCATCATCAGCGTTGGTCAGAATACGAACGGCGCACGCGTCGATTTTGCGGGCACCGGCGGCGCGCGCCAATTGACCGGCGTCGCGGCGGGCCGCACGGACACGTCGGCGATCAATTTTGCGCAGTTCAGCCCGGTTGTGGCCGGACTCGGCGGCGGCGCCCAGATCGGTATCGACGGTTCGGTGACCGCTCCGTCGTATCACGTGCAAGGCAGCACGCAGAGCAATGTCGGCGATGCGCTCGGCTCGCTCGACAACGGGTTGACCACCTTGCAGCAGAAAGTCGAGAAGGGCGGCATTGGCCTCGTGACGCAAGATCCGGCCTCGCGCGTCATCCAGATCGGCGCGTCCACGGACGGCCGGGCGATCAGCGTGGCGGGCACGCTGGGCAACCGTGTGGTCACGGGCGTCGGGCGCGGCTCGCTGAACGCGGCGAGCACCGACGCGGTCAACGGTTCACAACTCTTCGCGCAGGCAGCGAGCACGGCTACGGCGCTAGGCGGCGGCTCGACGGTGAATGCCGACGGCTCGGTTAGCGCACCGTCATACAGGGTGGGCGGCCAGGTGGTGAGCACCGTTGGCGGAGCGCTCAGCAATCTCGATGGCCGCGTCACGCAGAACAGCGGGGATATCGCCGGCTTGCAAAGCGCGGTCGGCCGCATCGGCGGAACGGTTGCGAACGCGCTTGAGTACGACAGTTCGGCGCATGACAAGGTGACGCTCGGCGGCACATCGGCTAATGCGCCGACAGTGCAGATGACCAACCTGAAGAACGGCGAAGTCTCGGCAACCAGCAGCGACGCCGTCACCGGCGCGCAGCTGTGGCAAACCAACCAGCAGATCAGCAGCATCGACAAGACCGTCAAGAACTATACGGCCAATGGCAATGCCTACATGGCCGTCAACAGTTCGGCAGAAGCTCCGCAGGCGACCGGTAACGGTTCGCTGGCCTTGGGCGGCGGCGCGAAAGCATCGGCCGCGAACACGGTTGCGCTTGGCGAAGGGTCGGTCGCGGATCAGCCGGATACGGTTTCCGTGGGCTCGTCGGGCAACGAGCGCCGTATCACCAACCTCGCGCCGGGGCAGGCGGCGGGCGACGCCGTCAACATGCAGCAGTTCAACAGCGGCATGGGCGATCTCGCGCGGCGCGCCTATGCGGGAACGGCATCGGCGATGGCGATGAACATGGTCCCCGACGTGGATGCTACGAAGAACCTCGCAATCGGCGTGGGCACGGCGGGCTACATGGGTTATCAGGCGGTGGCGGTGGGCCTGTCGGCGCGCGTCGCGCAAAACTTCAAGGTGAAGTTGAGCGCGGGCATCAGTTCGGTGACGACCTCGGTGGGCGCCGGCGCCGCGTATCAGTGGTAGGGGGACGCCAGCCGGCGAGACGTGCCGGTGGCGGGCACCCCACCGCGGGAACGGCGGGGTGCGGGTGCGCTTACTGGAAGAGCTTCATCGCTTGCGCGAGCGTGTTGTACACGCCCCACGCAAGAGGAACCATCACATATAGCCAGAAAACGGCTAGCTTGACCTTGTTGGTCGGGTGTACGGGTTGAACGGTCGACATGCGAGTCTCCTTATGCGCCCTTGGCGACTTGTGCGTCGGTCATGTGATGCTTGTCGTCCACACGCTTGACCAACAGATTGCAGATGAAGCCGATCACCAGCAGCACGGTCATGATGTGAACCGTCATCGTGTAGGCGTCGGCTTTTGCCACGCCGTGCGCGACTTCATAGGCGCGGATGTAGTTGACCAGCACCGGGCCCGCAACGCCAGCCGCGGCCCAGGCGGTCAGCAAACGTCCATGAATGCCGCCGACGAATGCCGTGCCGAACATGTCGGCGAGATAGGCGGGCACCGTCGCAAAGCCGCCGCCGTACATCGTGAGGATGATGCAGTAGGACAGCACGAAGAGGGCCATGTGACCGGACGCGGCGAAACTCGGCACCAGGAAGTACAACACCGCGCCGAGCGCGAAAAAGATGAAGTAGGTGTTCTTGCGGCCGATCCAGTCCGAAGCCGATGCCCACACGAAGCGGCCACCCATGTTGAACAGCGACAGCAGACCGACGAAGCCGGCTGCGGCGGCCGCCGTCACGGTGCCCTTGAAGCTTTCCTGGATCATCACCGAAGCCTGGCCGAGAATGCCGATGCCTGCGGTCACGTTCAGGAACAGCACGAGCCAGATCAGATAGAACTGCTGCGTCTTCAGGGCTTCGTCGATGTGCACGTGGTTACGCGTGATCATCTTCTGCTGCGAGGTTTGCGGCGGGGTCCAGCCTGCCGGTTTCCAGTCCGCCGGCGGCACGCGAATGGCCAAGGCGCCGATCGACATCGAGATGAAGTACACGATGCCGAGCACGATGAACGTTTCAGCCACGCCGATGCTCGTGGCGCTGCGGAAATGATTCATCAGCGCGACCGACAACGGCGCCGCGATCATCGCGCCGCCGCCGAAGCCCATGATCGCCATGCCGGTCGCCATGCCGCGGCGGTCTGGAAACCAGCGGATCAGCGTCGACACCGGCGACACGTAGCCCAAGCCGAGCCCGATCCCGCCGATCACGCCGTAGCCGAGATACAGCAGCGCGATCTGGTGCATGTACACGCCCAACGCGGAAATCAGGAAGCCGCCGCCGAAGCAGCAGGCAGCGGTGAACATCGTGCGGCGCGGGCCGACGTGTTCGAGCCACTTGCCGGCGAACGCCGCCGACAGACCGAGGAATACGATCGCCAGCGAGAAGATCCAGCCGAGAGAGGTCAGCGACCAGTCGTCCGGAGCAGATTGCGTGATGCCGATAACCTTGGTCAGCGGGCCGTTGAACACGGAAAACGCATACGCCTGGCCGATACAGAGATGAACGGCGAGTGCCGCGGGTGGAACCATCCAGCGCGAAAAACCAGGTTTTGCGATGGTGGCTTCTTTTGAAAAGAATGGCGCGGAGCCTGAATTGGGCTGCGGCTCGGTGATGCTACTCATGGTCGGTCTCCCCGAAAGCGAAGTCTTTGTTATCGGCGCATCAGACCGAATGCTTTAGTGTTTGCGGCGTAATAATTGCTACTCGATGCCGGTTCATATATGCGGCTGTGCTTCATATGAACGCAAATTCCGCTGGAAACTTGCTTGGTCGAACGATAGGGCGGTAGGGTCGGGTTGGCAATATGAGATAGAAACGCATAAGGCATTGCCCGAGGAAATCCGACGACAATCCGCCAGATCGCGGCAGCAATAACACCATTCGAGGTACGACCTGCCGGCGCAAGCCGTGAAACAGGGGGCAAAAAGTAAAAAAGCCGGCGGTGGCAATAACGCCACGCCGGCTTTTTCAACCGCGATCAGTCATTCAGACGGTGCGTCCGGTCTTCATTTTCGCGGCGACCAGCACTGAGATCAGGCAGCCGATCGCGAGATAGCCGGCCACCGGGTGCCATGAACCGCCGGCAAAACTGACCAGCGCGACCGCGATGAACGGCGTGAAGCCGCCGCCAACCACACTCGCCACCTGGTAGCCGACTCCCGCGCCGCTATAGCGGTATTCGGTGCCGAAGAGTTCGGTGAACATCGGCTGCTGAACGCTTACCACCATGTCGTGGGCGATGTTCGCGAGCATTACGGCGAACACGACGATCCACACGGTCGAGCGTGCTTCGAGAGCGAGAAAAAACGGCACCGCGCTGAACATGCCGACGAGCGCGCCGACGATATACACGCGGCGGCGGCCGAAACGGTCGGCGAGCATTGCAAAGAGTGGAATGGTCACGCAGCTCACCGCGCCGACCAGCAGGCCGATCGTGAGGAAGAATTCGCGCGGCATGTGAAGATTCGCCGTCGAGTAGTTGAGCGCGAACGCGGTCACGATATACATCGTGAACAGCTCGGCAAGACGCAGCGCAATGATCAGGAGGAACGCCTTCGGATGACGCAGCAGCGCTTCAACGATCGGCAGCCGCACACTGCGCTCGCCGCGCGCGCCGACTTTTTCGACGAACTCCTGCGACTCTTCCATGCTCGAGCGAATCCACATTGCAATCAGCACCAGCACCACACTGAAGAGAAACGGCAGGCGCCAACCCCAGTTCATGAACGACGCGTTGTCCATCGAACGGCTGATCAGCGCGACGAGGCCCGTCGCCAGCACGAGGCCCACGCCGTAGCCGACCTGAACGCCGCTGCTGTAAAAAGCCTTTTTCTTTTCCGGCGCGCTTTCGACGGCCATCAACGCTGCGCCGCCCCATTCGCCGCCGACCGCGAAGCCCTGGATCGCGCGTAGCGTGACGAGCAGCACCGGCGCGATCCAGCCGATCGTCGAAAACGATGGCAGCAGACCAATTGCGGCGGTGGAAAGGCCCATCATCATCACGGTGAGCACGAGCATGCGCTTGCGACCGAGCCTATCGCCGAAATGGCCGAACACGAAGCCGCCGAGCGGGCGGAACAGAAAGCCGACGCCGAAAGTGGCGAAGGCGGCCAGCGTGCCCATCGCTGGGCTAACTTTCGGAAAGAACTCCGCGTTGAAGACCAGTGCCGCAACAATCCCGTACAGCAGAAAGTCGTACCAGTCGACGACGGCGCCGACAAAGCTGCCCAGCGCCGCTTTGCGTGCCCGGCTGCGCGCCGTGCGATTGTCGGCCGCTGCGGCCGGCGAGATGGTAGTGCTCATGACGGGTCTCCCTGGATTCTCGAAACGACTGCGTGACCGGCGCGGCGCCCTCGCGGCTTACGCTGGCGCCGCTGATCGGTTGCAGGATGTTCGGAAGATTAATGACGAGGCGGGCGCCGCACAATCCGCAGTCCGGAGAATTGCGCGATTACCGGACGCTGCCGCGCGAATAGCGCGCGTTTTCCGCGTATACACGGAGCGTCGCGAGGTTTAATCGAACGGGCAGGCGAGACGGAGCGGTGCGTGCTACCGTAAGAGATGATGTGAAAACAACAGGCGCTGATATACTACATACCGAATATTGATTTTTGCGGCGATGCAGCATATGATTGAGTCATTCGTTCACTCAATCGTTTGGAGCTATAAATGGAATTTGTTCCTCTCTCGCTGCTGGCTGCCGCTGTTGTTGGCTTAGGCTGTTCCGCCACCGTTCTGCTGGCCCGCTGGATTCCGCAGCCGGTCGCGCAACTCGCAGCGCAACATGGCCGCTTCATCGGCCTTGATGAGCAACGCGTGGAAGCGGCGGTGCCTTATCGTATGCATGTTCAACAAGAGGCGATGAATGTCGTCGGAACTTCAAACTGAAGCAGTGGCAACACCTTTGACATTGTCGTTGCAGCCTATCGGCGCAAGCGCGAGCTTGCGCGATCAGGCTTACGCAATGTTGCGTCAGGCTATCGCCGACGCGGACATCTACCAGACGCGTGATGAAATCCGTCTGGACGAGCGCGTGCTGAGCGAAACGCTCGGAGTAAGCCGCACGCCGGTGCGCGAGGCGATGACGCTGCTCGAGCAGGAGGGCTTTCTGCGTATGGTCCCTCGCCGCGGCATTTACATCGTGCGCAAGAGCAAACGCGAGATCGTCGAAATGATCCACATGTGGGCCGCGCTTGAAAGCATGGCGGCGCGTCTCGCGACGCAGCGCGCCACGGACGAGGAAATCGCCCGCCTGCGGCACATGTTCGACAATTTCCGCGACGGCACGCCGGCCGAGCACATCGCCGAGTATTCCGACGCGAACATCGCGTTTCACCAGGCCATCGTCGAGTTGTCGAAGTCGCAGATCATTCTCGACACCATCAAGAATATTTTTATCCACGTGCGCGCCATCCGGCGCATGACCATTTCGCAGAGCGATCGCGCTTCGCGGTCGATCGTCGACCACTTACGCATTATCGAGGCGCTGGAAAAGCGGGACACGGAACTGGCCGAGCGTCTCACGCGCCAGCATTCGCTCGATTTGGCGGCGTTCGTGGAGAAGAACTGCGACTTTCTCGACTGATGGCTGAGTAAGCCGAGGCCGCTGCCAGCGGCCACAAGATCAGGTCGGCAAGAAGCCCGCGGTGTTCGCACACCGCGGGCTTTTTTTTGCCGCTCCGCTCGTAGGGAAACACCGCGCTTGACGTCTCTTGAAAGGTGGTATGTGATATATCAACAGTGAGCGCATATGGAGTCTGCTCAGTGTTTTCCCTTGAACCGGTGGCGGGATAAGGCGTGTAAAGCGGCGATGCCCCGTCCGGTAAGGCTGTTCGAGGGAATACGAGAGTTGGGAAAGCCGTTGGATAGCTCTTGCCTCCTAATGATATATCACATACTGTATGTGGAGAGGTCAGTGTGTGAGACGCGGACGCGAGTCCCGAAGCGGGGCGTCCGTCAATAACCGTTATGGAACCACCAAGCAGCAGTCTTTCAGGGGACCGGAGTAAGCGCCCAAGCGCGAACCTCCATCGATGCAAAAGCATGGGACCGGATCGAGCGCAAGAGCGCAGGCTCCGGTCGACACACAGGAGACGACCATGTCTGCAGTTGTTTCATCCCTGAACCCAAGCACAGCCAGCACCACCGCCGAAGACACGCTCAAGCAGAAGGCGCGCAACGCGGGCGTCGTCTCGGGCGGCCATCTGGTCGCGAAGGCGCTAAAAAACGAAGGGGTCGATACGATCTTCACGCTGTGCGGCGGCCACATCATCGACATTTACGACGGTTGTGTGGACGAAGGGATTCGCATCATCGACGTGCGCCATGAGCAGGTCGCGGCGCACGCGGCAGACGGCTATGCGCGGCAGACCGGCAAGCTCGGCTGCGTGGTTACAACCGCGGGTCCCGGCTGCACGAACGCGGTGACGGGCATCGCGACTGCGTTCCGCTCCGAGAGCCCCGTCCTGCATATCGGTGGACAGGGGGCGCTGACGCAACACAAGATGGGCTCGCTGCAAGACCTGCCGCACGTCGACATCATGGCGCCTATCACGAAGTTCGCCGCCAGCGTGTCAAGCACTGAGCGGGTCGCCGACATGATCTCGATGGCCGCGCGCGAGTGTTTCAACGGCGCGCCCGGTCCGGCTTACCTGGAAATTCCACGAGACGTGCTCGATCGCGAAGTCGACCTCACGCGCGCGGTCGTGCCGCAGCCGGGTCACTATCGTGCGTCGACGAAATCGATTGGCGACCCGCGCGATATCGAGAAGCTCGCGGACATTCTCGTCAACTCCGAGCGCCCCGCGATTCTGTACGGACAGCAGGTGTGGACCGCGCGCGGTCACGAGGAAGCGATCGCGCTGCTACGCGGCCTCGACATTCCCGGCTATTTCAATGGCGCGAGCCGCGGGCTGCTGCCGCCGGGCGATCCGCATCACTTCGACCGCACGCGTTCACAGGCGTTTGCCAATGCGGACGTTCTCATCGTCGTCGGCACACCGTTCGATTTCCGCATGGGGTATGGCAAGCGCATCAGCAAGGAACTGACGCTTGTGCAGATCGACATGGACTACCGGACTGTCGGCAAGAACCGCGATATCGACGTCGGTCTGGTTGGCGATCCGGGCGCGATCCTCGCCGCCGTATTGCAAGCCGCAAGCGGCCGCCTGAAGGACGACAAGCGCCAGGCACGCCGCAAGTGGATGGCGCAGTTGCAGGACGCCGAAGCCACGGCGACTGAAAAGCTCATGCCGCTCTTCAAGTCGAACAGCACGCCGATCCATCCGTATCGCGTGGCCTACGAACTCAATGAGTTTCTCTCCGACGACACCGTTTATATCGGCGACGGCGGCGACGTCGTGACGATCTCCGCGCAAGCCGTTCGTCCGCGCCGTCCTGGCCAATGGATGGACCCGGGCGCGCTCGGCTCGCTCGGCGTCGGTACCGGCTTCGCGCTTGCGGCCAAGATCGCGCATCCGCAGAAAGAAGTGCTGTGCTACTACGGCGACGGCTCGTTCGGCATGACCGCGTTCGACATGGAAACGGCCAACCGCTTCGGCGCACCGTACCTCGCGGTGATCGGCAATAACTCGGCGATGAACCAGATCCGCTACGGCCAGCTTGCCAAATATGGCGACGAGCGCGGCAATGTAGGCAATCTGCTGAGCGACGTGCCTTTCAGCAAGTTCGCCGAAATGCTCGGCGGCCACGGCGAGGAGGTCCGCGCCCCCGCTCAGATTGCAGGCGCATTGCAGCGTGCACGCGAAGCGATTCATCGCACGGGGCGCTCGGCTGTTGTCAATATCTGGGTCGACCCGCGCGAGTATGCACCGGGCACGAAGAACCAGACCATGTACAAGTAATACGGATACCTTAGGAGACACGACATGGGAAAAGCACTCGACGGCGTGCGCATTCTCGATTTCACGCATGTGCAATCGGGCCCGACATGCACGCAATTGCTGGCGTGGTTCGGCGCGGACGTGATCAAGGTGGAGCGAGCCGGAGCGGGCGACATCACCCGCGAACAACTGCGTGACATTCCGGACGTGGATAGCCTGTACTTCACGATGCTCAACCATAACAAGCGTTCGGTCACGATCGACACGAAGAACCCCGAGGGCAAGCAGGTTCTCGAAGCGCTAATACAGAAATGCGACGTGCTGGTGGAGAACTTTGCGCCGGGCGCGCTGGATCGCATGGGTTTTACGTGGGAGCGCATTCAGGAATTGAACCCGCGCATGATCGTTGCGTCGGTGAAGGGCTTTGGCCCTGGCCCGTACGAGGACTGCAAGGTCTACGAGAACGTCGCGCAGTGCGCGGGCGGCGCGGCATCCACAACGGGCTTCGACGACGGCCCCCCTGTCGTGAGCGGCGCGCAGATCGGCGACAGCGGCACGGGTTTGCATCTCGCGCTCGGCATCGTCACCGCGCTTTATCAGCGCACGCAAACCGGCCGTGGCCAGCGCGTACTTGCCGCGATGCAGGACGGCGTGCTCAATCTGTGTCGCGTGAAGTTGCGCGATCAGCAACGGCTTGAACGCACCGGTGTGATGAAAGAGTATCCGCAGTATCCGAACGGCAAGTTCGGCGAAGCGGTGCCGCGCGCAGGCAATGCGTCTGGCGGCGGTCAGCCCGGCTGGATTCTGAAGTGCAAAGGCTGGGAGACCGATCCGAACGCGTACATCTACTTCATTACGCAGGCTCCGGTGTGGGCGAAGATCTGCAACGTGATCGGTAAGGAAGAGTGGGCCACCGATCCCGACTACGCGACGCCCGCCGCGCGGCTGCCGCGCCTGAAAGATATTTTCGCGGAGATCGAACGCTGGACCATGACCAAGACCAAGTTCGAGGCCATGCAGATCCTCAACAAGTACGACATTCCGTGCGGGCCGATTCTGTCGATGAAGGAGATCGCGGAAGAGCCCTCGCTGCGTCAAACCGGCACGATCGTCGAAGTCGATCATCCGACGCGCGGCAAATATCTGACAGTTGGCAATCCTATCAAACTGTCCGACAGCCCCACCGAAGTCAAGCGCTCGCCGCTGCTTGGCGAACATACCGACGAAGTCATGGCTGAACTGGGTTATTCACCCGAACAGATCAGCGCATTGCGTACCGCCGGCGCCATCTAGGCGCATTAGAAAAACCGTAGTGCAAGCCGCCCGCCGCTCGCCATTCAGGCGAGCGCGGTGCCGGGCGGCGCCTTTCGCACCCGCATTGGAGACGGCAGGACATGGCATACGAAGACACGCTCTCACTGAAAGAACGCGGCACCGCCCACACGCCCGACGACCACGCGCAGGTCGCCAACAAGGACGTCGTGCGGCATATTCTCGATCACGCCAAGGCGGAAGGCCGCACCTCGCTCACCGCGCCGGAAGGCAAGCTGGTGTGCGACGTGTACGGCATTTCGGTGCCGAAAGAAGCGCTCGCCACGACCGCGGCCGAAGCCGCGCAATTTGCTACCGAAATCGGCTTCCCGGTCGTGCTGAAGATCGTTTCACCGGAAATTCTGCACAAGACGGAGGCTGGCGGCGTGCTCGTCGGCGTAAAGAATGCTGCCGACGTGGTGCAGGGTTTCGCGACGATCATGGAGAACGCGAAGCGCTATAACGCGCAGGCCAACCTGCTCGGCGTGCAGGTGCAGCAGATGATCGGCGGCGGCCAGGAAGTGATTGTCGGCGCAGTCACCGATCCGTCGTTCGGCAAGCTGGTGGCGTTCGGCCTTGGCGGCGTACTCGTCGAAGTGCTGAAGGACATTACGTTCCGCCTCGCCCCGGCTACACGCGACGACGCGCGTTCGATGCTCGACGGCATTGCGGCAGCCGAGATGCTCAAAGGCGTGCGCGGCGGTGAGCCGGTCGATCGCGAGGCGCTCGCCGGATTGATCGCAAACGTGTCGCGGCTCGTATCCGACTTCCCGGAAATATCGGAGCTCGATCTGAACCCGGTGTTTGCGAGCAAGCGTGGCGCGATCGCCGCCGACGTACGAATCGTGCTCGACTTCGAGCCGCCGGTCGAACGCTACCGGCCGAGTCAGGAAGACATCGTGCGGCAGATGAACCGCATCATGAAACCGGACCGCGTCGCCGTGATCGGCGCGTCGGCGGAAGACGGCAAGATTGGCAACTCGGTCATGAAGAACCTGATCAATGGCGGCTATCAGGGAGAGATCTATCCGATCCACCCCAAGGCCGACGAGATCATGGGACGCAAGGCTTATAGAAGCGTGCTGGACGTGCCGGGCGATATCGATGTCGCCGTGTTCGCGATTCCGGCAAAGTTCGTCGCCGGCGCGCTGACGGAAGTCGGCAAGAAGGGCATTCCCGGTGCGGTGCTGATTCCTTCGGGTTTTGCGGAAACCGGCAACGTGGAAGGCCAGCAGGAAATCGTCGCGATTGCGCGCGAATACGACATACGCCTGATGGGCCCGAACATTTACGGCTTCTACTACACGCCGAAGAACCTCTGCGCGACGTTTTGCACACCGTACGATGTGCAGGGCAAGGCGGCGCTGTCGTCGCAGTCCGGCGGTATCGGCATGGCGATCATCGGCTTCTCGCGTTCGGCGAAGATGGGCGTGTCGGCAATCGTGGGTCTCGGCAACAAGTCCGATATCGACGAAGACGATCTGCTGACATTCTTTGAACAGGACGAGAACACCGACATCATCGCGCAGCATTGCGAAGATCTGAAAGACGGCCGCGCATTCGCGGAGACGGCGGCGCGCGTCTCGAAGAAAAAGCCGGTGGTGGTGTTGAAAGCGGGCCGCACGAGTCTCGGTGCGCGCGCTGCCAGTTCGCACACGGGCGCACTTGCGGGCAACGACCGCATCTACGAAGACGTGTTCAAACAATGCGGCGTGATCCGCGCGCGCTCTTTGCGCGACCTGCTGGAATTTGCGCGCGGCATTCCGAAACTTCCCACGCCGAAGGGCGAGAACGTGGTGATCATCACCGGGGCGGGCGGCTCGGGCGTGCTGTTGTCCGATGCTTGCGTGGACAACCGCCTATCGCTCATGACCATGCCCGCCGATCTCGACGCCGCATTCCGCAAGTTCATTCCTCCGTTCGGAGCCGCGGGCAATCCTGTCGACATTACAGGCGGCGAGCCGCCGTCCACGTATCAAAACACGATACGCCTCGGCCTCGAAGATCCGCGCATTCACGCAATCATTCTCGGCTACTGGCACACGATCATCACGCCGCCGATGGTGTTCGCGCGACTCGTTGTCGAGGTGAAGGAAGAGATGAAAGCGCGCGGCATCGAGAAGCCGATCGTCGCATCGCTCGCGGGCGACGTACAGGTGGAAGAGGCCGCCGAGTATCTGTACGCGCATGGGGTTCCGGCGTACGCCTATTCGACGGAGATTCCCGTCGCGGTGCTGGGTGCGAAGTATCAGTGGGCGCGCGGTGCCGGGTTGATCTGACCTGACGCGTAAAACGTAGGGCGGCACGGTTTTCATCGCAACGAGCGATGAAGATCGTGCCGAAGCGCTCAAGGAGCGGCATATGGATACGTGGATGCGTTTCATGTTGAACGACGGCGGTGTGGTGTTCGGCCGCGTCGAAGGTGCCTACCTGCACGAGTACGAAAGTCTTGATCAACCGGTGCCGACCGGCGTGGTGTTGTCGACGCGCGCACTGACGCCGCTCGCGCCTTGTGCGCCCGGCAAGGTCGTCGCGCTCTGGAACAACTATCACGCGCTTGCCGCAAAGCTCGACAAGCCGGTGCCGACGCACCCGCTCTTTCTGCTGAAACCGGCGGGCTCGGTGATCGGCTCCGATGCGCCGATCCACCGCCCGGCCAGCTACGCGGGCAAGATCGTCTATGAAGGTGAACTGGGCATTGTGATCGGCCGGCGTTGCCGCGATGCGGATGTCGAGGAGGCCGCTCAGGCGATTTTCGGCTATACGCTCGTCAACGACGTGACCGCTGCCGATCTGCTCAACGAGAATCCGCATTTTCCGCAATGGTGCCGCGCCAAGGGCTTCGATACTTTCTGCTGCATTGGCCCGGCGATCGTCTCGGGTTTCGATTGGCAAAGCGCGAATCTGGTGACGATGCTCGACGGCGTCGAGCGGCAGAACTATCCGCTCTCCGACATGGTGTTTTCGCCGGCCGAGCAGGTGAGCCTCATTTCGCAAGACCTCACGCTCGAACCCGGCGACGTGATCGCATGCGGTACGTCCGTGGGAGTTGGGTCGATCAAGGACGGAGCGACGGTGTCGATTTCCATCGACGGCATCGGCACGCTGCGCAACACGCTGAACGCGGCACAAGCGACTGCGTCGCTGGCGTCTAAACCAGGCGTCGTCGAGGGACTCGTTTGAACGATGGGTCGGTCCGCGGGCCACGAGCGCGCGGAGTTGCATCAAGAACACGAAGGAGCACGCGTGTCGCAAGCGTCAGACAGTACCGTGTGGCTGGGAATGTTCGTACCGTTGACGGCAACGCTCGCCGGGCTGTTGGCTTGTGCGCTCGGCTCGGTGCTTGCGGCGCTCGGGCAATTGCCGATGCACGGGCTGCCTTTGATGCTGCGGCCCTTACCGCGGATGCCGATTCATAACTCGCGCTCGCGGTCGTGCTCGAATGCGGCGTCCGGAAGTCAGACCTGCTGGCGCGTCGCCGCGTTGGCCGCCACCGTTTCCGGCGTGTTCGCCGCGGGCCTCGGTGCTGGCGTCGCCGATATTTGCGCGGCAGTTGCAGGCGCCGTTGCCGGTGCGCAGCTCGTGCGCCGGCGCAATCTCGCACGGCAGCCCGCGCTCGTCGCGCTGGTGGCGAGTGGCATGGGCCTGTCGATCGTGGTCGTCGGCGTTGTGCGCTATTTATCGCCGCCATCGTTATTACCGTCGTCGATCGAGGCGACTTTGGAGCGAATCGAACTTTGCACGGCCGTGTTCGCCGGCGCGTTGATCTTCGCAACATCGGCAATTGCATTCTGCAAATTGCGCGGTGTGCTGCCGCTTCGTGCGGCGGCGCGTCCGGGCCACGACATCGTCAACGTCGCTGCGTTTCTGTTATGTGCATGGCTGGGCTATGGGTTCGTGACCGAAGCGGCGCAGCCGTTCGGACTCGGCGCGCTGCTCGCAATCAGTGCGCTTGCATCTTCTATAGGCGTGCATGTGATGCTCAGCCGCGAGTATTCCGAGTGTTGCGGGCGTCCGAAGGTGTATGCGCATGCTCGCGCCGCAGGCGACGTCCGCAGCATTGCTGGCGCGATGGACTGGCCACATGACGCAGAACCGGGAGACATACGTGAGGCGTGGGACGCCGGCATGGTGCGCGCGGCAGCATACCGTCACCGTCGAGGCTGGCATAACAGCGGCAACGGGCAATCGCAAACCCGGGCATATGCAGCGCGCCGCCTGCCCAGCCGATCCTCGGTAAGCCGACAGCCATGAAGGCCGCCACGATGAAAGCACAGACCTCGCCGGCCTATCGGTCAGTAGAAGCAACAGGAGCCAGCGAGACTGCGCACGGCGGGAACATGTTCCCGCCGTGCCGCTCATTCGCCAGACGCGGCGAATTCGCTGTAGTACTGCGCTTTCTTCTGGAGGATCAGTTGAGCGAGGAAATCGGCGTCATAAGCGCGGTGAAGATGCGCGTGAAAGCGCTCGATAAAAGCGGTGATGCGAGCGGCTTCGCTGTTGAATTCGCTCAGAATGTCGAGCGTGGCGTGGTCCCAGCGAAAACGCAGGCCCAGATCGCTGAACGCGGCGTTGTAGGCGCTCAGATGCGGGTCGTTGGGATGGTCGGCGGTAACGCGGGCTGTCCGTGCGTTGGCATGAGTCGCAACCGAAGCGTGGTTCATGATCGGCCTCCTGGGCTGACAAGTGATGGAACTCGCTTGCAGCATAGAAGTACTGATCGATTTGCAATAGTTAAAGTTTTATTGGATTTCCATAGACTATTGCTTATACACGCTCAATTCCTTCACACGAGTGATCTTCTCGATGAGGCTCGCGCCTTCTTCCATCAGGAAGCGCTTGAACGCCACGGCAACGGGCGGCAGACGCTTGTTCTTCCGATGAACGACATACCAGTTGAGCATGACCGGGAAGCTTTCGACATCGAGCACGACCAGGTGGCCCAGCTGCAGTTCGAGGCTGATCGTATGCGCGGACAGAAACGCGATACCCATGCCGGCAATGACCGCCTGCTTGATCGTCTCGGTGCTCTTGATCTCCATCGCGATCTTCAGGTTGGAGAGGCGACCGGCGAAGCCTTCTTCCATGGAGTTCCACGTGTCCGAGCCGCGCTCCCGTACGATGAATGCCTCGTTCGCCAACTGACTCATCCTGATGTTGCGCTTCTGCGCGAGCGGATGCGTAGGCGCGGCCACGATCACGTACGGGTGAGGCGCGAACGGCTCATTCGTGGCGTCCATTTCATGTGGCGGGCGCACCATCACCGCGAGATCGGTCTGGTTGGTCGCGAGCTGATGCAACAGTTCCGCGCGATTGTGCACCGCAAGGTTCAGCACGACGCCCGCATAGCGCCGCGTGAACTCGGCGAGCAGCCGCGGAAAGAAGTAGTCGCCGGCGCTGATGACCGCCACGTTCAGTTTGCCGCCGGAGACGCCCTTCAACTGGCTCATGGCTTCGTCGACTTCGTGAAACTGCTGAATGATGGCGCGGCTGTAATGCAGCATTTCGGTGCCGGCTGGCGTGAGGTAGATCTTTTTGCCGAGCTGTTCGAAGAGCGGCAGGCCGGCGTGCTCTTCAAGCTGACGAACCTGTGTGGAGACGGCGGGTTGCGTGAGGTGCAACTCCTCGGCGGCGCGCGAAAAGCTCAGGTGGCGCGCTACGGTCTCGAATACCTTCAACTGCCGGAGCGTGGCATTGCGCATCGTCATTGGCCGATGTATAAGCAAACGTGAATCAACATAATAACAAACTTTAATTATTAGTAATTCAGCAATGACCCTAGCATGAGTTTGTAAAGAAAGACGAAGCTGCCGGCCTCACACTCGGGTTAACGCTTGGATTCAGGCGTGGCGGGACCGACGGGGATCGGCGGAAAGCAGCAAAAATGAATTAGTCGGAATTAAGAACTTGCCAAAAGGCGATGATTAAATCGGCTTTTTAAAGGAAGCGATTTAAAGACGCAGATATTAAAAATTCCCGAATTGCAAGGCTTTTTGGGTCATAACGATAAGGCGGGATACATACAGCACGGCGCGTTCGCCGGCTGCACTAAATAATTGCGGAGACAAGGCACATGGACGATATCACTCAACAGACCACGGCCCGCGGATTCTGGGCGAACCGTTGGTGGCAGCTCGTCATCGGCATGGTGTGCATGGCGTTGGTGGCGAACCTGCAGTACGCGTGGACGCTGTTCGTCGCGCCGATGGACGCGCGGCATCACTGGGGCCAGGCCTCGATTCAAATGGCGTTCGCGATTTTCATCCTCACTGAAACCTGGCTCGTTCCACTGGAAGGCTGGCTCGTCGACAAGTTCGGTCCACGGCCAGTGGTGGCGGGCGGCGCCGTGTGCGCGGGCATTGCATGGGTCATGAATTCGTACGCGACGACCTTGCCAATGCTTTACGTCTCGGCGGTTATCGCCGGGATCGGCGCGGGCGGCGTGTATGGCACCTGCGTGGGTAATGCGTTGAAATGGTTTCCCGACCGCCGCGGTCTCGCTGCGGGCCTCACCGCGGCCGGCTTCGGCGCGGGCGCAGCGGTGACGGTCATTCCGATTGCGAACATGATCACGCGCTCGGGCTACGAGCACACGTTTTTCTTCTTCGGTATTTTGCAGGGCGTCGCGATTCTGCTGCTCGCCATGCTGCTGGTGAAGCCCGTTCTGCGCAAGCACACGCCGGCAAAGAAGAAGTTCGCGGTGTCGAAGGTCGACCTCACGCCTGGCCAGATGATCAAGACGCCGGTGTTCTGGGTGATCTATGTTTCGTTCGTGGCGGTGGCGGCCGGCGGCCTGATGGCAACCGCGCAGATCGGCCCGATCGCGAAAGACTGGGGCCTTGCACGCATTCCCATGACGATCTTCGGCGTAACGCTGCCCCTGCTCACAGCCACGCTTTCTATCGACAACGTCTGCAACGGCTTCACGCGTCCGCTGTGTGGTTTCATCTCCGACAAGATCGGCCGTGAAAACACCATGTTCGCGATCTTTATCGGCGAAGGGCTCGCGTTACTCGGCATGATGGAGTACGGCACGAACCCGTATGCGTTCATGACGTTTGCCGCGTTGATCTTCCTCTTCTGGGGCGAGATTTTCTCGATCTTCCCGGCAATCTGCGCGGACACGTTCGGCAGCAAGTACGCGGCGGCCAATGCCGGCACGCTGTACACCGCGAAGGGCACGGCTTCGCTGCTGGTGCCGGTCGCGTCGGTGTTGTCGGCAACGGGTGGATGGAGCCTGGTGTTCACTGTTTCGGCTGTGATTACGATTGCTGCCGGCGTGTCTGCGAAATTCATTCTCGCGCCGATGCGCTCGCGCTGGATCCACTCGCAGGACGAGCCGCAGCCGGGCGTGCTCGCCGTCGCGGGTAACGGCAACGGCAAAGCCTCGCGGCTGAGCCACTGGCCTGAGCAAACCGGCGAATAGGCTGCCGGGCCGTTCGCGGCCGGCCATGACCTCATGAATGTTTCGTTGCAGCAACTCAAGGTGTTTGTCGCCGTCGCGCGTGAACGGAGTTTCACGCGCGCGGCGCGCGAGTTCGATCTGACGCAGTCGGCGGTGAGCCGGTGTGTGCGGGAGCTCGAAGATGCGGTCGATCTCAAACTGTTCGACCGCACCACGCGCCAGGTTCAACTGACGCACGCGGGCGCAAGTCTCGAACGAAGGATTGGCCGCCTGCTCGATGAAATCGATCTGACGTTGCGCGAGGAGCGGGCCGCTTATGAAGGGCACCGTGGCGTCGTTGCAGTAGCAAGCAATCCGGTGTTGTCGTCGGGATGGGTCGCGCAGGGACTCGCGCGTTGCGCGGCGGCATTTCCGGAGCTGCTAGTCACTATCGAGGATCAGCCACAAAGCGGCGTACTCGCAAGCGTCGAGCACGGCGAGGTCGATTTCGGCGTGGTCTCGCTGGCCGGCCCTCTTGCCAACGACCAGTTGCACGCGCAGGTGATTTTCACGACGCCGCTGCACGCGGTGATGCCGTCGACGCATCCGCTCGCCCGCCACGCGAGCGTCGCGTGGGAAGCTCTGCATGACTGGGCGCTCGTCACGTTGAACGCAGACGCGGGCGTGCGCGCGGCGCTCGATCTCGCCTTCAATGCGAACGGCCTGAAGCGGCGCCCGGTGCAGGAGTTCGGACATGTGGCGGCGGTGCTGCGCATGGTGGAGCTCGGGCTGGGTGTCGGCGTTCTGCCCGTCGACGCGCATTGGCCCGCCGTCGGCGAGTCGCTGGTGAGCCGGCCGCTCGTTCCGGAAATAGCACTGACGACGCTGCTCGTGCATCGCCGCAATCGCTCGCTAAGGCCCAATGCCGCGGCTGCCTGGGCGCAGTTCGCGGCGCATGCCGGTGCGCCGTCTACGAACGCGAGTCCGGACGACGGTTCGGACGAAACCTCGAACACAACCGCGCACACGACCGCGCACACATCGCCGAACGCAGCACTTCCCGACCCTTCCTGGCCTGCGGCCGCGCGCAGCGGCGCGGCGCTTCACCAGCCGTAGCGCTGCATCGACCCGCCGATACCGGTCTTCGCCCCAAGGCCGGTTAGCAGCAATCAGCCCAAGCAACATTTCAATGCAAGGAGCTTCATGATGGACACTGACACCGGCCTCAGGCGCCATGACCTGTTGATCGACGGCAAGCGGTTGCCGCCGGGCACGGGCGAATATTCCGTCAATATCAATCCGGCTACCGAGGAGCCGATTGCGCACGTTGCGCAAGGTAGCGCCGCCGATGTCGACACGGCCGTGCACGCGGCGCGTGCTGCATTGAAGGTGTGGAACGGAATCAAGGCGGCGGAGCGCGGCCGCATTCTGTCTCGACTTGCCGGGCTGATGCGCGCCAATCTCGACGAACTGGCCGCGCTCGAAAGTCTCGACGCGGGCAAGCCGATTGCCGCCGTCATGCGCCAGGACGTTCCGGCCGCAATCGATACACTCGAGTACTACGCAGGCTGGTGTGACAAGATCAACGGCCAGGTGGTGCCGGTTCGCCCGGACGCATTGACGTACACGTTACGTGAACCGGTCGGCGTGGTCGCTGCGATCGTGCCGTGGAATTTCCCGCTGATGATCGGCATGTGGAAAATCGCGCCGGCGCTCGCCTGCGGTTGCACGCTGATCGTTAAGCCCGCGGAGATCACGCCGCTCAGCGCGTTGCGCATTGGCGAACTCGCGCTCGAAGCGGGCGTGCCGCCGGGAGTACTGAATATCGTCACGGGCAAGGGCCGCGTGGTCGGCGACGCGCTCGTCGCGCATCCAGGCGTGGACAAGGTTACGTTCACCGGATCGCCGTCGGTGGGGCGCGGCATTCTGCAGGGCGCGGCCGGCAACTTCAAACGCGTCACGCTGGAGCTCGGCGGCAAGTCGGCCAATCTGATTTTCGCCGATGCGAATCTCGACAACGCAGTGCGGGCCGCGGCGTCTGGCATCTTCTTCAACACGGGACAGGTGTGCTCGGCGGGCTCGCGCATTCTCGCGCATCGCGATGTCTACGACGAAGTCGTGGAGCGCCTCGCCGCTCGCGCAAAGTCGATCAAGGTCGGCGATCCGTCATTGCGCGAAACGTCGATGGGTCCGCTTATCTCCGCCGCGCAAATGAAGACCGTGCTCGGCTATGTCGATGCCGGGCGCTCCGAAGGCGCGTCGCTCGTGACGGGCGGCGCGCGTATCGGCGAGCGCGGCTTCTTCGTGGAGCCGACGGTGTTTGCCAACGTCGAGCACGAAATGCGCATTTCGCAGGAGGAGATTTTCGGGCCGGTGGCGAGTGTGATTCGTTTCAACGACGAAGCCGACGCAATACGTATCGCCAACGGCACGTTGTACAGCCTCGCGGCGGGCGTGTGGAGCGCGGACATTGGTCGCGTGCATCGCGTGGCGCGAGACTTGAGAGCGGGGACCGTCTGGATCAACACCTACGGTTATACCGACGTGCGCCTGCCTTGGGGCGGCTCCGGCGATTCGGGCTTCGGCCGGGAACACGGCGATGTGGCGATCGAAAACTTCACCGAGCCGAAAGCGGTCTGGCTTGCAATCGATCAATAGCAACTGAAGTCGCCGCGCAATAAAAAGGATCGGACGCCCAGCGGCGTCCGATCCTTTTTCAACTTACCGGCGATAAACGCAAAGAGGCGCAGACAAGTCCTATCGGGTCAAGCGCCTTGCAACGCCATGCGCTCCCGCAGCTTGACGAGCGCAAGCACGACATCGATGGTAGGCGTCGGATCGTTGACGAGGCGTCCCATTTCCTGCACCACGGTCAAAAGCGGATCGATTTCCATGGGCCGCCGGTTCTCCAGATCCACGAGCGTCGACGTTTTATGTGCGCCGACCGCGCCTGCGCCGTCAATGCGCTTCTCCACGTCGACCCGAAAGTGCACGCCGAACTGGTCGGCAATGCGCTTTGCCTCGAGCATCATCGTGCGGGATACCGCGCGCGTGCCGGGGTCGCTCGTGAGCACGTCGAGTGTTGCGTGCGTCAACGCGCTGATCGGGTTGAAGCACAGATTGCCCCACAGCTTGAGCCAGATTTCGTCGCGGATGTTGTCGCGGATCGGCGCTTCGAAACCCGCCGCCTGCATGATCTCGTGCAATTGCTGGATGCGCGGCGTGCGCTCGCCGCTCGGCTCGCCGATCGGAAACTTCTTGCCGTACACATGCTTGATGAGGCCCGGTTCCACGATCTCGGCGGCCGGATAGAGCACGCATCCGATCGCGCGTTCAGGGCCGAGCTTCGTCCATTGGCTGCCGTCCGGATCGACGCTCGCGAGCCGCGTGCCGGCGAACTTGCCGCCGTGCTGATAGAAGTACCAATACGGGATGCCGTTCACACCGGTCACGATGGCCGTGTGCTTGCCGAGCAGCGGCTGCATCGCGTCGACCACGCCGGGTAACGAGTGCGCTTTCAACGTGATGATCACAAAGTCCTGCACGCCGAGCTCGCTCGGGTCGGACGTGCAGCGAACCGGCGCGCTGACCGTCTCGCCGTCGATAATCAGACGCGCGCCGTGCTCGCGCATTGCCGCGAGATGCACGCCGCGCGCGATGAAACTGACGTCGGCGCCGGCGCGTGCCAACTGCACGCCCATCAAGCCGCCTATCGCTCCCGCTCCGAAGATGCAGATCTTCATGATGCCGCTCCTGTGACTATGAGAAGTCGCTTGCCCATGCCGCCTCTCGCCGAGCACGGCGGCGGGTCACTTATTGAGCATAGGGGCGCGCAGTCAATACAGATAGTTAAACTTTCTCGGCGCAAGCATTAGGGATTGGTTATGGTCGGTGCACGCCTCGTTGCTGGATACCACGAAGGTCAGGCACGTCTGACCAGCAGGAAACTGAGTCCGATGGCTGCGAGGAACGCGCCGCAGCAGCGATTGAACCAGCGCCTGACGCGTGCGCGCACGAGCCACTTGCCGAGATGCATACCCGCCCACGAATACAGCGCGATGGCCACGCATTCCAGCACGAGGAAGCTCATGCCGAGCGCAGCGAATTGCGGCAGCATCGGTCTCCCAATGTCGACGAATTGCGGTAGAAACGCGGTAAAGACGAGTATCGCCTTGGGATTGCCGGCTGCCACGAGGAATTCCTGGCGTGCGATCCTCGCGAGCGATGCGGGCTGCTCTTGCGTGGTGTCGACCGCAGGCGCGTCGCTGCGCCACAGTTGAATGGCGAGCCAGATGAGGTAAGCGGCACCCGCAAGTTTGATCGCGAGGAAAAACCACTCCGATGCATGCAGCACGACCGCGAGACCGGTGGCGGCGAGCGCAATCATGGCTGCAAACGCGACCAGCCGCCCTGTACCGCCGAGAAACGCGGTCATGAAGCCGTGCCGGGCGGCCACGTTGATGGAGAGAAGATTGTTCGGTCCTGGCGCGAGATTGATGGCGAAACAGGCGGGAAGGAAGAACAGCCAGGCGGTGGTGGACATGGAGCCTCGCAGGGAGTGAACGCGCGGGCGCGAGCTGTGCGCAAACGGGCGGCCGAAAAGCAGGCCGCGCTGGTTCTGATTGTAGCGAAACCGGTGGCGCTTCTGCTCGCGTCTGCGCTGACGCGCGTCTGCAGGTGTCGCTGGCTGACGCCTCTTGCGGAACCGTCTTGCAGAGCCCTCAGTTCACTGCATTGATGAACCCGCTATCTCCCACCAATGCGTCGACGCTAAGCCTGACCGTGTCCTCGATTGCAATGGAGCTGCTGGTGAATTTCGGCGATTTCCGTTTGACGGTCTTGGTGGTCGAGAACACGACCTTTTGCGTGGCGGCGTCGGTTACCACGTAGCGCATCTTCAGTGTCCACAGCGCGGGCGACCGGACGTCGTCGACAGTGAATTTTTCGATGTTGCCGCTCAGCACTTTCCTGCCATCGTCGAGATGGAAGCCGGCGACCTTGAGGCGATTGGCGATGCTCTCGCGCACGGCCTGGTTGATATCGTTCTTCAGCACCATGGCGGTCATCGCCGTGTTTTCGATACGGTTCGGCGACATGCGTCCTTCGACAGCCGGCATGTAGGCGAAATCGCGGGCGGGCGCGACGCTGAGCGAGCCGGTAGCGTGCGCCGCGGCGCGAGGCGGGCTATTCAGCCCGAACCACGACCATGAGCAGGCGGACAGCATCAGGGGCAGCGCGATGACGCCGCAGCCCTTGAGCACGATATTTCCCAAAGTCGCCGGCGTGCCCGGTGCCGGGCGCGCCAGATGACGCGAAAGCGAACCATGCCGCGCCGATTCGGGCGCTGTGCTGGAACAAGCGGCGGTCGAGATCAGAGGAGTGGCCCTTTTAGTGGTGAGACATGCCGTTGGAGAACAGCATGGTAACAGTGGTCACCTGCAAGCCATCTTCTAAATAAAATGCGCCGGGGCGCCGCCGTCAGAAGAAACCGGCTTTGCCCTGCGTCATATCGACCAGCGTGCGCTTTGCGTCGTCGATCGTGTTGACCGGCAAGCGGATGGTCATCTTCACGAGCATTGCGTGCGCGGTATCGGCGAGTGCGTAGCCTTGGGCTTCGATCCATCGCCGCACTTTGGCTTCGTCGGCGTAACCGACTTCGACGGTCAGCGACCCCAGAGCGATCCGTTCGACCCGCGGCGCGTCCAGCAGCGCCGAAGCGATCGCGTCGGTGTATGCGCGCACGAGGCCGCCCGCGCCGAGTTTCACGCCGCCGAAATATCGGACGACGGCACCCAGCACGCCGTCCAGATCGTGATGCCGCAGCACTTCGAGAATTGGCCGGCCAGCGGTGCCGGACGGCTCGCCGTCGTCGGACATGCCGGACTGGCCGCCTGCCAGCAGCGCCCAGCACACGTGCGTTGCGGTGGGGTGCTCGTAGCGCAGACGGCGCAATTCGTCCATCGCGGCGTCGCGATCCTCGACCGGCACGGCGTGCGCAATGAACCGGCTCTTGCGAATCTCGAGTTCGTGGATGTGCCGCGTGGACAGCGTGTAAGTCACCTGGTGATTCCGATCAATAGCGATAATCAAGAGAACTCGTGAGCCAGTTGAAGCCCGAGACTCGAATCATAGCTAGTTTGCAATGTTAGCCGCGAATGCGCGAGAACCTGCGCAAGGTGAAGTCGCCGCGCAGTATCGCGGCACGAGGCGATCGGATCTGTTCAGCGATCCGCGCCGAAAGACGCGGACGTAGCAGGATATCGCGCCGGTAAGCGCGGTACGTGCGGCGCAAGTACACTATCCGAACAGTCCGCTTAGATTGGACGGGCGCACACAACCTGGAGACGACATGCTCGAGTTATCCGCGTTAGGGACTTTCATTGCCGTTGTACTCGGCCTCTTTCTGATTCCCGGGCCCGCCGTGCTGCTGGTTTTGACACGCACGGTTCACGGAGGACGCAAGGCGGGCATATTCACCGGCCTCGGCATTGCAGTGGGCGACTTCATCCATACGCTGGGCGCGGCCGTTGGCCTTTCTGCCTTGCTGATGACGTCGGCGCTCGCGTTCAACGCGGTCAAGTGGATCGGCGCCGCTTATCTGGTTTATCTGGGCATTCGGGCATTGCGTGAAAAGCAGACCAGTGCGAATGTGCCCGCAAGCGCGCCGGTGTCCGCATCGAAAGCGTTCTTTCAGGCGATTCCCGCCGAAGTGCTGAACCCGAAGACCGCGCTTTTCTTTCTCGCGTTTCTTCCGCAATTCGTTCACCCCGAACATGGCTCCGCGTTTTTGCAGTTCGCGACGCTGGGGCTGATTTTCGTCGGCATGAGCGCGCTTTACACCACGCTGATCGTGTTGACGATTCGCCCGCTCGGTAAGCTCATCAAGCGCTTGACGTGGCTGCGCCGGTGGCAGAACAAGATCATCGGTGTGCTATTTATCTCGCTTGGACTGCGCGTGGCGACGCAAACGCGCTGAGCGCCCGCGTCTCGCCACCGTTAGATGTGCGACGCTGTCTTGGCAAGCGCCCTATTGCCATCTATGCGAACGGTGAAGACTCTCGTCATGGGCAACGCTTTCCCGTTCAACTGTCCTGCATTGCACGAGAGAAGAGATGAACCACATCGCAGCTTCCGCAGCCACGCCAGCACGCCAGATCGAGTTCTGGTTCGATTTCGGCAGCAACTATAGCTACCTGAGCGTCATGCGCATCGAGGCAGAGGCCGCGGCGCGAGGCGTGAGCATTGATTGGCGACCGTTTCTGCTAGGGCCGATCTTTCGCGCGCTCGGTTTCGACAATTCTCCGTTCGTGCTGCAAAAGGAGAAGGGCGCCTACGTGTGGAAGGATATGGAACGACAGTGCCGCAAATACGGCATTGCGTTGACACGTCCGAGCGTTTTTCCGCGTGCCGCACTACTCGCGCTGCGCGTAGCGCTGCTCGGCGCGCAGCGGGAATGGATCGCCGCTTACTGTCGCGAGATCATGCAGCAGAATTTCGCGCATGACCGCGATATCGGTTCGATTGAAGTCGTGAGCGAAGCGCTCGCGAAACTCGGTTTGCCCGCGCAACAGATCATCGCCGAAGCGCAGAGCGACGCGAACAAGCTGCGTCTGCGTGAACAGACCGAAGTTGCCGCGTCGAAAGGCATTTTCGGCGCGCCTACTTTCTTCGTCGGCGACGAAATGTTCTGGGGCAACGACCGGCTAGAAGACGCGTTGGACTTCTGCTATTCGTCGCCGCGCTGACAGAAGCGCCGGCCAGGCACATGCGATACGACGGCCTGCGCGATCTCAAGCGGTGTACTTTCGGCGGGCACCACGCGGCGGCTTGCTTCGGGCGTGTGCTTCATGGTCCATTCGACGAGCCGGTACGAACGTCCCCAAGGCGGTTGCAGCGGGTCAGAGACCTTGCATGAGTGAATCTGCCGGACCCATTCGTTGTCAGGCATGGCGCGCAGATGCTCGAATACCGTGTTCTCAACCATGGTTTGACCTCTTTTTTTTCGCAGGCATGCAGCCTGTTTCCTGGCGCGTCGGCAAACATCGCTCAAAAAAACGCCGCCGGTGATCTGGCGGCCCAACAGGGGATGTTGAGCACATGGTTGCAGCAAAGTATTAAGCGAGACTTAAGATTGCGCAAACCTGCGCGAGTGCGAGCGCGAGTGCGAGCGCGAGTGCGAGTGCGAGTGCGAGTGCGAGTGCGAGTGCGAGTGCGAGTGCGCGTCGTGGTCGAGTCACGCGTTACGCGCCAGGTCACGCGTCACGCATCCGGCGGCACGCCGAGCAGTTGCAGTGCGCCGCCCGTCACCGCGCTGAACACCGGCCCGGCGACAGTACCGCCATAGAACGCCTTGCCGGCCGGGTCGTCGATCATCACGGCGACGATCAGCCTCGGGTCGCTCATGGGCGCCATTCCGACGAAGAGCGCGCGGTAGCGATTCTTCGCGTAAGTCGCGCCGACCTGTTTGCGCGCAGTCCCGGTCTTGCCGCCCACGCGGTAGCCTTCCACCGTCGCGGCCCGCCCCGTGCCGCCATCGCCTGTGGCCATCTCCAGCATCGAGCGGATCGCGCGTGCGGTGCCCGGCGTGGTGACCGCGTGGCGTGTATGAGAAGAAGCGCCCGCGGCATTGCCGCCCCCCTCGGAGCTGTCGCGTAGCAACCGCACGCGGTGCATTGTTCCGTCGCCGGCATAGGCGGTGTAAATCTGCGCGATCTGCAATAGCGAAGCGGAGAGTCCGTAGCCATATGCCATGGTCGCCTGCTCGACAGGGCGCCACCGTTTGTACGGACGCACCTTGCCGGATGCCACGCCCGGAAAGGTCAGATCGGGCCGCAAGCCGAGCCCGTATTCCTGGTACTTCGCCCAGATTTTCTCGGCCGGCAAATTGAGCGCGAGCTTGGCGAGCGCAATGTTGCTCGACTTCTGCACCGCTTCCGCGACGGTCATCGCGCCATGATTCGACGTGTCGTGGATCACTGCGGGACCGATCTTGTACCAGCCCGGCGCCGTGTCGATGACGCTTTGCGGCCGCACCTTGCCTTCGTCGATGGAAAGCGCGACGACCACCGGCTTGATCGTCGAACCCGGCTCGAAGGTGTCGACCACCGCGCGATTGCGCAGTTGCCGGCCGGTCAGACGCGCGCGGTCGTTCGGGTCGAAGCTCGGATAATTGGCGAGCGCGAGAATCTCGCCGTTGCGCGCGTCGAGTACTACCACGCTGCCGGCTTCCGCGCGATGTCTGGCAATCGCTTCCTTCAACTGCCCATATGCGAGTTGCTGAATGCGCCGGTCGATGGTCAGATGGATGGTCTCGCCGTTTTGCGCTGGTACGAGCGGGCGCGTCTCGGACACGACGCGGCCGAGCCGGTCACGGATTACTTCGCGATGGCCGGGCACGCCGAGCAATTGCTCGTTGGCCGCCAGTTCGACGCCTTCCTGACCGTTGTCCTCGATGTCCGTAAAGCCGACCACGTGCGCCGCCGACTCGCCTTCCGGATAAAAACGCTTGGAATCCGAAATTTGCGTGATGCCCGCGAGTCTGAGCTTCGAAAGATGACCGGCGGTATCCGCGTCTACCTGGCGCTTTAGCAGCACAAACGTCTTGTCGCCGCTCAAACGACGACGCAGTTCCGCCAGCGGCAGGTCGAGCAGCTTCGAAAGCGGCGGCAACGCGGCTTCGTCGAGCAGTTTCGGGGACGCCCAGATCTCGTAGGTCGCGAGACTGACGGCGAGCATCGAGCCATTGCGGTCGACAATGCGGCCGCGCGTTGCGTCCAGTTCGATCGTGCGTTGATAGCGCTTTTGCCCTTGATCGACGTAGAAGTCGCGATTCACCACCTGAACCCAGAACGCGCGGCCGGCGAGTGCGGCAAACGCGCCGAACACCAGCACGACGATGAACTTCGAGCGCCACGTTGGGAGGCGCGCAACGAGCAACTGGTTCTTCGCGACCGGCGCGTACGGATCGCGCGGTTGAGACTTTTTCTTCTGGATCATGGATGCGGATAAACAGCGGATTGACTTGCATCGCTCAAAGGCGGCGCGGCTCATTGTAATGAGAACGTAATCTTTATGGGCGATTACTGCAAGTCAACTCGCGCGACAGGCGAAAAAAACCGCGCGGATGTGAAAATCCGTGCGGCTCGTATTCAAGTCCTTCTTTCCGTCGCGTTGTCTAGTTTTCCGTTGTTTCTCGTAGCTTCCCGTCGCGTTCTCTCGCGCTTGTCACGCTTGTGATCGTCAGGCCGGCAGTGCAAAGCTGGAAATCGCTTCGCGCAGAACGCCCACCTGGTCCTTCAGCGAGTGCGCGGCGGCAGCGGCCTCTTCCACGAGCGCCGCGTTCTGCTGCGTGACCTGATCCATTTCGCCGACTGCGCGATTCACCTGCTCGATGCCCGCGCTCTGCTCGCGCGACGCGTTGCTGATTTCCTCAAGGATCTCATTCACGCGACGCACCGATTGCACGATTTCGCCCATCGTCGAACCCGCGTTGGACACGAGCGATGCGCCCGCTTCCACGGTATTCGTCGACGTCTCGATCAGCGCCTTGATCTCCTTGGCGGCCGTGGCCGAGCGTTGCGCGAGGCTGCGCACTTCGGCGGCGACCACTGCGAAGCCGCGGCCCTGTTCGCCCGCGCGGGCCGCCTCGACGGCCGCGTTCAACGCCAGAATGTTGGTCTGAAACGCGATGCCGTCGATCACGCCGATGATGTCGCCGATCTGCCGCGAGCTTGTCGTGATCTCGCCCATCGTACGGACCACGTCGTCCACGACGCGGCTGCCGCGCGTGGCGACGTCCGCGGCCTGACCCGCAAGTTGCGCGGCTTGCAGCGCGCTGTCGGCGTTCTGCTTCACGTTGACCGTCATCTGATCCATGCTCGACGCCGTCTGCACGAGCGCGGCCGCCTGTTCCTCGGTGCGCTGCGACAGATCGGTGTTACCCGCGGCGATTTCGGTCGCGCCGATGTTGATGTTTTCGGTGCCGGTACGCACGCGCGAAACGGTGTCGACGAGACCGGCCTGCATGGTCTGCAACGCATGCAGCAGGCTGCCGGCGTCGTTGTCCTTGACCGGCACTCGCGTCGCGAGGTTGCCGCGCGCCATCAGTTGCGCGTGTTCGACGGCTACTTCCAGATCGCCGCCGAGCGAGCGGCGGATGCTGCGCAACACGACCAGCATGATGACCGTAGCAACAGCGCCGAGCGCGACGGTGATGGCGAGCCAGCGCAAGAGGCTTGAGTAGAACGCGCGCTGCACGTCGTCCATGTACATGCCAGTGACGAGATACCAGTCCCACGGCTGGAAGTGCATCGCATAGCTCGTCTTGGCCACGGGCTTTTCGCTGCCGGGCTTCGCCCACAGATAGTCGACAAAGCCGCCGCCTTCGCGATTGCCAGCGTTGACGATGTCCACGAACAGATGGTTGCCCGCCGGATCCGTGAATTGCGCCAGGTTCTTGCCGACCATCTCTTTCTTGAACGGATGCATCAGCATGACCGGCTGGGAATCGTTCACCGAGATGTAGCCGTCCTTGCCGTAGCGCATGGACTCGATCGTTGCGAGCGCCTGCTTCTTCGCTTCGTCCTCGGTCATGACGTGCTGTTGCGCCAGCGTGTAGTAACGGCTCACGACGTGATCCGCCTGATCGATCAGCGACCTGAGTTGATCGCGCCGGTCGGCGGTCATCGACGCACGGTTTTGCCATGCACCGAATGCGCCGATCAGGATCAGGCCGAACCACAGAATAGCGATCATTGAGGCCAGTTTTTTGTTCAAAGTCATAGCAATGGGTCGTGCTTTCACAAAGGGTTCGATCGGATTGGCTGTTTGCTTTTCGCTGACTGTGTTTACGGCAGCTATAAGTTTTCTCCTGAGGCAGGGGAAACCCGCTGTGTCGGCGGGTGTTTCGTCTGACCAAATGGCCTCCGTTGCTTTCGGGTAGACACCCCAGTTATTTATTTAAATGCAATGGAATTTGAATGTGGTAAGCAACGAATGTTGGAGTGATATTTATCGATGGTTTTCCGGTTAATCCGAGTCCACATTGGAAAATACACTTAATAGATTGCGCGAACGGTTTTTAAAGCCCGCAATCCGCAGGTTTCACGGCCGTTCGCACGCAGACACGGATTCCTGTCACGTTTCCACAAAACGCCATTTAACTCCAAACGCCGTCTGGCTGCGGTTCACCAGAAATCGACACATTTTTCCACTTAACAGCAAGGCCGGAAAAGCATAGGCGTCTAAATGACCAATAAATGAAAATTCCGTTATAGTCGCCATTTTCCAGTCGCCAGCCGGGCAAAAAGAGCGCCAATAAGCCCGCCACAAGGAGTACAGAAAATGAATGCCCGCGAACCCGCCTTCGTCTCCGCTTCCCGTAGCGCACGTCTGCGCCAGATGCTTGTCAGCAACGAACTCGAATTCATGATGGAGGCCCATAACGGCCTGTCCGCCCGCATCGTGCGCGAAGCCGGCTTCAAGGCGATCTGGGGCTCGGGCCTCGCGATTTCCGCGCAATTCGGCGTCCGCGACAACAACGAAGCAAGCTGGACGCAAGTGGTCGACAACCTCGAATTCATGGCCGACGCAAGCGATCTGCCGATTCTGCTCGACGGCGATACCGGCTACGGCAACTTCAACAACGTGCGCCGCCTCGTGCGCAAGCTGGAACAGCGCGGCATTGCCGGCGTATGTATCGAAGACAAGCAGTTCCCGAAAACGAATAGCTTCATCAACGGCGAAGCGCAGCCGCTCGCCGATATGGACGAATTCTGCGGCAAGATCAAGGCCGGCAAGGACTCGCAGTCGGACGAGAATTTTTCGATTGTGGCGCGCGTGGAAGCGCTGATCGCAGGTTGGGGCATGGACGAGGCGCTGCGCCGCGCGGAAGCCTACCGCCGCGCCGGCGCGGACGCGATCCTGATTCACAGCAAGCTCTCGCGTCCCGACGAAATTCTCGAGTTCGCGCGTGAGTGGGCGGGCCGTGGGCCGCTCGTCATCGTGCCCACCAAGTACTACAGCACGCCGACCGAAGTGTTTCGCGAAGCCGGCATCAGCACGGTGATCTGGGCGAACCATCTGATTCGCGCGGCGACCTCGGCAATGCAGGCGGTCGCGCAAGAAATTCACACGAGCCAAACGCTTGTCAATGTCGAAGACCGCATTGCCGGCGTCAACGAAATTTTCCGCTTGCAGGACGCCGATGAATACTCGGAAGCAGAAGACCGCTATCTGTCGAGCGGCCGCGCGGCGAGCGCCGCTGTCGTGCTAGCGGCGAGCCGCGGCAAGGGTCTCGAAGCTGTCACCCAGGACCGTCCGAAGGTCATGCTGCCGATCGCCGGCAAGCCGCTCTTGCGCTGGCTCGTCGACGCGTTCAAGAAGCAGGGCGTCAACGACATCACAGTGGTCGGCGGTTATCGCGCCGATGCAATCGATACGGCCGGTATCAAACTCGTGGTCAACGAAAAGCATGCGGAAACCGGCGAACTCGCATCGCTCGCCTGCGCACTCGACAAACTGGCAGGCGACACGCTGATCTCATACGGCGATCTGCTGTTCCGCAGCTATATCCTGCGCGATCTGGTGGAGAGCGAGGCGGCGTTCAGCGTGGTGGTGGATTCGTCGCTGACCGATGCGGAAAATGCGAGCGTGCGCGACTTCGCATGGTGCTCGGCGGCCGACGACCGCGGTCTCTTCGGCAACAAGGTGCATTTGCGCCACGTCTCGAGCGGGCAGCGGGCGTCGTCGGAGATTGCGGCGCAAACGCCGCATGGCCGCTGGGTCGGTCTCCTGAACGTGCGCGGCGAAGGCTGCGAGCGTCTTCGGGCGGTCATGCAGCAGTTGCAGGCGCGTGCCGATTTCGCGTCGCTCGACATGCCCGCGTTGCTGAACGCGCTGATCGAAGCCGGTGAATCGATCGAGGTGCAATACGTGCACGGCCACTGGCGCGGAGTCAACGATCTCGAAGACTTCCGCCGCGCCGGCGACTTCGCGCATGGCCAGACGCCGCTCGCGGCGTCGGTCGACACTCCGGCAACTGGTGCCGCGAACGGAGCCGCGCAATGATCGAGGCGGCACAGTTCGTCGAGGCGGCGCGCGAACGCGGCTTCGACTGGTACGCGGGCGTGCCGTGCTCGTACCTGACGCCGTTCATCAACTACGTGTTGCAGGACGAGTCGCTGCACTACGTGTCGGCGGCGAATGAGGGCGATGCGGTGGCGCTGATCGCCGGTGTCGCGCTTGGCGGGCATGATGCGCGTGGTGCAGGCACGCGCCGCCGCGGCATCACGATGATGCAGAACTCCGGGCTCGGCAACGCTGTGAGCCCGCTGACGTCTCTCACGTGGACCTTCCGTTTGCCGCAATTGCTGATCGTCACGTGGCGCGGCCAGCCGGGCGTCGCCGACGAACCGCAGCACGCGTTGATGGGCCCCGTCACGCCCGCGATGCTCGACACGATGGAAATTCCCTGGGAGACCTTCCCCACGGAAGCCGACGCGATCGGCCCTGCGTTGGATCGCGCCATCGCCCATATGGACGAAACGGGCCGCCCGTACGCGCTCGTCATGCAAAAGGGCAGCGTCGCGCCGTACGAACTGAAAGCCAGCGCCGCAAGCGCGCGCCGTGTGCCGGCGGCCGCGCGTTCGCAGTTCGCCAACGTAGCCGCGAGCGAACTCGCGTCGCGCCATGACGCGCTGAAGAAGGTGATCGCGCATACGCCGATCGAATCGACCGTGGTGCTGGCGTCGACCGGTTTTTGCGGACGCGAGCTTTACGCAATCGACGATCGTCCGAATCAGTTGTACATGGTCGGCTCGATGGGCTGCGTGACGCCGTTCGCGCTCGGTCTCGCGCTGGCGCGTCCGGACCTGCATGTCGTCGCGCTCGACGGCGACGGCGCCGCGCTGATGCGAATGGGCGCGTTTGCGACGCTCGGCGCATACGGTCCGTCCAATCTCACGCACGTGCTGCTCGACAACGGCGCGCACGACTCGACGGGGGGACAGGCGACGGTGTCGTCGCAAGTCTCGTTTGCGGGCGTGGCGGCGGCGTGCGGCTATGCGTCGGCGGTCGAAAGCGACGATCCGGCCGTGCTCGACCAGATGTTCGAATCGGCTCCGCTCGACGGCCCGCGCTTTGCGCGCCTCATGATTCGCCGCGGCACGCCTGACGGCTTGCCGCGTCCCACCATCACTCCGCCCGATGTGAAAACGCGCCTGATGCGCCACATCGGCGCCGCGTGAAGTCAAAGTAAAAAGGAGCGCCCATGCTGCTGCTCAATCCCGGTCCGGTGACGCTCACCGAACGCGTTCGCAACAGCCTGTTGCAGACGGACCTGTGCCATCGCGAAAGCGAGTTTTTCGATTTGCAGGAAGAGGCGCGCACGCGTCTCGTCGACCTGTACGGTCTCGACGCAAGCGAGTGGCAAGCGGTGCTGATGACGGGCTCCGGCACGGCCGCTGTCGAAAGCATGACCGCCGCGCTGGTGCCGCGAAACGGCAAACTGCTGGTTGTGGAAAACGGCGTGTATGGCGAGCGCATTTCGCAGATCGCCGCGCAGTACGGCATCGCGCACGAGTCGCTCAAGCATGATTGGATGCAGGCGCCGGACCTCGCGAAAATCGCCGAACATCTCGACGCGGACAAAGCGTTCACGCATGTTGCCGTGATCCATCACGAGACGACGACGGGGCGCCTGAACGACCTCGCGGCGTTGGGCGCGTTGTGCCGCTCGCGGGGCTTGAGTTTGCTTGTGGACGGCGTCAGCAGCTTCGGCGCCGAAGCGATCGATTTCGCCGACACGAGCCTCGACGCGGTCGCCGGGACGGCCAACAAATGTTTGCACGGCGTGCCGGGCGCGTCGTTCGTGCTGGTGCGCCGCGCCGCGCTCGCGCAGGCGGCGAGCCGCACGTACTACCTCGACCTGGGGCGGCTCGCGCGCTTGCAGGATCAGCGCAACACGCCGTTCACGCCGTCGGTTCATGCGTACTACGCGCTCGTCGAAGCACTGCGCGAGATCGCCGACGAAGGCGGCTGGCGCGCACGTCATGCGCGTTACGCTGCGCTCGCGGAACAGGCGCGCGCGGGGCTGGCCGAGCGCGGCATCGGCAGCGTGTTGGCGCCGGCGGAATCGTCGGTGGTGTTGCGCGCGTACCGGCTGCCGAACGGCGTCACGTATCCGCAATTGCACGACGCGCTGAAGGCGCGCGGCTTTGTCATCTATGCGGGACAGGGCGGGCTGTCAGCCGAGCTGTTCCGTATTTCGACAATGGGCAATATTCACGCCGCTGACATCGACCGGCTGTTGCAGGGCTTTACCGAACTGATAAGCTGATCGCCGCGCGCGCCGGCCGCGCCACGAGTGGCGACGAGCAAACCAGCGGTCGCGGGCGGTCCGCTGCGAGCTCACACCGGGTCTTTGTCAGGCGGTCCTTCCGGGCGCTGCGGCTCCTCGGTGTGATGACCGGGCGATGGCGGCGTCAACGGATCGCCTTCCGGATCGCGCGTCGGATCGGCGTTAGGGTCGGGGATCGGGCTTGTATGCATGTCGTAGCTCATTGCATCACCTGTGGTTGAAAACTCTGCGATAGCGGGTCGGCGCGCTTTCTCTTCAAGAGTAGACGCTTCTTGTCAGGCTTGACCGCCATAGTTCCTGCGCTGATCGTCTTCACTTTTTCACGCGACGGCCCACGGTGAGGTGCCAGTAGCGCTCGGCGGCGAAGACGTCCTCGTAGTTGCCGGCGCCAAACGCGCGCAACTGGCTCTGATACGCATTGACTGCTTCGCGCTTGATCTGCCCGCGGCGCTGTGCGTCGATCGTGTGTCCGGCGCTCGGATTGGCCGGCGTCGCCACGATGCCGCGCTGCGCGAGATCGGCAAGCCGTGCCTGCACGACACCCGGCGTGCGCCGGTGAATTGCTTCTTCGTAGCCGAACCATTCGAGATGCGACAGGCGCGGCAGGATCTCGCAGCAGGCTTCGAACACGCGCACGTGGTCGTCGTGAAACAGGCCGAGCGGCATCAACAACGTGTTCGCCGTGGTTCGATAAATGGTTTCCTCCAGCGCCGCTGCCATTTTGCTGATCGACGGCGAGTCGGAATACTGACTGTCGCGAAACGGCATGCGCAGCGGAATCGCATCCAGCAATTCAAGCGCGCGGTTATCTTCCAGCGTGCGCTCGTGCATTGCCTCACGGGCATTGCTGAAGCCCGACTTTTCATCCCATTCGGTATGCATCGCATGCTCGGGCGGCGCGGCAAAGACCGTACAGACCGCAGCGTCGGGATGCGCGGCGAGCAATGCGCCGCAACTGAAGACGGCGTCGTCGAAATGTGGTGACACGATGAAAAGGCGCGGACTGGTTTCGCTCATGGAAAGTCGGGTGGTTTCGAAACGTGCGCCGCGCGAGCGGCGCAACGTTGCGTGACAATCGCGGCGTCACATCAGCTTAGGCGGAATTGGAACGAGTTGCGCGGCTGATTCGCAGTCAATTCAGAGTTCCCATTGCATCGAGCATTGCTAGCGTTTATTGATGGCGTTCGCGCAAGCGCCATGCCTGACGCTCTTGCGCTTTCAGTTGCTGGTCAGCTTAAAGCCCGCAAATCGTCCGGCGTGTCGATATCGCGCAAGATTCCCGCGTCGTCGACATCGAGCCTCATCACGCGTTGTGAGTCGAGCAACGTGCGCGCGCCGCTGTCGCCGTCGAGTGACAGCAGGGCGTCGCGGTGTTCGGCGCCAAATCCCACGGGATGCCCGCGCTGCCCGTTGTAATACGGCGCCACGATCGGCGCGCCGCCGTCGAGCGCGCGCGCCACCGCTTCGATCGTCGCAATCTGGATGCGCGGCATGTCCGCGAGCGCGACGATCCAGCCCTCGGCATCCTCGCTCGCCTGAATACCGGCAGCGAGGCTAGCGCCCATTCCGCGTTCGGCGCCGGGCGCGAACACCACGTCGCAGCCCGCATCGTTCAAAAGACGCGCAAGCGCTTCGGCGCCCGGCCGCACAACGGCCAGCACGTGCGGCACGACCCTCAGCAGCCGGTGCGCGGCTTCCTGCGCGACCGGCGTGCCGTCGGGCAGGCGCGCGAGCAGCTTGTTTTGCACGCCGTGCGGATCGAAGCGCGAGCCGACCCCGGCCGCGAGCAAAATGCCAGTGGCGAGCGACGCGTAAGCCATGAACGGGCACCGTTGAGTAAGATGCCACCGATTGTGCGGCGCAACGCGCGGCGAGGCAAGCGGCCCGCGCAGCGGCTCAGGCTTGCGTCGTTGACATCACCTTATCCAGCGTTATCGGAAGATCGCGCACGCGCACACCGGTTGCGTGATACACCGCGTTGGCAAGCGCGGCGCACACGCCCGTAATGCCGATCTCGCCGATGCCGCGCACACCCAGCGAATTGATATACGGGTCCGGCCGGTCGAGAAACGTAATATCGAGCGCGCCGATGTCCGCATTCACCGGCACGTGGTATTCGGCGAGATTCGCATTCGTGAAACGCCCATAGCGCGTATCCAGCGAGGTTTCCTCCTGCAACGCTGCGCCCACGCCCCATACAATGCCGCCGAGCATCTGGCTGCGTGCGGTCTTCTCGTTGAGCACGCGCCCCACGTCGTACACGCCGACCACGCGCGGCACGCGGATCGTGCCGAGGTCCGCATCCACATGCACTTCGACGAACACCGCGCCAAACGAGTGAAACGAGTACTTCTGTTTCTCGTCGCCCGGCTTGACGGTGGACGTCGCCTCGATCGGTTTGCCGCCCGAGCGCGCGATGATCGCCGCCGCGGGATCGCGCTTCGCCGGTTGCGAGCGGCTCGTTACCCAGCCGTTCTCCACGGTGATGTCGTCGAGCGCGATGCCATGCACGGGCGACGCAGGGTCCGCCAATGCCAGCGCGATCAGCCGCGCGCGCGCCTCGTTCGCGGCTTCGCGCACCGCCGGCGAAACGCTCGCCGCCGATTGCGAGCCGCCCGACACCGGCGCCTTCGGCAGCGACGAATCGCCGAGCGCAAAATGGATGTTTTCCGGCGCGAAGCCGAGCGCATCGGCGGCGACCTGGGTCATCACCGTGTACGTTCCAGTGCCGATGTCCTGCGTGCCCGAGGCCACCATCGCGGTGCCGTCGGGCAGAATCCGCGCGATGGCGCTGGCTTCGCTGCGATTGGCCGGGTAGGTCGCGGTCGCCATGCCCATGCCGATTAGCGTATTGCCGTCACGCATGGAACGCGGTGCGGGGTTGCGCCGCGACCAGCCGGATTTTTCTGCGCCGATCTGATAGCACTCGCGCAACGACTTGCTCGACCAGGGCTTGTTTTCCTGCGGGTCGGCTTCCGCGTAGTTCTTCAGGCGCAACGCGAGTGGGTCCATCTTGAGGGCGACCGCGAGCTCGTCCATTGCGGATTCCAGCGCGAACGAGCCGGTCGTCTCGCCCGGCGCGCGCATGAAGGTCGGCGTGCCGACGTTGAGCGGCACGAGCCGGTGCGTGGTCACCTGGTTCGGCACCGCGTACAACATACGCGTGACCATGCAGCAGGTCTCGGTCCAGTCTTCGATCGTCGACGTGTTCGAGATGCTGTCGTGACGCATTGCGCTCAGCGTGCCGTCGCGCCGCGCGGCCAGCACGAGGCGCTGTTCGGTGCGCGGACGTGCGCCGACCGGACCGAACATTTGCGGCCGCTCGAGCACGAGCCGCACCGGACGCCCCGTCTGTTTCGCGGCCATCGCGCACAACGACACATGCGACCACGACGAGCCCTTGCAACCAAACCCGCCGCCGACGAACGGCGAGATCACGCGTACGTCGCCGGGCGAAATGCCGAGCGTTCGGGCCACCGCCTGCGCTTCGCCGCTCACGCCCTGGGTCGAATCGTAGAGCGTGAGGTGCGGGCCGTCCCAGCGCGCCATTGTCGCGTGTGGCTCCATCGGATTGTGATGCTCGATGGGCGTCGTATACGTTGCGTCGATATGCACCGCGCTGTTCTGCATGCCGTCTTCGAAGCTGCCACGCTGCGTATCCGTTTGACGCCCTTGCGGTTTGTCCGGCGCATGTGCGTTTGCCTTCGCCTGTGCGAAGTCGAGCGTGGCCGGCATGCTTCGATACGTGATGCGCAACCGGCGCGCGGCGTCGGTCGCATGTTCGAGCGTATCGGCGACGACTACCGCCACCGGCTCGTTGTTGTAGTGCACTTCGTTGTCCTGTAGCAGCGACAGTCGACGCCCCGCAGGCGGCGCCAGTTGCGCCTTGCCGCCGTTCGGCAGACGCGGCGCGTTCTGATGCGTCATGACGAGCAGCACGCCGGGGACGGCCTGCGCGCGGCTTGCATCGATCGACACTATCGTGCCGCGTGCAATCGTGCTCGTCACCAGCACCGCATGGGCAAGACGCGCTTCGGGAAATTCCGCGGCATAGCGTGCTTCGCCGGTTACTTTGAGCAGACCGTCGGTGCGGTCGAACGGTTGACCGATCAGAGTCATGCGACACCTCCCGTGCGGCCGGCGGCCTGATTCACTGCGCGCACGATCGCGCGTTGCGCGAGCTGCACCTTGAAGCGGTTGTCGGCGAGCGGCCGGGCATCGCGCAATGCGGCGGCAGCGGCGTTGTTCAGCGCGGCTTGCGTCAGCGGCTGTCCGTTGAGCATCTGTTCCGCTGCGCTGGCGCGCCACGGTTTGTGCGCGACGCCGCCCAACGCAATGCGCGCGGTCTGCACGCGCTCGCCGTCCATTTGCAATGCAGCCGCCACCGAGACCAGGGCGAATGCGTAACTGGCACGGTCACGCACTTTCAGGTAGTGCGAATGCGCGCTGAAAAGCGGTGGCGGCAGATCGATCGCGGTAATCAGTTCGCCGGGACGCAGCGTGGTGTCGACATCGGGCCTGTCGCCCGGAAGCCGGTGAAATTCGGCGAACGGAATGCTTCGCTCACCGGCTGGGCCACTCACGCGAACCACCGCTTCGAGCGCGGCGAGCGCCACGCTCATGTCCGAGGGGTTCACCGCGACGCACTGCGGGCTCGCGCCGAGAATCGCGTGCATGCGGTTATGCCCTTCGAGCGCCGCGCAGCCGCTGCCCAATACGCGCTTGTTGCACTGGGAAAAAGCGGTGTCGTAGAAGTATGCGCAGCGGGTACGTTGCAGCAGATTCCCGCCGACCGTCGCCATATTGCGCAATTGCGCCGACGCGCCCGACAAAAACGCTTGCGATAACAACGGATACTGTTCGCGCACCAACGCATGGTTCGCGGCGTCGCTATTGCGCACTAGTGCGCCGATGCGAATGCCGCCGTCGGGCAGCGTTGTCACGCCGTCGAGTCCGCCGATGTGCGTGATGTCGATAAGCCGCACCGGCCGCTCGACACCGCCCTTCATCAGATCGAGCAGATTCGTGCCGCCGCCGATAAACACCGCGCCCGGTTGTTGCACGGCACGCACTGCGCCGGCGACATCGGCGGCGCGTTCGTAGGTAATCGCATCCATGCCGTCGCTCCGTTACGCGTTGTCGTGGCTGTGTGCGCCGGCCGCGTTGGCGTCCTGGCCACTGCCTTCATGCGCCGCCCGTATCGCGGCAACGATATTTGCATAGGCGCCGCAGCGGCAAAGGTTGCCGCTCATGCGTTCGCGAATCTCGTCGTCGGAAAGTTTGGCGGGACGTTTGCGCACATCGGCAGTCACGACGCTCGCCGTGCCATTCCGATACTCCTGGAGCAAAGCGGTCGCCGAGCATAACTGCCCCGGCGTGCAGTAGCCGCACTGAAACGCATCGTGTTCGATGAACGCGCGTTGTAGCGGGCTCAATGCGCCATTGCTCGCAAGCCCTTCGACCGTGGTGATGGTCTCGCCTTCGTGCATCACGGCGAGAGTCAGGCATGAATTGATGCGGCGTCCGTTGGCGATCACCGTGCATGCGCCGCATTGTCCGCGGTCACAGCCTTTCTTCGTGCCCATCAGGCCGGCGTACTCGCGCAATGCATCGAGCAAAGTCACGCGCGGTTCGAGCTGCAACGTATAGGCGCGGCCGTTGACATTCAATTCGACGGGGCGTGGCGGCACGGGGGCGGGAGTCTGCACGGGTGGCGCAACAGGGGTTTGCGCTTGTGCGCGAAGGTTCGGTGCCGCACCGACAGTCGCCGCTGCCGCAGCCGATTGTAGAAACCGGCGACGCGAAGGTTGATGCAAGGCGGCGGCTTCGTCACCCGGATCATGACATTCGTTATCTGTTGCCATAACGTTCTATTGACTCCGCTGAAAGGTCAATGCAGGCTGACGACGCGTCGGTATCCGAAGCTTCGCGGTCCAACAACCGAGGGTAACAAATCCGGCGCAGTTACGTGAACAACGCTGACACAAAACGGTATTGTGGAAATAACGGAGACAGCACAGATGAGATCACCCATTGGAGTCGGGCCCGCGCTTTCCATTGCAATCGTCGTCGCTCTCGGCGTGAGCGCCTGCCACGGCGGCGACGACGGGCCGCCGCCGCAAGCCAACGTTCTGCCCAGCTTCATCGCGGGCACCGTCAAGACGCAGTCATATGACGGCAATAGTGACGACCTGCTCACGGCGGGACTCGGTAAAACCGGCCTCGCGGCAGCCACTGCCCCTGCGATTGCCAACGCCGCGCAACCGACAGCCGCGGAGCTGCGTCGACTCGCGATCTGGTCGAACTATCGCGCGCTCGTCGACATGACGAGCAATGGCGGCTATGGGCGCTTCTGGGGCCCCAATGTCGATGTGAACGGCAATGACACGTTGGGCGAAGGCAAGATAGCGGGCAAGGAATATCTGGCTTTCGCGGACGACGGCAGCGGTAAGCAGAACGTCAGCGTACTCGTGCAAATTCCGGCGAGCTTCAATGCGGATCAACCGTGCATCGTCACGGCAACGTCATCGGGTTCTCGCGGCGTGTATGGCGCGATCTCCGCGGCCGGCGAGTGGGGTCTCAAGCGCGGCTGCGCAGTTGCATACACGGACAAAGGCTCGGGCAACGGCGCCCACGAACTGTCGACGAATCGCGTGACGCTGATCGACGGCACCTTGCAGGACGCGAGCGCCGCGGGCAACGCGAGCCTCTTCACGGCCAACCTGGGCAACACGAATCTCGGTACCTACAACAGCCAGTTCCCCAACCGCTACGCGTTCAAGCATGCACATTCGCAGCAGAACCCGGAGCAGGACTGGGGCAAGAACACGTTGCAAGCGATCCAATTCGCGTATTGGGCGCTCAACGATTCGTATGGAACGTTGAACGGCTCGACGCGCACTGTACGCTATAAGCCTGGCAGCATCACGACGATCGCGGCATCGGTGAGCAATGGCGGCGGCGCGTCGCTCGCCGCCGCCGAGCAGGATACCTCCGGCCTCATTACCGCGGTGGTGGTCGGCGAGCCGCAGATCAACGTGCGCGTGCCCTCGCAAGTGTCGGTGTCTCAGGGCGGTGTGCCCGTCGGCGCATTCGGCAAGCCGCTCGCGGATTACATGACGCTCGCAAATCTGCTGGAGCCTTGCGCTGCGCTCGCGCCTGCCGCAACCGGCGCGCCGTATCTGACGGCGCTGCCGCTTGCCACGACCACCGCGATTCGCACTGCGCGATGCGCGACTCTCGCGGCTAACGGTGTGATCGCGGGAACGGACACCGTCACCCAGGCGACCAATGCGCTTGCGCTGTTGCATCAGAACGGCTACGAGACCGACTCCGACCTGCTCCATGCGCCGATGTGGGATTCGCAAGCGGTGCCCGCTGTCGCCGTGACTTACGCAAACGCTTATGCCAGGGCGAGCGTGAGCGCCAACCTGTGCAACTTCAGCTTCGGCACGACGAATTCGACCGGCGCGGCGGGCGTGACGCCTGCCGTCTCGCCGATGCCCACCGTGTTCGGCAATGGCAACGGTGTGCCGCCCACCAACGGTATCAACCTCGTCTATAACGCGGGCACGGCGGGCGCATTCGACCACCGGCTCGCAACGGTCGACGCAAGCTATACGGGCGCAGCCTGCCTGCGCACGCTGTGGACCAACGGTGGGCTCACAACGAGCGTTGAAGCGATCAAGGTGAATGCGAATCTGCATGGCAAGCCGACCATCATCGTGCAAGGCAGGGCCGATGCATTAGTGCCGATCAATCACGCTTCGCGGCCCTATGTTGCAACGAACCAGCTTCTGGAGGGCGGTGCGAGCAAGCTCTCGTTCTACGAGATCACGAACGGCCAACACTTCGACGCGTTCCTCAGCGTGGCGGGCTTCGACACGCGCTTCGTGCCGCTGCATTACTACAACATTCAGGCGCTCAATCTGATGTGGAGTCATCTGAAGAGCGGTACGCCGTTGCCGCCGTCGCAAGTGGTTCATACGGTGCCGCGCGGCGGCGCACCGGGCGCTGCGCTGCCATTGAGCGTCGCTAACTTGCCGGCGATTGCGACGAATCCCGGCGGCAATGCCATCACCGTGTCGAACGGGGCGCTGAACGTGCCGAACTGATGCGGGTGAGTGCCCGATAGCGGACCACGCGCGCGGTGCCTGATCGCGCGCGTGGCCGCTGCGTCGAATGCGAGGGGCGGGTATGAACAATGCTACCCATGTTCTGGATCAAGCGCGTTCAGAGGACAACCGATGCAGTTCGACTACAAGCATTTTCACATCGACTGCCGCGCACGTCACGCCGACGAAGGCGTCTACTACGCGCGGGCCAGAATCACTCGCATACCGCGGAAAAATGAGCATTTCCGGTCGCACGATTCCGGCGACATCGACGCCTTCTCGAACGAAGCCGATGCGATCGCCTGTGCGAGGTCGTGGGCGATCGAATGGTGCGATGAGGCTGCCGAAGCAGTGTCGGGAACGGGGTCGAAATAACTTGCTTTGCAGGAGGAACCGCCGTGGCGAGGCTGCGCATTGCGACATTCAACATCAACGGAATCCGTTCGCGCCAGGCCGCGCTGCTGCAATGGCTCGAGCGCGAAGCGCCGGACATTGTGTGCCTGCAGGAGCTGAAGGCCGCCGATAGCGCGTTTCCCGCCGACGCATTGCGCGAAGCGGGCTACCACGCCATCTGGCATGGCCAGAGCGCGTGGAACGGCGTGGCGATTTTATCCAAAGGCGAGCCGCCGCTCGAAAGCCGCCGGGGCTTGCCGGGTTTCGAGGACGACACGCATAGCCGCTATCTGGAAGCGGCCGTCGACGGGGTGCTGGTGTGCTGCCTGTATCTGCCCAACGGCAATCCGCAGCCTGGTCCGAAGTTCGAGTACAAGCTCAAGTGGTTCGACCATCTGATTGACCATACGGCGAAGCTGCTCAGGAGCGGACATCCGGTCGTGCTGGCCGGCGACTTCAACGTCGTGCCTACCGACGAAGATATCTACAACCCGCGCTCATGGCTGAAAGACGCGCTGCTGCAGCCCGAGACCCGCGAACGCTACCGGCGTCTACTCGCGCAGGGATGGACGGACTCGCTGCGCTCGCATTTCGGCGAGGAGCGGGTCTACACCTTCTGGGATTATTTCCGCCGTCATTGGGACACCAACTCCGGCTTGCGCATCGACCATATTCTGCTGAGCCCGGACCTCGCGCCTCGCTTGCGCGACGCGGGCGTGGACCGCTGGGTGCGCGGCGAGCCGCACGCAAGCGATCATGCGCCCACATGGGTCGAGTTGGACATGGGCGCGGCGCGTCGCAAGACGCGTGGCTGAAGCACGCGTGTTGCGACTGGCAGTGGTGCAGCAATGCGCGGGCAAGCGCTAGCGAACTATCGTCGAGCCCGGCGCCGGATGCATGCGTGCCGCGACAGCCGGGATAGCCGAGCTGGCAGGCACGCTTTCATCGATCGAAGTACGTCCGCCGTCGTGGAAGAACGCCTGCTCCGCGGCCTTGTTCATCACGAGAATGCTGATACGGCGATTGGTCGGTTCGTCGACGACATTGCTGTTGAGCGGCAGTACATCCGCAAGACCGCGCACCTGCAACAGCTTTTCGGCGTGCATGCCGCCGGCAACCAGCGCGCGCCGCGCGGCATTGGCGCGCTCGGACGACAGCTCCCAGTTCGAATAGCCGACAGGTCCGCCTGTGTACGCCACGGCATCGGTGTGCCCCGCGATTGAAATGCGGTTCTCGACGTCGTTGAGAGCCGCGCCGATTTGCGTGAGTATCGCGACCGCGTAGGTCTGCAGCCTTGGACTGCCCGATGCGAACATCGGGCGATTCTGTGAATCGACGATCTCGATGCGCAGTCCTTCGTTCGTAATCGAAATGCGGATCTGGTCCTTGAAGGCTTTCAACGCAGGACTCTGTTCGATCAACGAGACCAGCTTCTCTTTCAGTTGCTGCAAGCGGGCCGTGTCCGCGGGCGCGACGGTCGGCACCACGTTCACAGGTGTGGCCGGTTCGATCTGGGTCTTCTTGCCGTCGCCGGGGCGTGTGTCCGAGATGTCGCGGCCGCCGCCTTGCACGACGCTCGGCCGTGCGGAGGCCGTGCCTTGACTGCCGCCGAACAGACTGGATAACGGCGTGTTGAAGTAATCCTCGATGCCTTGCTTGTCGAACTTCGACGTCGAGCCGAGCAGCCACATCAGCAGGAAGAACGCCATCATCGCAGTGACGAAGTCGGCATACGCGATCTTCCACGCGCCGCCATGATGCGCAGCGTGGTCGCCGCCTTTTTTCGAGCGGCGCACGATGATCGGCGGCGGCCCTTCGTCCTGCGAGCCGCGTGACCTTCTTTGCGTCATGATGCGGCTCCCTCGGTGGCCGGCTTCGGCGATTTGGTCGCGCGCACGGCGTCGTCGAGTTCCTGGAAGCTCGGGCGATCGGCGGTGAACAGCACCTTGCGGCCGAACTCCACCGCGATGGGCGGCGCATAGCCCGACAGCGAGGCGAGCAGCACCGCCTTCACGCATTGGAACGGCTTCGCTTCGGCACGGCCCTTTGCGGTCAGCAGATCGGCGAGCGGGCCGATAAAGCCATACGCGAGCAGAATGCCGAGGAACGTGCCGACCAGTGCACCCGCGATCATCTCGCCGAGCACGGCGGGCGGCGCGCCGACCGAGCCCATGGTGTGAACCACGCCCATCACGGCGGCGACGATGCCGAATGCGGGCAGGCCGTCGGCCATCTTCTGAATTGCATTGGCTGCCACCGACGCTTCCGCGTGATGCGTGGCCAGCTCTTCATCCATCAGGTCCTGCACTTCGAGCACGTTGACGTTGCCGCCCGACATCATGCGCAAATAGTCGACGATAAAATCCAGCAGATGATGATCGGCGAGAACGTGCGGATACTTCTGGAAAATCACGCTTTCTTCCGGCGCGAAGACGTCGGCTTCGAGCGACATCATGCCTTCCTTGCGTGCCTTCTGAAGCAGCTCGTAAAGCAGCGCGATCAGTTCCAGATATTTTTCTTTCGTGTAGCCGCCGCCCTTGAAGCATGAAGGAATCGCCTTGAGGGTTTTCTTCAGCGTCGAAGTCGGATTGCTTACTACGAACGCGCCGATTGCCGCGCCGAAAATGCACAGCAATTCGAACGGTTGAAGGAGCGCCGGTAAATGGCCGCCCACGCCAATAAAGCTCCCGATGACGGAGCCGATCACCAACAGCCAGCCAATCGCAACAAACATACTTTCTCCATTATCTTGCGCGCCGCACGTCGTGGGAATGACCCTTGGTCAAAGCCTTTTGCGTGCGCCACTGAATTTCCGCATGTACTGGTAAACGGCTCGTAAGGGTGATTGCTGAAGAGCGTGATCCATCGGCTACTCAAAAATTGCTGGGCTCGACGGCGCATTCATTCAGCATCGGTAAAAGCGCCCGCACCTTTTTTACCGGTCGCTCTGCTAGCATGCAGTGCGACCCGCGTCAGGTCTCCCCGTTGGTGAACTATCGAGACGAACGGAGATGAGCATGAAAGCCAGCACCATTGCGGAGCGTGAGGCCCGCGGCCGTGCCGCCCGCGAAAAATCGAAGCGCTCGAGTCATAAAACGGTGGGCACGTTGGAGCGCGATCCAATCGAACTTCTTAAGCAAAGCAGCGAAGGTCGCGTGCAGAAGCTCGTGCCGCTGCGCTACGGGCGCATGGCCGTGTCGCCGTTCACGTTCTTTCGCGGCACCGCGAACCTGCAGGCTCACGATCTGAGCAAGGTTCACGACAGCGGCCTGACCATGCCGATCTGCGGAGACGGGCATCTGATGAACTTCGGCGGCTTCGCGACGCCCGAGCGCCAACTCGTTTTCGACCTGAACGATTTCGACGAAGTGTCGGTCGGTCCATTCGAATGGGACCTGAAGCGCCTTGCCGCAAGCCTCGTGATCGCCGCGCGTCACATGCGCCTGAGTCGAGGCGCAGCGGAGAATCTGGTGATGACCGCCATGAGCGAATATCGCAATCGCATGGCGCAATACGCGCAATGCGGCGCATTGGAACTCTGGTATGAGCGCATCACCTTCGACCGCATGGCTGAGACGGCGCTTACACCGGAACGCCGCCGCGCCGTGCGCCGCGGCATGGAAAGGGCCGCGAGCCGCACGCAAGAAAGTCTGTTCGAGAAGATGGCCGAGCATGACGGCGAACGCTGGGTGATTCGCGATGCACCGCCTGCGCTCGTCCACGTGCTCGGCTCGAACACGCTCTTCACCGCCGACGAGACCGATGAACTGAAGGGCTCGCACGGACACCAGATGCTGGACGGCATGTGGAGAGAGTACTTGAAGACGATGTCGCATGACCGACGCGGACTGCTTGGTCACTTCAGCGTGCAGGACACCGTGTTCAAGGTGGTGGGCGTGGGCAGCGTGGGTACCCGCTGCATGGCGGTGCTGCTCGTCGACCCCATAGGTAAGCCGCTCTTCATGCAGATCAAGGAAGCGAGGCCGTCGGTGATTGCCCGCTATTACAAGTCGCCACCGGTCAAGCATCAGGGCGAGCGCGTGGTACAGGGGCAGCGCATGTTGCAGGCCGCCAGCGACATTTTTTTAGGCTGGGCGACGAGTTCGCTCGGCCGGCATTACTACTTCCGTCAATTGCGTGACATGAAGCTGTCGGCCAGCATCGAGTTGTTCGACGGCGATCTGCTGGACGGTTACGCGAGGCTATGCGGCTGGGCGATGGCGCGTGCCCATGCAAAAGCGGGCGGCCAGGCGGTCGAAGTGAGCGCGTATATCGGGCGCGGCGATCAGTTCGCCGAGGCGCTTACAGCTTACGCGGCGAGTTACGCCGACCAGGTGGAGCGCGACTACGATGTCTTCGTCAAGACATGCCGCAGCGGTGTTATCGAGGCGCGCTCGGACGAAGACATGGCGGCGGATTTTCGCATGTGACAGGTCGAGGTCACGGTGCGAAGAAGCGGTGACAGAAGTGGTGAGACAAGCGGTGAGAGAAGCGGTGAGAGAAACGGTGAGAGAAGCGGTGAGACAAGCGGTGAGACAAGCGGTGACAGAAGCGGCGTGAATCAGCGGTGCAAACCGTCGACCCTCGCCTCGCGCAGCGTCACAAAGCGCAAGTTTCTTTTACGAGCCGCTTCGATGACACGTGGCAGCACGGCGAGAATCAGCGGTTTTCCGTCGATGGTCAGCGCGGCGTTGCCGTCGTGCAGCAGCAGTATGTCGCGCGGCGCGAGACCGTCGAGCAGCCTTCGCGTGACGACTTGCGGATCGCGCTCGCGCGTGTCGTAGCCGCGCCGCGTCCACGCCGCTAGCCGCAGATCGAGCTTGCGCAGCACGGGCTCAAGGAAAATATTGCGCAGGCCGGCCGGCGCGCGAAAGAACATTGGCCGCTCGCCGCTGAGTTCTTCGAGCGTGCGTTGCGCGGCATCTATCTCGCGCAAAAGGGCGCCCGGCAACGTCACGGAAAACGTATGCACGTGAACCTGCGAATGGTTTTCGAGCGCATGGCCGCGCGCGACGATCTCGCGTGCGAGTTGCGGATAACGCCGGGCCTTTTCTCCTATGCAGAAGAACGTGGCGCGCACGTGCAGGGCATCGAGCAGGTCGAGCACTTGCGGCGTGACGACAGGATCTGGACCGTCGTCGATAGTCAATGCGATTGCATCCGCGTTGCGCGCGCCGGCGGGCAGGCGTGTCCAGTTCGGACCCAGCAGCGATGTGCGCGGCAGCAGACCGGCCACGGTAAACACAGCATGATTCGCGAAGATCGCGGCGAGCCACCACGGCCATGCGCGGGGCGCCAGCAGCCAGGCGACCAGCACGAACAGGTGCCATGCGGCAGTGGCGGTGAGCATCGCGGGATAGCCGGTTTGAGGCCAGCGGCGCAGCGGTGGCGCTCCTGCGTCGTGGGGCGTGGAGAGTTGGTTCATAAAGCGTGCTTCCGGTAATTGCGCGGGCAAGCAGGGCGCCGCGCGCAACGTCGAACGATACCATTGATGCGCTGGCCGGCACGCTCGTGGACAGGAACCGCAATGAAAGCGCGCCGCCGGCATGATGAAAGCTCACGCAGGCGGCATTTGTGATCGACGGTCCGCTGCGGTATGGTTCGAAACAGGTGCCAAACGACGCTGCGGAACGACGCTGCAGGGCGGCCCTTTACACATGGAACAGGGAGACACGCGGTGACGGTGACGGGAATCAGAAAGGTGGCTTTGGTAACGGGCGCGGGCAGCGGCATCGGCCGTGCGAGTGCGGTGCGTCTCGCGGAGCATGGGTTTAGCGTGGTGCTCGCGGGCCGTCGCCAGGCGGCGCTCGACGCCGTTGCCGAGCAGGCGCGCGCCGGTGGCGGAGAAGCGGCTGCCGTGCCTTGCGACGTGACGGACGCGGCCAGCGTCGACGCGCTGTTCAAAACGATCCGCGAGCGCTATGGCCGGCTCGACTTGCTGTTCAACAACGCGGGGCGCAGCGGCTCGCCGGTCGACATCGACGAACTCGATATAAACGAATGGCGTTCGGTGGTCGACACCAATCTAACCGGAGTGTTCCTCTGCACGCGCGCGGCATTCGGTCTGATGAAAACGCAGAATCCGCGCGGTGGACGCATCATTAATAACGGCTCGATTTCGGCGCACGCGCCGCGGCCGAACAGCATTGCCTACACAGCGACCAAGCACGCGATCACCGGCCTCACGAAAGCCGTTTCGCTCGACGGCCGGAAATACGACATCGTGTGCGGACAGATCGATATCGGCAACGCGGCCACCGAGATGGCCGAGCGCATGGCGCGCGGCGTGACGCAGGCGAACGGCGAGATCGCGGTCGAACCGTTGATGGACGTGCAGCATGTCGCGGACGCCGTGCTGCACATGGCGCAATTGCCGCTGTCGGCGAACGTCCAGTTCATGACCATCATGGCAAGCAAGATGCCGTTCGTAGGACGCGGTTGACGGCCACCCGCGCCAAGCGCGGCGCGGGAGATCAACATATACTGAGCGCTTTCCTTCTTCGCTTTCGCGGCCTCGCATTGCGTGTGTTCCCAGCGTGTTCACGTGAAGTCATCAGCCGTGCCCCAAGCCAGCTCCGCGGACGATCCAAGGCCCGCGCCGCCGGTGCAGCCCGATCTCGAGGATTGTTGCCATAGCGGCTGTAGTCCATGCGTGTTCGATCTTTATGACGAGGCGCTGGAGCGCTACCGCATCGCGCTGACCGAATGGGAAGCGCGGCAAGCGCAACGTGTGGCGGCCGCGGCGGCTGCGGCGACCAGGGGCGACGCGCGCAAACGCCGCTGAAGCACCGTCGCGCGCTTCTTGCCCGGCGCCGCAGCCATTATTCATCCCGTCATGACCGACCTTCATTCCGCGCCAGTCGAACCCTTCAACGAATCGCACACGCTCGACGATCTGCACGACTTCGTACAGCGGTATCCGCGTCTCTTCGTGCTGACCGGCGCGGGCATCAGCACGGATTCCGGTATTCCCGGCTATCGCGACCACAACGGCGAATGGAAGCGCTCGCCGCCCATCACGCTGCAGGAATTTCTCGGTACGGACGCAATGCGCAGGCGTTACTGGGCGCGCAGCATGGTCGGCTGGCCGGTCGTCGCACAGGCGCAGCCGAACGCCGCGCATGTGGCGCTTGCGCGCCTCCAGGCCGCCGGTCATGTGCCGACGCTCGTCACGCAGAACGTCGACGGTTTGCATCAGCGTGCGGGTAGCCGCGACGTGATCGAATTGCACGGCGGAATTGACGGGGTCGTTTGTCTCGATTGCGGCACGCAGCATTCGCGTGCGTCGATCCAGCAGACGCTCGAGGCAGAAAATCCCGCGTTGCTCAGCGTAACCGCCGAAACCGCCGCCGACGGCGATGCGCATCTCGAATGGCACGCGCTCGAAGCGTTTCGCGTTCCGGCGTGCACGAATTGCGGCGGCCTGCTGAAGCCGGCGGTGGTGTTTTTCGGCGAAAGCGTGTCGCGCGAGCGTGTCGAGGCGGCGTCGCATGCGCTCGATGCCGCGGACGCCGTGCTGGTGGTCGGCTCGTCGCTTATGGTCTATTCCGGCTATCGCTTCTGCCTGTGGGCGCAAAAGCAGCGCAAACCAATCGCCGCGATCAATGTCGGGCGCACGCGCGCCGATCCGCTGTTGTCGCTGAAAATCGCGGCGCCATGCGCCGATATGCTGACCGCTTTGGCCGGCCGTCTGGCGGTAGATTGAACGGCGGCTCCGTGCCAATCCAACCCAGTTCAACCCAGTTCAACGCAAACAATCCACACTACATCCAATGACCGAACCTGTTCCGTCGATGCGGCAACATTCGCCCTCCGCCGAACGCAATCGCGAACCGATCCTCGCCGTCTTGCGCGCCGTGTTGCCGGCCACTGGCCGGGTACTCGAAATTGCGAGCGGCACGGGTCAGCACGCTATGTGCTTCGCCGGCGCGATGCCCGGACTGGACTGGCAACCGAGCGACGCCGACCCGCAAGCGCGCGAGTCGATTGCCGCATGGATCGCGCACGACGCGCCGCCGAACGTGCGTGCGCCGCTGGCGCTCGACGTGCATCAGGCCGACTGGGGCGTGGGCGCGCTCGATGCGGTGGTCTGTATCAACATGATTCACATTGCGCCGTGGAGCGCGGCCCAAGCGCTGTTCGCGGGCGCGAGCCGCCATCTCGCGCATGGCGGTGTACTGTATCTGTACGGCCCTTACAAATGCGGCGGCGCGCATACGGCGCCGAGCAACGAGGCTTTCGACCGGCAGTTGCAAAGCCGCGATCCCTCGTGGGGCGTGCGCGACATGGAAGCGGTCATGGCGCTCGCGGCATCGGAGGGATTTGCGTGCGACGAGCCGGTCGCGATGCCGGCCAACAATTTCAGCCTCGTGTTCCGAAAGCGCGAAGCACAGGCGCAGTGATCGCGCGGAACGGGCGCAAGCCGTGTTGCTTGCCGGATAACGAGCGGCAAACCGGCATTTCTTTTATGCTTTCACCCTCGACGTCCGGCCGACGTTCTTTCCGGCGCGGCGTCACGACACTTTTGGACACTGGAGAATTCACATGGGCAAACAGGCAATCGGCGTGGTGGGGCTGGCGGTCATGGGCCGCAATCTGGCGCTCAACATCGAGAGCCGCGGCCACGCGGTGTCGGTCTACAACCGTAGCCGCGCAAAGACGGACGAACTCATCGCCGAATATCCGGACAAGAAGCTGGTGCCGGCGTTCACGCTCGAAGAGTTCGTGGAGTCGTTGGAAAAGCCGCGCCGCATTCTGCTCATGGTCAAGGCCGGCGAGCCGACCGACGCGACCATCGCATCGCTCAAGCCGCTACTGGAGAAGGGCGACATTCTGATCGACGGCGGCAACACGCATTTCACCGACACGATCCGCCGCAATCAGGAACTGGCGAAGGCCGGTCTGCACTTTATCGGCACCGGCGTGTCGGGCGGCGAGGAAGGCGCGCTGAAAGGTCCGTCGATCATGCCGGGCGGGCAGCGCGACGCGTACGACCTGGTTGCGCCGATTCTCACCGAGATCGCCGCAAAGGCGCCGGACGGCGAGCCGTGCGTCGCCTACATGGGTCCGGACGGCGCCGGCCATTTCGTGAAGATGGTGCATAACGGCATCGAATACGGCGACATGCAGCTCATCGCCGAGAGCTATGCGGTGCTGAAGCAAGTTGTCGGCCTGTCGAACGAGGAACTCGGCAAGGTCTACACCGAGTGGAATCAGGGCGAGCTCGACAGCTATCTGATCGAAATCACCTCGAAGATCTTCAGCAAGAAAGACGACGAAACCGGCAAGGATCTGGTCGACGTGATCCTGGATCGCGCGGCGCAGAAGGGCACCGGCAAGTGGACGAGCCAGAATGCGCTCGACCTCGGCGCGCCGCTGCCGCTGATTACCGAGGCCGTGTTCGCGCGCGTGCTGTCGTCGCTGAAGGACCAGCGCGTGGCCGCGAGCAAGGTGCTGGATGGGCCGAGCGCGAAGCCGCTATCGGCCGAGCGCGAAGCGTTCATTGAGTCGGTGCGCCGCGCGCTGTACTTCAGCAAGGTGATCTCGTACGCGCAAGGTTTCGCGCAATTGCGCGCGGCCTCGGAAGAGTACAAGTGGGATCTGGATTTCGGCACCATCGCAAAGATCTTCCGTGCCGGCTGTATCATCCGCGCGCGTTTCCTGCAGAAGATCACCGACGCCTACACGAAAGACAAGACGATCGCGAACTTGCTGCTGGACCCGTACTTCCGCGATATTGCGAGCAACTATCAGTCGGCGTTGCGCGAAGTGGTGGTCGCCGCGATCAATGCCGGGGTGCCGGTGCCGGCGTTCGCATCGGCGGTCGCGTATTTCGACGCTTACCGCTCCGAGCGGCTTCCGGCGAACCTCGTGCAGGCACAGCGCGACTTCTTCGGCGCGCATACGTTCGAGCGTATCGACAAGCCCGGCAGCTTCCACGCGAACTGGGGCTGAAGCGTTTGAACCGCGCTGCGGCGCGCGTGCAGCAAGGCGCGCGCGGCGGTGCGGTGATTGAAACGCTTGTTGAAGTATTGTTGCTGCGCGTAGCGGCGTTTCCGAGTCTGACCTAATACAGACACCGACTATTGCAATTTCCGGAATAGAGTTTCGTCGTTTTAGGGGTTTCCCCTAGGTGCTCTCGCTCCTAAACTTCTGTTCAAGCGCTAGGGACAACAAAGCCCGAAGCGAATCACAACAAGTTCTGGAGGTTACACATCATGAAGACCCTTATCTCTGCCGTAGTCGTCGCCGCCGCTGCTTTTGCTGCCCCTGTTGCTTCGTTTGCTCAATCGAACCAGCCGGTCACGCGCGCTCAAGTCCGCGCTGAACTGGTCCAGCTCGAGAAGGCAGGCTACAACCCGGTCGGCGACCATGTCGATTACCCCGCAAACCTGCAAGCCGCTCAAGCGCGTGTCGATGCACAGAACGGCACCACGCAAGCCGCGGCTCAAGTGGCGAACAGCGGTTACGGCGCACCTGCCGCCGGCAGCTCGCAAGCAGGCCGCGCGGTCACGACCGATCGTAGCTCGGTTTATTTCGGCAACTAATCGGGCAGTCGAGCGGCGCGGCATCGGACAGCCGTTCGCGTAGAAGCCGAGCAGAAGCGCCGCCTGACTGACAGGTGGCCGCCGACAGAAAAAACGCCGTCGAGGTTTTTGCCTTGACGGCGTTTTGCCGTTTACCGCTTCGACGACGCCTCGCGTGGGGCAGGCGTGCTGCACAGCGCACCGTCTTTGTACCGGAATCCGGCGGATCAACGAGTCGGCAAATGCGGAATCGCTTTGTTGCTCGTCAGATTGAGCTGCTGCATCTGCCGATGTGCCTTGTTCAGATGCGCCTGCGCGGCCACGCGTTGAGCCTCGAGCTGCGACACTTCCTTGCGCACCTGATGCTGCCGGGTCGACGCCGCCTGTTCCTGCGCGCTACGCCGCTGCAAATCGCTGCGCAGCCGTTTGGCCTGCGCTTCGGAGCGCGCGACCATGCGGGCCAACTGCTCGTTTTGCGCCTCCAGTTGACTCGCCCAAAGGCCAGACGCCGCCGGAAATAAAGCGTTCCGGCTAACTGGCGGATTGGGCGGTGAGCGAAAAGCGATGGCTCAGCGGCGCGAGTGGGCTGTTGCCGTGCTCGCGCCAGGGTTGCACTGTCTGCGGATGTCCTCCGCGAGCGCAGCCTCAATGCAGGGTGCGTTGCCGGCCTATGTCCGCGAATAGCGCGTGGCTCGGTTCAAGCGCAAGCAGCCACGATTCGTCGTAGCCGCTCAGAATGTCGAGCGCCTCGCGCAGACGCTCGATGGCCAGCGCGGGAATCTCGACGCGCGCCTCGACGCCGCCCGACAGTCCCGCGATGCTCGCGAGCTGCACGAGTGCGTCGGCGGCCTCCGCCACATCGGCGGCAAAAATCAGATGCGTGTTCAACAATTCGGCCAGTCCCGGCGACGCGGCCACGTCGTCGACGTTGAGTTGCACGGCGAGAAATGTCGCTTTATTCATCGTCGACTCCATGCGGGATGCGGTCGTTTCAGTCCACGCCGCGTCGGCGCAGCAAGGTTGAGTATAGGCGAGGGTCCAAAGGTTTCAATGCTCACACCATTGCGGCCGGCACTCGCTGACAGAGCGTGGAGCGCGCGCCACGCGACTTATAATGGACGCTCCAAACGCTGGCCGGCAGCTCCCGGCGTGCGCCGTGTCCACGGCGGATTGCGACCGGCGCAAAGCGGCGCCTTTTCTACCGAGTGCCTTAGCGACCATGAAGATCATTCGCAGCAAGAGCTTCACCGCGACGCGCCCTTGGGGCGCGCTCGACATTGCCAACATGGGCGGCATCACCACACGTCTGCATTGGACTGATCAGCCTTACAAGTGGCACGTGAACGACGGCGAAGAAGTGTTCGCCGTGCTCGACGGCCGCGTCGAGATGCGCTATCGCCAGGACGGCGTGGAGCAGGCGGCTATTCTCGAAACGGGCGATGTGTTCTATGCGTCGGTGGGCACCGAGCACGTGGCGCATCCGATCGGCGCGGCGCGCATTCTCGTGGTGGAAGCCGCGGGCAGTGTTTAAGTTTGCGCAAGCGCGGTAATGTGCGCGGCTGCCGCGCTAACCCGCGAGCGGCACGGCAAATGCTACGGGCAACGGTCAAGACGATCGATGAAAAGCGCTTGAATCCAAAAAATGTCGAGGACAAATCACATGATGAGACCATGGCAATTGACGGGGACCCGTTTGCTGGCGACTGCCGCGCTAGGCGTAATACTCAACGGCTGCGTGAGCGCGCCGTGGGACAACACGCCGTTCTACGGCAACACACAATCCCGAGCCACCACGCTCAGCACGGTGCCCGTGCCGGCAGGCTTCTACCGCGTCAATCCCGGCGATACGCTTGCCGGAGTTGCATCGGCTTATGGGCATAGGCCGCAGGACATCGCGACGTGGAACGGTCTGCCGGTGAATGCGGCCGTCGCGCCCGGACAGGTGCTGCGCGTTGCTCCGCCGATGGCGTCCGGCAACGTTGTGCCGCCGCCCGCCGCCGCGGCGCCGAGCGCTCCCACGGCACCCGCCGCGCCCACGGCGGCGGCCGCGCCGCAGCAGGGCGTGCTGCAATGGCCGTTGCGGGGGCCCATCCTGAAGACGTTTGCGGCAGGCAAGTCGAACGGTATCGTGATCGGCGGACGACCCGGCGATCCCGTCAAGGCGGCCGCCACCGGCCGTGTGGTCTACGCGGGTTCGGGCATCGAGGCGTACGGCCCGCTCATCATCATCAAGCACGACGATTCGCTGATCACCGCTTACGGCCAGAACAGCACGCTGCTCGTCAAGGAAGGCGATGCGGTTGCGCAAGGGCAGACCATCAGCGAAGTCGGCGTGGATACTCGCGGCGTCGCGTCGATCCAGTTCGAGGTTCGTCAGAACGGCCAGCCGGTCGATCCGCTCGCGTGGCTGCCCAGGCCGGGCGGGTAAGCGCAGTTGGGCCGCGCATGAGTCCGACCTGTGCGCGGGCTGAGCCCCGTCCGCTTGGATCGACCTACCGACTTTCACGCGGCCATGCGAGGGCCGCGTAAATTGAATACACTGTGTGGCTCACAAGCCGACGCCGGTCCTGCCGTTGCAACGGTTGCAATCGTTGCAGGCGGACGCGGCAGTCCGGCCGACCGTCATGGCCTCTCACACGAAAGACGCATAGGGACACACAATGATCGATTTGCGCAGCGATACCGTAACCCGTCCAACTCCGGCGATGCTCGCGGCCATGTCGGCCGCCGAAGTCGGCGACGACGTCTGGGGCGACGACCCGACCGTGCTGCGTCTGCAGTCGACGCTTGCCGAACGCACGGGCAAGGAGGCCGGCCTGTTCTTCCCGAGCGGCACACAAAGTAACCTCGCGGCGCTGATGGCGCATTGCGCGCGCGGCGACGAATACATCGTCGGGCAGTTGGCCCACACGTACAAATACGAAGGCGGCGGTGCGGCGGTGCTCGGCAGCATCCAGCCGCAACCGCTCGAAAATGCCGCTGACGGTTCGATCCCGCTCGACAAGATCGCGGCCGCGATCAAACCGATCGACAACCACTTTGCGCGCACGCGTCTGCTGGCGCTGGAAAACACCATCGGCGGGAAGGTGCTGCCGGAGGGGTATGTCGCCGAAGCGGTTCGGCTTGCGCGCGAACGCGGTTTGTCGGTGCATCTGGACGGCGCGCGCGTGTACAGCGCGTCGGTCGCGTCGGGTAAGCCGGTTGCGGCGCTGTGCGAGCCGTTCGACTCGGTTTCGATCTGCTTTTCGAAAGGCCTCGGCGCGCCGGTCGGCTCGGTTCTGGTCGGCAGCCGGGCGCTGATCGACGTGGCGCACCGCTGGCGCAAGGTGCTCGGCGGCGGCATGCGCCAGGCGGGCGTGCTTGCGGCGGCCTGCCTGTATGCGCTGGAGCACAACGTCGAGCGTCTCGCCGACGACCACGCGAACGCCGCGCATCTGGCGGCGGGTCTGGAAGGCATCGAACAGGTGAAGGTCCATTCTGTTGCAACCAACATGGTGTTCGCTCAGTTCCCGCAACAGCATTGCGCGCCGCTCGAAGCCTGGCTCAAGGAGCGCGGCATTCTCACGCAGATGTTGTACGCGTCGCGGTTCGTCACGCATAAGGATGTGTCGCGTGAGGACATCGACACGTTTGTCGCGGCTGTGAAGGGGTACTTCGCCGCGCGTTGATTGCGTGCCGCTCAGGCGGCTATCGAGCGGGACGTCTCACGCGAAGAGGGCCGCGGCATGCAGAACGTGGCAGCGAAGCGGTATCGCGCGGTGCCCGTCAGGCCGTGCTCACGCTGGCCATCAAATGGTTATCAAGCTGTAATCAATTGACGGGAACGGGCGCGCTGCCCGATAGCGCGCCCGTTTTTATTTCCCCGACGCTTTCACATGCACGCCCGCCCGATGCGACGGCGCGAGGAGCCGCAATCCGCTCGCCAGACTCGCCGCGCCTGCGAAGAAGGCGCCGGCGCCGAGCGCGAGCGTCGGCCCATGCCGGCCCGCGATCCCGAAACTCAACGCGACCAGCGCCGCGCCGGTAGTCTGGCCGAGCAGCCGCGCCGTCGCGACGATGCCGCTCGCTCCGCCGCTGCGCTCGGGCGGCGCGCTCGCCATCAACGCCTTCAGATTCGGCGATTGAAAAAAGCCGAAACCCGCGCCGCAGATCGCCATGCGGATGCCGATATCGAGTACATGCGGATGCACCGGCAGCAGCGCGAGCGAGGCCATGCCCGCCGACATCACCGCGAGCCCGACGGCGCCGAGCAGGCCGGGCGGATAGCGGTCCGACAATCTGCCAGCGAGCGGCGCTGCCAACGCGACGACGACCGGCCACGGCGTCATCAGAAAGCCGGTTTCAACCTGGCTGCGGTGCAGTACATCCTCGAAATAGAAGGGCAGCGAGACGAACGCCAGGCCTTGTGCGGCGAACGAACACACGGCGGTCACCGCCGACAGCGCGAACACGGGCCGCTTGAAGAGATCGACCGGCAGCATAGGCGCCGGGTGCCCGGCTTCACGGCGAATCAGCAGCAGGCCGAAGACCACGGCAACGGCAGCGGCGCTCAGCACGAGTTGCGTCGATGCGCGCTGGGCCGCTTCGCCGAGCGCAAAAATCAGCGCGGCGAACGTCACCACGTTGAGCAGCGCGGCGAGCGGATCGAAGTTGTGCGTGCCGCGCTCGGTGTGCGGCAGCGCGGGCCATGCGAAAGCCAGCGCCAGCACGCCGAGCGGCACGTTGACGGCGAACAGCCACGGCCAGGAAGCGACCGAGAGAATCAGCGACGCGACCGTCGGGCCCACCGCAAAGGACACGCCGACGATCAGCGCGTTCGTGCCGAGTCCGCGTCCGAGCCGGTGCGGCGGATACAGGAAGCGGATCAGCGCGGTATTGACGCTCATGATTGCGCTCGCGCCGAGGCCTTGCAGCACGCGTGCGCCGGCGAGCATCGGCAGGGTGGGCGCCATCGAGCAGGCGAGCGACGCGAGCGTAAACAGCGCAATGCCGCCAATGTAAATCCGCCGATGCCCAATGATGTCGCCGAGCGCGGCAAGCGGCAGCAGCGTGGCGACCATCGCGAGCTGATAAGCGTTGATGATCCACACCGACGCAGCGGGCGCCGCGTGCAGATCGGCGGCGATGGCGGGCAGTGCAGTGTTGGCGATCGCCGTGTCGAGCGTCGCGAGCGCGACGGCGAGCATGATCGCCGCCATCGCACGGCGGTTGGCGGCGGACATCGGAGCATCCGCGGGAAAGGGCGGCGCGGATGCCGCGCTCAGCTTGTCGGACAAGGTGTGGCTCGTCGGGTGTGCGTGTCGACGCGGCACGTATCTGAACATGCGGCGCGCGAGTGGCAAGGTTGTGCAAACTGCAAGGGCGCGCGCTTGTTGGACGAACGCCCAAGGCCGCCGCGCGGCGAATGTAGCGATTGTTACAGAGTCGCGGAAATCCTGCAGCGCACGCGTACGCTGTAAGCTGTATGAAATCGCATGTGTATGCAACTAACTGTCAGTCCCGCGACGCGTGCTCAAGTAGACGTGCGCGGTCGCCCGTTGCGCAGCGGCATCGCGTACCCACACTCGCTTGATGCGCACGTCGTCAGCACCGGGCAGATGAGGCTTCAGATTCAATCACCTCTCCGGCCGTCTGAACGTTACGAGCTAAAAAGAATAATTGCATATGTCACGTGATTTGCGTCGCATCCTGTCACGCTTGCAGCGTGCACCTTCACACTTTGGCATCACCGCTCCGATCTGCCCGATGCACGCGTGCAGTGCCCGGCTACGCGCGCCTTACACCGTAGGCGTGCGTAAAAGCGGTCGACTGTGTACGTGGCCGCGCAGACAAGCGGGCATGGCATGTGCGTGACCAGCACCCGCGCTCGCCGGCATCCGGGAGTCGTAAAATGTCCTACTCTGATTCTTAACCCGCCTGACCGGCACGCGCCTCCCGTCCGTCATCTGTGCGGTTCGCGCATGCGGCAGCGTTTTTTCCCGGAGGCTTCGATGACAGCCGTCGATCTGGAATTCGACCAGCTCAACAGTACCGTCGACGCGCTACGGCGCTCAATTTCCAATCGCATGATGTACGGCGTCGGCAAGGACGCCGTCACTGCGCATCCGCATGACTGGCTGCACGCCGCGGCGCTCGCCGTGCGCGACCGGCTCGTCGCACGCTGGATGAAAACCACCCGCCTGCAATACGAGCAGGACGTGAAGCGCGTCTACTACCTGTCGATGGAGTTCCTGATCGGCCGGACCTTTACCAACGCGTTGCTCGCGTTGGGCATTCACGCTCAGATGAAGGAAGCGCTGGCGAGCCTCGGCGTCGACATGGACGCGCTCATCGACATAGAGCCCGACGCCGCGCTGGGCAATGGCGGTCTCGGCCGGCTGGCTGCATGTTTTCTCGATTCGATGGCGACGCTCGGCATTCCCGGCTTCGGCTACGGCATCCGTTATGAATACGGCATGTTCCGTCAGGAGATCGTCAACGGCGAGCAGGTCGAGGCGCCCGACTACTGGTTGCGCGCGGGTAATCCGTGGGAGTTTCCGCGACCCGAGATCAAGTACACCGTGCATTTCGGCGGCCGCACCGTGCAGCGCGGCGATCAGGTCGAATGGATCGACACCGAGCATGTGAACGCAACCGCTTACGACACGGTGATTCCGGGCTACGCAACCGACGCGACCAACACGCTGCGCCTATGGTCCGCGCGCGCCACCGACGAACTGGACCTCGGCGCCTTCAACCGCGGCGACTACCGCAATGCTGTGGACACGAAGAACATGTCCGAGAACGTGTCGCGCCTTCTCTATCCGGACGACTCGACGCCGGCGGGCCGCGAGCTGCGGCTGCGTCAGGAGTACTTCTTCGTCTCGGCGACCATGCAGGATCTGATTCGCCGCTATCAGCGCACGCACAGCACGTTCGGGCGCTTCTCCGAAAAGGTCGCGGTGCATCTGAACGATACGCACCCCGTGCTGGCGATTCCGGAACTCATGCGTCTGCTCGTGGACGTGCATCACTTGCCGTGGGACAAGGCGTGGAAACACGTCACGCAGATTTTCTCGTACACGAATCACACGCTGATGCCCGAAGCGCTCGAAACGTGGGACGTCGAGATGCTGTCGAGGCTGCTGCCGCGGCATCTCGAGATCATCTTCGAGATCAATGCCGGCTTTCTGAAGCATGTGAGCGAGCATTCGGGGCATGACGCAGAGATGATCCGCCGTATTTCTCTCGTCGACGAATACGGTCAGCGGCGTGTGCGCATGGCGTATCTGGCGATTGTCGCGAGCCACAAGGTGAACGGCGTGTCGAAGCTGCATTCGCAACTCATGACGCGGGACATCTTCGCCGACTTCGCGCGTATTTACCCGGACCGCTTTACGAATGTGACCAACGGCATTACGCCGCGGCGCTGGCTGTCGCAGGCGAGCCCGTCGCTGTCGTCGCTGATCGATCAGCGGATCGGCACGCATTGGCGCGGCAATCTGTTCGAGCTCGAGCAGCTGCGCGAGCTACGTAGCGATAGCAGCTTCGTCGAAGCATTCCGTGAAGCGAAGCGGCAGAATAAAGTGCGTCTCGTGCAGAGGCTCGCGCATCACACAAAGCTGCATTTCGATCCCGATGCGCTGTTCGATCTGCAGGTGAAGCGCATTCACGAATACAAGCGGCAGTTGCTCAACGTGCTGCACGTAATCGTGCGCTATAACCAGATTCGCGCGAATCCGGAGCGCGACTGGGTACCGCGTGTCGTGATGTTCGCCGGCAAGGCAGCATCCGCTTACCGGATGGCGAAGACGATCATCAAGCTCATCAGCGATGTGAGTCAGAAGGTCAATCACGATCCGCTGATCGGCGATCGCCTCAAAGTGGTGTTCGTGCCTAACTACGGCGTGAGCGTCGCGGAACTGATCATTCCCGCCGCCGATCTGTCCGAGCAGATTTCAATGGCAGGTACCGAAGCGTCCGGCACGGGGAACATGAAGCTCGCGCTCAACGGTGCGTTGACGATTGGCACGATGGACGGCGCGAACATCGAAATCTGCGACGCCGTGGGCCGCGAGAATATCTTCATCTTCGGTCACACGGCGGACGAAGTGGACGACCTGCGCGCGAGCGGCTACCGGCCGCGGCAAGTGTACGAGGAGAACGCAGAACTGCGCATGGCCCTCGATCAGATCCGCAGCGGCTATTTTTCGCCCGACGATCCTTTGCGCTTCTCGGATATTTTCCACACGCTGGTGGACTGGGGCGATCACTACATGGTGCTTGCCGATTTCGCCGCGTTTGCGAAGGCGCAGAATGAAGTGGACGCGCGTTTCGTCGATAAGCGCGCGTGGACCGAGAGCGCGATCGAGAACGTGGCGGGCATGGGGCAGTTTTCGTCGGATCGAACGATCAGCGAATATGCGCGCGAAATCTGGCGTGTGGATCCGCTCAGTCTAGGTTGAGCTTTTGCGTTGTTTCGCTGCGGATGGCGTGACTCCCGCAGCGGCGAGAAAAAAGGCCGGGCGTCTGTTGAACGACGAGCGGCCTTTTCGTGTTGAGGCTTTATTTAAGGCGTGAGCTTCTCGACCGCCCGGCTCGCGTAAAGACCCAACTGGGCGCGCGGAAAATCGAACAGCACGTCGATATTCTGCATGCCCATCAGACCGATCACGATGCGGTTCGCGCCGGGCTGCGCCTTGACGATGGTGACTTGCGCATCATCGTAGCGGTGCACCCAGTTACCCGAACCGACGGCCGCGTTGTAGTTACCCTGTATCAGCACTTTGCCCACGCTGTCGTCGCCGGTCCAGTTAGGCGCGGTATCCGTTTCAATGCGGATCATGCCGGTGGTGGCCGTGGCGAACACCAGCGGTGCGCAGAACGTCATCTTGTCGCCGACATTGATGCAGCCTCGCGGCCATTGCATCGTGCCGTCTTTCGATACGGTCATCGGCACTATCGTGTAGTCCTTCGTGATTGCGCTCGACGGGCTCAATAGCAGATACGGCTTCGCGAAGTTCGAGTGCACCAGATACCGCTCGCCGATGCGGCCGGCCAATGCGCGCAGCGGCTGTGTGCAACAGGTGTCGTCCGGTTGCGCGGCGCCCACGCCGAAAAGCCCCGAGAAGGCCCAGCCGAATTCGCCGCTGTAGCCGTCCATCGCAACGCAGTGTTTTGAGGCAGCCTGGCAACTGACGGTGTCGACTGCCTGCGCGCCGATCTGTACCGCCTTCGATCCGGCGACGCTCAGCGGCAATTTCACGGCCGCGCCGGAAACCTGCGCGCCGTTCGCGAGCAGCAGCGTGCTGGCCGGCGCGGCGCTCGCATAGTCGGAACCCGGCAGCACCGATTTCAATACACGCACACCTTGCGTGCCAGTATCGAGCGCGACGTAGACGGGTTTGCCGTCCAGTTCGACCGGCAGGCCGAGACGCGCGTGATCCTCGTCGGCGCGTTCCACATGGAGAGGAATCAGCACGCCGTCCTTGCCGCCGTTGATCAGCGAAACAGCCGGAGCCGGCGGCGTGGGAGTCGGGAATGTGACCGAGCAGCCGCTCAACGTCGACAGCGCGCCGGCGGCCACCAGCGCGGCAGCGGTGAAACGGGAAAAGTGACGGTGCAGGTTCCGGCACGCGGCATCGACAGTAAGCAGGGACATGGGGCACGCTCGCAAAAGCGCGGTCCCTGGCGAAGGCAATGCATACGGCCGCTGCACGCAAAGAGCGGTGGCGATGGCGCGATAAAAATGCGCCAGCACAATGCACCAGCTCTTACCGGTTGCCAACAGTGCGAGCGGAAATGTCGCAATGCGGCGGCATGCGCCGCATCACGAGGCCTGCGGAAGGGAACGCGCGATAACAGAAGCGGCGACTCTACCTGCGCACCGGCGCGCACTTGCAAAGATGTGTGAAGGCCTGGAGCGCGGCTCGACGCGCAGCGGCGGCGTCCCGATTGCATCGACGGGGATATCGACGCGAGCATTGCCGGCGCGGTTGCGTGAGCCCGCGGGCGCGGGCCCAGTTTGACTTACTTAAACTTTCTGAGCTGCAGAAGCGGCTGTGCCTTTAGCTTCGTTCACGGCGGCGCCGACGCGCTCGACGAACTCGCGATCGACGCTCGAAAGCGCCTCGCGTTCCCCGTTGGCCGTTTGCACCATCAGACGATGCGTGATGTCCTGCGTCGCCCAGGTCAGCCAGCCGACAACCGCCAACATCACGCCGCACACGATGCCCACGGGCGCGCGCAATACGCCGCCGACAATCCCGCCGACGAGCCCCAGCACCGAGATGGTGATGGGTATTACCTTGTTCTTCTGCACGGTGACGACCTGCACGCTGACAATGTCACGCAGCGGAAAGACCTGGCCAGCGGATGAGAGCGCGTTGCGCGTGACCGACACGCCGCGATCGTTGAAAGGGTTTTCCATCGAGATTTGAATGCAAGCTGTTGCAAAGGGCGCAGGGTACCAGACTTCAAAGTTCGATCGGAAATCGGTTCTTCCACTGCCCGGGAGCGGACCGCTTAGCTGGTCACGGCGGACCTGTCCCGAAACGACTGAGCCTCTTCGCAAAGCCATTTCGTGAAAAGCCGAAGTCCTTTCTTAGGACGCGTCGACGCCGTTTGCACGAGGCGATACGAGAACCCTGGCAGCGACGGGCCTTCGATCCGGCGCAGGCGCCCGGTGCGTAGTTCTTCGTCGATCAACACGTTGCTGCACAGCAACGGACCCAGACCACATTCGGCGGCGTAGAGCGCGAGCATTTCGTCGCTGTACCAGGAAATGCGGGACCCCACCGTCTGATCGTGTTCGACGAGCGCAAGCCACGCGGACCAGTCCGGCGCATTCAGCGCGCCGTTTTCCCACCTGTACGCGAGGAACGGAAATTTGCGGAAGTCCCCAATGACCGGCGGACGATCTTTGGGACACATGCCGCGATCGGCGACCACGATATAGCAGTCCTCCAGAATCACGGAACTCTGCTCGTCCGCGCCGACGGGACCATAGCGAATCGCGAGGTCGATATCTTCCGCGCGTAGATCGACGGATTTCTCGGAGCCATGGACATGCACCACGACGTCCGGGTGAATCGCATTGAAGCGCGCCAGCCTGGGCATCAGCCAACGCTGCGCGAATGCACGAGTGGCCGAGATCCGGATCGAATCTTCGTCGATGCGGGAATTGACAGTCTCGAACGCCTGAGCGATCTGGTCGAAGCCGTCTCTCAGCAGCGGATAGATTGTTCTTCCCGCCGGCGTGAGCGCCACCGCACCGCCTGTTCTTTCGAACAGTTTGTGACCGATGCGCGCCTCGAGTTGCCGGATCTGATGGCTCACCGCCGTAATGGTCACGGACAGCTCAGCGGCGGCCGCAGTAAAGCTCTGATGCCGGGCTGCGGCCTCGAATGCGCGGATCGAATTGAGCGGTGGCAACTTGCGCATCGCGAAATACCTTCATGCGAAGGCGGCCCGGTTACGGTGAATGCATTCTACCGAAAGGAGCCGTGCGCGCCTCCCGGGGCTCGTCGCGGCTCTTTTGTCAAAAACAGCGCCTTTAGCGCCACGGATAGTGAGCGTGTGTGCATCACCCGTTGACGCTGTGACATCCCGCGAGTCGGCTGACCAGTACCGGTACCGCACCAAAAGCATCCGCGACCGATGCCTCGTGTCGCGCGTCGCCGAGCTCCTGGTAGCCGATGCTGATCGCGTGGCTTTCCTCGACGCCAAGATAATGCGCGCAGGTGAGGATGTGGGTTTCGAGGTGATTCATCTTTTCGCGCACGCCGCCCGGGCCGAATCCAAATTCGCCGTGCGAACTCAGAATGACGAGCTTCTTGCCGCTCATAACTGGCTCAAGCGGAAAGTCTCCGCGTGCGAGATCGAACGTGAACGTCTTGCCGATCCGGATGACCATGTCGAACCACGACTTCAACGCGGCCGGCATCCCATAGTTATACATCGGCGTGCCGATCACGATCAGATCCGCGCGGTCGAGTTCGTCGATCAATTCGTCGGACAGTCGCAATGCCTCATAATCGGGCGCACGGGTCACCGAATGCATGCCAGCCCAACAGCCCTTTGCAACGATTCAAGGTTAGATTGTGAAATCCGGACAAGGCGCGATATGCGTCGCTCTCACCGCCGCCGCGCTATTCGGCGCCGCCACGCCGTTGGCCAAAGAGTTGCTCGGATCCGTCGATCCGTTCATGCTTGCGGGACTGTTTTATCTCGGCAGCGGAGCCGGGCTCGGTTTAGGTATCGCATGGCGTTTACTGATCTCGCCCGGCTCGCGATCCAGCACCGGCCATCGCATCAACAAAGGCGAGTTGCCATGGCTTCTCGGGGCAATTGCAACGGGCGGCGTCGCGGGTCCGGCGTTGCTGATGCTAGGGCTGTCGAGCACGCCGGCGGCCACGAGTTCGTTGCTACTGAACCTCGAAGGGGTATTAACCGCTGTCATTGCCTGGGCGATTTTCCGCGAGAATGTCGACATTCAGGTCTTCCTCGGCATGGTGGCGATCGTCGCGGGGGGCGTGATTCTGTCGTGGCATCCGGGATCGACGGGCATGCCCGTCGGGGCACTGCTGATTGTCGGCGCGTGTCTGTGCTGGGCCATCGACAATAATCTCACGCGCAAGGTCGCCGCGAACGACGCAATGGTGATCGCGTGCGTTAAAGGCCTCGTGGCCGGTCCGGTGAATCTCGCGATTGCGATCGCCGCCGGCGCTTCGCTTCCGTCTGCTGGAACCGTGGCGGCGGCAATGCTGACCGGGCTGGCCGGTTACGGCGTTAGCCTCGTATTGTTTGTCGTCGCTCTTCGCCATCTTGGTACGGCGCGTACCGGCGCTTACTTTTCGGTCGCGCCGCTGTTCGGCGTGATGCTTTCGCTCGTCATCTGGCCCGCGCTGCCCGATCTGTCTTTCTCAGCCGCCGCTCTTCTGATGGCACTCGGAATCTGGCTGCACGTGCGGGAAAGACACGAGCATCGACATAGTCATGAGCAACTCGAACACACGCACCGGCATCGTCATGATGAACATCATCAACACGAGCACGACTTTCCGTATTCCGGCGACGAACCGCATACGCACTCGCACGTCCATCTGCCGGTCACGCATTCGCATGCCCATTTCCCCGATATTCATCACCGCCATCGCCATTAGTGCGCCCGGCCTGGAGAGGCCTCCCCGGGCGTAAAGAGCTCGTCGCGGCCCTTCCAGATACTCCGCGTCAAGCTGACACTGAATGCATGCTTGCTGGGCACGTGAGCCTTTCGCGACCGGTGGAATCATCTAATCTAATGCTTCGATGCGAGGGCGCATGCAACGATCGTTCCCGTCGCGCCGGATAGGGATAGCAGAATAGCCGGATAGCCGGGTACGGCCTCAACGTACAATGAGTCATGCTCACCAGCCGGCAGACGAGTGCGAATCCCGCCGACTTGCACATGTCATGGGTCGATATTCAACACACGGCGAAAGCGTCGGCGCGCTGCCGCTTGCGTCGGTCAACGCGTTGGAAGATCATGGTGCGATGGCCTTCGCCAAGGTGCTTGGGGGTAAATATCATGGCTACATTCGGTATCGACGCTGTGCGTATCGACCCTTCGACCGACCGGATCACGCACGTGCGCTGGGCGGCTGTCGATCCGGCAACACGTAGCTGGTTGTCGCCCACTTCGATCGTCGAGGTGCCGCAGGTCGTGGCCGCGATCCGTCGCGGCGACGCCGTCTGGTCCCTCTTCACGCTTGGCGGCACGCGCTTTCTCGGGCCGAAAATCGTCGCCGTCGCTCACACCAACGGGCACGACGGGATCGACACGGACGTTCCCGATGGCCACATCGAAAAATGCATTGACGACCTGCCGCGCATCTAGCGCGCGCTGTTCGCTTTCGTTGCACTTTGCCGGCTAGCGCAGTTCAAGCCACATCGGCCGATGGTCCGATCATTGGCTGTGCAAGCCAACTTGCAGCGTGCCACGCGTGGCTGGACATCTTTCGCGACGAACATGCGGCACATGAACACCGCGCGTCACTTGTTGCCTGGACATAATTTGGAAAACACCAGCGCGCCTCTCGCACGATGAGGACGGCCCGACGCCGCCAGCCACACCGCGTGCCCACTCATGTTTTCTCGATCGAGCCATGTCGATTCCACTGTAGTCGGATCGTCGTAACAGTGTGTCCAACTTCTCAACTAAAAGGCTGACCATGACTACCGGAACCATCAAACTCCACCGTGTATTGCGCGCGCCTGCGGAACGGGTCTACCGGGCGTTCCTCGAACCCGACGCGCTGGCGAAATGGCTGCCTCCGTATGGCTTTACTTGCCAGGTCCACCATTTCGAAGCGCGTGTGGGCGGCACCTACAAGATGTCGTTCCGCAACTTCGGTAGCGGCAATAGCCACTCGTTCGGCGGCGAGTATCTCGAACTCGTGCCATCCGAGAAGATCTGCTATACGGATCACTTCGACGACCCCAACCTGCCCGGCAAGATGTCCGCGACGATCACGTTCCGCCGGGTGTCGTGCGGGACCGAGATCTCGATTCTTCAGGAAGGCGTGCCCGAGGTCATACCGGTCGAAATGTGCTACCTCGGCTGGCAGGAATCGCTGATGCAGCTAGCGAAACTGGTCGAACCCGAGATCGCCGACTGAGCGCAGGACGCCACCCGATTTTGTCCGGCGCGTTCTGCGCGTAGACTGAATACAGGTCCCGCATTCGCCTGCAACGTATCGTTGCTTGCAGCCGGACAGCGTGCTGCGACGCGGCGATCTGCTGCAACGCGGCACGCGACCAGGCGGGCGCCGGCTCAAGACGGAGGTGGCGATGACCGATTTCAACGAGGCCCGCGAGCGGATGGTCGAGCGGCAGATCGTCCGGCGCGGCATTCGCGATCCGCAGGTGTTGGCCGCGATGCGGCGCGTGCCGCGCGAGGCTTTCGTGCCCGACTATCTTCGCGCTCTGGCATACGAGGACAGACCCCTGCCCATCGGCAACGAGCAGACCATTTCCCAGCCAGCCATTGTCGCGACGATGATCGAGGCCGCGGAACTACAGCCCGACGACATCGTGCTCGACGTGGGCACCGGTTCCGGCTACGCGGCTGCCGTCGCGGCGGCCATTGCCGCGCATGTTTATTCAATCGAGCGTCACCCGGAGCTTGTCGCCACGGCCCGCGACATCCTCGCGCGGCTCAATATATCCAACGTCACCGTGCATCTTGGCGACGCCACGACAGGCCTCGCGGAACACGCGCCGTACAACGCGATCATCGCGGCGGCGGGCGGCCCGCATATTCCAGCGGCATGGCGAAAACAACTGGCTATCGGCGGCAGGATCGTCATGCCGGTTGGCCGTGAGCGGCATTATCAGCGGCTCGTCAAACTGGTCCGCCGCGGCGAAGACGACTATCGCAGTTGCTCGCTCGGCGAAGTAAGTTTCGTGCCGCTGGTAGGCGCCGACGCGTGGCCGGCACCGGATGCAGCGCCGTGCGACCCTGGAGGCTCAGTCGGCACAGGCGGCGCGGACGACCGGCGTCCGTGCCCGATGAGCGCCGGCGAGCCCGCCAGCCGGCATCGCTTCCTCGCAGTGGCTTGAACGGCATCGCACAGCGCCGGGGAGACATCGACATGAACGGCTACCAGATCACTTTTTTCACCCAGCACGATCGGCGTCATCGCGGCAAGCCGCTTGCCGACTGGCTCATCCATCTGGCCGGCGAACTCGGCCTGCGCGGCGCGACCGTGATACCGGCGAGCGAGGGTATCGGCCACCATCGCCGTGTGCACTCTTCGCACTTTTTCGAACTGGGCGATCAGCCCTTGTCCATCGTGATGGCGGTGACGAGCGAAGAATCGGGCAGATTGTTCGAGCGCTTGCGCGCCGAGGGCGTGCATCTGTTCTATGTGAAGACAGCCGTGGAATTCGGAGTAATTGGAGACGACAACACTGGCGGAGTTGCACATTAGGGAGCCGCACCGATCGCGACAAAGCGATGCCGGGGGCTCGCGATTTGCCGAAATGAATGTTCGCCGTCTGGCTAACGCGCTTGCATTCCGCGGTCTTGCTGCTTGCGCGCCCATTGCGCGAGACCGGCGCAGGCAATCAGCAAGCTGCCCGTCACGAAGAACACCGAATGCAATCCCAGGTACACACCGATCTGCCCGCCGATCACCGGCCCGATGACCTGACCGCTGAATTGCGCGGATTGCAGATAGCCGAGCATCTGACCGGTTTTGCTTTCGTCGACGGAGTGCCTTGCAAGCTTCGAGATAGCCGGCAGAAGACCGGCGAGACTCATGCCCATCAACATTCGCAAGCCGCCGAGTTGCCACCATTCGGTGACGAAGGCTTGTGGAATCATCGCGATGCCGGTCACGACCAGACACGCGACAATCACGTTCCAACTGCCGATGCGGTCGGCGAGTGCGCCAAGCCGGGCCGCCGTCAACATGCTGCCCAGCCCGGAACACGCCATCACCACACCGGCGATACGCGTAATGTGCTCGGGCGCCACGCCAAGCCCGCCAATGTAGACGGTGATGATCGGTTCGATCGACATGTTGGCGAGGAGCACCATCATCGCGGTGGCGAGGAGCGCCGTGACGATCGCGTAGTTCGTGCGGCGGGCTGACGGCATCGCGCTGGTGGCCTTGCGGGCGGCGGCGTCGGCGGGATGAAAATCTTCTTTGACGACGAAGATGGTCAGCAGGGCCGCAACCGCGATCATGGCTCCTCCGGCGAAAAACGTGCCGCGAATGCCGAGCCACGCTGGCAACACGCCGCCGACCAGGGGCCGATCAGACTGCCCGCCAGCGCGCCGGTCGACAAAATCCCCAGCGCCCAGCCCGCGCGGTCGCGCGGCACCTGAGTGCCGACCATAACGGTGGACGCGGACGCATAACCGCCAACGAGTCCCGCAATCAGCCTCAGCGCGACGAGTTGATGCACTGTATGCGCGACGCCGATCAGCGACATGACCACGGCCATGCCCACAGCGGCGCGGACCAGCATGGGCTTGCGGCCGTAGCGGTCCGCAAGCCGCCCCCACAGCGGTGCGGTAACGGCGGTTCCGAGGAACGTCGCGCCGAACGCGATGCCCGACCATTCAATAACTGCCGACTGCGACGAGCCGCCGAGCTGCTGCACATACAGCGGCAGGAACGGCAGCAACATGCTCAGGCTCACTAGCGTGGTGAATGAACCGAACACGCAGACAACCAGATTGCGCCGCCAGTAGTTTTCGTTGCGTTCGGCGTAGCCTGGCCGCACGGGCTGCAGTCCGGAAGGGAATGGGGAGAGGGCTGTCTGGTTCATGTGGTCCTCCGCGCGATGATGCGACGGTTCTGAGTCCAGTCAGTCTAGATTGAGTCGTATCGCGCGAGAATCCACGGCACCCGGACGATATTCTTCCGCCAGGCGGTTCAATTCGGGCCGGTGACACTGCCGAGAATTTTGAAGTGCTTGCGCAGGCGAGGCGCGGCAAAGTCGACGAATGCGCGCACTTTGGGAACCGAAAGCCGTCCGTGGGGCGTGAGCAGATGAACTGGCAGCGGTGCCTGCTCACTGTCGGGCAGGACGATTTTCAGCGATCCCTTTTTGACCTCCTCGGCGACGTGATACAGGAGCATGCGCGTGACGCCGTGACCGGCCACAGCGGAGGCGACGGCCGCACGAATCGTGTTGACCATGAAGCGCGGCGTGAACTGAACGACCTGAGGTATCGGCGAGCCGCTCGACGTGGGAAAGGTCCATGAGTCGACGCCGAAGTGCGTCATTGAAATGATCTGGTGCTGCGCGAGATCTGCGGGAGCCTTGATGCGCGGATGCCTTGCAACGTACCTGGGCGAAGCAGCAACGACGCGCCTGACTTCGTCCACGGGGACTGCGACGAGCGTCGAATCGGCGAGATGCGCGATGCGCAGCGCCACGTCGATACCTTCGTCGATCAGGCTCACGGGCCGGTCGAGCAATTGCAGGCGGATCGAAACTGCGGGAAAGCGTTCGATGAATTCGTCGACGATTGGCCGCAGCAGGTCTTCGCCCGCGGCAACGGGCGCTGTCACGGTCAGCAGACCGCGCGGCGCCGAGCGTTCGTGCGCGACGAGCATGTCAGCTTCTTCCAGGTCGGTCAGGATGCGCCGGCAGGCGGACGCGTAACGCTTGCCCGCTTCGCTGAGCTTGATGCTGCGCGTCGTGCGATGAAGCAGCGCCGTGTCCGTATGGGCTTCGAGGAACGCAATCGCACGGCTCACGGCCGCGGGCGAGCGGCCTAGCCGGCGGGCCGCGCCCGCAAGGCTGCCTTCGTCCAGCGTGGCGATGAAAACTTTCATCGCGTCGATTCGGTCCATGGCGATTCCCTCATGCTCGACCGGGGTGATGGTGCAAGCATTATCGCTTCAACGACCGCGCAAATATAACGACGCCGCACCCGGAAAGAGTGGCGGCGTCGCGACGCTACATTACTGCGGGCAGTTTCAAACAACTGCGATTACGACATCGATATTGCCGCGCGTCGCCTTCGAGTACGGACACGTTTGATGGGCGATCTCAGTGAGCGCCTGCGCGGTTTCGCGGTCGATTCCGGGCAGGCTGACGTTCAGCCGCGCCTGCAGGAAATAGCCGCTGTCGTTCATCGCCAGATCGATTTCCGCGTCGACGGCGGTGTCAGCGGGCAGCGCGACTTGCAGCTTCTTCGCAGCGAGCCCCATTGCGCCGATGAAGCACGCGGACCATCCCGCAGCCAGCATCTGTTCCGGATTCGTGCCGGTCGCCGACGCGCCGGGCGAACCGAGCTTGACGTCGAGCCTGCCGTCCGAGCTGCGCGATGCGCCATCGCGTCCGCCGGTGGTGTGGGTTTTGCCGGTGTACAGCACCTTGTTTGATGAGTTCATGATCGAAGTTCGGTTAATAGATGAGTGGGTACAGGTTGATCTCGAGTCTGACGCTTAGCTGCCCTGATAAAGCTTGTTCAGTGACGCGATCTCACCGCTCTTCGTCGCGCGAGCCAGTTCCTGACGCACTTCGGCACGGCTTTTCGCCGCGCTTTGCGTCGGCGCCCATTGGTGCGTTTGCTGCGCGTCCACATTGCTCATCGCAACCGCGGAAGGATTCGCGGCAAAAGCGGAAAGAGTGGTAGCGGAAAGAGCCAAAGCCAAAGCGATCGTGGATACTTTCATGTCGTGCTCCATAAGGGATAAAGTAAAAAGGCGTCCGGTGACCGGGGAGCACGCCGCAGTTGCAGCAATGCCGGCAAGACTGCGTTAGGAGCGCTGCCCGTATTCCGTCGTTGATGCATTAGAACGGCGGCGGGTATCTGGCTTGTGTCAGCGAAGCGGCCTATTGCAATGCTGTGTATCGCGTGGAGCCGCATATACATTGCGATACAAAGCCGCCGCCTGTGCGGTGCGGCTCGCCTGATCGCATCGGCAGATGCATACGCAAGACGCAACGCCAGTCTGTTAATAGTTTGTCCCGCTGTCTCCTGCTACTCGCTCATATAAAGGAGAGTAAGCATGTCCGACCAGATTGATACGCGACGCCGCCGCTTGCTCGGCACTACCGTTGCCGGGATCGGTTTGATGCAGTTGGGCTTGAGCGGAGTGGCGAGCGCGCAGTCGAGCGGCACGAAAATGGCAGGGCGTGCGGATTCGTTTGCGAATGTTCGGCAGATCAACGCCGGCGTGCTGAATGTCGGTTATGCGGACGAGGGTCCGCGCAACGCTCCGGTCGTCATCCTGCTACACGGCTGGCCGTACGATATTTATAGCTTCGCGGAAGTCACGCCCTTGCTGGTTGCAGCGGGCTATCGCGTCATCGTGCCGTATCTGCGCGGTTATGGCTCCACGCGCTTTCTTTCCGCAGACACACCGCGCAACGGCCAGCAAGCGGTAGTCGCGGTCGACATCATTGCGTTGATGGACGCGTTGAAGATCGACAAAGCGGTCTTCGGCGCTTTCGACTGGGGGGCGCGCACCGCGAACATCATCGCGGCGCTGTGGCCCGAGCGGTGCGCGGCGCTCGTATCGGTCAGCGGCTATCTGATCGGCAGTCAGGAAGCGAACCGCGCGCCGCTGCCGCCCAAGGCGGAGCTTGCGTGGTGGTATCAGTTCTATTTTGCTACCGAGCGCGGCGCGGCGGGTTATCAGGCGAACCGTCACGACTTCAACAAGCTGATCTGGCACACGGCATCGCCGAAATGGGATTTCGACGACGCAACCTTTGACCGCTCCGCCGAGTCGTTCAACAACCCGGACCACGTGGCGGTAGTGATTCATAACTACCGCTGGCGTCTCGGGCGAAAGGCGAGCCGCAATACGACGAACTGGAAAAGCGCCTCGCGACGGCGCCGGTAATCGCGGTCCCGACCATCACGATGGAAGGCGACGCCAACGGCGCGCCGCACCCTGACCCGGCCGCGTACGCGAAGAAGTTCACCGGCAAGTATCTGCACCGCAACATTGGCGGCGGCGTTGGCCATAACCTCCCGCAGGAAGCGCCTAAAGCATTCGCGGATGCGATCGTCGATGCCGCCCGTCTTTGAGCTTTTGTCTGACCGAACCGCGACGCGCTCACTGGCCGGCATTCTGAATGCGCTGTGAGGCCACTGCAGGCGCGTCGGTGCAATGTTATGTGTCAGGCGCAAGCCCGGATACATTGCGACATAAATCGCCGCTGGCCACGCGCTATAAAGCAGGCATTGCACAATCAGGAGAGTCCGCATGAACACCGATCGACTGACGGGAAGCTGCCACTGCGGGGCCGTCAAATTCGAAGTGAACACGCCTGTCGCTCCCGCGGCGCGCTGCAATTGCAGCTTGTGCCGCCGCAAGGGCGCGCTGATGAGCCCGCCGTTCACGGCGGATCAGTTGACGATCACGCAAGGCGAGGACGCGCTCACGCTGTATCAGTTCAACACGCGCGTGGCGAAGCACTTCTTCTGCAAGCACTGCGGTATTTATCCGTTTCATCAAACGCGCAAGGACCCGAAGCTCTGGCGCGTCAATATCGGTTGCCTGGAGGGCATCGATCCGTATACGCTGGATGCCGGTCTTTCCGACGGCGCCAGTCTTTCCGTCGTGGAGGACGCATGAGGCGGCTGCTGGCAATCATCGCGTTCATCGCGGGCGGCGCGGCTGCGGAATGGGCGCATCCGGTGCAGTGTTCAATGCTGTGTGCGAGCCGGGTGCAGGTAAAACGTCAAAAGAGATGATCCATTGATGGACACGATCGACCACGTACTGATCGTCGACGACGATCGCGGGATCCGCGAACTGATCGCCGGCTACCTCGAAAAGAACGGCATGCGCGTTTCGCTCGCCGCCAACGGACGACAGATGCGCGCCGTTCTGGATCAAGGCGCGCCGGACCTGATCGTGCTCGATCTGATGATGCCCGGCGAAGACGGTCTCGTGCTATGCCGCGAGTTGCGCGCGAGCAAGTTCCGCGCGGTGCCCGTGCTGATGCTGACAGCGCGCAACGAGGAAGCCGACCGCATTCTCGGTCTGGAAATGGGCGCCGACGACTATCTGCCGAAGCCCTTTGCCGTGCGCGAACTGCTCGCGCGCATTCGCGCCGTGCTGCGCCGCGCGCGCATGCTGCCGCCCGGCATGCAGGTAACGGAGACTGCGCAAATGCTGGAATTCGGCGATTGGCGGCTCGATACCACGGCGCGCCATCTGCTCGACTCCGAGGGCACGATGGTCGCGCTAAGCGGCGCCGAATACCGTCTGCTGCGCGTGTTTCTGGATAATCCGCAGCGTGTGTTGACACGCGACCAACTGCTCAATCTGACACAAGGCCGTCAAGCGGATCAATTCGACCGCTCTATCGACCTGATGGTGAGCCGCCTGCGTCAGCGCTTGCGCGACGTCGCGCGCGAACCGCGTTACATCAAGACGCTGCGCAGCGAGGGCTATGTGTTCTCCGCGTCCGTCAGTGCGATCGAGGATCAGCAATGAACCTCATTTCGTCGCTGCACTGGCCGCGTACGCTCTTCGCAAGGTTGACGGTGATCCTGTTCGTTGGGCTCGCCTCCGCGCAGGCGTTGTCGTTCTGGCTCACCATGACCGAGCGCGACCAGACCATGACGAACGTGATGATGGGCTACATCGAGCGTGAGGTCGCGAGTTCCGTCGCGCTGCTCGACCACCTGCCCGCTAACGAACGTGCGCAGTGGCTGCCGCGTCTCGCGCGGCGCAGCTACGAATTCATGCTCGGGCCGGGCGTGAGCGGCGGGCCCGTGGACGCTAATCTGTCGGCGCGCGTCGCTCGATCCATTGACGAGGGCATAGGCACGAACTATCCGCTCACGGTGAATGCGGTCCCGGGCGACCGTGAACGGCTGCAGGTTCACTTGAAGCTCACCGACGGCACGCCGCTCACCATAGACATGCGCCCTATGTCCGGTGCGCCGTTATCGCGCTGGTTGCCGCTCGTGCTGCTGCTGCAACTCGTCGTACTGCTCGGCTGCTGCTGGCTGGCCGTGCGCACGGCCACGCGCCCGCTGCACGATCTGGCGGTCGCCGCCGACGCGCTCGGCCCGGATCTCAAGGCAGCGCGCCTGAGCGAAAGCGGACCTTCCGAGGTCGCGCGCGCCGCGCGTGCATTCAATGCGATGCAGGAACGCATTGCGATGTACGTCACCGAACGCATGCAGATTCTCGCGGCCATCTCGCACGACCTGCAAACGCCGATTACGCGCATGCGTTTGCGCGTCGACATGATGGACGCGGAATCTGAAGGCATCAAACTGCGCCAGGATTTGCAGGAAATGGAAGCGCTCGTCAAAGAGGGCGTCACGTATGCGCGCACCTTGCACGGCGCAACGGAATTGCCGTGCCGTATCGACCCGGATGCGCTGTTCGACAGTCTGGTTTGCGATTATGTAGATGCCGGTCAGGCGGTGTCATTGCAGGGCCGCTTCGGCATGCCGCTAATGACGCGCCCGCAGGCGTTGCGGCGCATCGTCGGCAATCTGGTGGATAACGCTCTGAAGTTCGGCGGCAGCGCGGAGATCGACATTGCCATGCTGCCCGATGGACAGGCGAGCGTCGCCGTGCTGGACCGCGGCCCCGGCATTCCGGCCGATTCGCTCGAAGAAGTGTTCCAGCCGTTCTACCGGCTCGAAGCGTCGCGTAACCGTCAGACCGGCGGAACCGGGCTTGGGCTCGCAATCGCGCGGCAACTGGCGCTCGCCATGGATGCAACGCTCGAACTCCGTAATCGCGCCGGCGGCGGGTTGGAGGCGAGGCTCACGTTGCGCAATCTCGTGAAGGCGTCGCCTGCGGCGGTGGCGTAGAGCGGCCACGCCTGCGTTCGCTGCAATGCATATCACGATTGATCGTTTGGCCGCGGCGGCGCGCATTGCTAGCATCGTCGACTTCTCCATGAAGCGCCGCTGCCGCAATGACCCCAAGCAAAACGCCGCCCGATCTGCCGCCATCGCGTAGCCGCCGCCGGCTGCTGGGCCGTCTCGCCGCGGGCGGTCTGGTTGCGTCGCAAGCTGCGGCCGCAGGCGAGCTGCTGCGGCCGCTCGAAGTTGCACCGTCGAGCCGCACTCCCGGCGCGCCGGTACTCGATCATCCGTACGGCGTGCCGTCGCCGCGCGAGGCCGATGTGGTGCGCCGGAGCGCACGCGCATGGCCGCTGCCTGGCGCGGCCTCGTCGATGACGCCGCTCGCGGATCTTTTCGGCACCATTACGCCCAACGGGCTCGTCTACGAACGTCATCATGGTGGCGTGCCAGACATCGATTCCGATCAGCACCGCCTCGCGATTCATGGCCTCGTGCGCACGCCGAAGCTGTTCACAATCGACGATCTGCTGCGGCTGCCCGCGGAGTCGCGCATCCACTTTCTCGAATGTTCCGGCAACACCGGCAGCGAGTGGAACGGTCCGAGCGGTCTGCCCGTGCAACTGACTCACGGCTTGTTGTCGTGTTGCGAATGGACGGGCGTGCGTCTTTCCACGTTGCTGGAAGAGGTAGGCGGCGTGTCGACGCAAGGCAAGACTAACGACGGCCCATGGCTCCTCGCTGAAGGCGCGGACGCCGCCGCCATGACGCGCAGCCTGCCGCTTCACCGCATACTCGATCGCGCGCTCGTGGTCTACGCGCAAAACGGCGAACGCTTGCGGCCCGAGAACGGCTATCCCTTGCGGTTGATCGTTCCCGGATTCGAGGGCAATACCAACGTCAAATGGTTGCGGCGGCTAAAAGTGGTCGACGCGCCGCTGCAAACCCGGGAGGAGACGTCGAAATACACGAATCTGCTGGCGGACGGCAGCGCGCGCCAATTCGTGTTCGAGATGGATGCGAAGTCGGTCATTACGCGGCCGTCGCCGGGGCATCGCCTCACCACGCATGGTTATTACCCGATCAGCGGCATTGCGTGGTCGGGGCGCGGCACCATTCGCAAGGTCGAAGTATCGACCGATGGCGGCGCGTCCTGGCGGCTCGCGCGTCTGGACAGCGTCGCACGCGATCGCGCGCTGACGCGCTTCGAGGCGGATTGGCGCTGGGACGGCGCGCCGTCCGCGATCCTTTCTCGCGCCACCGATTCGACGGGCTACGTGCAGCCCACACGCGCGGCACTGGTCGCCGCGCGCGGCCTGAATTCGCAGTACCACTACAACGCGATCCAGCAATGGCGCGTCGATGCCAGCGGCGAGGTGCGCAATGCGTGAGCGCCGTCCAACGGGTACTTCTGTACGTTCAGCGTGCGTCGCGCTGGTGTCGATCATGGCGCTCGCTGCATGCTCATCGGTTGCTCCCGATGCTCGCAATGTAAGCCAACCGCACGATCTCGGCACGCCGCTCACCGAGCAGGCTATCGCCGCATGGAACATCGACGTGGCGCCCGACGGCCGCGGCCTGCCCGCGGGCAGCGGCGACGTTGCAACCGGCGCGCATGTGTTCGCCGCGAAATGTGCGGCGTGCCACGGTGCGCAGGGCGAAGGCGGTCTCGGCGATCCGCTGGTGGGCGGCCGGGGCACGTTGGCGAGCGCAAAGCCAAGGCGCACCGTAGGCAGCTACTGGCCTTACGCAACGACACTCTTCGACTATATCCGCCGTGCGATGCCCTACAACGCGCCCGAATCCCTTTCCGCCGACGAGGTCTATGCCGTCAGTGCATTCCTGCTGAACCGCAACGGCATCGTTCCCGCCGATACGCGGCTGGACGCGGCTTCGCTACCGCGCGTCGCGATGCCCAATCGCGACGGTTTCGTGCCCGATCCGCGTCCCGGACGACTGTGACGCACAGCGCAAACACACGCCCGCGCGGGGCTCTCGCGCGTTAAAACATCGGGTTTATCACTCCAGCAGATAACCGTATCGGATTTGCTTCGTTGTCCTCGCGCGCGTGCGCCGGTACATTCATCTGACTGCGCCTGTACGGCGTTCCGCGAACAGATACGAAGAGTTTCCCGTGACAACAGCCTTTGCTCCCACCGCCGCGCACGACGCCGGCGGCGCCATTGCCGATCAGCACATCGAGATTCGCGCTTTCGACGGCCCCGTCGGCGCCGAAGTGCTCGGGCTCGATCTCAGCAAGCCGCTCAGCCCGCAAAACTTCGCGCGCATTCACCGCGCGCATCTCGACCATCATGTGCTGGTGTTCCGCGATCAGCGGATCACACCCGACGAGCAGATTGCATTTAGCCGCCGCTTCGGTCCGCTGCAGATTCACGTGCTGCACCAGTTCCAGTTGCCTGGCTATCCGGAAGTGCTGGTGGTGTCGAACATCGTCGAAAACGGGCAGCCAATCGGTCTTGGCGACGCCGGCCACTACTGGCATTCGGACCTGTCGTACAAGGAAAAACCGAGCCTCGGCTCGTTGTTGCACGCGCAGGAATTGCCGGCCGAAGGCGGCGACACGCTGTTCGCCAACATGCACCTTGCGTGGGACACGTTGCCCGCGCATCTGCGCAGCGCGGTGGAAGGCCGTTCCGCAGAGCACACGTATCTCGCGAAATACGCCGAGTTGCAAAAACGCAGCCCGTGGCGGCCGAATCTCTCGGCCGAGCAGATCGCGCAAGTGAAGCCGGTGGTCCATCCGATCGTGCGCACGCATCCTGAGACCGGGCGCAAAGCGCTGTTCGTGAGCGAACACTTCACGACGCGCGTGATTGGCTTACCGGAAGACGAGAGCAGGCAATTACTCGACGAAATCTTCGCCCATAGCGTGCGTGCCGAGCATGTGTACCGGCACCGCTGGGCCGAGCACGACATGGTGTTCTGGGACAACCGCTCGTTGATGCACCTCGCGGCGGGCACGCCTGACCATCTGCGTCGCAAGCTTTATCGCACGACGATTGAAGGCGATGTGCCGTTCTGATAACGCCCGGCGCGCCGAGCGTACCGCTATAGCAGACAACTCAAACAATTCACACCTCTCGCCGACCGGAGTTCCGATGTTTGCCAGGTTTCACTCGACCGCCGCGCGGTCGTCGCTTGCCCGCCCTTTCGCTGCAACGTTGCTCGCCGTGTCTGTGGGCGCGGCTGGCATGAGCGCAGCCGCGCCTGCTCGAGCCGAAGGGCAGATCCGTATCGCCGAGCAATTCGGCATTGTCTATCTGCTGTTGAACGTTGCGCGCGATCAGCAGTTCGTCGAGAAGGAGGGCCGCAAGCAGGGCCTCGATATCAAGGTGGATTGGGTGCAACTCTCCGGCGGGGCAGCCGTCAACGACGCATTGCTGTCAGGCGCGGTGGACATTGCAGGCGCCGGTGTGGGCCCGTTGCTGACCATCTGGGACCGCACGCACGGGAAGCAGAATGTGAAGGGCGTGGCTTCGCTCGGCAATCTGCCGTACTACCTGGTGAGTAACAATCCTGACGTCAAGACCATCGCCGATTTCGGCGCTAAAGACCGCATCGCCGTTCCCGCAGTGAATGTGTCGGTGCAGTCGCGCGTGTTGCAATATGCTGTGGCGAAGCGGTGGGGCGATAAGGAATACAACCGCCTCGACAAATACACTCAGGCACTGCCGCATCCTGACGCGGCGGCGGCGATCATTGCGGGCGGCACGGAAATCAGCGGACATTTCGGCAATCCGCCGTTTCAGGATCAGGAACTCGCAGCGAACCCGAAGGCGCATATCGTGCTGAATTCGTACGATGTGCTCGGCGGGCCGAGTTCGGCAACGGTGCTCTACGCGACCGAAAAATTCCGCGACGGCAATCCGAAGACTTACCGCGCTTTTGTCGATGCACTGGGCGACGCGTCTCGATTCATCGCCGCAAACCCGGAGGCTGCGGCCGACATCTATGTGCGCACGAACAAATCGAAAATCGACCGTGCGCTACTGCTGAAGATCATCAGGAATCCCCAAGTGGAGTTCAAGATCGCGCCGCAAAACACATTGGGGCTCGCGCAATTCATGTATCGCGTGGGTGCGATCAAAAACGAACCGAAGTCGTGGAAAGACTATTTCTTCGACGACCCCGCAACGGCCGCAGGCAGCTGAACATGACGCGCCGCGCTTTTAACATCGACGGAGTGCAGCGAGTGCCTGACGGGTCCGCGCAATCCACATCTTGGGAGCGATCCGATGGTGGCTAATCCTACGCTTCTCTTTCCAGACCGCACCGAGCGCACCGGGCGCAGCGGCCCCGTCGTCAGCGAAAAGCTGCTCGCGGTGGAGAATGTCAGCCTGGAATACCGGACGCGCGAGCGCATCGTCCGCGCGACGCACGACGTCAGCTTCGACGTCTAGGCGGCGACCGCTTCGTGCTGCTCGGACCGTCGGGTTGCGGCAAGTCGACGCTGCTCAAGGCGGTGGGCGGCTTCATCGAGCCGGCGTCGGGCACCATTTCGCTCGACGGCCAGATCGTGCGCGGCCCGGGCGCCGACCGCATTGTCGTGTTCCAGGAGTTCGACCAGTTACCGCCGTGGAAGACAGTGCTGCAAAACGTGGCCTTTCCGCTGCGCGTCGCGAAGAAGCTCTCTCGCGCGGAGGCCAACGAGCGTGCTCTGCATTATCTGGAGAAAGTCGGCCTCGCCGCGTTTGCGAACGCTTATCCGCATACGTTGTCGGGCGGAATGAAGCAGCGCGTGGCCATCGCGCGAGCACTCGCCATGCAGCCGCGCGTGCTGCTGATGGACGAACCGTTTGCCGCGCTCGACGCATTGACGCGCCGCAAGATGCAGGAGGAATTGCTGCGCCTGTGGGAAGAAGTGAATTTCACGCTGCTCTTCGTCACGCATTCAATCGAAGAGGCGCTCGTGGTGGGCAACCGCATCCTGTTGCTGTCGCCTCATCCAGGCCGTGTGCGTGCGGAGTTGAACAGTCATCAGTATTCACAGGACAGCTTTGGGCGCAGCGATTTCCAGCGCAGCGTCGCACGTATTCATCATCTGTTGTTCGACGAGACGGAGGCAGTGCAATGAGTTCGCCCGCTACGTTGTTGCCGCCGGTTCGCGACGAATACGAACGCCCGCTCGAACCGCTCGGTGAACTTGTTCTCGAAGCGCCGCTGCCGCTCGGCAAGCGCGTCTTCGCGCAAACCTGGTTACGCAAGACGCTGATTGCGCTGGTGCTGATCGCTGCATGGGAAATTGCGGCGCGCATGGTCAACAACGATCTGCTGCTGCCCACGTTCGGCGCGACGTTCAGCGCATTCGTGCAGGGCGTGTGGTCCGGCGAATTGCTGCAGAAGACGGCCGTGTCGATGTCGGTACTGCTGCGCGGTTATCTGCTCGGCGCGGCGCTTGCGTTCGTGCTGACATCGCTTGCGGTGTCCACGCGCGTGGGCCGCGATTTACTGTCGATGCTGACCGCGATGTTCAACCCCTTGCCTTCCATCGCGCTGTTGCCAATTGCGTTGCTATGGTTCGGCCTTGGCACGGGCAGCCTGTTGTTCGTGCTCGTGCACTCCGTGCTGTGGCCGCTTGCGCTCAACACGTTTTCCGGCTTTCAATCGGTGCCGGCCACGCTGCGCATGACCGGACGCAACTATGGCCTGACGGGAATGCGGCATGTATTGCTGATTCTCGTGCCGGCCGCGTTGCCGTCGATTCTCGCGGGCTTGCGTGTGGGCTGGGCATTTGCCTGGCGCACGCTGATTGCAGCAGAACTGGTGTTCGGCGCGAGTTCGGGCAACGGCGGACTTGGCTGGTACATCTTTCAGAACCGCAATGAGCTTTACACAGACCGCGTATTCGCGGGGCTCGCTGCGGTGATTGTGATCGGACTGCTGATCGAGCACCTGGTGTTCGATACGCTGGAGCGGGTTACGGTGCGGCGCTGGGGGGTGCAGCAGTAATCACGGCAGTTGTCGTGATCCTCTGGCGCGGTGGTGCCGTCAATAGGCCAAGGTGCAAGCGCGCACCGTGCACCGGTGAGGAACCTTTTGGGCGACTTCGGGTTGCCCTTTTTCGCGGATCATTTCTTTCCTCGGGATTGGCGGATGGCTCCGCGTCCGCGGCCCATATCGTGGACTGACGTCCTGCTCGCCCGCTCTCGGGACGTTGTCCAATAACCTTCATCGACTTTCCGCGATTAGCGCACGACTGCTTTTGCCCGCCCCGCGCGGGCTTTTTCTTGCGCCGGACATACGCAACTGCCCGCGGGGCGATGCTCCTGGCCGACGGTCGCGATGCCGCATCGCAATCTGAATTTTCTGCATGCTTTTTCCTATCAATCCTGCAGAAATCCGACGCTGGTCTGATACCCCCATGAACCTGGCTTCCGCATAATTGGCGCAAAGCAAGGCTTCCTCTCAGGCTCACGCAAACGCAGGTCGATATGCTGGTGGAAGCCAGTGTGCCGGATCATATCCTTGGCTACATCAACGCCACCAAGCCCGAGCTACTCGCTGCCATACCTGAGACAGAGTGATACGCCTGCGTGGAAAAACATCTGCCGGAGGCACAGCTGCACCTGCTGGGTATGAGGGACATCATTAACTACATCTGGGCTGCGCTGATTTACGGTAATCAGGTGTACGAGAACCGCGTGATCGTGGGCTTGCTGGAAAGTGTTCGAGAGAGTCCGATCAGCCTGGCAGAAGCGTTGGAGCGATTTCCGTGAATGTATACCTCGCACCAAAAAAAGCTCCACTCATCTAATTCGACCTGAAACCGGAACGAGGAACTGATGCTTTTTAATCCAACCCGTCGAACGTTGATCCGATGTCTTGCGCTCGGCCCGGTTTATCCCTTGGTTGCGTGCCGTGATGAAAACCACAAAGTGAGACTGTTTATGAAAAATGACATTGTGCTGTCCGTTGTGCTGTACAGCTACCGGGATCGCCCGATATTCGATGTCACGCTCAATGGGTCTGATATCGGCGTCGCCAATGCTTACGGCGGGAACGGCATGATCACGGGCATCACTGTTCCGTTCAGGCAACAAACTCTGACTTGGCGTGATGCGGGCTCCGGCGAGACATTTGCTATGAAAAATACCATCAATCTCACCAGGGATCATATTCCAGCTGATGCGCGGTATCTGGCGGTAAACATCTATCCGGATGACACGGCCGAGTTTGTTTTCGACAGGTACATACCCGAGATGACGCCCCGCGGAAGCCGGATCATTGAAGAGAGCAACCATCATGGCAAGTGAGCAGTTGCAATCCGCGCTTTCCGGCAACCGGGATGTCCCGAACAGTCCCCCAAGCCCGAAGCAGGATTGTTCGGACGTCGTCAATATCAGCCTTTTCTTTGATGGCACGGGCAATAACCAGAAAGCCGACGAACCGAAAAACAAGTCGGCCAATCCCTCCAAAATGTACCGTGCGGCGGCCTTGCTGGTTGGTAATGGAAAGCCGAACTACCCCATCTATATATCCGGCGTGGGTACGCCTTTTAACGGCACGGCAACCGACTGGCTGGACGGCGCGTGGACCGCAACGCAGGACAACGTAGCTGGCGGAGTGGGCGGCGCAGGGGGAACCCGACGGACTGACTTCGGAAAACACAACGTCAATGACAAACTGCGCATGGTCCTGCTCGACAACGCGCAGAAGCTGAACGCGACGACGAAGGCCTATGCCGAGCAAAGCAAGGGTGAAAGCCTGGGGGAACTTAGCAAAGCACTGGCGGCGCATCGTCTGATCAAGATGATCAATCTGTCGGTCTTTGGCTTTTCGCGCGGAGCGGCACTGGCGCGGACTTTCGCCAACGATTTCCTGAACGAATGCAAAACAGACAAACAGGGACAACTGACCTATCAGGGCTTTCCGGTCCGTATCCAATTCATGGGACTGTTCGACACGGTGGCGTCCTTCGGCGTGCCATCGGCGAATATGGACTCGGTCTTCACGGAGAAAAATCTCAAGGTTCCGGGGGCAGTCGAGCGATGCGTACATTACGTCGCTGGGCACGAATTGCGCTTTTCCTTCCCTGTTGACCTGATCCGGCAACACGGGATACTGATGCCCAACTGGACCGAGACCATTTATCCGGGAGTGCATTCAGATGTCGGCGGCGGTTATGCGCCGGTTGACCAGAGGCTTTCGAACAACCTTGCCCGCATTCCGTTGCGGGACATGATGAGCGAGGCGGCAAAAGCCGGGGCGCGTTTGCTGGCCTATAACGACATGGCAAACGATCCCAAGCAAAGGGCGCTGTTTAGCGAACAGTTTGCCGTAGATCCGGAGACCGACGCGGCCTTCACGCGTTACATGAGCGCAGTGCCAGCCAGCGGCCCCACCGAGAACGTGGTCAACGCGCATATGAAGGCGCTGTATTCGGCGTACGGAACGATGTTCCGGCGAGGCATCAGGACACCCGACAATAGTTCTGATATCGGCCACCAACTCCTCGGCCATGCGAGCATGGCGCAGGAAGTAAAGGCACTGCGCAGCCGTCGGGCGGCAGCGGGTCTGGTGTTAGGGGAAGAGAGTCCACTTCAGATCATTGGAACAGTCTACGGCCAGATGGTGAAGCCCGAAACGTGGCGTCTTCAGGCTTGGGAGGCCACAGCGGCCGACGACGTGCTAGGCCTGATCAGCAAGTATGTGCATGATTCGAAGGCGGGCTTCCTGTGCGGAGTTGAACCCTTCAGCTATTTCCGGCCGCGCGGTATGACCGAGTGCAGCCGCAATGTTCTGGCTGAAGGCTTGCAGTGGCTCGACGCCAACGCGAACGCCGCCAGGGAGGCGGTCATCAAGGTCTACAACGCCGCCGGACATATCGTGGTGGAAACGTGGCAGGCGGGCAAGATGATAGCGACCAGGACATACAAGGTCGGGGAAACGTTTGTAGTGGACACCATGGCCGCGGGTCAGAAATATACTGTCGAGGTATATCAGACCAGCAGGAAAGTGGTGATCACAAAAATCGACGAAGGTCAGCGGGTCGTCATCGATTCAGTAGATATGGTGCAGAAGGAAGCCTCTTCGGCTTTGGACGCATTGAAATGGAAAGCAGCCAGCATGACCCAGCAAGTGCAGCAGGGCGCCAGGTCAGCCGCCGATGCAACTGGCAAGGCCATCGACAGTGGCATGCAGACCGTTGAAGACGGGTGGCAATCGACCAAGGCCGCGCTTCATCTGTGACTCTTAAAAAGACGGGTGGCGCTGGTATTCGCGCCGCGCACTGCTAATTGGACTCGCATACCTCAGTGGCGGATAGTGCGTTTAAAAATAAAAAGGCGGTAAAGATGGATCGTGCAATTTGCTTCGAAGGCGACTCAGCGGACCACGGTGGGAACGTCATCAAGGTTAACTGGCAGTATGGAGATTGATGGTCACCATAATGCCCGGCTTGGGGACCGGGTCAGTTGTCCCAAACTCGGTGACAACCAGATATCCGAGGCCTGCTCCATGCTGGTTATGGGCGTGCCTGTCGTAGTGCATCGATGCAAGAGTGCAGAGCCCCATGATCGCGTGAACGGGCAATCTGCGGTTCTACGTTGCCGCCGCGTGAACTCCGAAATACCGCAGCGCGCCACTCACCACGCAAGCCTCCATTCGCCGATTGGCGGTCTCTCCACCGCAACACGCGTTCCGCCTTGCGGCGCATCGTCTTCAGCATCGTTTGCGCGCGGCTTGTCGTCCTGCTCCGCAAAATCTGCCAGGATCTCATCGCGCAGGCGCACAAAGCGTGGATGGTTGCGTTCACGCGGACGCGGCAAACCGACATCGACGATCCGTTTAATGCGGCCAGGACGCGGCGCCATCGTGACCACACGGTCGCCGAGATAAAGCGCTTCGTCCACGTCGTGTGTGACGAGAATCATCGTAATGCGCTCGCGTTCCCAGATACGTTGCAACTCGTTCTGCAAACGGCCGCGCGTGAGCGCGTCGAGCGCGCCGAACGGCTCGTCGAGCAACAGTACTCGCGGCCGGTTTACGAGGCCACGTGCAATCGCCACACGCTGCGCCATCCCACCCGACAGTTGATGCGGATACGCATGCTCGAAGCCCTTAAGACCGACAAGCGCGATATGCTCGGCAACCGCGTCGCGCTTTTCAGTCGCTGAGAGCGGTGCATTGCGCAGCGCCGCGAGAATGTTTTGCGATGCCGTGAGCCACGGAAACAGGCGGTGATCCTGAAACACGATGCCGCGCTCAAGCGACGTGTCGCGCACTTTCTGTCCCGCCACGGCAATCTCGCCGCTGTAATCGCGGTCGAGTCCCGCAATCAACCGCAACAACGTGGATTTGCCGCAGCCGCTCGAGCCGAGCACGCTGACGAATTCGCCAGCGCGTACACGCAGATTGATATCGTCCAGTACGGCGAGCGGTGCGCCGTCTTGTTGCGTGTAGCGCTTGCTGACGTGCAGAATGTCGAGGCTCTCAGCCACCGTCGAATAAGTCGAATAAGTCATGAGCGATCCTTGATGTTTGCTACTAGTGCCGGTTCATTGGCCGGATGACCGCAAGCGCCGCGCGAAAATAGCGCGCTCCGCAGCGCGTGCCAGCGCATTCAATGCCCACCCTGTCACGCCCACCACGATCACGCCGAACAGCACCACGTCCATGCGGAACTGCTCGCTGCCGTCTATCAGCGTATTACCGATTCCGCTGCCGGCTACAAGCAGATATTCGGCGCCGAGCGTCGCCAGCCACGAGTAGATCAGCGCGAGATAAATGCCGGTGAAGATCGACGGCAATGCGGCTGGAATAATCACGCCCCGAATCAGCTGCCAGCGCGAATAGCGGAATGCGCGTGCCACTTCGATATAGGCACGCGGCACTGCATGAATGCCGTCGCAGGTATGAGCGGTGACCGGCAGTAGCGCGGCTAGCGAGAGGAATACGACTTTCGCGGCATCGCCGAGACCGAACCACACGGAGATCAGCGGTATCCATGCGAAGAGCGATATCTGTTTGAATGTATCGAAGCTCGGTCCGATCATACGAGTGGCGACCCGCGAAAAGCCGAGCGCGCAGCCCAGCAGCAAACCGCCCAACGTACCGATCACAAAACCGCTGGCTTCGCGTGCAAGCGACGCGGACAGCGCCCTCAAAAGCGAGCCGCTGACAATCTGCTGCCATGCGGTGGCAAGCACTTGAGCGGGCGTAACGAGCAGGCCGCTCTTCACGAGATGCGCTTCGGACGCGGCCCACCATATCGCAATCGCAACGACAGGCAGAACCGCACCGCGCCAGTCGACGCGAGAGAACACGCGGCGGCGCGCAACTGCCGCGCGGCGAAATTCCGCGGGCGCGCTGCAATCGCACGAGGTTTCGACGGATTCTTCGCGAGCTTTCGAACGGTCGAAAAGGGAGAAAAGGGCGAGGCTCATCATGCGCTCCTTGAGTCGATGCTGCGGGCTGCAAACATCTCTGTCACTCGCGAAACGCGGACGGCTGGCCGCGCCTCAAACGGGCCTCGAGTGCGTCCAGCGCGCGGTTCATCGCGTAACCGATCGCGCCCACCACGACCACCGACGCCATCACGAGATCGAGCTGAAACAACTGCCTGCCATAAACGATCAGATAGCCGAGTCCTTCTGACGACGCGACCAGCTCCACTACGACAAGCGCAAGCCATGCTTTCGTGAACGCTAGCCGGACACCGGTGGCGAGGGTCGGCACCGCCGCCGGCAGTACCAGATAGAAGATACGCTGCCAGCGGTTGTATTCGAAAACGCGCGCCACTTCGTCGAGCGATGCGGGCGTCTGGCGAAACCCCTGCAACGTGCTCAGCGTGACGGGCACCAGCGCCGCGTGCGCGATCAGAATGTACTTGAGCGGTTCACCGACGCCGACGAGCAGCAACAGAAACGGCAGCCACCCCAGCACCGGAATCTGCACGAGCGCGTTGAAACTCGGCAAAACATAGGCTTCGACCGTGCGCGACAAGCCGAGCGCTGCACCGAGCGCAAAGCCCGCGAGCGTGCCCGCGCCGAAACCGAGCAGCACACGCTGCAGACTGATCAGCGTATTACGCATGAGATCGCCGCTCTTCGCGAGTTCGACGAACGTTTCGAATACGCGCTCCGGCGGCGGCAAGATTTGCGGCGCGATCCAGCCTCGCTCGCTGCCGCTCGTCCATAGCGCGAGCAGCACCGCAGGCAAGAGCCATGGCGCGAGGCGCCAGCCGAGTGCGCGCAGCCATGAGCCGCGCAGCCATGACCATCCCTGCAGCGAATCGCGCGATGCTATGCCTGTCGCTGCCGTAGTGCCTGCAACGCCCTCAACACCTGCAACGCCAGCACTGCGGAGCGGGTCGCCACTGACCTGAATTGCGGTTTCGCTCATGGTGATCGCTCCACGGTTAGCCGATCGGTTTTCCGGCGGCGTCGTAACGCGTCCAATAGTGGTCGAGCTTTTGTTCGCGCAATGCATTGTCGAGATACTTCGTCTCGAACCAGTTGTCGACTTCCACTGGCTGACGGATCAGCTTGAGTTTCAGCGCATCCGCAGCCACGGCTTTATAACGCGCGACGATGAACGGATCGACCAGCGGAGAATTGCGGTCTTTCAGGCGCTGATTGGCGTACTCCGCCTGCCACGATGAGTAAGGCACGCCGCTTTTGGCCCAGAGCTTGAACAGTTGATCGCGATTCTCTTCATCGGATGACCATTGCGCGCCTTTCACGAACACGTTGACGACGCGTTGCACGATGTCCGGATGCGCGCGATCGAATTCGTCGACCACGAGCAGATGTGCCTGGCGGGTGAACTGCGGGCCGTCGTTCTGCGATTCATAGACAACTTTCGCAAGGCCCTGGTCGCGAAGCTTGTACACGTGATAATCGTTGACGGCGGCGTCAATACCTTTTGACGCAAGCGCGGCCAGCGAACTCGCGGTATCGAGGTTGATCACGCGCAGATCACGCTCGCTAAGCTGGTTCGCGGCAAGCGAGTTATCGGCGACGAGCTGGAGATTAGTGCCGCGGAAAAGCGAAACGCGCTTGCCTTTCAGGTCTTTGATCGAGCGCACGTCGGAGTCGGCAGGCACGGCGACCTTGATGCCGCTGCGCACGCCCGAAGCCAGCAAAAGATGTGTTTTCAGCCCATTGGCGCGCGCGAGCACTGAAGGTAAATCGCCCTGGAACGCGAAGTCGAGCGAATTGTCCGCAGTTGCTTCGTTGACGGCGGGACCCGCGCCCTTGAAGAATAGCCACTGCACCTTGATGCCGTCCGCGGCGAACTCTTTCTCCAACGACTGCTGCAATTGCACGGTGGCTGCGGGCGATCCGCCGAACGTCGGCGGGTCGCCGCCGCCTTGCTGTGCGACGCCGATGCGGATGACCGCGGGTTTGTCGGCATACGCCTGTACGGTGGCAAGCGAGAGTGCCGCCACGATGACGAAAGACTTCAATAAACGGAAATAGTGCATGCGTGAATGGCAAAGATGAGATGGCTTGAAAGGCCGGCGCGGCAAAAAAGATCTGCCGCTCAGTTCAGCGCTATTGCCGCTGCGGCGCCCACAGGCGAACCTTCGATTGCGACGGACGGCTTCCCGTCCGGCCCAACGGGCACATCGCCGACCAGCGTCGTGCGGTACAACTGCCGGTCGAACTCGAGATCGAAGATGTCAGTGGGCGCGAGGTGAGCGGTCGCGCGGTTGTCCCAGAACGCGACGCTGCCGGCTTCCCACTTGAAGCGCACGGTAAATTCGGGCCGCGTAACGTGTTCCCACAGCAATTCGAGCAACGCCTGACTCTCGCGCGGCGTCACGCCTGCAATGGACTTCAGAAAGCTCGGGCTCACGTACAGTGCGCGCTCGCCGGTTTCGGGATGCACACGCACGAGCGGATGCTCGGTCACAAGCGCACGACGTTCGACAGCCTGAGTAAATGCTTCGGTGCCGCTCGCGCCAGCTGGCGGCGTGAAACGATGAACGCCGCGCAAACCGTCGACGAATGCGCGCAACGGTGCCGAAAGTTTCTGGTAGGCAGCAACCAGGTTGGTCCACTGCGTGTCGCCGCCGTAGGGTGGAATCGTCACCCCACGCAGGATCGACGCCCATGGCGGATTGACGGCTGCCGTTACGTCGGTATGCCAGCCGGTCCACGGACGCAGCAGCGCCTGTCCTTCGAAACGGGTCGCCTTCCGGTACTTCGAAATCGAATAGATTTCGGGGTGATCGTCGACATGGCCGAACACCGGATGCCCCAACGTCAGTTCGCCGAATTGCGCGGAAAACGCGACGTGCTGTTCGTGCGTCAGAAATTGCTCGCGAAAAAACACCACGCGCCACTTCAGCAAGGCGGCGCGAATCTCGGCGATCTGGCGCGAGGTGAGCTTACGCGTGAGGTCCACGCCGCCGATCACCGCGCCGATGTGCGCGGATAGCGGGCTGACCTCGATGGACTGCACTTCCTCCAAAGCGGCTGCGCTCATGCATAACTCCTGATCGGATACGTCTATGCCGCGCCACGGGCCGTGTGCGGTATTACACGTTAGATTCGCCGGCGTGCGAATCAAACCAATCATTCGAGCTATGAAAATCAGCGGCTGTGCGAATGACGCACACGCCGCCTGGCGCTTTGCTGGACCAGAGATACGGGTGCTATCGCAGCGGCGTGGTCGAGTACTAACGCAGCGGCCGTCAACCGCGTGAGCGTGCCGCGCCCACCGACAACGGCCGGTCTTTCTGTTCGTCCTTCACTTCGTTGCGTCCTGCGAGTTCCGCCGTCGTTTCCGCGCCGAACAGAAACACCGCTGCGGAGAAGTACAGCCACATCATCAACACCGCGAGCGAGCCCGCTGCGCCGAACGAACTGGCTGTGCCCGCATGCGTGAGGTAAAGGCCGAACAGATGCCGGCCGACCGAAAACAGTATTGCCGCTGTCATCCCGCCAATCGCGGCGTGCATCAGACCCACGTGTGCATCTGACATCCACCTGAGGAGCGCGGTAAACGCGGCGCCCAGCACGATAAGTCCGATTACCGTTTGCAAGATCGCGGTGACGACGACTAATGGCGAATCGCCGAATATCGCATGCCCCGCATATGTGATCGCGGTGTCGAGCACGAGGGACACCACGAGCAGAAAGCCGAGGCCGAGCACCATGCCGACCGACACCAGCCGCGTCCGCACGAGCCAGGTGATGCTGCCCTTGCTTTTAGCGTCTTTCGAGGCTTCAAGGACGACATCGAGCGCGGTGTTCAGTGAAGTAAAAGTCGCGGATGCGCCGACTATCAGCAGCACGAGTGACACCACTGCGGCGATGCCCCCGCCGCTTGCCCGATGCGCGTGCTCGACGATGGTCTGCATCGCCTCGGCCGCGTCCTTGCCGAGAATGCCGCGCATCTGATCGAACAGACGTCCGCGTGCCGCATCTTCGCCGAAGAACCAGCCGGCGACGGCGAGCACCATCAAGAGCGTGGGCGCCAGCGAGAAAGCCGAATAGAAGCCGACGCTGGCGGCCATCATCGGGCAGCGGTCCGACATGAAACGCTTGCCTGCGTTTACGGCGACGGTGAAAGCGTTACGCAACCGCCCGTGTTTTTTCGACACCGCCTCGCGGGATGAGATCTTGTTCATATACGCCTCGCCGTTGAACATCATGATGCGCCGCGGCTCTCGATGAGCCGATGGCTGAGCCCGCCCGGCGGTCCGCAGCGCTGGATTGCACTGCGCATGCCCTGTGCCTGCCCGCGAGGCGCGCCGCGGCTGCCAGCGTCGGGTTGGGCACTAGCAAGCGCGCGCTGCCGCCGCTCCACGCTGTCCGATATCGACTAGCTGCTCATCGCAACCCGCGCGGCCGCCGTAGCTTTTCTTTCCCGCCGCAGCAGATCTTCTCGTTTGTCCAATGGCGGCGCAAAGCCGATAGTTCAGTCACCGAGGACGCACTGCAAAAGCCGCTTCAGCAAGCGGCAGACGGTCGAGCAGCGCGCTCTCATATCTGAATCTAAATACTTTGGAGCACAACATGAATACGTCGGAAAAAGTCGCAGTGGTGACGGGCGCATCGCAAGGCATCGGCGCCGAATTGGTCAAGGCGTTCCGTCAACGCGGTTATCGTGTGGTCGCAACGGCGCGCGGCATTACCCCGTTCGACGACCCGAACATCGCCACGGTCGCCGGCGACATCGCCGATCCGGCCACAGCGCGGCGCGTGATCGCAGAAGGCGTCGCACGTTTCGGCCGTATCGATACGCTCGTCAACAACGCAGGCGTCTTTCTCGCGAAGCCTTTCACCAGCTATACGGCCGAAGACTACGCATTAATGAAAGGCGTGAGCCTCGACGGCTTTTTCAACATCACCCAGCTTGCGATTGCCGAGATGGAGAAGCACCAAAGCGGGCACATCGTCACCATTACGACGAGCCTCACGGATCACGCGATCAGCGGCGTGCCTTCGGTGCTTGCCTCGTTGACCAAGGGCGGCCTGAACGCAGCGACGAAGTCGCTCGCCATTGAATATGCAAAGGCCGGGATTCGCGCCAACGCGGTGTCGCCTGGCATCATCAAATCGCCGATGCATGCGGTTCAAACGCACGCGGCGCTTGGAGCACTGCACCCGATGGGTCACATGGGCGAAATGGACGACATCGTGCAGGCTGTGCTGTATCTCGACTCGGCGCCGTTCGTGACGGGCGAAATCCTGCACGTAGACGGCGGCCAGAGCGCCGGTCACTAAACCGTCGAAAATAACCGGGCGCCGATTGGCGGCGCCCGCTTTGCCATGGAGAACGACATGCCTATCGTCACGATTCAGGTTACGCGCGAGGGAACGAAACCCGGCGCATCATCGGTCACTGCCGATGAGAAAGCGCGCTTGATCAGCGGTGTCAGCCACGTGTTGCTCGACGTGCTGAAAAAGCCGCTCGAAGCCACGTTTGTCGTGATCGAAGAAGTGGACATGGAAAACTGGGGTTGGGGCGGCTTGCCGGTTCAGGAATACCGCAAGCAGAAAGCGCTGAAAAGCGTTGAGAGCGGCAAGACCGATTGAGCTACGCGGCTACCGCGCGCTGGCTTCCGCAAGGAGCCACTCCTTGAATGCGACCACGGCGGGCTCGTTGCCGTTGTCTTTTCTGTGGACCACGTAGTAGGCGAGTTCGCAAGTCTGAGCCTCGGCAAATGGCCGCACCAGGCGGCCTTCCGCGATGTCGCGCTCCACCAGACAGGTTCGGCCGAGTGCCACGCCGTTGCCTGATATTGCAGTGTGGATCGCGGCCGCGGAGTCGTTGATTTGCAGCCCGCGGTCGCAGTCGACGACGCCCGCGTTACCCGTCTTTTGCACCCACGACCGCCAGGTGGGAAAGGTGGGAGCCGTGCGCATCGATATGTCGTGTATCAACGGATGGTAGTTCAGATCGGCGGGTGTCTTAAGCGGATGTTTGCCGGCGAGCAGCGCGGGGCTGCACACGGGGAAGAACTCGTCGCGCATGAGGAACGTGGCGCTAAGCTCCGGCCATTGGCCCGTGCCGTAACGGATGCCGGCATCCACTCTGTCAGCGGTGAAGTCGACGAGTTTGAGCGACAGGTCGATGCGCAGATCGTAGCGCGGATAGTTGCGCTGAAATCGTTCCACGCGATACAAAAACCACTTGTCAGCGAGAGCAGGCGGCACGGTGACAGTCACCGTGATGCGCTCCTTGCTGGCCTTCAGACGCTCGATAGCCGTTGCGAGCAATTCGAAACCCGCTTGCAGTTCGGGCATGGCCGCGCGGGCCGCGTCGGTCAGCATGAGCCGCGACGCGCCCGACGTCGAGCGATGAAATAGCTCCATCTCCAGCGTTTCCTCCAGCCCGCGAATCATCTGGCCGATCGCGGCGGGGGTGACGTGCAGTTCCTCCGCAGCGGCGACATAACTTAGATGCCGACCGACCGCCTCGAAAGCGCGCAGTGCATTCAGATGATTGGGTGCTCGCATGGGCCGTCGCAAAGCCTGGTTGATTTCGATTGACGCATGCTCGCAGGCGGACCTGGCGTCGTCAATACCGGAATGCGGCGCTGCCGCACGACATCAGCCCGGTTGCGCCAGCAGCTCGCGAATCTTTGCCTCCGTCTGTGCATAGTCGCCTTCGCCGAAGTGGCTGTAGACGACGTGGCCTGCCTTGTCGAACAGATACAGCGCGGGCCAGTACTGGTTATTGAACGCGTTCCACGTCGCGTACTGATTGTCGAGTGCCACCGGGTAGCGAATGTCGAACTTCTTGAGTGCCGCGCTCACGTGCCCAACGTCGCGTTCGAACGGGTACTCCGGCGTATGAACGCCGATCACTTCCAGTCCCTGATTGCCATATTGCTTGTACCAGCCCTTGACGTACGGGAGCGTGTTGACACAGTTGACACATGAATAGGTCCAGAAGTCGACCAGCACGACCTTGCCGCGCAGTTGCGGCAGTGTGAGCGGCGGGCTGTTGAGCCATGTGTCGATGCCGGTTATCTGGGGCGCGGCCGGCGTATTGCGCTCGGCCGCGGTAAGCGCGCTGCCGCGCGTGGCAAGCAGACTGACAAGCAACGCGAGCGCGATGAATGAGCCGATAGTGGCGATGGTTTTGAGTCGGGCGTGCATGATCGAATGTCCTTTCAGAAGACGCGGGTTGCGCGCAAGGGTTGATCGGTAGACATGACGTCATTGGACGCCGCCGACGTATCTGGCATATGTCGCTGCCCGAGCTCGCGCGCGATGTTTTGTGTCGGCATGGCCGCTCGATACGCTGAGATACAAAGTCATGCCCGGCCCGCGAGGCTCAACGACTTTTGTGTCGCACTGTATCCAGGCAGCCGCCGATACATGAACTTGCACTTCGCCGCGTGCACCGACACAAGCCCGATACGTGCCGGTAGTTCAATGCATGTAAGCGTTCCGCTCCGGTCTGCCGACCTGGTCGACGAACTCATTGAACGAAAGGACATCGTTATGCTGCTCATACTTCTCGCCTTTGCCGGCGGCATGCTCACCATTCTCAGTCCGTGCATTCTCCCGGTCGTGCCGCTCGTCTTTGCGCGCGTCGATCAGTCGTTCGTCCGGCACGGCTTGCCGCTGTTGGCCGGCATGGCGCTGACCTTCGCGGCTGTCGCGAGTCTCGCCGTGGCCGGCGGCGCCTGGGTCGCCCACGTCAACGAATACGGCCGGTGGATCGCGCTCGCGTTCTTTGGCGTATTCGGCGCGGCACTGCTTTTTCCGTCGATGGCCGAGCGGCTCACGCATCCGCTCGTCAGTGCCGGCAATCGTCTCGACGGCGCGTTGCGCCGCGGCGGCGGCCAACCTCGCGTGGTGTCGTCGGTGCTGCTCGGCGTCGCGACCGGACTGCTGTGGGCCCCGTGCGCGGGCCCGATCCTCGGTCTCGTGATGACGGGCGTGATTCTGCATCGCCCTGGCAGTGCGAGCGTTTTGCCATTGCTCGCGTTCGCAGCGGGCGCGGCGGCTTCGCTTGCCATCGTCCTCGCAATCGGCGGGCGGTTGCTCGCCATGCTCAAGCGCGCGTACGGAGTGAGCGAGCGCCTGCGCCAGGTGCTCGGCGTGGCGGTACTCGTTTCCGCCGGGGCAATCGCGCTCGGCGTGGATACGCGTGCGTTGGCCTATGTGCCTTCGTTGAATACCACCGGCATCGAAGGAAAACTCGTTCAGCGCTGGTCGCCGAGGGCGAATGCGCAGCGGCCGAACGCCGGCGCGTTGCTGAAGGTCAGCGCGAGCGCGGAGGGCGGCGAAGTATCTGATCCGATGCGTGTTGCCGCGCCGCTTGCGCTGCCCGTGGAAGGCGCAATGCCGTCGCTGTCGGGCGCGGTCGACTGGCTGAATTCGCCACCTCTGAAAACGGGCGATCTGCGTGGCAAGGTGGTGATCGTCAATTTCTGGACGTACTCGTGCATCAACTGTCTGCGTACGTTGCCGTATCTGAAGACGTGGTCGAGCCGATATCGCGATCAGGGGCTCGTCGTAATCGGTGTGCACGCACCGGAATTCGCATTCGAACACAACATTGCCAACGTGAAGCGGGCCGCGGCGGATCTCGGTGTCGACTATCCGATCGCCATCGATAACAAGCTCGCCGTGTGGCAGGCGTTCGACAATCAGTATTGGCCGGCCTTTTATATCGTCGATGCGCACGGCGACATTCGCTATCACCATTTCGGAGAGGGCGGGTACGAGCAATCGGAAGAAGTCATCCGTCAATTGCTAGCGGACGCGGGGCATTCGAAGCTGCCGGCGCCCGAGGGTGCCGCGAAGGCGACGGGAATTGAAGCCGCCGCCGACCCGCAGGATTTGCGCTCGGGAGAGACCTACGTCGGTTATCGCCAGGCGGAGGGCTTTGCGTCGCCGGAAACGCTCGCGCCAGACGCGCTTCGCATCTACAGCTCGCCCGCTCTACTGCCGGCAGGAAGCTGGAGCCTCGACGGCGAGTGGAATGTCGCCGCCGAGCGCGCGCAATTGGGCAAAAGCGGTGGAAAGATCGCTTACCGGTTCCACGCGCGCGACCTGCATCTGGTGCTCGGTCCGATGGCGGACGGCAAGCCGGTGAGGTTCAAAGTGACGATCGACGGCAAGCCGCCGGGCGCTTCGCACGGCGCGGACACGGACGCGAACGGAGTGGGCCTTGTCGATAAAGAGCGGCTTTATCAGCTTGTGCGGCAAAGCGGGCCGGTGCAGGACCGAACGTTCGAGATCCAGTTTCTCGATTCGGGGGTGAGTGCGTACGCATTCACATTCGGCTAGCGCAATCGGAGCTCGCGTGCGGAGCCGGCCGGGAAAGGCAAGTGCGGTATTCCAAGCCTGCCTGCCCGGCGCGACGCGAGAGAGCGGCGCGACGACGTTCCTGCAGGCCCGGCGTGGTATGCCACTTGCTGCGCTGCGATAGTTTTTTATCGCAGATCGTGATATGCCCCAAACAACGAGTAGTTGCCAGAGATGGAGCGCCCGCCAGGTGCGGGTATTGCACGAGGTGCCTCGCGTCCTCGTGGTCGACGACAACGCGGGCGCTGCGGAAGCGCTCGCTACCTATCTCTCGTACGAGGGTGTGGAAGCTCGCGCGGCGATCGGTTGTAACGAGGCGCTGCGCTGCGTGAAAGATTGGGTGCCCGACGTCGTGGTGCTCGACATCATGATGCCGGAGCGCGACGGCTACGAAACGGCAAGCGCACTGCGTAGTTATTTGCCCACGCCGAGTCTTGGCATTGTCGCGTTTACCTCGCTCGACGAAGACCATGTGCGGGAAACCGGTCGTGGCCGTCATAATTTCGACGGCTATTGCCAGAAGGGTACCGCGCCGACCGCTTTGCTTGAGCTCATGCGCAATCTCTGGCGCGAGACAAACTGATTGTCGTGGCGGCGGTTGCTGGCGACGCGCGACTGCGAAAACCACTGCGGTCTGCATGCAGTTCGTGCGGCCCGGCTCACGCCGGAGCCGCACGGCCCTCGTCAGCCCTTGATGTGGCTGCTCGAGAGCCAGCCGCCGCTCACGCCAATTTGCGCAATCTGCTTCGCCACGGCATCGCCCAGCCGCGTTGCGTCGGCGGACACTCCAGCGCGCTTCGTTTCGGAGACCGCGTGCAAACCGCCACCCACGGTCGCCGCGGTCACGATACCTCCCGCCGCCGCGCCCACGCCGGCCGTCTCGGCGATGCCCGGCGTCTTGCCGCTGTCGGCGCTTGCGTCGAAGGTTTGCACTAGCTGCGGCGCGCCGCCTGCGGGCTTATAGAAGATCTGCACCGAACTGCTCACCTCGCTCTTGCCGGCCCCGAGGCCGATCAGTGTGCGACGGCGGCGGTTTCCCGCGTCGATCGTATCGAAGCTGCCTTGCACCATCAGCACGTTTTCGTCGGCGGGCGCGGGTATGTCGGAGCGGATCGCGCGCAGACCCATCGACTGCAACTGATGCACGATTTCGTTTGCGACCTGCTCGCGGACTTCGGCGGCGTCGTCGGACTGCTTCTGTGCTGCAGACGAACCGTCCATATGCGCCTTCAGTTTCTGCAGCATGCCGCCGTCGAGCTTCACCTGGTCGGCATGAGTATCGAACGTGTAGACGTAGATGTTGTCCGGACGCACGGTCGGCTGCGCGGTCGCCGCGCTCGTGTTGGTGACGCTGCCGCCTGCGCAACCGGTCAGCAACGCGCTGACGCTGACAAGTGCGATGCAGGCAACACGGGCGGTGTTCTTTTTGATGAGCTTGATTGAATTGAGCATGGTTGTCTCGTTGTCGGCACGCGGTGCCGTAGTGTTCGAACGTATCTTCCGATGACCGGCAACCGGGGGATCGTGATCATCGGCGACAGGTGTCGCACATAAAGCACTCTTGATCTCTTGCGTTCTGTTTCGTACGCACCGGCAGCGAAACGAAGTATGGCGGAGGCCCTTGCCCGACTCCATCGAACAATTATTTCGCGCAATGTCACGCGCCGAGCGGGCGTTTTGCGCGGGAGTAATGCACCGTGGATAGACAGAAGAACGCCGCGCGATTGCGAGCGGCGCAACGTGCAGGAGGGATCAGTTCAACGCAAGCGTCACGATGCAGCAAAGCACGAACACGAGCAAAGCGGCGGCAACGGCTACATCGGCTGGATAACGCATGCTTCACTCGCACGGGCGTTTTGACAGCCTTTATCGTAATCAACAGACGGAAGACGAAAAAGCGGCCAGTGAACGGCAATGTGCGAGAACTAACGCTGCGCGACGAACGTCGGCGAGGCCTGTTCGCGGCAGCGCTTCCAGGGGAATAGTTGTTACTGCGGCTTCGTCTGCGGCGGGTTATCGAATGGCGTGCGCGGCGGTTTGCTGGCCGTGGCGAGGTCTTCCGACAGGCTCGTGCGCAACGTGGCGATCGCCTGTTCGGGATTGGCGGGCTTCAACTGTTCGCGGGCGAGCGAGTCGTACACGTAGTGACGCAGCATCGGGTCCTGCGTCCTGTTGAGCACGTCGTGATACACAGCGACGATGTCGCCCGGGCGTCCGCTCAGTGCGTACAGTCGGCGCAATTGTTCGAGATCGTTGATCACGGCGAAGCCGGGGCCGATCGGGCGCATCGGGCCCATCGCGTCGTGCGTTCCTCGCGCGCCCTCGATATGCGGCGCTTCGCCATGATGAGAGGTAGGCGGCGTCGGGAAGCCGTCTTCCGCAAATGCGGCCGTTGCGGACATGGTCAGCACGGCGGCCACCGCCGCGCCGAAGATCTGTTTTTTCATGAAGTCGCTCCCATCGACACAGCGCCGGCGCGACAGTGCGCCGGCTCATCCTAACGATAGACGAGACTCCGTTGTGCCGGGTTACGGACACGCTTCTCCACGCTTACGAAGTCTTGCGCCGAAGCCTTTCGCGTAGCGAGGTACGGCGGGGCGTAGCGCGCGGCGTGCGGGAACGACGCATGCGCTGGCGCAATAGCGTGGGATGGCGCATGATTGACCTAATGTGCCGTCCGACCCCACAACCGCGCAACGCTCTCGCGGGGCGCGGCGCACCGGAGACCGCGGGTGCCTGCATCGCGTGAATCTTGCGGCGAGGCGCCGGTGGCGATTGTTCAACCGTAAAGGAGGATTTCGCATGGACCGACCTGATACCGCCAATCCGTTTGGCGACTTCACCAAAATGCTGGAGCAGTTCAAGCTGCCCGGTTTCGACGTGCCCGCCATCATGGAAGCACGGCGCAAGGACGTCGAAGCACTGGTTCAGGCGAATCAGACGGCGTTCCAGGGCATGCAGTCGCTCGCGCAGAAACAGGCGGAGATGCTGCGCACGACGCTCACCGAATTGCAGTCGCTCACGGGGCAGCTGTCGGCGAGCGGGTCCACGCCTTCCGCGAAGACAGCCGAGCTGATCCAGCAAAGCTTGCACAAGTCGCTCGCGGATATGCAGCAGCTCGCGCAGGCGGCGTATCAGACGCAAGCCGAGTCGTATGCGGTGATCGCCAAACGCGTGGAAGAAAACGTGCAGGAATTGCGTTCGCTTTTGCAACAGCAACAGCCGAAGAAGTAAGCGCGCTAAGGTGCTGAGTCGCTTCCCGGCGACAGATGTTGCCCGAAGCCAATGCCGCGAATGGTCGTCGGATTTCGTCGAACCTTTCGCGGCTTTTTCATGTGTAAGGCCGCCCGGATCGGCTCAATGTGCGTCAGCGTACGCTTTTCGTTGCCTGCTTCGACGCGGGCTGTTTCGCAGGACCTTTCGAGCTTTGCGAAGCCGACGATTTATTCCCCGCCTCCGCAATCACGCGATGCACGAAGCGCAATTTGTCCACCACCGGCACGGCCAATGTGAACGGATAACCGTCCGGCATGCCGAGGCTGCGGTTCAGGCTGTTCAATGCGTACGTGAGCGGGTACCAGCGCTTCATCAGATTATCGAAGCTTGCGTCTTCAACGGGCGTGCGGTCGGTCAGCGTCGGTTCGCTCGGATCGTCGGGCAGCAGCGCGACGCCGTACGAAGTCGACGTGTCCAGCACGTCGACGATCAACATGTAGTGCGCCCACGTCTCGGCCCAGTCTTCCCACGGATGCATCGTCGCATACGCGCTGATGTACGACGCCTGCCAGTCGGCCGGCGCGCCGTCGCGATAGTACGCGTCGAGCGCTTCGCCATAATCGGCGCGCTCGTCGCCAAAAAGTTTGCGGAACGGTTCGAGCCAACGCGGATTATTCTCCACCAGTTGACTGAAGTAGTAGTGGCCGGTTTCGTGGCGGAAGTGGCCGAGCAGTGTGCGGTACGGCTCGCCCATCGCGGTGCGCACTTTCTCGCGGTGGGCGTCGTCGGCCTCCGCAATGTTCAGCGTGATGAGCCCGTTGTCATGCCCGGTCATCACACGTGAACCGTCGCCGCCGTCCTCGAGAAATTCGAATGCGAGACCGTGCTCGGGGTCTTCCTGGCGCGATTTGATGTCGAGGCCGAATTCGCCGAGCGTATACAGCAGCCGGCGTTTCGCCACTTCCAGGCGGTACCAGTAAAGCCGGTTCTCGGGCGCGCCGAGATTGGGAATGGTGTGTGTCAACTGGCATGACTGGCAAAGCGTGTCGTCCGAATCGGCGGGGATCATCCAGTTGCAGACGTTTTCGACGGAGTAGTTATGGCATTGCCGGTAAAGCGCGCCGTCCGCTTCCGGGTGCAGGCTGCGCCAGCGCTCTTCGCCCGCGTCTTCAAAGGCGCTGATCTCACGGAGTTCCGGCACATAGCCGAGTAGCGCCTCGCAGCGCTCGCACCGGACGTTCTCGAAGAACACGAGGTGCGAGCAGCGATTGCAGTGGAACGTTTTCATGGACGAAACCCGAGCGGTGAGTGACAGTGAGAAGCGTCGGTCGCGCAATGTTCATGCCGCATTTGCCAGACGTCACCGCTTTAACGCACAGTACGGGCATGATCGTGCATGGGCGCCGCCTCTGTTTGGTGCACGGCCCTGCCAACAGCAGCACCGTGGCCGCATGCGGCTTTCAGATGAACGGCATGAAGCTTGCTTTTGGCGGGCTGCCAACCATAGACCAGGAGTCCGGTGTGTCCATACGCGTCGCGTTGAACCACGTCACACATTACCGTTACGACAGGCTGGTTGCGTTGTCGCCCCAGGTCGTGCGTTTGAGGCCCGCCCCGCATTGCCGGACTCCGATCCTCTCGTATTCGATGCGGGTCGAGCCGGCTCAACACTTCATCAACTGGCAGCAGGACGCGTTCGCCAACTATCAGGCGCGGCTCGTTTTCCCGGAGAAGACGCGTGAGTTCAAGGTGACCGTCGATCTGGTCGCCGAAATGGCCGTCTACAATCCGTTCGATTTCTTTCTCGAGCCGTCGGCCGAAAAATTTCCGTTCGACTATTCACCGGACCTCGCGCTCGAACTCGCGCCGTATCGCGTGAAGCGTCCCATGACGCCGCGCTTCGCCGAGTTCGTGAAAAGTATCGACCTCGCGCCGACTGTGACCGCGGACTTCCTCGTCGCGTTGAATCAGCGGCTGCAACGCGAGATCCGCTATCTGATCCGGATGGAGCCGGGCGTCCAGACGCCCGAGGAAACGCTCGCGAGCGGCGCCGGATCGTGCCGCGATTCGGGCTGGCTGCTAGTCGAGACGTTGCGCCAGTTGGGCCTTGCGGCGCGCTTCGTGTCGGGCTATCTGCTGCAGCTTGCGCCGGATATCAAATCTATCGACGGCCCGAGCGGCACGGAAGTCGACTTCACCGACCTGCACGCGTGGTGCGAAGTCTATCTGCCAGGTGCCGGCTGGATCGGCCTCGACCCGACTTCGGGCCTGCTTGCCGGCGAAGGTCACATTCCGGTCGCCTGCACGCCGGAACCCGACAGCGCCGCGCCGATTTCGGGCGCGGTGGACGAATCCGAGGTCGAGTTCAGCCATACCATGTCGATCAGCCGCGTGCTCGAAACGCCGCGCGTCACGAAGCCTTATAGCGAAGAAGTCTGGAACGACGTCCTCGCGATGGGCGCGCACGTCGACCGTCGACTCACGGACATGGACGTGCGCCTGACGATGGGCGGCGAGCCGACGTTCGTGTCGGTGCGCGATCGCGACGCCGCCGAATGGAACACGGACGCGCTCGGCCCGACCAAACGCGGCTACGCCGTCGCGCTGATGGACAAGCTGCGCTCACGCTACGGCGCAAACGGCTTCCTGCATATCGGCCAGGGCAAATGGTATCCGGGCGAGCAGTTGCCGCGCTGGGCGATGTCGTTGTACTGGCGCGCCGACGGCGAGCCGTGCTGGCAGAACCCCGAATTGTTCGCCGACGAACGCGAGCCAGGTACCTACACGGCCGCCGACGCGCAACGCTTCCTCACGCACCTGGCCACCAAACTTTCGCTCGATGAAGACTGCATCCTTCCCGGTTTCGAAGACGTCTGGTACTACCTGTGGCGCGAGCGGCGTCTGCCCGTCAACGTCGATCCGCTCGACGCGCGCCTCGACGACGAACTCGAGCGAGTGCGTTTGCGCCGCGTGTTCGACGCGGGACTCGGCGGCGCGACCGGCTACGTGCTGCCGCTTGCGCGCGAGCGCGATGTGCCGCAGGAGGCGCCGAAGTGGGTCAGCGGCCGCTGGTTCTTTCGCGACGAACGCATGTACCTGATTCCCGGCGACTCGCCGATGGGTTATCGCCTGCCGCTCGATTCGCTGCCGTGGGTGTCGAAGACCGACTATCCGTATCAGCATGCACACGATCCGTTCGCGCCGCCGGTGCCGTTGCGTTCGGCCGCGCAGTTGCGCATGCAATACGACGGCGAGCAGCACGAAATGACCGGCCCGGACGCACGGCGCGCGGCGGCGTTGTCGTCGTCGGCAGGCGATCTGTTGAGCGGCATGCCTGGCAGTACGGTGTTGGCGTATGCGCCGCAGCGCGGTGAAACGGAAGCCGCCGTAGCGCCCGCGCGCGGCGAGTCGTCGAAGGAAACGCTTCGCACGGCCATTTGCGTCGAGGCGCGCGATCCGAAGCGCGCGGCCGGTCCCAAAGCGGAAGCCGACGGGCTCGGCGGCGGCCGAACGCTCCTGCACGTGTTCATGCCGCCGCTCACCGAACTCGACGACTATCTCGATCTGCTGGCCGCGGTTGAAGCGACAGCCGCCGAGTTGCGCATGCAGGTCGTGCTTGAAGGCTATCCGCCGCCGCGCGATGCGCGTCTGAAGATGTTGCAGGTCACGCCCGACCCCGGCGTGATCGAGGTGAACATTCATCCGGCAGCGGACTGGGATCAACTGGTCGATCACACCGAGTACCTCTATCAGTCGGCGGCGCAGAGCTATCTGAGCAGCGAGAAGTTCATGACCGACGGACGCCATACCGGCACCGGCGGCGGCAATCACCTCGTGCTTGGCGGCGCGACGCCCGCCGACAGTCCGTTCCTGCGGCGTCCGGATCTGCTCGCCAGTCTCATCGCGTACTGGCATAACCATCCTTCGCTTTCGTATCTGTTTTCAGGGCTCTTTATCGGGCCGACGAGCCAGGCGCCGCGGATCGACGAAGCGCGCAACGATCAGGTCTACGAACTCGAAGTGGCGTTGCGCGAATTGCAGCGGCAGATCGACCTGCTTGGCGGACGCGATAGTTCGAACCTGCCCGCGTGGATGATCGACCGCTCGTTGCGCAACATTCTGATCGACGTGACGGGCAATACGCATCGCGCGGAATTTTGCATCGACAAGCTGTATTCGCCCGATGGACCGACGGGGCGACTCGGTCTGCTCGAATTGCGCGGTTTCGAAATGCCGCCGCATGCGCGCATGAGCCTCGTGCAGCAGTTGCTGCTGCGCGCGCTGGTCGCCCGTTTCTGGCACACGCCGTACACGCAGCGGCTCACGCGCTGGGGCACGGAACTGCACGACCGTTTCCTGCTCGGCACCTTCGTGAAGATGGATTTCGACGACGTGCTGGACGAACTGAACCGCGCGGGTTTCGCGTTCGACAGCAGCTGGTTCGCACCGCACTTCGAGTTCCGCTTTCCGCTGGTCGGCGAGACCACGGTGAGCGGCGTATCGCTGACCATTCGCAATGCGCTCGAACCATGGCATGTGATGGGTGAAGAGGGCTCGCCGGGCGGCACCGTGCGTTATGTGGATTCGTCGGTGGAGCGGCTCGAGGTGCGCGCGCTCGGCTTGAACGAAAACCGCCATGTGCTGACGGTCAATGGCGTGCCCGTGCCGTTGCAGCCGACAGGCCGCGTCAGCGAATATGTGGCGGGCGTGCGGTTTCGGGCGTGGTCGCAGCCTTCGGCGTTGCATCCGACCATTGGCGTCGACGCGCCGCTCACGTTCGATCTGGTCGATACATGGAATGGCCGCTCGGTAGGCGGATGCCAGTATCATGTCGCACATCCGGGCGGGCGCAACTACGAGACGTTCCCGGTGAACGCCTACGAAGCCGAAAGCCGGCGGCGCGCACGTTTTTTCGCGTCGGGCCATACGCCGGGGCCGCTTGCAGCCGATGCGCCGCAACGTAGCCTCGAATTTCCGTTCACGCTCGATCTGCGCTACTGGTAAGACAGCTCACCTTCAATAACGACACGACCTTGGCTTTTCAATCGACTTTTCCCTTCGAAACGTCCGCGGCCCGTGCGGACGCTTCGTCCCTGTTGCGGCTTTTGCCCGCTCACGAGGGACACTGGGACGAGTTGCGCGACGCCTCCGGCGCACTGCGCGCCCCGTGGCGGCAGTTCTTCGAGCGGCTCGGCGAAGACGGCATCGCGCGGCTGGAAGATCATCGCGCTTCGGTCGCGCAGCAGATCCGCGACAACGACATCAGCTACAACGTGTACGCGGATAACGGCGAGCCGCGCGCGTGGGCTCTCGATCTGCTGCCGTTCCTGATCAGCGAAGCCGAGTGGGCGCATATCGAGCGCGGTGTCACGCAGCGCGCGCATCTGCTCAATGCAATCGTCGCCGACATCTATGGGTCGCAAACCTTGCTCCAACGCGGACAGTTGCCTCCCGCGCTGGTGTTCGGTCATCCCGGCTATCTGCGCCCCGTAAAGGGCTATGCGCCGCCTGGCGGGCAGTTTCTGCAAGTGGTCGCGGTCGACCTCGCGCGTGCGCCGAACGGCGAGTGGACGGTGATGGCGCATCGCACGGAAGCGCCTTCCGGCCTCGGCTATGCGCTGGAAAACCGGCTGATCGTTTCGGCGCTATTTGCGGATCCGTTCCGTTCGATGCACGTAAGCCGCCTCGCGCCAACCTATTCGCAGCTGATTTCGACGCTGGTTCAGGCGGCGCAGGCGACCATGCGTCACGATTCGCCTCGCGCCGATGCTTCGCCGCATATTGCGTTGCTTACGCCGGGGCCGTTCAGCGAGACTTACTTCGAGCACGTGTTCCTCGCGCGATATCTGGGTGTGACACTGGTGGAAGGCAAGGACCTCACGGTGCGCGGCGACATGCTTTATCTGAAGACGCTCGCCGGTCTGGAGCGCGTGCATGTCGTGCTGCGGCGTCTGGACGATGCGTTTTGCGATCCCGTGGAATTACGAGCCGATTCGACCATCGGCGTGCCGGGCCTGCTGCAGGTCATGCGTGCCGGCAATGTGATCGTTTCGAACGTGCCGGGGTCCGGCTTTGTCGAGTCGCCGGCTTTGCACGGTTTTTTGCCCGGCATAGCCGAAGTGCTGTTCGACGAAGATCTTATTTTGCCGAGCGTGGCCACCTGGTGGTGCGGCGAGCAGGCGGCGCGCGAGCACGCGTTCGCGCACATGGACGAAGCCTTTATCGTGCCCACGTGGCCGGGTGCGGCCCGCGACGCGCCGCCGGGCGTCGAGCAGGGCAGACAGCGGCTGTCGGCGTGGCGCGAGCGTATCGAGGCGACGCCCGGCAACTATACGATCCAGCAGGCGCAGCGTCTTTCCTGCACGCCGCGTTACGAAGACGGCACGATCGGCGGGCGTCCGTCCGTGTTGCGCGCGTATGCGATCGCCGATGTAAACGGCGGCTGGCACGTCATGCCCGGCGGCTTCACGCGCATGGGCGCCGAGCGGCAGGCAACGGTATCCATGCAGTACGGCGGCAGCAGCGTCGACACCTGGGTGCTGTCCAGCCAGCCCACGTCGACCTTTACGCTGCTGCCTTCGCCGATGCAGCCTGCGGATCTCGCGCGCAAGCATCGCACCGTGTCGAGCCGCGCCGCGGAGAACCTCTTTTGGGCGGGACGTTACGGCGAACGCGCCGAAAACAACGTGCGTCTGCTGCGCTTCATTCTGGGCTCGCTCGAAGGCAACGATGCCGACACGATGTTCCCGACGCTTGTCGAACTTGCGCTGCACTGCGGGCTCCTGCAGTCGGGAGATATGTCCGTGCCGCACACGCCGCAAGCGTTCGAGCGCGCGCTGGTCGCCAATCTGAGCGAGAGCACGGGCGCCGCGAGCATCGGTCAGAACCTGAACTGTCAGGCTCGCTCGAATGGCGAAGTGCGCGGGCGGTTGTCGAACGATCACTGGCGCATCATTCTTGCCGCGCGCAACGACTTCCGCGACGCGTTGCAGACGCTGATGCCGGCTGCCGGTATCAGCGATGCTTTGCCGCCGGCAGCGCTGAACGGCCGTGCTACGAATGGCAGCAGCCGTTACGACCGCGTCACGCTGATGAACGCGCTCGAACGGCTGTCGGTGCAATTGTCGGCGATCAGCGGCGCACAGGGCGACCGTATGACACGCGACGAGGCGTGGCGGCTCCTGTTCGTCGGGCGGCATATCGAGCGCGTGTCCGCCATGAGCACGTTTGTGCGCGTGGCCGCCGACAAAGGCCAGCTTGCAACGCCGGCCGGTTTCGATCTGCTGCTGCAATTGTTCGACAGCACGCTCACGTATCGCTCGCTCTATCCGGGACGCTTCGAAGTGCCGGCTCTACTCGATCTGCTGGTGATCGAGCCGACCAATCCGCGCGGAATTTACGGTGTGTATGAGCGTTTGCGCAAGAAGCTCGACGAAATCGCGGTGGCTGCGGGCAGCACGCGGCATCGTCCGTTTGCGGAATTGATGCCGCCTGCCGCGTCGTTGCCCACGCTTGCGTCGCTGTGCGATGTCGACCGCCACGGCGCATATTGCGATCTGACTGCTGTATGCGATCAGATCGGCGGTTTTGCCGGCGCTGCGGCGCATGAAATCAGTGCGCGCTATTTCAGCCACGCGAGCACGGTCGCATCGCAGGTGTGGTCATGAAAACCCCGCCTGTCGTGCTGTCGGTTTCGCACCGCACCACCTACCGCTACTCGACGTATGTGGAGACCGCGCAGCATCTTGCAACTATCCGGCCTATCGTCTGTGAGTGGCAGCGGGTCGTGTCGCACGACGAACGCATCGAGCCGCAGCCCTCGTATCTGACTAGCCGTATCGATGCGTTCGGGAACGACGTCCTCTATTTCGCGCTCGACGCGCCGCATGAGCGGCTGCAACTCGTCAGCGAAACGACCGTGGCGCTCACGCCGCGCTGGACTAATCTCGATCCCCAAGTCACGCCGGCGTGGGAAGAAGTGGCCGACGCGCTCGAGTTTCGCGTGGGCGGGCAGTTCCGGGCCGAGGCGGAGTTCTGCTTCGCGTCGCCGAATATCGTGCCGCGGCCGTCGTTGCGCGCTTATGCGCTGCCGAGTTTTCCGCCCGGCATGCCGGTTGCCGCTGGTGCGATCGATCTGATGCACCGCATTCACGAGGACTTCGCGTACAAGCCGTCGGCGACTATGTTCGATACGCCTGCCGAGCGTGCGTTCGAACTCAAAAGCGGCGTGTGCCAGGACTTCGCGCAGGTGATGATCGGCTGCTTGCGCTCACTTGGTTTGCCCGCGCGCTACGTGAGCGGCTATCTGCGTAACGATCCGCCAGCGGGGCAGCCACGGCTGATCGGCGCGGACGCGTCGCATGCGTGGGTGTCTGTGCATTGTCCGGGCAGCGGCTGGATCGACCTCGACCCAACCAACGACGTGCTCGCCGATACTGACCACGTCACGCTCGCAATCGGCCGTGATTACAGCGACGTGTCTTTGTTGCGCGGCATGATCCTCGGTGGGGGCGCACATCGCGTGGAAGTGGGCGTGACGGTTCTCGCGCTTTAGCGCTGAGCCTTTGCCGCGCAAAAATACTTGACGAAGTGCATATGCACACATAAACTGCGAAGCATGAACCGTCCTCTCTCCTACGACGAATGCAACTGCTTTGCGCTGCGGCAGGCGGCGCGGCACATTACGCAGCTGTACGAGCGCCATCTCAGCACGGTGGGGGTCACGGCAGCGCAATTCACGATTCTCGCCAAACTCGCGCGCACGCCGAACTTGCCGATCCTGGATCTCGCAGACGCAATGGTGATGGAGCGCACCACGCTCGTGCGCGCCATGAAGCCATTGCAACGAGACGGTCTGGTGGTCGCAGAATCGGCTGAACACGACGGCAGAACCTATCTGTTCAGCCTGACGGAGAAGGGCGAGAAGACTTTCGACCAGGCAGCTATCGCATGGCGTGCCGCGCAAAACGAGTTCGAAGAGAAGTTCGGACGCGGCCGCGCCAAGGCGTTACGCGCTGAGTTGTTCACTATTACCGGCTAACGCCGGCGCATGAGCTCGCGAATAGTTTCGTTTGCGAGCTTTTTTATATCTATGTGTGTGGGTATGCACTCATCAGGAGTCGCAGTAATGGAAGAGCCATTCGACGACGATTGTTTTGCCATCCGCCAGGCGGCGCGCTATGTCTCGCAGATCTACGACCGCCATCTGGCGGGCGTCGGCTTGACGATCACACAGTTCTCCTTGCTTGGCCGCCTCAAACGCACTGGCCCAATGACAATGAAGCAACTGGCTGACGCCATGCGCATGCAGCGCACTACGCTGGTCCGCACGATCCAGCCGCTGCGCCGCAGCGGGCTCTTGTTGAGCGAGGCGCACGGCGCGGACGCACGAGCGCTGTCAGTCACAATCACAAGAGAAGGGGAAGCGCGGCTCGAGGCGGGGCGCAAGCACTGGCATGCCGCGCAGGCCGAATTCGAGCACAGCTTCGGCGGGCAACGTGCGCAAGCATTGCGCGGTGAGTTGTTCGCAATCACCGGCCACTTGTGAATTGAGCGCGAGGCAATGACAGACCGGTAGCAATTTACACAATGAACGGGCGCCATCAATCGGCGCTATTTTTTCAACTTCACTAGTGCATACGCACACATACAACCATCATGTCCACTACACCTTCGACTGTTGCGCCAGCGGGCGCCGCGCAGGCCGGCAAACCGGCCAGGCGCGTTCCGTGGATGCTGCTCGCGATTATCACGGTGCTTGCCGTGCTGGCGCTTGCCGCGTCGTACTGGTTCTTCGCGGGACGCTTCGTCGAAACGACGGACGATGCCTACGTGGGTGGCGATGTCACGGTCATGGCGCCGAAGGTAAATGGCTTCGTGGCTGACGTGCTGGTGAAGGACAACCAGTTCGTGCACGCGGGCCAAGTACTCGTCAGGTTGGACTCGCGGGACTACGACGCACGCCTCGCGCAAGCCGCAGCCGAGGTCCGCAGCGCGCAAGCCGCCGTGACCGAATTGCAGGCGAAAAAATCGTTGCAGCTTGCAACGATCAACGAACAGGCCGCGGAAGTTCGCGCCACCGGCGCCGAACTGACACGCAGCGCAGCGGATCAGGCACGCTATCGCGAGCTCGTGAAAGACGACGCAGTATCGAATCAGGTCGTGGAGCGTGCCAATGCCGATCTCACGAAGGCGCATGCCGCGGTGGATCGCAGCGGCGCGTCATTGATCGCGGCGCAGCGGCAAATAGCCGTGCTCGACGCGCAGATCGGCGACGCACTGGCACGCATTGCCACCGCCGAGGCGGCGCAGCGCGTGGCGGCGCTGAACGTCGAATACACCACCATTCGTTCCCCGATCGACGGCTACGTGGGCAACCGCACCGCGCGGGTCGGACTGCTTGCGAACACCGGCGTTTCGCTGCTGACGGTGGTGCCAGCGAGCGGTTTGTGGATCGACGCGAACTTCAAGGAAGATCAGCTGAAGAAGATGCGCGTCGGCGACACCGTCGACGTGGATCTGGATGCTTCGAGCGCACGCATTCGCGGCGTGGTCGAGAGCCTCGCTCCTGCAACCGGCGCAACGTTCAGCGTCCTGCCCGCCGAAAACGCGACCGGCAACTTCACGAAGATCGTGCAGCGTGTGCCGGTGCGCGTGCGCCTGAATGTGTCTGAGGACATGCAAGGCGTGCTGCGTCCCGGTCTCTCGGCGACGGTAAAGGTTCACCTCGATCACTTCGGCCAAGTCGGCGCTCAAAGCGCGCCGGCTCGCGGATAAACCATCATGACCGACATTTCCGCCAATCCCGCCGATCAGCCGACGCGCACGAAGGTCTTTGCATTCTCGCTGATGTGCCTCGGCTTTTTCATGGCGACGCTCGATATCCAGATCGTCGCGTCGTCGCTCAAAGATATCGGCGGCGGCTTGTCCGCGAGTCAGGACGAGCTGTCGTGGGTGCAGACCTCGTATCTGATCGCTGAAATCCTCGTGATTCCGATGTCCGGCTGGCTTACGCGCGTGTTTTCCACGCGCTGGCTGTTCGCGTTCTCGGCACTTGGCTTCACCGTCACGAGCATGTTGTGCGGACTCGCATGGGACATCAATTCGATGATCCTGTTTCGCGGCCTGCAAGGCGCGCTCGGCGCCGCGATGATTCCGACCGTGTTTACCACGGCATTCGTGTTGTTTCCGGGCAAGCAACGCCTGATCGCGTCGACCACGATCGGTGCGCTTGCGTCGCTCGCGCCGACCGTTGGGCCCGTAATCGGCGGCTGGATCACGTCGCAATGGTCCTGGCACTGGCTGTTCTATCTGAACCTGGCGCCTGGTCTTGCCGTCGCGCTGATGGTGCCGAAATACGTGCATGTGGATAAAGCAGATCTGTCGCTGTTGAAAAAAGGCGACTACCTCGGCATTGCATTAATGTCCGGCTTTCTCGGCTGCCTCGAATATGTCCTGGAAGAAGGGCCGCGCAAGAACTGGTTCGGCGACGACGTGATCGTGCTGTGCACCTGGATATCGGCTATTTGCGGATTTCTTTTCCTGGTGCATGCGTTCACCGCAAAGGAACCAATTGTCGATTTGCGCGCGCTGGCGGTTCGCAATTTCGGCATCGGCAGTTTGCTGTCGTTTATCACCGGCATTGGGATCTTCTGTACCGTTTTCCTGACGCCAGTATTCCTGTCTCGCGTGCGCGGTTTCGACTCGTTGCAGATCGGCCTTGCGTTGTTGTCGGTAGGCTGTTTCCAGTTGCTGGCACTCGTCGCGTATTCGACGCTTGCACGCTTTGTCGATATGCGCCTCTTGATGGTGTTTGGCCTCGCGTTGTTCGGCCTTGGTTGTTATCTGTATGTGCCGCTCACTCATGAATGGGGCTGGCAGGAGTTGCTGATTCCACAGGCGCTGCGCGGCATCGGTCAACAGTTCAGCATTCCCCCAATCGTCACGATGGCGCTCGGTTCGCTGCCGCCGTCGCGACTTCGGTCCGCGAGCGGCCTCTTCAATCTGATGCGAAATCTGGGCGGCGCAATCGGCATTGCAGTGAGCAGCACGATGCTGAACGACCGGCTCAATCTGCACTACGAGCGGCTCGATGAACATTTGACGGCGGGCCGTCCGGTAGTCGAATCCATCTTGCAGCAGCAAGCCGCGCATTTCGCGGCACTCGGTGGAAACGCGCTCAATGCAGCCAATGCGGGACTCGGCGCATTGCACACGGTTCTGATGCGTGAAGCCCTGGTGCTCACTTTCTCCGACACTTTTCTCGCCGTGTCGCTGTGTTTCGTGGTGGGCTTGCTGAGCGTGCTTTTCTCGCGCCCATTCGGAAATACCGCTCCGCCGCCCGATGCTCATTGAGGACCTGATGATGAAAACGACCGCTCTCAAAGTACTGACAAGCGCTCTAGCGCTGGCGCTTGCCGCGTGCGCCGTGCAGCCGGCGACTCACGCCGATCTGCCGCAGACGGTGAGCACGCTCGCGCCGCAATCATGGAGCGTGGACGCGCCGCAAGACAGCGTGAGCGCCAACGTGTGGTGGGATCAGTTTGGCGACCCTGTCATGCATCGGCTGGTCGAGTCGGTACTGACCGGCAATCTCGACGTGCAGGCGGCAGTGGAGCGCGTCAGGCAGGCGCAGGACCTGGTCACGCAGAATCGCGCTGCCTTGCTCCCTGAGTTGAATGCCGGCGCCAACGCATCGTATTCGCGGCAAAACACGCCGCCGCCGCTCGGATACGTGCGTCAAGCGGGTGCCGGCCTCACAGCCAGCTGGGCGCCGGATGTATTCGGCGGCGAGCGTCTGGCCGTTCTGGCGGCGCAAGCACAAGTGTCGGGTCAGCAATCCGCGTTGAATGAGGTGCGGCTTGCGCTCGCCGCCAATGCTGCAGCGGCCTATATCGATCTGCGCTGGGCACAAGCGCAGTTGCAGATTCTCAGCGAGAACGAACAGATACGCGCTCGCGCGCTGAAACTCACGCAGCAGCGTCTTCATTACGGCCTGTCGTCACAACTCGATGTCGCGCGCGCGCAGAACCAGTTGCAGGACTTGCTGTCGCAGATTCCGCGCATGCAGACCGCCGTGCAGCATCAACTCAGTTTGATCGCGGTGTATTCGGGGCGCACGCCGGAGAGCGTCGATAGCCTGCTGCTCGCGGATGCGCGCGACATTCCCGTGCCGGCACAGCGTGTGCCGCAAGTGCTGCCTTCCGAAGCCCTATTGCAGCGGCCCGACGTGCGCACCGCGTATGCAACCGTCGAGCGGCGCGCGGCGGAAGTGGGCGTCTCGAAGGCGGAGCGTTATCCCAAGTTCAAGTTGAGTCTCGCCGATGGTTTGCTGGCCTCTTCGTATCTCGGGCTGCCGACGCTGACCGACAACCTGTTTAGCGCCGCGTTGAGCGCGACGAGCCCAATCTTCAACGCCGGCCGAATCACCGCGAATATCGATGCGAGCGAGAGCCGCATGCGTGAATCGCAACTCGGCTTGCAGCAGACGATGCTGCAGGCGCTAAAGGAGATCGAAGACACTCGCAGCGAGCTGGTGAACGGCGCTGTACAAGTGGAGCGCCTAGGGGGCGCGCTGGATGCGTCGAATCATGCGTTGCGTTTGTCGAGTGAACTGTACAAAGGGGGTGCGTCCAGTTTCCTCGATGTGCTCGCAGCGCAGGAGGCGTACTTGCGCGACGCTGAATCGCTGAACCAGGCAAGGCGCGAGCATGCGCTTGCCGCCGTTGCCTTGTATCGTTCGCTGGGCGGCGGCTGGGATGTTCCTGAAGCGGTGACGGCGGTCTCGGCGAACAATTGATCTGCTTGTGGCCGATGCGCTGCGGGTTGCGGATCGTGCGGGCATGCAGAATGCGTGGCGAAAGTGCAGGCGGGAAGGCGATTGGTTTGCGCCTTACTGGCGATACAATCCGATGACACGACGAAGCCGACGAGGTCATGATGGCACGGCCATTCTTCACGATCGGGCACTCCACGCGCACGCTGTCCGAACTGATTGAGTTGCTCAACAATTCGGAGGTCGAAATATTAGTCGACGTGCGCAGCATTCCGCGTTCTCGTACCAACCCGCAGTTCAACCGCGATACGCTGCCGGACTCGCTGGCGCCGGCACATATTGACTACGTTCATCTGGCGGAACTCGGCGGGCGCCGTGGCCGTCGCAAAGATGAGGGTCCGTCCGTGAACGGGTACTGGACGCATCCCGCGTTTCGTAACTATGCCGATTACGCCATGACGGAGCCTTTTCAAGAGGGTCTGGCAGAACTTCGTGAACTGGGACACCGCAGGCGTTGCGCGATCATGTGCTCGGAAGCAGTGTGGTGGCGTTGTCACCGGCGCATCATTACGGATTACCTGCTGATGCACGGCGAAACGGTAATGCACATCATGGATGCGCACCACGTGAACCCGGCGACTATCACGCCGGGCGCAAACGCGCAGCCCGATGGTTTGCTCGTCTATCCGGCGCAGTCCGCTTCACATTGAAGCGGACCGGCCTCAATTAGCCCGCTTTGCCTATGGGCGCAAACCGCCGTTTGCCGCGCGCCGGCGTCAGACGGCGGAACCGCTCTTTCTTGTGCTCTTCTTCGAAGTGACTGAGCGACGGCTTGACGAGATCGCTGCGCGAGACGATGCCGACGAGACGCATCGACTTTGCATCGGCTACAACGGGCAATCGTTCGAGGCCGTGCACCGCGCCACGCACCACCGGGTACGCGCGACGGGTCTGCTTTGCACCGAAAAATCTGTCGAGCGCCGTGCGACCGTCATGTCGGCTTCGATCGACTCGACGGAGGCTGTCATCACCTCATCCACATGATGGCGCTCAAGAGGATCCACGCCGTATTCGCGGTAGATGTGATAGCCGCGTCGCGCGATTTTTTCGGTCATGATCGAGCGGCGCATGGTGACCGTGGCAAAGCCGTGAGCGACTAGCGTGGCTGTGAGCAAGGGCAACAGCGCGTTGCTGTCGTGCGTGAGGCCGAACGCGAAGACGATGGCGGTCAACGGCGCACCGAGTGTCGCGCCGAGCGTTGCGGCCATGCAGACGAGCGGCCACAGTGCGGGTTGATTTCCCGGCAGCCAGTGTGAGAGGACGGTGCCGAGTCCCGCGCCGAGCATCAGCAGCGGGGCGAGCACGCCACCCGATGTACCCGACCCGAGCGCGACGACCCACATGATGGCTTTCACCGCGAGCAGCACGATGGCGATCTGCAATGCAATGTGTTGATGCAGCAGGTCGCCGATCACGTCGTAGCCTACGCCGAGTGCTCGCGGCTCCAGCCACCCGCCGATACCCACTACAACGCCACCGAGCGCGGGCCACCACATCCAGTGGATGGGCAGCTTGCCGAACAGGTCTTCGGTTTTGTAAAGCGCGGCGGAAAGCCCCGACGCGAGCGCGCCGGACAAAAGCCCTGCAATCAGGCAAGAAAACAGCGACCAGCCATCTGGCGCCGCTGTTTCGAGCGGAAACAACGGACCTGTGCCGAAGAACGCCGCGCGAGCAAAACCGGCTACCGCGCAGGCCACGGCCACGGGCAGAAAACTGCGCGGCCGCCATTCGAAGAGCAGCAATTCCACGGCCAGCAGCACCGCCGCCATGGGCGTGCCGAACACGGCGGTCATGCCGCCGGCGGCGCCTGCCACAAGCAGCGTCTTGCGTTCCGCGGACGTGACCTTGAAGCATTGAGCGATCAGCGATCCGAGCGCGCCGCCCGTCATGATGACGGGCCCCTCGGCGCCGAACGGGCCGCCGCTGCCGATCACGATGCCCGACGACAGCGGCTTGAGCACAGCCACCTTCGGCGACATCCGGCTTTTGCCGAACAGGATCGCCTCGATCGCCTCGGGAATGCCATGCCCGCGAATCTTTTCCGAGCCGAACCGCGCCATCAAGCCGACGATCAACCCGCCGATTATCGGCACGCCAATGACCCGGACGCCGAGGTTGTTATGGGCGGGCGAACGTTCGACGAGCGACAATGTGCCGAAGAAAAACAGGTTCGTGAACAGATGAATCAGGTTCAGCAACACGACGGCTGCGAGCGTGCTGACCGCGCCGATGCACGCGGCGAGCGCGAAAATGCCCGGTAGTCGCGCGTTCGCGGAGAAGTCCCGCTTGTGGGAGTCAATGTTCATGATTAGTCGAGGTCGATCTGCGGAACCTGGAAGGCGCCCTTGAGCGATTTCAGTTCGGCGCGATGAAGCTCGGCAAGTCTCGCAAGCACCCGTTCGCCGGCTTTTTCAATGTGTACTTCAACCTGGCGGCGGTCGGTCTCGCTTGTCTGACGGCGCACCAGACTGAGTGCTTCGCAGCGCGATACCAGCGCGACGACGCCATGGTGCTGAGCCTGAAGCCGCTCCGCCAGCTCGCCGACAGTCGCCCAGTCGCGCTCCGGATATCCCTTGATATGCAGCAGCAACAGATACTGCAGCGGCGTGATGCCTTCGCTCTGCGCGGCTTGTTCCGAGAACCGCTCGAAGCGCCGCATCTGATAGCGAAACTCCGACAGTTGCTCAAAGTCGGCTTTACGAAGTCCTGAAGCCCGTTCTTTCATTGCTCATCCGCCATGTAAATAAGCAAAAATCATATCACAAGATGATGTAATGTCCGGGCGCAACGCTCGGGCAAACATTGCCCGTTGCGGTTCGCCGCGCGATCACGCGCAATGCGATGCCGCGATCATGCCGCCTGCTGCGCCTTGACCACGGTCTGCCGATAGAGCCCGGAAATCAGATCCACTTGCGTGATCATGCCGACCACGTGTCCAGCAGTATCCAGCACAGGGATATGGTGGTGACCGTAGTTCGCGAACATCGGCACGAGGTCGGTAATCGGAGCACTGGTCTTGACGGTGCAGACGTCGGTGGTCATGACGCTGCCCACGGTTGGCGCACGCAGTGCATCGCCGCGCAGCCAGCCGTCTATATAAGCAATGAACGGCACGAACTGGCCAAAGATTCTTTTATCCACGAGATCTGCACGCGTGACGATGCCGATTAGACCGTGGCTTGCGTCGATTACCGGAAGCGCTTTCACCTTGTTGCGTTTCAACAGTGCCCATGCAGCGACCGCGCGCGTGGTGGCCGACACCGACACCACATGACGCGACATGATGTTCTCGCAGGTCAATTCGTTGAAACTGCGTGAGAAGGCCTGAAGCTGGGTTTCCCGCAGCAGCGATTCGAGGTCGTCCGGGTCGATGTCGAGCATTTCGCTGCGGCGCTTCAGCACGGCTTCGAGATCGGCGCGCGTGAAGCCCGCGTGCGAGGCGGTGTCCGCGGCACTGCCCGCCGCGCGTGCCGAATGCGGATAACGGTGGCCGGTGGCGGCGTGATAGGCGATCGCGGCCACGAGCAGCGCGGCCGACTGTATCGCGATCGGCTCGAGCACGAAACGGTAGCCGAGCGCATGAATGGCCGGGCCGCCGAGCACAGCGGTCAACGCGACTGCGCCCGACGGCGGGTGCACACAGCGAAGCGCGAACATACCGCAAATAGCGAGCGCGACGGCCAGCGCGGCCGCCAATGTGGGATCGGCAATCACGTTCGCGCAGGTCACGCCGATCGTCGCGGAAACCAGATTTCCTCCGATGATCGACCATGGCTGCGCAAGCGGACTTGCAGGCACGGCGAACAGCAATACGGCGGAAGCTCCCATCGGCGCAACGAGCAGCGGAACGTTCGCGCCGGGTCCCAACAGCAGGAACATCGAGCCGCCGGTGAACGCGATACCCAGCAGCGCCCCCAGACATGAGCGCGCGCGCTCCTGCCATTTGACGGTGACCGGAACGGGAATGAAGCTGGAAAGCCAGCGCAGGACGATGGAGCGGGACAAGATGCGAACGGGAGTTAGTCGAGTGTGCTGGCTGCAAAAGATACCCGGGAAACCGCGGGCAGCGCGAATACCGTGTGGTCATTATTATATTTCAATATGATATAAAACGCCGGCCGCGCCTGTGGCGGACGCCGGTGCGTGGGCGTCCGTGCAAGTAGGCTATGGGTACAAGAGGCGTCAGTCGCATCTCCCGGAGTCTGCGAAAACAGTTGCAAGGGAGAACGACATGTCGGACTCGGTCAAAAGCGTGGTCCGTGACCACCGTTCACGCGTTCGACCTCGTTGACCCGATCAATAGCAGGGTTGCGCGCATACATGTACTTCCGATTGAACGGATAGTCGCTGCGGGCCCATGGCATGCGGCCGGCGGAACCATCATCGGTCACCAACTCCGCGGGGCGCGAGGCGAGAATCTGGAACAGCGACGTCCAGCCGCGCTCGAAGACCATTGCCGATCCGGCCAGATACAGCCGGTACGCGCGGATGATTCTCTCCGCGTCCTTGCCGAGCACTTCGCGTGCTTCATCGAGATGCGCTTCGAGCGCATCCTCCCAAAGCCATAGCGTTCGTGCGTAATGCGGGCGCAGGCATTCCGCGTCCACCGGTTCGAGATTGCCGCGCGTCATTGCATCCATCACTACGCTCACGTGTACCAGTTGGCCGCCCGGAAAAATGTATCTGTCGATGAAGTTGCCCATCCCGCCGCCGACTTCTGCGTTGTCGGCGCCGCCTGCGGTAATGCTGTGATTCATCATGAGACCTCCGGGTCTGAGCAGACGCCGCATCTTCGCAAAGTACGCCGGCAGGTTCGGACGGCCGACGTGTTCGCACATGCCGACCGACGCGATCTTGTCGAACGGCGCGGATTCATCGACGTCCCGGTAGTCCTGCAGGAGCATTCTCGCGCGGCCCTCAAGTCCTTTTTGCTCGATCAGGCGGTTGACGTACGCGTGCTGGTTCCTGGAAAGTGTGACGCCGGTCGCAGCAACCCCGTAGTGTTCGGCGGCCCACAGCAACAGCGCGCCCCAACCCGCGCCGACATCGAGAAAGCGCTCGCCGGAGCGCAGCATTAGTTTCCTGCAGATGTGGTCGAGCTTGGCCTGCTGGGCGTCGGCAAGCGACATGTCCGGTGACGAAAAGTAGGCGCATGAATACACGCGCAGCGGGTCGAGCCACAGCGCGTAAAAATCGTCGGATACGTCGTAGTGATGCTGGATCTGAGCGGCGTCTTTGGCGCGGCTATGATGCGTGCGTTCCCAGATAGCGCGGCGCGCGCGGCTCACGTGCTCCATTAGCCATCCATGCGTTTCTTGTGTGGGGTCGCTGCGCAGCAAAGCCGGCGCCGCAGCCATGAGGTCGTGCATGCTGCCGTCTATTTCCAGCCGGCCTTCCACATAGTCTTCCGCCAGTCGCCCGATCGCGCCCTGCGTCAGATGCAGCAGCGCCCTCGTGTCGCGTATTTCGAACGACAGACGCGGCTCGCGCGCGCCGATGCGCTGACCGTCTGGCAGGGCCACGGAGCAGGGGATCGGCATGCCGGCGATCTGCTGTTCCGCAGGCGAACGCAAGAGGCTCCAGAGCGTCATGGCGTTGACTCCTTGCAACAACCTGGATGTCTTTCACCGAGCATCATTCATGCCGCGAGAAAGGATCTTGTCGTGGGTCCTGACGCCGCCCTGACAGTGATCCGCCTCATTACAGTTAGCTATCCGGACCTTTTTCGGAATCAGCATATCGGCGTGCGTTGAGGGTTTTCCATGAGAGTCGAATGCCCCGCCAAGCGACGTTGCCGCTGCAACCACCGCACAAGTCCGGCCTGCTTCTCCCAATTGCAAAGCTTTCATCACAGTGACAGGATGCTTGCATAGCGGGCGCCAACGGGGGCGCCAAAGCAGATTTCACCATATGTCGATACGATCATGCAGCGCAGGAGCTTTGTACTCGCGGCATTGAGCACGGCCGGCATGCTCGGCCGGTCGCATGCCGTGACAACTGCCGACTTCGACATCGTGCATCCGCGAATCCGCACTGGAGGCGAGGTTCATGCGGCATTTGCCCTCGCGGTGCTGGACCTCGCGATGAGATCGGCCAGAGTCACGTATACGATTCGTCAGGCCGATTTGGCCATGGAGCGCGGCCGCGCGCTGGCTGAACTGGTCGACGGCGGCTCAATCAATCTTCTTTGGACGAGCATGGATAGCCGCGCGGAAAGCGGGCTGAACGTGGTCCATATTCCGGTGAACCGCGGCTTGATCGGCTATCGCGTGTTTATCATAAGGAAAGACCGGCAGGCCGACTTCGACAAGGTCGACAACGTGGCAGATCTGCGCCGGTTGACGGCGGGCCAGGGGCTCGGCTGGGTCGACACGGATATCCTGCTCGACGCCGGCCTGAAAGTGGAAACGTCCAGCACCGACACGTTATTCGCAATGACGCGTGTGGGACGAATAAATTATTACCCACGAGGCGTGATCGAGGCGTTCCCTGAACTCGAAGCGCGCAAGCAGGCGGAGCCCGAACTGACGGTCGAAAAACGTTTGCTGCTCAAGTACCGGTCGGACTTTCTCTTTTATGTGGCTCGCCGCGATCCTAAGCTGGCTATGGCGATAGAGCGCGGCTTCATAGCGGCTTACAAAAACGGTTCGTACATGGGGCTCTTCGATTCGCACCCGTACATTCAGGGCGCGCTGGCGCAAGCCAACTTGCTCGAGAGGAAAGTGATAGAACTGGACAACCGCTATCTGTCCGCGGCTGACCGAAAGATTCCGGAAGAGTATTGGGCGCAGTGGCCAGTCTCCGCACGCGCGCGCTCCGTAGCGGGGAGAGCAGGGAACGCCGCGTCGCTGACGAGAACCGGCGAGCGGGGTCAGGATTTCCTTACCCTCGAATCAGGATACCCCTGGCGGATCATCCGCGCTGCCTGACTGTTGCGCGACGACTATCGTTCTATCATTGATGAATCAAAATGGCCTAACCGGGTAACAGAGATGATCCCCTATCCGTCGCAGCGTGAAAACGAGGTGGAGCATATCAACTCGATCTGTTTCCGTCTCTTCGATATCTGGTGCGAACGACGCAGCATCACGCCGTTGGGTTATCTGATGCATTGCTGGCCGCTGGTCGATAGCGGACCGAAGGCGATCCGGCGACTCGGAGAAACGCTGCGTGAGCTACGGCAATCGCATCCAATGGAACTGGATGGCGAGGCGACGGCAATGCTTCGCGAGCTGACCGAATGCGTCGACGATCTGCTGCTTCGTGCGGTTCACGAGCCGCCAGGCGTAATCGGAATCCGGCTGTCATCCTGAGCCGAATGCGGGAGATCGGCGCGCACCGGAATAAGCAATAGAGTAGGCAATACGGCAAAGAACAGTGCAACGCGCGCATGGCGTCATAACGCAGCAACAACCGCGTCTTCCAAGCGGGCGCCAGAAAACTGCAATCGCGGCGCCAGCATGAAACAAGTACCGACATCACCATGCTTGCAGGGGCAATATGGCCGTCAACCTCATAGGGGAGTGGTGGTATCCGCTCAGGCGGTTGCGGCACAGTATCGTGCTCCGGCTTCTTGCGATCGCGATACTGGTTAGTTGCGTGCTCACCTTGTTGCTGACCGCACTGCAGATTCATCGCGATTACAACGAAGGCATCGCGCACATACAAAACCGCCTCTCGGACATCGACAAGAGTTACCGCGACAGTCTCGGCGAGGCGCTGTGGCGGCTCGACGAGGCGCAGCTGCGGCTCGAACTGGGCGGCATTGTGCGTCTGGCGGATATCAGCGTGGCGGAGGTGCGCCAGTCGGGCAGCGGTGCGACGCCCACGCTCGTGAGCGCGGGCAGACCCGTCAACGGGCCGGCGCTGGCGCGTGAATACCCGCTCATGCATCGCGTGCTCGGCACCGACCAGCGCATCGGCACGCTGTATGTGCAGGCGACGTTGAACGATCTGTACGGCGATCTGACGCACACGGCGCTGCTGATTCTCGTCACTCAAGCCGCCAACATTTTCCTCGTATCGCTTTTCATCGTTTTTATTCTGGCGCGGCTCGTAACGCGCCATCTGGCGGTGCTTGCTCGTACTGTAGACGGCTACGACTTTCGCGAGCCCGCCAAACCTCTGAAGCTGAACCGGCGCGCGCCCCACGAGCCCGACGAACTCGAACGCGTGGTGACGGCCTTCAATTCGATGGGTGCACGGCTGCATCGCGCGTATCTCGATGAGCGCGATGCCGCTGCCGAACACGAGGCACGCCGCGCAGCAGAGGCCGCAAATCGCGCGAAGGGCGAGTTCCTTGCCAATATGAGCCACGAGTTGCGCACGCCGCTGAACGCCATTCTCGGCTATGCGCAGATTTTGCGGCGCGACGCGAGCCTGAGCGAGAGACACCGCGAAGGCGTCGGCGTCATTCAACGCAGTGGCGAACACCTGCTCTCGCTGATTGGAGATGCGCTCGATTTCGCACGGATCGAGGCGGGCCGGCTGCGCGTCGAGATGGGCGACGTGCCGCTCGCCGGCACGCTCGATGCCATCCGCGAAATCATCGAAGTGAAGAACGCACAGAAGCATGTCGAGTTTGTCTGGCATGTGGCGCCCGACGTGCCCGATGCCGTTCGCGCGGACGAACGGCGCTTGCGTCAGGTGCTGCTAAACCTGCTCGTGAACGCATTCAACTTCACGGATCAAGGCAGTGTGAGCCTGCTGGTCGAAATGAGTGCTGAGAACAGAGTGTGTTTCGAAGTGCGCGATACAGGCATTGGCATGGACGCCGACAAACTCCAGACCATTTTCGAGCCGTTCGAACAGATCACGCATTCGGAACGCGGCGCGGGTGGGACAGGGCTCGGGCTGACGATCAGTCAGCAGTTCCTTCGCGCAATGGGCAGCGAGATTCACGTGCAGAGCCAGCCTGGCCGCGGCAGTGTATTCTGGTTCGAACTGGCGGCGGCATCGGGTGCGCTCCCCGCCGGGCCGGTCATTGCCGATACGCGCATGGCGACGGGTTACAAGGGAGCGCGCCGCAAGGTGCTGGTGACCGACGACGTCGCGATGAACCGCGCGGTGCTGGTCGAATTTCTCGGCCGGCTCGGGTTCGAGATCGTTGAAGCGACAGGCGGCCGCCAGGGACTCGCGAAAACGTTGAGCGAGCGACCGGCGCTGATCGTGACCGACATCGTAATGGCTGATATGGATGGACTCGAAGCGACGCGCAGGTTGCGGCAGATTCAGGGCTTTTCGCAGGTGCCGGTGATTGCGACCTCTGCGAGTCCTTCAGGCGCCGACGAACAGCGCAGCCTCGAAGCCGGCGCGAATGCGTTCCTCTCCAAGCCGATCGACTTCGGCAAACTGCTAGCGCATGTCGCGCGTTTGCTAGATCTCGAATGGATCTACGCGCCCGCGGGCGCTACTGCCGGCGTGCCGGATGCACCCGCTGGGCCGCTTGTCGCGGTGCCCGAGGAGGAACTGGAAGAATTGCATCTGCTTGCGCGCCGCGGCGATATGCAGGAGATACGGCTGTGGGCCGAACGCGTCGCGACGCATGATCCCCATTACCGCGCATTCGCCGCCCGGATTCTGAGTCTCGCGAAAGGCTATCAGTCGAAAGCATTACTGCAGCTCGTCGAGGAGCAACTCGAACGCAGGGCGGTCAGATGAACGGCGCGACGCTTCCCGCCGACGACTCGCGCACCGTCCTCATCGCGGACGACAACCCGGCCAATCTGGCGATAGTCGTCGAGAGTCTGGTGGCGCGCGGCTTCAAGGTGCTCGTCGCGCTAGATGGCCCTGAGGCAATCCAACGCGCGCAATTCTCGCAGCCCGACCTGATTCTTCTCGATGTGAGGATGCCAGGCATCGACGGCTTCGAGACCTGCCGGCGCCTCAAGTCCGACGAGCGCACGCGCAATATCGCCGTGATCTTCATGACGTCGCTGACCGGCAGCGAAGACATGGTGGAAGGTTTCTCGGCGGGCGGTGTCGATTACCTGACGAAACCCGTCCACGTCGACGAAATGATGGCGCGCATCAGCACGCATCTTGCACTCAGAGGCATGCATCAGAAACTGATAGCGCAGAACCGGCAATTGCAGGATGAAGTGCTCGTGCGTCAGCGAGCCGAGGCCGCGTTGTCGCGTGTGCGCGACGGGCTCGAAGCAAGCGTCGCGCAGCGCACGGACGAACTCGGGCGCGCGAATGCGACGCTACAGTCGCAGATCGAGGAACGCAGGCGTGCCGAGGCGCGGCTCGTCGCGAGCGAGTTCCGTTTTCGCACGATTGTCGAGACGAGTCCCGTGCCGCTTTGCATCACGTCCATGCCCGAAGGGCACGTCCTGTACACGAATAAGCCGTTGCGCGAACTCTTCGGCATCGACTACGTGACCACGCATATCGCCAACATCGCCGAGTTGTACGCGGATATCGCGGATCGCGACCGGCTCGTCGAACAACTGCGCCATGAAGGAAGTTTCCGCAACACCGAGGTCCGGCTGAGGCGTGCGGACGGCTCGACGTTCTGGGCCATCGCGACTGCGCGTGTCGCGACCTACGACGATGCGCCCGCGATTTTCGTCGGCCTCAACGACATTACGGAGCGCAAGCGGATCGAGCAGGAGCTGGTGGAGTCGCGCGAGCAGTTGCGCGAATTGTCCGCATATATGGAGGCCATTCGCGAAGAGGAGAGAAAGCGTATCGCGATGGAAATTCACGACGAATTGGGCCAGTTGCTAACGGCGCTCAAGATGGACGTTTCACTGCTTAAAATGCGTCTTTCCGGCGATCTCGAAGTCGCGAAAAGAACCGACGATATGCGTGAACTCGTTGAAAGAACCATCTGGATGGTGCGCAATGTCGCGAGCCATTTGAGGCCCGCAGCGCTCAATTACGGTATCGTGTCGGCGCTCGAATGGCTCGTCGACGATTTCGGGCGGCGCAGCGGGCTCGCGTGCCAGTTTCGTCTGAACGGCAGCGAGCCGGTGCTTTCCGATGCGCATGCAACCGCGATGTTTCGCATCGTGCAGGCTTCGCTCACGAACGTCGCGCGGCATGCATCCGCGACGCGAGCGGACGTCACGTTGACGAATACGTCGACGGCACTCGACCTGCATGTCAGCGACGACGGCTGCGGTTTCGACCAGGACGCGGTGCGACGCGACTATTCGTACGGATTGCTCGGCATGAGCGAGCGGGCACGTCTGATAGGCGGCTCGCTGCTGATCGACAGTGCGCCGGGAACGGGCACGGCGGTTTCGATCCATATACCGCTTCAGGACGGGGTTCAGACATGATCAGGCTTCTGATTGCCGACGACCATCCGCTGGTGCGCGGAGGTCTCAAGCAAATAATCGAAACGACGCCCGACATCGTGGTGGCGGGCGAAGCGGCGCAAGGTTCTGAAGTAATCGAGAATCTGCGCACATGTCAGGTTGATTTGCTGCTGCTCGACATGACGATGCCGGGCATCAGCGGTGTCGATCTGATCCGGCGCGTGCGTGCGGAACGTCCGTCGCTGCCGGTGCTCGTGCTGAGCATCCATAACGAGGCACAGGTCGTCTCTCGCGCGCTGCGTGCGGGCGCAACCGGTTATGTCACGAAGGACAGTAATCCCGACGTGCTGCTCGCTGCAATTCGCAAGCTCGCCGAAGGCGGACGCTTCATCGACCCGAAACTGGTCGAGGGAATCGTTTTCGAAGCCTACTCGGGCGATGCGCCGCCGCACGAAATTCTTTCCGACCGCGAGTTTCAGGTTCTGCAAATGCTCGCGCTCGGCAAGAGCCTGAATGAAATTGCCGACGCTTTCGCACTCAGCGCGAAAACGATCAGCACGCACAAGATGCGGCTCATGCAGAAGCTTGGCCTTGCCAATAATGCGGACCTGATTCGCTATGCGATAAGACACGGACTGGTCGCCGAATAGATCGTGTGATCGTGTCAGGAAAATCTGAATCCTAAAGCAGGCATTCCTGATCTGACATTCCGCCGCCGCCGATGGAGACGTTGCCACCGTCGTTCTACGATGCACTATGCGAATGAGCGGAGGAGTTATGGCGGCGTCAGAGCGATCATTGCGCGAGTTGATCGAGAAGTGGCTGGACGCGAGCGGCGCAGCATCAGCCCGGATCCAGTTGCAGCCAGGCGCGCGCCAGGGGAACAGACGCTGCATATGTGTCGAGGCACAACGTGAGACGGGCATCCTGACGCTCTTTTTCTTCCGTCACGGCGACGGTTTGTGGCACGTATTCCCGCCTGACGAACGGCCCGCCATGCGGGTAACCACCACCGCCGCCTAGGCGGCAATACGCGCGACGGAGGCAGGATCATGACCCACGACGAATGGGGTTCTGGATCGCCGGAAGTATTGGCGCTGCGCATGTGGATGAGCGTGTGGTACGACCATGCGGTCGTGTCCGGCTTCATCCGCGCGCCCTTCACGCTGAACGACGCCGACGCCGAGCGGCTCGAAGGCTATTTCAGTCTCGGCCTGACACCGGAGGAAGGCGCTCTCGTGTTCTTTTCCAAATCGCATTAATTCCTGCTTTAAACATTTCTCTCCCGAAGCAGTTTCGTTTAGCATCAGTGCCACATTCATATGAAGAACTCGAGACATGGCACTCATCGCACGCAACGTACTCGGCATTGCCGTACTGCTCTTCATTGCTTTTATCTTTTCGACGAACCGGCGCGCCATTCGCTTACGGACTGTAAGTAGCGCATTGCTCGCGCAAGTCTGCATCGGCGCATTTATTCTCTTCGTGCCGCTTGGCAAGACGATTCTCGCAGCGGCGGCCGCGGACGTTAATAGCGTGCTCGGCTACGGCAATGCCGGCATCGAGTTTCTGTTCGGCGGACTCGTGCAGGCCAAGATGTTCCAGGTGTTCGGCAACGGTGGCTTCGTCTTCGCTGTGCGGGTGCTGCCGGCCATTATCTTCGTGACCGCGCTGATTTCCGTGCTGTACTACCTGGGCGTGATGCGCTGGATCGTGATCGTGCTCGGCACGGTGTTTCAGAAGTTGCTCGGCGTGTCGAAGCTCGAATCGTTTTCCGCCGTCACCACGATCTTTCTCGGTCAAAGCGAAATGCCCGCGGTCGTCAAACCGTTTACGCGCGACATGACGGGCGCCGAACTGTTCGCGGTGATGTCGAGCGGCATGGCCGCGGTTGCCGGCTCGGTGCTTGCGGGTTATGCGGGTCTTGGCGTGCGGATCGAATATCTGCTCGCGGCGTCGTTCATGGCGGTGCCAGGCGGGCTGTTGTTCGCGAAGATCATTCATCCGTCAACAGAGCCGAGCCGCGTTCATCTCGACAACCTGAACTTTTGACGAAAAGCGTCCCGCGAATGTGATCGAGGCCGCGAGCTCGGGCGCGACCGTGGGCCTCAGGATCGCGGTTATGGTGGGCGCAATGCTGATCGCCTTCGTCGGTCTGATCGCGTTGCTCAACGGCCTCGTTGGCGGCATCGGCGGCTGGTTCGGCCACCCGCAACTGTCGATGCAAGCGATCCTCGGCATGGTGTTCGCGCCGCTCGCATGGCTGATCGGCGTGCCGTGGAACGAGGCGGCGATTGCCGGCAATTTCCTCGGGCAGAAGATCATTCTGAACGAGTTCGTTGCGTACGCATCGTTGTCGCCGTATCTGAGGGATGCCGCGAGCGTGACCGCGGCGGGCTTGCAAGCGCTCGATCCGCGTACCCTTGCTATTCTGTCGTTTGCGTTATGCGGCTTCGCGAACTTTGCGTCGATTGCGGTGCTCACCGGCGGCTTTAGCGCCGTGGGCGCCGGAACGCCGCGCCGAGGTCGCGCGCTACGGGTTGCGTGTCGTGCTCGCGTCAACGCTTTCCAATCTGATGAGCGCGACCATCGCGGGCATGTTCATTACGCTCAATTGAATCGAGGATGTATTGCATGAACATGGAACAGCTGTTGGAACGCGCTGGCGTGGCGCGAGAAAAGGCCTATGCGCCATATTCGAAGTTCAAGGTCGGCGCGGCGTTGCTGACTAAAGACGGCCGCGTATTCGACGGCTGCAACGTCGAGAATGCTTCGTACGGTTTGTGCAATTGCGCGGAACGTACCGCGTTTTTCAGTGCGATTGCGGCGGGCTATCAGCGCGACCAGTTTGCCGCGCTCGCCGTGATCGGCGATACGGAGGGACCGATTGCACCATGCGGTGCGTGCCGCCAGGTGATCATCGAACTGGGCGGTCCCGAGTTGCCGATTCGCCTCGGCAATCTGCACGGCGCGACACGCGATACGACCGCGCGCGAACAACTGCCTGACGCGTTCTATCTATGAGCAAGCATAAGCTGATCTACGACACCGATCCCGGCGTGGACGATGCCATGGCGCTCGTGTTTCAGGCGCAGCATCCGGATATCGAACTGCTCGGACTGACAAGCGTATTCGGCAACGCCACAATCGAGACCACCACGCACAACGCGCGCTTTCTTGCGGGTCGGTTCGCGCCGGGCGTACCGGTCGCGCGTGGCGCGGCAACGCCGCTCAAGCGCGCCGCGCCGCAGCCGCTCGCGTGGATTCACGGTGACAACGGACTCGGGAACATCGCGCTGGGCGCCTCCGAACATGGGCCGCTCGATGCACGGCCCGCACACCGGTTCATCGTCGACACGGTGCGTGCGCACCCTGGCGAAGTCACACTGCTTGCAGTCGGCCCGCTGACCAATCTTGCGCTGGCGCTTGCGGACGATCCGCAGATCGCGCCGCTAGTCAAGCAGGTGGTGGTCATGGGCGGCGCATTCGGCATCGGCGGCGTGCTCGGCAACGTCACGCCCGCAGCCGAGGCCAACATTCTCGGCGACCCCGATGCGGCCGACATTGTGTTCGGCGCCCCGTGGCCCGTCGCGATTGTCGGGCTCGACGTCACAGAGCGAACCATCATGAGCCAGGACTATCTGGCGTCGATCCGCGATCGTGGCGGCGCGGCAGGCCAGTTTGTGTGGGACGTGTCGCGGCATTACGAGGCGTTTCATCAGCAAAGCGCGCAGCTCCAGGGCATTTATGTGCACGATTCGTCGGCCGTCGCTTATGTGCTGGCGCCGCATCTGTACACCACGCGCAGCGGTCCTGTGCGTGTGCTGACGGACGGTATCGCGGTCGGCCAAACCATTCAGAAGCCTTCCACGATGCCGGTGCCCGCGCCGGACTGGGACGAGCGGCCGGAGTGCCAGGTCTGCGTCGGCGTCGACGCGCCCGGCATGCTGGCGCTGTACGAGAGCACTGTCTGCGCAAAGCGTTGAAAGGTTTGTGCCGTTGACCGGACGAAGAACGCGCGATCACGCCACGCCCGGCACGTGCACTTGTCCGATGCCTTGCGTCAATCTTTGCTACATTGCTTCGAGCGACGACATTACTCGAGAGGCCAGAGATGCGAATTCTAGTGGTGGGAGCGGGGGCGGTGGGCGGTTACTTCGGCGGACGGCTCGCCGCAGCAGGGCAGGACGTCACGTTCCTCGTGCGCGCGGGCCGGGCGGACAAGCTTCAGCACGACGGACTGGTGATCAGGAGCCCGCGCGGCGACCTCACGCAGCGCGACGTCAAAACGATTCTGGCCGGCGTGAACGCCGAGCCGTTCGATCTCGTGCTGCTAAGCTGCAAGGCATACAGTCTCGACGACGCAATCGATTCATTTGCTCCGCTCGTGGGCGAATCCACGCTGATTTTGCCGATGCTCAACGGCATGCGCCATATCGACGTGCTCACGGAGAAGTTCGGCGAATCGCGGGTGCTAGGCGGGCAATGCGTGATTGCGGCGACGCTCAACTCGGATCAGCAGATCGTGCACCTGAACGAAATGCATGCGGTTACTTTCGGGGAACTGGCGGGCGGCGTATCCGAACGCGTACAAGCAATTGCCGATGCAATGGCCGGCGCGAACTTCGACGTCACCGTTAGCGAGAACATCCTCTTGCGCATGTGGGAAAAGTGGGTGTTCCTGGCCACGCTGGCGGCCAGCACGTGTTTGATGCGCGGTTCGATCGGCGACATACTGTCTGCGCCCGACGGCAAGCGCGTGATCGAAAGCCTGCTCGGCGAGTGTCGCGCGGTCGCGGAACACAACAGCTTTACGATGGCGCCCGACTTCGATGCGCGCGCAACGCAAACGCTCTTCACACCGTCGCCGCTCACTGCGTCCATGTTGCGCGACGTGGAGAATCACTCGCATACCGAGGCGGATCACATTCTCGGCGATCTGATCTCGCGCGGCGGTGAAGCGCAAAACGGCGAACACGCTTTGTCGTTGTTGCGCATCGCCTATAGCCATCTGAAGACGTATGAAGCGAGGCAAACGCGCACGTCGTAAGTCGTAAGTCGTGAGTCGTGTGAGTAGAGGTTGCCGTAACCGCTCAATGACCGGAGGTGAACATGCCGGCTCCAATCGGATCAGTGCCCGCCCTCAGCGCCGCATCGGCCACGATCTTCTCAATCGGTATCGCGTTCCTCGGCTATTGGGGAATGTATGAGCCGACCGGGTGGCGCGTTGTCGATGTCATTGTGTTCATACTCGCGCTGATCGGTTTTGGTTGCCTCGGGCTTGTACCGTGGATGGCCACGAGCCCCGTGGAGCCGGAGACGAGCGACGCCAGGATACGCATTGCGCGTCATCTGTTTCTTGCGGGCGTCATGGCAATCTGGCTCGCGGTGGCGGTCTCGGTGATCTTCTGAGCCGCCACTCACATGACGTAAAAACGCGCGCCTCGTAGCAGTCAGGCGCGCGTTTCATTCAGGCGAAGCCAGGAAACCTAGCGTTCGATCTGGCGGTTCCAGCGCGTGTCCCATTGCGCACGATGCGCATTGATAGTGTCCCAATCCACCACCGTGACTTTGCGCACGAGGTCTTCCACGTTGCCGAGGCTTTGCTGCATCGGCGGCGTCATTTTCGCGAGACGGTTGGTCGGAATCTGGCGGCCTGCTTCAGCGGCTTTCGTCTGCGCCGGCGCTGACAGCAGGAACTGCGCGAGCTTTTGTGCAAGTTGCGGATCGGGGCTGTTGTTGACCACGCACAGATCCACGAGCAGCAGCACTGGCCCTTCTTTCGGATTCACGTAGCCGACCGGAATGCCCTTGTCGGCCAGATCGCCGACGGCGGTCGGCGTCAGCGGAAAGAGGCCGGCCTCGCCGGTTTGCACCATTTCCGAAATCTTCGCCGAGTTCGGCACATACTCGACGACGTTGGGGCCAACCGTGCTCGCCCATTTCGTGAAGCCCGGTTCGACGTTCTGCTCGGTGCCGCCCATCAAACGGTTGATCGCGAGAAAGCCGTGCAGGCCGAACGTGCTGCTCGAAGCGGACTGGAACACCACCTTGCCCTTGTATTTCGGATCGGCGAAATCCATCCATGACGTAGGCGGCGCCCAGCCCTTTTCAGCGAACAGCTTCTTGTTGTACGCAATACCGGTCATGCCGAGCTGCACGCCCGCGCCCATGTCGTCCTTCATGCGCGCGAACGGATAGAGCTCCTTGAGCACCGGCGAGTCGTCAAGTTTTTTGCACACGCCCATGCTGATGGCGCGCGCCATCACGCCGTCGTCGAGAAACACCACGTGAATCTGCGGACTCGCCTTGTTTGCGAGCAGCTTCGCGAGAATATCCGACGACGTGCCCGGCACCACGACTACTTTCACATTGTTCGCTTTCTCGAAGTCGGGCAGCACCTGGCTCGTATACGCCTTTTCCATCGGACCGCCGTTCATGCCGATGTAGATCGTCTTCGTCTGCGACCATGCGGGTGCTGCCGCGCCGAATGCACACACTGCGGCCAGTGCCGCGATCGTCCTGAACAATTTCATTGAAGAGCTCCTGAGTTTCATAAACGTGATCTAAGCGACGGATGAAGTAGCAAGCTGTGCGAAGCGGCCAATCGAAAAAGCGTCGAGAGGCGTGGCCGTGGCGCCGTCGATAACGAGATCGGCGAGCACCTCGCCAACTCCGGGTGCGAGCAGAAAGCCCCCGCCCGAAAAGCCGAATGCATGCAACAGACGCGGCACTGCACGGCTCGGCCCGATGATCGGATTGCTGTCTGGCGTCTCGCCTTCCACACCGCTCCATGTGCGAATCAGTAGCGCCTCGCGCAACGCGGGCAGCAGCGCGCACGCGTCGCGCATTACGGCCCGCGTGGTTTCCGTCGACGGTTGACCGTATTCGCCGTCGCCATGTCCGCGCCCGCCGCCAATCACGCAATTGCCCCGCGCCACTTGCCGCGCATAGATGCCGCCGCCATACACGCCCAGGTTGTGCGAGATGAAAAGCGGCAGCGGCTCGGTGACCCACATGTTCGGATAGATCGGCTTCATCGGCGCGCTTTCGCCGAAGTAGCCCGCGACCGTATTCGCCCACGCGCCGGCGGAATTGATGAGCCAGTCCGCGGTGATCTGCGTGTCGCCCGTACGCATGTGGAAGCGCTTGCCGTCGTGATGAATGCCGCTCAATGCGGTTTGCTCGCGCACGTCCGCGCCCGCGGCACGCGCGGCGCGTGCGAATGCGGGCGACACGAGACGCGGGTTGGCGTGTCCGTCGCTCGCGCATAACGATCCGCCGACAGCCGCTGCGCCGAGCCACGGATAGCGCTCGCGAAACTGCGCGCCGCTGAGCAACTGCGCATGTAGACCGTAATCGCGCGCCATGTCCGCCCATTGCTGAAGCGCGGCAAGGTCGCTCTCGCTGCGAGCAAGGCGCAAATGTCCCGACACAGTAAATTCGCCGTCGATACCGATCAGTTCCGGCAAGCGGTCCCAGATACGGCGCGCGCGCATCGCGAGCGGCATCTGCTCGACCGGGCGGCCCTGGCAGCGTACGCCGCCGTAATTCACGCCGCTCGCCTGCGCGCCGCAAAAGCGCCGCTCGAAGAGGCCTACGCGCAAGCCGCGCCTGGCAAGCGCGAGTGCCGCCGAAGAACCGACGAGACCGCCGCCCGCGATCGCCACGTCGTAGTGCAGCGGGTCACTCATCGCGGGCCTCCTCGGGAACCGCAGCGACGTCGTCGGCATACATCGCGGGCGACAGCGGGATGGGTTTGACCGGCGGCTGGCTGCGCAGGCGGCCAACTGCTTCGAGCGGGCGGCCGGTTTCTTTGGCGAGCAATAGAAGCGCGGCTTCGCCGCACATGCGTCCCTGGCAACGACCCATGCCGACGCGAGTGAGCGCTTTCAGACGGTTGATCTCGTTCGCTTCGCCGCCGCGGATACAACGCCGTAACGTGCCCGCGTCGACTTCCTCGCAGCGGCAGACGGTCATGTCGTCGGGCCATTGCGCGGCGCATTTCAGGGGCGGTTCGAAAGCTGTCTCGATTCCCGCACGGAAAACGGCGATATGTTGCAGCTTGCGTTCAAGCGATGCGGCATCGAGCATGCCGGGTCCGCGTGGATGCCGGACGCCGAGGTCGTCGAGCAAGGCTAGCGCGGCGCGACGTCCCGCGAGTTCGGCAGCGTCGGCGCCCGCAATGCCGGCGCCGTCGCCGGCCAGATAGAGGCCGCGCACGGTGCTGCGTCCGGCAGAGTCGAGTTCGGGCAGCCAGCAACGGTTGAGCGCGTCGAACCGGAAGCGGCAACCGGCGAGATCCGCAAGCTGCGTTTCGGGCTTCAGGCCGAAGCTGATGCCCACCGCATCGCATGCAATTGATTCGGTAACCGAACTATTGTCAGGGGCGCGCCATTCGATTGCCTCGACGTTGCGCGTGCCGCAAAAACCAACGAGCTTCACCCCTCGTTCGATACGTATGCGATGCGCCTTGAGCCAGCCGACGTAATACAAACCCTTGGCGAATGTCGAGGGAAGCCGAGCCAGTTTGGATACGGCTGAGATCTGTTGCGAGAGCGGGCTCGTGTCGAGGACGGCCATTACCTGCGCGCCGGCTTTTACGTATTGATATGCAACGAGATACAGCAAAGGCCCTGTGCCTGTGAGCACCACGCGTCGGCCGATTGCACAGCCTTGCGCCTTTAACGCGACCTGTGCCGCGCCGAGTGTATAGACGCCGGGCAAGGTCCAGCCGGGCACAGGCAGAACCCGGTCGGTGGCGCCACTCGCAATGATCAGATGCGAGAACGGCACGCTGATTTCGCGTCCCGCCTGAAGGGTGTCGAGGCGACCGGTTTCGCAAGCCCACGCGAGTGTGTCGGGCCGATAGTCGATATAAGGCAAGAGCGCTTGCATTGTCGTATGCAACGCGTCGGCCTTGCGCGCCTCGAAACCGTAGAGCGTTTTCTTCGAGCGCTGAAAGCCGCCATGCTCCGGCGGCTGCCGATAGATCTGCCCACCCCAGCGCGCATTTTCGTCGACAACGATGGGACGCACGCCTGCCGCGACCAGCGTTTCGGCTGCGCGCACGCCGGCCGGTCCGGCGCCGACGATCACAATGCGGCGATCGTCGCTCATTGCGCGTCTCCGCTGTGGCTTTTCGCTGGCGCGGTCGCCGGTTCGATACGCGTGAGCACACGCAGTCCCGCGGTGACGAGCGTCGAGCACGCGCGCAGACGCTTGCCGTCTTCGGTGCGCATCCAGCAGTCCTGACACGCGCCGATCAGGCAGAAGCCGGCGCGCGGCGCGCCGCTGAATTCGCTGTCGCGCACGCGGCGCTGTTGCATCAGCACGGCGGTCAGCAATGTATCGCCCTGCAAAGCGGACACTTTCCGGCCGTCGAGATAAAAGTGCAGCGGTTCGCGCCGCGTTTCGGCAATGCGGACGAACTGAGCCTCGCACGTGGGCGACACGGCGTCCGAAGGCGACGAATTGGATTGCATGAGGGCGTGAACAGAAGAAGACATCAGTGCTGGCCGATCAGAATGCGGTTGAGGCCATACACGCGATCGAGCAGCAGCATTGCGCCCGCTGTAATGAAGATCACGAGCGCGGAGACGGAGGCCATCATTGGATCGATGGATTCTGTCGCGTACATATACATGCGAACGGGCAGCGTGACGGTTTGCGGCGACGTCACGAAGATCGACATCGTCAGTTCGTCGAAGCTGTTGATAAACGCCAGCAACCAGCCGCCGGTTATGCCGGGCAAAATCATCGGCAAGGTGATGCGGCGAAACGCGGTCCACGCATCGGCTCCGAGTGAATGCGCCGCATGTTCAACGCTGCGGTCGAGTCCGCTTACCGAGGCCAGCACGAGCCGCATGACGAACGGCGTAATGATGATCATGTGCGCGAGGATCAGCCACGCGAACGAGCCGGTCGCGCCGATCAGCGCGAAAAACCGCAGCAGTGCGATGCCGAGTACAAGACCGGGAATGACCAGCGGCGAGAGCAGCAAGCCGTTCAGAAAAGCGCGGCCCGGAAAACGCGCGCGGCCGATTGCGAGCGCGGCGGGCAGTGCGACGATCAGCGACAGCGTCGCCGACGCAAACGCAAGCTTCAGGCTGTTGAAAAACGCCGAGACGAAGTCGGGGTAGTTAAGAATCGCCCGAAACCAGCGCAGCGAGACACCGTGCGTGGGCAGCGTGAGCGTTTCGTCGGGCGTGAAGGCGACCAGCACGACGATCACAAGCGGCGCGAGCACGAACGCAATGACGAGCGTGTGGAAAATCAACGCAATGGGACCGTTCTTTCTCATGATGTTTCCGCGCGATGAACCGCTGTGTCAACCCAGGCTTCTGGTGTACCTGCGTTCCAGAACCCGGTAGTAAGTGAGCATCACGATCAGATTCGCAACCAGCAACAGCAGCGCGATGGTGGCGCCGAGCGGCCAGTTCAGCGAGCCGAGGAATTCGTCGTAGACGGCGGTCGCGGCGACCTTCAGCCGGCGTCCGCCGAGCAGTCCGGGAATCGCGAATGCGCTTGCCGACAAACCGAACACCATCAGGCTGCCCGACAGAATGCCGGGCGTGAGTTGCGGTAACACGATGCGGCGCAGCGTCGTTGCGGGCGACGCCATTAACGAGAGCGCTGCGTTCTCCGTTTGCGGGTCGAGTTTCTGCAACGCGGTCCACACAGGAATCACCATGAAGGGCAGCATGACGTGCACCAGTGCAATGACGATCGCGAAGGTCGTGTACTCGAGCTTGTAAGGTCCGAGGCCGACGAGCCCGAACGCCTGATTCACGAGACCGTTGCTGTTGAGCAGCATGCTCCAGCCGAACGCACGCACTACGACCGAGACAAGCAGCGGCGCGAGAATCACCAGCAGAAACATCGAACGATACGGATCGCGCATGCGCGACAGCACATACGCCTCGGGCGTGCCGATCGCGACGCACAGCAGCGTGACGAGAAACGCAATGCCGAACGTGCGCAGAAAAATCGTGTGGAAATACGCTGAGCCCAGCACTTCCGCGTAATTGCCGAACTGGAACGCGGCGAGCGGGCCGCTGGCCGGATCGAAACGATAGAAGCTCAACACGAGCGTCATCAGAAGCGGCACGAGCACGAGCGCGACGAACAGCAGGAACGCGGGCAGGCACATCAGCCACAGCGGCAGAAATGCGCGCCACGGCGCACGCCTTGCGCCTGCGGATGCGGTCTTGCCGTTCTCCGTTGCAGGCAGCGTGCTATCCATGATGCGCATCCCGTTGAATAAAGCGGATCGCTTCGCTGTTCCAGTCGACGCCGACCGCCGCGCCTTCGGGCAACGGCTCATTGCCTTCGTTCTGACAGCACACCAGCACTTCGCCGAGCCGGCTGTCGAGACGATACAGCCACTGGCTTCCAAGGAAGAAGCGGCTGGTTACCGTGGCCGGCACACGTCCCGCATCCGGCGGACACAGGCGGAGTTTTTCCGGGCGAATGCACAGCGTTACCGCGTCGCCTACGCCGACCAGGCGCTCGCGCATCGGCAATTGTGCGGTACGGCCGGTCTCGCACAGGTCGTGTCCAAGGTCGATGCGGATCGCGTCGCCGTCGCGCTCGATCACCGTGCCCGGCAGCATGTTGGCCTTGCCGATGAACTGCGAGACGAAGCGATTCTCCGGCCGCTCGTACGCCTCGTACGGCGTGTCTATCTGCGTGATGCGGCCCGCTTCCATCACCACCACGCGGTCGCTGATCGACAGCGCCTCTGACTGGTCGTGTGTGACCATGATTGTCGTCGTGCCGATCTTGCGTTGAATGCCGCGCAGTTCGAACTGCATGTCTTCACGCAGCTTGGCGTCGAGATTCGACATCGGTTCATCGAGCAGCAGCACGGGCGGTGCGATCACGATTGCACGCGCAATGGCCACGCGCTGCCGCTGCCCGCCCGACAACTCGCGCGGAAAGCGGTGCGCGAGCTGATCGAGCCGCACGAGCGACAACGCTTCGCGCACGCGTTCGTTGCGCTCCGCCTTGTCGACATTGCGCATTTCGAGCCCGAAGCCGACGTTCTTCGCCACGCTCATGTGCGGGAACAGCGCGTAGCTCTGGAACACCACGCCAAGGCCGCGTTTGTTCGGCTTCATATGCGTGATGTCGCGCCCATCGAGGGTGATGCGTCCACGTGTCGTTTCGAGGAAGCCGGCGATCATCTGCAGCGTCGTCGTCTTGCCGCAACCGGAGGGCCCGAGCAGCGAAACGAACTCGCCTTTTTCCACCGACAGGTTGACATCCGCGACCGCCTGGAGGTCGCCGAACGATTTGGTGACGTCTGTGAGTGTGAGGAACGACATGATGTGGCCTTGGGATGCCTCGATGACGCCGACTCTAGCCAGCCAAATTATGTGGCGTCAAATTGAAATTCCATTTGCCGATATAAGATTTGAAAACATTCCAATGAGCGGAACATCCGCCACACTTGCAACAGCAAGTGTTTCACTGCGTGGTGGTGGGAAAAACCCTATGAGATGGCTGTGGTGTCGCAAGGCGGGGCGACGGCGCGCGATTCCACTAACCGGCCAAACGCTTTATAGTATTCCGGTCATTGAAATACAAACGGGCCAAAGAGATGAATGCTGCCGCCAGGCGAGATACCAGGAGCAAGGCCCCGGAAACCGCCGAAACCGGCGCGGCCCCGGGCACGGGCATGCTGGAACGCGCTTTCGCCGTGATTCGCGCGCTGTCGGAAGCGCAGCCCGATGGCGGCCGCGTCACGCGTCTCGCGAAAGCGGTGGGCCTGACGCAGGGCACGGTGCATCGCATCCTGCATGCGCTTATCGCGGAAGGCGTCGTCGAACAGGATGAAAATTCGAAGCTTTACCGCCTCAGCGTGAATTTTTTCGCGCTCGCGGCACAGGCAGGAAACCCGAGCGGCATGCGCACGTTATGCCGCCCCGCGTTGTTGAGGCTTTGCGCGAGTCTTGGCGACACGATCTTCCTGCTCGTCAAAAGCAGTTTCGACGCGGTATGTCTCGACATCTGCGAGGGGCCGTTTCCAATTCGCTCGTTCACGGGCGATATTGGCGGACGCGTGGCGTTGGGCGTGGGGCAGGGAAGTCTCGCGATTCTCGCGTTCCTGCCCGAGGCGGAGCGCGAGGAAATCATTCGATTCAATGTGCCGCGGATTCGCGGCTACGGCGTGCTGGACGAAGTGTACTTGCGCACCGAAATTGAACGCGTGCGGCAGTTGGGATACGCGGGCCGCAATAGCGGCGTACTCGACGGCATGGCAGGCGTGGCTGTGCCGATTCTCGACCGCGCCGGCGTGGCGGTCGCTGCATTGAGCGTGGGCACGCTGGCGGCGCGTTTGAGCGACGACCGCTTGCCCATGGTCGTCGAACTGCTGCGTCGTCAGGCGGAAGCGATCGGCCCGCAAACCAATCCGTTCGATGTCGCGCTGCGACGGCCCATGCATGGCCTCTCGCGCGCCATGACCAGTGCGCGCATTGCGGGCTCGGAGCAGGAATAAGCGGCCCAGGCGCGCTATAAAAGGCGTCGCTCGCAAACCGCGCAACGCAACGCCCTTGCATCGGCCACGAACGCCGCGCCTAAAAGACCTTCACGGGCACGTTGACGACGAGACGGTATTCCATGTTGTTGCCGTCCGAGTAGTGATAGCTGCCGTTGTGCCACATAGCGATGAACGTGACCTTGGTGTCCTTGAAGCGGCCGCTTTGCAGCGTATAGCTCGGAATAAAACCGAACTCGTGATGATGGCCGTGCACCGGCTCTCCGTTCTTCCAGTAGAGATCGTACAGTGCGGCTGACGGCGACGCGTTTTCCGCAGCACCCGCTGACCCGTCGGCGCCCCAACCATACGCGCCCCAGAACATCGCCTTCAGTCCCGGCACGCCCGCGTATTTTCCGTCGAACGTATAGCGCAATTGCAGCGATTGTTCATGCGGCGCGTTGTAGTCGACGTCCATCGAGTTGGTCAGGTAGATGCCGTTGGTTTCGTTCACGTAGTCGAAGAACTGGTCGCCGAGTACTTGCTGATAACCGAGCAGCAGCGCATGCGGGCCGTGTTGCGCGGACACGGACACGCTGTACGCGTTGCTGTTGATGTGCCCCTGACGCGATGCGCCCGTGTCGTGCGTCGAGTAGATATTGGCGAGCCCGCTCCATTTGATCGTGGTCGGATCGCCGAACGACTGCGCGACCGAACCGTAGTACTGGCGCCAGACGTCGTCGGCCTGATCGACGTAGAGGGCCATCTCGCCGTTCTTCGCGTAGTGCCAGGTGCCGCCGAGATAGGTCAGCCGGTCGATGCGCGTGCCGCCATACGACGTGGTCAGATTGCTCAGGTTCGTGTGACCGCGCGCATTGACCTTGGTGAAGCTGCCGGCCTCGAGCGTAGTGTGAGCAAGATCGTTGCTGACGAGCGATACGCCGAGGAAGGTCGGCGGCAGCGCGCGGTTGTCGTGCGGTTCGAGAAACGGATTCGTCACGTCTTGCAGACCGTACTTCACGACGGTTTCCGAAATGCGTCCTTTGATGTCGTACATGCCCGGGTACGCCCACGCAAGTTGCTCCGACCCGCCGCCGCTTTTCCCAACGTGCACCATGTTGCCCGCGCCGTTGCCGCCGTCGAGTTTCAGCGCGGCGAACAGCGACGCGTCGACGCCGAAGCCAATCAGGCCCTGAGTGAAGCCGGATTCATAGTTGGCCTGCATGCCTTGTACCCACGCATGGCGGTAGATCGTGGTCGGCGCCTGGAAGTAGTCGGCGTAATTGCGGAATTGCAGGTTCAGATGGCTATCCGCGATGAAGCCTTTACTCGCCGCCTGGCTCGATGGCGGCGTGGGCGGCGTGACGGTTTGCGAGGCCTCGGCGTTGACGATGGCGTTCGTCGTGTCAGGTTGATCGTTACGAATCTGACCGCCCTGATCCGCGCGGCGCTTGTTCGCAGGCTGAGCCTGCGACACCTGCGCGGGCGACGACAACGTTTGCGCGGCAGTCGGAGCGTTAGCCGTGCCGGTCGAGGGCTGCGCTACGCTGTCGTCAGCGTACGCATTCGCGGCAACGGCCATTGCGGGGAGGGTAATTGCACAGCAAATCGCGGCAGTGAGTCCGGACTTTTTTGACCGGTTTTTTGTTGGGTTATGTTTCATTGGGAATGTCTCGACAGTTGTTATTGAAACTTTGGCTGGCGCTTAGCCAGTCCATGCTGATCGCTCGTCATGCTGATGACATGACGAGCGAATCCCACGGCGTGGCGTGAACGCCGCGCCGGTGAATGTGAGGCCGCTGGTTAAAGCGTCCGGGATCTAGTCGTTGCTAACGCGGATGCACGCCACACGTGTCGCGTTCGCGCCGTGCGTCACGGGTTCGGGAATCTGAGCCGCACAAGCGTCGATCGCGTCCGGACACCGTGTGCGAAACGCGCAGCCCGACGGCGGGTTCAGCGGCGAAGCGATTTCGCCGCGCAACAGCAGATGGCGGCGCGCGCGCTCGATCGCCGGATCGGGCACCGGCACGGCGGACAGCAAAGCGCGCGTGTACGGATGACGCGGCGTGCCGTAAACATCGCGCTTGTCGCCGAACTCCATCACGCGTCCCAGGTACATCACGAGCACGCGGTGACTGATTGCCTTGACGACCGCGAGATCGTGCGCGACGAACAGTAGCGACAGCGACAACTCGCGTTGCAGATCGCGCAACAGGTTCACGATCTGCGCCTGGATCGACACGTCGAGTGCGGATACCGGTTCGTCGCAGATCACGAGTTGCGGCTCGCCGATCAACGCGCGCGCAATGCCCACACGCTGACACTGGCCACCCGAAAACTCATGCGGATAGCGGCGCAGATGCTGCGCGTTCAGTCCGACGCGCTCCAGCATGGTCAGTACTCGGCGCTGCACGTCGGCGCGCGCGATGTCCTTGCCGTGCGTGAGCAACGGTTCGGCGACGATCTGTTCGATCGTCATGCGCGGATCGAGTGATGCGAGCGGGTCCTGGAAAATCATTTGCACGTCGCGGCGCAACAGCGTCGTATCGCGGCGCGCGTTGGGCAATACGGTTTCGTTGCCGAGCCAACGCACGCTGCCGCTTGCGACCGGCGCGAGCCCGATGATCGCGCGCGCGAGCGTCGACTTGCCGCAACCCGATTCGCCAACGAGGCCGACCGTCTCACCGCGCCGCACGTTGAACGACACGCCGTCCACGGCCCGTAGTGTCGTCTTACCCGACCACGGGTAGCCGCCGCGTGGCACACCGAATTGCACCTTGAGTTGCTCGACCGAGAGCAAGGTGGTTGCTTCGCCGCTTGCAATGGAAGTCGCGTTCATACGTGTTGTGCCTCGAGTATTTCTCCCACCGGACGATGGCAGGCGCGCAGTGCTTCCGGATAGCCGTCCGCCGCGATGAGCGCAGGACGCGACTCGCGGCACTGATCGCTGCAATACGCACAGCGCGGCGCGAACGCGCAACCCGCGCCGACTTGGCCCGGCAGCGGCGGATTGCCTGGAATGGTTTGCAACGGACGGTCGTCGTCCGGGCTGTCGGTGAGACGCGGCAATGCGTTGAGCAGCCCGCGCGTGTACGGATGCGTGGGCGCGGCGAAGAGCGATGCGGCACTCGCCTGTTCGACGGTCTGGCCGGCGTACATCACCATCACGTCGTCGCAGAGGCCCGCGACCACGCCCATGTCGTGCGTGATCAGGATGATCGCCGTGCCCCGCTCGCGATTCAGTTCGCGCAGCAACTCGATGATCTGCGCCTGCACGGTCACGTCGAGCGCGGTGTTGGGTTCGTCGGCGATCAGGATTTCGGGCTCGGAGAGCAGCGCCATTGCGATCATCACGCGTTGCCGCATGCCGCCGGAAAACTCGTGCGGATATATGCCGATGCGGCGCGCGGCATCGGGAATGCGCACGGCTTCGAGCGTTTCGATCGCGCGGCGGCGCGCGTCGCGGCGCGACATCTTGCGATGCAGTTGCAGCGTCTCGGTCATTTGCCGCTCGATGGTCAGGAACGGATTGAGCGAGGTCATCGGGTCCTGAAAGATCATGCCGATGCGGTCGCCGCGGATTCTGTTGAGCGCCGCTTCGTTCATCGCAAGCAGGTTTTCGCCGCGATAGAGCGCTTCGCCGGACACCTTGCCGTTGCCCGCGAGAAGGCCGAGCAAGGCCATTACCGTCTGGCTCTTGCCCGATCCGGACTCGCCGACAATGCCGAGTGTGCGGCCCGCTTCGAGCGAAAACGACACACGTTGCACCGCGTCGACGGGTGCGCCTTCGCGGCGCGTGAAGCGCACGCTCAGGTCTTTGACTTCGAGTAGCGGCATGTCAGCGGTCCGTCGGATCGAAAGCGTCGCGCAAACCGTCGCCGACAAAATTCACGCAATAGAGCGTCACGCAGAGCATCAGGGCCGGGCATAGCAGAAGCCAGGGCATGGATTCGAGCTTCTGCGCGCCGTCCTGAATCAGCACGCCCCAGCTTGTCATCGGCTCCTGCACGCCGAGGCCGAGGAACGACAGAACCGACTCCGTCAGCACGATGTTGGGCACGGTCACGCTCGCGTACACCACCACGACGCCGAACAGATTCGGCACGATATGACGCGCGATGATCGAACGCGAACTCACGCCGATGGCCCTGGCCGCGTCGATGAACTCGCGCGAGCGCAGCGACAGCGTCTGCCCGCGGACCACACGCGCCATGTCTAGCCACGAAAACGCGCTGATGGTCAGCACGACGAGATAGAACGCGCGGCCGAACATCGTCATCATCAGAATGGCGATCAGCATGTAGGGAATCGCGTACATCATGTCGACGATGCGCATCATCACCGCATCCACGCGGCCGCCGAGATAACCCGCGGTCGCGCCATATGCAACGCCGATCAGTCCCGACACGAGCGTGCCGAGCAGGCCGACTTCAAGCGAAACGCGCCCGCCTTGCAGCGTGCGCGCGAGCAGGTCGCGGCCGAGTTCGTCGGTGCCGAACCAGTGCATGTTTTGCAGCGTCGGCGGCAGGCTAATTGCGGACCAGTCGCTGTCAATAAGACCGTTGGGCAGCAGCCACGGACCGGCCACGCACGCAATCACGATCAACAGCAGCACGACAAAACCGGTGAACGCAGCGCGGTTGCGCACGAAGCGCGCTGCGGCTGTAGAAAGCGGGCCGCGCGAACGCGGCGCGCTGGCAATGGCTGCGAGCGGATCGGGCGCCGCGGCAGTCGATTGAATGGAGCGGGCCATGATCAGTACCGGATACGCGGATCGAGCCACGCATATGCGAGGTCGACCAGCAGATTGAAAAGCACCGCAACGGCGGTAGTCAGCACGACGAGGCCGAGCACGAGCGTGTAATCGCGATTGATCGCGCCGTTCACCACCAGTTGACCGAGCCCCGGCAGTGCGAATACCGACTCGGTCACGACAGCCGCCGTGATCGACGAAATGCAGACCGAGCCGAGCAGCGACACGACAGGCATGAGCGCCGGCTTGAGCGCGTGGCGCAACACGATCGTGCGGCCCGGCAAGCCTTTCGCGCGCGCCGTGCGAATGAAGTTGCCCGACAGCACTTCGATCATGCTGCCGCGCATCACCCGCGCAATCGCAGCCACGTTGATGAACGTGAGCAGCACAATCGGCAGCACGCGATAGCGCCATTCGCCTTCGCCCCAGCCGCCCGCGGGCAGCCAGCCATGGCCTTCAGAAGTCTTCAGCAGAATCGCGAAAATCCACACGAGCACGGGCCCGAGCACGAACGGCGGCACGACGTTGCCGATATTGCCGAGCACCATCACCGCGTGATCGACGAAACGGTCGCGGCGCACGGCGGCCAGCGTGCCGAGCGTGACGCCGATCACGACTGCTATCGGCACCGACACGCCGCCCACGCCGAGGCTCACCGGCAACGCTTTCCACACGAGGTCGTTGACCGACCAGTCGGCGTAGCGGAACGACGGCCCGAGATCGCCGTGCAGCAGCGAACCGAGGTAGTGGAGGTACTGCAGCCACAACGGTTCGTCGAGGTGATACTTGGCGTTGAGATTCGCGAGTACGGCTGCCGAGAGTTGCTTCTCGGTGTCGAATGGCCCGCCCGGCGTGAGATGCAGCAGCAGATAGCACGCGGTGATCACGGCGAGAATCGTCGGGATCGCCCAGAGCGTGCGGCGCAGCGTATAGGCCAGCATGTCGGTGCTCCGCGCTTAGTGCTTGATCAGATACATGTCTTGCGTGGCGCGCTGATCGACGTAGTTGCTCGACGTATAGCCGCCCACGTACGGCTTCACGAGCCGCACCGCCGAGTACTGGAAGAGCGGCACCATCGGATAGTCGTTCATTGCCGTGTCATGCGCCTTCGTGAGAAGCTCGGTACGCTCCGCGTCGTCGAGTTGCTGGTTGGCTTCGTCGACGATCTTGTCCACTTGCGGATTGCAGTAGCGCTGATCGTTCTGCACGCTGTTGCAGCGGATCAGGTCGAAGTACGACATCGCGTCGTTGTAGTCGACGAACCAGCCGTCGCGCGAGGCCTGCACCTTGCCGTCATGCCGCTGCTTGAGCAACACCTTGTATTCGACGTTTTCGAGCTTCGTGGTCACGCCGAGCTTGGTACGCCATTCGGACGTCGCGAAAAGCGCAACCTTCTTGTGCAGGTCGTTCGTGTTGTACGTCAGCGTGAAAGTGAGCGGCTTCGCGTCGGAATAGCCGGCGCTCTTCAACAGGTTGCGTGCATAGTCGACGCGCTTTGCCATCGGCCAGCCTGCCCAGTCCGGCTTGAAGACAGCCGCGCCTTGCGTTCCCTTGGAGATGAGGCCGTACATCGGCAACTCGCCGTCGGCGGTCAGGCGCTGCGTCAGCAGATCGCGGTCGAGCACCATCGAAAGCGCCTGACGCACGCGCTTGTCCTTGAAGAGCGGGTCTTCGTTGTTCAGGCTGTAGTAGTAAGTCGCGATTTGCAGGCCGGTCTTGAGCTCGGGGCCGAACTGCTTGCTCACTTGTGCATAGATGCCCGACGGGATCGAATACGTGTAATCGAACTGGCCGGCCTGATACATGCGCATGGCCGTTTCATCGTTTTCGATCGGCAAATAGGTCACTTTCGTGATCACGACCTTGCTTGCGTTCCAGTAGGTCTTGCTCTTCGCGCCGACGAGACGGTTGTTGGGTTGCCAGTCGGCGAGCGTATAAGGGCCGTTGCCGACGAAGTTGCCCGGCCGCGTCCACTCGCCGCCGAACCTGGTCACGACGTCGCGGTTGACCGGCGCCATGGTCGGCATCGCGGCGAGTTGCGGGAAGAAGGCCGCAGGCACTTCGGTGGTGACTTCGAGCGTGTACGGATCGACGGCTCGCGCGCCGAGGCTCGAGAGCGGTGCCTTACCCGCGAGGATTGCCTTCGCGTTCTTCACGAATTCGACCAACACCGTATATTTCGAGCCGGTTTTCGGATCGAGCACGCGTTGCCATGCGTAAATGAAGTCCGCCGCCGTGACCGGCTGGCCGTTGCTCCAGCGCGCGTCGTGACGCAGCTTGAAGACCCAGGTGTCGGGCGCGGTGCGCGTCCACGATTGCGCGACGCCCGGGACGACCGCGCCGGCCGCGTCGATGCGCGTGAGGCCCTCGAACAGGTCGAGCGCAATGGTGTTGCCGGTCCACGATTCGATATGAGCGGGGTCGAGCGATTCGGTTTCCGCCGGCACCTGGCGGGTGATCTCCTGGCTGGCGGCGAGCGTGACGCCGGGCGGCACCGTGACGGCAAACGCGGAAGAGGCAAATGTAAGGACGAGCGCGCTCAGCGCCGTCGCATAGGCAAACGGGGTTTTCATCGGTTCAGAATCGCAGGAAAGGTCGAGAGAGAAACGCGCTGACGCGGGAGCGCCCGGCTATCTGTCTTATTCGGGCCGGGGCGGCCCTTGTTGTTTGTCCGACATGCAGGAATCCTTACATTTGGTAATGCAGGCTGTCCCTGCCGGATGAACCGGAAAAGTAGCCCGCTTCTTTAAAACAGTCTCGGTGTGCCGACCCAGACAACCACCGACTCCACGCGAGCGGTGTTCACCCAGCTGTGCGGCACCGTCGATTCGTAATGCGCGCTGTCTCCCGCGCGCAGCACAAACGTCTTGCCTTCCAGCGTCAACGACACTTCGCCGTCGATCACATACATGAACTCTTCACCGGCATGCGTCGTGACTTCCGAACGCTTTTGCCCCGGCGGCATTCTCACGAGGATCGCCTCGAGTTGACGGCCGCCCGTCACATTGGTCAATCGGGCAAACAGATTGGCCGAGTCCGCGAAACCGAAAAACTTCAACTGATCGCCGCGGCTCACGGACCGCTCTTCGCTAGGCGTGTCGACGAAATACTGCACCGTCACTCCCAGCGCGTAAGCGATACCGGCAAGCGACGTGATGGAGGGCGACGCCAAACCTCTCTCCACCTGTGACAAAAACGGCTTGGAAATTCCCGCCGCGGTTGCCGTGTCGTCCAGCGTTCGCTTGAGTCGTTGCCGCAACGCGCGGATCTTGCTGCCTATTTCGAGTGCCGCATTGCTCTTATGAATTGTCGTGACCATAGCAGGAGGAAATTAGCCCGTCAAAATTTGTTTGATATATACAAATATGGTTTGATGACGCCTTGCCGGGACTGCGGGCCTGGAGCCCCGGTTGGATACGCGCCGCATTTTTCAAGACAGCACGCTATGTTGCCAGAAGCCACACGACCTCCGGCCAATTTGACCGATGACATCGCTAAAGCCGAGCGTCTCTTCCTCCAGGATCGCGCCAGGCTTCGGCCGTTTGCAACGCTATGCAAATTGAATATCAAGACGACAAAGGCATGACACGAAGGACAATTTCCGCGCACGCACCTGGGCATGCGCCTGGGCAGGCATGTAATCAGGCGCGGACTCACGCATCCACTCACGCACGCGACCGCGCGAGCCAGGTTGATGCCGCTCCCGAATCCCTAAGTATGGGCTAGCGAGATGCAAGCCCGAACGCCTGGCCCGACAACTAATGGCCGTCGGGCCGTTTTCCGCAATTCGATGGTTCGCGGCGACTGACAAGTTCTCGCCGCCGTACACAACTGTTTCAAGCAAGAGGTGCTGTCCGCAAAGTGCAGCTTGTCGATCATGAACAGCACGAGCAGCGCGGCCATGCCGTAGTAGCCGAAACGTTCCCACATCTCGATCAGGAAGATTGTCGAAAAGGAACGCGTCTGCCACGCGACACTCACATGGGGCGCGTTCACCGCGCTCGTCTATGCGTCGCCCTCTATAGGCGGCTGGATCGGCGACAAGATTCTGGGCGCGCGCCGCACGATGATTTTCGGCGCCGTGGTGCTGGCCGCCGGTTATCTGATGCTGGCGCTGCCCAACGACCAGCTTGCGTTCATGTACGCGTCGCTTGGCGTGATCGTCGTGGGCAACGGCCTTTTCAAGGCGAACGCGGCCAATCTCGTGCGGCGCATCTATGAAGGCGACGACGCGCGCATCGACAGCGCGTTCACGATTTACTACATGGCGGTCAATATCGGCTCGACGGTGTCCATGCTAGCCACACCGTGGATCAAGGACCATTGGGGCTGGCATACCGCCTTTGGCGTCTGCTGCGCGGGGATGCTGTTGTCGGTGGCGAACTTCTTCGTGATGTTTCGCACGCTCGCGCATATCGGCTCCGCGCCGGATGCCGAACCGGTACGCTGGCGGCGCGTCGGCGCGGTCGCGATTGGTGGCATCGCACTGGGCGCGGCGACCATGTTCGTGCTGCAGCACAAGGCGATCGCGGTCGCCTGCGTGTACGCGGCGGGCGTCGCGATTCTGGCTATTTTCGGCTACATGCTGCTCAAGTGCGAACGCTCGGAGCGTGCGGGTCTCGTGGCTGCGTTGATCCTCACGGCTCAGGTGATCCTCTTCTTCGTGTTCTATGTGCAGATGTCCACGTCGCTCACGCTGTTCGCGCTGCGCAATGTCGATCCGCGGTTCTCGCTGTTCGGCATGACGCTCTTTACGTGGAGCGCGGCGCAATTTCAGGCGCTCAATCCCATCTGGATCATGCTGCTGAGCCCGTTGCTTGCGCTGCTTTATACGCGGCTCGCGAAGAGCGGCAACGACGTTCCGGTCGCGGTCAAATACGCGTTCGGCTTCGCGGTGGTGGCGGCCGGCTTCTTCGTCTATGCGGCAAGCGGTCAGTCTGCTGTGAACGGACGCGTGTCGTCGTGGTTCATGGTCGGCGGTTACGGCCTGTATTCGCTCGGCGAACTGCTGGTGGGCGGCCTGGGCCTCGCGATGATCGCCCGCTACGTACCCGCGCGCATGAGCGGCTTCATGATGGGCGCGTACTTCGTGGCAACCGGTGTGTCGCAGTATCTGGGCAGCGTGGTCGCGAATTTCGCGCAGATGCCGGCCGGCGACATGGACCCGCTCGTGTCGTTGCCGCTTTATACGAAGCTCTTCACCGGTCTCGGCTGGCTTGCCGCCGCCGGTGCGCTCGTCGCGGTACTGCTGTTGCCGCTGATGCGCAAACTGTCGCGTGAACATCAGCGATGCAGCGACGAGGCGCGCGACGGCGCAACGCAGTCTGCAACGCCCGGCGGCGCGGTGACGGAATAAGCGAGTTCGCCGCAACGCGGTGGGTTCAGTTTGCGGCTGCCGTTCGGCCTCGCCGAAGTATCATGGCGCGGACATCTCAGGTAGCCGGTCAAATGGAAATCCACATCGCCGTAGAAGGGCATCACGATCTGTCCGGACAGATTTATCGACAGTTGCGAGCCGGCATACTCGAAGGGCGTCTTGCCGGCGGCACGCGGCTGCCGTCAACGCGCGATCTCGCGACGCAATTGGGCGTGTCGCGCAAGACAACGCTCGACGTATTCGAACGGCTTCTCTCCGAAGGCTATCTCACCGCGCGGGCCGGATCGGGCACGTTCGTCGCCGATGGTCTCGAGCGCCTGCCGGTGGAGCGCTCGCCGCATGCGCGCGTGGCGGACTCGTCGCGTGAACGTGCGAAGGGCAGGCGGGACGCCGCGCGCGCACAACCGCTGTGGGAGCAGATGCCCGACAGCTTGCCGGTGCCGCGGCCATCGGTGCCGTCGCCATACGATTTCGTCGGCGGCGCCACCGACAAGACACTGTTTCCATTCGACGTCTGGCGCCGCTGTGTGAATCACGCGTTGCGTGCGCAGGCGCGCGGACAGGGGACCTATCGCGACGCAGCCGGCGAACAGGAGTTGCGTCTCGCGATCGCACGCTACCTCGCGTTCAATCGGGCGGTGTCGAGCAACTGGGAAGAGGTGATCGTCACGCAAGGCGCGCAGCACGCGCTCGACTTGCTCGCGCGTGTGACGCTCGGCCCCGGCGAAGTCGCGGCCATCGAAGATCCCGGTTATCCGCCCGCGCATGCGTGCTTCACGGCGACCGGTGCGCGCGTGGCGCACGTGCCCGTCGACCGCGAAGGTTTGATCGTCGGCAAGCTGCCGGAAAACGCGCGGCTGGTCTACGTGACGCCGTCGCATCAGTTTCCGCTGGGCATGCCCATGAGTCTCGAGCGTCGCGTCGAACTGCTCGAATGGGCGCAGAAACGCGGCGCCGTAATCATCGAGGACGATTACGACTGCGAGTACCGTTTCGAAGGCCGGCCGATGGAGCCGTTGAAAAGCCTCGACCGTGCCGGCCTGGTTGCATACGTGGGCACGTTCTCGAAAACTATCTTTCCAGAGTTGCGGGTCGGTTACGTGGTGCCGCCCGCGTCGCTTTACGGGCCGCTTTACAAGGCACGGCAGATTGCGGATTGGCACGGCTGCACGCTCACCCAAACCGCGCTTGCGTCGTTCATGCTCAACGGCGATTTCGCCAAGCACTTGCGGCGCATGCACAAGACCTACGCGGCGCGCCGGGCGCGACTGCTCGAACATCTGCAAGGAGGTCTTTCACCCTGGTTCGAGCCGATCGTGCCGACCGCCGGCATCCACATGGCGGCGCGCCTGCGAGCGCCGCTGACGGAGCAGGCAGTGGTGATGGCCGCGCGCGAGGCGTCAATCGGTCTCTATGGACTCGCGCCTTTTTATCAGCGCGTTAAACCGCAGGCCGGTCTGATTTTCGGCTACGGCAACATTGCCGAGCAACATATCGACACGTCGCTCGAAAAGCTTGCGGGCATCCTTGCGGGCCTCGCTTCATAGCCCGGGAAATGAGACTGCCGATGTGACGCGATGGCTGCAAAGATTCACGCGGCGCTAAAAACGACCAGGCGAGGGCACGCGTCGATCCATCGTGCCGTGCAGAATGTGCCGCTATACATGCACTGAAACCGCTTGTAACGCAACTTACGTGTCGGTGTTGCCGGACCCGCCGAAGCACTTTACCCCCTGAAACAAGCATCAAAACGTGTCGTGCAGTCTGCGCCGCGCAACAAACCTGCGCTGTTATACATAAAAGAGTCGCGCAAATCGCATTAGCGCTTGTAGAATCCGGCGTTGAAGCGTGCACATACCGTATGCGCTTCGTGCAATTCACTGACCACAACAGGTAGGAGAAACATGCCGACTTCCGCAAAAAAGGTGGCCAAGAAGGCTGCTGCCCCGGTACCGACCAAGAAGGTTGCTGCAAAGAAAGTCCCTGCGAAGAAAGCTGCCGCAGCTAAGAAGGTCGCCGTGAAGGCGTCCAGCGCACCGTCGCCGATCAAGGACACCTTCACGAAGGCCTCGCTGGCTGCACACGTTGCTGAACGCGCCGCTGTGGAACCGAAGGCTGCGAAGGCCGTCCTGGCCGCGCTCGAAGACACGATCCTCGGCGCAGTTCACAAGAAGGGCGCTGGCGAATTCACGCTGTCGGGTCTTCTGAAGATCGTCGTGCAAGCTGTGCCGGCCAAGAAAAAGCGCTTCGGCAAAGACCCGTTCTCGGGCGAAGAGCGCTGGTTCCCGGCCAAGCCGGCTAGCGTGCGCATCAAGGCACGCCCGCTGAAGAAGCTGAAGGACGCTGCAGCAGGCTAATCGCGCATCGCGCGTCGGCGAGGCGGTTGACCACAGTTCGCCTTGGTTGACCTCCGGGCCTCGCGCACTGCAATTCCGCTCTGCAAGTCGTATGAATCCCCGTGGATGAAAATCCACGGGGATTTTTTTGCGCCCGTTTTGCGCGCCGCAGGCGCCCGAAAGCGCGACGCGGTGCATCGGCAATGCGTGCGTGCACTGTACTAGCGCATCGCGTGCCGCCGCAGTACGATGACAACGAGACCCTCCGCCCCGCTATGCGCTGTTCGTGTGCACGTCTGCGGTTTCACGCGCTGAAAGCCGAATGGCATAGCGCTTGCTTGAACGAATATCGAACACCGAATGCGCAGCGCATTCGCCTTCTATCCGACAACAAGAGCGGGGCGTGACATGCGATGCTATGACGAGATGCGTCATCATGACGATGCCGTGCGGCCACACTACGCGCGCTTCGAACGGTGGCTCTCGAAGCAGGGAAACGAAGCGATCGCACGCAAGCGTGCCGAAGCGGACCTGCTGTTTCGCCGGGTCGGTATTACGTTTGCGGTGAACGGCGACCTGTCGGGAACCGAGCGGCTAATTCCCTTCGACCTGATTCCACGCATCATTCCGCGCAGCGAATGGAAGACGCTCGAAGCGGGTCTGCGTCAGCGGGTCCGGGCGCTCAATCTGTTTATCCACGACGTGTACCACGATCGCAAGATCGTGCGCGCCGGCATCGTTCCCGCTGAACAGGTTTATACCAACGCGCAATATCGGCCGGAAATGCAGGGCGTGAATGTGCCGCTCGGTGTTTACGCGCACATTGCCGGTGTCGACGTGGTACGCGCTGGCGACGAAGGCGAGTTCTACGTGCTCGAAGACAATCTGCGGGTGCCGTCGGGTGTGTCGTACATGCTCGAGAACCGCAAGATGATGATGCGGCTTTTTCCCGAGCTTTTCGTACAGAACCGCATTGCGCCGGTCGCGCATTATCCCGATCTTCTGCTCGATACGCTGCGCTCGGTGGCGCCCGAAGGCGTCGACGATCCGGTCGTGGTGGTACTCACGCCGGGCATGTACAACTCCGCGTATTTCGAGCACACGTTCCTCGCGCAGCAGATGGGTGTCGAACTGGTGGAAGGCAAAGATCTTTTCGTCGACGACAATTATGTGTTCATGCGCACGACGCAGGGACCCAAGCGTGTGGACGTGATCTATCGCCGTGTGGACGACGATTTTCTCGACCCGCTAGCGTTCCGTAACGATTCGGCGCTCGGCGTGCCTGGCCTCTTGACTGCGTATCGCGCGGGACGCGTCGCGCTCGCGAACGCGATGGGCACCGGCATCGCCGATGACAAATCGATCTATCCGTACGTGCCGGAAATGATCGAGTTCTACCTGGGCGAGAAGCCGATTCTGAACAACGTTCCCACGTTCCAGTGCCGCAAGCCGGACGATCTGGCTTACACGCTTGCGCATCTGCCGGAACTGGTCGTGAAGGAGGTACATGGCGCGGGCGGCTACGGCATGCTTGTCGGACCTGCTTCGACGAAGGCCGAAATCGAAGCGTTCCGCGAGCGTCTGATCGCGCGGCCGGCGGGCTATATCGCTCAGCCCACACTGGCGCTGTCCGCTTGCCCCACGTTCGTCGAAGCCGGCATCGCGCCGCGCCATATCGATCTGCGTCCCTTCGTGCTGTCGGGCAAGACCGTCACGATGGTCGCGGGCGGACTCACTCGCGTCGCGTTGCAGGAAGGCTCGCTCGTCGTCAATTCGTCGCAGGGAGGCGGGACCAAGGACACGTGGATGGTCGACTGACGCAGTCGCCGCGCGGCTGCAACCACCGCGCCCGCAACCCAGCGCGCCGGGGCATTGATCAGGAAGCCGCCGGCGCATACTGATAACCAGCGCGAGCCTTTCACTTCACAGAGCTTCGCGTCATCAGATACGGAACGCCGTCATGTTAAGCCGCACCGCCGATCACCTATTCTGGATGGCCCGCTACATGGAGCGCGCGGAGAACACCGCCCGCATGCTCGACATCAACCTGAAGGCGCTTTTGCTGCCGCAGACACCCGAGCAGGAGGCGCGCGCGCAACGTTCGGTGCTGCGTATTTCCGAACTCGAAACGGCGTTCGCGCAACGCTACGACGAGCCGACGCGCGAACACGTGCTCGACTTCATGGTGGCGGACGCGAACAACCCTTCGAGCATCCACTCGTGCTTGCAGGCGGCGCGCGAAAACGCGCGTGCCGTGCGCGGTACGTTGACGACCGAATGGTGGGAGACCATCAACGATACGTGGCTCGAATTCAACGAGCGCATATCGTCTGGCCAGGCGGCCGCCAATCCGGGCGCGTTGTTCGAGTGGGTGAAGTTCCGTTCGCATCTTTCGCGCGGGGTGACGATCGGCACGGCGCTGCAGGACGACGCGTTTTTCTTCACGCAGCTGGGTACTTTTCTCGAGCGCGCCGACAATACCGCGCGCATTCTCGACGTGCGCTTTGCCGACGTCGAACCGAATTCACGCGACGCCGCGCGTCAGCTCGAAGACTTCTATTACTGGACTTCGATACTGAGCTCTGTGTCCGCGCTGGAAATTTACCGCAAGGTGTATCGCGATGTCGTCACGCCGGCCCGCGTGGTCGAACTGATGATCCTGAACCAGCAGATGCCGCGTTCGCTGCTGGCCTCGCTCGAAGGCGTCTGCGCGAATCTGGCGATGCTGCGCACGTCCGGCTCGAACCAGTGCGAGCGTTTTGCCGGCAAGCTGCGCGCCGAACTGCTGTACTCCGACATCCGGCAGATCTTCGAAGCCGGCCTGCACGCCTACCTGACGCAGTTCCTCGCTCGCGTGTTCGAGCTGGGCAATCTCGTCGCGCGTACTTATCTCATGCTGCCAGTCGCCTGACGGAGTGCTTATGTACCTGACGATCCGCCACGACACGTCCTATCGTTATGAAGCGACTGTCCATTATTCGATCCAGCAATTACGCCTGACGCCGGCCAACGGCGCTTCTCAGATGGTGCGGCGCTGGAGCATCGACACGCCGGGCAAGCTCGACGCGGCCTTCGACGCCTATGGCAACGCGCTGCATACGCTCGTCATCAACAAGCCGCACAGCGAGATCCGGCTGCAGGTGTCGGGCGAGGTCGAGACGATTGCGCTGCTCGACGGCCGCCTGCTCGACGACGTCGGCCCGATTCCGCTCGAGCACTTCACCTGCGCGACGCGTCTGACCGAAGCGGACGCGGCGATCCGCGAACTGGCGGGGGCAGTCCCGAGCCTCACCAGTTCGGCGGGTCTGATCGCGCTGTCCGAGCGGATCGTGGAGCGCGTGAAGTACCACCCCGGCATCACCGAGGTCACCAGCACGGCCGCGCAGGCGCTCGCGCTCGGCAACGGCGTCTGTCAGGACCATGCGCATCTGATGCTCGCATGCTGCCGCGCGCGCGGCGTTCCGGCGCGCTACGTGAGCGGCTATATCGAACCTGGCGACGTGCCGCATGCGGCGAGCCATGCATGGGTGGACGTGTGGCTGGACGGCACGGGCTGGGTCTCGATCGACGTCACGCATGCGGCCTTTGCGAGCGAAATCTACTGCCGGCTGGCGGTCGCGCGCGACTACGAGGCCGCGGCGCCGGTGCGCGGCCGGCGGATCGGCGGCAGGGAAGAAGAGTTGGAAGTTTCCGTGACGGTCAGCGCGCAGATGTCGCAGTAGATCGCGGCAGGGCACGGCAGCGTGCGGAAGGCGGCGCGGTGTAGGCTGCATTCGGCCGCGTTAGCGTTAGGTCCGCGACTGCCGGGTACACGAGTCCCTTTTGTGCGGGCGCTTGTCGAGCGCCTGCGCTTTCACCCGGGACGTTTCGCGTAGCGCCCACCGCGGCTGTCCGCTCGTGCCAGTGTTCGCCACTATCAAGAACAAACCCGCCGGGGCCGTAATACGGTATAGAGGCGCATCCGCGCCGCATTACAATAGCGCCGTTTAGTCGTTTTTCGCGGGTATCCTCTCTTATGACTTACTGTGTAGCGATGTCCGTCGACGAGGGCCTCGTGTTCCTTTCGGACACGCGGACCAATGCGGGCGTCGACCACATCAGCACCGCCCGCAAGATGTCGGTGTTCGAGCAGCCGGGCGAGCGCATGCTGGTGCTGCTGGGCGCGGGCAATCTGTCGCTTACGCAGGCCGTGTTGCACGAACTGTCGGAGCCGAGCGATCCGTCGCAGCCCACGCTCTGGAGCGCGCCGACCATGGCTGACGCGGCGCGCGTGATCGGCCGCGCGGTGCGTTGCGTGCATCAGCGGGAGGCGGAAGCGCTGCAGGAATTCGGAGTCGACTTCAATTGCAGCTTTATTCTCGGCGGGCAGATTGCCGACAACCGGCCCCGGCTGTTCATGATCTATGCGGCGGGCAACTTCATTGAGGCCTCCGCGGTCAACCCGTATTTTCAGATAGGCGAGGCGAAATACGGCAAGCCGATTATCGACCGGGTGCTCACGCCGTCCACGCCGCTCGACGAAGCCGCAAAGTGCGCGCTCATTTCAATGGACTCGACGTTGCGCTCGAACCTGTCGGTCGGTCTGCCGCTCGATCTGCTGGTCTATGAGAAGGATTCGCTGCGTGTTACGCGTTTTGTGTCGATCGATCACGACAACGCTTACTTCGAGATGATTCATCGCACGTGGGGCGAGCGGCTGCGTCAGGTGTTCGGCGAGATCCCCGACCCCGACTGGCAGGAATCGCCCAATGTGCCGATGCTGCAGCGCGAGCGCGCGCTTGTGATGCATCGTGCGCCGGTGGGTGCCGACGGCATCGAACATGATCTCGACGTCAAGCCCACGCAGACTTTGGCGCAGGCGGAGAAGGGCAAGGCGCAGCGCAGGTAGCCGTTCGGGGGATTTCGCGTTTGCTTCCCCGGCGTGCCGGAATCGACGCGGCGCATAGCGTGCGATTTAATCGAAGTAGAGGTCGTCACAAGCTCGCTTTGCGGGTGCGTCGGCGGCCTTTTCTTTTTGTGGTGTCGTTCAACCGTTGATGACCGTAATCAAAAGCGACGGGCGAAAAAAAACCAGCCACCGGCTTTCGCCCGTGGCTGGTTTTGAACTGCGTAAGCTTCAGCAGTCCGTCAAGCTCGATTAGAACTTGTGGCGGATGCCCAGGCTGACGATCTCTTGCGAGCTCGAAGCCGAGTTGTAGCCGTACGAACCGATTGCCGCGCCTGCGCTGACCAGTGCACCGTTCGAAGCGCGCTGATCGCCGCTGGCGTGCTGGTAAGCACCGACCAGGTAGACGTCCGTGCGCTTCGACAGGTTGTAGTCGCCGCCCAGGGAAACCTGGTGGTACGTTGCGCTCGCGTCGCCGCTAGCCTTCGTGTAGATGTAGCCAACGCCAACCAGCAGTGCCGGCGTTGCCTGGTAGCCCAGGTATGCGCCGCCGACGTTGTACTTCTCGGTCGAACCGAAGCCCGAGAACGCGTCCGGCTTGTACTGTGCGTTGCTGTAGCGCAGGTTAGCCGTGAACGGGCCTGCCACGTATTGAACAGCAACCGAAGCGATGCCGATCGACTTGGCCGCGGCGTATGCGCCGTTGACCTGGTTGTCGAACGTGCCGTCCGACGTGCTGCCATTCCAGCCAGCCGTCGGCGGCGTGCCAGCCGTGCGGCTAGCCAGCGTGTTGCCGTTGCTCATGTGGAAGTAGCCGGCTGCAATGCTGAACGGACCCGTTCCGTACGTTGCAGCGCCCGCCCACGACTGGCCCGAACCCGTTTGACCGGCGACGCCGCCAAGTGCGTACATGCCTTCGAACTGGAAGCCGCCCCACACCGGCGAGGTGTACTTGATGGCGCTGTTCGTACGCGACGAGTTGTCGTTGTTGTCCACGTCGCCCGGCGTCGTGAACGTCGAACCGAAGAAGTTGTCACCCGTCAGCGGTTGAACCAGATCGACCAGCGGGTCGTACTGGCGACCCAACGTGAACGTACCCCACTGATCGCCGGTCAAGCCGACATACGCCTGACGACCGAACATGCGGCCGCCCTGGTTCAGACGGCCGTTGTTCGGATCAAAGCCGTTTTCCAACTGGAAAATCGCCTTCAGACCGCCGCCCAGATCTTCCGTACCCTTCAAGCCCCAACGGCTGCCCTGCAGGTTGCCAGCGACCAGGCCCACTTGATTCGTGTTTTTGCCCGTCGCGTCGACAGTGTTGTGCGCGAACTGGATCGATTCATCGATCAAGCCATACAGGGTCACGCTGCTTTGAGCGTGTGCGGCGCCGGTAGCGCCGAGAAGCGCCAGCGAGAGGGTAGACAGTGCGATTCGTTTCATCCATTTCTCCACGCAGATGATTGGTTTACTTGTTGCGGAAAGGAGAATAGCTCACGGCGTCAATCGGTAAGAACTGGAAAAAAAAGAGTGTCGCCAAAAACCGACAATCGTCGCAAAGCCTTGTATTTAAAGCGGCTTTGGGATTGTTTCTTTTTTAGCAATACTGATTCGTTGCATTCGCATTATTGTTGTTTTGTTGACTGAGACCGAATCAGAACGGGCCGTTTCGGCATTTATATGTAAGCAACTTGTAATGAAGTCGTCTAAACGCGGACTACGGGTTTTGGAGTGGGTGCTGGCGGGCGAGGCGCGACTCCGCCGAAAAGCGGACTAGACATGTTCCGCCGATTGTGATCAACGCGCACCATCGAGGGGCAAAACGGTGGCCGCAGCCGTCGCGCTACTTTTGCGCGATGTCGTCGTCACGGTTGTGACGCGCGATGGTGGCCGCCGCGAGGCCGGCGGCCGCGGCCAGTGCTACCGATTTCCACGGGTGCTTGCGCACGTAGCGATCTGCCTCGACCGCTTTGCGGCTGGCCCCGAGTAACGTGACCGCGGCGAGATGGGTCGCCTGGGCTTCCGCCAATATCACCGAGCGTCCGACGTTCAGCGCGGTCGCGCGCGCCGACGCCTTTTTACGTAGTTGCAAGCGCCGTGGGTCGTGAGTCGCCGGTCCGGCGGCTCCCGTTTCCGCGTGGGCGGTGTCGAGGGCAGCCGTCGGCGCGTCGCTGCGGAACGCGTCGGCGTCGGCGTGCAAGGCCGCGTTTGCCGGAACCGTCGACGCCGCCAACACCGACGCGAGTTTCGCGCGGCTGCCCGGCGGCGAGTCGCCTTGCATGCCCCAGCCACCGCGCGGGTCGCTAAGTCGGCCCCGCGCTGCCGAAAACTCAGCGCCGAGCAGCAGCACGGCAGCCGAGAAGTACAGCCACATCAGCAGTACGGCGAGAGAACCCGCCGCGCCGAACGAGCTTGCCATGCCGGCATGCGCGAGATACAGCGCGAAAAGCTTCTTGCCAGCCGAAAACAGCACCGCTGCGACGATCCCGCCGACCAGCGCGTCGCGCCAACGCACCTTCGCGTCCGGCAGGAATTTGAGCAAGCCGGCGAACGCAAATGCGAGCACCAGCAAACCCACGCCGAGTTGCAGCAGATTGCCGATCACGACATACGGCGAGTCGCCCCATAGCCATTTGCCGATGAACGTGATCACCGTATCGAGCACGAGAGAGACGATCAGCAGAAAGGCGACACCGAGCACCAGGCCGAACGAGATCAGCCGCACGCGCACCAGTGCGATCACACTCGATGTGCGTGGGCCCGTGTTCGGCCATACGACGTTGAGCGCGCTGTTGAGCGACGAGAAAGTGGCTGACGCGCCGATCGCCAGCATCGAGAACGAGATGATGGCCGCGACGCCGCCCGCGCTTCCGCTGTGGTGCGCGTTCTCGACGATGGTCTGCACGCCCGCCGCGGCCTGGTCGCCGAGCAGCCCGTGAATGTGGTCGAACAGTTCGCCGCGCGCGGCCTCGGCGCCGAAGAACCAGCCGGCCACTGCGATCACCATCACGAGCGTCGGCGCGAGGGAAAAGGCGGCGTAGAACGCAATGCTCGCTGCCATTGCCGTGCAGCGGTCTTCGGAGAACTGCTTGAGCGCTCCGATTGCCCAGTTGGCCTGCTTGCGAGCCGCATGCTGGAGGTTCTCGGCGGAAAGCGTGTCGATGTCCATGGTCGAAGTCTCGATGGGTACAGGCGCCGGCCGGCACGCGCGAGCCGCTCGGCCAGCGAGGCGCAGCCTCGTATCGCTGTCTTTCGCAAACCTTGTGCCTGTGACTATAGCAAGCGCGTTAGTTGGCGAGCCACTCTCCCGCGCGCTCATGCGTGTTGCCGCTAGAATGCGATGGCTTACCTCATCTACTTTTATAGACTGCCATGCATTCGCACGAAGCCTTAACGCAGTTGGACGTGATCCCCGCGGAAGAACTCGCCGCGCATTTGCCCGCGCATGTTCTCGCGCAGTTGCCGCCGCAAGGCGTAACGGTTTTTTCCGTGACCGACGACGCTTCGGACACCGCCGCTTTCAGCGCGCGCTACGGCTTTGGTCTCGAAGACTGCGCGAATACGATCGTGGTGCGCTATAAGAAAGACGGCGGCGAGCATTACGCGGCGCTCGTTTCACTAGGATCGGTGCGACTCGACGTCAATGGCGCGGTGAAGGCGGCGCTCGGCGCGCAGCGGCTGTCGTTCGCCAAACGCGAGGTCGCGGTCGAACTGAGCGCAATGGAGTTCGGCGGCATTACGACTTTCGGATTGCCGGCGGACTGGCGCATTCTCGTCGATGCCGCCGTGATGCAGCGTGCGCAGATCGTCATGGGAGCCGGCATCCGCGCGGCGAAGCTTTTGCTGGCACCCGACGTTTTGCGCCAGTGGCCGCGTTGCGAGGTGGCTGACCTGACGTTGCCCGCGGAGTGAATGTCGTTGGCGTGCCCGCTCTCGGGAGCACGCCGCATGGCGCGAGGGCCAGAGAGCCCTCAAGCCACCCCTCAGGCGAACCCGACACCCGCGCGGCTCAGCAAGCGCTGGTTGCGCTCGGAAAGGTTCTTCACGCGAAGCTGCTTGCCGGCTTTGCGATAACGCTCGTAAAGACCCTGCAGCGCGGCAAGCGCGGAATGATCCGCGAGCAGCAGATGACTGCAGTCGATCGTGACATCCGCCGGATCCTGTTGCGGATCGAACAACTCGTGAAAACGCGTGGTGGAAGCGAAAAACAGCGTGCCGCGCGGCACATAGATTCTGTCGCCGGCACGGTCTTCTACATGCGCGTGAATTTCGCGCGCGTGCTGCCACGCGAAGTTGAGCGCCGCAATCACGATGCCGCACAACACGGCGATCGCCAGGTCGGAAAACACTGTGATGAGCGTGACCGCGACGATCACGAGTGCGTCGTTGCGCGGCACCTTGCCCAGCACGCGCAGCGAACCCCACGCGAAAGTTTGCTGCGCGACCGCGAACATCACGCCGACCAGCGCCGCCAGAGGAATGCGTTCGATGAGCGGCGACAGGAACAGGATGTACATCAGGATCATCACGCCGCTGACAATGCCCGAAAGGCGCGAGCGTCCCCCCGAATGCAGATTGATCATCGTCTGACCGATCATCGCGCAACCGCCCATGCCGCCGAACAGACCCGAGGCGATATTCGCCGCGCCCAACGCGAGACACTCGCGATTCGGCTGGCCGCGCGTCCCGGTGATTTCATCGGTCAGATTGAAGGTCAGCAGCGTCTCCAGCAGACCGACAATCGCGATCAGCACCGCATACGGCAGCACGACTTGCAGCGTCTCCACGTTCAGCGGGACGTCAGGCAGATTGAAACTCGGCAGCCCGCCCGCGATGTGCGCCAAATCGCCCAGCGTGCGCGCAGGCAGATGCAGCAGTTGCGCAAATACGCCCACGCCGACGATCGCCACCAGCGCGGGCGGCGCTGCCCGCGTGAGACGCGGCAGTACATAAACGATCAGCATGGTGAGCGCGACGAGGCCGCACATCATCGCGAGAGCGCTGCCGTGCAGCCATGCTTCGCCTTGCGGCGTGCTCTGCCGGAAATGCGCGAGCTGCGCGGTGGCAATCACAATTGCGAGTCCGTTGACGAAGCCGAGCATCACCGGATGCGGGACCATGCGAATCAGCTTGCCGAGCCGCAATGCGCCGAACAGCACCATCAGAGCGCCGCTGAGTATTACGGTAGTGAGCAGATACTGCGCGCCGTGCTGAACGACCAGCGCCACGATAACAACCGCCATCGAACCGGCCGCGCCCGAAATCATTCCTGGGCGGCCGCCGAATAGCGCAGTGATCGTGCAGATGAAGAATGCGCCGTACAGTCCCATGAGCGGATTGAGGTGCGCGACGAGCGCGAACGCGATGCATTCGGGAACGAGCGCGAACGACGAGGTCAGACCCGCGAGCACATTGGCGCGGATGCCGGAAAGCCTTGCGGGCCAACCGTGAGTAGGGCTAGCGGTATTCATCTTGAGCGAGGTGGTTTGCCGCGGCGAACGCTGCATCGGGAGGTGCAGATGCGTGGCAACGTGAGCGTCCTGGCCCGAGGTGTTTCGGGGGCCGGGCGTTTGCGAAAGGGGTGGATTTTACAGCAGGTCAGTGGTTTTGACCGGCAGCGCCCGCAGCGTCCTGGCTTGATCGCGCAGAGAAGCGCAAGACCATCGCCACGCGGTCCGCAAGGCGGCCGCGTGGCTTCTGACGTCAATCAGATGATGAGGCGCGAGACCTTCGTGCCTTCGAGCGATACGCCGGCCATCAGGCCGCCGTTCGTCAGAACGAACGCTTCGACCGGGCTCGTCGCGGTCGACGTATCGATCGCGCCATTCGCGCCGACCTTCAGCACGGCAACGGTCGCGTCAGCGCCGGCTGCCCAGCCCTGGCTGTTGAGGAATTTGTCGAGTGCTTCCTGCGTCATGAAGAGGAAGACGAGCGCTTTCGACTGTGCGCCGATCTGCAAGCCAAACGAGCCGGCCACCGTGCTGTAGTAGCCGCTCGTGCGGCCACCCACGCGCAACGCGCCTTCGCCATATTGGCCGCCAACCCAGAAGCCCGCGGAGATCACCGACGGAAACACCAGCACGCCGCGCGCTTTCGCCACGAGTTCGCGCGAACCGCTGACGTTCGCGTACAGACGCGAAAGCGTTGAGTCGACACCCGCGTTGATCGTATCGCGCTTGCTGGCGTTGGCGGACGCCGACCCGTTCGAAGACGAGGACGTGGTGGTGCAACCGGCGAGGCCGAGACTCGCGGTAGCGAAAGCCGCGCCGGCCGTCGTGATGAATTGTCGTCTGCGCATGTTATTTGTCCTTTTACGTTATCGAGGTGGTTTTTCTTTATCGATGAAACGGTAATGCCGTGACCTCGGCCGTTAGACCGGTGTCAATGATAAAGCAGCATTTCGCGTGCCTGCACATGTCGCCCGCGCAAAGGCGGCATGGCGCCCCGCGTGGCAAGGAGTTTGCGCACGCGGGCTGGCGATTTGTCACGTTCCAGCGTTACACGGCCGGGCGAATGTTCTGGTTGTGACTGAAGAGATTGTGCGGGTCATAACGGCTTTTTACGGCGACGAGCCGTTCATAGTTTGGACCGTACGCGTCGGCGACGCGGCCCGCTTCTTCTTGCGTCATGAAGTTGACATAGACGCTACCGAGCGAGAACGGCGCCGATGCGTCGAAAAATGCGCGCGCCCAGGATATGCAACGGTCGTCGTCGGCGGGATCTTCCCAGCGGCCGTGCACGTTCATGGCGTATTGAGTGTCGCGACTCGAATAGGCTGTTGCGTTCACAGGTACGCGCTGCGTTTGTCCGCCAATCTGTCCAAAGAAAATCTCACACTGCGGAGACGGCAGATTCTGGATCGACTGGAGCAGTGCCTCGATCAGGCCATCGTCGATGCCGGCGAGGTTGTGGGACTTCCAGTAGTTGCGCGATCCAGGCGCGAGCAACGGGTCGAACGCCTTTTGCCACATCGTGTAGGGCATTTCGCCGAGATGTTCGCCGACCGGCGTGCCGAAGGTCTTCACTTGCGCGACCGCCGAAGGGCCGTCCGCGGTGGGCCCGGTATAGCACATCGCGAAGATGATGACGGGCTGGCCGTGCACGTCGGAGGGCAGGAACGGCAGCGGCGGCGCGAGCCGGAGAACGGCCCACACACTGAGTTCGTCCGGCATGTCCGCGGCTGCCGCGCGATATTTGACGAGGGCGTCCCTCGCCTGATCGAGCGGTAATACGACGAGTCCGCTGTACACCATCGGTCCCACCGGATGCAGCGCGAAAACAAATGACGTGACCACGCCGAAGTTGCCGCCGCCGCCGCGAATCGCCCAGAACAGGTCTTCATTCGATTCGGCGCTGGCGCGAAGCAATTCGCCATCGGCGGTGACGACGTCGGCTGAAATCAGGTTGTCCACCGTCATCCCGTATCTGCGGCTAAGCCAGCCGAAACCACCACCAAGCGTCAGGCCTGCGACGCCAGTGGTCGAATTGATGCCCAGCGGCGCCGCAAGTCCGAAGGCCTGCGCTTCATGATCGAAGTCAGCGAGGGTCGCGCCCGGTTCGACGTACGCGTGTCTCGCGAACGGGTCGATTCGCACCGATTTCATCAGCGAGAAATCCAGCACAAGGCCATCGTCGCACAACGCGCTGCCGGCAATGTTATGACCGCCGCCGCGAATCGCCAGCGGCAGACCGTTGTCACGCGCGAAGGCCACGCCGCGCCGCACGTCGGCGACACCGGCGCAGCGCAGGATCATCGCAGGGCGGCGGTCGATCATTGCGTTCCAGATGCTGCGTGCTTCGTCAAAACCGGCATCGTCGGGCAGCAAGAGCTGCCCACGTACAGCGGTTTTCAGTTCCTCAATGGCGCTGTTCGACACTTGAGCCATGGTTTGTCTCCAAGGTTTGGTGAGGGCGCTCGTTGAGCACCGTTGACTGACCAGGTAGATCGCAAGATTCTTGACAGGTTGGTTCAGCGTCCAGTAAACGGGGCTGTCTGATTTAGTCAAACGCACGTAAACCCGCGTGCGGCTCGACGCTCGCGCGGATGCCCGCAGCGCGGGCTTCCGCGGACCCGAGGCGGCACTACAGCGGCGCTTGCGCGGTCAATAATGCATGTGCTTGCAGAAAAGATCGTGTTTGAAAGTGTTGGATCGGCAGCTGTGCGAGCGTTGCTCAACGACACATATGACAAAAGCGACGCGGCAGTGCGCTGCGTGCGTGATCAGCGAGGCACCTCGATGACCTTCTCGTGAGCCACTAGAAAGATTCTTTCTCCACTGGCGCGGCCGTCGTCGCGCGCACCTCCGGTAAAGCTGCCGAACGCGGGCAATACGCCATATTGCGGGCCGAAACGAAAGCACGGCACGCGAACGGAGTCGTTGCGCGTTGCGATTCGATACACGGGATGCAAATGGCCGGCGAGTGCGTAAGCACCTTCGACGTTCTGCGGGTGATGACACAATGCCCACGGTCCCATGCGCCAGGGCTCCTGCACAAAGTCGACGTTGAGCGTAATGGGCAAGGCGCCCGCATGCCGATCGTGATTGCCTTCAACGAGCACGACCCGCAACGCCGCATGCCGGGCGCGCCAGACGTGCAACGCATTGAGTATTTCGTCGGCGTGCGCCTCGCGCGCATGCAGCAGATCGCCGAGAAATACGAGCGTGGCCGGTTCGAATTCGGCGATCAGAATGTCGAGGCGCATCAGGTTGTCGGCAGTGGAGCCGACCGGCACGGGAACGCCGCGCGCACGGAATACCGCGTCCTTGCCGAAATGCGCATCCGCAACGAAAAGACAGCGCAGCGCGGGATCGAACGCCGTGCGCAAGCTCGACAGCACGAGTGCCTGTCCGGCGATTTCGACCGGCAACGAAGCAGGCTTCATGCGCGAGCCGCCTTTTCCAGTTCCGCGAGCATTCGCTCGACGCGATCCGCAAGCTTCTCCGTGCTGATCTTTTCGCGTAAGCGTCCCACAATGAGCGGGAACGCGAACGGCGTCGGTTTTTTCGGGCGCGTGAGAACGAGGCGGCTTTCATTCATCCGTTCGAGCGCGGAGCGAATGCGTTTAGCGTCGAGTTCTTGCAATAGCACTTCGGCGTCCGCCTGATTGAGTAATAAATTGCCGCTGTCGTGGTTGCGGAAAATATCGTAAAACAGGCCACTGGAAGCCTGCAATTGCCGTGCGCTTTTCTGCTGGCCCGGGTGCCCCTGAAACACGAGTCCCGACACCCGTGCGATTTCCCGGAAACGCCGTTTGGAGAGCTCCGACGAATTGAGGCTCGCGAGTATGTCGTGGTCAAGTTCTGCAAGGGCCAGCAAACCGCTCTCCAGTTCCGCAGCCCAATCGAATGGTTGCGCGGACAACAGCTCGAAACCATAGTCGTTCATTGAAATGGAGAACGTGCCCGGCTTCTCGCGCGCCACTCGCCATGCGAGCAATGCGCCCAGACCGATATGCGCGGTGCGCCCTGCAAATGGATAACAGAAAAAGTGGTGCCCTTCGCGCGATTTGAGTACTTCTGCGACCAGCACGCCAGGCTCCGGCAACGCCGACCACTTCTGCTGCAGTTCGAGCAGCGGCCGAACCGCGCGCATTTCCGGTTCGTCATAGATGCCGGCCGCGGCGCGCGCGAGCATCGTCAATGTCGCCTCGGCGAGTTCAGAAGAGAGCGGCATGCGGCTTCCTGCCCATTGCGGCATTGCACCGCGTCCCGACGCCGCGCGCTTGACCCACGCGGTCATGTCCTGCACGCGAATCAATTCCAGCGCGCGTCCGCCAAAGGTAAAGATATCGCCCGGTTTAAGCCGCGAAACAAAGGACTCTTCTATTGCGCCGATGCGTCCGCCCGCCAGATAAGCGACATTCAGCGTGCCGTTTGCGACGATAGTGCCGACGTTGTTGCGATGCCGCCGCACGAGGTCCTCGCGTGGCACGCGATATAAACCGTCGCTTTCCCGCACCACGCGATGGTAGTCCGGATACGCGCGCAACGCAGTGCCGCCGCCTTCCACGAAACCTAATGCCCAATCGAATTCATTTTGCGTGAGATGCCGGTACGCATACGCGGCGCGAATTTCGTCGTACAGCTCGCGCGCGTTGAAGCCGCCTCCGATCGCCACGGTCACAAGGTGTTGAACCAGAACGTCGAACGGTTTCTCCGGCGTTTCGCGGCCTTCTATTTGCCGCTTTTCAACCGCTTCCCGCGCCGCGGCCGCTTCGACGAGTTCCAGCGCGTGCGTAGGCACGATCGTCACGCGAGACGGACGCCCCGGCGCGTGGCCGGAGCGGCCTGCACGCTGCATCAAACGCGCGACGCCTTTGGGCGAGCCGATCTGGAATACACGCTCCACCGGCAGAAAGTCCACGCCGAGATCCAGGCTCGATGTACATACAACTACTTTCAACATGCCGCTCTTCAAGCCGCGCTCGACCCACTCGCGGACTTCCTGATCGAGCGAACCGTGATGCAATGCAATTGCACCCGCCCATTCGGGCCGCGCTTCGAGCAGTGCCTGATACCAGACCTCGCATTGCGAGCGGGTGTTCGTAAATACGAGCGACGTATGCGCTTCGCCGATAGCGTCGGCGACCGCCTCGACCTGGCGCATGCCCATATGGCCGCCCCACGGAAATCGCTCGATGGTCTCCGGAATAACCGTATCGACTATCAATGCTTTGGGCAGCTTGCCGTGCACGCTCACGCGCGGCGTTCTGACAGGCGCGAGCAGGACCTTGGCCGCGAACGGAAGGTTGCCGAGTGTCGCCGACAAACCCCACACCTGGAGTTCCGGTCTCCAACGCGCGAGGCGCGCAAGGGCGAGTTGTGTTTGCGTGCCGCGCTTGTTGCCGAGCAACTCATGCCATTCGTCGACGATCACGAGTTTCAGGTGCGACAGTACTTCGCGTGCATCAGCTCGCGTCAGGACGAGCGACAGGCTCTCGGGCGTGGTAATCAGCGCCGACGGCATGCGCCGGTTTTGCCGCGCGCGTTCTGCGGTGGATGTGTCGCCGGTCCGCAGGCCCACTGTCCACGGCACGGCCAGTTCGGTCGCCGAGCTTTGCAATGCGCGCGCGGTGTCGGCCGCGAGTGCGCGCATCGGCGTGATCCAGAGAACAGTGAGCGGCTCCGGCTGAGTGCCTGCCGCTCGTTTCCGTGTGACAGTGGGTGCGGACGGCACGCTCGGAGCGAAGGCGGCGAGCGCGCCGAACCATACGGCCCACGTTTTGCCCGCGCCGGTGGTTGCGTGCAGCAATCCACTCGCGCCTCGTTCCATTTCGCGCCAGACTTTGCGCTGAAAGTCGAAAGGCTGCCAGCGGCGCGTCTCGAACCACGCGTGAAGCTTGTCGGCGAAAGGGCGGCGCATCGCATCTTCGTCGATGGCGAATGGCAGCGGCTCGAATGCCGGCTCGCGCGCGTCAAGCCGCGCCTGCTGCTCGCGGCTGCGCGGAATGCGTCGCGGACGGGGCGCGCGGCGCCGCTCCGGCATGGCCGTTGGCGGTGGAACTTCGCGGTTGTCGGGATCGACAGGTTCATTCATCGGGAGCGCTCATTAGCATCAGGTTCGCATTGCGGCGATTATTCGCAGTGCGGGTTCTGTGTGGACCGTACATGTACAGTGCTGGTTCACCATATCCTCGCACTCCCACTTTGTAGCCGTCCGTGATTAAATGCCGTGGCTTTACATGTGCCTTCATAACGGAGTCTACGGTGGATAACAAGCTCGCGTCGTTACCCGAGGTGCCATTGCAAATTGCCGCTGCCCAAGCGCAACCGGTTTGCGCGGACGTGACGGCGAACATAGCGAAGACGGTCGAATTGACCGGTCTAGCCGCTGACCGCGGCGCAAGACTGGTGGTTTTTCCCGAGAAGTTCCTGAGCGGATATGAACCCGGTCTGATCGCGGCCGACCCGTCGGAATACGCGTTCGACCAATCGGATTCGCGCCTCGACCCGATTCGCGAAGCGTGCCGCCGCCACGCCATTGCGGCGGTTGTAGGCGCGGCCACGCGCGATGCCGGTGGACTGCATATCTCTTCGCTCGCGTTCGATCGTCGCGGCGAAGACGTCGAGCCGTACCACAAGCAGTATTTGTATAAAAGCGAAGCGGAAATCTACCGGCCAGGCACGCGAGGCTGCATGCTCGAACTCGACGGATGGCGGCTCGCGCTCGGTGTCTGCTACGACTCGGGCTTTCCCGAGCATGCACGTCATGCGGCTGTGAACGGTGCGCATGCCTATCTGGTGAGCGGGCTATTCAGCGTCAAGTCCGGCTATCACCAGTCGCGTATCTGGTTCCCTGCACGCGCGTTCGACAACACGATGTATGCTCTCTTATCCAACCATATCGGTACCACGGGCGGATGGAATACGTGTGGCGCGAGCGCGATCTGGAGTCCGTATGGCGACGTGATTGCAGAAGCCGGCCGCGAACGGGAAGAAGTGATTAGTGCTCTGCTCGACCCCGCGGTTCTTGCCGATGTCCGCGAACGCGAAACAGCACTTGCGGACTTCGTCGCGCATGTGGATGCGCCGGCGGGCGACCATGCAATAAGACGGATAGATTAACGGCACACAACAGTCGTTGCGCTAGAATGAGCTGTACTACCCATCTGGAGATTCGTTTTGAAATCTATCGTTGCTCTGCTCGCTGCCACTGTACTTTCGTCCACGGCAATGGCCGCCGCTCCGGCTACTGAGAAGCTGCCTTCAGGCGTGATCGTCGAGCACCTCGTGCAGGGTACCGGCGCGCAGCCTGCGGCCACCGATGTCGTCAAGGTCAATTATCGTGGCACGCTTGCCAACGGCACTGAATTCGACGCGTCCGCAAAGCACGGCGGCGCCGCGACATTCCCGCTCAACCGTGTGATTCCGTGCTGGACGCAGGGCGTTCAGACCATGAAAGTGGGCGGCAAGGCCAAACTGACGTGCCCAGCCGCCACCGCTTACGGTAGTCGCGGCGTGGGCGCCATTCCGCCGAACAGCGACTTGACGTTCGAAGTCGAGCTGGTCGACATAGTCAAATAAGGCGGCGCACAATGCGCTGAAAAACGGGCCCCGCTACGCACAACGCAGCGGGGTTTTTTTATGGGCATGGCATTGGACAATGCCAGTCGAGGCGACGAGACAGGAAGAGAACTTCAAACAATAAAAAGAACGCCGGCAAGCAGCGGCATGCTTTTAACTCACCGCCCACTCGCTCGTTTACCAATGCTGTTGTTGTGATTCATCGTGCATGAGGAGTCTCTGCCATGAACATCGACTTTCACTACGGCGTGGTCTATATCGTTGCCCGAGTTGGCGGTATGACGCCCGGCCAGGCGCTGACTGTCGCCCATGCGTGCCAGTATGTCGACGACGCGACCACGCCAGGCATCCTCCGTTTTCAGGGCGGAGAAACGTTCGAGCGCTTCGCCACCGCCCATAAGACGTTCGACTACGCCAATACCGAGAACGACCAGAACCGGCTCGTGTGGGCGCCATTCCATTTTTTGCCGGCGGGAGAGGGCGCAACACTCGAGGAAAAAGCAGTGTGCCGTGCGGACAGCGCAGTCGCGCGTGAAGTCGTGCGGCGAGCGATCCGTGAGCGCGGCGCGGAGATGGGTTTGCATCGTCTCGGAGTCACGCTTCATACGTATGTCGATACATGGGCGCACCAGGGATTTGCCGGGATCGAAAGTCCGGGGAACCGGGTTCATTCACTCGTGGCGCAGGATTGCACGCGTAATGGCTGGCTTGCCAACCTCACGCTCGCGATGCAGCATCTGATCCAGCACGTCGAGGAAGATGTGCTTACCCTCGCACTGCCCGTCGGACACGGTGCTGCCTTGCACTATCCAGATCAGCCGTGGGCAAAGTGGCATTACATCGACGGCAGGAACTCGCTGATACACAGGGATAACCTGCCCGATTTCGTCGCGGCCGCGGATATGGCGTGCCGCGCGGTGCGTGCGTATGTGGCCGGGCGCGAAGACTTCGAAAATGAAGCGGGGATGCCCGAAAACGTGAAAGAGGCGGTTACGGAATTGCTCGATACGAACCGGATCATGGACGACAACGAGCGCCTGCGTGCTGTGTGCGAAGTGGTCAGAAACGGCGGCATTCCCGGCTTGAAAGAGCCCATTCCGGACTACATCGCCAAGGGCGTCGGCTCATGGAAATACAAAGCCACCGGTCTTCGTTCTGACGACGACTCCGGCGACAAACCGATATGGACCGAGGCATTCGAGAAGAGCGATTACCGACTCTTTCACGACGCCGTCAAACAGCACCGTTTCTTGACGACCCAGGAAGTTCTGCCCGCCTATGGCCTGCGGATTGCGTGACGCGTGCGCTTGCAAAGCACACGTTTGCCAGGCTTACCGGCCCCGGACGCGGGTAAAACGGCACCGCAAGACAAGTTAACGCACGGTTACCGGCCAAAGCGGCGTTAAAAAATGACTGGAAGCCTTTGAATATTCCAATGCTTGCCTATAGTAGAAGCGACTATTGCCGCGACGCATAGTGGCGGCTTTTTCTTTATATGGGTGACGGGGTACCGACATGACGCCATCGAATGCTGCGATCTATCAGCCGCAGAGCTGCACGCCCGAGTCGTTGCGAACGCTGGCGGGCTACCTGGAACTCGCGCTTGACGAGGGCGAAAGCGTGGTCCTGATGCGGATCGGAACACAGGTACGCAGCGTCTATGTTGGCGATCCGTCCGGCGTTTTCGAGGACCTGCGCGACGAAGGCGTCATACCGGCCCAGCAGGCCGACGAGATCCTGGCGTTGACGAGAATCGGGCTTAACCGGATTACCGCCGACGACCAGCAGTACCGCTTCTTGCGCGGCGTCAGATACATTGCCGACCGCCAGGTTGTTGTGTTTACGCCGACCTGATCTGTCCTGCAACAATTGGAAAGATAAAAGATAAGGCGAATAAGCAGAAAAAAGTAAGCCGATAGGGAGACGAAAAAACGTTGAGGGCAAAGAACGAAGGCTCGGAAAAGGCGTCTATGGAGTGCATCAAAGAAAAGTTCCGTACTCCGGCGCGCATAGCGGAAATAGACTGGGGTTTTTACGGCCACTCGACTATGCCTTTCTGACGCTATTCATGGCATAGTTCGATCGATTACCACATAAGGAGCAATTCAATGCCCACGTTAGAGCAGATCCAGGCAAAGCTTAAGAAGCTCCAGGCGCAAGCTGACATCCTGATTGCAAGGAAAGCACAAGTCGCAATCGACCAGATTCGCGATCTGATGCTCAAGCACGGCCTGACCACCGCGGATATCGAAGCCAAAGCAAAAGCACGGCGCGCAGCCAATAGTCTTAATGGCATTACTGGAAGCGGCAATGCAAAGCTTGCCGTAGCCGGCCAGAAAGTACCCAAGTATCGCGACCATAAAACAGGCGCGACCTGGACTGGACACGGTCGCGCACCGGGTTGGATTGTCAGTGCGAAAGACCGGAGCGTGTTTCTGATCGACGGCGCAAGCGAACCGAACAGATTCACCAAGCTTGTCGCTACTGGCGCGAAAGGCAAAGGTCAGCCCAAAGGCGCGCAACCGCCCAAGTATCGCCATCCGACCACCGGCGCGACATGGAGCGGACGCGGCCCTGCGCCTGCATGGCTCGCGTCGGTCAAAGATCGCACCAGGTTTCTTATCGACAGCAGTGCAGCACCTGCGGCTAGCGCGGCCAGCCAGAAAACGGCAGGCAAGGTGAAGTCAGCAGCCACGAGTGGCGCGGTCAGTAAAAAGGCCGCCGCGAAAAAAGTCGTGGCGAAAAAGGCGAAGGCGGGAGCGCAATCGGTAACGGCCACGAAAGCCGCGGTGAAGTCCGCCGCAAAGAAAGTTACCGCGCGAAAGGCAACCGCGAAAAAGGCCGCAACGAAAGCTGCAACGAAAGCCGCTAGCAAGGCGCCAGGCCGCAAGAGGGCGGCAAAAGCGGAAACGGCAACAGTAAGCGCGTCCGCACCGCTCGCTTCCACCGTGCAAGCCGGCGCGTAAGCGTACTGGAATAGCGAAGTACATGACCAACGCGCTTGAATCATCCCAGCAGGAGGACCTGGTTCTTCTGCTGGACTCAGTTCCTTATCCGGCAGCCGACGCTGCCGAACCGTTCATTGTCGCGAGCGACCGCCGCGTGATTCTCGCTTATCCCATTGCGGAGTCCGACTTCGAGCGGTTCGGTCCATTCGATCCTGACGACGACCCTTTCTGCGCGGTGCTGTTTCCCGACACCCTGTTTCATCGACTTGGGCCGCCGGGCGAGCACGATATGCAAATTCACCCGCTTGCGTCGCAAGGCCTCGCTGCTTTCTCGGTCCACGAAGTCATCAATTCGTCTCTTGTCGAAGAGCTTTCCGCAGTTTCGTTGCCGGAACTCACGAGGCGCCATTTCGTCATTACGTTTCAGGAATCGACGTTCGAATGCGTGGCGTCTGATTACACCGTGGTCGGCGTGTATGGCGCGGCAGAGATCGCCAGCCGCGAAGCATTTGCGTTGGTGCGGTAGGCAATCAGCCGCAGCACTCATGTCGCGCGCAGGGCGACTCACCTTTCTTCGCGCTAGTTGCCCGGATCGGTTACAGGCCGGTCCGGGTCTGCAAGCGTTCTATACGGCAGCCTTGCGGCATGCGGATGAGTGGTCGTGTCGTCGATCACGCGTTCAACGTCCGCGGTTTTCGCGAGTTCGGAGAGGAACGTCTGCTTGTCGAAGCTCGTCGCAACGCAACCCTGTACATAGATAAAGCGGCGTTGCAACGTGAGCCACAGCGTCGACTGTTCGCGCCAATGCGTCGCGGTATTGATATTGGCAAGACGCCGCTGTACGGCCTCGGCGATTTCAGTATCGTACAAATGGGCGTTCGATAAACGGCAGCGGCCTTCTATCCAGCAACTGTTGCCGCGTTCAATGCGGTAATGGCTGTCGGCCAGCCATTCCTGTTCTGTTTCGAGCGGTCCCAGCGGCACGGGGCATCCGTCAATCGCTTTAGATATCTGAAAGAACGGATCGTGTCCGCGATTAATGCGCGCTTCCTCGCTGTGAGCGCGAGGTGAAACTGAAAGCAACGCCGAAGCCAACGTCACCCATAAACATAAAGCCGCGCATTGCAATGCACTCGCCGGCCTCCGCATTGATCGTCTCATTGTCTTTGTCTCCACTCGGTGCACAGCGAGATATTGTTTAGTATTAGCGGCTCGCGCGCCGGTTCTCAACCGCGAACTTGATCAATTCGGCCTGACCTTCGATATCGAGCTTGCGCTTCAGATTCAGGCGATGCGTCTCCACCGTGCGCACCGACAAGTCGTTGCGTTGAGCGATCTGCTTGCTCGACAAGCCCTCGGCGAGTGCATCGAGAATATCGCGTTCGCGCGGCGTGAGCCGCTCGACCGGCGATTGCATGGCCGACGCATGAATCAGCCGCGCGCCGAGTCCCGCACTGAAATACGTCTTGCCGTCGAGCACTGCGCCGATCGCCTGAATGATTTCCGTTGCCGGCGAATCCTTGAGTACATAACCGCTCGCACCTGCACGCACAGCCTGCGTGACGTATTCGAGGTTGTCGTGCATGGACAGCATCAGTACTCGAATTGCCGGAAAGCGCTCATGAAACATGCCGGCGAGCGCAATGCCGTTCATTCCGTTCATGCCGACGTCCATCAACACGAGGTGAGGTTCATGGCTCGCCGCCAGCGCAAGTGCTTCCTGCGCATTGCCCGCTTCGCCGACGACCTCGATGTCGCGCACAGCTTCGAGCCGCGCGCGCAGACCGTCGCGAACGAGTGGGTGATCGTCGACCAGAATAAGCCGGGCCGTTGCGTGCGAGATGTCGTTCATGAAGAGGTCTCCTGCAGGCTCCTGGTATGAAGCTCCGTTGTGCCGATGCCGAGCGGCACGTGCGCCGTGACCAGCGTGTGGCCGGGCTGGGAACTGAGCGCAAGCGTTCCGCCAAGCGCTTCCACGCGCTCGCGCATGTTGCGCAGGCCCACGCCCGAGCGGCGGCCGACGAAGGCGTGCGTGACGTCGAAACCCGAGCCATTGTCGGCGATTGTCAGCGTGACTGCATCGTGGGAGATTTCCAGTGCGAGCGCCGCGCTCGACGCGTGCGCGTGGCGCACGATATTCGTCAGCGCTTCCTGCGCGATGCGAAACAGCACCGTGTTGACCGCATCGGGTAAAGACGGCGCATGAGTGTGTGCAATCTGCGTGAAGCCGATTTCAATGCCTGACTGTTCGCTCAGTTCGCGGGTCAGTTGTTCGATTGCTGCCGCGACGCCCAGGTCGTCGAGCATCGACGGGCGCAGCGCATGGGAAATGCGGCGCACTTCACGCAACGTATCGCCGAGACGCGTGAGGCTCGTGGAGAGCGCGGCCTCGGCGGCGGGCACGCGGGTTTCGCTGCGCTCGAAGCGAGCAAGCGCGGACTCGAGCAGCAGTTTCACCGACACCATCATCTGGCTGATGCCGTCGTGCAATTCACGCGACAGCCGCGCGCGTTCGTTCTCCTGCGACTCGACTACCTGTTGCGCAAGCCGCTTCAGCTTTGCGTCCGCGCTGCGATATTCGGTGACGTTGAGCACGAGCGCGCACAATGCAATCGCGGCGAGCCCGGCCAGCGCGATCGCGTCGATCCACATCATCGTGCGGTCGATATTGATCGCTGCCCGTTCGTCGATATGCGCGAGCGTCGTGTCGACGTCGTCGAGATAAATGCCTGTGCCGATCATCCAGCCCCACCGCTCGAGCGGCACGACGTAGCCGAGTTTAGACGCGAGCTTGCCCGTCGACGGACGATGCCACAGGTAACGCAAATAGCCGCCGCCTTGCGAAGCCGCGGCGAGCAGTTTCCGGATCGTCGGCACGCCTTGCGGATCGCGCAACTCCGACAGATCGCGCCCCACCAGATCCGGCTCGCGCGGATGCATCAGCGAGCGGCCGTGCATGTCGTAGACGAAGAAATAACCGTCTTTGCCGAAATCCATCTTTTCGAGGATGTCGAGCGCTCGCGTGCGGCGCAGCGCATCGTCGCGCGCATTGTCCTCGCCCGCTTCATAAAGCGGTGCGATTGCGGAAGTAGCGAGTTCCACGTAATGCTTGAGCTCGATTTCCTTGCTGGCCATGTACGCAGCCTGAGTCGTCGCGTGCTGCGTTTGCGCGAGCGCGGTCGCTTCGCGGCGCACACCGATCTCGATGCTGGCAATAGCCGCGAGAAAAGGCACGATCGCCAGCAGAACAATCTTGGCTTTGAGTTTCATCGTTGAAAAAACGGCCGGTTGGCTACGTAGTAATACGTAGCCGGCTTACGTAGTTGCGCGCTTGTGTGGACGCTTACGAAGGCGAATACTACATCCCCGCGGCGTACTGCGTCTTTGCGGACCGCTTTCGCCGTCATGCCGCCGCGCATTTCGTATGAATGATACGAGCCGGGCCCTGTTAGTGCTCCGCCTGACAGGCGTCGACAGTGCGCAAAGGCAAATTCCGGTTTGGCACAGGGTATTGCAAGCAGATGCCTCATGCCGGCTTTCCGCGTGCCGGACCACAAGCCCGGACGCGCGGTGTCAATAATAGATCTAGGAGAAGTACATGGAGACCTCCCCCACCGCCGGCCGGTCATGGCTATGGCTCATTCTTTTGCTCCCGTACATCGCGTTGTTGTGGTTGCCGTTCTATAACGACACGCGTCCGTCGTTCGCCGGCTTTCCGTTCTTTTACTGGTATCAGTTCTTGTGGGTGCCGTTGACCTCGCTACTGATTTACGTCGTGTATCGAGGTGTCAAATGAGCGATCTGAATCCCGTCAATCCGGTGTCGATGACCGTCTTCATCGCGTTCTTTGTTCTCGTTACGGTGATTGGCTTCTTCGCGGCGCGCTGGAAGCGCGGCGACCTCACGCAATTGCACGAGTGGGGGCTTGGCGGCCGGCAGTTCGGTACAGTGATTTCGTGGTTTCTGGTGGGCGGCGATTTCTACACCGCATACACGGTGATCGCGGTCCCGGCGCTCGTGTACTCCGTCGGTGCCTATGGGTTCTTCGCGCTGCCGTACACGATCATCGTTTACCCGTTCGTATTCGCTGTCATGCCGAAACTGTGGAAAGTCGCGCATGCGAAGAATCACATCACGGCCGCGGACTACGTGCAGGGTGAATACGGCGGCAAGTGGTTTCCGGCCGCTGTCGCGCTGACCGGCATTGTCGCGACCATGCCGTACATCGCGCTGCAACTGGTCGGCATGCAAGTGGTGATCAAGGGACTTGGCGTGAGCGGCGAATTGCCGCTGATCGTCGCGTTCGTGATCCTTGCGCTCTACACGTATGCAAGCGGCTTGCGTGCCCCGGCGATGATCGCGTTCGTGAAGGACATCATGATCTATATCGTCGTGATTGCGGCGGTGTGGCTGATTCCCGCGAAGCTCGGCGGCTACGCGCATGTGTTCGACGCAGCCGATACCTATTTCAAGGCGAAGGGCGGCGCGACCGGCATTATTCTCAAGCCGACGCAATTCACCGCTTATGCATCGCTCGCGTTGGGTTCGGCGCTCGCCGCGTTCATGTATCCGCATACGATGACGGCAGTGCTGTCTTCTTCGTCCGCGACTACGGTCCGCAAGAATGCGATTTTCCTGCCGGCTTATACGCTGCTGCTGGGTCTGATTGCGTTGCTCGGCTATATGGCGATTGCGGCGGGCGTGCATGTGAAGTCGGCCTCGGACATTGTGCCGGCGCTCTTTAGCACCTTGTTCCCGTCATGGTTCGTCGGCTTCGCGGCGGCGGCGATCGCGATCAGCGCGCTGGTTCCGGCAGCAATCATGTCGATCGGCGCGGCCAATCTGTTCACGCGCAATTTGTGGCGTCCGCTGGTGTCTCCGAACATCACACCGGCGGCTGAGGCGGCGAATGCGAAGATCGTGTCGCTGGTGGTGAAGTTCGGCGCGCTGCTGTTTATCGTATTCCTGCCCACGCAATATGCAATCGACCTGCAATTGCTCGGCGGCGTGTGGATCCTGCAGATCTTCCCGGCTATCGTGTTCTCGTTGTACACGCGGCGTCTGAACACGCCGGGCCTGTTCGCCGGCTGGCTCGTAGGTATCGTGCTCGGCACGGCGCTCGCGATTTCACAGGGGCTCAAGCCGGTGTTCGCTCTGCATCTCGGCGATGCTGTGTACCCGATCTATATCGGCCTCATCGCACTGGTGGTGAACGTTGCCGTGACGTTTGTCGTCTCTGCCATGTCGCCGCGCCGAGTGGCTGTTAGCGCCTGATCGTCCGGTTCTCGTTCAGCTTTGCAGACGCCGCGAGCCCTTCTGGCTCGCGGCGTTTTGCTTTATTGCAAGAACGCAGCGCAGCGTGAATCAAACGCCCTAGACCAGTACTTCGACCGATTGCATTGCCCGGCGAATGTCCACCGTCCGGGCCCAAGATTGGTCGCGAATCGTTTCGATCAGGCAATCGATAAAGCATCGCGACGCGGCATCGGGCGGCTCGCCAGTACGCACTATGATGCCGACGGTGGACTCATCGAGTTCGTCCCGCAACGGGATCGCACACAAACCGTCACGTGCCGCGCACAGTTCGACGAGAGGCCAGGGAAAAATGCTGAGCATGTCCGTGCGCTTGAGCAGCGCGACCGCGACAGTCAGCGAGTGCAGAAAGTGAATGCTGCGTGGTGCGGGAAACCCGCGGCGGCCGAAGATCTGATACGGCGCCTGAGCGTCGGTTTCCGGATCCAGCGCAACGAGCCAGTCGGCGTCGCGCAATTCTGCCAGCGAGCGGCACTCCGCACGCGGATGGTCCTGCCGGGCCACGACTGCGCGGCTCGATGCGAATAGCGGTTGGTAGGTGAAATCGCAACTGGTCGCCCCCGGCGCCTGGCGGCCCACATAAATGTCGAGACTGCCGTCGCGTAGGCGCGGTGTCGCGATCGCCAATAAGCCTTCGAACAGTTCCAGTTGAATCGTCGGCATCTTCGCGCGAAACCGCGCCACTGTTTCTGGCAGAAAGGTCAGCGCGACCCATGCAGTCACGGCGATTGACAGACGCCCACTCGGCTCCCCGCGTATTGCATTCATGGCTTGATGCGCACGCGTCATTTGCGCGGCCACGAGGCGCGCGTGCACGAGGAGGGTTTGTCCTGATGCCGTAAGCGTCACACCGGACGATGTGCGCACAACGAGTTGCATGCGTACCGTTTCTTCCAGTTGTTGAATGCATTGCGTGACGGCAGCCGGCGATGAATCGAGCATTCGCGCGGCACCCCTGACACTGCCCGCATCCGCAACGGCAATGAGAGCGCGTAGCTGATGAATTTTCATTATGTTGTCCAGCGGTTCGTGCGGGATGCGATGAAGCGTTTGCCGTTGCTTTACGCGTTCACCAACGCGCCCCATTCTCAGAACTGCTATGCCGGAATATCTTGGAGGCACGGATACAGCGTTGCAACGCCGGCCTGTTCTCCCCGCTTTATCAGGCGTTGATATACGTAGTCCTTAAGGTAGATGACGATTCGGTAAATGCATAAAAACATGCTGACGCGCCGTTAATGTGTAATGCTTATCATAGGAGTGTAGTGATGACTCAGCAAGTCTGCGTATTGCCGGCAAGCCGATCGCATGCACAGTCGCGCTCAGCGTGTCGCGGCGCACCATCGCAGCGTGCGCGCAGTTCGGGGGCAATTGCGCAAGGTCCAGTTAACGGACACGTTGCACGCGCATCGTTTGTCGATTTGCTCACGGGCGTATACGACCGCGCCTACGCAACCGGATGCGCTCGGCAGTTGCTGGCATCTGCGAAGGCGGCAGGTGTTGCGATGCTGGTCGTCAATCTCGACGGCTTTAGCAGAATCAACGACATTTCCGGCTACGATCTCGGCGACCGGCTCCTGCGCCGCGTTGCGCAGCGGCTCGCAAGCTCGATCGCTGGTGACCAGGTGCTTGCCCGAATCGGTGGCGACGAGTTCGTGATCGTGGCGCAAACGTTCGGCGATGCGTCGAGGCTGACCGCATTCGCGCAGCAAGCGCTCGCGTCGTTCGGCGAGCCATTTGTGATCGCGGGGCGCGAGTATCGCGTGAGTGCATCGGTGGGCGTTGCGGTGTCCAGCGGCGGTGCCTGCAATGCGGCTTCCCTGATGCGTGATGCCGGGGCGGCGATGCGCCATGCGAAGCGATGCGGCCGCGGCACCGTGCGCTTCTTTACGGGCGAGATGCGGGAAGGTGTGCAGCGCCGCTTTGCGGTCGAGGGTCTGTTGCACCATGCACTCGCCCGCGGCGAATTCAGACTTGCCTATCAGGCGGTAGTGGATGCGGCATCACGCGAGACGATAGGCGTCGAGGCGTTGGTGCGGTGGACCAGCAACGAACTCGGCGACGTCCCACCCGCCGAGTTCATTCCGGTTGCGGAACAGGCAGGATTGATGGAAAGCATCGGCGATTGGGTGTTGGAGCTGGCATGCGCGCAGGCTGCGGACTGGCGCTGGAGTATCGCGCCGGACATCGCTGTCTTCGTGAACATTTCGCCGGCGCAATTCAGCGAGCGTCTCGTGCGACGTGTCGCTGCATGTCTCGAGAACAGCGGTCTCGAGCCATCGGCGCTGCAGCTGGAAATCACCGAGGGCATGCTGTTGCCGGATGACGCGGCCGTGCGCGCCACAACTCCGGCGCTTGCGAAGCTGGGCGTCAAGCTGGCAATCGACGACTTCGGCACCGGTTACGCGTCGATGTCGTACCTGAAACGGTTCCGGCTGGATAGCCTGAAGATCGACCGGTCATTCGTTGCAGGCTTGCCGCGCGATGCCGATTCGGTGGGCATCACACATGCGCTCGTGACAATGGCCCATGCGTGCCATATGCGCGTAACGGCGGAAGGCGTGGAAACCGAAGCGCAAGCCGTTACGTTGCGCGAAATGGGCTGCGACGCGCTGCAAGGCTATCTGTTCAGCCGCCCATGCAGCGCTGCAGAATGCGCGGCCGCATTGTCGCGCCGGGCCACCAGAATGAACAGCCGCTGTAGAGATAAGTGATCCTCAATAAGAAAGTGGAGTTTTCTACGATGCTTTCTAGAATGAATTTATCTAAATGCCCAGATCGAGTGCCCCTCGCGAGGACGGTGTTCTGCTAATGAGGAGAGAGACCATGTGCGATGCAGAAGTCGCTGCTGTGCTGCTGAACCGTTGCGAACTGCAGCCATTCGACGAACCGGAGCCGTCTTACCTCGGCATATTGCGTGAAGGAAATCTGATGTTCAAACATGAGTGCGGCTTCGTGCGTTTACGCGATATTCCCGGTAGCAACGCGTGCCGTACAGAGTCGCTCATTTTTGCCGACGGCTCGCGTGCGTTGCGTGTTAGCGTGGCCGAGAGCGATGGTGGCTGGACGTGCTGGGCGGCACTGCAACCGCTGCATTGAAGCGGGCGAGCGCGCTGGCCGCGTCGGTAAAAGCGAGCGGCATTAACGCCGCTCGCGCTTGCCGTTAGAAACGGTCCACTCTGAACGGTCGCGGGTCCACCAGCGTTTGCTCACCCGTCATCATTTCGGCGATGAGGCGGCCTGTCACTGGCCCTAACGTGAGTCCGTGATGCGCGTGGCCGAATGCGAACCATAAGCCCTGATGTTTTTCAGCGCGCCCGATCACCGGCATCATGTCGGGCGTGCAAGGCCGCGCGCCCATCCACGGTTGATCGTCGACACGTTGGTCCAGTGGGAACAGCGTGCGCGCAATCGGTTCGACTGCGGCGAGTTGCGTGGGCGTTTTCGGCGAGTCGCGCAGCGCAATTTCTGCGCCGGTCGTCAAGCGGATGCCGCGCGCCATTGGCGCAAGAAGGTAGCCATTTTCCACGTCGAGCACCGGATGATTGAGGCGTGCTCCAGCCCGTGGCGAATAGTGCATGTGATAGCCGCGCTTGACGCCGAGCGGCAGGCGATAACCGAGCCTCGAACTGAGAACGTCCGACCACGGCCCGAGTGCCACGACCACCGAAGAGGCCGCGATGGTCCCCGAGTTTGTCGTCACCTCCCAGCCATTGCGAAGCGTATTCGCATCGCCGGTGAAGACGCGTCCACCGAGTGTCTCGAAGTACTTTGCGTAGGCCGTGACGAGCGCGTTCGGGTCGCTCACCGAATCCGCTTGCGTGTAGCGCAGGCCACCTTGTAATGCCTTGTCGAGATCGGGTTCGGCCTGCTGCAAGCGGGCGGCGTCGAGCGTTTCGAATTCGACGCCATATTCGCGGCGCCATTGCTCCGCGAGACGTATTTCCCCGTCTTGCGCCGCGTTGCTGCGAAACACCTTGATCCAGCCGGTGGGCCGAAGCAATGCACTCGCGCCCGCGTTTGCGGCCAACGCGCGGTGCTCGCTCACGCAGTGTTCGATGAGCGTGGAGTAAGACCTCGCGATTGCAGCGTGTTTCGCCGGCTCGGAATTACGCCAGTACTTCCACAGAAACGGCGCGGCATGGAACAGCGCATCGCCATGGTAGCCAACGTCGAGCGACTGGTTGCGCGCGTACCGAAGCAGGGCTCCGAGTCCGCGTGGGAATGCATACGGATAGACGCCTTCGCGCTGGATCAGGCCCGCGTTGCCAAACGAAGTCTCATTGCCGGGCAGCTTGCGATCGACCAGCGCGACCTGACGGCCGCGTTGTTGCAGATGCACGGCCACGCACACGCCGACAATGCCAGCGCCTAACACCACGGTATCGAATTTGATTGTAGTCATCGGTTAAAGCGCTAAGAGGCCCGGGTCGTTCGAGCCGGACCGGTTGATAAGAGGAGATGCGCATCGAGCAGTTCGACCGGCGAGATTTCCTTCGCGCCGGTGATGCGGCGCACTTCAGCCGCTCCGCACTTGAGCAATGGGTTGTCGCGACTCATCGCCTCCTCCCTCATTGAGTTCTTGTGCATTGCGTTCTTGCTTGTTGCGTATTCATCGTCAGCCGAGCGCTTCGCCGGTACGGTCTTGCAGCCAGATCACGTGCACTAGCGAGATCGCGCAGGCAGCGGCGACATACCAGGCCGGCGCGAGCGGATTGCCGGTGCGCGCGACCAGCCAGCTTGCGATAAATGGCGAGAAGCCGCCGAAGAACGAAGCGCTCACCACATACGTCAACGCAATTCCCGTTGCGCGCACATGTTTCGGGAACAGTTCCGGAATCATCACCAGCACCGGCACGATCTGCCCGGACACGAACACGGCGAGCAGCGCCGAAATCATGCAAAGCGCGGTCATGGACGGATGCGCACTCAGAAATGCAAACGCCGGATACACGAGCAACAGCATCGCCACACGGGAAATCGCGAGCACCCGCTTGCGGGTGAAGCGATGGGCCAGCATGCCCGCGAGCGGCGCCGCCACGAAGAGCGCGAGCGAACTGACGATACCCGAGATCACCGCGGACGTGGAAGAAAGATGCAGCGTGCGCACCGCATGGCTCGGCAGAAAAAACGCGGTGATATAGACGGAAACCGAGCCGCCCAATTCCGCGAACGTGCCGAGAATCGTCAGCTTCAGGTGCGTGGTCAGCGCGGCCTTCAGCGCGCCGCGCGGCGCCGGTTCGCCGGGCTTGCGCCCGGTCAGCGTTTCTTCGAGCCGCCTGCGGATCAACATACCGGCCGGTGCCGCGACGATGCCGAGCACGAACGGAAGACGCCAGCCCCATTCGAGCACTGCCTGCTTCGGCAGCAGCACGTTGACGAGCGTTGCGACGAGCGCGCCGAGCACGAGCCCTGCGGCGGTCGCGGCGAAGTTCCAGCTTGCAAAGAAGGCGCGGGTGTCGTCGGTCGCGTATTCGACGAGCAGCGTCGCGCCCGGCCCGAACTCGCCGCCTGCCGCGAAACCCTGGATCAGGCGCGCCACGAGCACGATCAACGGCGCGGCGAGCCCTGCAACCGCATAAGTCGGCGCGCACGCGATCATCGCGCAGCTGAGCGCCATTAGCATGATGGTGAGGACCATCGCGTTCTTGCGCCCCGCGCGGTCCGCATAGGCGCCGATCACCACGCCGCCCAGAGGCCGGACCACGAAGCCGACGCCGAATACACCGATCGACAGCAGGAACTGGTTGACCGGCGACGCGTCCGGAAAGAACAACTGCCCGATCTGCATAGCAAAGAAGCTGTAGATGGTGAAGTCGTAGAATTCGAGCGCCGTGCCGATGGTCGTGGCAGTGATGACGCGAGTCTGGTCAAACCGGGCTTACTGAGAGCAAGGGTAGACACGATAGGGTTCCCACAAAGAAGGTGGAATCGACGTGAGTTATCATATACGAGAAAAATAAAATTCTCACATACGAGAAATGTTCATGGCAAGCGGAATCAGGTGAGATGGTCAAAGCCGTAGTGAAACAACAGGAGGCGCTCGGACATGAAGCGCCGCCCTCGCTCGATCACAAGCTGGTGGGCGCGCATTTGCGGCAGGCGCGCAAAGCGCGCGGGCTGACGCTGGCCGAGTTGTCGGAGCGTTCGGGTATTGCGGTATCGACGATCTCGAAGGCCGAGCGCGGCGACATCGCGCTGACCTACGACAAGTTCGCGGCGCTCGCGCATTCGCTGGAACTCGAATTCGACGCGATCTTCGGGCGGCGCCGCAAGCCGGCCGCCGGTGCGATGAAGCCGTCTTTCACGGCGGCGGGCAAGCAGCAGATCTACGACACGCCGAACTACGAGTACGGCATGCTGGCGAACAGTCTGACCGGCAAACGCATGATGCCGATGCGCGCGCACATTCACGCCCGCGCCGTGTCCGACTTCCCGGAGTACATCCGGCACTCGGGCGAAGAATTCGTTTTTCTGCTGAGCGGCAAGCTCGAACTGCGCTTCGAAAACGGCAAGTCGTTCAAGCTGATGCCGGGCGACAGTCTTTACTTCGACAGCTCGGTTGGGCACATCTATCTGAGCGTCGGTGACGAAGACGCCGATGCGCTCGTGTGCTGCGTCGATACGGACGAGCATCGTCCGCGCGGGGCTATCTGAACGAATGCGTTCATGCTTATGCATCGCGTGATCATTGGGCCGCCGGTCAGACGCGCGGCCTCTACCGGACGCAATATCCAGGGCCGCGAGACGCTCGCGTTGCGGACCGATCTTCGGGGGACAGAAGCCGTCGTCCGCGTCAGCGTGTAAACTGCTGACTTTTTTGCATCCGGTGGTATGTTGCAAGCCCTTCAGCGCACAGCTCCCAGCGGCCCGGCGCTCATCCGCCTGCTGGCACGTTTCGCCGATTCCGATGTCCCCGAACCCCGGCAGTCGCTGTCCGACAGGCTGAGCCAGTGGCTCGGCTGGACGGACGCGATTGCGCTGTCTTCGGCGCTCACAGGCGCGCCGCCCTCGGTGCCCGTGGCCGCGCGAGCGTTCGGCAGCGCGGAGGAGGCGGAGTGCGCGCGCGTGCGTGCGTCGCTCGTCAAGACCATTACGGGCGACAGCGCGTTTGCCGTCGCGAGGCGCCGCGGTGCCGGGTACGTCGAGCCGCAGGCCGTGCCGGTGGACTACGCGTTGTTTCGCCAACGCTACCAGGCCATGCAGCAATCGATGGAAACGGGTGTTGGCAATTTGCGCGGCCGGCTGCGGGCGCTGCTCGCCGCGAAGACTCCCGCAATGGGCCGCCTCGCGCTGCTGGACGCCGTGATGGAGCGCGCGCTCGGCGAGCGCGAGCGGAATCTGCTCGCGAGCGTGCCCGTGCTGCTCGCCGGGCACTTCGAGCGGCTGCGCGACGCCGCGCAGCAGGCGCAGGACCTGGAGCAGGCGGCGGACGACGGCGCACAAGCGGACGGAGTAGCGAGCCGCGCGGCAAGCCAGGCAGCGAGCAAAGCCGAAGTCGCAGCCGGCAGTGGCGCTGAGGCTAGTGTCGAGGCCAAGGCCCACGTGCAGGCTCAGGCTCAGCCGCAAGCCCCCGCCCCTGAAGCAGCGCCGACGCCCGCCCAGGCGGGCGTGCCCGGTGCCTGGCTCGACCTTTTCCGCAAGGACATGCAGAGCGTGTTGCTTGCTGAGCTGGATGTTCGTTTACAACCGGTCGAAGGGCTGCTCGCCGCCCTTCGTACTCGCTAACTGGGACACTATGTCCAGATTTCGTATTGAATTCGTTGTGTTCGCGGCAGGTCTCGCCGCGGTGTGCGGCATCGCCATCGGCTATGTCGGTTCGAACTGGCTGGCGCTGGCAGTCACGCTGCTGATCGGTGCCTGCTATCTGGCGGGCGCGCTCGAATTGCGCCGCTATAGCCAGGCCACGGGGACGCTCGCGCGTGCCGTGGCCGGTTTATCCGAGCCTCCGCCGCGGCTAGGCGCATGGCTGGAATTGCTGCATCCGAGTCTGCGTAATGCCGCGCGGCTGCGTATCGAAGGCGAGCGCGTCGCGTTGCCGGGGCCTGCTCTTACGCCTTATCTGGTCGGCTTGCTCGTGCTGCTCGGCATGCTCGGCACTCTGCTGGGCATGGTCGTGACGCTGCGAGGCACGGGCATGGCGCTCGAAAGCGCGACCGACCTCGCGGCGATCCGCGCTTCGCTGGCTGCGCCGGTCAAGGGGCTTGGCTTCGCGTTCGGCACGTCGATCGCGGGCGTCGCAAGCTCGGCAATGCTCGGCCTGTTGTCGGCGCTTTGCCGCCGCGAGCGGCTCGAAGCGGCGCAACGGCTCGACGTCAAGATCGCAACGAGCTTGCGTATCTACTCGCAGGCTCATCAGCGCGACGAAAGCTTCCGGCTCCTGCAAACGCAGGCCGAATTGATGCCGACGCTCGTCGACCGCCTGCAAACGATGATGGCGGCGCTGGAGCAGCACAGCCTTGCTTTTAACGAGCGCCAGCTTGCAAGTCAGGAGGCCTTCCACAGCAATGCACAGGTCGCCTATACGCGGCTTGCGGCGTCGGTGGAGCAGTCGCTCAAGCAGAGCGTCGCGGACAGCACGCGCGCCGCCGGCGAGGCGCTCGAGCCCGTCATGCAGGCAACGATGGCCGGCCTCGCTCGCGAGAGCACGGCGTTGCACGCGAGCGTGGCGCAGGCGGTTCAGCGGCAACTGGATGGCCTGTCGAGCGGGTTCGAATCAGCCACTGCGACGGTCGCCGACATCTGGAGCAAGGCGCTCGCGGGCCAGCAGCGCTCGAACGACGACATGACGCAGCAGTTGCGCGCGTCGCTGGAGCGCTTTACACAGACTTTCGACGAGCGCTCGGCCGGTCTGGTCGACGGCGTGTCCGCGCGGCTGGAAGCCGCGGCGGGCAACGTCTCGCAGGCGTGGAAGGAAGCGCTTTCACGTCAGGAGCAAGCCGGCGAGACGCTTGCAGTGCGGCACGAGCAGGCGCTCGCTGCGGCGGCGGCGAGCTTCGAAGAGCGTTCGGCGTCGTTGGTGCGGGCCGTCGGGCAGTCGCATGCGGATTTGCAGACCCAACTGGCCTCTCAAGACGAAGCGCGGCTCGCGGCGTGGACGGCGAGGCTGGCCTCGATGGCGGCCAGCCTCGGCAAGGAATGGGAGCAGGCAAGCGAGCGCAGCGAAGAGCGGTTGACGGCCTGGACCTCGAAGCTTGATTCGATGGCAGTGACGCTCGGCAAGGAATGGGAGCAGGTGGGCGAGCGCAGCGAAGAGCGGCTCACGGCCTGGACCTCGAAGCTCGATTCGATGGCCGCCACGCTCGGCAAGGAATGGGAGCAGGCAGGCCAGCGCAGCGAAGAGCGGTTGACGGCCTGGACCTCGAAGCTCGATTCGATGGCAGTCACGCTCGGCAAGGAATGGCGGCAGGCGGGCGAGCACACAGCGAGCCGTCAGCAGGAGATATGCGAAACGCTCGCGCGGACCGCGAGCGATATCTCTGCGCAAACGCAGGCGCATGCCAGTGAGACGATCGCGGAAATATCGCGGCTCGTGCAGGCAGCGTCGGAGGCGCCGAAGGCCGCTGCCGAAGTGGTCGCGGAACTGCGTCAGAAGCTCTCGGACAGCATGGTGCGCGACACCGCAATGTTGCAGGAGCGCAGCCGCTTGATGGAGACGCTCGAAACGCTGCTCGATGCGGTCAACCATGCATCGACGGAGCAGCGCACGGCGGTGGATGCGCTCGTCGCGACGTCGGCGGATCTGCTCGAGCGCGTCGGCACGAGGTTCACCGACAAGGTCGAGGCCGAGGCGGACAGGATCGGCGCGATTGCCGCGCAGATCACCGGCGGCGCCGTCGAAGTGGCGAGCCTCGGCGAAGCGTTCGGCGGTGCCGTGCAGCGTTTCGGCGAGTCGAACGACAAGCTCGTCGCGCATCTGGAAAGAATCGAGGCCGCGCTCGACAAGTCGCTCACGCGCAGTGACGAGCAGCTTGCGTATTACGTCGCGCAGGCGCGCGAGGTGGTCGATCTGAGCGTGATGTCGCAAAAGCAGATCGTCGAAGATCTGCAGCAGCTCGCTGCCCAGCGCGCCGCGGACGGAGCCGAGGCAGTATGAGCGGGATGAGCGAGGACATCGACGGCGGCGTGGAGCCGGGCGCGCCGATCTGGGCGGCGTTCGGCGACCTGATGTCCGTGCTGCTCGGCGCTTTCATGCTGATTCTGGTGGCTGTCATCGGCGTGCAGCTGGAGCTGTCGAACAAGCTCGACCAGGAGGTCAAGCAGCGTCAGCTTGAAACGCAGCGCCGCAAGACGCTCGAGCAGGCGCTGGCGGGGCCCCTCGCGGCGGGCCGCGTGACGCTGGTGAACGGACGTATCGGCATCAGCGGCAACGTGCTGTTCGCGCTCAACTCCGACCAGTTGCAGCCGCAAGGGCGCGATCTGTTGAAGAGCCTCGCCGGGCCGTTGTCTGCGTATCTGCGCGCGAACGACGAAATCCTGATGGTGAGCGGCTTCACCGACGACCAGCGGCTGCGCGAAGGCAACCGCCGTTTCGCGGACAACTGGGAACTGTCGGCGCAGCGCGCGCTGACAGTGACCCGCGCGCTGATCGATGCGGGCGTGCCGGCGTCGTCGGTGTTCGCCGCGGCGTTCGGCTCCGGACAACCCGTGAGCTCGAATGCCGACGAGCCAGGGCGGGCACGCAATCGTCGCGTGGAAATAGCGCCGGTTCCGAGGCCGTCGGCTGCGGCAGGCAAGCCCCATGAGTAACAGCGCGAACGTCGACGCGAGGCGGGCGTCGGATGTACCGCAGGCTGGATGCACAGGTGAAACCGTGCAGACGGCCGAAACCACGCGCACGACGGAAACCACGCACACGGCGGAGGCAAAGCACACGGCCGAGGCAAAGCACACGGCCGAGGCAAAGCACACACCCAGGACCACGCCGACGAATCCCGCCGTGCAAAGCCCGCGTGCCACCCTCGACGCGTGGCGCGAGAGCGGCGCCGACCGCCTCGATCCGCTTCGTTTCGCTTTCATCGACGCGTTGGAGCGACGCGCCGCCGCGCACACCGGCGCCGCGCGCCATGTGCTGGACGAGAAGCTTGCCGTGCTGCTCGAAACATATGCGCGCAAAGTCGGCCATGCGGCGGCCACCGCCGGTCACGCGTCGTCTGCGAATGAGCCTGCACGCGGCGCGCTTGCCGAACTCGTCGGCTACATGCAAAACGAGCCGCGGCACCGTGAAGGCGACCGCGCCCCCTACCCCGAGCTTCTCGCTCTCGATTATTTCAGAGAGACGTGGGCCAAGGTTCGCACCGAGAAGCAGTTGCGGCAGTCGCTGCAGCCGGCACCCGGCAATGCCGGTCCGCTCAACTCGAGCAGCCTCGTGCACCGGTCGCTGTCGCTGATGCGCGAGTTGTCGCCGGGCTATCTGAAACAGTTTTTGTCGTATGTCGACGCGCTGTCCTGGATGGAGCAATTGAGCGGCGGCGCCCCGGCCAGCAAGGATGCGCCGCGCGCCGGAGCGGCGGCCAAGGGCACTCGCAACAAGGCGCGCTGATGCCGGACGGCGTGTGCCGTGGCATATTGGTGGTGGTAGCCATCGAAAGGAGCCCACCATGCGAATCCAGACGTCATTTTTATTCGATCTCGACGGCACGCTCGTCGACAGTGTTTATCAACACGTGCTGGCGTGGAAAGAAGCGCTCGACAGCGAAGGCATTCCACTGTCGGTCTGGCGGATTCATCGAAAGATCGGCATGAGCGGGGGTCTCTTCACCAATCAGCTTCTGCGTGAGACACACGGAGAGATCAGCGCCGAGCGCAGCGAGCGTCTTCGTCATGCCCACGCGGCTGCCTATCAAAGCTTGCGGGCGCAAGTATGTCCGCTGCCGGGCGCGCGCGAACTGCTCGATGCTTTGACGCAAGCTGGCACACCTTGGGCCGTGGCGACCAGCGGGCGCATGGAAACCGCGGCGGTGAATCTGGAAGCGCTCGGCGTCGATCCGGCAAAAGCGGTTGTCGTGACGCGCGACGACGTTAAGTATGCGAAGCCCGACCCGGACCTTTTCCTCGCGGCGGCCGAACGCCTTGGCGTTGAGATCGAACACTCGGTCGTAGTAGGCGACAGCATCTGGGACATGCTCGCGGCGCGGCGCTGCCGCGCACTCGGTGTCGGATTGCTGTCGGGCGGCTACGGCACAGAAGAGCTGGAGCGCGCGGGCGCGCTGCGCGTCTACGACGACCCCGCGGCATTATTGGACCATCTCGACGAAGTCGCCTCGCGGCCCTAGTTGCGAGCATGGCGCGGCCGCAATCAACGCGGCCGTGGCGGCTAGTTCTACCATCGCTCAATCGGTTGATTCAACGCGCATAGGCTGCCGCCACCACGCGTAACTTTGTACTGTTCGCGCCAAGAGCCCTGTACTATACGGTGCAACGGGGCCGGCCTTGCAACGAGCGATAGATTGACCGGCGTGTACGCATTTGGCGGCGCGCCGGTATGTTCCACAAGCGTTCCACAAGCGCATGCGGTGGCCGGCGAGCCTGTCACAGTAACGCTCTGCGGCGGCCCGACGAACCACGCTAAAAACATGAACAAGTTTATTCGACCACCGGTCTCCTATCCGACAACGGTTGTTTTCGTCGACGACAACGACAACTACCTCGACGCCCTGCGCCGCTTTTTTCCGGACGTTTCCACGAATCTGTTCTTCTCGCGTCCCCAGGCGGGACTCGCGTTCATACGTCAGCATGCGCGTGAGAACTCGCTGGAATTCGCGCCAGCGTCAGCCTGCTTGAGCGAGACAGGTTTTGATCGCTTCGTCGAAACATCGCCGCAGCGGGATGTGCTCGCGCGCGAATCGCGTTTCTCCGAAGTGGCAGCCGTCGTGGTGGACTACGACATGCCGGGTGTGAGCGGTGTCGAGTTTCTGTCGTCCATATCTAATCTGCATTGCGCGAAAATTCTGCTCACGGGCGTCGCGGACGAAACTGTCGCAGTGAAAGCGTTCAACGCCGGCATTGTCGATCTCTATCTGCGCAAGACCGACGCCGATTCGGCGAACCGGCTCGTCCACTTTCTCAAGGACGCGAAGAACCGCCACTGCTCCGAAACGGGCTGGCTCGCGTTGGGCGAGAACGGCATGACGTATTGCGATCCGCGCACGCGCACGGTGCTGGACGAAGTGGTGAAGGACAAAGGCATCGTCGAGTATTACTGGCGGCCCGAGCAGAATGCAATTCTCATGTTCGATCGCGAGGGAAGGGCGAGTGTCTTCGTCGCGTGGGCCGAGCACGACTGGATATCTCAGGGCGAGATCGTTGCAGACGAAAGCGGCCCCGCCGAGTTGCTGAAGCAGATGGCGGTGCGCGAGGTCATGCCGCTTTTCTGGCCGCATCTCGCCTACCGGTCGGGCGTCGAATTCAGGATGCTCAAGCCGCAACCCATTCCCGGCTGGGGCGACGCTTTCTACGGCTGGAGCCCGGTTGAGACGCCGGAAGTGGTCGAGGCCGGCGTCAAGCCGCTCTCGTTTGCGCAGTGGCGGAGTAACCGGGCACGCTAACGCGCGCCGGCACGTCGAGCCACATGTACGCCATTCCAACTGCCTTCGTGTCGGCCATGTTCGTCGTGTTCGGCCTCTACGTGGTCATTACGCAAGGGGTTACGCGGCTATCGGCGCCTTTCCTGCTGATGTGCGCGGCGACTTTCGCATGGCAGGGCACATGGACGCTGCTCTTCCAGACCAAAGATGCGCAGATCGCCGGCTTGCTGGTTCGCGTCGGCTATCTGTTCATTCTCTTTCTGCCTACTACGTTCTATCACTTCGTGACAGAAGTCGCGGCACGGCGCCGCGAGCGGCCGCTGTTGCTTGCGTCGTATGGTTTGTCTTTCGTGCTCGCGGTATTGCTGCCAGGCAATGAAGTAGTCGCCGGTTATCAGCACTATTTCTTTGGCTACTATCCGATTGCAGGGCCGCTGCATCCGCTGCATGTCGTGCAGACGGTGCTGCTTGCCGCGCGCAGCGGCCAGCTTTTGCTTAACGCGCGAAAGAATGCGGGCGGGCAGGCGCGCCGGCGTCTGGACCTATGTCTCGCGGCGCTTGGCCTCTACTCGTTTGCAGCGGTCGACTATGCAGTCAACTATGGCTATCCGTTCTATCCGCCTGGCGTGTTGTTCATCGCGCTGAGTCTGGGGCTGCTTGCCATCACGATTGTGCGCTATCACCTGATTCATCCGTATGCGCTTGCGGCTACCATCGCGCACGAGATCGCCACGCCGCTTGCCACGATCGGCATGCACGCCGACGAGATCGCAAGCGTCTGGAGTCATGTATTCAAAGGTTATCGCCTCGCCGTCACGCACGGCCTGTATGACGATGACGAACACTCCGGCCAGTCCGAGCGCATCAGCCAGCTTGCCACGGCGATCAGGCGCGAAGTGTCCGGCACCAGCGCGATGGTCGAAATGGCGCTCGCTTCGTACACGCTCGACCGGCTCGACCGTAGCCGTTTCAGCGCGCATCCGGTACGGCAGTGCGTGGACTCCGCGCTCGAACGTTATCCGTTTCGCGCCGGCGAACGCGAGCGCATCACGATCCTGCCGATCGATCCAATGCTGCGCTTTTCCGGCTCCGATACGGTGGTGGTCTTCGTGCTGTTCAATCTGCTGAAAAACGCATTGCATGCGATTCATGTGAGCGGCGAAGGGCAGATTACGATCAGCGCGCTGGAGGACCAGAATTTCTGCATGCTGCAATTTCGCGACACGGGCCCAGGCATTGCGCCGGACGTTCTTCCGCACATCTTCGACGCGTTCTTCTCGACCAAGCGGCACGGCAGCGGCGCCGGCATGGGACTCGCCTTCTGCCGCCGCGCGACGGAGCTGCTGGGCGGCAGTATCGAATGCACGTCGGTGCGCGGTGCGCACACCACTTTTATCGTGCGGCTGCCGCTGCCGGGCTCGGCAGCGGACAGGGCATTGTCCAGGTCGCCGGTACGCGAAGCGCGCCGGCGTTAAGACTTTGGTTTGAGCGCTGTGGCTTATTCCGTCAGCGCCGACAACGGCAACTCATACTCCTTCACACGGTCGACGATTCCATCAGGAAAGCGCCGGATCTTCCGGTCGCGCCCGGCATACAGAATCTGCTGATAGCCTTGCGACACCTTGCGCCCATCGACGCAAAAGCGGAACAGCAAGTACGCCGAGCATTGCCTCACTTGCACCGTGTTCAAGTAGCAATCTACCCGCTGAAACGGAAAGGTCTCATGCACGTATTCCTGGTGCGCGCGTTTGGTCACGAACATGCCGTCCGACCCGAGCAGGTTGTCATGGATGCACTCGTGGAACCAACGCTCGCGGCAAACGCCTTGCCACTCGAAGTAGCGGGCGAAATACGTGTTCATGAACGCATTCGAATCTTTTAGATAGATGTCGAAGGAATGCTGGAAGGTTTTCGGCGAATCCATTGCCAGCGGGCTCTCCGAAAGATGAGCATTGCCACGATTCAGAGCGTGAGGGATAGCTTCTCGCATCAACATACGATTTTCCTTTTGCAGGAACGGCTGCTTGTGGCAGCCACACATGCCTGCCAGCACGGCGGGCACATCCCATTCTCTTGGGGAAATGGCTGATATGGCTATTCGCGCGACAAGAGCCGTGCAATTCATGCGCGGCTCGCACGACGGGCCTTGGTGAGCGGACCATCAGTCCGACGACAGTGTTGACGCAGCGATTCTTTTATTCAGTGGGTCAGCCAACAGAACAAATGGAACTGCGACGCGGAATGCGGGAATGGGTATAAGCGGGAAGGAAAGCCGCTATGCAGCGCGTTTCGAGTTTAATGACCGATTGACAAACGGCCTTTATTGAAAGCGCATAAAGTCGCGCGGCAATTCGCTGTTCAGGCCGCGCGGGCGTTTGCGGACAGAAAGCGGCAGACTTCGTCATGCATCGCCCGCACGCCCGGGCTCGATTCGATAGCGCGCCAGCACCCATGCACGAGCCCTGTGCCGATTACGAGGTGTGCTTCTCCGCCGGCAGCCTGAATGCGTTCGACCAACACACGGGCGTCGTCTCTGAGCGGATCGTGTTCAGCGCCAATCGCAAGGGTGGGCGGAAGGTCGTCATAACGCGTGGCGTCGAGCGGGATTGTCCACTTGGGGCATGGCGCCGTTTCGCCCCAATACATGTCGCGAAACGCGTGGACGTCGGTGAGCGTCAGCATGGGCGCTTGCGCTTCGGTATCGCGTGCGGGCGGCTGCGGGTCGGTGCCGAGCATCGGATAAACCAGCGCGAGACCGCTTATTCCTTCGATGCCCTCGTCGCGCAATCGCATCGCGACGCTGGCAGCGAGCGTGCCGCCAGCGCTATCGCCCGCGAGTTGCAGCGTGGCGCCGGCAGGCGAATCGAAGGGCAGCCGCCGTTGCAGGGCGGCGAGCGTGACCTCCATGCAGTCGTCATGCGCGGCCGGTGCGCGATGTTCGGGCGCGAGCCGGTAATCCACGGCGATTACATCGAGGCCCGTGTCCGCGGCAAGGCGTGCTGTGATGACCTGATGACTGTCCAGCGATCCAAGCACGAAGCCGCCGCCGTGGAAATACAGCACGGTGCCACGCGGCATTTCGCTCGCCTTTGCACCATTGCGATAAAGCCTCAGCGCAATCGAATGGCCTGCGGCGGCCGGGAATTGCGCGTCTTCGGTGACGACTTCTGCGGGCAGAGGCGGAGTGAGCACGGCCGCGTAGCGGTCGTAGATTTCGCGCTGCTCGCGCGGCGTCAACGAGGTGCTATGTCCCGGATAGATCGCGGCGGCTCGTGCGATGAATGCGGCCATCTGCGGCTCAAGCATGTTGGCTCCGGCTACGCTGCGCGGCGGCGGGCAGGCCGATCATGCGTCCCGCGTAGGTCGCGGGCGGTAACGCGGCATGGGCGTCGGCCAGTTCCCGCACGCGAGCGGCCACGTCGGCATCGAATGCGGCCGAACGCGGCCCGCTCGTGTCGACGTGCAACAGCATCTGCTCGCCCGCCGCGACCGGCGTGTCGCCGTCGTCAGCGAACATCTCCAGGTAAAGCTGCAGCCGCTTGGCGTCGCACCCGAGCACCCGCATATCGACACGCACGCGCGTACCTTCCTTGATCTCATGCAGATAGTTGATATGCGCTTCGAGTGTGTAGATCGAGCGGCCCCGTTCCTTACGCACGGCGTCTGGCAAACCGATCTGGTCGATCAGTTCGTCGGTCGCGAAGCTGAAGATCAGCATGTAGAACGCGTCGCGTAAATGGCCGTTGTAATCGACCCATTCGGCGCGCACCGTGTCGCGATAGCAGGGCAGGGAAGCGGTTTGCAGCATGGTGCGGAGTCTCCTTGTCTGGTTCGGCGCGTGCCTCGCGCTCTGCGGCGTGCGCGATGCGGAGGATCGCCAGGGCTCCCGTCAATCCGCAGGCGTCAGTCCGTGCCGCGCCTTGGCTTCGCCGATTGCGGCCAGCACACTCGTGATGCAGTCGTCGCGATAACGCTCCAACTGTTTGATCGAGCGCGGGCCGACCTGTTCGGCGGTGCCGTCCACCACGCGGTCGATCAGTTCGCCGGTCAGCTTCGGCGCTATCAGTTTAGTCCACGGCAGCTCCAGCGCGGGACCGAACTGCTGCATGAAGTGGCGCATGCCCGCATCGCCGCCCGCAAGCGTGTAGGTAAGGAACGTGCCCATGAACGACCAGCGGATGCCCGCGCCGAAGCGGATTGCGTCGTCGATCTCGCCGGTGGTCGCCACGCCTTCGTTGACCAGATGCAGGGCTTCGCGCCACAGTGCTTCCAGCAGCCGGTCCGCGATAAAGCCGGGCACTTCCTTGCGGACTCGCAGCGGGCGCATTGAAAGCGAGCGATAAATGTGCAGCGCGGCGTCGATGGTTTCAGGCGCCGTGCTCTCCCCGCCGAGCACCTCGACGAGCGGCAGCAGATACACCGGATTGAACGGATGCCCGACGATGCAGCGCTGCGGATTCACAGCCCGCGCGTAGAAGTCGCTCGGCAATAGCCCCGAAGTGGACGAAGCGATGATCGCGTCCGGCTTCGCGGCGCGGCTGATCTGTTCGTGCAGCGCGAGCTTCAGTTCCTCGCGCTCGGGCGCGCTTTCCTGAATGAAGTCCGCGTGCGCGACACACGCTTCGATCGTATCGACGAAGCGCAGCCTCGACTGCGACGCGCCCACGGCGAGGCCGACGCGCTCGAGCGCGGGCCACGCATTAGCGACGTTCTCGCGCAGCTGCTTTTCCGCGCCCGGTGCGGGGTCCCACGCGATCACATCGAGCCCGTGCGCCAGCGCGCGCGCCACCCAGCCGCTGCCGATCACGCCCGCGCCGATTGCGGCGAATGTTTTGATATCGACGATCACTGCCATTGCTGACGTTTCCTTGTTTGCCTATGAGTTCTTCGATGCCGTAGCCGTTCGCAAGCACATGCAGCGTCGCACGCTCAAACGTATTCCCCGGCCACGCGCCGTTCGAGTTGCCGTTCTCCGCGCGCGGGCAGGCCGAGCTTGCGTCGTCCTTCAGCGGGTGTGAGCGCACGTCCGCCCAGGCGTTCGATGATTTCCACCGCGCGCTGCACGAGCGTACCGTTCGTCGCGGGCACGCCTTTATCGAGCCAGATGTTGTCTTCGAGGCCGACTCGCACATGGCCGCCGAGCAACATCGCTTGCGCGACCATCGGCATCTGCATGCGGCCGATGCCGAAGCCCGCCCATTGCGCGCCCGGTGGGAGGTTGTCGGCCATGGCTTTCATCGTCGTGGTATCGGCGGGCGCGCCCCACGGAATGCCAAGGCAGAGTTGGAATAGCGGCGGCGCGTCGAGCAGGCCTTCCTTCAGCAATTGTTTGGCGAACCACAAATGGCCGGTATCGAAAATTTCCAGCTCTGGCTTTACGCCGAGTTCCTGAATGCGCGTTGCTCCGGCGCGCAGTTGCGCGGGCGTCGAAACGTAGATGTAGTCGCCGTCGCCGAAATTGAGCGTGCCGCAATCGAGCGTGCAGATCTCGGGCAGCAACTCTTCGACGTGCGCAAGGCGCGTCAGGCCGCCGACCAGATCCGTGTTCGCGCCGAAGCGCATCGGGTCTTCGCCGGGACCGATTTCCAGATCGCCGCCCATGCCCGCAGTCAGATTGATGATGACGTCCGTACCCGACGAGCGAATCCGGTCGACTACCTCGCGATACAACTGCGGATCGCGGCTGCCGCGTCCGGTTTTCGGATCGCGCACATGGCAATGCGCGACGGTGGCGCCCGCTTTAGCCGCTTCGATGGCGGCCTCTGCGATCTGCTTGGGCGTGACAGGAATGGCGGGGTGCTTGCCGACTGTGTCGCCCGCGCCGGTGACCGCGCAGGTCACGATGACTTCATGGTTCATGCGTGCTGATTCCTGTAGATGAAAGTGTCACGACTCGCGCACTGACTCAAAGCCCGAGGTAGGCCTTGACCGCGGGCAAACCGTCCTTGCCGTCGTAGGTCTTCACACCGGCAAGCCATGCGTCGAGTACTTGCGGGTTCTTCTTCAGATACGCCTTCGCGGCATCGGCGGGCTTTTGCTTGTTCATCACCGATTGCATGACCAGGTTCTCCAGTTGCGTGGAAAAGCGCAGGTTGCTCACGAGCTTGCCCGCGTTCGGGCAACGCGTCAGATAGGCGGGCGATGTCAGCGTATAAACACGCGCTTCGCCGTCGTTCGGACCGAACACGCCCTCGCTGCCGGACAGGTATTTCATGTCGATCTGAATATTCATCGGATGCGGTTCCCAGCCGAGAAACACCACCCATTTCTTTTCGCGGATCGCGCGGTCCACTGAAACGAGCATGCCTGCTTCGCTCGATTCAATCAGCTTGAATCCGCCGAGGCCGAACTGGTTGGTTGCGATCATTTTCTGGATGGCTGCGTTCGCGCTGCTGCCGGGTTCGATGCCGTAGATCTTGCCGTCGAGCTGATCGCGATGTTTGGCGATGTCCGCGAATGTTTTGAGGCCCGCGTCATACGCATAGGCCGGCACCGCGAAGGTCGCCTTCGCTCCGGTCAGATTGGGCGGCTGCAATACTTCGATCGACTTCGATTCGACGAACGGCGCGATGGCTTTCTCCTGCACCGGCCACCAGTAGCCGAGCGACACGTCGAGCTGCTTGCTCTTCAAGCCCGCAAACGAAATCGGCACGGAAGCGACGGTGGTGACCGGCTGATAACCGAGCCCCTCGAAAACGGTGGACGCGAGCGCGGTTGTCGACGTGATGTCAGTCCAGCCGATGTCCGCGAAACGCACGGCGCGGCAAGCGGCCGGGTCCTGCGCGAACGCGGGCAGCGCGGTAACCGCGGCGGCGAATGCGGCCGCGAGGCACGCGAGTTGAGCCAGCCGCGTTTTGATGTGTAACTTCATGACGTTCCCCTATTGACGCTTATGCGCGTTTGACCGCGCGTTGTCGAACGGACCGCTTACCGGTAAGGCTGCGAAGCAAGGCTGCAAGCACAGCCGCGAACTCACGGAATCGCCTGCCTCGATGCCCTAACGTTAATGCCCCATATTGCCGCCAAAGCGACCGTCAGCGACCCGTTCTTGCTTCCACGCGACAACAAGGGAAAACCAGCATGCGCCGACGTAGCCGCGCCATTGCAACGCAGCAATCGTCTGGGAGATTTTTGGCGCGCCTTGCCCGCCCGCGAAGCGCTTGCTACGCTCGCCCGGAACCGCGAGGCGGCTTGCGCTTGCCGCTTTCGTCTCGCGCCTTCGTCTTCGCATCTGACCGGGTCCCGCGAAATGCCTGAAGAGATATCGTTCCTGCTGCTGCCGGGTTTTTCGGCGATCGGCTTCATGTCGGCGGTCGAGCCGTTACGCGTTGCCAATCGCTTTCGCGGCGAGCTTTACCGCTGGCGCATTCTGAGCCTCGACGGCGCACCGGTCGCGGCCAGCAACGGAATTTCGATCAACGCCGACGCCGCGATCGACGGTGTGAACGATGCGCGGCTGTTGTTCGTCGTGGCGGGCTTCGAGCCGCTCGCCTGCTACACGCGCGAACTGGCCGAGTGGCTCAAGCGTCTGGAACGGGCCGGCGCGACGCTCGGCGGGATAGATACGGGCAGCTTCGTTCTCGCTGAAGCGGGGCTGCTCGGCGACGAGGACAACGTGACCGTGCATTGGGAGGCGCTGTCGGCGTTTCGCGAGCGCTATCCGTCGCTGAATGCGAGTCAGGAGCTGTTCGAGATCGGCGCGCGGCGCATCACATGCGCGGGCGGCACGGCGTCAATTGACATGATGCTCGACCTGATCGGCCGCGAGCATGGCGCGGCGCTGGCCTCGGCGGTGTCGGAGCAGTTCGTGGTGAGCCGCATCCGTCAGCGCTCCGACCATCAACGCATGGAGATCGCCGCGCGCTACGGCGTGCACAACCGCAAGCTGATTCAGGTGATCGGCGTGATGGAGCAGCACATGGAAGAGCCGTTGACGCCCGACCGGCTCGCGCAGGAAATCGGCGTGACGCGCCGGCAGCTCGAACGGCTGTTCTGCGCGTCGCTGAAGGACACGCCGACGCATTTCTATCTGCAATTACGGCTTTCTCGCGCGCGAGAGTTGCTGCAACAGACCGACATGTCGATTACGTCGATTTGCGTCGCGTGCGGCTTCGAGTCGCCGTCGCACTTTTCGCGGACGTATCGCGCCCGGTTCGGCGCAAGCCCCCGCAGCGACCGCCAGGTGACAGGCGGCTTCGTGTCGTCGAAAGCGCTAATCAGCGCGCATGCCGCCGAAATATCGCAAATACGACAACAGTGAATTCTTTGATCTGGGGTTTACCCTAGGTTCCTCGCCTCCTAAACTGTGTCTATCTGCTGAAGACGAACCGCCTTCAGCACAGCACAAAACAATCTCTGGAGGTAGTAATCATGAAATCCCTGGTCGAAGCTGCTGTTATCGCCGCTCTTATTTCCGCACCGCTCGCCGCTTTCGCGCAATCGAACCAGCCGGTCACCCGCGCTCAGGTCCGCGCCGAACTGATCCAGCTGGAGAAGGCGGGCTATAACCCGGCAACGTCGAACGACTACGACTACCCGGCCAACATTCAGGCTGCCGAAGCGCGCGTCGCCGCGCAGAACGGTGCGGCTCAAACGAGCGGCTATGGTTCGGCAACGAACGGCTCGTCGCAAGCCGGCAACCGCGCTGAAGTGACGTCGAGCTCGTACTCGGCTCCGGTGTACGTCGGACAGTAACGGGATTGCGGCGCGGCGGCTTTCGCCGCGCGAAAAAAAACGGCACGCTTTTGCGTGCCGTTTTCACATTCAGATGCCGCCCACGCACATGTACTTGATGACCACGTAATCGTCGATGCCATAGTGCGAGCCTTCACGCCCCAAGCCCGATTGCTTGACGCCGCCGAATGGCGCGACCTCGTTCGAGATCAGTCCTGTATTGATGCCGACCATGCCGTACTCCAACGCTTCGGCGACGCGCCAGACGCGTCCGATGTCGCGGCTGTAGAAGTACGACGCGAGACCGAACTCGGTGTCGTTGGCGAGCGCGATTACTTCCTCGTCCGATGAAAAACGGAACAGCGGCGCAAGCGGACCGAAGGTTTCGTCTCGCGCCACCTTCATGTCTGGCGTGACATCCGCGAGTATGGTCGGCTCGAAGAAGCCGTGACCGAGCGCATGGCGCTTGCCGCCCGTCACGACGCGCGCGCCTTTGGCGAGCGCGTCTTCGATATGCGACTCCACCTTGAGCACCGCCGCTTCATTGATGAGCGGACCCTGCGTGACACCTGCCTCGGTGCCGCGGCCGACCGTCAATTGCGCGACGGCGGCGCGCAGCTTCTCGGCGAACGCGTCGTAAACCTTGTCGTGTACGTAGAAGCGGTTCGTGCAAACACAGGTCTGGCCGCTATTTCGATATTTCGATGCAATCGCGCCAGCCACGGCGGCGTCGAGATCGGCGTCGTCGAAAACGATGAACGGCGCGTTGCCGCCCAGTTCGAGCGACACCTTTTTTACCGTCGGCGCGCACTGCGCCATCAGCAGACGGCCCACGGGCGTCGAGCCGGTGAACGACAGCTTGCGCACAATCGGATTGCCGGTCATTTCCGCGCCGATCGCTTTCGGCTCGCCCGTCACCACATTGAACACGCCGCGCGGCACGCCCGCGCGTTCGGCCAGCACGGCGAGCGCGAGCGCGGAAAGCGGCGTCGCTTCAGCCGGCTTGACGATTATCGGACAGCCCGCCGCAAGCGCCGGACCGACTTTGCGCGTGATCATGGCGGCCGGGAAATTCCACGGCGTGATCGCCGCGCAAACGCCAACGGGCTCCTTCGTCACGACAATGCGCTTGTCGCTTGCCGGCGTGGGAATGGTGTCGCCATTCACGCGCTTGCCTTCTTCCGCGAACCATTCGAGGAACGAGGCCGCGTACTGGATTTCGCCTTTCGCCTCGGCAAGCGGCTTGCCTTGTTCGGTGGTGAGAATGAGCGCGAGGTCGTCGGCGTTCTCGAGCATCAGGTCATGCCACTTGCGCAAAATCACCGCGCGTTGTTTGGCGGTGGTCGCGCGCCATGCGGGCCATGCGGCGTTGGCGGCGTCAATGGCGCGGCGCGTTTCCGCCGTGCCCATGCGCGGCACCGTCACGATGACTTCGCCGGTCGCGGGATTCACGACTTCGAAGGTAGAGCCGTTGTCCGCGCCTTGCCATTCGCCCGCGAGATAGGCGTGGGTCTTCAGCAGAGTCGGGTCTTTCAGAGTCAGCGTGGTCATCAGGCGTTTCCTCAAGCTGCGACAGCAACGCTGTCCTTGATGACGTCTTCGAGAATCGCAAGCGCCTCTTCGAAGACCGTGTCCTCGATCGTCAACGGGAACAGGAAGCGCACCACGTTCGAATAGACGCCGCACACCAGCAGCAGCAAGCCGCGTTCGAGCGCGCGTGCCTGCACGCGTTTCGTGAATTCCGCGTCGGGTTCCGTGCTGCCAGGCTTGCAGAACTCGACGGCCACCATACCGCCGGGGCCGCGCACGTCGGCGATTTGCGGCGCGTCCTTTTGCAGCTCGATCAGCTTCGCCTTGACGCGGTCGCCGAGGATCGTGGCGCGCTCGCACAGCTTCTCTTCGTCGATGATGTCGAGTACCGCAAGCGCGGCGGCCACCGCCAGCGGATTGCCCGCATATGTGCCGCCGAGCCCGCCGGGCGCCGCCGCATCCATCACGTCGGCGCGGCCGATCACGCCCGACAGCGGCATGCCGCCCGCGAGGCTCTTGGCAACCGTCATCAGGTCGGGCACCACGTCGTAGTGATGCATGGCGAACAGCTTGCCGGTGCGGGCAAAGCCGGTTTGCACTTCATCGGCGATCAGCAGAATGCCGTGCTCGTTGCACAGCTTGCGCAGCGCGCGCACGAACTCGGCCGGCGCGGGATAGAACCCGCCTTCACCCTGAACCGGTTCGAAGATGATCGCGGCGACCCGCTTCGGATCGACGTCGGCCTTGAACAGGAATTCGATGGCCTTCAGCGAATCGGCCGTGCTCACGCCATGCAGGGGATTCGGGAACGGCGCATGAAACACGTCGGACGGGAACGGACCGAAGCCCGCCTTGTACGGCGCGACCTTGCCCGTCAGCGCCATGCCCATCAGCGTGCGGCCATGAAAGCCGCCGGTGAAGGCGATCACGCCCGGACGGCCGGTCGCGGCGCGCGCGATCTTGATCGCGTTTTCGACGGCTTCCGCGCCGGTCGTGAAAAACGCGGTCTTCTTCGGATGATCGCCGGGCGCGCGCTCGTTGAGCTTTTCGGCGAGTTCGACATACGACGCGTATGGCACGATCTGATACGCGGTGTGCGTGAAACGGTCCAGCTGGTCACGAATGGCGGCTACGATCTTTGGATGACGATGGCCCGTGTTGCACACAGCGATTCCCGCTGCGAAGTCAATGAAGCGGCGGCCCTCCACATCCCACAGCTCCGCGTTTTCGGCACGCTCTGCATAGAAATCGCACATCACGCCGACGCCGCGCGGCGTGGCTGCGTCCTTACGGCTCTTCAATTCTGCGTTCTTCAGGTTCATCGCGTGGCTCCTCGGTGTCGGCGGACGCCGCGCGTCGCGCGGCACATGCAACGACTATAGTGAGATTTGGCCCTTAGCTTCAGAGCCATTTAAATGAAAACGTAGGAGCCAATTGAGGCGGGGGCGAGGAGGAAGAGGCGGCGCATCCGTGAACACGCCAGGCGAACTTCTGAATTGGGACTTCGCAGTTCGCACTTGCCGAGCGGCAATTCGACAGCGCAAGGCAGGCGCAGCCGCACGCGCATCAAATCCGGATCAGCACCGCACCCAGCGTGACCAGTGCACATGCAACGATGCGCCGCGCAGTGAGCTTCTCGCGCATGAAAAGCCAGCCGATCAACACCGCGAAGATCGAGCTCAACTCGCGCAGCGCGGAGACCATCGCGATGGGCAGATAACGGTATGCCTCGATGATCAGGCAATACGCGACGAGCGCGAGCGCGCCGGAGGCCATGCCCTTGAGCACCACCGAGCGGCCGATGAACAGCCCCTTCGCGCCGCCGCGCCAATGCCACGCGAGCAGAAACTGCGGCACGTTCCAGATCAGATAGACCCACATGATGTAGCTCAGGCCATTGCCCGCGACGCGCGCGCCGATTCCGTCGACAACCGAATATGTCGCGATAAAAAAGCCGGTCAGCAGCGCGAACGGCACACTTTCGCCGGAGAAGCGCATGCCGCGGCGAAACGCCAGCGAGACGATGCCAATCGACACCAGCGCGACGCCGATAGCGGCGAGCGGCTTGAGCGATTCATGAGCGAACACGAGCGCGCCGACGAACACCAGCATCGGCGACAGACCGCGCGCAATCGGATAGATCTGCCCGAAGTCGCCGCTTCGATAAGCGCGGATCAGCGCCAGCAGATAGCCGAACTCCAACACCACCGACGCGAAGATATAAGGCCACGCGGCAGGCGCGGGCATCGGCAGGACCATCACACCGACCGCGCTCACGGCGATATAGGGAATCGCCATCATGCCGAGCAGCCAGACGCGGTCTTCGGACAGATGCAGGAAGGCGTTCCACGTGGCGTGCAACAGCGCCGACAGCAGAACCAGCAAGACGACAAGGGTTTCCATCGAAGGCGAGGGCAGGCGAGGTTGGCTGGCCTGACTGCCGGCCGCAAGCCCGTGATTATTCCAGCAGAAGACGCAAATGGATGAGTGGACGACTAAAGTACAGGGGCTTTATGGGGAGAAAGGAGGCGATTTGTGGCGCGCCGGATGATGTCATGATGACGTCCATATGACTTCTATATGACGCCGGTATGTCAGTGTTCAGCCGCTGCGCATACCGGCCTGCGGCCAGGCTATATTGCTTTATTCGCCGTGCCGTCCCCGACATCCAGCACTCCTCGCGACGCCTCCATGCAGCCTTTGAGCTTCCTTCCCGACAGCTTTGCCGAGTACGAAGATCTCAAGGCGATCCTCGATCAGGGCAGCGCAAGCTTTGCGATCCGCACGCTCTGCGAGACGACGGTGCGCGGCCGGCGTTTCGGCGTGCATACCGCGAGCATCGGTTCGACGGATCCGCAAGCGCCGGCCATCGGCTTCTTCGGCGGCATTCATGGACTCGAGCGAATCGGCTCGCAACTCGTGCTCGACTACATGCGCGCGCTGCTTGCGCGGCTCGAATGGGACGAACTGCTGGTCCGGCAACTGCAGTCGATTCGCCTTATCTTCGTGCCGATAGTCAATCCTGGCGGCATGTGGGCGGCCACGCGAGCCAATCCGAATGGCGTCGATCTGATGCGCAACGCGCCGCAAAACGCGGACGAGCGCGTGCCGCTGCTGGCGGGCGGCCAGCGCGTCGGCGCGTGGCTGCCGTGGTATCGCGGAAGCCGCGGCGCTCCGATGGAAGCCGAGGCCGCCGCGCTGCTGCAGGTAGTTGAAACGGAACTGGCCGCGCGGCCCTTGAGCATCGCGCTCGATTGTCATTCGGGTTACGGCTGGAACGACAGCATCTGGTTTCCGTATGCGCGCACGCGCAAGCTGATGCCGCATCTGCCGGAAATGTACGTGCTGAAAACCATGTTCGAGCGTTCGCATCCGCATCATGGGTATACGTTCGAGCCGCAGAGTCATCAATATCTGCTGCACGGCGATCTGTGGGACTACGCGTACGACCGCGCGCCCGCACCCAACGTCTTTCTGCCGATGACGCTCGAACTCGGTTCGTGGCTATGGATCAAGAAGAACCCGCGGCAATTGTTCTCGCGTCAGGGGATCTTCAATCCGGTGAAGGCGCATCGCACGGCGCGCGTGTTGCGGCGGCACGCGAACCTGCTGGATTTTCTCGCGCGCGCCGTTTTTTCGGCGCAGCGCTGGCTGCCTCAAGGCAATCGCCGCGAGCAATTGCTGCAAAGCGCGACCGATCACTGGTACAGACCGGACAGCGCATGAGCACGTGGATTCTGCTGCGCGGACTGACACGCGAGACACGTCACTGGGGCTGTTTGCCTGACGTGTTGCGGGAAGCCACCGGCGCTTCGGGCGTGAGCTTGATCGACTTGCCGGGCAACGGCGCATTCGCGCATTTGCGTGCGCCCGCGACGGTCGCTGACATGGTCGACTTCGTACGCATTGCTGCTGTGCAAGGAGGCGCGGCCGGCATAGGCGCGGCCGGCTTAGGCGCGGCCGGCTCAGGCGCGACCGGCTTAGGCGCGGTCCGCACCGGCCCAACCGACATAATCACGCGCGGCCCATTCAACGTGCTGGCGATGTCGCTCGGCGGCATGGTCGCAACCGCCTGGGCGCAACGGTACCCCGCCGAAATCGGGCGGCTCGTGTTGATCAACACGAGCATGCGTCCGTTCAGCCGGGTGCATGAGCGGCTGCGTCCGTCCGCATGGCCGGGTCTTTTGACAATCGCCATGCATTGGAGCGACGCCGTGCGCGCCGAGAGCGGCATTCATAGATTGACGTGCAACAACGTCGATACCCTCAAGGCCGATCTTCAATCATGGAGCATGATTCGCCGCAGCGCGCCGGTGAGCCGCGGCAATGCGTTGCGCCAGTTATGGGCGGCGGCGCGCTTTACCGCAGGCGCAGCGAAACCGGCTTGTGCGCTGCTGATTCTCTCTTCGCACGACGACCGGCTCGTCGATCCGGTCTGTTCCACGAAGCTAGCCGCAGCGTGGGGCGCGACTCATCGCGAGCATGCATGGGCGGGCCACGATCTGCCGCACGACGATCCCGCGTGGGTCGGCGAACAGGTGAGCGCATGGCTTGCGCACGAAGCCGTTGAAACGGAACGCATGCGGTAAATGGGGATTGCGCGCTTGCAGCATACGGCCGGGCAGCGGGTATAACCTAAGTCGCCGCAGCGGTCGCATTGCGGCGTGCAGGCGCATAATCCTCCTTCAGACGATGCATGCGATCCGGGCGATACTCGCCATTGCCGCCAGCCGGGGAGTTCATCATGCAAGCAAAGAACGAAGAAGCCGTCACGCACTTGCTGAACGATGTCGTCGAGTTTGCACGAGGGCGCTTGCCCGAGCCGACGTTTCACATCGTCGAGCCCTTTCTGCGGCACTACTACGATTTCGTCGACGCCGACGATCTGCAAAGCCGCTCCATTCCCGATTTGTACGGCGCCGCGCTCGCGCACTGGCAGACCGCGCAGCGCTTCGTCCCCGGCAAGGAAAGACTGCGCGTCTACAACCCGATTCTCGAACAGCATGGCTGGCATTCCGATCACACGGTGATCGAGATCGTCAACGACGACATGCCGTTCCTGGTCGATTCCGTTTCGATGGCGGTCAACCGGCAAGGGCTCGCGCTGCATTCGGTCGTGCATCCGGTGTTTCGCATCTGGCGCGCGGCCGACGGCGATATCGCGCGTGTCACGCAGGGCGCGGAAGAAGCCGCCGACACGCGCTCGCAATTGGCCTCGTTCATTCACTTCGAAGTCGACCGTTGCGGCGACGCGGCGAAACTGGACGCGTTGCGCGACGACATCGCGAAAGTACTGCGCGACGTGCGCGCCGCGGTTGAAGACTGGCCGAAGATCGTGGAACTCGCGCGCGTCACGATCAAGACCATGAAAGCCGGCGAGAGCGGGCCGGATGCAATGGAAGCGCGCGCGTTTCTCGAATGGATGGTCGCCGATCACTTCACCTTTCTCGGCCACCGCGACTACGAACTCGTGCAGCAGGGCACGGGCTACGGATTGCGCGCGGTGCCGGGCTCGGGCCTCGGCATCATGCGCGATGAACTGCGCACCGTGGATGGAGCCGCAGCGACTTCAGAGGTGACGGTCTTGCCGCCGGCCGCTGCCGAAATCATTTCGAGCGCCTCGCCGATCTTCCTGACCAAGGCCAACTCGCGGGCAACCGTGCATCGGCCCGGCTATCTGGATTATGTCGGCATCAAACTGACCGGCGCTGACGGCAAGGTGGTCGGCGAGCGGCGCTTCATCGGCCTCTACACGTCGACCGCTTATTTTTTGTCGGCGGCCGAAATTCCGATCGTTCGGCGCAAATGCGCGAACATCGTGAGGAGGGCCGGATTCTTGCCGAAAGGTCATCTCGCGAAATCGCTCGTGACGGTGCTGGAAACGTATCCGCGCGACGAACTGTTCCAGGCCGACGAGAACCAGCTCTACGATATCGCGCTCGGCGTGCTCCGTTTGCAGGAACATCAGCGCACGCGCCTTTTTGTGCGGCGCGACCGCTTCGACCGCTTCGTGTCGTGTCTCGTGTTCGTGCCGCGTGACAAGTACAACACCGATTTGCGGCAACGTATCGCCAACCTGCTCACCGACGCATTCAACGGAGCGAGCGTCGAGTTCACACCGCTGCTTTCCGAATCGACCCTCGCGCGTATTCACTTCGTTGTGCATGCGAAGCCGGGCGGCATGCCCGATGTCGATACGCGCGAACTCGAAGCGCGTCTCGTGCAGGTCGCGCGCCGCTGGCAGGACGATCTCGCCGATGCGTTGCTCGACGCGTTCGGTGAAGAGCAGGGCAACCGTCTGCTGCAGCACTACGCGGATTCGTTTCCGCCCGGCTATCGCGACGACTATGCCGCGCGCACGGCGGTACGCGACATCGAACTGATCGAGCGCGTGCAGGGCAGCGAGCGCCTCGCGATGAACCTGTATCGTCCAATCGAAGCAGGGCCGCGCGCATTCCGCTTCAAGGTCTATCGGGCGGGAATGCCGATCGCGTTGTCGCGCAGTTTGCCGATGCTCGAACACCTGGGCGTGCGTGTCGATGAAGAGCGGCCGTATCTGATCGAAGCGCTCGGCGCGACGCCTGCGTGGATTCACGACTTCGGGCTCGAACTTGCCGACGACGCCGAGTTCGACATCGAGCGCGTGAAGGATCTTTTCGAAGATGCGTTCGAGCAGGTGTGGACCGGCGCGATAGAAAGCGACGACTTCAACCGTCTTGTTCTACGCGCGCAATTGAGCGCGCGCGAAGTGACGATACTGCGTGCGTATGCGAAGTATCTGCGGCAGGTGGGCTCCACATTCAGCGATGCGTATATCGAGCGCGCGGTGACCGGCAATCCCGCGATTGCGCGCATGCTGGTCGAACTCTTCGTCGCGCGCTTCGATCCGTCATTGGGCGACACGCGTGAGGCGCGCGTGGAGGGTTTGCTGAAGACGATCGACAGCGCGCTCGACCAGGTGCCCAATCTCGACGAGGATCGGATACTGCGGCAGTTTCTCGGTGTCATCAAAGCCACGCAGCGCACCAACTATTACGTGTTCGATGCGGACGGAAAGCCGAAGCAGTATCTATCGTTCAAGTTCAACCCGGCGCAAGTGCCCGGTTTGCCCGAGCCGAAGCCGATGTTCGAGATATGGGTCTACTCGCCGCGCGTCGAAGGCGTGCATTTGCGTGGTGGACGTGTGGCGCGCGGCGGCTTGCGCTGGTCGGACCGTCGCGAGGATTTCCGCACTGAAGTGCTGGGTCTGATGAAGGCGCAAATGGTGAAGAACGTCGTGATCGTGCCGGTGGGCTCGAAAGGCGGCTTCGTCGTGAAGAACCCGCCGCCGCAAACGGAACGCGACGCATGGATGCGCGAAGGCATTGCGTGCTATCAAACGTTCCTGCGCGGTTTGCTCGATCTGACCGACAACCTCGCGGGCACGACCGTCGTGCCGCCGCGCGACGTGGTGCGACACGATCCCGACGATCCGTATCTCGTGGTCGCCGCCGACAAAGGCACGGCCACGTTCTCCGACTACGCGAACGCGATCTCGCAGGAATACGGTTTCTGGCTCGACGACGCGTTTGCGTCGGGCGGCTCCGTCGGCTACGACCACAAGAAAATGGCGATCACCGCACGCGGCGCCTGGGAGTCCGTCAAGCGGCATTTCCGCGAAATGGGCGTCGATACGCAGACGATGGACTTCACGGTGGTCGGTATCGGCGATATGTCCGGCGACGTGTTCGGTAATGGCATGCTGTTGTCGCCGCATATCAGGCTCGTGGCCGCGTTCGATCATCGGCATATTTTCCTGGACCCGAATCCCGATCCGGCGTCCAGTCTTGCTGAGCGTGGACGTCTCTTTCTTCTCGATAGATCGAGTTGGGCGGACTACGACCCTTCGCTGATTTCCGCGGGAGGCGGCGTGTTTCCGCGCACGGCGAAGACCATTGCCCTGTCGCCGGCCGTGCAGTCGGTACTCGGCATCAGCGCGGCGGCGCTCTCGCCGGCCGAACTGATGCGCGCAATTCTGCACGCGCCCGTCGACCTGCTCTATAACGGCGGCATCGGCACTTATGTGAAGGCCTCGCGTGAAACGCATCTGCAGGTGGGCGACCGCGCGAACGATGCGATCCGTGTGAACGGCGCGGACTTGCGCTGCAAGGTTGTAGCCGAAGGCGGCAATCTGGGGCTCACGCAACTCGGCCGCATTGAATTCGCGCAGCGCGGCGGCCGCATCAATACCGATGCAATAGACAACTCGGCAGGTGTCGACTGTTCCGACCATGAGGTCAACATCAAGATTCTGCTGGGACTCGTGGTGGCCGACGGCGAGATGACCGACAAGCAGCGCAACGCGCTGCTGGCGGAAATGACCGACGAAGTCGGCCTGCTCGTGTTGACGGACAACTATTACCAGACTCAGGCGCTCTCGATTGCGGGCCGCTATGGCGTCGAATTGCTCGACGCTGAAACGCGCCTGATGCGCTATCTGGAACGCGCGGGTCGCCTGAATCGTGCAATCGAATTTCTACCGAACGACGAAGAAGTGGCCGAGCGGCAGGCTGCGAAACAAGGGCTCACCACGCCCGAGCGCGCGGTGCTGCTCGCTTACAGCAAGATGTGGCTGTACGACGCGCTGCTCGATTCTTCAGTGCCCGAAGACCCGCTCGTCAGCGACATGTTGATCGAGTATTTCCCGAAGCCGCTACGCCAGCGCTTCAGCGAGCCGATGCAGCGTCATCCGCTGCGCCGCGAAATCCTTGCGACGTATCTGACCAACGCGTTGGTGAACCGCGTGGGCTGCGAGTTCGTGCATCGGCTGATGGAGGAAACCGATGCGCAGCCCGGCGACATCGTGCGGGCCTGCATCATGGCCCGCGATGTGTTCGATCTCGACGACGTATGGCGCAGCATCGACGCGCTGGATAACCGCGTCGCCGACGACGTGCAGGCGCGCATGTTCGTCGAAGTTGCGCGGCTTGTCGAACGTTCGGCGTTGTGGTTCCTGCGGCATCTGTCGTCGCCGGGCGTGAACAGCGACGACGTGACCGGTCTGCTCGCGCGTTGCCGTGATGCCGCGCAGCGTCTAGCGCCGCAGTGGCCCACTTTGCTGCCGGCTGCCGATCTCGAAGCGCTATCCGAACGCCAACGTGTGCTCGTCGACGCGGGCGTCGATAGTGAACTCGCGGTACGCATTGCGAGCGGCGAGATTTCAGCGTCGCTGCTCGATATCGCCGAAGTGGCGTCCACGTGTGAGCGCAAGCTCGAACTGGTGGCGGGTGTCTACTTCGCGCTCGGCACGCTGCTCAACTACAACTGGATCAGCGAACGCGCGGCTGCGCTGCCTGCGCCGTCGCACTGGGACATGCTGGCGCGCGCATCCGCATTGGCCGAACTCGCGCGCCTCAAACGCGCGCTTACGATGAGCGCGCTCGCTGGCGCCGACGATGCAGCCACGCCGGACGCGCTGGTTCAAGCATGGCGCGACAAGCGCGCCGCGCAACTCGAGCGTTATGCGCGGTTGCTTGCCGACCTCAGGGCAACCGGCGGAGCGAGCCTGTCGATGCTGCTGGTGATCGTCCGGGAAATGGCTGCGCTCGAGAGGGCATGAGCATTGCGTGGAGGAAGCGGTAAAGAAAGGCTGGCTGAAGGTCCATGCACGCGGTGCGCACAGCGCCGCGGTTGGACGCACGCGGCCCGGCATGTCCATAATACGGATTCCCGGCAGTTGAAAGCCTTTTGAAAATTGACTAACGCCCTCCACGACGATGAAAGAAGAATCGCCGAAAGCCATTATTTACGCGCTTGCCGCCAACTTTGGCATTGCCGTCTGCAAGTTCGCCGCTGCATCGTTCACCGGTTCCGGTTCGATGTTCGCGGAAGCCATTCACTCCACCGCCGACTGCGGTAATCAATTGCTGCTGCTCTTCGGCCTGCGCCAGGCGCGCCGGCCGGCAAGCCCGTTGCATCCGATGGGCGGGGGCCGTGAGATCAACTTTTATTCGCTGCTGGTCGCGCTGCTGCTGTTCTTTGTCGGCGGCGCGTTTTCGGTGTACGAAGGCGTGCATCGCCTGGTCGCGCGGGAGCCCCTGCAGTATGCGTATGTCGCGCTTGTGGTGCTCGGCGTCTCCGTGGTGCTGGAGGCGTTCTCGCTGTGGGGCGCGATGAAGGAGATCCGCAGGGTGCACCCCGAGAAAGCCCTCTGGCGCTGGTTCCGGGAAACGCGCGAGTCCGAGTTGCTGGTCGTCGCGGGCGAGGATATCGCCGCGCTGGCCGGCTTGGCGATGGCCTTCGTCGCCGTGCTGCTCACTTTGGTGACCGGCAATCCCGTCTACGACGCGCTTGGTTCCATAGCCGTTGGTTTGCTGCTGATGGTGATCGCGTGGCTCGTAGCCCGCGAGGTGAAGTCGATGATCGTCGGCGAATCGGCAAGCCCCGAAGTGCGCCGCGCAATCGAGGCGCATTTGCGCGCACGCGGTGAGATTCGCAGCATCATCAATATGATTACCCTGCAATGGGGACGTCATGTGGTGGTCGCCGTGCAGGCCGAAATGATCGACTACGCAAGCGGCCGCGCGATGGTCGACGCGATCAACGTGATCGAGGCAGATTTGCAAGCTGCTTTTCCACAGGTGCGTTGGGTGTTCTTTGAACCCGAGGTGCCGCGCCCCTAACCATGCCTTTTTTGCGCACGTGACTCGCGCAGGTCCTTGCGCGAGTCACTCAACCGGCGCTTCATGTCGTGGAAAATAATTTCTTCGCATCTATACTTCTTTCGGCTTGAAGGCGGCACTCTCCCAAACTGCATCACAAGCAAAATGAAGATCACGATGCTGACTCGCACATTTGGCGCTCTCTCCGTCATTGCACTCGCGGCATGCGCAGCCGTTACTTCCGGGCCGGCAAGCGCGGACGACGACGACGCTTTCTCGCATGACGGCGGCGGCTCGCGCGGGCGGCCAGTCAAGGTGATGATCATTTCGATGTTCGGTCCGGAGGGCCAGGTGTGGCTCGATAAGCTCGGGCCATGGCGCGATATTCAGGTGGACGGCTTGTCGCCCGATTACCCAGCGGTGCATTGCAACCGTCAGGATGTATGCGTGATGACGACCGGCATGGGCCACACGAACGCCGCGGCGTCGATCATGGCATTGACGTTCTCGCCGCGTTTCGATTTGCGGCGTACGTATTTCATGGTGGCGGGTATTGCCGGCATCGATCCTCAACGGGGCACGGTCGGATCCGCTGCGTGGGCCAAGTACCTCGTCGACTTCGGCATTCAATGGGAGATCGACGGGCGCGAGATTCCGGCCGGCTGGAATACCGGCTATCTTGGGATCAACACAAAAAGCCCTTCAGAAAAGCCGCCGCTCGATTACCGGACCGAAGTGTTCAAGCTCAATACACAACTCGCCGATACTGCATTCGCCTTGTCGCGCAACGTGGTGCTTTCCGACAACGCGCAAGCGCAGGCCGCGCGTGCCAAGTATTCGTACCCGCCGGCTAATCTCCCGCCGACCGTCATTCAATGCGATACGCTCGCCGGCGATACGTGGTGGTCGGGCACGCTGCTGGGGCAACGGGCTCGCGACTGGACCAGGATCCTGACGGATGAAAAGGGCGTGTATTGCACCACGCAGCAGGAAGACAATGCGACGTATGAAGCGCTAAAACGCGCGGCCTCGGTGCATAAGGTCGATTTGAACCGCGTTGCCGTGGTGCGTGCGGGCTCTGATTTCGACCGTCCTTACGACGGACAGACCAGCGCCGACAATCTGCTGAACTACTCCGCGCAAGGCGGCTTCACGATTGCTCTCGAAAATCTATACCGCTCGGGTAATCCGCTCGTGCAGGACATTGTCACGCACTGGAGCGAATGGCGCGAAGGCGTGCCCAGGCGCTAACCAGCTTGTTGCAAGCGGGCCGCATCGTGCGGCCCGCACTGCGATGGCGCGCCACACTTAACGCTGCGGTGCGCGATACGGTGTCCAGACGGCGGCGTCCGTATTCCAATGATCCAGTTCCGATGGTGTCATGATGTACTCCTTTGTGAAGAGTGGAAAGCTATCGCGGCGATTCGCATTTATTCTGGAAAACTAACGGTACTGGCGTCCGCTTTCCTCTGTGCTTAATGCCCCGCTTAGTGCCCGCTTTAGTACCTGTTACTGCCCATTAGCCACACGCGTGACGTCGCCGTTCGCGCCTTCCTGCAACGCGATACGCGCGGCTTGCGTCTGGCCGATCAGACCTTTGTTCGGGTAGCTCGTGCGATTGAGCGAAGGCAGCGAACCGTCACGATATGCGGCGACCACTTCGGCCTGCACTTCGGCGCGTGTTTTTCCGCTTGTCGTCGAGGTCGGTTGAGTCTGATAAGTACCAGCGTGGCCGATGCCGTTGCCGCCGCCGTTGCTTTGTGCAAATACCGGCGCGCTGGCGAGCAGCGAAAGAGCAAGACCTGCGAGAAGATTGCGTTTCATGATTCACTCCTGTCGATTCGTTTGCAGCACGAGGGGCGCTGCGACAGGGTGAAATGTAGACTTCGAGTCGACGTCGATAAATCGCGCTTTCGCGAAATGAATTGTCGCGATTTCGGAACAATCGCGCGAGGACCCCTTTAAACGCGGGCACAAAGAGCAACCGCGGCATTAGCGCCGCGGTTGGAATTCACTGTTCAGTTTTGTACTTCAATCAAACTGAGTTACGCGACCCATTCGGAAATGACCGGTGTGTCGAGTGTCGGAGCCGACTCGCGTTCTTCGAGCGTGCGCTGCGAGCATGTTGCATCGAGCGCACCGCGGCCGCTCAGCAATGGGCAGCGATCGAATACCTCGGCGATCCAGTCTACGAAAACACGGACTTTAGGCGACAGATGCCGACTGTGCGGATAGACTGCGGAAATCGGCATCGGCAAAGGCTTGAGTTCGGGCAGTACTTCAACCAGCTGGCCTGAACGCAGATGCGGCAGCACCATGAAACGAGCCGGCTGAATCAGGCCAAAACCTTCCAGCCCGCAGGTCACGTAGGCATCGGCGTCGTTGACCGACACAATGCCCTTCATTTTTACTTCAACCTCTTTGCCATCAACCATGAATGCCCAGTCGAGCGTGCGTCCCGTACGGCTCGAGAAGTAATTGACTGCTTTGTGATTTTCCAGGTCGTCGAGCGAGGTCGGCTTGCCGGCCCGTTCAATGTATTCCGGGGCCGCGCACGTCACGCCCTCGAATAGGCCAATACGCCGCGCCACCAGCGAAGAATCCTGGAGTGCGCCGACGCGCACCACGCAATCCACGCCTTCCTGCAAAAGGTCGACCTGTCTGTCCGACAAGCCGAGTTGCAGGTCGATGTCCGGGTAGCGCGTGTGGAATTCACATAGTTGAGGAATCACCAGCAAGCGGCCGATCGAGCCTGGCATGTCGATGCGCAGCTTGCCGTGCGGCTTCTTATTGCCGCTCTGAAAACTGGCCTCGGTCTCTTCGACGTCCGCGAGAATGCGCACGCAGCGCTCGTAATAAGCGGCGCCGTCCGGCGTGAGCGACAGGCGCCGCGTGGTGCGGTGCATGAGCCGTGTGCCGAGGAACGCTTCGAGGTTCTGAATAATCGTGGTAACCGATGCGCGGGGCAGGTCGAGCGTTTCCGCCGCACGGGTAAAGCTGTTGGTGTCGACAACGCGTGTGAACACTTGCATGGCCTGAAGCCGGTCCATTGCAAACCTCCAGAAGGGGCAGGCGTACTGAGCAGGATTCGAATCCGCGGAGCAATCGAATGGATTGTTCAGGGGCGCCGAATTGTGTTGCCGGATTATAGGCATTTATTTACGAGTCTGCCGAACACACAATTCGCACCATTGAAGTTCTTTGCGCATTGCGCGGCTCGACATGCAAGCATTTAAACCGCCGTACTCCTTTGTGCCCGCCGGCAGTGCGCCGGTAGAGGCGGACAGCACGGCACTCGAAGTCACCGACGTGCAGATAGAAGGGCACGCGCAGGACATCACATTGCGTTTGTACCGGCAGGGAAAGAAAACCGCACTGCCTGTACTGCTTTATTTTCACGGCGGCGGCTTTACGAAGGGATCTATCGATCAGGCCGACTTCGCCTCGCGTTATTTCGCAGAACATTTACCGGCACTGGTGGTGTCCGTCGGCTATTCGCTTGCGCCGGCGTTTCCGTTTCCTGCCGCGCCTGAAGACGCGCATCGCGCGGCATTGTGGGTGCAGACGCGGGCGCGCGCTTTTGGCGGCAACAGCAGAAAGGTTGGCGTGGCGGGTCATGACGCCGGCGGTCAATTGGCCAATTGCCTCGCGTTTATCGCGCGGGATCGCGGCGACGTGCAGATCGCCGCGCAGGCTTTGTTCGGGCCGATGCTGGACCCGAGCCTCACCCGCCTTGGCGACGAAAAGCGCCTCGGCTCGGACATTACGGCAAGAGAGTGCGCGGCCTGTTACCGCGCGTACTTGCCGCAAGCGTCGCAACGCATGCATCCGTATGCGGCGCCGCTCGAATCGTCGCGGCTCGCGGGCTTGCCGGCCACGCTGATCGCGACGGCGCAAAACGACGTGCTGCACGTCGAAGCGGAGAAATACGCGAGCAGCCTGATCGACGCAGGTGTGCTGACCCAGGTGGTCCGCTATCCGGCCGTCTCGCATGCGGCGTTGGCCGATCATCCGCCCGCCTTGCAGGAAGCGGTGCGATTTTTTCAGTGGCGCTTCGATGCGCGCGCCCATCGATGAAACACAAATAAGCAGAACTTCAATCAACGATACCGGGAGCTTCAAATGACCATCCTTCCTCTTTCCCGTCGCCGTGTGGCGATAGCCGCTCTAGCCGTGATCGTCGTAGCCGGACTGGGCACGTTCGGCGCGATTCGTGTCGACGCGAGTTCGCCTGCCGCGCCGACCATCGTGCCGGAAGTCGATGTCGCCACTGTGGTGCAAAAAACGATTACCGACTGGCAGAGCTATTCGGGCCGCCTCGAAGCGGTCGAAAAAGTGGACGTCCGTTCGCAGGTGCCTGGCACGATCGTGTCAGTCAACTTCAAGGACGGCGCGTTCGTGAAGAAAGGCGACACGCTGTTCGTGATCGACCCGCGCCCGTATGCGGCGGAAGTGGATCGCGCAGAAGCGCAGCTCGCGGCCGCACAGGCGCGCACCGGCTACACGCAAAGCGACTGGGAGCGCGCGCAGCGCCTGATCACCGATAACGCGATCGCCAAGCGCGATTACGACGAGAAGCAGAATGCCGCGCGCGAAGCGAGCGCGAACCTGAAGGCCGCGCAAGCCGCACTCGAAACCGCACGCATCAACTTCGGCTACACGAAGATTGTCGCGCCGGTTTCAGGCCGTGTGTCGCGCGCGGAAATCACAGTGGGCAACGTGGTGTCGGCGGGCGCGAACTCGACGCCGCTCACCACGCTCGTGTCGGTTTCGCCGATCTACGCATCGTTCGACGCGGACGAACAAACGTATCTGCAATACCTGCGTCGCGCGAAAGACGGCGGCAAGGTGCCGGTCGAACTCGGTCTCGCGGATGAAAGCGGCTACTCCCGCAACGGCATTATCGAGTCGGTGGACAACCGGCTCGATACGTCGTCGGGCACGATCCGCGTTCGCGCGCGTTTCGATAATCAGGACGGCACATTGATTCCGGGTCTCTACGCACGCGTGAAAGTGGGCGGCAGCGAGCCGCACCCCGCGCTGCTGATCGACGACGCAGCGGTCGGCACCGACCAGGACAAGAAGTTCGTGCTGGTGGTCGATCAGAACAACCACGTCGCCTACCGCGAGATCTCCGTCGGCGATATGCAGGGCAATCTGCGCGTCGTGAAGGGCGGCTTGAAGGCGGGCGACCGGATCGTCGTCAACGGCATTCAGCGTGTGCGTCCGGGCGATGCAGTGCGCGCGCACATAGTGCCCATGACGACCGACCAGGACCCGAACAGCGCGCCGCTTGCACAGACGCGCGCCAAAGCGGACAAGAATTCGTGAGCGTCGCCGCCGCGGCATTGAACGCGCGGCGCCTTGCTCCAACCGCTTGCTCCAACATCAAGAGCTTCCAATGAACATATCCAAATTCTTCATCGATCGGCCGATCTTTGCGGGCGTGCTATCGGTATTGGTTTTGCTGGCGGGCGTTATTTCGCTCTTCAAGCTGCCGATCTCCGAGTACCCCGAAGTGGTACCGCCGTCGGTCGTGGTGCACGCGCAGTATCCTGGCGCAAATCCGAAAGTGATCGCTGAAGCCGTCGCTTCGCCGCTCGAAGAGCAGATCAACGGCGTCGAGAACATGCTGTATATGCAGTCGCAAGCAAATAGCGACGGCAATCTCACGCTGACGGTCACGTTCAAGCTCGGCACGAACCCGGACCTCGCGACGCAACTGGTGCAGAACCGCGTGAACCAGGCACTGCCGCGTCTGCCGGAAGACGTGCAACGGCTCGGCGTGACGACGATCAAGAGTTCGCCCACGCTGACCATGGTGGTCCACCTGATCTCGCCGAATAACCGCTACGACATGACGTATCTGCGCAACTACGCGCTGCTGAACGTCAAGGACCGGCTCGCGCGCATTCAGGGCGTCGGCGAGGTGCAGTTGTGGGGTTCGGGCGACTATGCAATGCGTGTGTGGCTCGATCCGCAGAAGGTGGCGCAACGCGGTTTGACGGCGACCGAAGTGGTCAACGCAATTCGCGAGCAGAACATTCAGGTGGCGGCCGGCGTGATCGGCGCATCGCCTTCGGTGCCGGGCACGCAATTGCAGTTGTCGGTCAATGCGCGCGGCCGTTTGAAGACCGAGGGCGAATTCGGCGACATCATCGTGAAGACCGCGCCCGATGGCGGCGTGACCTATCTGCGTGACATCTCACGTGTCGAACTGGCCGCCTCGGAATACGGTCTGCGTTCGCTGCTCGACAATAAGCCGGCGGTTGCGCTCGCGATCAACCAGGCGCCAGGCGCGAACTCGCTCGCGATTTCCGACGAAGTCCGCTCCGCAATGAAGGAACTCGCGCAAGACATGCCCGCGGGTGTCGAATACGAGATCGTCTACGACCCGACGCAGTTCGTGCGCTCGAGTATCGAGGCGGTCGTTCATACGCTGCTCGAAGCAATCGCGCTGGTGGTGATCGTCGTGATCGTGTTCCTGCAGACGTGGCGCGCGTCGATCATTCCGTTGATCGCCGTGCCGGTGTCGATCGTCGGCACGTTCTCGCTGTTGCTTGCCTTTGGCTTCTCGATCAATGCGTTGTCGTTGTTCGGCATGGTGCTCGCCATCGGGATCGTGGTGGACGACGCGATCGTGGTGGTGGAGAACGTCGAACGGAATATCGAAAGCGGGCTCAGTGCGCGCGATGCGACCTATAAGGCGATGCAGGAAGTGAGCGGGCCGATTATCGCCATCGCGCTCACGCTCGTTGCCGTGTTCGTGCCGCTCGCGTTCATGACGGGCCTCACGGGTCAGTTCTACAAGCAGTTCGCGATGACCATCGCGATCTCCACGGTGATCTCGGCGTTCAACTCGTTGACGCTGTCGCCGGCGTTGTCCGCAATGCTGCTGCGCGGCCACGGCGCGAAGGAAGACTTCCTGACGCGTGCGATGAACCGCGTGCTGGGCCGCTTCTTCAAGGGCTTCAACAAGGTGTTTCATCGCGGCTCGACGGAATACGGCCGCGGCGTGACGGGCGTGCTGCGCCGCAAGGGTGCGATGCTCGCGGTGTATGCCATTCTGCTCGGCGCAACGGTGCTGATCTTGCGTGTCGTGCCGGGCGGCTTCGTGCCCGCGCAGGACAAGGAGTATCTGATTGCGTTCGCGCAGTTGCCGAACGGCGCATCGCTGGATCGTACGGAAAAAGTGATCCGCGACATGAGCGCGATTGCGCTCAAGCAGAAGGGCGTGGAAAGCGCGGTGGCGTTCCCGGGTTTGTCGGTGAACGGCTTCACGAATAGTTCGAGCGCGGGCATTGTGTTCGTCACGCTCAAGCCGTTCAAGGAGCGCGGCGACAAGAAGCTTTCGGCGGGTGCGATTGCGGGCGCGTTGAACCAGCAGTACGGCGCGATCAAGGATTCGTTCGTCGCGGTGTTTCCGCCGCCACCCGTGCTCGGTCTCGGCACGCTCGGCGGTTTCAAGATGCAACTGGAGGATCACGGCGCGCTCGGTTACGCGGAATTGAACAAGGCAGCGGAAGCATTCGTGAAGAAGGCGGCGCAAACGCCTGAACTGGGCCCGACCTTCTCCAGCTATCAGATCAACGTGCCGCAATTGAACGTGGACCTCGACCGCGTGAAGGCGAAGCAACTCGGCGTGCCGGTCACCGACGTGTTCAACACGATGCAGATCTATCTGGGCTCGCTGTATGTGAACGACTTCAACCGCTTTGGCCGCGTGTACCAGGTGCGGGTGCAGGCAGATGCACCGTTCCGTCAACGCGCCGACGACATCCTGCAACTGAAGACGCGCAATGCTGCGGGCGACATGGTGCCGTTGTCGTCGCTCGTGTCGGTCACGCCGACGTTCGGTCCGGAAATGGTGGTGCGTTACAACGGCTATACGGCAGCCGATATCAACGGTGGACCGGCACCGGGCTTCTCGTCCGGTCAAGCGCAAGCCGCGGCTGAGCGCGTGGCGGCCGAGGTTCTGCCGCGAGGCGTGAAGCTCGAATGGACCGACCTGACCTATCAGCAGATTCTCGCCGGCAATGCGGGCTTGTGGGTGTTCCCGATCAGCGTGCTGCTCGTGTTCCTAGTGCTCGCCGCACTGTATGAAAGCCTGACGCTGCCGCTCGCCGTGATCCTGATCGTGCCGATGAGCGTGCTGTCCGCGCTGACCGGCGTGTGGCTCACGGGCGGCGACAACAACATCTTTACGCAGATCGGCTTGATGGTGCTGGTGGGCTTGTCGGCGAAGAACGCGATTCTGATCGTGGAGTTTGCTCGCGAACTCGAACACGACGGACATACACCGCTTTCGGCGGCAATTGAGGCGAGCCGCCTGCGTCTGCGGCCGATTCTGATGACGTCGATAGCGTTCATCATGGGTGTGGTGCCGCTGGTGTTGTCGACCGGAGCCGGTTCGGAAATGCGTCACGCAATGGGTGTCGCGGTGTTCTTCGGCATGCTCGGCGTCACGCTGTTCGGGCTGATGCTCACGCCGGTGTTCTATGTGGTGCTGCGTACGTTGGCCGGCGGGACGATTCACGTCGCGCAGAAGGATTCGCCGCGCATTGGCGCACCGGTCACGGATGCCTGAGGAGAAAACAACAATGAAACGCTTTGAAAGTTTGAGTGGATGGGGCCGGGCGGCAGCCAGCGGTTTGCTGCTCGCGCTGCTCGCCGCCTGCTCGGTGGAGCCCACCTACAAGCGGCCGGAAGTGGATACGCCCACCGCGTTCAAGGAAGCACCGGTGGCGGCTTCGGGGGCTTCGGCGACCTCGGCCGCATCGGCGCCGGACGCCGGCACGTGGAAGACGGCGCAACCCGCCGACGACGCGCATCGCGGCGAATGGTGGAAGATTTTTGGCGACCCGCAGCTCGACGCGCTCGAAGAGCAGGCGGCCGCCGCGAATCAGGACCTGAAGGCGGCAGCAGCGCGCGTGCAGCAGGCCCGTGCCGTGACGCGCGCAGCGAAGTCGGACTGGTTCCCGAAGATCGATGCGGGCTTCGGCCCGACCCGCGAACGTGCGTCGGCAGCGTCGCAGTTTCAGCCGGATAGCGTGGGCGGCACGACTGGCACCATCTGGCGGGCGCAGGTCGGCGCGTCGTATGAGGCGGATCTGTTCGGTCGCGTCGGCTCTAACGTCAATGCGTCGCGTGCGGACGAGCAGCAAAGCGAAGCGCTGTTCCGTTCGGTGCAGTTGTCGTTGCAGGCCGACGTCGCGCAAAACTATTTCCAGTTGCGCGAACTCGATACGGATCAGGACCTGTACCGCCGTACAGTGGCATTGCGTGAAGATACATTGAAGCTCGTCGAGCGTCGTTTCAGGGAAGGCGACATCAGCGAGCTCGATGTTTCTCGCGCCCGCAACGAACTTGCGAGCGCGCGCGCGGATGCCGTGGGCGTCGCACGTCAGCGCGCGGCGTCGGAGCATAGTCTCGCGATTCTGCTCGGCAAGCCGCCGGCAGACTTCTCATTCGCGGAAGCTCCGCTCGTGCCGGTAGCGGCGCGTGTGCCGCCGGGCTTGCCTTCGGCGCTGCTCGAACGGCGGCCGGATGTTTCGGCAGCCGAGCGCGCGATGGCGGCGGCAAATGCGCGCGTAGGTCTCGCGAAGTCGGCGTTTTTCCCGAAGCTCGATATCACTGGCGCATTCGGCTATGAGTCGGCGACCTTGGGCAATCTGTTCATGTGGTCGAGCCGCGCGTTCATTCTCGGGCCGTTTGCCGGCACTGCATTGACGTTGCCTCTGTTCGACGGCGGTCGGCGCAAGGCGAATCTCGCGCAGGCTCGTGCGAAATACGACGAGGACGTCGCGCAGTATCGCCAGCAGGTTCTGGTGGCGTTCCGCGAAGTCGAGGACAACCTGGCCGACCTGCGCCTGCTCGATGACCAGATGCGCGAGCAGAACGATGCAGTGCAGGCCTCGCAGCGCGCGGCGCGTCTGTCGCGCACGCAGTACACCGAAGGCGCGGTCAGCTATCTGGACGTGATCGACGGCGAGCGGCAGGTATTGAATACGCAACTGCAGGCGAGCCACTTGCAGGGCACGCAGGCTGTCGCGACCGTGAACCTGATTCGCGCTCTGGGCGGCGGCTGGGGCGATGTGGCTGCATCCGACACCGCAGTGGGTTCCGCTGCACCGGCTGCAACGCCGGCTTCCTCAGCGGCGCCTGGCGAACAGGTGGCCAAGCGCTAGGGGTTTAACTGCTGAGGCTGGACCTGAGTGCTGGAAACAAGCCGGATCGCGCGACCAGGCGCGGTCCGGCTTTTTTTTGCGCAAATCTTTTTTAGCACTTTCCTTTCGAAAATCCGTTCGTAGACCCGTTGGTATCGTGGCCTCTATGATGATTCGCACCTTGGCGTGGGCCGCCGAACAGGCTCGCCGCGAACCAAATCACGTATCAACCACAAGAGTCCACCATGCGCAATTTCGCTTTAAACGTGCGGCGTTTTTTTCGCGCGCCGACGCTCGCGCTTGTCAGCGCCTTTGGCTTCGCCCTGGCTCTGCCCGCAGCGCCCGCATTCGCAGCGGACGCGCCGACGCTGAAGATAGGCACCGCCACGAGCCCGCAAATCGAGGCGCTGAAAGTAGCCGTGCGCGAGGCGAAAGAACAGGGCCTCGACGTGAAGGTAATCGAATTCACCGACTGGAACACGCCGAACGCCGCACTCGCGAATAAGGATATCGACGTGAATTACTTCCAGCACATTCCGTTTCTCGAGAACGCGAAGAAGCAGGGCGGCTATAACTTTGTCGCAATTGCCCCCGGCACGATCATGAAGATCGGTCTGTACTCGAAGAAGATCAAACGCTTCGACGAGTTGAAAGACGGCGCGACCGTGGCGATCGCCAACGATCCTGTCAATGGCGGGCGCGGCTTGTTGCTGCTGCAACGCGCGGGGCTCATCAAGCTGACGCCCGGAATCGACTATCGCGCAACCACGCTCGACATTATCGACAACCCCAGGCATCTGAAGATCGTTCAACTCGAAGCATCGCAACTGGCGCGTTCGCTCGACGATGTCGATCTTGCACAGGGCTATCCGAGCTTCATCAAACTCGCGGGTACGACGGACCCGAATAGCGCGCTTCTGTTCGACGGCCTGGAGAACAAGAACTACGCGATTCAGTGGGTCGTGCGTCCGGAAAGCGTGAACGACCCGCGCATTCGCAAGTTCATTTCGATCTATCAGCATTCGCCGGCCGTGCGCGCCGCGCTCGACAAGGCATTCGGCAATCTGTACGCGGTCGCCTGGTAAGCGGCGCGTTCCGCGCTGAACCGAAACAACAGGAGTGACGCGATGCCGAAGAAGAAGATTCTGCTGAACGCATTCAACATGAATGCGGTGGGCCACATCAATCACGGTTTGTGGACGCATCCGCGGGATCGTTCGGCTCATTACACCGATCTCGACTACTGGACGAGTCTTGCGCAAACGCTCGAACGCGGCAAGTTCGACGGGATTTTTCTCGCGGATATTGTCGGCGTGTACGACGTTTATCAGGGCGGCCCCGAAACGCCGTTGCGCGAAGCCGTGCAGATTCCGATCAACGATCCCTCGCTGATCGTGCCCGCGATGGCGCACGTGACGCGGCATATCGGCTTCGGCGTGACGTCGAATCTGACGTATGAGCCGCCGTATCTGTTCGCGCGGCGCATGTCGACGCTCGACCATCTGACCAAAGGACGGGTCGGCTGGAATATCGTCACCGGCTATCTGGATAGTGCCGCCCGCGGAATGGGTCTCGCCCAGCAGATCAGTCACGACGACCGCTATAACCGCGCCGACGACTATATGGATGTCGTCTACAAGCTCTGGGAACAAAGCTGGGAAGACGACGCGGTGGTGCGCGACCGTGCTTCGCGCATCTTCTCGCAACCGGGCAAGGTGCATCGCGTGAAGCACGACGGTCCTTTCTATTCGATCGACGCCATTCACTTGAGCGAGCCATCGCCGCAACGCACACCGGTGTTGTATCAGGCCGGTTCGTCGAGCCGCGGCGTCGATTTCGCGGCGCGTCATGCGGAGTGCGTGTTTGTCGGCGGACAGAACAAGCAGTTGACGCGTTCGATCGTCGACGACATTCGCGCGCGAGCTGTGAGCTTTGGGCGCGCGCCAGACGACATCAAGATCTTCGCGGGCATTACGGTGGTGGTCGGCGAAACCGAACGAGCCGCACAGGAAAAGTTCGAAGAGTACCGGCGCTATGCGAGTGCCGAAGGCGGTATCGCGCATTTTTCCAGTTCGACAGGTATCGATTTTTCGCAATACGAGCTGGATGAGCCGATCTCGTATGTGAAGACGGAATCCATGCAATCGGCGGTCGAAGCCATATCGAAGAAGAGCGTGAGCGGCGTCTGGACGAAGCGCAAGGTACTCGAACAGATGACGCTCGGCGGCCGCGCAAAACCGGTGGTGGGCTCGCCGCAGCAGATCGCGGACGAACTGGTGTCATGGATCGAGGAAGCGGGCGTGGACGGTTTCAATCTGACCCGCACGGTGATGCCGGAATCGTTCGAGGACTTCGTGGACCTCGTCGTGCCGGAGTTGCAGAACCGCGGCGTCTACAAGGAAGACTACGACCCCGCGCCTACTTTGCGCGAGAAGCTTTTCGGCGGCGGCCGCGCGCGTTTACCGGACGTGCATGTCGGCGCGCAGCATCGGCGAGCGCCGCACAGCGGCATCAAGCAAACCGTGGAAGCCTGAGAGGAGCGAAGCGATGGCTAATCTTTTCGACGTGCCGCAGTTCATTGAAGACGCACCGTCTCTCGCGGCCGATCATCGTGCGAACGCGGCGCCGCCGCAGGCGGCCGTTGTATTCGACAATGTCGGCAAAGTATTTGCCGGGTCCAACGGTGCACCGACCGCGGCGCTTGCAGAGGTGACGTTGAACGTTGCACGCGGCGAAGTATTTGGCATTATCGGCCGCAGCGGCGCAGGGAAGTCGACGTTGCTGCGCCTTGTGAACGGACTCGAAAAACCGAGTTCGGGCGCGGTGCGTGTGAATGGAGTCAATGTCGGCGAACTCGACGAACGCGGACTCGTGACGCTACGCCGTCGCATCGGCATGGTGTTTCAGCACTTCAATCTGCTCTCCGCGAAGACCGTGCGCGAGAACATTGCGTTGCCGCTGAAAATCGCCGGTGTGCCGAAAGCGGCGATCGACAGGAAGGTCGATGCGCTGCTCGAGCTCGTCGGCCTCGCGGCAAAGCGCGACGCTTATCCAGCGAGCTTGTCGGGCGGACAGAAACAGCGTGTCGGCATTGCCCGCGCACTCGTCACGGACCCCGACATTCTGCTGTGCGACGAAGCGACGTCCGCACTCGATCCCGAAACGACGCAGGCGATTCTCGCGCTGCTGCGCGACATCAACCGGCGGCTAGACCTGACCGTCGTTCTGATCACGCATGAAATGCAGGTGATTCGTGAAGTGTGCGATACGGTCGCCGTGATCGAGCGTGGCCGCGTAGTGGAAACGGGCCCGGTGTGGCGTGTGTTCGGCGAGCCGCAGCACGATGCGACGCGGGCGTTGCTGCGCACGCTGGTTCACGATTTGCCTGCGGATCTCGCCGATCGCGTGAAGCCGCTTGCCGGGATCGCGCAAACCGACGCGCGCGTTCTGCTCGACGTGCGCTTTACTGGCGGCAATGCACGCGACCCCGACCTCGCCGGTCTGACTTCCGCGCTGAGCATCGAGGGAGGCGGCGTGAGCTTCGTGCATGGCGGAATCGACCGCATTCAAGGGCATGCGCAAGGGCGCCTCATCGTATCCGCGCAGGTTCGTGCGAAAGAGGGCGCCACGGTGCATGCGCAGATCGCCGCGTTGCTCGAACGCGCGCGCGGCCACGCTAACCATGTCGAGGTATTGGGTTATGTCTGATCTCTGGCTTTCGGAACTCGTCGGTGCGATACGCGATACGGTTGTGATGGTCGGCGTGTCCGCGGTAATCGCAGCACTGATCGGCATTCCGTTGGCGCTAGTGCTGGTCACGACCACGCGCGGCGGCATCTTCGAAAAACGCGCGGTGAACAGCACGCTCGGCGCGCTCGTCAATGCATTTCGCTCGACGCCGTTCATCATTCTGCTGGTCGCGCTGCTGCCGCTCACGCGCTTGCTGATCGGCACGACCATCGGCGTATGGGCGGCAATCGTGCCGCTCAGCATTGCGGCGATTCCGTTCCTCGCACGCGTAGCCGAAGTGAGCCTGCGCGAAGTGGACCGCGGCCTGATAGAAGCAGCGCAGGCAATGGGCGCGCAACGAAGGCATATCATCTGGCATGTGCTGTTGCCTGAAGCTCTGCCAGGCATTGTGGGCGGCTTCACGATCACCGTAGTCGCGATGATCGGATCGTCCGCGATGGCCGGTGCGGTCGGCGCTGGCGGCCTCGGCGATCTCGCGATCCGCTACGGCTATCAGCGTTTCGATACGACGGTGATGGTGACGGTGATCGTGTTGCTGATCGCGATCGTGACTACTGTGCAACTGGTGGGCGATCGCTTCGTTCGGCGACTCGCGCAGCGCGCGTGATGGGCAAACGCACCGTTGTCACCGGTTCTGGCGTCCGCCCGCCGACGTAGCGCATTCGCATGACGAATGACGTAGGCCCTATCGGTCGCGAATCTCACCGCCTATCATGAAAGCTGCCGGGACGTGCCGCGAGCCTCTCGTGAGCCCGTTCCACCTGCACTGCAGGTTCGCCTCCAGAACATCATCACATGGAAATAGCATGAATGATCCTCGCCAGACCGCGGCGCTGCAAACGCGCGAGGCGTCCGCCGCACCAGCGGTGCGCGATCTCGCCGGCCTGATCGCTGCACTGCATGCGAGCGCCGCACAGCGCGACCTTGCCGGCGGCCACGCCGCGCAGGAAAAGCAGTGGATCGCGGACGCTGGCTTGCTCACGCTTGCCGTGCCGCGCGAATTCGGCGGCGAGGGCGCTTCCTGGCCTGAGATCTACGACACCATTCGCAAGATCGCCCAGGTGGACAGCGCGCTCGCGCATCTGCTCGGGTTCACGTTCTTGCAGGAGATCAGTGTCTATGTGTGGGGCAATGCGGTGCAGCGTGCCCGCTACCTGAGCGGTACGGTAAAAGAGCGCTGGTGGTGGGGCAATGCGGTGAATCCGCTCGACACCAGGCTCGTTGCCAATGCTACCGGCGACGGCGGCTATCTTCTGAATGGCGAAAAAGGCTTTTGCTCGGGCACGCGTGGCTCGCAGATGATGACGGTTTCCGGGCACGACCCGCAGACCGGCAGCACGATGTTCGCAGTCGTGCCGACCACGCGCGAGGGCATCACCGTCAACGAAGATTGGAATCCGATCGGGCAGCGGCAGACCGACAGCGGCAGCGTGTCTTTTGTCCAGGTCCGTGTCGAGCCGGAAGAAGTCCTGCAACGCGCCGACACGCCGTACGCGAGTTTGCGCACGCTGGTATCGCAGCAGGTCATGACCAATCTGTTCGTGGGCATTGCACAAGGCGCGCTCGACGAAGCTCGTGCGTACGTCACGCAATACGGCAAGCCGTGGATGACTTCGGGCGTGACGAAAGCCACCGACGATCCGTATCTGATCCAGCGTTTCGGCGAAATGCGTATTCAGGCGGTGAGCGCCGAAGCGCTGGCCGTGCGCGCCGCGCAAGCGCTCGACGCCGCGTGGCGCGAAGGCCCGTCGCTTTCCGCCGAAGCGCGGGCACACGTTGCGCTCGCTACTTCAGAAGCGAAGATCGTCGCGCATCGCGCGGCGCTCGACGTCAGTGAGAAACTGTTCGATGTCTGCGGCGCGCGCGCCACGCATGCGCCGCTCGCGCTCGATCGTTTCTGGCGCAACGCTCGCGTGCACACGCTGCACGATCCGCTCGACTATCGCGTGCGCGACGTTGGCCGTTATGCACTCAGCGGGACATTGCCGGAGGTTTCTTTGTACACTTGAGGCGGTCCGCGGTGCAGCCAGTCTGCGCCGCGGTTTTATCCCTTCTCAAGAGATCTCCGGATTGCAGTTCAAATTACCGACCACGGCAACAGCGCCGTTTTGCCCGTCTGAAGTGCAAGGCTCGGTCGCCGTCTCGCAAGGCGCGCCTTTCTGGAAAAAGATCCTGCAGTTCGCCGGCCCCGGCCTGCTGGTTTCCATCGGCTATATGGACCCGGGCAATTGGGCGACCGACATTGAAGCCGGCTCGCGTTACGGCTACAGCCTGCTGTTCGTCGTCTTGCTGTCGAGTCTCGCGGCGATGGCGTTGCAATGTCTGAGCATGCGCCTGGGTATCGTCACCGGGCGCGATCTGGCCGAGTTGTCGAGGGCGCGTTATTCGCCCGCGGTCGCGCGAGGGCAGTGGTTTCTTGCCGAGCTTTCGATCGTCGCGTGCGATCTCGCGGAAGTGCTTGGCGGCGCGCTCGCTTTCCATCTGCTGTTCAAGTGTTCGCTTACCACGGGCGTGCTGCTGACCGCGTTCGACACATTGATCGTGCTCGGCCTGAAGGGCAAGAACTTCCGCGATCTGGAAGCGATCATGCTTGGACTGATCGCGACGATCGGCGTCGGGTACATCGTCGAACTCGCGCTCGTGAAGCCGCATTGGCCGTCGGTCGCGCAAGGACTGATTCCGTCGTGGCAGGCGTTGAGCTCACGCGAGCCGGTGTATCTCGCGATCGGCATTCTCGGTGCGACGGTCATGCCGCATAACCTGTATCTGCATTCGTCGATCGTGCAAACGCGCGCGGTGAAGCGCGATCCGGCGAGCATCGGCTCCGCGATCGGCATGTCGCGCATCGATACCATCGTGTCGTTGCTGCTCGCGCTGATGATCAACATGGCGATTCTGATTCTCGCGGCCGCCGCGTTTCATGCGACCGGCCACAATCAGGTCACCGAAATCGAAGACGCCTACAAGCTGCTCGCGCCGATTGTCGGCACCGGTTTCGCGGCTGTGTTGTTCGCAATCACGCTGCTCGCGTCGGGACAAAGTTCGACCTTCACCGGCACGGTTGCGGGGCAGGTCATCATGGAAGGCTTCCTGAAGCTGAAGATTCCGTGCTGGCAGCGGCGCTTCATCACGCGCGCGCTTGCGTTGATTCCTGCGTTGATCGGCGTGCAGATGATGGGCAACGGCGCAGTCGGCAAGCTGCTCGTCGCAAGTCAGGTAGTGCTCAGTCTGCAGTTGCCGTTCGCGCTTTACCCGCTGATCCGCATGACGGGCGACCGCTCGCTGATGGGCGAGTTCGCGAATACGCTGCTCACGCGGATTGTCGCGTGGACGCTGTTCGCGGTTATTACCGCGGCGAATCTGTGGCTCGTCGTGCAGACGGTGGGACTCGTTGGGGAGTGAAGGGGCGGCGCGTCTTGTTGCATCGCTCCGTTGCCGGGTGAAAACGTGAACGTCGAACAAAAAAAGGTCCGCGCAAGTGGCGGACCTTTTACTTTGGGGCTTCGGTTTCGAATCGGGCGGACCAGCCGTCATCGAAGATCAATCTGGCAAGTGGCGTGGCTCAGGCGGCCTCGGCGACCTGCGCGGCTTCGAGTGCTTCCTGGCGCGCGGCTGCGGCTTTCTTGGTCTTGCCGGCACGCGACGGCGGCTGGCATGCACCGCACACGACGTTGTGCTGCAGATCGTGCTTGTGCGCGACGAACTTGCCGGTGCAACGGCAGCACTTCGTCAACTGCAGAATGTCGGCGTCGAAGAAACGCACCAACGTCCAGGCGCGCGTCAAGTCGAGCACCGGTTCGGTTTCGCTGTGCTTGCAGTGTTCGAGATACAGCCGATACCCTTTGGTCAGCGCATCGAGATGCGAGCAACGCGCTTCGTTCTTCAGGAACAGGTACGTGTTGTAGAACAGCGACGCGTGAATGTTAGCAAGCCACGTCATGTACCAGTCCGCCGAGAACGGCAGCATGCCCTTGGGCGGCGATACGCCCTTCACCTCGCGGTACAGGCGGATCATGCGGTCACGCGAGAGCGTCAACTCGCTCTCGAGCACCTGCATGCGTGCGCCGAGTTCGATCAACGCGATCGCACGAAACACTTCTTGTGCATCTTCCGTCAGGCTACGCTTGAGCATCGCAGTCACCCTATTAGGCAAATTGCTCAGCGGGCTGGCCTGCAAGCAGGATCGCCGCGTGAGTCGGTGCAACTGCGGTGTGCTTCGTCGTTTGCGTCAACGCCGACAGCATCGAGTGGTCGTTGAAGCGGAAGAAACACAAAAGCTGATCGGAAGAGGCCAGTTTGACGATCTGTGCGAGCGACAGCCCGGCAAGCAGATCAGCCAGTTCCGACGACAAACCCAGACGGAACATGCCGACCGGTTTGTCCTCACGCAACATACGTTGCGCGAGCATGATGTACGACAGGTTAATCTCGCGGATTGAGTCCAGCGTCTCGCTGCTACGGTCCATTTTTTCTGTTTCCGAAGCCCCGAATTACTATGTCGGCTTTTTGCCGTTATGTCTTTTATGCCTCGCCGAAAACGTTGTCCTTCGGCTACAAGTCGTCCCTGATACACATGGCGACCTTTTGATACATCGCGTTACATTTCGTAACAGCTTGGGACGAATTGTATGAAGGGCAAAACAGGAAATCAATCCCTTCTCAAAAAAATATCTCAAAAAGATGCATCAAATTTCGGTAACAATTTCACGGGCCTGTAATGCGCGGTGCTGGCTGCCTTTTTGCGGCTTGGCCAGCTTTCTTCAGATCCATGAAAACCCTTGTGCGGCGGGGGATAGACCGTGTCTTCCGCGCAACAGCGGAGGCCGGCTCGGGAGAACCGGTAATTAAGACTGAATGGAATTGAAGCGAAAAGCCGGCGCCAACTCGTGTAATTACTACCTTCCGATTTCCCGTTTTGGGGACAGACCGGGTTTGTAACGAAAAGATGGCGCCCCGGTTACAAACTCGGCGACTTTGTAACTTGATCGGTAAGAATTAGCAGCCCGTTGGGCGAACCCGCTCGACTTCGAGCCCGAACGCGGGCCGCAGGCGCGTGCCGAGCACGTTGCCGACGAAGGCGGCGACGAGCCACAGCCAACCGTGGAGGCTGCCTGAAACGATGCCGCTGAAGTAGGCGCCGATGTTACAGCCATAGGCGAGGCGGGCGCCGTAGCCCAGCAGGAGGCCGCCCACCACGGCGGCGATCAGCGAGCGCGCCGGTACTTTCCAGACGGGAGCGTAGCGGCCGGCGAGCGCGGCGGCGGCCATGGCGCCGAGAATGATGCCAACGTCCATCACCGTGGTGACGTCATGTGTGACAGGCGCTGCCAGCGCGCCCGCGTTCGCGCGGGTCGCCCAGTACGGCCAGTTGGCCACGTCCACGCCCAGCGCGGCAAAAAGCTTCGCGCCCCATAGCGCGAACGCCGACGTCACGCCCCAGGGACGGCCCGACAGCGCGAGCGTCGCGAAGTTGAGCAGCACGAGCGCAAGCGCGCCGACGAAGAGCGGCCACGGCCCTTGCAGCCAGGGCGATGCGCGCGGCGCACGCGCCGGCTCGTTGACGAGGCGCCCATGGCGCCGCCGTTCGACGAAGACGGTCAGCGCCGCGATCGCCGCGAAAATCACCAGGTTCAGCGCAATGGCGGCGCCCGCGCCGAGCGCGTTGACCATCGACAGCGGCTTTAGCGCAGGCAGGGCGGTCCAGAAGGGCATGTGCGCGGTCGCCACCACCGAGCCGGTTACAAATGCCGCGAGCGTGACGATCATCCGCGTGCTGCCGCCGCCGACGGTGTACAGCGTGCCGGACGCGCAGCCGCCGCCCAACTGCATGCCGATGCCGAACATGAAGGCCCCGACGAGCACAGACGTGCCGGCGGGCGCAACGAGCCCCACCACCGGATGGCCGAACAGGCTCCCCGACGCAAGCACCGGGAAGAACAGCACGACGCCCACGGCGAGCATCAGCATTTGCGCGCGAAGCCCGGCGCCGCGGCCGTCGGCGATAAATACCCGCCAGGCCGACGTGAAACCAAATGCCGCGTGATAGAGCGACATGCCGAGCAGTGCACCGACTATATATAGCGCGGCCTGGCGGCCACTGACGGTCTGGGCCAGATACACGGCACCGAGCGCAATGAGAATGAGGGCCGTTGCAAGCGGTTTCGGGTTGAGGTCGAAACGGCGGGGCGCGGGAGAAAGAGCGGTAGAAAGTTCGGACATGATCATATTGACCGACAACGCACGCGCGCCGGCAGCCCGGCGGGCGGCTGGCGAGCGTTGTTGGCGGTCGGGCGAAAGCGCAATGAGGATCGAAAAAGATAGCACGTAGCGGATATCCGCGCAGGCGAGGGGCGCGTCGCTGTTCGCGGCTGCCGCGGCCGCCTCACCCCAAGTTTTTCAGGCGCCAGCGGTCGTCCCGAGCACGCCGCCGCCTGAGCGCTGGTTGTCGGCGAAGTCGCGCAATGCCGCCGCGGTCTGCGGATCGGCCGGAAAGAACGCTTCAATCGCGAGTTCCGACAACGTCACGTCCACCGGCGTACCGAACACGGTCGTCGTGCTGAAAAACGACAGCACGCCAAGCGGCGTGCGCAGACGCAGCGGCACCGCAATCTGATTGAGCGGGCTGTCGCCGGCCTCGGGCGGCTGCGCTCCGGGCGGCGTTGGATAAGCCGCCAGTTCGTCGCGCAACGCGCTTAGCGTTTCGTCGGCGCTCACGTCGATCTGCCTTTGCAGCCGCGCGAGCACGTGCTCCCGCCACGCATGCCAGTTGACGATGGACGAAGCGATGCCATCCGGATGCAGGGTCAGGCGCAACGCATTCACGGGCGGCTTCAGCAGATTGGGACTTGCGCCCGAAAGGAGCGGCGCGAGCGCGTTGTTCGTGGCGACGATGGTCCAGTGCCGGTCGACGGCGAGCGCCGGATACGGCTCGTGGCCCTTCAGCACCAGTTCGACGGCTTCGCGCGCGGCGCTCAATTGCGGGTCCGATAGCGGACGCTCGCGGAACAACGGCGCGTAACCGGCCGCGACGAGCAGCGCATTGCGTGCGCGCAGCGGCACGTCTAGGCGCTCGGCAAGATGCATGACCATCTCGCGGCTCGGCATCGCGCGGCCGGATTCGACGAAGCTCAGATGGCGCGTCGAGATGTCGGCTTCGGCGGCGAGCAGCAACTGACTCATCCGTCGCCGCTGCCGCCATTCACGCAGCAGATCGCCGACGGTGCGGCTGGTCGCGGGCGATGTCGAGGGGGCGCTTTGCGCAAGAGAAAGTGTGTTCATGCCACCGATGATAGCCAAAGCGCCGCGCCGATCCATTACCTGCGAGGTAATGCGCTCGACGCGTTGCCGCGCGCTGCATGTACCCGGCACCCACCGCGCGCCCTTACCTGCGACGTAATCGACGCGCAGGCCGCTAACCGCGAATCTTCACTCCGAGCCCGCCGCATGCGACCTGTATGCCGAGCGTAGCGCTCAGTCATTGCCAATCGAGGAGTTGCAGATGAACGCGCATACCGATCTGATCGACCGTTATTTCGACGCATGGAACGAGACCGATGGCGCGCGCCGTCGCCAGCTGATCGCCGCCGCATGGGCGACCGACGCCGACTACCGCGACCCGCTGATGGCCGGCTCGGGCCACGACGGCATCGACGCGATGATCCGGGCGGTGCAGGAGCGCTTTGCGCATCACACGTTTCACCGCTCGACCGACGTGGACGGTTTCGGCAACCGCCTGCGCTTTTCATGGGAACTCGTCACGCCCGACGGCGAGGCGATCGTCAAGGGCTCCGACTTCGGCGTGGTCGACGCGCACGGCCGTCTACAGGCAGTGACCGGCTTCCTCGATCAGGTCCCCGCGGGCGCTTGAGCGCATAGCGCCTGCAGCTTCGCTACCGTCATCTTCCGTGGAGACGATCATGCACGAGCCCGTTACCGCGACGGCTCATTCGCCCGTCATCGAATTTGCGCGATTCGCACACGCCATCGACGCGCTGTCTGGCGCGATCGCCGGCTTCGCGCTGCTCGCGGGCACTCGCGCGTTCATGTTCACCGCTTTGCTCGGCTGGCGCGAACCGGTGCTGGGCGGCGCCGGCTTGATGCTGCTTGCGGTCGTCGGATGGTTGCGGTGGCGTTGCTGCGGCGCGCTGCGGCGCGCTGCGGCGCGTGGGCGGCACCTCTTGCGCTCTACATTGGAATCTCTCCGAAACGCGCAACGTTGCTTGCTACAATCGATTGCCGCAATGCGAGCCATTCGAATAACCGCAAGCAACTTGCATGGAGACACAGTGCTTAAGAACCTCGATCCTCTGCTCAACGCCGACATACTGCATGCCCTGCGCTCAATGGGCCACGGCGACGAACTCGTCATTTGCGACGCCAACTTTCCGGGCAGCTCCGTCGCGCGTTCCTCGGTGCTCGGCAAGCTGCTTCATCTCGATGGCGTCAGCGCGCCGCGTGCGGTCCGCGCCGTGCTCTCGGTGATGCCGCTCGATACGTTCATCGACCAACCCGCATCGCGCATGGAAGTCGTCGGCGAGCCGCATACCATTCCTGCCGTGCAGCGCGAGGCACAGGCCGAGGTCAATGCGGCCGAAGGGCGCGACGTGCCGTTCGCGTCCATCGAACGGTTCGCGTTTTATGAGCGGGCGCGCAAGGCGTATTGCGTCATCGCCACGGGCGAGGATCGCGGCTATGGCTGCTTCGTCTTCACAAAAGGCGTTTTGCTCGCGCCCGACGCCCCTCGCTCATAGTCGCCAAGCCTGCCGCTTTGCGTCGTTCAAACGCTTGCCCGCTTGGAAAGCGCGGGCAATGCACATATGCTCAGAGGCAAAGTAGGGAACTGCGGCCTTCGAGTCGGGTCTGCTGCTTATTCATCTACAGGAGTCCCCCATGACGCGTCCCGTCGATTCCGGCGTTATTCTCGTCGCACGCATTGCGCTCGCTATTCTGTTTTTGTGGGGCGGTGTGATGAAACTGCTGGGCTATGCGGGCTTTGTCGGCTACCTGCACTCAAAGGGCGTGCCCTTCGTGCAGATCGCCGCGCCGATCGCCACGGCGGTCGAGGCATTGGGCGGGCTGCTGCTGATAGTCGGCTTCAAGGTGCGCCCGCTCGCGCTCATCATGGCGGTTTATACGGTGGCCGCGGCGGTCCTCGGCCACGACTTCTGGAACGTGACGGACGCCGCCTTGCAGCGCGACATGGTGATCCATTTCTGGAAAAACATTGGTATCGCCGGCGGTTTCCTGCTGCTGTTCGTGACCGGCGCGGGGCGTATCAGTATCGACGGTGCGCGAGCGCCGCGCAGCGGGTTGGGTCTTTGAGCGAACCACGCTGAGCGATCCCCCGCTGGTTTTGCCAGACTGACGTATTCCGGCTGCAATCAAGGGAGTAAATATGATTCAAAGTTTCGAGCAATCAATTGGCGGCAAGGTGTTGCAGTTGTGCGCGAGTCTTGGAGAAGGGCCCACGCCGCATCGCGTGATCATCAGCCTCGCCGAGTCCGCAAAAACACTCGTGGTGCTGGATGCGTCCGGGTTCCTGAGCGCGATCAAGGCCGAGATCGAAGAGCCGGAAAAACTGATCGCCGACGCCATCAGCAAGGCGCAAAGCGAAGGGCTGATCGAAGCCGCGATCAATACCGGAACGATTCAGGAGGCGTCGCTGTAGCGCGCCTCGCTGCGTTACGCGTACGGTCTTATCCACCGCTGACAATTCTGCTGACGACCCCCAAGGCGCCCGAGCCGCAGGGGTCGTTTTTCTTTTGTCGACCGCGAAGCCGGTCCCGCCAGACGAGACGCGCGACGTCAGCGCGAATTGCCGACCGGCGCGGAATCCGCCTCGCGCCGCGCCTGCGACGACGAATGCGGCTGCGGATGCACGAGGCAGCTCATCACGCCAGCGAACGCCAGCAGACCGACTGAGATCGCGGTCGCCGCTTGCATCCCCGAGACGATTTGCGTGGCCGCCGTCCCGCTGGCGAGCGCGCCGAATGCGGCCACGCCCACCGCGCCGCCCGCCTGCCGGGCCGTGTTCAGTACCGCCGACGCCGTTCCCGCGCGCCCCGCTTCCGCCGACGCCAGCACGGCAGTCGTCATCGCGGGCACGGCGAGTCCCATGCCTGACGGAATCAGCAGGAACGGCAGCAGCAAGCCGATCAGCGGCGTGCTCGCGTCGACGAGATGCAGCAGGCCGTAGCCGAGTCCGGCGGTGACCGCGCCGGCGATCATCGGCACACGCACGCCGAAGCGGCCCACCACCCAGCCGCTCGCGACATTCGAGATCAGGAAGCCGCCCGTCAACGGCAAAAATGCCAGACCCGCCTGCAGCGCCGTATAGCCGCGTACCCGTTGCAGGTAGAGGCTCAGCACGAACACCATCCCGTAATAGGTCATGTTCACGCAGATGCCGAACAGCACGGCCGCGCTGAAGCTGCGCCCGGCGAAGAGCGAAAGCGGCAGCATCGGCGCGCTCGTGCGCGCTTCGACCGCGACAAACGCGCTGCCGGCGAGCGCCGCGAGCACGAAACCGCCCGCGACGAGCGGATGGCTGAGGCCGAGCGGCCGCCATTCGATCACTGCGGCGACGAAGGCGGTCAACGCGACGATGGCGAGCGACTGGCCGCTCAGATCGATGCCGCGTGAAGCTGCATGTGCTGTCGCCGCGTCGCTCGGGGCCGGGCGAGCGGCTTCAGGACGAGCGGTTTCCGGGCGCAGGGGTTCAGGACGTGGCACCCACAGCAGGGTCGCCAGAAAACCGGCAGCGCAGATCGGCAGATTGACAAGAAAAATGCTGCGCCAGCCGAAGGCCGCGATCAGCAGGCCGCCTGCCACCGGGCCGGCCGCAATGGAGATCGCGCCCGCCGCCGTCCACAGCCCGACCGCGCGAGCCCGCAGTTTCGGGTCGTGTCCGTACGACTGATTCAGCAGCGCGAGGGAGTTCGGCAGCATCGCGGCGGCGCCAATGCCTTGCAACGCTCGCGCGGCGACCAGCATCGGAGCGTCGAGCGCGACGCCGCAAGCAAGCGACGCCAGCGCAAACAGTACGATACCCGCCGCGTACAGCCGGCGCGCGCCGAAGCGGTCGCCGAGCGCACCCGCCGACAGCATCAGCACCGCGAAGGCGAGCGTGTAGGCGTCGACGACCCATTGCAGGCCCGCGACATTGGCGTGCAGATTCGCGCCGATCTCGGGCAGCGCAATATTGACGATGGTCACGTCGAGTTGCGTGACGACGAAGCCCACGCTGACGGTCGCGAGCACGCGGCCAAGGGCGGGCGAAACGGTAGGTTTTGTGGAGTTCATGCGCTACATCGTAGGCGCGATGCGACGCACCATGTTTCGGGGCGGCGTGAAGTGTCGATGTCTGCGGAAAACTGCGAGTGTCGCGGTCTTCAGAATGGGGTGGCGAGCTAGACGTTGTCTACAGGCGAACAGGAAAACTCCGCCGCAAACCAAAACGGCGCACCCAAAGGCGCGCCGTTCGCTTCACCACCTTGAGCGCTGGATCAGCGCTTCTGCGGCGCATCCTTGATGAACAGCGTGGTCAGTGCACCGACCACGCAGATCGCGCCGACATACAGCGGCGCGGCCATCGGGTTGGACTTCATCATCAGCGACACGGCGATTGGCGTGAGGCCGCCGAAGATCGCATAGGCGACGTTGTACGAAAACGAGATGCCCGAAAACCGCACGACCGGCGGGAAGGCTTTCACCATCACGAACGGAATCGCGCCGATCACGCCGACGAGCAGCCCGGTCGCGCCATACAGCGGCACGAGCGCCGAGGCGTCGACGGAGAGTTGCTGGAACATCACGTAGTAGGTCACCGCCAGCGCAAGGCCGCCGATGAAAATCGTGCGTCCCGCGCCGATGCGGCCGGCGATCGAGCCCGCCATCACACAGCCGATGGTCAGGCACAGCGTCGCCACACAGTTGGCCAGCAGAGCGGTGGCCGGCGCAATGTGGAACTGCTTTTGCAGCAGCGTCGGCGTCATCAGAATCACGACGACGATGGCGGCGGACAGCATCCACGTGAGCAGCATCGAGACGATCACCGCGCGGCCGTGGTCGCGCAGCACGGCCTTGAGCGGCACTTCGGCGGCAATCGCCTTGCGCTGCTTCAGTTCCGCGAAGACCGGCGTCTCGTGCAGCCAGCGGCGCAGGTAGACGGAGAACATGCCGAATACGCCGCCGATCAGAAACGGAATGCGCCACGCGTAGTCCGCGATTTCGGCGGGAGCGAAGTTGCGATTGACTGCCGACGCGATCAGCGAGCCGAGGAGGATGCCTGCCGTGAGGCCCGCCGTCAGCGTGCCGCACGCATAGCCGATGTGCCGCTGCGGCACGTGCTCGGAGACGAACACCCACGCGCCCGGCACTTCACCGCCGACCGCCGCGCCTTGCATCACGCGAAACAGCAGCAGCAGGACGGGCGCCATCACGCCGATGCTCGCGTAGGTGGGCAACACGCCCATCATCAGCGTCGGCACGGACATGAGCAGCACGCTCAGCGTGAACATGCGCTTGCGGCCGAACAGATCGCCGAAGTGCGCCATGATGATGCCGCCGAGCGGCCGCGCGAGGTAGCCCGCGGCGAAGATGCCGAAGGTCTGCACCTGCCGCAGCCAGTCCGGCATCGCGGCCGGGAAGAACAACTGGCCGATCGCCGGCGCGAAGAACACGAAAATGATGAAGTCGTAGAACTCGAGCGCTCCGCCGAGAGCGGCGAGGCCGAGCGTCTTATAGTCGCTGCACCCAAGAGGGCGTGGGGTGACAGCCTGCGCTCCACCCAGATTTGTCGCTTGCATTGCTATGTCGTTGTCTTGAATTGGAAACCACGCGTCGCGTGGAAAAGCGGCGGTCGTCGGGCGAGAAGTGTGGCAACGGCTGGGTAGAGCGCGGGACACCGACGCGCCGGCCCGGGTAGGGCGGCGCGATGACGAAAGAAGCCAGCGCGGGATTTTACAGGATGAAAGCGATTCGCTTCGGGAAGTGCTTAATTAGATTGGGAAAAGTTCCGTCGATGCCGCAATTTTCCGGATCTTGGGGCGAGCCGCGCGTGTCATGCGAAGGCGGTTGTAGTCCGTCGGCCATTCGCCGATGCGATTCGTCCGAGCGCGCGTTAAATTCGGATTGATCCTATGGGATAGGGGCCAGGCGCCTTCGAGAATCGCGTCCACGCCACCTGTTAAGAGTAATCCCATGCGCATTGCCATCCTTCAACGTGATCCCGTCATGCGTCAGTCGATTGAAAAAATCCTGACGAGTGCCGGCCATACCTGCGCGGGCTACGACGACGGTCTCACCATGTCGAAAACGCTCGCCCGGTCCACCGTGGATCTGCTCGTGCTGGACTGGCACGGCACCCGTCTGTCGGGCACCGAGGTGTTGAGGACGGCGCGTGCGGTCGGCGGCGACCGCGTGCCGGTGATCTTCGTGTCGAGAGACACGTCGGAAGAAAGCATGGTGCGCGCGTTCGTCAACGGCGCCGACGACTACGTCGCGCTTCCGGTGCGGCCGGCGGAGTTTCGGGAGCGCGTCGCGGCCTTGCTGCGGCGCGCCTATCCGGACCGCTTCAGCACCTCGAGCTTCGACGTGGGCCCGTACCGATTCGACACTCATCGCCAGATCGTCATGCTGCGCGGTCAGCCGGTCTCGTTATCCGGCACGCAATACCGGCTGGCTTCGCTGTTCTTCTCGAACATTGGCCGCGTGATGTCGCGCGATCACATCTTCGCGATGGTATGGGGCCGTGAGTTCCGCGAGTTCACGCGCACGATCGACAGCCATGTGTCGCGGCTGCGCCTGTTGCTCGAAATCGAGCCGCAAAACGAGTTCCGCTTGCAGCCTGTTTACAAGAGCGGCTACAGGCTGCTGCATCTGCGTCAGGAACAGGCGGTACATGAGCAGAAGCAGGCCGCCTGAACTTTGCGGCTGGGCTCAACGGCGCGGCAACTCCGGCCGCGTTTCGAGGGCCTTCCGAATCAGCGCTTCCACCGCCGCGCGCTCTTCGCCAGCAAGAGGGAGGCGCGGCGGGCGCACCGGTTCCGTGCCGAGGCCGACCATCGTTTCGGCGAGCTTGATGTTCTGAACGAGCTTGTGCGAGACGTCGAGCGCGAGCAGCGGGGCGAACCAGCGGTAGATCGTCCGCGCTTCTTCAAGCCGTCCCGCTTTCAGCAGTTTGTAGATCGCCACCGTCTCGTGCGGAAACGCGCACACGAGACCGGCCACCCAGCCATGCGCGCCCATTAGTATGGCTTCCATCGCCAGATTGTCGACGCCGCACAGAATGGCAAAGCGGTCGCCGACCGCGTTGATCAGATCGGTCACGCGCCGTACGTCGCCGCACGATTCCTTGATGGCGACGATTTTCTTTTCGTCGGCGATTTCCGCGAACATGTCGGGCGTCATGTCGACGCCGTATGCGAGCGGATTGTTATAGATCATCAGCGGGAGAGCGCTTGCGTCGGCGACACTGCGGAAATGATGTAGCGTCTCGCGCCGGTCCGAAAGATATCGCAGTCCCGGCAGCACCATGAAACCGCTGGCGCCGCGCCGGCCGCCGGCTTCGGCCTGGCGGCAGGCGTCGAGCGTGCTGTTTTCCGCAATGGTCAGAAGCACCGGCACGCGGCCGCGAGAGGCTTCCACTGCGATGTCGAGCACCTGGAGCTTTTCGTCGAGCGAGAGCGTCGAGGCTTCGCCGAGCGATCCGCACACGATGATGCCGTCCACGCCCGCGTCGATCTGCGCTTCGATATTCTTGCCGGTCCACGCCCGGTCTATGCTGAAATCCGCGTTGAACTTGGTGGTGACTGCGGGCAATACGCCTTCCCAGATATGCGCCACGACTGCTCTCCTGAATGTGATGAGTTCAAGCGCAGTGTAAGCAGCGAAAACGCTGACGTCTTGCGTCAATCGCGCGTGGCGAATGACGATTTCGGCATAACGACAGTTTCATTTCGCGGGCGAAGAGGCTGATCGGCGGCACATTTTCTGCGGGTTCAGCAGCCCGTGCGAAGGCGAACCTGTGTGCAATGGGGACGCGCGGCAAGCGAGCCGAGCCCCTGATCGTGGCGCCGCCGATGCGCCAGAGTCGCCGTTTTAAAGTGGCGCGCTTTCGCGCATATTTCGTGCTGTGGTCGGGCGGCGTTATGCCGAAATCGTCACAATCCACGCGCAAGCTCACCAAGACTGCCGCGTTCGCCCTTCCTACCATGTGCGTCATGAAAACGCTCAATATCATCGACTCGCACACCGGCGGTGAACCGACCCGCCTCGTGGTGTCGGGTGGCCCGGAACTCGGCGGCGGAACGCTGGCGCAACGGCTCGACGTATTTCGCACGCGTTTCGACGACTGGCGCGCGGGCATCGTCACCGAACCTCGCGGCTCGGACGTGGTGGTCGGCGCGTTGCTGTGCGAACCCGACGACCCTTCATGCGCGGCCGGCGTGATCTTCTTCAACAACGTCGGCTATCTCGGCATGTGCGGTCACGGAACGATCGGCCTCGTCGTGTCGCTCGCGCATATGGGGCGAATCGGACCCGGCCGCCATCGGATCGAGACGCCGGTCGGCGTCGTGCAAGCGACGCTCAATGGCGACGGCAGCGTCGCCGTGCGCAACGTGCCCGCCTATCGTTATCGCAAGGCGGTTCCGGTCGATGTGCCGGGATATGGCGTGCTGACGGGCGACATCGGCTGGGGCGGCAACTGGTTCTTTCTCGTCGCGGAGCATGGCCATTCGCTGGAGGCTGCGCGCATTCCCGAGTTGACCGCCTTCAGCGCGGCAATCCGGGACGCGCTGATCGCGCAGCGCATCACCGGCGCGGACGGTGCGCTGATCGACCATATCGAACTCTTCGGGCCTGGCTCGCGCGACGGCATCGACAGCCGCAGCTTCGTACTGTGCCCGGGCAATGCGTACGACCGCTCGCCGTGCGGCACGGGCACGAGCGCGAAAGTTGCGTGTCTCGCGGCGGACGGCAAGCTCGCCGAAGGGGCGGTGTGGCGGCAGGAGAGCATTATCGGCAGCGTGTTCGAGGCGAGTTATGGCTGTGCCGGCGAGGGCGCATCCGCGATTCCTGGCGGCGACGGCGTGCCAGTTGTTCCACCCCGCGGCGGCGCGCCCGCGCTTTCTGCACGCGAGGGTGCCCCAGCAATTCCAACCGACGGCGCCCCAGCATTTTCAGCCGACGGCGCCCCCGTGATTGCCACCATCACCGGCCACGCGCATATCACGGCGGAAGGCCGGCTTTGCTTTGACGAGCGCGATCCGTTCGCGTGGGGCATCCGCACGGTATGACGGCGGACGCGTTGATCGTCGGCGCGGGCATTGTGGGCGCGGCGTGCGCGGCCGAACTCGCCGCGCTCGGCATGCGGGTCGAGGTGCTCGACGCGCAAGGCATCGGCGGCGGCGCGACGGCTGCGGGCATGGGCCATATCGTCGTGATGAACGACTCGCCTGCTGAGTTCGCGCTGTCGCGCTACTCGCGCGAACTCTGGCTGTACCTCGCGCCGCAGTTGCGTGCGCGCGATGCGTTCGCGCGCTGCGGCACGCTCTGGCTCGCCGCCGACGAAGAAGAGTTCCAGGCCGCCCGCGCAATGCACGCCGCCTACGAAGCGCAAGGCGTTTCGGCGGAACTGCTCGACGCGAGCGCATTGCGTGCGTGTGAACCGGCGGTTGCTGCGTCGCTCGTCGGGGGCTTGCGCATCGAGCACGACAGCATTGTCTACGCGCCGACCGCGGCCCAGTGGCTGCTGACGCAGTCGCCGGCATCCGCGAGTATTAGCGTGCGGCTCGGCGCGCGGGTTATTTCAGTCGATGCTGCCGGCGTGATGCTTGCGAACGGCGAGCGGCGCAGCGCGGCGCATGTGATCGTTGCGAACGGCCTCGGCGCTCAGGAGTTGATACCGAGGCTGCCGCTGCAACCGAAGAAAGGCCACCTGTTGATCACCGACCGCTATCCCGAACTGATCCATCATCAGTTGCTGGAGCTCGGGTATATCAAGAGCGCGCATCATGCGACCGGCACGTCCGTCGCGTTCAATGCGCAACCGCGGCCTACGGGGCAAGTGCTGATCGGCTCGTCCCGTCAGTTTCACACGACCGACCCGGCGGTCGAGATGCCGGTGCTCGCGCAAATGCTGCAACGTGCCGCTCACTATCTGCCGATGCTGCCGCAACTGAACGGCATTCGCGCATGGACCGGCTTTCGCGCGGCATCGCCGGATGGGCTGCCGCTGATCGGTCCCGCCGGCAAGCACGCGCCCGGCGTGTGGCTCGCCGTCGGTCACGAAGGTTTGGGCGTGACGACTTCGCTGGCGACTGCGAAGTTGCTCGGGGCGCAAATCGTCGGAAACGTGCCGGCCATTCCGGTCGAGCCGTTTCTGCCGAGCCGTTTCGTTTTCGTGCATGAGGTGGCGCATGACTGACAGCGGCGAGGCGCGCATTCGCTTGAATATCGACGGCGTCGCTATCGAGGTGGACGCCGGCACCACGGTGGCTGCGGCGCTCGTCCTCGCCGGTGCGAAAAGCGCAACGCGCGTGTCCGTAGGCGGCGAGCCGCGAGCCGCGTTCTGCGGCATGGGCGTCTGCCAGGAATGCCGCGTGACGATAGACGGCCGCGCGCATGCGCTCGCATGTCAGACGCTGTGCCGCGACGGCCAGACCGTGCGCACGCAGAACGTGGGCGTTCGATGACTCGGCACTTCCATGTCGCTTGTGCCTGCAATCCGCCGCAACGCGGGCCAGGCTGCGTGCGAGAGGCGGTCATCAAGCTGACGCGGCACTTCTACGTCGGATCTGCCCGCAATTCGCCTAAATCCCAGCCCGGCCGCGTGCAAAAAGTAGTCATGAAGATGACGCAGCACGTCGACGTCGGATCTTCAGCGAATTTGCCGCACCGATCGGTCCGGCCGTGCGTAAAAGCCGTCCGCACGATGACGGAACAGTCTCATCACATCCCGCCAAACCTTTACAGCAACGGCCACAACGAGCGCAACGTAAAGGCTGACGCATCGTGACCCAGCACTTCGACGTCATCGTGATCGGCGCCGGTCCGGCCGGTCTCCACGCGGCGCTTGCATCGGCGCGCGAAGGCGCGAGCGTCGCGTTGCTCGACGACAACCCGCGCGCCGGCGGCCAGATCTGGCGTCAAGGTCCGGGCCATTCGCAGCATGCGCCGCTGCAAAAGCTGCTCGCCGATCTCAGTCGCCGCAGCAACGTCAAGCATTTCGCATCGACGCGCGTGGTCGCGCCGCTCCCGCCGCGAGGGCTGCTGGTCGAATCGGCGGAACAGGGCGGTCTGTGTCTGACATACGGGCGCCTGATTCTCGCGACCGGTGCGCGCGAGCGCTTGCTGCCATTCGAGGGCTGGACCTTGCCCGGCGTAACCGGCGCGGGCGCGCTGCAAGCGCTGATCAAAGGCGGCATGCCGGTGCGCGGCGAGCGCGTCGTGATCGCCGGCAGCGGCCCGCTGCTGATCGCGGCGCTGGCCACGGCGCGCGCGGCGGGCGCACGGGTGCTCGCGGTTGTCGAACAGGCATCTAGCGTCGATGTGCTGCGCTTTGGCGCGTCGCTGATACGCGAACCCGCCAAGCTGCGGCAAGCCGTGAGCATGTCGCGCGGCTTTGCCGGGGTGCATTACTGGACCGGCAGCATGGTGGAGGCGGCGCACGGGGAGGGCCGCGTCCAACAGGTGACGATCCGGCGCGGGCGTAGCAGCGCGACGCTCGATTGCGAGCGCATCGCGTGCGGCTTTGGACTGGCGCCGAATGTCACGCTTGCCCAGGCGCTCGGCTGTGCAATCGATGAAGCGGGCGGCATTGTCGTCGATGCCGCGCAGTGCACGTCGGTCGACGGCGTGCTCGCGGCCGGCGAATGCACCGGCGTCGGCGGCGCGGAACTGGCGGCAGTCGAAGGCGAGCTCGCGGGCCTGACCGCGAGCGGCGCGACGTCGGATCGCAGCGCACTGCACGTGCAGCGCGAGCGGTGGCGCCGCTTTGCGGCGCGCATCGAAACCGCCTTTGCATTGCAGCCGACCGCGCAGACGCCGCCCGCCGACGACACCCTGCTGTGCCGCTGCGAGGACGTGAGCGTCGGAGAAGTGCGTGTGTTCGACAATTGGCGGGATGGGAAGCTGCATACCCGCTGCGGGATGGGCGCGTGCCAGGGAAAGATATGCGGGCTCGCCGCGAGCGTGTACTTCGGCTGGCCGTCGGCGACGCCGCGGCCACCCTTTAGTCCCGCGCAAATCGGTACGCTGATGGCGGCGGGCGAACACCCGCCGCAGGTGGAATGACTCGCACCGCGCGTCGCCGGCAAGCGGATATTGTCGGCCAACGTGCCGCTTTATAATCGACCGCGCATGCACCGCGAATCGACCGCAAGCCATCCGCCCGGCATGCAGCGCTTACGCCTGTGCTCTCATAAACGGCTCGGACCCACGGGACCCGCACGATGAACACGCTGGCTCATCAGTTTTCACCTGACGAAGCAACGTTGTCCGGCATGCTGTCGCACTTCAGGCAGTTGGAGCCCGTGTTCGACGCGCTGCCCGACGTCGTTTTCTTTGTCAAAGACGCGGACGCGCGCTATGCGCTGGTCAACCGCACGCTGGCTTCGCGTTGCGGTTTCAAGGAGAAGGCCGCGTTGTTGGGCAAGACCGCTGAGGATGTATTCCCACGCCGCTTCGGCCGCATCTACACGGCGCAGGACGAGGGAGTGATCCATGTCGGCAATCAGATGATCGATCAGCTGGAGCTACATCTTTATCCAGGCCGTCAGCCTGGCTGGTGTCTGACCACCAAGCAGCCGTTGCGCGATGCCGCGGGCGTGATCGTGGGGCTTGCCGGCATTTCACGCGATCTCAGAGCGGACGAAAGCAGCCATCCGGCCTATAGCAGGCTCGCCGCGGTGGTGCAGTTCATCCAGGAAAACTATGTGCAGCCGTTGAATCTCAAGCAGTTGGCGGTGATGGCCGACATGTCCGTCGCGCAGTTGGAGCGCTATTTTCACAAGGTGTTTCATCTGACTCCGCGCCAGGTTTTGCTGAAGACACGGCTTGACGCCGCCACGGCACTGCTGGTCTCGCACGACAAGGTCACCGATGTCGCCGCACTATGCGGCTACACGGACCACAGCGCCTTCACGCGTCAGTTCAAGGCGACCGTCGGCGTTACGCCGACCGAATACCGGATGCTGCTGCACGGCACTTCGCGGAGTTGAGCGTCGGCATATGGTTCGCCGTAAGCATCACTACTATGTCTACGTCGTCGCGCTCGACGACAAGGTCTGGAACGAGGCGCGCTTTCGCCGCGCGAATCCGGATTACCGGTTCGACAAGCCGTGCGTGTATGTGGGGATGACCGGGCTTGATCCCGATCTGCGCTTCGACCGGCATAAAGCCGGCATTCAGGCAAATCGCTATGTGCGCGACTATGGCCTGCGCCTGGTGCCCGAGCTGTATGAAGTGTTCAATCCCATGCCGTATCGCGGCGCACAGGAGATGGAAGTGGAACTGGCGATTGGACTACGCGAAGCAGGGTACGGCGTATGGCAGGCGTAAAGCGTGCGCTACTTGACGCCCAGCCCACGCAGCACGGCGTTACCTTCGGGCGTGAGGCGGATGCGCGAGCCGCCCGCTTCGTTCGAGATCGTTTCGATCAGGCCGGCTTCGTGCAGTTGCGGAATCTCGGGTTTGGCCGACGCGTCGATAGGCGCGTGCAGCAGAAGCAGCAACGTCGCCAGTTCGTGATGGCTCAGCAGACGCCGCAGGATGGTCGGACGCCTTGGCGCGGGCGTGTCGTTGGTATTCGGTTCGGGCTGGTTCATGGTGCGCACCTCGTGCGGGGTAGTGTCCGAGGCATCATGCGGACGAAGTCTTAAACGATTCTTAAGACCCATTGTCCTGTAACACCGTGACACGAAGATGGCACCGGCGCACCTTACCAACGCTTGACGGCGGCGCTTTTCGGCCGGCCGGCGCGCAGTCTCGGCTTACGGCGCGCAGGTTTTCCCCGCCGTTTCGATCCACAGATTGTTCACGTGGCGCTTGCCCGCATAGAAACGGTAAGTGGTCGCTCCGTTGTCCCTGCGCACCTTGATGATGTTCGAATCGCCGAAGTCCAGCATCTGGCCTTGCGGGATCGACGTGGATTTGAACGCGGCATCATGGTTAGAAGCCAATTGCGTCAGGCAGGCGACGACATCGTTGACCGAGCGCTGCGTATTGGTGTCCGTGACGGGCTCGCCGGCATCCGGGTTCTTCTGAAAGTAGGCGCAAGCGCTGAGAAGCAGGGGAACTGAAAGGACTACGGCAAACTTCTTCATATCTCTCCTGGCGTTTCGTTCGGCCGGCGGTGGGCGCGGGTTCGGGTTAAAGGCGTCGCGAGCGCGCTGCTCTGGCGTAGCCGCCGGCCCAGCCCATCCGCTTGAACCGCCCGACCCAAGTATCGACGCGGCCGCGCGGCGCGGACCGCGACTCAAGGCGCCATTATATCGGGGCGAAGGCGCCCTCCCGGCGGATGCCGCACGACGCGTGCCCGCACCGTCCCAATCCGCATTGCAATAGATGGGGCGCGACGTTTCGCGATTCGCGTTCGCGGTCCGCGCAACACGCCAGCGAGTGCCGCCTATTTGCGCCGCTGCGCTTGCGCAGCGAGCCGCACCGCCGCGTTGCCCGCGCCGTAGCCGTCGTAACCGCCGCGCCGCTCGACGATCTCCATGAAGAAGCGCTGATCGAGCTGTTCCGTGTAAGCGTGGAAAAACTCGCCTCCGCGTTCATCGCGGTCATAGAGGATATTGTGCTCGCGCAGCGCTTCCAGCATGTCGTCCGGCAGCGCGTAGCGGGCGGCGAGATCGTCGTAGTAATTACGCGGGATGCGCAGCACCGGCAAGCCATCGGCGACGAATTCCGGGATCGCGCTGAAGATGTCGCTCGTGCTGAACGCAACGTGATTCAAACCCGAGCCATGATAGGTATGCAGCGCTTCGGCCACCGCAGTATGGTGATCGACTGAAGCGTTCAGCACCACGCGGACCGAGCCGTCGCGGCTGCGCAGCGCGCGGCTGCGCACAAGGCCATAAGGATCGGGCACGAGCACGCCCGGCTCCGCCTGAAAGCCGAAGGCGGTGCGCAGGAACAGCACCCATGTATCGAGCGAAGTCGCCGGCACGGCGAGGCACACGTGATCGATGCGGGTCAGCGGCCCCACTTCGGCCGGCCCGTTGACATCCGTGAGAACGAAGTCGGCTTCGAACAGCGTGGGCTGATCGGGCGTTTCGTCGACGAAATAATTCAAGCTGCCGTCTGGCGCCTGCACGGCGGGAAGCACGCGTTCGTTGGGGCCGATCTGGCCGGAGAACGGCGCATAGCCGAAGCCGGCGGCGCGCTCGAAAGCCTGATTCGCGTCATTCACACGAAACGCCGACGCGCACAACGACAAGCCGTGCTGCTGGAAGAACGCATTGGCGAACGAATCCGGTTCCGCGTTCAGCACGATCGAAGCGGCACCGTGCTGATACAGCGTCACATCTTTCGAACGATGCTGGCCCGCCTGGCGGAAGCGCAGCTTGCCGAGCCAGTCGGCGAGATGCGCGCGGGTGGTGTCGTCAACTGCGAATTCCAGGAACTGATAGCCGACGTGCGCGGGAGCCGCGGGCGATTCGTACAACTCGCCGACCGGCTGCCGCGCGGCTTGCAGCAACGCACGCGTCTGTTCCTCGAGAAACAGCAGCGAGCGATGGCCGTCCGCGGCCGTGATGCTGGTGGGCGCGGCGCGAAAGCCGTCGTTGAAAATCTCCAGCGAAAGCGGGCCCTTGTAGCCCGTCTTCACGACTTGCGCGGTGAAGTTGGCGACGTCGAAATCGCCCTGACCCGGAAAGCAGCGGTAATGGCGGCTCCATTCCAGCACGTCCATCGCGAGCTTGGGCGCGTCCGCGATCTGCACGAACGCGATGCGCTCGCCCGGAATTTCGGCGATCGCGTCCACCGTATCGTTGAGCGACAACGTGTGAAAGCTGTCGAGCACGAGTCCGAGACTGCGGTGATTCACCGCCTTCACGAGCTTCCAGGCGTGCCGATAAGTCTTGACGTACCGACCCCACGCGAGCGCCTCATAACCGGCGACAACGCCCGCCGCCTCCGCGGCTTCCGCGAGCGCGCCGAGCTGGTCGGTCATTAGCGCATCGTCGCAGATGGTATCCGGCGACACGTTGCTGCATACCAGAATGCGGTCGGTGCCCAGTTCATGCATCACGTCGAATTTGCGTTTCGCGCGGTCCAGATTGCGCGCGAGACGCTCGGCGCTCACGCCGTCGAAATCGCGGAACGGCTGAAACAGCATGATTTTCAGACCGAGATCTTCGGCGATACGCCGCACGTCGGCGGGAGACCCGTCGAAATAGAGCAAGTCGTTCTCGAAGATCTCGACGCCCTCGAAGCCGGCCGCCTGGATCGCGGTCAGCTTCTCTAAGAGGGTACCGCTGATCGATACGGTGGCAATCGAACGTTGCATGAACAGCTCCTGCAAAAACAGTCGGACGGCAATTGCGAGCGCGTGCCGTTGGATCGAACGCGCCATGCCGCTGCGATGTTGCGGTGCGCAAAATGGGCTAGTTCGTTACTCCTGCAGCAAGCGACAGGCCGCAACTGTCCATAGTAAGCGCATTTTCCGACAGTCTATACAAACTAACTAGATGGTACAAATTCGTATAAACCCCGAATGACGGAAGCGGCTCATGCGAGCACACTTCGCTTTACGTTGAGGAGCGTTTTGCGCTTGCCGCGATCCGCTTCATTGTTCGAGTTTGTTGCAACTGCGTTGCATGGGGCGGGAGTAAGCGCTAAAGCGCTAACTCCCGCCGACAGGAGACGATGTCATGAGTTTTGCTTCAGTACTGGTCCTCAATGGACCCAACCTCAATCTGCTCGGCACACGCGAGCCGGCCATCTATGGCTCCGAAACACTCGACGACGTCGCGAAACTTTGCCGCGACGCCGGTGAGCGCCTCGATCTCTCAATCGACTTCTGCCAGTCGAACGCGGAACATCAACTGATCGACTGGCTTCACGCAGCCCGCACCAAGGTCGACGGCATCGTCATCAATCCGGCTGCGTACACGCACACGTCGGTGGCAATCGCCGACGCGCTCAGCGCGATCGAAAAGCCCGTCATCGAAGTGCATATTTCAAACGTGCATCGCCGTGAACCGTTCCGCCATCACTCGTATGTGTCGGCGGTGGCGGATGCAATCATCGTCGGTTGCGGCACGCAGGGCTACGTGCTCGCGCTGGAGCGGATGGCCACCATCCTTAAGAATAGGGCGGCGAAATGAACGTGCCAATGAATGAACAAGCGAATGCAAAAACGAGCGCACAGGCCAGTGCAAATTCTTATCTGGTCGGTCTGATCGGATCGGGCATCGGCGGCTCGCTGAGTCCTGCGATGCACGAGGAGGAGGGCAGTAAGCTCGGCTTGCATTACGTGTACCGCCGCATCGATCTGGAAGCGTTGAAGCTCGACGTAGCAGCGCTGCCCGATCTGCTGGTCGCGGCCGAACGCATGGGCTTCAACGGTTTGAACATAACGTATCCGTGCAAGCAGGCCGTCATTCCGCTACTCGACGAATTGTCCGACGATGCGCGCGCGCTGGGCGCAGTCAACACCGTGCTATTGAAGGACGGCAAACGGATCGGACACAACACGGACTGGTCCGGTTTTGCCCGCGCGTTCCGCCGCGGTTTGCCGGACGTGGCGCTTGACCGGGTGGTGCAACTGGGCGCGGGCGGCGCGGGCGCGGCGGTCGCTCACGCAGCACTCGCAATGGGCGCGCAAACGCTCACGCTGTTCGATGTCGACGCCGCTCGCGCCGCGTCGCTCGCAGCCGAATTGCAAAAGCGCTTTGCAGATCGGACGGTCACTGCCGGCACGTCGCTCGGCGAAACGCTCGCGGCCGCCGACGGCCTGATTCACGCGACGCCGACCGGCATGGCCAAACTGCCGGGACTACCGTTGCCTGCCGAATTGCTGCATAGCGATCTGTGGGTGGCCGACATCGTCTATTTCCCGATTCGCACCGCGCTGTTGCAGGCGGCCGAAGCGCTCGGCTGCCGCACGCTGAGCGGCGGCGGCATGGCGGTGTACCAGGCAGTCGACGCGATGCGCATTTTCACCGGGCTCGAACCCGACGCAGAGCGCGTCTACACGCATTTCCAGTCGTTGCTGGGACGCTAACCGGTAGCGCACACCGGCAAATGACGAACAGACGACCAGATGATCAGTGAGAGGAGACTACAACCCCATGCCGCAATCGATTCAAACCAGATCGGCCGACGCCACGCGTCAGGCCGGCGCAAGCATAAGTGCCAGCACCGCGCGCCGCTCGAACGCGCGTTACCAGATACTGGGGCTGCTGGCCGTCGGCACGATGATCAACTATCTCGACCGCACGGTGCTCGGCATTGCCGCGCCGCAGTTGACCAAAGAACTCGGCATCAACGCCGCGATGATGGGGCTGCTGTTCTCGGTCTTCTCGTGGAGCTACGTTGCCTCTCAGATTCCGGGCGGCCTCTTTCTGGACCGTTTCGGCAGCAAACTCACTTACTTTCTCTCGATGACCTTCTGGTCCCTGTGCACGCTCGCGCAAGGGCTCGTGCACGGCATCGCCGGACTGTTCGTGTTTCGCCTCGGCCTCGGCGTCTCGGAAGCGCCGTGTTTTCCGACCAATAGCCGCGTGGTCGCGACATGGTTCCCGCAGAGCGAACGAGCGATGGCAACGGGCACGTACACCGTCGGCGAATATATCGGCCTCGCGTTTTTCAGCCCGTTCCTGTTCATGCTGATGGGCGCATTCGGCTGGCGTTCGCTGTTCTATGTGGTGGGCGGCGTGGGTATCGTGTTCGGCGCGATCTGGTGGCTCCTGTATCGCGAACCGCGCGATCATCCGTCGGCGAATCAGGCGGAGCTCGACTATATCGAAGCAGGCGGCGGCCTCACGCAGCGTCACAAGGATAGCGGCGCCGCAGCGGCGCCCGCGAAAAGCGGCTTTGAATGGCGCACCATTGGCCGCCTGCTCAAGCACCGTCAATTGACGGGTATCTGTCTCGGCCAGTTCGCCGGCAACTCGACGCTCGTGTTCTTTCTCACGTGGTTCCCGACCTACCTCGCCACCGAACGTCATATGGGCTGGCTGAAGATCGGCTTCTTCGCGATCATGCCGTTCATCGCGGCGTCGATTGGCGTGATGTTCGGCGGGCTCTTCTCCGACTGGCTGCTGCGCCGCGGCAAGTCCGCAAACGTCGCGCGCAAGCTGCCGATCATCGCCGGCCTGCTGCTGGCCTCGACGATCATTCTGGCCAATTATGTGGAGAGCAACGTTGCGGTGATCGCGATCCTGTCAGTCGCATTTTTCGCGCAGGGCATGGCTGCGCTCGGCTGGACGCTGGTGTCGGATATCGCGCCCGATGGGCTGCTCGGCGTGACCGGCGGCATCTTCAACTTCGCGGCGAATCTGGCCGGCATCGTAACGCCGCTCGTGGTCGGCTTTATCGTCGCGGCGACAGGGTCTTTTGTGGGCGCGCTGGTGTTCATCGGCGTGATTGCATTGATTGGCGCGCTGTCGTACATCTTTATCGTCGGCGATATCAAGCGGATCGTGCTGGTGGATTGAGCGCTGGTTCGAGTGCGAAAAAAAGGGACGTGGCGCAGGCCACGTCCCTTTTTCATTGGTCCGCGAAGTGGACTGTAAGAGGCTCGTCAATCTTCCTTGCGCACGAAACGCAGCACTGCATCGACGATCATTGCGCGGTGACGCGCGCGCAATCTGGGATGTGACGGATCGCGCCCAAACGCCGTGCCGAACGTATGACGATTGCCGACGCGATGAAAGCACAGCGAACTGATCAACAGATGCAGGTCGATCGCGTCGACGTCGCTGCGAAACTTGCCCGCCGCGACACCGCGCGCAAGCAGGTCTTCGATTGTGTGAATGACGGTGACGTTGCGGCCTTTGAAGCTCTTGACCTGCTCGACATACTTCGCGCCGTTGATGTTCTCGATCGTGACGAGACGCACGAAATCGCGCTGGCGGTCGTGGTAGTCGAACGTGAATTCGACCAGCGCGCGCATGCCCGCGACGGGGTCGAGTTCGCTGACATGCAGATCCTGTTCGAGCGCGCGAATGTCGCCGTACACCTTCTCCAGCACCGCCTGGTACAACCCTTCCTTGCTGCCGAAGTAGTAGTACAGCATGCGCTTGGTGGTGTTGGTGCGCTCCGCGATTGCATCGACGCGCGCGCCCGTCAGTCCCATCGCGGAGAACTCCTGGGTTGCGACGTCGAGGATATTGCGCTTCGTCTGCTCGGGATCGTACTTGCGTCGGGCGTCGCTACGTCGGGCGTCCTTGCGCGGCGCGTCGGACGGGATGCCGTTGGTATCGGGCTCGGCGGCCTTGCTTCCCTTTTTCATTGTGTATTCGAGCGGCAGTGACCGCGCATTCTAGCATGGCGAAAATGGCCTCTGGCGCGGGGTTTTACGCGTAACAGACGGCATATCGTGGTGGTCTGACGGCCGTTTCGGGCAGGTACCCGGAAGCCGGCCGCATCGACGCGGGGCCGCCTCGGCACGCCGCACCGGCGGCGCCGTAAGCTGTACAGACATAGGCGCGCGCTCGCCGCCGATGCGATGTCTTTTCAGACTGAGCCGCGAGCCCGCTTGCGGCGCGCGGCGAATACGTCGCGCGTTTGCATCGCGGTGTACGTCAGTTGCGCGGCGGCGAGACCGAGTGCGCCATAGGCGGGCGTAAGGCCGAACTCGGCGAATGCCTCCGGAACCGGACGCTCGCCCGCAATCGCCGCGGCCAGCAGTTCGCCGGACACGGTGGTCGGTGCCATGCCATGTCCGCCAAAGCCGACCGCATGCCAGACGCCGTCCGCGCTGCGACCGATCTGCGGCATCTTGTGGCGCGCATAGCTCATGAGGCCGCCCCACGCGTAGTCGACGCGCACGTCGTGCAATTGCGGGTACACCTTCAGCAGATCGCGCCTCAGTAATCGGGCGATGACCTCCGGCGCGCGGTCGCGCACCGAGATGCGTCCGCCCCAGAGGATCCGCGTGTCGGGCAGCGGCCGGTAATAGTCGAACGCGAAACGGGTGTCGTAGACGGCCGCGCGCGTGCCGATCGCATCGTGAAGTCGCGCGCCGAGTGGCTCGGTCGCCATCACATACGTGGCGATGGGCAGCACCGCGCGCTCCACCCTCGCGTAGACGTTGCGTGCGTATCCGCCGCCCGCGATCACGACGTGCCGCGCGTCGACGACGCCTTGCGGCGTGTGCAGAACAAAGCCCGCGCCGTCGCGCTGCAAACGCACGACGGGCGACTGCTCGTGAATCCTCACGCCGGCGCTAGCTGCTGCATCGGCCACGCCAAGCACGTATTTCAGCGGATGAAAATGAAACGCGTTGCGCTCGAACAGGCCGCCGTGATAACGGCGCGTTTTCAGTTGCGATGCAAGTTGCTCGGCTGCCACCGGTTCCCAGTCGACGCCGAATGAATCCAGCATGAGACGCCGCTGAGCTTCGAGCCGCGCGGGTTCGTCGAACCAGTTCGCGAGGATTACGCCGGCGTCGGTGACATCGCAATCTATGCGGTAACGCGCAAGACGCGCCCGCATCAGATCGACGGCGTTGGTGGGGAGCGCGTAGAGCTCGCGCGCGCGAGCCGCGCCGAGCGTTTTCAGCAGATCGGCACAATCGAGGCTGTAGCCGCCGAACACAAAGCCGCCATTGCGCCCGGACGCACCATAGCCGACCTGCCGCGCTTCGAGCACGGCGACGTTCTTCACGCCTCGCTCAGCGAGACCTAGCGCCGTCGACAGCCCCGCGAGTCCGCCGCCGACAATGCACACGTTCGCACTATGTCGCCCGGCGAGCGGCGCATAGGCAGACGAGCGTGTCACGGTGGCTTCGTAAAAACTTTCCATGGCGGCTAGCGTAGCGGCAATCGCGTGTCCGCGTCCAGCCGCGCGCCGCTTCGGCCTTATATCGCGCCGCTATTGCCTCCGCTATTGCCTCTAATGAGCCCAGCGCAGCACCAGCGGATCGAGCCGTCGCGCGACTTTCAGCAATCCCTCGCGCGTGGCCGGATGCATTGCCGGCAACGGATGACGTACCGCGTCGGAGCGAATCACGCCGCCTTCCTTCATCAGCGCCTTGCACGATGCGAGGCCGCCCTGGCGGTTCTCGCAGTTGATCAGTGGCAGCCACTGCTGATAGTGAGCGGCGGCGGCTTCGGTGTCGCCGGCCGCATAGGCGTCGACAATCAGCCGGATACCGTCGGCATAACCGCCGCCTGTCATCGAACCGGTTGCGCCTGCATCGAGATCGGCCATCAGCGTAATTGCTTCCTCACCGTCCCACGGTCCCACGATCGCGTCGCCGCCTAACTGAATGAGCTCGCGCAGCTTGTTAGCCGCTTGCGGCACTTCGATCTTGAAGTACGACACGTGTTCGATCTCATTGGCCATGCGGGCGAGAAACGGCGCGGACAACGGCGTGCCGCTGACCGGCGCGTCCTGAATCATGATTGGAATATCGATCGCGTCGGACACTGTGCGGTAAAACTCTTCAATGCCACGCTCGCCGATGCGGATCGTTGCGCCGTGATACGGCGGCATGATCATGACCATCGCGGCGCCCGCTGCTTGCGCGCGGCGGCTACGTTCCGCGCATTGATGCGAACTGAAATGCGTGGTCGTGACGATAACGGGTACGCGGCCTGCAACATGTTCGAGCACGACGTGCATCAGCGTCTCACGCTCTTCGTCGGAAAGGGCGAACTGCTCGGAGAAGTTCGCGAGAATGCACAGACCATTCGAGCCCGCGTCGATCATGAAGTCGATGCAGCGCTTCTGGCCTTCCAGGTCGAGCTGACCGGCGTCGTCGAAAATGGTGGGCGCAACGGGGAACACGCCGCGCATTGCCGCGGTATTAACGGGTCGAGTCATGATGTGGGCGCTCTGGGAAGTAATGAGGCGGTGGGAGTGTCTCTGTCGATCGTAATTCGCGCTTCAGGCGCGATAAGCGCGATAAGCGGTCTCATGGTGCCTATTACCGCCGACTATACGGCTGCGCGGCACACAGGTATATTGAATTGTTTCCATCCTATGATCGCTTTTACGACTCACCCGACGTTTCCATGAAAAATACGTTGAATGTTTTGCTGGGCAAACTGCGCATGAAGCAACTGCAATTGCTGATCGCGCTCGACGACCAGAAGTCGTTGCACAAAGCGGCGGGCATCATGTCCATGACCCAATCGGCCGCAAGCAAAGCATTGCAGGAACTCGAATCCATGTTCGAGGCGCCGCTTTTCGAGCGCTCGAAAAGCGGCATGATCCCGAACCAGCTCGGGCATTGCGTGATCCGCTACGCTCGCCTCGTGGCGACAGATCTCGCCGCGCTGTGTCAGGACGTCGCCGAAATTCGCTCGGGGCACGGCGGGCGCCTCGCGATCGGCGCGATCATGGGCGCGATTCCGGAATGCGTGATTCCGGCCATCAACCAACTGCATGCGCGGCAGCCGAACCTTTCTATCGAAGTGGTGGAGGACACGAGTGCGCGCATGCTCGCCCAACTCGACGACGGCCGCCTCGATCTCGTGATCGGCCGGGCCGCCGTGGCTGCGGATCCGTCGAAATACCAGTATCGTCCGCTCGCCGACGAGCCGTTGTCCGTCGTGGTCGGGTACGGTCATCCAGCGCTGCCGCGAAAGGAAGTCCAACTGGGCGACCTGGCGGATCACCGTTGGGTGGTGTATCCATCGCATATGCCGTTGCATGCGCTGCTCGAACGCGAAATGGATCTTGCGGGGTTGGCTATGCCCGATAACCCGATCTCCACTGCATCCACTTTCGTCACCGTCGCGCTGCTGCAAAGCAGTGCGGATCTGGTGTCGTTGTTGCCGACCGCCATTGCCGACATGTTTATTCGGCAAAAAATGCTGCGCCTCGTGCCGGTCGAGCTTAAGTCGCCTTCGCAAACGTTCGGGGTCGTGACGCGTAAAGGCGGCGTGCTGTCGCCGCCGGCGGAGCGCTTCGTCGAATTGCTGCGGCAGCAGACGCGAGTGCAGGAGAACGTGCCGGAAAAAGCCGGCCCGTCAAAACGTGCGCCGACGTCGGCGCCTACTCATGCGCCAACGCCAAAGCGCAAACTCGCCCGTGCAGCCGCAAAGCGAAAACTTGCCTGAGTCAGCGGTTTTTCAGAATACGAGAAGACGTCGAATATCGCACGGCAATTCGCGCTTTGCTATGTTCTTGCGCGGGGTGTTGTAGCGGCGACACTGGGGGTAAATCCGCACCAATTGCGCGTGCGCCCGCGCGCTACACTGCTTCGAGGGGCGTCGGATTGAAAAGGCTGGCGCCCGTTCGGGGAGAGCAGTCATGAATCGGCCATCGGTTCGGTTTCCGCTTCGCGCCACCGGCACCGCTTCGGTCCGCAAGTGGTTCAAATGGGCGCTGGCGGCGGCGTTGTTGTTAGGGTTGGCGTGGGTCGCGCGCTTGTGCCAGCTGGAAATAGAAACTTCCCGGCTGCAGGCCCACTACCTCTCCGAACTCACACGCGACGTCGGCTTTTCTGTCGACGATGGTCCGAGCCATTCCATCCGTTTTCCCGAGGCGGACAAAGGTCCGTACGACACCCGCCTGGGCTACGCACTGCTGCCGTCAATGCAGCAGCGCTTGCTGCAGCGCGGCTTCGAAGTCACCGCTCAGGCGCGCGATTCGGAGCGCATGCTTTCGCTCGCGGATAGAAGCCTTTTCTTGCCGTACGCCGAGAAGGACCAAGCCGGCTTGCAACTGTTCGACGGCACCGGCGCACCTCTTTTTAGCGCGAGTTTTCCGGGGCGCGTGTACGACAGCTTCGAGGCGATCCCGCCTGTCATCGTCAACTCGCTTCTGTTTATCGAAGACCGCTATCTGCTCGATCCGGATCAACCGAACCGCAATCCCGCCATTGATTGGGGTCGCTTTAGCCGCGCGCTGGCTGATCAGGGCGCACGCGTATTCAACCATCACCAGGCGGCGCCCGGCGGCAGCACGCTCGCCACGCAGATCGAAAAATTCCGCCACTCCGCGGGCGGCCGCACCGCGACGCCGCCGGAGAAGCTGCGGCAGATTGCGTCCGCTTCGGTACGTGCCTATCTGAACGGGCCGCAGACCATGCCTGCGCGTCGGCAGATCGTCGTGCACTATCTGAACTCGGTCCCCCTCGCGGCGCAACCCGGCGTCGGTGAAATCAGCGGCATGGGTGACGGTCTCGCCGCGTGGTACGGCCGCGATTTCGCGGATGTGAACCGGATACTGAACGCGCCTTCAACCACAGAGAACTTGCCGCAGCAAGGCGAGGCATTCCGTCAGGTGCTTTCTCTGATGATCGCGCAGCGCGCGCCGTCGCATTTCCTGCATCGCGGTTATGCCGAACTCGAACGATTGACCGACAGTTATTTGCGGCTGCTCGCGAACGGCGGCGTGATTTCCGTCGCGTTGCGCGATGCGGCGCTTTCTGCAACGGTCGATTTGCACCGCGCGGGCAAACCGGCTGAAAACGCCGGCTCGTTCGTGTCGCGCAAAGCCGTCACGTCGATGCGCTCGAACCTGCTCGCGGCGCTCGGCATTCCGAGCTTTTACGAACTCGACCGGCTGGATCTGCAAGCCACCGGCACGCTGAACAATGCGGTGCAGCAGGCCGTGAGCGAACGGCTTGCCGCTGCCGCGACACGCGACGGCGCGAAGGCCGCGGGCCTAGTCGGCTTCGAAATGCTGCGCGCATCTGATGATCCGTCGAAAATCGCCTACAGCTTTACGCTATTCGAGCGCCGCGACGGAGCGAATCTCGTGCGTGTGCAAACGGACAGCGTGAACCAGCCGTTCGACATCAATTCCGGTGCGCGTTTAAATCTCGGGTCCACTGCAAAACTGCGTACGGTGGTGACGTATTTGCAGATCGTGTCCCAGTTGCATGCACGTTACGCTGCTCGCAGCGCGGCGGAGCTGAAAGCCATCAAGCCCGATCCGAGCGATCAATTGACACGCTGGGCGCTGGACTATCTCTCGCACACCAAGGATCGCTCGCTGCAATCCATGCTCGATGCGGCCGTGGAGCGCAAGTACTCCGCGAGTCCCGGCGAAACCTTCTACACAGGCGGCGGCGCGCAGACCTTCAACAACTTCGAATCCGACGACAACGGCCGCATTCTTACGATTCGTCGCGCGTTCCAGCATTCGGTGAATCTGGTATTCGTGCGGTTGATGCGCGACATCGTCCACTACGAGATGGTGCAAACCACTGGACCGTCGTCGCAATGGCTCGGCGATCCGGCGATCCGCAAGATGTATTTGACGCGTTTCGCCGATCAGGAAAGCCGCGTGTACATGAATCGTTTCTACACGAAGTATCACGGCAAAACTCGCGAGCAGGCATTGGCGCTGCTGCTGCTCGGTGTGCGCAAATCGCCGCCAAAGGTCGCCACGGTATTGCGCAGCGTCGCGCCCGACGAGTCCAACGCATCGTTCAACCTGAGAATGCGCGCCGCGCTGAAAAATACGCCGGCCGCTTCCGTGCTCGACGACGAAGACCTCGCGAACCTTTACGCGAAGTACGGAATCGACCGCTTCAATCTGAACGATCGTGGCTACATCGCGAGTGTGCATCCGCTCGAACTATGGACGCTCAACTATCTGCGCGAACATCCGAACGCCACGCTCAACGACATCCAGAACGCAAGCAGCGATGTGCGTCTCTCGACCTACTCGTGGCTCTTCAAGACGCGCTATCACGCGACGCAGGATCGCCGCATCAAACGCATGGTCGAACTGCGCGCGTACGACACAATCGGCAAGTCGTGGCAGGCGCTCGGCTATCCGTTTGCAACGCTTACGCCTTCGTATGCCGCTGCAATCGGCGCATCCGGTGACAGACCCGCAGCGCTTGCACAACTGATCGGCCTGATCGCAAACGACGGCAACAAGGTGCCGACCGAGAGCCTCACGCAACTGGACTTTGCGAAAGACACGCCGTACGAAACGCATTTCCGGCGCGCGGCAGTCACTCCGCAACAGCAGCTTTCGCCTGAAATTGCGGGGATCGTCAAAGGTATGTTGCGCGATGTCGTGACGGGCGGCACGGCGCGGCGTCTCGCGCAGGGCATTACATTCCCGGACGGCCGGACCATGGAGGTGTACGGCAAGACAGGTACGGGCGATCAGCGCTTTAACGTATTCGCCAAAGGCGCGCGCCTCATTGAATCGCGCAAGGTGAATCGCAGCGCGACATTTGTATTCGCCATCGGCGACCGCTTTTACGGCACGCTGACCGCGTGGGTGCACGAACCTTACGCGGCCCACTACGAATTCACCAGTGCGCTTTCGGTGCAACTGCTGAAGTCGATGGCGCCCGCGTTGCAGCCCTTGCTCGAATCTGCGCCTGCAAAGACCGCGTCTGTTTCTGTGGAGAAGGTCGCGGCGCACTGATGCAGCCGTGGCACATCAATATGCGGCTTCTGTCGCAGGTTTGAGAAACAGCTCGTGCACCGGCGCGAAGTGCGCATAAAGCGGCAAAATTGCGCCACCCATTGCACGCGCGTCGGCGCCAATTGCGCCTTCCAATAGTTGCGGGCGCACCATGCCTTCCCATTCGAATCGGTCCAGCACGCGCTCCGTGCGGCGAATGATTTCGCGCACCATTTGCCGGTCCAGCTCGCCGTCGATCACGACCGCTTCGAGGTCCAGCAACGCGGCGGCGTTGGTGAGCGCGTTGGCGATCGCAGGGCACGCGCTATCGAGCCATTCCTCGGTATGCCGCCACATTTCCGGCGACAGCGCGCGATGATCGTGCGCGGCGGCTGCCGGTTTTCCCGCATCGCTCAACAGGCGTTCGAGTACGAAACCGGAGGCCGCGTGCAACAGTTGCCGCGCAGGTTTGCGCGCTCCGCCGTCGCGCAGCGGAATAGAGCCGACCGCGCCGGCGTTGTCGTGCGGCCCGCCATGCAGGCGGCCGTCGATAACGAGCCCGCCGCCAATGAACGTGCCGACGAACAGATACAGAAAATTGTGAATGCCGCGCCCTTGGCCCATCACGAGTTCTGCGGCGCACGCGGCTGTGGTGTCCTTCGCGAACTCAACCGGTAGCCCCGTCATGGTCGCGATGCGCGAGCGCAAGTCGATCTCGTGCCAAGCGTCGAGCGCGTCGGGCGGCGCGCCGAGAAAGTCGCGCCAGCCGCCGAGCCACAACGGCGCGGCCACGCCCACCCCGACCACTTTGCTCGCGTTCGCGCCGAGCGCCTGATTCACGCGCGCGAGTTTGCTTTCGAGCGCGGGAAACAGCGTGCGCGGATCCGGGTACGGATACTCGAACACATCGCGACATACCACGCGGCCGGCGAAATCCATCGCCAGTACGTCGAGACTGCGGCGGCCTACCTTGATGCCGATCGTATATGCGCCGTCCGCGCGCAACGCGATCGGCACCGACGGCTGGCCGATCCTGCCGCGCACTCGAGCCTGCTTTTCCAGCAGGCCATCGTCGATCAGGCGATCGACGATCATCGACACCGTCTGCATTGAAAGACGCGTGAGACGGCCCACGTCGGCCTTCGGCAACGGTCCATGCAGACGGATTGTCTGCAGCACGATGCGCTCGTTGAATTGCCGCATGCCGCCCTGGTTCGAGCCGACAGTGCGTTTGAGGGGCGGGCGCACGCCTGTGGTGTCCATGCTCATGAGCCCCTCAGCGATGTGATTGCATCATGCAATCGCCTTGACGTCGGCCTCTTTTGCGCCAGTCATGATCGCAACGGCCTCCGACATATGCACGTCTTTCGTATTGACGAGCGCGGCGCGCCGGCCAAGCCGCTGAATGTGGATGCGGTCCGCCACTTCGAATACGTGCGGCATGTTATGGCTGATGAGAATCACCGGCAGCCCGCGGTCGCGCACGCGGCGAATCAGTTCGAGCACCATGTTGCCTTCCTTCACGCCGAGCGCGGCGGTGGGCTCGTCGAGAATCACCACGTGCCGCGCGAATGCCGCGCTGCGCGCGACGGCAACCCCTTGGCGCTGACCGCCGGAGAGCGTTTCGACCGCCTGACGCATCGAGCGAATGCCGATTTGCAGGTCCTTCATGTGGGCGGTCGCTTCCTCCAGCATGCGGCGCTTGTCGATCATCTTGAAGATCGAACCGCGCCAGCCGGGCTTGACCAACTCGCGCGCGAGAAACAGATTTTCGGCAATGCTCATGGCCGGCGCGACCGCCAGTTCCTGATATACGGTCTCGATGCCTTGCGCGCGTGCATCGAGCGGACTGCGAAATTTGACGGGCTTGCCGTCGAGCAGAATCTCGCCTTCGTCCGGCACCGTCGCGCCGGAAAGTGCCTTGATCAACGAGGATTTCCCGGCGCCGTTGTCGCCGATCACTGCGAGAATCTCGCCGGGCAGCACTTCGAAGTCGCAGCCGTCGAGCGCGGTCACATTGCCATAACGTTTGACGAGGCCACGCGCCTGCAGTACGGGCATCGCGGCGGAAGCGGAAGTAGGTGTCGACATGACGGGCTCCTGTCGGCCTGAGTTAGCCAAAGCGCTCACTCAGGCTACATGCAAAAAGGTTGCGATTGAGTGCTCAACCGCGGCGATGAGAGAGTTTGTCCGCGGCCACCGCGAGAATCACCAGCATGCCGGTGATCAATACCTGGTAAACCGAAGAAACGCCGATCAGGGTCAAGCCGTTGCGGAACACGCCGACAATCAGCGCGCCGAGCAGCGTCCCCGCAATAGACCCGCGTCCGCCGAAGAGACTCGTGCCGCCGAGCACGACCGCCGTGATGCTATCGAGGTTCTCCGTTTGGCCCGCTTGCGGATCGCCCACGCCGGTGCGCGACACCGACAACAACGCAGCAATGCCGTACATCGCGCCGGCCAGCGTGTAGACGGTCAGCAGGATCTTCTGCGACGACAAACCCATCAGCCGCGCGGCCTCGGCGTTATTGCCGAGTGCATATAGATGGCGGCCGGGAACCGTGTCGCGCAAGACGAACCATGTGGCCAGATACATCAGCAACGTGAGGACGGTGCCGTAAGTGACGTCGGCGGGTCCAAGCCTGAATGTGTTGCCGAAGAACATGATTGCGTCCGGCAGATTCGACACGCTTTCCGCATTCGAATAGATCTGCGTGAGCGCGAACGCAATGTTCAGCGTGCCGAGCGTGACGATGAACGCCGGCAATTTGATGCGCGTAATGAGCACGCCGTTAAGCATGCCGAACAATGTGCTCGCGCCGATACCGCACAGAATCGCGAGTGCGGGCGGCAGGCCCAGCGTCACCGCGAACTTCGTCATGATGATGGAGCCGAACGCCATCACCATGCCGCAGGAGAGATCGATGCCGCCCGTCAGCACAATGAGCGTCTGGCCGATTGCGATCACTGCGACGACCATCGTCTGTTGAAGGATCAGCGAGAGGTTCTGGAACGACAGGAAACGGCTGCTCTGCGAAATGAAGAAAGCGCAGGCCAGCACGAGCGCAATGAGCGGCCCGACTTCGGCAAGCGACGGCAGACGGTCGGAGAAATGGCGCGGATGGCCCGCGGGAGCGGAAGGAGTCGACATGATGGATGTCCTCGAAACATGAGCGTGGCGTGCGCCGCGCGGCGAATCATCCGGCGGCCCGGCGAGCGGGCCGCCGTACAGTGCGTGTTACTTGTTGCCCCAGCAGTTGTCGAGGCCGAAGGTCGTATCCTTGCTTTCGATGCCGGACATCGGCTTGTCGGTGATCAGCGTCACGCCCGTGTCCTGGTAGCCGGAAACCTTCTTGCCGGTCTTCGCGTAATCGACGCCTGCTGTTACGCCGAGCGCGGCCATCTTCAGCGGGTACTGCTGCGAGGTCGCGGCGATAGAACCGGCCTTGACGTTGCGCACGCCTTCACAGCCGCCGTCGATCGAGACGATCATCACGCTTTTGTCCTTGCCCGCTGCTTTCAGCGCGCGATACGCGCCCGCGGCCGCTGGTTCGTTGATCGTGTAGACCACGTTGATATCCGGCGATTTCTGCAAGCAGTTTTCCATCGCCGTCTGGCCTTTCGCCTGATCGCCGCGCGTGTCCTGGCTGCATACGATCGAAGGGTCGCCTTGCTTCACGCCGAAGCCTTCCAGAAAGCCGTTATGACGCAGCACGCCCACCGAAACGCCGGGTGCGAGGTCGAGCGTGGCGATCTTCGCGGGCTTGCCGTTCAACGCCGCCTTCGCGTATTTGCCGATCAGCACGCCGGCTTTGAAATTGTCGGTCGCGAAGAGGGCGTCGGTGGCGTCTTGCGGATCCGTCGGCGTGTCGAGCGCGACCACCATCACGCCGGCGGCGCGCGCTTTCTTGATGCTCGGCACGATCGCCTTCGTATCGCTCGGAGTGATCAGAATCGCTTTCGCGCCGGCCGTCATCATGTTTTCGATTGCCGTCACCTGGCTCGCGTTATCGCCGTCGAATCTGCCGGCTGCGGTAATCAGCTTTGCGCCGTCTTTCGACGCTGCGGCCTCCGCGCCTTGCTTCATCTTCACGAAGAACGGATTGGTGTCGGTCTTGGTGATGAGGCCGACGACCGGCTGGTCGGCTGCCTGACTTGCGCTCGCGCACCAGACCGCCGACGCCGCGACGCACATCGAGACGATCTTCCTTGCGACAGGAAGCCTGCGGGAATTCAGATTCATGGGACGCTCCTCCGGTTATTGGCAATGACGTTCTTGGAACTGCTGGCGGTTGCACATGCGAACGCTGCGCGAGCGCAACCTGGAATGCGGCGCGTCTGATCGGTCGATATAAGCCCGAAAGATCTCGCCTAAATCACTTTGGTTGATTTAGTACAGCAGGCGGAGAGGCGCGCGTCAAGGAATGACGTTGGATTGGGACTGAGCGCGATGCACCTTGTGCAGGCCAGCAAACCCTTACGTGGCGGGCGTTGTGACTGATGGTGCAACGCAGCGTCCCCGCGGACGGATTGGGGAAAGTCCTGGCTTTGATGAAAGCAACCAGAAAGCTGACTCATGCGTTTTGGCGGCATGGTGGACGTCGTAAGCGCACGTCATAAGCGGACGCCTGAACGGCTCGCGTCGCCTGAATTCATGGCCTTGTTTTCGCGGTCAGCAGGAGCGTGGTCTGCCAGTGGACGCACGCACCACGAGTTTCGGCGCCGACGAAACCCGCATCGGCACACTGGCCTCGCCGCGGCCCGTCTGTCCATACGACGATTCGATCAGCTCGCGCAGCAACGAAACCGCGAGCCCGGCGACTTCGACGGTCGGCACGGCCACGGTGGTCAATGCAGGCCGCGACTCGCGCGCGAGCTGGATGTCGGTGATGCCCATCACGGAAAGATCAGCGGGTACGGCTAGGCCCAGGTCGGCAGCGGCATGCATCGCGCCGAGCGCCGGCAGGTCGTTGGTCGCGAAGATCGCAGTCAGTTGCGGATCGGCCTCGAGCAACGCGCGCGCCGCGCTGTAGCCGCCCTGGATCGTATCCGCGGCATGTTTGACGCGGCTTTTGCGCACGCCGGCCGCGCGTAGCGCGTCGACGAACCCTTCATAGCGGGCCGCATGAATGCCGGAAGCCTTGCTGCCGACAATCGCACCTATCCGCCGATGTCCCAATTCGAGCAGATGCTGTCCGGCAAGCTCGCCGGCCAGACGAAAATCCACTGCAACGCAGGGCAGGCCCGGTGGCTCGTTGGGTCGCTCCCACATGCACAAAACCACGGGAGTGCCGCGCGATTCCGTCACGTGAAGGTCCGCGAATTGTAGGTTCGCGTTGGTCACGAGCACGCCCTCGGAAAGCGTGCCGGCTATCTGGTCGAGGTACGCGCGGCCCGTCAGCGGATCTTCGTTAGTATTGCAAATTATTACGAAATGCCCACTCGTGCGCGCCGCGCGTTCGACGGCCAGCGCGAACTCGGGATAGAACGGATTGGCGATGCTCGACACCATCAAAGCGAGCGTCGGGGCGCGGCCTTCGGCTAGCGCGCGAGCGGCGAGGTGCGGCCGGTAGCCGAGCGCGTCGACGGCTTCGAGAACGCGTTGACGCGTGCTCTCGCCGACGCGCCCGCGATTGCGCAGCACATTCGATACGGTGGCGGGCGTGACACCGGCATGACGTGCGACTTCGCTAAGTGTTGGCATGTCTCTTCATTATTTGGGATGGTTGCCCGACATTTGCATCGGCGGGCAAGGCGCGGCACCATCTGTCGCACAGACAAAACGATAGCGGAGACAGGCAAGGCCCGACGATCGCAAGATCGATTTTTTAGGCTTTGCTGATTAAGCGCTTAATCTCCGCCGTCGAGCCGATTAAATCACGGAGTCGAGGCGATGGCGAGCATTTCGTTAAGGGGCGTGCAGAAAGCATATGGCGACGGTGCGCCGGTGATTCGCGACGTCGATCTCGAGATCGGCGAGAACGAGTTCTGCGTCTTTCTTGGCCCCTCGGGCTGCGGCAAGTCCACGTTGCTGCGCATGATCGCAGGGCTCGAAGATCTCACCGACGGCGACCTCTTCATCGGCGGCGAGGTCATGAACGACGTGCCGGCGGCGCAGCGCGGCGTAGCGATGGTGTTTCAAAGCTACGCGCTCTTTCCGCACATGACCGTGTTCGAGAACATGGCGTTCGGGCTGAAGCTCTCCAAAACCCCAAAAGATGAAATCGCCCGCAAGGTGCGTGAAGCCGCGCGAATTCTACAACTGGAGGCGCTGCTCGAGCGCAGGCCGAAAGCATTGTCCGGCGGTCAACGTCAGCGCGTTGCAATTGGCCGCGCGATTGTGCGCCAGCCCGGGGTGTTTCTCTTCGACGAACCACTCTCCAATCTCGACGCAACGCTGCGTGGCCAGACGCGTATCGAAATCGCGCGGCTGCACAAGCAGTTCGCGAAGGCGAGCGTGGTCTATGTGACGCACGATCAGATCGAGGCGATGACCCTCGCGGACAAGATAGTCTTGTTGCATGCCGGGAAAGACACCGAACGTTACGGCAGCATCGCGCAAATCGGCGCGCCGCTGGAGTTGTATCACCGCCCCAGGAGCCGCTTCGTCGCCGGGTTCATCGGTTCACCGCGCATGAACTTTTTGCCGGGACGTATCGCTTCTGTCGACGCGCAAGGCGTTGCCGTGACGCTCGACCATACGCACGAAAACGTCCGCGTGCCGGTGGATGGTGTCGCGCTCGAAATGTCGCAGGCGGTGACGCTCGGCGTGCGTCCTGAACACCTCGAATTCATCGACACGTCATCGTCGCACGGCGACGCCGTTCTTTCGCGCACCGTCTCACTCGTCGAACAATTGGGCGAGCACAGCTATGTGCACCTCGATCAACCCGGCGGCGCCGCGCTGATCGCGAAAGCGCCGGGCGATACGCGACTCGCGCCCGGCGATCGCGCGAACCTGCGCGTACCGCGCCACGCCACCCACTTATTTACCGAAGACGGCTTCGCCGCCCCTTCGCTTGAATCCGTCGAACACTATGCATAAAGGACATTCGGATGCGCCTTGGAGTCTGTTATTACCCGGAACACTGGCCCGAGTCGATGTGGGAAGACGACGCGCGCCGGATGAAAGCGCTCGGTATCGAGCAGGTGCGAATCGCCGAGTTTGCGTGGAGCCGTATCGAGCCGACGCCTGGCGAATACGATTGGGCCTGGCTCGATCGGGCAATCGAAGTGCTCGGCGCCGCAGGCTTGCAAGTCGTGATGTGCACGCCCACCGCCACACCGCCGAAGTGGCTGATCGACCGCCATCCGGATATCTTGCCGATTGGCGCGGATGGCCGGCCGCGCGCGTTCGGCTCGCGCCGTCACTATGACTTTTCGTCGCCGTCGTATTTCGCGGCCTCGCAGAAGATTTGCACTGCAATTGCCAAGCGTTACGGTAAACATCCGGCCGTTGCGTACTGGCAGACCGACAACGAGTTCGGCTGTCATCACACGGTGGTGAGTTATTCGCCCGCAGCAGTGGCGCGTTTTCGCGAGTGGCTGAAGGCACGCTACAAAACGATCGACGAATTAAACCGCGCGTGGGGCACCGTGTTCTGGAGCATGGAGTACCGCAGCTTCGACGAAATCGACGCTCCGGTGGCGACTGTGACTGAGGCGCATCCTTCGCATCGGCTCGATTACCGGCGCTTCGCCTCCGACGAAGTCGCGCGCTATAACCGCATGCAGGTTGAGATCATCCGTGCGCATTCGCCGGGGCGCCCGGTTGCGCATAACTTCATGCAGCTCTTCACCGAGTTCGATCACTACAAGGTTGCTGCCGATCTCGACGTTGCCGCGTGGGACAGTTATCCGCTCGGCGCGCTGGAAGAACAATGGTTTGCGCCCGATGTGAAAGCGCGCTGGCTGCGCAGCGGTCATCCGGATTTCGCGTCGTTCAATCACGACGTGTATCGCGGCATGTCGAAGCTGCCGTTCTGGGTAATGGAGCAACAACCGGGTCCGGTGAACTGGGCGCTGTGGAATCCGGCGCCATTGCCGGGCATGGTACGGCTGTGGAGCTGGGAAGCGTTCGCGCACGGCGCGGGCTGCGTGTCGTATTTCCGCTGGCGTCAGGCACCGTTCGCGCAGGAGCAGATGCACGCGGGCCTGAATACACCGGATAACCGGCTCGACGTCGGCGGTAGCGAGGCCGTGCAAGTGGCCTCGGAAATTCGCACGGTGCTCGCGGCTAATGCGCATGCCGATGCCGCGGTCCGTTCGAAAGTGGCGCTTGTCTACGACTATGAAGCGAAGTGGCTGTTCGAGATTCATCCGCAGGGTGCGGACTTTCACTATCCACGCTTCGCATTCGAGTACTACTCGGCATTACGTGCACTAGGTCTCGATGTCGATGTCGTGCCGGTGGATGCATCGCTCGACGGCTACAGTCTGATCGTCGTGCCGCCGCTGCCGGTCGTGCCGCCGGACCTGCCCGCGCGTCTTGCCAGCTCGGGCGCGCAGGTCGTGCTTGGGCCGCGCACCGGCTCGAAGACTCAGGACTTGCAGATTCCCGCAAACCTGCCGCCGGGTGCGCTTGCCGACGTGTTGCCGCTGCGTGTGTGGCGCGTCGAATCGATGCGGCCGAACGTGACCGAGCCCGTGCGGCTTGCCGGTACGCAAGACGCGAGTGTTGAAGACGGCGCCGCGCGTCACTGGCGCGATTTCATCGAAAGCAATGAAACGAATGCTTTTGACGTACTAGCGCGTTTTGCCGACGGCCACCCCGCGTATGTGCGTAGCGGTGCGTTCCATTACCTCGCCAGCCTGTTCAACGATGCGCTGACGGTCCGGCTCTTCGAGCAGATCGCGCAACGCGCAGGCGTCGAAACGATGCAGCTCGGCGAAAGCGTCCGCATTAGCCGGCGCGGCGCGCTGACCTATGTGTTCAACTACGGCGACACCGCGCACACGGTTAGCGGTGTGGCAGACGACGCATTTGTGATCGGCTCACGTGCGGTCGAGCCACAAGGCGTGGCAGTGTATAGAGCCGGATGACGGGTACAGGTAGCGGGACGATGTGCAAGCCGGAATTCCATGCAGTAACGACAACGACGCAAAATCAAGGAATCAAGGAGACAGGTAGCATGAAAATGAAACCACGCAAGGTTCTGCTAGCACTCGCGGTCGCTGCGGCGGCTCTCGGAACGTCTGTCGTCAGCACCGCGCAGGCCGGAACGCTGACCGCGAACATCGCGTTTAAAGGCGCGAGTCAGCGCGCGGTCTGGCAATCTGTTGTGGATGAATTCAAGAAGACGCATCCCGGCATTGACGTGAAAGTGTCGTTTATCGACGAAGAAGCGTACAAAGTGCAATTGCCCGGCTGGCTCTCCACTGTCGCGCCCGATATCGTCAACTGGCATGACGGCGAGCGCATGGCGTATTACGCGCAGCGCGGCCTTTTTGAAGACCTGAGCGGCGACTGGGCGAAGAACGGCTGGAACGACATGTATGCATCGACGAAGGAAGCGTCGTCGTATAAAGGCAAGCAATATGCGGCGCCTACGGTGTATTACTCTTGGGGCATGTTCTATCGCAAGGATCTGTTCCAGAAGGCCGGCATCTCCGGCGAACCGAAAACGTGGGATCAGTTTCTCGACGACTGCAAGAAGCTGAAGGCCGCCGGCATTACGCCGATTGCCGTAGCGGGCCGCGATGCATGGACGCTCGCCGGCTGGTTCGACTATCTCGATCTTCGGCTGAATGGCAATGCGTTTCATCAGAAGCTGATGGCGGGTGAAATTGCGTACACCGATCCGCGTGTGAAGAAGGTCTATACGACGTGGAAGCAGTTGATCGACGCGGGCTATTTCATCGACAACTCCCTGTCCTACGATCTCGATTCGGTGCAGCCGTTCCTGTTCCAGGGCAAGGCGGCGATGATGCTGATGGGCACCTTCATCACCGCAGGTTTCCCGCCGAATGTGAAGCCGGAAATGAGCTATTTCCAGTTCCCGATTATCGACGCCAACGTGCCGACCGCCGAAGACGGTCCGGTCGAATCGCTGCATATCCCGTCGAAGGCGAAGAACAAGGCGGACGCTCACACGTTCCTCGCGTTTGTCGAGACGCCTGAAATCGGCGCGAAGCTCGCTGCCGGTCTGGGTTCGCTGTCGGCGAACAGCAAGTCGCCCGAGCCGGAAGATCCGATCTCCAGGATCGGCTTCCAGATTCTTGCTAATACGAAAGGCGGCATTGCACAGTTCTACGATCGCGACATGACGAAGGAAATGGCGGATGAAGGCATGAAGGGGATGCAGCAGTTCGTCTCCGATCCGTCGAAGCTCGACAGCGTACTCGCGCAGCTGGAGCAGACGCGCAAGCGCATTTACAAGAAGTAGTGCATGGGACCAGAGTAAGACGCTAAAGCGTCAACTCTGGTCGACCGCTGTGCATGGGACCAGAGTAAGTGCTAAAGCACTAACTCTGGTCGACAGGAGAATGATTTTGTCGCAGTCCGTCACTCGTCACACTGTGGGCGGCCCCGCTGATCCGGGCGGCTCGTCGCTGCCTGCGCCCGGCGGCACAACGCGCGGCCACGCGCCGAACGTGCGGGCGCGCGGGCGCCGTCCTTCGCCTACTGCACGGCGTCAACGACGCGCAGCTTTTCTGTTTCTCGCGCCCGCTTGTGTGATGGTGGCCATTTATGTGATCTGGCCGATTCTGTCGACCATACGCCTGAGCTTCTTCAACTGGGACGGCATGACGGAGCCGACTTTCGTCGGCCTCGCCAATTACACCGAGTTGTTCCACACGCAGACGTTCTATACGGCGCTGAAGAACAACCTTATCTGGCTCTTGCTGTTTCTGCTCGCACCGCCGATGGGACTCGGCGTCGCCTTGTATCTGAATCAGGCAGTGGCCGGCATCCGGATTGTCAAGTCGCTCTTCTTTGCGCCGTTCGTATTGTCCGGCGTGGTGGTCGGGCTGATCTTCTCGTGGTTCTACGATCCGACATTCGGCCTGCTCGCGCTGATCCTCGGCCACGGTGTGCCAGTACTCGGCGATCCGCGCTATGCGACTCCCGGCATCGTGTTCGCCGCACTATGGCCGCAAACGGCCTATTGCATGATCCTTTATCTGACCGGTCTTACTTCGCTGAACGCGGAGCAGATCGAGGCGGCGCGCATGGAAGGCGCGCGCGGCTGGTCAATGCTGTGGCATGTGATCTTGCCGCAATTGCGGCCCACCACCTTTATGGCGATCGTCGTCACGATCATCGGCGCATTGCGTAGTTTCGATCTGATCTCGGTGATGACGGGCGGCGGTCCTTTCGAAAGCTCGACCGTGCTCGCTTATTACATGTACGACCAGGCAATCAAGTACTATCGCATCGGCTATTCGGCGGCGGTGGCTGTCGTGCTGTTCGGCATCATGCTGGTGTACATCGTCTATCACTTGCGGCGGATGCTGCGCGCCGAGCAATAAGGAGCCAACCATGTTTCCAATTCCAATCGACAAGCGGAAACCGGCAACGCGCCGCGTCTACAAACTGACGCTGCCGATCGCATTGCTGATCTGGCTACTACCGATGATCGCAGTGCTCGTCACGTCGATACGCTCGAGTGAAGAACTCAGCGAGGGCAACTACTGGGGATGGCCGAAGCATTTTGCGCTGTTCGAGAATTATCGCGAGGCGCTGACCACTTCGCCGATGTTGCATTACTTCTGGAACAGCGTGCTGATTACCGTGCCCGCGGTGGTCGGTTCCATTGCACTCGCCGCAATGGCCGGCTTTGCACTTGCGATTTACCGTTTTCGGGGTAATTCCTCGGTGTTCGCTACTTTTGTCGCAGGCAACTTCGTGCCTGTGCAGGTATTGATGATCCCGGTACGCGATCTGTCGTTGCAACTCGGCGTGTTCAACACGGTAAGCGCTCTGATCCTTTTTCACGTGTCGTTTCAGACGGGTTTTTGCGCGCTCTTTCTGCGCAACTTCATCAAGCAGTTGCCGTTCGAACTGGTCGAGGCGGCGCGGATCGAAGGTGCGAACGAGTGGACGGTGTTCTTCAGGATCGTGCTTCCGCTGATACGGCCCGCGCTCGCCGCATTGGCGATTCTCGTGTTCACCTTCGTGTGGAACGACTATTTCTGGGCGCTGTGCCTGACGCAAGGCGACGATGCCGCGCCGATCACTGTCGGTGTTGCCGCGTTGAAGGGGCAATGGACGACCGCATGGAACCTCGTGTCCGCCGGCTCGATCCTCGCTGCACTGCCTTCCGTCGCGATGTTCTTCGCGATGCAGAAGCACTTCGTCGCAGGCTTGACATTCGGCGCGACAAAGGGCTAGAGCGGCCACCCGATGACCTTGCAGGCGCGTGCCTGAAGAAATAGAAAATCCAGCGGCGCGTATCGGGCCTGACAGTACGAACGGCAAACGTTTGCGCGATTGGCGTCACGTTTCCCCTCACTAAAGATTGGGATGGGCTTGTCGTTATCTAGTGAAATATGTCAGACCGTCAAACTGACTCGTGCTTGAAGAAGGCACGCGCTGGACCAAAAAGCTCATCGGGGGTACCAATCTTGAACCAACAACGCACGCCATGGACGCGCACGGCGGCTCCGGGGGAAGTCATCTATTCAGAAGGCTTCCTGGGTGACGCAGTCATCTACGTCATTGCAGATGGCAAAGTCGAAATCTCCACCCAGTGCGACGAAAAAAAGGTCATTCTGGCTACGCTCGGCAAAGGCGAATTTTTCGGCGAAGCGGCGTTGTTGCCGCCCGAGCCGCGAGCACACACCGCAAAGGCACTAAGCTTCTGTCAACTCACCGCCATCGCGGGCGGCATTGTCGAAGAAGAACTCGAGCGTGTCTCGCCGCTGCTGCGCCATATCGTGCGCACGATGATCCGTCGCGTCAAAAAGAAGGACGACATTCTCGCGACCAATACACATGCCGATTTCCTACCCGGCGTTCTCTCCTACGCGCACGTTCTTTCCTTGATGGCCGGAGCCGAATCGAGCGACAGATTCGATGGACGCGCGCGCCGTCCTCAAAACGAGGAGATCTCGATTCCGCTTTCGGAAGTCATCAAGAAGTGCAACGCGATTGCAGGCCATTCGCGTCCGCATGTGATGGCAATGCTCAAGCGCATGGAGAAGCTCAATCTCGTGTCCATCGAAGCGGGGCGCTCGGAGCGGCTGAACAATACGTCTGGACGCTATTCGGCGAGTGACGGCGCAACGGGCCGGCAGCTCATCACGTTCGACCCGGTGAAAATCGCCGAGCGCGCGCAGCAGGTGGCGGACCACGATCTCGACGTTTCGATCAGCAGCGAACTCGAACTGATCGAACTCGGCGATCTGGAGGCCCTGATCGGCGTCGACCGGAAAGTGATTCTGAACAAGCTATCTCACGCGGAGATCGCCGAGGACATCTTCGCTTTCCGCAAGACCAAGGTACTCAACTACGTCGAGGAAAAGGGACTCAGTTACTTCTCGCGCCGCAGCGCGCGTGGCGCAGGCGAGTTGAAGTCGCTCGACGATCTGGAGTTTGTCGATCAGCGCACGTTGTTCGAAGCGGTGAGTGCTTTCGATACCTATGACCTCGCGAAACTGCTATCCGCGTCGGCAGGGCAGCCGATCGACGACCGCCTGCAATCCGTGATGACGGAAGCGAGAAAGAAAGAGGTGTCGTGGGTCATGCGTCGAGAGATCAAGATCGACCCGGTCGAGATCATCGAAATCGAGCAGCGGTTTCTCGACACGGTGCGAGCGCTGAAGTCGCACGTGGCGAATACTGCGCCGGCTGAGTCCTGACGCTTGCGGCGCCCGGTCCGCAAGACCGGGCGCAATGTTTCAACGTTTAACTGTAATTCGCAGGCTGCTGCAGCCGGTCGCGAGGACGTATGGATCTTTTGACGATATTTGGCGTAGTGTTCGGCCTGACGGCGATCGTCGCGGGCTTCTCGCTCGAGGGCGGAAACTTCACATCTCTCTTTCAACTGGAGGCGTTTGTCATCGTGCTTGGCGGCACCTTCGGGGCCGTGATGATCCAGAACACGTGGGCGCGGTTCTATGACGGCGTGAAGCAATTGCGCTTTGCTTTTGTCAAGGCACGGCAAGTGGATCGCGAGAGCCTCTCCGTTCTGCTCGAATGGGGCGATCAGGCGAAACTCAACGGCATGCTGGTGTTCGAGTCGATCGACGCGAACGGGATTAGCCCATTTGCCAAGCGAGGTCTCGAGTTGCTGGCAAACGGCGTGTCGACCGCAGTGCTCGAAGATGCGTTGCAACGCGAGGTCGATGCCTATGAGCGCAATCACACGGCGGCCGCGCGAATCTGGCAGCAGGCGGGCGGTTATGCGCCGACCTTCGGCATTCTCGGCGCGGTGCTGGGCCTCATTCAGGTGACGGGGCATATGCTGGAACCGTCGCAACTGGGGCAGGGCATTGCGGTCGCGTTCGTTGCAACGCTGTATGGCTTGGCCTTGGCCAACCTCGTGTTTCTGCCGCTATATGGAAAGATCCGCGCGCAGGTGGACAGCGAATTGCGCTTCAGGCGTTTGTACCTCGACGGCCTGCTCGCCATCTCGCGAAAGGAATCGCCGCACACCATCGAAACGCGCCTGGCGGGCGACGTGCGCGAACGATCCGCCGAACTGCTCGGCTAGTGGCTCGGCAATGCTCGAGCATCAATTCATGGCGGACTCACGTGTATGAGCACATCCACTGGCAGCAAGCGTCTCCCGACGAACAAGACAGGGCATCACGACGGTCACGATAGCGGCGAGCAGTCGGACCGCTGGCTGCTTTCATACGCCGATCTGATCACCACGCTCATGGTGCTCTTTCTTGCGCTGTATGTTTTGCAACTCGCTAAAAACAGCGAGCTGCAAATAAAAGCGCTGCAGCATCACCCGGTGAAGGAGGCTGTCGACGTGCAGCCGCCCGTTACCGCAACGGATGCAAAAGAAGCTGCAAAGAAGCAACTTCTGTCATTGCTTGAGCCTTTGCAGGACAACCGCCAGATCACGATTTCGCACACGCCTCAAGGCGTCGAAATTGCGATTAACGCGAAAGTACTGTTCAACTCCGGCGATGCCCGCCTTTTACCCGAATCGTTCGCTGTGCTGGACCGGATCGCCACGGTACTGCGCGAGCGTGCAAGAAACAACGTTCTGGTTGAAGGGCACACGGACAGTTTGCCGATATCGACGGCGAAATACGAATCCAATTGGGAACTGTCTTCTGCTCGTGCGGGGGCTGTCGTGCGCTTCTTCGCCGACAAGGGCATTGAAGCGCACCGTATGGCCGCAATTGGCCGCGCCGACAATTTTCCGCTGGTTATCGGCAACGACGCGGCGGCCAATGCTGCGAATCGCCGCGTGACGATACTCGTCGAATATTGAACGTCACGGGTCGAGTGCAAGGTACTGATGTAGGGACTGAATCGCGGCCGCGCCTTCCCCCACGGCCGCCGCGACTCTCTTCACCGAACCGCTGCGCACGTCGCCCACTGCGAAAATGCCGGGCCTGCTGGTTTCGAGGAAATGCGCGGGGCGTTCCGACGTCCACTTGTGAGCGACATCGGGACCGGTCAGCACAAAGCCATTCTTGTCCAGTTCGACGCAGTCGCCAAGCCAGCCGGTGCTTGGCTGCGCGCCGAGAAACAGGAACACGTGCCGGATAGCCTTTTCCTCGATTCGCCCCTGCTGGTTCCACTGAATGGACTCGAGATGTTCTTCACCATTTAGCGCGACGATCTGCGTCCGCACGTGAACCGTGATGTTCGGCGCCGCTTCGATCCGCCGGATCAGGTAGTTGCACATGCTCGCGTTGAGTCCTTCGCCGCGAATCACGATATGCACGTGGCGGGCGAATCCGGAGAGAAAGACCGCTGCCTGTCCTGCCGAATTGCCTCCGCCCACAATCACGAGTTCTTCATTCCCGCAAAACGCGGCTTCCATAAACGTCGCGCTGTAATAGACGCCGCGACCCTGGAAATCCTCGAGGCGTGCAAGCTCCGGCTTGCGATAACGCGCGCCGGTCGCGATCACAACGGCGCGGGCATAAACATGCTCGTCGTAATTCAGGCGAATATGAAACGGCTGTCCTTTGTCGCACTCGATACCGAGTGCCTCGATCGGCACGCCGACTTCCGCACCGAACTTCCGGCATTGCGACAGGCCGCGCCCCGCAAGTGCCTGACCGGAGATGCCGGTCGGAAAGCCGAAGTAATTCTCGATCTTCGAGCTGGTGCCCGCCTGGCCACCGGGCGCCTTGGTGTCTAGAACCGCAACCCGCAGTCCTTCCGATGCCGCATACACGGCCGCCGCAAGACCGGCGGGTCCCGCGCCGACCACCACCACGTCGAATCGCTCGCCATTCAATCCGTCGGGGCTCAGGCCAATCGCGTCCGCAACGGCGCGATTCGTCGGTCGCTTCAGGACGGTGCCCTGCAACGTGACGAGTACCGGCAGATCTTCGTCGGTCGCGCCATAGCGCTCGAGCAATACTCTGGCCTCTTCATGCTCGGCAATGTCGAAGTATGCCGACGGTTGCGCGTTGCGGCTCAGGAAGTGCCGCAATACGAGTGTCGGGAAAGAGCCGGAACTGCCGATCACGACCACGCCGCCGTTTTGATCCTGAATGTACGCGACGCGGCGCAGGATATAGGCGCGCATGATCGTCTCGCTCAGTTCCGCTTCGGCAACCACGAGTGCGCGCAGCGACTCCTCGTCGATCACGATGACCTCGCAATCGCTCGTTGCGCGTGCAGACGCCACCGCACCGCGCCCCGCAAGCGTGCCGACTTCGCCGGTAAAGCTGCCGGGCCCGTGAGTACCGAGAACATGCAGGTTCTCGCCGCTGCCGCGCGTCGCTTCGATGGTGCCTGACACAATCGCAAACATCGGAATGTGGCGATCACCTTCGGTGAACAATACCTCGCCGGCGGTAAGCTTGCGCCGCTCGCCGTATCGTTCCAGTACCGCAAACTGCGCGTCGTTCAGCCTGGGAAAGATCTGGTGGTGACGGCTGCCGCCTGCCAGCAGATCTTCACGCTTACCAGAGGTTTTGTCGCTCATGAGGTGTCCGATTAGAAAGACGCACGGTGCAGCACGTCGCTACGCTGCCGGATTGGCAGGAGGCTGCGAATAATCGGCAGCACGGAAATGGCGGTGGACAGCCGTTTCGGCTGAATTGTGCGCCAGAGTCGGTCCGCCAGTAAAGCGCGGCCTCAGGCCGGACAGGGCAAGGCCGCACATGCAGCAGGGGTGCCGTTGCGGCGCCGCGCGGGGCCGGCCGCATTTCAAGTTCACGCATCTTTTGCCGTTAATAACCAAAGAGCAACAGACAACGAACGGGTTCGAAAAGCATGCGCGATTTCACAGTGAAAAACAGCTTACTCGCAGTACTGGTCCTGTTTGCCGCGATGATCACGTTTGGCGGCGTGGTTGGTGTCTTCGCGCTTGGCCGCTCGAACGAGAAACGCGCAGCGGCTTCAGGAGATTGCCACTCAGGAGATACTCGCCAACGACGGCTATAAAGACAGCACTCGTACCCGGGCAGCCCTTACTCGCGCTTACGCGGCGCTGAAGGAGCGCGACGATCTCGCCACTCGCGATTCGGCGGTCGCTAGCGCGCAGCGAACCTTCGATCGCGCTGACGTCGAAACGCGTGCTTTCGCGTCGGCGCCCAGATTCGTGGGACAGGCGGGCATCGAGCAGGTCGGCAAAGCCGTGAGCCAGATGGATCAGGTGACGCAACAGAATGCAACCCTCGTCGAAGAGGCTGCGGCCGCCGCGAACGCTCTCGAGCATCAGGCTCAGTCGATGACGGATGCCGTGTCGGCATTCCGCCTTCGACCGGGAGACCGGCGCGTTGAGCACGCTGGGGCAATATCCGGTGGGTAAGGGCGCCAACTGGATCGAGATCGTGCAGTTTGACGGTTCGAACGCCGAGTAGATATTACGGCGAGCTGTGACCGCTCGCATCCGCCGCTGCAAAACCACGTCGGCGGCTGCGCAGGCCGCGCCATAGTTCTTCGAAATACGGCAGCAGTTCGAAAACCAGAATCAGCGCGAACAGCGTGACGATATAGGCGATCGACAACGGCTGCGTTTTCGCAGTCAGCTCGAAAAACGGGCGGGCTCGCCGCCCAAACGCTGGCATGCGCCTTATTCGATCCCTTCGTGTTTCAACGCGAGTTGTACCGCGGGCCGCGTCCGCATGCGTTGTGCGAAGTCCGCGAGTTTTTGCGGCACCTCGATGTTCACTTTTTTGGCCCATAGAAGCATTGTGAACAGGTACGCGTCCGCCACGCTCGCATCTGCACCGAACAGATAGTCGCCCTTCAGCATGGTAGAAACGAGCTGGAAACGCTGGCCCAGTTTCTCTCTCGCGGCGCTCGCTTCTTCATCCGACGCGGGTTTGAATACGCGGCCGAATTGCTTGTGCAATTCCGTTGAAATAAAGGCCAGCATCTCCACCAGACGTGTCGCGCCTAACTCGCCCGACGGTGACAGTGACGGCTTGCGTTGCGCGACCCATGAGAGGATTGCGACGTTTTCTGTAAGACGTTGACCGTCGTCGAATTCGACTGTCGGCACATAGCTCTTCGGGTTGATTTCATTGAAATCTTGACCCGTCTCAGTCGTTTTCGTTTTGAGGTCGACGCGCACGCGGTCGAAATCCATACCTGCTTCGTGCATGGCAATGTGATCGGCCAGACTGCACGCGCCTGGTGAGTAATAGAGCTTCACGACGCGGCCCTCCTTCTAAGAGTAGTTGACGATTTCTTTCGGGCAGCATTCGGCATGCCTTCCGAAATGACACTTTCAATTCTTAGCGCACAGCGGGTCGGCTATGCGATTTACCGCCCGCACGTAATGAATCCCCAGCGCCGCACGCTTACTCGTCGTGGTGACCCGGCAGCACTGCGCCAAGCACCTGCTTGGCGGTCTGCACGATTACGTTGCCTTCGTCCGGATCGCCCTTTAGCAAAGTCGATGCAAATGCCTTGGCCTGTGCCAGCGTGATATGCGGCGGCAACGGCGCAATGTTCGGGTCGGCCTTCACCTCGATCACGACGGGACGATCAGCGGCAAGCGCTATGTCCCAGGCGGCGCCCATCTGCTCCGCGTCGTCGACATAAATGCCTTTCAGGCCGATCAATTCCGCGAACTTGTGATATGGCACGGAAGGAATGTCCTGTGAAGCCTCGAATTTCGGGTCGCCTTCCATCACGCGCTGTTCCCACGTGACCTGGTTCAGGTCCTGATTGTTCAGCACCATGCAGATCCAGCGCGGATCGGCCCAGCCTTTCCAGTACTTCGATACGGTGATGAGTTCGGCCATGTTGTTCATTTGCATCGCGCCGTCGCCGACCAATGCGATCACGGGGCGCTCGGGATAAGCGAATTTCGCGGCAATCGCATAGGGCACGGCCGCGCCCATCGACGCAAGTCCTCCGGACAGCGAGCACATCATGCCGCGCTGCACTTTGAGATCACGTGCATACCAGTTCGCGCAGGAGCCCGAATCGCTAGTCACAATGGCATTCGACGGAACGCGTGGCGACAGTTCCCATACGGTGCGTTGCGGATTGACTGCGTCCTTGCCTGGCTCGTGCGCGCGCTTGTCGAGCGTCTTCCACCAGTCGGCAGTCCAGCCTTCGATCGTTTTGCGCCATGCGCGGTCCTGCTTGTGTTCGAGCAACGGGAGCAGCTCGCGCAGCGTTTCCACGCTATCGCCGACAAGATTCACTTCCATCGGATAACGCAGACTCAGCATGTCGGCCTTCAGGTCGATCTGTACACCGCGCGCCGCGCCTTCCTTCGGCAGAAACTCCGAGTATGGAAAGCCCGAGCCGATCATCAGCAACGTATCGCACTCGGTCATGAGGTCGTAGCTCGGCTTGGTGCCGAGCAGACCGATCGATCCGGTGACCCACGGCAGATCGTCGGGCAGCGCGGCTTTGCCGAGCAGCGCCTTCGCGACGCCCGCACCGAGCTTTTCAGCGACGGCGATGACTTCATCGGTTGCGTGCAATGCGCCGGCGCCGACGAGTATCGCGACTTTCTTGCCGGCGTTGAGTACGTCCGCGGCCTGTTGAAGATCTTCCGCCTGTGGAACGAGACGCGGCGCGCGATAGCCGACGCCCGAATGCAACGTGCCATGCTTGCGCGCGGGCGGCTCGTAAGGCAAGTCCTGCAAGTCGTTGGGCAGTACGAGCGCGGTCACCATGCGCTCGGAAAGTGCGGTACGTATCGCGCGATCCACGAGATGGCGCACTTGCGCGGGCACCGAGGCCTGCTGGACGAACGCCCCTGCGACATCCTTGAACAGCGAGACGAGATCAACCTCCTGCTGATAATGACCGCCGAGTGCTGAACGTGCCTGCTGGCCCGTTATCGCCAGCACGGGCATGTGGTCCATCCGGGCGTCGTAGAGTCCCGTGACGAGGTGCGATGCGCCGGGCCCGGACGTCGCGATGCAAACTCCGAGTTCACCGGTGAATTTCGCATGGGCCGATGCCATGAAGGCCGCCATTTCCTCATGACGAACCTGAATGAATTCGATCGGTTCCGGTTGATCCGTGTTCTTGCGATGCTTTTTGGCTTCCGTTTGTGCGCGATTCAACGCACCGAATACGCCATTGATGCCGTCGCCAGGGTAGCCAAAAATCCGGCGCACACCCCACGCCTGCAGTCGCTCGATAATAAAGTCGCCGACGGTGATGGACATGGACAGCTCCTCGCAAAAGTAATCCTGACGTAGATCCAGACAGGGTTGCAAAGCGCGTTCCGCGTTCTTTCATGCAGAAAGAATTAACGGTGCCGTCCGGATGAAGTGGGCTCGCTTTTTGCTGCATCGCTGGGCAAAAATGCGATGCGCGCGCGGTGCAAAGGGGTTCGCCATGAATAAAGTTGTCGTCGTGACCGGAGCGGGTGCGGGAGTTGGGCGCGCGGCTGCGGAGGAATTTGCGCGGCATGGCTACGATGTCGCATTGCTTTCGCGCGACACGGCGCGGCTCGCGCGCGCCGCCGACGAGATCCAGCGCGCATATGGTGTCCGCGCACTAGCCATTCCGACCGATGTCGCCGATGCGGAGCGTGTAGAAGAAGCCGCCACGCGCACGGAAGCGGAACTTGGCCCTATCGACGTATGGGTCAATGTCGCAATGGCCACCGTCTTCGCGCCGGTGTCGAAGCTCACCGCGCAGGAATTCGAGCGGGGTACCAAGGTGACCTATCTCGGCCAGGTGCATGGCACGATGGCCGCGCTATCGCGGATGCGTATGCGCAATCGCGGCACGATTGTCAACGTGGGTTCCGCGCTGGGGTATCGCTCGGTGCCGCTACAGTCGATCTATTGTGGAGCAAAGTTCGCGGTCCGCGGCTTCACCGACGCGCTGCGTTCCGAGATCATTCACGACCGGCTCAATGTGCATTTGACCATGGTCGATCTACCGGCTCTGAATACGCCGCAGTTCGACTGGGCGCTCAACAAGATGGGTAGGAAAGCAAAACCCGTCGCGCCGATTTTCCAACCGGAAGTGGCTGCACGGGCTATCTATTTCGCCGCAACGCATAAACGGCGCGAGGTATGGGTCGGCTTTCCGACGGCCAAAGCGATTCTTGCAAACCGCATCGCGCCGGGATTGCTCGACAGATATCTGGCAAAGGCGGGCTACGAGGGACAACTCACCGATGAACCGCTCAGCCCCGACGCGCCCAGCAATCTCTTCGATCCAGTGTCCGGCGACTATGGCGCCCACGGACGCTTTGACAGCGAGTCGAAACCGGCGAGCCTGGAAATGTTAGCGGTTCGGCACCGCGGCGTTTTATGCGCTTTGGCCGGTATCGGGATCGCAGGCGGCATCGGTCTGCTGATCAGAAAGACCCGCGGCGCATAGCGCGCAATTGCGCCGCGGTCCTCCTTGCCGCGCTGGGAGGCGAGAGTAGCCGGGATCGGTAACAATACGCCTGTTACCCCATCGCCCCTAGGAAAGCCATGTCCCAACCGCTCACAATTGATTTCGTCTCCGATATCGCATGCCCCTGGTGCGCCATCGGCCTTTCCTCGCTGCAACTCGCGTTGGCGCGCCTGGGAGACGCCGTTGATGCACGGATCGTCGTGCATCCGTTCGAACTGAATCCGCAGATGAGTCCCGAGGGCGAGGCGATCGTCGACTATCTGGGCAAGAAGTATGGGCACACACCCGAGCAGATTGCGCAGACGCAAGCAATGATTCGCGAGCGCGGCGCAAGCGTCGGTTTTAACTTCGGGCCGCGCACGCATGTCTACAACACTTTCGATGCACACCGCCTGCTGCATTGGGCCGGTCTTGAAGGCAAGCAGTTGCCGCTCAAACTTGAATTGCTGCGCGCCTATCATTCCGAGGGCCGCGACCCGAGCAATCATGACGTGCTCGTCGCAGCAGCCCAGACGGTGGGACTGGACGCCAACGCGGCGCGCAACGTGTTGCAAAACGGCGACTACGCCGACGAGGTCCGCGCTGAAGAACAGGAATTCCAATCGCATGGCATCCAGTCGGTACCTGCGATCATCTTCAATCGCCGCTACCTGGTGAGCGGCGGCCAACCTGTCGAGACGTTCGAGCAGGTTATCCAGCAGATTCTCGCCGAGGCGTAATCCGGCACTCTCGAATTGAAACGTCCGCGCGCAATCATGCACGCTGTGACGCAAACGAAGTACCGCTGGAGGCAATCGTCGATGATCACGAAACGGATCGGTGCCGCGTTGTTCGGCTTCGCGCTGATGGCGCTCGCCTGCGTGTGTCATGCGCAATACACGACCGACTGGCTCGCCAATACTTATGGCACGCTCGCGGCGCACGTCGGCAACGGCGCGCGCTCGATGTGGGTTGCGCCTGAGGGCGTGATTTATACGTCGTCGTTGTGGGACGAGAACGAGGGCGGTGTGGCGATTTACCAGAATGGCCAGAGCATCGGCTCGATCGGCACTCACGCGGACTTTCAGGGCAGCGCGATAACAGGCAATGCGACATCGATCTTTACCGCGTTGCAGTACAACAGGTCGTTCGGCAGCGGCTCGGTGGGGCGCTATAACCGTGCGACGAAAGCGCTCGAGCTTCGTATTCCCGTCAGCGTGTGGACCGGCATACCTCACGCCGATGTCATCACCGGGCTCGCCACTGCAGGCACGCTGCTTTATGTCAGCGACTTTTACGGTAACCGTGTCCGCGTCTACACGACCGACGGCGTCTGGCAGCAGGACATTAGCGTATCTGGTCCGGGCGCGCTCGCGCTCGATAGTGCGGGCAATTTGTGGGTCGCGCGAAAAAGTGCGGGCGTCGTAGCCGAATTCAGCGCGGGCGGTGCGCCCTTGAACACGATCCAGATGCCCGCTGCATCGCGGCCGTCGGCGCTCTACTTCGATTTGTCGACGGGACAACTCATGATCGGCGACGAAGGGCCCGACATGAACATCAAGATCTACAACGTGGCGGGCACGCCCACATTGGCCGGCACGTTCGGCATTCAGGGCGGCTATCTGGACACGACGACGGGAATCAAAGGACAGGTTGGCGACAAGCGCTTCACTCGTGTGGCGGGCATTGGCAAAGACGCGGCAGGCAATCTGTATGTGCTGAACAATCCGTGGGGCGGCGGCTGGGATCTCGGCCGCAACGGCCCAACGGATCTGCATGCATACGACAGCGCCGGCAATCTGAAATGGAAATTACAGGCACTGAACTTCGAAGCAGTCGCGGCGCCCGATCCCACGACAGACGGCGCCGCGTTTTACAGCGGCGCGCACATTTATACGGGCAGCGCGGGCGGCGCCTTCGTTGCGAACACCGTCGATCCGTTCACGTATCCGTCGGACCCGCGACTGAATATAAACGACACGCAACGCGGGCAGCACTTCGGTCAACTCGTCAGCGTGGGCGGAAACCGAATACTCGTCGCGTCGGGTCAGAATCCCGATACCTTCAACTTCTATCATTTCAACGCGGCGAGCGGCTACATTGCGATACCGGACGGATCGCTTCCGGGGACCGCGTTCAACACCACGGTGAAGGTGACGGGGGGCTTTTGCATCGATAGCCGTGGCGATGTGTGGGCGGGTCTCGACAGGACCAATCATATCTATCACTACCCGCTCACAGGTTTCGACGGAAACGGCAAACCGTTGTGGGGACCGGCAATCACGATCTCCATTCCGCTGAGTATCCGGCCGTTGACGCGCATCATCTATCTGCCGGAGAGCGACACGATGATTCTTGCGCAAGGTGTTGCGGGCAGTTGGGACTGGACAGCGATTCAATCGCGCATCGAGGTTTATCACGGCTGGAGTGCGGGCAATACCACGCGGCCACAGCCGGTGATTAAACTCACAGGCGCCAATCCGAAGTCGATTACGGCAGCGGGCAATTATCTTTTCGTCGGGTACGTGCATACGGTGCCGAACATCGACGCGTTCAATCTCACCACGGGCCAACTCGACACTACGTTAATCAACAACAGTCCCGGTACGGTGGATGTCGGCAACGATGTCGATTCGATGTACGGTCTTCGCGCGTTCGTGCGGGCGAGCGGTTAGTACGTGATCACAAAAGACAACTACAACGGGTCGAGCATTATTGTTTACCGCTGGACGCCGTGAGCGGGCGCGCCGTTGCAATAGGGCTATCGGATAAGATACGGCCCTCGTGGCAATTTCCTGCTTAAAAGGAGTGGTTTCAGTGATTCAGCCGAGTAACGTGTTCAAGGAGAACCTTGCGCAAATGCCCGCGATCGAAGGTATCGCGCGCATCGATTTGATCGACGCGCAAGGCACGGTGGTGGCAAGTATCGAGAACAAGCCGGGCAAGCAGGGCTCGCTCGCGGTGTACAACTATTTGCAGCAGACATTCGGCACGCTCGACGCCAAAGCGGCCGAGCATGGTCTCGCGGTATTCGGCGAACATACCGCCGACGCGCGCAAGCGGCCCGGCGCTCATCCGAATGTCGATCATCTTCTCGCGATTGCAGCGGGAGCGCCGGCTTTGCGCATCGACGTTATTCAGGCTGGCTGAACCCGCTTACGGTGCGCTTGAAAACCTTTTCAGGCGCACAGTCTTACCGTTCCGCCGACTCATATGGTGTAACTCGCTCGCGCCTCGACGCACGGCCGAATAGTGCGAGATCGCCTAGCCACACCACGATCAGCGTGGCGCCCATCAACGGAAAGACCATGCCGAGCATGACGAGGCCGGTTTTCCAGCCGCGCATCGGCGGTGCGGCTCTTTCTCGCGAAGGCGCTCCGAGCGAGCGCTGCGGCCTGCGCTTCCACCACATTACACAGCCGGTCACGGCCATCATCGCAAGACCGAGCGAGATCGTCGCGCACAAGATCTGGTTGGCAACGCCGAAATAGCGGCCCATATGCAATGACGTGCCGTAGGAAACCGCTTTCGATACCGCGCCGTAATCCGCATAGCGAATGTCCTTGAGCACCGTGCCGCTGTACTGGTCGATATAGATGGTGCGTTCCTGTTGCGGATCGGCTGGGAAGTACGACACGGTGTACACGCCCGTTGCCGAGGTGGGCAACGCGATGTTGTAGCCGCTCGTCACGCCGAGCGCCGCCGCTTGCGAGACGATGCGCCCGAGCGGCAGCGGGGGCGCTGTCTTTTCATCGGCGGAAGCGGGCACCGGTACATTGCCGACCGCCCACGGCGTTTGCGGCAGCGGCAAGTCGTCCATTACCATGCCGGGCATCGAGTCATGCTGCGCGGCCTGTGCGTCGTGCCCGGCGTGTGTTGCGTGAGCTTGTGTTTCCGTTGCGTTCGCCGTTGCCTCGCCGCGCGCCGCGACGGGCAGCACGGAGCGCAACGGCAAGCCGCCCCAGGTGCCGGGCGGCGCGCCGAGATTGGCGGCGCTCGCGAGTGCCTTGAACTGCTTGCCCCATGAACCGGACCACGGAAGTCCCGTCAACACGAATGCGAGCGCGCCGAGTGCGAGCCAGATGCCCATAACCGCGTGAACGCTTTTCCACAGCGGGCGGCCTTTCAGCGTGAGGCGCGGAACCAGCGCATCGCGTGCCCGGGTCGCTCTACGTGGCCACCACAGCGCAACGCCAGTGCCGATCATCACGAGTGTCCAGCATGCGGCGAGTTCCATCAGCAACTCGCCCGGCTTGCCCAGCAACAGCTTGCGATGGAGCATGCGGTCGATCTGCATGAAGCGATGCTCGACGCTCAGCCTGCCGAGTACTTCTGCGTTATACGGATTCAGATAGACGCTCTGCTTTTCTCCATCCGCGAGACGGAAGATGAATTCCATGCTGCGCTCAGGTGTGTCCGGGATAACGGTGGTCACGGCGGCGGCATCGGTCGGCATCGCAGCCCGCGCTCGCGCAAGCAGCACGTCGGCTGGCATACGCGGCGCGGTTTGAGATTCGACGACAAGAAGCTGCGGATAAAGCAGCGGTTCAATCTGGGGTTGAAAGCAGTACAGCGTGCCTGTTATTGCTAGTACGACGAGGAACGGCATCACGAACAGTCCGGCATAGAAATGCCATCGCCACAGCGTGCGATAGCGGTTACCGTTGGTCGTCCGACCCGATGCGGCGTCATGTTGAACGGTGGTGGACATGGAATCCTCCTGAAGCAAAAATGATCTGGTTCTTCCGGCTTTGCACGGCGCCACGCGTCACATGCGCAGCTTCGCTTCCACGTAGAAGGTGCGGCCCGGATAGGGGTGATAGACGAAATAGCGCGCATCGAAAATGTTATCTACGCCAATGCCCACTTCGCTGAGCCTCGTGGGCTTGAACGTGAACTTCGCGTCCGCCACGGTGTATGAACTCGTGCCGCCGAATACGTCCGGGTTCGTGTCGGTGTTAGTGAGCGTGTTGTATTGGCGGCCTGAATAGCGTGCGGCAAGCGTCAGTGCCGCACGCTCGTCGAAGCGATAGGTCGCTGCAATGTTCGCGCGCCACAGTGGAATGCGATAAAAGTACTTGCCGACGCTCACGGGGTTTTGCGCATTGGCAATGATCTTCGACTGCGTATACGCGACGCTCGCAAGCAGATCCAGTCCACGCATGAATACGTTCTCGCCCACATAACTTGTTTCGATACCTCGCGAACGCACCTTGCCGATGTTCTGGAAGTTCGTCACGCTTGGAATCACGGTCGTGTCCGTCTGGCTGAAGATCGTGTTCTTCACGTCGTCCTGAAACAGCGAGAAGCGGAAGATGCCATTCCAGTGCGCCCATTCGGCTGTCAGTTCTTTCGCGAGATCGTCTTCCGGTTGCAGATTCGGATTGTTATTGACGATTGACGAGCCATTGATTTGCCCCTGGAACAATTCGCTGACAGTCGGGAAGCGATAAGCGCGGCCAATCGAAGCGCGCAACGTCAGGTCGTCGCTCACGTCGAACGAAAGCGAAGCCTTTGGCGAAAAGTGGCGCTGATTCGCGTCGCTCAGCGCAATCGCGGTACCGGGCAGGGCCTGCGATCCGTCGTACGCATGCCAGTCTTCGTAACGCACGCCGTACACGAATTTCCAGCGCGGCAGGAAGCGCCATGCATCTTGCGCGTAGAGCGCCTGAGTTTGCGTCTTGCCGGCGAATGAATTGGCAAACGTACCGGCTGAGCCATCGCGCCAGTTGAGCGTTGAATAGCTTTCGTTGTCGAGAAAGTAATTGTCGAAGTGATAGCCGAAGCTCAGCGCGTGATTGGCCAGCCCCGCCTGCGTCGACGCCGGTGTATAGGTGGTTCGCAGATCGAGCGTTTTCCAGCCGGTGCCGTCGCCGAAAGTGATGGTGCCCGCGCCATTGCCGGGCGCTCCGGAATTTGCGAGACGCGCGACGCTATCGCCCACGTCGTAATACGATGCGATCGCCTCGCCATTCCAGCCCGTCGCATTGCGCGTTTTCAGCGACACGCCGTACAGCCAGTTCTCGCTATGTCCGAGGCTCGGGGCGAACGCGGCTGCTGGAACGGTGTACTCGTATCCGTCAATGGCGACCTTTCCGCTGTACACCGGGTTGCCGTTTGCGTCGCGCAGAAAGCTCGACGTCTGGCTGTTATACGTTTGATGCCAATAGCCCAGCGTGAAACCGCCTTGCAGTGTCGGCGTGAAGTCATACTGCATCTTCAGCTTGAACTGGTCTTGCACCGTGTGTTCAATGCCTTCGCCGTTGATGCCCAGTATGGCCGTCGGCGTATTGGTCTGGTTGTTGTAGAAGTAGGCGCCCGTCACGGGCGTGTCGCCGGCTCGCGCAGGCGTGCTCGACTTGGCGAGCGTTGCGAATTGCAGCGGCTGGCTCGTGTTCTCGAGATGGTTCACGCCTAACGAATATGAGAACTTGCCGATCCGGTCGCCTAGCGAAGCACTCGCTTCACTGCCGTTGAAGTTGCGGTTCACGCCGTACAGATTGAAATGCTGAGTGAAGGCTTTCACGTCGGCTTCGGCTTCGAATTTCTTCGGCGTGCGCGTGCTGATCAGCACGGTTGCGCCGAGCGAATTTCCCGGATATAGCGCGGAATAGGGGCCGTAAATCACGTCGACTTGCTGGATCTCGTAGGGAGATACCATCGACCAGCGTGGCGGAAAAGAATAGCTGTTGCCGAGCAGATTGCTGAGCAGCAGGCCGTCCGCATAGACGAGACCGCGCGCGCTCTGTGTGTTGCTGGTGCCGCGCACCGCGATGATCGAATTCAGATCGCCGATAAAACGCTTGCGGACCGCGAGGTTCGGCATGTACTTCAACACGTCTTCGGTGTTGACGACATTCCAATTGGAGAATTGATCGCGCGTAACGGTTTCGACCGTGGCGGGCAGATCTGGGTCGACCGCACGCGTCGCGGCGCTCTCGTAGGCGGCGTTATTCGCACTCACGCTCACAGTGGGCAGCGTGGTATCGGCGCTGACTGTCTCGGCGCGAGCAGGCGACGCTGACAACGCCGCGAACCCTGCCAAGCCCGTCAAAGTAGCCGGGAACAATGCGTGCAAATACGACGGAAATGAAGCGCGATGCAATCGCGCGAATGTAAAACCGCGATAGGCGCGGACAGCGCGAGCGCCGGCGCCGCGCTCGAAGCGCACGCGAGCGGACAGCCTTCGCAATGCGAAGATGAACATGACAGTTTCCTTGATCCATTGAACGGACGATCGCGCGCACCGTCGACGGATGCGACGTATGCGGTCACGCGACCAGGAACAACGACAATCAGGAAACGACGGGCGGCGCTCTGGGGCGTCCGGAAGGAAACGCGCCGAGTGGTGTGAAGCGGGTGGAGAGAGTAGGCGGTGCACTGCCCGCAACCACGACGGCTAGGGGCGCATGCGTTGCGGCAACCGTAGGCATTGCCACGTGATGTTGCAGGAGATGGCAGTACCCGCAAGCGCCGAATGCGTCGTCGTGGCTGAGATGGACCGCCATTGCATCGGCATGGCCTGCTTGAACCGCCGCGCCGGGCTGGACCGTTTGCAGCGCCGAGCATAACGCGGCGATCGGCTCGTGCGCGCGGTTGGACGCCAGCACCTGACTCACGACGGGCGCGAACACGACGAGCCACATGGCGACGAGGCCAAGCAAGGCTGTCAGGCGGTTGCGGGAACGTGGAGTCATGGCGATGAGCAAGGAAACGCGGGCGATTCTAGCATTGCGCGCCGCTTTTTTCTGCGTGATCCCGCTATAGCAGCGGATTAACGGTGTAAAACCGCTCATTTCGGGCCGTTACAATCGCTCCGCATCGTTTAATCTGCGTGGTACATGTTCGCTTTCGCGCAACATGGGCGATCCCGTGCGCGAACGCCAGACCCGCAACGTAACCCGACTCATGACTCTCACGCAGACGCTCGCCTCTTCTATCACCGAACTGAACCAGCAGGCCATGGCGCTTTATTCCGCGGATGAATTTGTCGCGGCATTATCGACCGTCATGCCGGTGATCGAGCGCGACGAAAGCGTGCTGGACGACGCCACGATTCATGCGATGGCCGACGCGCTCAACATTGCGGGCGCTTCTTCGTGCCGTCTCGGTGAGCCCGACGATGCCGAGCGTTATTGGCGCCGATGTTTGCGCATGATGCCCCGCTACGCCGAGGTATATGAAAGCCTGGGCGCGCTGCTGAAAGCGCGAGGACGTCTGTCCGCGGCAAAGGCAATCTACCGGCAACTTATCGTTCTGCAGCCCGGACATGCGGATGCTCACAATCAGTTAGGCACAGTGCTTTATGCACAGGGCTATCACGAGGATGCGGAAGTGTCGTACCGCAGGGCGCTCGCGCTTCGCCCGGATCATGCAGAAGCGCACTATAACCACGGCGTCGTGCTGCACGCGCTGCAACGCCCGCACGAGGCCGAAGCGGCCTATCGCGAGACGCTCGTCCGATTGCCGGCGCATGCAGAAGCGCACAACAACCTGGGCAACGTATTGATGGATCTTGGCCGCGTCGCGCAAGCGGACGCGGCTTATCGCGAGGCGCTAACGATCAGGCCGCAATATCCAGAGGCATTGAATAATCTTGCGGGCGCGCTCAAGGCGGCGCGGCGCCTGATGGAGGCAGAACTCGCGTGCCGGCTTGCGTTGACAATGCGCCCCGATTACGCGGAAGCCCACGTGAATCTCGGTGCGACGTTGACCGATCTTCAGCGTCTGCCCGAGGCCGAGGCGGCCTACCGCAAGGCAATCGCGCTTCGTGCCGATTACGCCGAGGCCTACTACAACCTCGGCATTACACTCTTCAAGCTCGAACGTCTGACCGAGGCCGCAGCCGCTTACCGCGAAGCGGTTCGCCTGCGTCCCGGCATTGCGCCCGCGCACAACAACCTCGGCTGCGTGCTGCGCCTGCTCGACCGTTTGCCCGAAGCTGTCGAGTGCTTCGAGCAGGCTCTGTGCGTTCATCCCGATCTCGCGGAAGCGCATTACAACCTCGGTGCTACGCTCGCACAGCTGAAGCGCTTGCCCGAAGCGGAGAGTGCGTATCGTCGCGCGCTCGACTTACGCGGCGATTACGGCGACGCGCGCTTCGGGCTGGCCACGTTGCTGCTCGGCATGGGGCGCTTCGAGGAAGGGTGGCGGCTATACGAATGCCGCTATCAACAAGCCGGTTTCGTGCATCGGCACACTGCTCAGAGACTGAGTTGCCCGCAGTGGCAGGGCGACGCGCTGTCGGGGCGTTCGTTGCTCGTCTGGCAGGAAGACGGTCTCGGCGATATGCTGCAATTCAGCCGTTATTTTGCCTTGCTCAAGGCGCAGGGCGCAGCGCATATCGCGTTCGCCTGCGCGCCTGCGCTGCATAGGCTGATGGCTCGCGTAGACGGCGTTGACGCCGTGCTCGACCACGACACTGCCGCCGCGCGCGCGTCCGCTTACGACTGCTGGACGAGTCTGCTGAGTGCGCCTCTGCATCTGCGCACGACTGTCGACACAATCCCGCGACCGGTTCGGCTCGCGGCGGAACCGTCGCTCGTCGAACGGTGGCGGACCGTGCTCGACGCGCTGCCGCCGGGTCGCAGGATCGGCCTCGTATGGAAGGGCAACGCGAAGCATCATAACGACGCAAACCGATCGATTCCGTCGCTCGCGACGCTTGCGCCGCTGTGGAGCGTGGCCGGCGTGAGCTTCGTGAGTCTGCAAAAGGGGCAGGGCGAGGACGAAGCGCGAAACCCGTCTGCCGCTCAGCCGTTGCTTCACGTTGGCTCGATGGTGACCGATCTGGCCGACAGCGCTGCGATCATCGGGCAACTCGATCTGGTGATTTGCGTGGATACGTCGATCGCGCATCTCGCTGCGTCGCTAGGCAAACCGTGCTGGGTGATGCTGCCGGAAAAAGATGTCGACTGGCGCTGGATGCACGAACGTAGCGATTCGCCGTGGTATCCGCACACGCTGCGGCTATTTCGCCGCGAGCGAGGGGAGGAGTGGGCCGTGGCCGTCGAAAGAGTGACGCAGGCGTGCGTGGCGCGATTCGGCGTGCTTAGTTAGCCAGTACGAACGCAAGCCGGCCACTGCTCGCTGGCAATGCGGCTTCGAGCCGCGGGCTACTTCGCCCGCTTCGGCCTTGGCTTTTTGCTGGACGTGTTGAGCGCGATTGCGGCTCGAATGAGGGCCTTGAACGCATCCGCGTCGAGTTCTTCCCCCTCATGGATGTCGATTGCGCGCCGCACGTTTCCGTCGAGACTCGAGTTGAAGAGCTTTGCCGGGTCTTCTAACGATGCTCCCTTTGCGAACGTCAGTTTCACGACCGACTTGTACGACTCGCCCGTGCAGATGATTCCATCATGCGACCACACAGGCGTGCCCATCCACTTCCACTCTTCCAGCACATCTGGATCCGCCTCCTTGATGAGCTTGCGCATTGCGCTCAGGGTAGTCCCGCGCCAGTCTCCGAGGTCCGCGATTCTTTGGTCGATCAGTTCGGAGGCCGACTGGGTTTCTGTGGAAGCGGAGCGGTTCATATCGTTCTCCTCGGCTTTGCCGGTTCAAAGGCCGAGCTGCTTTGCGTATTCGGCATTCAGGCGCGGCCACTCGAACTTCATTGCTTCGCCGGCGACGATACGTCCAATGGGATCGTCCGCAAGCAAACGGTCGAGCACGTCGAGGCAGATGTGCCAGCCGGCCGCACCCATCGATATGAAGTTGCGATCGATGTTGTGCCACAGCGTGAGACGCGTGCCGTCGCCGAGCGCTTCGAGCTGCCAGCGAAGATCGTTTTCGCCCCAGCGATACTCGAGCAGGTTGGGCGGGTCGGCGCGCGTCACCTGGGTTTCGGACACTTGCGGTGTGGGCGTACCCACCGTGGAGAGCTTCACTGGACCGACCGAGGCGAGGCTGTGGTCGGCGTCGAACGGTGCCCATTCGCGCAGGCTGGCGGGATCCGTCAGCGCTTGCCACACTTTATCCGGCGAATGGCGCAACTCACGCACGAGGACGAGTGTCCACCGGTCTCCGTCTTTCTGAACTTTGGCCCCGGCTGCGGGACCGGGCCTGTAAGACTCGCGATTGCTCATCGCTTCTTCTCCTTGCGGGGCGGTGCGGGATGGGTCTGATCGAGATGACGCTCGAGCGCGTCGAGATGAACCGACCAGAAACGGCGAAACGGAGCGAGCCAGGCGTCGATTTCCATGAGCGGCTCGGGTTTGATCCGATACACACGCCGCTGCGCGTCGACACGCGACTCCACGAAGCCGGCGTCTCGAAGCACTCGCAAATGCTTTGAAACAGAAGGCTGCGAGAGCTTGAGCTGCTCCTCGATATCGCCCACGGACTGCTCCGAAGATGCAAGCAGACTGAGGATAGCGCGGCGGCTCGGCTCGGCGATGATGGCGAATGTTGAGTCCATGGTGCGTATATACCTCACGAAGTATATAAATGTCAAGCCGCGAGGCATGAGGAAACGCCATTGCCTTCGGGCCTTGATCGCGGCCTTTAGTACCCGCCCCGCTCGGTGACGTGCAATCCCGCAGCGTTTTTATACGAAGCCGCCAGATCTGCTGCCGCGCGGCTCAGCAAAGCCGTATCCGTGCCGACAGCGACAAACGTCGCGCCGGCCGCGAGATATTCTTCGGCGATCGCCCGATCCGGCGCCAGCACGCCCGCTGCCTTGCCCGCACGCCGTACGCTTTCGATGCCGCCGCGAATCGCTTCGCGCACGCTGGCGTCGCCGGGTTTGCCGAGCAGGCCCATCGACGCACTCAGATCTGCTGGTCCGAAAAACACGCCATCGACACCGTCGACCGCAGCAATCGCCGGCAGGTTGTTCATGCCTTCCACGGTCTCCACCTGCACCAGTACGCATAGTTCGTCTGCGGCCCGGTTCAGGTAGTCGGGAATGCGGTTCCAACGCGACGCGCGCGCCAATGCGCTGCCCACGCCGCGAATGCCTTGCGGCGGATAGCGCGTTGCCGCCACCGCGTCGGCCGCCTGGTCGGCGGTGTCGATCATCGGCAGCAATAGCGTCTGCGCGCCGATGTCGAGCAACTGTTTGATCAATGCGCTATCGCTTCGCACGGGACGTACTACCGGATGCGACGCATAAGCCGCCACCGCCTGCAACTGCGCGAGCGTGCTGCGCAGGTCGTTCGGTGCGTGCTCGTTGTCGATCAGCAGCCAGTCGAAACCGGCGGTGGCGAGCAACTCGGTAACGTAGGCGTCGGCCAACGCCGCCCACAAGCCGAATTGCGGCGTACCTTCATGCAGTGCGCGTTTGAATGTGTTTTGCGGCAGGGACATGTGCGTGTTCAAATGAAGTTCAACCCGATGCCGCCGAGCGGACCATAATCGACATGGAAAGTGTCGCCCGCTCTGGCGGGAATCGGGCTCGTGAATGAACCGCTCAGAATCACGTCGTTCGCGTTCAGCATTTCGTCGTATGGGGCGATCTTGTTCGCGAGCCACGCGACGCCCGTAGCCGGATGATTCAACACCGCCGCCGCGAGCCCGCTTTCTTCGACGGCGCCGTTTTTGTAAAGCAACGCGCCGACCCAGCGAAGATCGACATCGAGCGGACGCACCGGACGCCCGCCCAGCACGATGCCCGCATTGGCTGCGAAGTCGGAGATGGTGTCGTAGACCTTGCGCGGGGCACGCGTTTCGCGGTCAAACTGCTCGATGCGCGCGTCGATGATTTCGACGGCGGGCGTCACATAAGCCGTTGCATCGAGCACATTGAACAGCGTGACGCCTGGGCCTTTCAGAGGCCTGCTCAGCACAAACGCAAGTTCGACTTCGACGCGCGGCGCGATGAAGCGGTCTGCGCGGATGTCCTGACCGTTTTCGATGAACATGCTGTCGAGCAGCGGCGCATAGTCCGGCTCGTCGATCTGCGAAGAACGCTGCATAGCGCGCGAGGTGAGGCCGATCTTGCGCCCCTTGATCACGTGTCCTTCGGCGAGCTTGAGGTTCACCCATTCGCGCTGGATCGCGTAACCGTCTTCGACAGTCATCTGCGGATACGCCGCGGAAAAGTGGCGCAACTGCGTGCGCGTTTTCTCGGCGTTGTCGAGTTGCGCGGCGAGCTCGCGAATGGTTTGTTGGTCTAGCATGATGAGTTCTCTATTGAGCCGCTGACAGTGTGTTCCGGCTCGCTACTGCACTTTGAGCCGCGCGTGCAGGTTGTTATGCTTCCAGGTGCCGGCTTCGCTGAATTCGTTGATCTCCAGCGACAACGCTAGCCCGCTTTGTTCAAACTCATTGGCGAAGTGCTGCTTGATGAGCGCGAATAGCGCATCGCCCGTTGCCTTCTTTATGGCATCGGAGCGGCCCGCGGCAATCTTCAGGTTTGCGTGGAGAAATGCTGCGTCGGCGCGTCCGTCTGCGATGCAATAGTGTTCACACCGCAACGCGCGGACGCGAATGCCGCCGGGCGGATAGACACGCTGTTCGTTATCGCGCTGTTCGGCGAGGCATTGAGCGAGCGTATTGCAGAGCCGGCTCATACTTTCTGCGTCAGCGAGATTCGCGCTGTACTCGAGTGTCAGATGCGGCACGTCAGTCTCCTTTACGCAAGTCAGGCGGTTAGCGGAGTCACCGGAAAGATCGCATTGATCTGTCCTGTACCCGAACTGCCGAAATACGGCGTGACGACTTCCACCTTGCCGTCATAGCGGTCCCAGCCGAGCGCGCCTAGCAGCATCGCCGTGTCGTGCATGCCGCCTTCGCCCCAGCATTTTTCGTTGTAAAGCGGCAGCATTTCACAGAAAGTCTTCCAGTCACCGGCTTCCCACAACTCGACAACCCGGCGATCCATCTGTTCGAGAAACGGACTCCAGACCTTATGCATGAACTGCTCGGCAGTGCCGTTGTTGGCAAAATGGTGACTAAGCGAACCGCTTGCCAGAATCGCAACGGTGCCGTCGTAACGCTCTTCGATCGCCTTGCGCACCGCGAGACCGAAGCGCGCGCTTGTTTCAAGGTCATGCCACATGCACCAGCCGGCTACCGACACCGCCTTGAAGTGCTGATCGCCGTTCATATAGCGCATCGGCACCAGCGTGCCGTATTCGAGTTCGAGCGTGGTCTCGCTATGCGCGCGGCTTTTCACACCCATTTCGTTGGCCACTTCCGCAATAAGATTGCCGAGGTCCACGTTGCCCGGGTACGCGTAGGGCATGTTCTTGATGAAATGCGGTAGTTCGTTGCTGGTGTAGATGCCTTCGAACTTCGGCGCGCAATTGATGTGGTACTCGCTATTGACGAGCCAATGCACGTCGAATACGACGATCGTATCCACGCCCAGTTCGCGGCAACGCCGGCCGATTTCACGATGGCCGTCGATTGCGGGCTGACGGCAACCCTTGTGCGGACCGTCGAGTTCGGACAGATATAACGACGGCACGTGTGTCACTTTTGCTGCCAGCGCGAGTTTGCCCATCGCGGTCTCCTCTTGTTTATGTCGCGAAACGCAGTGCGGCTCGCGCTCGTCATGCCGGCGTGTCAGACGCCCCAGCGTGGGATGTGATGCGAACCGAGCGACACGCAAACGTTCTTCGGTTCGAGGAACACTTCGTAGCTCCACGTACCGCCTTCGCGCCCCACGCCCGACGCCTTCGTGCCGCCGAACGGCTGGCGCAGGTCGCGTACGTTCTGGCTGTTGACGAAGCACATGCCGGCTTCGACGGCGGCCGCCACACGATGCGCGCGCCCCGTGTTCTCCGTCCAGATGTAGCTCGACAGACCGTATGAGATGTCGTTCGCGAGTCTGATCGCGTCGGCTTCGTCGTCGAATGGGATCAGGCATGCAACCGGGCCGAAGATCTCTTCCTGCGCGATACGCATGCGATTGTCTACATCGACGAATACCGTGGGCATTACGAAGTTGCCATGGCGCATGGAGTCGGGCAACTCGGGCATGTCGAGACCGCCGCAGGCAAGCGTTGCGCCTTCTTTCGGCCCGAGTTCGATATAGCTGCGCACTTTCGCCAGATGCCCCTGGCTGATCATCGGTCCAATGATCGTGCTGTCGGCCAGCGGATCGCCAACCGTGAGACGTTTCGCACGTTCGATAAAACGTTCTGCGAATTTCGCGTAAATCGACTTCTGCACGAGAATGCGCGAGCCGGCAGTACAGCGTTCGCCGTTGTTCGAGAAGATCATGAATACGGCAGCATCCAGCGCGCGTTCGAAATCCGCGTCGTCGAAAATCACGAACGGCGACTTGCCGCCGAGTTCCATCGAAAACTTCTTGAGCCCGGCGCTCTGCACGATCCGGTTGCCCGTCGCAGTCGACCCGGTGAAGGAAACCGCGTGCACGTCCGGATGCGCGACGAGGGGCTCGCCCGTTTCTCTGCCGACACCATGCACGACGTTCAGCACGCCGGCCGGAATCCCCGCTTCGAGCGCGAGATTGCCGAGCATCGACGCGGTAATCGGCGAGAGCTCGCTCATCTTCAGAACTGCTGTATTTCCGAACGCGAGACACGGCGCGACTTTCCACGTGGCTGTCATGAACGGTACATTCCACGGTGAAATGAGCGCACACACGCCGACCGGATGAAATAGCGTGTAGTTCAGATGGGTGTCGGTGGGGTACGTATGACCATCCACGCGCGTGCACATCTCGGCGAAGTAGCTGAAGTTGTCGGCGGCGCGCGGCACGAGTTGCTTGCGCGTCTGAGAAATGGTCTGGCCCGTGTCCTTCGTTTCGGTTTCCGATATCTCCGGCACGTTCTTCGCGATTAGTTCGCCAAGCTTGCGGATCAGCTTTGCGCGTTCCGCTGCGGGCTTGCCTGCCCATGCGGGGAACGCTTCCTTTGCGGCTCGCACCGCCGCGCCGACTTCCGCCTCTCCGCCGCGGGCCACCTCGGCAAGTACTTCTTGCGTCGCCGGATTGACCGTTTCGAAGTACTCTTTCGCCCTGCCTGCTTTGCCGTTGATCAGATGTTCGATTCGCATTGCGTTGTCCTTTGCTTTTTTCTGGCGGTCAGGCGCGGCCGAAGTCCGCGTCGGATGCAATCGTATTGACGAGGCGGCCGAGGCCTTCTATTTCGCACACCACTTCGTCTCCCGCATTCACGTTGACGATGCCCTCCGGCGTGCCTGTGAGGATCACGTCGCCGGGTGCGAGCGTCATGAAGCTGCTCAGATATTCGATCAACGCGGGAATATCGGTCACGAGATCGCGCGTGTTGCCGCGCTGTTGCAGCGTGCCGTTGACGAACGTGCGCAACTCCAGTTGCGTGACGTCTTCAATGTCGGCTGCGTCGACGAACCATGGGCCGAGCACCGTGCCGCCGTCGCGATTCTTCACGCGCAGGTTGGGGCGGTAATAGTTTTCGAGGTAGTCGCGGATCGCGTAGTCGTTGGCGATCGTATAGCCGGCCACGTGTTGCATCGCATTGTCGCGCGGCACATGGCGCGCGACCTGGCCGATTACAACGGCGAGTTCGCACTCGTAGTGCATGAAGGCGACGTCGGCCGGGCGGCGCGTAAAGCCCCGATGACCGAGAACCGTGCCCGGTCCCTTCAGGAAAACGAGCGGCTCTTCCTGCTTGTTGAATTGCAACTCTTTCGCGTGCTCGGCGTAATTCAGGCCGAGTGCGAAGATGGTGCCGACTTCAATCGGAGCGAGCCAGACGACCTGATCTTCGCGACACACGCGTCCGTCTGCAAGCAGCACACCTTCGGCATGCGGATAGGCGTCGTGAATCGCACCGGCGTACGCAACACGGCCGCGCATCATTGCTGTTCTCCGTCTGATTCTTTTGAGCCGACGAACGACACGTGAAGCGGCGGCAGCGCGCCGATCGACAAGGTCGCCGCGTCGCCGATATGCGCGATCGGCGAGCCATGCGGAACGCCGAGTGTGATGACGTCGCCCGCCGCGAGCGTCATGAAGTCGGTGACGTCGGCAAGCAGCCGCGCCACATGGCGTACCGACGAAGCGGTGGTCGCCGCAAAAGCATCGGCACCATTGAGCGATACTGCGATGGCCAACTCGTCGGGATTCGCAACGTGGCGCGCCGCAACAACCGCGGGACCGACGGCGCAGAAACCGTCGCGGGCGCGAAAGCGTACCGACGGTCTGTAGACGCTCGCATGCGGCACGCTGAGATCGGCCACGACCGTATAGCCTGCAATGTAGTTGAACGCACGCTCCGCGCTGACCCGCGTTGCGGTGCGCCCAATCACGACGCCAAGCGACGCGCCTACTTCGACGCCCAATGTATCGTCGGGTACGACGATTTGCGCGCGATGCCCCGCAAGCGTGTTGCGCGGCTTCAGGTAGAGAACCGGCGCTTCCGGCGGTGACTTGTATGGCGCTGCATGCATTGCATCGCCTAACGCCTCCAGCGCCGCGCGGTCATTGAGCAATGTTCCGTAGATCGCGCCGCGAACCGGCGGACGGCAGGCGATGCCGCGCGCGAGCAGCGCCGCCGCGGCATGCGCATCGACATCGTGAGGCAGCGCGTGGCCTTCGGGGTGCAGCAGATGATCGGCAAGTGCAAACATGACCTGGCTGTGCCTCTGGATAGATACTTTGCATAAACACTAACATGTTAGTAGTATTGCGCTTGATATGATCCAGGGTCAATAGCCAGTCGGCTGATCGCGGGTTTTCCCTTAAGCTTCGACGGCTGCTTCCAACCATCGCCCACTATGTCTTCGTCCGCTTCCACACGAGTTTTGCACCGCAACCTGCCGATGCTATTGCTGCGCGCCAGAGAAAAAATGATGGAGCGTTTTCGCCCATTGATCACCGCGCATGGTTTGACTGAGCAGCAATGGCGTGTGATTCGCGCGCTCAACGAGCACGGCCCGATGGAGCCGCGCCATATCTCCGACATCTGCACGATTTCGAGCCCGAGCATGGCGGGCGTGCTCGCGCGCATGGAGAGCATGGAACTGGTGACGAAGGAGCGTTTCGCTGAAGATCAGCGCCGCGTGCTGGTGTCGCTAACCGACACGAGCGTCGAACTGGTGCGCGTGATCTCGAAGGATCTGGAGGCGCACTATCGCGAACTGGAGCGCAAGGTGGGGCCGGAGATCGTCGAGCGGGTTTATCGCGCCGTGGACGATCTGCTGGCGGGGCTGGAGGAAGAAGACGAGTGACCGGGCAGGCGGCGTTGCTTACCAGCCCTGAAAACGCATCCAGGGCACGCTCTGGCCGTCCGGCGCAACGGCTTGGTACTCGGGGAACTGCGCGCCGGTAGCGCACGCATGGTTCGGCAGAATGCGCAGTTTCATGCCGATGGGAAAGCGTTGCGTAATGTCACCGTTAGCTTCATGTGCGCCTTTTTCGGTCGGCGAAAGAATGCCGTGCTCCTGGTTCGCGCCGCTCACCACATAGCCGGCAAGCGGCGTGCCGTTGAGCAGACACGGCTGGCCGTAGCCAAAATCGTGCGCCTGCTTCGACGTGCCGCGATCGCGGCTAAGAGCCATCCATCCTGCGTCGAGAATGGCCCAGCCTTTTTCGGGCTGATGACCGATCACGGTGGCGAGCACGCTTAACGCAATGTCCTCGAGCGCACAAACGCCGATGTTGTGCATGACGAGGTCGAAGAAAACATAGACGCCCGCACGCACCTCGGTCACGCCATTCAGCTGTGTGGCCGCGAGCGCCGTGGGCGTGGAACCGACACTGACCTCCGGACAGGGGACGCCGGCCTCGCGCAGGCGCTGCGCCGCGCGAACACAGCCGGCGCGTTCCTGTTCCGCAAGCGCGGCGAGCGCTTCGGGCGTGTCGAGTTCGTAACTGGAGCCTGCGTGCGTCATCACACCGCCGACTGTCATGCCGTTCTCGTGCAGAATCCGGCCGACGTCGAGCAGGCTCTCGTGCTCCGGCGTGATGCCGGAGCGGTGCCCGTCGGTGTCTACTTCGATCCATACCTCGAACGTTGCGCCATGCTGATCACCAAACGCGGCGATGGCCGCTGCCGCGGTCGGGTTGTCCACCACCAGCTTGAGATTGCAGCCCTGGCGGCGCAGCGCCAATGCTCGCGGCAGTTTCGAAGGTGCGATGCTGACCGCGTAAAGAATGTCATTCACGCCGGCGGCATGGAACGCTTCGGCTTCCTTTAGCGTGGAGACAGTAATGCCGCGCGCGCCGGCCGCGATTTGCGCTCGCACTACGTCGATACATTTGGTGGTCTTTACATGCGGACGGAACGCGACGCCGAGCGTGTTCATATGCGCCTGCATACGTGCAATGTTCTTCTGCATCCGGGCAATGTCGATCAGGGCCGCGGGCGTGTCGATCTGTTCGAGTTTCATGTTTTCACCGGGAAGTGGGCGGGATTCGGAGGATACGGCTCGAGCCCGCAGGAGCGGGACACCAGGCGCCAATTATAAAGTCGGCATGCGGCGCGAACCTTTAGCTGCTCGAATTCATAGATTCAGTCTGGCTTAATGCAAGATTCGCCACGGTGGCAGCGGTCGGAATCTCGCCTGCAAGTGCTGCATGAACGTTCGTGTACGAGCGGGTAAGCCCGCACGCTGATGAGTGAGCGCGATGACGTTCGCGTCCGGGGTTTTCCACGCGGGCAGCAAGCGGACTAACCTTCCTTTCGCGATGTCGTCCGCCACGTCCCATTCGGAACGCAGGATCACGCCGCGGCCTTCGCATGCCCATTGGCGGATCACGTCGCCGTCGTTGCAGCTCAAGTGCGATGAAACGCGTACGCTGCGGCGTGTGCGGCCGCGGCTGAACTGCCAGAGCGTGACGTCTTCGTTATTCTCGCGCAGCACGATACAGGGCAGCGCGGCGAGGTCGTCGGGCGACTCGGGCGATCCCAGACGTTTGACGAGCGCGGGCGCCGCGCATACGAAGCGCGCGTTGGGCGCGATCGTGTAACCCACGCGGTTGGATATCGGCAGGTCGCCGATATGCACGACGATGTCGAAGCGTTCAGCCGTTTCCATGAGCGGCTGATCCGACAGCGTCAACGCGACGTCGATATCCGGATGCTGCTGCTGAAAGTCGGCGATCGCGGGCGCCACGTAACGCCGCCCGAAACCGAGTGGCGCGTTGACTTTCAGTGTGCCGACCAGGCCGCCGCGGCGCATCTGCAGATCTTCGAACAGCGTGTCGAATTGCTGAACCAGTTCCGCGCCGCGTTCGCAGAGCAGCGTGCCTTCTTCAGTGAATTGAAGGCGGCGCGCGCTGCGGTTCAGCAGTTGAGCGCCGAGCTTCTTCTCCAGTTGTTGCAGACGCTGAGTGATCGCCGAAGGTGACAGCCCCAACTTTCGCGCCGCGGCGACAAGGCTGCCACTTTCGCGTATGGTCAGCAGGAAGCGTATATCGGCGGAATCGTTCATGAGGGGCTGTTTTCAGTCTTGGACCCTGGAGCTTAAAGCGTTTGCCGGCGCGCTTCCAGTGCGCGTGCACGATGCAAGGTGAAGTGATGCTTCTGTAACGCAGACGGCAGCTCGAAACGCTACAGTATGCGTAGCATGATTCCCTATGGCTTTCACTCGGAGAGAAGTTCGATGCCGTTGTCACATCGCGCGAATACGCAGCTCGTCTGCGGGCCAGCTTCGGAGCGCAGAGCGGCTTGTCCCCTGATTTCAGCAGCGCCCGCGATCTGGTCGAGGAAACGCGGCGCAATGCGGCGCGTATCGTCGCAATAGACGGCGGATCGATGCGCGCGGTACATTCCGCAGCGCTAAAATTTCTCAAGGCGCAAAGCGGTATGGAGGCGGCCTTCATCGAACAGGTGCGCGAGCAAATGGTCCTCGCCAACGAGTTGACTGCGCAATGGCGCTAAATCGCATCGCTTGTCTGGCCTATGAAGCCACGGCCTTTTTCGATTCCGCCATTGTTTCCGCCCTCAGCCGGTCATAGCTCGTCTTGTCGAGCGGCACTGCGCCGGGCTGGCCCAGATCGGACAGTTTGACGCGGTAGTTCTCCCGTGCGCTCCATGCGGTCACCGCCGCAATGATCGTGATGCCGAACGTGATTGCTCCAATCGTGACTGGAACGTTGTGCGATCCCGGCGGCGCGACATAAGCGAACAATGCGGGCAGGAGCGCCGTAATCGTCGTCCCGATGTTCTGCCCGATCGCCATCGCGGAGACGCGCGAACGGGTTGGAAAAAGTTCTGGATAGAAGCTCGGGAATGTGGCGTTATAGCCCTGGTAGATGATGCCCCACATGAGGATCGACATCACGATCGCGAGCCCCACGTTGTGAATACTGATCGCATACAGGTACGCAAACGAGAGCAGCCCCGCGCCAAGTGCACCGACGATGATCGGCAGGCGCCGGCCGATCCGGTCCGACAGATTGCCCACGTACGGGATCACGAGCACCGCGACAATGTTGCCGATCACCGGAATCCATAAATAGACGCTTTTTGAAAAGCCGATACCGTACGCGGGCTGCACCGCGTATGCGGCGCCGAAAATCGTCGCGACCACGGGAATCACGTTCATCAGCGAGCAGCCGACCACGCGCAGCATGTCCACCCAGTTGTAGCGGAACGCCTCGGCAATCGGCGACTTCGGCACGCCGCCGCTCGCGTCTTCTTTCGCGAAAGCGGGCGTTTCCTCAACCTCGCGCCTGATGATATAGCCGGCCACCAGCACCACAGCACTCAGTAAAAACGGAATGCGCCAGCCCCACGAATTGAACGAACTCTCCTCCATGTAATAGGCGAGCGGCAGAAACACGGCGGCAGCGAGAATCTGTCCGGCCTGCACGCCTTGCAGCGTGAAACTGGCGTAATAGCCGCGTCGTCCGAACGGCGCATGTTCGAGAATCATCGAACTCGCGCCCGAGATTTCACCGGCGACCGCAAAGCCCTGAATCAGACGAAGGACGACGAGCAGGGCCGGTGCAAGCAAGCCGACATGCTGATAGGTGGGCAGCAGGCCCACCGCCATCGTCGAAACACCCATCAGGAACATGCAGAGCAGCAGAACGTTCTTGCGGCCATGCGTGTCGCCCCAATGTCCGAGCACGAACGCGCCGATTGGACGCGCGACGTAGCCCACGCCGTAAGTCGCGAGCGAGGCGACGATCGCGATCTTCGGATTGCCGGAGGGGAAAAACAGCTGGGGAAAAATCAGCGCCGCTGCCTGCGCGTAAATGAAGAAATCGTAGTATTCGAGTGCCGAGCCGATCCAGCCACTAGCGGTTGCCTTCCGGGCCTGCCCGCGATGCTTGCGGTCCTCCACCGATGCGTTCGTTGCCATGTTGCGCCTCCTCACCTGATTTTTGGGTGGCCAGCTTCTCCGGCTGCCTCATTTGGCGTCCGGCGCGCCGACTATGCAAGCCAGGATTTGTACGACCGGCCGGACTTCGCGGCGAGCGTATGCTGCGATGCGGCAGATAGCAAGCGTCGTCGGTTATCCGCGGCGCTCCCAGCACAGTTGTCGCGCAAAAAACAATACAGTGAGGCGCGGTTCTGTTTTGCTGTATCGGGAATAAGCGGCGTAGCGTCGATACAGTTGACGGACTCCAATCCGCCCGTCCGCCCGGTGCGAAGCCGCCGGCCCATTCCGAATCCGAGGTATGTAATGAACGCAGCAAACGAACAAGCGAAACTTTCGGTGCAGCAGATCGGCCACTATATCGGCGGGGCTGCGGTTGACTCCACCAGCGGCCGCTTCAAGGAAGTGTTCAATCCCGCGACGGGTCAAGTGACGGGGGCGGTCGCGCTTGCGTCGGTCGAGGAAGTGGATGCTGCGGTGCAATCCGCGAAAGCCGCCTTTGCCGCGTGGAGTGAAACCGCGCCGCTCAAGCGCGCACGCATTCTGTTCAAGTTCAAAGAACTGCTCAACAAGCACCACGACGAACTCGCCATGCTCATTACGCGCGAGCACGGCAAGGTGTTCACGGACGCGCAAGGCGAGGTCGTGCGTGGCATCGAAGTGGTCGAGTTCGCATGCGGCATTCCGAATTTACTGAAGACCGATTTCACCGACCAGATCGGCGGCGGCATCGACAACTGGAATCTGCGTCAGGCGCTCGGCGTGGTCGCGGGCATCACGCCGTTCAATTTCCCGGTCATGGTGCCCATGTGGATGTTCCCTGTCGCGCTGGCTTGTGGCAACACCTTCGTGCTGAAGCCGTCAGAGCGCGATCCTTCGGCGTCGCTGCGCATTGCGGAACTGTTGAAGGAAGCTGGTTTGCCGGACGGCGTGTTCAATGTGGTCAACGGCGACAAGGTGGCCGTCGACGCGCTAATCGAACACCCGGATGTCGCGGCACTGTCGTTCGTCGGTTCGACTCCGATCGCCGAGTACATCTATACGGAGGCTTCGAAGCGCGGCAAGCGCGTACAGGCTCTCGGCGGCGCCAAGAATCACCTCGTGGTGATGCCCGACGCTGATCTCGACCAGGCCGTCGACGCGCTGATCGGCGCCGCATACGGATCGGCCGGCGAGCGCTGCATGGCGATTTCGGTGGCGGTGGCAGTGGGTAACGTCGCCGATAAGCTGATCGAAAAACTGGTGCCGCGCGTCAAGTCGCTCGTGATCAAGAACGGGGAGAACCTCGACGCCGAAATGGGCCCGCTCGTGACCGCCGAGCACAAGGCGAAAGTCGCGGGCTATATCGCATCGGGCGAAGAAGAGGGCGCGACGCTCGTCGTGGACGGCCGCGCGCATCCGGTCGCCAACGAGGCGGGATTCTTCATAGGCGGAACGCTGTTCGACAATGTCGGCACGCAAATGAAGATCTATAAGGAAGAGATCTTCGGCCCAGTGCTTGCCGTGGTGCGGGTGCCAAATTTCGCAAGCGCGGTGGAACTCATCAACGCGCATGAGTTTGGTAACGGCGTGTCGCTTTTCACGTCCGACGGCGGCGTGGCGCGCGCTTTCGGCCGGCAGATTCAGGTGGGCATGGTGGGCATCAATGTGCCCATTCCGGTGCCAATGGCGTGGCACTCGTTCGGCGGATGGAAGAAGTCGCTATTCGGCGATCATCATGCGTATGGCGAAGAAGGCGTGCGCTTTTATACGCGGTACAAGAGCATCATGCAGCGCTGGCCGGATAGCATCGCCAAGGGTGCTGAGTTCACGATGCCCGTTGCGAAGTAACGTGCGCTACACACCTGATGAAGACTCCTCTTCTGCTTCATCCAGGACGGCGTTTTGCACGGCTATTGCGGGGCTCACATAAGGCGGCGCCTGGCGCGGCTCGTCAATGCGGTAGCGCAGACGTCCTGCGTCGACATACACGCGCAAGCCCCGGTATTTGACGAGGTACATCAAGCCCACGAGCGCGGCGGCGAAGCCCGACGCCGCGCCGACGCCAAGCGCCCAGCGCGGGCCGAAACGGTCCGCGACCCAACCCACCACGGGCGCGCCAAGCGGTGTGCCCCCGAGCGCGATGGCGAGCAGAATCGCGATCACGCGGCCACGCATGGCCGGCTCCGTGGAGAGTTGCACGAGACTGTTGGTGGACGTGTTGAAGGTTTGCGTCGACACGCCGATGAAGGCGAGCATGACGCCGAACAGCACGTAGTTCGGCATCAGCGAAGCTGCCGTGCAGCCCACGCCGAACACTGCCGCCGCACCGAGCAGCAAAGCCATGCGCGGTTGCGCGCGGCGCGCGGCAAGCAGCGCGCCCGTGACGGAACCGATCGCCATGGTCGAACTCAACACGCCGTATTCGCCCGCGCCGGCATGAAATGCGCTGACCGACATCGTCGAAATAAAAATGGGGAAGTTAAGGCCGAATGTGCCGATCAGGAATTGCATGAGAAGCGCCGCCTTCAGATCGGGGCGCTTCCATACATATCTGAAGCCTTCCACGAAGCTGCCGCGCGAGCGCAGTGCGCGAGGCTTCGCATGCAGCTCGCGAGCGCGCAACATGCGCAGCGCGCCGAGTACGGCGATAAAAGAGAGCGCGTTGATCAGAAACACCCAGCCTGTTCCGACCGATGCGATCAGCAAGCCCGCAACCGCCGGACCGATCATTCGCGCGGCATTGAACGACGTGGAGTTGAGCGCGACCGCATTGGAAAGATCGCTTTCGCCGACGAGGTCCGACACGAAAGTTTGACGCGCGGGCGAATCGAACGCAGTTACACAGCCGAGCAGTCCCGCGAAAACGTAGACCTGCCAGAGTTGCACGAGGCCGGTAATCGTGAGCAGCCCCAGGCCGAGCGCGAGACTGCCCATGGCCGCCTGCGTGACGAACAGGAGCTTGCGGCGGTCGAAATGATCGGCCGCATAACCGGTGAGCGGCAGTAGAAGCATTTGCGGCCCGAACTGCAGCGACATCACGATACCCACGGAAGTCGCATTGTGTTGCGTGAGTTCCGTGAGGACGAGCCAGTCCTGCGCGGTGCGTTGCATCCATGTACCGACATTGGAGACGATCGCGCCACTCGCCCACACACGGTAATTGAAGTTGCGCAGCGAACGGAACGTACTGCTCACCTGAGTTCCTCTCCTATGAATGGCTGGTTGATGTCTTGCCGGCAGCGCATGCTTATGCGCGCGTTTGTTCCAGCATGGCGAGCACTTCCTGCGTGGTGCCGGTCTCTCCGAGCCGCGGGAAGATTCGCGTGAGGCTGTTCGTGTGAGCGTCCAGATGCAGGTCGGTCATTGCGTCGACAGCAAACGCGATGTTCAGGCCGAGCTCGTGTGCGAAACGTGCCGTTGATTCAATGCCGACGCTGGTCGATACACCTGCCAGCACGATTTGCGTCACGCCTTGCTCGCTCAGATACGCTTCGAGATCAGTATTCGTGAACGCGCCCCACGTGTGTTTCGTCACCAGATGATCCGACGCTTGCCGGTTCAGTTCGGGCACGAGGTCGGCAAATCCCGCGGGGAAGTTGCCGGTAGGACGCGCCTGCTCCGCGCGCCCCGGGGCGCCGCCCGCCACGTTGACGAGTACGACGGGCAGACCGTGGCGGCGAAACGCGTCGGCTAATTGGGCCGCGCGCGTGACGACTTCCGCAGTGGAATGAGCGGTGGGCATTGCGACGATGCCTTGCTGTAAGTCGATCACCACCAGTGCGGTCTTTGCGTCGAGCGTAGTCAGTGCCATGTGAGCTCCTGTTCTGGTTTGCGTGAGAATTACGACTCGGTCAGGCGTTTGAGCAATTCGACACCAGCGGCAAGTTGCTGCTGCTCGGCTACCGAAAAGCGCGTCTGGATAGTGCGGAACAGCCAGTCTTCGCGCGCGGCGCGACTTGCCTTGATCTTCTTGCGGAAGGCGGGCGTGAGCGAAAGAACGGTTTGGCGGCCGTCGTTCGGATCAGGGGCGCCGCTCACGAGGCCAGCGGCTTTCAAAACAGAAAGCGTCTCGCCCATGGATTGCGGACGCATGCCCTGTGTGCGCGCGAGTTCGGTGACCGTTGCGGGCCCGTCGCGCTCGAGCAGGCCGAGAACCTGTATCTGCGAAGGAGTGAAATCGCCGAGATGGGCCTCTTCGCGCAGGCGGCGGCGCAGCTTGCCGGTCAGCACGCGCAGATCTTCGGCGAGTGCGTGGAGCGAATCGGAGTCGAGCGGGGGATCGTTCTTGCCCATGTGTGCCGGAAGAATGCCAGACAGATATATGAAGGTAACCTGTGTAGGCTACCTTCATATATAGCACAGGTCAAGCAGGCTCCCGGACTTTCAGGCTGTTGGCGCGCGGTGCGGCCGCGGCGCTGCCGGCGTTCTGCCGCGCGTGTCTTTTTGTTCTTCTTCTGCGCGGATGATCGCAAGCAGTTGGTCGAGGCGCATCGGACGGCCGGTCAGGAAGCCTTGAACCACATCGCAGCGCGCGTCGCACAGCCATTCGAGTTGCGCCGGATACTCGACGCCTTCCGCGACGACCAGCAGGCCGAAGCTATGCGCCATCGAAATGATCGCAGTGACGATGGGTTGACCGCCATTGGGCAATGGACAGATGAAACTGCGGTCGATTTTGATGCTGTGCACCGGAAAAGATTGCAGGTATGACAGCGACGAGTAGCCCGTGCCGAAGTCGTCGAGCGACAGGCGCACGCCGGCGGCGCGCAATTCCTGCATTGCCTGAATGCCCACCGACATATTGGACATCAACTGGCTCTCGGTCAGTTCGAGTTCGAGCAGGGAAGCCGGCAGGCCGCTTTTTTTCAACGCCGTGCAGACTTCGTCCGTGAAGCCGTCGGCTCGCAATTGGCGCGCGGAAATGTTCACGGCCACATGCACGTTTGCATTCGTGCCGGCATTCCAGCTCGCGGCGTCGCGGCACGCGCGCCACAAGACCCAGCGGCCGAGCGCGACGATCAGATCGCTGTTCTCCGCAATCGGAACGAATTCAGCCGGCAGAATAGGGCCTTCCGACGGATGCGTCCAACGGACCAGCGCCTCCGCGCCGAGCAGGCGGCCGGACAGGCAGTCGAATTGCGGCTGATATACGATCTCGAGCCCGTCCTGATCCAGCGCCTTGCGCAGTTCCGCTTCGATGCGCGCGCGCCGTTGCGCCTCGGCGGTCATCTCGCTCTGAAACTCGACGGCAATGCTCTTGCCCCTGCTTTTCGCCGAATACAGCGCAATGTCCGCATTGCTGACGAGTTCCGCCATTTCGGCGGTGTCCTCGGGATAAACGCTGAACCCCACGCTTGCCGTCACGGCCGAATCAATGCCGTGCAGAATGAATGGGCGCGACAGGTTGCGCGCGACGCGGCCCGCGGTCGCGCGTGCACGAACACGGCTTGCATCGGGGCCGAGCACCACAGCGAATTCGTCGCCGCCGATCCGGCTCACGAGGTCTTGAGGCCGGACCACGTTGCGCAACGCCTCGGCGACCTGCTTGAGCAGTTCATCGCCCGCGCCGTGGCCGAGCGTATCGTTGACGGTCTTGAAGTTGTCGAGGTCCACCATCATCAGCGCGACGCGTTTATTCGCGGCGCTTGCCTTGTGCAGGCGCACCTTCAGTTCATCGTAGAACGCGCGGCGGTTCGGCAGGTCCGTCAGCGGATCAGTCGACGCAAGATATTCGAGGTCTTTCTCCACGCGCGACACACGTTCGCGCATGCGCTTCATGACGAGCGATGCGATCCACACCGAACACAGCGACGCGCCGACGAGAAAGCAGCCGTACTGGGCGAGCTGCATTTTTATCGCGTCCGTTGCCGCCACGATCACGATGCTGCCAAGCAACCGGTCGTTATGAACGATGGGTGCAGCGACGAAGATGTCTTCGAGTGAAAGGCGGCGCGAGCCGCCCACGTTCGCGAGCGTGCCTTCTTCGTATTCGACGCGGCTGAGCCCGGGGCGTGCATAGCGCACGAACAGTTCGCCATCTGGCGTATAGACGGTTGCGCTCTCGACATGCGGGACCTTGCGCAGGGAGCCGAGTACTTCGGCAGTCGCGTCGCGGTCGCCGAACATGGCCGAGGCGGTGAGATTTTCGGCGAGCACCGATGCCTGCATGCTGACGTCGTCGGTTAGCGACGCGCGTAGCGAAAGCGCCTGATAGATCAGCAGCACGACACTCGAAATGAGCAGCGCGATCGCCACGCCGACCAGATTCGCATGCTCGCGTGGCCATGCAAGCCGTGACCATGCGGAGAAACTTTTCATAGAACCTTCCTCGCGAGGCGCATGAGTTTCGAACTGAGCGTGATGCGCCGGCGCGAAGCCTCGCTAACGTTGATATCGAACTTCAGATGATCGCCGTCGCGCACGAGGCGAATCACCCAGCCCTGCTCGGCGGTGTCGGCCTCGCTCACGATCACGACGGGCGCGTCGGAAGCCAGCAGCGCCTTGACCGCCGCGCTCAGCGCAGTGCTCGCGGTCAACACGGCCAGGTGGCAATCGGCGGCTTTTTCCGTGCGCGGCAACGGACGAACGCGCCATCCCTGCTTGCCCACATGCTTGCCGTCGAGTTTGGCGAGCGCCTGGCCGAGCGGGCTGTCCTGATCCACACACACCGAGAGAGTGCTCTCCGACAGGCCTCCCGGTGGCCAGTCGGTGAACTGTGCGAAGTTGAAGATGTAGGCCGCCTCGAGCGCGGAAAGGTCCACCTGCGCGTCGACGGATGTCTGCACGATCAGTGGCGAGGCGAACACGAAACACGCCGCGATGGTCCTGATGCGAACGCGATTCATGTCAGAACCCGTAGACGGCCTTGAACAGGAAGGTCCGGCTTTGCTGCGCAACAGTCTCCTGGGTGAAGCCTGGACCCACTGGGTCGGCGTACCGTTTATCGGTCAGGTTATAGATTGAAAACGACAGGTCGGCACCGCGAACCAGTCGACGCGAACTAAGCGTGAGGTTCGCGAGACAGAAGCCGCCGGTTTCGCCGACCGCGGCCAGTCGCGTGGACGTGCATTGCACTTCGATCCCCGATATCAACGCATTCGCGAAGAAGGGCACCGCCACATTGGCTTTCGCGAGATGCCTCGGCGAATTTTGCAGCGCGGCCCCGGTGGTGGAGTCGTGAGCTATCTGGTACGAATAGCTCGCCCGCACCCGCGTGCCTGCCATTTGCTGCTCGTACGCCAGTTCAGCGCCTCGCGCGGTGGCGCGATTGACATTGCGGAAGATGAAAAGGCCGGAAGGGTCTTGTGTCGTTGCGATCAGCTCGCGCGCGTTGTACTGGAACAGCGAGAGTGTCGCGCGGGCCATGGCGGACACGGCTCTTTCATATACAAGCTCAGTCGTCGCGATGTGCTCCGCCTTGAGCGATGGATTACTCAACTGGCCGTCGGCGCCGCCTGCCGCGTAGTACATCTCGTACGCGTTCGGCGCGCGATAGGCCTGGCCGTACAACAGCTTGAATGTATCGCGCGGAGTCAGCTTGTAGACGAGCCCGATACGCGGACTCCAGGTGCCGCCCGAGGCCGTCTGCTGGTCGTAACGCAAGCCCGCATTCAGCGTGAAATTGGCGGGCAACCTGATTTCATCCTCGATATAGACACCGGCGCGGTTGCCGCTGTGATGGTCGTCGAGCATTTGCGAGTACGGGTCGACGTTGTAGTTGTACTGGTTCAGGCGCGCGTCTCTCGCGAAGTCCGTACCGATCACGATGCGATGTTTGTCGATCGACGACAGGGTCGCGTGCACATCGGCGCCGTACCAGAGCGCGTGGCTGCCGTCGACGTTGACCACATACGGTTGCGGACCGTAGACCGACGGCATCCGATAGTCGTAGCGGCCCCAGTACACCTGCGATGCCAGCGTGACGCCTTCGGAAAGCAAATGCTGGTACGAGAGATCCAGATAGCTTCGCGTGTCCGTCACGCTGAACGGTGCATTGAAAACCGCGCCGTATGGCGCATCGGGAACACCCTTGGTGCGGTTTCCGTAAATGAACGTCAGCCGGAAATCGCCATACGCGGCCTTGCCGAGGAAGTCCTGCGCGCGGTCGTAGTCGAGACGGTTCGCGACGCCGTTGTTCTGCTCGGGCGTGTCGAACGCCGGGTAGTAAAGATCCTGACCGCTGCGACCATACGACGTCGCGGAAACAAGAATGTCGGCGCCGTGCGCGCCATGCCAGCCGTATGACGCACGGGCCTTTTTCTCGCCGAAACTTCCCACCGCGACGGCGGCTTCCGCGCCCGCCAGATCGCTGCCGGTTTTCGTGATCACGTTGATTACGCCGAACAGCGCGTTCGCGCCGTACATCGACGAACCGGGGCCCGGCACATGCTCGATGCGCTTGACCAGATCCATGTCGAGCGGGAAGTCCGTGCCGATCGGCGCCTGACCGAACACGCCGTCGTTCGTACGCATGCCGTCGATCAGCAGCAGGAACCGGCTGTTGTAGTCGCCAGGACGCTGAAAGCCGCGCGAGCCGAGGTATTCGTATGAGCGATCGTTCGTCACGTAGAGGCCCGGCAGCGACGCGAGCGCATCGGCAAGCGTGCGCCAGCCGAACTGACTGATGTCTTCGGCGGTAAGAACGACTACTGCGGCCGGTGCGTCGGTAACCGACTGATCGAAACGCGACGCGGTACTGACGGTGACCTGCATCAGCGCCTCCAATGGCATCGCGGCCAGCTCGGTTGGGTCCGGGGCCGAAGCGGCGCTCGCACGAGGCTCGTTATCGGCGAAAGCTGCTGGCGAACAGAGCGTTGCCAGCCCCGCGACCGAACAAACGACCAGGCGTTGAGCGAGGAGAAACGAAGCGCGCGTAGTTGGAACCATGACAGCCGGTTAATCGGAAAACGCTCCTTCAAAGTGGATCGTCACCTGTTTGTTATCGGCGCGAGGCGGGGAAGCTTGAATCGACGCGAGCCGCGGCGTTGTCCGGCGCCTGGTTTCACAGCGGCATTCGTTAGGGACGCAGTTGTAAAAAGGGGTACGGGTACCCACCGTTTCATGCCACACATGGCGCGAAAAACCGAAGGCGGGATGCTGCATGCATAGCGTTTTGCGAATCGTCGAATAGCGCGTCGCGCATGGATTTCGGCGGTATCGAGCGAAGTCGCTACCGGGTCGCGGCACGCGGCTTGCTGTAAGAGCCGTTTTTACCGCCGCCTCCACCGTCATGCAACAAACTTTCAATTCCAGAACTTTCGGCTCCATGCGACAGGCGATGATCGAACGGGATCTCGCCCATATCGAACAGGTCCTGGTGCGCTCGCATGCAAGTGCCCGCGACAATTCGGCTTTTCCGCTCAGCTACTGGCACGAGCGCCTGCGTCGCATCAAGGACGACGGGCAACTATGGGGCGTGCATCTTCGTAAGATCGACACACTGCAGCGCCTGCTCAACGGCGCATTGCCGCAGGGCTAGTCCTCTCGTCTGACAGTGAAGCGCGCGCCTCCGAAGCGAGGCGCGCGTCATGAATTGCCCTGGTTGCGCGAATGCGCGCATCCATGTAGCGGCACACTGTTGACGTTCGGCGTCTGCTCGACGCTCTCCATGCGCTAGTCGTGCTTCGCTTGCATCCGCCGTTTCTCTCTCCCGATCCGCCGTTCTCTTCGCTATTCCCTCTCTCGCTCGCGCTGGCTCCGCTCGGCGCGCTCCCGTCTATTGCCGATGCGTTTTCTTCGGGCGCTCATGCGGCGCGCTTCTTGCGACGTCACGACAACGCATGCCGGGGCTCCGGCTGCGCGGCCAGTGCAGTGCACCCTCGTGCGCGCAAACCACGGAGAGCAAACATGGAAACAGGAAAAGTGGAAGGGGCAGTGAAGGAAATAGGCGGCAAGGTGCAGGAAGCGGCGGGCGAGATGCTCGGCGACACCGGGACCCAGATGGCCGGCACCGCCCGTGAATTGAGCGGCAAGGCTCAACAGGTGTGGGCGGATCTCACGGACGTCGTGCGCGAGACGACCACCGAGCGGCCGTTCACCGCGCTCGCGATTGCGGCGGCTGCGGGCTTCATTCTCGGCGCGCTGCGCTCGACAACCGCACGCGATGTTCGCGGCGACAGGGATTACCGTTAGATACGGTTGACACAGAGTCGATTGCATCGTTCGGGTGAAGCGCTCGTCGCCGGTTGATGCATCCGGTGGCGAGCGCCCGTGACGGCAATTGCTGGCGGGAGATACAGGATGTCGATACATACCAAAGTGAGCCAGTGGCGCAACGTGGCGCGTTTCTGTTCCAGTCGAGCGGTGGACTACGCCGAACTTCTGGCGCTCGAACTGGAGGAGGCGAAAGGGCGATTGGTGCGCGAAGTGATCGCGATGGTCGTGCTGGCGGTCGCTGCCATGTTCACCCTCTCTTTTCTGTGCGTGGCCATCATCGTGACGGCATGGAATACGCCGTACGTCATTGCAGTGGCGTGGGGCGTCGCTGCCGCGTGGCTCGTCATATCGATCGCCACCTTCGCGATGATGAAGACCCAGAAGCCCGTCGAGCCGTTGCACGTGCTGCGCGACGAAGTGTCCCACGACCTGGAAGCCCTGAAGGATGCCCTGAAATGAAACACGATCGAGCCTGGCATCAGGAACGCCGCGCGGCGATTCTTCAGCGCATGGCCGCCTCGCGTGCGCGCTTGCTGTCTGCAAACCTGGCGCTGCATACGCCTCGGCGCACCACGATAGCGGGTGTGCCTGCCGTCAACGCAATGAGTTCTCTCGCCGACACGCCTTACCTGGCACTCGTGCTGGCGGCCGGACTTGCGGCCGTGCTTCTCGGGCCGCGCAAGGCGATTGGAACGCTGGCACGCACAAGCGTGATGGCGTGGCTCACGAGGACCGCGCGAAGTGTGTTTCAGCGCTAGCGCGATTTGACGCTTCCATGCCGGCGCCATGAATCCACACATGCGATGGGCGACTAATCGCGCGATGCGAGTCCGCGCGGCACGCCGGATGCACATGTGTTCGCGTTACATCCGCGAGTAGTCGAACCGTTCAGTGTGGAGGTTATATGAAGGCGCTTAGATGGCATGGCAAGAAAGACATCCGCTGCGACACCGTGCCGGATCCGAAGATCGAACATCCGCGCGACGCGATCATCAAGGTGTCGAGTTGCGCGATATGCGGTTCCGATCTGCATCTCTACGATGGCTTCATGCCCGGCATGGAGTCCGGCGACATCATGGGCCACGAGTTTATGGGCGAGGTGGTGGAAGTCGGCAAGGAGAACAGCGCGCTAAAGGTCGGTGACCGCGTCGTCGTGCCGTTCACCATAATCTGCGGCGAATGCGATCAATGCAAGCGCGGCAACTTCTCCGTATGCGAACGGAGTAACCGCAACAAGGACATCGCCGACAAGATGTTCGGCCACACCACGGCGGGCTTGTTCGGCTACACGCATCTGACGGGCGGTTATCCGGGCGGGCAGGCCGAGTTCGTACGCGTGCCGTTCGCGGATAAAACGCATGTGAAGATACCGGACGGTCTCAGCGACGAGCAGGTGCTTTTCCTCGGCGACATTTTTCCGACCGGCTGGCAGGCCGCGGTGCAATGCGATATCGAGTCCACCGATACGGTCGCGATCTGGGGCGCCGGCCCGGTCGGGCAAATGGCGATTCGCAGTGCCGTGCTGCTCGGCGCCAAGCAGGTGATTGCGATCGACTGCGTACCCGAGCGTCTTTCGATGGCGCGCGCGGGCGGTGCCGTCACGATCGACTTCAAGGAAGAAAGCGTCCTCGAACGATTGAAGGAACTGACCGGCGGCAAGGGCCCGGAAAAATGTATCGACGCCGTCGGCATGGAATCGCATGCAACGCGTTCGGTTGACTCAATGTACGACCGTGCAAAGCAGGCCGTGATGCTCGAAACCGACCGGCCGCATGTGCTGCGCGAAATGATCTACGTTTGCCGACCCGCCGGAACGTTGTCGGTGCCGGGCGTATATGGCGGTCTGGTAGACAAGATCCCGTTCGGTGCGTCGATGAACAAGGGCTTGACATGGCGCATGGGACAAACGCACGTCAACCGCTGGACCGACGATCTGTTGCGGCGAATCCAGGAAGGGCAGATCGACCCGTCGTTCGTTATCACGCACACGGTTTCGCTCAATGAAGGCCCGCGCATGTACAAGACGTTCCGCGACAAGGAAGACGGCTGCATCAAGGTCGTGCTCAAGCCTTGACGCGTTGATCAGTTGTGGTCGCGGCACAGGCGCTGTCTGTTATTTCACGCGAGCTGCGTTGACGTGGCTCCCCAGAATGAAGGTGATGTAAATGGATTCTCGTACTGAACCGAAGCAGGAGGGCGCTCGCGCTCTGAAGGAACGACTGCCGCAGCCAGATTCGATTGCGCGCGGCCTTGGCTGGTACAGCATTGCGCTCGGCCTTGCGGAACTGGTCGCGCCGCGCATGATGGCCCGCGCAGCCGGTGTCGAGACAGGTGCCGGCGCCATGCGTTTCTATGGATTGCGCGAACTCGCATGCGGCGTCGGCATACTGGTGTCGCGCAATCCGCGGCCATTTTTATGGGCGCGCGTGGGCGGCGATGCGCTCGACCTTGGCACACTCGCGCTGTCGTCGAACAAGCTGAGCGCACGCGACCGGCAACGGGCGACGGTCGCGGCCATGAACGTTGTCTGCGTCACAGCGCTCGACATGTATGCCGCCAATTGCGCGGAGAATGCGCCGCGTTTGCCGTCGGCGGACTATAGCGGCCGCACCGGCTTTTCCAGTTCGCCGGAGCAGATGCGTGGCGCCGCGCTCGCGGACTTCGAAACGCCACGCGACATGCGCACGCCGGATGCGCTTGCGCCATATACGCGCAGCAATCAGTCGCCGACGACGGGTGAGCGCATGCGTGCGGGGAGCGCGAAGAGCGCCGCATAGGCAGTGCATAAGCGAAAAAGCGTACCTTCCGGATGGCGGGTACGCTTCAATTTAGCCTTCAATTTGTGCGCTATTTCAGGTTGTCTTTGCAGGATTTCTTTGCAGGACGTCTGGTAAAGGCGAACTGCGTCGCCAGGGACCACGCGCACAACGTCACGCTGACAGATCGCCTTTACTGATTGGATGGCCTTCGGCGCCACCCGGTTCGAGATCGGGATCCACGTGATCATGCTCGGGGGTGTACGGCCCTTCAGACGGATGGTCCTTTCCCTTCGGAACTAGCGTCGGGTCGATGCTTCCATGTTCCCGCTCTTCCACTGTGCCGTCGGACTTGATCTTGACGTCTCCATCACCCAACTTTTCGCGCCGCTGGTCCGCGCGTTCTACGGGATCGGACGGTTCCTGGTTCATGCTTTTCTCCTCTCGCGTTGATTGACGGTTCGTTCACGCACATCGACATTCGAGCAAACGCGATACCCGCCTCGCCGACGGTGGTTCGGGTGAAGCGTTGCACGCGAATTGCTATGCGGTGACAAGGCCCGCGAATTCAACGCAGTCTCGACCTGCCGACGCGCTGCTACGTCTCACGTCCAGCGCGATTTGCGGCCCCGGTCTGCCCATGCAACCGTGAGCGACGGGTCACCAGCATTGCGCGCGGGGATTCGTCTTGACGCTCATCCCAATACAACCGCGGGCGGGAACGCCCGCAAGGACGCTTGTTTTCAACTATGACAGTCGACCAACGGCTTCGCAGCATGCGCAAGACCATGCGTGACATGTTCGGTATCGTGCGTTTGCGCGCCGGTCAGGAGGACATTATCCGCAGCGTATTGCAACACCAGGACACGCTTGCCACGATGCCGACCGGCGCGGGCAAGTCGCTTTGCTATCAGTTGCCGGCGCTGCATCTTGAGGGCACCACGCTCGTCGTGTCGCCGCTGATCGCGCTGATGAAAGACCAGGCCGACAAGCTGCTTGCCGCCGGAATCGACTGCACACTCGTGAACAGCACGCTGCGTAGTCGCGCCGAGCGCGAAGCGCTGCAGCGGATCGCGGCGGGCGAGAGCGGCATTGTGTTCGTGACGCCGGAGCGTCTTGCGCAACCGGCCTTCATCGAGACGTTGCGCGCGCGCCCGGAAAACCGCGTCGGACTAGTGGTTGTCGACGAGGCGCACTGCGTATCGCAATGGGGACACGACTTTCGCCCCGCGTTTCTCCAGATCGCGGCTGCGGTGAAGTCGCTGGGACAACCGCCAGTGCTCGCGTTGACTGCCACGGCGACGCCACGCGTGATCGACGACATCGTGCACTCGCTTGCATTGCGCGAGCCGCGTGTGGTTCGCACCGGCACGTATCGCGAGAATCTGCGCTATCGCGTCGTGCAGGTCAGCACGGCGGGAGGCAAGGACGGCGCAGCGCGCGCCGAGACCGCCAAGCGCGAGCAACTGTCGAAGCTGATTGCATCGCTCAGCGGCACCGGCATCGTGTACGCGGCGACTGTGCGCGACGTCGATCGTATTTACGTCTGGCTCACGGAGGCAGGCGAGTCGGTCTCGCGCTATCACGGTCGGCTGGGGGCCGACGCTCGCGAAGAGGCGCAGGAGCAGTTCATGTCGGGCGCCACCCGTTTGATGATCGCGACCAACGCGTTCGGCATGGGCATCGACAAGGCGGACATACGCTTCGTGATCCATTACCAGATTCCCGGCAGTCTGGACGCTTACTATCAGGAAACGGGCCGCGCGGGCCGCGACGGCGAGCCTGCCGATTGCGTGCTGCTGTTCGATCTGAACGACCGGCGCATCCAGCAGTTCTTTCTCGCGGGACGCTATCCGAGTGTCGAACTCGCGCAGCGTGTTTACGACACGTTGGCCGCGCGTATTGCCGACGAACCGAAGGGCGTCACGCTGGCCGCGCTCAAGGAAGCATTGCCGGATGTCGGTGCGGGCAAGCTGGAAGTCGCGTTGAACATGCTGGTCGACGCTCGCGTGGCCGGCCGCGACCGGCAGCGCCGCTATCGTCTGCGAAGCCGTGAGGGCGCTCAGGAGTCCGCGCGCGACGCGGTTGCAAATGCCGCGGCGCAATTCGAGCAGATGAGCGCGAACGACAGGGAAACGCTGCAGCAGATGATCGACTATGCGCAAACGGGTCAATGCCGCTGGCGCGCGATCCTCGACTATTACGGCGACTCGCCTGCCGCCGAGCGCTGCGGTGTGTGCGACAACTGCGTGAATCCGCCGCAAATCGACATGGCGCCCGACGCTATCGTTGCAGCAGAAACGCACGCGGATGCAGCCGCACAGCGCAAGCGCGAGGAGTCGCCAAAACCCCGCGTCTGGGCTCGGGGCGATGCGGTGCGCGTGCCGCGTTACGGCGCGGGTGAAGTTGCGCTAGCGAGCGGCGAGCAGGTGGCCGTGCAGTTCCCCGACGGCAGCACCCGCACGTTTCTGGCGAGTTATGTGAGGGCGGGGCGCTGATCCGCGTGCGCTCGAATGGCGGCAACGTCGGCAGTCGCTTCGGACGTTGCTTCGATCCGCGCGCGGAAGTAGCGCGCGGTCTCTTTAAGACCATCGTCGAGCGATGTTTTCGGCTGCCAGCCGAGCAACTCGCGCGCGCGCGAAATGTCCGGCTGACGATGCCACGGGTCGTCGGTCGGCAGCGGATGCAGTTCGAGCGTCGAACTTGAGCCCGTGATCGCGACGATCCGTTGCGCGATCTCGCGCATGCTGACTTCGTGCGGATTGCCGAGATTGACCGGCCCGCCGGGATCCTCGGTGGTGTTCATCAAACGGATGAACGCGTCGATCATGTCGTCCACGTAGCAGAACGAACGCGTTTGGGAGCCGTCGCCATATAGCGTGATCGGCTCGCCGCGCAACGCCTGCATCATGAAGTTCGACACCACGCGGCCATCGGCGGGATGCATGCGCGGCCCATACGTATTGAAGATCCGCGCAATGCGAATGGAAAGCCCATGTTGACGGCGGTAGTCCATGAAGAGCGTTTCCGCGCAGCGCTTGCCTTCGTCGTAGCACGAGCGCGGTCCGATCGGATTCACATGACCCCAGTAGTCTTCTTTCTGCGGATGCACGAGCGCATCGCCATACACTTCGCTCGTCGACGCCTGGAAGATTCTCGCCTTCACGCGCTTGGCGAGTCCGAGCATGTTGATCGCGCCGTGCACGCTGGTCTTGGTGGTTTGCACCGGGTCATGCTGATAGTGAATCGGCGACGCGGGGCAGGCGAGGTTGTAGATCTCGTCGACTTCCACATAGAGTGGAAATGTCACGTCGTGACGCATCAGCTCAAAGTTCGGGCAATCGAGAAGATGCGCGATGTTGTCCTTCGTGCCCGTATAGAAGTTGTCGACGCACAGCACGTCGTGGCCTTGCGTCACGAGCCGCTCGCACAGGTGTGAGCCGAGAAAGCCGGCACCGCCTGTGACCAGAATCCGCTTGCGGGTAAGTTCTTTCATGTTGCGTGGTCCTAGTCGTCTTTATGATTGGTCGGCGCAAGCCGCGCCGACCTGTGGCCTACGCGGTCACTTGCAGCAGTGCGTCGTGCCAGTCCTGCGCGAAACGGTCGATGTGAAACCGCTCCAGCGCCGTGCGTCGCGCGCCTTCACCGAGGCGCCGTGCTTCTGCAGGATCGCGAAGCAGTTCGTGCATTGCGTCGACAAGCGCATTCACGTCCGTATGCACGAAGCCGTTCTCGCCGTTGCGGATCACCGTCGCGAGTTCGGTAGTCGCAAGGCCCACGATCGGCATGCCGATCGTCATCGCCTCTACGATGGCAAGGCCGAGACTTGTCCAGCGGATCGGATTGAAGAAGAAGCGATAGCGCGCGGTGAACGCGGCGAGATCCAGATTGCCGACTTCACCGATGCCGTCGAGCCGCTCCGCGTCCATGCCAACCAGGTCGAGCGGCACGCGCGTGCGCGCATCGGCGAATACGTCGGCGCCGAGGCGCCGGCCGCGCTGAGCGAGATGATTCACGACGACAATGCCGCGTTCGAGTTCGCCGCTATAGCGCACGCCCTCGGGCACCACCACCCCATGTTCGATTACGCGCGTCGGCGTGACGCCGCAATCCCACATCAACTGGTTGAAGTGCGTGACGTGAACCAGCAGCGTGTTCGGGTCGTCGACCCAATGCCATTGCTGGAAGGGGTTCTCCTGGGGCGGATCATGTTCGATATACACGCGCGGCAAGCGGCGCTGCGCCTCGCTCAACACATGCTCGCGGTCGTATTCCCAATGCGTCTTGTGCTGATACAGGATCACGTCGAATTCCTGATCCGGCACGTCGTCCGCATTGATTTCGTGGACGTTGTCGCCCCACGGCAGCACGCCCACTTTGCCTGCATAGCCGGGCGGATGACCGGGCTTCGTCACCAGATAGAAATCGTGCGGCGCCTGTGTCAGGTAGTACAGGTAGTTGCCGTGCACGTGCCATGTCAGCACACGGAGACGGCGGCAGTTACGCAGCATGGTGCAACTCCTCGAAGGGTCCGGTTTCGGCATGTGTGTGCAATGCGCAGGGACCGGCCGGATGCGCGCCGCGAACGTCGGCCAGTTGCGCGCGCGCCGTCTCGACTACGCGATCCACGCCGATGTTGAGCGCGCAAGGGTGCCCGTAAGGACACTCGCGGAACATGCACGGCCGGCACGGCGGATAGTCGGCAAGCACGCGGTGCCGCACATGATCGAGCGGCGCCCAACGTTGCGTGTCGCTGCCGGACGCGACCACGACGGACGCGGTCGCCATGGCCGCGGCGATATGCGAAATACCCGTGTCGTTACAGACGACGAGCTGCGCGTGCGCAACCAGTGCGGCCAGTCCGCCGAGCGATGTTGAACCGGCGAGGTGCAACGCGGGCGCGGTCATCGCGCCAAGCACCGCGCCGGTCAGCGACGCTTCCGCCGCCGTGCCGGTAATGGCGATCTGCCACCCGTCGGCGGCGAGGCGGTCCGCGACTTCGGCGAAACGCTCGGCCGGCCAGCGGCGCGAGGGCAATTGCGCACCGGGATGCACCAGCACCAGGCGCTGTGCTTCGATGCCATGCGCGGCCACGAGCGACGCGTATTCGTCGCCATCCCGCTCGCAGAGAGGAAACGACAAGTGACGGTCGGTGGTTTCGGCGCCGAGCGCGCTCATCAATGCAAGGTAGCGCTCGGGTTCGGGCAGGTCATCGGGCCAGTCGATAAACACGCCGTCGCGCGGCCGCTCGTCAGGCTGCACGAAGCCTGCATGAGCGCTTGCGCCGAACTGAAGCAGCAGATCGTTTGCGATGCCGCCGCTGCCATGCAACTGGATTGCGAGATCGAAGCGTTGGGCGCGCATCCACTCACGAAATGCGGGCAGCCCTTCGTCCGATTCGCGCTGCTCGGGAAAGCCTTCGGCTCCCGGAAACACGATCAGTTCGTCGACGAGATCGGCGTAACGCTCGACAAACGACTGCGCCCACGGCAAGCCGATCAGCGCGATATGCGCTTGCGGCGCGGCCGCGCGCAGCACCCGCAACGCGGGCACGGAGCAGAGCATGTCGCCCAGTTGCAGTGCACGGAAGATCGCTATGCGGCGCGGTGCGGCTGAGGCGAGGAACGAGCCTGCGTTCATAAGAAGAGCACCTTGTAACGTATAGCGCCGTAGAGCCGCCAGTAGATCGAAAGGAATGGAATCGGAATCGACGTCCATGCCATTTCGGCAATGTGCCGCAAACTGCGGTCCCGGCCACGCAAACGCATTGCGCAGAAATACGCCGTCAGTGCGAACCATGCGAAGAATGCGAGCGTCACGGTGGTGGCATCGCCCACGAAAACGCCGATCAGCGCGGCCAATGCGGCGCAGAGAATGAGGTAGTACAGCAATGGAGGCGACGAGCGAATCCGCGTTTTGAATAGTTCGGGGTGCTTCTTGTAGAGCAACGCGTCGAACTGGCTCTTTTTCTGCTGCGAGATGCTGACGCCCCAACGCGCGGGGCGCACCGGGTGCACGACCACCGCATCGCGCGCACGCACGATCTTGCCGCCCGCTTGCAGCAGCGTGAACTGCAAGTCGGAGTCTTCGCGCCACGCCGAGGTGAAACGCTCGTCGAAGCCCCCGGTCATCGTCAGAAAGCTGCGCGCCACGAATACGTTCGCGGTCGCGAATTCGGCGCGCTCGAGGCCGCTCGCATCCGCCTCGTAGTCGGTCGGCGACGCGGGCAGCGGCACGACGATTCGGCCCGCTGCGGCTGCCGCTCCCTGGCGAATCGCCGCAAGCCCTTCTTGCAGCCATTGCGGATCGGGCAGCGTGTCGTCGTCGGTAAAGGCGATTACCGGCGAGCGCGCCTGTTGCCAGCCCGCATTGCGCGCGCCCGCCGGGCCTTGCGTGCGAGTCACCGGCACGTAGCGCACGGCGAGGCCGCGCTCCGCCTGCTCGCCGGCGATGCGCGCGACGCATGCGCGAGTCGCTTCGTCGGGACCGTCGTCGCAGACCACGATCTCGTAGCGGTCTGCGGGAAAGTCCTGTTCCGTCAACGCGCGAAGACATGACGCGAGCATGTCGGGCCGCCGATAAGTCGGCACGACCACCGACACATCGAGGTGCGCTAGCAGCACGCCCGGATACCCGGCCGCAATCGGCTCGGCTTCGCTATGCGGATTGCCGAAGCTGCCTCGTACGTCGATCGGTCCCGTAGCGGATGGACTCATGCGCCGCTCCGCGCTTTCTCGACGACGAAGGGGCCGATCACGAGCGCGTCGAGCGGCGAAGTCCAGAACGACTCCACCGCATCGCGCGGCGAATTCACCATCGGCTCGCCGCGCGTATTGAACGATGTGTTCACGAGAATCGGCACGCCGGTGCGCTGGTTGAACGCGGACAGGAGATCGTAGTAAAGCGGGTGCTGCGAGCGGTTCACGGTCTGCACACGTGCGGTGCCGTCTACGTGACGCACTGCCGGAATGCGCGCGGCCTTGTCGGCGCGCACGTCGAACACGAACAGCATGAACGGCGCGACGTGGCCGTTCACGAACCATTCGCTCGCATGTTCTTCCATGACGACCGGCGCGACCGGGCGGAAGTCCTCGCGATCCTTGATCTCGTTGAGCTTCGCCTGCATGTGCGGATCGACCGGCGACGCGAGGATCGAACGCGCCCCGAGTGCCCGCGGACCGAACTCGGTGCGGCCCTGATACCAGCCGATCACCTTGCCGCTCGCGAGCAGGTCGGCGGTCTCGCCGGCAATGTCGTTGAGCCGCCGGTACGGTACCTTCGACCATTGCAGGAACTGTTCGATTTCCTGTTCCGGATATTCGGGGCCCAAGTACGCGTGATCCATCACCCAATGACGCTTGCGATCGCCGCGCTCACTGCGTTCGCGAGAATCGATCCAGAGTGCCGCGCCAAGCGCGGTGCCCGCGTCGCCCGCGGCAGGCTGGACCCATACCTCGTCGAACGGGCCGGCGTCGCGCAGCTTCGAATTCATCACGCAGTTCAATGCGACGCCGCCTGCCATGCTGAGCTTGCTCAAGCGGGTTTTCTCACGCAGCCAGCCCGCGAGTTGCAGCACCGTTTCCTCGAGCACACGCTGCAACGAATTGGCGATATCGAAGTGGCGCTGTTCCAGCGGGCCGCCGCGTTCGCGCGCGGGGCCGAAGCGTTTGACGAGGCGCGGGGCGTCGACCGTATAGCTGCCGTCGCCGCGGTAACGCACGATATCGCGAAACACGTCGAGATACTCCGGCTTGCCGTACGACGCCAGCGCCATCACCTTGTACTCGTCGGACGAATGCAGGAAGCCGAGCCAGTCGGTTACCGCTTCATAAAGCAGGCCGAGCGAGTGCGGCAGTTCGACCTGCTTGAGGCGCGTGTATTTCCCGTCGACGAACTGGCCCATGCTGGTCGTCACGCCTTCGCCGCGGCCGTCCATGGTGAGCACGGCCGTATCCTCGTAAGGGGCGGCGAGAAATGCGCTGGCCTCGTGCGCGAGGTGATGTTCGACGAAATGCCACTTGAAGCCGTTGTCGCGGTCCACGCCCTGAAAGCGCTTGCGCAGATGATGCGGCGCGCCGTCGAGCAACTGCCCCTTGGCGTTCGAGATGTAGCTGAGAAAGAGCGGGTCCCACGGCGATGCGGACGGGTCGGATAGACGCGTGTTGGCCGGATCGAACGGCAACTCGATAGTCGCGCCGGGACGCTTCGGCATGCCGCTGAAGAGGCTCGGATCGTACGAGTACGCCACATGATCGACGTCGGCAAGCGTGATGCCGGCGGCTTTCAGGCAGTAGTCGATTGCGTCGAACGGCAGTTGCCAGGTCGAGAAGGGCACGGGGCGCTTCGCATGCTTGACGTGCGTGAAGCGTTCGTCTTCGGCGGCGGCGAGCACCACACCGTCGCGCAGCAGGGCTGCGGCGCTGTCGTGATAGACGGCATTGATTCCGAGTGTGTACATGGGCGTTCGCAGTAGGAGTGGGTTTCAGGGAGCCACCGGTTCATCGGCGAGCGGCGGCGCCGCGTCGCTGTGGTGGGCGTCGGATTGGATAGCGATCGAGCGGCGAGCATCGGAGTCGATGGACGCTGCGCGCGCTTGTGCTTCGGCGCGTAACTCGAGCGCCGCTGTCACGACCTCGCCCGGCGTCACGCCAAGCAGGCACGCATGGTGATGCTGCGGACACACGCTGCGATAGCACCAGCGGCATTCGACATCGCGAAACAGCACGCGATTCGGCGTTTGCCACGGCGTGTGCTGCGGATTGGTCAACGCATACAGGTCGACCACCGGCGTACCGAGCGCGGACGCGAGATGCACCGGCCCGCTGTTGTTCGACACCAGCACGCTCGCTTTTTCGATCAGCGCGGCCAGTTCGCCGAGCGTGAGCGCGCCGCTCATATCGTGCAGTTGCGCGCGAACGCGAGGCGCGGCGGCGGCGATCACCGCATCGACGAGCGGGCGCTCGCTTGCACTGCCGGTGATCAGAAGCGGCGCTCCGGTCTCGGTTGCGAGGCGCGTCGCGACCTGGCCGAAGCGCTCGGGCGGATAGCGCCGCGATGCGGCGGTTGCACCGGGGTGCAACACGATCCACGGCGTGTCGGCGTTTGCGCCGCTGTGCACGCCTCTCGCGGCTAACTGATCCGCAAGCGTTCGCCGGTCCGCGTCCTGCACCGTGAAGTGCATGCGCGTGTCGGGCGCTTCTGCGCCGACCTGGCGCACGAGGTCCAGTTGCCGTTCCACCTCATGACGGGTGCGCTGCTGCGGCTCCGGTTCACGCAGCCAGTCCGTCAGCAACGCATACGGGTTCTCGCGGCAATGCGCAAGCCGCCGCGGAATGCCGGCAAGATGGCACAGCATTGCCGCGGGCAACGGGCTCTGGCTATAGACCGTGAAAATCACAGCGGCATCGAAGCCGCCGCGCCGCAAACGTTCCTGCATGCGCTGATCGTCGGCGAGCGAACGCGCGCTCGTCGGCGGATTCGCGACCCACGGCGCTTCGTATCCGATCACGTCGTCGACATCGTCGAGAAACGGCGCGAGTGCGCCGCCGCTGCGCGATGCAAGCAGCGTGATGTGACGGCCCGGTGCGGACTCGCGCAGTGCGTGCAGCGCGGGCGTGGTCATCAGCACGTCGCCGAGATTGTCGAGCCGCACGCACAGAATGCGCTTGATCTCATCACCCCAAGGCGCAAGCTGCGGGCTGTCGGGCACGCGAGCGTGAGCGAGGGTCGGTTGAGTGATCGGCAGCGGCGCATTCATTGAGCGGTTTCCTCGCCGGCGGGCGCGGGCGGCGCCGCTGCTTCCACAGCGTTTGCGACGATCCGGGCAGCCTCGTGCAGGTCCGCGGCGCGCGCGGTGGGAACGCGCTGCGGTCCTTCGATCCACTCCGTCTCGTGGCCGTTGTCGAGCAGAATCGTGCGGCATCCGGCACGATTGCCCGCTTCGACATCGTCGAGAATGTCGCCGATGAACCAGCTGCGCGCGAGATCGAGCCGATGCTCACGGGCTGCGCGCAGCAACAGGCCTGGCGCCGGCTTGCGGCAATCGCAGGCGGTCGCATAAGGGGCTATGGTGCCGTCCGGATGATGCGGGCACCAGTACGCGCCAGAGAGCGTCGCACCGGATTCGGTGAACATGCGCGTGAGTTCGACTTCCACGTTCTTTAACGCCGCGCGCGTGAATTTGCCGAGTGCGACGCCCGACTGATTGCTGATCACGAACAGTGCGAAGGGCTGGGTCGCGAGCAGCGTCAACGCTTCGGGCGCGCCCGGTGCGAGGCGCATCAGCGAAGGGTCGATGTTGTAGGGCACGTCCTCGAGCAACGTGCCGTCTTTGTCGAGAAATACAGCGGGTCGCAGCATGACAAAGGCGGTGCAGAAAAATGTGAGCGGAATCGCCGCAAGCGGACCATGCGTCCGCTCCGGCTCGACACAACTGGCTGCGCTATCAGCGCTGCAATGCTGCGTGGCGCCTAACGGAACGATGCGCCGGCCGCTGCTCGCAGCGGAACTTCCACGCGATCTTCCGCGGCTTTGGCGGGCACGAGCCGCGCGGTGCGCATATAGATTTGCGCGAGCAATTCGCCCACGCCGCGCCATGTGAATTCCTTGCGCGCGCGTTCGACGCCTGCTTCGCCCATCCTGCGTGCGAGCGCGGGATCGCGCCGCAACTGGTTCAGGCGCGCGGCGAGCGCGGCCGGATCGCGCGGCGGCACGAGAAAGCCGGTGATGCCGTCCGCCACCGAATAGCGGATTCCGCCGACATCGGCGCCGATCACCGGCGTGCCGCATGCCATCGCCTCGACCGGTGTGATACCGAACGGCTCGTACCACGGCGTCGTCACGAATACGTCCGCGGCGCTGTAGTAGTAGCGCAATTGCGCGCGCCCACGCCGTCCCACGAAATTCGTCTGTTCAACCACGCCGCATTCACGCGCAATGCCGCGAAGGCGCGCGATTTCCGGCGTGGCCTTTTCATTCGGCGCGTCCGAGTTGCCGCCCACCACGTAGAGTTGCGCGGACGTCCTGAAGGCTTTCTTCAGAACACCGACGCCGCGAACCACGTTGTCGATGCCCTTGCGCTGCACCAGGCGTCCGAGTTGCAGCACGGTGAACTGGTTCTGCTGCCAGCCGAGTGCGTCACGGGCGGCGGCGCGGTCCATCGGATGAAACTCGTCGGCGTCGAAACCGCACGGCACGATCTCGATGCGCGCCGGGTCGGCCTGGTAATGCTCGATCAGGTCTGCTTCGTCCTGCGGGCATTCCGCGACCACCACGTCGGACTGCGCGACGAGATCGTCCTCGATTGCAAAGCGCTCGTCCGGAAAGCCGTCGCTCGCGCCTTGATGAATCCGTCGCACACGGCCGAGCGCATGAAACGTCGTGACGAGCGGCACGCCGAGCGCCGCTTTGACCTTCATTGCGGCAAGCCCCGACATGAAGAAGTTCGCGTGCATCACGTCGTACGGGGTTTTCTCGCGGCGGAAGAATTCGATCAGGAACGCGGCGAACTCATCCATGAAGGGCAGCAGCAGTTCCTTCGGCAACTGCATCGGCGGCCCTGCGGGAACGTGGATCACGCGCACGCCCTCCATGTCGGATACGAGCGGCAGCAACGCGCGGTCGCGCCGCGTGAACACGTCCACTTGATGGCCCATCTCGGTCAGTTCACGCGCGACATTCGCGACGTAGATGTTTTGTCCTCCGCTGTCGACGCCGCCGGCGACGGCGAGGGGCGAGGCGTGCTCACTGATGAGGGCGATCTTCATTGACATTCCTTCGCGAGATAGGCATTGGCAGGGAGTTCATGGCGCGTTTTGCTGAGCACTCTTATGCAATTTCACGCAATACAACGCTGGTACCCGGCATCAGCATGTGGTGTGCCTATGCGCTACAAGGGACGCAAGAAGCGCAATGCGGTGTTGGCTGCGGAGAAGCGCTGTAGCGTTCCCTTTTATCGGGCGGGGAAACGGTGTGGCGTTCCCTTTTTCTACAAGCTGCCATGTAAGTTCGATCAGAGTCCGCGACGAATGGCGAATTTTTTTCTTTGTGATGCTATTAGCAACGCGTGCCGCTGATGTGTCGTCTATGCTAAGTTTTGTCCGGCGGCGGGCGCGCGGTTTGCTCGACCCCGGCCTTGGCGCATCTGCCCGCTATGCACGTTTCTCGTCGCGCCGCTTTGCGAATCCGCTTTGTGGAATCTAATGCCGGCTTGCAGTTCACGCGCTGCAGCGGCCTTCTCAGGACACCATGCCGAACTCCGCAACGCTGCCCCGTTCCCAGTTGACCCGCCGCATTGCCGCCGACCTGATGCGAGCAGTCTGGCGTTATCGCAACCAGACCGTCGTTGCCTTGCTGCTAATGGTGGCCGCGAAGATGTCCACCGTTCTGATCCCGCTCGTGCTCAAGCATGTGGTGGACGAACTGGGGCATCCGGTCGCGCAGGCACTGTTCCCGGTGTTCCTCGTGTTGGCGTATGCATTACTGCGTTTTCTCGGCGATGCGCTGAACGAAGCGCGCGACGTGGTGTTCAGCATCGTCACGCAGCGCACCGTTGCCGCATTTACCGAGCGGACTTTCGCGCATCTGCATCGCATGAGTGCGCGCTTTCACACGAAGCGCGAGACCGGCGCAATAGTGCGCGACGTGCAAAAGGGCGCCGACGGTATCGGCTTTCTGCTCGGCGTCGCGCTATTTACGATCGTGCCTACCGCGTTCGAGATCGCGACCATCGTCGCAATCATGGTTCACAACTACGCGCGCGAATTCATGATCGCCATTGCGGCAACCTTCTTTTGCTATGCGGCGTATACATTTGTCTTCACGCGTCGGCGCGTTGCGTTCCAGCGCGCGGTGAATGCTCTGGAGGCGCAATCGGATGGCCGGCTCGTCGACAGTCTGCTCAACTACGACACGGTCAAATACTTCGCCACCGAAGACACCGAAACGCGCCGGCTGTCGGTCGTGCTCGACAAGTGGGTGCACGCCAGAACCGCGAACCAGCGCGCGTTGACCGCGCTGCACGTGGGGCAGAGCGCGGTGATCGCGTTCGGCATTGGCGCGATCATGCTGCTCGCGGCGCAGCACGTCGTGGCCGGAAGCATGAGCGTCGGCGATCTGATTCTGGTGAATGCGTACATCATCCAGATTTGCATGCCGTTGAATACGCTCGGCTTCGTATTTCGTGAGACCAACGACGCGATGGTCAACGTCGAGCGCATGTTCGAAATACTCGCCGCGCGTGGGCGTGTTGGCGAAGATATCGACGAGCCGGCCGCGAAACCATTGGTAGTCAGCGCAGGGCAGATCTCGTTCGAGCACGTGGACTTCGGCTATGACCCTGCCCGGCAGATTCTGCGCGACGTGGACTTTCATGCTTATCCGGGCAAGACGCTGGCGATTGTCGGCGGCAGCGGGTCAGGCAAGTCGACACTCGTGAAGCTGCTCTTTCGTCTTTATCAGCCAAACAGCGGCAAGATCCTCATAGACGGACAGGACATCGGTCAGGTCACGCAAAAGAGCCTGCGCGAAGCAATTGGCATCGTGCCGCAAGATACCGTGCTATTCAACGAGACCATTGCCTACAACATCGCGTATGGCAGGCCTTCGGCAACACGCGCGGACGTGGTGCGGGCGGCGCGCGCGGCGCAACTCGATGAATTTATCGAACGTCTGCCCGATCATTACGACACACGCGTCGGCGAGCGCGGTGTGCGCCTCTCGGGCGGCGAGCGCCAGCGCATTGCAATTGCGCGCGCCATTCTGAAGGACCCGCGCATCATCGTATTCGACGAGGCGACCTCCGCGCTCGACACGCGTTCGGAGCGCGCGATCCAGACCGAGTTGACGCGGCTCGCGCAAGGCCGCACGTCGATCGTGATCGCGCACCGGCTATCGACCGTGGTCGACGCCGACTGGATTCTGGTGATGGAACATGGCCGCGTGGTCGAGCAGGGCACGCACCGCGAGTTGCTCACGCGTGACGGCGTGTACGCGAAGATGTGGTCCCTCCAATGGCAGCAGGGCGAACTCGAGCACGCGCAGCGCAAGCTCACCGCGCAGTCTGTCAGCCTCGCGGCGCTGATGGCCGGCGTAATCGACGCGTTGCACGACGAAATTGCCGCGCATCGGGTGACGCTGTACCCGCAGATCAGCGACAACGATCTGCGCGTGACCGGCGACCCGAGCGTGCTGCAACCGCTGATCGCCGAGCTGTGCCGAAACGAGATCGTGCACGCGAGGCCGGGGCAGCGCATCGAGCTTCGCGTCGAGCGGCATAACAATCAGGTGTGGGTCACGGTGCTCGGCATGGCCGAAAAGCCCGCTGAATTGTCGCAAGCGGCCGCGCGCTATATGGAAGAAGCGCTGGCTGCGGCGGGCGGCAGCTTCACGCTGATGCCGCTCAACGGGCGGCTCGCGTATGTGGCCATGCTGCCGTTGCGTCCGGTGGCCGACGCGGATTCCGGTGCCGGTTCGGCGGCGTTGCCGTTGACTTCGGAGGTGGACGGCGCGGCGCCGCTAGAAGGTCTCTTTGTCATGGCCATCGACGACCAGGAAGATGCGCTCGACGCATTGGAAGCGGTGCTTACATCGAGCGGCGCGCGCGTGCGTACCGCGTCGTCGGGCAAGGAGGCCCTGGAGTGGTTCGCGGGGACACCGACCACCCAATGGCCACATGCGTTGCTATGCGACATCGTGCTCGCTGACGAAGACGGTTACGACGTGCTGCGCCGTTTGCGACGCCTCGAAGCCGATCGGCAACTGCCGCTGCAGGACCGCGTGCCGGCGATTGCAATAACTGGCTATGCTCAGGGCGAGGACCGTATGAGAGCGAAGATGGCCGGTTTCCAGGCGCATCTGACAAAGCCGGTTGCGCCGGAAAAGCTGATAGGCGAAATTCGCAACCTCGCCATGGCGTCCGTACGTACGGGCGCATAGAAGAGGAGAGGCAGTGCGCGCGCCGCGCGCATGCGTGCCTCTCGACGCCCGACGCTCGACGGCTCAGGTGCGCGCGTCGACCTTGGTTACCGTTGGCTTCGCGCGGGCGGTGGCCGGCGCCGGGGCTGCCGTTTGACGCTCGCCCGTGCGTACCCGTTCGCGCAGGCTCAGCACCTGAGGCGGCACTAGCTTGCGGCGTCTCAATGCCCATGCGAGCCCGCGCACCAGCGGAACGCCGTCGCGCGCGAGCGTACCTTCGCGTGAGAACGTCGCGAGGGCATGCATGGTCGCGCGGCTCGCTTCGGACCAAGGCAGGCGCAGCCACGCGATCCACGCCGCATTACGCGCGAGCGTGCGGCGCCGCAAGCCGCTATCGCGTGACGGCGACGGATGATGATGTACGGTCAACTGATCGCAATAGACAATCGCGTGCCCGGTTGCCAGCACGTCCAGCGCGACCAGTTCTTCTTCGCCGCCGATGAAAAGGCGCGGCTCATAGCCGCCCAGTTGACGAAACAGCGACGTGCGGAACACACATGCGCCTGCCATATAGCCGATCAACGCGGGGCCTGGCAGCCCTTCGCTGCCGAGCGGGCTTGCGCGCATCACCGAACAGGTCGGGTCTGTGACGTTATCTTCGCCTACCACCACGCGCGCACTCAGTACGCCTGCGTTCGGCCACGCATCGAGCAGTTGCACCGCGCGATCGAGGGAGCCTGGCTCCCACCATGTGTCGTCGTCGCAGAAGGCCACGTAGTCTGTGCCCGCATAGGCAGCGGCGCGATTGCGCCCGGCCGCGCCAAGATTCGCTCCGCATTCGACGATGCATACAGTCGGAAACAGCGCCTTCACGAGCGCGACGGTGTTATCGCTTGAGCCGTTGTCCGCGACAAAAATGGGCGGGTTTTCCGGAAGGGCGAGTAGGCGCTCGAGGGTGGCCACAAGCTCATCGGCGCGGTTGTGTGTCAGAACGACGACCGAAATGCGCCGGGAAAGCGATTTTTTTTCCATGCGGTTCTTTATTCTTGACGAGGCGATGCCCCGGTCAAGCAAACCGTGTGCCGTCCGCTTTCAACTAGCTTGAGGCGCTTTGCAGCCGCCAGTACTTTTCGGTCGAATAAAGCGTGCTTTGCCCCTGCGGGCCGAACGCGCGCAACTGGCTCGCGTATGCGGCGATAGCTTCTCGCTTCGTCTGCTCATGCGCCTTGGATTCATTGACCGATGCAGCCACGTCAGTGGCGTGGGTCAACGCGTAGCCGCGTTTCGTCAGCTCTTCAATGCGCTTCGAAGCGGCTTCTCGCATCTGTCTATACGGGACCTCTTCGTAAGCGTGAAAAACCGTGCCGGGCATATCGGCGATCAGCGCGAGGCATGCGTTCGACACCAAAGTGTGGTCGGAATGGAAGAGGCCGAGCGGGAAGAGTACGTTGTCAGGACTGTGTTCGTTGAGCGTGCGGTGAAGCGCTTCTGCCAAATCGTCGGGACTCGGAGTCAAAAGGTATTGCGCGTCGCAGAAGGGCAAGTGTATTGCCTGGGCGCCGAGCTTTTCCAGCGCCCGAATGTCCTCCTGCTTGCGGGCCAGCATTGCCTGAAACGCATCCGTGAAACCGGATTGCCGATCCCAGTCAGTGGACATGTTCTCCGGTGGTGGCGCGGTGAACACCGTGCAGACAATGGCGGATGGGTTGGCTGCGAGCAACAACCCGCAACTCAAAACGGCATCGTCGAGATGCGGAGAAACGACAAGCAGACGGGCACGCAATTGCATCATTTTGTGATGGAGTGGTTTTTGAATGGCGACTGGAACACGCTGGCTTGCAAACTGCGGGCCTGGCGCGCGAACGCATGACTATGTGCTAACGGGGAATGGGTTTTGCGAAGTCATAGCCGTATTGTTTTCCGATGCGCTTGAAAGGATCAGCATGACAGACAAGGAAGCATCCGGCACTGAACGACGCAGGCTCGGCGGCTGGCTGCCGACCAACGAAGAGCACCTCGCGCGATATCGCACCGATCTCGCGGAGAAAGCTCGCGCTCGCGCGGCGCATGCGCCGCGAGCGTCAGCGGTGGAAGAGCTGGCCGCGCTCCTCAATGGCGACCCCGTTCTTCGCATGGATATGACGCGTGCGATCAATCAGGCGCGCGACGAGGGTTATGTGCTCGGCTATTCGTCGATAGACGAGTTGATGGTAATCGTCGACTACGTAATGACCTATGCGCCTCCGTTCAGCGAAACCAGCCTGATTCACTGCCCATTGAATGCGGTGCTGGACTGGCCGATGTGCATGCCGTCCGGCTACGCTCTGTTTCGCGACCCCGCGTTGAATCAGCGGCTCAAACGGGTGCTCAATTGCTGGTGCGGGTTCCTGAGCGGGCCGCATTCGCAAGAACACTTGAATACGTCGGCGCCGAATGGGTGGTTTTCGCCCGAGGCCGATGAGAAGATCGGCATGTCGCAGTTCGTCTGCGATACCGACAAACCGTATTGGGGCTTTTCGTCATGGAACGACTTTTTCACGCGCCGGTTCCGTGAGGGCGCGCGGCCAATCGATCAGCCGGATAACGACAAGATCATTGTCAGCGCCTGTGAGGCGGCTCCCTATAACATCCAGACAGACGTCAAACTAACCGACACCTTCTGGATCAAGGCACAGCCTTATTCGCTGCTAGATATGTTTTCGGCGAGCCAGCGCGAACTCGCACAACGCTTCGTTGGCGGCTCGATCTACCAGTCCTTTCTCAGCGCATTCAACTACCACCGGTGGCATGCGCCGGTAAGCGGCGTCATCAAGAAAGCGTACGCGCTGGATGGCACCTATTATTCGGACGCCGATGCAGAAGGCCGCGACCCCGGCGGTCTGAACGATTCACAGGGCTACATTACCGCGGTTGCGGCGCGCGCCGTGATCGTGATCGAAAGCGACGATCCCGCGATCGGGCAGGTTGGCTGTCTCTTCGTCGGCATGGCCGATGTGTCGTCGTGCACGATAGAAGCGCTGCCTGGCCAACGTGTCGCAAAGGGCGATGAAATCGGCTTTTTCCAGTACGGCGGCTCGACGTGCTGCCTCGTGTTCGAGCCGGGTGTGATCAGCAGTTTCGTTCCGCAGCCTCCTTTCGACAACCCGCCGCCCGTCAAGGTGAATTCACCCGTTGCGACTGCGAGGTAACGCGGGTGCGGTCACCGCTGATTTTTCAACGAGTGTGGCACTGATGTTCGAATGCCGCGAAGTGCAGTGCGCTTCGCGGCATTGTTCTTCTGACACGCGACTCCGGCAGCGGCAAACACGGTGTCGAATGCCGCGCCGTTATCGAACGGCGGGACAGCCCGCCGTGACTACACGCTTAGCCCGGCTGCTTACCCGATCCAAGATCGGCGCCCGTTACCGGATCCGTTGCCGTATCCGATGCGGTCCTCGCGGCCAGCGCGCCTAGCACTTCGACATCCGCTTGCGTCACGTTGACGGATGGCAGACCGTCACCGCCATCCACTGCCGGCTGCGGCGTTTCGACGAATTCCCATTCCGGGCCCTCATTCCACGGACCACGTGCGTCGCCTTCGCCAGCCGACATGTTGTAGTACACGTTTGTAAATTCCGGAACGCCCGGCAGTTTGCCTTGCGGGAAGTTCGGCTGGATCGAGTGCAGCGCTTTCTCGAAAGACTTCTGGTGAGCGATCTCGCGCGTCATCAGAAAACCGAGTGCTTCCTTGATGCCCGGGTCGTCCGTGAGGTTCAGCAGTCGCTCATAGACGATTTTCGCGCGAGCTTCAGCAGCGATGTTCGAGCGCAGATCGGCGGTCGGTTCGCCGATCGTGTCGATATACGCAGCCGTCCACGGTACGCCCGCGGAGTTGGTGAGCGCAGGACCGCCGCCATACAGCAGCGCCGTTGTGTGCGAGTCGTTGCCGCCGCCCGTCAATGAGCGATACAGTTCCGCCTCCTGCTCGACACCTTCGGCGAGCTGGCCCTTCGCACCCTTGTTCAACATAGCGACGATGGAGCCGATTACTTCAAGGTGACTCAGTTCTTCAGTAGCGATGTCGAACAGCAAATCCTTGCGGCCCGGGTCGTCTTCTGCGACGGCCTGAGTGAAATACCGGCACGCGGCTGCCAGTTCTCCCTGAGGCCCGCCGAATTGCTCGAGCATCAGGTTGGCGAGCCCCGGATTAGGGGCGGCTACACGCACCGTATATTGAAGTCGCTTGTTGTGAACGAACATTGGCTTCTCCGTTGAGTATGGTTAGGAAACTGTGGACTGCACGCTTGCCTGCGCATGCCGCATACCCGAACCGGTTAAACGGGCGTGGCGCACGTGGCGCGCGTGGCGATGGCCAGGCACACCCGTTGCGGATCGCAGGGCTCCTAACCACTACCTTGGGAGTTGCATATGACACAGCGAAAGACCATCGACGATCTGTTCGTTCACATGCTGTCGGATATCTACAGCGCCGAGAAGCAGTTGACCAAAGCATTGGCGAAACTCTCGCGTGCTGCGTCCGATCCGCAATTGAGCGAGGCGTTCAAAATACACCTGGAGGAAACGCAAGGACAGGTGGAAAGAATCGATAAGGTTGTAGAAACGAGTGGCGTGAAGTTGAAAAGAATGAAGTGCGTTGCGATGGAAGGCTTGATCGAGGAAGGGCAGGAGCTGATCGACGAAATCGAAAAAGGCGCGGTGCTCGATGCAGGTCTGGTCGCCGCCGCGCAAAAGGTGGAGCACTACGAAATCGCCGCATACGGCAGCCTCTGTGCGATCGGCAAGCAGTTGGGCTTCACGGAAGCCGTCAATCTGCTGAAGGAAACGCTGGAAGAAGAAAAAGCAACGGATTTGAAGCTGACCGAATTCGCCGAGCGAGCCGGCAACGAAAAGGCGAAGCAGCAGAAGTAAGTGGGGAAGTCCCGCCGAGTGAACAACGAAGCGGGACTGATGCAGCGGTGCCGATGCCGAGATCCCGCCCGTTCAGGGCGGGGTTTTTTTGCGGGCCACGCGCGCTGCATTAGCCCGCACAAACTTCACGCGTCAGGTTCTGTCGCCGACGGCACGGCTGCCGACTGCATCGAGCTTGCCCTGCAGTTCCATCTTGCGCTGCGCGATCTTTTGACCGAGTCCCTTCACGTTGAGGTTGGCCTTTCGCAATTCCGGAAACAGCTCGTTCTCTTCTTCTTCCACGTGATGTTGAACCATTTCGCTCATCACCTTGAAAGTCGCGTCGAAGCCTTTATCGCCCGCGTTAAGCGTTTCGAATTTGCTGATTAGCGTCTTCACGAGAAAGTGTTCGACGTACGCTTCTTCCACGTCGACCACATCGCCTGACGGCAGTGCGTCAGCCGCGGCCGGGTAAAGAAGTTCTTCTTCGATGATGGTGTGGATAGTGAGCTCTTCGCACGCACGTTGTGCCAACGTGGCTTTGGCTTCCAGGTCGTCTTCTTTTGCTTCTTTGAATGCGGTGAACAGCCGTTCGACCGCGCGATGATCTGCGATCAGTAATTCGAGTGCATCGTCTGTATTGGGGTTAGGTTGTTTTTCTGGCATGTCGCTCTCCATGTTGAACGCCGCCTGGCGGCAGGTTTGGACGGAGTATCGCAAGCACTGTGCCTATCCGCTGCAGCCTAGCTTTTACTCTTGCGCGGTGCCGCAGCATTCAGAAGCGGATTGAATGCCGCGGTCCCGGCCGGATGCCGCGCGGGTGGTTCGGAGTCTCTGGTTTTCGCGGCACGGCCGCGCCGCGTAGGTCGAGTACTGCCGGACAACTGCTTTGCCAGCTCCTGGCTATCTTCATCTTCGGGTGCGGATTCTTCTTCCTCGGGTTCGTCTACATCTTCGGCTTCCTCGGCTTTGCTCGACCCGCGTGGCGCTTTTTTCGTTCGCGATGCGCCGGCAATGTGCTCGACTACTGACATGAATGATTTGCGCGCCGAGCGTAACGATTCGCCAGGCAGCATGGTGAGAACGACGACTTCGTGAAGCGAGCGTCCGTCGACGGTGCGTTGAGCCGGTTCCGTGTCCCAGTCGACCTTCTCTTGTGCGAAAGCTGCCAGGAGCCGTTCGAGGACAGCGGGCGACAGCACGCCGCCGTCATACAGACTGACGATTGCGCGCTCGGCGAGAGCGAACGGCGTTGCGGAAGTCTTGGGCATTGTTTTTACCTACTCGCCGGGCGCGCTGGTTCGACGAGTTTCCGCCGGTCAGACGGTTTGCCTCGCTTCGCTGCCCTTCAGCTCGCCATGCCGATGGGCATGCGTGGCCGCGTATTTGAGTTCAAAGTGCGCGCCTTTACCGCTGCGCGTCGGCGGGAATGCTCTCCTTCCACGCACGTTACTTCGAAAGTGTTTTTGCCATCTTCGTGAACGACTGAATAGATGGGGACGTCTTGACGATTTCGCCGGGCTTGAACGAGTTATCTCCTGCCATTGTGAAACTCCATGGGTGAGTAAGCGCCAAGCGTCGTCACGCAACGGTCGTGCCACGCGTCCAAGTGCGCTCAGAACAGGCGCAATGGACTGGACCTGCGCGCGGGTCCGACCGGACTGCTTTCCTCGAGCAGTATCTGAACGATGCCGCGAGTCGACACGCTGACCCATGCCGAACGGATGTCTTTCGCGCTGACCCAGCGGCATCGTCTGATCTCATTGCCCGGTATCGGCTCGACGTCGTCGGGAATATGCGCGGCAAATACATAGTGGCGGGTGCGAATGCCCCAGAACTCGAAAATGTACCGAAGCGGGACGTCGGTCATTCGAGTTTCTTCAAGAAGCTCGCGAGCGGCCGCGGCGGACACGGGCTCGCCGGCCTTGCATCGACCGCCGGGCAGCGCCCATCGACCGTTGGATCGAGCGACGAGCAGAATGCGATTAGCGCGCAGGCAAAGGACGGTGGCTCGATGCTTCATGGCGTGTCAGGAAAGTTCAGGGCGACTTCTCGCGCACGTTGCATGTCGCATGCCTTGCCGATGAGTCGTCCGGGAACCGTAAATGCTACTTGCACAACGGCGCCTTTGGCTTAGCTGCTGGCTTTCCTTATGTAATCCAGTTCGAATCATTGTCTGTAGAGGTGGTGAATATGTTGAAGCCGCATCGGTTTCCTCCCGCACTTGCGGTTCCCGCTGTCGTCTTCATCATTATCGGCTTGGCGCTAGCCGCGGGTGGAGCCCGGCTCGTTACGCTGGGTGGTTCGTGGTATTACGTGGTGACGGGGATCGCAATTGCGCTGACCGGCGTGCTGCTCAGCATTCGCCGACGTTCGGCTCTATGGTTGTTCGCGCTGATTCTGTTCGGTTCGACGATCTGGGCCGTGGTGGAAGCGCGCTTCGACTTCTGGCAATTGCTGCCGCGCCTCTGGGTGTGGCTTGTGCTTGCTTTGTGGCTATTGCTGCCGCCCGTCACGCGCAAACTGGTGTTCGGGCCACCGGCCGCGCATCGCGAGGGCGTGGTGCCGTTGACTGCCGCCGTGGTGTTGACCGTCCTACTGGGCCTCGTCACAGCGTTCAATCATCCATATGATCGCGCGGGCACGCTGGCCTCCACTGCCGCCACGCCCACTACACCGGTCGCCGGCGACGCGAACCGGCAGGCGGGTGACTGGACCGACTACGGCGGCTCACCGTTCGGTCAGCGCTATTCGCCGCTTACGCAGATCACGCCGGAAAATGCGGGGCAATTGAAAGTGGCCTGGCAGTTTGAAACAGGAGACAAGCCGGGGCCCGGCGACCCCACTGAAACCACCGATGAGAACACGCCGATCAAGGTCGGCAACAAGCTTTTCCTTTGCACGCCTCACAGCATCGTGATCGCACTCGACCCGGCGTCGGGCAAGGAGCTTTGGAGATACGATCCGCATATTCAGAGCCCCGTTGGCTTCAAGCACTGGGAGCATATGACTTGCCGCGGCGTGTCCTATCACGACGACGCCATGTATCCGGCAAATGCCGCGGTAGCGGCGGCGGATAACGCGGCGGCGGCCTCGGCTCCGACTGCAAGCGAGGCTGCAAGCGCGGCTGCAAGCACGGATGCGAGTGCGAGCGCAGCGTCCGGCGCCGCCGCTTCGAATACCCAGGCATCGGCTTCGGCGTCTGCGGCGGACGCCGCATCGGCAAGTACTGACGTGGCCAACGGCGCTTCTGCAGCGCCGGGCGCGGCGCAATCGGCATCCGCGGCCACGGCCGCCAGCGATTCGTCGGCGGCCGCCCAGCAGACGGCCACCGCTGAGGTGAGCGCCGAATGCCCGCGCCGCATCTTCCTGCCGACCGCCGATGCGCGGCTGATCGCGCTCAATGCCGACACAGGCCAGCCGTGCACGCACTTCGGCAATAACGGTCAAATCGACCTGCGCACGAATATCGGTCCGTTCACGCCGGGCGGTTATTACTCGACGTCGCCGCCCGCGGTGACTCGCGATCTGGTCATTATCAGCGGTCACGTCTCCGATAACGAATCGACCAACGAGCCCTCGGGCGTCACGCGCGCGTTCGATGTGCACGACGGTCATCTGGTGTGGAACTGGGATGCGGGCAATCCAGACGAGACGCAGCCGATTACCGGCAATCAGACGTACGTTCGCAATTCGCCGAACATGTGGTCGGTGTTCAGCGTGGATGAAAAGCTCGGCATGGTGTACCTGCCTCTCGGCAATCAAACACCCGACCAGTGGGGCGGCGTGCGCACCCCGGCTTCGGAGAAGGTCGCGGCGGGCGTCGTTGCACTGGATCTCGCAACCGGCAAGATGCGCTGGAATTACCAATTCACTCACCACGATCTGTGGGATATGGACGTAGGCGGTCAGCCTTCGCTGATCGATCTGCAGACACCCAGCGGCGTGCAGCCCGCGCTGATCGCATCGACGAAACAGGGCAGTCTGTACGTACTGAATCGCGAGACCGGCAAGCCGATCGTGCCGATCACGGAAGAACCGGTGCCGCAGGGCGCGGGAACCGGCGATCATACGTCGCCTACACAACCGTTTTCCGCACTCAACTTCAGGCCGCCGAATGTACGCGAGCGCGACATGTGGGGCACCAATCCTTTCGATCAACTGTGGTGCCGCGTCAAGTTCAAGTCGCTGCGATATGACGGCATGTTTACGCCACCGTCGGAGCAGGGATCGCTCGTATTTCCGGGCAATTTCGGGGTATTCGATTGGGGCGGCATTGCAGTCGATCCGGTTCGGCAAATATTGATCGCGAACCCGAGTTACATGGCTTTCACTTCAAAGCTGGTACCGCGCTCGCAGATTCCGTCCGAGAGCGGGGACAAGAAGGGCAGTGAAACAAGCGGCATCAAGCTCGCGCGCGGCACGCCATACGGTTTCGAACTGAATGCGTTCCTCTCGCCGCTCGGCATTCCGTGCCAGGCGCCGCCGTGGGGATATGTGGCAGGCGTCGATCTGCGCACGAACCACATTGTTTGGGAACACAAGAACGGCACGATTCGCGACAGCGCGCCGTTGCCCATTCCCATGCCGCTCGGCGTGCCGAGTCTCGGTGGGATGATCACGACTGCCGGCGGCGTGGCCTTCCTCTCGGGTACGCTCGACTATTATCTGCGCGCTTACGATGTACGTACCGGCGACCGGTTGTGGCAGGCCCGCTTGCCCGCAGGCGGGCAGGCAACGCCAATGACCTACGCCGACAGCAACGGCAAGCAGTATGTACTCGTCACCGCGGGCGGCCACGGCTCGCTTGGCACGAAGCAAGGCGATTATGTGATCGCGTACACGCTACCCTGAAGGACAGCGTTCATCAGAATTGCGCGCGAGCGGATGCCGACAGGAACATTGCAGTTCGGCCCGCCGCGCGCTTTCATCAGGCGTGCGGGTTTCTGCGTCAAGTGCGTGGATGCACGTCATTGTGCACGCGGTTGAAATCGTTACGCGTCAGTGGACAAACATTCCAGCCGCCATGACGCGCGCAGAATGCTCAAAGATCGCTCAATGCGTAGCTGCATGTAGTACAGCTTTCAATATGCCTGCCACGAGGGCGACCGTTGCAACGCCCAGCATCCACAAGCCGACAAACCATGCGAATCGTCGCCACATGTCAGTGATATCCCTCGCCGGGACGCATTTTGCCTTTGAAGACGGAATAGGCATAAGCCGTGTAGCCGAGAATCATCGGAACGGTAATCACGGCGCCCACCAGAAGGAATAACAGGCTTGCGCGGGGCGCGGCGGCATCGCGGAAAGAAATCGCGGGCGGCACGAGATATGGATACATACTGATCAGAAGACCTGCATAGCAAAGAATGAAAATGCCATAGGCGAAGAGCAAAGGCAGCGCCTGGCGCCGCGCCGAAAGGCTGCGCCAGAAGCCGGCCGCGAGAAGAATCAGCAATACCGGCACGGCGGCGGTGAACGCAATGTCCGGCCAGCGGAACCAGCGCGCAGCGAGCGAGCCTTGCAGCATCGGCGTCCACAGCGTGACCACGACGATCAGCGCAAGCACCGCGACTGCCGTGGTCCGCGCATAACGCCGGCAGCGCTCGTGCAGCGGCCCTTCGGTGCGCCAGATCAGCCAGCATGATCCGAGCAATGTATAGCCGACTCGGGGTATTCGATTGGGGCGGCATTGCAGTCGATCCGGTTCGGCAAATATTGATCGCGAACCCGAGTTACATGGCTTTCACTTCAAAGCTGGTACCGCGCTCGCAGATTCCGTCCGAGAGCGGGGACAAGAAGGGCAGTGAAACAAGCGGCATCAAGCTCGCGCGCGGCACGCCATACGGTTTCGAACTGAATGCGTTCCTCTCGCCGCTCGGCATTCCGTGCCAGGCGCCGCCGTGGGGATATGTGGCAGGCGTCGATCTGCGCACGAACCACATTGTTTGGGAACACAAGAACGGCACGATTCGCGACAGCGCGCCGTTGCCCATTCCCATGCCGCTCGGCGTGCCGAGTCTCGGTGGGATGATCACGACTGCCGGCGGCGTGGCCTTCCTCTCGGGTACGCTCGACTATTATCTGCGCGCTTACGATGTACGTACCGGCGACCGGTTGTGGCAGGCCCGCTTGCCCGCAGGCGGGCAGGCAACGCCAATGACCTACGCCGACAGCAACGGCAAGCAGTATGTACTCGTCACCGCGGGCGGCCACGGCTCGCTTGGCACGAAGCAAGGCGATTATGTGATCGCGTACACGCTACCCTGAAGGACAGCGTTCATCAGAATTGCGCGCGAGCGGATGCCGACAGGAACATTGCAGTTCGGCCCGCCGCGCGCTTTCATCAGGCGTGCGGGTTTCTGCATCAAGTGCGTGGATGCACGTCATTGTGCACGCGGTTGAAATCGTTACGCGTCAGTGGACAAACATTCCAGCCGCCATGACGCGCGCAGAATGCTCAAAGATCGCTCAATGCGTAGCTGCATGTAGTACAGCTTTCAATATGCCTGCCACGAGGGCGACCGTTGCAACGCCCAGCATCCACAAGCCGACAAACCATGCGAATCGTCGCCACATGTCAGTGATATCCCTCGCCGGGACGCATTTTGCCTTTGAAGACGGAATAGGCATAAGCCGTGTAGCCGAGAATCATCGGAACGGTAATCACGGCGCCCACCAGAAGGAATAACAGGCTTGCGCGGGGCGCGGCGGCATCGCGGAAAGAAATCGCGGGCGGCACGAGATATGGATACATACTGATCAGAAGACCTGCATAGCAAAGAATGAAAATGCCATAGGCGAAGAGCAAAGGCAGCGCCTGGCGCCGCGCCGAAAGGCTGCGCCAGAAGCCGGCCGCGAGAAGAATCAGCAATACCGGCACGGCGGCGGTGAACGCAATGTCCGGCCAGCGGAACCAGCGCGCAGCGAGCGAGCCTTGCAGCATCGGCGTCCACAGCGTGACCACGACGATCAGCGCAAGCACCGCGACTGCCGTGGTCCGCGCATAACGCCGGCAGCGCTCGTGCAGCGGCCCTTCGGTGCGCCAGATCAGCCAGCATGATCCGAGCAATGTATAGCCGACGACGACGGCGAGGCCGCACAGCACGGTGAAGCCGGTAAGCCAGTCCCACCAGCCGCCGGAATACGAAACTCCCTTGACGTGGATGCCCTGAAGCAGCCCGCCCAGCACGAGTCCCTGGCACAAAGCGGCCATGGTCGAACCCGAGAAGAAAGCGACATCCCACCACGCGCGGCCGGAACCTGTCGCGCGAAAACGGAATTCGAAGGCCACGCCGCGAAACACGAGTGCGAGCAGCATCGCGATGATTGGCGGATAGAGCGCGGGCAGGATGATCGAATATGCGAGCGGAAACACGGCGAAAAGTCCGCCGCCGCCGAGCACGAGCCATGTTTCATTGCCGTCCCATACCGGCGCGATGGAGTTCACCATCAGGTCGCGATCGTCCCGGCTTCGCTCGACGGCGAACAGGATGCCCACGCCGAGATCGAACCCGTCGAGCAGGACGTAGGCAAGCACGGCAAACGCGAGGATACCCGCCCATACGAGCGGCAGATCAATCGTGGCGGCTGTCATGACGATCGTCCCGTGCGGATATGTTGCCTGTGGTGGTCGATGCGGGCTGCCGTTGCGCCGGCCCGGGCGTGATGCCCGCGCTGCGATGCGGCTTGTCTTTCGCGGGTCCTTCTGTTGCGAGCGATGGCGGCCTCGCCATGAGCCGCAATAGAAACACCATCGCCGCGCCGAATACGATCAGATACACCACGCCGAAAGCCGCAAGCGATGTCGCGACGCCTGGGGCGGCGATGGGCGACACGCTGTCGGCAGTGCGCAAGTGGCCATACACGGTGTATGGTTGACGGCCCACTTCGGTCACGGTCCAGCCGCATAGCAGCGCAATGAGACCGGAAGGTCCCATTGCAACCATGAGCCGGTGCAGCCAGCGCGCACGATAAAGCGAATGACGCGACCGAAGTGCAAGACTCGCAAAACCGGTCAGCGCCATCAGCGCGCCAAGGCCGACCATGATGCGAAAGGCCCAGAAAATAAGCGGCGAAAAGGGACGGTCCTCTCGCGCGAATTCCTTGAGCCCTCTGATTGAGCCGTTCCACGTATGCGTGAGAATCAGCGCGCCCAGGTGCGGAATTTCGACGGCGTAGTCGGTCGTTTCGGTCTTCATGTTTGGCATACCGAACAAAATCAGCGGCTGACCAGGTTTCGACTCCCAGTCGCCTTCGAGTGCGGCGATTTTTGCGGGCTGATGTTTCAGCGTGTTCACGCCGTGCGCGTCGCCGGCGAGAATCTGGATCGGCGCGACGATGCACGCCATCCATAGCGCCATGGAAGCCATCAGGCGCGCGGGCTCGTTGCCGGAATCGCGCAGCAAGTGCCATGCGCCCACCGCGCCGACGATGAACGCCACGCTCAGATAAGCAGCGAGCACCATATGCACGAGCCGGTAAGGAAACGACGGATTGAAGATGATGCTGAGCCAGTCGGTGGGAAAGAAGCGGCCGTCGACCAGCGCGAATCCTTGCGGCGTTTGCATCCATGAATTGGCGGCCAGAATCCAGAAGGCGCTGATCAAAGTGCCGATAGCAACGAGCACCGTGGCAAGAAAATGCAGCTTGGGACCGACGCGGGTCATGCCAAACAGCATCACGCCAAGAAAACCGGATTCCAGAAAGAACGCGGTGAGTACCTCGTAGCCCATAAGCGGGCCGACGACAGGTCCTGCCCGATAGGCAAAGCCCGCCCAGTTGGTGCCGAACTCATACGACATGACAAGGCCCGACACTACGCCAACGCCGAATACCACCGCGAAAATCGTTAGCCAGTAGCGGAATACGGCCAGGTATACCTGCTTGCCGGTGACGAGCCATGCACCCTCGAGGACTGCAAGATAGCTCGCGAGCCCGATGGACATAGCCGGGAAAATGATGTGAAAGGCGATGGTGAAACCGAACTGCGTTCGGGCAAGAAATAGAGCGTCGGCCGGGGGTGGCATTACGGTACCTCGAGTAATGAACGTGGCTGAACTAACGGACGGAACCGCATTTTTTGCGCTGCAACGTGCTTCTGCATACAAGCAAACGCGTGGCCTGATCGTGCCGCGTAGACCGAGCGCCGGCGCCACGAAAGGCTCGTAATCCTATTGTCAGGAGCATGCGCTTTTTCGATCCACAGGTACACACTTTGCTCTCTTTTTGTACTGACGTTCGCGTGGAGATAGCAATGAAAGAGAAGGACACGACACGAGACTACCCCTATGCATCGGGCGGATGGGGATCGCTGAAGGCAGTCACGTCAATCCTGGTACAGGAGCACGTTGGCCTGAAAGACGGTGCGGTGCTCGCGAAGCAGAATAAACCGGACGGCTTCATGTGCGTGAGCTGTTCGTGGGCCAAGCCGGCGGACCCGCACGTGTTCGAGTTCTGTGAGAGCGGTGCGAAGGCTACCGCCTGGGATCTCACGTCCAAGCGAATGACGCCAGAGTTCTTTCAACTGCATACCGTGACCGAATTGCTGTCGTGGCACGACCATGACCTGGAGGAAGCGGGGCGGCTCACCGCGCCTATGCGCTACGATCCCGCCACCGACAAATACGTGCAAGTGGAATGGCAACAGGCATTCGACGAAATCGGCCGCGAACTCAACAAGCTCGAGCCAGACAGTGTGGTGTTCTATGCGTCGGGCCGCGCGTCGCTCGAAACGTCGTACATGTACCAGCTTTTCGCGCGCATGTACGGCACGAACAATCTGCCCGACAGCTCGAACATGTGTCACGAAAGCACCAGTGTCGGGCTCAAGGAAGCGATCGGGGTGGGCGTCGGCACCATTACGCTCGAAGACTTCGAGAAGACTGACCTGATGTTCTTCTTTGGCCAGAACGTGGGCACCAATAGTCCGCGCATGCTTCATCAATTGCAGGACGCGCGCAAACGCGGTGTGCCGATTATCACGTTCAATCCGCTCCGCGAGCCGGGGCTCGTGCGTTTTGCGAATCCGCAATCGCCGTTGCAGATGCTCACGCCCGACAACACGCAGATCAGCACGCAATATCATCAACTCAAGACCGGCGGCGACACCGCTGCGATTCTCGGCATCTGCAAGGCGGTGATTGCCGCGGACGACCTGGCCATCCAGCAATGTGCGCCGCGTGTCGTCGATGCGGACTTCATCCGGGATCACACGACCGGTTACGAAGCATTCGCGAACTATGCGCGAGAGGCGTCGTGGGAGGACATCGAAAAAGTCAGTGGCCTGACTCGCGACGCGATACAGGCTGCGGCAGACGAGTACATGAAGGCGAATGCGGTAATCGTCCATTACGGCATGGGACTGACGCAGCACCGACTCGGCGTGCAAAATGTCCGCATGGTGTGCAACCTGCTGTTTCTGCGGGGCAACGTAGGCAAGCCCGGCGCGGGGCCTTCACCTGTGCGCGGTCATTCCAACGTGCAGGGGCAGCGCACAGTCGGCATTACGGAAAAGCCCGAACTGGCGCCGCTCGATAAGCTGGCGAGCCAGTTCTCATTCGAGCCGCCCCGCAAAAAAGGCCTGAATACCGTCGAAGCGTTTGAAGCGATGCTCAAAGGAGAGGTAAAGGGCGTATTCAACCTCGGCGGCAATCTCGTGCGTTCCGTGCCGGACCGCTTGCGGACAGAACCCGCATGGCGAGGTTTGCGCCTCAATGTAAACGTCGCGACCAAGCTCAATCGCAGTCACCTCGTACACGGTGAAATCTCATACATTTTGCCGTGTTTGAGCCGCATCGAAATCGACCGGCAGGCGAGTGGTGACCAGGCTGTTTCAATGGAAGACAGCACCGCCTGCATGCATGGCTCGCGTGGCGTGGCGGAGCCGGCCAGCGACAACATTCGCTCGGAGCCCTACATCGTCGCGGGAATCGCGAAAGCGACCTTGGGCGCTCGCTTCAACGTGAATTGGGACGCATGGCGAGACGATTACTCGGTGGTGCGCGACGAAATAGAGAAGACGTATCCCGACGTATTCCGCGATTTCAACCAGCGTATGTGGACGCCGGGCGGATTTCACAAACCTCTCCCGGCGCGCGAGCGGCAATGGAAGACGAAAAGCGGCAAGGCAGAATTTCAGGTGCCGAAAGCACTCGGCGAAGATCCCGACATGCCCGAGCGCGAAACAGACGCGCTCCGATTGATGACACTGCGCTCCGACAGTCAGTTCAATACGACGATCTACTCGCTGGACGATCGCTTTCGCGGCGTCAAGGGCAACCGCATGATTCTGCTGATGAATGCGGACGATATGGCGGCGAGTGGTCTGGCGGAGGGCGACAAAATCGGCTTGCAGACCATTTCCGACGACGGTTTCGACCGGCGCGTAAGCGGCCTCACAGTCAAGGCTTACGACATTCCCCGTGGCTGCATTGCCGGCTATTACCCGGAATGCAATCCGCTACTGCCGCTCTGGCACTGCGCCGAAGAAAGTAAAGTGCCTGGCGCCAAGTCTATTCCCGTGCGGATTGTCGAGAAACCGGGCGTTCGATCTTCTGCATAACAGACCCGCCGGGCCGGATTGCCCGGCGGATTCCGGAGCTTCCTTCAGGCGCGGTCAATCGGCGTAGCGCGTTCTGCGCGACTTCGGCAAGCAATGCGTGGCGCCGATCACCAGCAGAGACCCGAGCAGGAAGGTGGCAATCGGGAATGTGCCTGCAGTGTTCACTGCAATTTCGCGCGGACGCTCACCTAGAAGCTGCATTCTGCGGCGCGTCATTTTGGAGCCGAGCGAACGCAGCTCGCTTTTCAATGCCCGCTCAGCCGTGGGAAGTAGCACGGTTTCTTCATCGGCCACATGATGCATGACTTCGCGCATCAATTGCTGGAAGAGACCGTCGTACGCTGCATCCTCAGGTCCGCTTGCGCGTAGCTTTGCGATCGTGGCGCGCATTTCGTCGTGTTCCGGCTGGCTCTTTTCGAGCGTCTTATCCTCGCTCATTACACCGGCCAATGCCGGATAAAAGATTTCTTCTTCGAGCTGCGCGTGTATTTCGAGTGCCGCGCAGACGGAATTGACGATTGCGCGCTTGCGCCACCATGGACTGTCCGCGTGATAACGATGAAACGCGGCGAGCACATGCATATGATCAAGCCGGATCATCGCGGTAATGGTGGGGGACATCGACGAATTGGCATCGGGCATGGCAGTTCTCCAGAATGACGCGGCGCCGCGCGTCGGTTTAGGGGGATTGTCTGCATGCGAAGTCGACATGCGCAACGGGCACGCGAATCCGGCATGCGGGCGCTCGCGGATGCGCCACGTACCGCATTCGCCATACCTGCAACGCCCCGCTAACCGGGAATCTTTCGGATGTCTCGCAGCCAGACCGTTGCCTCGCTGTCGCTCGGAGCACGCCAGTCGCCGCGTGGAGAAAGGGAGCCGCCCGATCCAACCTTGGGAGCATTGGGAATGCAGGAGCGCTTGAACTGGCTCGTGTGGAAAAAGCGCTCGGCGAAGATCGCCAGATTGCGCTTGATGTCGCCAAGCGTGTATTCGTTGCGCTCCACATTTCGACCCGCCGGCCAGACGCCGCGCTCGCGGTCGGCCCATGCGCAATGCGCGAGGAACGCGACCTTCGACGGTGAAAAGCCGAAGCGCAACAGGTAATAGAGGTTGAAGTCCTGCAATTCATACGGACCGATAATGCTTTCGGTCTTCTGGTCGATGACTTTTTCGACTTTGCCAGGCACCAGTTCCGGGCTGATCTCGGTCGCCAGTATCTGCTCCAGCACATGCGAGCCCGCGTCGCCGACCTGACCGGATTCTGCGACCCAGCGCACCAGATGTGTAATCAGCGTCTTCGGCACGCTTGCGTTCACGCTGTAGTGCGACATGTGATCGCCAACGCCATAGGTGCACCATCCAAGCGCCAGTTCGCTCAGGTCGCCCGTGCCGATCACAATTGCCTGATGGAAATTGGCGAGCCTGAAAAGATGGCTGGTGCGCTCGCCCGCCTGAACGTTTTCGAACGTGACGTCGTATTGTTTTTCACCGGACGCAAACGGATGGTGCAAGTCCTGAAGCATTCGCATGCAGCTCGGACGTATGTCGATTTCCTCCATCGAGCAGCCCACGGCTTGCATCAGATCCTTCGCCTGTTGGAGCGTGCGGCTGCTGGTCGCGAAGCCCGGCATCGTGTAACCGAGGATATTCGCGCGCGGCAGCTTCAACCGGTCCATGGCTTTTGCGCACACGAGCAGCGCCTGCGTGGAATCGAGCCCGCCCGACACACCAATCACCACTTTCGAAATTCCGGCCGCGCCGAGTCTTTGCAGCAGCCCCTGCACCTGGATGTTGTAGACCTCGGCGCAGCGTTCATCGCGTGTCGCGGGATTTGACGGCACATACGGAAAACGGTTGATTGAACGCACGAGCGGCAAATGCTCCGCATCGGGAAGCGAAGCCGGCACGCTGACCACCTGGAATTTGCCGACCTCGTTCGCGTGGCGGCGCGTGGACTGGCCAAAAGTAGTTTGCCGCATCCGTTCGCGCGACAGCCGTTCAAGGTCGACGTCGCCGTAAATCACATGGGACGTATCGACAAAACGCTCGGATTCCGCGAGCAATTCGCCGTTTTCGTAGATCAGCGCCTGGCCGTCCCATGCGAGGTCGGTCGTGGATTCGCCGCGGCCCGCAGACGAATACAGATAGGCGGACAGGCATCGCGCGGATTGCTGACCGACCAGTTGATGCCGATAGCCCGACTTGCCGATCACGATGTTGGACGCCGAAAGATTGACGAGCACCGTTGCGCCCGCGAGCGCCGCGAACGACGACGGTGGCACGGGAACCCATACGTCCTCGCATATTTCAACGTGGAAGCGAAAGAGCGGCGCGTGCGGCACGTCGAACAACAATGACGCGCCGAAGGGCGCGTGCTGTCCGCATAACGTCACTTCGGCGGTCGATGCGTTCTCCGCCGCACTGAACTGGCGGGCTTCGTAGAACTCGCCGTAGTTCGGCAGGTAGCTTTTGGGGACCACACCGCACAGCTTGCCGTTCGAAATCACCAATGCGCAATTGAACAGCTTATGCTCGATCTTCAGTGGCGCGCCGATCACCATTACCGCGGGAATACTCGTAGAGGCCGCAACGATCTCGCCGATTGCGGCTTCGCACGCGTCGAGCAGTGCTCGCTGATGGAAGAGGTCGTCGCACGTATAGGCCGATATGCCGAGTTCGGGAAACACCACCAGTAGCGCGCCTTTTTGCGCGGCTTCGCGGGCCAGTTGCAGCGTTTCCTGGGCGTTGAATAGCGGATCGGCCACGCGGCACACCGGAACCGCAACCGCGACACGCGCAAAGTCGTGACTGTACAAATTGAAGAATGATCGCGTCATGGTGTGCAGCGCCTTGAATAGCGGCTCGGACGCGGAGGCTTCTCCGCTCCGGCCGGTGTTGAACACAGCCCATGCAACGTTCGCAACGCGCTCAGACGGATTGCGGCGAGCCGGGTCTCGCGTTTCGTACATTCGGCAACTGATTGTAGTAATACTCGACTCGCGAAAGCGCGTAAAGCGCCGCGTTTTTCCGGATGGTGGTGCGGTCTCCGTCGAAGACTCGCGTCTCGGTAAACATGAACTCACCGTCCCGGCACTTGTAGCGCCACGAGAAGCACTGTGTGCCTGCCGGCAAATCCGTGCCTTTCGGCGGCGGACCGGCGAGCCCCGTATTCGAGACTGCGATATTCGCCGAGCACCCTTCGAGCGCGAGTACGCCGGTGGCCATCTCCTGGGCGACTGCCTCGCTCGTCAAGCCATGCTCTTCGATGGTCTGCGACCGCACCTTCAGTACACCGCATTTACCCGTCGGCGAGTACACGACGAGGCCCACGTCGAGGCATGCGCCGCTGCCAGGCACGTCTGCGAGCAGCGATGCAATGAGACCGCCAGTGCACGATTCGGCGGTGGCGATCACAAGACCGCGCGACGAGAGAAATCCAACCACGCTGCGGGGAATGTTCATTTTTGCATCCTCGTTTATTCAGGCTCGTTCATGCAAGCTGGTTTATCAAGCTGCTCTAACCAGGCTAGTCTGTTCACGATAAGCCAGTCAGTTGTCAGCGAGCAAGTGCAATACCCGTCGCAGGTTAAGCTTCAGCGGGCGGCACAGCGATTGCTCGATACGCCTGTCCCTTCACCGGGACGCCATGGTTGTTTGTTCGGTTGGGCTCGCCAGATGGCGAGCCTCTTTTTTTGCGCTGCATGCGCCAGCATTTGCGCGCCGGTTTAGCATCGGTACAGCGCTTGCTCTTCCGCTTCGCGTGCGACGGCAAAGGAGGCGACGCTCATGATGTTTCCGACAATCGTTATCAACCGCGAGGACCCGTCCTCGACTGACTCGCAGACTCTGCTCGACGAACTGAGCGCCACGCTGGCCTTGTTTACGGGCGACGGCGGACAGAAGCGCTTTTCCATTCACGACGTCGCACTCGAGCGCTCACGCTTTCTGGTTGCGAGGAGCGGTTCTTCAACGCCGCTTGGCTGTGGCGCGTTTCGTCCGCTAGGCGAGCACATTGCCGAGATCAAGCGCCTCTATGCACGCCCCGGTGCGGATGGCGCAGGCAGTGCAATGCTCGCGCGGCTCGAGAAAGAAGCGGCAGAACTAGGCTATCAGGCGTTATGGCTCGGCACGCACGTGAACAACCGTCGGGCGATCGAGTTCTACGAGAAGCACGGTTTCCATCGCATCGCACCGTATGGGCCGCATGTGGGCAAAGACGATTCGTGCTGCTTCGAAAAGCGCCTCGACCGAGAGGCGCCCGATAACCAGCGCCGGGCAACCATGCGCCGAGCGTAATGCAGTCGAACGCAATGCGTCGAGTCGCGCGGGCTATGGGCCGCGCTACTTGTGAATTTTCTCGCGCAACGACTGAATGTCGTTGGCGGTCACAGGCCGCGCGTCGTTACCCCATGAGGCGCGAATCCATGAAAGCACATTCGCCATTTGCGCATTCGTGAGCGTTTGAGCGAAGCCCGGCATTGCTTGACGCGGTGGTCCACTGATAGTCGCGGCACTGTTGCCGCCTTCCACCATCAAGCGAATCAGCGAGGTCGTATCTTCTGTGATCACTGCCGGATTGCCAGCCAGCCGCGGAAACACATTGGGCACACCCGCACCTTGTACACCGTGGCATTGCGCGCAGAACGAGATATAGACTCGCGCACCCACCGATTGAGGCGAATCGACACGATTGCCATTGCGCGCCGGCAAGTCGGGCTGCGCGTGCGGCTCGTAGCCCCCGGACGGCTTTTGCGCGGGCAGTGACTTCAGGTAGTGCGCCATTGCAAGCGCATCTTCGTCGGTCAGATATTGGGTGCTGTCTTCCACTTGTTCGACCATCGAACCGAATGCGGCGAGACCCGCGCCGTGTCCCGTCTTCAGGAATGCAGCGAGATCTTTTTCGCCGATACGTCCGAGTCCGGAGCCCGGATCGCCAGTGAGATTCGGCCCGAACCAGTTGTCATTGACTCCACCGGTCAAATAGGTCGGCGACGACTCGTCGTAGCCGCGTTCCTGAAAGCCCGGCCCACGAGGTGTATGACATGCGCCGCAATGACCCGGGCCTTGCACGAGAAACGCCCCACGATTCCACTGTGCGTCGCGTCCGGCCTTCGGTTGATATGGTTCTTTCGGTGCGAACACGAGTTGCCAGAAATAGAGCACCCAGCGCTGATTGAACGGGAACGGCAGCTTGGTGGGCGGAGCCGGTTCGGGCGCGGGTTTTACGGCGTGCATGAAATACGCGTAGAGCGCCCGCATGTCGTCGTCGGACATTTTTGAAAACGACGCATACGGCATGGCCGGATAGAGCCGCTTGCTGCCCGGCGACACGCCCTCGCGTACGGACCGCGCGAAGTCCTCGTAACTGTATGCGCCAATGCCGTACCGGCGGTCCGGCGTGATGTTGCTGCTCATGATCGTGCCGAACGGCGAGGTTAGTCCGAGGCCGCCGCCATAGGCTTGTCCGCCGACGGCGGTGTGGCACCCCGCGCAGTCCGACGCCTTCGCGAGATACTCTCCGCGCGCCACAAGGGCCGCAAGCGCCGGATCGGCCGCATCGGAGGGCTGGGCCGTGACGCGCGCAGCCGTGATTGCGCCAAGCATCGCCGTGCCGGCCAGCACGATCAGTTTGAAGCGCCGCGTCATGAGGTGGTATCCCGGCGCGCGGCCAGCGTGTTGGGCATGAGCGTCACTGGCGCGCGGTGCATCAGCCAGCGCGCGCCTGTCAGAAGCGCGGCGATCAGATACGCCAGACCGCCAGGCACCCACATCACGAGACCGCCAAGTTGCTGATCCTGCAACGGATCGAAGCCGAGCGCCGTCGTCGGCTCTATATATGCGGGGTACCAGAGCCCCGGCGCGAGCGTGAGCAATGCGCCCAGCGCGCCGGTGTGAACCATCGTCGTGAAGAGCGACAACATTGCATAGCCGCTTTGATCGCGCCGCGCGCCTTCGCCGAAAACGACCCACCAGAACAACAGCGCGCTGAGCAGGAAGCTCGTGTGCTGAAGCGTATGAATACCGGCCGACGCGAGCGCCGCTTCGAAAAAACGCGGCATATGCCACGCCCACAGCGCGGCGGCATGCAGCAGCCACGCGACGGTCGGCGCGCACAGCGCGCGCCACAGCCCGTTCAGCACCGGCGTGCGGACTGCCGCCGCTATCGCGTGCCGTGCCGCCGGAGGAAAGGCCCACAGCCATACCGCGAGCGGTCGGCCCAGCACGAGCAGCGGAGCGGCCACGATCATCATCAGTTCGTGCTGAACCATATGCGCGGAAAATAGCGCCGCGCTCAATGCGTCGAGTGGTGAATTGAGCGCGGCGACGAGTGCAAGCCATCCGGCTACGAACGCGCACAGTTGCCGCGTGCGAATGCCGCGCCCGCGTCGGCTGCGCGCGCGCAGACGCCGGTAGCCGGCCGCATAGAGACCGAGGCTCACGACCAGCAATGCGACGACCCATGGTTCGAAGGTCCAGCGCAGCACGGGCGGCGCGCTTCTTTCCGCGGCAGTCAGCACATGCGCGTGTACGCCGGGCGGAACGCACGCCGCGGCAAACGCGAGTGCGCAGCGCATTGATGTGTTCATTGCACGCAGGGGGAAATGAGCCATTGCGGTATCCACATTGCGACGAGTGCGAGCGTCGAAAGCATGCCGACCCACGTGGCCGCGCACGCGAGCATTGCGGGACGCGCGGGCAGCGCGGTCGCATTCGCGGGGGCGATCATGCCGGCCTCGCGCCAGCGGTGCCACGCAAGCAGCGTGGCGATCATCGAGAACAGCAGCGCAGTGCCGGTGACGCTGCCCAGGGGAAGAATCGTTCGCCACGCACAGGAGGGCGTGACGAGTGCATAGTCGGCGCCCAGCGCGGCCAGTACCGCGGAAGGCGCGCCGAGGAGCGCGAGCCAGGTTCGCATGGCAAACCTCCATCACAAGCGGGGAGCGAGGTAGATCACCGCATAGATCGGCAACCAGCTGAGTACGACGAAGTACCAGTACAGCGCGTTCTCGCTGACGTCGACGAAACGTTTCCCTTCAAATGGGCCGGTGAACAGCAGAACGGCGAGCACCGCCGTATCCAGGGTGTCGGTAATGAGGTGCGTGGTGTGCAGGCCGAGCAGCAGCCATACGACCGAGCCGTAGGCGTTCGTGTACCAGCTCACGTTCAGTGCGGCAAACTCGACGCCGCGCACCACGAGAAAGGCCACGGCGAAAAGCAGGCATACGCAGAGCCACAGACGCGCGCGGGCGCGCTGCTGGCGGTCGGCAGCGCGCTTCGCAAGCTGGTTCGGCCACATGCTCACGAGCAGAATCGCGATGTTTGCGGTGCCCCACAGCAAGTCGGGCGGCGCGGCGTTGAGCGGCCACTTCGCGGTGAGACCGCGCAGATAGAAGTACGTCATTGCCGCGATGGCGAAAACGGTGCCCTCGATCAGCATCAGACACACGGTGCTCCACCACATCAGACTGCGATGCCCGAAGGCGAAGCTCGGCAGATGGCGCACGTCCAGCATCAACGCGGGAGTGGCGCCCGCATCGTTTGACACCGCGTTTACCGGCACTTTGCGCAATTCCGTCATGGCCGTTGCTCCAGTTGGACCGCACGCTGGTTCTGGCCGCGATTGGGCCAGAACCAGCCGATCAACGCGATCGTGACCGGGACCGATCCCCACACCACAGCCCACGGCGAAAAGATCGAGCCGATGAACAACACGGTGGTCGCCACTGCGCTGATAAACGGCCAGATGGAAGGCGACGGAAACAGCAGACGCAGATCGGGCAGCGCGTCGAGCGCGGTGGTAGACAACACTTCACGCGATTCGGCAGCAAGACCGCTCACATATGCCGGTTGCGCGGAAGGCTCCCACAACGGGTCGCGTCCGTGAACCACGGGCAGCGCGTCGAAGTTGTGCGGCGGCGGCGGACTCGCGGTGCTCCACTCGAGCGTGCCCGCGCCCCACGGATCGGCGCCCGCCACTTCGCCATGCCGGTAGCTGCGCACCGCATTGACGATGAACACCAGCACGCTGACGCCTATCGTCACCGCGCCTATCGTGGCAGCCAGGTTCATGCCGTCCCAGCCCATGCCGTGCGGATAGGTCCACACCCGGCGCGGCATGCCGTGGAGACCGAGCACGTGCATTGGAAAGAACGCGACGTTGAAGCCGAGAAAGAACAGCCAGAATTGCAGGCGTCCCAGCGTCTCGTTCATTAGCCGGCCAGTCGCTTTCGGATACCAGTAGTAAAACGCGCCGAATAGCGGAAATACCGCACCGCCGAGCAATACGTAATGCAGATGCGCGACCACGAAGTAGGTGTCATGTACCTGCAAGTCGAGCCCCACCGAACCGAGCATCACACCGGTCATGCCGCCCAGCACGAGAACGAAGAAGAAGCCGAGCGCAAACCATAGCGGCGTCTTAAGGTTGAGGCGGCCGGTCCAAAGCGTAGCGATCCAGCAGAAGATCTGCACGCCGGACGGGATGGCGATCATCAGACTGGCGGCTGTAAAGAAGTTCTTGCCGAGCGCCGGAATGCTCGTCGCGAACATGTGATGAACCCATAGACCGAACGCGAGAAAGGCTGTCATGATCAGCGCGAGCACCATGACCGGGTAGCCGAAAATCGGGCGGCGCGCGAAGGTTGGAATGATCGACGAAAGAAAGCCGAGCGGTGGAATGAAGATCAGGTACACCTCGGGATGCCCGAAGAACCAGAAAAGGTGCTGCCACAACAACACGTCGCCGCCGCGCGCCGGGTTGTAAAAATGCGTACCGACCAGACGATCGAGAATCAGCGCGGTGCTGCCGAGCATCACCGCCGGCATCGCAAACAGCACCATGAATTGCGTGATCAGCGTAGCCCACACGAATAGCGGCATGCGGTTGAGCGACATGCCGGGCGCACGCATCTTGAAGATCGTCGTAATGAGCACGACCGCTTCGAGCAGCGAGGCAAGCTCGGTGAAGGTGATCATCTGCGCCCAGATGTCTACGCCCTTGCCCGTCGAATAATCAGGCCCGGCGAGCGGCACATAGCTGAACCAGCCTGCGTCCGGACCGGCGCCGAGCACGAAAGCCACGTAAAGCGTCGCGCCGCCGAACAGGAAGACCCAGTAGGCGTAGGCATTCATCCGCGGGAAGGCGACGCTGCGCGCGCCGATCATCAGCGGCACGAGCCATGTCGCGATTGCCTGCATGATCGGCACGGCGAACAGGAACATCATCGTCGTGCCGTGAATCGTGAAGAGCTGGTTGTACAGCTCCGGGCCGACGAGACGATTGCCGGGGCGCGCGAGCTGCAGTCGCATGGCGAGCGCGAGCAGGCCGCCCAGCAGGAAGAAAACGAACGTGGTGATCACGAAGCGCCGCGCCACGGTCTTGTGATTGACAGCGGAGAGCCGGCCCAGCCAGCCCGGGCTATCGCTCCAGGTGCGCGCAAGCGCTTCGGCGACCTGCTGCCCGGCGGCGGGACCGTCCACCAGATGCTCGGCCGGCCGCCCCGATGTGGATTGACGTTCGCTCATTGGAGGGTTCTGATCCATGCGACAAGGGCATTCAGGTCCTGCGCCGACAACTGGCTTGCCGGCATCGTGGTGCCGGGCTTCATGCTGCCGGGCGCCTTTATCCAGGACTCGAGGTTGGCGGGCGTGTTTTCGAATGTTTCGGCGGCGAGCATCGGGCGGCTCATCACGTGGGTGAGGTCGGGCCCGAGCACCCCGTTTGCGGAGGAGCCCCGCACGGTATGGCAACCGGCGCAGTTGCCAGTCGTGAAAAGGCGCTCGCCTTGCGCCTGTAGCGCGTTGAGCGGCTGCGGCGCGGGCGTCCGTTGACGCGCGACCCATGCGTCGTACTGGGCGGGCGGCTCGGCGACCACCGTGAATGCCATCAGCGCGTGTTCGAGGCCGCAGAATTCGGCGCACTGTCCGCGATATGTGCCGGCGCGGTCGGCGCGGAATTCGATCGTCGACTCGCGGCCGGGAATCATGTCCTTCTTGCCGTGCAGATTCGGTACCCAGAACGTATGGATTACGTCGTCGGCTTTCAGCGAAATGATGACGGGCCGTCCCACTGGCACATGCAGTTCGTTCGCCACCGCGAATCCGCTGCCGGGTGTGTCGTCCGCGTAGCGCGCTTCCCACCACCATTGATGCCCGGTCATCTCCAGATGAACCGCGTCGGCGACGGGCAGTCGCGACAGCGCGCGATCGGTCATGATATCGGCGAGCAGCAGCCCGAAGAGCAATACCACCGACGCAATCGACGCCGCGCTCACCACGCGGCGCACGCGTCTCTCCGGACGCTCGAGCGAGCCCAGATCCGGGCTCGCATCGCGGCTGGCACGCGGCGCCCGCGCCATGGCGAGCAGCAGCGCGATCAGCACAGCCGCGAACACGAGCGAGCAGACGGTCAGCGTGACGGTCCAGAGCGAGAAGATGTGCGAGGCCTGCACGCCTGCTGGACTGAGCGCATCATGAGCGGGGGCGGCCCGTACTTCGAGTGCGAGGCCGCCGCAAAAAGCGGCTGCTGACCTGAGCGGAATCAGGCGGCGCGGCAGACTGGCTGCAGCGCTCCGCAGACTTTGTCGAGGTGCTTGGCCTGTTTTCATGCTTGGCGCGGTGGCTCGTGGGGCGTTTGCGAGTGGGTGTAGCAATCGCTGTACCGCGCCGGATCGGGCTTTGGCAGGGCTATGGGCGATTTGAAACCGCTTACACCCGCTTACACCCGCCTTGGCAGTCTTACCGAAACACTCTTCATATCGCAGGCGTTCGCTAATAAAATGTCGAATGCGCATAAAGCCGCAAAGGATCGGCTTGCCCGGGCTTTACGTGCAAAACAACAGAGAACAGTAGAAGAAAACACGGGTGCGCCGTCAGTGGCGCGCTAAAAGCAGATTAGGTCGTCGGCCTATTCTCGATGGAGCAGGTTAATGGCGCATGCATACGAGCCCGATGACATCGTTCAGAACTGGGCCAACATCTGGGTTCAATCTCTGCGCGACTACGCGGTGATCGGTCTATCCGAAGACGGCTACATTCGCTCGTGGAACGTGGGCGGTGAAGCCATTCACGGCTTTCGCGAAGACGAGGTCGTTGGCAAGCCGCTTGATATTTTCTACACCGCCGAAGAGCGCGCGAAGGGTTCGCCGCAAGCGGCGCTCGAAACGGCGCGTCGCGAAGGGCGCTTCGAGGGTGAAGGCTGGCGCCTGCGCAAGGACGGTAAAGCATTCTGGGCGAGCGTCGTGCTCACGGCGCTGCGCTCGCAAGACGGCGCGCTTCTCGGCTACGGCGAGATCGTGCGCGACATGACCGACAAAAAGACGGTGCACGACGCGGTGCTCGAAAGCGAGCGCCGTTTTCGGCTGCTCGTCGACGGCGTGACCGATTACGCGATCTTCATGCTGTCGCCGGAAGGCATGGTGACTAACTGGAATTCGGGCGCGCGCCGCATCAAGGGCTATACGGCCGGTGAAATCATCGGCTCGCATTTTTCGCGCTTCTATACGCCCGAAGACGCCGGCAGCGGATTGCCGCAGCGCGGCCTCGCGGCCGCCGCACGCGACGGCCGTTTCGAAGCGGAAGGCTGGCGCGTGCGCAAGGACGGCTCGCGCTTCTGGGCGCACGTCGTGATCGACGCGATCCGCGACGGCGGCGCGTTGGTCGGCTTTGCGAAGATCACCCGCGACATCACCGAGCGCATGGAGGCGAATCGTCTGCTGGAAGAGACACGCATCGCGCTCGTGCAGTCGCAGAAGATGGAAGCCATCGGCAAGCTGACGGGCGGTGTCGCGCACGATTTCAACAACGTCATGCAGATTTTGCGCGGCAACCTCGAATTGCTGGAAAGCCGCCATAAACGCGACGGCTGGACGCGCGAGCGCCTCGACAAGGCGATCGACGCAGTAGAGCGCGGCGCGAAGCTCGCGTCGCAATTGCTCGCGTTCGGCCGCCAGCAGCCGTTGCGGCCTATCGTGATCAATCTTGCCGCCGCAATTCGGGGCATGGACGACCTGCTGCGCCGCGCGCTCGGCGAAACGGTCGAGATCGAGACCGTCGTGTCGGGTGGACTGTGGAATTCCCTCGTCGACGTGCATCAGATGGAGAACGTGATCCTCAATCTCGCGATCAATGCACGCGACGCGATGAAGGAGGGCGGCAAGCTCACGATGGAAGTGTCGAACGCCATGCTCGACGATCAGTACGTCGCGGGCTTTCCAGACGTGCCCGCCGGCCAGTACGTGATGCTCGCCGTAACCGACACAGGTACCGGCATGCCGCCCGAAATCGTGCAGCGCGCGTTCGATCCGTTTTTCACGACCAAACCCGAGGGCGAGGGCACCGGCCTCGGCCTGAGCATGGCCTATGGCTTCGTCAAGCAGAGCGGCGGCCACATCAGGATTTACAGCGAAGTCGGACACGGCACGACGGTGAAGATCTATCTGCCGCGCTCGATGGAAGACGCGGTCGAGACGCCGACCTCGCCGCCGGTCACGCTGACGCTGCTCGGCGGGACGGAAACCATCCTTGTCGTCGAGGACGACCAGGAGGTGCAATCGACGGTGGTCGACACGCTTTCGGGGCTCGGCTATAGCGTGCTGAAGGCGAACGACGCCGAGCAGGCGCTCGCGGTGGTGCGCAGCGGCGTGCATATCGACCTTCTCTTTACCGACGTGGTGATGCCCGGCCCGCTGCGCAGCCCTGCCATGGTCGCCCAGGCGGTGCAGTTGTTGCCGCGTATGAAGGTGCTCTTCACGTCCGGCTATACGCAGAACGCGATCGTGCATGGCGGGCGGCTCGATCCCGGCGTTGAACTGCTGAGCAAACCGTACAGCCGCGAACAATTGGCGTACAAGATCCGGCAGATACTCGGCGTTCCTCCGCTCGCCCGTAGCGGCGACGCCGTCGAAATCCAGGGGGGCGCGGCTGATAGGGGTCTGCGGCTGCTGCTGGTCGACGACGATCTGGATACGTCCGAGGCCATCGGCGAGTTGCTGAAGCTGCTGGGCCACGACCCCGCTGTCACCGGCTCGCCGCAAGAAGCATTGCAGCTCCTGGAAGAACAACCGTTCGACGTGCTGATCACCGATCTGTCCATGCCGGTCATGTCCGGTCTCGAACTCGCGGAACGGGCTACTCAAGTGCGGCCCACGTTACGTGTGATTTTTGCTTCGGGTCACGAGATGCCGTCGGTGAACAAGCTGCCGTTTCGCTGGGGAGCGCTGCGCAAGCCCTACAGCATGGACGAACTCAGCGCGATGCTGCGCGGTTTCGACAAGTAGCCCGGAGTGGGTGCCACGCGCGTCAGCGCACGGAACAATTGCAAACGAACTTGAATTGAGCGACCGCAAGAGCGGCTTCGTTCTTGCCGCGCTGTCGCACTTCTTCTGCGAGGAGCATCTGGAACAGGGGCAAGTTCGTTTCGCCGTACAGTTCGCAAAACTCGGCGACCGTTTCGACAATTGCTCGCCTTTCGGTCTCTGGAGTCAATGTACTGCTGATGTGCGAAGAGCCGCGCGCGAGTTCAACCGCGTAAGTAAGGCGTGCAGTCGCGGCGGCGGCGCCTGAATTTGCCTTCGGCATGAGGGTTCTCTCGTATTTTTATTCGATGTTCGGCGAGCGTCGCTCACCGGTGTCGCGTGGTAAAAGCTTTCGTTGAATTTATCGCGCAAACCTGAAGGAAATCTTAAAGGCAGTACTTTTGCGGCCAACGTGCTTTTAGCCTTTGCTGTGTAGAGCGTCAGGGGTGTCGGGCCACTCCGGGTGCCTAGTGCCGCTGTGTGTGCGCAAAGCCGCGCGCTGTCCTGCTCAGTGCGCGTGATAGGCGCCAATCCACTAATATTCTCGGCCAGCATTCTTTCGTACACGCCGAAGTGCAAGTCCACCTTCTACTGCGTGACTACTGTCACGAAGATCCGCACTTGCGAGGGCATCAAACCGAGAACCGTGGCAATCGCCGCTTCGAGTTGCGGGGCGCAAAGCCGGTCGTCGGCGAACGTCGTTCCGACCGATACGTCGTACGATTTTTCCTCTCGCACCGCAACATCCACGAGCCGCGCGCGGGCGCTCATATTGTTCTCTATCGCAATGCGTATGACGTCCACGGCGGTCCTCATTCCTTCCGTGGGAAAGCCTCCTGGCGAGCGCAGACAGACTCGATGCCGCCCAAGAGTCAGCCAGTCCGAATCGAATTCCATGCCCTTTTCTCCGACACTTTGATCTCGCACGACTGTGTGGTTTCAGTTGTATTTTTCAAGGTCAAAAATTTGCGCAAAGGGGTCTTGAAATCGGCGTGGCGAGATCTATTTTAGATTCCGCTCAGGCAGACGCGCCGTTCCGGCGGCGCGCTGCGTGTTTCGATTTGTCTGTCAGCGGGTGCGGGCAGGCGGACTGGAGCGCGTAGGCCCGTCCGTCTCCTCGCCCCGGTACTACCGAGGAGGAAACGATCATGAGTGACCTTTACTTCGCGACCGACCTGTTCAGCCAGCTCGACCGTCTGCAGCAGCAGATGTCGGCGGTGTTCGGCGGTTTTCCTTCGAGCATCCGCTCCGGCCGTCTGTCGGCCTTTCCGCAAATCAATATCGGCACCACCGACGACTCGATCGAGATCGTCGCGTTCGCGCCCGGTATCGATGTGTCGCAACTCGATGTGTCGATCGACAAGGGCTTGCTGACGATTGCCGGCGAGCGCAAGCGCGTCGCGCCCGAGGCGGACGAGTCCACGCGCCAATATGCGCAGGAGCGTTTTACAGGTTCTTTCCGCCGCGTGATCGAGCTGCCGCAGCAGGCCGACCCGGACAAGGTCGAGGCCCGCTACACGAACGGCTGCCTGTCGATTAGCGTCGGCAAGCGCGAATCGTCCAGGCCGCGTGCAATCACCATTCAATGATCTCACCGATGATGGAGCGAATCATGAACGATACGACCGAAGTTGTGCAGAAGGAGCAGCAACCCGCGGCGCGCGGCGAGCGCGAGCCGGCTGAGCAGCGCGCGACGCTGACGCCGCCCGTCGACGTGATCGAAAACGCGCACGGTGTGACGCTGTGGGCGGACCTGCCGGGTGTGTCGAAAGAGAAGCTGGAGGTGCGCGTGCACGACGGCAATCTGCACATCGAGGCCGAAGCGAGCGTGCCGACGCGCGCCGGCTTGCGCCTCCAACACGCGGAAATCCGCGCGCCGCATTTCTCGCGTTCGTTCACGCTCGGTGCGGAATTCGACACGTCGAAGATCGAGGCGAACCTTCAGGATGGTGTGCTGAAGCTCGTCATTCCGCGCCGCGAAGAAGCGCGGCCACGCCGCATTGAAGTGAACGTCGGCTAATGGTGCCTGCCACGGCCCGCCCAGGGTCGTGGCTCCTTGATTCGGCCCGGCAGCCTCCTAGCCGAACAGTTGTGCATCCGCACCGGTATGCGGTGCCGGCAGCGCCGCACGCGTTCCTGCGAGGAGTTGTTCATAGACGCGCAGATAGTCGGCGGCCATTCGTTCGGCCGTGAAGCGCTGCTCGAACGAACGGCGGCATTGCGCGCGATCTATTTCGCCGATGCGCGCGACCGCGCTGACAGCCTGCTCGATGTTATCGACGATAAAGCCGTTCATTCCATGCGTCAGCACTTCGGGTACCGCGCCCCGTCCAAATGCAATCACCGGCGTGCCGCATGCCATTGCCTCGATCATCACCATGCCGAACGGCTCTGCCCATTCCACCGGAAACAGCAGCGCCCGCGCATTGGCGATGAGTTGCCTGCGTAGTTCACCGCCGACTTCGCCGAGATAGTCGGTGAAGTCGCGCGAACATGCGAGCAGCGGTTCGATCTGCTGTGCGAAGTACTCCCGCTCGCCGGGGTGGATCTTGCCGGCCATTTTCAACGGCAGTCCGGCGCGCCTGGCGATTTCGACGGCGAGGTCGGGCCGCTTGCCGGGCATGAAACGGCCGAGAAACAGCAGATACGACGCAGGGTTCGGCTGAAACTCGAATTCGTCGAGCGGCAGACCGTGATAGATGGTCGCTTGCCAGTTGGCCGACGGCACCGGCTTGCGCTGGTCGTCCGAAATCGACACTAGCGGCGCAGACGGGAATTCGCGAAAGAGCGGCCCGTGATCCACAGGCAGCAATTGCCCGTGCAGCGTGGTAAGCGACTTGCACGGTAACGACCGTGCGAGCGGAAAGTGCAGCGGATCGCCGTGAAAATGCACGACGTCGAACTCATTGGCGAGATCCGCGACACGCGCCAGTTGCCTCACATGGTGCGTAAGCGTGTCCCACACGGCCGTATCGCGCCATAGTCCACGCTCGCAGATCGGCACCAGGCGTGCAGCCGTGCTCGAGTCGGCAGTGGCGAACAGCGTGACGTCGTGGCCTCGCCGAACGAGTTCTTCAGTGAGATAGGAAACTACGCGCTCGGTGGCGCCGTAAGCAAAGGGTGGGACGCATTCGTAAAGAGGGGCGACTTGAGCGATTCTCACGGAGCAGTCGTGTCCTAGGTTGGGTTGCAGCCGCGTTCACCGCACATGCGAACGCGGCCATTGTTGCAGGCTTCAGGAGTTGTCCTTCCTTACTTCCGACAGGTCGTCCTCCTTGACTTCCGCTTGCCGGACCGTGGTGCCGTCGTCGCCGGTTTCGGACACATCGGTTTCAAATGTTCCTTCGCCAGATTGATCGGCGCTCTCGCTTGGTGCAGTGTCGTCTGGACTATTCGGTTTCGTCGCCATTGCATTCTCCCGTGGGTTGGTTGGAAGGCAACAGGTATCGAGCAAGGGCCGCTCCCGGCTGGCATCGGCGAGGCGATGAGACGGGGCGGCCTTTCGTCGTGCGCACTTGTAATCGTTGCGAGAAAGCCGCGAAATTTGTCCGTCTGGAAATGGAGCCGTCGTGGGAAAGCGTTGAGGCACCGGCAAATAAAAACGCCTCGTGGCAGCGCAGCGGCATGGCGGTTGCTGCGTCACCGATGTCGCAACGAACATTGCGCCACTTTGGCTACCCCGTTCGAAAATCACTGAGGAAACGCATGAAAAAGATGACAGTAATTGCAGTAGCGTGCGGTTGTTTCAGCCTGCTTCCGGTCGCCGCCAACGCGCAGACAGAAGCCGCTTCCACTACCGCCGCCAACCCGCTCGCACAGGTGGACAAGGACTTCGTTCAGGCCGCTTCGATGTCTTCGTCGACGGAGATCGACGCGGCAAAACTCGCGACTAGCAACTCCAGCGACAAGGATGTGAAATCGTTTGCGCATCACATGATGCTCGATCACACCAAGCTGACCGTCCAGTTGAAGATGGCCGCGCCGCATGGCGTGGAAGTACCGAAGGACAATTCGGACCCGAGTGTCCTCGACGCATTGAAGCCCCTGAAGGGCAAGGAATTCGATCAGGCATATATCCAGAAGGTCGGTCTTGAAGGACACAAGAAAGCCATTGCTGCCTTCGAAAAGGAAATTGCCGAAGGCCAGAACGCCGATCTGAAGAAGGCCGCGCAGAAGGCGTTGCCGACCATCAAGGAGCATTACCAGCATGCTCAACAACTTGCGGCCAAGAAGGGCGTGACCCAGCAGTAATGTTGCTGTCCCGCGATTCGGGCTCGACGTGAGCGCCCGAGTCGCACCCGACTGTTAAGTGGGCGTTCCGCCGCGTGGCACGTCGCGTGCTGCCCTTTCCAGGCAGGCGGCCGCCATTTCGTTGAATCGGGGTCGCAAGTCTGGGCAGCACATATGCAGAAAGGGCAACAAGTAGTCGAAGGCTATCGCAACATCGTGTCGGGAGAGCGACATGGACACTCAGGGCGTACAGCGCTCATCGGGCGGGCAGGCCGGGCAGGTCGCGCAGACCGGTGGGTGCGCATGCGGAGCCGTGCGATTTCACATTAGTGCAGAGCCGAGGCGCGTCTCCCTGTGTCATTGCATGACTTGCCGTCGCGTGCATGGCAGTGCCTTCGGCGCGTATGCGATGTTCGCGCGCGACGCCGTTGAATTCTCCGGACCGGTCCATGTGTGGCAAAGCTCGCCGGAAGGCAGACGATATTTCTGTCCGACCTGCGGGTCGGTCGCGTTCATGGAGTACGTGGGAAGCGATGAACTCGACATACCCCTAGGCGCGTTCGATAGCGTCGGCCTTTATGAGCCGACCTACGAATTATGGTGCTGTCATAAAGAACCCTGGCTGCCGCAGGGCATTCGCACTGAATATGAGGAAGAGAGTCCCGAGTAGCCTGGCAAGCAGTGGGCAGTACCTCGATGAACTACTTTCGTGAATGAAGGAGCGGAAAATGAGCGATCCGAAGCAATCCAATGCACAACCGGGTAATCCGAAGAATGCGGGTAAGCAGAACGGGCAGCAACAGCAGAATCAGCAGAAGACGCCGCAGCACCAGGGCGGCCAACGTCAGCCCTGATCGACTGCTGAACGTTTCACCGGCGTCTGATTTCGGGCGCTGATGTCCCGTTCGGCGGGAGAGGGCGCGGCGCGCATTCGATGTGCGCCGCGCCTGCGTTTGAGGCATGCCTACGCGCGTTTTTCCTCGCCCCTGAAACAGTCGACTCGCAATTGCAGGAATCGAGATGGTGAGAAGGAAGTTGCACTTTCACAATAGTTCGCTGCGGCACCCGGCATCGCCCGACGGTATAGCCATTACCGCCAGCGATTACAGAATCTACCCGACGTATCGGCGCACCGTGACCGGCACGTTTACCGGCGACCTGAAGGTCGTACGGACAACGGATGACCGGCTGATATTTCCGTACGACGGCGCGCCGATGATCGGTCCGTTCGAAACCGCGCTGGAAGCACGTGAGGCCGCTGCGCGCAAAGGCGCGGAAGTCGTCGCGGCGGACCTTCTGAACCCGGAATATTGAGCCGCCAAGCGGCCCGAGCTCATGCCGTTCCGACAAAAACAATGGAGACATGAATGAAGACGCTGGACATCGAGCGTTTGCGCCCCACGCAAGTCACGCGCGGATTGCGTGAGGTAGAGGAAAAAACGCGCTTCTATCAATCGCTGTCCGGTCACGACCTCGACATGGCCATTGCCGGGAAACCCGTCCCGATCGTCCTCGGGCCTCGGGGCGAATCGTACGCGATCGATCATCACCACGTCGCCGGGGCCCTTTGGCAGGCTGACATAAAGTCGGTACCTGTCGTGCTGATTAGAGATCTGTCCACGTACTCGACGGCCGAATTCTGGCTCACGCTCGAGAACAATGGTTGGACGTATCCGTACGATCATCGAGGCCAGCGGGTGTCTTTTGCCGACATGCCGCCGCACGTATGGGACATGATCGACGACGAGTTTCGCAGCCTCGCCGCTTCGGTGCGCGATGCCGGCGGTTATCAGCAAACGAATGTGCCTTTGGCGGAATTCCGTTGGGCGGATCTGTTTCGTCAGAGGCTTCCGCTTCCCGCAAACGCCTCGGAATACGATGCACTGGTGCAACGAGCGGTTGAACTGGCGAAAAGCCAGGCGGCGCTTGGCCTGCCCGGCTATATCGATCCCGCCGATGATGAACACGGCGCCGCGACCAGTTCCGGCGAGGCGCAGGTTTAAGCGCGTTCGTTCTCTTTCGCCTTCCCGGCAGTGGTTTTTTTCACGCAGGCGTCCACGTCGACGGTGTGCTCGCCTCGTGTGCCTACCCGGCTCGCCAACCGCAGATATGCTTCGGCCAAACGGCGAAGGTCGTCTTCGGATGCGTCTTCAATACCGATCAACTGATTGTTCGCCGCGCGATGCGAAGCCAGTAATTCGTTGAGCTTCAGATGCATCGCCACACTGTCCTTGTTCTGACTCTGCTGGATCATGAAGACCATCAGGAAAGTGATGATGGTGGTGCCGGTGTTGATGACGAGTTGCCAGGCGTCGGAATAGTGAAAGAGCGGTCCCGTGACCGCCCAAACGATGACCGTGATAACCGCGATACCGAATGCAATCGGCGAGCCGGCAAGCCGCGTAACCGAACTCGCGAAATTGTCGAACGCGCGCGTGACGGGATTGCGCGCTGCGTAGGCAGGGCTGGACGTCGGCGGAACGGTGTCCATGCTATCCGCGCTTGAGCGGGCTTCTCCTGGTCGCATCTTTTCCTCCGGGAATTGCTCTTGACCAAGAAGTAGCACATTGCGTGCCGGTAGCTCGCGGCAGACGGTATTCTCTGGTTGGGCTTTCAGCAGCAGGAGCATCCGCCGAGGTGCCGCATGCCATAGCTTCCGGTTTCCTCGCGGGCATCTGCCGAGCCGCCGCCAAGCGAAGGCGCGCCAATCACCACCCGTGCAGCGGTAGCTCCGCACCGAGGGCACGCCGCAGGTTCATCCCGCTCCGCAATGCGGCGCACCGTTTCGAAACCGCCGCATTCGGCGCACTCATAGTCATAAACTGGCATGGCGTGTGGCTCTGTTGGGTCGGTGGGCCGTCGCGTCTACTGACCGCGGGTTGAAGTAAACAGTTTAGTCCGCATCGGTGCGCAACTGCTCGAGCTTTGCGCGCACGCGGTCGGCGAGTACTTCGGGAGAAAAGGGTTTGCGGATCACTTCCATGTCGGAGAGCGCATCGCCTGGCGCATAGCCGGTGACGAGAATAACCGGCATCGACGGATACCGTTGCCTCACGGCCTCCGCAATTTGTCGGCCGTTGATCGTGCCGGGCAGAGCGACGTCGCTGATCAGCAGATCGAAACGCGCGCCCGCATGCAGGAGCCGCAGTGCAGCGGCGCCGCTGTCCGCTTCCAGTACCCGGTAGCCCTGTTCCCTCAATTGCTCCGCGGTGACTTCCCGCACGATTTCTTCGTCTTCGACAAGTACGATGGTTTTTGCGGGACCTTTGTACTCGTCTTCCATATCTTCCTTCTGCACGGAGGCGGGTAGGCACAGACGTACGGTCGTTCCTTTGCCGAGGGCGGTTTCCATCTGCACGATTCCGCCGGATTGCCGGACAAAGCCGTAGATCTGGCTTAGCCCGAGACCGACGCCCTGGCCCGACGGCTTTGTCGTGAAGAACGGCTCGAACGCGTGCTCCATGATTTTCGGTGACATGCCGGTTCCCGTGTCCGACACCGCAATGCAGCAGTAACGTCCGGGCTGGGCGTCCTCGAATCCGGCAACCTCTGTCTCGGTCAATATGACTTCGCTCGTGCTGATGGTGAGCCATCCGCCGTCCGGCATCGCGTCGCGCGCATTCACACACAGATTGACGAGCGCGCTTTCCATCTGGTTCGGGTCGCACAATACTAGCCACGTCCCGTCGCCGAGTTTCAGTTCGAGGTTGATGCCCGAGCCGACGACGCGGCGGATCATGTCCTCCATGTCGTGCGCAATCGCATCGAGGCTCACGAGACGCGGCTCGAGCGTTTGTTGGCGGCCGAACGCGAGCAGCCTGTGTGTCAATGTCGCCGCACGGCTTGCGCCTTGTTCCGCCCGCTCGACGAGCGTCACGACGTCGGTCGGCCGGCCCTGCTGCATGCGCACCCGAATCAAACTCAGGCAACTCATGATGGCCTGCAGCATATTGTTGAAGTCGTGGGCGATGCCGCCGGTGAGTTGGCCGATGGCCTTGAGCTTCTCGCTGTGGCGCAAACGTTCTTCCGCGCGCGATCTTTCGCGGCTTTCACGATGAAGCGTATCCACCGCCCGCTGCAATTCTGCGGTGCGCTCCGATACACGTCTTTCGAGCTCCTCGCTGCCGCGTTCGAGCGCTTCGCGTGCGCGAACCTGGTCCTCGATATCGGTCGATGTGCCGAGCCATGCCACGATGCCGCCTTCGGCGCGCACCGGCTTGGCCCGGGTCTGGAACCAGCGGTACGTGCCATCGGACGCGCGGCGGATGCGGTGCTCGACTGCATATTCTCCTTTCTCCCCGCAGATGCTCCACGCCGCCATGGTCGCCTCGCGATCGCCGGGATGAACCGCATCGAGCCATCCGAAGCCGAGGCTGTCCTGCTCTGAAATGCCGCTGTATTCGATCCACTGCGGACTGCCCCATGTGCGCTCGCCGGTAATCCGGCATGTGAACACCAGTTGCGGTATCTGCGTGGCAAGCATGCGGTAGCGTTCTTCGCTCTCGCGCAGCGAAACCGCGTGCTTGCGTGTCTCGGCAGCGATTCGAAGCCGTTCGACCGCGGCGGCGAGCAGGTTCGCATACGAGCGCAGAAATTCGGTGTCGAGGTCATTGAAGTCGCGCGGCCTACGGCTGTCTACTTGCAACACGCCGTATGCAGGCCGTTCTTTTCCGCCGAGAATGACGACGTTGATCAGCGCCTTCACCCCTGCATCGACGATGAACTGCGAATAGCGGAAGCGCTTTTCATTGGCGATGTCGGGCGAAATGGCGGGCTTGCCCGTTTGCAGCGCGTAACCCTCGGACGAGCCGCGCTCCGCTCGCGCCGTGGCATGGCCCACCACGCCCGGTGGCCAGCCGACGCCGGCGCGCACGAGAAGCGTAATGCGGTCGGGCTGCAATTCCATGACCTTCGCCATGTCCGTTTGCAGCGCTTGAGCGACGAGACGACACGCTTCGCACAGTATTTCATCGAGGTCGTCGGAGCGAAGCGCAAGCTCGCCGAATTCGGCCAGAATCGCTTGCTGGTTGAAGAGAATGGCTTCGCGGTCCGCTGTGCTCACGGCAAGATCCCTTGCTTGCTATGGTGAAGAAAGTGGGCCGCCCCGATTGCGGCGGCCCTTCCAATGCAACTGTCGAGCCAGATTCATTCCTGCTACGTCGGTAGACGAACCGCCTCGTGCCTTCGACAGCGGAGCACACCAAGGCACCGGGCGCCCGCGAGGAACGCGCGATGCTGAATGCTTAGCCGCGGCATGGCAAATCAAGGAGAGTCACATGGCGACGTCAAATTCAAGTTCGAATGGCGGTTCGATCCGCAAATTCATCGATGTCCAAAAGGCGCTGAAGGGTGCGTCGTATCCCGCCGACAAGGCGAGCCTGCTGGACACCGCGAAAGGCAATGGCGCCGACGACGAGGTGCTCGATGCACTCGAACGCTTGCCGGACCAGGAGTACGGCAGCCCCGCTGAGGTGTCGAAAGGCGTGGGCAACGAATAGCGCTCGGCAGACGAACCCGCACGCGACGCGCGGCATCCGCTGTCAAATGTGCAAGCGTCGGGGAAGTAAATACACGTATTTGTCCGCGTATTGCCAAGGCATTAGTCAAGGAATCCGCGGCGTGCATCTCGCGCATGCGCGCGATCACGCTTACTCTGGCTCGCCGAGCATCACCGACAGCGTGCCTGAATCGTTTTGAACACCTGCATCGAGATTGATCGCCCCCGGCGTTTCTTTCTCGATTGCGCGCAGCAGGCGCGGGGTAAACGACGCGCCGAAGCGTGCAATCATCGTCTCGCGCGTCATGTCGTCCGCGTAGGCGAGGTTGCGCAGCTCGTCAAGCGGCAAGCCGACGAAGAGGTTCAACGGATACGGCGGCGCTTCGGGGTCCTCAGATGCCACCTCCGGCGCTGGGGCGCGGATTCGCAATCCGGGCTGCAGATGCGCCTCGAATTCAGCCGTCACTTCGTATCTCGGTGCGAAGTTGAGCGAAGTTTTCGCCTCGCTCTCAAGAAACGGCGCAACGCCGTCAAGGCGCGCAAGTTCTTCGTCGCTAAGCAGCATGATCGGTTCTCCTTCGGTGTGCGGTGTATGTTTCATTTTGGGTATGACTAGTGGCGAAGCAAACCGCTTGCCTCGCCGCGTGGGGCGAGCGCATAGTTGCGCCAGGCACAGGCGATGCTGCTACGTCCTGCTATCGACACAAAGTCATGCCGCGCCTCGCGCGACGGCGAATCGAAACCGAACGGGTGACATCATGCATTGCAATCCGAAGAGCGCGTTACTCGCCATATCCATTGCGGCGCTGGCCGTAGGCGCATCTGGCTGCAAGAAAGAGGACAACACCAGCAAGGACACGATGAGTTCCGCGAGCAGCGGCGTGATGAGCAATTCGGCGGGCGCGAACGGAACCAGTGGCCAAAGCGACGCCGCCAAGCGCGCGAGCGATGCCGCAGCCGCGGGCGGCACGAGCCAGCCCAGCAGCGCTGCGCCCGCTGCCTCCGCCAGTCAATAGCGCGCGAGCCTTCGAGTGCATGCGCGGTTCGAGTCCGCGGTCATTCAAATTGCGTTTGCTGAGCCTGCAAGGGGATGTCATGAGCGAATCTTTGCATCGACCGTCACTCGGCGCGGCGCTCTATTACAAAGACCCGTTGGGCGCTCTTGATTGGCTCGAACGGGCTTTCGGCTTCACCCGGCAACTCGTGATTACCGACGACGCCGGACAACTCGCACACTCCGAAATGCGTTTCGGCGACAGCTACGTGATGATCAGCCGTGAATGGTCGGCAGACTCCGTGAGTCCGGTTTCTATGAGCGGGAAAAATACACAGTCCGTGCATGTGCAGCTACGCGACGGTATCGACCAACATTGTGCTCGCGCGCGCGCCGCGGGCGCGGTCATTACCCGTGAACCCGCGGATCAGTTTTACGGCGACCGGGTTTATGCGGCGCGGGATCCGGAGGGGCATATCTGGAGTTTCGGACAAACCGTGCGCGCTGTATCGCGGGAAGAAGCCGAACGCGCGAGCGGGCTGAAAATCGAAGGCTGGATATAACGATGAACGCGGGGGATGAAAGGTGGAGCGGCAAATCTCGTGCGCTTGGAAAAGAAGCGCAGGAAGTAATCTGAAAGCCCTGGCTCACTGAACCCGCGAGCGGCCGTTGACGAGTCGCCACAGCGCGCTTGCGATCAACGATCCGACGCCGAGCGCGACGCCTAGCAGCACGATCGAACTCATGTGATCGCGCACGAGCGGCACATTGCCGAGCAAGTAGCCAGCCGCGACGAGAGATCCGATCCACAGTGCCGCGCCCGCGGTCACGAACGACACAAATCGCGCGAACGTCATGCGCGAAACGCCGGCGACGAACGGCGCGAAAGTACGCACCACGGCAATGAATGGCGATAACAGAAAAGTCAGTCCGCCGCGAGCTTCGTAGAAAGCATGCGCGCGGCGCAGCGCATTCTTGTCGAGCCAGCGGTAGTTGGCCGTATAAACCTTTTCGCCGATGGCACGGCCAATCGCATAGTCGACGATGCTTCCCGCCACCGTAGCCGCGAATAGCACTGGAATCACGAGCCAGACGTTCAACGCGCCGGTCGCTGACAGACCGCCGCAAATGAAAATAAGCGGGTCGCCCGGCAGGAAAAATAGCGGCAGAAAACCGATTTCGACGAACACGATGATAAACAGCATGGCATACACGGCTGTGCCGTATTGCACGATCAGGCTGCTCAGGTGCTGATCGAAGTGCAGAGCGATCTGCAGCATTTGCATGAGTTGCATGCTGGCCCCATGGTAGTCGGATGTTCAGCAGTGTAGTCCCGCGGCCGAGCGGATACTTGTGTATTTGGCCGCGTCGATGGCAATATCGCGTGTCGCATCCGTGAACGAGCCGAACATCAACCGTCAAGCACCATGCAACAGTTAGCCGATGTGACCTTCCGTCCTGCCGCGCCCCACGATTCCGAAACGGTTCGCACGATCGAATTCGAGGCAAGCTTGCGCTTTGTCAGCGTCGGCATGTCGGGTATCGCGGATGCGCGGCCAATGAGTCTCGCTCTCGTGGAACGGAAGATCGCGGCACAGGAGTTGATCGTGGCGGTGAATGCCGGCGGAACATGCGTCGGATTCGTGATGTTCGAGCCGCAGCCCGCGCGCATCTACATCCAGGAACTCGATGTACTGACGTCGCATGCCGGCCGACGCATCGGCGCGGCGCTGATCGAGCAGGTCGCGCAACTGGCGCGCTCGCAACAGATCATGCAACTGGTCTTGTCGACGTATCGCGAAGTGCCCTGGAATGCACCGTATTACCGGCGTCTTGGTTTCCGCGATATAGAAGAAGCTGAACTCGACACGGCTCTACGCGCACGGCGCGATGCACATATCACACGAGGTCTCGACGAGTCGAAACGCGTGTTCATGCGGCGCGATCTTGGCTGACGGTTTGCCGTATGGAGGCGAGCGCCGCCGCAGACGGAGAAAAGCGGCGGGCGCCGCCGGAGATTCACTCTCCGATGACGCCCGCCGCTTTTCGCTGCGTTTTACAGCCGTATTACGGCTGCTTTCACGGCCGCGTGTTTGCGCTTACTCCACCGTTTCAAGCGCCGGGTAATCGATGTAACCCGTCTCGCCACGTGCGTAGTACGTGGCGGGATTCGGCTTGTTCAACGGCGCATTGGTCGCAAAACGGCGCACGAGGTCCGGATTCGCGATGAACAACTGGCCCCAAGCCACCGCGTCCGCTTCGCCTGCATCGAGTACTTGCTGTGCGGTTTCCTTCGTGAACTTCTCGTTCGCGATGTACGGGCCGCCGAACTCCTTCTTCAACTGCGGGCCAAGACGGTCCTCACCCAATGCTTCGCGCGCGGCGATGAACGCAATCTTGCGCTTGCCGAGCTCGCGAGCGACATAGCCGAAAGTCGAGGCCGGATCCGAGTCGCCCATGTCGTGCGAGTCGCGGCGCGGCGCGAGATGCACGCCGACGCGATTTGCGCCCCACACGCCGATACACGCGTCGGTGATTTCGAGCAGCAGACGCGCACGGTTTTCGATCGGGCCACCATAGGCGTCAGTGCGCTTGTTGGTGCTGTCCTGCAGGAACTGGTCGAGCAGATAGCCGTTTGCGCCGTGCACTTCAACGCCGTCGAAGCCTGCTGCTTTCGCGTTTTCCGCACCTTTGCGGAATGCCTGCACGACGCCGGCGATTTCGTCGAGTTCGAGTGCGCGAGGCGTGACATACGGGCGCTCCGGACGCACGAGGCTCACGTGGCCTTTCGGCGCGAGCGCGCTCGGCGCGACCGGCAATTCGCCATCGAGAAACAGCGGATCGGAAATGCGGCCCACGTGCCATAGTTGCAGGAAGATCTTTCCACCCGCGGCATGCACTGCGTTGGTGACGAGCTTCCAGCCTTCCACCTGTTCCTGCGACCAGATGCCCGGCGTCTCGGCATAACCGACGCCCTGCGGCGTCACGGAAGTGGCTTCGCTGATGATGAGGCCCGCCGTTGCGCGTTCAGCGTAGTACTTCGCCATCAGCGCGTTCGGCACGCGGATTTCCTCGGCGCGCTGACGCGTGAGCGGCGCCATGATGATGCGGTTCGACAGCGTCAGGTCGCCAATTTGCAGCGGATCGAAAAGAGTCGGCATAAATGTTCACCTTTGGCTGAGGCGCGGACGCCTTGAGCCCAAAATAGTTGCATTGCAACGAAAGAGCGAAGGAAGCGGCGATGCAAAACCGGTCAGAGCTTCGAGTTCATATGCTCGAGGAACGCCTGAATCACCGGCTCGTTGCGTTTGAAGAACACCCATTGCCCCACACGTTTCGACGTGACGAGCCCCGCGCGCTGCAACGCCGCGAGGTGGGCCGACACGGTGGACTGCGAGAGCCCGCAGCGCGCGTCGATCTTGCCCGCGCATACGCCATGGTCGAGCGGGAGTTCCTGATCGGCGAAGTGCAAATACGGCTCGCGCAGCCAGCCAAGAATCTCGCGACGCACCGGATTGGCGAGCGCCTTGTGTATCGCGTCGATGTCCGGCGCGGTGGGAGTTCGTTTCATTCGTCAACTACCAGAACTGCTTCAATGGTCAGGCGTGGGCGAATTGCGGCCCACAGAACTGCATCGCTACGGAACGAAGTATATATCGGAATTTAACGATATGCATGGAGGCATTACTGGCGGTAGGGGAAAGACTTATCGGCATACAAAAAGCGCAGCCGCGTCATGCAAAATGTCCACATCTAGGATGTGGAGGATGACTCGTGGGCGTCAATTTCGATTTGAACGACTTGCAGGCGTTTCGCGCGGTGGTGGAACTGGGGAGCTTCCGCAAGGCCGCCGAGGCTGTCAGCATCTCCCAGCCGGCCTTGAGCCGTCGCATTGAGAAACTCGAGGAAGCGCTCGGCGTGCGTCTCTTCGAGCGCACCACGCGTAGCGTCACGCTCACGACCGTCGGGCGCGTGTTCGCCCCGAGCGCCGAACAACTGCTCGACGATCTCGACGTCGCGTTGCTCGGCATCCGCGATGTATCGTCTAGCCGGCTGGGTCATGTGACCATCGCCTGCGTGCCTTCGGTGGCGTATTATTTTTTGCCAAACGTCGTCGCAAGCTACCATCGCCGTTTTCCGCGCATCAGGGTGAAGCTGCTGGATTCGAGCGCGAATGAGGTGCTTGGCGCTGTCATCAGCGGTGAGGCCGATTTCGGCGTGAGTTTCATGGGTAGCCAGGAGTCCGAGGTCGAGTTCAAGGTGTTGCTGCAGGAGCGCTTCGTTGCGGCTTGCCGTCGCGATCATCCGCTCGCGCGTAAAAAGCGCGTCACCTGGAACGAGCTTTACGAGCATGAGTACGTCTCGGTGGACAAGACTTCCGGGAACCGTCTGCTGCTCGATCAGGCACTTTCGGCGGTGGCGCCGCGCGCGCCGAGCGTTTGTGAGACCCGTCATGTCACGACCATGCTCGGCCTCGTTGAAGCGGGGCTCGGTGTCGCCGCTGTGCCGTCGATGGCCATGCCCGGCCGCGATCATCCCATCCTCACGAGTGTGCCGCTCGTCGAACCGGTGGTGAAGCGGCGCGTGGGAATCGTGAGGCGCCGCGGGCGTCCGCTTACTCCGGCCGCCCAGGAGTTTCACAGAACGATTGTCGAGATGAGGCAGGGCGGCGTCGAGGGGGGCGATGGTTCCGACGTCGACACGTCCGCGAAAGTACGACCAGCCAGGAAGACCGCATCGTGAGGTCGGCAAGACCGCTTCGTTCGCTTTATGTGCAGGTGCTGCTGGGCATGGTGCTCGGCGTCGCGATCGGTCATTTTTTACCGCAAGCGGGGGCGCTGCTCAAACCCTTCAGCGATGGCTTCGTCGGCCTTGTGAGGATGATGATCGCTCCGATCGTCTTCTGTACGATCGTCCTGGGGATCACGTCGCTTGCGAGCGGTAAGGCGATCGGGCGCACGATCTTTCAGGCGCTGGCGCTCTTCTATTTGCTCACCGCCGTGGCGCTAGCACTCGGGCTCGTCACCGCCTTCGTTCTGCGACCGGGCGCAGGTATGCACATCGACGCGCACCGTCTGGACGCGAGCATCCTCGCGCAATATGTGAAGCACGCACAGCCGGGCGGCCTGGTCGCATTCGCACTGGGCGTCATCCCCGAGACGATGCTCGGCGCCTTCGACAAGGGTGAGGTGCTGCCAGTGCTGCTGCTCTCGCTGCTCTTCGGCTTTTCGCTGAATTCCTGTCCGGAGGCCGGCCGGCCAGCGCTCGCGCTAATCGACGGCATCGCTCAGATCCTCTTTCGCATCCTTGCGATGATCATGCGACTTGCACCGCTCGGCGCATTCGGCGCGATGGCGTTCACGGTGGGCCGCTTCGGCATCCGCTCGGTCGGCTCGCTCGGCATGTTGATGGTGTCCTTCTACGTGGCATGCCTGTTGTTCATTGCGCTGGTGCTCGCTCCGCTCGCGCGGCTGCATGGTTTCGCGCTTTGGCGGCTCTTGCGCTACATGCGCGAGGAGTTGCTCATCGTTCTCGCGACGTCTTCCACAGAGCCTGTGCTGCCGCGCCTGATCGTGAAGCTCGAGGCGCTCGGTTGCGACAAGGGAGTTGTGGGGCTCGTGCTGCCCGCCGGATATTCATTCAATCTCGACGGCACCGCGATCTATTTGACGCTCGCTTCGGTGTTCATTGCACAGGCGTGCGACGTGCCGCTTTCCGCGCCGCAGATCGCGATGATGCTCGCGGTCATGTTGCTCACCTCAAAGGGGGCGGCGGGCGTGTCGGGTAGCGGACTGGTGGCGCTCGTCGCGACGCTGACGGTCATCCCGGATCTGCCCGTAGCCGGTGTGGCGCTACTGGTGGGCATCGACCGCTTCATGTCCGAGGCGCGCGCCCTGACGAGCGTGATCAGCAACGCGTGCGCAGTGATCTTCGTTTCCATGTGGGAAGGTGCGTGCGATCGTGCGCGTCTCGCTCATATGCTCGGGGCGGCAGCGGCAGCGGCAGCGCCAGGCGGCGCGGACGGTGCGGAGGACTCAGCGAGACGTACTCCGGGTACGTGACAGGAAGGCCGCATCAAGCAAGCCTTCCTTCAGGTTTGCGTCAATGAGCGGAAACGGTATCGAGCCCGGTGGATTTCACTTCTGGCTGGACGCCGGGCGAAGCGAGATAGTCGAGGAGCGCTTTCGCTTCTTTCGGATGCTGTGCACTGACCGGAACGCCGGCGGCGAAACGCGTGACTGACTGCAGCGATTCGGGAATCTTGCCGACGAAGGTCGCGCCCTTGACGGGCAGCAACTCGCTCACCTGCTGGAAGCCGATTTCGTAGTCGCCGTTCGCCACGACCGAGGCCACCGGAATGCGCGGGACCATCTTCGCCTTCGCTTCGACCTGATCCTCGATGCCGAGCTTCTTGAACAACTCCCGCTCGATATAGACACCGCTGGCGCTGTCCGAATAGGCGATCGACTTCGCATGCAGCAGGGTCTGCCGAAGCCCGTCTACGGAACTGATATCAGGCTTCGTCGCGCCTTCGCGCACGACCATGCCGATGCGGGAATCGGCCAGCTCGACCCGCGATCCGGGGATGACCTTGCCTTTCTGGATCAGATCGTCAAGCGCATATCCGACCATGATGACGGCGTCCGCCGGCTCGCCACGTTCCAGCCGGTTGGGGATCGCTTCGGGCGATTTGCCCATCGACGGACCGAGCGCGGTATCGAGCGTGTTGCCCGTCTCGGCTGAGAATTTCGGGCCGAGCACCTTGTACGCCGCGGTAAAGCCGCCGGAACTCATGACGTGCAGATCGGCGGCTTGCACGTTCGCCGCGGCGGCCGAGGTTGCAACGAGTGCCGCGGCGCACAGTTTCAGAAGCAGGTTTCTCATGATCGTAGTCGTGTCGGATTGTGTGCAGCTGTATGCGGAGCGGGATCAGTTCAGTGCGCCGGAGTCAGCGTCGCTGCGCGGCGGCGATAGAGTGCGAACGTTGCCATGAGGGCGCACGCAGCGGCGAAGCTCATCCAGTAGCCGGGTGCGGCCTTGTCGCCCGTCATGTGAATGAGTGCCGTCGAGATCGCCGGCGTGAAACCGCCGAATACCGCCGTCGCGAGGCTGTAGGCGAGCGAGAAGCCCGCGACGCGTACTTGTGCCGGCATCACTTCGGTCAATGCGACGACCATCGCGCCGTTATAGATGCCGTACATGAACGAGAGCCAAAGGAGGGCGAGCAGCATGTTGAGGAAGCTCGGCGCGTGAGCGAGCAGCGACAGTGCCGGGTGCGCAGTCGCGATGGCGAGCACCGTCATCGCGACGAGAAGCGGCCAGCGACCGATCCTGTCGGAGAGGGCACCGCCGATAGGCAGCCACACGAAGTTCGACACGGCGACACACAGCGTCACGAGCAGACTGTCGGCGGTGTTCAAGTGCAGAACCGTCTTGCCGAAAGTCGGCGCGTAGACCGTGATGAGATAGAAGCTAGCGGTGGTCATCGCCACCAGCATCATGCCTGCAATCACCACGGTCCAGTTCTGGACCAGCGTGCGGAAAACCTCCTTCATGCTCGGACGATGCTGACGAGCCTTGAACTCCTCCGTCTCCTGCAGATTACGACGCAGCATGAAGATGAACGGCACGATCATGCAGCCGACGAAGAACGGAACGCGCCATCCCCACGCCGCAATGGTCGCGGCGTCCATTGACTGGTTGAGCGCGAAGCCGAGAGCCGCAGCCACGACGATCGCCACCTGCTGGCTCGCGGACTGCCAGCTCGTGAAGAAGCCCTTGCGGCCCGGCGTGGCCATCTCGGCGAGATACACTGACACGCCGCCCAACTCCGCGCCCGCGGAAAAGCCCTGCAGCAGCCTCCCGACCAGCACGAGTGCGGGCGCCACAAGGCCAAGCGTCGCGTAGCCCGGCACGAACGCGATCAGGATGGTGCCGCTCGCCATGATGGAGAGCGTGACGATAAGGCCCTTGCGGCGACCGACGTCGTCGATGTACGCGCCCAGCACGATTGCGCCGAGCGGTCGCATCAGAAAACCGGCGCCGAAGACCGCGAAGGTCATCATCAACGAGGCAAATTCGCTGTCAGCGGGAAAGAAGACCTTGGCAATCTGCGTGGCATAGAAGCCAAACAGGAAAAAGTCGAACTGCTCGAGAAAGTTTCCGGCCGTTACGCGGAAAACCGCCGCGGCCTTTGAATGTCCCGGCGAAAGGGTAGAGGGCGAGGGGTGCATCGTTGTGTCTCCTGAAATCCCGAAAAATGCTGGGGTCCGCTCTTTGTGGTTTCGCGAATATTGGCCCTTGCCCGGCAAAACGATAAGTGCAATCTTTTCAACGATTGATGTGCAATGGTTATCAATCGATACTTCTCTCACGGTGCACATAGCATTAGTCAGGCGACAGGGCAGCACAGCTACCGGCGGCGTAAGCGCCCGTCGATGAGAAAACTCGCGCTGTGCGTGGCTCCGCAGCGTGGTTGCGGCACAATTCTGCGATTATTGCTGACAATCTGATCTGCTGGAACGAGCATGGAACTAAGGCATCTTCGCTATTTCATCGCTGTTGCTGAGTTGCGCAGCGTGCGGGCGGCATCCGAGCAGCTGCATGTGACGCAACCGGCGATTTCCCGCCAGATACAGGATCTCGAAGACGCCATCGGCGCCGCGCTGTTCGAGCGCACGCCGCGCGGGCTGAAACTGACGCCCGCCGGCGATGCGTATCTGTCGGAAGCACGCGAGATCCTCGCGCGCGTCGATGCCGCGAACCGGCTGGCGCGGCGCATCGCATCGGGCGTGCAAGGTCACCTGCGCATCGGCTTTGTTGAAAACGCCGTGTGGAGCGGCATCGTTTCGCGCGCGTTGAGCGCTTTCGAACAGGCGGCGCCGAATGTCGCCCTCGAACTCACGCCGATGAACACGCCCGAGCAACTCGACGCGCTCGCCGCGGGACGGCTCGACGGCGGCTTCTGCTATCGCTTCGGCGCATTGCCGGAAGGCATCGCGAGCCTGCACGTGCTCGATCAGAAGGTGGTGCTTGCCGTGCCGGAAGAGTGGCCGCACGGCAGCGCGGGCGCGGTCAGCGCACATGAACTCGCCGGCAGGCCGTTCATCGCCTTCCCGCGTCGCGTCTATCCTGCCTACTACGATCGCCTGCTGTCCGCCTGGCCGAACGCGGGCTCACGCTCGATATCAGACAGGAGGCGTCGACGGAAACGGCGATCCTTTCGCTGGTTTCGGCGGGGATGGGTGCGGCCATCGTCAATGCCGCGAATCGCGACCGGCCGCCCGCGCGAGTGCGCTTCGTCGACTTGCGCGACCTGGAGATTTCCCTGCCACTCGAATTCTGCTTCGTCGCACATGAGGCGGCGCACGAAGCGAATCCCACGCTGAAGCGTTTCCTCGACCTGCTGATATAGCGGCCGGCACGCGATGCCTGCAAGGCATCACCCGGCGCAGAAAACGGCATTGGCCGCACGTTTTCTCGTCACCGATAGTAAAGACACCTTAGGCTCTTTACTGTTCGCGCCATGTCCACTTCCGCTTCGCTCATCGCTACCGATATCGACTTCGAACGCTCGGGCTTTCAAACCGGGACGCTGCGTCTGCCGTATTCGCACGACCGCTCGGCATACGGCCACGTGCCGATCCCGCTCGCCGTGCTCAACGCTGGTGCGGGTACGGGCCCGACCGTTCTACTGACAGGCGGCAATCACGGCGACGAATACGAAGGACCCGTCGCGCTGATGAAGCTGATGCAGCGCATGCCGTCGATGACCATACGCGGTCGCCTGATCGTGATACCCGGCCTGAACTTCCCGGCATGTGCATGCGGACCTTTGCACGCGTGGAGCCCGGCGACTGTATCGCGCTGCTCGCTCAGGAAGCCAACGCCGATTGAGCTGATCGAGCTGATCGAGCTGATCGAGTTGATCGAGTTGATCGAGCCGAGTCCATTAACGCCGGAGACCGCATATGAACGTTCACCCTGTTTCAATCCAGCCCGCCGATGGCGTCGCGCGCAGCGAGTCTTTCGACAGCGTGCGCCATCCCCTGTATGTCGTGCTGCTGTTCTTCGTCTGCTTTGCATTTTCGTATCTGGACCGCCAGGTCGTCAGCATTCTCGTGCAGCCGATCAAGCAGTCGCTCGCGCTTACCGATACGCAAATCGGCCTGCTGCAAGGATTTTCGTTCACGATGTGCTACGCAACGGCAGGTGTGTTCGTCGCGAGGCTCGTCGATCGCGGCAACCGGGTGAAACTGATCGCGGCGTGCATTGCAATCTGGGCGATTTCGACAATGGCGTGCGGCTTCGCGACCAACTTTACGGAACTGCTGGTCGCCCGCGCCGGAACGGCGGTCGCCGAGGCTGCGTTGAGCCCTGCGGCGCTGTCGATCTTCAGCGACATATTCGCGCCGCGCCGCGTCGCGCGTGCGAGTAGCGTGTTCATGCTCGGGCCGTATGTAGGCGGGGGCGCCGCGCTGTTCGGCGGCGGCATGCTGTTGTCGGCGGCAGCAGCGGGCGACGGCAGCGCATGGCTCAGCGCACACGGCTTTTCGCCGTGGCAAGCGGTGTTCGTTGCCGTGGGATTGCCGGGCCTGCTGTTGGCCGCGCTCGTCGCGTTCACGGTCCGCGAACCGGCGCGGCTCGAAACGAACATGCATGGCGCCCATGCGGAGAACGAGATGCCGTCGCTCCGCGAAGTGCTAGTCGAACTGTTCGTGCGTAATCGCTTCTGCCTGCCTTACTTCGCGGCCTACGTCGCGCTGATCACGCTGTTCTACTCGCACGCCGCATGGTTCCCGACCTTGTTGATGCGCCATTTCCACCTCGCGCCGAAAGCCGTCGGACAGATGGCCGCACCTGCGTACATCGTCGGCGGTATTCTCGGTGTGGCATGCGCGGGGATGCTCGCCACGCGCGTCACCGACGACACCACCTTGCGCAAGGTGCTGGGCTTCTCCGCATGCGCCGTTGCATTGCTGGTGCCCGCCGCCATCGCGATGCCGCTCGTCGCGAGCAGCGGCCTTGCCATCGTGCTCTATGGCGCGAGCGCATTTACCGCCAGCATCGCGATGGGACTTGCGCCCGTGCCGTTGCAAATCGCCGTGCCGAACCGCATGCGCGGCCGTTCGCTGGCGCTGCTCGTCTTCATGACGAATGCGATCAGCGGTGGCGTGGGCCCGCTGTCGGTTGGCTATCTGAACGAACGGCTGGGCCAGACGGGAATGAGTCTTGGAAACGCACTGGCGCTGGTCGGTGGAGTCTCGGCGCTCGTCAGCGCGTTACTCTATGCCGTGGCGACCCGGCGCGTTCGCGCTGCGACGGCTCAGTGAATCTCGGACTGAGACACATACTGAAACCTGCATTCGAACCGAAGAGAACGGATTGCCATGAAACCCGCCTCACAAGTCCATCGCGTCGGCGCCGCGACCATCGCGCGTGTCGATGAAACCGGCTTCGCGCTCGCGCCGAACCTGTTGTTCCCGGCGTGGAGCTATGAAGGTGGGCGCGAGCTCGAGGAACGCTTCGCCACCGAAAGTCTCGATCTCACCAACGCGCGCGTGCCGTTGAAAACGCATCTGTGGGTCGTGGAAGTCGGCGGCGTCACAATGGTCGTCGATACGGGCATCGGCAACGGCAAGTCGCGGCCGTTCAGCGCGCTGTTCGACAAGCTCGATAACCCCGTGCTCGAACGCTTCGAATCGGCGGGCTTCAGGCGCGAGGATATCGACTACGTGCTGCTCACGCATCTGCACGTCGATCACGTCGGCTGGAATACGCATTGGCAGGACGGCCGCTGGGCGCCCGTGTTTCCGAACGCGACGTATGTGTTCGGCGAGCGCGAACGCGACTTCTTCGCTAGCCCGGAAGGCGCGGCGGATGGTATTCGACGACAGTGTGCTCCCGGTCATCGAGGCCGGTCAGGCACGTGCCGTGCCGGATGCGGGTGAGGAGATTCTCGACGGCATCCGCTTTCTGCCGACCTTCGGCCATAGCATCGGTCATATGGCCATGGAGATTCGTTCGCGCGGCGAGACGGCGCTCTTTTCCGGCGACGTGATGCACAGCGCGGTGCAAGTGCATCGGCCCGAATGGAATTCAATGTTCTGTCTCGATCAGGAACAGGCCCGCGCTTCGCGCGAGCGTCTGCTCGCGCATGCAGCGGACACGGGCGCGACGGTGTTCGCCGCGCATTTTGCCGAGACATCGGCGGGGACCGTGCGGCGGGTCGGAGAGGTTTTGAATGGCGCTATGCGTGAGCGAAGGAAAGCGAGCGTCCCGCGCAGTTCATCGTGGATACAGCACGCATGATCTCCGCGAAGGACGCATCGAAGGCCGCGATAAGCCTTGAACCGTTCTCACAGGTAACTATGCTGTAAGAGGGTGGGAGTCCAATACTGAAACGGCTTCCCGCTCAAATCGATAGCCCCGCAGGACGACGGTCAACATGGGCTAGCGCTGACGCGGCGGCTTCGAACCGCAACGGTGTACATCATGCGTTCTGCTCGTTTCCGGGCGGTGGCAGGCCTGTTCGCGCTGTGCGCGTGGAGCGCGCTTTACGCCGCGCCTGGGCCGGCTTCCATGGCTTCGCCTGCTTCGTCGCCGTCCGTGCCTTCCAGACCGGTGCCTGCAAGCCCGCCGCGCCGGATCGATCTGACAAACAAGCCTTGGCGCGGCGATTTCGACGCGATGCTCGAACGCCGCGTGATCCGCGTGCTCGTACCTTTCAGTCGTACGCTGTATTTCAATGACCGAGGCCGCGAACGCGGGTTGACCGCAGATTTCGTGCGCGATTTCGAACGGTACGTCAACAATACCTACGCCGATCGCCTCAACAAGCGTCCGATCACCGTGGTCATGATTCCGACGACACGCGATCGGCTGCTGCCTGGCCTCAACAGCGGCATGGGCGATATCGCCGTTGGCAACCTGACGGTCACCGACGAGCGTCTAAAACAGGCCGACTTCATTACGGCGCGCGCCCTCAAGCCAACGCGTGAACTGGTACTGACCGGGCCGAAATCGCCAGAATTGTCGAAGCTTGACGATCTAAGCGGAAAGACCGTACAGGTGCGCCGTTCTAGTAGCTACTACGAAAGTCTGATTGCAGTTAATAGCCGCTTCCAGAAAGCCGGCAAGCCGCCCATGCGGCTTGTGCTGCTGCCGGATGCGCTCGAGGACGAGGATGCGATGGAGATGCTGAACGTCGGTCTGCTTCAGATCCTGGTGGTGGATGACTGGAAGGCGCGGATGTGGGCCCAGATGCTGCCGCAAGCGAAGGTGCACGACAACATTGCAGTGCGTGATGGAGGCTATGTGGGTTGGGCTATCCGCAAACAGAGCCCCAAGCTGAAAGCTGTGATCAGCGATTTCTACGACAATTTCATTACGAAGCAAAGCGTCGCGGAGGTCCGCCTCAAACAGTATATGCAAGGCATCAAGCAGATCCATAACAACGCTGAGAGTGCCGAACTCAATCGCTTTAAACAGACCGTGGCTTTATTCGCGAAGTACGGCCAGCAATACGACTTCGATCCGCTCATGCTGGCAGCCCAAGGTTTTCAGGAGTCGCAGCTTGATCAGAGGGCCAAGAGCCGGGTGGGGGCGGTCGGCATCATGCAATTAATGCCGGCTACGGGTAAGGAACTCAATGTCGGGGACATCCGAATAGCGGAGTCGAATATTCATGCCGGCGCTAAGTATCTTGATCGACTCATGACACGCTACTTTCAGGACGCGCACTTCTCCGAGGTAGATCGCCCGCTGTTCGCCTTCGCGAGCTATAACGCCGGCCCTGGGAACATCGCGAAGATGCGCAAGGAGGCCGCGGCCCGGGGCCTCAATCCAGACGTCTGGTTCAACAACGTCGAGATCGTGGTGGCGGAGAAGATCGGCATCGAGACAACCACCTACGTGCGAAACATCTACAAGTACTACGCGTCGTATCGCCTGCTCATGGAAGCGCAGGCGCAGCGAAGCCACGCAGCGCAGCAACTGGGCCACTAATCATCATTCGTACATTTTGAACACGTCAGGATTGCGTCTGCGCCCCGTGGGCCTAGCGTTGACGCCGGATGTTTTAATTGTTTTGTTCGATGATATGGAGCGATCCTTTTTCGACGGCGGCCTATGCAAAGGCCTATCACGGAATCTGACGCGGCTGAGGTACCAAAAGCGGCGCTTCACTAGCAGGGTCGCCAATATTTTTCCGAAAACTCCTCACTACCGTGCTATCGCGCAACTAGTCAAATGCGCTCAGACAGTCGCCAAGGGACCGGCTGGCGGCGCACTGAATTTCAGGCGAACCGCGCGGTCACCGCGCCCGGTTTCCTACGGCGGAAACGCCTGCTCGCATCGGCAAGGCTCGCGCTTCAGTGGTGAACGTGCCGCACCGGTGATCCCGTTGCCCCAATCACAGCGGCCGCTCGTGCATGCATTCTTGCCGCTGATGAAGTCGTTTCATGTGGATGGATTGCAAAGTCGTACCCGTTCATCTGTTCATCGATGACAAAGCCTGCGACTCTCATCGCGTCCATCGAATTGCCGTCCACGTCGTCCCATTCACGAATCGCGCGGTTCATTTTAGTGAGTGCGGCTACAGCAAGTAATACGGCGTCGGTCTCGGTGATCTTGCCTTCAAGGTCATCTGCCAGGTAGTCCGCAACACGTAGAGCCGCGTTGATCAGGTCGCTGTCGTCGATCAGGTCCGTCAATACCGACTGAACCACTGCGAGGCAGGCATTTTTGCGTGCGAGTGCGATATCTGTCATGAGGTTCTCCAGAGTCGAGGTGACTGGGCAGCGACCTTCGACGGCCGCGTCGACGAACGGTGCAAATACCGCTCGGCCATTACTGCGGCGGCTACGGCAAAAGCGATATCAGGTGCGACACAATTTACTCCGAGTTCTCGCCCTTGCAAATCGAAGACGCAGAAAGCGAAGCCGCTACTGGTTTGGGGCTGTCGGGCACTCTCACCTGGTGTTGCTCATAGGCTTCTCCTCAACATCCCTGAGGGCCCGCATCGGCAGATTCATCGTTATGCGAACCCTGAAACCTCTCGAAACTGGTCGATATAGCCCTTTTAGCTGTCAGCATGACCGGCTCCGCGGGAGCCCGCGTTCAACCGCACGGTTTTCCATTACTCGTTTGAACTGCTATGTTCGACGCGCAAGATTGACTATCTTTGACTTGAGATAGGTCCAACACAACAGGAAGAGCCCGCTATGAGAGCACTCGAAGTAGTAGGTCGGCTTGTCGTGGTTAGTTGCCTGACGGCGACGCCCAACGTCTACGCGCAAAGCAGCAGCGACATGCACACGGCGTCAAGTCCGGTTGCACATTCCGGGAAGGCGACGCAGGCGGACAAACAGCTGGCTCGCGATGTTCGCAAGGCGTTATCGAAAGCGCCCAACTTCAACGTATCGAACGTATTCGTCAAGGCGCGCGGCGGTGTCGTGACATTATCCGGCAGCGTGCCGGACGGTCCTCAGATCCAGCAGGCCTCGGAAGTGGCGACGGGCGTGACGGGTGTAACGTCGGTGAGTAACCATCTGTCGCTTTATACAAAGGGGTACTAACGCATCACCACGGCTATTGGAAGAAGTGACCACGGAGGTTCGGCAGTTTATTGACCGTGTGCGCACATGCACCCCTCACGGTTGGGCGCCCATGCTGTTCAGTGAGAGAACGGTGCAGCCGACTCAAGGCCGTTAGCCGGCAAGGGCTATTCACGTACGGGAGGGCAACACAATGGCATTCGTCTTGTTAGCCGCGTTCTTCCTCACCTCGACAGGAATTCTTGTAGGCGTCGCGATATCCCCGCCGGCGCAGCGATCCGAGTCCGGTTCAATGGCAGCCGGCTCGACGGTTCCTCAATCGACACAAGAACTGGCGGGTAAGTACATTGTTTTGCGACAGGATGCTCAGCCGCAGTGAAGGAAGGAGCAAGCACTCGCCTAACATTCCGACGCATGCGCTCGCGCCGCCAACACCGCGACGCGGGTGCACCTGCGCAATGTGCATCGCCGCCTGTTCGCGGCGGAGCAAACAGGTTGGACTGGCTGAAACAGCACGGTGCTCTCAAGGCGCAACCGTGGCGCTGTCCTTCGAATCCGACGAGCGTTTCTCTAACGAATCGCCCAGTCCTGGCAGCCTGAATCGCCGTATTGGGCGTAACCCACTGGTCGTTGCTGATCGCGCGCAAGCCGGTCGCGTGAGGCGAAATTCGGCCGTCTCCAGCTAATCAGCACAATGATGCTAGCGCCATTCTTCGCATGTCCGTTCTCGCCTTGTACGCGGTCACCGGAGAGTCAGGTCTTCTGGATTTCGGTGAGCGGCGGGAAGTCGAACTGCGCGGCCAGCGCCATTCCATAAGCGAAGATGCGGTGATCGCCTCCCAGCGCAGCAGTCGCCCGCGTTGCAGCGGTCAGCAACAGATTGCACGCGGCTCGCATCGTCTCGCTGGCGCCGAGCCGATCTTTCGGGCCGGACAACGTCAAGGCGCCCGCAAGCTCGTTATTTGGACCGAATACGGGTACCGATACCGCTGCGGTGTCGGGGTCGCGCTCTCCATAAGACAGAGCCCACAATCGCTCGCGCACGGCATCGTGATTTGCCCGCGAGGGCTTTGAAAAAGCGATGAGAATCTTCCCGGATGCGCCACGATCAATCGGAAACCGTTCGCCTTCACGAATCGACACGCGGACCGACCGAGGCGGCTCCACGCGATGCAACACGACGCGATACTCGCCTTGCCTCACATAAAACGACGACGTCTCGCCCGAATCCGCCGATAGCTGCCGCAGTACCGGCTCAATGACCTCACGAATGTGGAACGACTCCTGGAATATCTGCGCGAGCCTGAGCGGTTCAGGACCGATCGAATAATTTCCGTCGTCAAGTCTGCGGATAAAACCGCCACGTTCGAGCGAACTCAGCAATCGCAAGATCGTGCTTTTGTAAAAGCCGGTGCGCCGCGCGATTTCGGCAAGCGAAAGCGCACGTTCGCCAGGCTGGAAAACGCTGAGGATGGCAAACGCCCGGTCAAGCGCCGCCACTCCGCCTTTGTCTGCATCGTCCGATCGCATTGCGAATACCGTTCTGTGAAGCAGACCATCCTAGAGGTTCGTCCGGCACGCGTCAATTCTCGGCCTTTGCGCTCATAACGATCGTCAGACTCCCGCCGCTCCGCTCCCTTCGCAGGGTCGAAAACTAGGGTAAACACGTTCGCAATGTTCTGTCAGGAAGAATGATATTCCGAGGAACAGACCAACCAACTGGGTTTACCCGGTTGATGGCACCGCTATGTCTCCGTATAGTTTTCCATAACAGAACACCGTTCTTTACAACAGAACGCTAAGGAGGACATTTTGAGCGTTTCTATGCCTTGTCATGTGTTGGTTAGCGAAGTGGGTCCACGAGATGGTCTTCAGAGCATCAAAAGCGTCATGCCAACCGACGCGAAATTGCGCTGGATCTCAGCGCTCGCCGCAGCCGGGTTGAAGGAAATCGAAGTCGGCTCGTTTGTGCCCGCAAAGTTGCTGCCGCAGATGGCCGACATCCGGGAGGTCGTGGCGCATGCATTGACGATTGCCGGACTGCACGTTGCGGTCCTCGCGCCCAATCTTCGCGGTTGCCAGGCGGCATTCGAATCAGGTGTGCATAAGGTGACCTTGCCGGTATCGGTGACTAACGAGCATTCGATGGCGAATATCCGTAAAACCACCGGCGAGATGATCGAGGAAGTCCGGAAGATCGTCGCATTGCGAGACGCTGAATATCCTGGCATTGCAATCGAAGCGGGTGTTTCAGTGGCCTTCGGCTGCACGATCGCGGGCGCAGTCAGCGATGACCAGACGATCCGGATGTGCGCCGCGATGGCGGAGTGCGGAGTCGATGAAATCGGCCTGTCCGATACCAGCGGATACGCAAACCCAACGCAGGTCCGGCGTCTCTTCCGCCGTCTGCAAAGCGAGTTCGGCAGCAAGGCGGGCGGCGCCCATTTCCACAACACGCGCGGCCAGGGTCTCGCCAATGTGGTCGCGGCGCTCGAGACAGGTGTCACGACAATCGACGCCAGCCAAGCCGGTCTTGGCGGATGCCCATACGCTCCCGGTGCGACCGGCAACATCGTTACCGAAGACCTCGCGTTTCTCCTCGAATCGATGGGATACGACACCGGAATCGACATCGATTCGCTCGTCGCCGCGCGTTCGATCCTCACCGAAGCCCTGCCCGCGGAAGCCTTGTACGGCCACGTGCAAGACGCCGGCTTGCCCAAAGGATTCAGATACGCGGACGGCCGCAGCCCAGGCGCCGTCCAACCCGAAGGCTGTCTCAAGGGAGTCGCGCAATGAGTGACGTCGAGAACAAACAATCGCTGCCGTACAGCGGCGTGCGTGTGGTCGAGATGACCCACATGGTGATGGGTCCCACCTGCGGCATGGTGCTCGCAGACCTGGGCGCAGAAGTCATCAAGGTCGAGCCGATCGCTGGCGACAGCACCCGCGCCCTGCGAGGTTCGGGTGCAGGCTTCTTCAGCACCTTCAACCGGAACAAAAAAAGCATTGCCGTCGACGTCAAAGATCCGCGTGGGCTGGAGATCGTACACAAGCTGCTAGGCAGCGCCGATATCTTCAGCGAGAACTTCAAGAGCGGAACGATGGACAAGCTGGGGCTTGGCTACGCCGCCCTGTCGAAGCTCAATTCGCGCCTTGTCTATGTTTCGCACAAGGGCTTTCTGCCAGGTCCTTACGACCATCGCACGGCACTGGACGAAGTCGTGCAAATGATGGGCGGGCTCGCTTATATGACCGGACCCGAAGGGCGTCCGCTGCGCGCCGGCACGAGTGTCAACGACATCATGGGCGGTATGTTCGGCGCCATCGGCTCGATGGCTGCGCTCGCGCAGCGTGAACGCACCGGTCATGGTCAGGAAGTGCAGAGTGCGCTCTTCGAGAACAACGTGTTTCTCGTCGCGCAGCACATGATGCAGTTCGCGGTGACCGGCCAGGCCGCCGCACCGATGCCAGGCCGCATCTCCGCATGGGCCGTGTACGACGTGTTCTCCGTCAAAGACGGAGAGCAGATATTCCTTGCCGTGGTCTCGGACACTCAGTGGGCGCTCTTCTGCGATGCATTCGGGCTGAATGACCTGAAAGCGGACGAACGCATCGCCACCAACAACCAGCGGGTTCAGGCGCGGGACTGGTTGCTGCCCCGGCTGCGCCAGCACATGGAGGCGTTCAGCGCGGCGCAGATCAGCGAGATTTTCGAGCAGATCGGCCTGCCTTACGCCCCGATCACCAAGCCGCAGGATCTGTTCGACGATCCGCACCTTCTCGCAACCGGCGGACTCGCCGATGTGACCTTGCCGCCGGATGCAAGCGGCGCCGGAAAGCCGGTTGCCACGCGAACCGCACTGTTGCCCCTGACCCTTGCCGGTGAACGGCTGCGCTTGCGGGCCGCACCGCCGGCTCTCGGGCAGAACACGCAGGCGCTTCTGTCCGAGCTTGGCTATACGGCCGACGATCTCAGGCAGCTGACCGAGGCCGGCGTTGTCCGCTGTCAGGAACGGCAGCCGGGCGATCAGACGACGCCGTCTGCCAACGAGCTTGCCAGCGCCTGACGCGGCTAACGCATCAAACCACCCGGCCGCGCCAATCCTCGCAGCGGACCGGCGAAGTGTATGGAGACGACGATGACATCTATATCCCAAGGCATGGCTGCCGACAGCCTCGACGCCAGTTCGCTCGAACAGCAGGCGGTGCGCAAAGCGGCGTGGCGCTTCATTCCGCTGCTCGCGCTCGCGTACTTTTTCAATTACCTCGACCGTACGAGCGTCGGTTTCGCCGCTCTGACCATGAACAAGGATCTGGGGCTCACTGCAACCCAGTTCGGCTGGGGCGCCGGCATCATGTTCGCTGGATATTGCATCTTCGAAGTCCCGAGCAATCTCGCGCTCTATCGCTTCGGCGCGCGACGCTGGCTTGCGCGGATCATGATCACGTGGGGCCTCATGGCCGCCGCGACCTCCTTTGCTGTGGGACCGAACAGCTTCTATGTCATCCGCCTGCTGTTGGGAATCGGCGAAGCGGGCTTCTTCCCCGGCGTGATCTTCTTCCTCGCTCTCTGGTTTCCCGCTCAGTACCGCACTCGCGTACTTGCGTGGTTTACCGTCTCCACGCCGCTTTCATCGCTGATCGGCGCACCGCTTTCGACCTGGCTGCTGCAACTGGATGGCGCGTTGGGGCTGGCGGGTTGGCGGTGGATGTTCATCATCGAAGGATTGCCCGCATGCGTAATCGGCTTTCTCGTGCTGAAGATGCTTGCCGACCGGCCCGCCGATGCGAAGTGGTTGTCGGCCGCCGAACGCGACGCTCTTCAGGGCGCGTTCGATCGCGAAGGCTCGTCGTCGCGGAAGGAGAAGCACTTCGGAGCCGCACTCAAGGATGTGCGCGTCTACATTCTCGCGATGATCTCGTTCGGCTTCACGATGGGCTCGTATGGAATCGGTATCTGGCTGCCCCAGATGCTCAAGGCGCACGGAATGAGCGTTACGCAGACCGGCTGGCTCTCCGCGGTGCCTTACTTCTTTGCCACGATCGCACTGCTGTGGTGGGCCAAACGTGTGGATCGCCGCGGTGGAGCCATTGCGAACCTTGCCGCCGGCCTCCTTATCGGCGGAGTAGCGCTTGGCGTATCCACCCACTTTCACCAACTCGGCCCGGCGATGGTGGGCGTGACGCTGGCACTGATCGGCACGATTGCCGGACGCACCATTTTCTACACGTTGCCCGCCCGGTTTCTGTCGGGGCAGGCGGCCGCTGGAGGGTTTGCACTGATCAATTCGATTGGCGCATTGGGAGGCTTCGCCGGACCGTATCTCGTAGGCTACCTGAAGGACAGTTTCGGCACCTTCACGGCCGGAATGATGGGGCTTGCGATCGTGCTTGGTATCACGACCCTGCTAACGCTGTCGCTGTATGCATTCAATCGCGAGAAATGACCATGAACACGATTCGCTCACACGGAAGGCGCAGGTTTCTCGCCGCTGCGGCAGCATCGGTCGCGGCTTCTGTCATGGAAACCAGGCATGCGTTCGGCGAAGAGGAAACGCGCAACATGAAGACAACCAGTAACTATCTGCCGGTTCGCCCGGAATGGCTCGCTTCGGGCACGGAAGCCGCCATCGAGCCGGAGATGCCGATCGTCGACGCACATCATCATTTCTATGAACGTCCCGGCTGGATCTATCTGCTCGACGACTATCTGGCAGACGTCCGCTCCGGGCACGACATCACGGCGTCCGTCTTCATGCAGGGACTGACTCGCTACCGCCAGACGGGTCCGGAGGAGCTACGGCCCGTGGGAGAAACGGAGTACGTCGCGAATGCCGTTGCGGCGCTGCCCGCCGGTTCGCCGCAGGTCGCGAAGGGCATCGTGGGCTACGCGGATCTTCGTCGCGGCGCTGCCGTACAAAGCGTTCTCGACGCACATATCGAGGCCGGCAAAGGGCGCTTTCGAGGCGTTCGGCATCTGGTCACGTGGGATGCGGATCAAACGCTGGTCAATCCGCTCTCCGCGGTTCCGCCGGGTCTGTTGCTCGACTCGAAGTATCGTGAAGGTGTCGCGCAACTGGCGCCACGCTGCCTGTCTTACGATGCGTGGCTCTTCTTTCCGCAGCTTCCCGAGCTATTCGATCTCGCCAAGACGTACCCCGACATGCCGATCATCATCAACCACTGCGGCGGGATCGTGGGCATCGCCAGCTATGCGGATAAGCGCAAAGAGGTGTTCGACAACTGGTCGCGCTCCATGCGTCAACTGGCTCAGCTGCCGAATGTCTACGTCAAGGTCGGCGGTCTGGGGATGCGGATCAACGGCTTCGACTTCGAGAAGGGAGAGCGCCCACCATCGTCGGTTGAATTGGCCGAAACGTGGAAACCGTGGATGCATACATGCCTCGAGGCCTTCGGTGCGAACCGTTGCATGTTCGAGGGCAATTTCCCGGTCGACAAAGGCTCATATCCGTACAGCAACGGTTGGAATGCGTTCAAGCGCCTGACTGCGCACGCAAGCGCCGACGAACGTGCGGCGTTGTTTCGCGGCACGGCATCCAGCGTTTATCGGCTTGCTTGAGCGACGTGCGAAGCGCCGGCGGAGACGGGCGCGATTATGCGCCCGGCCCGGCCCGGTCCAGGAGAGTCAGCATTCGACCAGCGCCTTGACGACGGTCCGCCCAGGCTCCATCAGCTTCGGGAACTCTGTAGGTACGTCAGCCAGGCTCATCCGGTGAGTATTGAGCGCCTTGTCGGGGATGCGGCCTGCGCGCATCGCTTCAAGGACCGTCTCGAAGTCTTCCGCGGTCGCATTGCGGCTGCCGAGCAAGGTCGCTTCGCGCTTGTGAAACTCCGGATCGGAAAACGTGATCTGGCCGGGTACGATCGAAATCAGCACGTACTTGCCGCCGTGGGCGATGAACTCGAAGCCGCGGTTCATCGCGTTGACGTTCCCCGTCGCATCGAACACTACGTCGAAGAACTCGCCGTCGGTGAGCGCCGCAAGTTCGTCGACGTCGTTCCGCCCGATCTGAACTGTCGAAACGGCAATGTGCTCGCTGCAGAACGCAAGTCGATCGGCGCGCGTATCCAGGCAGGAGACCCGCCCGCCGCGTAGGTTCGCAAACAGCATCGCCGCCATGCCAATCGGCCCCGCGCCCACGACGAGAACCCGCTGACCGGCCAACACGTCGGCGCGCCGAACCGCGTGAGCGCCGATCGCGAGAAACTCGAGCATGGCCGCCTGGTCCAGTGTCACGCCGTCGGCCTTGTGCACGAACTGCGCGGGCACCGACAGGTATTCAGTCAACGCGCCGTCACGATGCACGCCCAGCACCTTGATATTGACGCAGCAGTTGGTTTTCCCCTGCCTGCAGGCGATGCACTGTCCACACGACAGGTACGGCATCACATAGACGGCGTCGCCGGGCGCGACGTGAGCGCCGGAATCCGCCTCGGCGACTATGGCAGACAGTTCATGTCCCATCACCCGCGGATATTGCAGATAAGGCTGGTTCCCCGAGTAGATGTGCATGTCGGTGCCGCAAATACCCACGCGACTGACCCGCAAAAGTACTTCGCCGTCTGCGCGGTGAGGTGGTTCGCGGTCTTCGCGGCGCAGCACGCCGGGCGATTCACAAATGACGCTGAGCATTAGGCATCCTCTTTATTGGGCTTGTCGATCGCCGGACGGCTGATCGATTCTGTATAAACGGCGGACCTCGGGAACCGGAGCCGATCCGGCGATCAGCCCTTCGTGCTGCAAGGCTTGCCACAGCTCCGGCGGAAGTGGCGTTTCAAGCCATGCGATGTTCTTTTGCAACTGCTCGATACTGCGCGCACCGACGACGCAGGACACGACGGCCGGGTGGGCCAACGGAAACTGGAGTGCCGCGGCTGCGAGCGGAACCTCGAACTTCGCGCATGCGTCGGCAAGACGCGCGACTTTCCGTGCCACTTCGGGCGGCGCATCGGCGTAGTTGAACTTGCCGTTGCCCACGAGCACGCCGGAATTGAATACGCCGCTGGCGACGATCCGCACGCCGTTGCTCACACACTGGTCGAGTAGTGGCGAGAGCGCCTCCTGTTCGAGCAGCGTATAGCGGCCTGCCAGCATGACGAGGTCGAGATCGGCTTCCTGCATCGAGTCGACTGCGACCTGCCATTCGTTCACGCCGAGTCCAATCGCGGAAACGGCGTGCGCGTCGCGCAGCTCCGCGAGAGCCCGGAATCCCCCGCCACGCGTCAGTTGTTCCCAGTAGCGCGAATGCGCGTCGCCGTGCGTCGCCACGCCAATGTCGTGAACATAGAGGATGTCGATCGTCTGCATGCCGAGACGTTGCTGGCTATCCTCGTACGAGCGCATGATGCCGTCGAACGTATAGTCGAAACGAGGCCGGAAGGGCAGGGGTTGCGCCCAGTTGTCATCGCCCGCCTGAACCGTGTCGTCGGGCCGCATGAGCCGCCCGACCTTGGTGCTCAGTACGTAGCGTTCGCGCTCGCGCATCTGCAGCGATTGTCCGACTCGCCGTTCCGAAAGCGTATAGCCGTAGAACGGCGCAGTATCGAAATAGCGGATACCGGCGTCCCACGCCCACTCGAGGAGCGCATTGGCCTCGGCGGTCGACATGGGCTTGTAGAGGCCGCCCAGTTGTGAGCAACCGAGGCCGAGTGTGGTCATCGCCAACCCGCTTCGTGGCAGCGCGTGAGTTGCAATGGCTTTCATAAAGGGGTGTCTGAATGGAGGAGCTGCCGGCGGACGGCTTCCGGAAACCGCCGCGCCGGCCCGTTCGTCAGTAGAGAACGTTCTTGGCCTCGGACGAGTCGAGGTTCTGTTTCTCGACCATCATGACGCCCGTGTCCACCTGCTTCGAAACGGGCTTGCGTTCTATCACGCTGACGAGGGTCTGGATGCCCTTGTAGCCCATCTGATAAGAGCTTTGAACCGCGATGGCCTGAATCGTGCCGTCACGAACGAAGCCTTGCAGGTCCTGGTTGCCGTCGAAGCCGATTGCAATGACCTTGCCGCCTTTTCCGGACTGCTGAAGGGCGCGCCCCATCCCCACGGCGGTAGGCTCGTTCGCGCCGAATATGCCCTTGAGGTCGGGATTGGCCGACAGCACGTCGGTCGTCTGATTCAGGGCATTCGCCATCTGCGACTGCGAGTAGAACGGACCCACCAGCTGCAGCTTCGAATGGGCGGCGATGTACTTGCGGAACCCGCCGACGCGGCCGACTTCCGAGCCTGCCCCCGGCACGTACGACATGACCGCGACCTTGCCGGTCTGCCCAACCCGGTCGATCATGGCCTTCGCACAGAGTTCGCCGGCTTTCACGTTGTCGGTAGAGAGGAACGACTGGTAGTACTGCTTGCCGGCATCGGACACCGTCGAGTCGATCAGCACCACGGGGATATGGGCTTCCCACGCTTTCTTCATGGCGGGAACGAGCGCATCGGGGTCGGACGGCGCCAGCACGATGCCCGCGACATGCCGGTTGACGGCATTCTCGACCATGTTGACTTCATCGGCGATGGCCGACTCGGCTGCGGGACCCTGGAAAGTCATCGTGTAGCCCTTCGCATCGGTCATTGCGGCGGTCGCGCCTTTCTGGACGTTCTGCCAGTAGTTGGAGTTCGCCGTCTTCACGATTACGGCAATTTCGCCGCCCGCCGCCTGCGCATACGCGCTGAACATTGCACACATTGCTGCGGCCGCAGCCAGCACGGATACCTTTTTCATGTCTCGCTCCTTGATTGTGGTCTGGACTTCGTCTTCTGATTACAACTTCCGGTTTCGGAGTTGGTCGATCCATACGGTGCCGAGAATGACGACACCGATGATGATCTGCTGGATGAAGCTCGATACTCCGTTCATGTTCAGGCCGTTGCGCAGCACGCCGATCACGAATGCGCCGATGGCGGTGCCGGAGATCGTGCCGACGCCGCCCATCAGCGACGTGCCGCCGATCACCGCGCTTGCGATGGCGTCGAGTTCGTACATCACGCCTTCGTTCGGCTGGGCGGTGACGAGGCGCGACATCAGCACGCAGCCGGTAGCGCCTGCCAGCAATCCGGACAGGACGTAGGTGAAGAGCTTGACGCCCTGCACGTTGACGCCCGAAAGCCGCGCCGCTTCCGCGTTCGATCCGACCGCGTAGATGTGACGGCCGAGCGAGGTTCGCGAAAGCAGAACGGAAATCGCCACGAACAGGATCACCATGATGACGACGGGATATGGAATGCCTGGAAAGACCGTGTCGGGGAAGCCGTCAGCACCGATATGAGAGACCTTGAAGAGGGCGCCGTTGCCCGGTTCGCCGAAGGCGTCGCCGAGCCCGGAGACGGGTCTTGCGCCCGTGATCTGCAGGGCGAGACCGCGGGCGACGAGCATCATGCCGAGGGTTGCGATGAACGGAGGCAGCCCCATGCGCGTCACGCAGATGCCGTTGATCCATCCGCAGGCGGCACCGACGAGCATGCCGCCCGCCATCGCGACGGGTATCGGTAAGCCGGCCTTGACGAGCAGGGCGGCCGCGACGCCCGCCAGCGCCAGCACCGACCCGACCGACAGGTCGATGCCTCCGGTGATGATGACGCACGTTGCGGCCACGCCGAGATACGCAATGGACGTGACCTGCAGGGCAACCGTCATCAGGTTGCCGACAGAGAAAAATGCAGCACTGGTTAGCGAAAATGCGACGATCAGTACTACGAGGCTACCCAGCGCGGCAAATTTCTGGATCAGGTCGCGGCGTCGCTGTCGTGCCTGTTTGTCCGAGGCCTGCGTGCGGCCCGATGTGATTTCAAGCATGACTTCTCCCGGATGCGTGGTGCAAGATCTCCTCCTGACTGGTCTGTCTGGTTTCGAGTACTGCGGTAATGAGCCCCTCGTGAAACACGGCGATGCGATCGGTCATGCCGAGCAGCTCGGGCAACTCGGAACTGATCAGAACAACGCCCACTCCGTCCGCGGCCAGCCGGTCCATCAGCTTGTAAATTGCGTACTTCGCGCCGACGTCGATGCCTCGCGTCGGCTCATCGAAAAAGAGAATGCGCGAGCCGCGGTACAACCATTTGCTGATGACGATCTTCTGCTGGTTGCCGCCAGAGAGATTCCTCGCAAGCTGCCTGACCGTCGGTGTACGGATCGCGAGTTCGCGAACGTAGCGCTCGGCGATAGCCGTCTCTTCGGAAAAACGCAGGAAGCCACGCGACGAGATAGCGCGTACGTTGGCCAGCGTGATGTTTGCCGACACCGGCATCGAGAGTGCGAGGCCGTCTTTCTTCCGGTCCTCCGACAGGTAGGCGATCCCGTGGCGGATAGCCTCGCGCGGCGAGCGGATCGCCACGGGCGTGTCACCCAGCAGGATCGAGCCGGAGTCGGGCCGCTCGGCGCCGAAGATCGCGCGGGCGACTTCCGTGCGCCCCGCGCCCATCAGGCCCGCGAAACCGAGAATCTCGCCCTTGCGCAGGTCGAACGAGAGAGGGCCGAACGTGTCTGTCCGCTGCAGATCGCGCACCCGCATCAGGACCTGATCCGTGGGGACCGACTCGCGCGGCGGATACGCGTCGTCAAGTGCGCGGCCCACCATCCGGGCCACGATTTCGTTGATGGTGGTCGATGCGAAATCGCTCGTTGCGATGTGGCGGCCATCGCGCAACACTGTGACGCGGTCCACGATCTCCGCCATCTCGTCGAGCCGATGCGAGATGTAAAGAATCGCTACGCCGTCGGCGCGCAGTTCCCTGATGATCCGAAAGAGTTGAACCGTTTCCGATTCGGTCAGCGATGACGTGGGCTCGTCCATGATGAGCACGCGTGCATCCAGTGATAGCGCCTTTGCGATCTCCACCATCTGCTGCTGCGCAATCGAGAGGGCGCCGACCAATGTGGTTGGCGACACATTCAGCCCGATGCGCTGCAGGCAGCGCTGCGCGTTCGCGTTCAGCGTGCGGTAGTCGACGAACGGGCCGCGCTTGGGTTCGCGCGCAAGGTAGATGTTCTCCGCGACCGACAGGTGCGGCACCAGGTTCAACTCCTGATGGATGATTGCAATGCCTGCCGCCTGCGCGTCCGAGGTGGATGCGAACTGCACCGGCTTGCCCTCGTAGCAGATGACGCCGTCGTCCGCGTGGTATTGGCCGCTGATGATTTTCATCAGCGTCGACTTGCCCGCGCCGTTCTCTCCGCAGACGGCGTGTACCTCTCCGGAACGCAGATCGAGATCGATGCCATCGAGCGCCACGACCCCGGGGAACCGCTTGCTCACACCCTTGAGTTGCAGAATTTCCCGAGGTGCCGGCACATCGGGCGCACGGCCCGGCCTCCGCTGCGTGGTCGCTTCTGTCAATCCCGTCTCCAATTTGTTCAGGACTTTACCGTTCGACCCCGTGAAAAGCCGGTCGAGCGGTCAGTCCAATTTGGGCAGATTAAAACGCACAAACGGCTGTCTGGTCAAGCCAATGTAGAATTTCATAACTGTTCATTCCAGTAGGGAAAACCCCGGCGGCGGCGCGGTTGCGAGCCAGCCGAGGCCTTCGGGCCCCATGCTAGACTCTGCTGCGGTCCGTTTCGCGGCTCGTCGACAGGACATTTCGAACAATGAAGCAAACTGAACCAAAGCGGCTTTACCAATCTGTGGCCACGCAGATTCTTTCTCTCATTCGAAAGGACGAACTGGCGCCCGGCGCGCGTCTTCCGCCTGAGCGCGAGCTTGCCAATACGCTGGGTGTCTCACGCCCTTCACTGCGCGAGGCATTGATTGCGCTAGAAATCGGCGGTCAGATCGAGATACGGATGGGGTCGGGGGTGTACGTGCGCGCTCCGGACGAGGGCGGTGACAACGCCGTGCCGGCTCTGGGTGAAAGTCCGTCCGAACTGATGCAAGCCAGGGCGGCAATAGAAGGGACCGTGATCGTGCTGGCTGCCGGAAAGCTTTCGGCGGCCACGCTCGACAGGCTGCGACGCACTGTCGAGCGAATGAAACGCCTCGCAGCTGCCGGGAAGTCGCCAGTCGATGCCGACCGGCAATTTCATATGCTGATCGCGGAGACCGCGGGCAATTCGGTGCTAAGCCGCTTCGTTGCCGAAATGTTCGATAGCCGCCATGACCCGATCGCTGCGGCGATTCGTGACCACTCGGAAAGCACCGCAACCTGGTCGGCCGCGGTACGGGAGCACGAGGAAATTCTCAAAGCGCTGCAGACAGGAGATCCGATCGCGGCGCAGACGGCGATGCGGACGCACCTTAAAGCGTCGGAGGAACGCTGGATAGCAGGTGCATTGCGGCAGGAAGACGTTTAAGTTTCAGTGGGCGCACCTGTCGCCCTGAGTGTCTTCCCGTGAAATAGCCGGCGGTCACGTTCAATAGTGGGGCCGCCGGCCGTTTCACCGGAGAACGCGCGGTGCGTCAGGCGATCGTGTCGATCACTCCGCCATCCACACGCAACGCCGCGCCGGTGGTCGCCGAAGCTTGCGGTGAGCAGACGTACACCACCATATTCGCAATCTCCTCGGTCGTGGCCGGCCGCTGGATCAGAGACGTGCTGCGATGCTCACGCACGAACTCGACGCCGACCTGTTCAACGGTCTTGCCTTGCGACTTCGCGGTTTCCTCGACCATTGCGCGAAAGCCCTCCGACAACGTCGGGCCGGGCAGCACGGCGTTGACGGTTACTCCGCTGCCCGCTGCCTGCTTCGCAATGCCGCGCGAGATGCTCAGTTGCGCGGTCTTGGAAAAGCCGTACGCAAGCATATCGGGCGGAATGTTCAAACCCGATTCCGACGAGATGAACACGACGCGTCCCCACTTGCGCTCCATCATCCCGCCCAGGTAACTACGCGTAAGCCTCACGCCTGACATGACATTGACCTGGAAGTATCGCTCCCAGTCCTCGTCTTCGGTCGTGAACAGATCGCCGGCGCCGAACACGCCGAGGTTGTTCACGAGAATGTCCGCGCGAGGGACTTCGTTCAGGAGCGCGGCGCAGCCTGCTGCACTGCCCAGGTCGCCGGCAAAGCCGCGCAGTTTCGCCTGCGGTGTTTTCTCACGTATGGCGCTGATCGCGCGGTCTACCGCTTCGGGCGTGCGGCCATTGACGACAGTTTCCGCGCCCGCCCGTGCGAGTCCGGTTGCGATCGCGAAGCCGATCCCGGCCGTGGACGCGCTGACAACGGCAAGTTTGCCGGTTAGATCGATGATCATGCGTGTGCTCCTGGTAAAGGCGTCGCGCGCTCGGCCCATTGCGTGTGCAAAAGCAGGGCGACGCGAGGTGAATGTTTCTAGGCGTTGATCTGCCGACGCAAACTCTCGCCGGCCAACGGCATGTCGCGCAGCCGCTTGCCGGTCGCATCGAATAGTGCATTGGCGATCGCGCCCGCAGTCGGGCCCATCGATGCTTCCGCGGCGCCCAGAAACGGCGTGCCCGGCCGATCGATCAAATGCACGTTGACGGCGCGCGGCGCCGCCGAGTACCGCAGAATAGGATAGCTGCTCCAGTCGAAACTGCGGATTCTCGATGTATCGAACTGTAGCTCCTCGGAGAGCGTCCAGCTTGCCGATTGAATGACGCCGCCTTCGATCTGGTTGCGTATGCCATCCGGATTCACGATCTGGCCTGAGTCCACCGCCACCTCCGCATGTTCGAGCCTGACCTGCCCGGTCTCGGGCACGACCGACACCTCGACGGCGATGGCGACATACGCCATCAGATTTTTATACTTCCCGAACGCGAAGCCCACGCCGTGATTACGCTTGCGCGGCGCTCCGGGCCAGCCGAATCGACGCGCGGCCAGCTCGATCACGTCGCGGGCGCGCGGATCCTGCATATGCTTGAGCCGGAACGCGACCGGATCGGCGCCGGCGGCCGCGGCGAGTTCGTCCATGATAGCTTCGATCGAGAAGACATTCATGTGCGCGCCCAGCGAACGCATGGCCGACGTGTTGAGCGGCATCGTCGGCGAGAAGTTGTTCATGACGCGCATGTTCGGGAATGCGTAGAGCGGAATCGCGTTGCGGTCGCCGCCGCCTTCCGGTTGCACCATAGGCACCGACGGCGCCGGCGCGAACGGCTTTTCCAGCATCTGCGCGGGAATGAGCCGCCCCGCGTTGACGATACGTTCATTGTGGGAACTGCTCCACAGCGAATAGTTCCAGTCGACGATAGTGCCGCCCGCATCGAGCGACGCGCTGACCTCCGTGACCATTGCAGGCGTGAAGTGATCCCACGTGTGTTCCTGCTCGCGCATCCATTGCACGCGCACGGGTGCGCCGTCCATCTCGCGTGCGATCAGTGCCGCATGTGCGGCCACGTCGTCGGCGCCGTTATGGCCGTAGCAGCCCGACCCCTCGACATGAACGCAGCGAATCTTCTCCTTTGGCATCGACAGCATTTCAGCGAGCCCGTCGCGTAGCGGATATACGCCTTGCGAATGCGTCCAGACCGTCATGGCGCCGTTCTTGTAGAGCGCCACCGCGCAGGACGGTCCAATCGAGCCATGCATCATGTAGCGCTTGCTGTACTTCGCGCTCAATGTTTTCACCGGAGTGCCGGCCGGCACATGAACGTTGGCGATCTCGATGTGTTCGGTTGATATCTGCTTCAGGTCGCGGTGCACCGTGGACGGATCGGGCAAGCTGCGTCCGGCAGTCCATTTGCAGCCCGCCGACAGCGCTCGCTGCGCTTGCACGGCCTGCCATTCACCTCGCGCAACCACCGCGAGCAGGCTGCCGTTGCGAACCACCTTGACCACCCCCGGCATCTTCAGAATCCCGGGCGCGTTGGTCTCCAGTAGTTTCGCCTCGTAGACGGGCGGCATGACGACGCGCGCGTGCAGCATGCCGGGCATCGTCATGTCCTGGACATAGCTCGGGAGGCCGGTGACCTTCGCGGGAATATCCAGCCGTGGCAGCGAGGTGCCGATCATGTCGAACTTCGCCGGGTCCTTCAACGGTGAATCCGGCGTGGCCACGCGATGCAAATTGACGAGACGGACCGCTTCACCGTACGTCATGGAGCGGCCATCCGGTGCCTTGATCACTGCGTTGCGCGCAACCAGTTCGCCGCTGCTCACCCCGAAATGCGTAGCTGCCGCGTCGACCAGCAGGCCGCGCACCTGGGCCGCGGCGTTCAACAGCGCGCTGCCGCTGTCGGCAATCGTGTGGCTACCGGCGGTAAGACCTTCGTCCGGCGATGCGCCGGTATTGGCCGTCAGAAACGTGATCAGCGAAGGTGCCATGTCCAGTTCTTCCGCCGCGACCTGCAACAACGCGGTGCGCACGCCGGTGCCGAGTTCGACCTTGCCGGTATGGACGGTCACCTTGCCCGCGGCGTCGATCCTGATCCAGGCGTCGAGATACGGATTGGTCTTCAGGCTGCCTGCCAGCGCTTGAGTTGCCTTGCCGATATGCACGACGGCGCCTTCGTCGGCAATCACTTCCTGCGCCATTGCCTTGACGCCCGGCAACATGCTGAAGCTCACCATCAGTGCGCCGGACATCATGAAGCGGCGGCGCGTTTCATCGATCTTTTCGTCGTTGCCGCTCATTGCGCGCCTCCGCGGCTTGACGTGTGTAACGGTTCGTTCGTGAGCGTGTCGCCAGCGGGCAGATGCGCGACCTCGCGAATCGCGGCGAGAATTCGCAGATGCGTGCCGCAACGGCAAAGGTTGGGCTCCATGTGTTCCAGCATTTCGCGCTCCGTCGGCCGTGGGTTGCGATCGAGCAGAGCCTGCGCGCGCATGATCGTGCCGGCGATGCAGTAGCCGCACTGCGCCGCCTGGTGATCGATGAACGACTTCTGCAACGCTCCGGGGCGCTCGACGGTGCCGAGGCTCTCGATGGTGCGAACCGGCCGTGCGCCGATCGACGAGACCGGAATCAGGCACGAAAACACGGCCTGATCGCCCACGATAACCGTGCAGGCTCCGCATTGCCCGAGGCCGCAGCCGAATTTCGCGCCATGCAGATGCAGGTCGTTACGCAGCGCATACAGCAACGGCGTGGACGGATCGATATCGAGCGAGTGCTGCACGCCGTTGATGTTAAGGGTGATCATCGCGCGTCGTTCTCCTTTCTAACTTTGGCTACCGACTCTTCGACGTCGTCCCACGGGCCGCGCTGCGAGTAGGTCGCGCGAATGTATGACGCCAGGTCGGCGATCTGCCTGTTGTTGTAAACCTGGGCGAAGGCGGGCATGTAGTTGAGTGCATCTTCGCCATGCCAGTCGATGCCCCCAAGGATCATCTGAATCGCGTTGCGCGGCGTCGAGGCATTGACGGCCGTGCTAAGCGCGAGAGTCGGGCGCTCTCCGATGGATTGCATCGGCGCTTGGGGGCCATGGCATTGCGCGCACGACGCGGCGAACAGCACGGCGCCGCTTTGCGCTTGGGCCGACGGCGACGTGCTGGCCACAGGGCTCGCATCCGTCGGTCGCGGCTTCTGGATCGACAGGATGTAGGTGGCGATGGCCTGCACATCCTGCTCCGGCACGGTGGCCAGATCGCGTGTGACGGGCAGCATCGGCCCGGCTGCCGCGCCATGCTCGCTGGCTCGGCCGGTGCGCAGGTACGTTACGAGTTGCGCCTGCGTCCAGGGCTTGGGCGCAGCGCTGAGAGCATTGAGCGCGGGGGCTTCCCGTCCGTCCACGATCCCGCCGTCGAACGCATGGCCCGACTTTTCTCCGCCAATCGGATTGAGCGGGGAGTGGCACGACGCGCAGTGACCCAGGCCATCGACAAGGAGCTTGCCGCGGTTCCACTGAACATCTTTAGATGCGTCCGCCGCTTCGGGGCCGGGCCGCAGGAACAACATGTTCCAGAAAGCGAGCAAAGGCCTGAAGTTCAGCGGGAAGATCAGCTCGTTGGCGGGCGCGGTGGCCTTCACCGGCTCGCGCGTCATCAGATACGCGTAGGCGGCCGAAATGTCCCCGTCCGACATGCGGGTAAAGTGAATATAAGGAAACGCGGGATAGAGCAGGTGCCCGTCACGGGCGACGCCGTGGCGCACCGCGCGTGTGAACGCTTCCAGAGACCAGTTGCCGATACCCGTTTCGACGTCGGGCGTGATGTTCGTTGCGTAGATGGTGCCGAAGGGAGTTGCCAGTGGCAGGCCGCCTGCGAACGGCTGGCCGCCCTTGGCCGTGTGGCAGACAATGCAATCGCCTAGCGCCACCACGCGCGCGCCGGCGAGCTTCGTCTGCGCGTCGAACGATGTAACCGGCGGCGCGCCGATGGGCGCGATGGCCGGCTTCCACATCAAGGCCACGGCGACAGCCAGCACGGCCACGACGGCCACGCCGGTTCCCCACAGCAATCTGGGTCCTGGAGTCATTCACACGCCCTTTTCAGATGGATTGATTGCGAACTTCGCATGCCTTAGCGAATGCATTAGCGAATGCCTGCGCGCGGGCAGCGCCCACGATGCCGCTGCGCTGTCATCCCTGCGTCGCCATGGGGCGCCCGCTGTGGCCGGCGCCGCTCCCAAATGGATAGTCGATATAGCCGGCCTCGTCGCCGCCATACCAGCCGGCCGATCTGGGTGCATCGAGCGGTGCTGCCGTTGCAATCCGCGCGACGAGGTCCGGGTTGGCAATGTAGGCGCGGCCGAACGCGACCAGATCGGCGTCGCCGGCGCGGATCAACGCGTCGGCCCGGTCGATGGCAATGCCGCCGTTGACCATCAACGTGCCGTCGAAAACCTTGCGGGTGCGTTCGATAATGCGCGGCAAATCCGGTGCGCCGCTCCAGCCGTTCGTGTCAGCCGCATGCACATACGCGACACCGAACTCGCTGAGCATCGCGCCGACGTAGTCGTAGGTGCCGTCGGGGTCGGTGTCGCGAACGTTGTTGTAATGCGCGTACGGCGAGATGCGTACGCCGACCTTGGCGAGTGGAACCGCCGCGCCGATTTCCGTCAGCACGTCGCGCAGGAAATTCGCCCGTTTTGCAATCGACCCGCCGTACCGGTCGTCGCGGGTGTTCGTTGTGGACGAGAGGAATTGATGCGGCAAATAACCATTCGCAGCATGTACTTCCACACCGTCGAACCCTGCGGCGATCGCGTTGACCGCGCCTTGCCTGAACGCATCGATCGTGAGCCTGACTTCCTGCAGCGACATCGCGCGTGACGGTGTTGCGTGAATGCGCGTGTAGTGGCCATTCTGCAATTGCGCCCACACCTGCAAGTGTTCGAGGTCGTCATTCACGCCGGAGGGCGACAGCGGCACGTCGCCGCCAAGCAGCGCGAATGAACTGACGCGTCCGCTGTGCCAGAGTTGCATGAAGATGCGGCCGCCGGCAGCGTGCACGCGGCTCGTGACGATGCGCCAGCCGTCGATCTGCTCAGCGGTCATGATGCCCGGCGTGAGTTCGAATGCAGCCGATGCGGGACTGACATTTGTCGCCTCGGTAATGATCAGTCCGGCCGACGCGCGCTGAGCATAGTATTGCGCCATCATTTCGGTGGGCAGCCCGCGCACGGGAGCGCGCGAACGCGTCATGGGCGCCATGACCACGCGATTGGGCAGGCTCAGGCCAGTCAGGTCGTAGCTGTTCAGCAGGGACGAAAGGGAAGACATGTTTATTCCTTTGCAATCGGGCGTTGCTCAGACTCAGACGCGGCACTTCACGCAGTAGCGTATTCGCAGCGCCACGCTTATTCCTGAAACCACGCTGAAATTTTGTTAAGCCGGTCGGCATGTCCGCTCGACTCGCCGGCAACCCGCATCTCTGCAATCGGCTTATGCGTTGCGTGCGGCGTGCGGCCGGCCGATCACCAGGTAATGAATCAATGCGACGACGGGGAAGGCCGTCGCCACTGTCGCGACGAGCGGCCAGCCGCCGTGCTGATACAGCGGGCTCGCGAGCGCGGAACCAGAAGCGCCGCCTACGAAGATGCTCGTCATATACAGCGCGTTCAGACGGTTCCTGCTCGCTGCGTGTAACGCGTAGATCTCGCGTTGACCCAACACCATGTTCATCTGCACGGCGAAGTCGAGAATGATTCCGGTCGCGACGAGGCCGAACACGCCCCACGCCGGATGGATCAGGGCCGGCGTATAGGCAAGCGCGCCCACCACCAGTGCGATCAACGTGGCGCGGACCGTGTGCCCGGCGTCGGCAAGGCGTCCCGCGACCGGCGCTGACGTCGCGCCGATTGCGCCGACCAGCGCGAAGATGCCGATTGCCATTTGCGACAGCCCGAAGTGCCGCGTCAACTCGACAGGAATTGCCGTCCAGAACAGGCTGAACGAAGCAAACATCAGCCCTTGATACAACGAACGGTGACGCAGAACCGGCATGGTGCGCAGCAGATGCCCAAGCGAGCCGATTAACTCGAAGTAGGTGGCCTTATGCTCCGGCTGGCGGCGCGGAATGGTCAGTGCGAGCACGCTTGTCACAACTGCCATCAGGATCGCGGCGGAGCCGAACACTGCGCGCCAGCCGAAGTGACCGGCGATTACGCTGGAGATCGGACGGGACAGCAGGATGCCGAGCAGCAAGCCGCTCATGATCGTGCCGACTACCTTGCCGCGCGATTCGTCCGGTGCGAGATGCGCGGCAAGCGGAATGAGGATCTGCACGGCGACAGAACTGAAGCCGACCAGCAGCGAGATACCGAGGAACCAGCCCGGCTGATGAGCGAACGCCGCAGCACCGAGACTCGCAATGGACACGAGCGCGGTCGCAATCATCAGCTTGCGGTTCTCGAGCAGATCGCCGAGCGGCACGAGAAAGAACAGGCCGAGGGCATAGCCGATCTGGGTCAGCGACACGATCAGGCTCGCCGTATTGGAGGACATGTGAATGTCCGGGGCGATCAGTTCGGTGATTGGCTGCGCGTAATAAAGGTTGGCGACGATCGCGCCGCAGCAGAATGCAAACAGCGCGATCAGCGTTTGCGTTAGTTTGACGGTACTCGTGCCGGGGGTCGCAACAGATGCCTCGGTTGACATGACAACTCCTTGGATTGGGGGAAACAGGGTACGGAAAGGCGAAAATCAGCGCGCGATGTTCATCAGCCGGTTGCCGAGCGATATGCCCAGCTCGGTCATGCGCCCGCCGCGCTGTAACTGCTGGCTCTCCCAACGCTTGAGCGCCGAATCGATCGACTCGCCGCTTTGCTGTGCCGAGAGCAGCGCGAGCGCCAGCGCGTGCGCATTGGAAGCTGCCTTCGCGGTGCTGCCCGCGGTATGCGGACGCGGCACCGAAGCGGCGTCGCCGAGCAGCACGGCGCGGCCGAAGACCATCTGCGGGGCGCGCAGATCGACGATAGGCTGCATGAACGGCTTTTCGGTCGCATCGACAAGCGCGCGGAATGTCGGCCCCATCATGAGCCTCGCGTCGTCGCGCAACTGGGCGATGTCGGCACTTTTGGTCGAGCCCGGCGGCAACGAGAACGGCCGCGCCACGCCTTGACGGTCGATGAGCAACGCGTCTAGTTGCGCGCGGCTGTATTTGCGGTACCAGACCCAGTTCCAACGACGCTCTCCGACCACCGTCGAGTCATCGTCGCCCGGTATCAGGTAGGACAGCGCCGAATGGCCGTCGCCATGCTGAAACGAAAAGCGCTCACGCAGGGTGTCGGCGGCGTGAATCGGCAGATCGCGTTCTTCGACGAGTCCGCGCCAGGCGACATAACCGGCGTAGGCCGGCACCACTTCAGGCAGCAGGCGGCTTCTGAGCGTGGAGCGGATACCGTCCGCGCCGATCAGCAAATCCGCCACTTCTTGCCGGCCGCTTTCGAACAGCGCGATTGTTTGCTGGCCCTGCGCGCGATAGTTGATGAAGGTTTCGCCCGCATGCAGATGTTGAGCCGGCAGTGCGTTCTTCATTGCGCGATACAGCAGACTCCACGAAGTCTGCATCTGCGGCATGTACAGTTTCTCGACAATGTCGTCATGCCGGTCGAGATAAATGCGCTCGCCCGAAGCGACGCCCGGCGGGTCGGGCAGTGCCACGCCGGCAAAGTGGAGCGCCTCGAGTACGTCTGGCTGCAGCACGACGCCGCCGCCGCCGCGGCTCTCGAGTTCATTGGGCGAAGTCTCGAACACGTCGACATGCCAGCCTGCCGCGCGTAAGGTCGCCGCCGCAACCAGGCCACCGAGCGAACCGCCTATGATCACGGCGCGAAATCCTGAAAAGGAAGTCATGCTGCGCTCCTCAGCGCTGCGGATCGCAGCGCATGCATGAAGACGACAGCTGGCTGTGCGCCGCTAACTGTTTCGCCCTCGATCACGGTGGTCGGCACTGCCTGTATGCCGAGTTTGTCTGCCCGCGCCCGGGCAGCATCGACCTGCTCTTCGCCTGCGTTCGACAGCAGATACGCGCGCACCGCCTGCTCGTCGAAGGCATGCGCGGCGGCTACTGCAGCAAGTGTGTCGAGCGAACCGATGTCGCGTCCTTCGGAAAAATAGGCGCCGTATATGGCTTCGTAGAGCGCCGCTGCGGTGTGCGGTTCGTCGCGTTCCTGGGCGAACTGCATCAGGCGATGCGCAAGACGCGTGTTCGGTGTGAGCAACACCCGGCTGTAATCGAAGCGCGCGCCGGCTGCAAGTCCGGCGGCCGCAACCTGCGCGTCCATTGCCTGCGAGTGCGCCCAGCTACCGAACTTCTTGCTGCGATAGGCCCGCCGGTCCATTCCTGCGACCGGCATCGACGGATTCAACTCGAACGGCACATAGCCGATCGAAACCGCGTGAGCCAGGCCCGAATCCGCGAGCGCGGCGGCAAGGTTGCGTTGACCGATCCAGCACCACGGGCAAATGAAGTCGTAATTGACCTCGATATCGACGGTTTGCATGTTGCACCTCTCACCATGTGTAGCAATGCAGCATAGGCGTTGCGCGGCAGTCGCGGAATGGGCCTAAAATGCAATCCCGCGTTGCGCTGAGCGCAATGAAACGTCGACTGGGTCGTATATGGACAAACTCCTCGCTCTCACCACATTGCTCAAAGTCGCCGATGCGGGAGGCTTTTCGAAGGCCGCACAACGTCTCGGAGTGGCGACCTCGTCGGTCACGCGGCTGATGGATTCACTCGAAGCCTCTTTGGGCACTGCTTTGCTGACTCGCACGCCGCGCAAGGTGAGCCTGACCGACGCCGGCATTGCTTATGTCGAACAGGTCGGCAAGGTGCTCGACGATCTCGCCGAAGCGGACGAGAGCGTGTTCGACAGCGGCGCCTCGCCGGTAGGGGCGCTGCGCATCTCGGTGCCGTCCACCTATAGCCGGCTGCGGCTTGCCCCGCACCTCGCGGCGTTCCTGTCGGCTAATCCCAGGGTGTTTCTCGACGTCGTTGTTGCGGATCATTTCTCCGATCTCGCGCTTGACCGTATCGACGTCGCAATCCGCATCGGTCTGCCCGATCGCGACGCCAACCTGGTCGTGCGCAAACTGACGGACAACCCGCGTTATGTCGTGGCGAGCCATGACTACCTGGCCCGCTGCGGCACACCGCAAACTCCGCACGCGCTCGACTCCCATGAGTGCCTTCGCATTGCATACGGCGGTGGCTATCGTTCGCGGCAGGTGTGGACCTTTCGGCGCGAGTCGGCTGAAGGGCGCGTCGAAGAGCGTGTCGAGGTGCGAGGTCATCTGCTATCCAACAGCCTCGATATCCTGCACCAAGCCGTTCTCGCGGGACGGGGTGTTGCATTGCTGCCGGAATGGCTCGTCGGCGACGAGATTCGTGCGGGACGTTTGATGCGCCTCTTCGAGAACTTCGATGCAAGCCCTCATCAGGGCGACGCAATCGTCTACGCGGCGTACCTGCCGAATCGACGTCATTCGAGCAAGGTGCGTGCGCTCGTGCAGTTTCTCGAAGCCCGGCTCCAGATGGCGCTGGAAGGCTGAGCGGCAAAGCCCGGCGATTGCATCCGTTCGGACGAAGTCCCTGCAGAAGAATTCGAAATCTTCCAGGCCGAACGAAAGACCGACCGATACGGCAATAGACGGTACTTTCTCAAACGTTCCTTTACGAAGATTCAGTGCGTTTTCTACAGGCTGCATCAAGACCGCATCGGTAGAATTAGCCTCTATTTGCAAGCGGTGCCGCATGAGCCAGCAAAGCTCGACAGCCGGCACACACGCCGGCTTCTGAATCCTTGAACTCGAACCTCCCACATGCATCCACGATCTGAACCGCGCGCCATCGGGCATTCGTTGCGTTGGGCCGCAGTCGTGGTCCTGATCGGGGTAGCCGGCGGCGTGGCTGGGCTGGGACTCGCCGCGCTGTTGCATACGGTTCAGCATGTCGCCTATGGCTACAGCATCGAAACCATCTTCAGCAAGGAGAGCTTTCAACAAGGCGTGACAGCTGCGAGCCGCTCGCGGCGAGTGGAAATGCTCGCGCTCTGCGGGCTGGTCGCGGGTGTCGGCTGGTGGGCGGTCTATCGCTGGTGCAGACCGCTGGTCAGCATCGCGCGAGCGGTGAGCAGCGACGACCCGCGCGTGCCTGCCGTCGCAACCGTCTGCCACGCATTGCTGCAAATTGTCACCGTCGCGCTGGGCTCGCCGTTGGGGCGGGAAGTCGCGCCTCGCGAAATCGGCGCGATGCTGGCCGGCAGACTGGCGTCGTTCGCCAGACTCACGGTGGATGAATCCAGAATCATGGTCGCGTGTGGCGCTGGCGCGGGCCTTGCCGCGGTCTATAACGTGCCGCTTGCAGGTGCGGTGTACGTGCTGGAAGGATTGGTCTTCACTATCGGTTGGCGAGCGCTCGTGCCGGCGGTCGTCACCTCGGCGATTGCGGGGCTCATCGCGCGAGCCGGTCTCGGCGACTTCCCGCAATACGACGTGCCGCATTATGCGTGCACCGCTTCGTTGATCGTGTGGTCGGCGCTGGCTGGGCCGCTTATTGGCCTTGCGGCCTGGCAGTTCACGAGGCTCACCGTTTTGCTCGAAACTACCCGGGAATACGCGCTGCGCAAGCTCTACTGTTCAGGCGAAGCGGACGAGGCGTTGTCGCGGAAGGCGGAGTTTCTCGCGCAAACGGAAACCGTATCGGGATGCGGTTTGGGGATGGTCGCGCGACACAGCGTGACTGCGGTCGAAGCGGTCGTCTCCTGGTAACGGCATTGGAGTGGTGGCAGCTATGAGTTTTGTTTGCATCGTTGACGATGACGCCTCGATACGGAGCGGCGTCGGCAACCTTCTTAAATCCGTTGGGTACAGCACCTTGGCTTTCTCTTCGGGCGAGGAGTTTCTCGCGTCGCCCTTGATTGACGATGCACTCTGCGTGTTGCTGGACATCAGGATGCGCGGCATGCCCGGACTGGAAGTACAACGTCGATTGAACGCGGGCCACCGGTCGATTCCAGTGGTGTTCATGTCGGCGCACGGCGACGGGCAGACGGTCGAACGGGCCATGCGCAATGGTGCGGTGGGGTTTCTTCGAAAGCCCTTCGCTGAAGAGGTGCTGCTCGATTCGATCGAGCTTGCCATCGCCCGCAAGAATGACGAGGCTTGAACGCCGGCTCTGGCGACGACAATCCGAAGGCGCATCGCACGTCGAATGCCGGGAAAGATCCGGATGACTGGGTGACGGGCGAAGAACCGATGACGGGCGCTCAAGCCTCGTACCTCAAGACGCTGTGCGAAGAAGCAAAAGAGACGTTCGACGGCTCGCTGACCAAGGCGGAAGCGTCTCGACGGATCGACGAACTTCAGGACAAGACCGGGCGCAGGAAGTCCTGACCGGGCTTTTCTTTTTGCCATTCGTGTGTGGAGGGCGCCTGGCGTCGCGCAAGGCGAAGAAGCCGGGCACTGACCGGCATATTGACCAATGCGCCTGCCGTTCGCAGCTATTCCGGGAGCGTTAATTCCCATACGGTTCCCGGAGCAGGTTGCGAGCGGTGGTGAAGTTGCCCGCCGATGCTCGATAGTATGCGACGACTCGTACGCAGGCCGATGTGTTCAAGAGCGCCTGGAAGCAAGCCACGGCCATTATCGGCTACGCAGATTGTGTATCCACCGGACGGGTTTCGCGTCAAACTTATTTTCAGCTGGCCTGAAGAGGCCGTTGGCGAACGTCTGGCTCGACCACCGGCTTCGCATTGGCTAGCGCCTCACCGGCCGGATTCCAAGCTTGTACGGCCCCCGCAGAGCGGCCTATCACTTCTGCGCCCATGCCATATTGCCCCTTGACGACCAGCACATCGCCGTCTCCTTCGACTTCGAGCACCTTTGACATTGGCGCATTGCAGCCGAGGGCGGCGCATTTGGCCGCCTCGTCCAGGATGGTTGCGAGAGGGACATTGTCTTGCAATGCCTCTGTCATTCGCGCAAAGGCTCGCCAGTGGCGCAAAACGTCGGTGAGCGCGGCTGTCTCGCCGGGTGCGGGGCGAAGCTCGTCGATAGATGCCGCCAGCGTTGCTTTGCGTGCGTAATGCGCCATATGTGTGCCGTCGTCTGTTGAGCCCGATGATGCATCCTAGCACTTTGCCCGGTGGGCCCGGTTGCCGTTGTCATCAATGCGGCTCGACGCGACATGCAGGTCGTGCTGCGGTGCAAAGCCGAACGGGAGCGACGGTGCGCGATGAGCAGCGCACGCAACATATGGTGAGCGGACAGTCTTGTCGCACATGGCAGATGTGTTCGGAGTTTCGGAGAACTCGCTGCCATGCACGAAGGACAGTCAGAGGCGTCGACTCTATATTTCTATCTGCAATCCGAATTAAACTTTCGCCGTTGCCGACTTGGCGCGAGTGTGAGCCATTCGCTGCCTCGGCCAGATGTGTCACCCAGTCAAGGAGACACTTTCTCCCAGCCGGGGCCAGGATCGAATGACTTGATCGCCTCCGCTTTCTGCGCGGTGTCGGCGCCCAGGTCGCGCTCATACACCTCGCCAGCCTGACTCACCATGAAGCTCTTGATACCGGTGTCTCCGTACCGCACGGGCCAGGCGATAACCGCAAATCCGCCGAACAGCTTGCCGCGCGCAACATAGTCGTAGGCGCCACCGGGAGCATGCGGCCCCTGTGATTTGAGCAGTTTGTAGTGGTAGCCGTAATAGCCGCCGTCCGCGCTATGACGGGCGCCCGCTTTCAGGAACGCAGGGCCAAGCGGGCTGGGCGGTTCGTCGGGGCCAGTGGGCCAGTACAGGCCATCCTGCTTACCCGGAGAACTAGTCAGTTTCGATGCATACGCTAGAAGCCCGTCGCCGTCATGATCGGTCGACGCATATTCACGTTGCGCGTCATAGATCGCCAGCATCGTCTGCATTACCGCCAGTTCGTTGCGACCAATACGCCGCAAACGCATTTCCTCGATGCCGTCGCGTATATCGAACTGCCATCCCTGTGCGGACTTGACCAGAGGCACGGGAAATGTCCAGCCGTCGTTACCCACTGCAATGCGGGCGTGGCGCGAGTCGACCTGCTCAATGGTATGTGAGGTATCCCAGGCATCGCGGAAGCGACCGCGGACCTCGGCGCCCACGGGAGGAATCAGATTGCGGAATTCATGACCGAAGATGGTCTGTAGTGCCGCCTCCTGGTCATTGAGGACTGCGTTGCCGAATGCATCCATTGCCGCTCCGGGCGACGGAAAGCTTTTCTGCGCGTGCACGGCGGGCGCGACCCCGAAGAACAGCGCGCAGACCGCCGCCGTCATGCAGCACCCGTTGGCGAGGCACGCCCGCCAGGATTGCAACGGTGACTTCATGATCTCGGCTCCCTAAGAGGCCAGTTCAAAAACCCCTGAGGGGGCTGTTTACTTTCTCGGCAAACTGTTAACCTTGGATGTCTGAACAAGGGAACCCAAGGGATGGAAGCGCCGATCATTGATGACGAATTGTGGATACTGATCGAACCGTTACTGCCGCCGCCCAAGCCTCGGCGCAAAGAGCATCCTGGTCGCCCACGCGTATCGGATCGGGCGGCGTTGAATGGCATCCTGTTCGTGTTGAAAACCGGTCTGCGATGGAACCACCTGCCGACCGTATTGGGCTTTGGCTCCGGCGCGACCTGCTGGCGACGACTGAACGACTGGCGCAATGCAGGAGTATGGGATCGACTGCACGAACTGCTGCTCGACAAGTTGCGCGAGGCCGGGCAGATCGATCTTTCATACGCTGCTGTCGATTCCTCGTCGGTACGCGCTGTTGGGGCGGGCGAAAAACTGGCCCGAACCCCACGGATCGCTCGCGACCCGGTTCCAAGCACCACATCCTCGTAGACGCCAATGGCGTTCCCATCAGCGCCATCCTGACCGGCGCGAACCGCAACGACGTCACCCAGTTGCTGCCGCTCGTCGACGCGATTCCCCCGATCCGCGGCGCGCGCGGCCGACCACTTCAGAGACCCAAGGTCATCTATGCCGATCGTGGTTACGATTCCGATCCGCATCGTCAACGATTGCGCGAACGCGGCATCAAACCGGTGATCGCAAGGCGCCGCACTGAACATGGCAGTGGTCTGGGCAAATTCCGTTGGGTCGTTGAACGGACTCACTCGTGGCTCCACAACTTCCGTCGTCTTCGCATACGCTTCGATCGTCGAGCTGACATTCACGAAGCATTCTTGAAATTCGGCTGCGCCCTCGTCTGCTGGAACATCTTCAGGCGTACGGAGCAGCCTTTTTGAACTGGCCTCTAAGGCTCGACCTGACATCGGTCGCTGTTCATTGTTCATTGTCCGCGGCTCGTCACTTGCTTGTAGCTCGCATGCCGCCCGCCTAGCGTCTGCCACGTCCGCCGCCTCCGCCCCCTCGCGACATGCCGCCGCCTGCGCCGCCCCGATTGAAACTGGATGCCTGCGCGCTGGCATGTCCGCGATCGTAGCTGCGCTGTGCGGAGTTCCCGCGATCCACTCCCTGGAAGGCGTTGTCTCGCCCGCCACCATAGCCGCCGCCGCGGTCAGAGGTGCCTGCGCGGTTAGCCGCGGATGACCTGTCCGTTGCCGCCATGCGATCGCCGCCAGCGGACCTGTCGCCGGCACTCGGACGATCGGTAGCGTTGGGCCGGTCGGCCGCAGCGGCGCGATTAGCCGAACCGGAGCGATCGGCGGTCGTCGCGCGATTGCCTCCGCCTGCACCTGCGCCGCCCCTGTCGCCGGCCGTTCCGCGATTGCCCGCATCGCCTCTTGCGCCCGAACCGTTGCGTTCACCGGCACCGCTTTCGCGGCCGCGAAAATCGGAACGTGCGTCTGCGCCCGATACATTGCGCGAGTACTTCTCGCGGCTTGCATTGTCGCGGTAGGCAACGCCTTGACGATGACTCGAATCGTGTTTCCAGCGTCCGCCCTCGACCTTGGTGCGATCGAAGCTGCGATCGACGTTCCTCGCTTTATCGACATTGATGTTGACGTCGCCGCCGCCCCAGTTGCAGTTGCCGAACATGGCGCCCGCAGCCGCGAGGCCGACGCCCCAGGCGAAACCCGTCGCCAGTGCCGCGCCTGGATAGTAGGCCGGGGAGGGTGGCCAGTAGTACGGAGGGTAGGTCGGGTAGCCCCACGATCCGTAGACCACCGTCGGGTTATACGCGGGCACATAGATAACCTGCGGGTTGGCAGGTTCGATCTTCACGATTGTCTGTCCGGCTTCGGGCGCCGCTTCGACAATCACTTTTTGCTGTTCATTCGACTTGAGGTTGCCCGACTTGTCTGCTCGCGCCCGCAAGCGCTGGACGGCGGCCAGCACGTCTTTCTCCTGCGCGAGAAATGCATCGCCGAGTTTTTGTGTCCAGTCGAGTTTGTCGCTCATAGGTTCGAGAATCTGCGGGAAGGCGACGAGCGACTTCACGCTAACGTCCCACGTCTGGCTCTCCACGGCCTTCACGGCGTCTTCGCCCTTCAACTTCGGGTTAGCCTTGACCCAGCGCGCCGCGTACACGATCTCCAAAGGATACGTGGACGCCATCAAGACTTGCGACAGCAGAGAGTCGGGATAAAGGGCGACCGGGGCCACCAGCGCCTCGATCTCCTCTGGCTTGAAAGGCGCGGGCTGAGGCGGGGCCGAAGACTGCGCGTGCACGGCGGCCGCGCCGAGGAGCAGCAGTAATGTCGCGAACCGCCGTACTGTTTTAGCCCAAAGTTCTTTCCTCAGAGACATGACCGCTCCTTACCTGGCTACGAATCATGATGGCCAATTTCAGACCGGAAAGAATCGGACGTTGGTCCTATCGTTGCCAGACTGTCACTGCGCTATTCAACGCAACAGACGTCGTAGCGAATGGCGTCTCCTTCACGCACCATTTCGAGCCCGTGAATCTCCGTTTCGAAGCCGGGAAATCTGGCTTGCTGTTCGTAGCAATTTCGCAGATAGGCAAGTACCGAGGGTTTGTCGAACTGTTCGCCGGGCATGATGACAGGAATGCCCGGCGGGTACGGCACCAGCATCACAGCCGCAATGCGGTCTGCGAGCTCGTTGAGCGGCATGGGTGCCGGTGACGCCGCAGGAGCGCTTTGTCGCAGTGCGGGAGCAACGCCTGCGCAGATATTGTCCGCGCAGACGATCTCCGTGGTCGCCGGATCGACGACAGAGCACTGGGTGGCGACGAAGCTCGCGGAACTCGAAATCCCCGCGAAGATCGTGTGTGTCGAACGTCGACGCCGGGATTGGAGATGTGATCGACCGCAAGGCCAACGTGATGTTCGCGGAACGTTCGATCCTGCTTGCCGCCGCGACCCGCGCGCCTTTCGGCGACCAGGTGACCGTGCTCGACCGGCGCTTCACCTACGCGCCGGTAGCAATCGGCTTTGCAAAAGGCGAAGACGATTTGCGGCTGGTAGTTGATTGAACCTTGAGCCGATTGTTTGCTTCTACTGAATTTCGCGGCCTTTATACGACGTCGTTCGGCCAGCCCGATCAGGATGCGCAAAGATTTTTCAGTGTCGTGGCGTTGCCTGAGTGAACGCCCCAAGGGTGTCGAAACGCTTTGCCATACGAGGACTGACTATGGTTCCCGACTATGTAACTATTGACAGGTCACGATGCGCTATTGCGGCGTGGCCGGCAGCGTGTGCTCCACTCACCTGGAGTCCGCGCTTTATCGCAGCGCCCTTGCGCATTCGGGGCGAGCGGGCACGGTGAAGTTTCCTCGCAGCCACCGCCGCAGGGGCGGTGTGGCTGCGGGCGTCGTATCCGGCATTGGCACTGGCCAGGCCCTCGCCAGGCTCTCTCCTTCCTGCAAAAAACGTTTGCGCTTTTGCCGTGTTGCTCGAAAATCCAACATCGACAATGGGAACCTGGCTGCGACAGCAAAATATCGCGCTAGCAAACACGCCATCGCTCTCTGATTTCATCGCGTTTTCCCGCCACAAAGGGTATTCCCTCACGGAGCAACCGGTATCGCGTCGGTATGTGATTCCAGACAATGCCGCTTATGGGAAGAGGCCAGTGCGAGTCTGCAGTTTTCATTGCAATTTCGGCATTGCGATTTTTCTTGTCTGAGAACGCCTGGCAATGCATGTACGCCGCTAACTAAGATTTGTTTCGTTCAATGGAAATTGGCGGTTTTACCGCTTGATGTTCAGTACGCGTACTTCTAACATGCAGTTGTGCGGCAGATATAATTCGATTAACGAACGATGTGCTCACGCCGGGAGACCAGGCTGAGGCGGTGCGTATCCAATTCGCCAACAGCTTGCACGGGTCGGAGATACCATGATCCATGAAATTGTGGGGAGCCGCGACCCTGTCACAAAGGTTTCGGGTGCCACGCGGCGGTCACGCTCTCAATGGCGCCGTTCCCGCTTCGGCTTCAGCGAATGGTCCCGTGCTCCGTGTTTGCAATCGGTCGTCAATTCGAATAGCGAAGCGAGCGCCCCCGGCCGCGCAGTTCAGCAGGGTGGATTTCCCACGTTCTCCATTTCTAGCGTTGGCGCTGCGATGGCGCCAAAGCATTCTGCGGATGCCAACGCGCAATCGCCGGGGCGCAAACGAATTGCTTTCCCCCGCCTCGCGGCTTTTATTTCATGGGTGTCTGAACGGCACCGCCGCCCCGACAGGTTTTTCGACGTAAAGACGCCTTTGAGAGAAGCACTCGAACTATTGCCGGTAGCGATTTTCGCGGTGGATCAACAAGATAGAATTACATACGCGAATAGCAGTTTGGCCGAGATTTTTGGCTACACAATAGAAGAACTCATCGGCGCACCCGCTGATACTCTTTTCCCTGCGGACTGCGATCTGGATAAGGGCTTGCCGGCCCCGAGTGGCGCACGCTCCAGGCGCAGCTTCAACGCACCTGCCAGACAGCTACTGGCCGCGCAGCGGCGCAGCGGCGGAAGCTTTGCTGCTGAGGCAAACACGGTCGAATACCGTCTGCGTAACCGGTCATTGCGAATCACAGCCATATACGATCGAACGGGATGCAGCGAGGTTGAGCATAGCCGTAAGGAGCTTGCGCATCTGGCCCGCGTGTCGTCTCTCGGAGAATTGACGGGATCGCTCGCTCACGAACTCAATCAGCCGCTCACTGCAATCCTGACCAATGCTCAGGCGGCCCAGCGGTTCGCGGAGTCCGATACGATCAATCGAACGGAACTCAATGAAGCATTGAGTGACATTGTGTTGGCGAACGTGCGGGCGAGCGAAGTGATCCAGAAAATTCGCACGTTGGCCAGAAAAGGGGATATCGAGCTGCTGCCATTGGACATCGGCAGCGTGGTCGATGATATTGCGTTGCTTGTGCATAGTGACGCAATGGTTCGCGGCGTCCGGACCACGTTCGATGTCGCCAAAGACCTGCCCATGGTCTACGGCGACCGGGTTCAATTGGAGCAGGTCCTGCTCAACCTGATACTGAACGGTTTTGACGCTGTCAAAGATTGCTCGCCGACGGATCGCACAGTCGATACGACCGTGCGCGCGGAGCCTGGTGGAGGCGTGAGAATTACAGTGAGAGACCGTGGCCACGGACTGAAGCTGGATAAGATAGACAAGCTGTTCATGCCGTTTTTTACCACGAAGCCCCAAGGGCTCGGGCTTGGGCTTTCCATCAGCCGTACTATTGTCAATGCGCATGGCGGGCGGCTATGGGGCGAGAATAACGAGGGAAAAGGTGCGTCGTTCCACGTCACGCTGCCGCAACGGCATGCCATGGAGGAAGACGCCTCGCGTCGCACATCATGAGCCAAACTATCGCCCGCGTGTTTATTCTCGACGATGACGGACTGGTGCGATCAGGCCTCGCGCGTTTGCTGCGTGCGGCCGGCCATCATGTCGAGTGCTTCGACTCCCCAGAAGCACTCCTCGACAGAACCGATCTCGCCGACTTCCCCACATGCCTCCTGCTCGACCTGCAGATGCCCGGCATGAATGGGCTCGACTTGCAGCGCCGGTTGCAGCGGCGCATGCCCATCATTTTTCTGACCGGCCACGGCGACATCAGTTCGAGCGTCGATGCAATGAAGGCGGGGGCACTCGACTTTCTGCCCAAGCCGGTATGCGAAGCCTCGTTGCTTGCGGTGCTCGACAGGGCGCTCAAGGTAGCAGTAGAAGAGTTCAATAAACGACGCGAGCGCGAAGAGATCGAGGAACGTGTCGGTCACCTGACGCGCCGCGAACGGGAGGTGATGGCGCTCGTTCTGACGGGACGGCTGAACAAGCAGGTCGCGAGCGATCTGGGTGCGGCTGAGAAAACGATCAAAATTCATCGCGCGCGAGTCATGGAGAAGATGAAGGCCAGATCGATCGTCGAACTCCTTCGCCTATCCGACAAGGTTCAGGTGCGCGACGCTGAATGACACCCCCTTCGCGATGGCCGTCCTGGAATCGCGAACGGTCCTCGGAACGCCTCGCAAACACTCCGCGGGGCCGCCCGCACAAACCGCCTCTAGCGCGAAGTCATTATTTTTCGCGTCGCTAGTGGACTAAGGTCTTATATCGAAACGTCGGTTCTCTCGCTACGCTCGGCTAAAAGGCGTAATTACGCAGCGACCTCGCGAGCGCACTGTCCTATGGTCAACCTTAAACAAATCGTTGCTGTGGCGGACGACGACGAGTCTGTTTGCCGCGCCATCGTACGGTTGATGCTGTCCGTTGCGAGCAGAGCGGAAACCAGTCACGTGGAAGTACTCGTGACATGGTCGAAGCTGGCGCGTCGGCGGTACGAAGAAGATTACGTAAGCTACATAGAAGTACTCGACGCCGAGCCCGCGCAGCCGTTCGCATGGGAGGCAAGATGAGACCGGCGGAGGTCCTTGCGTGCCACGATTGTGACTTGCTGCAACTGGGGCCGGCAGTCTCTCCCGGCAGTACATTGCGCTGCCGGCGCTGCCATGCAGAACTGCGTCGCGGTCGTTCCAACGGCCCGGAATATGCGCTGGCGTTCACGCTGGCCGCCGTCGTACTGCTGATCATTTCGAACGTAAGCCCGATCGTCGGCTTGTCAGTCAACGGTCATGTCGTACGGACGACGCTCGCCGGCTCGGTTCGCGTGCTCTACATCGACGGAATGTGGCCGCTTGCGTTACTCGTGGGCATCACGACGATTGTGATGCCGGCGCTGCAGACTCTTTCGATGTGCTGGCTGCTCGTTCCGCTGCGTTTCGGGCGTGTGCCGGCTTATGCGGTCGAAGCGTTCAGGCTGTTTCGCCTCGCGCGGCCCTGGGGAATGACCGAAGTGCTGATTCTTGGCCTGCTCGTGGCCCTCGTCAAACTCGCTCACATTGCAAAGGTGGTGCCGGAGACCGCGTTATGGTCGTTTGTCGTTTTGATGCTTCTGCTTGCGGCCGCTTCTGCGTCGTTCGATCCACATGAGCTATGGGCGCGCATAGCGCGAGCGCGTCACGCGGAGCGCCCGTTGAAGCTGCGGCCGTCCACGCCGGGTAGCGCGACGCTCACCGCGGCCGGGTGCGGTCTCGTGCTGTGTCACGAGTGTGGTCTGCTGGTTCCAGCGCGACACGAAAAGGGTCATGTACGAGACTGTCCCCGTTGTGGATCGCCATTGCACAGCCGCAAGCCACTGAGCCTTTCCAGAACATGGGCCTATCTTCTCGCTGCCACGGTTCTATACGTTCCCGCGAACGTGTTGCCAGTGATGGACACGAGTTCGCTCTTTGGCGCACAGAAAGACACCATCATGAGCGGCGTCGTTTATCTGTGGATTTCCGGCTCGTGGCCGCTCGCCGCGTTGGTGTTCATTGCAAGCATCGTCGTGCCGATGCTCAAGATCATAGGCCTCGGGTACCTGACGATCTCGACGCAGTTGGGGTCGCGGTGGCTTCCCGAGCAGCGTACGCGCATCTATCGCGTGGTCGAGCTCGTTGGCCGCTGGTCGATGCTGGACATCTACGTCATCACGATGCTCGTCGCGCTGGTGCAGTTCCAGGCGCTTGCGACGATCAAGGCAGGTCCGGCGGCCATCGCCTTCGGCGCAGTCGTGGTGCTGACGCTATTCGCCGCGCTGTCGTTCGATCCGCGTCTCATGTGGGACGCAGCGGAGACGGATCATGTCCGGGCCCGACGAAGCTAACGACACCCCGGAACTTCCGCAGGCGGATGTGATTCCGCGCTCCCGCTGGCGCATGCAGCTTGTGTGGCTCGTGCCTATCGTGGCGGTGTTGATTGGCGGATGGCTTGCTACTAAAGCCGTGCTCGAACGCGGCGAGAAGATCACGGTCAGTTTCAAAACCGGCGAGGGACTCGAAGCGGGCAAGACCAAACTCAAGCTCAAGGACGTCGACATTGGCATAGTAGAAGCGGTCATGCTGTCACCCGACCAGAAACGAGTGGTAGCCCGGGCGGAAGTCACACGTGACGTCGCGAACCTGCTGGTCGACGACACGCGCTTCTGGGTGGTGCGGCCGCGCATCTCGGGCGGTACGGTCTCCGGGCTCGGAACGCTCCTGTCGGGATCGTATATCGACGTCGATGTCGGGAGCGCGAAGAAGTCGCGCCGCGACTTTGTCGGACTCGAAGCGCCGCCTGTATTCGCGAGCGATATGCCGGGCAGGGAGTTCACACTCAAAAGCACGGGCCTCGGTTCCCTCGACGTCGGGTCGCCGGTTTTTTTCCGCAGGCTTCGGGTGGGCCAGATTGCTTCATATCAATTGGACCCCGATGGAAAAGGCGTAACGCTGAAGGTATTCGTCAATGCGCCTTACGATGCGTTTGTCAAAGCCGATACGCGCTTCTGGCATGCGAGTGGCGTCAATATGGAATTCGATGCGAATGGCCTGAAGGTGGAGACGCAGTCGATCGTCTCGGTGATCATCGGCGGCGTCGCGTTCGAATCGCCCGCGGATACGACAGAAGACATTCCGGCAGGCGCGAATACGCGCTTTGAACTTTATGCATCGCGTGGCGACGCGATGAAACAGCACGACCGTATTGTCGATCGGTACGTCGTGAACTTTACCGATTCGGTGCGAGGGCTCACGGTGGGCGCACCTGTCGATTTTCGCGGTGTGGTGATTGGGGAAGTCAAGGCGATTTACACCCGTTTCGACCGCGGCACGCGGCGGTTCAGTATTCCGGTGGAGGTCGAAATTTATCCTGAGCGCTTCACGTCGCGCTATCAGACGGGCGCGGGCGGACGACTTCACGAAAATCCACGCGAGCTCGCCAACTATCTCGTCGCGAATGGTTTCCGCTTCCAGTTGCGAAGCGGAAACCCTTTGACTGGCCAGCTTTACCTGGCATTCGATTATTTCCCGGACGCGAGGAAGGCAAGCATCGACTGGGACAAGACGCCGCCCGAGCTTCCGGCGGTGCCGCGTACATTGCAGTCATTGCAGGATTCGGTGACCCGCCTCCTGACGAAACTCAACGCCATTCCATTCGAAGCAATCGGCAACGACGCGCGCGCGGCGATGAAAACGACCAATTCGCTGTTGTCGCGGGTGGACAAGAATGTAGTGCCGAAAGCTCACGACACGCTTGTGTCTGCGCAGTCGGCACTCGACTCCGCGAACAATGCGTTGCAACCGGATTCGTCGTTGCAGCAGTCCACTGAAGAAGCGATGCGCGAACTGACGTTGACCGCTTCCTCACTTCGCAATCTGGCCGATTACCTGCAACAGCATCCCGAGGCACTCGTTCGGGGCAAGTCGGAGCAAAAGCCGTGAAGATCGTCTACGTGTATCTTTTGCCCGCGCTCGCCGCCGTTCTGATTAGCGGCTGCAAGTCGCCATCAGCCGCGTTCTATACATTGAGCGCAGATGCGCCAGCAGCCAGCGTTAGTGCGGCGCGCCCACTGTCAGTGGTAGTGGGGCCCGTGACCATACCCGATGTGGTCAATCGGCCGCAGATCGTAACTCGCATGGAGGGCAACGAAGTCGCTGTCAATGAGTACGCCCGGTGGGCGCAGCCGTTGAAAGGAGAGATAGCGCGGGTAATCGCTGACGATCTCGCGGCATTGCTCAACACGCCGCAAGTATCCGTATTCGACGGCGCTGCCGATCCGCTCACCGCATGGCATGTTCGAGTGGACGTGATGCGTTTCGAGTCGACGCCGGGCGAGGACGTGACCGTGGACGCACGTTGGACCGTGCGCCCGCCGGGCAAGGGGCGGGCCATATATGGACGCTCTGTTGCACTGGAAGCGGTGTCCGGGCCGGGCATGGGGGCAGTAGTGGGCGCGCATAACCGGGCACTCGCGACGGTCAGCCGCGATATCGCCGCGGCAGTAGAGGCGAACAGCGCACCTTGATGGCGGGCGCGACGGAAGGCGACTGTCAAACAACGCGCGGCGCGGCAATGATTCATTGACTAAACCAGCGATACTGGAGTGTCAACGAAATGGAAGTGAAGTCTCCGCCGGCTCGTGTGACGAGTCCGTGCGAGAAGGCTAACTTGGTCGACCAGCCACGTGCAATGGGCACGGAGAATGTCATGCCGTATCGCATATTGGCCTGGCGATCGGCGGCGTCGACGCCGTTCGTCGTGGTTCGGCCGCCTGCTGCATAGCCGATATCGCCTGCAATCCAGAGGCCGGGGCGAAACCCGTAGCCCACGTGCAACTGAAAGATCATCAATGGCGCCTGGCTACGCTGCTTTCCGCGGAAAAAGTCATTGTTAGCCGTGAAGAACCACGCACCCGCGGATCCGTCCATGAACCAGTTTCCGAATGGCTGCGAGATGCCCACTTCGGGCTTGAATGCCCATCGGTTCGCGCCAATGTTGACGAGCCTCGAATCCACATATTGCCCGGACGGCGCAATGACCGTAAGGCTGGTGCCAAGCGACGTGGTCGACTCCGGCTTCGTGAAGGCCTCGGGCGGCAACGGTGGATTACCGAAAAGGTTGTATGTGAGGCGAAGTCGCATGTCGCCCATGCCGCCTCTATGGACTTCGGTGGGCGCATCGATCACATTGCCGCTGACGTTGCCGCGCGCGAACGGCACCCCGACGCCGAACGAGGCTGTATGACCTAGCAGATCGAAGGTCCTGACGTAGCCGAGCGTCAGCAGGTTGAACTGGGCCTGTACACCGGTAATCGGTAAAGACGAGTCCGTCAGTACATCGCCCGAAAGGTGCGAGTACGTTGCGACCAGGAAATTGGTGCCTACAGGCGACGGGGAATACGAGCGAGGTTCCAATTCCTGTGGGCAGGCTGGGGCGTTGGCCAGGAGAGTGCCGAATGCACTTGCACACGCAAGCGCCCAACGGCACCAGGTACGCATCATCGTCGGCCTGAATGGACGGTTGAGCGCAGCGCGCGACCGCGCTCGAAAATGAACCGGAGTTGGCAAATCCAGCGTACCCGCAGGCCAATCCGCCAGAAATACGACCTTGGTCTGATTACAGGGGTACTTCAGCGGTGCGACCATGAACAGACGCCGATTGAGATGAGCGTGGACTACGCTTTGTATCGGCTGTCAGCGCGGGTCCTCTCGCTCATGCAACCCGTCAAGGAGCAGCATCATGGCCGAGCTACTGCTTGGAAATATCGACGAGACATTGTCCGATGAAGAGATCGGCGAGTTCCTGATGAGGTACGGGTTCCCGCGCTTCGACGCTATTCAGCGACTCCCCGGCGCCGGCTCGCGCCCCGGCGCGTTACTGACTTTCAACGACGTGAACCCTAGCTCCTTGAGAACGTTACAGTCGCGCATCCATAACATGTACTGGAAAAAACACTTGATCAGCGCGCAGATTCTTCCGGAACGCGAGACTTAAAAAGCGCGCCAGGAGCCGGCGATGAGCATGCTGTCGTGGTTGTTGAGCCGCTCTCGTCACGACGATCGAGGCGATCACCAGCAGATGAAGAAAATGGTGGAGCGCGTCGTCGGTATGAGTCCGCCGTTGCGTCTCGCGCAGAACTATGAGGCGCGTCTGCTGCCAGCGTTGACTGAAGCCATGCGTTACATCGAGCGGCTCACTGCGGAGGTCCCCGCCGCGCGCGAGGCGACTGCTGCAGCATGGTCCAGCGATCCGTGCATTCATGCCTTTTTCGCGGCCCCGCAGGACGTATGTGCCGCATTGAGTCAATCCGAACACTTGCGGAGTTACTTCTCGGCGCATGCGGAATCGGTCGAGGCTTTCGCGGTGTTGGGAATGGCCATGGATCAGAGGCACGTGTTCGGCGTGGCTCAGCACGGTGTAGTCACCCGTTCGGATGTCGCTCAAACTACCGTCAGTTTCAGCGATCATCAGGTGCGCGTATGCAGCGCAACCGATGCGGAACTCCGGCAACAGATCATGCTGCGTCTGCTCGACCAGTTGACGTTGCAGGGCCTGCAAAAAATCGAAACCGACGAGTCACGGCGCGATGCCCTCGAAGAGGAGCGCGCACTGCTCAGAGCACGCCTCGCGCTATTGGAGCGGCAAGCCGCCGGCGTGCGGTCCTTGCTGGGAAGCAAGGCGCCGCCGAGCGTGGGCGAGATGGCGCGCGCCCAGGCGCAACTCGATCGGAACGAACAGGAACTGGCGCATCTCGGTCTCAAGACGGAGACGATCGAGCGCGGGCTAAGCGTGATTTGCGAAGTGCTGTCTTCGCCGGAGCCATATCTATGCGTGCAACAGAAAAAGCTGCGGCTGGACCCAATGAATATCGTAGCGGATGGAACCGACGGGCGCGAGGCGAACGAGGTCGAATTCACGGTCGTGCAACTGCCTGAGTCCGCCGACCTGACGCGCGCGTTCGCATTGCTGCGCTTCAAACGCAGTGATCTTCTCGCTGAACGGGATATGTTCGCAGAGGCGAGGCGGCTGCTGATCTGATTGATTCTATCGGTGTGAATCCGGCGGCGCCGCACCCGCGGCGCGATGCTTTTCGGTCGGCGCGAGGGGATTGTCCGGCTTGTTCGGATTGGTCAATTTCTGCGGCATCTCGGTCCACGCGAGAAGAAGATGGAAAGTCACGGCGAGAATCACCGGACCGATAAAGAGTCCGGCCACACCTAGCGCAAGCAGACCGCCTATCACGCCCGACAGAATGAGCACCATCGGCAAGGCAATGGCGCGCCGTATAAGTATCGGCCGCATGATGTTATCCAGCACCGACACGCAAAGGGTCCACCCGAGCAATACGATGGCGACGAGTCTTGCGTCGTGGGCGAAGAGCCAGCCGACACAAGCCAGCATCGGTAACAGCGGGCCGAGCTGGATCAGGCACATCATCAGGATCAAAACGCTGATGACTCCCGCATAGGGCACGCCTGCAGCCCAGATGCCGATGGCGCCCAGCGACGCCTGAACCACTGCTGTCACCACCACCCCGAGTGCGATTGCGCGGATCGATTGGCCGGTCAGATGCACGATGCCGTTGCCGTTTTCCGGTGCTATGCGAAGCGCCAATGCGGTGACGAGACGGACCGCTGCCTCTCCGTCGGCATAGAGCAAGCCGCACACGATCACCATCAGGATCAACTGCACAGCGAACATGCCAAGCAGGCTGACCTGCAGGAGCAGCCACTTCGCGAACACGGCAGCATACGGCTGTACTTTCGCGAGGATGCCGCCAGCGCCGGCATCCGACAGCGTTTGCCACTCGCGCGCAAGTCCTCGCAACAGTGGAACGCCCGAGAGCCAGGCAGGCGGAGACGGAAGCGCGTAGTCCGGTAGTACCTTGATGAACGACATGATGTCATCGGCATGTTCTGCGAGCGTCGAAACGGCGCCGAACGCTGGTATGCAGATCAATACGATCTCGATCAGCAGCATGACGGTCACGGCCAGCCAGCGGCGTCCGCCGAGGCTGCGCTGTATCTTCAGCATGAGGGGCCAGGTGGTGACGACAATTGTCGCGCCCCAGATCAGTGCGGGCACGAACGGGTGCAGGATGTACAGGCTGGTGCCAATGAGCAGCAGTAACGCACACACGGCCAGCACGATACGCGCGAGGTCGACAGTGGGGCGATACATTTGGCGTTGCACGTTGGAGTCTTGCGAAGGGCGAACTATTCTGTTCATTCTCTGCATCCATACGTCTGCGAGTGCGAGACTTGAACCGCGTCAGCACGCGGCATGCGCGCGGGCTATCACTCAGTCGTAGTGTTCGATTTCCTTTTGTGCCGTGCTGATCAGCGTTCCGGCCTGACGGCGGGTAATCGCGACAATATCGGGCAATGCGCCGATCGCCGCGTCGCAACCGGTAGTCCTGACGAATTCGGCCGCCGCCATGACCTTTGGCCCCATCGATCCGGCGGCAAAGCCGAGTTGATCGAGGTCGTCCGGATTTGCGCGCGAGATCGCTTTTCTACTGGGTTTGTCCCAATCGATGTAAGCGGCGTCGACATCGGTCGCAATGGTCAGCATGTCCGCGTCGAGTTCTTGTGCAAGCAGCGCTGAGCAGAGATCCTTGTCGATTACGGCTTCAACGCCGTTGAGCTTGCGGTTGTCGTCGTACACGGTAGGAGCTCCGCCGCCGCCCGCGCAAATGACAATGGTCCCGCGTTCCGACCACGACACCGGGCGAAGTACAGACCACGTTGTTGCCGTCGTCCCACTGTTCCCGTTCAGCCGCGAAGGTGTTGCCTCCGGTCTCGACGACACGCAGCTCCTGTAGTCCGAGCGCTTCAGCGACCACATCCAGAAAGGGCTTCTCTTCTCGGCGAATCTTGATTGTTGATTCTGTCGCTTCCTCCGCACGTATCGAAAAGGCGACGATCTGCCCGACGACATCGGGGAAGATCGTGACGAGATCCCGATCGCAAAAGCTGAAGACCGTATCGAGATGCATCGCGGCGCGCGATTTCGGCATGCCGACAACGATGACGCGGTCACTGCGCCTTTCGCAAACAGCGCGAGCGACAGTTCGCCGATAGCTTGCCTGGTCGTGCGCTCTCCCATGCCGACAAGTAGCGTGCGATTGCCGATTGGCATGACGTCGCCGCCTTCAAGCGTTGCGAAGCCATGATCCTTGTCAGGCGCGCCATACCAGACCTGATAGGCGCCGCCTGCGAAGTCCGGATGGAACTTGTAGATCGCCGTGGTCAGTAGCGTTTCCTGACGACGTGCGGGCCAATGCATTGGGTTCAGCGAGACTCCGCCGTAAATCCAGCATGTGGTGTCGCGTGTGAACAGTGTGTCAGGTAATGGAGCGAGTACGAAACCCGAGTAGCCGAGATACTGGCGGAACATTCTGAGAGCGTCGCCTTCGCCGGTCTCCGGCATGTCCTCGGCGGCTACGCCACCAGTGAGAAACTCCGCCAGTTTGCGGGGTTCGAGCGATTCGAGCCATTGGCGAACCTCGCCGGCAAGGCCCACGCCCACGGTGTCCGTGCGGATTTTCCGGTCAAGCAGCCATTTCAATCCCTCGGGGCTGCGGACCGTTTCAGTCAACAGATTGTGCATCTCGACTACGTCGACGCCGCGCTCTCTCATCTTCGTGACGAAGTCGACATGATCACGCTTCGCCTGGCTTACCCAGATGACGTCGTCGAACAGTAGATCATCGCAATTGCTGGGAGTGAGGCGCTGGTGCGCGAGTCCGGGCGAACACACCATGACTTTGCGCAATCTGCCTGCTTCAGAGTGAACGCCGAATGCGCCTTTCTCCGTGCCCATCGTGCACCTCCTCGGGAGGTAATGATCCGATGTGAGCGCCAGTTCCGGGGCTGCGCGACAAAATCTGCTGAGGGCGCACACCTGTTCTCATGACTAGTACCTGGCTGTCCGTATCAATGTGACGAAGTTCGGATAGAGAGACAATAAGACTTTGGTCCGACGCATTCGCGCGAGTGAATGCTTTAGCATTGGTTTCAGCCGTGGCGTTGGCGACGGTGCGCTTCGACTTGAACAAAATGAGGGGAATGTCATGAACCGCCGTACATTTTGCACTTCCAGCACGCTCGCCTTGAGTGCCTATCTGGCCGGATGTACGACTGCATCGAGCCCCAGTGCGGCAGAGAACCAGAGCAAGCGCCAGGAGATCGATGCCGGTGCCGACGGCACCATGAGCCGGCTCTTCTCGATGGCACAGGGTTCCAGCGAACTTGCATCGAAAGCGCAGGGCATACTCGTGTTCCCGCGCGTGCTTGCCGCTGGGCTCGTTGTCGGTGCGGAGTACGGAGAAGGCACGCTGCGTGTCGGCGGAACATCTGAGGGCTACTACCGCGCAACGACCGCTTCCTTTGGTCTGCAGGCCGGCGCGCAGTCAAAGGCAATCGTGCTGATGTTCATGACGAAAGACGCGCTCGACAGCTTTCGTGCCAGCAAGGGCTGGACGGCCGGCGTGGATGGGTCGGTGGCGTTACTGAAAGTCGGCGCCAATGGCCGGCTCGACACCAATACGGGTCGGGCGCCTATCGTCGGGTTCGTGCTGACCAACGCGGGGCTGATGGTCAACGTTTCATTGGAAGGCACGAAGATCGGAAAGATCAATATCTAGCCGATGTCTGGCAGAACCCGGCAGCGCGAGGCCCGAACGAAGGGCCTCTTCTGTTTTAGCTTTCTGATCCCCGCGATTTGTCACGGCGTCGGTCGCTCGCGTTCTCGTGACCTTCCGCCGGACTTATTTGCTGATCTCCTGCGGCTCCACGGATATCGCGACCGCTTCGTTGTAGACGACTTCCACCTGGTCGCCTTTCTTGATGCGCTTGAACTGTTCAGGATCTTCCACGACGATATCGACCGAATTACCCTGCGGACCCTTCAGCGTCACCACGTTGGTCTGCGGGTTCAGAGCGACGACATTGGCCATCACCGTGATCGCGCGTGCGGCCGTCCCCCCGGGTTTTGCCCCTTCCGGTGCGCGGTTGAGCGTTTGACTCTCGCTGACTGTCGCGGGTCCGGTGGTTTTCTTCAGGCTAAGCGTGAGCGCCTGCGTGTACTCGGCTGCGACCGTATCGCCGAGCTTCAACTGGCTGAAGTTCCTCGCTTCTTCGCCGACCGTGACTTGCACGATTTTTCCCTTGGAGTCTTTCAGCCAGACAGTCCGGGTATCGGGCTCAATGCCGACGATGGTCGATTTCGTCTTGACCGTTCCCGTCACCGAAACCTTGCCCGGCTCTCTCGTCACTCCGTACTTCGGCGTCGTATCGGCGAGTACTCCATGTGACAAGGCCGCGGCCAGCGCGACGATAGCGAGCTTTGTGGTGTTCATGCTGATCTCCTCGAATGTCCGACCGGGGGGCCGCCGCGCCAATGACGCGGCGATGCCGTCACACGCAGGCATATGTGCTGCGCTATAACCAGGCGCTGTTCATTTGATCGTGTAGCCTCGCCCTTCCATACACGCGGCATACGCGCGGTTGAACGTATCGATGGCGCCTTGAGATTGCGCCTGACCGGACGCCTCGGCTGCGCGCCTGTTCTGCCGCGCCCTGGAGCCGCCGACCATGGTGCCGGCGACTGCGCCAATGGCCGCGCCTTTCCCGGCATCTCCGCCGATAGCACCGATCACGGCGCCACCGGCCGCGCCCCGCGCGGCACCATGAACGCGCTCACCACCGCCCACTGCGGGTCCCGATGGCGGCGGCGGAGCGTTGGCGACTGCCGCAGGGTCGACGCCCGTGTTGTTCTTGGCCCAGGAATAACACGCACCGTCGTCCTCCTGCTGCTTCTGGGCGCTCTGTCCTTTGGCGGGGTAGGCGATCGGCTTGGCCTGCGGCGCGCCGGGGCCTAGCAGTATGCAGATTGCGAAACCGTACACGCAGCACTTCCTTAGTGTGTTCACAGCACCTCCTCGGTCGGGCTATGTGCCGGTAGCGGCCCGTCACCTGATGATTGCGTTCAGAGGCCGACGCACACAATGAGACCATGGTCCTATTCGGCCTGCCATCGGCCTCCTGTACAGGCATTCGCAGTGACGCTGCTTTCACGCGCTATTACATGGGAGTACCGTGACCGGAATGTCGGGTAGTACAACCCCGCAATTCGCTTAGGACCAAAGTCCGATTCCAGGCGCCTGACCGGGCGTCTACGCTTGAGGGCGAGTACGGTCATGCACGCTGCCAATAGCGCTAACGCAGCAGTCTCGAATGCTTGAGGCTTGCTGTCGCCGGCTCTCGACCCGGAGGAAAACTTTTGTGACCAATGAAGCGCGCGCCGCAGGCCGGGCGACGGATGCGGTCGCGACCACCGGCTGGCGCTCGGTCTTTCCGCCTGCACAATGGCTCGGTTCCTATCAGCCAAAGTGGCTAATGAAGGATGCGATCGCCGGTGTCACGTTAGCCGCGTATGGCATTCCTGTGTCATTGGCTTATGCGTCGCTTGCCGGCTTGCCACCGCAATACGGCATCTACTGTTATCTCGCGGGCGGCTTGTTCTACGCGTTTTTCGGATCGTCGCGGCAACTTGCGATTGGCCCGACGTCGGCTATTTCGATGCTGGTCGGTGTCACCGTTGCGGGCATGGCGAATGGCGATCCCGCGCGGTGGGCCTCGATTGCCGCGCTCACTGCGTTATTGATTGCATGCATGTGCTGCATTGCGTGGCTGCTACGTCTAAGTTCACTCGTCAACTTCATCAGCGAAACGATACTCGTGGGCTTCAAGGCGGGCGCAGCGCTCACGATCGCATTGACGCAGCTTCCGAAACTTTTGGGCACGAAAGGGGGAGGTGAGTCGTTTTTCGAACGTCTCATCGTTCTCGGCGGACAGATTCCCGATACGACTTTGATCGTGCTGATTTTCGGTCTTGTCTGCATCGCCGTTTTAGTGTCAGGCGAAAAATACTTGCCGGGAAGGCCGGTCGCCCTCGCGGTCGTTGTCGTCTCGACCATTATTGTTTCCATCACTTCATTAGCGGCGCACGGCTTTTCTGTTGTAGGTGCGTTGCCGCGAGGGCTGCCCGAATTCCGTCTGCCCACGCTGCGCGTGCGAGACGTCGACGGCATTGTTCCTCTCGCATTTGCCTGTCTGCTGCTGGCTTACGTCGAGAGCGTCTCTGCTGCACGCGCGCTCGCGCAAGCCAATGGTTATGAGATCGATGCCCGGCAGGAATTGCTAGGCCTGGGTGCGGCGAATCTGGCCGCCGGGCTGTTCCAGGGCTATCCGGTCGCCGGTGGACTGTCCCAGTCTTCAGTGAACGACAAGGCCGGCGCACGGACGCCATTGGCGCTCGTGTTTGCATCGCTTACGATCGCCCTATGTCTGCTGTTTCTAACCGGGCTGCTCACGAACTTGCCGACCGTGGTTCTCGCGGCGATCGTGATGGTCGCGGTCAAGGGACTGATCGATGTGAGAGAGATTCGTCATCTGTGGCGCGTGAGTCGCTATGAGTTTGCAGTCTCGTTCGTCGCTTTCGCGGCGGTTCTGACGCTCGGTATTCTGAGGGGCGTGATCGTTGCGGTACTCGTTTCAATGCTACTGATTATCAGGCGAGCCGCGCGCCCGCATGTGGCGTTTCTCGGCCGCATTCGCGGAACCCGGCGCTTCTCCGATAGCCAACGTCATGCCGAAAACGAATCTATTCCAAACGTGCTCGTGTTTCGGGTCGCCGCATCGTTGCTGTACTTCAATATCGAACACGTACGTCAGACAGTATTAGCAAAAATCCGCGAAGTCAGCGAGCCGATCAGATTGGTGATTTGCGACCTGTCGAATTCGCCCGCGGTCGATCTCTCGGGTGCGCGCATGCTGGCCGCGCTGCATGGCGCATTACAAGCTGAAGGGATAGACCTGCGAATAGTCGGCGCACATGCTGAAGCGCGCGACATGCTCCGCGCTGAGAATCTCGAGGCACGTGTTGGCCCGATTGGACGCCGGCGCTCGGTGGCAGACGTTGTAGACGAATTCGAATCTGGCCGCGCGGCAGACGCGAATGGGTCCCCGCGAGACAAGGAACAAGCGGCCACGAAGGTCGTGAGTAAACCGGGCTGAACGGTTCATAAAATCACGCGCGTCGCGAGGCCGGGCGAGACGCGGTTCTATCGATTGGTCGCCAGCCTGTCTTAATCATGCAGCTTCGCTACTTCGGAGAGAGCGAAAAATGAATCGACTCCTACTGATTCCAGCCACCATATCTGTGCTTGTCGTATCCACGCCAATGTGGGCGCAGAGCAGCGCCGGTGCGTCGAATGCACAACACAGCGATAGCATTGTCCAGATGCATAACGAGGTTAGGGCCGCAAACGCCGCTTACAAGAAGAGAGTCCAGGCGGCGGACAAGGTTCGTAACGAGGAAGTCGCCAAAGCGCGCTCCGAGCGAGACAAAGCGATCGCGGCTGCACATTCTGGCGCGCCGCAATAACGCCGCTCGAGCGGGCAAGGGCGTAGTACGCACTCAACGCAGTTCGGCGGCAACGAGGAGAACGAGAGATGAACAGACCTACGGGCGGTGCCTCGCGCGTTTGTGCGATCGCCGCAGTTCCGGTTCCGGTCCCAGTTCCGGCTGCGGTTCCTTGTTTCTTTCCGGTCGTGCGTTTCGACCCGTCTCCTTCAATAGCGGGGCGCGGCGCACTCGCGCAGCTGCGACCGACGCGCTCGCTTGCTCACTTGTTCGTACGTTGCCTGACCGCAACTGCGCTGCTTGTCGTGAGTGCGGGCAGCGTCGCTTCGAATTTGAACTTCCTGAAAGACACTCCGATCAGCTTCATGAGAGAAGCTGACCGAAAGGCGCTCAACGACGCCGCGCAACAGGCGCTGGAAAAGAAAGACGGTGAGGTTGTTCGGTGGAGTAATGCGGGAACCGGTAACCCGGTTGCGATCAATGGCACCATCACGCCGCACGACACGTCGACGAAAGGTGACCGGACGTGCCGTACCGCGACGCTCGTGGCAAATGCGAAAGGTCAGACACAGAGTTGGACACCGACTGTTTGCAAGACGGCCGGCGGACCGTGGAAAATACTCAGGAAATAGCCGATCGTACGCACGCAGGCGTGCAGACGCCTAGGTGCAAGCGCGCCATATCCGGCGGCTCGTTCAATTTCAATTACAGTGCCGTGCCCCGCTGCGCAAGAGAGCAACGTAATTGGCGCGGTCAGAATCGTTCGGCCACGTATTTGAACGGATAGTCGGGCTCCTTGTATCCGTTCGGCTTTTGCCGGGCAGGTAGGGTGACCTTTTCGCGCGCGACGGTCTGATAGGGAATCTTTTGCAGCAGATCGCTAATGATATTGAGTCGTGCACGCCGCTTGTCGTCTGAGACCGCGACAAACCATGGGGCGAAATCGGTGTCGGACGCTTCGAACATTGCGTCGCGCGCACGCGAATAGTCGTACCACCGGCTGTACGACTTCAAATCCATGCCGGAGAGTTTCCAGACTTTGCGCCCGTCTGTGATGCGGCCTTCCAGACGGCGAGTCTGTTCTTCTTCGCTGACTTCGAGCCAGTATTTCAGCAGGATAATGCCGGAGTGAACGATTGCACGTTCCACCAGCGGGACCGCCTTGAGAAAGCTCACCGCTTCGTTTTCGGTGCAAAAACCCATTACTCGCTCAACGCCGGCGCGGTTATACCAGCTGCGATCGAAGATCACTATCTCTCCGGCTGCGGGCAAGTGAGGCAGGTAGCGTTGCACGTACATCTGGCTTTTCTCGCGGTCCGTGGGTGCGGGCAGCGCGACCACACGGAATACACGCGGACTGACTCTTTCGGTGATTGCCTTGATCGTGCCGCCCTTGCCGGCGCCGTCGCGCCCCTCAAAAACGATGCAGATCTTTTGCCCCGTTTGAACGACCCATTCCTGCAGTTTCACCAGTTCGACCTGCATTGGCGTCAGTTCGCGCAGATATTGCTTGTTGGATAACTTATCACGCTCACTGACGCCGTCCTGTTTGCTTTGGTGCTTCGTCATTGCAATCTCTCCGCGCGCGCCGCCACAGCCTCATTGATGATTCCCTAGAGTATGCGGCCGCGTCGCGGCAAGCAATGAGCCTTTGGTCCAATAGCGTGACTGGCTGTCCTGTTCTATCCTCGCGACATCCGACGGATGAAAGGGCAGACCAGGACGCGACCGCAGCAGCAGGGCAGCGCGGCGCTCGCATTCAACGCGCGTCTCAAACGAAACATCGACGAAGCCGGCATTGAGCTGCAAATGCAGGGATCGCTCCGTTGTTCGGGAAACCTCCAGATCGGAGCCGCGATGAGACGATCCGAAAGCAGAATAGCGTTCGCACTAGTCGGCGTATTTGTCTGGCTTGGAGTCTTTACGCCACGATACGCGGCCTCATCTATGACACCGGGTTGGTTCCGCTGGGGGGTGCTGGCAATCATTCTCGGCGCGGCGACATTTGTCATTGCGCTGAATCCGCTTGCGAATCGTGGTTCACGAAAATGACAGAGGCTATCTGTTGGGCAAGCTGCCATCGCAATAGCGGATGCGTAGCGCCCACGTGCATCGCCCACACGCCGGCTGAACTGAAGTCGTAGGCGGGACCGAAGCTCGACGGCGAGATCATTTGTGCCGTGGTCAACCCCTTTGCTGCCGAGGTGGCGGTACCACTATAAACATCGCGCGTTGCCTGGGTGGTTTGGATGTCCAGTACGCGTCGCCCGCAATCGTGCCGTTGCTGGTGCTTGCGACGCCGAGCGCAAGCGGGTATGCGCCTGCGGCCACCGTGCCCGTTGCATATGATTGCCGCATTGTCCCCGCATTGTCCCCGCATTGTCCCCGCGTTGGTTCCGATTAGTCCGCCAAGCGTGCCTTCGGCGGACACGTCCACATTGCTGTCCGAGCGCGTGATCGTGCCGTCGTTGCGCCCGATCAGGCCGCCCATGCCGGAGGCGTAGCTGTCGCCTGGCGCCAGACAATTGCTTCCGCTACCGCAGTTTTTTTCAAACTCACCCTACGCAAGCGGCGATTTATTGCCGACATCCAGACATGAGTTGCATCGCCTGAAGCAGGCGACGGGAAGAATTACCGAGCCCCATTTCTAGTGACATCTCCTCGATTGGCTTCAACGCCAATAGATAAGGATGTCGAACGAAATTGGCGCTCATCCCGGACACGCATCCCACATCCCTAATCGCGGATTTCTTCTGGGCGCGCCCCGGCGCTGGATTGCCTTGCCATGGTTAAACGACGTGAGTTTCTCGGCCTGCTGACAGCTGTCGGCAGCAGTTATGTGTTGAGCGCGTGCGGCGGCGGTTCGGGCGGAGGCGACGGCGGCACAGCCAATGCCGGCGTGACCAGCAGCGCGACGCCCGGTTCGAACGGCACGGGCACGAGTACGGGCAACAACGGAGCCCCGGTGACCACGGGAAGTCCCGCCAGCACACAGACCAGCGCGACGTCGACGGGCGCGAAGGGCGGCTCGTCGGGGTCGAACGGCAATGGCGGGGCATCGAACCACGGCACGCCTGCATCGGCGGACGGCACCTTGGTCCCGCCTGCCGCGTCGATCACTGACAACCAGGCGGCGGTCTGGACGCTCGTCGGCGGATCGGTCTACCGGAATAGCGCGAAAGCCGGCAACACCTATAACGTGTCCTTGCTGCTCTGGTATGGCGGCGGCATCTATTGCGACGGAACCGGAGGACAGTTCTACGGCTGGAACGGTTCCAACTGGTTCGCGTGCAACGATCCGCGCCTGGGCGGCACCTCGGCCGACGGCACGACGATTCCCGGCGCGTCGTACATCATCGATAAAGTGGGCGCGATCTGGAGCGTCGTGAACGGTGTCGTGCTTCGCAACAACGCCGCGGTCGGCGCCACAGCCAATGTCTCGCTGTTGCTGTGGTACGGCGGCAAGCTCTGGTATCGGGCAACGGGCGGCCAGTTCTACGTGTGCAACGACATCGACCAGTGGCTGCCGTGTACCGATCCGCGCATTTCCGTGGCGGCGTCGAGCGGCACGTTCCATGGCATCAACGGGCACTACGACTATCTGTATACGCCCGCAGAAGTCGTATCGATCATGAGGAACATGGGCTGCTCGACCTATCGCGTCGGCGCCACAGACGACCCGACGCAACTCGGCGCGGTGGTCAATCTCGCGCAGGCGTTCCAGGCAGCAGGGTTGACGCTGTTCGTGCTGATCGACATCGGTGTGCGGGACTGGAACGGCGTGCTCTTTTCGAGCGAATCGGTGGCATACACCCGGGGTCACTCATGCGGCGCGACAGTCGCTGCCGCGCTCGCGCCGTATGGTGTGGTCATGTACGAGTGCGGCAACGAGTTGACCCGCGACGCCGCCATCGTTCTCAACTCAGGCGATGCGGGGACGAAGGCGTCCGACTTCAACAATGCGAACTGGCCGGTCATGCGCGGTGTAATGCGCGGCATGATAGACGGCGTTAAATCGGTGCAGGCCACGGCGAAGTGCGGCATCAACTTCTGCGTCGCTGACATCGGCGCGGCCGACGCGTTGTGGGACGGCACGCAGCCCGACGGCACAAGCGGCTATCCGACGGTGCGCTGGGACCTCACGACGTGGCACAACTACGAGGTGTACGGCGACATCTTCGATATCGGCTCCGACGGCACCGGCCCCAGCTTCGATCTGCCCGCGTACTGTAAAGCGCGCTACGGTATGCCGTTTCTGCTCACCGAGTGGAACACGGGACCGGAGAAGACCCAGGCCTATCGCGCGGATTACATCAGTTCACGCTTGGCAACGTACTATCAGGCGAGAAAAACGAAGAACGTCCAGTCGGTGATGTACTACGTGCTCGATAGTGGTAATGCGACATATGGCTTGATGATAGCCGGCGCGATACTCAATTTGCCGTACAACGCGTTTGTCAGCTTCGTTGCGAGCCATCCCGACAACTAAGGCGGCAACTGAGCCGGCAACTGAGCCGGCAACCAAGCCTCGGGCTGGACGCGTGGCTCGCGATATCGACGGCGATTAAAGCCCAGTCCCGTGCTGCAAGCACCAATGGAATAAAGCGGCGAGAGCACGGCAACGAGCGGGCAGTGTCACCGTCAACTTCGCGGTCAACTGCTCCTGCTTACACTGGCTTCAGCAGTATCCGCCATTCCGGCAGGCTGCCTTTCTTGTCGATTGCATCGACGAGGGGCGCGGCGCGCGCGGCGAGTTGCTCCTGCACGTCGGCCACTGCGGTTGCGAGCGCGCTCGACATGCCGAGACCGTCGAGCATCAACGCGGCTTCGCGCATTTCCTCCGAGCGCCGCTGACCGTGCTCGACCACTCGTCCGATCAGATACGCTTCGTAGCCGTTGTCCCAGCCCACACCCGGAAAGGTGGCGGCGAGCGAAGCCAGCACGCGGCCGTCTACGTCGAACTGACGCGCGGCGAGCATCGACTGAACGCACAGTGCTTCCATGCCCTTGATCATGATGCTGCGGCAGAGTTTGATTGCCGACGCGAGCCCGACTTCCTGGGCCACTGCTTCGGAGCGCATGCCGGGTCCGTTGAGGAGCTCTGCCGTTTGCGCGGCGACGCGCCCCCCGAGCAGCATCGGCGCCCGAATGCCTTGCGGCGGCACGGGCGCCATGACCGCGGCTTCCACGTAATCGGCGCCGCTTTGCTGAATCACCAGGCTATTGCGCTGCTTGACCGCAGGCGATACCGAATTCAGATCGATGAACACCTGGCCCGCCGTAAGATGCTCGGCGGCGGCGCTTGCGACGGCTTCGGCCTGGCTCGCTGTGACTGCGGAGAACACAAGCTGCGCATCGCGCACCGCAGACGCAAGATCGTCAGCGATCTGGGCGCCGCTTTTCTCCGCCCGCTCGACGATCGCGCCGCGCGTGGACGCGTCTCGCAGCTTGATGTCGAACGCGCAAACCGTCCGCCCCGCCTCGGTGAATGCGCGCGCAAAGATGGGGCCGACTTCGCCGAAGCCGATGATCGCGATATGGCCGGCGGATTGTTGGATTGACTGAGGCATGCAGGAACTCCGGAAAGGGCCTCGCGATTCTCACGAGCGCGAAGCCGCCAGCAGCGACACGAACAGCACAGGCAGGCTGTCACCGCAGACGAACGTGTCAAACAGCCTGTGCGGAATGTTCGGCGTGAGCAAGCGTGTGAGCAGGAATTCACCGCAGGCGCGCCGCGTTGGGCCAGAAAGCCCAACGTCATACTCAGTCGGCGTAGCGAAGACCCAACTGCTTCAACGGCTCGCGCATCTGGTACATGTCGAGGCCGAGCACGCCGGAGGCAAGCTTCTCACGTTTCTGCCCTTCGTTTGCCTCGCGTGCGGTGGCTTTGTCGAGCGTGTCCTGTGCTTTCGCCGACGGCACCACGACCACGCCGTCCTGATCGGCGACGACCACGTCGCCCGGTGTGACGAGCGCGCCCGCGCAGATCACCGGAATGTTCACCGAGCCAAGCGTCGCCTTGATGGTGCCCTTCGCCGAGATAGCCTTGCTCCACACCGGAAAGCCCATTTCGGCAAGCACGCTCACGTCGCGCACGCCCGCGTCGATGATCAGCGCCCGTGCGCCGCGCGCCTTGAAGCTCGTTGCAAGAAGGTCGCCGAAATAGCCGTCGGTGCAGTCGGCGGTGACGGCTGCCACTACGATGTCGCCGGGCCGAATCTGCTCGGCTGCAACGTGCATCATCCAGTTGTCGCCGGGATGCAGCAGCACCGTGACGGCTGTGCCGCTCACCGGCGCGCCTGCATAGATCGGGCGCATGTATGGCTTCATCAGGCCCACGCGCCCCATGGCTTCGTGAACGGTCGCGCTGCCGAGAGCGCCCAGGCCGTCCGCGACGCGGCTGTCCGCGCGCGCGATGTTGCGATAAACCACTCCGAGTTCGTACATGTTCAACGTCCTTGTGCTTTGAGTGCGGCGTCGAGGCGCGGATATACTCGCCGCGCGTTGCCTTCGTAAATCTGGTAGCGCTGTTCCGGATTCATGGCCGCTGCCTCGACGTAGCGCTTCGTATCGTCGAAGTAGTGGCCCGTTTGCGGGTCGATGCCGCGCACCGCGCCTATCATCTCGCTCGCGAACAGAATGTTGTCGACGGGAATCACGTTCGTGAGGAGGTCGATGCCTGGCTGGTGATACACGCAGGTGTCGAAGAAAATATTCTTGAGCAGATGCTCTTCGAGCAGCGGCTTCTTCATTTCCTGCGCGAGGCCGCGAAAGCGTCCCCAGTGATACGGCACCGCGCCGCCGCCGTGGGGAATCACGAAACGCAACGTCGGGAAATCGCGGAACAGGTCGGACGTGAGGCACTGCATGAAAGCAGTGGTGTCCGCGTTCAGGTAGTGCGCGCCCGTGGTGTGAAAGCACGCGTTGCAGCTCGTGCTCACATGGACCATCGCCGGGATGTCGTATTCGACCATCTTCTCGTAGATCGGATACCAGTAGCGATCGGATAGAGGCGGGCTCGTCCAGTGGCCGCCCGACGGATCGGGATTCAGGTTGATCGCGACATTGCCGTACTGCTCGACGCACTTCACGAGTTCGGGAATGCAGGTGGCCACGTCCACGCCGGGGCTCTGCGGCAGCATCGCGGCGGGAATGAAATTCTCGGGGAACAACTGGCTCACGCGATAGCACAGCTCGTTGCAGATCGCGGCCCACGTGCTCGACACGTCGAAGTTGCCGATGTGATGCGCCATGAAACTGGCGCGCGGGCTGAACACGGTGAGGTCGAGCCCGCGTTCGCGCATCAGGCGCAACTGGTTCGTTTCAATCGACTCGCGCAACTCGTCGTCGGTGATCCGCAGCTCGGACGGCTTGGGCGCGTCGGTTGGGTTGCCCAGCGCGGCGATCTGGCGGTTGCGCCAGGCTTCCAGCGCTTTGGGCGCGGTCGTGTAATGACCGTGAATGTCGATGATCATCTATGTACTCCGAATTGAAATGCGCTATGACGAGATCTTTGGCGTGACCACTCGAGCGTTCTCGTTGGCCTGCGCTTGTCCCGAGGCGTCGGGATGCCCGTCGTTCGATGGATGATGCTCACGTCGCGCGTCTGCAGGCGCCGCGTCGACAACCGCCGCTTCGAGCACGGGCTCCGGGTCGCCGCCTAGCGCTTTCGTCACCCGCGCCGCGAATTCCAGCAGGCGCGGGCGGTAGCGCTCCATTTCCTCCATGCCCATGCGCGCGGACGGTCCGACGATGCCGAGCGCGCCCACCAGTTCCTGACCGACGCGGAACACAGGGGCCGAGATGCCCGACGTTTCGCGGTCGCGTTCGCCCATTGACAGATAGACGTAGCGCGAGCGGACCGTCTCGTAAGGCTCACCCGGTTCGCCCGCAAACGCGAGCAGCACGCGCCCGCCCGCGCCGCGTTCGAGCGGCTGAGTGTCGCCCTGCTGCACTTCCGCGCGAATCGAATGGCGCGATGCGATGCGGTACAGGCACACGCGATGATCGCGCTCGCGCACATGAAACGAAACTGCTTCGCCGGTTTCCGCGCTGAGTTCCTTCATGGCGGGCAGCAGGACGTCGCGCAGATCGAAGCCGGCTTCGTAGACGGCGCTTAGATGCATTGCCGCCGAGCCGATCCAGAAGCGCCCGTCGTCGCGGCGAATCAGAAGCTGGTGGTGGCAAAGCGCCTGCGCGAGCCGCGAGAGCGTGCTCTTGTAGAGCCCCGTGCGCTCCGAGAGCTGGGTGAGCGTGAGCGGTTCGTCGTCGCGCCGAAAGGCAAAGAGAATCGACGCCGCGCGATCGAGAACGTCGATTCCACTGGCCGTGACGCCTTGCGGCGCGCGCACGGTTTCGCTGTTGCGGGGCATATATCCGTCTCCAGTTAGTTCTATCAGATAGAACCAATACTCATCAGATGGAACAATGCTATTCCGATCGCTTTGCGCCGTCAATCGCGCAACTGAGCGCCGTGTCAGTGATATCCCGGAGCGACAGCGGATGATGGTATCGCTACCATCGCATTCATCCCGAAAAGCTCTGTCCCGCCGGCAAACCGTGCGGCGCGATGGTAGCGATACCATGGAGACATCAGTGTCGAACCGCAAAACCTCGGAACAGCTGCGCAGCTATCGCTGGTATGGCGTCAACGACCTTCGCTCATTCGGACATCGGTCGCGCACTGCGCAAATGGGCTATCACGCGTCCGATTACATGGGCAAGCCGGTGATCGCCGTCGTCAACACGTGGAGCGAGATCAACTCGTGTCACACGCATTTCAAGCAGCGTGTGGAGGAGGTCAAGCGCGGCATCTGGCAGGCCGGCGGCTTCCCAGTCGAGATGCCGGTGATGACGCTCGCCGAACCGTTCCAGAAACCGACCACGATGCTGTACCGCAACTTCCTCGCGATGGAGACCGAGGAAATCCTGAAGTCGTACCCGTTCGACGGCTGCGTGCTGATGGGCGGCTGCGACAAGACCACGCCCGGCCTGTTGATGGGCGCGATCAGCATGAACCTGCCGTCGATCTTTCTGCCCGCCGGCCCGATGCTGCGCGGCAACTGGAACGGCCGCACGCTCGGCAGCGGGTCCGACACGTGGAAGTACTGGGCCGAATTGCGCGCGGGCAAGATCACGGAAGACGAGTGGAAGGGCATTGAGAGCGGCATCGCACGCTCGCCTGGCCACTGCATGACGATGGGCACCGCGTCGACCATGACGAGCGCCGCTGAAGCACTCGGACTCACGCTGCCCGGCTTTTCGTCGATTCCCGCGGTCGATTCGCGGCATGCGCAGTTCGCGTCGCTGACCGGCCAGCGCATCGTCGAGATGGTGTGGACCGATGTGAAGCCGTCGGACATTCTTACCGCGAAATCATTCGATAACGCCGTGACCACCGTGCTGGCCATGTCGGGCTCGACCAATGCGATCGTGCATCTCGTGGCGGTGGCGCGCCGCGCCGGCATCGACCTGACGACCGCACGCTTCGACGAACTTTCGCGCATCACGCCGGTTATCGGCAATCTGCGTCCGTCGGGTCAGTATCTGATGGAAGACTTCTTCTATGCCGGCGGTCTGCGTGCGCTGCTGCTGGAACTCGGCGATCTGATCGACGGCTCGCAGATGACGGTCAACGGCTCGACCCTTGGCGAGAACATCGCGGGCGCCGAAATTTTCAACGACGATGTGATCCGCAAGCGCAGCAATCCGGTCGTGGCGAGCGACGGCCTCGCGGTGCTGACCGGCAATCTCGCACCGGACGGCGCCGTCATCAAGCCGGCGGCGATGGAAGCGCATCTGCTCAAGCATCGCGGCCGCGCCGTGGTGTTCAAGGACTACGCGGATATGGCGGCGCGCATCGACATGGAGGAACTGGACGTCACGGCCGACTCGGTGATCGTGCTGCAGCACGCGGGTCCCGTCGGCGCGCCCGGCATGCCCGAATGGGGCCAACTGCCGATCCCGCAGAAGCTGTTGAAGCAGGGCGTGCGCGACATGGTGCGTATCTCCGACGCGCGCATGAGCGGCACGAGTTACGGCGCGTGTGTGCTGCATGTGGCGCCGGAGTCGTTCGTCGGCGGCCCGCTTGCTCTGGTGAAGGACGGCGACATGATCGAACTCGATGTGGCCGCGCGACGTCTGCATCTGGAAGTGAGCGACGAAGAGCTGAGCGCGCGCAAGGCCGCATGGCAGCCGCCCAAGCTGCCGTTCGAACGCGGCTTCGGCGTGATGCATCAATTGCACGTATTGCAAGCGAATAAGGGCTGCGACTTCGACTTCCTCGAAGAGCCGGTGAAAACAGCGGCCGCGCAAAACGTACCGGCCACGCGCGACGCGCCGGGCGCGAAGAGCAGCGAACCTGAAATCCACTAATCAAGCCGGAGCCCCTGAATGACCGCATCCGAAATCGTCGTGAGCGAAGCGACGCTCGAACAACTGAGGCACGTGAGCACGGCCACGTTGACCACGCAACTCTTCAAGCGCGGCTTGCGCAATGTGTTTTTGCAAGGCGTCGCGCCACTCGCCAAACCGGCACCGGGCACGCCGAATCTGGTGGGTCCGGCGTTCACGCTGCGCAATATTCCGGCGCGCGAAGACCTCGATCACGTCGGCGTGTTCCAGGACCCGGACCATCCGCAACGCAAGGCAGTCGAAACCGCGCCTGTCGGCAGTGTGCTCGTGCAGGACTGCCGCGGCGAGCGCTCGGTGGCGTCGGTGGGCTCGATTCTCGCGCTGCGCCTCGCTAAGCGTGGCGTCGCGGGCATGGTGTCGGACGGGCCGGTGCGCGATAGCGGGACCATCGCCGCATTGGGCTTGCCGATCTGGTGCGCGGGCGCGAGCGCGCCGCTGAATCTCGCGAAACATCATGCGGTCGATATGAATGTGCCGATTGCCTGCGGCGGCGTGCCGGTTTATCCGGGCGATATCGTCGTCGCGGATGTGGACGGTGTCGTCATCGTGCCGCGCGAGATGGCCGCCGATGTCGCGCGCGATGCCGCCGAGCAGGAGCAGCTCGAGGTGTTCATCGCCCAGCGGATCGACGAAGGCCGGCCATTGCGCGGCACTTATCCGCCGAATGAGGAGACCATGGCCGCTTATGCGCAATGGCGCGCACAACAGCAATGAGCCGCCGCGACGCCTGAACACACTTCAATTCACGCTCGATCCAATGCAGGACACAGGTCCGCGCATAGAACGCGGCCGGAGGAGACGCTGTGAGCACTACGACCCCGGCAATCGCCGAATTGCGCCTGATCAACCGCCTTGCGCTGCGCTTGATGCCGCTGCTTGGGCTGCTTTATCTGGTCGCTTATATCGACCGCTCGAATATCAGCTTTGCCAAGCTGCAAATGCTCGGCAGCCTCGGACTTTCCGAGGTTGCCTATGGGCTCGGCGCGTCGCTGTTCTTTATCGGCTACCTGATTTTCGAAGTGCCCAGCAACGTGATGCTTCACAAATACGGCGCGCCGCGCTGGATGGCGCGCATCATGTTCACATGGGGCGTCGTGACGATACTGCTCGCTTTCACGCAGAACGCCACGATGTTCTACGTGCTGCGGTTTCTGCTCGGCGCATCGGAAGCCGGTTTATATCCCGGTGTGATCTATTACCTCACGCTGTGGTTTCCGGCGCGGCATCGCGTGCGCATGCTCGGTTATTTCACGGTGGGCAGCAGCCTCGGCAATATGGTCGGCGCGCCGATCTGCGGGTGGCTCCTCGACAAGGGCGGGCTCGCAGGGCTGCATGGCTGGCAACTGGTGTTCATCGTCACGGGGCTGCCGTCGGTTCTGTTGACGGTCGTCGTGCTGTTCGTGCTGCCCTCGTCGCCGAAAGAAGCGAAGTTTCTGTCCGCAGACGAGAAGCAGTGGCTCGCGCGCACGCTCGACGCCGAACGCGCGCAAATCAAGGCGGGCGTCGCGACGCACGGCTCGCTGCTCAGCGTACTGACCGAGCCGCGCGTGATCGGCATGGCGCTCTACTACATGATGCTGTCGATTTCCGTCTACGGCGTGAGCTACTGGTTGCCGACGCTGGTCAAAGGCTTCGGCGTGAGCAATACGACGAACGGGCTGCTCAACATCATTCCGTGGCTGATGGCGACCATCGTGCTTGCGTGGCTACCTTCCAGGCTGCGCGGCGCCGGCAATCGCGCAATCATCGCGATGCTGGTGTCGGCGCTGCTGGGTGTCGTGTGTTTTCTGAGCGCGGTGTTTCTGCCGACCAACACGTTGCGCTTCATCTCGCTATGTTTTGGCGCGCCGTGCATGTATCTGCTGATTCCGTGCTTCTGGACCTTGCCGCCCAAGTTCCTGTTCGGCGCGCGAGCCGCGGCCGGGATCGCCGCGATCAATTCGCTGGGCAATATCGGCGGCTTCATCGCGCAGAATCTCGTGCCGTGGGTCCGGCAGACAACGGGCAGCGCGAAAGCGCCGATGCTGATTCCCGCGACCTGTCTGCTCGTATTCGCAGTCGTTACGTTGCTGATCTTGCGCCGCGAAAAAAGCGCTCGCGGGGCGCAACATGCTGTCCCGGTGACCGAGTAGGTTGTACAGGCACGCTTTGGTGTGCGGCGCGTCTGGCTGAACCGCCTGAGGCTTGCCGCGGTTTAGCGAAAGTCAGCGCGGTTCAGCCCAGTTTAGAATACGGCGCGCGATCCATTAACCTCCCGTCAGCACTCATGCCGAATCAGAAACCGCCCGCTGCCGCCGATGCCGATCTGCCCGACGCGGCGGCGCCCGCCAGACGCATGCGCGGCGGCCCGAAAGGCCTGCGCATCACCGACGTCGCGGCACAAGCAGGTGTCTCGCCGATCACGGTATCGCGCGTGTTCAACAGTCCCGCGACGGTGGCGCCCGAAACGCTCGAACGCGTGCGACAGGTCGTGCAAAAGCTCGGCTATGTGCCGAACCGGCTTGCGGGCGGCTTATCGTCGTCGCGCTCGCGGCTGATTGCGGCGATCGTGCCGACCATCGCCCACTCGCTGTTCTCGGAAACGGTCCAGGTGTTCAGCGAGACCATGTCGCGCGCGGGCTATCAGGTGCTGCTCGCGTTGAGCGGCTACGACGATTCGAGCGAAGAAGCGCTGCTCGACGCAGTGCTGAGCCGTCGGCCCGAAGGCGTGCTGCTGACGGGCGTCGCCCACACGGACTCATTACGCGAGCGGCTTGCGAATGTCGGCATTCCGATCGTCGAAACGTGGGACATGACGGATCAGCCTATCGACATGCTGGTGGGCTTCTCGCATTACCGGATCGGCGTGGCGGTGGCCGAGCACTTCCTGCAAAGGAACGTGCGCAAGCCCGGGCTCGTGTCGGCAAACGACGAGCGCGCGCTCGCGCGCCGCGGCGGTTTTCGTGAGCGGCTCGCGCAGGCGGGCATTCGCGACATCGCAGAAGTACTCGTCGCGCCGCCTAGTTCGGTCGCGCTCGGTAAAACAGCATTGCCGAGCCTGATCGAGCAGTCGCCCGATATCGATGCGGTTTTTTGCGGCTCGGATCTGCTCGCCATTGGAGCGTTGAGCGCGGCCAGGCAATTGGGGCTGAGCGTGCCGTCGCAACTGGCGATCTGCGGATTCGGCGATCTGGAGTTCGCGACCGAGACGTCGCCCGAGCTTACCTCGGTGCACGTCGACGGCACACGGATCGGGCTCACCGCGGCGCGATGCCTGCTTGACCGGCTGGCCGGCATAGAGCAAAACAAAGTGACCGACGTAGGCTTCCAGATCGTGGAGCGCGCAACGACCTGACCCGGCTTCGCCAATCGTTCGATTGTTGGAGCATCACCGCACGCTCTTGCCCGCCAGGCTCGGCCCATGCCCTGAAGCAGCGGCGGCAGGTGTCAGCGCACAGATAGTGGCACGATGCAGCGGCCTGCTGCGACCCCATCTGCAATACCTCCATCACGCCGTTGAATATCTGGCGCCTGTCACGCCATTACGGCCTTTTCCCCTCCTGTGTTTGCGATTGACGAGGCGGCTAATCGAGCCACCGCGAGCGTGCAACACTTGACGCAGATCAAACATACAGGCACCTGCGACTGCTCGCCGATGAGCATGTGCGCGCACGTCGAATGCCGATGCCGACATTGTTTGATTTAGCTTGTCCGAGATCATGCTCCCGGCCGGAGGGCGCTCTTAAAATTCGACCGCGCATGAAGTAATTGGTCTGGTCTTCATGCCGAGAACATTTTGTAGCGTTTCAGATCGGTCCATGGAAATCAGGCAGATATGGTGAATAAGAAGACCATTGAACGGGTGTTGATACCCGTGGGGGCTGGACTCGTCGCGTGTCTCGCGGGGTGCAGCAATCTCGATGTGCTCGATCCAAAGGGCAGCGTGGGTGTGGCTGAAAAGTCGCTGATCAGTACGGCGACAATGACCATGCTGATCGTCGTCGTGCCGGTGATCGTCATGATCCTCGTGTTTGCCTGGCGTTACCGTGCAAGCAATCGTAGCGCGACCTATGCACCAAAGTGGGCGCATTCCACCGCGATCGAAACGGTGGTGTGGACCGTGCCCACCCTCATCATTCTGTTCCTCGGCATTCTGACGTGGAACACCACACACGAACTCGACCCATACCGACCCATCGAATCGGCGGTCAAGCCGATCAAGGTCGAGGTCGTGGCGCTCGACTGGAAGTGGCTCTTTATCTACCCGGAACTCGGTGTTGCTTCGGTCAACCAGCTTGCGTTTCCCGTGGGTACGCCGGTCGACTTCAAGGTCACGTCCGATTCCGTGATGAATTCGTTTTTCATCCCGCAACTGGGGAGCCAGATCTACGCAATGGCGGGCATGCAGACGCAACTTCATCTGATCGCCGACCATGCGGGCGACTACGCCGGCATCTCCGCGAACTTCAGCGGCAAAGGGTTTTCCGACATGAAGTTCCGCGCGCTCGCCGTCACTCCCGCGCAGTTCGATGCGTGGGTCGAAAAAGTGAAGGCCTCGCCGCGGCGGCTCGACATGAACGAGTACAACTCGGTGGCGCAACCGAGCGAGAAGGAGCCGGTCGGCTATTTCTCGACGGTCGACCCGAAGGTCTTCACCAACATCATTGCAAAGTACAACAACGGCAATGTCCTCGATTTGCAGAACAGCAATTGCCGCACAAAGGGTTAGCATATGCTCGGAAATCTGACACTCTCCGCGATCCCGTTCGATCAACCCATCATCATGGGGGCGGGCGCACTCATGATCGTCATGGTGCTCGCCGTGGTGGCGACACTGACCCGGCTCCATAAATGGAAATGGCTATGGCACGAGTGGCTGACGAGCGTCGATCACAAGAAGATCGGCGTCATGTATATCGTCGTCGCGGTGCTGATGCTCGTGCGCGGCTTCGTCGACGCGGTCATGATGCGCCTTCAGCTTGCGCTCGCGTATCACTCGCCTGGCTATCTTCCACCGCACCATTACGATCAGATTTTTACGGCTCACGGCGTCATCATGATCTTTTTCATGGCAATGGCGCTAATGGTCGGCCTGTTCAATCTGGTGGTGCCGCTGCAGATCGGAGCGCGCGACGTCGCGTTTCCATTCCTCAATTCACTCAGTTTCTGGATGACGGCGATTAGCGCGATCCTGATGAATCTGTCGCTCGTGATCGGGGAATTCGCACAGGTCGGCTGGCTCGCCTATCCGCCGTTGTCGGAGTTGAAATTCAGCCCGGGCGTCGGGGTGGACTACTACATATGGAGTCTGCAGCTGTCAGGCGTCGGCACACTGATTACGGCCATCAACTTCTTCGTGACGATCGTGCGGATGCGCGCGCCCGGCATGACGCTGATGAAAATGCCGGTCTTTACCTGGACGGCGCTCTGTTCGAACGTGCTGATCATGGCCACGTTCCCGATCCTTACGGTGGCGTTGGCGCTGCTCGGGCTCGATCGCTACATGGGCATGCACTTCTTCACGAACGAAGCAGGCGGCAATGCGATGCTGTACCTGAACCTGATCTGGGCATGGGGCCACCCCGAGGTCTACATTCTGGTGTTGCCCGCATTCGGCATCTATTCGGAAGTTATTGCGACCTTCTCGAAGAAGCCGCTGTTCGGATACCGGACCATGGTTTATGCAACGTGCGCAATCATGGTGCTCGCGTTTCTCGTCTGGCTGCATCACTTCTTCACGATGGGCTCGGGTGCGGACGTCAATGCATTCTTCGGCATTATGACAATGGTCATTGCGATTCCAACCGGCGTGAAGATATTCAACTGGCTGTTCACGATCTACCGCGGGCGCCTCGAGTTTTCCGCGCCCGTGTTGTGGACGATCGGCTTCATGATCACGTTCACGATCGGCGGCATGACCGGCGTGATGATGGCGATTCCCGGCGCGGACTTCGTGCTGCATAACAGCCTCTTTCTGATCGCACACTTTCACAACGCGATCATTGGCGGCGTGGTGTTCGGCTATCTCGCAGGGTTCCACTACTGGTTCCCGAAAGCATTCGGTTTCAAGCTGAACGAGAAGCTCGGCAAGTGCGCGTTCTGGTGCTGGTTCGTGGGGTTCTACGCTTCGTTCATGCCGCTCTACGTGCTGGGCTTCATGGGTATGACACGACGCCTGAACCACTACGACAATCCGGCGTGGCATCCATGGATGATTGCGGCGGCATGCGGTGTGGCACTGATCGCGGTCGGCGTCGTTTTCCAGGTGGCGCAAGTGTGGGTCAGCGTGGCAAACCGCAAAAAACCCGAGTACCGCGATGTAACGGGCGACCCTTGGGACGGCCGCACTCTCGAATGGGCGACAGCGTCGCCGCCGCCGGTCTATAACTTCGCCGTCATTCCGACAGTGCACGAGCTCGACGCATACGCCCACATGAAGGAGACGACAAACGGTCTCGCGAAAGCCACGGCGTATCAGGACATTCACATGCCGTCCAACACCAGTGCGGGGTTGCTCATCGGCCTGTTTAGTCTCGTGCTCGGGTTCGCCGGCGTCTGGCACATCACGTGGCTCGCTGTCGCGGCACTGCTGGCTATCGTGGCCACGCTGATCGCACGCAGCTTCGGCGACAACGACGGCTATTACATCTCCGCCGATACCGTGCGGGAAATCGAAAGTAAGCGTGGCCCTGCGGCCGCTGCGGTGCCAAGCCGCGAATTCGAAGCTGTGGAGGCCTGATCGATGTCGCAGAAAACAATCCCCGTGGCGCACTACGGCGCACACGATAATCACGGTTCGTCGGATACGGTGTTCGGCTTCTGGCTGTATCTGATGACCGACTGCGTGCTGTTCGCATCGCTATTCGCCGTGTTCGCGGTCATGTCGCATCAGTTCGCGGGCGGTCCGTCGGGCAAGGATCTGTTCGACATTGGCGGGGTCGCGGTAGAGACTGCCGCGCTGCTGTTGAGCAGCATCACCTACGGCTTTGCGATGCTGGGCGCCCGGCGCGGCAAGTCCGCCGCTGTCCTGGGCTGGCTTGCTGTGACCTTCGTGCTCGGTCTTGCGTTTCTCTTTCTGGAAATGCGCGAGTTTACGCACCTGATTGCCGAGGGCGCTGGACCTTCCCGCAGTGCGTTCCTGTCGTCGTTCTTCACACTGGTCGGCACGCATGGACTGCACGTCACGGTGGGCCTCGTGTGGATGGTGGTGCTGGCCGTGCAGATAGTGCGGAGTCCGGAAATGTCGGAACGCCAGCTCACGCGTCTCACGTGTCTAAGTCTTTTCTGGCATTTCCTCGACATCGTGTGGATCTGCGTCTTTTCCTTCGTCTACCTTGGGAGCGTGCTGTAAATGGCTCACATGCAATCAGTTTCGGCGCAGCAAAGCCACGGCAGCATGCGCGGCTATGTTGGCGGGTTCCTGCTTTCCGTCGTGTTGACCGCCGCTGCATTCGGGCTTGTAATGCGCGGCGCCTTCCCGGCACAAACGGCGATGATCGCGCTTTCGGTTCTTGCCTTCGTGCAGATTGTCGTGCATCTGGTGTTTTTCCTGCACATCGACATGTCGGCTGGACAACGCTGGAACGTCATGGCGCTTGGTTATACGGCATTAGCCGCGTTGTTCCTGATCGGCGGCACCGTGTGGGTCATGCATAACGTCAGTATGAACATGATGTCGCGGTAACCATACGGCTTGCTCGTCGGTGTATGAAGCGGTTTCGCTTCGCTCGCTGATTCGTACAAAGCCCTCAAAACCGTACGCCGATGCCACCTTCGATCAGAGCCGTATCGCGGTCGTAACGTGTCACCACGCGGTTCCTGGTGACGCGGGCGAGCCAGCGGGAACCGAAGCGATAGCCCGACGATACGGCGAAGAGCGCTGATACACGACCGTCGCCCGTGCGATCTTGCGGAACATTGTCGGTCTGCCGCGCCGCACGGTCTTATCTTGCGAAATATTCCGCGCGATCTCTATCGGCAAGCAATCCAGGCCGTGTCGGCTCCCAGCCAAGTAGTTGCCGCGTTTGATGACTGGTTGCCGGCACATTCATTTGCGCGAACCTCGCGAACCATCCAAAGTGGCTGTCTGCTTCTTCCTGACGCGTGCTCGCGACCGGCACGTTCAGGCGCCGGCCTATTACTTCTGCAATGTCTTTGAACGGCACGCCTTCATCGGCGACCGCGTGATAGCGGGCACCGGCAGTGCCTTTTTCCAGCGCCCAGCCGGAACACCCATCTGCATCCAACCGATGAACGGCGGGCCAACGGTTGAGCCCCGCACCTATTACGCCGGCATGCCTTTCTCTCGCGCGAAGTCCGCGAGGCGCGGCACGAAGCCGTGATCGCCATCGCCATGCACCGAAGGAGGCAGTCGCACCACCGACGCGCACACGCCGCGTGCCGCGAATGAGGCCGCCATTGCTTCGGAGGCGCGGGGATAGGCGGCGGAAGTGGGAATGGGCGGATCGTTCTCAGTCGCGGGGCGACTGCTTATCATGGCGAGTCCCGAGGTCGGAGCGGATCGCGCGCGCGTTGCTGCTCACCGACGTCGAGCGCGAGCATCTGTTTCTGCTCGCGTTGGGTCGTCCGCCCGAAATCCGCTATCGGGATACGGAAGGCGTCACGCCCAGGCTGCAGCGCGTGCTCGACTCGTTGCAGTTAAGTCCACCCATTATCAGGACCGCCACGTGGGACGTAGTCGCGTGGAATCGTGCTGCCGCTGCCATGCTGACCGACTACGGCAGATTGCCGCCGGAGCAGCGCAACAAACTTCGCCTGATTGTTTGCAACCCGCGGGTGCGCGCCGCTCAGTCCGATTGGGAAAGCGTTGCACGCTTCGTCGTGGCCGCGTTTCGGGCCGATGCCGCGCGCGCAGGCGCTGCTTCCAGAGTTGCAGCGATGGTTGACGAGCTGTGCCGCCTGAGCCCCGACTTCGAAGCTATCTGGCGCGACAACGACGTGCGCAGCCACGGTGGAGGCGTCAAGCATTTGCGGCATCCGATAGCGGGACCGATCGGATTCGAATACTCGGCGTTTGCCGTCGACGGGCGGCCCGACCTCGGCATGGTGGTCTACACGCCGCTTACGCCGGACGATGCGCGAAAGGTCGCTGAACTCGTCAAGTCGCGAGGGCCGGGATCGTCATGATTTGATTTCGCGCGGTTTCGGTAACTCTGATTAAAGCCGGACAGATTGAGAAATAGGCTCGATCAAAATTTTAATAGCGTAATTTGAAACCCGAGCGCGGTGATTGAATATCGCGGTTATTTCGGCGAGGCTGACACTTGCTCAATGGGGTCGCGATAACTCGCGCCGTTGATTACTGGCGCCCGCGCCCGCAGAACTCGGGAGAACGGCGGGCCTCTGCCGCCGCCCGGCCGCGCGCCGAAAAGCTAGTGACGAAATAGAGTAAACCATGAGAAAGGAATTTTCTTAGGACGATTGAATGAGGAAATTTCGATCCGTCGGCGATGCGATGTGTGCCTCGTTCAGTATGTAATCGTCTGATTTAAGAAGATATTTCTCGTCCGGTGGTGACAAAAAGGCTGAAGGCGAAATAGTTACTGCAAGTCCGATGAAAAACGAAATCTTCTTACGGGGTCAAATGCCTGGGCGTGCTATCCATCTAATCTTCCGATCATCATCAGAAAGCAGGAATTTTTGCGAAATGCGAAGTTCTCGGAAAGGATCCTGCTTTTTGGCCGGAAAGGACTAATTTCCATGTGACCTACCCAGCGTAAGCGGGTACGATTTACCCCTGTCGCGGCCTGGAAGCGAACAACTTTCCGAGCGGTGCAGTCGCTTGCACGCTCCGGGTTAAACGTTTGCGCGACAATCCACATGATCCAGCGGCGGATGGTGCCGTAGAGTTTGCTCCAGTTGGTCCATCAAGTGTCGCGGCGTCTAGCGCATTGCGATAGGCGCAGCTTTGTCTGCAAGCCAGGCGATTCAATCCACGTTGTCTCCGGCAATGTGATCGCACTTACTGCAGGTGCTGACGATGCAACATGCCATTTTGGATCATTAAGCATAACGAATTAATAAGAGCTGTTTAAAAACCACAGTTCTACCGAACTTCAAAAACTCATTTTTGGCTTTTTTATCGAGACTTTCTCGACAGTGGGAAAAACGCACATGTTAAAACGACGACAATTTCTTGGTGGCCTGACGGCCCTTGCCGGCAGCTACCTTTTGAGCGCCTGTGGTGGCGGCGGTGAAGACGGCGGCGCGAGCCCGGCAGCCAAGGCTTCAGCGAGCCCAACGGCGAAAGCTGCCGCTGCATCCGCGAACGGCACCGTCATGCCCTCGGCCGCTTCGATCACCGACAGCGCCGGCGATGTCTGGACGCTCGCCAACGGCGTGATTTACAGGAACGGCTCTACCGTCGGCAACACATACGACGTGTCGCTCGTGCTCTGGTATGGCGGCAAGATCTGGGCTCGCGGCACCGGTGGCCAGTTCTATGTGAACGCGGAGGTTGCCGAGCAATGGCTCCCCTGTGGCGATCCGCGCATCGACGTTGCTTCTGTTCCGGGAAGCTTCTACGGCATCAACGGGCATTTCGACTATACGTACACGCCCGAGAAGGTCGTATCGATTCTGAAGGGCATGAATTGCACGAGCTACCGCGTCGGCGCGACGGACGATCCGAAGCAATTGAACGCTGTGGTGAAGCTCGCGCAGGCATTCCAATCGGCCGGACTCTCACTGCTGGTGTTGATCGATCAGGGCGTATATGATGCGAGCGGCGCTGTGATGGCCAGCGAGTCGGCCGCCTATAACCGTGGTCACTCGGTCGGCGCGACCGTCGCCAATGCGTTGGCGCCCTACGGCGTGACGATCTACGAATGCGGCAACGAATTGACGCGCCAGGATGCGACTGTGGTGGACTTCACGGCCGCGGGCTCAAAGGTGAGCGACTTCAACAATACAAACTGGCCGATCATGCGCGGTGTCATGCGCGGAATGATCGACGGTGTGAAGTCGGTACAGTCGTCCGCGAAGTGCGGCATCAATTTCTGCGTTGCAGACGTGGGTGCGTCCGACGCGCTGTGGGACGGCAGGCAACCGGACGGCAGCGGCGGCCATCCGCAGGTGCGCTGGGACATCACGACCTGGCACAATTACGAAGCGTATGGTGACCTGTTCAACATTGGGACCGACGGTTCAGGTCCGGGCTTCGACCTGCCAACGTATTGCAAGGCTCGCTATGGCGTACCGCTTATCGTCACCGAATGGAACGCGGGCCCTGATCAATCGGAGGCCTACCGCGGGAATTACATCTCGGACAGGCTTGCGGCATTCTACGGGGCACGAAAGACCCACAACCTACAGTCGGTCATGTACTACGTGCTGGATAGCGGCAACAACACCTACGGCATCATGATCAACGGCAAACCGGTGGACGCGCCGTACAACGCATTTACCAGCTTCACGTCGAGCCACGCCGACACCTGAGCGAGTTTGTCGCTTGTCAGTCAATGAACCTGGTCCCGCCTGGCTTGCAGGATGGGACCCGGTTCATTTTGCGTTGCATCGGCATCTATTCGTACATGCTGCGTCAGGCGTTGTGTGTCTGATATCAGCGGCAGAATGTGTCTGGCACTAATCTTCCCCAGTCGTAATCGATACTATCCGGCGTGAAAGGCAGAACACCTGCTCCTGGCGTAAACGTAAGTTCACCGAAGTACACCAGGTTATCTGGTGCATACAGGTCCACGCGAACATAGTCGAAGTCCTCGCAGAGCTTCGTGGCCGCGTGCAGAATGGCATCGAGGTTTTTGGGGCGCGGCGCCGGGACCGGACTGCGTTTGTAATACCCGATTGCTATGTCGAGGTGGTTCCAATCGACGTCGTACACATCACCTCTTGTGTTCTCGCCGAATCTGTCGGAGATCACCAGGATGTAGATGATGGGGCGGCCGTTACGCCCGCCGAAGCAGTGCAGTTTGTAGTCGGCGGGAATGTTGCCGCTGCTGTCGAGCAGCAGATGCTCGAAGAAGATACGCGGCTTGATCTTGCGGTAGTGTCTTTCGCGAGCAATCTTGTAGAAGTCGAGCGACAGCCAGTAGTTTGCCAGATCCCGCAACCGTTCGAATGAGGTTGCCGATTTGCTTTTGACTACCTCTACATAGCTGCTGCCGTGGTTTGCCTTCATCACGAACGCATCCGGCAGAGCATCGAACACTTCTTTCGTGAAGGCGTCTGGGACGGCCAGCAGCGGTATCACGTGCTTTTCGCCTAGCTTTTTCGCGACATACTCGCGGACCGTGAGTTTGTCGGTCAATTCGACGAACCACGGGTCGGGCCGCAAGTTCTTTTGCAGGATTTTTTCGTTGAAGGTCGTGGGCCGACGCAGATTCGGGTAGCGGCCAATTTCCTTGTGATGCAACAGGCTAAGGAACAATGGTGCCGGCAGCATCGATTTCGCCGCTTCTTTGAGCCTTCTGACGTTCGACTGTCTGCGTTTCGGCTGTGCTGGCTTGCCGGCGTCGTGCGAGACCAGCCAGTCGTCGGGTGCGTCATCTTCCGACATGTCGGCTTCCCTGCCCCGCAGGGTAGACGCACCGGTTTCATTAGAGAACTGCGCAGATTTGGTGGTTGTCATTATCTGTTCCATATCTGATAGCCTGGCGACGCTTGATTTGCGCGCGCGGCAGGGCGGCGCGGTCTCTCAATCGCGCGCCGCCCGGCTATGTTGATGCCGGCCCGTCAATCGTCGATCGCGACGCATCGTTCTGCCACTTCCAGACGCTGCTGCGCGCGGAATTGCGTAGGCGACATGCCGTAGCGTTCCTTGAAAAGGCGGCCAAGGCGATTGCCGTCACCCATTCCACACCGCCGCGCAATCTTGTCTACAGGTAGATCGGTGTTGCGCAGCATTGCGCGAACAACTTCAAAACGGGTGCGCAGCAGGTATTCGAGCGGAGTCATGCCGAACTCGAACTTGAAGCGGCGCTGATAGTTGCGTTTGCTCATCGCCGCGCATTCCGCGGCCTTTGCAACGGAGATGGGATTGCTGTAGTTCTCCTTGATCCAGCGGGCAGATTCGCGAATCTTCTCCGTTGTCGTGGTAATGCTCGCGTCGTCCAGTTCGAATTTGTCAGACTCGACGTAGGTCGTTTGCAGCATGTCGGCAATCTTTCGGGCAATCTCCGTACTGAGGTCGCGTTCGATTTGCGCAAGGGCGAGGTCTGTCGGCGTTGCACTACTGGTCCGCGTTGTAGTCGGAGCATCGTCGAATACGAAGATCGGCACTGTGGAATGCAGCGGATCCTTGCAAATGACGACCATGTTCGCGCCTTGCTGGATATCGAACGATGCAATAGAACCTTGACGGGCTATCCAGGAGAGCAGACGGTCATTGGACTCCAATGCCCTCGCCGCGTCGCGACAGGCGACGAACAACGCGTGGAATTCGCCGAGCCGATGGCGCTCGATACTTTGGGTCCAGATCGATATGCCAGAGGAGCTGGTCACAAGCCCTCCGCTTTCAGAAAGCACTGAAAGGGAATAGGGAGAGCCGGGTGCTGTGTCTTCTGACAATTCGTTTGCCAGACGGAATGCGTCGCCGATCGATCCAGCAGTCGCCATGGAGCATTCCTGGGACACTAAAAGCCCAATGTGCTTTGCTGCTTTCCGTGTTGCCACTTTTGGACTGGTCCGGTGCGCATCAATGTACGACCTGAGAAAATCGGTGGAAGTCGTCACGCTTAGTTCTCCAAACAGGGTGAATCACTGCCTACGTGACGAGATTAGCGTACTCAAATCACCCTGGCGATGGTGGCCGGTAATCGATGGTGTTTTGGCGCAATTTGGAGGATTGGGGAAATACTTACCTTGCGCACCTAAATAAAGGCATACGAAAAGCTGTCCGGATCAGCAACAATTGCCTGGAGCACTGAGTGAGCCGGTACTGCGGAGAAGGGCGGTTTTGGCCCCGAAAGTCCCGTGTGGCAAGCTTCGCCGGGCGTATGGCGCGAATTACGTGGAATCGGCCCGACGGAAGAGACATAGAATGGCGCGTAACGCTGAATCCGGAAAGCGGTATCACTCTGTTACATCCATTGCAGATAGCTACAACACTTTCTAAATTATGTGTTGCGTGGTGATCTCTTCCACGGAATCGGCCAATAGCACCCGAATTTACGCCCCGGGGGATGCACTGATTCGAACGGGCGCTATGCTTCACTGCAGCATCTGTAGCAATAGGGATTGCCCCGGTAAGCGCTCGAATGCCAGCAATGCGCAATTTCTTCACCCTGTCGCACAAACAGGTTGCTCGAGGTGTAGTAATTGCCGTGTCTTTAAGTGCCTTGCACTGACGACGTACGACGAGGCATCGCTCACGTGAGTCCGGGCCGGACCGCGCTTTGCGAAGTTGGCCGTAGGTCGGTTTTCCGGTGTATTAGAACGCTAACAATTTGTAGTGCGGAATAAAACGCGGAGCGCGGCGAAAACCTGTCGCTCCATGATCTGGGGGTTCGAAAGTCTGGAGACGGGGCGAGCCGTGTTGCTGGCGGCGCAGCCTTTGATCAATTCAAGCAGGTGGACAGCCACTTGGCTTGGCAAACCATGACGTAGTCCCCGATCAAACGTCGGGCCTACGCCATATGCGTTCCTGCCGGAGACGGCTGGAGATGCGGACCGTTGGTGCAGCCAGGCGGTGTCGACTCATTACTGTGCCCATCAAACATGGAAGGATCAAACCGGTGGACTACTACCCTCTGAATTCGCTCCCGGCGACTGCCAGTACAGAACGCGGCCAACTCAGCCCCAGCGCCATGCTGCGTCTGATGCGCGACCATATCTGGGAGATCGTACTTACCACGGTCGTTGTTTTCAGCCTGGCTGCCGCTTATCTACTCATCGCATCGCCAATCTATTCCGCAGACGTGCTCATTCGCGTGGATCCGCCCGAACCGAATGCGCTGGGGCTCGCGCTTCAGAATCAGGAGAACATGCCTCCGCCCGCGCCGTCGACCGTGACGGAAATGGGGGTGATGCGCAGCCGCTCCGTGCTGGAGCCGGTCGTTCAACGTTTCCATTTCGATATCTCTGTGACGCCGCATAAACTGCCTTTGCTCGGAGATATCGCAGAGAAGTTCGCGACGCCCGGTGAGCCGTCCCGGCCATGGCTTGGACTCAAGTCGTACGCGTGGGGAGGTGAGCAGGTAAAGATCGGCACGCTCGACGTTCCCAAAGATCTCGAAGAAGAAAAAATGACGTTGGTTGCCGGAGAGGACAATACCTACGAATTGCGTGGGCCGCAAGATCAGGTATTCCTCCATGGCGCAATTGGCAAACAGGTGTCGGCTAATGGCATCTCGATGCGCGTCGATGAACTGGTCGCGCGGCCGGGCACCGAGTTCACGGTGGTGCGGTGGAATGCCGTCGACGCGATCAAGCGTTTCGACTCGATCATCAAGGTTAGCGACAAGGTGAAAGACTCGGGTCTTCTCCAGATCGAATACACCGACAACAGCGCGGCGAAGGCTGCCGAAGTCGCGAATGCGTTGGCCCAGCAATACCTGGCCACGGCAATTGCCAGCCGGCAACTCAACGACACCACGACGCTCGCGTTCATCAACGGAGAACTTCCTCGTCTACTCGCAGACTTGAGGAAAGCCGAAGAAGCGCTGAAGGCATTCCGGGCCAATTCGCAGTCGATGCAGCCGACAGCAGAAGCGCAAGCGTACCTGCAAGGCGGCCTCGACATCGACCGGCAGATCGCAACGCTGCAGTTGCAGCGCACGCAGCTGCTCGAGCGCTATACGCCGCAAAGCCGTTGGGTACAAAGCGTCGACACGCAGCTCGCGCAACTGAAGAACGCGAAGGCGAGTTTCGACGGCCACTTCAACGGTATGCCAGCGTCCGAACGTTCGAGCGTCGATCTGATTCGCGCGCAGAAGGTGGCGGAAACGATCTACCTGGGAATGGTGCAGAAGGCGGAGCAATTGCAGGTGCGGCGTGCAAGTACTACTGGCGGGGCGCACGTGGTCGACGAGGCGATTACGCCCCATCGTCCGGTCAAACCCAAGCCGATACTGGTGCTGCCTGGCGGACTGGTACTGGGCCTCGTATCCGGCGTCGTGCTTGTCTTCATGCGCCGACATGTACTGACGGGCGTAACGGATCCGCGTTACGTCGAACGCAGAATGAGCGTGCCGGTTTTCGGCGAGATCCTGTTCAGCCAGCAGCAGTTGTTGCTCGACAGAACCAACACCGGCGCGAAATCGCTGCCGGGCGCTGCGGCACGAGCTGGACTACCTCAGCCGGCCAAGGACGGCGTACCGGAAATACAGGTGGCAGGCGGCGGCACCAAGGTGCTTGCTGAACGCTTCCCGCACGATTCGTCGGTGGAAGCGCTACGAGCAGTGCGCACTTCGCTGGCACGCGATCTCGCACATTCGCGCAACAACATCCTGATGGTGATCGGGCCGACTCCATCAGCGGGGAAGAGCTTTGTCGCGGCCAACATTGCGACTTTGCAGGCCGAGATTGGCGCGCGAGTTCTTCTGATCGATGCCGATATGCGTCGCGGCCATCTCGCATCGCTCTTCAATCAGAACAATCGCGGCGGACTTTCCGAGGTTCTTTCGGACCGTATGCCGCTGCGCAATGCACTGAGGCATACGGGTATCGACGGTCTGTCCTTCCTGTCTTGCGGCTCGCGCCCGGATAATCCAGCCGCGTTGCTCGCGAGGCCGCGCTTCAAGGAAGTATTGGAGCGCCTCAGCGGCCAGTTCGATCTGGTGATCTTCGATACGCCGCCATTCCTTGCGGTCACCGACGCGTCGATCATCGCAAGCGAAGCGGGTGCATCGCTACTCGTGTTGCGCTCGGGAATGCAATCAGAGGAGGAAATCGAGGACACCGTGAAGAAGATGGAGCGCGCGGACGGCCGCATCGCCGGTGCTGTATTCAACGGTATTCCGCTTCGGCGCAGTACTCGCACCTACGGTTATGCAACCAACTATGCGAGCGACTATGGCGATACCGACGCAACCAGTGGGTCTCTCCGAACGTGAGCGAGTTGCTACGTCGTTCGATGAAGTCGCAAAACGGAGAAGCAGATGGCGCTTGCAATCAACGGTAAATTCACTTCGCAGCCGGTCACGGGTGTCCAGAGAGTCGCGTATGAGTTGACAAGAGCGATGCAAATGCGGGTTCCGCCAGACGAGAAACTCGAGGTATTCGTCCCGCGCGATACAAGGGAACCGGGCGCGCTGTTGAAATGGCAGCGGCGCTTTCCGTGGCTGCGCGGCACGCTGTGGGAACAGATCACACTGCCCATTGCCGCGAGAGGCGTCAGGCTCGTCAACCTTTGCAACATGAATCCGGTGTTAAAACGCCGGCAGGTGGTGATGCTCCACGACATGGCGGTGTATGACGTACCGGGCGGGTTCTCCAAAAAGTTCGTGCTGTGGTACCGCCTTTGTTTCTTCATGCTGCCACGAATGGATCCGATGATTCTAACGGTGTCGAAGTTCTCCCGATCGCGCATCTGTCACCATCTGAAAATCGACGAGTCGCGAGTCGCAGTAGTGAGCCCTGCTGCGGATCATCTGGACCGTGTTACCTCGGACCCTGCGGTGATCGAGCGGCTCAATCTCGTGAAGGACGCCTATTGCGTCGTGGTCGGCAGTCTCGATCCGCGCAAGAACCTGCAACGCGTGCTGGAAGCGATAGAGAAGCTCGGACACCTGGACCATGTCAAGTTCGTAGTGGTCGGCGGCAAGAATGCACGCATCTTCAATAGCGAACTGGCTGAAGAGAAGCCGCAATCGGAGAGAGTGGTGTGGGCTGGGTTCGTCACTGACGGCGAGCTGAAGGCACTTTATGAAAACGCCGGGTGTCTTGTGTTTCCGTCGCTGTACGAGGGGTTTGGCTTGCCGCCGCTCGAGGCCATGTACTGCGGCTGTCCGGTCGTCGCATCGTCGCTGACCTCCATACCGGAGGTTTGCGCAGAAGCGGCTATGTATTGCGACGCCACATCGGCGGACGACATTGCCGCGAAGATCTCTCTAATGATGACAGACGACCTGTTGCGGCAACGTTATAAGGCAATGGGGCTCGCCCGTGCGCGCGAGTTTCGTTGGGACCAGACCGCGCAAACCGTGCTCGAGATTCTCAAGGGGCAGGCGGGCGTGCGGTTGACGGGCGTGCCCGCGCGCGCGTCGGCGGGCTAGCGCATGTCGGTAGGCAGGCCAATGTTTTGCATTCGAAAGAGTGTCGGCAGACGTCGGGCGCTGGGAACAATCGCGGCCCTCTTTGGTGCGGCCGCACCGCTTGCGCGCGGAAAGACCGGATCCCAGTTCAACAACGATCTTCCGTCTGTGCTGCTCCTGCGCAGTCGCAATGGCATCAAGTCGCTGTTGCTGCCTGGCTATACGCCGCCCTGGAATGCCGCCGTGCCCGGCGACAGCAATTCTGCGCCCGTGAATGTTCGGGCGTGGACCCGTTACCTCGAGGCAGTCGTGCGCAAGTACTCCGCACCGCCGTTCAACCTCCGCTATCTCCAGACGTGGAACGAGGCGGCCGGAACATTGCCTGGCGGGTTACCGCAGGCGACGTTCTGGCATGGTCCGAACTTCGGCAAGGACGAAAACACGCGAAGCCGTTCGAGCGTGCGATGCAGGATTACGTCGAACGAGTGCATTTGCCTGCCGCCCGCATCATCGGGAAGTACAACGCGTATAACGTCTACGGCGGCTGGCCCGATCAGGGCGGAGCGTCGAACTTCTGCAAGTGGCGCGAGTACCGAAGTCCCGCTTCGAATGAACGCATGCTGGCAACCGAAATCGGCGATGCGTATATGAAGAATCCGCATTACGTGCCGGAGTACTTCTTCGACTTCCCAGTATGGGCGCTCGATCGTCACTGGAACGAACCCAACAAGTACATGTCAGTGATGTATCACTGGGACGGATACGAGCCTTTCCGTCTTACTCATCGGGGTCCGCCCAAGCGGACTTGTAACGTGTCGGGGAGAAGCCTCGTCGTACTTCATCCGACTGCTTCAGGCTCGCTGGCAAGTTTGGCGGATCCATTGCAATTTGGTCCAAATGCATCTGGCAGCGCACTGCGCTCCGGCAATGACATCGTGCTGCAGGTCAATGGATCAGCGGGGTGGCGAACCGCGACAGTGGCGGGGTTTAAGCGACCCTCGGGTCGCGAAGTAAAGATTGATTTCATAGACGCAGTGACGGGCACAGTAAGTGCAATTGACGCCATTACGACCACTTGGAGTAATGACGGTTGCAGTTGGGGTTCAGGGTGCGGGAGGAAGTCAATGGCGCCGGAAACGATCCGCCAACCCGCCTCGCGTATATCGCCGTCCGTTCGCTTGTGTAGCAATTCCGACTCACCGAAAAACTTCAGATAGCGTCGAATGCCATGAACCAGGTCACAGTTGTCATTTGCAACTACAACTACGAACGCTATCTAGCGGCCGCGATCGATTCCGCGCTCAATCAGGACTATCCGGGCACGCAGGTTGTCGTGCTCGACGACGGTTCGACGGATGGATCGCGGGAAATCATAGAAAAGTACGGTAGTCGCATTACGGCGATCTTCCAGGAAAACGGCGGCCAGGTGGCCGCATACAATCACGCGATCAGCGCGCTGGAAACGGAATACGCGATCTTGCTCGATTCGGACGACATCCTGTACCCGAGCGCCGTGTCGGAGGTAATGCAAGTCTTTAAGAGCGGCTCCTGGGCGAAAGTGCAGTTCCGGCTCGACGTCATGGACGCAAGCGGTGCGGCGACAGGCGCTTACGTGCCGAACACCGAACCGCCCGCCAACTGCGGAGAACTGCTGCAGGCGGGCTGGCTGTATCCGTCGCCGCCTGCGTCTGGCAACGCGTATCGGGTAAGCGCACTTAAGCAGGTGTTTCCTATTCCCGCGCCAGGAATCAATCGCTACGGCGCCGACTTCTTCGCGATCTACGGTGCCGCGTTAGTGGGCCCGGTAGCTACGGTGCGCAAGTCGCTTGGCGGCTATCGCGTGCATAACGCCGACGGGGGCACGGTGTCCTTCGCCAATTCGGAGCAGATCTCGAAGGCGCCGAAGGCGCTGGGCATGCGTTGGGCGATCCTGAGAAATATTGCGAAGTCGCGTCTGGAGATCGAACTGCCCGCGACATTCCATGATTTCGGCCACGAGAAGGCGATCTTCTGTTCGAGCGTTTATCGGGCGACGCTCGTTCACCGGTGGCGCTGGATGATGCACGATTCGCGCGGCTACCTGCATGCGATCGTGGCCAACCCATTCTGGAGCGTGAAGAAGAAGTTCGGCACGCTGTTTCTTTCCGGCCTGTGCCTCGTACCGTACTCGCCACTTTCTGACTTCGTGGTTCGCTACATATCGAACCCGCTCGCACGCCGACGCGTGGCACAGCGCTAAGGTCAGGAATACGCACTTGGAGAACGGAATGGAAAGACGGGACAACGCAAGCGTCATTGCGTTTGTTTACGGCGGATATTTGATGAGGTACGTGTACCTCATCATCGTGGTGCCGTTTTACGGAAGAATTCTCGGCGTGTCCGAGTACGGACGTGTGCTGGCGTCGATGTCGCTCATGAACGTGATATGGATGCTCGTGAGCTATGGGTTCACGTTTGTCGGAATGCGCGAAGTCTCAAAGGCGCAGTCGGTGAAGGAGTGCAATTCGATCTACTCGCTGCATGTCAGCGCGCGGCTCATGCTGGCTGCGCTGGGCGGATGCATCGGCCTTGTCGCCACCATGTGCTCGCCGACGTTATCTGAGCGACCTCTTATCGGTGTACTGGCTACATTGCTCGGCATCGTCTCGGCGCTGAACCTCGGCTGGCTGTTCCAGGGGCGTCAGCGCTTTCGTACGCCGATCATGATCGAGGTCTTCGGCTTCGCCGTGAGCCTCGTTCTGGTGCTCAGCTTCGTGAAGGAGCCTGCCGACTCGGTATGGGTGCTTGCGAGCCTGCTGATTGCGGGAGTGGCGTCGTCGATCATTTCGTATGGCATTACCACTTCGCAACTGGGATTGCCGCGTCTGAAAATAGAAGGCGTAATGCCGCTCATTCGCAGCTCGACGATGCTGTTCTGCTATTCGTCCGGCTCGGTAGTACTCACGGCGTCTTCGACCTATCTGCTGACGCTGTTGTCGACGCCAGCAGAGGTCGGCTATTTCGGCGCCGCCGAGCGCTTCGCGACTATCGCTCTCAGCCTCATGGGACCGGCGTCGCAGGTATTCGTCCCGACTATTTCGCGGCAACTTGCTCATGGCGACAAGGACGGCGCGCATGCGACCACTCGCCAGGGCGCTGCTCTTCTGCTCGGCTACGGGTTACTGGTGTTTTGCGGCGCACTGACGTTGTCGCCCTTTGTCTTACCGCTAATTCTCGGACCGGCGTTCGAGCCTGCCGCGCGGGTTCTTCAATGTTTCGCGTGGATGTTCCCGTTCGTTGCTTTCAACGAGTTCGTCGCGTTCTATGTATTCGTTCCGCGCAGAAAGGACCGGCTGCTTGCGTTTGCAGGAGTGGCCTCTGGCCTCGTCAATCTGGCCGCGGCGCTGCTTCTCGCGCCGCGCTTCGGAGCAATCGGCATGGCAACGGCTCGGGTCATCGGCGAGGCGACCCTCGCCGTGATCCTGATGGTCATCATGGTCCGGCTCGAATTGGTGGGCCTCGTGCCGGGCGCACGGCGCGCTGCAGGAATGCTGGGGCTTGCATGGGGCGCAAGAGCTCAGGCAGGCGCGACCAAGGACGAGTGAACCGGATCGCCGGCGCTGAAGCGTCCGGCGCGTAATCTCACAGGAGGTTGAAGTGAAAGTCGCTATTGTTCACGATTGGCTCGTGGTTTCGGGCGGCGCGGAGAAGGTTTTAAAGAGCATCATTGAATGCTTCCCGAAAGCGGACATCTTTTCGATTGTCGACTTTCTCGAAGACCGCGATTGTGTGAAGGGGAAACCTGTCAACACGTCGTTCATTCAGAAGATGCCGTTTGCGCGCAAACGCTATCGGGCATATCTGCCGTTGATGCCGATTGCGATCGAACAACTGGACCTGTCTGCCTACGACCTCGTTATTTCGAGTTCACACGCGGTGGCCAAGGGGGTGCTGACCGGCCCCAACCAGATCCATATCAGCTATGTGCATTCGCCGATTCGCTATGCGTGGGATCTGCAGCATCAGTACCTACGCGAATCGCACCTGAACAAAGGCGTCAAGTCCATCATGGCTCGCGCGCTGCTGCACTATATCCGCGGTTGGGATTCGCGCTCGGCGAACGGAGTGGACCATCTGCTCGCGAATTCGCACTTCATTGCGCGAAGAATCAGAAAGGCGTATCAACGGGACGCTACGGTTATCTATCCGCCGGTCGATCTCGAGAACATGGTCATGTGCACGCAGAAAGAGAACTTCTACGTGACCGCCTCGCGCATGGTGCCGTATAAGCGCATAGACCTGATCGTGCGGGCTTTCTCGCAGACGCCGGAGCGCAAGCTTGTGGTGATCGGCGACGGCCCGGAAATGAAGCGCATAAAGGCGGTTGCGGGCCCCAACGTGACGATACTCGGCCACCAGCCTCTGGAAGTGCTGGTCGATCATCTGCGGCGCGCCCGCGCATTTGTGTTTGCCGCGGAAGAGGATTTCGGCATCTCTGTGGTCGAGGCGCAGGCATGTGGCACGCCAGTGATCGCGTTCGGCAGGGGAGGTGCGCTGGAATCGGTTGTAGGCTTGCCACTCGAGCAGCCAACCGGTGTGTTCTTCGGTGAGCAAACGGCTGAGTCTTTGCTGGAAGCGGTAACACGGTTTGAGCGCAACGCTACGTTATTCGATCCGCTCAATTGCCGCCGGAATGCCGAACGGTTCTCGACCGAGAACTTCAAGACCGCATTGACGGATTTCATCGACGCACGGCTTCTGCGCAGCTCAATCGAACAGCTCCGCCCGTACCTCGTGCGCGAGCGGGCTGTCGACGAACGTCACCTGGCGAGCGTGCCTTCGTAAGATTGAAGGCGGTATTTGACGCGGCCGGCGAGAGCCAGGATCGAGTGAGCATGGCTGTGTATTTGCGGCGAACGCGCTTCAATGAGCCGCTGAAGCGGCGCCTGGTGTCCATAGGCGAGCGCGCAGACGAATAGAAGGCTCGCGGCCGACCACGTGGGCCGAGCGCGTTCGGACTGCTCGGAAAGAGCCCTTCGCAGGAAAATCAGGCCTACGAGCGCGCCGAGAATCCAGCCAGCAATCACCTCCGGCCAGGTATGCGAAAGGTCCATCAAGCGCGATATGCCCGTTAGCGCGCCGATTCCCATTCCAGCCACGATGCCGAGCGACGGCGGCAGACGCCACCACTGCAGCTGCAGTGCGAGCGCGACCATCCACACGCATGTCGACAGCATGGCGTGGCCGCTAATCACGCGGAAATCGGAAGCGGGAAAAGAGATGCCCCAGCCGGCATAGAAGATCTTGCTCGCGCCGACAATGGCGATGCCCGCAGATAGCATTACGATCCACCGGCAGGCGAGCTTAACGTTAAAAACAGCGATCCAGCAGGCGCAGACAGCGGCCACGGGTAAAGTGACGGCGGCATCGCCTATGTTGGTGAATACAGTCCACATAGGGTTCTCGTTCTTGTTGGGTTTCGCTGCAGCGGAAACTGACTTTTCCGCTGCAGCGTAGCAGGCGTGGCTAATTTCAGACGCGCGAGCGGACCAGCGATTTACGCCGATTGAATTCCGCAGTGATCGCATTGGCGGATTGAGACGCCAGCAGCAGCGAGATGACGAGCGAGAGTATCAGAACATTCGAAGGCGACACGAGGCGATGCTCTGTCGCCGCCATGACCAGCAGGCACACGGACGAGATTTCAACGAATCGGAACGCCGAAAAGTTCTGTCCGCCTCCAACTAGCGCACTCGCGGCCGCTCCATCTTTGCTCCACTCAACGAGCCTCCAGAAGAAGCTCGCCGTGAGGAACAGGCCCACCACACCCGTTTCGGCGAGCGCATTCAGATAAGAGTTATGCGCATGGGAATCGCTGTGTTCGACCACGATGTCCGAAGGTGCACCGAACAGGTGAAAGTATGACGTTACAGTGCCGATGTGATCGTCGAATGAACCAAAGCCCAGGCCCACGATCGGGCTCTGCTCGAAATAGGCAAGGGCACGCGGCCACAGCCATTCATAGCGGATGTTGAGATTGGCGACCTTGGCATCCTGGTTGTGGATATTGAACGGGTAGCCCATGTAGTTGATGGTCCCGTCGGTGTGGAAAACCGCCATTGCAAGGGAGCCCGCAATCAGGCCGCCCATCAGCACAGCCAGTAGCCAGCGCTTACGGCCGAAATAGAGGTACGGCAGTACTGCCGCAGCGCCGAGCAGCGACCCGCGGCTGTAAGTGGAGAACAGCATTAGCGCGTTGGCTGCGATCAGCGCGAGCAGCAGTTTGCTGCGCTTTTGCAGATAGCAGCCAACACCCAGGCAGAACAGCATTGCGAAGAATCCGCCTGCTGCGTTACGCGCGATGAAGTAGCTGCCGAAGCTATTGTCCGGGTTCGTGAAAATGCTAAGTATGCCGGTTTCGACGACGTAGTACGCGTACGGCGGAATGTTGATCCCCACCGCGAAGATGAAGAACGTGCGAAGCACTTTATTCAGATCGAGCCGATGCACGTACAGGCAACCGGCAAAAATGGGCGCATACGAAATGAAGAAGTTGCCGTCGCGCCGGTAAAACTCGAATTCTGTAAACGATTTCGGATCGTAAAGCAGCGTGGACACCACGATAAAGGCGGTCAATGCCGTCAGCGGTGTAATAAAATCCGGATAGCGCCGGCCAAAAAAACGCCATGAGTACAGAATGATCGGCACAAAGCCGACCGCGCTAAGAGGCACAAGATTCGTGACCGTAAGAAACAACGCAAGTAGCGAAATGTAAGCCATTGCGACTCCCGAAAAACAAATGGCGCATAGCTTGCAATGACATGGCCATTACGTGCGAACACAACCTGGTTGGAGATGCGGCGCGCCGCAACGGGGCGACGAACCTGAACGGGATTGGGGTCCTGCGTCTGGATGAAGGAGCTACCCAAGTGCCCATCAAGGTACCACGTATAGGCACTGATTTCCACGCGGTGCCGTACAGACGGCCCCGATAACAATGGCCCTATATGCGTGGGCGCACACTAATGCCACCGGGCGGGCCAAAACCTCAACTGTTCGCGCCACGATTGCTGTGGTGCAGCGTGAGGTGTCTATGATTGATCACATCGAGTAATGCTTCAGTGGCATCTGCATTCTGGCGCCACGCCGATATGTATGCCGTTTGTTTCCGTGAGCAACCCGCTGCTGCCTGAGTGCGCAAGCGTGGACGCGCACGGACAAGAACCCGGTGTGCATCCTTGCTTTACGCGGACAGAACGGCTCGCGTAGCCCGTTGATGCCCACACCCCGTCATTGATCACATGTGAGGCCGGAAAGGTGCCGACGTATAGCGTATTTCGTCAGCGCTTATGCGATTAATCGCGACCCGGCTCGTATGTCTTGGAGCGATAAATGGATAAAGTTTTTGCAACCGCCGGCGAGACGGACATCGAAGCTCTAAACGAAGCATCGCAGGAATGTCCGCCGCTCGCGCAAGTCATTCTTGCAGGCGGATCCGGCACGCGTCTATGGCCTGTGTCGCGCGAGCAGTTCCCGAAGCAACTGATCGACGTGATTGGCGACAAGACCCTGTTGCAGGCCACGATGAACCGGATGGACGACTTCAATCCGCTCTGGAGCGTCGTGCCCGATCCGGTAATTGTGTGCGGTGCCGAACATTACTTCGCTACTTTTGAACAGGCTCGAGAAAGCGGCGTGAATGCCCGCATCGTCGTCGAGCCCGGCCGCCGGGACACGGCGCCCGCCCTGACTCTTGCCGCGCTGGCGGCAGCATCCGAAGGCACTGACGTGATTCTCGTCGCGATGCCCGCGGACCATGCGATTGCGAATCTGAAGGCCCTCCATAAGGCAATCGAAATCGCGGCCCGCCATGCGGACGCGGGCGCGATTGCCACGCTCGGCGTTCCGCCTACCGGCCCGGACACGGGCTTTGGCTATATCCGCCTCGGCAGCGCACTGCCGGACGGCGCACATCGAATCGAACGTTTTGTCGAGAAGCCGGCGCCCGAGTTGGCCGCGCAGTATGTCGAGTCCGGCAATTACTGGTGGAACAGCGGCATGTTCGTAGTACGGGCATCCGTATGGCTCTCAGTAATCCGACAGTTCCAGCCGCAAATTCACGATGCATGCGTGCGGGCTTATGAAGGCGCCAAGGTCACCGACGGCTGTGTCGTTCCCGATGCAGAAGCGTTCTTGCAATCTCCGTCGGACTCGATTGACTACGCGGTCATGGAGCATCTGGGCAAGCCGGATTCGCCCTTCGCAGGCGTAGTCGTGCCGCTCGAGGCGGGTTGGTCGGATCTCGGCTCGTGGGACGCCGTGTGGCAGGCGATGGAAAAAGACGATTGCGGCAACGCATCGAGCGGACGTGTTCTCTTCGAAGGTGCGACGGCGACTTACGCTCGCTCACAAGGCGGGCGACTGCTGGCATGCGTCGGTACGAACGATCTGATCGTCGTCGAGACGGACGACGCTGTTTTAGTGGCTGACCGTTCGCACGTGCAGGACATCAAGGGACTCGTATCGCGTATCAAGGCGGAGAAGTCACCCGAAGCGGATGCGCACAGAAAGGTGCGTCGCCCCTGGGGCTTTTACGATCCGATCGATCATGGCGACCGTTTCCAGGTGAAACGAATTGTCGTGATGCCGGGCGCGCGCTTGTCGTTGCAGATGCATCATCATCGTGCGGAGCATTGGATCGTAGTGAGCGGTACCGCGCTCGTCACGCGCGGCGAAGAACAATTTCTGCTTGGCGAAAACGAGTCGACGTATATCCCGCTCGGTATTCGTCACCGCCTCGAGAATCCCGGTTGCGTCCCGCTTCAGATCATTGAAGTGCAGTCAGGAACCTATCTCGGCGAAGACGACATCGTTCGATTCGACGATAAGTATGGCCGTGCCGGTTAATCGGCCGTGGCGAACCAGAGCGCGTACGAGGGAACTGCTATGCGATTGATCACAGGTCTGATGGCCAGGCTGTTCGATGTGGCGATGATCCTCGGAGGCGCGGTTGCCGCGTCTCACATCCGCTTCGATGATTTCGCGCAACGGAACTTCTACCTGGCATTTGTCGCTTTCGCGGCGGCGTTTTCGCTCGCTGTGTTTCCGGCGTTGGGTGTCTATCAGTCATGGCGCGGCCGTTCGAAACGGGTTCTCGCCGGACAGGTGGCGCTTGGCTGGCTAGTCGTCCAGGCCTGCGCGCTTGCGTTGATGTTCTCCTTGCACCGCATCGATTTCGTCTCCCGGTTATGGTTCGTGTATTGGACCGGCATCGCTGGCGGCGGGATGATAGCGGGCCGCATGGTGACCCACGTTCTTCTCGGACGAGTGCGCAACGCGGGGTTGAATCTTCAGAAGGTAGCCGTCGCCGCGTGCGGCGAACACTGCGACGAAATCTTGCGCAAGATGGAGATGGAGCCCGCCGCGGGCTTTCGTGCTAACGCTGTATACAACCTGCGTCCGGACAAGGAAACCACGATGTCCGTGCCCGTGTTCGAGCAGCGCGCCGCCTTCGCGAAATACGTGCGCGAACAGCAGGTGGACGAAGTGTGGCTCGCGCTGCCTTTGTCGGAAGAGCGCGCGATTCTGGAACTGGTCGATGAATTCCGCAACGATCTGATCAATGTGCGCTTCATGCCGGACGTACGGGCGCTTGCCCTTTTCGATGGAAGCGTGACCGAGTTGCTGGGCTTTCCAACCATCAACTTGGCCGCCTCGCCGTTGCCGCCAAATGCACTGGTGAAGAAAGAACTGTTCGATCGAATCTTCGCACTGATTGCATTGATTGCTGTCTCGCCGATTCTTCTCGCGTGTGCGATAGCGGTGAAGCTCAGCTCGCCCGGTCCAGTGTTCTTCAAGCAGTGCCGAAAGGGCGCGGACGGCCGCGTCTTCATGATCTACAAGTTCCGGAGCATGCGCCTGCACGCAAAGAAGGAAGGGGTTCTCGAGCAGGCTACGCGCGGCGACCCGCGCATCACGAGAGTCGGACGGTTCTTGCGGCGTACGAGCCTCGACGAGTTGCCGCAGTTCTTTAACGTGCTGCGCGGCGACATGTCCGTCGTGGGGCCGAGGCCGCACGCGCTCGAGCACGACGACCTTTATCAGCACATCGTATCGGGCTATATTCACCGCTATCGGATCAAGCCCGGTATTACCGGGTGGGCACAAATCAATGGCTTTCGTGGGGAGACGGACCGCATCGAGAAGATGGAGGGCCGCGTAGCGCACGATTTGTACTACCTTCGAAACTGGTCGTTCGCGCTCGACGTCAAAATAATTTTCGCGACTGTATTCAAGGGGCTGCATCATCCCAACGCTTACTAATCCGTTCGTTGGATCGAGGCCCCAGTAATGCAGTACAGGACGTGCCGCGCTCAAGCATAATCAGGAAGGGGAGGGGACTATGAAACTATTCGACGTTGAGAGAGTGGCCAGACGTTCGATCAAGAGGGTTGGGCGATACGCATTCCACCGGGTGCATGGCGTGCAGGCGAAACACGTCCTGCGGCAACTGGAGAAGAAATACGGGCCAGCGGACCCGGCGAATCTCAAGCTAGCCGACACCTACGCACTCGACGTATTCGGCGATTCGATCTACGCGCCCTGGCTTCGCGTGTACGCTGCGTTCAGCGGTACCTTCAAGGAAGGCTGGATACCCGATAATTACTACGGCGGTGTAGTCGTGCCCAATATGAAAGGCGGCTACGGCAGGATCTCGAACTTGAAACCCATGTCGCGGGTTATCTTCGGCGGTGACGCGTTTCCCGACATTGCCTACTTCGCCAATGGCCTGTTCTTTACGGACCGCAACGTGGTGGTTCCTGAGCACGAACTCGAGCACTCGGTGTTCCGCGATTGCGATAAGGTCGTCTTCAAACTGGACGGTTCGGGGCAAGGAAAAGGCATTCATTTCTTCGACCGAAAATCGTTCGACTCCGATCTCATCAAATCGCTCGGCAACGGAGTCCTACAGAAGTTCATCGTTCAGCACCCATTGCTGAGCGCGTTCGCCCCCAACTCGGTCGCGACATTGCGCCTTACCACGGCGGTGGATGACCTTGGCCAGGCCTCGCTTCGCGCCGCGTTTTTGCGCGTGGGGAGGGCGAGTCATACACACATCACGGTGGATGACGAAGTTTGTGTGCCCGTGGACCTCGTCACTGGCGAATTCGCTCGTAAAGGCTTAATGAGCGACTGGGGCGCGACGGAAGAACACCCCGATTCCAAAGTCAGGTTCGCCGGCCTGAAGATGCCCGCGTTCAGCGATTGCACCGACACCGTTCTGCAACTTCATCGCAAGGTGCCGTTTGCGCGCTGCATTGGGTGGGACGTAACAGTCGACAGTGACGGTAAGGTGCAGGTGATGGAATGGAACGGCGAACACAACGATGTGAAGTTCAGTGAGGCGACGCAGGGCCCCTGCTTTCAGGACCTGAAGTGGGAACTGTTGAAGGGCAGCGCCTTATGACAGTATTCAGCGAGGAACGCGCGTGAGCGAACAATTGTGGTGCGTCCATATTGAAGGACCCGACGACTTCATTGCTATGGCTTCGCAAGAAGCGGCGCAGCGCGAAGCATCGGCTATCAATGCGTATGTGGAGCGCTCTGGGCAAGCCCAGAGCGCCGCGCGTGCACGCGCGGTCGCAATGGATTGGCCGTTCGCACCGGAGGGCCATGCCCGCGCGCTCGAAAGCGACTGGGAAGATTTGCAGCGCATGCCCCACCGTAAGCAGCAGGGCGGTCCGTCGCAGAACATATTGACGAATATCGCGCGACGCGTGAAGGAACTCATCGAAGTTGCGCGTGGCGCATGACTGAATGGCCACGCGGCCGCTCGAGTATTCAAACCCCCAGACGCTTCACAATTGCCGTCTTTACGACCGGCATGCCAATCTGCAAGAGCTTGCGGAAGCCTTCGTCGCGCCCGACCTTTTGCTCTACGTTATCTATCATCGCCTGCATTACGTTCGCCGGATAAAACTCCCGGAAAAGACTGTTTGCGCCGATTCTCTCGAAGACGTGATGCAGGAACGAGCCGCGCGGCGGTCCGATCCGCTTGAACAAACCCATCTTCACAACGCGATTGTTCCAGAGGTGCAGCGCGTACGAGTCGGCGCACAATGCCGCGCACTCGTTGAAATGCTGCGGAAGGAACACCTTGTAGTAATCGTCGAAATGTACCGGATAGAAGTCGCTTTCCGGCGCGCCCGCTTCTACGCCATATACGGACGTAAGCAGACGTGGACCTGTGTCGCCCCATTTTATGGAGGTGCCTTTCATCGCTTCTATTCGTTGTAGAAGCTCCAGCAGGCGCGAATCAGTCGGGTCGAGCCGCAGCAGAGCGGTGCATATGCTGGCGGCCGACTCTCGCCCGATTATGTTGCCTTCCAGGATTCGATCGAATGCGCGCAAAAGCAGCATGTCTGTGTCGACCCACACTTCGTCCGTTTTAGTGAACATGACGAAGCGAAAATAGTCGGTGAAATGCGCCATTGACGGAATACCGTTAATGGAAAACGCTGTTAACGCGTCGCGCGGCACAATTGCGCTTGCGTCCTTGGCAATCACGCCTTTGGGTAGATTCTCCACGTTGTCGTAGGTATAAAGCGCTACAGCATTGCCATAGGCGGTGAACGAACTTAGACAGGCCACCTCATAGGCCGAAAGCTGTGGGCCATGCCAAAACGACGCGAAACGTGCGCTGCTCATAGTCTATCCATTGGGAAATCTTCTTTGCGGTGGGAATCAGGCGAGGCCGAAAGCGCTCAGGCCACTTGGGGGCTGACGGGCAACGCGCCTTTGCCTGGAATGCTTAGTCCGATGATAACAATGCGCAAAACTTAGATATCAGGAAAGACCCTAATTGCAGGACAAATGTCGCGAAACGTTGAGTGCAGTGGCTGACGGCGCGACTTCGCCCGGTCGGCGGACAGGAGAGGCGCGGCAGGGCGACGCGCCGTTGCCGCGCCGCCGTTGGCTGCTTTAGTGCAAGTCGGTTCGCCCGCCGGATGAAACGACATTGCCGGAGCTGTCCAGGATTGCGACAGGCTCGTTTCGCGTGGCCGGGGGCTCGTCGATCGCGAGCGGGCTTGTTACGGTCGTGCGTCCAGCCGATGCAATGCCGATCGAAGCAGCGCTGCCGAAAAACGAAAACAGAGTGGACAGGTAGTCTCGTACGCTGTCCTGGAGCACACCCGCAAGCTCGTTATGCGTATCCACGGCGATGTCTTCCACATGCCCCCAATACGCGCAGGTTTTCTTCATTGCGGCGGGAACTTGCTGGAACTGCAGGTCGATTACCTGATCCAGCGACACCGAAGAAAGTGCGGCATTCACGAGCGCCTGTTGCTCGGACAAGGACGTCTTGACGGTCTGCACGTTCAGTTCGACGACTTTCTCAATGCCAGCAACTGCTTTCGTTACGATCTCGTAGGCAGCAATTGCATTGCCTTCTTGACGAACTTCGGGCTGATTCAATACAACAGCGTTCATAAGGGTGCTCCGTATCAGTGCGGGTGGGAGGGAATGCGCGACAACGCGCAGTGTCAAGCAACGGCTATTCCTCGCCATGCAAGGGATCGAACGCATGTCGGCAATGCGCCAGTGGCGCGGCTACCAGCGACCGAAAAATCTATTGGCTGGCACCGGCAGGCGCGTCGCTCGCCGCGGTGGCGGGCGCGGACACGGCGGGGCCGCTCTGCGCGGCTCCACTCAATCCGGCCGCGCCGCTCGCCTGATCTGTCGACGAAGTACCGGAGCGGTTGCAACCGGCCAACGCCACGGTCAGCGCGACTGCACACGCGGTGACGCACAAAGCCGAAATTTTCATGGTCGTGAAATAACGTCTGTTGAAGCAACACAGGGAGCGCGCCGCACCGCGATGAGGCAGCAATGTGTATGCCTTGCGCGCAGTACGCGTCGTTTCGAGCAGCGCGACGAGCAATTCCAGGTTTGTAGCGGTTATGCTGGAACCCACTCACCTAGACGAGAAATGGAACCTTGCCATGACCGAGCCCGATCTCTCCAACGTGTACCGAAGCTACATTGCCTGCCTTAACAGCCAGGAGTGGACCAGGTTGACGCAATTCGTCCATGACGACGTTTACTACAACGATCAGCGGATCGGATTGTCAGGCTATCGCACGATGCTGGAGAGGGATTTTGCCGAGATTCCAGATCTTCATTTCGACATTGAACTGATGGTTACCGACCCTGCGTATGTAGCAGCCCGGCTGCGCTTCAATTGCACACCGAAAGGAAGATTCCTCGGTCTCGACGTCAACGGCAGAACAGTGACTTTCACCGAAAATGTTTTCTACGAATTTCGCTTGGAAAGAATTGGGCAGGTGTGGTCCGTGATCGATAAGGCGGCTATCGAAGCCCAGTTGTAGCCCCACGCAAAGGCAGCAGGCGTTATGGATTGCTGCCCAGCGAAGTCGACGTTGTTTCGCTGCCAAGCGGGGTGTCAAGCGGGGTGCCAGGCTGCATGCCAAGAGCCTGAAACAGCGCAGCAGTATCGGTGAAGCGGTTTGCTTGAGCCCGCGTTTGATCGAGTGCGGTTTGCAACATCTGACGTTGAGCGTCGAGAAGAGCAAATTGACTGATTCCGCCTGCCGCATATTGCTGAGCTGCAACCCCAAGGCTCGTTTGGGCCTCCTGTGCGGCGTCGGTGCGCGCCTGAAGTTCTTGTGCGTCGTTTTGCATTGCCGTCAGCGAGTCGGCGACCTGTTGCAATGCTTCCAGCACGGTTCGCCGATAGTTCGCAAACGCGGCGTCATATACAGCCTGCGCCGCGCGTTTCTTCGCGTGCAGTTCGCCGCCGTGAAAAATGGGCTGGGTCAGATTCAGGCCTATATTCCAGACGTTCAGCCCATTCACAATGTCGCCAATGCGCGTGCGTTCCGAGCCGATTCCCGCCGACAACACGAATTGCGGGTACAGGTTCGCCGTGGCGACGCCGACATTTGCGCTGGCCTGATGCAGCAAAGCTTCCGACGCCTTGATGTCCGGCCGCGCACGAGCAAGGGTGGACGGCAAAGCAACTGGAATATCGACAGGCAAGTGCAGCGCGTCGAAAGTAGGTTGATCGAAATCCGCTTCAGATGGCGCTCTCCCGAGCAGAATCGCCAACTGATGGTCGGCTGCGGCTAACTGTGTTGCCAGCGGCGGCAACGAGGCGCGAGTTTGTGCAAGCAACGTGCGCTGGCTGCGCACGTCGAGTTGCGACACACCGCCGGCAGCCAAACGCGCTTCCATGATCGACAGTTGATGTGCCTGCGCGTCGGCAAGGCGCTGCGTGAGCGCCATTTGTTGTTGCAGCGACGCGCGGCGCACGGCGATAGACACTACGTTTCCCGCAATGGCGAGCCGTGCGGCGTCGAGCTCATACGATTCGTAGTCGACTTGCGCCATGCTTGCTTCAAGCGCGCGCCGATTGCCGCCGAAGATATCGAAGACATATGAAACGCTGACCGATGCGCTAAATAAAGAAAACGGTCCGGGGTTCTCGACGTGCGGAATACCGAATGCAGCGGGGTCGACCTTTTGCCTTGCACCGGAAACAGTCGCGTCGATGCCCGGGAATTGCGCGGCACCGGCGAGTGCCGTGTAATTTTCACGCGCTTCGATCAGCTTGGCGCGCGCTTGCGCGAGCGTCGGACTTCCGCGCAACGCTTCGTCCACGAGACGGTTCAGTGCGTCGGACTGGAATTGACGCCACCACATGGGCGCCGGCCCCGGCGTCAGGCTGAACGTTTGCGCGGCGCCCGCCGCTCCGCCGGATGCGACAGTACGCTCGGGCAATGCTTCGCGTGTATAGCTTTGCGTGCCCGGTGCCGCAGGTGCCTGAAAGTCCGGTCCCACGGTGCAGCCGCTCAAAGCCACTGCGCAGGCAACAAGAAGTGTTTTCATGGACGTTCTCCTAGTCGAGCGTGCGCCGGTAGAAGCGCACCGCAATCGCCATGACGATTGCGGTAAAAAGAGCCATGGGCCACACCGATGGCCAGAGGTCCGCCCATCCGTCGCCCTTGAGCAAAATGCCGCGAATGAGCCGGTTGAAATACGTCAACGGCAACAGGTTGCCGATGAATCGAGCCCATTGCGGCATACCCGCAAACGGGAACATGAAACCGGACAGCAGAATATTCGGCAGAAAATAGAACACAGTAAGCTGCATGGCCTGCAACTGATTCTGTGCGAGCGACGACAGTGTGATTCCGACCGTCAGGTTCGCGGCAATGAAGAGCAGCGCGGCAAGGTAAATTGCCACCGGGTTGCCGACAAAAGGCACATGAAACACGAAGCGCGTCGCAAACAGAATGATCGACGCCTGGATCAGCCCGATGGCGACGTACGGCACGATCTTGCCGGTCATGACCTCGATCGGCAGAACCGGCGTGGCCAACAGGTTTTCCATGGTGCCGCGCTCACGTTCGCGGGTAACGGCAAGCCCTGTCATCATCACGAGTGTCATCGTCAGGATAACGCCCATGAGTCCGGGAACGACGTTGTACTGAGTAATACCTTCAGGGTTGTACAGGTTGTGAACCTGCACGCCAAATGCGCTTTGCCGGCCATTCAGATGCGCGAGCGGTCCTGTGATGTCCTTGTCGGCGACCGGTTGCACGAGTTTTGGCAGCGCGGCAACGGCGGTTTGCGTTGCAGTAGGGTCGGTCGCGTCGGCTTCGATCAGCAGCGAAGGGTGCTCGCCCCGCAGCAGCTTTCTCGAGAAGTCGACAGGTATGTTCAGCACGAATTGCACGCGGCCCCTCGCGAGCGCGCGGCGCCCGGCTTCTTCATTTGGCAGCGTTTCGACGATGTCGAAATAAGCCGAGTTGGTCATTGCCGCAATGAAGCTGCGCGAGAACTCGCTCTGATCGTGCGCGATGACGGCAGTGGGCAAATGCTTCGGGTCGGTGTTGATTGCGAAACCGAATAGCGCGAGCTGAACGATGGGCACACCCACGATCATCGCGAATGTGACGCGATCGCGCCGCAATTGAAGAAACTCTTTCAGCACCACACTCCACCAGCGCGCCAACGAAAAAACAGTACCTGTGCTCACGTTTGCGCTCCGAAGTTGTCTTTCGAATGACTCATCAGATAGATGAACACGTCTTCAAGCCCTGTCTCTATCGGCTCCATGCGCAGCGTCGTGCCAGCGGTGGCCTGCCTGATGGCGCGCTCGAGCGCCGCGTGATCGCGCCCGCTCGCATGCAGTGCGGCGCCGAATACGACTGTCTGATCGACGCCGGGCGTTGCACGCAGCTTCTCTGACAGTTCGCTCAGGTGTTCGCCTTGAATCGACCACGTCGCGAGATCCTGCGACTCGATTACCTCTCTCGACGTGCCCTGCGCGAGCAGCCTTCCATAGGCGATATAGGCGAGCTTGTGGCAGCGCTCGGCTTCATCCATGTAATGCGTACTGACGAGTACCGATATGCCGCGCGCCGCGAGGCGGTGCAGTTCTTCCCAGAAGTCGCGGCGCGCAGTGGGGTCGACGCCCGCAGTCGGTTCGTCGAGCAGCAGCAATCTGGGTTCGTGCAGCATGCATGCCGCGAGCGCAAGACGTTGCTTCCAACCTCCCGAAAGCGACCCTGTCATCTGGTTCGCGCGGCTTTGCAGTCCGAGTGCTTCAAGCGATTTGTCGACCGTTTCGCGCCGGTTGCGCATCTGGTAAATGCGTGCAACGAAGTCGAGGTTCTCCCGAATGGTCAGATCTTCCCAGTACGAGAACCGTTGGGTCATATAACCGACATTGCGCTTGATCTGCGCACTGTCACGACGGATGTCGTAGCCGAGGCATGTGCCGGTGCCCGAGTCCGGCGTGAGCAGTCCGCACATCAAGCGGATGCACGTGGTCTTGCCGCTGCCGTTCGGTCCGAGGAAACCGAAAATTTCACCACGCGCCACCTGTAATGAAACATTGTTGACGACGTGCTTGTCGCCGAAATGTTTGTTCAGTTCGTGCACGTCGATGGCGTATTCGCCGGAATCAGTGCTCATTTGAGCACCACCGTCACCGGCTGGCCGGGATGAAGTTTTGCTGCATCCGCAACGGACGGGTGCGCCTCGATCATGAAAACGAGCTTTGCGCGGCTTTCGTTGCTATAGATGACTGGCGGCGTGTACTCCGCGTTGTTCGAAACGTAGGTGATTTTCGCCGGCACATCCGCTGCGCAGCCGTCGCAATGCATCATTACCTCGCGACCTGGCGCGAGTGCGCCGACCAATGTCTCGGGCACGAAAAAGCGTACCTTGATGTTCTGCGGCGGCAGCATTTGTACGACTGGGCTGCCCGCCGGCACCCATTCGCCGTTGCGATAGAGCGTGTCGTAGATCAGTCCGTCGGCGGGCGCACTCACGCGCTTCTGATCCAGCTTCCACTGCGCCTGCTCGACCACGGCTTCGGCCGCTGCGACCTGCGCATGCTGCGCGCTGTTCTGTTGCGAGCGGCCGGGCAAACGCGCCACTTCCACTTGACTCGTGAGTTCACGCACTTGCGCCGAAGTGGCGTCCGCATTAGCACGCGAATCGTCGAGTTGAGCTTTCGAAATACCGCCTGCGCTGTACTGCGCTTCGTCGCGCGTGAGTTGCAGCGCCGCTTTGCGCGCGTTGGCAGCAGCCTGGGCGAGCTGTGCGCGATTGACGTTGACTTCCGGCACGCGCTTGCCGGTCTGGATGTCAGCGAGCTGCGAGCGCGCAGCCGCGAGTTGCTTCTGCGCCTGCTGAAGTGCGGCCGTTTCGTCGACGACGTCCAGAGCGAAAAGCGGCGTGTCTGCGTTGACGGTTTGTCCACGCGTTACCTGCAATTGCGTGAGCTTGCCCGCCTGCGACGAACCCAGGTAGACGTACTCACCTTCCACATAGCCCTGGTATGCGTTCTCGTCGCGATACGAGCAGCCCACGAGCAGGACGCCGATGAGCAACGCCCATGCGGGGTGCCTGATTGATGTGATGAAGTTCTTCATTGATCTCGTTCCACTCTACGTGCCGCGGTCGCGGCGCGTGTTCAACATGCATTCCATTTCCATCGTCGGGAAGTCCATCGCCGCGAAGTGCCATTCGTGATGCTTTTCCTGAATGTCCAATCCGCCAGGATGCAGTAGAATTAATGCTATGTGAATTTGAATTCAAATTCAAACTATTTTGCAGCAGGACTTTCCCCATGCCGACAAAACCAGTGACGACCGCCAGGCACATCGATCCTAAACAAAAGGCTAGAAAAGCGCAGGGAGTACCACATGCCAAAGCGACGAAACAAGCGGACCAGGCAGTACAGCCCGACGCCAAGCCTCGCACGAAGCGATTGAAAGAACCGGAGACACCGCAACGGTCCAAAGTAGTGAAGCGCGTGAGCCGGCCTGACGGAGCGGCGACGCGCCAGCATCTGCTCGATATTGCGGGGCAGGTTTTCGCAGCGCGCGGTTTCGCCGATGCCACCAGCAAGGAAATATGCGAGCGAGCGGGCACGCCGATGGCGTCCGTCAACTATCACTTCGGTAGTCGCGAGGCGCTATACGAGGCGGCACTCGTGGAGGCGCATCGTCAGGTGGTAAGCCTCGATGAATTGACCGCGCTGACAGGAGGGGCGGGCGAGCCTCGCGACAAGTTGCGCGCGGTGATCTCGCGATTCGTCGGCCTGTCCACCAGCACGAGCGCGCCTTGGGGCTTCATGCTGATGTTGCGCGAGGTGCTGTCTCCGTCGCCCGCAATTCCGGCGCTCATCGAAAAGGCTGTGCGGCCAAAAGCCGCTGTTCTGCTCGGTTTGATGGGGGAAGTATTGCAGTTGAATCCGCAGGAGCCGACTGTGCAGCGAGCGTTGATGTTTACCGTGCTGCCCTGCATCGCGCTGATGATTGCGCCGCGGCAGATGCAGGCAGCGTTGCTGCCCGCCGTTGCAAAAGATAAGAATGCACTCGTGGAAGACTTTGTCCACTTCGTCATGGCGGGACTGGATGCAGTCGCCGCCGCGCACCGGGCGCGCAAATAGCTCTATTGGTCGAACGCGATTGCGCGCCTGCGCAGTTCGCGCATCGCGCTGTCCAGATGAGCGCGTGCGCTTTCCTTGTCGCCGGCGCGCATCTGTTCATAAGTGCGCTGCGCTACGTCGTGCGGCACGGCTTTGAGTGGGCGATTGCTGCTCATGGCCTTTAGCTGAACTTGCGCCGCGCGCTCCAGGTAGTAGAGGTCGTCCCACGCTTCTGCAATGCTCTCTCCGGCTACCATTACGCCGTGATTCTTGAGGAACAGGATATCGGCATCGCCGATGGTCTCCGCAATGCGGTCGCCTTCCGAATCGTCGAGCGCGAGCCCATTGTAGTTCTCGTCGACTGCGGTGCGGCCATAGAACTTCAGTGCAGTCTGCCCGAGCCACAACAGCGGCGGACCTTCGAGCAGGCACAACGCCGTGGCATTGGGCATATGCGTGTGAAACGCGGCCTTCACGCGCGGCTTTAACCGATGCAAACGCGCGTGGATATAAAACGCGGTTGCTTCGGGCTTGCCTTGGCCGGCTACGACATGCCCGTCGAAATCGCAAACTAGCAGCCGTGAGGCGGTGATTTCGGAGAACGCATAACCATACGGGTTCACGAAGAACAGGTTGTCGTGCCCGGGCACCACAGCCGAGAAGTGATTGCAGATTCCCTCTTCAAAACCGTACTGCGCCGCCAGCTGGAAGCATGCCGCGAGTTCGATTCGTGCTTCGTTGACGGCGTCGGATTCGAGCCGCAACGTCGGCGACGGATTGGCCGCGCCAATGGATGAAAGCGTGTGCGCCATGGTCGTAGTTCCTGAAAGTCACCAGCCGAGCGAAGCGAAAAGCGCCGGCACCTGATCGAGTGTGGAGAGCGTTGCATCGGGCGTGTAGTCGGGCAGCAGCGTGCGGCCTGTCGCACGATCTATCCACACGCAGCGAAAACCCACGTCGCGCGCGGCCGCGTGATCGAGATGCGGACTCGCGCAGATATGCACGACTTCGTCGCGCGTCACGCCGAGTTGCTCGTGCGCATAATCGAACAGCCGTCGCGCGGGTTTGTAGGCGCCCGCCTGCTGAGCGGTGATGACGCGGTCGATATGGCCGCCGAGTTGTGCGACATTGCCGGCTATGACGTCGTCATCGGCATTCGACACGATGCACAGGCGGTAACCGTCTTGCTTCAGTCTGCGCAACGTATCGACTACTTCCGGAAACGGCGGCATGGCGGAGATGCGGTCGGTCAATGTGCGGACATCGCGTTCGTCGCCGGGCAGCCCGAGTTCCGTGAGTGCGAGATGAAGTCCAGCGCCTGCCACCTCGCGAAACGAGCGATGCGGCGGAGTCTGTTCGAGCGCATGCTCGTGCCGGTCGTACACTGCGATGAGTCTTGCGGGATCGACGTCGTGACCGTGCTTGGTTTCGAGAATTTCGCGCACGGCCGCCTTTAAGCCTTCGTCCCACTGGATCAGCGTGCCGTAGCAGTCGAACGTAAGCCAGCGCGGGCGCGCGGTGTTGTGCAGTGACATGGATGGACTCCGACGTGAGTGGATCTGTGAATGGCGTCAAGATTAGGCGCATTGACAGATATTTGAAAATTAAATTAATCTCTCGACGTCAGTCGCACCTTCAATAACGAAGCGAGCACATCATGCTTGATCTCGACCTGCTGAATACGCTCATCTGCGTCGTCGACGAAGGCAGTTTCACGCGCGCGGGCGAACGCGTGCATCGCACGCAATCCACGGTGAGCCAGCAGGTTCGGCGGCTCGAAGAACTCGTTGGGCGCACCTTGCTGATGCGTGACCGTACCGGCAATCAGGTGACGGCAACCGAGCACGGCGAACTGCTCGCGCAATACGCGCGGCGGCTGCTCGCGCTGGCGCAGGAAGCACAAGATGCGTTGACGAGCGACGTCGCGGTCACGCCGCTTCGCATCGGCGTACCGGAGGATTTCGACGCGCGCCGTATGTCGGCGATGTTGTCCGGCTTCGTCAAGACGAAACCAGGAGTGCGGCTCGAAACGGTGGCAGGCATGAGCGCCGAACTGCAACGCAGGCTCTCGGGCGGTGAGATTGAAATCGCGCTGGTTAAACGCGAACCGGCAAGCGGGGAGTGCCTGGCTTCGTGGCCGGAGTCGCTCGTATGGGTGCGAGGCGCGCATGCTCCAGCGCCGGAGGAGTCGTCAGACGAACCCATACCTCTCGCGCTATTTCCGCAAGGCTGTGTCTACCGGCAGCGCGCGATCCGGGGTCTCGACAAGGCGCATCGTCGCTGGCGAATCGCATTCGGAAGCCATAGCCTCACGGGTATTCAGGCAGCGGTTTCTTCGGGGCTGGGCATTTCCGTTCTGCCGACCACAGCGGTACTCCCCGAGCACCGCGTATGCAACGGCTTTCCGCCTTTGCCGCCCACTGAGCTCGCACTTGTCAGTTCCGGCGGCGTGCTCAACGTGCATCAGCGCGCGCTGGTCGACTTCCTGCTCGCGGAAATGGAGGTATAGAAGGGCCGGCCAAACAAAGAACCGGCCCGACTATGTCGACGCCTACGACAGGTGATGCACTTCCTGCAACCCGAACACAGGCGTTGGAATGCCTTCCATGCGAGCCTTCAGTTGCAGAGATAGATACTGCGAGTAATGCCGCGACTGGTGCAGGTTTCCGCCATGAAACCACAGCGCCTGCTGCTGCGTGGGCTTCCACATGTTGCGCTGTTCGCCTTCCCACGGACCTGGATCTTTCGTCGTATTCGAGCCGAGTCCCCACACCTTGCCGACCTTGTCGGCCACTTCGCGCGAGATGAGATCGGCTGCCCAGCCGTTCATCGAACCATAGCCTGTCGCATACACGATGAGGTCCGCTTCGAGTTCGCTGCCGTCGCTCAGCAGCACCGAATGCTCTTTCAGTTCCACCACGTCCACGCCGCTTTTGAGCTTGATCTTGCCGTCGGCGACGAGTTCGGACGCGCCGACGTCGATGTAATAACCTGAGCCGCGACGCAGATACTTCATGAACAGGCCCGAGTCGTCGTCGCCGAAATCGAGCATGAAGCCGCTCTCTTCGAGCCGCGCATAGAACGCCGCATCGCGTTCGCGAATTGCGTTGAAGACCGGAACCTGGAACTGGTGAAGAATCGCATACGGAATGGAGGCAAAAGTCAGGTCCGCCTTGGCGGTCGTCATGCCCGCCGCCACCGCGCGCTCCGAATAAAGATCGCCGAGCGCGAACTCCATCAGCGAATCCGATTTGACGATGTGCGTGGACGAGCGCTGCACCATGGTCACGTCGACGCCGGCTTCCCACAGTGCCGCGCAGATGTCGTGAGCCGAATTGTTTGCGCCGATCACGACGACCTTCTTGCCGTGATACGCGTCCGGACCGGGATGCTGCGACGAATGATGCTGCTCGCCCTTGAACACATCCATGCCCTTGAAGCTCGGGAAATTCGGCTTGCCCGACATGCCGGTGGCGAGCACGAGTTGCTTCGGCCGCAATGTGATGTCGCGCCCGTCCCGCTCGACTTCGACGATCCATTCGCCTTTTGCTTCGTCGTAGCCCGCGGATTTGCACACGGTCGAGCCCCAGTAGTTCAGCTCCATGACCTTCGTGTACATCTCGAGCCAGTCGCCGATTTTGTCCTTCGGCGTGAAAACCGGCCAGTTGTCGGGGAAAGGCAGGTAAGGCATATGGTCGTACCAGACCGGATCGTGCAGACAGAGCGTCTTGTAGCGCTTGCGCCATGCGTCGCCGGGCCTCTCGTTCTTATCGATGATGATGGTCGGCACGCCAAGCTGCCGCAGCCGCGCTCCGAGTCCGATGCCGCCTTGCCCCCCGCCGACGATCAGGCAATACGGTTCCTCCGACCTGCCGAGCGCGTCGAGCTCGGCCTCGCGCCGCTCCTTCCAGCTCGTGCGGTCGCGGCGTGCACCATGCTCGGCCCCCATGGGCCGCCTGGGGCCTTTGGGCTCTTCATGGCCTTTCAGTTCCGCCATGGTCGTAAGCAGTGTCCAGATGCGGCCGTCCTTCAGGCGAATAAAACCGCTGCCGTGCGCGACACCGGTTTCGAAAGTGATCCAGCCTTGCGCAATGCCGTCGGCTTGCGTCGCCGCTTCGTTCTCGGCAAGCCGTAGCTTCGACGGCTTGATCGCGTCCAGCTGCGCATTGAGCATCGCGGCGATCTGCTCGCGGCCTTCGAGCGTCTTGATGTTCCATGTGAACGCGACCAGATCGCGCCAATAACAATCGGGCTGAAACAGGTCGACGGCGGCCTGCGTGTCGCCGCGTTTCAGCGCGGCTTCAAGGCTTTCGAGCACCTGGGATATCGCTTGATTCGCTGTGTTCTCAGACATGGTTGCTCCTCCATTTGAATCGGATAGTCGGACTTCAGTGGCAACGCGGGTTCTACGCCCGCTACGGGAATCGGTGCAGCGCCGCTAGCACTTATGCGGCGGCAGGATGCGCAACTTCGCAATGCGCCGGTACAAAGTCGCGCGGGACATGCCGAGCGCTTGTGCGGCCAGTTCGGTGCGCCACTTCGCGTCGTTCATTGCATCGACGATGCGGCGGCGTTCGAGCGCGTCGCCATCGGCCAGGACCGGTGTAGCGTGCGGCGCGGCACTGTCAGCGCTACTGCTACTGCTGTTCTCACGCGGCGCGGCCGTCTTGCGTCGCGCGATGAGCGTGGAGGAGGGCTGGCGTACTCGTGCATAGAGCGGCGAGCCGGTGTCGTTCAGTCTGAGCGAGACGAGACCGCGGCCTGCCTTAGCATCGAACAGACGCTCGGTGGGAACGTCGAAAATCTCCGACACGTGACGCGGCAACTGGTTGAGCGCCGGCACGCATTCGCGCGCGCGGCGGTTTGCGGCGATGACGTGGCCGCAGGCGTCGATGGCAATGAGGATCTCGGGCTGCGCTTCGACGTAATGCCGGTTGCGATGCGCGAGCAGCACCCAGCAATCCGCTGCCGCGTTGAGGAAGCAGGCGTCCTCGATCAGGAGCGCGCTTTGCCGCACGATGTGGTTGACGAGCCGCTGGCTTTCGCGGTCGTCGGGGGAGCGCACGGCCGACGCATCGAGCACGCCGAGCAATTCGCCATGCAATCCGAAAATCGGCGATGCGCTGCATGTGAGGGTGGTGAAGGCCGCACGAAAATGATCGGTTCTATGTACGGTAATGGGCTCGGCGTCGAGCAGCACCGTCGCGACACCGCAGGTTCCTTCCTCGCTTTCGGACCAGCATGAGCCGAGATAAAGCCCGGCGCGCTTGAAGTCGTGCCGGCGGTCTTTATCGACGCGGTAGTCGATCGTCACGCCTTGTGCGTCGGTCAGCATCACGCAGTAGTCGGCTTCGCGCACCATCTCGTGCAGCCGCGACAGGCACTGGCCGGACGCGCGCAGAAACGATTCCTCGCGGTGCTGCACGTCGCGCAATTCCGGCACGGTCAGAATGCGCGGACCGGCGGTCGCGCCCGGATCCAGGTGATACTGCTCGAGCGAGCGTTTATACGACGACGCAAGCCGCTTCCCGTCGACGCCCGCACGCGTCGTCCGTCCTTCTATGACGTTGCATATGCGGTCGATATGTCTCGTTGACGGAACGTAGGGCATGACGAGCCTCCGGGCAAACTCAGCGCGAACTGGGTGCGGAGACATTCTGCGCCGCTACCCGGCGCGTGTCTCCGAAGCCTGAAACGTACGGTACGTTTGTAGCATGCGCGAATCGGCAGAGCACACTGCAGTGCACCATCGTCGCCGGTGAGATTTTTTTCTCAACGCGTAGACCCGCGCGGGACGCGGCGTGAACGCTTGCCTGGAGCAATAAAAAAACCGGCCCGCAGGCCGGTTTTCTATCAGGGGGAAGAACTTAGAACGTTTCCCAGCTGTCCGCGCCTGCGGCCTGCAATTCGCGTTCTTTGGGTTGCGTCGGAGCCGAGGGTGACGGCACGGCCGCTTTCGTGAAAGCTGCGACCGGTTTCGACTTCGACGGCGCGGGTTTCTTCAACGTCGCGCCGGCACGCACCGGCTTCGTTCCAACGGCGCGCGCCGTGCTTTGCACCGCCTGCTGTGCCGTATCGACGCGGAAGATCGACACCGCCGCACGAAGGCTTTCTGCCTGGTCCGACATGGCCTGCGCGGCGGCGGTGGCTTGCTCGACGAGCGCAGCGTTTTGCTGAGTGACCTCGTCCATCTGCGTGACGGCCACGTTGACCTGCTCGATGCCCTTGGTCTGCTCGGACGATGCCGACGCGATCTCGCCCATGATGTCGGTCACCTGTCTCACCGAGCGCACCACTTCGCCCATCGTTTGACCGGCGTTTTCGACGAGCAGAGAGCCGTTTGCCACATGAGACACCGACGCTTCTATCAGGTCTTTGATCTCCTTTGCCGCTGTCGCGCTGCGCTGCGCGAGCGTGCGGACTTCGCCGGCAACCACCGCGAAGCCGCGGCCGTCTTCGCCTGCGCGAGCGGCTTCGACTGCCGCGTTGAGGGCAAGAATATTTGTCTGGAACGCGATTCCTTCGATTACCGAAATGATTTCGGTCACCTTCGTCGAACTCGACGAAATGTCATGCATGGTCGCCACGACCTGCTGAACCACTTCGCCACCCGAGGCCGCCGTCGCCGAAGCCGCCGACGCGAGCGTGCTGCCCTGGCGCGCGTTATCGGTATTGTTGCGCACCGTCGAGGTCAGCTCTTCCATGCTGGCCGCGGTTTGCTGGAGCGATGCGGCCTGTTCCTCGGTGCGTTGCGAGAGATCCTGATTGCCTTGCGCGATCTCGCCGGCAGCCACGGAAATAGACTCCGCCGACGTTTTGATGCCCGACACAATCGACGTGAGCTTCTCGCGCATTGCCTCCAGAGAAGCCATCAGGCTCGTCTGATCGTCGGGCGCCACTCGCACGCTGACCGTGAGATTGCCTTCGGCAATCTGCGCCGCCATTTCCTGCGCGGCGCTCGGCTCGCCACCCAACTGGCGCAGAATGCTGCGCGAGATCAGCGCGGCGGTGGCGATGCCCAGCAGGACGGCGATACCCGCAATGAGCGCGACCATCGTGCGGACTTTGGCGTAAGTGGCGACAGCGCTCTGTTGAGCTTCCTTATTCTGTTGGTCTTCTAGAGCCGCCAGCTCGACTGCGTGCGCGAGCCACACTCGCTGCGGCGGACGTGCGTTCTGCAACAGCTCCTGCATCGCGCCGGCGGTGTCCTGCGCCAGTGCGAGGTCCATCGCCTTGCGCTGCGGCACGATCGCTGCGGCTTCATCCTGCTTGATCTGATCAAGCAGCGAACGCTCCTTTGGAGCCGTGCTGGGCTCTTCGGCGAACATGCGTGTGAGTTGCTGGAATGCGTCCGCGTAAAGCTGGTCCTGCTTTTTCATGCGTTCCGCCTCTTGCGCGACATCGTGCGGGTCGCTGATCAACGCGAGGTTTCGAAGCGCGATGGCGCGATCCTGAATCGACGAGCGCAACTCGTTCGCAAGACGCGTTTCCTCGTTATTCACGCGAGCGATGCCGTCCAGACTCGCGTCCAGTTCCGAGAGGCCATATAGAGCGATGCCGGCGAGCACTAGCATTAGTGCCGTCAACAGCCCAAAACCGGCTTGCAACCGCGTCGATACCTTGATGTTTTTCATTTCCAATTCCGCATTCCCAAGGGGCGTATGTCTGGTTTACGTCTGCCTGCCGGAATACTGAAGGGTTTTTGTAATCTAAGATGTCATGTCGCGGACATAGTCGTCTGCGTCTGCCGCACCGGTCGTGACGCGACGCGACGCGGCGGGAGGGTGCGAGGCCATGGAGGCCCCAAACGTGGTCGGCAAATTTGCCGTGATCTGCTGCGACGATGCGCCACCGCCGTCTTGCCGTTGCATGATTGGCGGCGCATTCAAGGCTGAACCGGTTCCCATGTCGGATCGGGATCGAACGATTTCAGCGCTGCCGCTTTTCGCGCCGAATCCGGACCCAGGTTCTTCTGATAAACCTGGCCATCCTGATTAACGATGAAGCTCATCACGCCAGTTTTGCCATACTCGCTCGGCCACGCAATGAGACCGGAGCCCTCCGTCATCGCGCCGTTCTCGACGTAGTCGAGCGGGCCGCTTTTCGCGTGCGGTCCTTGTGCGGTCAGAATGCGGAAGTGATAACCGTGGTAGCCGTCCTTGCTGAGCGAGCCGGTCTTCGGCATGGCGGCAGCGAGCGGACCGAGCGGACTCTCAGCTTCGCCCGCAGTGGTGGGCCAATAGAGACCGTCATGCTGCCCCGGCGTGCTGAGCAGCCGCTGCGCATAGTGGCCGGTCGACGCGCGATAGTCGCGCTGCGCGTCGAGATAGGCAAGAGAGGTCATGATCGCTGCGCGTTCGTTGCGGCCGATTCTGCGCGTGAGAATTTCGTCGCTGCCGGCCGGCGGATCGAAGCGCCAGCCGTTGGCCGCCTGCACGAGCGGAATCGGCAACGTCCAGCCGCTCGTGCCCACAGACAGGTGCTTGCTCGGGCGGCCGTGAAGCGGCGCTGCGTCGTCGACGATCCGATGGCCCGCAGCCCACGCGCCGAGAAATTCGTAGATGTCCTCCTCGCCGACGTCCTTCGTCGGAATGAAACGGTTGTAGTTCTTGCCAAGCACGTGCTGCATGGCCGCGTGATCGTTGGTGGCGATCGCGTCGACGAGTGCGTCGGCCGCGGCTTCCGGTGTCGGATAGACGGCCTGGGCTTGCGCCGGTGCGGCGCAGAACAATAGCGTTGACATTGCGATCGCAGCGCAGGCAAGACGACGCGACGAGCGCCGTGCGGCGACCTTCGCGAGGAAAACACGGATCGAGTGAATGCGGTTCATGAGCGGCTCCTGGGTATCGTTCAACGTTGCCGGCCGAGGTGGCGCTGCCCGCCGCCGCCGGCACCGAAGCCGCCCGTGCGCGGTTGTCCGCCGCCGCCCGCACCAAAGCCGCCGTGCGGCTGTCCGCCGCCGCCCGCACCGAAGCCGCCGCCGTGAGGTTGCTCACCGCCGCCAGCGCCCAGGCTGCCGCCGCGCTGCTGTCCGCCTCCGCCAGCACCGAGGCCGTTGCGTGTGCCGGCTTGCGCTTGCCGGCTCTCTTGCCCGCGGCGAATGTCCTGCTGCGCAGCCGCGCCGTTGCCGGCGCCGCGCAGCGCATTGTCGCGATTCACATTCTGTGCGCTCGCCCGGATATTGCCGGCGTTGGCGCCGCCGTGCTGGATGCCCTGCAAACGCTCGCTCGCGCTCCCGCCCAGATTCTGGCCAGTGCGGTTCTGCAAGGTCTGTTGCGCCTGCGCGCGAGATGCCGACATGTCGCGCCCGCGGTAAGCGTCGCGCTGCGCGCCACTCATATTCGCGGACGCGTTCCGGTTGAACGTGGTATCGCGATTCCATCGTGTCGTGTTGCTGTTCACGTCGAGGCGCCGGTTCACGTTCACGTTGTTGTATCGGTTGACGTTGATATTGACGCTGTGATTGTTCCAGTTGACGTCGCTCCACAGCGCGCTCGTGATCGCAATGCCCGCGCCGAACGCAAGACCCGCGGCGAGTCCGCTCGCGACCGCATAGCCTGGAGGAGGCGGTACATACACGGGCGGATACGCGGGATAGGGCCACGCACCGTAGACCACAGTCGGGTTATACGTCGGCACGTACACGACTTGCGGATTGGCCGGCACGATCTGGATAGTGCTCTGCTCGACGATAACCTTCTGCTGTTCTGAGGTCTTCAGATTGCCCGCCTGTTGCGCCTGCTTGCGCAGCCGTTGCACGGAGTCCATGACGTCGTTCGGCTGCGCAAGAAACGCATTGCCGAGTTGCGCGACCCAGTCGGGTTTCGAGGCCATCGTGGCAAGCACCTGGGGGAATGCCACGAGTGATTGCACGCTCGGATCCCACGGCTCTGCGGCGACCGCTTTGACCGCGTCGTCGCCCTTGGTGTTCGGGTTTGCTTTCGACCAGGCCGCGGCGGCCGAAACGTCCTGCGGAAAAGTGCATGCCATCAGCACCTGGGCGAGCAGTGCGTCGGGATAGAGCGCGATCGGCGCGGTCAGCGAATCGAGCTGCTGGTTCGACACCTTCGCCGCGGTTTGCGCATGGGCGGCGGGAACCGCGACCTGGAGCATGACCGGCAAGCCGGCCAGCATGGCGAGCGCGATCAGCGTTACTCTCTGGTTTGCGCTTGAGCATTTCACGATGGATTCTCCGTATTTCGAAGCTACATCAACTCGTTACGGCGAAACTGCGAGCAGGACTACGGACGGTGTGCTCGCAGATGTCCTGAACGACTTGTTCACGGCACAGCGCATATCGGACTCCGAACGACCGCGCTTTTGCAGGCGATATACGCGCGACGGCATTTCATGCATGCGTGCTGGGAATCCCGCAGTGCGCCGATGGAGAGATTATTAACCCGCTTTTATATGGAATTGCAATGCGCGAGCCAAATAAATTCAGGTTGAAGTTGGCGAAATGATGACCTAAGAGAACGCTTTTTCTATCGCTTTAAAGACATGAAACCGGTAGTCGTGAAAATCCTGGCATGTCTAATTGTTTCCTTGCGTTTCGTGACGAGCTTTTCTATCTTCCATGCATGAAGCAGCCCGCCGCCGGCATGCGCCGAGGCTGATAAATGGATGAGGCGATGCAGTACAGCGCTCGGTCGACGCGTCGTTCGAATGGCGTGGGTCACTCTGTCATCGAGGCAAGCAGCGATACCGGCACGCCATGACAGCTCACCGTCGCGACAACCCCGGCGCCGAGGCCCTCGACGAACTTCACGCCAGTGTCGAATGGCGACACCTGTTTGTCGACGCGCAGAATGTTGAGCGGCCACGACGAATGCGACAGCCGTTCATGTGCAATGGCGCCGACCCACAGCGGCACCGCAGCCGCGCCGTCGCCGACCGCATAACCGCTCGGCCAGAAGCGCAGCACGTCGCGCTCATCGCGAGTGTCGCCCGGACGCATGAAAACGAGCGACGACGGCACTCCGTTGTTCAGCTTCGGCAGTACGGGCAGAGCAGTGGCGGGCACATCCGGCGAGGCCAGCGAGAGCAGGCTATGGGCGGACACGTCGGTGCCTTCGAGCCATCCCTCGCCGCGCAGTTGCCGGCGGATCGCATCGCTGTCCGATACCCATTGGAGCGTGAGCGGCTCTTTGCGGTCGCCGCCCATATCCGAGCGATAGCACGGCAGGTGCTTCCACACCGAAAGCGTCCACTGTTGCTGCGTCACGCGCGCGAGCGGCAGAGGCGCTGGCGTGCCGGGCGGCGCCATCATGCCGAGACCCGACTGCAGGCCAATGCTCGCGAGCAGCACCACGAGGGCGACTGCCGGCATCCAGCGGCGCGTCGGCGGCGGCTGCGGATGACGCAACATTGCGGTGAGCGAGACGATCGCCACCCACACGTAGGAGAGCGCGGCGCCGCCAATCGCATCCGACATCCAGTAGCGGCCGAAGTACACGCCCGCAAGGGCGACCACGATCACGACAAGCGTGCTCGCGGTGACCACCAGCAATCCTTCGAGCATGCCGACCCGTCGCGCGAGCAGGAACGCAAGAAACCCATAGACAATGACCGTGGCCGCTACGTGGTTGCTCGGAAACGCGTAGGTACTCGTCATGAGACCGTTGGGCGCGGCGCGCTGCATCGCGAACTGCAAGGCGAAGATCAGCATCTGCGAAAAGACGACCGCCGCAAGCCAGTAGCCGACGGTGCGCCAGCGCCGCTCCAACAGCATCCACAGCGTGACGGCGACGATCAGCGCGGCGAGCGTCGCGCTGGCGCCGAGCGTCGCCAGACCGGCGAGCACCGCGTCGCCCCACGGCGTGCGCACCGATTGCATGAAGCGATACACGGACTCGTCGACATGCGTGAGCGGGTCGCCGGCGATCACCTGATGAAGCACCCCGAAGAACAGTGCGGCGCACACCAGCACGACCAGCGACGCGAGCAGGACGCTGGTGGCATCCGGTGCTTGCGGGTCGAGCATTTTTCGCGCGACGCGGCCAAGCGGTCCAGGGTGACGGCAAGCCCAGCTGCCAAGATGGCGGCCGGCCGCGTTCGACCACGCGTTGGCGTGCGAGAGCAGGAAAGCCGCGGCGCGATAGCTGAGCCAGACGCTGCCCACGAGCAGCGCGAGGATCACGACGAGCCGGAACGAGACGGCCCCGGCGAGCAGCACCGAAGCGCCGAACACGACGCCCGGCAAGATATGCGCCGGCGCCCACAGCAGCGCCGAGAGGACGTTCATCGCGTAGAAGCGCACGGGCGACATGCCGAGCATTCCGGCGACGACCGGCACGATCGCGCGCAACGGTCCGACGAAGCGCGCCAGCACCACGCTCTTCGCGCCATGCTTGCCGAAGAAGCGGTAACCCGCTTCGAGTACTTCGGGATGTCGGGAGAACGGCCAGAGTTTGACGATCCGGTTCTTGTAGCGGCTGCCGAGCCAGAAGCTGAGGCCGTCGCCGGCGATTGCACCGGCGATTGCCCAGGCGAGGACCCAGCCAAGGCTCAGCGAGCCGGTACCGGTCAGTGCGCCCGCTAGAAACATCGCGGTGCTGCCGGGAACGAATGTACCGATGACCGCGACCGACTCGAGAAAGGCCGCGAAGAATACAACCGTGAGCATCCATTCCGGATGGCCGGCCAGCAGATGCAAGAGGTGGAGGTAGGCTTGCTCCATTGTGCGCGATCAGCCGTTATGGCGTAACGATCGATCATAACGCGCACGGAGCGTTTCTATTCCGCAACCTGTCCTTTTCCCGGGCGCCGGTCGCGCGAGCACCTTGGTAACCACTGCCGCCAGAACCTGTGTCGACCGTGAACGAAGCGGGCAACGGTTCGTCATACTGGTTGATGGGCGCGTTACCTAACGGAGTGCAGCAATGAAAATCGCAACTGGCGGTGTGGGGCGGACGGTGCTGATCGCGGCATGCTTCGCCGGCTTTAGTGGAATGGCTTGCGCGCAGTCGGGCAGGACGCGCGCGGGCGACGGCGGCTTGAGCGCTACGCCGCCCACCGGAAACGTCAATGGCGGTGGAACAGCGGGTGCCGGAACAGTGGGCTCGACTCTTGCCCCGACGCCTGGTCTTGCAACGCCTGGCGGTGCTGCCGGAGCCGGCGGAACCGGCGTGATGGGTTCCGGCGCTGGCCGCGTGCCTAACAATATGCGGGCGAACGGCACGAGCCTGAACCAGAACCCCGATCCCAGAGTACCTGAGCGGCAGGCCCACGGCGCCGCGATAGATCGAGCCGCGAGGGGCGGATCAACTGGCGCGGGCGGCTTAGAATGGACGCCCCACCAACCGGTTCATTCGATTACAGGAAGCGCGCATGGGATACGGTGAGCACAAGTACGAAGTCTCCGTGCAGTGGACGGGCAACCTCGGCACCGGCACCTCCGGATATCGCGACTACAGCCGCGATCATGTGATCGCCGCGGGAAGCAAGCCCGACATTCCAGGCTCGTCCGACGCCGCGTTTCTCGGCGACGCAAAGCGCTGGAATCCGGAGGACTTGCTGGTCGCATCGGCTTCGGCGTGTCACAAGCTGTGGTATTTGCATCTTTGCGCGGACGCGGGCATTGCCGTGGTGGAGTACCGCGATCACGCCGAAGGAACCATGCTCGACAGTCCGCAGCAAGGGCGCTTTTCGCAGATCGTTTTGCGCCCGCGCGTCGTCATTCAGCCGGGCGGCGACGTGGAACTCGCGCGGCGCCTGCATCACGTCGCACACGAGAAGTGCTACATCGCGAACTCGGTGAACTTTCCGATTTTGTGCGAGCCCGTGGTCGAGACGAACGCGGGCTGAGCGAACCGTCGCCGGGCGCCGCTGCTTGCAAGCAACCGGCAGGCAGCGGACGTTTTCCGGCTATTCAGCGGCCATTCCCCGGCTACTGAACAGCTATTGCCCGGCCATTCCTGGCTTTTCACCAGCTAGGCACCGGCTATTGCGCAGCTATGCACAGGCCATTCGTGAGCTATTACCCGGCTATTGCACGGGCATTCCCGGGCCATTAGCGATTGCCGTCGAGCAGATCGCCCAGTAGTTCGTCGAACGCGGCCTGCGCGTCTTCCAGTTCCTGCAACGCGGCGTCGAAAGTCTGCAGCGCGAATTGCGAGGGATTGCCGCTGCCGGCTGGCGGAAATTGCGATTGCAACGATGCAAACGCTGTCTTCACGCGTTGCGTCGCGGTCAATACGCGCTCCATTGCAGCGCTTTCTTCGGCGCGGGCTTTGTCGTGATCGAGGTTGCCGGGGTTGTCCATTCGGTACTCCGTGTTCGTGGGTGCGGCGCGCGCCGCGTGAAATGGCGTGACTATGCCACGCTCGGGCTCACGATAGCGGCAAGCCGCCGTCTGCCTTTACTTCGCGCAACGACAATGCCGATTCGACCGACGTCACGCCCGGCAGACTGCGCATCTGGTCGCGCATGAAGCTGCCGTAGTCGTCCAGATCGCGCGCCACCACTTGCAGGATATAGTCCGCGCTGCCCGACACGTTGTGACACGCTATCACCCGCGGTATTGCCTGCACCTCGCGCTCGAAGCGGTTGGCCAGATCCTTGTCGTGCACGGCGAAGCGCACGAGAATGAATGCGACCACGCCGAAGCCGAGCGCCGAACGCGCGAGCACTGCGCGGTACTGGCCGATGTAGCCATCGCTCTCCAGACGCTTGAGGCGCCGCGCGCACGGTGTTTCACTCAGGCCGACCAGTTCGGCCAGTTTCGCGTTCGACATGCGGCCGTCTTTCTGCAACGCCGCGAGGATCGCGCGATCGGTCTTATCGAGGTCGGTTGACATGGGTTTGCGGATGCTTTTCTTGTTTTGGTGGGAAGCTGGCGAACACAACGCGATGTTAGCGTATTCCGCCAAACTTTCAGCCCGAACCCCGGAAATTCGCCAGCAAAACCTCCGTCGGCAATAGCAAGATAGAGCCTCGAATCGAAGAGGCTCCCATGATTTCCGCACACTTGCTTGCTGTCTATATTGCCGCGCTGCTGGTCGTCTATGCCGTGCCCGGGCCCGACATGGCGCTGATCCTGCAAACGAGTATTGGGCGCGGTGTGAAGAGCGGCTTCGCGGCGGCTTGCGGGCTCGGTTTGGCGCGTGCGACCCACGTGACGCTCTCCGCTTGCGGCGCCGCCGCGCTGTTGCGCAACGCGCCGTGGCTGTACGACGTCGTGCGCTATGGCGGCGCGGTTTATCTCGCGTGGATCGGCATTCAGATTTTCCGCTCGCCCATGTTCGCGTTGCCGGAAGGCGGCGCGCCGCGCGACGAGGCTAACGGCTCGCCGGACTCAACGGCGACAGCGGGCATGCGCCAGTTGAGGGCCGCGTTTGTCAAGGGTTTGCTGACCAACCTGCTGAATCCGAAAGCGCTGCTGTTCTGTTCGGTCTTGTTGCCGCAATTCGTGCGTCCCGAGGCTGGGCCGGTTGCGTTGCAGATGGTCGAGCTGGGTTCAGTGCTGCTCGCGGTCGGCCTTTGCTTCGACCTCACGTATGCGGTCGGCGCCGCGCGGATCGCGGGATGGATGCGCGCGCACCCGCTTGCTCAAACGTTGCAGCGCTGGACGTTCTCCGCGGCGCTGATCGGATTCGCGCTGCGGCTTTCTCTCGATTGACGCCGCTTCGGCGGGCGCTACCGGTTCAGCTTGCGTTCGCGGCGCGAACGGTCGTCGATGATTTTTCTGCGGTGCTTGTCTTTCATTTTCTTCCAGGTCTTGCATTCGTCGCGGGTGCGTAAGCAGCCGATGCAAAAGCCGGTTTCACTGTCGAATTTGCAGATGTCGATGCAGGGCGATGCTGTGCTCATGGCCGGTAAACAGGTCGTGAAGGGCAGAGGAGGTGAGGCGACTTTCGCACGCCGCGTGCCTGTGCGCCAAATGATTGTGTTAATAAAGCCGATAGAGCGCCGATACGGGGCTCATACAGCGCCCATACAGCGCCCATACAGCGCCCATCGACGGCCGTGCGCGGCCGGCGGCAAAACTAACACCAGCGCCATGCTTCGCCTTCGATGAAAACCTTGCTGCTCTATACGATTACCGCCGTCGCCGAGATTCTCGGCTGCTATCTGCCGTGGCGATGGCTGAAAGAGGGCGGCTCGGTCTGGCTGCTGCTGCCGGGGGCGCTCAGCCTCGCGCTTTTCGCCTGGCTGCTCACGCTCCACGGTACCGCCGCGGGCCGCGTGTATGCGGCGTACGGCGGCGTGTATGTGGCGGTGGCGATCGCGTGGCTATGGTGCGTCGACAAGGTGCGGCCGACGTTGTGGGACGCAGCCGGCGTCGCGGTGACGCTCGCCGGCATGGCAATCATCGCATTTCAGCCGCGCGTGTAAAGCGCGTGAACCGGGCGCGCCTGGGTGCCGATGCACTCCGGCGCGCTTCGGACGCGACCGCAATGTCCCGCGCGGCCAGCGGATCCGCTTATTCCGGTCGCTTACTTCAAGCCGCCCAGATAGTCGAGCTTGCCGAGTTCCACGCCGTTGTGGCGCAGGATGTCGTACGCCGTGGTCACGTGAAAAAAGAAGTTCGGCAGCACGAAACCCAGCAGATACGACTGGCCCGTGAACTCGACCGGTCCGCTGCGCATTTTCAGGGTGATTGCGCGCTCTTCCGATCCGTCGATCTGCTGCGGGGTGAATTCCTTCAGATAGTCGATCGTTTTTTGAAGGCGAGCATGCAGTTCGTCGAAAGTCTGTTCGACGTCGTCGTATTTGGGCGCTTCGACATTGGCGAGCCGCGCGGCGCAGCCCTTTGCGGTGTCGCTTGCGATATACACCTGACGCACGAGCGGCAACATGTCAGGCGCGAGGCGAGCGTTGGTGAACACCGACGGTTCGATCTGCTTTTCGGCGGCGTGTGCCTGAGCCTTGCCGAGAATGGCTTGCAGATTGGTGAGGCCGCGAATCAGCACGGGCAGTGATGCTTGATACATCGAAATTGACATGGGGTTCCTCTGATTCTTCGATTGCCCGCGCGGACGGCGCGTGAGGCAATGTAACGGCCGGATCGCCGCTGCAGCATCATAGCGGAGCGACGGGAACCGCGCATGACGCGGCGCTGCGTTAGCCATTCGGCCGACTGCCGCATGCGCCGGAACTGTGTTCGAATGCATTGGTCCGAAGGTTTGCGAAGTCGTGCAAGCAGCACCTTGAAACAGCAACGTGCCGCCTGTCGTCGGGCATGAACGGATACGGCGCCCCGCGCGTGTCCCTTTTGCATCCGGCGCCGTCACGTCAACAGGAGAGTCGAGACATGGCCACCAAGCACCCGCTGCCCGGAAGCGAGCGAACGGTAGAACAAGGTTCGAAACTCATCGGAGCTTGCGATCCGTCGGAAAAGATCGAGGTTTTCGTGATGCTGCGGCGTCAGCGGCAGGCGCAGTTCGACGCGCTCATGAGCCGCATAGAAGCAGGCGACCCGAACGTGGAACCGCTGTCGCGTGACACGTTGGCAAAAGACTATGGCGCGTCCCCGGACGACATCGCCAAAGTCAAGGCATTCGCGGCCGCGCACGGCCTGACCGTGGTGCGCGCCGACCCGGCCGCGCGATCCGTGCTGCTTTCCGGGACTGTCGCGCAATTCCAGAACGCGTTCGGAGTGAAGCTCGAAAAATATCAGCACCATACGGCCGGGGAATTTCGCGGCCGTACCGGCGCGGTCAACGTGCCCGACGATCTGCACGACGTCGTCGAGGCGGTGCTCGGGCTCGACAACCGCCCGCAGGCGCGGCCGCACTTTCGCATCCGCCCGCCGTTCCGGTCGGCCCGGACGCATCAGGCTTCGTTCACGCCGCTGGAACTGGCGTCTCTCTACAAGTTTCCCGAAGGCGACGGCGGCGGCCAGTGCGTCGGCATCATCGAGCTGGGCGGCGGGTATGACCCCGCGGACCTCTCGTCGTACTTCGCGAGCCTCGGCGTGCCGTCGCCCACGGTGAAATCGGTCAGCGTCGACCAGGCGCGCAATGAGCCGACGGGCGACCCTAACGGTCCCGACGGCGAAGTCACCCTCGACATCGAGATCGTCGGTGCAATCGTGCCCGGCGCGACCATTGCGGTGTACTTCGCGCCGAACAGCGACGCGGGTTTCATCGACGCCGTAAGCCGTGCGGTGCACGATACCGTCAACAAGCCGTCGGTGATTTCGATCAGCTGGGGCGGCCCGGAGTCGATCTGGACCAGCCAGTCGCTGAAGGCGTTCAACAGCGTGCTGCAAACCGCGGCCGCACTCGGCGTGACCGTCTGCGCCGCGTCGGGCGATAGCGGATCGAGCGACGGCGCGGGCGCGGGAGATCATGTCGACTTCCCGGCGGCGAGTCCGTATGTACTCGCGTGCGGCGGCACGAGCCTGAGCGCATCGGGTACGTCCATCACGCATGAGGTGGTCTGGAATGACGGCCCGCAAGGCGGCGCGGGCGGCGGCGGCGTGAGTGGCGCCTTTTCGTTGCCGGCCTGGCAAGAGGGCTTGTCGGTTGCGCTGTCGAAAGGCAGCAAGAAGCCGCTCGCGAAGCGCGGAGTGCCCGATGTCGCGGGCGACGCCTCGCCGCTTACCGGCTACACCGTGCTCGTCGCGGGCACACAAACGGTGGTCGGCGGCACGAGCGCGGTCGCGCCGCTGTGGGCCGCGCTGATTGCCCGCATCAACGCGGCGAAAGGCAAGCCGGCGGGCTTCGTGAACCCGAAGCTTTATAAGGCGGCGGGCGTATGCAACGACATCACGCAGGGCAACAACGGCAGCTTCGCGGCGTCGTCCGGCTGGGACGCCTGCACGGGGCTCGGCAGCCCCAATGGTCAGAAAGTGGCCGGCGCACTATAGTCAGCAGGAACCCGCAGCACCGGCACAAGACGTGAACGTACCCAGGGAGTCGTCATGACAAGCACAGAGTCAACGTCCGTTAGTCCGCAATCGCCGCACAATTCGCAAACCTCGGGCACGCCCCCGGAGGCCGGTGGCAAGCACAAGGCGGGCGATCAACCCTTCTTCGATCCGGTCGCATATGGCAACGGGCCTGACGACTCGGTCACGGCCACTGACGAGAATGCGGCGATCACGCATCACTCGGTCACGATAGACGGCAAGAAGATCAATTACACGGCGACGGTAGGCCATCTCGTGATCGTGGACCCGAGCAGTTCGGAACCCGCCGCGCGGATGTTCTACGTCGCGTTCACGCAGGACAACCAGAAAGAGGAAACCCGGCCGCTCACCTTCTTCTATAACGGTGGACCGGGCTCGTCCGCGGTGTTCGTGCTGCTCGGCTCGTTCGGACCGCGCCGCATCAAGACGTCGATGCCGGACTTCACGCCGCCCGCGCCCTACACGATTGAAGACAACCCCGACAGCCTGCTCGACAGAAGCGACCTGATCTTCATCAATCCGGTCGGCACCGGATATTCGGCGGCTATCGCGCCGAAGAAGAACCGCGATTTCTGGGGCGTCGACCAGGACGCGGATTCGATCGCGCAATTCATCAAGCGCTTCCTGACGAAGAACAACCGCTGGAATTCGCCGAAGTACCTGTTCGGCGAGTCGTACGGCACGGCGCGCAGTTGCGTCGTCGCATACCGGCTGCACGAAGGCGGTGTCGATCTGAACGGCATTACGCTGCAGTCGTCGATTCTCGATTACACGCAGGCGGGCAATCCCGTCGGCGCGTTGCCCACGGCCGCCGCGGACGCGTGGTATCACAAGAAGCTCGGCATCGCGCCGCGGCCGACCGATCTCGGCGCGTTCGCCGAGGAAGTCGCGCAGTTCGCTCGCACCGACTACCTGGCGGCGCTGCGCAAATTCCCAACCACCGATTCGGCGACGGTCGAGAAGCTCGCGGAATACACCGGCATCGACAAGACGACCTTGCTTGCGTGGAGTCTCGATGTCGCGTCGTACGACAGCCGCGGCAATTCGCTGTTTCTGACCACGCTGCTCAAGCCGCAAGGTCTCGTGCTTGGCGCATACGACGGCCGGGTCACCGCGATCGGAACCGGCATAGCCGGCAAGGTCGACACGAACTCGGGCGGCAACGATCCGACCATGACGGCGGTTTCGGGCGTCTATACGACGATGTGGAACGTCTATCTGAACGAGCAGTTGAAATACACGTCGAACTCGGCGTTCACGGACCTCAACGATCAGGCCTTCCAGTTCTGGGACTTTAGCCACATCGACCCGACCGGTGCGCAGAAGGGCGTGGACGACAAGGGCAACGTGATTCTTTACACGGCGGGCGATCTGGCGGCCGTCATGGCGCTGAATCCGGACCTGAAGGTGCTGTCGGCGAACGGCTTCTACGATTTCGTCACGCCGTTCTATCAGACGGTGCTCGACCTGCAGCAGATGCCGCTGCTCAGTCAGCAGGTTCGTCAGAACCTTTCGGCGCGCTTTTATCCGTCGGGTCACATGATCTATCTCGACGGCGGCTCGCGCACCGCGTTGAAGGCGGATCTCGCGGCAATGTACGATTCGGCGGTGGCGAACACCGAGGCACTCAGCCGTATTCGGGCGCTGCAGGCACGCGTGGCGCAATAGGCCGGGCGGTGGATCCACGGCGGCTTTGCGTCGCCGTGGAAGTTCGTCGCGACGCATGTTCGCGCATCGGCTGGGCAAGCATTTTTTTCGCATACGTATCGAATGTGTTTTAATTACCTTGCGAATTGACTAGTGCGTGCCTCCGCGGGCGCGCCGACGAATGAACGCAGAGATTGCAGACAGGCGTCGCAGCGGCTATTTCAGCGACCACACAGGTAGGATCTTCAGAGCACATCCGCTCGCGCTCACGTCTCGGCGTGCGCGCTCGTTGCGGTTCGCCATGGTGCTGGGCGCCACTGGGCTGCTCGCGTTGCGCGTTGGCGGCGTGTATGCGCAGGAGGCGGGCATGCTCGACGAACGCGTTACGCAGCAATCGATCGGCCAAACGATATGCCGCCCCGGCTATGCGAGCGTGGTTGCGCCGCCGTTCAATGAACTGATGGCGCACAAGGACCGGATGCTCGCCGAGCGCGGCATCGACGCCGACGACAGCGCCGATTTCGCGCTGGACAGGCGCGTACCCGTGGTGCTCGGCGGTTCGCCGGACGCGCCTTCCAATCTCGGTCTGCTGCCGTGGGCGGGCCGCCAGGGCGAGCGCCGCAAGGCGCGCGCGGCGGTCATGCTCAAGCGCTGCGTCTGCGAGGGCAAGATCAGTCTCGCGGAAGCGCAAGCGGCGATCGTCGGCGACTGGTCGGTCGTGTATTCGGGCTTCAGCCAGACCTCGTGCGATGTCAGCCGGTTGGACGTCGCCACCAGCGCCGAAAGCGGCCGGGCAGCCGGACATGGCTCGCAGCCTTGAGGCCGCGTTCCCTGGAACCTGCCTGTCGCTGTCTAAATTCGTTCGCATGGACCCGGCCGCGCTCGTGTGCAGATTGAAGAGGGTCTTCTTTCAGCGTGCGCCGCTTGGAGTTCCTTGTCGGTTTGCCTTGTCTGGTGTGCCTCGTCCAGCGTGAGTCGCATACCGTTGAACTAGCCACCTGAACTCATTCCTGGAGAATCATCATGATCCATTCACGTTTTGCCGCAGCGACGCTCGCCGCACTGACCTTCGCGTGCGCCGTTGGCAGCGCGTCCGTATTCGCCGCCGAGCCGGCTCATTGCGGCAAAGCCGACTCGCTGCAAATTCGCGGCGATGTGCCCGCAGCCATCAGCTTCGACGTGTATCGCCAACTGCGTCCGCTGAATGCGCAACGCGTCGCGCTCTTTCAGTCGGCTGGCGAAGTGAAGCATTTACCCGATGGACTTACGGTGTGCGAAGTCGCGGACGACGGCGTCGACGATCCGTCCGCCGTCCTGGTGGAATTGCCGCAAGGCAAGAACGCATGGTGGGTGAGCTCGGCTAACGTTCAGCAGGCGGACTGAGCCTCTTGCAATAAGCGACGTTTTCCTTTCGCACCTCGGCGGGATGACTCTGGTGATGGACGCCGCGGTCCGCTTCTTGCGATCCGCGTCCGCATGCCACAGGCCCGCCGCGTGGTCCGGCGCGCGCCCAGACAGTCGAGCATGCGCCCTGGCTACTCAGCGAATGTCCCGCTGTTCAGGTAGAGTGCACTGACGGCGCCTTTAACGCGGTTTCCCGCTACGACGCCGTGACGTATCGCATTGATGGCCGCAAGTGGGCTATCTGAAACGGGGCCAGCCCAATTACCGGAGATTCGAATGATTGCCTTCTACCTGTCATTGGCCGCGCTTGGCGCAGCGGGCGCCGCACTCATCCGTGAATTTGCCGCCGCGCAGGCCAGACAGCGTGCCGCATTGCGCCGCGTGCACGTACATTCCGCCGACCGCAGTACCCGCCGAGGGTAGGCCGCATGAACCTGATCGTGCGCAACATCGCGCCGTCGTGCAGCGAGCAGGAAGTGCGTGAATTCCTCACGCGCGAGCTGGGGCACTACGCCCGCAACGTCGAGGTCGTCGACGCCGGTACGCCCGGCGCGTATGCCACGGTCGAACTCGACGCGCAGGTGCCGTATGTCGGCGAGGTCATCGCGCGGCAGATTCATGGCAAGCAGTTGGGCGGCATGGCGCTCGAGGCGAGCGCCGATCTTTTCACCGACGATTCGCCGCCACCGGCGCAGTGACTGCTGCGCCTTCTTCCCGGCCTCACCCGAAAGTAAGGTGCGGGTAGGTTGCGGGCAATACGCAGAAAGAGGCATTTAAAGACCCGCCCAGCGGCGCACCCAACCCGATGTTCGCTGTGGTTGCTCTGCGCCTGCTGCTGTCTCACTCACCGCTTTCAGCCTCCGGCCAATCGAACGGCGTATAGGGCAACGCGCGCTTGTGCCGCGTCACCTCGTAAAAACACAAGATAATCTTGCGCGCCTCATCGCTCATAGGTTTCCCTTCCAGGAAGTCGTCGATAGTCTCGTATGGGACTCCGTAGGCGTCTTCGTCGGGTCGTTGCGGGCGCAACGCTTCGAGGTCCGCGGTCGGCACCTTGTAAGCGAGCGCGTCGGAGGCACCCAGTGCTTTTGCCACCGCACGCACCCGCCGTTTGTTGAGACCGGCGAGCGGCAGCACATCGGCGCCGCCGTCGCCGAACTTCGTAAAAAATCCCATTACCGACTCGGCCGCGTGGTCGGTGCCGATCACGACGCCTGTGCGCGTGCTGGCTACCGCGTACTGCGCGATCATCCTTTGCCGGGCCTTGATATTGCCGTGGACGAAATCTTCCTGCGCTTCGTCCGCGAACGGCAGGCCGCTTTGATGCAGCGACGCGAGCATTGCGTCGGCGGCGGGCTTGATGTCAACGGTCAGTGTCTCGTCCGCGCGAATAAAAGCCAGTGCCTGCTGCGCGTCGGCTTCATCTTTCTGCTCGCCGTGCGGCAATCGTATCGCGACGAAACGCGCGTCGTAGTTCGCGGCACGCAGCCGCTCGACGGCCAGTTGCGCAAGGCGCCCGGCCGTAGTCGAATCAATGCCGCCGCTGATGCCCAGAACGTAGGCTTTCAGGCCGTTGCTGCGCAGATAGTTCGCGAGAAAGGAGACGCGGCGCTCGATCTCCGCGTTGGCGTCGAACTCGGCGGTAACGTGCATTTCGGCTGCGATGTCCGCTTGAACAGCGGCTGGATCGGTTTGCTTCATGATCTTCTGCTCCTCGCGCGTGGGCGCAATGTCAAAGAAACAACTTCAGCGCGACAGTGGCGAGCACGCAGCGGACCCGCCGAACCTCCATCGACAGATCGCCATGCGCTGAGTAACATCCTCGTTCCGAGCGCCGCAGCAACCTGCGAGCAACCAATAATAATCAGATCAGTGCGAACCCGCGATGAACCATCTCAAGCGGCCTCGCCCGCCTGTATTCGACCGCCCGACTTTTGCACGAGTCGCCGGGCGGCGCAAAGCCGGCTGTATGCCGTATGCATTTTCTTTGTCGCGCGCCACGCGCGAGTTGTATTGCGTGATGCGTACGCCCGGTCGGGTGCTCCGCACCTTTGCCTGGCTTACCAGGCTTACCCGGCTTACCAGGCTCGCATGCGGCGTCGTGCTCGCCGCATCGGCTTGTGCGGCCTTCGCTGCAACGCCGCCCGCGGCACCGAGCGAACCGGTGTTTTCCGTCGATGCAGCGTCCCTCGCGGCGCCCGATGCGTCCGGCGTGGTGGATCCACGCCGAGCGTTTGCGTTGCGGGATGTTTTCGCCCGTCACGTCACACGCCGGCTCAATGTACCGGCCTCCGAGCAGCGTGCCTACGCCTCCCGTCTGCAAGCGGCGTTGCGCGAGCACACGCTGGGCGAACTGTCGGGAGAATACGTCGTGATGGTCGACCGCAATGCGAACGCGCAGGCGCTCCTGATCTATTTTCGCGCGGCGCCCGCCGACGCCTGGCAGATGATCGGCGCGTCGCCCGTCTCCACCGGGCGGCCGGGCGAGTTCGACCACTTCGTCACGCCGCTCGGAGTGTTCGAACACACGCCGTCGAACATGGATTTCCGCTCTGAAGGCACGGAGAACGAGAACCATATCCGCGGCTACGGCAAGCGTGACATGCGCATTTTCGATCTGGGCTGGGCGCAGGCGGAGCGCGGCTGGGGCAAGGGCGGTATTTCGCAGATGCGATTCCAGATGCACGCCACCGACCCCGACCGGCTGGAGCCGCTGCTGGGAGTGCGCCACTCGAAGGGGTGCGTGCGGATCCCTGCATCGCTCAATACTTTTCTCGATCATTACGGGATTCTCGACGCGGAATATGCGGCGCTCGTCGACTCGGGCAAATCGCTGTGGGTGTTGAAGAGCGATCGGCAGGTCATGCCGTGGGCTGGGCGTTATATCGTCGTGGTGGATTCCGCGCGCAAGTACCGTCCCGCGTGGGCGCCGGCGCCCGACGCAAGAACGCGCGCCAGGGTGCCGGCCGCGGCGGACACGGCGGATTGATGCGCGGTCTTGCGTCGGCGCACCGGCGCAGCCGACGCTGAGCTGACGCCGAGCCAACGCCGAGCCAACGCCGAGCCAACGCCGAGCCAACGCCAGGCCAGGCCAGGCCTGGCCTGGCCTGGCCAAGCTAACACCAACACCAACGCCAACGCCAACGCCAACGCCAACGCCAACGCCAACGCCAACGCCAACGCCAAATCATCAGTGCATCAGCGCTGCCAACGGCCCAGCCATCAACGCATCAGCAACATCGTGCCTGCGCCAAGAATGCCGCCGCACAAAGCGCACGCCCACAACAGCGCACGCGTACGCCGGTATTCGCGGCCGATGTCGGCCAGTAGCTGAGCGTTGTGCCGCGGCGAGCGCGCGCGGTCGTGTTCCTGCTGCAGATAGCGCACGGCCAGTTGCGGCACGCGTGGCAGCATGTGTGCGAGATGCGGCAGCTCCCGTGAAATGCGCTGGAACCAGCCGCGATGATCGACGTCGCGCCGCGCGATGTCCGCGAGCACGCGCCGCGCGATGTTCCATGTATCGACGCCCGGATGCAGCGCGCGCGCCAGCATCTCCGCCTGATGGAACGAGCGTTGCGCGGTGGCGAGCTGGCCGGAAACAGCACCATCGAACGGAATCACCGCGTGCAGCAGTTGGTGGAAGAGCGACCCGGCCGAGCGGTCATCCGCAGCCGCCGCAAAATGCGCTTCGGCTCGGGTGCGCAATTCGGCTTCGAGCAATTCGGGGCGGGTGTCGTGCGGCACGTGTCCGGCGTCGCGGTGCAGTTCGGCGAGCCGCCCGTAGTCCTGCTCGAACAGGGCGGTCGCGCCATGAACGAAGAACTCGCGCTCGTCCGTCGACAGGCTCGACATGATCGAAAACTCGGCCAGCACGAGTCGTCCCAAAGAATCCGGCTCAATGCTTACGCGAACCCGTCGCGCGTCGAGCGTCGCGTGAAAAAAGCCGTGTTCGAATGCCTGCTCGGTCACCACTTCCACAATATGCGCGGCGAGCGGCGCGAGCTTCACTTGATGCGCGTGCAGACCGGTCAGATCGGTTGCCGGCAGCGTGTCGACGCGCTGCATAGTCAGCGCGTGACTGGTGCACAGGTCCCAGATCACGTCGGGTACGACGAGGCGCGTGTCGCCGTCGAAATGATGGCCGGTCTGGCTCAGGTTGGCGGCTTCGGCGCGCAGATCGAAGCGACGCACGATCTCGTCCGTGAAGGTTTGGGCCAGCGCCCGCAGCCGCAGGCGGCGCGCGGTGCTCGACAGTTTCTCCAGCCAGCGCGCGACCCAGCGCAACAGCGCAAGCTCGTCGCCGATCTGTTGCAACTGGCCGGCCCGCAGCAGTTTGATCGCCACTTCGCGATGACCGTTGACCGGCATGAGCAACCGCGCGAAATGCGTCTGTTCGGCGAAACCGCTACGCACCGGTATCAGGTCGACGGCGCTGAAGAGGGTAGCGAGCGGCCGGCCGAACGCTCGCGTCAAGGCTTCCTCGGATTCACGCGGCGGCAGCGGCGTTTCCATATGATCGATCGCGTCGATCGCGTCGTGCAATGTCGAGGCTGCAAGTTCGGGGCGCTCGACCAGCGTCTTCGCGAACTGGCCGGCAAGGGGGCCGAGCGCGGGCAGCAGGCTGTGAACGCTGCGCGCGCTGTGCGTCAACGAATGGACGCGGCCGACGAGCTCGATCATCCAGTGCAGCTTGCGATTGGACGGCGCGGCAAACCAGATCAGGCGCGCGCCGTAACGCAGTGCGTGGTAGAGCAGGAGTAAGCGGCGAAGCAGTAGGGGCATCGGCAGTTCGATTGGCGGCAATGCGGCGCGCAAAACCTGGGCGCCACGTGGCCAGGACAATCAGATTATCAGGAATGCGCGCCCACGGCGCATCGGCGAACCGGCAGCCCGGTTCTGCTAGTGTGTCGGCGTGCTGCGCGCGTCAGTCGTGCTATGCGCTTTGTAGCGATCGCATCTGACCATCGTCCAATACGATGCTGGCAATTGCGCTAATTGATTTGGTATCGAGCATGCGGAGGAAGAACTAGCCAGGCTCATGGCCAACATGAGCGGCACGCGTGCGCGGCGCATGGACGTTGTCTTCAGACGAAGAATTCGCGAAACAAGTTCGCGCGGCGGCGGGCGAGAACGTACATCCGTCACGATGATAAGGCAAAGATCTTAAGGAAACCTTAGGAAAAGTGCGTTGCAGCCTTTGTGCCAGTTTATTTAACGGCGCAGTGACAAATGTGTCCTGACGCACAGTATGGAACAACTAGACCACTATCCTCCAAGAGAGACGTGTATGCAGCGCGCGTTGCGTGAACGTATCGAGCAACCAGGCACACTCACACGAGGTAATGATGGCCGAAGCGAGCGTACCCCTTTGTGTCGATCTGGATGGCACGCTGACGAGCACCGACCTTCTGGTGGAATCGTTCCTCGTGCTGATAAAGCGAAATCCACTGTATGCGTTCTTTTGCATCGGCTGGCTGTTGCGCGGTAAAGCGCATCTGAAGGCGCAGATCGCGCAGCGCGCCGCCATCGATGTAACGTTGCTCCCTTATAACGCGCGCCTCGTGGAGTTTCTGCGGGAAGAACGTTCAACCGGCAGAGACCTGTATTTATGCACCGCTGCAAACCGCAAGTTCGCTGAGGAGATAGCCTCGTATTTCGGCTTCTTCAAGGGGATTCTGGCGAGCAATGACGCACTCAATCTGTCGGGTGTTCACAAGGCGTCTGCGTTGTCCGAAGAATTTGGTCCGCACGGTTTCGACTATTGCGGCAACGCGCTGTGCGACGTGCCGGTCTGGAAACAGTGTAGACGGGCGATCGTCGTGGGAACACGCCAGATCGCCGAGGCGGCCGAAAGGGTCAATCAGAAGGTGCTCTTCTTCGAGGAGCGGCGGTCGCTAATCGGCCTTACCTTTAGAGAAATGCGCGTTTATCAGTGGGTCAAGAATCTCCTGATTTTCGTGCCGCTGCTCGCATCGCATCGTTTTACCGAAGGGGACACTCTGCAAGCCGAAGGCATTGCATTTTTTTCCTTCTGCTTCTGCGCTTCGTCTGTCTATCTGCTCAATGACATGATGGACCTCGACGCGGACCGCCGCCATGTACACAAGCGCAACCGGCCGTTTGCCTCGGGACAGTTATCTCTAGCTTTCGGCATGTTTCTCGGATGTGCGCTTCTTATCGCCTCTGCGGGTTTTGCTCTGCTGCTGCCTCCCACCTTTCAGCTGGTACTAGCCGGCTACTTCGCGACCACACTTGCTTATTCACTCAGGCTCAAACGGTTCATGCTTGTCGACGTCTTTGTCCTCGCGGCTCTTTACACCGCGCGCGTAGTGGCCGGCGGCGCCGCGGGGGACATCCTGCTTTCGGATTGGTTGATCATGTTTTCGATTCTGATCTTTCTGAGCCTCGCCATGGTCAAGCGCTATGCCGAACTCGACGCGCTGTTGCGCGAAGCGAAAGTCTGCGCAGCGGGCCGCGGCTACGTCACGCAGGATCTGGGCATTCTGCGTTCATTCGGCGCAGCGTCTGGCTATGTCGCAGTACTGGTTCTCGTGCTGTATATGAATTCATCCGATGTGCGGGTGCTCTATCGACACCCCCACGCACTCTGGTTGCTATTCGGACTTCTGCTCTTCTGGATCAGCCGTGTATGGATGTTAGCCTTTCGCGGCGAGATGCACGATGATCCAATCGTGTTCACCTTCAAGAACCGCCTAAGTCTGCTCGTAGTGTTCCTATGCGTGGCGACGGTGGTAGCGGCAAGTTGACCGCTGAGCATTCAATAGATGCAATTGTTTTTCCTTCTTCTCATCAGCGTGCTCTTGCCATACCTGTGGGCTGGAGCAGGGCCCGTGAGGAAGTTGAAAGCCCGTGCCTTCCTGGAGAGTGCGAGGGCTGCAGCGCGCATCTTCTCGACGTGACCTTCCCCGCTCATACAAGTACTTCGCGCAATGTGTTGCGCTCGGAGACGATGCCCCATGACGGCGATCGTCGGGCTCATGTCGAGTAGAGAGGTTGAAGACAACTTTAAAGCATTCGGCATTTGCGGCCAGAACGGAAATTTTCCTGGAATATAACGTGCGCAAGCGCACATTCGAGAGCTGGTTCGGGGCATCCCACGGTGGCAAATGACATAATCTGGGTATACCGCAGGCAGCAAAGCGACTCGTTGGGCCGGCCTACTCCGCAAGACGGATGGTTACCGTCCTGTCCCAGTACGTACCTTATTGTCTACGCGAAAAATGAACAGCTTCGATAAGAGCATCGAGACTTTCTTCAGCGGATTCAATTCTTGTGTTCTGTGTAATCATGCGGTGCAAGCCATCGCGGACATGTACACGTTCAAAGGTCTGGTTCTGATCCCCGTTTTGTGGTGGATATGGTTTCAGTCGTCCGAGCGTCGGCAATGGAGGCGTGAAGTCGTCATTGCGACTACCGTGAGCGGGCTATTGGCTCTTCTGGTCGGAAGACTTCTGGCGCATTTTTTACCGTTCCGCACGCGCCCGGCGTTTTCGCCCGAGCTGCATCTTCATTTCCCATTTGTTCCGCAAAGCGAAAGCCTGTTGTCAGCGTGGAGTTCGTTTCCGAGCGATCACGCAATGTTGTGGGTGTCGGTTGCGGTAGGCATCTTCATCGTCTCTCGCCGCGTTGGCATGCTTGCGCTCCTGTACGTCGCAATTTTCATTTGCATTCCGCGCGCTTACCTCGGCTTCCACTACCCGACGGACTTGTTGGGAGGAGCCGTGATTGGCATTGTCATTACTTACATCATGACTCGCGATTCCGTGAGAGCGCATTACGCGACGCACATGTTGCGTTGGATCGACCGCTACCCCGGACCATCGGCCATGCTGGGATTCGTGCTGTGCGTGGAGCTCGTTACCCAGTTTGATGAACTTAGAGCCTTCGCCACTTCCGTCCTCAAAGTCGTCTGATTCGTTCGTTTTTCATACGGTGGACCGAACGATCAAAACGGGACCGGTTACGCGAACGCTGACCCTCTTGCCTCTCATCTCTCCCGGAACACGCGGTGACGGGGCGATTCCCTGCGCGAATGAAGAGGCGGGATGAGCGCCGTCCTTTCTCCAAAGGATATCGACGCGCAAAACGTCTATACAGTCTGAAAAGGGGCTTTGATGACTGCTCGAAACGGAACGGTGCATAGCGGCAGGCCGTTGTATTTGTGGGGTGTCTGGCTGATTGCCACTGTTGTGGCTTCATCGCCGCTCTTCGTCTCGTCGATTCCGCCATTGGGACAGCACTTCTATAACATCGTCAGAGTAGACATTCTGGCGCATCCGGGTTCCTACGCTGGCAACTTCATAGTTCGGTGGGACCCCTTGCCCGATCTTGCGATGGACCTGACTGTCCCGTGGATCGCGCAACTGATGCCGGTGGAGTGGGCCGCATGGCTCTTTATCGTTGTCGAACTCGCGTTGCTGAGCTCGGGCTGCCTGATTCTCAGCCGTGCCGTAAATGGCCGCTGGTCGTGGTTCCCGCTGGTCAGTTTCCTGCTTCTCTACAACTGGATCCTGATACGCGGTTACGACAACTTTCTGTTCGGGATCGGCCTTTGTTTGTGGGCCATAGCCTTGCATGTGGCGCTTCGCCAGTTCACGGTCGCGCGGATCATAGCGTCGTCATGCAGCGCGCTTGTGATCTACTTTTGCCACCTTTTTCCGTTGGCCGTTTTTGCACTGGTCATAGGAACGTGGGAGCTTGGCTGTCTCCTGCAGGAAGGGAGGTTGCGAAGCCGCTCGCTCTTCAGGCACGCAAGCGCAAGTCTCGTTCCGTTGGTACTTCCCGTGGTATTGCTGGCGCACAGCAGTACCGGGGGACTTCGTGGGTCCGTCGACTTCGGCGTCGTTCATATATTCGCCAAAGTCAGCCGTTGGCTCGATGTCTTCGCAATCGGCAATCCGCCGGCCGACGTCGCAGTACTGGCGAGCCTGGGCCTGACATTAGCCGTCGGCTTTCTAATGAGATGGTGGACCTGTAAGCCTGAGTGCCGCATAACGATAATTGCGCTTCCGCTGGTAGCGCTATTCGCGCCGTTCTCCGCATTTGCTTCTTATGGCGTTGTCGAGCGATGCGCGCTCAGCTTCGCATTCCTGCTCACTGCATTGGTGGATGTGCGCGCGTCGGCACCGCGTCTGCAACGTGCCGGCGCGCTCGCGCTTGCGATTGTTTTCCTGTTTCGCATTGCGACGGTAACTGCCGATTGGCGTGCGGCGAAGCCTGCCATTCAGGAGTACCGCTCTACGTTCGCGTCCTTGAAATCGGGCTCTGTCCTGTTTCAATACAAACAGGATACGACGTACCCGTCCCCAAGGACCGCCCCTCACCGGTGGAACCCGTATCTGGATAAGGTCGTTGCGCTTGCAACGCTCGATCGGGTCCTCGTACCGGATCTCTATCTGAAGGCTGGCCAGCAGCCGGTGCTTTACCGCGCAGAAAACGCCCCGTTGAGGAAGTTCCAGGACGATATCGAGAACGGCGATAAAGCATTCCGGGCGAACGACGGTATGTTGCGCGCTTGGGCAGCGGACTTGCAAGACAGATTTCCGGACTTGCAAACCCGTTTTACTGAAGTCTATCTCGCAGTGTTCGATCCTCAACGGCGCCTGTCCGAAACACTAACTGGTTGGCAACTCGTTGCGACGCTACCGGAACATCGGCTTTACCGGATGCTTCCTAGATGACCGCGGTTATGATGCAGCCGATCAGCTAGCTGCCTGAAGCGCTTGGGCCGTTCACAGAATGTCGTTTTAGTGCCAGCGGACGTCGCATTCGCGGCATGCCGGCGCGGCGGTTGACCGCTACATTCGAAGGAGAAACCCCGCCACGTCGCCATAACCGTGCCGCACAGGACGAACGAGACTCAGCCCGCATGAAACAGGCACGCGAAACGGCGGCCCGTCAGCCGACAGGCGCGTCCTTTTTATCGGACGCGCAACCGCTTGGCGACCGGTGGGAAAGCACGGGTTCTCTCAGTGCCGCTGTCCAGCCGGGCCATGCGGCTGCGGGTGCCGAGCCCGCCGGTCCTGTCCTCGTGTCCGCGCCGGTCGTCGGGAGCTTGCGCTCCACTGCAATCCTGCTGTTGGGCTACGCGATTCTCATCACCGGAAACGGCCTGCTCGGCACGCTCATCTCGTTGCGCCTCATCCAGCAGCAGGCGCCGTCGATCGTGGTGGGCGTCGTGCAGTCGGCGTATTACGTCGGCTTCCTGCTGGGCGCTGTGTATGGCGGCACGCTCATCACGCGAGTCGGTCATCACCGCGCGTTCGTCACATTCGCCGCGGCCTCGGCATGCTGCGCGCTCGGCTACGCCGTGTGGAGCGCGGCCGCGATGTGGGTCGTTCTGCGCTTCGTCACGGGCTTCTGTCTGGTCGGGATCTTCACGGTCGTCGAAAGCTGGTTGCATCAGGTCGCGAGCAACGCTCAGCGGGGCCGCGTATTTTCGGCTTACCTGATCACCAACTACCTCGGTGTCGGCACCGGGCAGTTCCTCATCGGGCTTGCGGACCCGGGCAGCTTCGAGCTCTTCAGCGCGGTCGCCGCTTTGTTCACGGCGTCGTTGATCCCGGTCGCGCTCGCAGGCACCGCGCCCGCAACCGCCGGCGCGCTCGACGCTTCCCGTGCCGCATACGGCTCGCGTCTCGCGCGCGGGCTGTCGGGGCTGCAAAGCATCTATCGTTGGGCGCCGCTCGGCGTTGCCGCGTGTTTGTCGGCCGGCGCGATCAATAGCGCGTTCTATACGATGCAGCCCGTTTTCATGCGGCGCGTCGGCTATGCGGTGCCGGACGTGTCTCACTTCATGGGCTTCGCGCTGCTCGCCGCGCTCGTGCCGCAATGGCCGGTCGCGCGGCTGGCCGACCGGTTCGACCGGCGCAAGGTGCTGCTATGTCTTGCGGCAATCGCCGGGTCGCTGAGCGTGCTGCTGTTCCTGCTGCGCGATGGCGGATTGATCCGGGCCTTCGGCTATCTCTATGTGGCGGTGGCGTTTTCCATGTACGGCGTCGTCACTTCGTACGTGAACGACTGCATACCCGCCGAGGAGCGCGTCGCCGTGAGCGCCGGTCTGCTGCTGATCTTCTCGGTGGGAGCGAGCGCCGGCCCGACACTCGCCTCCGCGACGATGGCGGTCGCGGGCCCGTCCGGGCTCTATCTCTTCACGGCGCTCGTCACAGGCGCGCTCGCCACGCTGACGGTGCGCAGCGTGTCGCGTCAGCAAGGGCGATAACGGAAAGCCACGCGGGCTCACAGGCGTTGGGCGGCTGATCGTTCTTGCCGATGATTGCCAGAACGCGCTGCGCGCGCCGTTGCCAATTCAACGACTTAGCGCGAATCGTCACGCCGCAACTCCCGCCCGGCACCTTTCCCGAATTCTGCCAAATCTCCCCGCGGCCGCAACCTGTCGCTTACAGGACGGGGATTACCCTTGTCTGTTCACCAGCTAACGCCCATGCCGTAAGGAAAATGCCGGGCGACAAAATCGCGATGTCGCTTTTGTGACAAACGACGTCGAATGCAGATGAAGGGTTCCCAATTTTGTCCGGCTATCTTTGGCGCATAGCGAAGCACACCGACACGCGCCTGAAACAGGCCGTCAACGCCGGAACGGGAGACAACGTGGAAACCCTTGCTTTCATGCTCGATAACTTTGCGTCGATCATCAGGCTCACCGTCGAGCACGTTGAGATCGTCGGCGTGGGTGTCGGTCTCGCCATTCTCACGGGCGTGCCGCTCGGCATCGTAATAACGGCAAATGCGCGCGCCGCGAAGATCGTGTTGTATCTCGCGGCGATCCTGATGACCATTCCCTCGGTTGCGCTGTTCGGTTTGATGATCCCGGTCCTGTCGGTGATCGGCCAGGGCATCGGCTTTCTGCCGACGGTCATTGCGCTTTTTCTCTATTCGCAACTGCCGATCGTGCGCAACACGTACACGGCGATCACCAACATCGACCCTGCGTTGCGCGAAGCCGCGCGCGGCATCGGCATGACAACGCGCCAGCGTCTGTGGAAAGTCGAGATTCCTATTGCGCTGCCCATCATCATGGCGGGCGTGCGCATGGCCGTGGTGATCAATGTCGGCATTGCCGCTGTCGCCGCCTATATCGGTGCGGGCGGGCTCGGCAAGCTGATCAGCCGCGGCATTTCCCAATCGGACCCGCGTCAGTTGATTGCCGGCGCGATTCTCGTGAGCGTCCTTGCCATCGCCGCCGACTATGGTCTCGGCTGGGTGCAGCGTCTGCTGACGCCGAAAGGCCTTCGCAGCCCTTCGCGTACCGGCAGACTTGCATTGCGTCTTGGCGCATGGGCGTCGTTCCGTAAATCTCCTCATCACGCGCAATAACCATGATCAAGCTCTCCAGCATCTCGAAGCGCTATGAAGGCGCGAGCGCCCCGGTGGTCGACGGCATCGACATGGAAGTCGGCGCGGGCGAAATCTGCGTGCTGCTAGGCCCCTCGGGCTGCGGCAAGACGACTACGTTGAAGATGATCAACCGTCTGATCCAGCCGAGTTCGGGCAAGATTTTTATCGACGGCCGCGATACCGACGAGTTCGAAGTGGTCGAATTGCGCCGCCAGATTGGCTACGTGATCCAGCAGATCGGGTTGTTCCCCAACATGACGGTCGAGGAGAACATCAGCGTGGTGCCGCGCCTGCTCGGCTGGGACAAGACGAAGGCTAAGCGCCGCGCGGCCGAATTGCTGGAGATCGTGGCGCTCGATCCGTCGACGTATCTGTCGCGCTATCCGAAGGACCTTTCGGGCGGCCAGCAGCAGCGCGTCGGGGTAGCGCGCGCGCTCGCGACCGATCCGCCCGTCATGCTGATGGACGAACCGTTCGGCGCAATCGACCCGATCAATCGCGAGTTGATCCAGGACGAGTTCCTGCGCATTCAGCAGCAGGTGAAGAAGACGATCATGTTCGTCAGCCACGACATCGACGAAGCCGTGAAAATGGCCGACCGCATCGCCATCTTTCGCGGAGGCAGGCTCGAACAGTTCGACACGCCGGACACGATTCTCGCGCGGCCCGCGAGCCCGTTCATTGCCGGCTTCGTCGGTGCGGACCGCGCGTTGAAGCGGCTGCGCCTCGTGCGTGCCAGGGACGCTTTGTCGGACTGCGATTGCGCCGCACGCGTGGGCGACAGCAGCGAGCGCGCACGGGCGTTGCTCGAACGGCACGGCGTCGAACATATCGTCTTGCTCGATGCCGCGGGCAAGCCGCAAGGCTATCTCAGCGCTGCGGAGCTTAGCGGAATCGAGGGCACGCTGTTGGCAGGCCACGCGAGACCCGTGCAAGGCGTGGCGCGTCATAACGATGACCTGCGCAGTGTGATTTCGTCCATGTTCGCACTCGGGCAATCCTGGCTGGCTACTGTGGACGACGACGGCCGCTTCGTCGGTTACGTGAATCAGGCGCACATCGTCGACATGTTGCGTCTGCCTGCGGAGACCTGTGCATGAAAACACTGCTCTCACGCTGCGCTGTCCTGTTCGCTTGCGCCGCGCCGCTGCAAGCGCGCGCGGACAACTGGCTTCTATCCATTGCGCAATATCGCAGCGATATCGTCTACCAGTCCATCACGCAGATGACGATGGTCGCGATCGCAGGCGGACTCGCAATTGTCGTTGCCGTGCCGCTCGGCATCTATCTGAGCCGCGAGTCGGGCAAACACGCACGCGCCGGTCAAGCGCTCCTGCAGACGCTCAACATGGGGCAGGCCGTGCCGAAGCTCGCGCTGCTCGCGCTCGCCATGAGCGTGCTCGGCATCGGCCGCTGGCCGTCGATCTTCGCGTTGTGGGTGGCTACCTTGCTGCCCATCGTGCTGAACACGCTCGAAGGCTTGCGCGCTGTGCCGCGCGCGCTGATCGAAGCGGCCACCGGCATGGGCATGACACCGAGGCAGGTCTTATTGCGCGTCGAACTGCCGAACGCGCTTTATGTGATCTTTGCGGGCATTCGCACCGCGCTCGCCATCACCGTCGGCACGGCGCCGCTTGCATTTCTGGTCGGCGGCGGCGGACTCGGTGAACTGATTTTTACCGGCATCGACATGAACGACTTTTCGATGCTGCTGGCAGGCGCCATTCCAACCGCGGTGCTCGCGGTTCTCACCGACGTGCTCATCGGCCAGATGCAGGTGCATCTCGTGTCGCGCGGCGTCACTCCCCAACGCTAGTTCAATCACACGCATACGCGTTTCTTCGAGGACATCATGAACACTGCCTTCTTCAAGCGGGCCTGCGCGCTCGTTGCCCTTTCCTTTGCGTCGTCGTGGGCCATTACCTGTGCGGCGGCAAATGTCGTGGTCGGCGGCAAGAACTTCACGGAACAGCAACTGCTCGCCGAAATGACGACGGAGCTATTGCAGGCCAAGGGTTTCGCCGTTACGAAAAAAGACGGCTTGGGCAGCGCGGTGTTGCGCGCGGCGCAGGAGAACGGACAGGTCGACGTGTATTGGGAATACACCGGAACGTCGCTGATCACGTACAACAAGATCAATGACCGCTTGTCGCCGGAAGACACTTACAAGAAGGTAAAGGAACTGGACGCCGGGAAAGGTCTGGTGTGGCTCGACCCTTCGCGTGCGAACAATACTTACTCGTTCGCGATGAACCAGGACGAAGCAAAGAAGCTGGGCATCGTGACCCTTAGCGATCTGGCGAAGGCCATCAAGTCCGGCAAGACGCTGAGCTTCGCGTCCAACTCGGAGTTCTATGCCCGCCCCGATGGGCTGCGTCCGCTGCAAAAGCTCTACGGCTTCGAATTTTCGCAGGACGAGGTCAAGCGGATGGACTCGGGTCTCACGTATCAGGCGCTGAAGGACCGTCAGGTGGACATTGCGCTCGTTTTCGCCACCGATGGCCGCGTGCCCGCATTCAACTTCGTCATTCTCAAGGACGACAAGGGCTTTTTCCCTTCCTATGCGCTGACGCCCGTGATCCGCAAGGCGACGCTCGACGCGAACCCGACGCTCGGCCCGATCCTGAACTCGCTCTCGGCAAAGCTCGACGCGCCGACGATGGCTCGATTGAACGCATCCGTCGACGTGCAAAAGAAATCGTTCAGCGAAGTCTCGCATGACTTTCTGAAGCAAGCGGGTCTGCTGTAACGCTTGAGATCCGCCCCAACCTGAGAGACAAGAACATGCCTTCGTCTTCCCTCGACGCGCCGCGAGACGGCGCGCTGAAAGTCGCTGCCGCGCAGATCGACAGTTCATACGGCGATCTGGACGCCAACCTCGGCAAGCACCTGAGCATGATCGGCGAAGCGCGCAAGCACGGCGTCTCGATACTGCTGTTCCCCGAATTGTCGCTGTGCGGACATAGCGCGGGCAAAGACGCGCTGCAGCTCGCAATGCATGTCGATCACCCGGCCATTGCGGCGCTTGCCGAAGCGAGCGTCGGTCTTCATACATCGTTCGGTTTCATCGAAGAAGCGCCTGGCGGCCAGTTCTACAACAGCCAGGCGACCGTGACGCACGGAAGGATTGTGCACGTGCATCGCAAGATCCAACTGGCGACCTACGGCAAGCTGCGCGATGGCCTGTATTACGCGCCGGGAGCGGATCTCGGCGCATTCGGCATCGACCGCGACTGGCGCGTCGCCACGCCGATCTGCAACGACCTGTGGAACCCGGCTCTCGTGCACGACCTGATGTGCGACGGGGTCACGCTGCTCGCCGCTCCGATCAGTTCGGCGCGCGAAGCGGTAGGGGGCGGCTTCGACAATCCTTCTGCATGGGAACTGAACCTGCGCTTCTACGCAGTGACCTACGGGGTCGCCGTGGTGATGGCGAACCGGATCGGCACCGAAGGCATGCTGCGTTTCTGGGGCGGCTCGCGCATTCTCGATCCGTTCGGCAACACGGTTGCGATGGGCTCGACTACCGAGGAAGAACTGGTCGTCGGCGAACTCGACTACGCGGCGCTGCGCGAAGCACGGTTCCTGCTGCCGACGGTGCGGGATTCACGCGTCTATGCGGGCCGCGGCATCCGAGCGGCTCATTCACCTGTCAATACCTGAAGTGTCGTCTGCCATGCAAGATTTTCTCCTTACCGACGAAGACCGCGCGTTCCGCGCGGAAGTGCGGGCCTTTCTGCAGCGCGAACTCGCGCCGCGCGCCGCCGATATAGAAGACCGCCGCGACTGGGACGCCGTCAAGCACGTGGTGCGCGCACTGGCTGAAGCCGGTTATCTGCGGCTGATGTTCGTGGACCTTTATCGCGGCTCGCTGAAAAAGCCCGGACTCACGCACGCGACGATATTGTCGGAGGAAGCGTCCGCCATCAACTATGCATTCGAAACGACCATTGCTACGGCGTTGAGTTGCGCATACCCGTTGCATCGTCACGCGAGCGAGGCACTGCGCGATGCCTATCTCGAACCGATTCTGGATGGCCGCGCCGTCGGCGCGATCTGCGTGACCGAGCCGGGCACGGGTAGCGATTCCGCCGACATGCAAACGCGCGTCGAATACGACGCACGCACCGACGAATGGGTCGTCAACGGGTTCAAGCGCTATATCTCGAACGCTTCGGTAGCGGACGTTTATATCGCCTACGGCATCACGCCCCGCGATAGCGCGAAGCCCGGCATCACGGCGGTGGCCGTGCCCAAGGACGCCCGGGGCATCAGCTTTCCGCGCAACTACACATTCATGGGCCGGCACGGCTGCATCGTCGGCGAGGTGAAATTCGACAATTGCCGCGTGCCCGCCGACCACGTGTTGGGCGCCGCGGGCGAGGGCTCCGCCATCATGCGTGGCATGTTCAACTTCGAGCGCGCGATTCTGGGCGGCTCGGGCCTCGGCGTTGCGCGTAGCGCGTTCGGAATCGCGCGTGCGCATGCGCAAAGCCGCAAGACGTTCGGGCAATTCCTCGGCTGCAAGCAACTGATCTGGGACAAGATCGCGCAGATGAGCTGGCGCATCGACGCAGCCGAACTCATCACCTACCGCGCCACCAAGATGTACGACGCCGGCGTCGACGGCAAGGCGCTGATGAAGGAAGCGGCAATGGCCAAGCTGGTCGCGACCGAGACGGCGAATTTCTGTGTCAACGAAACGGTGCAGATATTGGGTGGCGATGGCCTCACCAAGGAATACGGCCGCGCCGAACAGCTGTATCGCGACGCGCGCGCGCTGACGATTGTCGGCGGGACGTCGGAAATGGCGAAATACCTGATCGCCTCGCGCGATCTCCCCGATCTGAAGATCAACCTCTGAGCGCATTCCATTTCCATCATGCTGACCATTACCTCGCTGTTCGAAAACACGGTCGCGAAGTACCCCGACCGTCTCGCGCTGGTCTGCGGCGACGCGCGTTTTACCTACGCGCAGTGGGACGCGCGCGTACGCGGACTCGCGCAGGCGCTGTTCGACCTGGGCGTGCGGCAAACGGACCGCGTTGCTATCTTTCAGAAGACTTCCGACGCAACGGCCACCGCTTATCTTGCCTGCCAGTTGCTGGGCGCGATTGCCGTGCCGATGAACTACCGGCTGTCCGCGAACGAAGCGGTATTCATCATTCGCGATGCCGGTGCACGCGCTCTGATCTACGACCATTCGATGCAGCCGGTCGTCGCGAAGATCGAACAGGGCTTGCCCGATCTGCGCATCTACGTGCGCGTGACAGGGCACGGAAACCATACGGATGAGCCCGATCGCCACGATGCGCCCTCGTATCATCACGACTTCGATGCGCTGATAGACAACACGCGCCATCGCGATGCGCCGTTACCTACGCTGATGCCCGACGATATCTCGGCGCTCGTCTACACGTCTGGCACGACGGGGCGTCCGAAAGGCGCGATACACACGCATGGCAACGACGTCGCGATCGCGACGAACTGTGTGATGGAGTACAGCCTCACGAGCACTGACTCGGCGCTCCATATCGCGCCGCTTTACCACGTTGGCGGCATGCAGGCGTATTTCATGCCGCACCTGATGGTCGGCGCGGCCAACATCGTGCTGCCGCGCTACGATCCGGAGCGCACGCTCGTCGCCATTGCGCAACATCGCGTCACGACACTGTTTGCCGTGCCGACGCAGATTCAGGACATGCTGTTTCATCCCGCATTCACGCAGAGCGATCACAGCAGCCTGCGGATGATCACCACAGGCGGCGCGGCCATTCCCGCCGCAGCCATGCAACGGGTGATCGATGAGTTCTGTCCGAACGTGTACAACGGCTACGGCATGACGGAAGCGAGCCTCACGCTGCTGCTGCATCCACGCGACGCACTGTCGCGCCTCGGCTCCTGCGGTAAGCCGACCTTGATCAGCACCTGCCGCGTCGTGACGAACGACCCGGCGCGCGCCGTGCCTCCGACGGAAGGCGTCGTGCCCGGTGAGGTGGGCCAGCTGATTGTGCGCGGCCCGCAACTGGCGCGCGCCTACTGGAACAATCCAGTCGAAACGGCCAGGAAGTTCCGCGACGGCTGGCTCTACACCGGCGATCTGTTCAGCGTCGACGAGGGCGGCTATTTCCACTTCCGCGGTCGCGCCGACGACATGATCGTCTCGGGCGGCGAGAACATCTATCCGCGTGAAGTCGAAGAGGTGTTGTACCACTGCCCTGGCGTTCAGGAGGCCGCGGTGATCGGCGTTCCGGACGCGAAGTGGGGCCAGGCGGTGACGGCCTTCGTCGTGCGCAGCGACGCGCAGTTGACGGAAGACGCAATCATCGCGTTCTGCAAGGCCAGTGACGACCTCGCGCCGTACAAGCGGCCAAAGAAAGTGCTGTTTGTGGAGCGCTTGCCGCTGAATCCGAGCGGCAAGGTGCTGCGGCGCGAACTGGCCGCTTCGGTGGACGAGCAACTTTTGCGAACGGGAACGTAATCATGAACGAACCGGTAACTTACGAACTGGACGGCGGCGTCGCCACAATTACGCTGAACCGTCCGGAAACACGCAACGCACTCACCGAAATGGAAGTGGTCGATGCGCTGGTGGAGAACCTCGAACGCGCTCAAGCCGATCTGAACGTGCGCGCAATCGTGCTCACGGGCGCGGGTCCCGCGTTCTCCTCGGGCGGGAACATCAAGCACATGCGCGACGAGGTGGGCACGTTCGGCGGCAACTCCGCGCAAATACGCGAGAACTACCGGCGTGGCATTCAACGCATTCCGCGCGCATTTCATGAACTCGACGTGCCCTGCATCGCCGCGGTCAACGGACCGGCGCATGGCGCGGGCTGCGATCTCGCGCTGATGTGCGATATCCGTATTGCGGCACACAGCGCGCTGTTCGCAGAAAGCTTTGCGAAGATAGGCATCATCCCCGGCGACGGCGGCGCGTGGTTGCTGCCGCGTGCGATCGGCCTCTCGCGCGCAGCCGAGATGATTTTTACGGGCACGCCGATCGACGCTCAATGCGCGCTCGACTGGGGCCTCGTATCGCGGGTCGTGCCCGACGCGGAGCTGCTGTCAACGGCGAAGGAACTGGCGGCGCGCATCGCGAGTAATCCGCCGAACGCGCTGCGCATGAGCAAGCGCCTCATTCGCGAAGGACAGCGGATGGACCTGCCCAGCCTGCTGGAACTGTCGGCGGCCTTTCAGGGAATCGTGCATCGCACGGCGGATCACCGCGAGGCGCTCGCCGCGACTTTCGAGAAGCGCACGCCGAACTACACCGGCGATTGATGCCGGTCTCTGATCGGTAAATCGCAACGAACGAGGCGATGGACCGGCGCGGCGCAATATGCGACAGTTTCGCCACCTTGGTCAATCCAGCATGGACATGCGCAGCAAAACCAACGACGCGATGCCGCAACCTGCCGCCGCGCGCCATGTTCAATGGCCAACCGCGGGAGAGGGCGCACTCGCCGCCGCGGACACGGAAAGCACGGCGAATTCAAGCCAGGAGCGGCGGGCCGACACGCAACGCATCGGTTTTTTTCTGGTACCCAACTTCTCGATGATGGCGCTCAGCTCCGCGAGCGAGCCGTTGCGCGCGGCCAACCGGGTGAGCGGCAGGCCGCTGTACAGCTGGCATCTCATCAGCGCCGACGGCGAGCCGGTGTCGTCGAGTTCAGGGTTCTCGCTGCAGCCCGAATCGGCAATGACCTCGTCGATTGCTGTCGATCAGCTGTTCGTGGTGGCGAGCATCGGCGTGGAGAACTACCGCAACGAGCGGGTGTTCGACTTTTTGCGCCGCTATGCCGCGACGGGCAAACCGCTCGGCGGCGTGAGTCTCGGCACGATGATCCTGGCGCGCGCCGGGCTTCTCGAGAAGCGGCGTTGCACGATTCATTGGGAAGCGTTAAAAGCACTCGCCGACGAGTTTCCCTCGCTGGCGGTCACGCGCGACCTCTACTGCATCGACGGTGACCGGCTTACCTGCGGCGGCGGCACAGCCGCGATCGATCTGATGCTGGACGTGATCGCTCGGGCGCATAACCATCGGCTTGCGGCCGATGTCGCCGACCAGTTCCTGCATACGCGTATTCGCGCGTCGCAGGAGAGCCAGAAGATGGCGATTCAGTGGCGCTATGGTATCGAGGACCGGCGCATCGTCAATGCGATCACGCTGATGGAGCAGAACATAGAGCGCCCGGTTCCCGTGCAGACGCTCGCCTCGCTGGTCGGCATTTCGCCTCGCCAGTTCGAGCGTATGTGGCTCAAGCACTTCGACATGGGGCCCTCGCAGTTCTACCTGAGCGTGCGCCTGAAGGCGGCGCAAAAGCTCCTGCACGAATCGACATCGTCCATTTTCGACATCGCAATGCAGTGCGGATTTGCTAGCGCCTCGCATCTGGGGCGGTGTTATCGGAAGCTCTTTGACGCCACGCCCGGACAGGAGCGTGCCACCAGGGGCAAGTGAAGCTCGCCATTGCGTAAGCAGACAATATCCGGTTCCGCCTGCTGCGAGCCGGATCAGCGTCGAGCATAACAGTGATGGTCTCGCAAGTTGTGTCGACGGCTCCGTCGCTCGCGGTGCTCAAATGAATGCGGCCGCTCGTTGTGGCCGAGCGGCCGTACTGATCCCCGACCTACATGCCGATGCTCGAGCCGCCGCTCGAACTGGTGCCTGTGCTCGATCCCGTGGAGGAACTCGAGGTCGATGCCGGATTCAGATCGATTCTTCCATAGACGCCGTCTGCTTCGTCATTGGGCCCCGCGGCGAAGAAGAGCGTAGTGGCCGGCTGATTGTTGAGCCCGTTGCCGAACGCGATGCCCCACAAGCCCGGCTCGACTATCGCACTGCCGTTCGAACTCTTGATGGCACCCATCGACTGACCGCTCGATGCGTTGAATGCGTTGATCTTGCCGTCGCCGAAATTGCCGATCAGCACGGCGCCGCTCAATGAGCCGAAATTGTTCGGCGCTTGCGCAATACCCCATGGCGCATTCAGCGCGCCACCCGTTGCAAAGTGCTGTTTGAGATTACCTGCCGTATCGAATACGTCGACCATACCGAGTCCCGCGCCGGCGACGTCGTCATGTTTGTCGGAATCCTGTTGCGCGTAGGCGACGAACAGGTTCGATCCGATCAACTGGATGCCGAACGGCGCAAAGCCGGCAGGAATGGATGGATCCGTAAAGCCGCCGGGCATGGCGACTTTGGCAAAGTTGGTGTCGAAGACGTCGATCTTGCCGTTATGGAAATCGGTGGCGTAGAGGAAGTTGCTGCCGTTGTTCGTCGCGAGCGCTAGGCCCTTGTACACGGCGCCGCCGGTGCCGTCGTCGTACATGACAAACGCATTGGTCGGCCCAACGGCAGGTGCCCACGCGGTGACGGTGCCGCCTTCTCCCACGAAGATAAATGCGGCGAGGCCAGTCTTGCCGTTTCGCGTCACGTTGAAGCTTTGCGTGCCGTTGAATACGATGCCTGTCGGCGACGCTGTTCCATTCGTGCCATCCGGGATCGTGACGACCAGCGATTGCGGTACGCCGTTGCCGTCATAGAGTGTCGCGAGGTTGGTTCCGTTGTCGGCGACCCAGACGAAGCCTTTCGGATTGAAGGCCACGCCCCAGGCATTCTTCAGATTGACGTCGGTGTGCGCCGCTGACACGGCGCCATCCGAGACGAGCGCCGTTGCGGTGAACGACGACTGCGCAGGCGGCGCAGAACTGTTCGAATTGGAACTGCCGCCGCATGATACGAGTGTCGCGATAGCCGCGCCGCAGGCTACGACGGTGAACGCTGCGAGTAGAGACTTCATGGCCGCACTCCTTGTTCCGTCCAAAGGTCACAACGCTGAATGAACGAGAAGGCGAACAGGTTTATTCCAGTGGTGGAAACTTATTTGCGCGTGCTTTCTATGGCTGAACAGGATAGATAAAAGCGGATTGCGAAATTTACGCGCTGTCCCGGGTTCGCCGCGCGGCGATTACATGCGATGTAATTGGCGCCATGAGCGACCGCTTCTACTCTTTGTCTGTCGCGCTTCCATTCCGGTTGCGCTTACCGCCAAGGAGATACCATGTCCCGCTATCCCGCGTACACGATCGAATCCGCTCCAGCAGAATCAAAGCCCGTGCTCCAGCAATTGCAACAGGCGTTCGGCCTGATCCCGAACATCGCGGCCAGAATGGCTCATTCGCCGGTGCTGATCAACGGTTTCATCGGCCTGTTCGAGCGCGTCCATGCGAGCAGTTTGACCGAGCCGCAGATTCAGACGCTGTTGCTGACCAACGCGGTGACGAATGCAAGCGTTTGGGCCGTTGCATTTCACACGGCGCTAGCGTTGAAAGAGGGCGTGCATGCCGCCGACGTCGACGCGATCCGCCACGGTGTCTTGCCTGATGACCGCGAACTGGCCGCGCTATCCGCATTCGCGCGCACGCTGATAGAGAAGCGCGGGCACCTGACAGAATCGGACCAGACACGCTTCGTGGAAGCGGGGTTCAGCGCTGAGCAGATACTCGAGATCATTGCGGTGGTTGCGGCATCGACGATCACGAACTACACGGGCAGCGTAACGCAGCCTCAACTTGAAGCGCAGTTCGAGGAATTCGTCTGGCATGCGCCTACACGCTGAGTCTTTTTCAATTCTTCACCTTGACTAGGGAAATCCGATGAACGCGAGCAGTCCCGATCCGAAAGCGGCGCAGAGTGAGCTTGGCGACTTGCTGCGCTATTGGCGCGATATGCGTGGCGTGAGTCAACTGGATCTGTCGCTCGAAGCCGGCGTCTCGCAGCGCCAGATCAGCTTTATCGAAAGCGGGCGCAGTGTGCCGGGGCGCGACACGTTGCTGACGCTTGCACAGACGCTCGACGTGCCGCTGCGCGAGCGCAATGCGCTGTTGCTCGCGGCCGGCTATGCACCGGTGTATTCGGAAGCGCCCTGGAACGCACAAGAGATGCACGGTGTGATCGCCGCGCTAGAGCGCGTGGTTCGCCAGCATGAGCCCTTCCCGGCGATCGTGATGGATCGGCACTGGAACGTTCTCATGACCAACGACGCGGCTCCGCGCTTCTTCGATTGTTTCATCGACATGGCCTCGCGCAAAAGTCCACGCAACATGCTGCATCTGATCTTCGACCCGCAGGGCATGCGCCCATTCGTGGCCGATTGGGACACGGTCTCGCGAAGCCTGCTGCAACGGGTGTATCGGGAGTCGATCGGTCACGTCGTCGATGCCGGCACGAGGCGTCTGCTCGACGAACTGCTCGCCTATCCCGATGTGCCGCGCGACTGGAAGACGCATCATGCGCCGTCCGCCGTCCCCACGATGCCTGTCATTCCGATAGGTCTCGTCAGCGGGGACGTGGTCCTTCGATATTTCTCGATGGTCACGACCGTTGGTGCACCGCAGAACGTTAGCGCACAGGAGATACGCCTGGAATGCATGTTCCCCGCCGATGACGAAACCGAAGCGCGCCACCGGCAGTTGCTCGCTGGGCAATCAGAACGTTGCTGAACCGCTGTTCGATGGACATGGCTAAACGCGGCGTCTACCGTGCTGCCGCGCTGGCGTCGCGCGTCGGCAAACATGGAGCGGCCGTTTGTTCAGCGCCTAACAGAACAGCCGTACCACCACAGTGCTCCGGGCAGCCCACAGGCCCGACAACTGCAACGGTCCGCAGGCGGTTTTACTCTGCGCTGCACATTCATCGCATGGGTAATGAGCCGTATGCAAGAGAGGCGAGCGGGATTTCAAAGAGACGCGCGGCCAACGGACCAATATTCCTATGACGAGGGAACGGTGCTTGCGGACCGGACGCAACGCCACGTCCCGCCTGTGCGGGACGCGAGTCACGACCAACTCAGCCGCAGTTCCGCCTCAGGTCAAGCCTCAGGCTTTCCGCCGATGGTGTTGCCTTGTTGCCAGGCGCGCTTACCTTCCTCGGACAACTCTCCGCTACTGTGCGACGCGTCCGGCTTTGTACCTTCTACAGCCATTTTGCCGCCCGGCTGTTCCTGGGCGGGGACGCGTTCACCCTTGCGCGCCGCGGCGCGATCGTCCTGAGTGCGGCCTGCGTAAGTTTCTGTTGCCATTTCAACCTCCGAAAAGAAGAGAACCATCATTGGCTTTGCGATGAAAGCGCGAGCTTCGTACCGATGGACGCGCTTGTTTGCATCAAGGCACACCCGGCCTTACTGCGCGCATTGCTCGTGCCAGATGCGGCGCTCGCAGCGAATCGAAGGGCGTTCCATGCGGCCTGTGAGGAAATCGTCACACAATTTTCTCTCCGTGTATGATTCCGGCGTCGAAAAGCTATTGCGGGCCGGTTCCATGCACTGCGGGTGAGAGCCGCGTCTTCGCCAGCGTCGCGTCGCGCTCGCATTGAAGGCACTCGGCTAGCGGGGCAGTGGCAGATTCCTGTTCGCTCTGTCGACCGGCATGGGCCTACGACCAAGCGATGCGTTCGAATTGCGCGCTGATGTGGTCGCTCGCAGACCAATGCACAGGCGAACATCCATGCCAGTGTCCGAGCCCGGCAACCTGGAGATTGCCGCAGATGCCGCTTGTGAATACATAAAGCCGTATGGGAAAGGGCTTTGACGAAGAAACGCCCGCGTGACAGTCTCGTCGCGGATGACGAAGGAAAACCCTCAATGCTCGCAGAACAACGTCACCAATACATCCTGGCGCAAGTCGCCAAAACTGGCGCGCTCTCAGTCGCCGAGCTGGTACGCGAACTGAACGTGTCGCGCGAGACCATTCGCCGTGACCTCAACGCGCTCGCCGGACGCGGCCTGCTCGTCACCACCCACGGCGGCGCGCTCTCGAGCGACCGGCGCGAGCCCGACCTGGATACGCGCGAAGCGGCAAATGCCGGCGCGAAGCGCGCGATCGGCGAGCGTGCGGCCGAGTTCGTGCCCGACGGCGCGTCGTTGATCGTCGACTCCGGCAGCACGACTCAGGCGGTCGCGCGAGCCTTGCTCGACCGGCACCGCCTGTCGGTCTATACGAACGACTGGCGCATCGCGCTGCTGCTCGGACGGCGCAACGACAATCGCGTCACGCTATTGGGCGGCGAGCTGTCCGATATCGAAGACGCCACGTTTGGGCTCGACACGGTCCACCAGCTCACCCAATATCACGCGGACTTCGCGTTCATCGGTGCAGGCGGCATCTCGCCTGACGGCTATCTCACCGACTACAGCCGCATGGCCGCCGAGGTGCGCAGCCGCATGATCGCCGCCGCCGACACGGTGGTGGTCGTCGCCGACCATTCGAAGTTCGGCCGTGTCACGCCGGTGCGGATCAACGGCATCGAGTCGGCGCGTTATCTCGTGACCGAACTGGCGCCCGAGCGCGCGATCGGCAAGGCGATTACGGCCCATGGTCCGGAAATCGTGATTGCCTGAGTCGGCGTGCAAGACCAGCGCGTGCGGCACGGCGACGGGGAGCGACACGCGTCGCGCCACACATGCTGCAGGCAGAGCGCAGCTCGGCGTGATTCGATCCACGGTCAGCAGCCATGCATCAGCGGCTGTGCTCAACCTCTTCACGCAACCTCTTCCGCTACCGCGTTCGGCTTGGCTATTATTGGCGAATTGTGTCAATTTTTGGAATTCGACAGAATAGTCATGGCGTTGTCATCGAAACCTGTGATCCTTGCCGTGCCCATGCAGGCATGGCAGGCAGCGCGAACGTGGTAGACAGGCTGTAAGTCTCGCTTGGCAAGACGCCGCGGAGTTGTCGGCAATCTGCAATCGGTTGGCCGCATCGGGGTCGGCTGCGGCAACATGCAATAACTCACGCAAGCAGCACTTAGCAACACGCACGCAAGCAGCAAATAAAGCGCAAACGGCGCGCACCACGCGCCGTTCAATCACAACAGGTATCGGGTTTTCCCGACCGTCTGGTTTTTTGCCTTTCGGAGAAAGCGACATGACAAAGACAAACTCCCCTCAGGCCACGGGCCTCGCACGCAAACTTCTGCCGGCGCTGGTCGCCGCCGCGATGTTCGGCGGCGTGGCCGTGCAGGCCCATGCTGCCGATGCGGTGGTGCTGTACACCGCCGACGGCCTGGAAAATCTCTATAAAGACGTGCTGCCGGCGTTCGAAAAGAAGGAGGGCGTGAAAGTCAACGTCGTCACGGCGGGCAGTGGGGAAGTCGTGAACCGCGCGACCATCGAGAAGGACCAGCCGAAGGCGGACGTGATCGTCACGCTGCCGCCGTTCATTCAGCAGGCGGATCAGAGCGGTCTGCTTCAGGCATACCAGAGCGCGAACTACAAGAACGTGCCGGCGATCGCCAAAGCGCCGAACGGCTCGTGGGCGACCTTCGTGAACAACTATTTCTCGTTCGCGATCAACCCGGAAGTCACGAAAAACCAGCCGAAAACTTTTGCCGATCTGCTGCATCCGGACTACAGCGGCAAGATCGCTTACTCGAACCCGGCGACGGCGGGCGACGGCATGGCCGTGATTATTCTGACGTCATCGCTGATGGGTGAGGACAAGGCATTCGACTATCTGAAGAAGCTGGAACAAAGCGCCAAGTTCCACACCAAGGGCACGGGTTACCTCGACGTTCTGCTCTCGCGCAACGAAATCGCGTTCGCTAACGGCGATCTGCAAATGGATCTGGACGACGCGGCCAACGGCGGCCTGTCGCTCAAGCCTGTGTTCCTCGCGGCTGCACCGGGCGAGCAACCGACCACGTTCCAGTTGCCGTATGCAATTGGCCTCATCAAGAACGGTCCGAACCAGGCGCAAGGCAAGAAGCTGATCGACTATCTGATGTCGACGGAAGTGCAGGCCAAGGTGCCGGACATCTTCGGCATTCCGGGCCGTACCGACGTGCCGCTCGCCGGCAAGAACGGCGAGACGGTCAAGCAGGCGATTGCGGGCGTGAAGCTGATTCCGGTGGACTGGAACCACGTAATGACGAAGAAAGCCGACTGGACCGCCCGCTGGAAGAGCGAGGTGATCGGTTCGTCGGGCAAGCAGATCGAAGTGGTCAAGCCGAAGTAAGCAGCTCTTCGGTCCCGCTTCTCAGTCTCGCTTCTCAGTCGAAGCACGCAGCGCTCTCGCGATCGGTGTGGATCGCCGGCGCGCTGCCTGAGCATCAATCTTGTTGGAGGATGAATCCGGTGAATACGGCCAGTCTTGCTCGGCGAGGCGCGCTCGACGCCTCACTGGACGCGCTCGGCGCCGCGCGTTCGGACGCGCCTGGCGGCGTGCAGATCGACCATCTGACGGTGCGCTTCGGCTCGCGCACCGTGCTCGACGATCTGTCGCTGACGATACAGCGCGGCGAACTGCTCACCGTGCTCGGCCGCAGCGGCTGCGGCAAGACTACGCTGCTGCGGTTCATCGCCGGGTTCATCGAGGCAGACGGACTTTCCGGCACGCTCACCGTCGCGGGCCACGATCTCACGCACGTGCCGCCGCATAAGCGCAACCTCGGCCTGCTGTTCCAGAGCTACGCGCTGTTTCCGCATCTGTCGGTATTTGAAAACGTCGCGTTCGGCTTGCGCGCGCGGCGCATATCGGCGAAGGACATCGCGCGACGCGTGGCCGAGGTGCTGAAGCTCGTGCAACTCGACGACGCCGGGCACGCGATGCCCGCGCAGCTTTCCGGCGGCATGCAGCAGCGCGTGGCATTGGCGCGCGCGCTCGTGATCGAGCCGGACGTGCTGTTGCTCGACGAGCCGCTCTCCGCGCTCGATGCCAATCTTCGCGCGTCGGTGCGCTCCGAACTGAAGGCGCTGCATGAGCGCCTGCCGGATCTGACGATTGTCTGCGTGACGCACGACCAGGATGACGCGCTCGTGCTGTCGGACCGAACGCTGCTGATGCGCGACGGCCGCATCGCGCAGCTTGGCACGCCGCAACAGTTGTACGACGCGCCAAACGACGGGTTTGTCGCGCGTTATCTCGGCACGGCGAATCTGCTGCCGCCGCAGGTCGCTTTCGGCATGGACGACGCGCGCTACAACGAACGCGAGCGTGTCGCCTGTCTGCGGCCGGAAGCGCTGCGCATCGTGCCGCTTGGTGAAGGGCAGTTGCATGGCGCGATAACGTCGGTCGAATGGTACGGCTCAGTGTTGTCGGTGTCGGTCGCGCTCGACGCGATGCCGAACGAACCGCTGCTCGTCACCATGCAGCGCGGCCACGGCATGATGCCGGAGAAAGGCGCGCGCGTTTCCTTGCGTTACGAGGCTGACGATGTCGTCCTTATCCACCCCTGAGGCGTCCAATCCGCTTCCCGCCTCGGAGGCAGCCGACGCCCGCCGCAGCGCGAGCGCCGCTTTGCATCGGGCCGCGGTAAAGCGCCGCGAGCGCGCGGCGCAATGGCATCTGCTGTTCATCGCGGTGGTCGTGCTCGGGCCGCTTGTCATCTACCCGCTCGTGCGCCTGGTGCTGCTGAGCCTGAGCGGGCCGCATGGCATCGGTCTACAGGCGTATGCGGCGTTCTTCGGCAATCCGGAGACTCGCGGCGTGATCGGCACGACGCTGTGGATTCTGTTCGCCAGCGCCGGACTCGCGTCGCTGCTCGGTGTCGCACTTGCGTCGTTGCTGTTTTTCAAGCCATTTCCGGGCGCGCGGATGGTCACGCGCTTTCTCGAACTGTTCGTCGCGTTCCCGTCGTTTCTGGTCGCCTTCACGCTGATCTTTCTGTACGGCTCGCAGGGCTCGGTCAGCATCGGCTTGCAGCGGCTCTTTCATTTAGAGGCTCCGCCGCTCGATTTCCTGTTCGGCGTGGGCGGCGTGATTCTCGCCGAGGTCGTGTTCTACGCGCCGTTCGTCGTGCGGCCCACCCTGGCCTCGTTCGCCACGCTCGACATGCGTCTGATCGAAGCCGCCAGAAGTCTTGGCGCAAGCGGCTGGATGGTCGCGTTCAAGGTAATCGTGCCGCTTGCGTGGCCGGGTATCGCTGCGGGCACGATCCTGTGCTTTCTGCTGACGCTCAACGAATTCGGCATTCTGCTCGTGCTCGGCAGCGCGCATCTGATCACCTTGCCGGTCGCCATTTACAGTTCGGCCACCGTCGACCTCGATCTGCCGACGGCGGCAGCCGGCGCGGTCGTCATGCTGATCATGTCCTTGTCGCTGTACGCGTTGTACCGCCAGGTCAATCGTCGCAAGGTAAAAGGAGCGGGCCATGGCCGATGAACTCGACCCGACCGTGCTGCCGGTCATGCACAAGAAGGCGCGCCCGGTGCGCCGGAGTTTCGTCGTGCGGATGCTCGGCGGGCTGTTTCTCGGTTTTGCCGCGCTGTTGTGCTTCTGGCTTTTCGTGTTGCCGGTAATCGTGGTCGGCTTGTCGAGCGTGGCTGCGCACTGGTCCGGCACGATCCTGCCGGCCGGCTTCAGCACCCGTTGGTTCGAGCGGCTCGGGTCGAGCGACTTCGACGCGCTGACGACGAGCCTCGAGATCGGCATGGGCGTCGCCGTGCTCGGCACGATTCTCGGGCTGTGGCTTGCGCTCGCGCTCGAAGGACGCGACCGGCGCGGGCTCGGCGTGTTCGTCGACACGATTGCGATGATGCCCAACGGCGTGCCGAGCGTGGTGCTCGGGCTCGCGGTACTGATCGCCTATCACAAGCGGCCGGTGGACCTGTCGAGTTCCGCGGCGATTGTCGTGTTCGTCCAGCTCGCGCTCGTGCTGCCCTTCTGCTACCGGTGCGCGGCGGCGGCATTGCGCCCTGAACTGACGATTCTGCGCGAAGCCGCCGCGAGCCTCGGCGCGCCTCCGTCGATGGTGCTGCGCCGCGTCGTGCTGCCGCAACTCGTGCCGGCGATCCGCGCGAGTCTCGCGCTCGGCTTCGCGCTGTCGCTCGGCGAACTGGGCGCGACGCTCACCGTGTATCCGCCCGGTTTTGCGACGGTGCCAATCGTCGTGGTCGGCCAGGTCGAGCGCGGTTACTACCTGCCGGCGTCCGCGCTGTCGCTGATTCTGCTGCTCGTTTCGCTCGCCGCGCTGCTGCTGATTGCGGCCCGTGTGCCGCGTCGTCGGATCGACTGAACTCTCGTTTCCTCGTTTCCCTGGTTGCGCGTCGTGCGGCGCGTAGACATTCCGCAAACTTTGGATGTGGCGAAATTTGTCAAAATGACCGAATATATGCAAACGACTTCTGTCGATCCGATTGAGGTTGTGCGCAGGCATTCGCTCACGACACTGGTTCGCGACGAAATCGAAAGGCACATCGTCCAGGGCGAACTTGCGCCGGGCGCCAAACTCAACGAAGCGGACTGGGCGGCGCGCCTGCAGGTGTCGCGCGGGCCGGTTCGCGAGGCGTTCCGCGCGCTCGAGCAGGCCGGGCTCGTGCGCACCGAGAAGAATCGCGGCGTGTTCGTGCGGACGGTGTCGCTCGCCGAAGCCGATGAGATTTACGCGGTGCGCGCGGTGCTCGAAGAGGCGGCGTGCCGGATGTTGGCCGCGAACATCGACGCGAGTCAGCTGGCGGTGCTGCGCGATCGGCTCGATGCCATGCGCGCGGCGCTCGATGCGCAAGATCACGATGCGTACGCGCGGGCCAACGTCGCGTTTCATGACGCGATCGTGGCGGCGGCGGGCAATCTGAAGTTGTACGAGACGTATCGAAGGCTGGTGAGCGAGTTGAGTCTTTTCCGGCGTGCGGCGCTGGTGGTGCATGCGGATGCGATGGAGCGCTCGCTTGCGGAACATCGCGCGATTCTGACTGCGCTGGCTTCGCGCGATGCCGCGCATGCCGCGGCGCTAATGCACGCGCACGTGAACGGCGGCTTGCAGCGCGCGCATGCGGCGTGCGAGGGAGGCGGCGTGACGGCTGGGGCGTTGGGAACGGCGCGCAGTGCGCCGGCTTCGGACGACTGAAGCGATCGCGTCGTCGTAACGCATTGGCTTGAGCACGCGTGCGTGGCACGCAGGGACGGGAACAATGGCAAGCGCAAACGAAAACGCGAAACAACGCACGATCGAAGTCAACGGCCGCGGCTACCGGCTGCCCTTGGAGCCGACGGTTGTGATCTGCGTCGATGGCTGCGAGTTCGATTATCTGGAAGCCGCGGTCGGGGCCGGCGTTGCGCCGTTCATCGGCATGATGCTCAAGGGCGGTGCGGCCTTCAAGGGCGATTGCGTGATTCCTTCGTTCACCAACCCGAACAATCTGTCGATTGTCTGCGGCGTGCCGCCGTCGGTGCACGGCATCTGCGGGAATTACTTCTGGGACCCGGACGCGAACGGCGGCGCGGGCGCGGAAGTGATGATGAACGATCCAGCCTATCTGCGGGCCGGCACCCTGCTGGCAGCGGCAGCCGAGGCGGGCGCGCGCGTCGCGGTCGTCACCGCTAAAGACAAGTTGCGCCGGCTGTTGGGCTGGCAGCTGAACGGCATCTGCTTTTCCGCGGAAAAAGCGGACACCGTGACGCGCGAGGAAAACGGCATCGACGAAGTACTCGATCTGGTCGGCTTGACGCTGCCCGACGTGTACAGCGCGGGGCTTTCGGAGTTCGTGTTCGCCGCCGGCGTGCGGCTCGCGCAGACGCGCAAGCTCGACCTGATGTATCTGTCCACGACCGATTACATACAGCACAAATGGGCGCCGGGCACCGAAGGCGCGAACGCGTTCTACGCGATGATGGACGGCTATCTGGCGAAGCTCGACGCGCTCGGCTGGGTGATCGGGCTCACCGCCGATCACGGCATGAACGCGAAGCACGATCCGCAAAGCGGCGAGCCGAACGTGATCTATCTGCAAGACGTGCTCGACGAATGGCTCGGCGCTCGCAAGGCGCGCGTGATCTTGCCGATCACGGATCCGTATGTTGTGCATCACGGCGCGCTCGGTTCGTTTGCGACAGTCTATTTGCCACGCGATCTCGGTGCCGCGCAGGTGATCGAGCGGATTCGCGGGCTGCAGGGCGTCGAAGTCGCGCTCGATAACCACACCGCGTGTGAGCGTTTCGAGCTGCCGAATGACCGCGTCGGCGATATCGTCGTGATCGGTACGAAGCATGTGGTGCTCGGTACTCGCCGCGACGAACATGACCTGTCGGGGCTCACGGTGCCGTTGCGCTCGCATGGCGGCTTGTCCGAGCAGGAAGTGCCGCTCCTTTTCAACCGGCGTATCGACGGATTGCCGTGCCTGGAGAGCGGAAAGAGGCTGCGCAATTTCGATATCTTCGACGTCGTGTTGAACCGCGTGTCGGCATCATGAACGCGACGCTGCGGGACCATCCGGCGTTCCGGACGGAAGCGCTGCGCCTCAAAGGCGAACGCGCTGCGCGGCCACGCTCGCTCGATGTAGTCGACCCTTATACAGGCACGCGCGTGGGCACGGTCGCGCTCGCGAGCGTCGACGATGTGCGCGCCGCATTCGAATACGCCGGTGCTTATCAGGCGAAGCTCACGCGTTATGAGCGCTCGCAGATTCTCGAACGCGCGGCCACGTTGTTGCGCGACAAGACCGAAGAGGCGTCGGACCTGATCTCGCTCGAATCGGGGTTGTCCAAGCAGGACTCGCGCTATGAAATCGGCCGCGTGGCTGATGTGTTCAAGTTTGCGGCAATCGAAGCATTGCGCGACGACGGGCAGAGTTTCTCGTGCGATCTGACGCCGCATGGCAAGCGGCGGCGCGTGTTTTCGCAGCGCGAGCCGCTTGCGGGCGTGATCGTCGCGATTACCCCGTTCAACCATCCGATGAACCAGGTCGCGCATAAGGTCGCGCCGGCGATCGCGACGAATAATCGCGTGGTGCTGAAGCCGTCCGAGAAAGTGCCGCTGTCTGCGCTTTATCTCGCCGACATTCTGTACGAAGCCGGCTTGCCCGCGCCGATGCTGCAAGTGCTGACAGGCGACCCGCGCGAAATCGCCGATGAACTGATCACGCATCCGTTGGCTGAACTCGTCACGTTCACGGGCGGCGTGGCGATCGGCAAGTACATCGCGGCAAAGGCGGCGTACCGTCGCGTCGTGCTCGAGCTAGGCGGCAACGATCCGCTGATCGTGCTCGAGGACGCCGATCTCGAGCGCGCAGCGACGCTCGCGGTGCACGGCTCGTACAAGAACTCCGGACAGCGCTGCACGGCGGTCAAGCGGATGCTCGTGCAAAAGCGTGTGGCGGCGGACTTTGCCGACCTGGTCGTCGAGAAGACGCGGGCCTGGACTTTCGGCGATCCATTCGATGCAGCCAATCAGATGGGCACGGTCATCGACGTCGCCGCCGCGCAGCTATTCGAGGCGCGGGTGAATGAGGCGATTGCCGGCGGCGCGCGGCTACGTATCGGCAATCGACGCAATGGCGCGCTGTATTCGCCTACGGTGCTCGACGGCGTGGAGCCGGGCATGACCCTTGTGCGGGAGGAAACCTTTGGGCCGGTGTCGCCGATCATCGGCTTCGACACGCTCGACGACGCGATACGTATCAGCAACGGCACATGCTTCGGATTGTCTTCAGGTGTATGCACGAACCGGCAGGACGCGATCACGCGCTTCATCAACGAACTGCGAGTGGGGACGGTCAACGTGTGGGAGGTGCCGGGTTATCGGACAGAGCTGACGCCGTTTGGCGGCATCAAGGACTCGGGGCTCGGTTACAAGGAAGGCGTTCAGGAAGCGATGAAGAGCTTCACTAACCTCAAGACTTTTTCCTTACCGTGGGAGTAATAGCGTGGCATTGAGTGTGACGGACATCCGTTCGCTGTTCGAGCAGTACGGTGACATCGCCTATAGCGGGGAACCGGTGACGCAGCTCCAGCACGCATTGCAGAGCGGTGCGCTGGCCGAAGAAGCGGGCGCCGGTGACCAACTCGTCGCGGCGGCGTTTTTGCACGATCTCGGGCATCTGCTCAATCTCCAGGGCGCGACGCCGACGGAGCGGGGCATCGACGATCTGCACCAGTACTTTGCGTTGCCGTTCTTGCGGGCAGTTTTGCCGGATGCGGTGTTGGAGCCGATCCGTTTGCACGTCGACGCGAAGCGCTGCCTCTGCGCAACTGACGACGGGTATTTCGATCAGCTTTCCGCCGATTCGGTGCGGAGCCTGGATCTGCAAGGCGGCATCTTCAGCAGCGAGGAAGCGGAGAGGTTTCTGCAGAAGCCGTACGCGCAGGACGCGCTGCGGCTGCGCAAGTGGGACGACCGCGCGAAAGAAGAACACCGTGTAACGCCGGACCTGAATCACTACCTCGATGTGGTAGTGCGCGTGATGCGTAAGAGCGCGATTGTCTGACCAGGATGGTGTAGTTTTAGTCGGTCCTCGCCGTTGCGTTAGTGCTACTTCTTGCGCAATTTCCGTGTGTCGAAATAACGCTTGCAAGGCGCTGGTCGGCTCGCTAGAATCTCGCTCTTCGTGCTCCGGACGCCGGGGCACGGGAAGCGGGAGAGCCAGCAGTGGCAAGGCTTCCAGCGGTCGCAGCAGGTTCAGTCAGTAGCAAAAACCTGTTGACGGCGCAGCCGGAGTTCTTCATAATCTCGTTTCTCTGCTGCTGATGCAGCGACGCAGAACGAAGCGGTGCCGGGTGGGTGGTGGTAAGGGCAGCGCAGCGTGAAGCGGACCGATCTTTAAAAACTAACAGCCGATAAGTGTGGGCGCTTGATGCGCGACGCGAGTCCTGCCTTTGCGGAGTATTGCGTGGGGTGGGGCGTTAAAGCGAAAGTATCAAGTCTCACACAGTAATGAAAAAGGAAGGTTTGGCCGTTGAAAGATGGTTGAACACTTCGTCAGTACGTTGAGTGAGCGACCGGGTTCGAAAGAGCCCGAAAACAGTAACAGGTTTGAACTGAAGAGTTTGATCCTGGCTCAGATTGAACGCTGGCGGCATGCCTTACACATGCAAGTCGAACGGCAGCACGGGAGCAATCCTGGTGGCGAGTGGCGAACGGGTGAGTAATACATCGGAACGTGTCCTGTAGTGGGGGATAGCCCGGCGAAAGCCGGATTAATACCGCATACGCTCTGCGGAGGAAAGCGGGGGATCCTTCGGGACCTCGCGCTACAGGGGCGGCCGATGGCAGATTAGCTAGTTGGTGGGGTAAAGGCCTACCAAGGCGACGATCTGTAGCTGGTCTGAGAGGACGACCAGCCACACTGGGACTGAGACACGGCCCAGACTCCTACGGGAGGCAGCAGTGGGGAATTTTGGACAATGGGCGCAAGCCTGATCCAGCAATGCCGCGTGTGTGAAGAAGGCCTTCGGGTTGTAAAGCACTTTTGTCCGGAAAGAAAACTTCTGGGTTAATACCCTGGGAGGATGACGGTACCGGAAGAATAAGCACCGGCTAACTACGTGCCAGCAGCCGCGGTAATACGTAGGGTGCAAGCGTTAATCGGAATTACTGGGCGTAAAGCGTGCGCAGGCGGTTCGCTAAGACAGATGTGAAATCCCCGGGCTTAACCTGGGAACTGCATTTGTGACTGGCGGGCTAGAGTATGGCAGAGGGGGGTAGAATTCCACGTGTAGCAGTGAAATGCGTAGAGATGTGGAGGAATACCGATGGCGAAGGCAGCCCCCTGGGCCAATACTGACGCTCATGCACGAAAGCGTGGGGAGCAAACAGGATTAGATACCCTGGTAGTCCACGCCCTAAACGATGTCAACTAGTTGTCGGGTCTTCATTGACTTGGTAACGTAGCTAACGCGTGAAGTTGACCGCCTGGGGAGTACGGTCGCAAGATTAAAACTCAAAGGAATTGACGGGGACCCGCACAAGCGGTGGATGATGTGGATTAATTCGATGCAACGCGAAAAACCTTACCTACCCTTGACATGTATGGAATCCTGCTGAGAGGTGGGAGTGCCCGAAAGGGAGCCATAACACAGGTGCTGCATGGCTGTCGTCAGCTCGTGTCGTGAGATGTTGGGTTAAGTCCCGCAACGAGCGCAACCCTTGTCCCTAGTTGCTACGCAAGAGCACTCCAGGGAGACTGCCGGTGACAAACCGGAGGAAGGTGGGGATGACGTCAAGTCCTCATGGCCCTTATGGGTAGGGCTTCACACGTCATACAATGGTCGGAACAGAGGGTCGCCAACCCGCGAGGGGGAGCCAATCCCAGAAAACCGATCGTAGTCCGGATCGCACTCTGCAACTCGAGTGCGTGAAGCTGGAATCGCTAGTAATCGCGGATCAGCATGCCGCGGTGAATACGTTCCCGGGTCTTGTACACACCGCCCGTCACACCATGGGAGTGGGTTTCACCAGAAGTAGGTAGCCTAACCTGCGAAGGAGGGCGCTTACCACGGTGGGATTCATGACTGGGGTGAAGTCGTAACAAGGTAGCCGTATCGGAAGGTGCGGCTGGATCACCTCCTTTCTCGAGCTAGACGCGTCAAGGTGTTGAGCGCTCACGCTTATCGGCTGTAGTAGTGAAGAAACGCAGACAGACTCAGGGGTCTGTAGCTCAGTCGGTTAGAGCACCGTCTTGATAAGGCGGGGGTCGATGGTTCGAATCCATCCAGACCCACCACTGTCTTGTCTGGTGAGCTGACCGTCTAAAAACCTCTGGGATATCTGTATGACTGGGGGATTAGCTCAGCTGGGAGAGCACCTGCTTTGCAAGCAGGGGGTCGTCGGTTCGATCCCGTCATCCTCCACCAATCCTCAATGCGTAGCGTTCTGTGTGAAAGACCCAGAGCGTTGTGCATTGGCGATTGAGCCAGTCAGAAAGATGCATGGTTATAGCAACCGTGCGATCGGCTGAACGTTCTTTAACAATCAGGAAGAAGTAGTAAAGAGATTCACGAAAGTGTACCTGGAGATGGGTACATGAGTAGGTGAATCAGGGTTGTGATTGTATCAATGTATTTTTTAAGTGATCGAAAGATTGCTTTGGAATACGGCGCAACACGAATACTCAACCTGTAACGGTTGTGCAAGCTGCCCGGCCTTCCCAGTGAAGGTTCCATCCCCTGCGGGGATCGGATGGGAGTAGGCGCTAAAGCGCCAACTCGCATCGGGAGAGACACACCCGTTATAGGGTCAAGCGAACAAGTGCATGTGGTGGATGCCTTGGCGATCACAGGCGATGAAGGACGCGGTAGCCTGCGAAAAGCTTCGGGGAGCTGGCAAACGAGCTTTGATCCGAAGATGTCCGAATGGGGAAACCCACCTCTTTTGAGGTATCCGTAGCTGAATACATAGGCTACGTGAAGCGAACGCGGTGAACTGAAACATCTAAGTAACCGCAGGAAAAGAAATCAACCGAGATTCCCAGAGTAGTGGCGAGCGAAATGGGACCAGCCTGTACTCTTTATTCTTGCTGTTAGTCGAAGGCTCTGGAAAGTGCCGCCATAGCAGGTGATAGCCCTGTAGACGAAAACAGCTGGAAAGAACTAGGTGTACGACAAGTAGGGCGGGACACGTGAAATCCTGTCTGAAGATGGGGGGACCATCCTCCAAGGCTAAATACTCGTGATCGACCGATAGTGAACCAGTACCGTGAGGGAAAGGCGAAAAGAACCCCGGGAGGGGAGTGAAACAGATCCTGAAACCGCATGCATACAAACAGTCGGAGCCTTCGCAAGGGGGTGACGGCGTACCTTTTGTATAATGGGTCAGCGACTTACATTCAGTGGCAAGCTTAACCGATTAGGGCAGGCGTAGCGAAAGCGAGTCCGAACAGGGCGTTCAGTCGCTGGGTGTAGACCCGAAACCAGGTGATCTATCCATGGCCAGGATGAAGGTGCGGTAACACGTACTGGAGGTCCGAACCCACTAACGTTGAAAAGTTAGGGGATGAGCTGTGGATAGGGGTGAAAGGCTAAACAAACCTGGAAATAGCTGGTTCTCTCCGAAAACTATTTAGGTAGTGCCTCGTGTATCACCTTCGGGGGTAGAGCACTGTCATGGTTGTGGGGTCCATTGCGGATTACTACGCCATAGCAAACTCCGAATACCGAAGAGTGCAATCACGGGAGACAGACATCGGGTGCTAACGTCCGGTGTCAAGAGGGAAACAACCCAGACCGCCAGCTAAGGTCCCCAAATATGGCTAAGTGGGAAACGAAGTGGGAAGGCTAAAACAGTCAGGAGGTTGGCTTAGAAGCAGCCATCCTTTAAAGAAAGCGTAATAGCTCACTGATCGAGTCGTCCTGCGCGGAAGATGTAACGGGGCTAAGCCATATACCGAAGCTGCGGATGCACATTTATGTGCATGGTAGGAGAGCGTTCCGTAAGCCTGCGAAGGTGCACTGGAAAGTGTGCTGGAGGTATCGGAAGTGCGAATGCTGACATGAGTAGCGATAAAGGGGGTGAAAGGCCCCCTCGCCGTAAGCCCAAGGTTTCCTACGCAACGTTCATCGGCGTAGGGTGAGTCGGCCCCTAAGGCGAGGCAGAAATGCGTAGCTGATGGGAAGCAGGTTAATATTCCTGCACCATTGTTAAATGCGATGGGGGGACGGATCGCGGAAGGTTGTCCGGGTGTTGGAAGTCCCGGTCCTTGCATTGGAGAAGGCGCTCAGGCAAATCCGGGCGCGGAATTCAAGGGTGCGAGGCCATTCACTTCGGTGAAGAAGCAATCGGAAGTGGTTCCAAGAAAAGCCTCTAAGCTTCAGTTTAACAGGACCGTACCGCAAACCGACACAGGTGGGCGAGATGAGTATTCTAAGGCGCTTGAGAGAACTCGGGAGAAGGAACTCGGCAAATTGGTACCGTAACTTCGGGATAAGGTACGCCCCTGTAGCTTGACGCCCCTGCGGGCGAAGGGTGAAGGGGTTGCAATAAACTGGTGGCTGCGACTGTTTAATAAAAACACAGCACTCTGCAAACACGAAAGTGGACGTATAGGGTGTGACGCCTGCCCGGTGCCGGAAGATTAAATGATGGGGTGCAAGCTCCTGATTGAAGTCCCGGTAAACGGCGGCCGTAACTATAACGGTCCTAAGGTAGCGAAATTCCTTGTCGGGTAAGTTCCGACCTGCACGAATGGCGTAACGATGGCCACACTGTCTCCTCCCGAGACTCAGCGAAGTTGAAGTGTTTGTGATGATGCAATCTCCCCGCGGCTAGACGGAAAGACCCCATGAACCTTTACTGTAGCTTTGCATTGGACTTTGAACCGGTCTGTGTAGGATAGGTGGGAGGCTGTGAAGCGTGAACGCCAGTTTGCGTGGAGCCATCCTTGAAATACCACCCTGATCTGTTTGAGGTTCTAACCTTGGTCCGTAATCCGGATCGGGGACAGTGCATGGTAGGCAGTTTGACTGGGGCGGTCTCCTCCCAAAGTGTAACGGAGGAGTACGAAGGTACGCTAGGTACGGTCGGAAATCGTGCTGATAGTGCAATGGCATAAGCGTGCTTAACTGCGAGACCGACAAGTCGAGCAGGTGCGAAAGCAGGTCATAGTGATCCGGTGGTTCTGTATGGAAGGGCCATCGCTCAACGGATAAAAGGTACTCTGGGGATAACAGGCTGATACCGCCCAAGAGTTCATATCGACGGCGGTGTTTGGCACCTCGATGTCGGCTCATCTCATCCTGGGGCTGTAGCCGGTCCCAAGGGTATGGCTGTTCGCCATTTAAAGAGGTACGTGAGCTGGGTTTAAAACGTCGTGAGACAGTTTGGTCCCTATCTGCCGTGGGCGCTGGATATTTGAAGGGGGCTGCTCCTAGTACGAGAGGACCGGAGTGGACGAACCTCTGGTGTACCGGTTGTCACGCCAGTGGCATCGCCGGGTAGCTATGTTCGGAAGAGATAACCGCTGAAAGCATCTAAGCGGGAAACTCGCCTTAAGATGAGATATCCCCGGGGCTTCGAGCCCCTTGAAGGGTCGTTCAAGACCAGGACGTTGATAGGTCAGGTGTGTAAGCGCAGTAATGTGCTCAGCTAACTGATACTAATTGCCCGTAAGGCTTGATCCTATAACAGGTGTGTCTCGACCCACGTTAGCGCCTTGAGCGCTTACGCGGGTCCGATCCCCGAAGGGGATGCGCTGAACCTCCCCAGGAGGTCGCAGCACACACGGTTGGGATTCAGTGTTGTGCCTGAAACAACACAACCCGCCTCACCTGATGTTGACTCATCAGAACTACTTCTTCCCCGATTGGCTGTACTGCCCCACCGGCAGTACGGCAACCCGTCATGCCTGATGACCATAGCGAGTCGGTACCACCCCTTCCCATCCCGAACAGGACCGTGAAACGACTCCACGCCGATGATAGTGCGGATTGCCCGTGTGAAAGTAGGTAATCGTCAGGCTCCCCAGCAGCATCAGAAACCCCACCCCTAAAAGGGTGGGGTTTCTGCGTTTACGCGCGTTCACGCGGCCCGGACACTAGCGCCCGGACGGCCCAATCTCCTTGCCGCCGCAGTGCAGAACTGCAACGGCGTTTCCGGCGCTAGATCACTACGTCGTGAATTTCCGCAGCCGGGTCTGGAATGCCGCGTGGCAGCGTACCCACAGCGGTATCCGTTGGCGCCATCTCTGCCAGCAACGCCTCATCGCGTGCAATCAGCTCCGGCAAACGTGTGCGCAAGAACTCGACCCATGTCCTCGTCTTTGCGTCGATACACTTCCGCGACGGATACAGCGCATAAACATTCATCTTCTGCAGCGTGTAGTCTGGCAACACGCGCACCAAGGTACCGTCGCTCAATCCGGCGATTACTGCGTAAAGCGCACCATGCCAATGCCCATCCCTTCCCGGATCGCAACGACTAGCGACTCCGCGATATTCACCTGTACTGGACCGTCGATCTGCATCGCCTCACTGCCGTTGGGCCCGTCGAGTACCCACTCGTGCGGCGCGAACGCGGGCGTTTGCAGAATCAGGCAGTGATGATCAGCGAGATCCGCCGGCCGCTGCGGCGCACCGTGCGCACTGACATACGCGGGCGATGCGCAAAGTATGCTGAACGTCGTTCCGAGCGGAAGCGAAACGAGGTCGGAATTGGGTAGCGCCGACGCTCCAATCACCGCGACATCCGCGCTGCCTTCGAAGAGATCGGGCATGCGTTGCGACAACGTCAGCTCCACAGTGACTTCCGGATAAAGCTTGCGATAGCATGAGATCGGCGGCAACACATAATGCTGGCCAATACTCGCAAAACTATGCATGCGAAGCGGGCCGCTCGGGCGCTCGTGCGCGCAACTGGCTTCTTCTTCGGCGGTATCGAGGTCGGCAAGTAGTTGCTGGCATCGCTTCAGATAACGCTCGCCGGCGGTAGTAAGCGCCAGACGGCGTGTGGAGCGATTCAGCAATCGCGTGCGTAGATGAGCCTCGAGTTCGGACACTGCGCGCGACATGGCGCCGGTCGTCGAACTAAAAGACTGCGCCGCGGCGGTAAAACTGCCGGCTTCCACTACGCGCGCGAATACGCGCATGTTTTGTAAAGTATCCATCGATCCTTCTATTTCACGGCTAAGGCAGTATTGTCCGCTCGACTGATCGACTCATTGTTGTTTGTTCTGGAAGGGACGTTCCGCCGGCGTCCAGTTAATGCCGGCATCGGATGCTTTTACAATCGGCGCCTTGTTCGCCGGTGTCCGCATTAACCGGCGCCTTCTTCCGCGACAACCCAGGCGCATTGCCTTCCGATGAAACGCCAGCGTGCGATCGGCCCGACCTCAGATTCCACTGGAAAGTGGTGCGCGTTGTTGCAAGGTTTGAGTCCTGGCGTTCTCGACTGGGCGAGCACGGACGGACTCGTCTGGCTGCACCTATTGAAGACGGTCACTGCAGGATTGCTTGCACTAGGCATAGCGATGTTGCTGGATTTGCCCCAGCCGCGTATTGCTATGACTACCGTTTTCGTGCTGATGCAACCGTTCAGCGGGATGGTGCTCGCGAAGAGCTTCTATCGGGTTGTGGGGACGGCGGTGGGCGCAATGGCAGCGTTGGCGCTCGGCGCGCTGTTCGTTCAGCAGGCTGAGTTGCACATGGTCGGTATGATTGCCTGGATCAGCGCATGTATCGCGGCGGCGGTCCGGTATCGGCACTTCAGATGGTACGGCTTTGTTCTCGCGGGTTACACGGCGGCGCTGATCGGCATTCCGAACGTGACCACACCCGACGGTCTTTTCCTCGCTGCACTGACGCGGGCAGCCGAAGTGACGGTTGGGATTGTGTGCTCAAGCGCAGTAAGTGCGTTAATCGTGCCCCAGCGCTCGAGCCTTGCACTGCTGCGGACACTACAACTCCGATACCGCAATTTTGCCGCGTTCGCGGCTGACGTGCTTTCTCACCAGGTCGATCGCAGAGCGTTTGAGCGGCGTTTCGCGGCCCTCGTCGACGAGATCGTGGGCTTTGAAGCAACGCGCATTTTCGCCGCCTTCGAAGATCCGGCGATGCGTTTGCGCAGTCATCGCCTCGGCCGTCTGAACAACGAGTTCATGGACGCTTGCGCGCGTCTGCATGCGCTGCATCAGTTGCTCAAGCGCTCTCACGCCAGCGACGCGTCCGCAACGATGGCCACTATCGCCCCGCACCTACGTGAACTGGCGGCATTGCTCACATTGCGGCGGGACGCGTCTGTCGACGTATCGCATGTGAGCGCCCGACTACGCGAATTCCAGACGGCTCTTCCGCGGCGTGTCCGACAGATAAGAAAGCAACTGCACGAACCATCGGCAGAATTGCTGGCGGATTTCGATACGGCAGCAGAGCTGCTTTACCGCTTTGTCGATGAATGCGCGAAGTACTCGGACACTTATGACACGCTTGCCCACCGTAAGCCCGGCCCGCAAAAACGCGGCGCAAACCACTACGTTAGTATAACGAACGGTTATGCGGTCGCCTTCACGTTTATCCGCTCAGCTACGGTGATGAGTATTGCCGCCTGCTTCTGGATTGCGACCGGCTGGCCGAGCGGCGGCCTCGCTGTGATTGGCGCAGCGCTTGCTTGCGCGCTGACGTCGACCTCGCCGGACCCTACGAATATGGCTGTGCAGATGGCGCTCGGCGCCGCGCTGGCGACTCTGGTCGGTTACGCGTTCACCTGCTACGTCTACCCGAACATCGACGGTTTCCCGCTTCTCTGCGTGATGCTTGCGCCCGTGTTGGCGCTGGGCGCGCATCTCGCGACCCGCAAGCGGACAGCGGGGCTTGGCGTCGGCTTTTCAGTGTTCTTCTGTCTACTCGCTGGACCGGATAACGTCGTGGCCTTCGAGCCTGACGTGGTCATCAACAACGGCATTGCCCTCGCAGCTTCGATGTTGCTTGCCGCCATTGTCCTCGCCACTGTCTTTCCCGCCGATATGCCGTGGCTCATCGAACGAATCATGGACGATCTGCGAGCCCAGGTCGTGCTCGCATGCAAAGACCAGCGGCCGGAACTCAACCAACGTTTTCAGTCGAGCACGCACGACCTCGCTTCGCAATTGCGTCTATTGCTGTCGCGGCGTTCGCGGCGCCGCCGCCATGCATTGCGCTGGATGCTGGTGACGCTCGAAGTGGGTCACGCCGTAATCGACCTGCGCAACGAAGCGAGCCGCGCCCGATATCTGCAAGCCCTCGATCCGCGTTGGCCTGCGGCCGTCGAAAGTGTACTAGATCATCTCGCGCAGCTGTTCGAGCGGCCCGACGCGCGAACTTTGGACCGCGCCTTCGTATCTGTCCGGTCCGCTATCTGGATCGCTCAGGACCTGTTGGAGGCGGTTCACACAGATCCCGGCAAACGTCACGACGCGCAGCGCATTCTGAGTTGTCTTCATTTCATTCGCACAGCGTTGCTGGACAAAGATGCGCCATTCAAACCGCGCTGACGGACGTATGTGCCCTCGCGTCACGCGCGATCTTTCCGTCGGATGGAAAGGTCACTTCCGGGCGGCCCCGTTTATTCGCGCACACAGCGGCCATATAGTTTTATTGCTGTCACGCAGTAACCGTTAGTCCTGGAGAACGAAATGAACTTGAAGATTGTCCTGACCGCCTGCTCTTTGTTTGCTGCTGTCGCTCATGCACAGACACCACAGGTCGCCCCGCAACAGCAGGCGCCGCAGCCGGTTGCCCAACGCAACGACGGCGTTGCCCCGGCGAATCCGGCCGCCGCGCCGGCGAACAAAGCCGACGAGTGCGTCGGCCCTGTGAGCTTCTGCAACATTTACTTCGGCAGCTAGGAGCGTCGAGCGGCATCACGCCGACGTCCGAAAGCTTGTCGCGGCGCATGGATCATGACGCCGCGGTCACTGCGACAATCCGACGGCCGACCAAAGCGCAACGCAGACGCGCGCACCGGTAGACTCGATCGTTGACCATGGAGAGGCCCCGTTTCATGTACGAAGACCGGATTCGCTGTCATTCGCTGCGCGATAAAGTTACATCCGCCGCCGACGCAGCGCTTGCAATTCACGATGGCATGCGCGTGGGCGCAAGCGGCTTCACGCGAGCGGGAGACGCCAAGGCGGTCCCGCTCGCATTGGCCGAGCGCGCTCGCCAAGAAGGCAAACCGCTGCGCATCACTTTAATCACGGGCGCGTCGCTTGGCCATGACGTGGACCGCGCGCTCACTGAGGCTCATGTGCTGGCGCGCCGCTTGCCGTTCCAGGTCGACAAGACGCTGCGGGACGCAATCAATCGCGGCGAGGTGATGTTCGTCGACCAGCATCTCTCGGAGACGGTCGAAATGCTGCGCGCCAACCAGCTCGGCAAACTCGATGTCGCCATCATTGAAGCCGTGGCCATTACGGAAAGCGGCGGCATAGTGCCGACCACATCGGTGGGAAATTCCGCAAGCTTCGCGATCCTCGCCGACAAGGTCATTGTTGAAATAAACCTTGCTCAGCCGCTTGCCCTGGAGGGGCTGCACGACATCTGGATTCCGGGCCTCCGGCCGAATCGCGAGCCGCTCCCGCTCGTTCATCCGCGCGATCGCGTCGGGACGCCGGCGATCGAGATTCCGCGCGACAAAATCGCGGCGATCGTTATCACCGACAAGCCGGATAGTCCTTCGACAGTGCTGCCCGCAGACACGGAGACGAGTCTGATAGCGGGTCATCTGATCGAATTTTTTCAGCATGAAGTTGCCCACGGACGTATGCCTCGGCGTTTGCCACCGTTGCAGGCTGGCATAGGCACAATCGCTAACGCTGTATTGGCCGGCTTCGTCGATGCGCCTTTCGACGAGTTCGAAATTTACTCCGAAGTGCTGCAGGATTCGACCTTCGACCTGTTGGATGCCGGCAAGGTTACGTTCGCCTCGGGTGCGTCGATCACGTTGTCTGCCGCGCGCCAGGCACAGGTGTTCGGCGAGCTCGAACGTTACCGCAGTCGCCTCGTGTTGCGCCCGCAGGAAGTGAGCAATCATCCGGAAGTGATTCGCCGGCTCGGACTGATCGCATTGAACACCGCACTCGAATTCGACATCTATGGCAACGTGAATTCAACGCATGTGGGCGGGACGCACATGATGAACGGCATCGGCGGATCGGGCGACTTTTCGCGCAATGCGTCATGTGCGATCTTCGCGACCAAGTCGACGGCGAAGGGCGGTTGCGTTTCCAGCGTCGTGCCGATGGTTCCCCATTGCGACCACAACGAACATGACGTGGACGTGGTCGTGACCGAACAGGGCTTGGCGGATCTGCGCGGTCTCGCGCCGCGCGAGCGCGCCACGCTCATTATTGAGAATTGCGTGCACCCGCAGTATCGCGAGCTGCTTCGCGACTACTACCGGGATGCATTGCGAAGCGGAGGCCAAACACCGCATCGGCTCGAAGAGGCTTTCGCCTGGCATGCGCGGCTACGCGACACTGGGTCGATGTTGCCGGCAGCGCAGGCGGCCGCTTAAGCCAGGACAAAGGTGGCGTCAGGTGCGTTGCCCCTGACGCCAGCTTTGCACCAGTGCTGCGTTTAGCCGCCGCGCCGAACGAGGCGGATGATAAACAGAAGGATGACCGCGCCGATCACAGCAGTGATGATCGAGCCGAGCCAGCCGCCACCCAGCGAAATGTGCAGCACGCGAGAGAGCCAACCGCCAATGAACGCGCCCACAATGCCGACGATGATGTCGACGATAAGGCCGAAGCCGCCGCCCTTGACGAGCACGCCGGCCAGCCAGCCAGCGATCGTGCCGATGACAAGCCAGGCAATGATGCCGTGTTCCATAATCGAGACTCCATGGTTGAGTGTGGAAAATACGCGGTGACAGAGCTTAGTCGAAGCGGATGGGGCAGTCCATATTCAGGATGCAGAATTAACATTGTCTGAAACTGTTGTAAGCCAGATGTAGACGATGCACGCGCACTGAAGCGACCAGGAAAATTCGGCGATCAACGCAGACCGATCAGCGAGGTAATACGGAGTCCAAATATTGACGGCGGTCATCAAGAAAAACACACTTACGCATGTTCTGTATCAGTCTGAGCATCGCAAGATCCTTACGCCTGCGTGGACAAATAGCTGGTTCGCTCAACGGCGTCGGTTCTCAGTCGGTTCCCCGCCGTTTTCTGCCGTTTAGGTCATCAAGGAATGTATGAAAGCTAAAGCTCTTGGCATCATTGCGGGCGCGTTGATCGCCGCCGCCCCGTTAGCGTCCTTCGCCGCAGGTCTGCCTGCTCCCTTTGAGGGAAGCAGTACCCTGCAGGCGGAAGGTGTGGTGACATCCGTCGACCATGCAAAGCATTCCGTGACTGTGCGCGACGCGCAGGGCGGCGAGGCGTCGTTCGACATTACGGACACCCGGGACCTTGCGCGAATTGCCCAGGGCGGCAAGGTTCATATCCGTATGATGCGCACCGCTGTGATCAGCGTTACGCGCGGTGCGGAGGGGAAAGGCGCGATCGCTCCTGTCGCTGCGCCACTCGGGCAGACGAACCCCGAACAGAACCTAAGCGCGCAAGTGCAGGCAATCGACCATGCTTCGGGCGTGATGGCGTTGAAGGGCGCAGACGGCTCGGTCTTCCATCTCCAGGGCCGCGATCCGGCAAAGCTGGCGAGTGTAACGCCGGGCATGCAAGTGTTGGTCGCATTCGCGCCGCAAATCAGTGTCGCGGTCGCGCCCGCACAATAACGAGCGTGTTCATGTGCCTGCCCGCTGCGTCGAGCGAACGCACCATGGGCTTTCGAACGCCGCGTTCAGCTGACACCTAGTCTGGCTCGCCGGGGACAAGGCGCACTCGGGTGATTTCCGAGGGCGCGCCAAGCCGCTTCGGCGGTCCCCAGTAACCGGTGCCACGGCTCGTGTATACCCACAATCCGTTCAGGCGTGCGAGGCCAGCGGTGAACGGTTGCTGAATCCGCACGAAGAAGTTCCACGGGAAGAACTGGCCGCCGTGCGTATGACCCGACAGTTGCAGCGTGAAGCCGGCCGCAGCGGCTGCTTCGGCGGAGCGTGGCTGATGTGCAAGCAGCACCTTTATCAACACATCGCCCGGTGCACCCGCGATTGCCGCCATCGGGTCACTGCGATGCAGCGGGTCATGATGGCCGGCCGAATAATCGGTTACGCCGGCAATGACGGCGCGCGCGCCGTCGTGCTCGACGATCACGTGTTCGTTGAGTAGCACGTTGAGCCCGAGACGCCGGAATTCGTCGATCCACGCGTTGGCTCCCGCGTAATACTCGTGATTGCCGGTAACCAGAAACGCGCCGTGGCGTGCACTCAAGCGCGAGAGCGGCTGTGTGTGATGAGTCAGCTGTGGGACCGTGCCGTCCACTACATCGCCCGTCACGGCAATGAGGTCAGGCTTCAGATGATTCACTGCGTCGACTATCGCGTCGACATAGCGGCGCTTGATGGTCGGGCCCACGTGAATGTCGCTGATCTGAACGATCGTGAAGCCATCGAGCGCGGCTGGCAGATCGTCGATCGGCACCTCGATCGTCACGACGCGCGCGCGGCGGCGGGCGTTGAAGAGCCCGACCAGAGTCGACAGCAGTGCAAGGAACGGCACGGCTGCCGCGGTGCCGGTCCGCCAACGCGCGAGAGCGATCGTGCCTGGCCAGATCGCGTCCACGGTCATCAGTGAGGCCAGCGCGAGGTCGCGCACGAATGTCAGCACCAGCAGCGAAGAGAAGAGGCCCATTGCCAGCAAGCCGACCCACGCGAGCCGGTCGCCGAGCGGTTGCCGTTTGATCGTGCGCGCAAGCATGCCGAGCGGAATAAGAAAGACTGACAGCACGAGCCACAAGCCCGCCAGCGAACGGACGGTAATGCTCACGGGCATGTCTGGGATCAGACGGAAGCCGACGTAAATGTGCAGCAGGATGCCAATCAGAATGAGGCGTACAAGGAACGATGAGCGGCGCATAGAGAAGGTGGAGGCGGGTAGGGGCCGGAATGGATCAAGCGCCGGCGGCGGCCAGTCGCTGCGGCGATGCAACTGACCGGCTGGCTCATTCTACCGGCATGCGCAAGGGCGTGCCGACGCGCGAAATGCGTGAGTGTCCAGACGCGGTCGAGCAGCTTTGCTGCGACGCAGCGATAGCCCGAGCAGGCGATATGTCCACAAAGGCGGTTCCCTAAAGCCATCCACCGTAACAGGGCGCAGCACGCTGATAACCCTAATTAAATGGGCTTTGAATTACGCGTGGGCGTGAGCTATTCTGAAAGTGAGCCGGCTGGCAGAAAGAGTCGCTGCAACGTCTACCGACACGACAGCGGTCGGATTCAGCCGGCGTTATCGCCACAACGGCGAGGCAGGAGGCGATCATGAAGCTGCTCGGATCAGGCCATCGTTTTCACCACGGCGAGCGTGCGCACCGCGCGCATCACGTGGGATACGAGGGCAGTCATGTGATGCTGCCCCTCGTCGGCCTGTCGTTGATGGCGTTGGGTTTGTACCTCGGCGTGCGCGACATCGACTTCTCCGAGGTCGGCAAAAGCGCGCTATTCGGTGTCGTGATGCTGTGCGTCGCGCTCGGTATTGCCGGGCTGTTCGGCGTCGTCGGCGCCTGGCTGCGGTCCAATGGCGATGAAACTGTAGAGAACTTCTGCTTCGTCGGCGCGGTAATCGGCGTCGTCGTGTTTTACATCGCAATCTTCACCTGAACGGCGCGCGTCACACTATCCGCGCGGCCTCGGCGAAGCTCAAGCGCGGGCTGCGCGGAAACAGTTTCGACGCATCCCCGTAGCCGAGATTGATCAGGAAGTTCGACCTGATTGTCGTACCGGCGAAGAAAGTCTCGTCGACTTTGGTCGCGTCGAAGCCCGACATTGGGCCGGCGTCGAGACCAAGCGCGCGGGCGGCGAGAATCAGGTAGCCGCCTTGCAGTGTCGAGTTGCGAAACGCGGTGTCGGCAATCGCCTTGTCATTGCCGGCAAACCAGCTGCGCGCATCGGCATGCGGGAAAAGCTTCGGCAGATGCTCGTAGAATGCCATATCCATCCCGACAATGACCGTCACCGGCGCCGCCATCGTCTTGTCCACGTTGCCTGCGGACAAGGCTGGCCGCAGCTTCTCCTTGGCAGCCGGGCTTTTGACGAAGACAAAACGTCCAGGACTGGAATTAGCCGACGTCGGGCCTAGCAGCGTCAGCTCGACAAGCTGCTCGAGCAATGCGTCATCGACGGGTTTGAGCTGCCAGGCACTGTATGTGCGCGCCTCTCGAAACAATTGGTCGAACGCCTGATCCGAAACATTCATGGTGATGGTCCAGTGAAGGTAACGCCGGAAAACGCTGGGCGCGTTCATGCCGCAATCGAAGCGCAATCGAAGCGCAATCGAAGCGCAATGAGAAGCGCCAAAACAGGCGTCCGCGAAGTCCAATGAAACCGCAAGGCGCTAAAGCAGGCGACTCGTCTGTGCCACCATAATAGCCACCGTTCCATTGCGCACGCTTGGCGCTTGTATCAGGCAATCATATGACGGACCTTTTCGACGACCTTCCGACGCCCGACGTCGCCTGGTACCCCGACTGGCTCGCGCCCGAAAGGGCCGAGCAGTGCCTCGCGCAACTCCTCGCCGAAGTCGAATGGCGGCAGGATACGATGGGTACGCCCGGCGGCCGCGTCGCGCTCCCGCGGCTAACTGCATGGCAGGGCGACCCCGACGCCGTGTATGTCTATTCCGGCATACGCAATCTGCCGCAGCCGTGGACGCCGACCGTCGCCGAACTCAAGGCCGCTGCCGAAGCGGTCAGCAATGCGCGGTTCAACAGCGTTCTGCTCAACCGCTATCGCAGCGGCACGGACAGTATGGGATGGCATGCAGACCGCGAGCGCGAGCTCGGGCCACAGCCGGTGATCGCATCGGTCAGCCTGGGCGCGGCGCGCACTTTCGACCTGCGGCATAACAAGACCGGCACCGTCCAGTCGTTCTCGCTGAAAAGCGGCAGCTTGCTGGTGATGAAGGGCGAGACGCAGGCCGAGTGGCGGCATAGGGTGCCGAAAGAGCCGCGCGTATCAGGCGAGCGCATCAACCTCACCTTCCGATGGGTCACGCCTCGCGATGAAGCGGGCAGGTCGTCGCGCGGATAAAGCCCACTCGCAGATTCGACTTCCTCCGCTTCCCATGCGCGGGCGTCAGCGCGGAGCCTTCACCCAACAGGTAAGCACATAAAAACTAAGGGCCGCTCTGACTGCCACCACGATTGACAGCCTCAATCGGTGCACGCCGCCGGGCGCCCTCACACCGCCGCACGAGCGCGCGTCCTATATCAAAATTGATATTGCCCGCGCGAATCATATGATTGGACTGTTAAGGCCCGGCACACTACGCTACATCACGATCCAAGCATCGCGAAGGCCGGTGGGCCGCGCAAATTCGATGGGTCGCCTACACAACAACGATCAGGAGACAGTCATGGCGAATACACGACGCGCCGCATGTCGCGCGTTGGGCGCGCTAGCGCTGTGCGCGGGTTTCGGCGCGCTGACGCTGGCAACGCCCGGCGCCTATGCGCAGGACAAACAGATCACGCTGGGTTTCGCCCAGGTCGGCGCCGAAAGCGCATGGCGGACCGCCAACACCGAGTCGGTGAAATCCGCGGCGACCGAAGCCAAGATCAAGCTCAAGTTCTCGGACGCGCAGCAGAAGCAGGAAAACCAGATCAAGGCGATCCGCTCGTATATTGCGCAAAAAGTCGACGTGATCGCTTTCTCGCCAGTTGTCGAATCGGGCTGGGAACCGGTGCTGCGTGAGGCTAAGGCCGCGAAGATTCCGGTGATCCTCACCGACCGCAACATCGACGTCAAGGACACCTCGTTGTACGTGACGATGATCGGCTCTGACTTCCTGGAAGAGGGCCGGCGCGGGGGGAAATGGCTCGCCGACCACTATAAAGATGCGCAAGGTCCGGTGAACATCGCCGAATTGCAGGGTACAGTCGGTTCCGCACCGGCGAATGACCGGCACGCAGGCCTCATCGAAGTGATCAAGAGCGATCCCAAGTTCAAGGTTATCGCGTCGCAAAGCGGCGACTTCACATTGGCCGGCGGCAAGCAGGTCATGGAAGCGTTTATAAAGACTTATGGAAATAAAATAAATGTAGTTTATGCGCATAACGACGATATGGCGCTCGGCGCTATCCAGGCAATGGAAGAGGCGGGCATGCATCCGGGCAAGGACGTCATTGTCGTTTCGTTCGATGCAACCAAGGGCGGCTTCCAGGCGATGGCCGCGGGCAAGATGAACGTCGACGTGGAATGCAGCCCGTTGCTCGGACCGCAACTCATGTCGGCGGTAAAGGATGTGGTGGCCGGCAAGCCTTTGCCGAAGCGCATCCTGACCGAAGAAACAGTATTCCCGATGAGCGTTGCGGCGCAGACGTTGCCGACGCGAAAGTACTAGGAAAAGTACTTAGGTTTCCTTTCTATTCGCTTGTATGCCACAACGGTTAATCCGGCACGAGCATTAGCAGAGGAAGCTGCAATCGAGCTTTAAAAGTTTCTCCAGCGGTGCCTGACCGTCCGATTGCTTGGGCAGCGGACGGTCTCTTTTCACCCGATGCTGGGGCTTGCCGCAACAACGGCAACGACGGCAACGAGGGCAACAAGGCACGGCGCGCCAAGGCACCACGACACCAATACACCGCCGCTCGAGCGAGGTCTATGACGCATCCCGCTTCCGAACCGAATCCGCCGGCCACGAGATCGACCGCGTCCGTTGCAGCCATCGCTGCAGGCGAGCGCGACGTGAACCCATGCGAGCCGATTCTTGCCACCACCGGCGTCAGCAAGACGTTCCCCGGCGTCAAGGCGCTGCAACGCGTCGATTTCCGGTTGTTCCCCGGCGAAGTTCACACGCTGATGGGGCAGAACGGCGCCGGTAAGTCCACCCTGATCAATGTGCTTACGGGCGTGATCGCACCCGACACCGGGACGATCCGGCTCGCGGGCGAAGTCGTAGCCTTCGCGTCGCCGCAGGAAGCCGAGGCGGCGGGCGTGCGCACGCTTTATCAGGAAGTCAATCTGTGCCCGAACCTGTCGGTCGCTGAAAACATTTTCGCCGGCCGGCAGCCACGACGGTTTGGCGCGATCGACTGGCCCGACATCAAACGCCGTGCGCAAGCCGCCTTGGCACGCCTCGATATCACGCTCGACGTGACGCGCTCGCTCGACGCGTATCCCATCGCAGTGCAACAGATGGTGGCGATCGCGAGAGCACTTTCCGTCGATGCACGCGTGCTCATACTCGACGAGCCCACGTCGAGTCTCGACGACAGCGAAGTCGCACAGCTTTTCAAAATACTTCGGCATCTTAAACAATCCGGCATCGCGATTCTGTTCGTCACGCACTTCATCGAGCAGACGTATGCTATTTCCGATCGCATTACGGTCATGCGCAACGGCGAGCGCGAGGGCGAGTACCTCGCGCGAGATCTGCCGGCCGACCAACTGGTCGCGAAGATGGTGGGTCACGAGCGCATGAGCGAGCGTCTTCGCGAAGCCGCGCATGAGGCGTCTGGTCCCAGCGGAACAGAACAAGGGGAGCGGGCAGCGTCGGCGTTTATCGAATTGCGCGGCGTGGGCCGGCGCGGCACGTTGCAGCCGATCGACCTGAATGTCGAGCGCGGTCAGATACTTGGGCTCGCCGGACTGCTCGGTTCAGGCCGCACCGAGACGGCGCGGCTGTTGTTCGGCGCGGATCGCGCCGATAGCGGCACGATGCTCGTGGATGGCAAACCCGTACGGCTGCGCTCGCCGCACGATGCGGTGCGCCACGGCATTGCGTATTGCGCGGAAGACCGCAAGAAAGAGGGCATCGTCGCGGACCTGTCGATTCGCGAGAACATCCTGCTGGCATTGCAGGCAAGACGTGGATGGTGGCGCAAGATCAGCCGTCAACGTGCGCGCGAACTGGCCGATCTGTGGATCGAACGGCTCGGCATCAAGGCCTCGGATGCTGAACAGCCTATCGGGCTTCTGTCGGGCGGCAATCAGCAGAAAGCGCTGCTTGCTCGCTGGCTCGCCACCGATCCGAAACTGCTGATTCTCGACGAACCCACGCGCGGCATTGATGTCGCCGCGAAATTCGACATCATGGACCGTCTGCTCGCGTTGTGCGCGAACGGTCTGAGCATTCTGTTCATTTCATCCGAGATCAGCGAAGTGCTGCGCGTCAGTCATCGCGTGGCCGTGTTGCGCGACCGCCGCAAGATCGCGGAAGTCGAGGGCAAGGCGTCGAATGAAGACAATATCTACCGACTCATCGCGGGGAGCGGCGAATGAAGCTATCGAACTGGCTCGCGCGTGACGGCGTCGAGCGTCCGTTGATCTGGCCGTGCGTGACGCTGGCGTTGTTGTGCGCGTTGAACCTGTGGGTCAATCCGCATTTTCTGTCGCTGCGCATGCTCGACGGTCATCTGTTCGGCGCGCCGATCGACGTGCTGAATCGCGCCGCGCCGCTCGTGCTGGTCGCGACCGGCATGACGCTCGTTATCGCGACGCGCGGCATCGACATTTCGGTGGGCGCGGTCGTCGCAATCGCCGGCGCCGCCGCGGCGACGATACTCGCGACGCAACCCGTGCCGACTGGCGGCCTCATCGCGCAGGCATTGCTTGCGGCGCTGATCGTCGGTGTGTTGAGCGGCATGTGGAACGGCTTGCTCGTGTCGTTTGTCGGCATGCAGCCGATCATCGCCACGTTGATTCTCATGGTCGCGGGTCGGGGCATCGCCCAGTTGCTGACGGCGGGGCAGATCATTCCGATCGGCGCGCCCGGCTATCTGTTCGTCGGCGGCGGGTACTGGCTCGGTGTGCCGTGCTCCGTGTGGATCGCGACGCTTGCCGTGTTGGCGACAGCGGCGCTCGTCGAGGGAACGGCGCTCGGGCTCTTTATCCGCGCTATCGGTGTGAATCCTGTCGCCACGCGCCTCGTCGGCTTGCGCTCGAAGGCGCTCGTGTTCGCGGTGTACGGCTTCTCCGGACTGACCGCGGCGATAGCGGGCATCCTCATCAGCTCGAACGTGCGCAGCGCCGACGGCAACAACGCCGGCCTTCTGCTGGAACTCGACGCTATTCTTGCCGTGACGCTCGGCGGCACGTCGATGCTCGGCGGCCGCTTCAGTCTCGCGGGCACGGTGCTCGGCGCCCTGATCATCCAGACGCTGACCTACACGACGTATTCGATCGGGGTGCCTCCCGAAGCCACGTTGGTCGTGAAGGCGGCGGTAGTGCTCACGGTTAGCGTAATCCAGTCGCCAGCCGCGCGCGCACTCGCAATGTCGTTCGGAATGCAGATGATCAAGCAACGCGGGGTGGCACGATGAGACGATTTTTCTCGGCGTGGGCTCATATCGTCGATCCGCGCACGTTGCCCATCGCGGTCACGATCCTGCTGTTCTGCGCGCTGTTCGGCTTCGGCTCAGTGATGTACACCGGTTTCTTCTCGTGGCAGGTATTGCTCGATCTGCTCGTGGACAACGCCTTTTTGCTGATCGTTGCAATTGGCATGACGTTCGTGATCGTGTCGGGCGGCATCGACCTGTCGGTGGGCTCCGTGGTTGCCCTCACCACCATCGTCGAAGCGGTATTGTCCGAACGCCTTCATTTGTCGGTGTGGGTCATCGTGCCGATCGTTTTGTTGATGGGCACCGTGTTTGGCGCCGTGCAGGGCGCGCTGATTCACTTCTTTCGCCTGCAGGCGTTTATCGTGACGCTCGCCGGCATGTTCTTCGCGCGCGGCTTGTGTTTTCTGATCACCACACAGTCGATCACGATCACGGATCCGACCTTCCACGCCATCTCGGCATTCCGGTTGGACATCGGCATCGGCTCTGTGACGGCGAACGTGCTGCTCGCATTCGTCGCGCTGCTCGCTGCCATCTACGTCGCGCATTTCACGCGTTTTGGCCGCAACATGTACGCGGTAGGCGGCAATGCGGGCTCTGCCTTGCTAATGGGGCTGCCGGTCGCGCATACGCGCATCGGCGTGTATGCGCTGAGCGGCTTCTGCTCGGCGCTCGGCGGCGCTGTTTTCACCTTCTACGTGTTGTCCGGCTACGGCCTGCAAGGGCAAGGGATGGAGCTCGACGCCATCGCGGCAACCGTGATCGGCGGAACGCTGCTGACGGGCGGCGTCGGCTATGTGGTCGGTTCGCTGTTCGGCGTCGGCATTCTCGGCACGATCCAGACGTTGATTACGTTCGACGGCACACTCAGTTCCTGGTGGACCCGTATCGTGATCGGCGCGCTGCTTTGCGCTTTCTGCCTGCTGCAACGGCTGATCGAACGGCATGCAAAGTCGGTGCGGCGACCTGGCGGCACCGGCGCGGTCGTGACGTCGGGACGCGAGCGCGGGCAAAGCGAGCCTTCGAGCGCATCGGACTCCCATGTGATAGGATGCGCGCCCGAACAGGCGTGAATGGCGGCCGGCGGCGGGGGTGAACCGCTGGTCTTAACAGCGGCCTGAACAGCGGCCTCTAGAGCGGCCTGAACGGCGAGCCATGCGGCGGATAAAGCGGCGCGGGATAAAGCGGCGGCATGTAGCGGCGCCATGAAGAGGCGACATGAAGCGGCGGCATGCAGCGGCGCCACGAAGCGACAGACGTCAGCCGCGGATATAAGCGACGGGCTCAAACGGCGACCTCAACGACCCATCGAAACCCGCCACACCCACCGCAATCCTCACTCCCTCAGCGCCCGCCCTCGCGTTTCCGGCAGCGTAAGCGCGGCGAGAATCACGATGCCGTAGGCCGCCGCCGCGAATGCGCCGATCGCGTGGCCAAGCGTCATCGTTTGCGACACGTAGCCGATCAGAAACGGGAACGTCGCCCCGATAGCTCGCCCGAAGTTGTAGCAGAACCCTTGGCCCGAGCCGCGGATCCGCGTCGGAAACAACTCGGTCAGGAACGCGCCCATGCCCGAGCGTGTAAATCGACGCAATCGCGCATGAAGCGACGGCGAACGCGATGAACGCGCGCTTGCGGCCAATACGGTCGCTGACATACGCGCCTGTCAGATATCCGCAATACGATCCGACGATCACGACGCCAAGGTAGCTGCCGGTGCCGATCACGCTCAAGTGCCGCTCGGTTTTCAGATACGTCGGCAGCCATGTGGTCACCGCGTAATAACCGCCCTGCACGCCGGTCGCGAGAATGGATGCGCGCAGCGTCGTCCAGACAATATCGCCGCGGAAAATGTCGAATATTGAAGGACGCGCCTGTGCCGCATCCTGAGCTTCTTTTTGCCGCCGATGCACCTCCGGTTCTTCGACGAAGCGGCGGATCCAGATCACGAACGGCGCCGGCGCAATGCCGATCGCGAACAGCACGCGCCACGCGTAATCGGCGGGGACGAGCGAGAACACGGCCATGAAGAGCAGCGTCGACACGCCCCAGCCGATTGCCCATCCGGCCTGCACGAGTCCCACGGCCTTGCCGCGGTCGCGCGCGCGGATCACTTCGCCGATCAGCACGGCGCCCGCGGTCCATTCGCCGCCGAAGCCGAGTCCCATCAATCCGCGCGCCCACAGCAGTTGCGAGAAGTTCTGCGCGAGCGCGCAGGCCAGCGTAAAAATCGCGAACCAAAGAATCGTGATCTGCAAGGTTTTCACGCGGCCGACGCGATCGGACAGCACGCCCGCCGCCCAGCCGCCGACGGCCGAACTGAGCAGCGTGACCGTGCCGATCAGTCCCGCGTCGCCGCGCGTGATGCCCCACGTCGCGATCAGCGTCGGAATCACAAAGCTCAGGAATTGCGTGTCCATTGCATCGAGCACGTAGCCGATCTTGCAACTCCAGAACGCGCGCTTCTCGGCAGCGGAGATCTGCCGATACCATGCAAATGGGCCTTTCGCTGCGACGGACTCGTCGTAGCGCTCGGCGTCCGCGGTCAACTGCGCTTTGCTTTCCATGCTTGAACTCCGGTCGTCGTGATGGGCCGCGTCTTTGCGCGCGGCTTGCGGATGAAATGGCGCCGCACTAGATGACGGCGAGCGAGGCGTTGGGAATGTCGGTGACGAGCATGTGTCCCGGCTTGTGCGCGATCGCGAACGGCAGGCGCGCGCTCTCTATCGCGACTTGCGGGGTGACGCCGCATGCCCAGAACACCGGCAGCTCGTCGCTGCGCACTTCGACTGCATCGCCGAAATCGGGCCGGCCGAGATCGCGAATGCCGATCAGCGACGGGTCGCCGATATGCACGGGAGCGCCATGCACCGCGGGAAAGCGGCTTGTGATCTGGATCGCGCGGATTGCGTCGGCGGCGTTCATTGGGCGCATCGAGACGACGCGGTTGCCGCGGAACACGCCTGCGGGCACGTTGGGTTCGCGCGTGCGATACATCGGCACATTGACCTGCTGTTCAATGTGACGCAGGGCGATGCCTTCGCGCCGCAGCATCTCTTCGAATGAAAACGAGCAGCCGATTGCGAACACCACCAGGTCGGCGCGCCAGAGTTCGTTGAGGCTGCGCACTTCCTCGGCGCGTTCGCCGTGGCGATACACATAAAACGCGGGCACGTCGTTACGAATATCGAGGTCCGCGCCGAGCGAGGGCACGCGCCACTGGCCCGTCTCACCGATTCCGAGCAATGGGCACGCCTTCGGATTGAGCGTGCAGAACCGCAGGAAATCGGCGGCGTATTGCTGCGGAAGAATGGCGAGATTGGCTTGCGCGTAGTCGCCGCAAAAGCCCGCGGTGGGGCCCGACAGACGGCCGCTGCGTATCTGCTGACGAAATTCGGATGGCGTGTAGGACATGAACGGCTCGCTTCGGATTTGACGGACGGGACCTTCTGATGCGTTCCAGAGTAGTAATGTCAAAAATATCCATCCAGCGAGTTTTTCTTCCGTTTCGTTAAATTAAACTTAACGGCGGGACTGCCGCTTTACGGCGATCATGCCGCCTCTTCATCCGCTGCTTGCGAGACTTCATGCAATGAATACCCGCTTCGTCGAAACATTCCTGACCCTCGCCAGGCTCGGCAGTTTTCGTGCTACGGCGGCGGCGATGCACGCAACGCCCGCCGCCATTTCACTGCGTATCAAGACGCTGGAGTCGGAGCTCGGCGTCGAATTGATCGAACGCGATGCGCCCGAGTTCAAGCTCACCGCAAATGGCGAGCGGCTACTTGCGCACGCGCGCTCGGTGGTGCAGGCCACGCGTTCGCTGCAACTGGCCGCGCAGGACGAAACGCAGTTGGCGACCCGGCTGCGCCTCGGCGTGATCGAGACGGTCGTGCATAGCTGGTTACCCGACTACATTCGCATGCTGAACCTGGAGTATCACCGCATAGTCGTGGACTTGACTGTCGATTCGAGCGCTGTGCTCGGACCTCGCCTGCGCGCGGGCGAACTCGATCTCGTGATCCAGGTGGAAGAAGCGGGCGACCAGGAGACATCGATTGTGTCGGCGCTGCTGGCAAGTTATCCGGTGCGCTGGATCGCGCGCAGCGACCTGATTCCCGCGAGTCGCGCGAAGCATGTCGCGGCGCTGCTGAGCAAACCGGTACTCACGTTCGGGCGCGGCACGGCGCCGCAAATCGCGGTGGAGGCAATCGTGCACACGCTGGCCACGCGCGCCGGCGTACCGCTCGCCGATACGCAGGTGACGTGCATGCCGTCGGTGGCGGTCATCGTCAAACTGTTGCGCGACGGCTATGGCATCGCGGCTGTGCCCGCGCTTTTTGTCGAGCCGTATCTGACGAGCGGAGAGTTGGGGCAGTTGCAGGTGCGTCCGCTGCCGCCCCCGATCAACGTGGCGATGTACTACCGCGACGATGCCGACGTCGGCGTGCTCGCGGCGGCGCGCGTCGCGCGCAATGCATGCGATGGGTATGCGAAAGCGATGGGCCGGCAGTTGATCGAGAAGCGCCAGTAAAGCGCGGCTTGCCTATCTGGTTTCGAGGCGCCGCCGTGCCGTCGCCGTCAGGCGTTCAAGCGGAAGCGTGCTGGCCGCGAGCGCGGCGACATCCGGATAGTGTTCGCGCGTGATGTCGGTCAACACCTGGCCGGGCGGCGCTTCTATCGCGACGCGCATGCCCATTTCCTGCATGACGGTGAGCGCGTCGAACCATCGCACGGTGTAGCGCATGTTGGTCGCAAGGTCGTCGCGAATCGCGTCAGCCGTGTATAAGGGGCGGCCGCCGCGATTGCCGATGTAGATGCTTTGCGGCGCGCTGAAGTGAATGGTACGCGCGTAGGCCGACAGTTCGTCGCTCGCGTTCGCGAGCAATTCGCAATGCGAAGGCACGCTGACCGCGAGGCGCGTCGCCTTGCGTGCCCCCGCAGCCAACGCACGGGCGAGGAAGCTGTCCAACGCGGCGTTCGCACCCGCCATGACGATCTGGCGCGGCGCGTTCACGTTGCCGATGTAGACGGGCGGCTCGCCCGCTTCGGCATGCCGGGCGGCGAGCGTCGCGAGCTCGTGCTCTGTCAGGCCCGACACTGCCGCAAGACCGTAACCCGACGGGTACGCGGCCTCCATCAATTCGGCGCGACGGCGAACCATGTTCAATGCGTCGTGGAAGGTGAGCGCGCCGCAGCTGACCGCCGCCGGGTATGCGCCCACCGACAAGCCGGCGCTCATCTCAGGCTTCAGCCCTTCATCGGCCAGCGCGCGGGCGAGGGCCACGCCCGCCACGGTCAAGCCGCACTGCACGGCAACTGTCGAGCGCAATGCGTCTGGCGTGTCGAGCGTGAGGATGTCGATGCCAAGTACGCTGGAAGCCTCGTCGAGCGTCGCATGCACGGCGGGATGCGGCGGCAGGCGATGCAGGAAGCCGTCGGTCTGCGCGCCTTGGCCCGGGAAGATCAGCGCGAGCATCAGACGTCAGTCGGCTGAACGACGGCCCACGGATCGGCAAGCAGTTGCGGACCGCTTGCGTGGCGCGCCATCACGCGCGCCTTGCCCGCGGCCCACTCGGCTAATGCGACGCCGCCTGCAGGCGTTTCGAGCTGCGCGTCGATGCGAATGCCGGTTTGCCGCGAGAGCGCGTCGAACCGGTCCAGCAAGTCTGCGGCGCATTCGCGCGACAATCGTTCCGGTGTCCGAATCAAAAGATCGAGATCGCTCGATTCCGACACAGTGTTTCTCCGCGTCGCCAGTTCGAAACCCGCGCTGCCGGTGGGGCCCCACACGAGTCGATTCAATTCGCTCGTCGAGTCCCGCTGCAACGCGGCGAGCGCGATAAAGGCAGGCGATGCGCTGCGCCCCGCGAGCGGTTCGTTCCGCGCGAGTGCTTCGGGCGCGGTCGCTTCGACGATCTCCGCCGATGCAACCCATGTGCCGTACCGCTGCGAACGCTGCGCGCCGCGCACGCCAACCGCAACGACGCCCTGCGCGGTAAGCGCACGCCGCACGACGGCATATGGCGCGCGCTCGAAAGCGTCGCGGACCCACGCCGGTTCGCCATCGAACGCAGCGAGGCGCCGCAAGTGCAGCAGGTCGTGCGGCCGCCAACGCGCATCAGACGGCCCAGCGCACAGCGCAGTGAAGGGCGGCGCGGCACAGACCCGCATCACACGGCATCCCATTGTTCAGCGAGCCGCCGCCGCACTTCGATAGACGCCGCGCGGTTCTTCTGCGCAGCCGCCGATTCGAGCCGGCGCGACAGATTACGGCTGCCCGTGCGTGCGCTGCTGATCTGTTCGCACAACACCTGCTGCACGCGCCGGATTTGCGCGGCGTCCGGTGCGTCCGCGTCGATGCCTTCTATCAGCTGATCGAGCAGACCGAGCTTCGCGAACGAGGCCATCGAGTAAGACATCGGCACGATCGTTTCGCCGAGTGCGTCGAGCGCTTCGACCGTGCGACGGGTGACACGCGCGGCGGCTTCCTTGCCCATCGCGTGGACCATCGTGCCAGGTGCATCGAGTGCGACGATGCGATTGGCCTGGTAGCCATGTGCGAGGAATGCACCCGACATCGCCGGTCCGACGATCAGCGCGATGACCGGATGCCCCGCATCGCGAGCGGACGCATAGGCGTCGACTGCGGCGGCACACGCGAGGTGAATGCCGAGCATTTCCTCGCGATAACCATACGCCTGACTTTTCACATCGACGATCGCGACGATCGGGCGGCGCGTGCTGCTCGCCGCATCGACCGCGATCGTCTCGCGGACCGCTCGTGCGAGTTGCCAGCCTTGTTCGAGACCGACCACGTTGTCGGTCGCGCGCGGAAAGCGGTTGCCGGCATCGGGCACGACGGTGATGAAGCGCGCGGTCTCGTCGCCGAGCGGCGCGTCGCCGCTCCACACCGGCGCCGCGCTGCGGGATTCGCCGGCGAGCGCGTGGAACCAGCGCGCGCCGCGGCTCAGTTGGGTGTCGCTCATGCTCGCTCCTTGCGCGGCTGGTTTTCAGTTTGCTGCGTCGAATAGACCTCGCGCATGCTTTCCGGCGTCACGTTGGCCGGATCGATCCGCGCGAGCCGCTGCAAGAACGTGTCGACCTGTTCGCTTCGGTGTGCAGCCGGTACGCCCAGTGCGAACGCGGAACGCACGCCGGCGCGCACGGCCTCGGCGTCGTCGTCGACGAGGCTATCGGCGAGCGCCGTCGCCGCGCGCTGTTCCCCGCCGATCAGTTGCCACACGCGGCGCCGGTCGCTTGCATCCAGCTCCTCGATGCCGGCTTCCTGTTCGATCACCTCGGGCCCGTTCATGCCGAGCCTGCCCTGCTTCGTCACGACGAGGTACGAACACAGCGCAGCCGCGAGCGACATGCCGCCAAAGCAGCCGACCATGCCCGCGATCACGCCGACCACCGGCACATGACGGCGCAGCGCAACGATCGCCGCCTGCATCTCGGCGATCACAGCGAGGCCCAGGTTGGCTTCCTGAAGGCGCACGCCGCCGGTTTCGAACAGCACAACCGGACGCACGATCTTGCCGCGCTCGCAATCGCGCAGCGCCATTTCGAGCGCCGCCGCGATCTTGCTGCCCGACACTTCGCCGATGCTGCCGCCCTGGAACGCCGATTCGATCGCGGCGATCACAGCGGGCTCGCCGTCGATCGTGCCGCGCGCAATCACGCAGCCGTCGTCGGCCTGGCAAACGACGCCTTGCAGCGGCAGCCAGGGCGACTCGATCCTGTCGAACGGGCCGAGCAGTTCGCGGAAGGTGCCCGCATCGAGCAGCGAGCGGGCGCGCTCGCGCGCAGGCAATTCGATGAAGCTGTCGCGCAGCAGCGGCGCGGCATGCGTGCTTGCAAGCGTGCTCATGCGTCGTCTCCCTGTTCGGCGGCTTCGATGGCTTGAGCGAGCCGCAACGCCACGATGCCCGGCGTCGCACCGAAGTCGTTGATCTCGATTTGCGCTGCGCCGTCGTAGCGGGTGAAAAAACGGTCGAGCACGCTTTTCCAGATGTGACTGTAGCCGTCCACGCTCGTGCGCACGACGACATGCGCGGTCAGCGCGTTCGCGTTATCGGCGGGCGCGAGCAGCACTTCCAGATCGCCCGAGCCGACCACGCCGACATGAGCGCGGGTCGTGACGGCGCGTTGCGCCGGATAGTCGAAGGTCAGATGTTCCATGTGGCTGAGCTCCCGCCGGCGTCGTGATGCGCCAGCATGTCGAGAAAGAGGGTGGCGGCGAGCAGGTCGGCTGCGCCGCCGGGCGATGCGTTGAGCGACAGCAGTTCGTGTTCGAGTGCGGCGAACGCGGTCTTGCCTTCGTGTGTCGAGCTTCCACCGGCTTGCAGCACGCGGCGCGCGCCGCGCTGTCCGGCATGCAAGCCGGCGAGACCCGCGCGATGCAGCAGGCAGGTGTCGTCGAGCGAAGCCATGATCGAGAGCAGGGCGTCGATGCGCGCGTCGTCTTCGGCGATGCCGCGCTCGCGCGCCGCGATCAACGCGGGCAAGCCCGTGCCGATCACATGCGGAAAGCCATCTTGCGCTTCGCGGCGTGCGCCGCCGACCTGATACCGCTGTCGTGCGCGCTCTCCGTGACTGTCGGTGGCAGCGGCGAAGCGGTCGGGGAAGCAGGCGATCTGCGCCGCGCGTCGGCAGATGTTCGATGCGTCGAGCCGGCCCGCGGCCTGCGGCAACGACGCGCCCGCGACCAGCAGTCCGACGATCCAGATTGCGCCGCGATGCGCGTTGCTGCCGCCTGTCGCGCGCAGCATGTCCTGCTCGCCTGCGCGGCCGATCTGCGCGAGTTCCGTACGCAATAGCCCCGACGGTTCGCCGCGGCGGCGCGCCGCGCGCGCGAGCGCGCCAAAGGTCGGTTCGAGCGCGTGCGCCGAGCGCCGCATGATCGCGAGGTCGAGGTCGCGATGCGCGCCGCTGCCGCGCAGATCGACAAGCGCCGGCTTCGGCGTGAGTTCGGCTTCGTCGATCAGGGCGGTCACGGCGTAATGGGCGAGTTCGGCGTCGGTGAGCAGGTTTTGCGCAGGCTTGCTGACGCGAGCGGCCGGCAACTGGGCGCGCTCGCGCAAGGCTGCGGGCGCTCGCGTTATCGGCTCGTGAGTGTGCATGCTTTGCGCGGAACGCAATTCATCGCGGTCAGGCCAAGCAGTCGCAGAAGTCGTTAGCAGCTCGTGAATCTGCATGCTCTGCGCGGAAGACGATTCGTTTCGCTCAAGCATAGCAGTAGCCGCGCTCCGTACCGGCTCCTGAACTTGCACAGCCTGTGCGGACGACCGCTCTTCGCGCTCGAACAAAACAGCAGCGGCTCTCATCACCAGCTCCTGAAGCGAGCCGGCGGCGCGTACAGACCGCCCGACCACGTGACCAGATCGTCGATGCTGCGTGCCGCCAGCAGCGAACGCTTCGCTTCACCGCGGCGAATGCCGAGATCTTCGGGATACGCCACGATGCCACGCCGGCGCAGTTCGGCGGTTTTCTCAGGCTTCGCGCGCAAGCCGATCGGCGTCACGCCGGCCACGGCGGCGATCGCGGCGCGCCGTTCGTCGATGCCTTCGGCCTTGTGCAAATGCGCGATGCCTTCCTCGGTGACGACATGGCTCACGTCGTCGCCATAGATCATGACCGGCGCGACTGGCATGCCGTTTTTCGCACCCACGGCGACGGCATCCAGTTCGTCGACGAAAGTCGGCTCGCCGCCTTTCTTGTACGTCTCCGCGAGTTGCACGACGAGCTTCTGACCGCGCGACACGGGCCCCTGATCCTTCAGAAGCTTGAGCCACGCTTCGCTCGAATGACGGCGACCGCGCGGATCATGGCCCATGTTCGGCGCTCCGCCGAAGCCGGCGAGACGTCCGCGCGTCACCGTGGATGAATTGGCGTCCGCGTCGATCTGCAACGTCGAGCCGATGAACAGGTCGACACCGTACTGCCCGGCCAGTTGGCACAGCACGCGGTTGGAGCGCAGCGTGCCGTCGTTGCCGGTGAAGAACACGTCCGGACGCGCCTCGATATACGCCTCCATGCCGACTTCGCTGCCGAAGCAATGGATGCTGTCGACCCAGCCCGATTCGATCGCGGGGATCATCGTGGGATGCGGATTGAGCGTCCAGTTGCGGCAGATCTTGCCCTTCAGGCCGAGCGACTCGCCGTAGGTGGGGAGCAGCAACTCGATCGCCGCGGTGTCGAAGCCGATGCCGTGATTCAGCGAACTCACGCCATATGGTTCGTAGATGCCGCGTATCACCATCATCGCGGTCAGCACCTGGAGGTCGCCGATATGGCGGGGATCGCGCGTGAAAAGCGGCTCTACGGCAAAAGGCCGGTCGGCCTGCACGACGACGTCGACCCACGACCCCGGAATATCGACACGCGGCAGTTCATCGACGATCTCATTGACCTGCACGATCACGATGCCGTGACGAAACGCGGCCGCCTCCGCGATGGTCGGGGTGTCTTCGGTGTTCGGGCCAGTGTAGAGATTGCCGTGACGGTCGGCCTTTTCCGCGCAGAGCAGCGCGACATGCGGCGTCAGGTCAACGAACATGCGCGCGTAAAGTTCGACATACGTGTAGATCGCGCCGATTTCCAGCTGCCCGTCTTCGAGCAGTTGCGCGACGCGCAAGCTCTGCGGCCCGGCAAACGCAAAATCCACTTTATGCGCGATACCGCGCTCGAACAGCGTCAGATGCTCGGGGCGGCTGATGCTCGATATGAGCAGATGCACGTCGTGAAGCTTCTGCGGATCGACTTTCGCCAGCGAGCGCGACAGAAAGTCCGCCTGCTTCTGGTTGTCGCCCTCGAGCGCGACTCGGTCGCCTGGCTGGATCAGCGTTTCGAGTGCATCGACGATGCGGCTCGGCGACAGTACGCCGTTTTCGAGCCATGGCGCGATGGCGGCGAGGCGGCGGTTCTTTTCGTCGCGGCGCGTAGTCCATGAACGTGCGGCGGATGACGCTTCGGCGGATGGGTTCATCGGCTCAATCAGCTCCCGGTGGTGGTGCGCGGGGGTCTGCCGCGCGGCTTGGGCCGGTTCGCGAGCGCGGCTTCCGCCTGCGCGCGTTCGGTCAGGAAACGGTGGAGCAGCTCGCCCGTGCCGAGCAGGTGCGCAACGACGAGCGCTTGCGCGCCCGGCACGTCGCGCCGTTGCACGGCGTCGAGCAATTCGCTGTGTTCATTGTCGGATTCGCCCTTGTACGAAGGCAACCCGAATTTCAGGCGCAAATACCGTTCGCCGCGCCGATGCAGAACGCGGATCAGATCTTCGAGCTGAGGACGCGCGGCCGGCGCATACAGGCTCATATGGAACTCGGCATTACGCGCGACGTACAGCGACGGGTCCGGCTCGCGCTCCGCCGCGCGGCACAGCGCCACGGATTCGCGCAGCGTGGCGGCGGTGTGTTTGGGTATTGCAAGCCCGATGGCAAGGCTCTCCAACGCGGAGCGGATCTCGTAGATTTCACGCGCTTCGTCCGCGGACAAGGGCGCGACGGTTGCGCCCTTGTGCACCGCGACCTTCGCCCAGCCTTCGGTCTCCAGCAGGCGCAAGGCCTCCCGCACCGGGATCGCGCTAACCGAAAAGTGACGGGCGAGCGCGTCCTGGCGCAGCGGCGCGCCAGGCGCCAGCGTGCCGTCGATAATCGCCTCGCGCAACGCCTCCGCGATTACGCGGGACGTGCTCTCTCGGGGCGCGGCCGCAGGAAGAAGCGGGGGGCGCACGGGGGCATCCAGGGGAAAACCATCGGTTGCGTCGTTCATAGGTTCAAATATTATATATAAAATGACGTGAATTAAAGGCGGGCAAACCCGGAATTTGTCTCCGGAGTCCCGTAGGGTCCTGCCGTCTTGAACGGCAACCATCGCTCACCGACAGCTCGCGTCCGGTCGTTTCCCTTTCAATGCAGGTAACAGCAGGCAGGAGGAGCACGATGAGTTCACTCACCGACCGCACGTCGGCCGCACGGCGCCGCACGCCGTTGAATCGCTCGCAGATCGCGGGTTTTTGGGGCGCATGGGCCGGCTGGACGCTCGACGGCATGGACTCGTTCATCTACGCGCTCGTGCTCACGCCGGCGCTGACCGAGCTATTGCCGCGCTCCGGCTACGCGGCGACGCCCGCCAACGTCGGGCTGGCCGGTTCGATTCTGTTCGCGCTGTTCCTGGTGGGCTGGGGCATGTCGTTCATATGGGGGCCGCTCGCCGATCGCTTTGGCCGAACCAAGGTCCTGGCCGGCACGATCTTCACGTTCGCGATTTTTACGGGGCTTGCCGCCACCTCTCATAACGTGTGGGAGTTGGGGATCTATCGCTTCATTGCGGGCGTCGGCATCGGCGGGGAATGGGCGCTCGCCGGCACCTACGTGGCGGAAGCCTGGCCGGAGGATCGTCGCAAGATGGGCGCCGGTTATCTGCAAACGGGTTATTACGCGGGCTTCTTTCTGGCGGCGGCGCTCAATTACACGATTGGCGTGCACTTCGGCTGGCGTGCGATGTTTCTGACGGGAGCCGTGCCGGTCGTCGTCGCGATTCTGATCCTGCTGCGCGTGAAGGAATCCGAGAAATGGCAGAAGGCCGAGGCGCAAGCCGAACGCGCGAAGCCGCTGCGCGAGATCCTGGGACCGGCCTACCGGCGGCGCACATGGGTCGCGTGCACTCTGTTGACCATCGCCATCATCGGTTTGTGGGCGGGCGCCGTGTACGAGCCGTCGGCCGTCATTCAGCTTGCGTCCAAGGCCGGCATGGCGAAGAACGATGCGATCAGAATGGCGTCGCTCGCAACCGGCTTGCTGTCCATCGGCACGATTCTCGGTTGCCTCGCGCTGCCGCCGCTTGCGGAACGCTTCGGCCGCCGCAAGACGCTGGCGTTTTACTTCGCGGGAATGGCGGTGGCGATCACAGGCAGTTTCGGCTGGGCCTTCTATTTGCCGAACGGGCTCGCGCCTTTCATCGCGTGGCTGTTCGTGCTGGGTTTTTTCGGCGGCAACTTTGCGCTGTTCAGCTTGTGGCTGCCTGAGCAGTTCGAAACACGCGTGCGTGCGACGGCGTTTGCGTTCTGTACGTCGTTCGGACGGTTCGTCGGCGCGGGCGTGAACTTTCTGCTTGGCGCGGCGGTTCTTCACATGCACACGCTCGGGGTGCCGGTGGCGCTGACGGCGCTCGTGTTCGTCGCCGGTCTGTTCGTGATTCCGTTCGCGCCGGAGACGAAGGGTGAAGTGCTGCCGCAGTAAGTGTGGCGGGCTGCGCGGCGTGGTGCTGGCCGTTTGCCGGCACTTATTTACGATCAAGCCTGCACGCGCAACTCACTCTGCATGACGCCCCGCGCGCCGGCGTGGAAGCAGCAACGAAAATAGCGGCCAGCCGAGATTCACGCCGAGACTCGCGATCACGATCAGCGCCATACCCGAGAGTTGCGGCAGCGAAAGCGCGCGGCCGTACACGAGCGCATCGACGGCAATCGCGGTGAGCGGATAGACGAACAGCAGCACGGCGATGATTGGTGTAGTTAGCTTCGGCAACGCGCCGTAGATCAGCACATACGAGAGCCCCGTGTGCAGAACGCCCATGCCGACGATCCAGAACCACTGCATTGCCCCGATATGCACGGCGTCAAAGGGCGCAATAAGCGGCGCGATGATCGGCAGGCACACCACGCCCACTGCGCATTGCGCGAGTGTCAGCAGGTGCGGGCGCAAATCGCCGAGTCCCTTCGCGATCAACGTAACGCTCGCATACAGCACCGAGCCGGCCAATGCTTCGCCGATGCCGATCAGATAGCTCGTATGGCCTTGCAGATTTTCCGTGGCCGCAACGCCCGACGCGAGCACGAGCCCGACGAAGGCGGTCGCGATCCAGCCAAGCCGATCCGCGCCTAGCCGTTCGTTGAAAAGCGCCGCGCCGATCAGCACGACCCAGAACGGCTGCACGTGGAACACCACGGTGGCGACCGCAATGCTGGTTCGATGGATCGCATCGAAAAAGCCGACCCATTGCGTGACCATCAGCACGCCGGAGATCAGCGCGAGTACGACCGTGCGCCGTGTGAAATGTGCGCGCGTGAAGAAGCCCTTCCACGCGCAGTACGCGGCCAGCGAGAGAAACCCGAACAGGCAGCGAAAGAACACCAGTGTCAGCGCGCCGAGCCGCGCTTCCTCGACGAAGACGCCTAGCGTGCCCATCAGCAGCCCGCCGCCGGCCAACGTGATGGCGCCTTGTTGACGTTGGGTGAGGGCCATGCCGATCGTCTCCGTGAAGTGATGCCGTCAAGTATTGCGCCGCTTGCGCGGCATTCACAAACGAATTAAATTGAGAAGTTCCATAAGCGGGATTGATAAATCATGCACCCGGAATTCGACGCCGATCTGTTGCGCACTTTCGTTGCGGTCGTGGATACGGGCAGTTTCACGAAAGCGTCGGCAACCGTGCATCGCTCGCAGGCCGCCGTCAGCATGCAGATCAAGCGGCTCGAAACCATGCTCGGCACCACGCTGTTCGCGCGCAATACGCGCAACCTCTCGCTCACGCGGCCCGGCAATACGCTGCTTGAATACGCGAGGCGCGTGCTGGCATTGCACGAGGAAGCATGGTCGGCGATCGTGCGGCCCGAAGTTACTGGACGCGTTGTGCTCGGCGCGCCGGACGATTACGTGTCGTCGCTGTTATCGCCGGTCTTGCGGCGATTTTCGAATCTGTACGCGCACGTGGAAATCGAAATTGTCTGCGCGCAGAGCACGTCGCTCGCGCCGATGCTGGCCGACAACAAGATCGATCTCGCCTTTGTCACGCGCGACCGCAAATTGCGCGGCGAATTCGTTCGCAGCGAGCCGATGGTGTGGGTAGGGGCTTGCGTCGATACGCCGGTGCTGGCGGCGTCGCCATTGCCCGTCGGGCTATACGAGCCCGGCTGCGTGGCGCGCCAGCATACGCTGGCCGCGCTCGACGGCGCGCGGATTCGCTATCGCGCCGCATTTAGCAGCGCGAGCCTGATGGGCCTCGTCGCAACGGTGGACGCGGGGTTGTCGGTGGTTGCGCTCACGCGTTGCAGCGTGCCGCCGCGCCTCGCTATTCTCGGCGAAGCACAAGGCTTGCCGAGGATAGAGCCGCTGGAAATCGTGGTGGCGCGCAGCGCGAAGTCGGACCGGCCGACCTGCGATTATCTGGCCGCGCAGATGGTGCAGGATCTGTCGTTACGCACCCAGCCGCGCGGGTCGGCGGCCGCGTTGTGAACTGGTGCAGCGAGCTTCACGCGTCCGGTCGCAGCGCGGAGCGTATCAAAACGTAATGTTCGTGCGCAGGCCGACGACGAAGGTGTTGCGCAGCGGCTTCGTCGGATCGTTTGGATTCTGACCGGCGCCCGCGTTGAACGTGTATTGCGCGTCGGCCTGGAGCATCCACCACGGGGCGATCTGATACTGATAGGTCGCTTCGAGCGCGGTTTCACTCGTTCGAACACCATACGGGCCGCCGCTGAATGCCAGGTTATCCTGATCGATTCCGTGTGCGTGGCTGCCGATCTTGATGTATGTGAGCGCCAGACCCGCGCTGTCATTGTCGCGGCCGGCGAACGGCGCCTTGAGCACGACGCCGAGATTGGCCGCGACGCTCACCAGATTGCGGTCACCCGGCGCGCCCATCACGCGCGCAAACACGCCGAGGCTGCGCGCTTCGCCCGGGTTGGGCCGCCAGATCATCTGATCGGCCACCGCGTAGAAACTGTAGTCGCCGCGATGGCTTGCCGCGACACCCGTTGACGCGGGACTCGCGAGCGACACACCGTTGCTGTCGTAGCGTTGATCCGCGAAGCGGCCATTGTTGTACCAGACACCGATCTTGTAGGTGCCCGGCAGTCCGCCTCCGGCAGTGCTCGCCGCAGGCGCGGTGTCGCCATCGGCCGGCTGGTTGATCGCATACTGCAACTCGCCGATGAACAGCGTGCCGTTATGCAGGTTGAAATTAGTCCCGCTGCGGTTGTTGGGATTGTTGCCGAGCGGATCGCCGTCGAACACACCGGCGAGCGCCGTCAATGAAGGCGTGATCTGTCCGCGCACGCGCACGCCGAGCGCCGACAGCGGGTACGCCGGCCCGCCCGACGGCATGTCATATGTGGGCAGCGCGGGCCAGCCGAACATCGTGTTGATAAAAAGCGCGGAGTACGTGCTGGCGATGAACTCCTGGTCGATACTTTGCTGACCGATCTTCACGTCGACGCGTTTGTTCAGGAACGACTGCTGATACCACAGCTCCCACAGGCGCGTGCTGTTATCGGCTTCAATGCCGCTTGCCGTATTCAGCGTGCCGAGTTTGTCGCCGCTGAAGTTGCCCCCGTGAATCTGCAACGCGCTCACGTTGAACTGGCCGCCCGGCAAGCCAAACGCCTTTTCGGTATCCAGTTGGACGGCCGCGGTGGTGACGCCCTCGTACGCGGCGCCGCGCGCGAGGCCGCCGCGCAAGTTGCCAAGCAGTTCGCTGGTTTCAGTGAGAGCGAAGCTCACGCCATATTTGCCGAGCCACGGGCGCAAGCCGCCCATGTCGCCGAACATCTGGTCGCGGCCCCAGAAGCCGGTCTCGCTGGCTGCGGCTTTGCCCGTGTCCGCGGCTGCTGCTTCGTTTGTTTTGCTTGCATCGCGCGCGGCGTCGGCATTTGCGGCTGCGTTGGCATCGCCTTGCGCCATTGCCGCACCCGAAGTGCAAGCCCATGCGAACGCCGTGCACCACGCGATGCGGCGAAACGAACGCGTGCAGCTGCGCCCGGCGGCCTTGCCGCCAGATGGCGGAAACTCGAAGCGGACAGGCAAGGATGCGACGGGGCGAATGGATCGGGCGAGCTTCATCAAAATGCCTTGAATGTTGTTATCGACTGCTTTCGTGCGTCGCGGCGTTAAATAGCTATTTAACCGGGCGCGGGCCGGCATCGGTTCGCGCGAACCGGACAATGGGCGTGATCGTACCGAGGCAAGATAGGTGCGTCAACGAGATGCAAACGACTCGCGCGAACACGCCCGGGACCGACGAGTTGATAAATTCGTGCGAACGCGTAACGGTGCGGCTTGTCGAACCGCACGAGTTTCCGCAGTCTCTTACAAGGAGTTACATATGATAAAGCGTGTCCTACTGGTTTCGTTGCTGGCGAGCGCCGGTCTCTTCGCAAGCGGCGTCTCGAACGCACAGTTGAATCTCAAACAGTTCGGAATTGGTGGCGGGGACACATCCGCGGATGCTGGCGCGGCGTCGTCGGGCGGTGTATCGCAGTTATTGCAAACCTATGTGGGCGCGAATCAGCAGGTGTTGAGCGGGCAGTCGTCGCTTGCGTCCGCAATGGGTTTGTCGAGCGCGGCTGGGCAGGCGCAGCAGGCTGCCGGCTTGCTGAGCGGCGGCACGCCGTCGGTCAGCCAGTTGACGCAAGTGGGCAGCACTCAGCAGTCGCTGTCGCAAACGTTGACGCAGGCATTTGCCAGTCGCGCAGGGGGAGCGAGCAACGCATCGCAAACGCCGGTGAACAAGCAGGCGTTCACCGACGGCCTGTCGTCGCTCGGTAAAGGCGTCAGTCAGTATTCGAGCTTGCAGTCCAGCCTCGGCAGCATCGGGCAAATGAATCCTGCTTCGCTGCTGCAGGCCGGCATGAATCCGCAGACGGCGCAAAGCGCGTCGTATATCGCGCAATCGGCGCCAGGGCAGTTGCAATCGCTGATGTCGACGCTCAGTTCCGCGGTACAGTTTGCAACGAGCCACGGTATCAGCGTGCCGTCGATCGCCAAGTCGGCGCTCGGAGGCGGGCAGTAGCGCAACAAGAACCAGACGGACGATGCCTATGTCACACACACTCAACCTCGACAACTACTTCGAACGCATTGGCTATACGGGCCCGCGTGTGCCGACGCTCGAAGTGCTGAAGGCAATCCACCGGTCGCATCCGCGAGCCATTCCGTTCGAAAACCTGAATCCGCTCACGCGCCGCGCGGTGAAGCTGGACCTCGAATCCGTCGAAAGAAAACTCGTCGACGATCGCCGGGGCGGCTACTGCTTCGAGCAAAACGCGCTGCTCGCGAACGTGCTGATCGAACTGGGCTTTCAGGTCACGCCGTTGCTTGGGCGAGTGCTGTGGGGCCGGGAGCCCGACGCCGTTCCGCCTCGCACGCACATGGTGCTGCGAATCGATCTGGATAACGAAGCATGGATCGCGGACGTGGGTTTCGGCAGCGTCACGCTGACTTCGCCGCTGCGGCTGACGCCAGCACTTGCGCAACGCACGGACCTCGGCATCTTCCGTCTCGCCGACGCCTCGCACGACGCGCTGTATCTCGAAGTGCAGGCGCGCGATCAAACGTGGTCGCGCGTCTATCGTTTCGATTTGCATCCGGTCGAGTGGATCGATTACGAAACCTCGAACTGGTACACGTCGACGTCGCCGGAAGCGGTTTTCGCGAGCAATCTGATCGTGTGCCGCGTATTGCAGGAAACGCGCCTCACGCTGTTGAACGATCAACTGAACGAGCGCGCCGCGGACGGCAGTATCGTCCGCGAGCAGCGCGTCGCGAGCGCTGACGAACTCGCGGCCTGTCTGCGCGATCGCTTCGGTCTGAGCACCGGCGACATCGACCTGGCGGAGATCTTTGACCGCGTGCGCACGCGGGCGGATTCCGAGTAACCGGCAACAGCGACGATCACCCGCCTGTGTAAGCCACGATACGCGTTGCGGGCATGAGAGTGCTGCTGTTCGACGCGGCAGCCCCCTCGCGTGACCGGCCGGCTAGTGGTCTCTGCGTGAACGCGGCAGGCTCGGCTTATGGGTGGGTTTATGGCTCGCGGACCATGATCCCGCTTTCCCCCGGCGCCGTCGTTCCTCTCATCGAGTAGACGTATCCACCCGGCGCACCTTCGCGGCGAATTCGTCCAACCTGTCTAGACAAAGTGCACCATGCCGACGCATCCGCTCCGGCTCGGCAGGTGTGCGCCTTAAGCGGAATTGTCCTCGCGAAGCCCCAGCCGGCCGCGGCTTATAGGGGCTTACCCGATGATCGGGCAATTTTTCGTGAATCTGCTTGCGATGGCTTTTTGACTCATGCAGACTTGTCTATACAAATTCAGCGACGTTCAAAACGCTGGTTCGCATTTCGGTTCGACAGTTTCCTCAATCAAAGGAGTTTCGACGTGAAAGTGAAACGCACCACGGCAGCAAAAGCATTGATCGGCGCCGTGCTCGGCGCCGCGGCGATTTTCGCCGCACCGGCGCAGGCGAAGGACTGGAAGACGGTGACGATCGCGCTCGAGGGCGGCTATGCACCGTGGAACCTGACCTTGCCCGGCGGCAAGCTCGGCGGTTTCGAACCCGAACTGGTCGCGAACCTCTGCGAGCGCATCAAGCTGCAATGCAACCTGGTCGCGCAAGACTGGGACGGCATGATTCCGGGTCTGCAAGCCGGCAAGTTCGACGTGTTGATGGACGCGATCTCAATCACACCGGAGCGCGAAAAGATCATCGCGTTCTCGAAGCCATATGCGGCCACGCCCGCCACGTTCGCGGTGGCCGACGCCAAGGTGCTGCCCAGGGCCGCGGCTGACGCGGGCGTCGTCAAGCTCACGGGCGATCCCAAGTCCGATCAGCCGACCGTCGACGCGCTGCGCAAGCAGTTGAAGGGCAAGACCATCGGCATCCAGTCCGGCACCGTCTATACGAAGTTCATCAACGAAGGCTTCAAGGACATCGCCACGATCCGCGTCTACAAGACGTCGCCCGAGCGTGATCTCGATCTGGCGAACGGGCGTATCGACGCGTCGTTCGACGACGTGACGTATTACGCCGCGAACATCGACAAGAAGGAAACCGCGTCGATCGTGATGGCCGGCCCGAAGATCGGCGGCCCGATCTGGGGTCCGGGCGAAGGTCTCGCGTTCCGCAAGCAGGACGCCGATCTGAAAGCGAAATTCGACACCGCAATCAGCGCGGCACTCGCCGACGGCACCGTGAAAAAGCTGTCCGCCAAGTGGTTCAAGACCGACGTCACGCCCTGATTCAAGAGGCGTTGCACGAATGCTGCATGCGTGGGCGCGAGTTCGCGCATGCAGCTGTTTCATCGTCGTCATGACGGGAGGTAGGCAATGGCTCTGATACAGATGCTCGGCTTCGGGCCGGAAGGTTGGGGCGGCGTGCTGCTGCTCGCGGCGTTGATGACTGTCGCGCTCACGCTCGCGGCCCTCGCGGTCGGGGCCCTATTCGGCGCACTGGTCGCTGCGGCCAAGCTGTCGCGCCTGCGCACACTGCGCGTGATCGGCGACATCTACACGACGGTGTTTCGCGGCGTGCCCGAACTGCTCGTCATCTATCTGTTCTACTTCGGCGGCTCGACGCTCGTTACGACCGTTGGCCAGTGGTTCGGCGCCGAGGGCTTTGTCGGCGTGCCGCCGTTCGTGATCGGCGCGCTCGCCGTCGGCATGATTTCCGGCGCGTATCAGGCGGAGGTGTATCGCTCGGCGGTGCTCGCGGTATCGCGCGGCGAGCTGGAAGCGGCGCGCTCCATCGGCATGCCGAGCCTGACCATGGCGCGCCGCATCCTGATTCCGCAAGTGCTGCGTTTCGCGTTGCCCGGCATCGGCAACGTGTGGCAACTGAGCCTGAAGGATTCCGCGCTGATCTCGGTCACAGGTCTCGCCGAACTGCTGCGCACGAGTCAGGTGGCGGCGGGCTCCACGCATCAATACTTCACGTTCTTCGTGGTCGGCGGCGCGTTGTATCTGCTGATGACCAGCATCTCGAACCGGGTCTTCAACCACGCCGAGGCACGCGTGGGCCGGTCCTTCAAGCGCAACTTCGCGCGCAACTGACGGCGACGGCATCATGAACTTCGACTTCGATTTTCTGTTGGATACGGTGAAGCAGTTGCTCGCCGCCGTGCCGACCACGCTCGGCCTCTTCTTCTGTTCGCTGATTCTCGGTGGGCTGCTGTCGCTCGTCATCGTCACGATGCGTGTGTCGCCGCACTGGCTGCCGAACCGGTTCGCGCGCGCTTATATCCTCGTGTTCCGCGGCTCGCCGCTCCTGATCCAGATGTTCCTGGTGTACTACGGCATGGGTCAGTTCGGCGTGATTCGCGAGAGCTTCATGTGGCCGGTGCTGCGCGAGCCGTATATGTGCGCGGTTTTATCGCTCGCGCTCTGTACCGCCGGTTATACCGCCGAAATCATTCGCGGCGGCTTGATGGCCGTGCCGGTCGGTCAGATCGAGGCGGGTTATTCGATCGGTTTGTCGGGCTTTGCGCTGCTGCGCCGCGTGATCGGTCCGATTGCACTGCGCCAGTGTCTGCCCGCTTATTCGACGGAAGCCGTGCTGCTCGTCAAATCCACCGCGCTCGCGAGTCTCGTGACCGTGTGGGAAGTGACCGGCGTCGCGCAGCAGATCATTCAGCAAACGTATCGCACGACGGAAGTTTTCATCTGCGCCGCGCTGATCTATCTGTTCCTGAACTTCATTATCGTGCGCGCACTCGGCATGCTCGAAACGCGCCTGTCGCGGCATCTGCGTGCGGCGCCGAAGCAAACCGCGCCGAGCCGCCCGGTGTCCGCCACCACCGAAGCACGCCGCGCCGCGCCTTGAGCGCCCGGCCATTCCGGATGAACCTGGAGAATTCCATGAACGCTACGGCACCCGTTGCACTGTCGGTCAAGAACATTCACAAATCGTTCGGCGACCACCACGTGCTCAAAGGCATTTCGCTCGACGCTCATCAAGGCGACGTGATCTCGATTCTCGGCGCGAGCGGCTCGGGCAAAAGCACGTTCTTGCGCTGCCTGAATCTGCTGGAAACACCGGACGACGGTTCGGTCGCGCTCGCCGGAGAAGAACTGAAAATGAAGCGCCGCGGCGACGGCAAGCTGCAACCGAGCGACCGCCGTCAGGTGGACCGCGTGCGCTCGCAACTCGGCATGGTGTTCCAGAACTTCAATCTCTGGTCGCATATGACGGTGCTCGAAAATCTGATCGAAGGGCCAATGCGCGTGCTAAAGCGCAGCCGCGCCGAGTCGGTGGAAGAAGCCGAGGCGCTGCTGGCGAAAGTCGGTCTCGCGGAAAAGCGCGGCCATTATCCGGCGCATCTGTCGGGCGGGCAGCAACAGCGTGTGGCGATTGCGCGCGCGCTCGCCATGCATCCCAAAGTGATGCTGTTCGACGAACCCACTTCGGCGCTCGATCCCGAACTCGTTGGCGAAGTGCTGCGCGTAATGCGCTCGCTTGCCGAAGAAGGGCGCACGATGCTGGTGGTCACCCACGAAATGGGTTTTGCGCGGCACGTGTCGAACCGCGTGATGTTCCTGCACCAGGGGCAAGTGGAAGCCGACGGCACGCCTGACGAAGTATTCGTCGAGTGCAAGTCGGAGCGCTTCCGTCAATTCGTGTCGAGTCATCAGGACCGCACGACCAACTAATCCGTATCGCCAGGCAATCTACCGAGCAGAGCAACATCATGGCCGTGATCCGTTCCGATCGTCCTTTCGACTGGGCCCAGGTGGCGGCGGTCGCCGCCGGCGAGCCGCTCGAACTTTCCTCCGACGCCCGCGCGCGCATCGCGGCGGCGCGTGTGCTGGTGCAACAGATCGTCGAGCGCGGCATTCGCGCGTATGGCGTGAATACGGGCGTGGGCGCGTTGTGCGACGTGATCGTGTCGCCAACCGAACAGCGCACGCTGTCGCGCAACATTCTGATGAGTCACGCGGTCGGCGTCGGCGCGCCGCTCGGTGTCGCCGAGACGCGCGCAATCATGGCCGCCGCCGTCAACAATTTCGCGCATGGGCACTCGGGCATCCGTATCGAGGTCGCCGATCAACTCGTGGCCTTGCTCAACGCCGACTGCTTGCCTGAAGTGCCGGCGTTCGGCTCGGTCGGTTATCTGAGCCATATGGCGCATATCGCGCTGGTGTGCATCGGCGAAGGTCATGTGCGGTATCGCGGCGAGCGTCTGAAGGGGCGCGACGCGTTGCACATGCTCGGCCGCGAACCGCTCGTGCTGGAAGCGAAGGAAGGGCTCAGCCTTATCAACGGTACGCCTTGCGTGACCGGGCTTGCCGCGTTGGCGCTTGCACGCGCGGTGCGTCTGCTGGATTGGACCGATGTCGTCGCCGCAATGAGCTTCGAGAATCTGCGCGGCCAACTGGCAGCATTCGATGAAGACTCGCTCGCGCTGCGCATTTCACCGGGACTGAACCTCGTAGGCGAACGCATGCGCACGGCGCTTGCCGACAGCGGCATTCTCGCGGCTGTGGTCGGCCAGCGCACGCAAGATCCGCTCAGCATGCGCACCATTCCGCATGTGCACGGCGCGGCGCGCGACGTGCTTGCCGCGACCGCCGACGTGGTGGATCGCGAACTGGCGTCGATTACCGACAACCCGATTGTCGCGGGCACGCCGGAAGATCCGCGCGTTTATTCGCAGGCGCATGCGGTGGGCGCATCCATTGCGCTGGCGATGGACAGCCTCGCCACCGCCATCGCGCAGGTCGCCGCGATGGCCGAACGGCGGCTCGATCGTCTCGTCAATCCGCTGGTGAGCGGCTTGCCCGCGTTTCTCGCCGAGCCTGGCGGCACTTGCTCGGGCTTCATGATCGCGCAGTACACGGCGGCCTCGCTGGTTGCGCAGAACCGGCGCCTCGCGCTGCCCGCGAGTCTCGACGGCGGCATCACGTCGGGCTTGCAGGAAGATCACCTGTGCCACGCGACGCCTGCCGCATTGAAGGCGCTGGAAATCGTCGACAACGCAGGGCGCATCGTCGCGATAGAGCTGCTGGCCGCGGCGCAGGCCTACGACCTGCAAGTCACCGGCGCACCACCGGCGCCGCATACGCAGGCGTTGTGGCAACGCGTGCGGCAGATCGTGCCGACGTATCGCGACGACCGTCCGCTCGCGGACGACATGAGCGTGGCTTTCCGGATGATCGCCGGCGAGGCGCCGCCGCCGTTGCCTGGACCTGACAAGATGAGGCAGCACAATTTCAGCGTCGTTGCGGACGCGTCTGTCGGGAAGCTCGCAGCGGCGAGTAACTTTCCCGCCGCCGCGAACAGTGTTAGCGATACGGCCGGCGCGATCAATATGGCCGGCCAGATCGCCATCGCAGGCGGCGCGCCGGTCGTCGCTCACGTGGCCTGATGGAGACAAAACCGGTGAGCGGGCCTACCCGCCGGCGAACCGACCGAGGTGTCCCCAAGGGGACTTACTGCGGGGCGTAAAAGCGGTACAACGGATAGGATCCGCAACCCACCCACGAGGTCGGAGTGAACACAACTACAAATGAGCAAAAGCAAGCACAACACAGCGCGCAAACAGGTGCACAAGCGGCCGCACAAATAAGCGCGCGAAGTGGCGGCAACGTGGACCGCGCCGCTTGCAAGGAGACGCCGGCGAAAGCAATGCCCGCCTATGAGCAGATCAAGCGCTATGTGATCCGGCGTATCACCGAAGGCGACTGGAAGCCGGGCGGCCTGATCCCTTCCGAAACGGAACTGGTGAAGGAGTTTGGCGTCGCTCGCATGACGGTTTCGCGCGCGCTGCGCGAATTGACCTCTGAGCGCGTGCTGACGCGTGTGCAGGGTTCCGGTACGTTCGTCGCGCCGCAGCGGTACGAGTCGACGGTACTGGAAATCCGCAATATCGCCGATGAAATCGCCGCGCGCGGTCATCGTCATTCGGCCCGCGTGTTGACGCTCGAACCGAGCGACGATCCGCAGGCGCTCGAAGCGCTCGGTTTGTCGAGCGGCCCGGCGTTTCACTCGTGCATCGTGCACAGCGAAGAGGGCGAGCCGATCCAGTACGAGGATCGCTACGTCAACCCCAAGGTGTTCCCCGAATATCTGCAGCAGGACTTCACCATCGAGACGCCGAATCACTACATGGTGCGTCTCGCACCGATTCAACGCGCGGAGTTTCGCATCTATGCGCAGAAGCCGGACGCGTACGTGCGCCGTCATCTGTCAATGGAGATCGGCGAGCCATGCTTGCAGCTATGGCGTCGTACCTGGGTGGGCGACGACGCGGCGACGTCCGTGCAGTTGTGGCATCCGGCCTCGCGTTTTCATCTAGCGGGCAATGTGTGACGCGCCAACACGGCGAGACCAACTTGTGGCGCGCAGCGCGTCAGCCTTGCCGTTGAGACATATCCGGCGAAAAGCGGCAGCCGAGCCGATAACGCGAGCCGGGATGTACGAACCGCGCGAACGTCACGGCAACACCACTCGTCCACGTTCGGCGCACGAGCGTGAGACAAGGTTCTTCCGCGCGAATTTCGAGTAGTCCGGCTTCGGCCTGAGTCGGTAGTCCCGCGTCGACAATGTGTTCGACGTCGTGCGCGGGCACCGTTTCAAACAGGTATTCCGACGGCCTGATCGCCGAAAAATCCTGCTGCAAAAAATCCGGCGCAATGGCCGGATTGACGTAGCGGTCCTCCAGCTGCACCGGCAAGCCGTTCTCGCGGTGCACGCAAACCACATGAAAAACCGAAGCGGCCGGCGCGAGCCCTAACGCATTCGATACCACGACAGAAGCGGTCTCGCGCTGCAAAAGCACGGTACGGTAGCTGTATTCGTGTCCGCGCGAGCGAATCTCGTCGCCGATATGCGCGATCATCAGGAGCGTGGATTGCGGCCTCGCTTGCGCGACGAACGTGCCGACGCCCGACACGCGCGTAACCAGCCCTTCGTGCGCCAGCTCGCGCAGCGCGCGATTGACTGTCATGCGCGAAACGCCCAGCGTCGCAACGAGATCCAGTTCGGAGGGCAGACGCTCGCCGGCCTGACGCGCGCCCGATTCGATGATGCCGCGAATATGATGCTTGACCTGCTCGTAGCGTGCGGCCGGCGCTTCGCCTGCAGCGCGCGTACCCGGAGTCGCGTCGCGCGTGCTTTGAGCCGCGGCGGCTGGCGGCTTGCCGCGGGCTTTGTGGCTCTTGCCGCGAAGCATGGAGGACATCGGCAGCCCCTGGTTACTGTCCGCGCAATGCGGTCGGGGCAGGGCGCGCGTTCATAGCGGCTCTGCGTCGTCTGGGCCGCGCGCCCAGAAAGCGTTGCGGTCGAAGTAGTTCTGCAGGAACTGCCGCAAGCGGGGCTGTCCGGCGTCATGGAAAACTTCGCGCGGTTGGCCTTGAACAGCAATGCGTCCCTGGTCAATGAACATGACCTTGTCCGCGACCTGCGCGGCGAAGCCCATTTCGTGCGTGACGACGGCCATTGTCATGCCGTCGCGCGCGAGTTGCTTCATCACTTGCAGCACCTCGCCGACGAGTTCGGGATCGAGCGCCGAAGTGGGTTCGTCGAACAGCATGATGTGCGGCTCCATTGCCAGCGCTCGCGCAATGGCCACGCGCTGCTGCTGGCCGCCTGAAAGTTTCGCCGGGTATGCATCGCCCTTATGCGAGAGGCCCACTGTTTCGAGCATCGCGTTCGCGCGGCGGCGCGCGTCGGCGTGCGGCAGGCGCCGCACGCGCACCAGCGCTTCCATTACGTTGCCGAGCGCCGTCATGTGCGGCCATAGATTGAATTGCTGAAACACCATGCCGACGTTACGCCGCACGCGATTGATCTCGCCTTGCGACGCGCGCACGCGCTTGCCGTTGCGCTCGCTATAGCCGAGCAGTTCGCCTTCGATGCGCACGTCGCCGTGATCGTACGTTTCCAGCGCAGCGAGGCAGCGCAACAGCGTGCTCTTTCCCGATCCGGAAGGCCCGATGATGCACACCACCTCGGAGCGGGCAATCTCCAGATCGACGCCGCGCAGCACTTCGACTTCGCCGAAGCGTTTGCGAAGATCGCGCACTTCGATCAGTGGCGAACCATGTCGGGTGTCGACGGCGGACGCGGAAGAGGGCATGTCGGCGATGGCGTTCATGAAGTAATCCGATTCCTTTATGCCATGAAACGCGCGATGCGGGTTTCGGCCCACATGCCCGCGCGCGAAGTCAGTTCGACGAGCGCGAGATAGCACACGCACAGCATGAGCAGCGTTTCGACGAAAGCGAAGCTCGCCGAGCCGATGCCGGTCAGCACGAACGTCAATTCGGGCACCGTGACGATGGACAGCACAGCGGTCTCCTTGCTCAACACGATGATGAGGTTGGTCAGCGCGGGCACGATCAACACCAGCATTTGCGGCATCTGAATGCGCCACACGGCCTGGGCGCGCGTCAGGCCGAGACACGACGCCGCTTCGAGGTGGCCGGGCGGCACCGATTGAAACCCGGAGCGGAACGCTTCGGCGAAATAGGCGCTGCCATAGAGGCCGAGACCGAGCACGCCGGCTGTCATCGGTTCGAGCGTGAGGCCGAACGACGGGCCGCCGTAGTAGAGCAAAAACAGTTGCACGAGAAACGGCGTGCCGCGAAAGAGCTCGATATAGAAGCGCAACAGGCCGCGTACCCAGCGTCCGCAAAAGAGCTGCAGCACCGCGATCAGAAAGCCGATCAGCATGCCGATCATGACGCCCGCCGCCCAGGTGTCGAGCGTGGTGGCGAGGCCCGCTGCAATCGGCTGAAGATTATGCGTGATGACGGTGGGATCGAACTGTTGCATAGCGTTGGCTCCGGGTCGATCAGGCGTGCTTCAGACGGTACTCGGCGGCATGCGCGATGAGCGCGAGCGCACCGCAAATCACGAAGTAAATGAGCCCTGCCGCAAGATACGCTTCGAGCGGTCTGTAAGTACTCGCGGCGATGTTCTGCGCGGTGCGAGTCAACTCCGCTACACCGACAACCGAGATCAGCGACGAGGCCTTGATCAGCAGCACCATTTCGTTGACGAGCGACGGTAGCGTCAGGCGAAACGCCTGGGGCACGAGAATGCGCCGGAGCGTATCGAACGGCGAGAGGCCGAGCATGCGCGCGGCTTCTATATGACCCGGCGGAATGCTGAGAAAACCGCCGCGCAGAATTTCGGCGATATAGGAGGCCGAGCACAGCGACACCGCGCTGATCGCGGCCACGAGCGGCGATACGTTGATGCCCGCGAACGGCAGCAGGTAATACACCAGCAGCAATTGCACGAGCATCGGCACGCCGCGAAAGAAAAACACATACGCACCGCCGAATCTGCGCGCGGCGCGATTCGGCGACAGGCGCGCCGCGCACACGCCGACCGCGACGAAGAAGCCAATGAAAAGACCCGTCAGCGAAACGCCGATGGTGGCAAGCGCCGCGTGCAGCAAGAGCGGCATGCCCTGAACGAAGGCGGTCGTGCTGAACATGGGTGTCGCCCTCACCAATGTGCGCTAGATGCGCACCAGGTGCGCAGCAAGTGTGCGCTGAGTGCGCGTGTTATGTGCCTCTGAAACGAGTTCAATAGTTCGGCGCGGGCATGGTCGTTGGGGCGTCCATCGCAACGCCGAACCACTTCTTCTGCAAAGTCGCGAGGCGTCCGTCGTTGTGCATTTTCACCAGCGCCGCATTGAAAGCGTCTGCGAGCGGCTTGCTGTCGGCGTCTTTGCGCAGGCAGTACGCGAAGTACACTTTCGCGCCGAACGGCGGTTGCACCACCGCGAACGTTTCGGGACGCTGTTTGGCGACGTAGGCAATGTTGGTCATTGAATTCGCCACCGCGGCAATGCGGCCGGCGGCGAGGTCGGCATAGGCCTGGTTGTTGTCGACGTATTCGCGGATTTCAGGCGGCTTCGGCAACGTGGCGACATATGCCTTCAACTGATCGAGCTGGGCCGAACCCTTGCCCGCGCCCACGGTCTTGCCCGCAATGTCCGACGATTGCTTGAGCGCCGTGTCGTTCGCGCGTTTGAGCAGCGCGTCGGTGGCGTCCGCAACCGGCAGCGTGTACGTGTAGCGCTCCATGCGCGCTTTCGTGACGGTGAGCGGGCCGCCCACCATATCGAACTTGCCCGCTTCGAGGCCGGGCAGCACGCTCGGCCACGGCAAGTCGATAAAGCGCACCTTCACGCCGAGTTCCTTACCAACCTCGGCGAACAGATCCTTGTTGAAACCCGCTTGCTGACCGTTTTCGAGGAAGTCGAAAGGCGCGAATTGCATCTCGGTCCCAACCACGAGTTCGCCGGCCTTCTTCACTTTGGCGAGCTGGTCCTCCGCATGAGCGGCGACACTTGCGGCGCACAACGCCAGCATGACCAAACGACACTTCCAGCCTGAAAGGATGCTCATGGGATTCTCCGGTTGGCAAAGCGATGCCCGCACAAAGCGGCTCGGCGCAAGTCATTCGAGGCAGTATATACCGCAGTTTTCGCGCAAAATAAATAAACACGCGAGTAGAGAAAAGCACTTATGCGAAGCACCGCGCGTTCACTTGCGAGCACGCTTTTGGCGGTATATACCACTGCAATGCCTTGGCGATCCCGCCGATCCTCTCACGGAGCAACGCGATGCCTGTGACCCGTATTCCACTCATTGACTTTGCCGGCGTGCGCGCGGGCGACCCGCATGCGTTGCAGCGCGTGGCGCGGGAAATCCGCGAAGCGTGCACGACGATCGGCTTCTTCTACATCGTCAATCACGGCGTGCCGCAAGCGACAATCGACGCCGCGGAACAGGCCGCGCGCACGTTCTTCGCCGTCGCACCCGAGATCAAACGGCGCGCGGCGGTCAACCATCGGCATCGCGGTTTCAATGCGCTTGGCGACGCGACCATGTACCAGGCGAAACGGCCCGATTACAAGGAGTTTTTCAGCATCGGACTCGAATTGCCGGAAGACGACCCGGATGTGCTCGCGGGCCAGGCGCTGCGCGGACCGAACAACTGGCCGGACTTCATGCCCGAGCTGCGTCCCGCGTTGTACGGTTATTACGAGGCGGTGGGCGCATGTGGCGCCGATCTGCTGCGCGCGGTGGCGGTCAGTCTCGGCGTCGACGAACATTTTTTCGCACCACGTTATACGAAGCGGATGCAGCGCACGCAGATGGTCTACTATCCGCCGCAGCCGCCTCAGTCGGACGAGGATCAATTCGGTGTCGCGCCGCACACCGATTACGGCTGCATCACACTGCTGTGGCAGGACCAGGTGGGTGGCTTGCAGGTGCGTGAAATCGCTAACGATACCTGGATCGATGCGCCGCCTGTGGAGGGCAGTTTCGTCGTGAACGTCGGCGATCTTCTCGCACGCTGGACCGACGACCGCTTTCGCTCCACGCTTCATCGCGTGATCAATGCGTCCGGGCGTGAGCGTTATTCGATCGCGACGTTCTACGATCCAACCTACGGCGCAATTGTCGATCCGCGCGACCTCGGCGCGAGCGCGGACCATCCGAAGTATCAGCCGGTGGCCGCGGGCGACTATATTCTCGGGCGCATCAACGATTCGATGGGTTATCGGAAGAAACACGCTGCTCAAACGACATAAGCAAACAGGCAACCGAAGGAACACTGCATGACGGACAACAGCAACGCGAACGCGCCGGTCGGCACGGCGCCGCTTGCGGCAACGCTCGACGCACTGCGTGCCGCGCTCGGCAATGAGGCGGTGCGCGTGGGCGACGAGATCGGCGAACGCGCGCTGACCGACTGGACGCGCCACGCTCCGACGCGGCCAGCCGCATTGCTGCTGCCGCGCAGCACGGAAGACGCCTCTCGTGCGCTCGCCATTTGCCACGCGGCCTGTCAGCCAGTGGTGCCGCAGGGCGGTATGACGGGGCTGGCCGGCGGAGCGATCGCTCGCGCCACTGACATAGCGTTGTCGCTCGAACGCTTGACTGGCATCGAGGAAATCGACGCGGCTTCGGCCACGCTGACCGTACGCGCCGGCACTACATTGCAAACCGCACAGGAAGCGGCGGCGCAAGCGGGCTTTGAACTCGCGCTCGATCTCGGCGCGCGCGGCTCATGCCAGATTGGCGGCAATCTCGCGACCAATGCAGGCGGCAATCGCGTGATCCAGTCGGGCACCGCGCGCGACCAGGTGCTGGGTCTCGAAGTCGTGCTCGCCAATGGCGACGTGCTGACCTCGCTCGGCAAGATGGTCAAGAACAACACCGGCTATGACCTCAAGCACTGGTTCATCGGCTCCGAAGGCACGCTCGGCATCATCACGCGCGCGGTGCTGCGGCTTCACCCGCAGCGCGCCGCGCGTCACACGGCGCTCGTCGCGCTGGACGGGTACGATGCGGCCGTCAATCTGCTTCGGCGTCTGTCTACGCGTTTCGGCAACGACATCGGCGCATTCGAAATCATGTGGCCGGACTTCTACGATTTCGGCGTGAAGCTCACGGGCACACGTTCGCCGTTCGACGGCTCGCATCCGCTCTATGCGCTAATCGAACACGCGAGTTTCGATGCAAGCGACACCGGCGAGCGCTTTTCCGCGGCGCTCACCGAGGCGCTCGAGCAAGGCGCGATCCGAGACGCGGTGATTGCACAATCAATGGCGGACGCGCGTACGTTATGGGCAATTCGCGAATGCACCGCCGAATTTCCGGTGCGGCTCGACGCGATCAATTTCGACGTGAGCGTGCCGATTAGCGTGATCGGCGACTTTGTCGAGCGCTGCCGCGCGGCCCTGAACGAACGGTGGCCCGGCAACGAATCCTATTTCTTCGGGCATATCGGCGATTCGAATTTGCATGTCACCGTGGACGGCCATTCGATCCCCGGCGTCGATCATCATGCCGTGTACGCGTTCGTCTACGAAATGCTCGGGCCGCTGCATGGGTCCGTGTCGGCGGAACACGGAATCGGTTTGCTCAAGCGCGAGTTTCTGCCTATCTCGCGCTCGCCCGCCGAACTGGCGGCAATGGCAGCAATCAAGCATGCGCTCGACCCCCACGGCATTCTGAATCCGGGCAAGCTGTTTTGAAACTGCTGCGTCAATGGGCGTTCAGATAGCGCGCAATAGACGGATAGACATCGACCGCCGCGTTCTTGCCGAAGATGCAGTCGATGTGTCCGTAGCCAGGGATCAGATACCGCTCATAAGGCTGCTCGGGAAACGCATTGACGAGCATCTCGTAGGTGAGCGCGGTGCTTTCCGGCACATACGTTTCGTTGCGGTCGCCGTGAATGAAACCGATCGGAATGCGCATGCCGTCGAGGCCTTTCATGCCGCGCGCGCCTTTTAGATAAACGTCGTCACCATCGGCGTTGACGACGTTGCCCGCGCGCACCATTGCGGCAAGATGCTTGAACACGCCGACGTCGTGCACGCCGAGCAATTCCTGCAAATTCGAATGAAGTGTCTCGCTCACCTGAGCGTGTTCGTAGAGCAGGCCATACATGAAAGTCGCGCGATGACAGATCGGGTTGCCGCAGCCCTCGTCGTGATCTACCGGATAGAGCCGCAATGCTTCGTCGAACAGATTGTGCGGCCACCTTTCGTTCTCTGTATAGGCGGTGAGGTCGGTCACGCCGAGGTGCTGCATGATGTCGGGAATATGCAGGCCCGCCTTGATCCTGCCGAGCCGGCCGGGCACCGGATGCGCGGCCACCTGCGATATCACCGCCGAGCGCACGCCTTCGAGTCCCGCCATCAGCGACATGCTCAACGCGAGGCCGCCCATGCAGTGGCCGAGCGCCTGAATATCCGCTGCGCCCGTCACTTCGCGAATCTTCGCAACGGCTGCGGGAATGTCCTCGAGCGCGACCTTATCGACGTTCGTCGGCACGAAGACGCTCGGCATTTCGATGCTCACGCGAAGATCCACGAGCCACACGTCGTAGCCCGCGGCACACAGATATTCGACGAGGTTGGTGCCGATGAGATCCGTCGAGTAGATGCGGCTCGACACGCCCGAGCCGTGAATCAGCAACACAGGGCGCGCATTCTTGCGCGCGGGATCGACATAGCGCGTGAGCCGCAGGTGCGTGCCGTCCCGTGTGTCGAAAAAGAACACCTGCGGTGCCGGCGCACGCAGTGCACGCTTCAAGCGTGGCGCCGCGTTCGGGTCGTAGTACTGCAAAGGCGCGGCTACTCCGCCATATTCGTTGAACAGCACGCCGGCGAAGAACTTGCCGAACTTCAACGTCCATTCGAGACGCGTTTTCAGATCGGGCGCATTGGTGACTTCGAGTGTGCGTTGCTGTTTGAGAAAGTTTTCCGGCGTGATGACCAGCTTCGCGCTGCCGATAGGCGGCGCATCCGTTGACGGCGCTTCGCGAACTTGCGCATACAGCGTATTCGTTTGCTCCCACAACTCGAGCGGCGACGTGCGCGTAATGATCTTTTGCCCGCTCAGATACCAGGTCTTGCCTTCAGCCGAATTGAGCGTCATTCGGTAGTTCATGTTGCGCTCGTCCACATCGTCCGGGTCGGCCACGAAGAGATTGAAGGTGCCCTCCGTGATCGTCATTGGCTGCGCGGACAGAGCGGGGCAGGTCAGCGTGCCGGCGGTTCCTGCCAGATGATCGGGATCGCCAAGCATATCGGCGAGGTCGTCGGATTCCACGGTGAGCGTGAACGCCATTGGGCTTGCGGCGGCCTCGTTCGCGCCGGCCGGCGTGTAGTGGCCGACCATGGTTTCGGTGAAGCGCAGTCCGATCTTTGGCACGGGTGGCGTGTCGGCGGTGCCCTTCGAATCGTAGTCGATTGTCCAGCCTCGCGATGCCGCCAGCAGCGCGCAATTGCGTTCGGCGAGCGCCGAGATCGTCCACAGCGGATTCACGCCGAGCGACATGGGCATGACCGCGCCGTCCATCACGTAGAGGCCCTCGTGCACATCGGTGCCGGTCATACCGCTAAAAACGCGGCCCGTGTGATCGACCACACCGTGTTCCGCGTCCTCGCCCATCGCGCAGCCGCCAAGCGGATGCACGGTCACGGTCCGGTTGCCGAAAATGTCGTTCGAAATCGGATCGCGCAGGTATTTGCCGCCGAGCGGGGCCGTCGCTTTCTTCAGCGTCTCTTCGACGGTTGCGAAAATCGGCTGCTTGCCCGCGTTTTCCCAGGCTATGCGCGGCCGTCCCTTTTCATTCACACTGATCTGGCCGCTTTCGTCGTCGTGCGCCATCACAAGGTAGCTTTGCGTGTGATTGAGCGCGCCGCGATAGGGTCCGTGCAGCAGGCCTTCGACGATTCGTGCATCGTATGCAAGCTGCTGTTCTACCGTGCGCGGCCCCGAAACATCCACGCCCGCGAGCGGCGCGGCGGCGCCTAGCATGCCGACGAGCGCCGCGCCGACCGGCCCGGCGAGCGAGCCTTCCTCGATCACGAAGCCGTCTTTGACGTCCGCGGTATTGCGATGATCGATCAGGCCAGTGATAGTCGGGCCGACCGGAGGTATTTCGCGCTCGACATGCGCGCCCCAGCCGACGCCGTTGATCACGTCGTCGGTGTTGTACGCGAAAGCGAGCACGTCGCCGTTGCCGGTGAAGCGCTTGCCGAGCATGGCGGATACGCTCAAGCCCTCGTTGCGCGAACGCAAGAGCAACGCGCTCGAACCGATTGTTCCCGCCGACACGATCACGATGTCGGCGGTGACGAAGAGATCGGGCGCGTCGTAGCTCTCGCGGCCGAGGCGTACCAGCTGGTAGGCGACTCGCCACCTCTGCTTGTCGGCACTGCGCACCACCGAATGCACCGCGGCTCCAGTGAAGATCTGCGCGCCATGCGCGACGGCATCAGGCAGATAGTTCATGTGCGTGGAATTCTTGGCGTCGTAGTTGCAGCCCGAGTTGCAGTCGCCGCAGCCGATGCACGCTTTCTGCGCGACGCCGGCCGCGTTGGTGCGGTCCTCGAACGTGACGGTCACAGGCGGCGTGCTGAAGCGGTCCGCCATGCCGAGCGCCTCGGCGGATTTTCCGAGCGCCACCAGTTTCGGCAATTCGCGGAAGCGCCCCGGGACCGGCGACGGTTCCAGCATGTCCCAGGCACGCTGATAACCTTTGTCGCGGCCGGCCTGATCGCCGCGCAATGCGGTAGGCCAGCGCACGTCGTCCCATAAGCGCGGATCGACTTTCAACGCGACATTGGCGTTGATCAGCGAAGTACCGCCGAGGCCGCAGCCGACCACCGCGTTGACGTCGTCGTTCACATGCACTTCGAGCAGCGCGAGCGGCGAGCCGATTTGCGCAAGTGCCGTGTTGTACTGCATCTGCTCGGCGCCCTGAAAAGGCGTGCGCGGGAATTCGCCAGCCATGTATTCGCGCCCGCGTTCGAGCACGCACACGCTGCGGCCAGCGCGCGCCATTCGGCTTGCGGCGATGGCGCCGCCGTAACCCGAACCGATCACGACGACTTCGTAGTGCGATTTCATCGCCGTCACGGCGCTCGATAAGCGGTTCATACTGGACCACCTCGTCAGGTCGATGCTGGGAACGGATCCCGGCTGCGCAAGGAAGACGGCGCGCTGCCGCGGTTTTTTTATCGTAGGCGGTGCGCAATGACAAAAAAAGGCGCATCGACGCGATGCGCGACGCGGCATGGGTGCCGCCCCCGGTTTTTGCCTTTTGCCTGGCGCTTGTCCGTTTGCGCTGTTACGCGGCTACTTCATTCATTTCGCTATCGCTCGATTCGGCCGCAAGCAGGTTGAGCGCAAGCAGAATGGCGCCACGATTGTCGATGTCTATCTCGATGCCGAGCACGTCCGTGAGCCAGCGGCCGATCTTCGTGTTGGAAAAATCGTCGGCGGTGGCCGTCTTTTTCATGGTGACGCCGAGTTTGACGGCGCGATAGTGATACGAGGGCACACGATGCTGGGCCGCAACCGCCGACAATCCGCCTTTGCCTTCCGAGCACCAGCCGAGGCTGCCGGCCAGCACGATGCGCTCGGGCTCGTCGAGGCTTTCGATAAATGCGCGGGCTGCGAGCCGCACCCCTTGTTCGTTGAGACCATATTGCAGCAGCACGCTTTGCACCGGGTCTTCCAATGCCTGGGCATGCAGATCGATTTCCTGCGCCATGCCGTCGGTTTCCATCGACACGTTGCGTTGATGGCCGGCGCTGCGCAGGCAGTCGATCAGATAGCGGCGAAAATACGCGCACAGTGCGTAGCCGTTGGACGGCGCGCTGTCCGCGCAGGCATGCGTTTCGGTGTGGCCGGGCGCGAGGCGCAGCACCTTGGAATAAATGAACTGCGCGACCAGTTCTTCCTTGTCTTCGCCGAGCGCCTGCAATTCCAGCGGGTGATACGTACGTAGTGCCCGCTTGACCAGTTCGACCATCGACACCATTTCGTCGGCGGACAGTCGGGTACGACGGCGCCACAGATCGGGCAGGATCGCATCGTCGAGATTGCGGACGAACTCGTGGCTCGGAACTGCGCCCATGAAAGCCTCCATTAGGGTAAGGCGAGAAGCGCGGTGAGCCTCGACTGCAGGCGAATAGTTGACGTTGGAACGGTTGCGGCCGCGCGATGTTGTGAAAGCAGTATGGTCGCCGGCGACGGCTTCGCATATATGGATTAAGTCGTAGCTGGTGGGTAAACTGCCGGGTAAACCATCCGACAGGGTGCCTCTCATTCGTCTGATGAGAAAGCGGTCCCGCTGTGCCGCTGCATTGCCGCAGACCGTGCAAGCTCTTGCGCAACACGCCGGGCCGCGCTTCGTGCTGGCGCCGGGTTTTCGCACCACATCACCGAATTTGCCGTGCCCGACAAGGAGACCGCGCGATGCGGGCTGACCCGATCCAGCGTGCAATCGACGAAGACCTGGTGCGCGTGCTGTACGCACAAGACCCGATCGCGTTCTTCTCGCACTGGTTTTCGATCGCGGTGCTCGTGGCCATCTACTGGCCCGCGATACCATCGCCGCCGCTCTTCATTGCCTGCTTCGGGTTCTATGCGGCGGCCAATTGCGCGGGCCTCGCGCTGTGGATCTGCAACCGGCGTTATCCGCATCTCGTGTCGCCGCGCGGCTGGATCAATCTGCATGCCGTGCGTGGCGTGCTGCTTTACAGCGCGCCCGGTATCGCCATCTGGTTCGCGTTCCAGAGTCCGCAGAGCGATTTGCCGCTGCTGCACACGGTGATGCTAGTCACGCTCGCAGCGGGCGTGTTCATGTCGAATGGTTTCGACATGCTCAACTTCGCCACGGCCATTCCATTCCTGCTGTTCCCGTCGATCGTGCTGCACTTCGGCACCCATACGTTCGACCGCACGATTCTTGCCATCGTGCTCGCGTTCTTCTTCTGCGCGATCAACGTGTATGCGCTTAGCTACCGAAAGCTGTTCCAGCAGGTGGTGCAGGCCCGCGTCGATCAGCAGTACCTGGCGGAATCGCTCGCGCTGCAAAAGCATGTCGCCGAAGAGGCCAGTCTCGCGAAAACGCGCTTTTTCGCTGCAGCGAGCCACGACCTGCGTCAGCCGCTGCATGCGATCGGGTTGCTCGCGGCGTCGCTCAACGATCCGGCGGCGACGCCCGCGCAGCATGCGAAGACCGCCGAGCACATCGTCTATAACGTGGAAGCACTGAATCAGCTGTTCAACCAGGTGCTCGATCTCGCGCGGCTCGAAAGCGGCGTCACGCAGGTGATCCGTCTGCATTTCCGGCTCTCCGAGTTGTTCGAGCGCGTCGGCAGCCAATATCGACCGCAGGCGGCGGCCAAAGGGCTCGCGCTGCGGATCGCGCCGACGTCGATGGTGGTTCACGACGATCCTGTGCTGCTCGAACGCGTGCTGAGCAATCTGCTGTCGAACGCGGTGCGCTATACCGAGGAAGGCGCAATCTGGCTCGGCGTCCGGCGCGCGGGGCGAACCGCGGGCGGCTATATCGAGGTGCGCGATTCGGGCATTGGCATTGCCGCTGAAGAGCACGAGCGCATCTTCGAGGAGTTCTATCAGGTCGCCAACCCGCAGCGCGACGCGCGCCAGGGCCACGGGCTCGGGCTGCCGACGGTCAAGCGTCTCGTCGGCATGCTGGGCGGCGAGTTGCAGTTGCGCTCGGCGCCGGGCCGCGGTTCGGTGTTCCGCTTCCCGGTGCAGGCGGGCGACGCGAGCGCAATCGTCGCGAGCCTGAACGAAGCGGTGGCGGGCGGACCGTCGGCACAAGGGCGGCAGGTGCTGTGCATCGACGACGAACCGTCGATTCTCGAAGGCCTTTCCGCGCTGCTCGGGCGCTGGGGCTGCACGGTGCGCGGCGCACGCGACGAAGCCGCTGCGCTGGCCGCGCTCGCGGATGGTTTCGTGCCGGACGCGGTGCTATGCGATTATCAGTTGGCCAATCACAGGACCGGCGCGCAGGCGCTCACGGCGGTGCGCGGCATGCTCGCGCGCGCAGGTCACGAAGGCGTGGTGACGCTGCTGATCACGGGCGACATGGCGTCGGCCGAACTGGCTGCGCTCGCATTGCAAGGCATTCCGGTGTTGCACAAGCCGGTTACGGCGGCGCGTTTGCGGCGCACGCTGGAAATGCTGTGGCAACAGGCGGAGCTCGACAAGGGGCATCAGGGCGCCGCTCTGGAATTGCCTGCGGGCCGGAGCGCCGATGCAGGCCGTGAAGGGACCGTGCTGAGCGAAGAGACTGGCGGCGATCACGTGATCATGCCGCAAGGCACGGCGCGAGTCGAAGTGCGGCATCGTCCGCAGAGCGCATCGCAAGAGGAAGGGTAGGCGGTGATAGTAGGGAGGTCGCGGGTTTTCGCAGCAGCGCGGCGCGAGGGTCTGGAATGGGCGGAGGCAAGCACACGCAAGCACGAGCAAAAGCAGATCCGCTTCACGACGTGCCCGCAAGAGTTCATAAACGCGAGCACGTCGCGCTGGCGACCGCCACCGCTACAGCGTCTTCCCAGCTTCGAGCCAGCCGTTGATCACCGCGATTGCCGTCGACCGGTTGTGCACGCCGAGCGCCCGGAAAATCACCGACAGATGCACTTTGACCGTGCCCTCCGCTACGCCGAGTTCGCGCGCGATCATCTTGTTGGTCCAGCCGCGATGCACGAGCCGCATGATGTCCTGCTGACGCGGCGACAGGTTTTCAAGCAAATGCTGCTGATGCGGCTGCAACGCCTGAAGCTGTGCGACCGGTTCGGTTAGCGTCGCCGTGCTCTGGCCGGCGCTGCCTGGCGCTGCCTGCTGCGACAATGCAGCACCCGCGTGCTGCGCGCATGAGTCCGCGGATTGTGCGTCGCGTGAGCCCAGCAGGCTCAGCGCTTCCATCGGCACATATGCGCCGCCCGACAGTACCAGTTCGATCGCCTTCAGCATCACGCTCGCGGGCTGCCGCTTGGGCACGAAGCCGAGCGCGCCGGCGGCGAGCACCGCACGCATTTCGTCCGGTGACTCTTCGGCGGAAAGTACCACTACCGGCAGAGCAGGATTGGCCTTCAGCAATATTTCGAGCGACGACGCGCCGCTCATGCCCGGCATATGCAGATCGACGATCGCGAGATCGTGATCGGCGTCGGGCCGCGCGGCGGCGGCCAGGGTTTCCCAGGTATCGGCTTCGTCGAACTGGGCGTCGGGGTCGAGTCCGCGGAGCATTCCCTTGACGCCTTGCCGGATCAATTCATGGTCGTCCGCCACAAGAAACTTCATGATGTCTCCACGAGTCGGGCTTGCGTGTTGTGGACTACCGCCGTTGCTGGGTCTTGTTCTACTTCTATTGTCGTGAATCGCATCATTGCCGGCTACCCCGTGATCATAAGCCGACCGGTGCGGCTCGCCGCCCCGGTCATTCTGCTCGTGGCATCGCCGGCGCCACGTTTTGTCTATGCCTTGTCCAGGCAGGTCTCACTCGCGCATCAGTTCCGGCTTGCTACGTAGACGAGCCGCGCGCGCTGTTTTTGAAGCTGCGGCGGCCCGATACGAAAGCTTATGCCGGCCGGATAAACCGCACGAGCGCTCGCGCGGCGAGCTGTCATTTGACTGCAAATAGCGTTGCATTCATCAGAAGCTTGAAGGCGAAGCCGAGCGACATCGCCGAGCCCACGCCCAAGCACCACAGCGCAATGAACCAGAGCCAGCCCGGCAGCTTGCGCGCGGAGTCAGTGATAGTGATGTTGGTCGCCATGACGCACCTTGCCTCGAAATACCCAGTAACCCATCGTCGTGTACGCGACGATGATCGGCAGAATCACCGCTGCGCCGACCAGCGTGAACGTCTGGCTGGAGCGCGGCGCGGCCGCTTCCCACAGCGTCACGCTCGACGGTATCGCGTACGGCCACAGGCTCACCAGCAGCCCGGCGTAACCGAGCAGCACGAGCAGTAACGCGAGCACGAACGGCGTGTTGTGGTGCCGCTCTCGCACCGCGCGGCGCATGAAGACCGCGCAGGCCGCGACCATGAACGGGACGGGCAGTAGCCGGTAGAAGAGACCCTCATGGAACCAGCGCTGCGCGATGTTCGGGTCTTGCAGCGGCGTCCACAGGCTCACCATCGCGATGAAGCCGAGCAGCACGGCAGTCAGCGGCCATACCACGCGATGCAGGCGGCGCTGCAGATCGCCTTCCGTTTTCGCGACCAGCCAGCAGCATCCCAGCAACGCGTACGTGACGATAAGCCCGAGGCCCGTCAGCAGGCTGAACGGGGTGAGCCAGCCGAAAGCGTCGCCGGCATAGGCGCCGTCGATCACCGGAATGCCTTGCAGAAATGCCCCGAGCACGACGCCCTGGAAAAACGTCGCGCCCGCCGAGCCGCCGATGAACGCGAGGTCCCACATGTGCTTCGTGCGGTTCGCCTTCGCGCGAATCTCGAAGGACACGCCGCGAAAGATCAGGCACACGAGCATGAAGATGAGCGGCAAATACAGCGCTGACAATACGGTGGAATACACCATCGGAAACACGGCGAACAGCGCGGCCCCGCCGAGCACGAGCCAGGTCTCGTTGCCGTCCCAGACCGGTGCGACGGTGTTCATCATCAGGTCGCGTTCCTTCTCGTCTGGGAAGAACGGAAAGACAATGCCGATGCCAAGATCGAAGCCATCCAGCACGACATACATGAAAAGGCCTAGCGCGATGATTGCGGCCCACACTACGGTTACGTCCATTTTGTTCTCGCAGGCGATCAGGGTTAGGCGGCGTCGATCATCTGATCGGCGGCGGAGAAAGGGCGGCGCGCGGTCTGGTTCGGCGTTTGCCCGGGCACGCCGTGCGGCGTGTGTCCAGGCAGCGCCGGGCCCGAGCGCATCAGCTTGAGCATGTAATAGATGCCCGTGCCGAACACGAGGAAATACACGACCACGAACGCCATCAGCGAAATGCCGACCTGTTGCGCGGTGAGCGGCGACACGGCCTGCGACGTGCGCATCACGCCATATACGACCCATGGTTGACGGCCGGCTTCAGTCGTGACCCAGCCGGCCAGCAGCGTGATGAAGCCGCTTGGGCCCATCGCCACGGCGACGCGCTGGAACCACTTCGACTCGAACAGGCGCCCGCGACGGCGCAGCACCCACGCGGCGACCGACATGACGATCATCAGCACGCCGAGCCCGGCCATGATCCGGAAGCTCCAGAACACCACTGTCGAGTTCGGCCGGTCTTGCGGCGGGAATTCCTTCAGGCCGCGTATTTCGCCGTCCCAGCTATGCGTGAGAATCAGGCTGCCCAGGTGCGGAATCGACACTGCATAGCGCGTGGTCTCCGCCTGCATGTCGGGGATGCCGAACAGGTTCAGCGCGGTGCCGCCTTTTTCGGTGTCCCACAGACCTTCGATTGCAGCGATCTTGGCCGGCTGATATTCACGCGTGTTCAAGCCGTGCTGATCGCCGACGAACGCCTGGATCGGCGTGAGAATCAGCAGCAGCCACAGCGCCATCGAGAACATCTTTTTGACCGCGGGGTCGCGCCGTCCGCGCAGCAGATGCCACGCGCCCACCGCCGCCACGACGAGCCCCGCGACGATGAACGCCGCGAGCGCCATATGCGCGAGCCGGTACGGGAACGACGGATTGAAGATGATCTTGAACCAGTCGAGCGGCACGACACGGCCGTTGACGACTTCGAATCCTTGCGGCGTCTGCATCCAGCTATTGGAAGCAAGAATCCAGAACGTGGAGATCAGCGTGCCGATGGCGACCATCAGCGTCGCGCCGAAGTGCGCGCGCGGACTCACGCGCTGCCAGCCGAACAGCATGATGCCGAGGAAGCCGGCTTCGAGGAAAAACGCGGTCATGACCTCGTACATCAACAGCGGTCCGGTGACGGGACCGGCGAAACTGGAAAAGCCCGACCAGTTGGTGCCGAACTGATAGCTCATCACGACGCCGGACACCACGCCCATGCCGAAGGCAACCGCAAAGATCTTCGACCAGAAGAGGCACAGGTCTTTGTAGTACGCCTTGCCGGTTTTCAGCCAGCGCCATTCGAGCACGGCGATAAAGCTCGCGAGGCCAATGCTTAGCGCCGGAAAGACGATATGGAAAGAGACGGTGAACGCAAACTGGATGCGGGCAAGGTCGAATGCCGATATTGCGGAGTTCATGATCGTGAAGGGCGTGATGCCGCGTGGGCGGACTACGCGCGTCGACCGGTGTCGGTGCGCACTGCGTTTCGCAGATGGCCGAAGATTAGGGGAAGAGTCAGATTTATGCTGCGCCGCGACGTGCGTCAAAAAACCGCGTTGTTAGATGGACCGCGACGGTTCGTACGCTGCAAGGCGTTGACGTATATCAGCTTTTTTTTATTGCCTGTTTCGCCGCGATTAAGCGACGTGACGTGAAACTGCGGCAATCGACCGCGTCGCAGCAAAGCTTGAGAGGGAGTTGCTCCTGCTGGCGAGGCGCTCGCGATGCCTAAGAGGTGGCCGGGGCTAGATACAGGACATGTCGTCAAAGCTGACATTAGCGATGCACGATCAAGTTATACGACATCGCACGAACATGTGCGCTTCATCGCAGGGTTCAGCGATGAGAAAGCTTTTAAAGACGCCTCCTGATAAGGGTAAATGCCTAATTGAAATACGCTTCTGCATCAGAGATAGTACGTTATCGTACAACCAGATCGCGCAGCAGGCGATCTCACCCAAGCCGAGGTGTGGATTTATCCACGCCGCTCGCGAGCCGGTGCAGTAAAGGAACCCCTATGAAGAAGATTGCCCTGAGTGGCGCCGGAGGCCAGCTTGGCTCGGTCGTGCGCGCCGCGTTCATTGCGCGCGGCACGCCTGTGCGTTCGGCGGCGGGCTCGAAGCCGCTGACGCCTCTCGTCCATGGCGAGGATGTGATGCACGGCGACCTGCGCGATCCGGCGGTTGTCGATCGGCTGCTCGACGGCGTCGACGTGCTGATCCACTTCGCCGGGACGAGCGTGGAGCGTCCGCTGCCTGAGATCATCGAAAACAATCTGCGCGGTCTCGTCGAGGTGTACGAGGGCGCGCGCCGACACGGCGTCAAGCGGATCGTGTTCGCAAGCTCGAATCACGCGATCGGCATGTACCCGGTGACGGAGCGCCTGAGCCTCGACTGCGAACTGCGCCCGGACGGCTTCTATGGCCTGAGCAAGGTGTGGGGCGAAGCGCTCGCACGCATGTACTGGGACAAGCATGGCATCGAGAGCGTGTGCGTGCGCATCGGCAGTTGTCTCGAGCGTCCGACCGAGCCGCGTCATCTGAGCACCTGGTTCGGTCACGCGGACCTTATGCATTTCCTCGACCGCTGCATCGAAGCAGAAGAGCTGGGCTTCATCACGGTGTGGGGCGTGTCGGCCAATACGCGCAGCTGGTGGGACAACAGCGGCGCGGAGCGTCTCGGATACACGCCGAAGCAGAACGCCGAAGACTACGCCGTGGAAGTTCTGGCGCGCCCCAATCCGCTCGACGCATTGGGTCAGCGCTTCCAGGGCGGCGGGTTTGTCGGCATCGACTACTCGCGCGAGGACGCGGATAGCGGCGCGGGCAATGCGGCCGGTTCGGCCGATTCGGCCGCGCGGCCGTCCTGAAAGTTCAAGTATCACGAGGAGACGCAGCAATGAAGATCAAGGGCATCCGCTGGTGGATGGTCAGTCTGGTCGCGGCCGGGCTCATCATCAACTATCTCGCGCGCAATACGCTGTCGGTGGCCGCGCCGACGTTGATGAAAGACCTGCACATCACGACCGAGCAATACGCTCACGTGGTCGTCGCGTGGCAGCTTTGCTATGCATTCATGCAGCCGGTCGCGGGCTTCCTGCTCGATACGGTCGGCACCAAAATCGGTTTTGCCGCATTCGCGCTGGCGTGGTCGCTCGCCTGCGCGGCGGCGGCGTGGTCGACCGGATGGCGCAGCCTCGCATTTTTCCGCGGCCTGCTAGGCATTGCCGAGGCGGCTGGCATTCCGGCCGGCGTGAAGGCCACCAGCGAGTGGTTCCCGGCAAAGGAGCGTTCGGTTGCGATCGGCTGGTTCAACATCGGTTCGTCGATCGGCGCGTTGCTGGCGCCGCCGCTCGTGGTGTGGGCGCTGCTGCACGGCCAGTGGCAACTGGCGTTCGTGATCGTCGGTGTAGCGGGCATTGTCTGGAGCGCCGTGTGGATGCTGCTGTACAAGCATCCGCGCAATCAGAAACTGCTCGGCGACGAGGAGCGCGACTACATCCTCAGCGGCCAGGAAGCGAAGCACAGCGATGCGGGCGCGCCCAAGCGCAGCTGGTCGGCCATGCTGCGCAGCCGCGACTTCTGGGCGATCGGCATTCCGCGCATTCTGTCGGAACCGGCATGGCAGACGTTCAATGCGTGGATTCCGCTTTACATGATGACCGAGCGTCACATGAATCTGAAGGAAATCGCACTATATGCATGGATGCCGTTTCTCGCAGCGGATATCGGCTGCGTGCTCGGCGGCTATCTGAGCCCGCTGTTTCATAAGTACGCGAAGGTCTCGCTGTTCACGTCGCGCAAGATGGTGTTCGTGGTCGGCGCGCTGTGCATGATCGGACCGGCGTGCGTGGGCCTCGTCGCAAGTCCGTACGTGGCTGTTGCCCTGCTGTGCGTCGGCGGCTTCGCGCACCAGACCTTGTCCGGCGCGCTGTATGCGATCACGTCCGACATGTTCGGCAAGAACGAAGTGGCTACCGCAACGGGCATGGGCGGCATGGCCGGTTATCTCGGGGCTGCGGCGTTCACCGCGTTGTTCGGTGTGCTGGTCACGCAGGTCGGCTACAGTCCGCTGTTCGTCGTGCTGGCGGTCTTCGACATTATCGCGGCTGCCGTGGTGTGTCTGCTCGCGAAGAGCGCGGACAGGACCCCGGAGCCGCGTTGGACCCAGACGGGTGGTGCGGTCACCGCCAAGTAAGCGGCGATAAGTCCGCCCGCGTGAGCCGGCGCGAAGTTCCGGCCTGAGTAGAAACGCAGAGCGGCGCCTTCGTGCGCCGCTTTCTTTTATGAACCGCCTGTTGCGCATCACCGCGATCTGCAGCGCGACAACCCGAAGGCCGCGCGCGTGAGCGGCACGCTGCCGGGGGCTGTGGGATAATTGCGCGCTTTGCCCGGGGCGCGGCTCAAAAGGTTGTTCGCACGGGCGCTCGAGGGGCCTTCACTCCCTTGGCCCGCTTCTTTCAAGCGATATTCATTCAACCACCACGATGCCCGCATACCGTTCCAAAACCTCCACCGCCGGCCGCAACATGGCTGGGGCGCGCTCCTTGTGGCGTGCCACCGGCATGAAAGACGAAGACTTCTCGAAGCCGATTATTGCGGTGGTCAATTCGTTCACCCAGTTCGTGCCCGGACACGTGCACCTGAAAGACCTCGGCCAGCTCGTCGCACGCGAGATCGAGGCCGCGGGTGGCGTAGCCAAAGAGTTCAACACCATTGCCGTCGATGACGGCATTGCGATGGGCCACGACGGCATGCTGTATTCGCTGCCGAGCCGCGACATCATCGCGGATTCGGTCGAATACATGGTCAATGCGCACTGCGCCGACGCGATGGTGTGCATCTCGAACTGCGACAAGATCACGCCCGGCATGCTCATGGCCGCGATGCGCCTGAACATTCCGGTGATCTTCGTTTCCGGCGGCCCGATGGAAGCCGGCAAGACGCGCCTCGCCAATCCGAAGACCGGCACGATCGAGTTCAAGAAGCTCGACCTCGTGGACGCGATGGTGATCGCCGCCGACAAAGCCTATTCCGATGCCGACGTGGCCGAGGTCGAACGCTCCGCATGCCCGACCTGCGGCTCGTGCTCGGGTATGTTCACGGCTAACTCGATGAACTGCCTGACCGAGGCGCTCGGCTTGTCGTTGCCCGGCAACGGCACCGTGGTCGCGACTCACGCGGACCGCGAGCAGCTCTTCAAGCGCGCCGGCCGCCGCATCGTGGAACTGGCCCGCCAGTACTACGAGCAGGAAGAGGCAAGCGTGCTGCCCCGTGCAGTCGGCTTCAAGGCGTTCGAAAATGCCATGACGCTCGATATCGCGATGGGCGGTTCCACCAACACGATCTTGCGCCTGCTGGCAATCGCACGCGAAGCCGAGATCGACTTCACGATGACGGACATCGACCGTCTGTCGCGCGTCGTGCCGCAGCTGTGCAAGGTGGCGCCCAATACGAACAAGTACCACATCGAGGACGTGCATCGCGCAGGCGGCATCATGGCGATTCTCGGCGAGCTGGACCGCGCCGGCAAGCTGCACACGGACGTGCCCACGGTGCACGCGCCCACGTTGAAAGACGCGCTGGATCAGTGGGATATCGTGCGCACCGAAGACCAGGCGGTCAGGACCTTCTACATGGCGGGCCCGGCCGGCGTTCCGACGCAAGTGGCGTTCAGCCAGAACACGCGCTGGCCCAGTCTCGATCTCGACCGCGCCGAAGGTTGCATCCGCTCTTACGAGCATGCGTTTTCGAAGGAAGGCGGCCTCGCGGTGCTGACGGGCAACATCGCGCTCGACGGCTGCGTGGTGAAGACCGCCGGCGTCGACGAAAGCATTCTGGTGTTCGAGGGCACGGCTCACGTCACCGAATCGCAGGACGAAGCGGTGGAAAACATTCTGGCGGGCAAGGTCAAGGCGGGCGACGTGGTGATCGTGCGCTACGAAGGTCCGAAGGGCGGCCCCGGCATGCAGGAAATGCTTTACCCGACGAGCTACATCAAGTCGCAGGGCCTCGGCAAAGAGTGCGCGCTGCTGACGGACGGCCGCTTCTCGGGCGGCACTTCGGGCCTGTCTATCGGCCATTGCTCGCCGGAAGCGGCAGCGGGCGGCGCGATCGGCCTCGTTCGCGATGGCGACAAGATCCGCATCGACATTCCGAACCGCACGATCAACGTGCTGCTGTCGGACGCCGAACTTGCGAGCCGCCGCGCCGAGCAGAACGCGAAGGGCTGGAAGCCCGCCAAGCCGCGTCCGCGCAAAGTGTCGGCCGCGCTGAAGGCCTACGCGAAGCTGGTCATGTCGGCCGATAAAGGCGCGGTGCGCGACCTGTCGTTGCTGGAAGATTGATTGCGATAACCGCTTCGGCCTGTTTTCGTTTCGCAGAAAAACCGCTCATCCGAGCGGTTTTTTTTGCGCAGGTTTTTGCTCGGCCTCGAAGCGCGTCGCAGGTCGCCTGGGGCGCGGCGGAGCGAAAGCCCCACCGCGTTCGACGCCTAGCGCTGGTCAGTCACATTCGTGTTGTACGTCGTCGAGCCGATCACCACGTTCTTCAACGTGATGCCATTGACGTTGTACGCATAGATCGGCCCGGGCGTGGTCGAGGTGGCCGGTCCCGCGCAAACCGCCGTGCCCAGGTTGCAGTTGGAGATGGTGACGCCCGTGATAGGCGGGATCGTCGGCGCGGGCGTGGGGCCGTTGTAGTCGAACGCAACCGGCCCTTGTGCGACGATTGCCTGGAAGCACGAACCGGTGACGCCGCCGACGGTAACGTTGCTCGCCTGCACGTTCGATATGTTCACGTTCTGCACGACGGCAGGCCGCGTTCGTATCGCGTCATTGGCGGGCTGATAATCGCAGTCGAATGTGATGAGACCGCCTTGGGCGGCTGACGGATTGGCCGCGCTCGCGGTGGCGACGCCGAGCGGCACCGTGCCGTTGATCGGGCTGCCGGCGAGCAGCGCGCTGCCGTAGCCGCCGCCTTTCAATGCGACGCCGTTGGGCAGCGTCACCTTGTCGACATAGAAGTTCTTCACGAAGCCGCCGCGATTCATGTTCGTCTTGATGCGGATCGCGATGTTCAGCGGATTGGTCGCCCAGTTCTGATTCAACATTTGCAGATTGCGTGCGTAAATGTTCTGCACGCCGCCGCCCATTTCACTGCCGAGCGTAATACCGCCGTGACCGCTATTCATCGTGCAGTTCTGGATGACGTGGTTCTGCGCCGGACCGTACTGCGTATCCAGATCCTTGCCCGACTTGATTGCGATGCAGTCGTCGCCGGTATTGAATGTGACGTTGTCGCAGAGCACGTTATCGCACGCGTCCGGATCGAAACCGTCGTTATTCGGGCCGATGCTGTTGGTCGTCACGCCGCGAATCACCACGTTCTTGCAATCGGTCGGATGATGCTGCCAGAAAGGCGTGTTGTTCGTGCAGTAGTTCTCCATCAGCACATTCGTGCAGCCGATAAACTCGACCATGCACGGGCGCAGATAATGGCCGACGCCGAAGATACGCTTTGCAATCGGAACGCCGGCTTCCGAGAGAGCGGGCAAGTAGTTCTGATCTTGTTGCCATGGTGTCGTCGGACTCGTCAGCTGTGTGTAGAGCGCGTCGGAAATGCCTGGCGCGGCGGTCCGGAGGTCCACATTGTTCGGATTCCGATACACCTGCGAAGGTGTCGACGAACTCACGCAACCGTAGGCGCCATTCGAGCCCTTGAAGGTCCACCAGCACGTGGCCGTGTTGCCCGAACCTGAGAAGGGCGTCATCGCCTGGCCGTTCAGAACCGAGGTCGCATCTTCGCCGGTCAGCGCGATGTTGGTCTGATTGCGGGCATAGACGGGTGAGCCGTAGTTCAGGCAATCATTTGCCTGCCAGCGGCTGTAGAAGAGTTTGCCGTTCGCACCGCAGTCTACCGGGCCGTCCTTCGCATAGTCCGCCGGATTCGGGCTGAAATAGATCGTGCAATTCGCGCTGAGGTGAAAGTTGACGTTGCTGAGCAGCACGATCGGCCCCGCGCAATACCAGGTACCGGAGGGCACCACGACGCGGCCGCCCCCGGCCGCATTGCAGGCCTGAATCGCGGCGAGAAACGCAGGCCGTGAGTCGAACGACGACGGTGCGTTGGTCTGGTTCGAGCCGGGGCTCGCGGGTGAAGAAGAGCCGGTGTACGGATTCGTCGCGGCGACAACGGCGCAAGGCTGCGCACCATATTGCGTGACGACGAAGTCGCGCGACGGGAACATGGACTGCGTGACGCTGGCGAGCGACGCGATGATTTGCGTCGCGGCGCCGGAACTGCCCCAGATCGGATCTTCCGGTGTCAGGCCGGAACTGCCCGAGCCGCCGCACGCGGACAGGCCGCCGACGAGCGTCGCACCCGCCGAGGTCCCCGCGAACACGATGAAAGCCCGGCGTCCCGGCGAAGCAGGCTCAGCGCGACCAGAGTTCGCCGATGTCGCCCCTTTGCTGCCGCTTTTATATTGAGTTGCCACGAATGTCTCCATGCCCTTGAGGGCGTTGTAAATAATCGTCGATGCTCGAAAGTACGCGGTTCATTGCGACCGCTTCAATTCCATCAGTCATCCTTAATAAATGAAAGAAACGAAGGGATTTTGTCGGCTTGCACAGAGTTGGAACGCAATACGCGCCGTTTTACCCGTTCGTTGCATGGAACGGGCAAAGCGGCGCGACCGGATGCGCGCAGGGATCAGGCTGTTTGCTGGCCGATCTCGTGATTGGCGAGCACTTCGAGCGCGCGCACCATCGCGGAGTGGTCCCACGCTTTGCCGCCGTGCGCGACGCATGCGTTGAAAAGTGCCTGACAGGTAGCGGTATTCGGCAACGAGACACCGAGTGTCTGCGCGGTCTGAAGCGCGAGATTCAAATCCTTCTGATGCAGCTCTATCCGGAAGCCGGGGTCGAAGGTCCGCTTGGTCATACGCTCGCCGTGCACTTCGAGAATGCGCGAGGACGCGAAGCCGCCCATCAACGCTTCTCGCACGCGAGCCGGGTCCACGCCGGCTTTCGACGCGAGCAGCAGCGCCTCGCCGACTGCCTCGATAGTGGCCGCCACGATCACCTGATTGGCGACTTTGCATACCTGTCCCGCGCCGACCGCGCCGATGAGCGTGACGTTCTTGCCCATCATGTCGAACAACGGCTTCACGCTGTCGAAAGTGGCCTGCTCGCCGCCCACCATGATGGTGAGCGAGCCCGCCTTCGCGCCGACTTCGCCGCCCGACACCGGTGCGTCGAGATAATCCGCACCGGTTTCGCGTACGCGAGCGGCGAACTCGCGCGTGGCCATCGGAGAAATCGAGCTCATGTCGACCACCGTCTGTCCGGCATGCAAGCCGCTCGTCAGCCCGTTTTCGCCGAACAGCACGCGCTCGACGTCAGGTGTGTCCGGGACCATGATAAAGATCACGTCCGCCTGTGCCGCGACGGCGGCGGGGCTGTCGCAAGCCTGCGCGCCGGCTCCGGTGAGATCGTCGGGCACGCCGCTGCGCGTGAAGGCAGCGAGTGTGACGCCGTTCTTGAGAAGATTGGCAGCCATGGGCTTGCCCATGATGCCGAGTCCGATAAAGCCTGCTTTTTGCATGGAATGCTCCGGAGATGTCATGGCGGCCACGCTTGTGCCGGGCTGTGTGTGCTTAGCGCCTGCTTAGCGCCCGGTTCAGCTCTGGCCCGCCGGTTTCTGCATGAAGTGTTGGTGGACCGTCTGCGCGGCGTTCCTCAAAAGCCCGAGGTCGGCGCAGACGGCGATAATGCGGCAGCCCATATCACGATAACGCTCCGCGTCCGCTTGCACCGGTGCAAGAATGCCGCTCGGTTTGCCGGCGGCCTGCGCGCGGTCGAACACATGCGCAATCGCCTCCTGCACGTCGGGATGTCCGGCGTTGCCAAGATGCCCGTATCCCGCGGCGAGATCCGACGGCCCGACGAAAACGCCGTCGACCCCGTCGACGGCAAGAATCTCGTCGATGGCGTCCACCGCTTTGTGGCTCTCGATCTGCACGATCACGCAGACGTTATCGTTGGCAATGTCAAAATAGTCGGGTACCGTCGCATAGCGGTTGCCGCGGTGACCTACCGAGACGCCGCGAATACCCTGCGGCGGATAGCGCGTGGCCGCGACCGCGCGCGCCGCGTCGTCGGCGCTATCGACGAACGGCACGAGAAAATTCGAGAACCCGCTGTCCAGCAGCCGCTTGATGACGACGCTGTCGTTGCCGGGCGGGCGCACCACCGGGGCGCTGCGGCTGTCCTTGAGCGCCATCAGTTGCGGAATCAGCGTGAGGACGTCGTTAGGCGCATGTTCGGCGTCGAGCAGCATCCAGTCGAACCCGATCACACCGAGCAACTCCGTCACGATCGGGCTGGCGAGCGAGGCCCAGCAGCCGATCAGGGTTTCGCCCCCGCGTACCGCCTGGCGAAAACTGTTGGGAAGGGACTGATAAGGCTGGCAGAGCGCGGTAGGCATGAACGTTTTCCTCGAACGGCAATGGATCGGGCTAGTTCCGACGGTGGCTTAACCGCATGTTATAGGTCGTCGTATATCTTTATCCAGAGTAGCACCGGAGGGAGTCGTTGTAACGGGCACGTTAACCCGAATCCAAGCCGAGACAAGGCGGTGCAGGTTGCGCAAGGGTGCCGCATGTTGTAGGATGACATATATCTTTAGCATTCAATCCAAAGGAAAGAGACATGTCCAATTCCAGCGAAGTCACCGGTCGGATTACCGGCGAAATGCTGATCGGCCGTAAATCGGTGCGCGGCGCCGAAGAGGCGCTGCACGCGTTCAACCCCGCCACCGGTACAGACATCGCCGAGCCGGTTTTTGGCAGCGGCACCGCTCAGGACGTCGGTCTCGCGTGCGAACTGGCGCGGAAAGCGTTCGATCCGTACCGTCAACTGCCGCTCGCCGTGCGCGCGGAGTTTCTTGAGCGTATCGCCGACGGTATCACTGCGCTGGGCGATGCGCTCGTCGAGCGTGCGCAGCAGGAGTCGGGCTTGCCGAAAGCGCGCCTCGAAGGCGAGCGCGGCCGCACGACCGGTCAGTTGAAGCTGTTCGCCCAAGTCGTTCGCTCGGGCCAGTGGCTCGACGCGACGCTCGACTCGCCGCTGCCTGAGCGCAAGCCGCTGCCGCGTTCCGATCTGCGTATGCAGAAGATTGCGCTCGGCCCGGTCGCCGTGTTCGGCGCAAGCAACTTCCCGCTCGCGTTTTCGGTGGCGGGCGGCGATACGGCTGCGGCGCTCGCGGCCGGTTGCCCGGTGGTGGTGAAGGCACATCGTGCTCACCTCGGCACGTCGGAAATGGTGGGCCGCGTGATTCAACGCGTCGCACAGGAAATGGATTTGCCCGAAGGCGTGTTCTCGCTGATCGTCGGCGCGGGCAATTCGGTCGGTGAAGCGCTGGTCGCGCATCCGGCGATCAAGGCGGTCGGCTTCACCGGTTCGCGCGCGGGCGGCCTGGCGCTGGTGCGCGTCGCGGCGGCGCGCCCCGAGCCGATTCCGGTCTTTGCGGAAATGAGCAGCATCAACCCGGTTTTCCTGCTGTCGAACGCGCTCACGCAGCGCACCGAGAACATCGCGCGCGGTTTCGTGGATTCGCTCGTGCTCGGCGCCGGCCAGTTCTGCACCAACCCGGGCCTTGCAATCGCTGTGGACAGCGACGCGCTGAAGAACTTCGTCGCCGTGGCGTCCGAGGCGCTGAGCGGCAAGCCCGCGCAGACCATGCTTACGTCGGGCATCCATTCGGCGTACACGCAAGGCGAGAGCAAACTGGCCGATATCCCGGGCGTGGAGGCGGTGGCGCGTGGCGTCGACGTGACGGGGCCTAACCAGGCGCGCGCGGCATTGTTCGTGACCGACGCCCAGACGTTCCTCGCCACGCCGGCGCTAGAAGACGAGGTGTTCGGACCTACATCGACGATCGTGCGTTGCAAGGACGAAAACGAATTGCTGCAGGTTGCCGAGCACTTTGCCGGCCAGTTGACCGCGACGATCCAGATGGACAGCGCCGACGTGCCCGCAGCCAGAAAGCTCGTGCCGATTCTGGAGCGCAAGGCCGGCCGGCTTCTGGTCAACGGCTATCCGACCGGCGTGGAAGTCTGTCACGCGATGGTTCACGGCGGCCCGTTCCCGGCTACGTCCGATAGCCGCGCGACTTCGGTCGGGACGACCGCGATCGAGCGTTTCCTGCGCCCGGTCTGCTATCAGGATTTCCCGGCCGACCTGCTGCCGCAGGCGCTGGCCGACGGCAATCCGCTCGACCTGTGGCGCCGCCGGGATGGCGAGATGACGCGCAGCTGATCATTGCGCTTGAACTGTTGCTGAAATGAAAAATGGCCGGGCAGGCGACTCCCCGGCCATTTTTTTGCATATTCGCCGTGAGAAACAGAAACGGCCAGGTGCTCAACGAGCCGTCAACTATGGCTCTCTGACATTTCGTTCGCGCGGCGCAGCCGTTCGCGGCTGTTGGACAGATGCATGCGCATTGCTGCGCGCGCGCCTTCGGCGTCGTGCCGGCTGATCGCTTCGAGAATGCTCTCGTGCTCCAGGTTGACGAGCGACAGATACGCGTCCGGCTCAGCGCGCGCAATGCCCGCCGAGTCGAGCCGGTTGCGCGGAATCAGGGCGCTGCCCATTTGCGTGAGGATGTCCACGAAATAGCGGTTGCCCGTGGCGCGCGCCACCGAGATATGGAACTGCAAATCGGCGTCGACGCTGTCGCGTCCGTTGTGACGCGTCGCTTCGATCGCGTCGAGCGCGGCGCGCATGCGCGCGATGTCTTCCGGCTTCGCGCGTTGAGCGGCGAGACCCGCACATTCCGTTTCGAGGCTGATGCGCAGTTCTAGAATAGACAGCACGTCGCGAAGCGTGGTGGCCGGCACCATGTCGATGCCGAGCTTTTCGCGCTGCGGTTCGAGCACGAAGCTGCCGATGCCGTGGCGCGTCTCGATGATCTTGCCCGCCTGCAGGCGCGAAATCGCTTCGCGGATAACCGTGCGGCTTACGCTCAGCGTGACCATGAGTTGCGATTCTGTCGGCAGCTTGTCGCCGGGCTTCAGGGCGTTTGACGCGATCTGCTCGGTGACGTAGTTGACGACGAGCTCGGCGAGATTACGAGCGCGTCGTGGCGGTGCCGCGGATGCCAGTGGTGTAGCCATCGAAAACGCCCCTTGAATCAGATAGTTGCAGAGACTTCGTGCGATCCATTATACCGTCGTCTGACGACTGATTATAGAAAGGCCGGATCATTTAGCGCCGTGCCGCCGTGCCGCCATGCCGCCATGCCGCCGTGCCGCCGTGCCGCCGTGCCGCCGTGCCGCCGAGCCTGCCTCGGCCGAGAACTGGCGGGCGCGCGGTACGGCGCTGCCGGGCGACGGCCCGGCGCGGCGATCAGCTCGGGCGCAGTTCCACGCGCTTGATGTCCTTCACGATCACGAGGTAGCTGAACACCGTCAGCAGCGCATTTGCGCCCACGAAAACCAGCGCGCCATTGAACGAGCCGCTCTTCGCCACGAGATAGCCGATCACGATCGGCGTGACGATGCCGGCCACGTTACCGAACATATTGAAGATCGCGCCGGACAAACCGAGCGCTTCCTTCGGCGACGTATCGGCGACCACCGCCCAGCCGAGCGCACCGATGCCCTTGCCGAAGAACGCGAGCGACATCAGCGCGACGACGACCCAGTCGGTGGAAACGTAGTTGCAGCCGATGATCGACACCGACAGCAGCATGCCGCCGACAATCGGCACCTTGCGTGCGACGGTCAGCGAATGGCCGCGCCGGATCAGCGAATCGGACAGGATGCCGCCGAGCACGCCGCCCGAGAATCCGCAGATCGCGGGCAACGACGCCACGAGGCCCGCTTGCAGGATCGTCATGCCGCGCGCCTGCACGAGGTAGATCGGAAACCACGTCAGGAAAAAGTACGTCAGCACGTTGATGCAGTACTGCGCGAGATAGACGCCGACGAGCATCCGGTTGCTCAGCAATTGACGCACGAGGGACCAGCCGCCTGCCTTCTCGACGTTTTCGCGACGCGCGTTGTGGTGGCCGCTCACCACGCCGCCGCCCTGTTCGATGTACTCGAGTTCCGCAGCGGACACGCCCGGGTGGTCGGCGGGATGCTTCATCACCTTGAGCCAGGTGAGGGCGAGCAGCAAGCCGGCGACGCCCATCACCACATAGACCATGTGCCAGCCGAACGCGTGCGTGAGCCAGGCCATCAGCGGTGTGAATACGACTGCCGCGAAGTATTGCGCCGAGTTGAATATCGCCGATGCCGTGCCGCGTTCCTTGGTCGGGAACCAGCTTGCCACTACCTTGGCATTAGCCGGAAAGGCCGGAGACTCCGCCGCGCCCATCGCGAAACGCAACACAAAGAGACCTGTGACCGCGGCAGCCGCGCTGCCGAGCAGGCCGATGGAGCTTTGCAGCAGCGTGAAGAGCGACCAGAGGAAAATGCTCGCGGCGTACACGCGCCGCGCGCCGAAGCGGTCGAGCAGCCAGCCGGCCGGCAGTTGCGAGAGCACATAAGCCCAGCTGAACGCGGAGAAAATGTAACCCATCCGGATCGCGTCGAAGCCGAACTCGGCGCGCATTGCCGAGCCGGTGACCGACAGCGTCGCGCGGTCCGCGTAGTTGAACGTCGTGATTACAAAGATAAGCAGCAGGATCGCGTAGCGTACTTTCGTGCGCTTCGCAACGTTCGCGGAACTTGCCGTGCGGCTCAGGTCCATGGTCATCTCCTTAGTTCTTATGCAAGGGAGCGGGCTCCCGGCCTTCGCGGCGCGGCTGCTCCCAAACGCATGTGCAAAAAACGCCCGGCGGACGGTGTTGTCCCCCGGGCGCTGTTGCGCTGCCGCCTGTGCGGCGCTCATTTCCCGGCCGACGCGAAGTCAACGCGCCGGCCAGGCGCGCAGCATCACTGCGGGCCGAGCTTCTTGATGAGCGCGTCGAGTTGCGCCATTTCTTCTTCGGTCAGATCGGTCAGCGGCGCGCGCACCGGGCCGGCGCTATGGCCAACCAGCTTTGCACCTGCCTTGACGATGCTGACCGCGTAGCCTGCGCGGCGATTGCGGATCTTCAGGTACGGCAGGAAGAACTCGTCGATCAGCTTGCCGACGGTCGCGTGGTCGTCCGCGGCGATAGCGCGGTAGAAGTCCATTGCCGTCTTCGGAATGAAGTTGAATACTGCCGACGAGTACACCGGAACGCCCAGCGCCTTGTATGCCGCGGCGTAGACTTCCGCGGTCGGCAGGCCGCCGAGGTACGAGAAACGGTCGCCCAGACGGCGGCGGATCGTCACCATGTTTTCGATTTCGCCCACGCCGTCCTTGAAACCGATCAGGTTCGGGCAGCGCTCGGCGAGGCCTTCGAGCATGTCGGCGTTGAGCTTGGAATTCGCGCGGTTGTAGATGATCACGCCCATGTTCGGCACGGCCTTGCAGACCTCTTCGGCGTGCGCGGCGATACCTTCCTGGCAGGCTTCCGTCAAATAATGCGGCATCAGCAGAATGCCGTTCGCGCCGTGGCGCTCGGCTTCTTTCGCGTACGCAATGGCGACGCGCGTCGGGCCGCCCGCGCCGGCCAGAATCGGTACCTTGCCCTTGCACACTTCAGTCGCGGTACGCACCACGTTCGAGTAGTCGTTATGCGTCAGCGAGAAGAACTCGCCCGTGCCGCCTGCAACGAACAATGCCGACGCGCCATACGGAGCCAGCCATTCCAGGCGCTCGGCGTAAGTGTCGGCGCGGAAATCGCCGTTTGCGTCAAAGTCGGTGACCGGGAAGGAGAGGAGGCATTCCGAAACGATCTGCTTGAGTTCCTGCGGTGTAGTCATGATGTATGTATCCGGGCGTCGCTATGGGTTGGAATCGGTTGGACTGGTGATCGATAGAAATGAAGATTTCTTATACGTCATCGTACAACAACAATTCGGCTAACTCAACGGGGTTTTCGCGGCATAATGCTGGTCATAGGGTAAATACGGAACATCTGGGCAAACATGTATGTTGTAGGATGACGTATGAATAGCTGGCGTAGAAGGCGTAAATCGCCATAAGGATCGATGCAATGGAACTCTCACCGCTCTACATTCGCGTTCACCCCAACGACAATGTCGCGATCGTCGTCAACGACGGCGGCCTGGGCGAGGGCGCGGTTTTTCCCGACGGCCTCGTACTGCGGGAGCGCGTCCCACAAGGGCACAAGGTGGCGCTTGCCGACCTGGCCGAAGGCGACGAGGTCATCCGCTATAACGTGGTGATCGGCTATGCGCTCAAGGCGCTGCCCAAGGGAAGCTGGATCAATGAACACGTGATCCGCATGCCGAGCCCGCCGGGGCTCGAGGACCTGCCGATCGCCACCATCAAGGCGCCGGAAATGCCGCCGCTCGACGGCTACACGTTCGAGGGCTACCGGAACGCCGACGGCTCGGTGGGCTCGCGCAACATCCTGGCGATCACCACGACCGTGCAGTGCGTCGCCGACGTCGTCGAGCATGCGGTTGTGCGGATCAAGTCCGAACTGCTGCCGAAATATCCGAATGTCGACGACGTGGTGGGCCTCGGCCACACCTACGGCTGCGGCGTGGCGATCGACGCGCCGGACGCAATGGTGCCCATCCGCACGGTGCGCAACATCGCGCTGAATCCGAACTTCGGCGGCGAGGTGATGATGGTGAGCCTCGGTTGCGAGAAGTTGCAGCCGGAGCGTCTGATGCCGCCGGGCACGATCCCCATCGCCGCGGCGCAGAATCCGAGCGAAATCGCGGATATCGGCGATCTCGGCGCCGACGAGAACGGCGACGTGGTCGTGCTGCAGGACGAAGCGCACGTCGGCTTTCAGTCGATGATCGAGTCGATCATGAGAACGGCCGAAGGGCACCTGAGGCGGCTGAACAACCGGCGTCGTGAAACCTGCCCGGCGGGGGATCTCGTCGTCGGCGTGCAGTGCGGCGGCAGCGACGCGTTCTCCGGTCTCACTGCGAATCCAGCCGTCGGCTTCGCGACCGACTTGCTGGTGCGTGCCGGCGCCACGGTGATGTTCTCGGAAGTCACCGAAGTACGCGACGGCGTCGACCAGTTGACAGCGCGCGCGGCGAACGCGGACGTCGCTCAGGCGATCATCCGGGAGATGCAGTGGTACGACGATTACCTGAAGCGCGGCGGCGCCGACCGCAGCGCGAACACCACGCCGGGCAACAAGAAGGGCGGGCTGTCCAACATCGTCGAAAAGGCGATGGGCTCGATCATCAAATCGGGTAACTCGGCGATTTCCGGCGTGTTGTCCCCGGGCGAGAAGGTGCGCCAGAAAGGGCTGATCTACGCGGCCACGCCGGCGAGCGACTTCATCTGCGGGACGCTTCAGCTCGCGGCCGGTATCAACCTGCACGTCTTCACGACTGGCCGCGGCACGCCGTATAGTCTCGCGGAAGTACCCGTCATCAAGGTCGCTACGCGCTCGGACCTGGCGCGCCGCTGGCATGATCTGATGGACATCAACGCGGGCACGATTGCAACAGGCACGGCAACGATCGAAGAGGTGGGCTGGGAGCTGTTCCGCTTCATGCTCGACGTTGCGAGCGGCCGAAAGAAGACTTGTGCGGAGAAGCTCAAGCTGCACAATGCACTGGCGCTCTTCAATCCGGCGCCGGTGACCTGATCGCCGGATTCAGCGGGCCGCGATTTCGCGGCTCGTTTTACATTGGGCTTGACGGCTCGTTGCATGACTGGCTCTATTCGCCTTTGATTGCTTCACTGACAGTGGCTACTCATAAATACAAAAGACATGACTGATTCGAATTCTGACCGCGCGGCTGCACAAAAACCTTTTCGACGCCTTCTGCTCACCGGGGCGGCGGGCAACCTCGGCACGCAATTGCGCGGCGCACTCGCCGCGTGGGCCGACGTCGTGCGCGTAACCGACATAGCGCCGCTCGGCGAAGTGGCAGAGCACGAAGAAGCGGCGATCGTCGACCTCGCAGACGAAGCCGCGGTTCACGCGCTGCTCGAAGGCGTGGATGCGGTGATCCATCTCGGCGGCATTTCCGTCGAGGCGCCTTTCGAAGATCTGCTCGAAGCGAATATTCGCGGACTGTACAACCTGTATTCGGCTGCGCAGAAACAGGGCGTGAAGCGCGTCGTGTATGCGAGCTCGAATCACGCAGTGGGTTTTCACCCAGTGACCGAAGTGGTGGATATCGACGCCCCGTTGCGCCCCGACAGCCTGTACGGCGTGACCAAATGCTTCGGCGAATCGCTGTCGCGCTACTACTTCGACCGCTTTGGCCTGGAGACGGTGTGTCTGCGGATCGGCTCGTCGTTCGAACAGCCGAAGAACCCGCGCATGCTCGTCACGTATCTCAGCTTTCGCGACTTCATCGAGCTCGTGCGCTGTTCGCTGTTCACCAATCGCGTCGGCCACGCGATCGTGTACGGCGTGTCCGACAATCGCACGAAGTGGGTCGATAACACAAAGGCGGCGTTCCTGGGCTTTCGTCCGCAGGACAGCTCGGTCCAATTCGAACATCTCTTCCCTGTCGCGGCTCCCACCGCCGATCTCGACGATCCCACGCAACGCTTCCAGGGCGGCGCCTTTGTGCTGGCCGGACCGATGGAGCCGAAGCGATGAGCGCGCCGGCCAATCCGCGCGTCGAGCGAGTGGAGGCAGCGGGGCAGGCGCCGGCTCTCGTCGGTGAAAGTCCGGTCTGGCGTGTTGCCGAACAGGCGCTTTACTGGGTGGACATTCCTGCGCAAAAAATCGTGCGCCTCGTGGTGGAGACGCGCGAGCGCTCCGAATGGCTGTTGCCCGAGAAGGTCGCGTGTATCGCGTTCGACCGTCGCGGCACGGTGCTGGCAGGCTGCGAGACCGGACTCTTTGCGGTGACTCTGAGCGAGATTTCGACCGACGCCACGGCGCAAGCCGTGCGCGCTAGCGAGCCCGTCGAAGTAACCGGACGCAAGCTCGCCGCGCCTGTATTCCCTTGTGGCGACATGCGTTTCAACGACGGCCGCTGCGACCGGCAAGGTCGCTTCTGGGCCGGAACGATGGTGCAGGACATGGCCGCAGCCAATCCGGCCGGTGCGCTCTTTCGGTTCGACGCACAGGGCGTGCTCTCGGCGCCGATTGTCGACGGGCTCATTACACAAAACGGTCTGGGCTGGTCGCCGGATGGCAAAACCATGTATCTGTCCGACTCGCATCCGCTGCGCAAGCAGATATGGGCTTTCGACTACGAAGTCGAGACGGGTAAGCCGAGCAACCGCCGCGTCTTCGCAGATCTGAACCACTATGTGGGCCGACCCGATGGCGCCGCTGTGGATTCCGACGGCTGCTACTGGATCTGTGCGAACGACGCGGGCGCACTGCTGCGCTTTACGCCGCAAGGCAAACTCGACCGGCAGATTGCCGTGCCTGCGATCAAGCCGGCCATGTGCGCGTTCGGCGGGCGCAATCTCGACACGCTCTTCGTCACGTCGATTCGTCCGGGCGCGGGTGCCAACGAACATGACGGGCATCTTTTCGCGGTACGTCCTGGCGTGAGCGGCTTGCCTGAGCCGGAATTCGCCGGCGAACTCTAAGCCGCCGCGCAGTGTTGTCGAGTAGGGCGCTGGCCTGCCACCTAGCCGGTGCGCGCTGCTCACGTCCTGTTATTCATCACTCGTCATACAACATTGTCGTGCAAATGCGACATTTGCGGTTGCGACGGGTGCATCTGCGCCGTTTCAGATCCGCTGTTCATTTCTCCGCGCAATTGGCCGCACGGCCTCGCCCCGCCCCGCACGGCGCGCCTTCAGGTCATCCGTACCGAACTGTTGTTTCCTCGGGTAAATACCGTCTGTACAACTCAAACTGCGTTTAATAGACTTTATACGTCGTCATACAACGTATAAGCGCAAACAGATAGCTTTCTGCGCTTTTCGAGATGGCAGCGCGCTAAGTGGCGCACTTTGGCGCGCGCAATGGCTCGCGCGAAAGTGCGCCGACGCAGCAGAAGTACAAGAAGTCGAGTTGTCCGACAGGAGTGCTGATCATTGTGCCGGGACGTTGCACGGACAGCACGGCAAAGCGTTCGCCAACGGTAGGAGACCACGAGCGCCGCGCCGGGAGACCCAGCAAAACCATGTCACATCCGGGACGGCCGTTCTGGACTAGCCGTCCGCGACTAGCCGTCCGCGACTAGCCAGCCGTCAGCGGCCTTCCGCATCGATTGGGTGTCTATTTTTCAAGGAATGTCATGATGAACAAGAAGTTCGCCTCTTCCCGTGTTTCGTTGATCGTCGCCGCATCGGTGCTGGCCTTTGGCGCCATGTCGGCGCAAGCGCGCGTGTTCCGCGTGTCGGACGTGCACGGCGACACCTACCCGACCAATATGGCCGTGAAATACATGGGTGAGCAGATCAAGACGGCAACCGGCGGCAAGGATTCCGTGAAGGTCTTTGGCAACAGCGCACTTGGTTCGGAAAACGACACAATTGACCAGGTGCGCATCGGCGCGCTCGACATGGCGCGTGCAAACGGCGCGGCATTCAACGAGATCGTGCCCGAATCGATGATTCCGTCGCTGCCGTTCCTGTTCCGTGACATCGACCATTTCCGCAAGGTGATGTACGGCCCGGAAGGCCAGAAGATTCTGGACGCCTTCAAGGCAAAGGGAATGATCGCGCTGACGTTCTATGAAAGCGGTGCCCGTTCCATCTACACGAAGAAGCCGATCCACACGCCGGCCGACATGAAGGGTCTGAAGGTCCGCGTGCAGCCGTCCGATCTCATGGTCGACGAAATCAGGGCAATGGGTGGCACGCCGACGCCGATGCCGTTTGCCGAAGTCTATACGGGACTGAAGACCGGCCTCGTCGACGCAGCGGAAAACAACCTGCCTTCTTACGAAGAGACCAAGCACTTCGAAGTCGCGCCGATCTATTCGCAAACCCAGCATTCGATGACGCCGGAAGTTCTGGTCTTCTCGAAGAAGGTCTGGGACACGTTGTCGCCGCAAGAGCAGGAAATCATCAAGAAGGCCGCGGCCGACTCGGTGCCTTATTACCAGAAGCTGTGGACCGCGCGTGAGAACGACGCGAGCAAGACGGTGACGAAGGGCGGCGCGCAAATCGTCGCATCGTCGCAGATCGATCGCGCGGCTTTCGTCAAGGTGATGCAGCCGGTTTGGGCGAAGTACGAGAAGACGCCGCAAATGAAGCAACTCGTCGACGAGATCCAGGCAATCAAGTAACGCTCGCATCGCGCTTTCGCGACAGCGGAAAGGCCTTGCAGAAAAACTGCGAGGCTTTCTGCTGTCTGCCGGTTGCGTAACCGGTGACGGAAAGCAGCGAAAGTAGCATTACTAACGAGTAAAAACGGTCCGTCGTAGGCAAGAATGGGGTCAAGAGATTCATGAAACGGCCAAACGATTTTATCTTTCGCGCGCTGGCTGTCATCGCCTCGCTCAGCCTCGCAGCGCTGAGTCTGCTGGTGATCTACAGCGTCGTGATGCGCTACGTGTTTAGCGACGCTCCCGATTTCGTCGAGCCGATCGCATTGTTGCTGGTGATCGTGATCGCGATGTTCGGCGCAGCGCTGAAGGTCCGCGAAGGCGGCCATATCGGGCTCGATTCGCTGGTGAAGAGCTTGCCGGAAAAAGGTCAGCTCGCCGCGCACACGTTCCAGCATCTGTGTCTCATCGCGCTCGCCGTGGCGATTTTCTTCGGCTCGCTGCAGATGGCCGAGACCACGCTGCATGACAAGATTCCAATTCTCGGCTTGCCCGAAGCTCTCCGCTATGTGATCCCGGTCATTGCCAGCGTCTGCATCGCGTTGTTCTCATTCGAGAACCTTCTGACGCTTTTCGCAAAGAAACACAAATAGAACAATCATGGAACTTGCACTCCTCTCTATCAGCTTTATCGTATTTCTGGTGCTCGGCGTTCCTGTTTCGTTCGCGCTGGGGCTGTCGTGCGTGCTGACGTATCTGTATGAAGGGCTGCCCGCGGCCACCGCGATGCAGTCGATGATCTCCGGGATGAACGCGTTCTCGTTCCTCGCTGTGCCGTTCTTCATCTTCTCCGGCGAACTGATGTTGCACGGCGGCATCGCCGATCGCATCCTGCGTTTCGCGCAGGCCACGGTCGGCCATTTCCGCGGCGGCCTCGGCATGGCGAACGTCGTCGCATGCACGCTGTTCGGCGGCGTCTCGGGTTCGCCCACGGCGGACACGTCGGCAATGGGCGGCGTCGTGATTCCGCTGATGAAGCGCGAGGGTTACAGCGCCGCTTACGCGGTCAACGTGACGACGCATTCGTCGCTCGCGGGCGCGCTGATGCCGACGTCGACGAACATGATCATCTACGCGTTCGCGGCGCAAGGCATTACGGGCACGCTGAACGGTGTGCCGATGAGCGGCGTGTCGATCGGCGATCTGCTGTTCTCGGGGCTGTTGCCCGTGCTGTGGGTGATGGGCTTTGTGCTGATCGCCGCGTACTGGCAAGCCGTGCGCTATGGTTACCCACGCCGTCCCGACGGTTCGACCGGACTGCAGCGCTTCCCGGGCTGGCTGGCGGTCGCGCGGACTTTCCTCGGCGCATTGCCCGGCCTGATGGTGATCGCGATCATTCTGGTCTGCGTGGCGAAGGGTATCGCAACAGCGACGGAAGCCGCTGCTATTGCGGTGGCTTATTCGCTGGTGCTGACGGTCGTGGTGTATCGCTCGATGACGCTGAAGAAGCTCTCCTTCGCATTGTCGAAGGCCGCGAAGACCACAGGCGTCGTGCTGCTGCTGATCGGTGTATCGAACATGCTGCGCTACCAGATGGCGTATCTGGAGATCCCGGATGCGATCGAGCACATGCTCGACGGCGCAACGAGCATCCCCTGGTTGATGCTGCTGTATATCAACATCATTCAGGTATTCCTCGGCACGTTCGTGGACATGGCGGCGCACATTCTCATCACCACGCCGTTATTCCTGCCGATGGCGATGCATAGCGGCGTCGGTCCCGTGCAGTTCGGCATCATGATCCTGCTGAACTGCGCATTGGGTCTCGTTCACCCGCCGATCGGCTCGGTGCAGTTCATTGGTTGCGCGATCGGCAATGTGTCGATTGGGGAAACTACCAAGGTGGCTTGGCCTTATTACCTCGCTATCTTCAGCGCCATCAATATTGTGACTTACGTGCCGATGTTTTCCACTTGGTTGCCGAGCGTGATTAATGGACACCCGGTCTTCTGACTGAAATCCCCGATTCACCGGTTGCGCGGTTCAGACAATGACCGGTAGTCAAGAACATTTTTTTAAAGAGGAGCATAAATGAAAAAGGCACTAGCAACCTCCGCCCTTGGCCTGTTCGCCCTCGGCGCACACGCTCAGAGCAGCGTGACGTTGTACGGTATCGTCGATACGGGGATCGGCTATCAAAGCAGCTCGACGACGCTCGGCTCGACTTCGGGCGGCCGCTCGGTTGTGAAGATGAACAACGGCATCTGGGCGGGTAGCCGCTTCGGCCTGAAGGGTGGCGAGGATCTTGGCGGCGGCACGAAGGCCATTTTCCAGTTGGAGCAGGGCTTCAACAGCGCAACCGGCGCACAGAGCGTGAACGGCCTCGGCTTCAGCCGCCAGGCATGGATCGGCGTGACGAATCCCACGTACGGTACGCTGACGGCCGGCCGTCAGTACACGTCGTACTACACGCTGCTGTCGCCGTACAGCCCGACTACGTGGCTGACGGGCGCTTACGGCGCGCATCCGGGCGACCTCGATTCGCTGGATACGATCTATCGCGCGAATAACTCCCTCGTGTACACGTCGCCGAGCATGTATGGCCTGACGGTGAGCGGTTCGTACTCGCTGGGCGGCGTGCCGGGCAGCTTCAACGCCGGCTCGACGTGGAGCGCCGCGGTGCAGTACCTGAACGGTCCGTTCGGTATCGCAGCAGGCTTCCAGCGCATCAACAATTCGACGCCCGGTGGCGGTCTCTGGGGCCCCGATTCGACTACGTCGAACAATGGCGCGACGACCGGCCCGGGTCTGTCCGGCATCATCAACGGTTACCGCACGGCGCAGGCTCAGCAGCGCGTCGCGGTTACGGGCGGCTACGCGTTCAGCTCGCAATGGGACGTGTCGTTCTCGTACTCGAATGTGCAATACATTCCGGGTGTGAATTCGGCTTTCCGTCACCAGGCGACCTTCAACACGGGTGGCGCAGTACTGCACTTCAAGCCGACCGGTGCACTGGATCTGGCAGCCGGCTATAGCTACACGCGTGCGACCGAATCGAACGGTATTTCGAGCGCAGCGAGCTATCACCAGTTCAACCTCTCGCAGTACTACAGCCTCTCGAAGCGTACCGGTCTGTATGCGGTGGAAGCGTATCAGCGTGCGAACGGCCAGACGATTGGCAACAACGGCGTGAGCATCATCAACGCGACGGCCGATATCGGCGACGGTCAGAACAGCGCGCCGTCGTCGTCGCGCAGCCAGGTTGCAGGCGGCGTGGGCATCATTCACCGCTTCTAATGGCTTTAGGGTAGCGGCGGCGTGTTGCTACGCCGCCACAGCGACGCATTTAATTCATGCGTCGCAGAGCAATAAAGACGCTGCGCGCACCACGCGCGCAGCGTTTCAATTCAACTTCCGCTGTCGGACCACAAGCGTCCTCCTGTTGCCCAATTCTCGCGCTTCACGTCGGTAAGAATGATGTCCACCGAATTCGGCTCCACGCCGAGCGATTCGCAAGTCGCTTTCGTGATTGCTTCGACAAATTGGCGTTTCTGTTCCAGCGAACGGCCTTCAAACAGTTCGATATGAAACGTGGGCATGGTTCAGCTCCGTTGAGAATGTAATCGACGCCGCGCGCCGCATGATTAATTGCGGCATTCATCGCGCGGTATGGTCAGGCGTAATTCACGTATTAGTGGCCTATCAGTCGCGATAGGTCGGATCGAGACGATCCAGCTTGCGCAGCAACGCAGGCCATTCAAGTGTTCCTTCAATTGCGCCGCCGTCATGCAGTCGCTCGGCCGTGCGCGTGGCGACCGCGTCGTCGGGCACGACCAGTGGGGCGCCGCAAGCTTGTGCCTGCAACTGGATCTCGCACGCTTTGAGCAACGTGGCCATCAGCACGTACGCTTCGGCGACGGTGCGGCCCACGGTCAGCGGGCCGTGATTGCGCAGCAGCATGGCCGGCTTGTCCGCCAGATGCTCGACGAGGCGCCGGCTCTCGGCCGGCGTGAAGGCGAGGCCGTCATAGTCGTGATACGCGAGCTGCCGATAAAAACGCAGCGCGTGTTGTGACGCGGGCAGCAATCCCGCTGGCTGTGCGGACACGGCCACGCCTGCCGTGCTGTGCAAATGCATCACGCAGAACGCGTCTGCGCGAGCCGCATGCACTGCGGCGTGAATGGCGAAGCCCGTCACGTTCACCGCATGTTCGCTCGCGCCGACAATGTTGCCGTCGATGTCGATCTTGACGAGATTCGACGCGCTCACCTCGTCGAATGCAAGACCGAACGGATTGATCAGAAAGTGGCCCGGCTCGTCTGGAACGCTCGCGGAGATGTGTGTGTAGATCAGGTCGTCCCAACCGTTGAGCGCGACGAGGCGATACGCGGCGGCCAGGTCGACGCGAGTCTGCTGCTCCGCTTGCGACGTCGGCCCGGATTGCGCAATGCGGCCTGCGGGTGTGTGGATGAAAGACATACATGTCTCCTCAGGTTGTCTGATATTCGCCGATCCTGCCTGACGGCCGGAGTCTCAGCGAATGGTACGCTGCCTCAGCCATTGCACGCTCCACGTTGCAGCGACGAACGGTGCGCTTAGCGCCGCGAAGCCGACGTAAGCCGCCGCCGCTTGCAACGCCACAGAAATAGCCACGCCGCCGAGCATCCACAAGACGCCGCAATCGGTCAGTGCGAGTGCAGTGAGGGCGCCGTTGAATCCTAGCAGGCCTGCGTCGAACGAGCTTGCCGCCGCGCCCAGCAGAATATGCAGGCTGCTTGCGAGTGCCGCGCCAATCAGCGCGCACAGCGCGTGTCGTGTCGATGCCGCCGCGATCCCGATCAGCACGAATGCACCGGCCAATGCGCCCGACGCGAAGCCGGTTTGCGCGAGACCGGCGAGTACGCCGGTGCCGAGCTGCGCCGCGTCGAGTGTAGATGTTGCTGCGAGACGCGCCGGCTCAGGTCCGCTTGCCACCATCGGCAGCCAGAGCCACGTGACGATCAGGAACGGGCTTGAGAAGTAGCCCAACTGACGCGTGCGCAGCCATCGCGACCACGGTTCGAGAAGCCATGCCGTGCCTGTGGCTGCGAGAATCGCGATTGCGGCGGCCGTCGCATTGTCGGCAATGAAGCTGAACGCGGCGAGTCCGGCCAATGCGCCGTTAAAGCCGTGCAGACCGGCGCGCAGGTCATCGTCGGAATAAGCGGTAAGCATCGCACTCACGTTGGCCGCGACTGCGCCGATCAAAGCAGCACATGCAAGGCGCGGGTCGCAAAGCAGCCAGCCTGCAACGAGGCACGCGCCCGTGAATGCGTTCGCCTGGAGCACGATCTGCCCAAGGCTGCGCAGCAGTGTGCGCAAGGCGGCGGGGTGCGCTTCGGTCGCGGCGGCGTGCATGGTTTCCGGTGGATGAGCGTTCGGCGGCGCGCGTCTTTGGAATCGAATGGCGCGCCATAGGCGAAGAGTTGCGAACCGCGAGCATAGGGCAAGGGCGCGGCGGCGTGCATGGTCGCGCGTTGATAGTGGCTATTTGCAGAGCCTTCGCACGATGTGACGGTAGGACGACGTATCGGCGATTGTCCGGCGTTCGCGCTACGATATGAAGCGCGACGCGCTTGCCGCGCGTTTCATCATAGGGAGGCCATTTGATGCGGGAACTACGGTGGGCATCGCAAGAGGGCGACGGAGTCGAACACCTGTCGTTCGACGCACGCGACGACGGCTTCGAAGTAGAAAGCGTCGTGGTCGGGCAGCGCTACGGCAAGGCCTACGGGTTGCACTACAAAGTGCGCTGTGACGCGCAATGGCGCACGCGTTACGCATGGCTGAAGATCGTGGCCGGAGGAGAACTGGAATTGCACGGCGACGGCGAGGGCAATTGGCGCGATGGGCACGGCCTGCTGTTGAGCGCCATTGAAGGATGCATTGACATCGACATTGCCGCTACGCCGTTTACCAACACGTTGCCGATTCGCCGGCTACAACTTACGCAAGGGGAGCGTCGGCCTATCCAGGTCGCGTACATCTCTACACCGGACTTGCAGGTGACGCGCGTCGAGCAGGCGTATTCGTGTGTCGAGTTGAACCGCGAGTATCGCTATGAAGGGATCTTCCGCGACTTCACGGCGAATATGAAAGTTGACGATGACGGCCTTGTAATCGACTATCCCACGCTATTCACTCGCCTGCCGCGCGAGCGTTGAACAAGGACGTGACCGAGCCACCCGGCTCGGTCAGATGCCGCGCGACAAAGCGTTCGATCTGCATGGGGTCACGCGACGCGTCAACGCGTTCGGTCACGCGCAGCCACAGCGGCCACATGCGTACTCGGCCCATGCGCCACACAAGTTCCGGCAGCCACGGCAGATGAAAAAAGAAGATGTACCAGGATCTGAGCATCTGACGAATGCCGACGCGCGGCGAACGGTTCGTCATCCTACGTTTGTTGTGAGCGTCATGTCCTCCGCGCAACCCGACCGACCCTTGATCAAGGCATGGGCCGGAGATAGAGGTAAATGACCTGATGCGGCCTTTGAATTGCGGGTCGGTTACTGCTTCCCAGCTTTGAATGGACCCCCACTCGTGGCCGACCAGATGAAAGGGCTGCTGGCCGCAGGCGGCATTCACGACTGCGCAAAGGTCGGCGGCGAGTCGTTCGATACGGTATCCGTTGCGTGTGGCCGGCGCCTCCGATGCGCCGGCGCCGCGCACGTCGTAGCTTATGACGCGGTAGCGCGAGTCGAGTTGCGCGCGATTGTCGTGATCCCACGGATGAAAGCCGGGCCGGAAAAAGCTCAGCCATTCAGCGGCAACACGTGGAAAGACGCCATGACGCGGGCCGTAAAGATATTTCACGACGCGCCACATGCCGCGCAGATGACCGCCGCGTTTGCGGTCTGCAATCAGGAGGCGTACACGGAAGTCGAACACGATCAGCCAGAAAGTGATGGTGGTGGCGAGCATGACGCCTGTACGTAGCAGATAACGCCCGAGTCCAGGCTTGAGTACCGTATTCCACACGTCGTAGGAAACGGCTTTGTGCTCGGTTTCTTCGAGCGCGTGCCACGTCCACATTTGCGCATAACCGTCGACGGACCCTCCGATGCGCGACGCGTCTTCGAGCAGCAGGCCCGCAAGCATGGCCGTGTAATGTTCGAGGCACACGGTAACGGCCAATTGATACGGATGCGGCAGCACCTTGCGGCCGAAGTTGAGAATCGCCCACAGCCGTTTGTCTAGCTTATGCGCAGGCAAGCCGGCTTGTTCCAGCAGATCGTTGTATTCGACGTGCTCGCGCGTGTGCATCGCTTCCTGGCCGATAAAGCCGAGTACCTGCTTCTTGAGCACTGGGTCGTCGATCTGATCGCGATAGTTGCGCACGCTGTCCATGAAAAAGCGCTCGCCAGCGGGAAAGAGCAGCGAAAGCGCGTTGAAGAAGTGTGTCACATGCGAGCCTTGTGCGTGCCAGTCGCATGCGCGGTCCTGCGGGAGGTTGAAGCGTAAGTCGCGGCGAATGGGCATCATGGCCTTTCTCCTCGTGATTCCTTGAGCGTCTGGATGGTGCTGTCAGGCGCGTTACATCAAGCGCGCCTGCCGCTGGCAAGCTGCGCCGCGCGCCGGGCGCGTTTCTCCGCGATGCGCTTCATGCGCCGCGTTTGCAGCACGACAAGTGCCTGGTAAGCGGCGGGCAGCGTGCGCGCGAGCCAGTCGGCGGCGCGCGCATCGCGGCCGATCAGCACGCGCCGCTTGTTCCTGCGCACGGCGTCGAGGAAAACACGGGCGCCTTCGTCGGCGGTGGTGATGAAGAGCTTCTCGAAGTCGTCTTTGCCTTGCTGCTCGTTCTCCAGCATGAAGCCGACCATGTTCGGCGCAATGCGGCTCGACTGCGCGATGCTTGTACGGATGCCGCCCGGATGCACGCACGTAGCCGACACGCCGCATTTCATCAGGTCGAGTTCCTGGCGCAGCGCCTCGGTGAAGCCGCGGACCGCGAACTTCGTCGCGTTGTAGCCGCTCATGCCAGGCTGCGCGAAAAGGCCGAATACACTCGACGTGTTGACGATATGGCCTTCGCCCGACGTCTTCAAATGCGGTAGAAACGCTTTGGTGCCATGCACGACGCCCCAGAAGTTGATGCCGACGATCCACTCCAGATCCGCGTATTCCATGCCTTCAATCGTACTCGAGAGCGCGACGCCCGCGTTGTTGAACACGAGGTTCACGCGCCGATGCTGCTCGACGGTTTCCGCGGCCCACGCGAACATTGCGGTTCGGTCCGAGACATCGAACACAGCGGTGGTGATCAGCAGCGGCGCGCCAACGATATGCGGCGCGGCCGTCTGCGCAAGCCGAGCGGTCTCCTCGAGGCTCGTCGCGTTGCGGTCGGCAAGGGCCAGGTGGCAGCCTTCTCGCGCGAGCCGGATCGCGAGCGAGCGGCCCATGCCGGAGCCCGCGCCTGTTATCGCGGCAACCTTGTCGTTGAAATGCTTCATTGGTTCTCCCGTCCTCTCTGAAGGTGCGTTGTCGTTATGCGTGTTTCAGGTGGCTTCAGCCGATGCGGCAGCCTCCGCGCTAGCGTGCACGCTATGCGGCGAGGCCGTATGTGTGGCCGGTGTCTCGGGGGCGGACGTAAAAGCGAAGTAATCGTCCATGCTGAAGGTGCTGGTGGCCTGGCGGAATTTGTACGCGAACCCCGGCCACAGCGTGGTATTCGTGCCGGTTCTCGGATCGAGATACCAACTCTTGCAGCCGCCCGTCGACCAGATTGCGCGGCCAAGTTTGTGCTGGATCTTTTCGTTGTATGCGCGCTCCACCTGCGGGCGAACTTCGATCGCCTCGACACGTTCGCTGCGCATGGTCTTCAGCGCGCGCAAGATGTACTCGACTTGCGACTCGATCATGAACACCATCGAGTTGTGGCCGAGTCCCGTGTTCGGACCCACGATCATGAAAAAGTTCGGATAACCAGGCAACGCCGTTCCGAGGTATGCATGCGCGCCGTCGCGCCATGTATCGACGATGTCGACGCCGCCGCGTCCGCGCGCCACGCCTCGCGGGAAAGGATCGGCGACCTGGAAGCCGGTGCCGAAGATCAGACAGTCGACCGGATGACGCGCGCCGTCGCTCGTGATCACCGCGTCTTCGTCGATGCGCTCGATAGCGCTCGCGGTCACCGTTACGTTCGCACGCGACAGGGCGGGGAAGTAGTCGTTCGAGATCAGAATGCGCTTGCAGCCCATTGTGTAATTCGGCGTGAGCGTCGCGCGCAATTGCGGATCGCGCACCTGCCGGTGTAAATGCCGCTCGGCGACTTTCTGCGCGGTCTTCATTAGCGAGGGATGAATCGCGAAGCCGAGCGCGCGCGATTCGAGCATGCAGTAGAGCGCCGAACGCATGATCTTTTGCGTGACTGGTACGTGTCTGAAAAGCCACTGCTCGAACGGTCGCACCGGGCGGTCGGCCTTCGGCATGATCCACGGCGGCGTACGCTGGAACACATCGAGATGCGCGACGCGAGAGGCGATTTGCGGCACGAACTGGATCGCGCTCGCGCCGGTGCCGATCACGGCCACGCGTTTGCCTTCGAGCGGATATGCATGATCCCAATGCTGCGAGTGAAACGAGTTGCCCTTGAATCGTTCGATGCCGGGAATGTCGGGTATCGCCGCGCGCGAGAGGCCGCCCATCGCCGGGATCAGGACGCGCGCCGACCACTGTTGTCCGTTGGCGAAGCGCAGGTGCCAGCGGTGGCGCGTGTCGTCGTAGACAGCGCTCGCAAGTTCATGACCAAAACGCAGATGCCGCGCGACGCCGAAGCGTCGCGTGCATTCCTCGAGATATGCGCGGATTTCCGGCTGACGCGCGAACATGCGGCTCCAACGCGGATTCGGTGCGAACGAAAACGAATAAACGTGCGATTGCACGTCGCACGCGCAGCCCGGGTAGTGGTTGTCGCGCCATGTGCCGCCGACCGAATCGGCTTTTTCCGCGACCATGAAATCGGTGAGGCCGAATTGCCGCAAGCGAATCGCAATGCCTAGCCCCGCGAAGCCGCTCCCGATAATGGCGATGTCCGTCTCGACACGCGCGAATGCGCCATGGTCGGCGGCGTCGTGTGGCATGCGTGCGTTCATTCGGACCGCCTCCTTATTACGCTCTTAACTGTTACATTGATTGATGTAACGATAGGGCCGAACAACGGACGACGCAAGAGGACGTCTAGACGCCAAACTCTAGGGGTGAAGAGCGCGGGGGCTCACGCGATTGCCAGTGACGCGCCGGCCGGCGCATCGGACTATTTCTTCGGCCGCTTCGTTTTACCGGCGGAGCGGGCCAGCTTCTTTTCCATGATGGCCGTGACGCGATCGCCGAGATAGTCGCCGGAGGCCTCTTCAAGCGCGCGGTTCATCTCGCTTTCAACGAGCACCATAGCGAGCGGCCGCACGCGCCAGATCGCCTCAACGAGGGCCGGCACGTCGGCGGGCGGCGGCAGCGCATCGGGATCGTAGCGGTCCAGTTGGCGGACCACCAGGTCGACTAGCGCGTTGGCGATTGCGCTGAAATGCGGCCGCGCGACGCCGACGGCGTCGAGCAGATCGGCAAGCGGAATGCCTTCTTTCGCGAGCGTGGCGCCGGCGGCGAGAGCAGTGGGGCTGCCCGAAACGAACGACAGGCCGTCGCGTTCCAGCAGGCCGAGATCGACCGCTTTCGCGAGGGCGCTCGGAGAAGCTTTGTCACCGAACATTTGCAGCAGTTCGACCAACGAATACTTCTTCGGATGTTCGCGCGACCAGCGCCCGCCAATCGCGGTTTCGAGGCCCAGAATGGAGCGAAGATCGTGGCCTTCGTCCACGGCCTTGATCAGATCCTGGATGTTCGCGAGCGTGTAGCCGCGAGAAAGCAGATGATTGATCAGCTTCAGACGCGACACGTGCGTGTCGTCATACACGCCCACCCGGCCGCGCTTTTCGGGTGGCGCGAGAAGGCCGCGGTCCTGATACGCCCGCACGTTTCGCACCGTCGTGTCGCTCACACGCGCGAGTTCGTCGACGGTGTATTCGTTGCGCGGCGCGGCGCCTGTGGACATGTCCGAGGCGCCGGGCGAGGATGACGGCGAGGTGGAGGGCGGCGTGTTAGGCATGCCCGGAATTTTACCCCGCTGCATGGAGGCGGACCAGCACGACGCTCGGGTTGCGGCGTTAGAGTCCGCAGTCCGGCGGCGTCGAAGCACCCGCACCCAGGGTCCGTTGCATCAGCGTGGTGTCGAGCCATCGGCCATGTTTGAAACCCACTGCCTTCAATGTGCCGGTCAACTCGAAACCCAACTGCTTATGCAGCGACAGTGATCCGCCGCTGCCGCCGTCCGCGATCACGGCGACCATCTGGCGCCACGGCCCGGTTTCGCATTGCTCGATCAGCGCTTGTAGCAGCACACGGCCGAGGCCTCGTCCGCGAAAGGCGTCGCTCACATAGATCGAATCTTCGATGGTGTTCCTGTACGCGGCGCGAGGGCGGTACGGCGTCGCATAGCAGTAGCCCGCGACTTCGCCGCCGATCTCGGCAACCATGTACGGCAGTCCATGGCTGCGCACCGACGCGAGCCGCATGCGCAGATCGTCGACGGAAGGCGGCACTTCTTCGAAGGACGCGACGCCGGTCAACACATGGTGCGCGTAAATGGCCTGGATGGCGGGAAGGTCGGCTTCGGTTGCGTCGCGGATAAGCGGGTCGCTGTCGGGCGACACGGCGGTTGCAGCGGTTGCGTCCGAGGCGCCGGATGCGGGGCGGGCTGTGCTCATACGTGGTCCTGGTGCGGCCGGGTCTGGCCTATCGTGTCTCTTCTTCTGACGATACGTTTGACTATGCCCGCCGCGCGCGCAAATTTGAAGCCCGTCAAAAATCGTTGCGTGAAGACGCAACGCGGGTTCAGGCCGCGCGGCGCGCAGGCGTCGCCCTGGAGAAGCGCCGGGCGCCGGCCACGCACGCCACCACCGCGACGGTGACGGCGATCATCGAGGGCGGCACCTGTTCGTGCAGCAACAACCCCGCAAGCACCAGTCCGAAAAACGGTTGGAGCAATTGCAACTGTCCGACTCCCGCGATGCCGCCAAGGGCGAGGCCGCGATACCAGAATACGAAGCCGATCAGCATGCTGAACAGCGACACATAGCCGAGACCCCAAAGCGCCGCGTGGCTGACGCCCTCGAACGAAGCCGGGCGGGTCCACCATGCGAGCGGCAGCATCAGCGGAAGCGACAACACCAGCGCCCACGAAATGACCTGCCAGCCGCCGAGATGCCGCGACAGCCGCGCGCCTTCCGCATAACCCAGCCCGCAGACGACGATCGCGGCGAGCATCAGCGCGTCGCCCAGCGGAGACGCGTCGAGGCCGTGGCGCATCGCGAACGCGACCACCGCGCCGCTGCCGAGCGCCGAGAAAAACCAGAAGGCCGCTTGCGGACGCTCGCCGCCGCGCAGCACGCCGAAGATCGCGGTGGCAAGCGGCAGCAGCCCGACGAACACGATCGCGTGCGCGGAACTGACATGGCGCAGCGCAAGCGCGGTCAAGAGCGGAAAACCGACCACCACGCCGAGCGCGACGATGACGAGCGGAACAATGTCGCGCCGCGCCGGACGCGCTTCGCGGAATACGAGCAGCAGCAACAGACCGAGCGTGCCCGCGATGGTCGCGCGTGCCACCGTCAGGAACACGGGATCGAGCCCTTGCACGGCGATGCGAGTGGCGGGCAGCGAGCCGCTGAAAATCAACACGCCTATGAGCCCGCTCAGCCAGCCGTTCGTTGTCTTGTCCATCGAAAGTCCACGCGTATTGGAATGAAGCGTATAGCATCCGCTTCCCGCGCGGAAAGGTTAAGCTACGGATCAGTACAATTCACGCAAACTGTACCGACTAAGGAGCAGTACAGATGGAGCAAGGTGGGCATATGCAAGGGATTGAGAAACCGCAAGGCACGCGTGTAGGCATCGTCATGAACCATCTGCGCGAACGCATTGCAAGCCGCTCGCTGATGCCGGGCTCGCGCGTGCCGTCGATCCGCGTCATGACCGAAACGCTCGGTGTGTCGAAGTCGACGGTGGTGGAGGCGTATGACCGGCTCGTTGCCGAAGGCGCGATCGTGGCCCGGCGCGGCTCGGGATTTTTCGTTTCAGGCCATGCACCGCCGCTCGCGCTCGCCGATCTCGGGCCGCGTCTCGATCGCGAGGTGGATCCGCTGTGGCTCACGCGCCAGTCGCTGCAGCCTGGCTCCAAGGTGCTGAAGCCGGGTTGCGGCTGGATGCCGGCCTCCTGGCTGCCTGAGGACGGCGTGCGCCGCGCGTTGCGGGCCATAGCGCGCGATCCGCAGTCGCCGCTCGCCGATTATGCGAACCCGTATGGCTTGCCCGCGCTGCGTCAGCAGCTTGCCTGGCGCCTCGCGCAGCATGGCGTGGAAGCGCCGCCTGAACAGATCGTCCTGACCGACGGCGGCACGCACGCGCTCGACCTCGTGTGCCGCTTTCTGCTCGAACCGGGGGACACGGTTCTGATCGACGACCCGTGCTATTTCAACTTCCAGGCGCTGTTGCGGGCGCATCGCGCGCGTATCGTCGGCGTGCCTTATACGCCGTCGGGCCCGGACCTCGCGGCCTTCGAGCGGGCGCTGATCGAGCATCGTCCGCGGCTCTATGTGACCAATTCCGCGATTCATAACCCCACCGGCGCGACGCTCGCGCCGGCGGTCGCGCATCGGCTGCTGAAGCTGGCCGGCGAACACGGTCTGATCGTTGTCGAGGACGATATCTTCGCGGACTTCGAAGACGAAGCCGCGCCGCGTCTTGCCGCCTTCGACGGGCTCACGCGCGTGGTGTCCATTGGCAGCTTTTCGAAGACGCTTTCCGCGGCGGCGCGTTGCGGCTTTATCGCCGCACGTGCCGAATGGATCGAGCCGCTGATCGACCTGAAACTCGCCACGTCGTTCGGCAATGGGCAACTCACGGCGAGCGTCGTGCATCGGTTGCTGATGGACGGCACTTACCGGCGTCATCTCGAGTCGATGCGCGCGAAGCTCGCGGACGCGATGGGCGAGACCATGCGCCGCCTGGGCTACGCGGGCCTCGATGTATGGACGCAGCCGCGTGCGGGCATGTTCGTGTGGGCGCGTTTGCCCGATTCCCTCGATGCCGCCGACATCGCACGCCATGCGTTAGGCGCAGATGTCGTGTTCGCGCCGGGCAATGTATTCAGCGTCTCGCAGTCGGCGGCGGGTTACCTTCGCTTTAACGTGTCGCAATGCAACCGGCCGAAAGTGTACGAGGCCTTGCAGCGCGCAATGGAAAGCGCTGCCGCATCCGGCGAGCGCAAGCGGGCGTGATCGCGGGAGGAGCGCTCACATATGCGTTAGCGCTCCGCACTCGCATGCATTTACTTGCACAGCAGAAGCAGGCGCTCCTGATTCGTGCAATTGGTGCGCGGCTTTTCCGCGACCTGAGCCGGGGCGGTGTTGATGCCTGCGCTTCGGTTCGCAACACACGCGCGTAAATGCTTCTCGACCGGCGGGTAATATTTCCAGCCGCGCACGAGGCTGGGCAATTCCAGCTTGACCTGCTTCCATTTCGGATGGCCGTGCTCCTGCAGATTGTCGAAGTTCGCGCATAGCGAGTCGGCGAAATGATTCAGGTTGCCGACGGTATCGCGCAGACCATAGTCATAGGTGACGAGGAAGGCCTTGACCGTCAGCGTCGGCACGTCTTCTTTCAGCCAGTTCGGATAGCTGCTTGCACGGATCGTGGCGGGGAAATAGGTCTGCTTCGCGCGAACGGTTTCGGGTGCCGTGGGCTCCGCTTTCAGCAGACGGATCTGCTGTAGCAGTTCCGGGTTCATATCGTTGAACAGTTTTGCCGGCTGGCCGACCACGATGATTGCGACGTCCACTTTCTTGACGATCAATGCGGCAAGTGCATCTTCGTTGCTCAGGTGCTGGATGTTCTGTTCGGGAATGGCCTGACCGAACATCAGGCGATACAGGGTAGTCGCCGATTGCGCGGTCCCGCTGCCGAGCAGACCGACGCTGATGGTCTTGTCCCTGATGTCGCCTAAACTTTTGAGCGGCGAATCCGCGCGCACGACGACGTTAATCTCTTCGTCGTAGAGCGGCATGATGAGGCGCAGAGGGCGGATCGCCGTACCCGCGTCGGGATTGCCTGAGTTGGCCATGTCGACGTAGGCCTGATACACGTCGGACTGCACCAGCGCGAGTTTCACGCCGGGCTCGAAGCGCATGCGCTGCACGTTCTCCGCAGACCCCTTCGACGCGACCACGGTGAGATCGATGCCCGCCGGCTGGGCGACCCATTTCGACAGGTCCTGACCGATTTGAATGTACGTGCCGCGTTCCGGGCCGGTGACGATCTTGTAGTGCGCGGGTTCGGCACTCAGCAGCGAAGACGTGATCAGCAGCATCGCTCCCAGCCATCCCGTCAGGAGTCTCTTTAGCATGGTCTGCACCTATCGGGTCAGGTTGGCAAGTTTTCGGCCGTTAGATTCGGTATCCGAACTATTGGACGGGGGGCTGCCGCAGCAGCTTCGCGGTGGTCGTTGTCTGTGAATTGAGCGGCGCCCAGCCGGTTTCCCGAATCACCCGCTCGAGGATCGTCTTTGCCGCGTCGTTGCCGGTGTCTAGCGCGAGAGCCTCATTCGCATGCTCACGTGCGCACGGCCACGTTTGCTGATCGGCGCACATCTGCGCCGCCAGCAACGCGGCGTCGCGGCGCGCGGTCAAAGGCTTCAATTCGGCGGCGAGACTTTGCGCTTCGCTGCTGTCGGGTTGCAGCGATTGCACTGCGCCGAGCGCCGCTTGCGCCGCGCTCAGATCGTTGGCGTGCAACGCGGCGCGAGCCGCCCGCAGGGCTTGCGCGGCGTCGCGGAATTGCGGTGTGGCCGGTTTCGCTGAAACCACCGCTATCGGTACAGTGGCCGGTATTGCCTGTACGGTGTTTCGCACGCCGTCCGTGCCGGTGGATTTGCCGGGCATTGCCGCGAGGCGCGAGTCGGCTGCCTGATCGGGCGAGTATCGCGCGATGGTACCCGTTGTCGTTCTGGCGTTGTGGGCGGTCTCTGCGGATTGCTCGCCGTTGCTGTAATGCAAGTCGCGGCTGTCGTTGAATAGCGCATAGCCGACATACGCCAGGCCCGCGGCGACAATGGTCGCGCTCGCGAGCAGCGCGTGGCGCATGCGCAGACCCGCGTGATGCGTGAGTTCGGCAGGATCGGCGACGGGCAGCAGCGGCGTGTCGGGCGAGAGTAGCGACGAAGACGACGCCTGAAGCGCGCCTGCCGGGGCGAGATTGAGGCCGGCGTGCAGCGCGCCGCCAGGGAAGTCGGGCTCGTTGAGCGCCGGCGCGCCGAAGCCGTCGTGCAACGTCGACATGCTCATCGTGCTGGTTCGACTCTCGTGCAGCGCGCTGCGTGCAGGTGCGCGTGCGTCGGCATCGAGCGGATGAACCGAGCCGCAATACGGGCAATGGTCCACTCGCCGGTAGAGGGCACCGCCACATTGTTTGCAGGGCGTCGGAAAGCGATCGCCGGCTAAGGTTTGAGTGGACATGCTATGGCTCCAACTGAGGAAAACAATGCCGTTACGGCATGCTCCCGATCGCGTTTGAAGCGGTATGGGTATCCGCGGAAACCACGATCTACATGCGCCAGAGAGTCCGGGCAGGCAAGCGAGCGATGCTTGCATGCCGTCCGTTTCAATATGTGGCGTTTCGAGACGGACGTCAATGGACGATCGACCCTATGTTGTGTGCGCTAGCGCACATTACCAGGTAGGACGAATGATCGTGCACACCGTGAGGACGAACGCGCGCGATTCTTTTTGTGGTAGGGCGCGCATTTCGCAGACGAATTTCGGGCGCACGCAATCACTATTTCCATGAGGCGGCGACGAAGTGCGACGCTTCAATGCTGACGCAACGGATGGTCCTTGAGCAGCCATGCGAGCACGAATGCGACGAGTACGACACACGCCGCGGACAGATACACCGTATGCAACGCACCGGTGAATGCTTGCAGATAGTCGGCGCGCAATGCGTCAGGCAAATGGCGGATCGCGGCGGGCCCGAGTGCGTGCGGCAATTCCGTGTCCGGTGAGATCAGCTTTTCGAGCCGCGCGGCAAGGCCGTTGGAGAACACGGCGCCGAACGCGGCCACACCGATCGACCCGCCCATCGAACGAAACAGCGTGGCGCCCGATGTGGCCACACCCATATGCTTGAACTCGACGGTGTTCTGCACGGCGAGAATGAGCACCTGCATCACCATGCCGAGACCGCAACCGAGCACGCCCATGTCGAGATACATCACATGAATCGGTGTGTCGATCTGCAGGCGCGCGAGCAGCAACATGGCGATCGCCACGAGCAAGGTGCCGGCAATAGGGAACATGCGATAACGGCCAATTTTGGTGATCAGGCGACCTGTCACCATCGATATGATGAAGAGGCCGCCCATCATCGGCAGCATCTGCATGCCGGCTTGTGTCGGCGTGGAGCCCTTGACCACCTGCAGATAGAGAGGCAAAAACGTGACGGAGCCGAACATCGACACGCCCACGATGAAGCCGATCAGACTGCTCAGCAAAAACGTGCGCTGCCTGAAAAGTTCGAGCGGCATGATCGGTTCAGGCGCGCTGCGTTCTTCGTGGATGAAACCCCGGATCGCAACGAGCCCCATGCCAAGCGTGATCCACAATTGCGGCGACGACCACGGCAAGATCGTGCCGCCCTGGCTCGTGAACAGAATGACGCAGGTGAGCGCGCCAGCAAGAAACGCAGCGCCCATATAGTCAATGGTGTGCTTCACGTGCTGCAGATGCGGCTTGAAGACCGCGCCGATCACAGCAAGCGAGACGATGCCAAGCGGCAGGTTGATATAGAAAATCCAGCGCCACGTAAGGTGTTCGACAAGAAAGCCGCCGAGCAGCGAACCGACTACGGTTGCGAGACCGAACACGCCGCCGAACACGCCTTGATAGCGGCCGCGCTCCGCGGGCGGAATGACGTCGGCGATTGCGGCCATTGTCACGACAAGCAGACCGCCGCCGCCGTTCCAGGAGCATGCCGACGATCCCGTCGCGGCGATCATGCAACTCGCGGAGCGCATGGTGCAGGCGGCGGTCGAGCGGCCGTGGTTTCCGTCGTTATGGGTGCGCGAAGTAATTAGCGATAGCGGCCTGCTGCGTCAGCGCATGCGGGAGCGTTCCGGGGACGCAAATCAGAAGACGTCGCTTGCCACCGTTGAGCGATGGCAAAAGGAAGGGCGTTTGAACCCGGCGCTCGAGCCGTCGCTGATGTTCGTCACGCTGCTCGGCTTGACGCTACTGCCCCTGGCCACGTCGAAGCTATGGCGCCGCGATCCCAAACGTCGCCTGATCGGTGGCGACGAGATCGCGCGCCACGCGGTGGCGCTTCTCGTACAGGGCATTAGTCCGAAGATACCCGGCTAACCGATGCGGTCCATCTCCTGCACGGCATGCGATGCGCGGCACACAACGTGCTACTCAGGGGGTAAATGCGAACGCCGTGCAACGGGTTGCCGGCGTCGCTGAAGAAATCGGCAGGAGTGAAGAAAAGGCGCCGGCGGCAAGTGACAGCAATCAATGCACGTGCCGCCGCGGCGAATCGGGTGTCGGCACCGGTCGCCGCGGAGATGGACGCCGGGAGCCGTTTTTTCATTGGCGTGCAATTTTGGCGCGTTACTGTGCGCGCGTTGCATGGGGCCATGTCTACAATCGTGGGCCTTTTTTGCAACTCGGCACATGAATTCGAGTCGGAATCATGAACAGCAATATCGCGGCCGCGCAAATCGGCGGCAAGCAAGCCTCCCAGCAGGGCGACACGTTGGCCAAGCCTGACGGCCTAACCGGATTTTTAGAGCAACAACAGAAAATGAACGGAGCATTGAGACTCGATCAGGCCACGATCGTGCTCGTAGAAGACGACCCGGACAGCCGGGAATCGCTGACCTTGTTGCTGGAAGCGGAAGGGGCAAACGTCGTTGCCGTGGCGGATGCGGAAGAGGGTGTCGAAGCCGCCGTCCGGCTGCTGCCGGATGCGGTGGTATGCGACCTCGAACTGCCTGCCATGGACGGCTTCTACCTGATCCAGCGGCTGCGTGATCACGAGATACGCGGCGATCACGCGCCTTCGGTCGCGGTGGCGCTGACGGGGCATACAGACGACGCCTACCGTCTGCGAAGTATCGGCGAAGGCTTCCAGCATTTCATGACCAAACCGGCGTTACCGGAAGCTCTCGTGACTCTGCTGCACGACGCCATAGGTGCACGCGGGGCGCGCTGAGCGGGTCACAGCGCGGCGCGAAGCGTGAAAAGCTTTGCGCCGCAGCCACAACACATTGCCGCTATTTAGCGGCGACGGGCGCCGTCGATCCCGTCTTCGGCGCAGCTGCTGCGGCCGCCTCTGCGGCCTCTGCCGCCTGACAGGCGGAACACAATCCCTTCAGTTCGATTTCGTCGCTTGCGATCCGGTAACCCGCGTCTTCGATTTGCGCGACGAGCGCCTGGCGCAGCTTCGGCTGATGCAGTTCGGTGACGTTGCCGCACTGCTGGCAAACCACCAGAATGCCGTGCTGGCATTGCGTCAGATCGTGGCACACCGTGAATGCATTGATTGATTCGATCCGATGCACGAGACCTGCCGACAGCAGAAAGTCGAGCGCACGATAAACCGTGGGCGGCGCAGAGCCGGGATGAATCTGGCGCATGTCGTCGAGCAGCGAATACGCCTTGGTGGCGCGTCCCGAATTCAGCAGCAATTCGAGCACTTTGCGGCGGATCGGCGTGAGCTTCTCGCCGCGTTCGCGGCAATACTCTTCCGCAAGGGCCAGCGCGGCTTCGGGCGAGTCGCCGTGCGTATGCCCCGGCGACTGAGCAAGGGCGTCCGCGGAAGCAGCGGCTTTCTCCGTGTGCGCGGGACTGGCTGAGTTTGCAGCGTTAGCGGCGGCGGGCTTGGCGTTCTTCATGCGTCGATTATAAAGGCCAACCAAGGCCAACGCCTGTCGCCGCGGCGGCTTACGTCGCCGCGCGGGGCGCGCTTATGCCGGGCGACGTCGACCGACCGGTTCCACGGTGCTGCGGATCGCGCACCGCCTGGCCGCGCTAGTTCACGTGAGCGGAAAGTCGACGTATTTCTTGAAGCCCGGGCGCGTCGCAATGCGCGAATACCAGCGCTCCAGATTGGGTAACGGCGGACGCTCCACGCCGTCCAAGCCGAACCAGCGTTTCGCATACGCGCCGATCACGATATCGGCCAGCGTGAACTTGTCGCTTTCAAGGAAAAAGCGCCCTTGCAGATGCGTGTCGAGAAGCTGCCACAGCGCGGTGACGTTGCGGATGTCGTCGGCCAGTCTGGCCGCGTCGCGCTGTTCGGGCGGCGTGCGCACGAGCGCCCAGAACACCGGCCGCTCCGCCGGTTGCAGCGTGGACAGCGACCAGTCCAGCCAGCGGTCGATGCTCGCGCGTAGCCGCGGTTCGGCGGGATACAGCGGACTGCCCGCGCCGTACTGCAGCGCCAGGTAGCGCAGGATCGAGTTCGATTCCCACAGTTCGAAGTCGTCGTCGACCAGCGTGGGAATCTTGCCGGTCGGGTTCATTGAAAGGTACGCGGGTTCGTTATTGCGGCCGAATTGCATGCCCGCGTCGATGCGCTCGTACGGCAGCACCAGTTCATCGCAGCACCACAAGACTTTTTGCACGTTGACTGAATTCGTGCGTCCCCAGATCGTAATCATCCGGTTAATCCTTTTTTGTCGACAGTTGGCAAGCCGTGCATCGCGCGCGGCGTTCAACCAGTAACGATACACGATGCGCATGCGTTTTGATGCGCGCGCAGCGAATGCGGCCACCTCGCAACGAAACATCGGAGCGCCGGCCGCTCCTCAATGCGTTGCGTACAATGAGCGCACCGAAATACGACGAGGCACCGCATGGCCCGCATTGTCCCCGACGACTGGAAGAGCCTCGCCGCCACCGGCGCGGCGTCGCGCGAGCGGGAAACGCTCGCATTGCTGGAACAGGCGCTCCCCGACGATTACACGGTCTATCACGGCGTGCACTGGACGCGGCTCAATCAGAACTTTTCTGTATTCGGCGAGGCCGACTTCGTGATCGTCAGTCCGGCCGGGCGCGTAATGATCGTCGAACAGAAGACGGGCTTTCTGCGCGAAACGCCGAAGGGGCTCGTCAAGGTTTATCTGCAGACCGAGCGCAATGTGGCAATCGCGCTCGCGCATACCATCGAAGGGTTGCACCGGCGCTTTACCGCCGCGTTCGGCGCGGGCACCTATTTCGTCGAAGAACTGTTGTATTGCCCCGACCATATCGTGAAGGACGCCGCGATTGCCGGCGTGAATCCCGCCCGGATCGTCGACGCGACGCGCCGCGACCGGCTCGCCGCGGTGATTCGCGAAGCGTTGCCGGCCGACGAACCGCGCCTGCCGTGCGCGTCGAAAATCCACCACTTTCTCGCCGACGAACTTGCGCTCACCCCTGACGCAAGTGCTCTCGTCGGCCAGGCGGGCACGCTTGTCACGCGGCTCGCTGGCGGCCTTGCAACATGGGCGCGGCGGCTCGAATTCTCGCCGTTTCGCCTGCGCGTGATCGGCACGGCCGGCTCCGGCAAGACGCAACTGGCGGTGCAGGTAATGAAAGACGCCGTCGCGCGCGGCCAGCGTCCGTTATATGTGTGCTTCAACCGGCCGTTGGCCGACCATATCGCGCGCGTGGCGCCGCCCGAGGCGAAGGTCGCCAACTATCATCAGCTGTGCGACTGGATTGCGCGCGATGCTGGCCGCGAGCCCGATTTCGAGTCAGGCCAGGTGTTCGATCAACTCGAAGCGATGTTTGCGGAAACGCCGATCGACGCGCGCTGGCAATTCGACGTGCTGATCGTCGACGAAGGCCAGGATTTCCAGGAGCCGTGGGTCGCCGCACTCGAACGCCTGCTGCGCCCGGGCGGCGCGTGGTGGTGGCTCGAAGATCCGCTGCAGAATCTGTACATGCGCGAACCGGTGGCGCTCCCCGGCTGGACCACGCTGAAAGAAACCACCAACTATCGCAGCCCGCGCGACATTCTCGATTACGTGCGCGATGTGGTCGGCGCCGCGGTGCCGGTCGCGTCGGCGTTGTCGTCGGGTAGTCCGTTCGACGGCTCCGACATTTCGTTGTCCGTCTACGACGAAGCGAATGCCGCCGAGGGCAGCATCGAAGCGACCAAGCGCGCCATCACGCAGGCTCTGTCACTTGGGTTTCGCAAGCAGGACATTGCGGTGCTGTCGTTTCGCGGACGCGAAGGCTCCGCGATGACCGCGCAAGATCATCTCGGCCCGCATCGGCTGCGCAGCTTCACCGGGAAGTACGATTTGTTTGGCAATCCAGAATATCGCGACGGCGACGTTCTCTTCGAATCGATCTACCGTTTCAAGGGTCAGGCGGCCCCCTGCGTCATTCTCACTGAAGTCGACTTCGATGCATTCGACGAACGTATCGCACGCAAGCTGTTCGTCGGCGCCACGCGGGCAACGATGAAGCTCATCATCGTCGCTTCGCAGCGCGCGGCCCAGCATCTGCATCTGCGCGACGGCAAGGAGAGAAAGGAGAACAAGGAAGCGCGCGAAGCGTGACGCGCGCTCAAGCTCACTCCGACGCCCACGCGCGCGCGCCGACCAGCATGCCGGTGCGCGTATGCGCGTCCCACCAGATCACGCGCAATAGCGGCGCCTGCTGCGCGATCAGCAAGGCCTGCACCGGATCGCTTTCCACGAAGTGCGTGACGCCGCCCGCCAGCGCCGCAGCCGCTTTGTGAGCGGCCGCGCCGGCCGGGCTTTCGTCGTGCATGCCGGGCGTGCGCATCACCAGTTGCATGTGGCCGAAGCCGTGCCGCTCCAGCCACGCCTGCGTGCGCGCGCGGTCCATTTCAGGCCGGCCCGTGATGATCGTGCGAACGCGCTTGAGGTCGATGCCCGGTAGCACTTCGAACGGCAGCAGTGCATCGCGTTCGAGCAGCGCCGCGGCGAGATCCTCGTCGTAGCGCGCGAGCGGCACGTCGGGCAGCAGAATGCCGTCGAGGTCGATCGCATAAGTCGCGTAGTGGTGATCGTCTGCCATTGCCGGCGCATCGCCGGCTTCGACGCGCGCCCAGTCGTCGCGATAGCGCTCTGTGTAGGCCTGGCGTTCCCACGGGAATAGCGCGAAGTAGCCGCGCGCGTCGATTGCATAGTCCGGCTGCGTGCGGCTCAGGTCGTCGACGGCGCCCGTCAGTGTCTTCACATCGAGGCCATGCTGTTTGAGGAACGCAAGGCAATCCACGAGCGTAAAGCCGCGGCCCGCAATGTCCTCGCACAGCAGAACCTTCGAACCGGCGGGCGGGATGGGCAGCGTCGAGTCCCACGCCACTGTGCGCGACATGCGGTCATAGCGCAGAAACGCAACCGGCGCGCCGGCCGAGTGCGAGACCATCAGTGCGAGCGGAGCACCGCCGCGCAGAATGCCGATTGCCATCGCAAAACCTTCGGCGAGCAACGCGGGTTGCAGCGATTCGATCCAGTGATCGAGTTGCTCATAGGTGAGGGGCAAAACCGGCTTGTTCATAACGCTCGTGGGGTCGCGCAACGCGTGTGGGAAGACCGCCGCCTGAAGCGCGACGCGCGTTGGCAAATAGGGCGGCGGTGGGCCTTCGTTTTTTCCTGCAAAGAATTTTGACGATATTATGCATGCCGTTCAGCGATCGCGCGTCGGGGTGGCGCGCGTTACGGCAAACGCGGGGCGATGCGCCGCAAGAAAAACAACAGACCACGGAATAAAAAAGCAGATGACCAAAGTGACTGCAAGACTGCAACGCAGATTTGGCGCGCAGGCACGCGCGCGGTGGGCAATGGGGTTGATGTTCGCGCTGGCTGCCTGGAGCGTGCAGGCACAGACGGACGCGACGGCGCTCTCGCTCGACGTCTCCGGCAAAATCGGCAAGACGAACGACGCGGCGCACCGTTCCTATCGCTTCGCCGAGGCGCAGCTGCTCGCGTTGCCGGCCCACTCGATCACCACCGCCACGACCTGGACGCCGCGCTCCACCTTCACAGGACCGCTGCTCGCGGATATTCTGAAGACGGTCGGTGCGTACGGCACGCAAGTCGAAATCCGTACGCTCGACGACTACACCTCCACGGTCCCGGTATCGGATTGCGACCGCTACGGCGTGGTGGTGGCGTACAGCATGAACGGCCGGCGCCTGAAGATCAGCGACTTCGGGCCTCTGTTCCTCATCTATCCGCGCGACGCGTTCCCCGATGAACTCGCGGGCGCTTCGGGCGATTCGAAATTCGTATGGCAGATCAAGGCACTCATAGTCAAGTAACGCGCCGTCCGTGGCGCCGGGTTTTTTATGTGCTGATCTGGCTCACTGCGCTCGCCGCGCCCGCGGGCGCGATCGGCTATCTGCTCTACGCGAACCTGCTCAATCCGGGCACGACCGAGTCGCTCACAGGCTCGTACGACGGCTTCTATTGGGACGCGGCGCAACTGCAAATCGCCTACGCGCGCTTCGAGAATCAGCTGTTGCTCTACCAGGCCGGCGTCGATGACGACTATCAGCGGCTCACGTTGCGCTACCAGTTGCTGCAATCGAAACTGCACGTCATGGAAGGCTCCACGCTCAGGCTCACGACGCAAGTCGCGCTGGTGCAACGGCAACTCGACGAAATCCACGCGCTCGACCGCATGCTGACCGGCCTGGCTCCGCAGGTCGCGTCACTGCCGAGCGATCCAGGCGCGGTCAACCGGATCGTCGCGCAATTGCGCCAGCACTGGAACGAAGTGAACGATCTCGCGCTGAGCCGCCGTTTCGCCGATGTCGCCGACCGCGAAGCCATGAACCGCGATTTCATCGACAAACGCCGGCTGCTTTTTGCGGGCGGCATGATCCTGCTGCTGCTGTCCGCTGCGGCGACACTGCTGCTCGTGGTCAACGGCCGGCGTCGCACGCGACTCATGCATCAGCAGCACGCGGCGCTCGAAGCCGAGCACGAGGCGAGCCGCGCGGCGCGCGAGGCGAGCCTCGCGAAAGACGCGTTTCTCGGCATGATCAGTCATGAGCTGCGCACGCCGTTGCATGCGATTGTCTCGTCGATCGAGTTGCTTGGATTCAACTATCACTCGGAAGCCGATCGCAAGGTGATTCAGCGGCTCGAAACCGCGGCGCGGCATCTCGAAGCGCAGATGAAGGACCTGACCGATTACGCGCGCCTCGGCGCGGGCAAGCTCGAACTGCGCCATGAGCATTTCGAGCCGCGCGAACTGCTGGCGTCGATCGTCGACGAACATGCAATGTCCGCCGCCGCGCGAGGGCTGAAGCTCGAGAGCGAGGTGAGCGGCGCGAGCGGGCTCGTCGATTCGGACCCGCACCGCATTCGTCAGATCGTCAATAACCTCGTCACCAACGCGATCCGTTATACGGAACGCGGCTCGGTGCGCGTGAAGCTGATGCAGCGGCCGGCGCTGCTGAGCTTCATAGTGAGCGACACGGGACCTGGCGTGCCGCCGGCGCAGATTCCGCTGATCTTCGAAGAGTTCACGCAGCTGGACAGTTCGCGCACGCGCCGCTTTGAAGGCGCGGGCATGGGACTCGCCATCGTGCAGGGACTCGTGAGGTTGTTTGGCGGCAGTGTCGAAGTGTCGAGCATGGTGGGCGAGGGCACCACTTTCACCGTGACGATTCCTGTTACGCCGGTCGCGCTTGCGCAGCCGCCGGGCGTCACTGCGCAGGCCGAGCCGGGCGGCGCGCGGCCCAGCGTGCTGATCGTCGATGATAACCGGCTGATGCGCGAGTCGCTCAGCGAAATGGTCGCGCATATGGAGTTCGACGCGCACGCGGTCGCCAATGCGGACGATGCTCTCGCGTGGCTCGATGCGCACCGTTGCGATGTCGTGCTGCTCGATCTGCATATGCCCGAGCGCGACGGCTACGCGTTTCTCGCGGATCTGGCTGCGCGCGGCGGGCCGTCGTCGGGCGTGCCGGTGATCGTGGTCAGCGCTTATGCGCCGGAGGCCGGCGCGGGGCAGGACGGCGGGACAGAGAACGGCACGCTGCCGTTCTTCGAGGCGTTATTAAAGCCGGTACATTACGGGGATTTGCGCAACGCATTGCAGCGCGCGCTCGCTTCGCGGCATACCGTCTAAGACAGCGCTGGCCGGTTCAGGACCCGTTCACGGCCGGTTCAGCCGCTTGGACAGATCGGCCACCAGAATCGCCATGCGCGCGGGCTTTTCGTAGCAGGCGACGTCGTAGTTGCGGATCACCTGGCTGATCTCCGATTCGCTCGCCTTGCCGGTCAGCAATTCGCCGGTCAGAACGAAGATCGGCGCATCGGGATTTTCCGACGCGCGCACCGCGCGAATCGCGGCCGCCGAGGTCTGCGAGCCGAACAGCCAGTCGATCACGATGCCGTCGAACACCTGGGTTTGCAACTGTTCGGCGAAAGCCGAAAGGCCGTAGATCGCCACTGCGGTGAAGCCGCTGCGCTCGAGATAATCGCGCAGATTGTCGGCGCTTGCCTGATCGTCGTCGACAACGGCGATGGTCGGCTTGTCCGTTTCCGCGCGGCGCGGATAAATCTCGATCTTGTGGACTTCATAGGCGCTTTGGTAGAGCGCGCCGTCGTGACGCGCGACGCGCCACTGGCCGAGCTTCGAGTACGCGACGAACTCCGGCCGGCTGCCCGGTTCGAGCGCGGCGCCGACCCAGGCGGTGCACGGCAGCTCGATTGCGCCGACGCAGAACATGGCCTCCTGCGCAATCGCGCCGACCATGCCTGGGTCGAGCGATTGAGCGCCGAACAGTTGCGCGGCGGGCTCGCCGTACACCTCGGCGACCTTCTTGATTTGCGACAAGGTCCACGGGCTATTGCCGCGCAGCTTGCGGTGCCCCTGCGAAAAACTCAGATCGAGGATGCGGCAAAGTTCTGTGGTTTGCTGTCGCTTGCCGATTCCATGCCGGCTCATCAACTCGCGCACGCGCTCGGCGACTGCGATGGAGTCTGGTGAGTGTGTTTCGTTGGTCATACTGCGTGAAAATCCGCCGTCTTAAAGGGCTGTGGGGGGCGATACGGCAGGCGTAACGCGGCCGTGCATCATGGACACAGGGCAAAGCAGTACGCGGGGGACAGCAAATGTACCGTAAAAACATCGCGGTCAGGGTTTTTGTAAAGGCGCCGCTTGCCTCTGTCAGAGAAAGCCGGAAATCCGACAGACTTAACGGTCATACTCGCGCACCCATTATGTGTAGCGCGTAAAACACATTTTACCGATGAAACCGGGCTGTATCCACCGAGCGCCCTAGGCGCTGTCAGTTCGCCGGCATCTTTGCGAGTTTCGCGGCCGAGTTCCGCAGGCCCTTGAAGATCCGCTCGGCGACCTTGCCAGGAAATCGTTCGGGTAGTTCCGCCGAGACCTGTTCGATCACGTTCGGCGTCTGCCCGATCAGGTGCTCGATCAGCGGTTCGGCGCTCGCGCCATACGAGCACTTGAGCGCCATTGTGTTGAAGTGGCGCCGCTGCACGTCGCGAAAAGCGTCGTGCTTGCTGCGCGACCACATGCCCATTGCGAGGCGCGCCTTGAACCACGACCATTGGTTAGGGCCGCTGCCTTCCACCGGCCAGATCGACATGACGTCGTAGAGCGGCGTCAGCCGGTATTGGCCGCCCGCCAGCAGGCGAATGCTGAAATTTTTCGCGTGGCCGTCCGGCGCGGCGAGCATCCAGAAGAGAATCTGGCTCGCGAGCAGAGTTTCGATGTCTTGCGCGGCCGCGACCGACTGCTGCAGAACGCGCGCTAGATCGAGCACGCCCGGACCGCCTTCGTTCTCGTACTTGCGATGCGAAGGCACGCCGTACACCTGGCAAAAGTCTTCCTGAGGCAGGCGCAGCAGCCATTGGCCGCTCGAATGCAGTTGCCGGTCGAAACGCTCGACGCTCAGCACGCGTTGCTTGCCAAACGTCACGATTTCCGTGTTCGCTACCGGCAAGCCGTAAGCGCGCAGTATGCGCAGGCACAACCATTCGTTTTCGACCGAGGTGCTCAGATCCGCCAGCTTGTTGCCGACGAGTCCGAGCGGCAGCTTGAAGATATGCGTGGTGGGCGTGGCGCCGTGCGGCCGTTTCCATTGTTCGTCGTGCCACAGCAGCGCGGTTTTCTCCTGTGCCCCGGCGAGCGAAATACGGAAATCGTCGCTTTCCTCTGTTGCGCCGAGCGCGGGGGCGGTGACGGTGCGTGTCAGCATGGTCTCGATTTCGGCATCGGTCAGCGGCGTGCCCTCGATGCGGTCCACGCCCACCGGCGCGTCGTCTTCGGGCAGCAACTGGACGGCGCCCACGCAGTCGCGGCCGATGGCTTGCAGCAGATCGAAGGCGTCCAGTGTTTCGGTCCTGTAGCGCTGAGCGATACGTTTTCTGATGATGTCGCTGTCGGGCAGCAGGTTGTCGAAGTAGTTGAGCACCCGCGGCCCTTTGTGCGCGAGGTTGCCGGGCATGAAAGGCAGCGAGAGCGACAGCGGCCGGCCGGCGGGCGAGCCGATCCATGCGGCGTCGTAAGAAAATTCCATCGGACCGCGGGCCGGAAGGCGCCAGACGCCGACGCGTTCGCCGTTCGCCCAGACGGAAAGCACGCGTGAGTGGGTCGAGCGGGCCATGCTTACCATTCGGTGGAAAGCGCCGGTTCGGACCCCGGCTGGTTCTTGTCACGCAGCTGCAACTGCAACCCATACGCACCGCACAGCGATAGCAACTGCGCGACCGTCAGCGCGGCGGCGTCGGTTTCCCACGCTGAAATGCGGCTTTGACTCACGCCGACACGCGCGGCGGCTTCGGCCTGCGTAAGACCCGCTTGCCGGCGGCTTGCAGCAAGCAGTTGGGCGATTTGATCCGGCGTGGCGATGAGATGCAGCATGGCTAAATATCCGTCAAACGAATAAGTGCATTTTATTCGCCGTGCGAATATTTGGCAAATATTCGCGTGGCGAATATCCGGAAAATATCTGTCATGCGGATATTTGCAATTTATTCGTCGCGCAGATAAACCGCGTCCTGGCTGAACCCGGCGAATCGCCTCGTCGCGGAGCGGCTCCCGCAGCGCTTCGCGCGCCGTTGCCATTGCGGACATTGCGGACAATCGGTTCGCCTGCCAAGATTACGCTCGCACTTAAAACCACTCCGCCGATGACCACGACTTATCCGCTGCACGCCGGCTTCACCGTCGCCGACCAACCGTTTCCCCAACACGCAGACGTGGTGATCGCCGGCGCCGGCATCATGGGTTGCGCAGCAGCCTACTACCTCGCGCGGCGCGGGTTGTCCGCGGTCGTACTCGACAAGTCGCGCATTGCCGGCCAGCAGTCGTCGCGAGCCTGGGGTTTCGTGCGCCAGCAGGGCCGCGAATCCGCCGAAGTCTCGTTGATGATGGCGAGCATACCGTTGTGGGAAACGCTCGAGCGCGAGTTGAACTTCGATCTGGAATGGCGCCAAGGCGGCTGTCTTTACGTGGCGAGCAGCGAAGACGACTGGACGTCGTTCCAGCAATGGATGGACGTCGCGCGAGAACACGGACTCGACACGCGTACGCTCGATCGAAAGCAGATCGATTCGGTAGTGACCGGCATGCAAGGCCCAGCGCTCGGCGGCCTCTATACCCCGAGCGACGGTCAGGCGGAGCCGCGCCGCGCCGCTGCTGCTTTCGCGGCGCGGGCGGGGGAAGCGGGCGCGCTATTTTTCGAAGGCTGCGGCGTGCTCGGCGTGGAGCGCGCGGGCGGCGCGATCGCCGGCGTCGTGACCGAGCGCGGAACCATCCGCACGTCGCGTTTCATTTGCGCGGCGGGCGCGAGTAGCTGGCGTCTTCTGAAAACACTGGGCCTCGAATTGCCGCAGCAGGCGGTGCGCGGCACCTGCATGCGCACGAATCCATTGCCGCCCGTCACCGCGTCCACGTTCTGGGGACATGGCCTCGGCGTGCGGCAACGCGCGAACGGCGCGATCAATCTCGCCGACGACATGCAGGTCGACGTCGACATGACGCTCGGTCATTTCCGTGCGCTGAAATGGTTTGTGCCCGAACTGTGGAGTCAGCGCCAGAAGTTCAGCTTTCATCTGAACGGCGCCTGCTTGCGCGACTTGCGCGACCGTCTGCCGGGCAGCGTGCCGCAGAGCGAGCGCGTGCTGCATCCGCGCGATCCGCATCCGCAACCTAACGTGAGCCACGCGCCCCGCGCGCTTGCCAAACTGCGCTCGCTGTTTCCCGCGCTGAAGGACGCGCAGGTGGTCGAGTCATGGGCGGGTTTAATCGATGTGCTGCCCGACGGGATTCCGGTGATCGACGCCCCGCCGCAGGTCAGCGGTCTCACGATCGCCACGGGCTTTTGCGGCCATGGTTTCGCCATGGGACCTATCGTCGGCAAGATGCTTGCGGAAATTAACGACGGCGGTCAGGCGTCGCTGGACCTGTCGGCATTTCGCCTGCAGCGTTTTTTCGACGGCACCATGCAGCGGCCTCGCAGCATGTTGTAAACGCGTCTGCCGTTTTCACGTCCCACACTTTGCATTCATCGCGTCAGCATGAACGAACCGACCCTGCGCCACGCCGGCGTGCCGTATCACACGCAATGGGGCAGCCCCGAATGGGTTCGCCATATCGTCGAGCAGAACGGCGATCCTTGCGACGACCCCGGCTGGCAGAAAAGCGGCTTCTCGGACCCGGAACGCTACCGCTTCTGGGCCAAACGCCTGTGCGGTCTGACGTGCCTCGAATCGGCACTCGACTACTGGCGTATCGAACACCCTCCGCGCGCCGCGCTGCTTGACGAAGCGCTCGCGCACGGCGTGTATCGAATCAGGGACGACGGCGGCGTCGACGGTCTTATCTATCACCCGTTTGCGGCGTGGGTGCAGCGGGCGTTCGGGGTACGCGTCGACGTGTTGTCACAGGCTACGCTCGAAGAGATCGCCTCGCGCCTGAATTCGCGGACGCTCGCCATTGTCTCCGTCAGCCCTGAGATTCGCTATCCGGAGCGGCCCAATCAGCGCCAGGGCGGGCATCTGATTCTGCTTCATGGACGCGACGCGAACGGCGTGTGGTTCCACAATCCATCGGGAATCGGGCCGCAACAGGCCGACGTCTACCTGCCGTTCGCGACGATGACGCGGTTTTACGCCGGCCGCGGCATGGTGCTTGGTTTAGGTGACGGCTGACGGCTGACGGCTGAGGGCGAGGGCTGAGCAGCGAGCGCGGCAAGGCGGTGTGGCACGCACAACCGGCACAACCGTCCCCATCACGCCGCGCCGCAGTTGATCGGGCCCGTTTTCTGCTGTTACGCGCTGTATCGACATTGCGATACAGGACCCGACATGACTCGAATCCACACCCTGCTCCCCGCGAGCCTCTTAGCACTCGGCGCACTCAGCGCCGGTACCGCGGCGCATGCCGCGACGCACGACGAGCAGGCCAAGGCCTGTCGCGGCGACGCGATGCACTTTTGCGCCGCGGACATTCCCAACAAAGCGAAAATCACGGCCTGCATGAAGCAGCACATCGACGAACTCAGCCCGCCGTGCCGCGCAATGTTCAAAGGCGGCAAAAAGTCCGGCGACAGCAGCGGGAATTCGGGCGCCGCGCAGTGAGTCCGCTGTGAGCGAGCAGGACATGCGCGACACCTGAGACACGCGCGGAGTTGCAGCGCCGTCATGCTTGGCGTCATGGCTAGCTTCGCGGCTACCCGTCATTGCCACCGCCTTCACAAGAGATCGTATTGCGCGCTCGGGAGGCGGCGAGGCGTCGTAGAATCGCCTGTCTCCACCGCGACCAGACATCCGCTCATGACCCGTCCGACCACGCAGATTTTCGACGCCGCCGCCACCGCGCGGCTCACACCGTATGCCGCACTCGTCGACGCGTTAAAGAGCGCGAGCATCGAGTACGCGCAGCAACGGATAACGAGTCCTGAGCGGCTTGTCGTGCCGCTGAACCAAGGCGGCATTTTGCTGTCGATGCCGGCAACCGCGCCCGATCTCGCAATCCACAAGCTCGTCAACGTGTGTCCCGGCAACGGGTCCCGCGGCTTGCCGACGATCCACGGCCAGGTGATGGCGTTCGACGCCGACACCGGCGAGACGCTGTTCATCCTCGACGGCCCCACGGTGACGGGCCGCCGTACCGCTGCCATGTCGATGCTCGGCGTCCGGACGTTTGCCGCGGCCACGCCCCGCGAGTTTTTGTTGATCGGCACCGGCACGCAGGCGCTCAATCATCTGGAAGCGATAGGAGAGCTCTACCCCGACGCCCGCGTGTGGGTGAAGGGCAGTGCGCCGGCGCGCGCCGAAGCGTTTTGCGCCGCGCATCGCGGCAAGGCCTTCGAGGTCAGGCCGCTTGCGGCCCCGGACGCAGCGCTGCCCGAGTCGGTCAACACGGTCATTGCGCTGACCACGAGCCGGCAACCCGTCTATGACGAAGCCCCGCGCGCGAGCCGCCTCGTGATCGGCGTCGGCGCGTTCACGCCCGAGATGGTCGAAATCGGCGCGCGGACGATCGTGGACAGCGCGCTTTTCGTCGACGACGAGGCCGGAGCGAAACACGAAGCCGGCGATTTCATCCAGGCAGGCGTGGATTGGAGCGACGTTCGGGGCATCGCGGCAGTGCTGGATAACTCCGTGCCGTTGGAGGCGCAAACGCCGATCGTTTTCAAAAGCGTCGGCTGTGCCGCGTGGGATCTGGCGGCGTGCCGGGTTGCGCGCGAGGCTTTGTCTGGCGGCTGAGCCAGGTACGCCGACGCCCACTCAGCCCCCACAACGCCCATCGCGTCCAGCCCAATAAGAAAACCCCGTCGAAACAGAGGCTTCCCGAGCCCGTTGGCATATTGCGCCACCCTGCGGCGCATGTTGCCGTGCAAACAATCGCAAAACGTTGCACCATAGGCGTTTGCCAGAAAAATGTGCCGATCAGCGTGCCACGAGGCCGCGCATCCGCTTTTTCTGCCTTTGCCCCAGGCCCCGGCTCCAATGGTCCGTTGGCTCCTGGCAACGCCTTCTTTCTCACGACGCTGCGACCGCGCTATGACGACCCAACACGCTTCTGCGACTCCCGACCTTCCGCTCGACATGATCATCTTCGGCGGCACCGGCGACCTGTCGTTTCGCAAGCTGCTCCCCGCGCTGTACATGGCGCATCTGCACTGCAACCTGCCGCCGGAGACGCGCATCCTCACGATCGGGCGCAAGCCGTGGTCGCGCGAAGAGTACATCAACGAGTTCATGGAGCAGAAGGCCAAGCCCTTCATCGAAAAGAAAGCATTCGATGCCGCCGCGTGGGACAAATTTCTCGCGCTGTTCGAATACGTGCGCATGGACGTCGACTCGGCCGAAGACTATCAGCGGCTGAAGGAAGCGTCGCGCGAAGGCGTGCGCCGCGTGTTCTATCTCGCGACGTCGCCCGATCTGTTCATGACCATTTGCGAGAACCTCTCTGGGGCGGGGCTGGTGGACGACAACTCGCGCGTCGTGCTCGAAAAGCCGCTCGGCCACGATCTGGCGTCCGCGCAGGAGATCAACACGGCGGTCGGCAAGCATTTCAGCGAAGCGCAGATCTACCGGATCGACCACTACCTCGGCAAGGAAACCGTGCAGAACCTGATGGTGCTGCGCTTCGGCAATCCGATTTTCGGCCCGCTGTGGCAGGCGCCCTATATCAAGCGCGTGCAGATCACGGTGGCCGAAACGGTCGGCGTGGGCAGCCGCGCCGGCTTCTACGACAAAACCGGCGCGTTGCGCGACATGGTGCAGAACCACCTGCTGCAACTGCTGTGCATCGTCGCGATGGAGCCGCCTGTGTCGCTCGACCCGGACGCGGTCCGCGACGAAAAGCTCAAGGTGCTGCGCTCGTTGCGGCCCATGACGCCCGAGGACATCGCCCGCGATACCGTGCGCGGCCAGTACACCGCGGGCGCGGTGGACGGCGAGGCGGTGAAGGGCTATCTCCAGGAAGACAACGTGCCGGCGGGAAGCCGCGCGGAGACGTTCGTCGCGTTGCGCGCACATATCAACAACTGGCGCTGGGCCAACGTGCCGTTCTTCCTGCGTACCGGCAAACGCATGCAGAAAAAGGTGTCGGAGATCGTCATCGAATTCTCCGAACTGCCGTTCTCGATCATTCCGAGCGGCGGACGCAACTACGGCAACCGTCTCGTGATCCAGTTGCAGCCGGAAGAGTCGATCCAGTTGCAAATGCTCGCGAAGGAACCGGGCAGCGGCATGCACATGCTGCCGGTGAATCTGAACCTCGACTTGCAGCAGGCGTTCACCGAGCGTCGCGCGGAAGCCTACGAGCGTCTGTTGATCGACGTGATTCGCGGACGCCTCACCCACTTCATGCGCCGCGACGAACTGGAAGCTGCGTGGGCCTGGGCCGAGCCGATTCTCGAAGGCTGGGCGAAGTCGGGCGAGCGGCCCCGTAACTACACCGCCGGCACATTCGGACCGGCTGCGTCTACGGCGCTGATGGCGCGCGAGAATGCGGTGTGGGCGGAGGAGTCGCAGTAAGCGGTATGGTCTGTCGCGCAATGAAAAACGGCCCGCTCAATCCACGCGGGCCGTTTTACTTGTATCGCCCTGACCTCAGGGCAACGAGATCGTTAGCGTGGCCGATTGCGGCCCCAGCTTGACCACCTGCGAATAGGGCGCCAACGTGCGCAAGGTCTGATCGCGCAAATACGTGTTCAGGCCAAGATAAGCCAGCAGTCCCACCAGCGCGAACACCGCGCCGATCGACCACAACGGCACTTCGCGCTTCAGACGGTGCGCGACCTGATCGGGCAACGGCCAATGCGGTGCGAACGGCGCACGCTTGCCCTTCATGTGCGCGATTTCGTCGCCGATGCGCGCGGTCAGATACGCAAGCTTCTCCGGCCCTTCCAGCAAGTACTTGCCTTGAAAGCCGAGCAACAGGCACATGTGGAACACCTCGCGCGATTGCAGACGGGCCGCGCCTTGCGCGCGGCATTCCTCGAGATACTGGAAGAATTTTTCGCCCGCGAGCTGCTCGCCGAACAGCACCAGTTGCAGCGGCCGCCGCTCCCATTCCGTGCGAATCTTGAACGTGGACGACAACACCGACTCGTCTATCGCCGCGCAGAACGCAAACTTCGACGCGTAGACGTCTTCTGCGGAGGCATTGAGCTTTTTCGCGCCGCGCTCGAAGTCGCCGAGAAACTGCTGAATGCGCTGGCTGAATTCGTGCGCTTCGCCAGGCTCGCGGCCGTTTTTCAACAGGAACAGCATGAAGAAGCCGTCGTACAGCAGTCGAGTAGCGAACGGACCTGATAGCTCGTCTCGGCCGCTGGCGCGGGCGTCGCGGCTGGCGTGCTGCCGCCGAAAAGTGAAGGCGCGTAGCTCATGATGTGACCGCGATGAGTTCAAGTTGAAGATCGTTGATGCCCGAGGGCGCATAGATCATTGCCGATTGCGCTTGCAACATGCGCTCATACAGCGCGCCGCGCGGCTCGAAGGAGAAATAGCATGCGCCCGGCCGCGCCGGAATCGCAGGTGGCACCTGCGGCGTGTAGACGAGCCGCACGCCAGGCATGGCCGAGAGCACGAGCTTGTCGACGTCGTCAGGCGCGCCGACCTTGAAGCGCGGCGGCACCGCTTCGACCAGTTCGGCGGTGGGCATGTCGGCGGATACGGCAATGTAGAAAAGCGTCTTGTCGTCGATCTTGCCGGAGTCGAGCCGACCCGCATGGAACGACGGACGCACTTCTTCGAGCGCGATCGCGAAGTAGCGTGTGGAGATCACGGTTTCCAGCAGATCGCGCAGGATCATATCGAGCCGGGCAAAGCCGGGGCCCGGGTCGTCGTGACGATAAGCCGGCAGGTCGGACAGCGCGTAGCCCTTGGAAAACGTCATCAACTGGCCGGCGAGGCGCAGCAACTCCTGAAAGAGCCGCTCCGGATGCAGCGCCGAATGCTGATACAGATGAGCGAGCGACGCGAACGCCGCGCTCGCCGTGTGCAGCAGCCAGAACGAGGCAATGTCCCCCGAACGGAACTCGATGATGTTCTTGGTCGGTTTGCGGTGAAAGCCGTACAGCGCGTTGACCTTGGCCTGCAGCGCGTCGATTAGCTGGCGCAGCCGCTGATGCAGAACCGGCGAAGCGTCGATTGCGAGGCACGGCGGCACGAAGCTGTCGTCGATTTCAAAGCCCGACGTGGCCGTGCGGCGCACGGGCACGAGCGGCACCGAAAGCAGTTGATCGCGCGGCTCGCTGTGCGCGATCAGCTTGACGCTCGTTTTGAGGAAGGTGATGTCGGCTTCGGCGGCGTCGGTGAAATGATCGGCGACGGGCGTCTGCTCACTGACGTAGCGCGCCACGAAGCCCGCGTTGCTGTCGTGCGAATAGTTGGCGCCCGTTTCGCGCAACGGATGCAGCGCGAGATAAAACGTAAATTCGTTGATGCCGTCGGGTAACGTGTCCAACGCGATGGCCGGCGGCAGGTCGTCCGCTTGTGGCGCCGAATACAGCGCGCCGTCGGGAAACACCAGCGAAAGTTCGCTCACGCGCAGCACATTGCTGCCAAGTGCGTCACGGTCGAAGCGCGCCGAACGCACGCCCCAGTTGTACGGCTGGATAGCCTGAATGGATTCGAACAGGCGCGCCTCGTGATAGGCGTCCTGACGCTGAAAATGCTGCGGCCTCAGAAACAGGCCTTCCCCCAGAGCACTTTTGCGGAATAACTCATCTCAAACCTGTTATATGGGTTCAGCGTGCGGCGCGCCCGCAATAAGCCGATTCGGGCGCCGCATTGTTAATTCTCTGGAAAATGTTAAATCTCGTTGTCCCCGCATCTTTCGCGGCATGTTTTAACCGCAGCTAACCGCGGAAAGCATATTCAGCGGCTGCGCGGGCAATCGCTTCGACAACCATAACTTCTTCAATTTCTATGTGGACCTGCTGACCCGGCCGGTGCCGCTGCCAGGCTGATCGGATTGTGACTCGTGTACTGCTGCGAGGCTGCATCGAATCCGCTTCACGCGGGATGCAAGCCACGCAGCAATTGACGCACGCGCGAAAGGTCCTGATCGACATGCTCGGCGTTTTCGAACAACTCCGCGAGCCAATCCACGAATGCGCGCACGCGCGGCGACACACGGCGATTCTTCAGATAGGCGACCGAGACAGGCATTGGCACAGGCTTCCATTGCGGAAGTACTTCGCGCAATAGCCCTGAGTCGAGGTACGGTTGCGCGGCGATCCGGGCGGGTTGAATGAGTCCGTGGCCTTGCAGTCCGCAGGTGAGATACGCCTGCTCGTCGCTGACCTTCACGAAGCCATTCACTTTAACGCTTTGTGCTTCGCCGTCCACTTCGAAATCGAAAGCGACTTCGCGGCCGTTATGCGGCGACATGCAATTAACCGCGACGTGCCCGCGCAGGTCGTCGAGGTCGGTGGGCGTGCCGTATCGCGCGAGATAATCCGGGCTCGCGCAGGTCACATGCTCGAGCGTGCCGAGATGCCGCGCGACGAGATTCGAGTCGGGCAATTCACCGAGCTGGATGCTGCAGTCGATTGCTTCGGACACCAGATCCACCGTACGGTTGCTGACGCCCACGGCGAGGTCCAGGTTGGGATAGCGCGTATGGAAGTCGTCGAGCGCAGGCAGCACGATCGCGCTTGCCACCGAGCCGGGCATTTCGATGCGCAGGCGGCCGGTGAGGTTATCGGTGGCGTGCCGGATGCTGGCTTCCATTTCGTCGATATCGGCGAGGATTTGCGCACAGCGTTCGTAATAGGCGGCGCCTTCCGGAGTGACGCTGAGCCGCCGCGTGGTGCGTGCGAGCAACTGCGTGCCGAGCAGGGCTTCCAGATTCTGGACGATGGTAGTCGCCGACGCGCGCGGAATGTCCAGCGATTCCGCTGCGCGGGTGAAGCTGTTCGTGTCCACGATCCGGATGAAAGTGCGCATGGCGGTTATTCTGTCTATCATTCGGTGCCTCTCGTTTGGGTTGGCTTTTTTGCCTGTGCGGCCGGCTTGTTTGGGTGCTTGATTAACTTCGCTAGGGTTATGTTTTGGGGCCTTTGGCCTTTCCTTGATTTCACGGCGGTCTATTAGCGTTGCCCCTGTGCGGGGCAGCACTTACTTTCTTTGCCGCCGCAAAGAAAGTAAGCAAAGAAAGCGGGCTCACACCGCTAGCTCATAAGTGGGCGCCGTGGCTTGCAACCGGTAGTGGTGCATCTGGAATCTGTGCTTTCGCACACTCCGCGCCAGTGACAAAGCAGTCATTCTTCCGGCGGCGCTTCGCGCGCCGTGGCGGTAGTTCGTAGAAACCGTTGGTACATTTGTGCTTCAGGCAATCAAGCCGCGCCCGAGAGTTTTCGACCGGAGCACCGCCTAAGGCGGCACCCGCCGCAACAACGAAGCGCGGTGTTCGATTTACCTTTCCGGCGAGCGCGCCGCGCGAGGCGGGAAGCATGACTGCCTTGTCACGAGTGCGGAATGTGCGAGAGCACGGGTTCCAGATGCACCACTGCCCGTTCTGAGCCAGGGGACTCACTTATGAACTAGCGGTGTGAGCCGCTTTCTTTGCCTACTTTCTTTGCGGCGGCAAAGAAAGTAGGTGCCGCCCCGCACAGGGGCAACGCTAATAGACCGCCGTGAAATCAAGGAAAGGCCAAAGGTCCCAGGCAGAAACAGAACTCCAAACCACAAAAGCCCAAAAAACAGTCCACCGCCCGCAGGCGCGAAAAACAACCGCGCCGCAGGCAGAAAACCGCAATCACTTCCGCAAAGAATCGAGATCGATCACAAACCGATACTTGACGTCGCTCTTCAGCATCCGCTCATAAGCCTCATTAATCTTCTGCATCGGGATAACTTCGATATCCGAAGTGATTCCATGCTCACCGCAGAAATCTAGCATCTCCTGCGTCTCGGCAATCCCGCCGATCAGCGAACCTGCCAGCCGGCGGCGCTTCATAATGAGGTTGAACACTTGCGGCGACGGATGATCGTGCTCCGGCGCGCCCACCAGCGTCATCGTTCCGTCGCGTTTGAGCAGGTTAAGGAACGGGTTCAGATCGTGCGGCGCAGCCACCGTATTCACAATCAGATCGAAGCTGTTCGCATGCGCTTCCATTTCTTGCGCGTTCTTCGAGATCACCACCTCGTGCGCGCCCAGCCGCTTCGCGTCCTCGATCTTCGACGGCGACGTCGTGAACAGCACGACATGCGCGCCCATCGCACGCGCCAGCTTCACGCCCATGTGACCCAAACCGCCGAGGCCGACAATGCCGACCTTCTTGCCGGGGCCGGCGCCCCATGTGCGCAGCGGCGAATACGTCGTGATGCCCGCGCACAACAACGGCGCGACGCCGGCAGGATCGAGATTTTTGGGCACACGCAGCGTGAATTCTTCGTCGACGACGAGTTGCGTCGAATAACCGCCGTACGTAATCTGTCCGTCGACTCGGTCCACGCCGTTATAGGTACCGACGAAACCGTTCTCGCAATACTGCTCGAGCCCTTCGGCGCAACTTACGCAAGTGCGGCACGAGTCGACCAGGCATCCGACGCCTACGAGATCACCCGCCTTGTACTTCGTGACGTCCGGTCCCACTGCGGTGACGCGGCCGACGATCTCATGACCGGGCACCACTGGGAATACGGTGTTCTTCCATTCGTTGCGGGCCTGATGCAGGTCGGAGTGACACACGCCGCAATACAAGACTTCCATCTGCACGTCATGCGCGCGCAGTTCGCGGCGCTGGATTTCAAACGGGGCGAGCGGCGCGCTGGCGTCGGTCGCGGCATAGGCATATGTCGTGCTCATGGGTAGCTCCAGCAAAAGAGGGTGAATGTTGCAAGGCGCCGGCGATGGCGATACATGTCGCCGATGCGGCCAGTTCATGCGAATGTTTCGGATCAGAGCGTCAAACCACCGCGCGGATCGCAACGCCCGCATGGGTGGCGGGTCATCGACGGGAACTGCCGACCAGACCGGGGCGCAGCGCGGAAAGGATGTTCCGGCAGGGTTCCCATAGTAGGAGCCCGCGGCCAGTCAGTGAATACCTGAATGTCTTGAAGATTTGCCTAAAACTCCTGGAGAAGAGCGCGGCAGGCTGATTGGTGTTAAATTTCAAGCATTATTCTCTTGCACGTCACTATATCGTCATGTCGCAGCACTCGTCCGAACTGTCGTCACCTATAGCCGAACTTGCAGCGGCCGACGCCGCGCAGCAGCGCCTGATCGAAGTATTCGACAAGCTCGCGCCGAAGCCGGGCATGACGCGTTCGAGCCTGGAAGGCGTGAATCTGATGCGCGCCAACAACCCGCTGCCGCGCATGCCGGTCATGTACGAGCCGAGCATCGTAATCGTGTGCCAGGGGCGCAAGCGCGGCTATCTCGGCGACCAGGTGTTCCAGTACGACGCGCAGCAATATCTCGTGCTGTCCGTGCCGCTGCCGTTCGAATGCGAGACCGAGGCGAGCGTTGATGAGCCGTTCCTCGGCATCTCCATCCGGGTCGATCTGACCATGGTGGCCGAGTTGCTGATGGCGCTCAACGAAACCCAGGGCGCCGCGAAGAACGAACCGCTCGGCATCTACTCGACGCCGCTCGATTCCGCTTTGAGCAGCGCGGTGCAGCGTCTGCTGGACGCGCTTGTGTCGCCGCTCGACGCGCGCATTCTTGCGCCCAGCATCGTGCGCGAAATCTGTTATCGGGTGTTGACCGGCGAGCAGGGCGACGCGATTCGCGCGGCGCTCACGCATCAGAATCACTTTGGCCGCGTTGCAAAGGCGCTGCGCCGCATCCACGCCGATTATGACGGCGCGCTCGACGTCGATACACTCGCTGCCGAAGCCGGTATGAGCCTCGCTGTTTTTCACGCGCAATTCAAGGCGGTGACAGCGACTTCGCCGATGCAATACGTAAAGACCACACGTTTGCATCACGCGCGTTTGTTGATGGTGCAAGACGGTTTGAATGCGGGCGCGGCAGCGGCGCGCGTAGGTTATGAAAGCGCCTCGCAATTCAGCCGCGAATTCAAGCGCCTTTTTGGCTTGAGTCCCGTAGACGAAGTAAAGCGCATGCGGGCAATCTACGACTCACCGTCGCCGCGAATCGTGAAGCCGGTCTCGCGCTATGTCACTGCCGTGTGAGCGCGCTTTCTCACACCTTGCTCACACCTTCTTCAGATACGCCGCCTTCAACATGAAATTGCCGGCGTCCATTTTGCAGTCCACCTCATGATCGCCGCCGACGAGCCGAATGCTCTTCACTTTCGTGCCCATCTTCAGTGTGATCGACGAGCCCTTCACTTTGAGATCCTTGATCAGCACCACGGCATCGCCGTCGGCGAGCGCATTGCCGTTGGCGTCCTTGATCACGCGTTCGTCTGACTCGTCAGCGGATGTGGCGGCGGCGATTGGCCACTCGTGCGCGCAGTCCGGACAGACATAGTTCTCGCCGTCCGGGTAAGTGTTTTCCATTGCGCATTGGGGGCAGGCGGGAATTGTCGACATGATTCTTTTCTTTTCAGAAGGCGCGGTGCGCCGCGGATCGGTTGAGGGGCGGGCGAGTATAGCCGACCCCTGCGTCGCGCTATCCCGCTTTTTAGACGCCGCTGGCGTTCACACCGGGCCGCAGTTCGTAGTGCGAGCGTTTTTCTTCGTACATCAGCAAATCCGCGCGCTGCACGCCGGCTTCGAGGCGGTCTCCGCGTTGGCAGGTCGCGGCTCCCATCGAAAAGCTCAGCGGCGAGCCCGGATAGAACTGGTTGTTCATTTCGACGAGTTGGCGAATCGCGTCGATCATCGCCACGCCGCCGCGCTCGTCGGTGTTCGGCATCAGGACCGCGAACTCGTCCCCGCCGATGCGCGCGGCCTGGAACGGCGACTCCATGGCTTTCGCCAGCACTTCGCCTGCGCGGCGCAGCAGCGCATCGCCGGCAGCGTGGCCGAGCTGGTCGTTCACGCGTTTCAAGCCGTTCAGATCGGCCATGATGATGGTGACGGGCCACGGACCTTTGCGCTCGAGCCGGTTCAGTTCGTCCACATAGAACGAACGATTGCGCAGCTTGGTGAGCACGTCGTGCTTGCCGAGAAATTCGAGGTACGCTTCGGCCTTCTTGCGTGCGGTGATATCGGTCAGAGCGACGAGCACGAGGTCCCAGTTCTTTTCGTGGCCAGGCAGCACCGAGAATTGCAGATGCACGTGCACCTCGCTGCCGTCGAGCGCATAGTTGAGCACCTCGCGCTGCTGGAACTGTTTGCCTTCCCACAGGTCGAGTAACTGCTCGCGGAAATGCGGGCCCATGTCGTCGCGGAACACTTCCGGCAGGCGGGCGAGCAGCGTTTTTTTGTCCGGCGCGGCGAACATTTCGAGCGTGTGCCAGTTCACGTCGAGCACGTGAATCTCCTGCATGCAGCGCTCGACGAACTCCGGATGTACGTCTGTAAACACACGGAAATCGCTAATGCCGGCCGCGCGCGCCTGATCGAGCAGATGCTTGACCGCGCTGAAATCTTCGACCCATAGCGATACCGGCGAATGTTCGAACAAGCCACGCGCATATTCCTCGGCGAGCGTCACGCGATGCCGCGCACCCTCCAGTTCGGTGATGTCTTCCACCGACACCAGCACGCGGTCCCAGCGCTCCTCGTGACCCGGCAGCACGGAGCCCTTGAGCAGCACGTCGAGGCGCCGTCCACCGAGCGTGTAGTTCACGGTCTGGCTCGTGAAGTGCGCTTGCCCGGCCCACAACTGACACAGTTCCTCCAGGTGCGTCTTGAGCATGTCGTCGCGGAACACAGTGGCAAGGTTGTCGTTGAGCGTGTCGAAATCAGCGGCCTCGAACTGCGTCAGCGTCTTCTGATTCACCTTGATGACGGAATGCTACGTGCGCATTCGGCGATCCGTTCGGGCGCATCCGCGAAGTGCGCGCGCAGGTCGGTCACGCCTTCGGCGCGCCATGCGTCAAACAGATCGCGCACGCCGCTGAAATCTTCGACCCATAGCGAGACGGGCGCGAGGTCGAACATTTTCGAATCGTCGTTGGCGGGCTTAGGGGCGCCTGGCAGAGTATCCAGCATGAGGTTCTCTTAGCGGAAAGTGCGGCTATTTTACGGCCCCTTAAAAGCCGCCTAAAAACAAACGGCTTTCATCGGCTTGCAGCACGGCTTCGCGTCAGCACGCATTTTTCGGTCTTGCTACACTCGATTTCACGCGTTTCGTCCGCCAACCTGCAAACACGCCACGAAGAAAAAGACCGACATGAAGCCTTCTCTGCTGATCCTCATTCATCTCGATGACGCGAGCCGCGCTTGCATCGCGGCAGAATTCGATATCGTCTACGCGCCCGATTCGACGCAACATCCCGCTGCCATCGCCGCTCACGGCGGGACGATCCGCGCGGTATTGACGAATGGCACACGCGGGCTCAGCGCGACTGAGATCGACCGCATGCCGAAGCTCGAATTCGTCAGCGCACTCGGCGCAGGCTATGAAAACGTCGCCGTGGACCATGCGCGCTCGCGCGGCATCGTGCTCGTGAACGGAGCGGGCACCAACGATCACTGCGTCGCCGACCACGCGTTTGCGTTGCTCCTGTCTATCGTGCGCGATGTGCCGCGACTCGACGAGGCGACGCGCGAAGGCGTGTGGCGCGACGCATTGCCGATGCGTCCCAACGTCTCGGGCAAGCGCCTCGGCATCGTGGGACTCGGCAACATCGGCGAGAAAATCGCGCGGCGCGGCGCCGGCTTCGACATGGAGATCGGCTATCGCAACCGTAAGCCGCGCGAAGGCACATCGTTGCGCTATTTCGACGACGTCGAAGCACTCGCGCGGTGGTGCGACTTCCTCGTGATCGCGACGCCCGGCGGTGCGGGCACGCATCACCTGATCGACGCCAGCGTGTTCGAGGCGCTGGGTCCGCGTGGCTTCGTCGTGAACGTTTCTCGCGGCAGCGTGCTCGACACCGCGGCGCTCGCGCAAGCGCTCGCAGCGGGGACGATCGCAGGCGCGGCACTCGACGTCTACGAGGGCGAGCCGCAGCCGCCCGCCGCGTTGCTGAAGCTGCGCAACGTCGTGTTGACACCGCACGTCGGCGGACGCTCGCCCGAGGCAATAGCGGCATCCGTGGACAATTTTCTGCGTAACGCTACCCGGCATTTCGCCGGCGAGCCGGTATTGACCCCGATCTGACCGGGCACCGCTGTGTTTCGTCTGTCCACGGGGACGCTGTGAACGCCACCGCCTACGCATTTGTCAGAGGTGCAATGGCGTGGCGGTAGACTCATAATAAGTATCCCGCGTCACAGTCGACCCATTGGTGATATGAAACGCAGAGATGCGCTCGTTGCATGCTCGCTAGGCGCTCTGCTGGGCCCGATCAGCCTGGCTCGCGCATCGGCGGGCAGAGCCCGCGTGGTTTTCCTGAATCCGGGTGAGGCCGTCGAGCACGGTACCGGGCAGCACTGGCAACTGGTGTCGCAGTTCATGGGCATTGCGGCGCGGTCTTTCGACATGCGTCTCGACATACTGTACGCAGAGCGGGATCATCTGCTCATGTTGCGTCAGGCCGAAGAAGTCGCGCGCCGCGCCGATCCGCCTGATTACGTGGTGATCGTCAACGAAAAGATGGCCGCGCAGCAGATGCTTCAGTCGCTGGCTCGCTCGTCTTCGAAAGTTATCGTCATTCATAACGACGTCACCGCGCGGCAACGCCGTGAGATCGGCGACGAGCGACAAGCCATACAGAACTGGATCGGAACGGTGACAGCCAACGCGACGAACGGCGGCTATCGTCTGATGAGCTATTTATGCGGCCGGCTGGCCGGCGAACCGGCAAGGGTGATCGGCATCACCGGAGACCCTAACACGCCGGTTTCGCAGGAGCGCGCCTCGGGTGTCGACGCGTTTCTGTCGCGCGCCGGTGGCTCGCGAATCTATCAACTGGTGTTCAGCGACTGGAGCTACGCGGACAGCGAGGAAAAGACACGCGTACTGCTTGCGCGCTATCCGGACACCAATCTCGTTTGGGCCGCTAACGATTCAATGGCGCTGGGTGCACTCAACGCGGTCAGGTCGCGCGGCGCCCACGTGCTCGTCGGCGGCATGGGCGCGCTGCGAGGCGCACTGAGCAGCGTCGCCGAAGGCGGGCTCGCCGCGATGGTGGGCGGCGACTACTTCATCGGCGCGTGGGCGATGGTGCTGCTATACGACTACGATCACGGCAAAGACTTTGCGGCATCGGGAGGCGCGCGCCAGACGCCGGATTTTCTGAGCGTGGTTGATCAGGGCAACGTCGAGCGCTTCAGCCAGGCGATCTTCGATCATGGCGACGAACTCGATTTCACGATGTTCTCGAAGGCGCGGCACCCCGAACCTGGCTCCTACGATTTCAATCTCGCACGGCTTCTCGGTCCGTTCGCCGGAGGCGGGTGATGCATCCATTTGCGCTTCCGGGGCTACGCTCGTTGAATCTGCACGCGAAGCTCATGCTCGCGCTCGCGATACTGGTCGCGGTGGTCGCGGGCACGTCGGCTTACCTGCTGATCGAGCACCAGCGCGCGCAGAAATTTTCCGAACTCGAAGAACGCGCCGCGCGGATTTCCGATCTCTTCAGCCGTTCGCTCGCGTTGCCGCTCTGGAATGTGGACCGCGGCGCGATCAGCGCCCAGCTTTCCGCGCTTTCGCCGAATCCGGAGGTCGTGCAGTTCACGGTCACGGCGGTAGGCTATGGAGTCGTGGCCGAGGTCAAGGGCGCACGCCGCGCCGACCCGTCCAGCGACGTGGTGCGCGTGCGGCCGATCGAATATCAGCCGCCCGGCGATGCGCCGCGCGAGAAGCTCGGCGAGGTCCGCGTTCAACTTTCGAGAGCCCCGGCGATGCAAGCAATGCGCGATGCGCGCAACGCGATTCTCGCGACGATAGCCGCCATGGTCGCCACGCTCTACGCCGTCACTCTCGTCCTGCTGAACGGCATGGTGCGCGGCCCCATCAACCGGCTCGAGGAAATGGTGGACCGCATGGCAGGCGGCAATCTCGACGCACGTTGCGCAGTGGAATCCGACGACGAACTCGGTCGCCTCGCTGCGCGCGTCAATGCAATGGCGGACCGCCTGCGCGAATCGACGGCGCGCCTTTACGACAGCGAACAGAAGTACCGCAGCATTGTCGAGAACGCGCTGGAAGGCATTTTCCGATTGCATCGGAACGGCTGGCTGGAGGAAGCCAATCCGGCGATGGCGCGTTTGCTCCGCTACGACAGTGCGGCGGCGCTAGTGGCTGCGGGAACCGGCGGGCCGGACAAGCGGCCGTTTTCGCCCAAGCAGGTGGAGGACCTCTTTGCGCGCCTGAAGCGGGACGGCGAAATAGCGGAGCTCGATCTGCGGCTGACCCGGCCTGACGGCACGGCTATCTGGGTACAGCTGAGCGCGCGCGGCGTCGCGCACTCGCACGGCGATATCGTTCGGCTCGACGGCTTGCTCGCCGATGTCACGGCTCGCAAGCACGCGCTCGAAAATTTGCGCCGTCATCGCGACGAGCTTGAGGTGGAAGTCGCTGAGCGCAAGCGCACCGAGCAGGAACTGCGGGCTTCGCGCGAAGAGCTTCGGCAATTGTCCTGGCACCTCGAAGTGATTCGTGAAGAGGAACGAAAGCGTATCGCACTCGAGATTCACGACGAACTCGGCCAGCTTCTGACCGCACTGAAGATCGACATTTCACTGCTGCAGATGAAACTGGCGGGCAATCCGGACGCGCAGGGCAAGACCCACGCAATGCGCGAACTCGTCGAGAAAACCATGTGGATGGTGCGCAATGTCGCCAATCATTTGCGGCCTGCAGCGTTGAATTTCGGCATTGTGTCCGCGCTCGAGTGGCTCGCGGAGGACTTCAACGGACGTCACCGCATTCGCTGCTCGGTCGTGACATATGGCGACGAGCCCGTACTCGAGGATTCGCGCGCCACGGCCATTTTCCGCATTGCGCAGGAATCGCTCACCAATGTGGCGCGCCACTCGCGCGCATCGCGCGTGGTATTGACGCTGCGTTCGGGCGAGGCGTCGATCGACCTGGAGATTCGCGACGATGGTTGCGGTTTCGATCTGAATGCCGTGTCGGCCGGGCACCGCGGCTCGTACGGATTGCTCGGGATGGCCGAGCGCGCCCGGCTGATCGGCGGAGCGCTCTCGATTGCGAGCAGCGCCAGTTCGGGCACTGTCGTCGCGGTGCGAATACCACTATCGGATGATGTGCGGGCCACGTTCGCGTCGTGAGTTGGCGTGACGGGTCGTTTTAATCCCGCCCTGTGGGTTTCAGCCTGAGTTGAACTGTTAAATCAAATCAAATCAAACCAAACCATAGACTTAGACGCCGCAAATGCAAGCAGCACCACGTCCAGGTCCTTCCCCTTTTCCGTGGTGTGGTACTTTTCAGCGATCCCGGCTTCGACAAGAAAATCGCCGGCATTGATCGCGTCGACGATTACACCGTGCGCTTCGACTGAAAGAGCCGGACGTGATCTTCGCGCGCGATCTTGCGATGAGCTTTGCGTCGATTCTTTCCGCCGAGTACGCGGCAAGACTTTCGGACGCACATCGCGAAAGCGACATCAACCAGTTTCCGGTCGGAACGGGACCATTCACGTTCCGCTCGTATCAGAAGGACGCGTTGATTCGCTAAGACGCGAATCCCGATTACTGGCAGCCTGACGACGTGAAGCTTGCGCATCTCGTGTTTGCAATCACGCCCGATCCGGGGGTACGCATTCAGAAGCTCGCGAGCGGCGAGTGCCAGGTGTCGGTCTTTCCCCGGCCCGCGGATCTCGACGTGGTCAAGCGTAATGCCGCGCTGAAGCTGGTCTCCGGCGTTGGCTTCAACGTGGGATTCGTTGCGTACAACACGCAGCACGCGCCGCTGAACCGCGTGGAAGTCAGACGGGCGCTCGACATGGCGATCGACAAGCCTGCGATCATCAAAGCGGTGTTCTCTGGCAACGCGACGGTCGCGACCAACCCGATGCCGCCCGCGCAATGGTCTTACGACAAGGCGTTGAAGGATGCGCCGCTCGATCCCGCAAAAACGAAGGCGCTACTCGCGCAGGCTGGTTTTCCCGATGGTTTCGAACTGACGCTGTGGGCGATGCCGGTGCAGCGCCCGTATAACCCGAATGCGCAACTCATGGCTCAGATCATCCAGCAGGACTCGGCGAAGATCGGTGTGCGCGCGAAGATCGTCAGCTACGAATGGGGAGAGTACAACCGGCGCGCGAAGCAGGGCGGCGAACATGACGCGATTCTGTACGGCTGGTCGGGCGATAACGGCGACCCGGATAACTGGCTTGGCACTTTGCTCGGCTGCGATGCCGCGCATGGCAGCAATGTCGCGAAGTGGTGCAATCCGGCGTTCAATGGCTTGATCGAGAAGGCGCGCGGCAGCGCAGACGTGAGTGAGCGCACGCGCCTGTATGAGCAGGCGCAGGTCATCTTCAAGCAGCAGGTGCCTTACACGCCCATTGCGCATTCAATCGTGTCGCTGCCCGCCTCAACACGGGTGAGCGGACTCGTATTTTCGCCGTTGGGTAGTCATCGTTTTGATGGCGTCTCGTTGCGTTAGACAGCGGTGGACTTATGTCCTTGCCCCGAAAATTGCGGATCAAACCGTCTGTCAGCAGGTTCGTCATGTTGGAGACGCTACCAGTCCCGCAGTGACGTATTTCTGATCTTCGCAGACGATAGCCTGAGCGAGCACGGTGGCAGTCGTGGTGCCGTCACCTGCGGCATCGCTCGTACGGGACGCCACTTCCTTCACAAGCTGCGCGCCGATGTTCTGCACGCTATCCGGCAATTCGATTTCCTTCGCAACCGAGACGCCGTCCTTGGTCAAAACCGGCGAACCGAAGCTGCGCTCCGGCACGACATTGCGACCCTTTGGTCCTAGCGTCACCTTGACGGCGTTAGCGAGGATGTTGACGCCTTCCACGAGTTTCGAGCGAGCGACGTCGCTGAAAATAACTACTTTCGCTGCCGTATGCGTTTTCTCCGCCTGTTTATTGAGTCACCACTGCGACCACGTCTTCTTCGCGCAGCACGAGCAGTTCGTTGCCATCGACCTTCACAGACTGCCCTGCGTACTTTCCGAAGAGCACGCGCTCGCCGACTTTCAGATCGGGTTCAATGCGTTTGCCGTCGGCGTCGCGTTTGCCTGGACCCGCGGCGATCACTTCGCCTTGATCCGGCTTTTCGGCGGCGCTCTCCGGAATCACGATGCCGGAAGCGGTTTTCGTTTCCTGGTCGAGCCGCTTGACGATCAAGCGGTCGTGCAATGGACGTAGGCTCATCACTTTTCCTCGTTGAGTATTCAGCACTCATCGTTTATTCGCAATTCGCAATTCAGAGTCGCGCGTATGCATTTGCTTCGTTTGCTGCTCTGCGCCGAACCTATTGTGGAAATACCGGCTCGCCTGACGACAGCATCAGCCGGTTGGCCCACGCGAAGATCGCCACCGCCTGACTCAGATCCCATATGTCCGCGGAAGAAAGTCCCACAGCGCGCAGTGCTTCCAGCGACGCATTGTCGGTGGCATCGGGATGCACCGTCAGCTCAATCGAGTAGCGGACGATTGCGCGCTCCCGCTCAGTGGTGCCGGCGGTGTCTGGATTGGCGAACACCTGGCCGATCACGTCATCACGCCGGGCGAGTTGGATGAATCGTTGCGCGTGAACCGACGCACAATACACGCAGCCGTTCACGCGCGACACCACCGTACTCGCCAGTTCGCGTTCCGCTCGCGACAGTCCGCCCGGCGCATACATGATGCTGTTGAAAGCGCCCGAGCGTTCGCGCAGAATTTCAGGCTGGTGCACGAGCAACAGGTAATAGTCCGACGTCTTCGCCTTCGGATGGCTTGCTTCCAGCACGGCGAGTTGTTCGGGCGTGGCCTGGTCGAGCGAAACGGTGTTCAGCCACGCTTTCCAACCGAGGGTGTCGGCAGTGAAGGCATGCGCGCTGCTCACGTCCTCTCGCGGCGCGCCAGCGTTGCCGTCAGAAAGCTTTGGATCATTCATGGCCCTCAGCGTTGCGACGAGACGCACCTGATACGACACGAACGCCATCAGTTGCGACAGTGCGACGATGGCAGGGGTCGTCAGCCCCGCAGCTTGCAACGTCGACAGTTCCTTGGGCCCTGCAATGGCAGCTCGTGTAATCAGCAAGTGCGTGTGCGCGAGGATCGCAGCGAGCCGGGTGTCGTCGACGGCAGCCGGCCCGCTCGCCACGATCCGATCCAGCGCAGCAGCATGTGTGGCTCGGTCGTGGCTTTCGGTCAGCAGCCGCTCGCGGTAGAAGCGCGCAGCATCAACGGATGGCGTTAGCCACGCTGCGTACCACGCGGCGTAGAGACGCTCGTCCAGCGTAAGCCCGACGACGTCCGGCGAAAACAATGCGTCGTAGCTGCCTTGCGTGTAGCGCGTCGCTTCCGCGCGCGCAGCGCGCAATGCGGCGACGTCGCCGTCGGCGGCGAGGCCGGACAGTTGCGACACGACATCAGCAGTGTCAATTACGGGGGTGGAACGGGATGTTGTAGACATGCGTCGTAGCTCGGTTGGATCAGGGCGTGGCATTGGCTGCGATGACGCCCGCATCGGGGTCGGACCATTCATCGCCGCCAAGTTCGGCCGTGGCGAACGCTTGCAGCGCCGCGTAATGCCGCTCACGGTCGGCATCGAACAACATGGCGGCGATGGCGCGCGCGAGCCGCTGCGCACCGTCGCTGATCGCGGGGATATCGCCGGCCACCTTGCCGTGCGTCAGGCTGGCCGCATGGTTGAAGCAATGAATGCGCGCGAGAGCCGGGCACGAATGTCCATTGCGCGGTTGGAAAGCGAAATTGCGGTCGAGATCGGGCGATGCAGCAAGCTCGTCGTTCAAAACATCTGCGCCGGGCAGGAAGCGGTCGCGCCAGCGCCGCACCTGTGGTGCGATCGCAGCAAATTCGGGGCGTGTGTCCAGTTCCGACTGAAAGCCTGTCGCGAAGATCAGGAAGTCGACATCGTAACGCCGCTTTGGTGTCTCCACGGTCAGCCACTCTGTTCCGCTGGCTGCACGCGGACCGGTGTTGACTTCGATTGAAAGGATCGGGCTGCCGAGATGAAAGCGGGCGTTCGCATGGCGCGAAACGCGCAGCACGCTGTCGCGCGGCGGCGGCGTTTGGGTCTGAGCGGAGTAGTGCAGGAACCGCCACTTCCATTCGTCCGGCAGATGGAGGAAACCATGCACCAGCCCCGGGCTTCCTATCCCCGTCAACTTGTTGATACGTGGCAGTTCCTTGCGCCGGATAAACAGGTCGACGCTCGCAGCGCCGGCTTCCAGCGCGCTGGCGGCATTGTCGAAGGCCGACGCACTTGCACCGACCATGCCTACGCGCCGTCCGCGCAGCGCAGAAAAGTGGATATCGTCCGACGAGTGCGCGTAAAGATGCGCGGGCAGAGCGCGCGCCACTTCCGGAACGAACGGCCCGCCCAAGCCCTCGCGTCCAGTAGCAAGCACGACGTGGCGTGCCAGGATGCGTTGGTTTCCTGTCTCTGAACCGGTTGCTTGCAGTTCGATCAGGCCGTCTTCGCGCGGCAGCACCGCGGTGATCCGCACGCCGTTTTGGACTGGCAGATCAAGAATCCGGCGATACCAGCGCAGGTACTCCATCCATTGCACGCGTGGAATCTTGTACAACTGCTCCCATTGATCGCGCCCGAACTGCGCTTCATACCATGCGCGGAAGGTGAGGGCGGGCAGGCGCAGCGCTGGGCCTGTCAACTGTTTCGGCGAGCGCAGCGTCTGCATACGTGCGTAAGTGACCCACGGACCTTCCTGTCCCTCGGCTGCCTGATCGAGGACCCGCTGATTGTCGATGCCCAGCAGCCGCAGTTCGGCGCTCGCGGCGAGTCCGGCCATGCCGCCGCCGATGATCGCGACGTCGAGTGCGCGGTCGCCATCCGAGAAGTGTGCCGGTACCCACGAGGGCGCAGGTAGTTCGAGCCAGGCGAGGTCCTGGCGCAGACGTGCTTCGAGTGCGGCGAGTCCATCGGACGCGTCAGTGTCGCTTCGAGCAGCAGGAGAATTCATGCCGATACCTCTGTCATGTCGGTCTGGCCGGTGTCGGCACTGTCGGTCACCAGCCGATCCTGTCGGTTCGCCGCGTGTTGCACCGAGCCGGGCATAAGGCGCGCGCACACGCGGCCGAGCGACTCGATGACCTGACTGGCGGCGGGCCCGGGGGGCTTGCCCGCCAATGTGGCAACGCCGAACAGGAACGGGATATGAACGTCGATGGGCCGCACAACCGTGCCGTCGATAGGCGTGCCATAAGCGGTAGCGGGGTCGACCACCGCGACGCCTAGTTGGGCGTGCGCGGCCATCACCGCATTCAGCGATGCATTTGTTTCGAGCGCAACAAGCGGCTTGAGCCCGGCTTTCGAAAATGCAGCATCGATGCGATGCCGCAGGCGATAGCGATTCGCTACGGTAACGACTGCGTGGCCCGCGATCTCCTCGAGCGTCAGCACCTCCCGGTGCGCTGATGGATGGTCGCGATGCAGCACGGCGACGCACGACGCCTCGACGATGTAGTGAATGTTGAGCGCCGCATGATCGAGCGGTAGCGTTGCGATGCCCACTTCGACCGTCCGCGCGAGCAATGCCTGGACCACCTGCTCGGCGGAGGCGCTGCGCAACTGCACGTCGACTGGATGGCCGCGTCCGCCGTCTTGCCTGGATGGAAGCTGCGCAACGTGCTCATTCAACGACGCCACAGCGCGCGGCACCAGCGCCGCGGCAAGCGCAGGCGTGGCCGCAACGCGTAGCGGCCCATGCATATCCGCGCCGATTGCACGTGCGCTCGCCCGAATCGCATCGAGCCCAACGAGCGATCGTTCAACCTCTTCATACAGGCGGAACGCGCGACCAGTTGGCGTGACACGCGGCCCTTTGCGTTCGAACAGCGCATAGCCGATCTCCTGCTCCAGTTCCTGAATCATGCGCGTGACGCCAGGCTGCGAGCGGCCCATCAGTTTTCCTGCGCCGGTCATGCTGCCCGCCGACATTACTGCTGAGAAAGCTTCGAGATGATGCAGTTCCATCCACCGTTCCATGTATTCCGTTCATGTTCGTTCGGAATTGTAGGGGCGGGTGCATGCAGGATTCTTATAATAAATTCGCCTTTGCAAAGCCTGATTGCGCGAATGGCACGAACGGGTGGAGTGTGTGATGCCGCAACAGAGAAGCTGCCGTGCAACCGCAAAAGTCCCTTCAAACAGGGCCTGAAATCAGGATTGACGCGAGTGGCGGACCAGCACCAAGTTAGCTTTCTTGTCCGCACTATTAGCTTCGATCTAAAGACGGAATAACGTTCTTCGCTAATCTTCGTTGGCGCGTTACATGCCGGATGGTTTCATCGACGAACTTTACTTCAGAGTGTGAGACCGGCATGTCGAGTGTATTGAAGGGACGCGTTGATTGGGTCCGTGCGTGGAGCACGTTGGCGAGCGCATTCATGATCGCTGTGAGCGCGTTTGCGCAAGTCGGCGTCGCGAACGCAGCGGGCGACCCGTACGTGGTCGGCGTCACCGGTCCGTTGAGCGGGCAGGACGCGCAATACGGCGAACAGTGGAAGCGCGGCTTCGAGCTCGCGCTCGATCAGGTGAACAGCAGCGGCGGCATCAACGGGCATCAGTTGAGTTACGACTTCGAGGATAGCCGCAGCGATCCGCGTCAAGCGGTGCAGATCGCGCAGAAGTTCGTCGACGACAAGCGCATTCTCCTGGAGCTCGGCGATCTTTCCAGTGGCGCGTCGATGGCTGCGTCGCCCGTCTATCAGCGCGGCGGCCTCGTGCAGTTCGGCTTCACCAATTCGCACCCCGACTTTACGAAGGGCGGCGACTATATGTGGAGCACGGCGATCAGTCAGGCAGAGGAGCAGCCCATGCTCGCGCATTACGTCACGGCGGGTCTCGGCTTCAGGAAGATTGCAGTGCTGTATCTGAACACCGACTGGGGCCGCACGAGCAAGGACATCTTCGCCAAAGCCGCAACCGCGAACGGCGCACAGGTTGTCGCGGCGGAAGGTTATCAACCGAATGAAAAAGATTTCCGCGCAACGCTGACCCGCGTGCGCAGCGCGAATCCCGATTCGATCGTGCTGATCTCGTACTACTCGGACGGCGCGCAGATCGTGCGGCAAGCGCGCGCGGCTGGCGTACACGAGCCTATCGCGGCAGTCGGCTCGGTGTATTCGCCGAAGTTCCTGGACCTGGGCGGCCCCGCCGTGAACGGCGTGTACACCGAGTCCAACTTCTTTCCTGGTGACCCGCGTCCCGAAGTGCAGAGCTTCGTGACACGCTATCGCGCGAAATATGGCAGCGACCCTGACACGTTCGCCGCCCGCGCGTACGACTCGATGATTCTCGCAAGCGAAGTGATTCGCCGTTATGGCGCAAACCGCAGCGCTATCCACGATGGCTTCGCGAAAATCGACAACGTGCCGAGCGTGATCTTCGGCAAATTCCGTTTCGATCCGCAGACTCGCCGTGTAGCAGGAGCGAAGAACCTGGAACTGGTCGTAAAGGATGGCAAGTTCGCGCTATGGGATGGCGCGCAGGCGGCACGCGCGCAATGACGCGGCGCATTTCGTACGGGATAAAGCGGTTATGAGCGCCTGGTTCGACTACACGATCAACGGGCTGATCGTCGGCAACATCTATGCGTTGCTCGCGGTCGGGCTCGCATTGATTTTCGGCGTGTCGCATCTGATCAACTTCGCACACGGCTCCGTATACATGGTCGGCGGCTTCATCGGCTGGCTGTGTCTCACGCGGATCGGCTTGCCATTGCCGGTCGCGCTGCTCGCGACAGTGGGCGGCTGCGCGCTGCTCGGCGTGCTGATCGAGCGAATCGGTCTGCGTCCGCTGCAAGGCGCGGCGCGGATCGCGCCGTTGCTCGCGACCATCGGCATCAGTTTCGTGCTCGATCAGTTGGCGCAACTGCTCTTCGGCCCCGATCCGCGTCCGGTGCCGAGCACGTTGCCCGACTGGTCTATAGCGATAGGCGGCGCGACGCTCGGCTCGCTCGACGTGTTGATTGCCGCAACCGGTGTTGGCGCTGCGGCAGTGCTCTATGTGTTCCTGCGCTTCACGCGGCTCGGCTGGGCCGTGCGTGCAACCGCACAGGACCGCGACGCTGCGCAACAGATGGGTGTGAATGTTCACGCGGTCAACCGTGCCGTGTTCGCTATCGCGTGCGGACTCGGGGGCTTGAGCGGTCTGCTGGTGGGCATGTACTACAACAGCATCGACCCCGCGATGGGTTTTCAGGCAACGCTCAAGGGCGTCGTCGCGCTGCTCATCGGCGGTTTGGGCAATGTGCCCGGCGCAATCGCCGGAAGCCTGCTGCTCGGTCTGGTCGAGAGTTATGGCGTGGCGCTCTTCGGCACGAGCTATCGGGATCTGTTCGCCTTCGTGCTGCTGTTGGTGTTTCTCGTGTGGCGTCCCAACGGACTGTTCAGCTCCAACCGGCGTTTGCCGCCCGAGCCGCTGACGGGCACGTTTCTTTCGTTCCGGCGGGCGTTGCGCTTGCCACGCCGTGTCGTCGCGACAGTGGTGATCGCTGCCTTCGTGCTGCCGCTCGTCACGTCGTCATCGTATTTGCTGCAAACGCTGACGAATGGCTGGATCTATGGCTTGCTTGCGTTAAGCCTGACGCTGGTCGCGGGCACGGTCGGCCAGATTTCGCTCGGACACGCGGCGTTGCTGCTGATCGGCGCATACGCTTCCGCGCTCTTGTCCACCAATCTGGGCTGGTCGCCCGGCGTGACGATTCCTCTCGCAGGCGTCATGACCGCTGGGATAGGCACGCTGCTCGTTTATCCGTCGTTCCGGCTGCGCGGCCACTATGTGTCGATCGCGACGCTCGGCATAGGCGAGATCGTCGGGCTCGTCGTGTTGAATTGGGACGGCCTGACTCGCGGTCCCGTGGGCATTACCGGCATTGCGCCGCTTTCACTGTTCGGCTGGCCCCTCGCGAGCTCGCGAGCGGTCTACTGGTTCGCGCTCGCGGTGCTGGTCGCGCTCGGCCTGTTGCAGGTGCGGCTGTTGCACTCGCATCTTGGGCGAACGTGGCGCGCGATTCGCGAGGACGACGTAGCGGCGCGCGCATACGGCGTACGACCTAACCGCTACAAGGCGATCGCCTTCGCCTGCGGCGGTTTCGCGGCAGGCATCGGCGGGGCCATCGCGGCGCATCTGTATAGCTACATCAACTACCAGACGTTCGATTCGCAAGTCTCGATTCTCGCGCTGACGATGGTGATACTCGGCGGCCTCGGCAGCGTGGCCGGCGCGGTGGTCGGTGCCGTTGCGCTGATCAGCTTGCCCGAACTGTTTCGCTTCGCCGCCGACTACAGCATGCTGATCTACGGTGTCGTGCTGCTTGTGCTGGTGCGCTTTCGCCCGCAAGGTTTGTTCGGCACTGCATGAGGACAACACGATGACTCAGGCAACGACCCATAGTGGAGACATTTTGCTCGACGTACGCCGCGTGACGCGGCGCTTCGACGGACTCATCGCGGTGGATAGCGTCAACTTTTCCGTCGCGCGCGGCGAGTGCGTGAGCGTGATAGGACCTAACGGTGCGGGTAAATCGACGCTATTCAATCTGCTGACCGGCATGGATGTTCCGGACGAGGGCGAGGTTCGCCTCGACGGCGAAAACGTCGCGGGCATCTCGCCCGAGCGTCTCGCTGCGCGGGGTGTGGCGCGGACGTTCCAGCATGGCCGCGTATTCGGCAACCTGAGCGTGCTCGACAACGTGCTGATCGGCGCGCATTCGCGGCTGAAGTTCGCGAGACCTGGGTGGCCGGTGGTCGGCGCGTTTTCGGAAGTGCTGCGGGCGCTGATGCGTCCCGCCACGCTGCGTCGGGAGGAAGAAGCATTGCGCGCCGATGCCGAAGCGATCATCGCGCGATTCGGCACGCGCCTAACGCCGCGCATGGACCAGCCGGCGCATAGTCTGTCATACGCGAATCGGCGGCGTGTGGAGATTGCGCGTGCACTGGCGTTGCGGCCTCGCATGCTGTTGCTGGACGAGCCGACGGCAGGCATGAATGAATCGGAAACTGCCGAGATGCTGGAACTGATTGCCGAACTCAAGAGCGACGGGCTGACCATCCTGCTGATCGAGCACAAACTGGATCTGGTGATGCGCCTTTCCGCCCACGTGCTCGTGCTCGACAACGGACGGAAGATCGCCGCCGGTCTACCCGATGTCGTGCGCAACGACCCGGCCGTAATCGAAGCGTATCTGGGGCATCGGCACGTGGGTGGCAAAGCGCCGGTAAGCAATGACGCAGGCGTCGCTCGACTCGACCCATCTATAGCGGGCGCGCAGCACGCGTGAACGCCACGACTTGTCCAACTCGCCGCGAAGAATACGCTAGCCATGACAGAACCGCTTCTCAAGCTTGAAGGAATCGACACCTTTTACGGCCAGGTGCAGGTCCACTTCGGTGTGAATCTCGACGTGCCGCTCGGCGAGATTGTCAGTTTGCTCGGCGGCAACGCGAGCGGCAAGTCGACCGCGATGAAGATCATCCTCGGTCTCCATCGGCCTCGGGCGGGCAGTATCACGTTCGACGGCAAGATCATTAACGGTCTGCTGACCCCGCAGATCGTGAGGCTCGGGGTCGCGTCAGTACCGGAAGCGCGCCGTCTGTTCGGCGACATGACGGTCCGAGAGAACCTGCTGATGGGCGCTTTCACGCGACGCGACCGCGACGGAATTGCGCAAGACTACGAGCGCATGCTCGAGCTTTTCCCGCGCGTGAAGGAGCGACTGGCGCAGCGCGCCGGCACGTTGTCGGGCGGCGAGCAGCAGATGCTCGCGATGGCGCGCGCATTGATGAGCCGTCCCGCGCTCGTCTGCATGGACGAGCCGACGATGGGCCTCTCGCCGCTCTACGTCGACAAGGTGCTGGATCTCATTCGCACGGTTAACCAGCAGGGCGTGACTTTCTTCATGGTCGAACAGAACGCGAGTCTCGCGCTACAGATCGCGCATCGCGGATATGTATTGCAGACCGGACGGGTCGTGCTTTCGGGCAAGGCCAACGAGTTGCTGGGCGACCAGCGGATTCGGGACGCCTATCTGGGCGGCGCGCTAGCTGCGGAGACGGCGTCTTGAAGCGAAGACATAAGCCGTCCAGCAATGCTGCGAACCTCCAGGCGCGATTGCTGGAAAGTAAAGCATAAAAAAGCGTTTGTCATGGCGTCGCCTGACAGCTTCTAATAGTCAGCTTGTTTCGCGACGGGTTGAAAGCCCCTCGCACTGGGCGCGAGCGTCCATGCTCGCTCCCCGGAATGGGGCGGCTCGACGCCCGCAAGAAAGCCGCACCGCGAGTCTCCTTCATCAAAGGCAAAGCAATGGCGCTCTGCGCAGTGACGATCGGCTTCTGATTCGCACCGCCGCGCGCCGTCTCCACAGCTGACATGGAAATGGCATGGCCGACCTGACTTCTACCCGCAGCCGCTATGTCGCTGCTCAACCAACCCGCTCGGGCGTTCCCAGGACGACGCTGTACAGCTGGCTTTCGTGGATGATTCCGGCCGCCGTTGTGCTGCTATGGGAAGCTGCGGCCCGCCTCGGGCTCATTGCACCGCAAGTGCTGCCTGCCCCAAGCAGCGTCCTGGAAACGGCGCTTAACCTGGCCCGTAACGGCGACCTCTTCGTTCATCTCGGTGTCTCACTGCTGCGCGCCGCGGGCGGGTTTGTCATCGGCGGAACGCTCGGCCTTGCACTCGGCATTCTCGTCGGTTTTTCGCCGCTCGCGCAGGCGCTTCTCGATCGCTCGATCCAGATGGTGCGCGCTATTCCGTTCCTCGCGATGCTGCCGCTTGTGATCGTCTGGTTCGGAGTCGGCGAAACCGCGAAGATTTTCCTGGTCGCGCTGGCGGTGTTCTTCCCGATTTATATCAATACGATGCTCGGCATTCGCCAGCTGGATCCGAAGCTGATGGAGCTGGCGCGTGTCGTCGGGCTCGATCGGGCGGCGGTCGTGCGGCGAATCATTCTTCCGGGGGCAATGCCGTCGATTCTCACCGGCGTGCGCTATGCGCTCGCGCATGCGTGGCTCGCGCTGGTCATCGCCGAAACGCTCGCCACGACGAAAGGTCTCGGCTTCCTGGCGATGGATGCGCGCGAATTTCTCAACACGAACGTGATCGTCCTGACCATGATCGTCTACGCGATGATCGGCGTCGTGGCGGACGCGCTCGTGCGGCTGCTGGAAGCCCGCTTCCTGTCGTGGCACGCGAACTACGCGAAAGGAGCAAGCAAGTGAGCGAACGCATCGCCACCGTCCGCGATCATGTCGCTGCAGACCCGGTCAACATCAACGCCGGCGCGCACACACTGGCCGTAGCGGTCCGTGGATTGCAGCGGCGCTATGGCAGCCGCGTCGTAATCGACTCTCTGGACCTCGACATTCACAAGGGTGAATTCGTCGCGCTGCTCGGCGAGAGCGGCTGCGGCAAGACGACGTTGCTGCGTGCGCTTGCGGGACTCGATCTGCCCGACGCGGGGACGATCCGCGCGCCGGAGCGCCCGTCGGTCGTCTTCCAGGAGCATCGTCTGTTGCCTTGGGCGACGCTGTGGGAAAACGTCGCGCTCGGTCATGAAAAGACGATTGGCCGCCACGGCGCCGCGCTTGCGCTCGCCGAGGTCGGACTTGCCGGCCGCGAAGACGACTGGCCGCGCAACCTCTCAGGCGGTCAGGCTCAGCGCGTGGCGCTCGCACGGGCGCTCGTTCCGGAGCCGGCGCTCCTTCTGCTCGATGAGCCGTTCGCCGCGCTCGACGCGCTGACTCGCATCAAGATGCACGGACTCGTCAAGGAGCTCGTCGCGCTGCACCAGCCCGGCGTGCTGATCGTCACGCACGACGTCGACGAAGCGCTGACCCTCGCCGACAGGATTCTCGTGATGCGCGCCGGCCGCATCGCGGCCTCCTTCCGGCCGAAAGAGCAGGCCGGCACGCTGCGTCGCATTCTGCTCGACGAGCTGGGCGTCCCTTCTCACTAACAGATATCGCCATCAACCGAAGGACCCAAAAGCATGACTGATTCATTGTTGAGCCGCCGCCTGGTGTTGCGCGCGGCGGGCGGCCTGCTGGCCGGCGTCGCTGCCGGAGGGCTCTTTCCTGCGCACGCAGCCGAGCCGCGCAAGCTGACGCGCAACACCGACACGGTACGCATTGGCTGGGGCTACGGTAGCCTGCCGGACATCGCGAAGCAGCGCGGCGTATTCGAGAAGACGCTCGCGGCCAAGGGCATCAAGGTCGAATGGATCGGGCCGTTCCCGAACCATGCGCCGTCCATTCAGGCTGTCGTCGGCGGCAGCGCGGACTTCGGCTTCTGGGGCTCGACGACACCGGCACTTGCCGCGATGCTGGCCGGCTCGCCGATCGTCTTCAACGCGTTCGACATCTATTCGCCGCGCTCCACTTCGATCATCGCGAAGAAGACGAGCGGCATCAATTCGGTCGCGGATCTCGCGGGCCGCAAGGTCGCCGTGAACCGCTCAGGACTTGGCGAATTCCTGCTGATCGCGGCGCTGGAGAAACATCGCGTCGACCGCGACAAGGTGCAATTCGTTTATCTGAATCCACCCGATGCGGCGCCGGCTTTTGCGCAGGGCAAGGTCGATGCGTGGTCGATGTGGTCGCCGGGCGTGGACATTGCGCGCTTTTCGAATGACGCGAAGGACATTTTCAACGAAGGCCGCGACCTGGACTTTCTGATCGACTACAGTTCGCTGGTCACGCGCCGCAAGTTCACCGAAGAAAACTCCGAGCTGATTCGCGCGGTAATCGACGCGTATCACGTGGAAGGGGCGTGGCAGTCGGCCCACTCGGCGGAAGCAGAGCAGCTCGTGCAGCGCGAGGGCAAATATCCGGACCAGGTGCGCGACTATCTGGCGAGTCTCAAGCGCGTGAACCAGTTCCACGAGGCAGACGACGCCGCCTTCATCGCGCAATTTCAGCGCGCCGCCGACTGGCTCGCGGAGCGCAAGATAATCAACTCGCGCATCAAGGTTGCCGACTACAGCATCAGAGTTTGAACCCGGGCGCCCGCATGACTGATACCAATAGCATCAAGGAAGCGAGTTACGCGCGGGGCGTCTCGCCGCTGACCGTAACGCTCGGCTTCGCGAAGATTCTCGCCGATATCTCAGCGACCGCGGCGACGCGCGAACGCGAGCATCGTCTACCGCACGATGAGATCACAGAGCTGAAGGCGCTCGGCTTTGGCGCGCTGCGCCTGCCGTTGGACGAGGGAGGCCACGGCGTGTCGCTCGGCGGTCTGTTCGTCGTCGCTCGCGACGTGGCCGCGGCGGATTCGAACATTGCGCATGCGTTCCGCAATCATCTGTGGCAGGTCGAGACGGCGCTCAGGAAGAAGGATCATCCGTTCCACGCGCACGTGCTGGGACTCACCGCGCAGAGAAAGACCGTTGGCTTGAGCTTTACCGAGAGCGATGTAACCGCGGCCGGGGCGCGTCCTACAAAGGTTTTGAGCCGGCTGGAATGGGACGCTTCGCGCGACCTCTATGTCGGTTCGGGGGAGAAGGTATACGCAACGGGAAATTTGTACAACGACGCATTTATCGGCTCGGCTGTGGAGAGCCGCGCGGGGCGAACTGTGCAATACGTGCTGGAGCGCGGCGCGGGCGTGAGCAACGGCGACGACTGGAACGGTTTCGGCCAGCGGCTGACCGGCTCGGGCACGGCCCGCTTTCGCGACGTCACCGTGCCTGCGGCACACCTGTACCCGCTTGATCCTCCGCGACCGGACGAGGCCGCGCCTTGGGGCTTCACGTTCCACCAGGTTTATCTGACCAACTGCATTGCGGGCATCGTGCGCCGGGTCGCGCTGGATGCCGTCGAAGTGTTGCGCACGCGGAGCCGCAATTTTTATCACGGCGAAGCCGCGCATCCTGCCGACGAACCCGTGCTTCAGTCGCAACTCGGACGTATCCGCGCCTATGCGGCGAGCGTCGAAGCTACCGCTGACCGCGCAGTCGCTGCCCTCCAGCGCGCATGGGACGCTTACGGCACAAGCGGCGAATATGAAGCCACGCTCGCCGCCACGCTCGTGGCGTCGGAAGCCAAAGTCGTCATCGACGACCTCGCTCCGCAAATAGCAAGCTGGCTGATCGATCTCGGCTCGGGCTCGGTCGTCTCACGTTTCGGCGCGCTGGACCGGCACTGGCGCAACATCAAGGTGATTGCCTCGCACAATCCGCGGTTATATAAGGAGCGTCTGCTCGGGCAACATCTGCTGACTGGCCACTTGCCGCCGACCGGCACGTTCTTTTAGACGTGCGCGCGGTCTCTGCTTGCGACTCGAATGCGATGACCCGCGCGTTCAGCCAAGCAGACGACGCACGCGCGGCATGACTTCCTCGGCGAAAGCGGCCATGTCCGCCTCGAAAGGCTGGAACTGCAGCATGAACAGTTCGATGCCGGCACGATGGAAGTCGACGACGCGTCGAGCGACCGTGTCGTAGTCGCCGACGAGGCCCGCAGCCGTGCCGCCGTTCGAACCCACCCGAGGTGAGCGCGCGAACGTCTGGTGCATGACCGCATTCGGATCGATGTTGGCCTTTTGCCGCTCGCGGAGCGGCTTGTCGAGGTCTGCAAGGGCGAACAGGTGATCGAGGTGAGCATCGGCGGCGGCCTGCGTCTCCCGAGCGATCACGAAGGCCGACAGGCCGAAGCGCAACGCATCGTGGCCAGGAGGCCGCGCACGCGACGAGACATCCGCGATAAGACCCGCCACGTCGTCGTGCGGCTGCCCGTTGATGAACCACACGTCGCCATGAGCGGCCACGAGCGAGCGCGCCGGCTCCGACTCGCCGCCGACATAAATGCGTGGCCGCGCGCGGAACGGATCGGCCGGACGCAACTGATAGTCGTCGATGCGAAAATTGTCTCCGCGATGGGTGACGGCTTCGCCGCGCAACAATGCGTCCACGACCGAGATCCATTCGCGGCCGTATGCGTAGCGCTCGTCGTGTTCGGCAAAGCCAATGCCGGCGCGTTCGAGTTCCGGACGATTCCACGCGTTGACGAGGTTGATCGCGAAACGTCCGCCGCTGATGTGTTCTATCTGCTGCGCCATTTTCGCGAGCACCACCGGATGGTACAGATACGGTTTGATCGCGGCGATGATCTCGATGCGCGAAGTCAGCGCCGCTAACGCGGCCGACGCGGTCCACGCTTCGAGTTGATCGAGCGAAGGGTCATGCGGATTGACGGTGTGCTGCGCGACGAGCACAGAGTCGTAGCCGAGCCGCTCGGCTTCGAGCACGAGGGCCTTATTGCGTGCCCACGAGGCGTCGTACGGTTCCGCGGGATCCTGTAGCGCCGCACGGCTTCCATGTACGAGCGCCCAAACGCCGAAGCGGGGAGGGTTGGACATCGCCTGTGACTCCGAGACAGAGTGTGGAAACTGTCTATGCTAACGCGCGCCCGCTTATGGCTTTCGAAGTTCTGGCGATATGCAATTGCCGCATCGGCATTTAGCTGCCGAGACTTCGCTGCGGAGCGTTGTCACGCCGTGTCGAGTTCATCTTGGCGCGCGTATCGCTGCGTCATTGACCCGTGCCCTTTGTCACCACGGCAAGCTTCGTCACGCCAGCATGCTCGATTGCCGCCATTGCCTTGGCAACAGTGCCGTACGGTACGCCCGCATCGGCTTGCGATACAGAGCTAACGCTTGCGGCGCTAGAAGCTGCTGTGCGAACGCGCAGACCGGCGCTGGGGAGCTGCATTCATCATAGTGACAGAGGCTGTCAGGGCGGATTCGACCGGTCGTCGCAACACTGGATTGTTGAACAGACCTTAGGTACTCGTCCAGGGCTTCCGCAGGCGTCTTCCATCCAAGAGTTTTTCGCGGCCTTGAGTTCAACGTATTAGCAACGGCTCGGATCTCCCGAGCACTCCACCGGGACAGGTCTGTGCCTTTTGGAAAGTATTGTCGTAGAAGTCCGTTGGTGTTTTCATTCGTGCCACGCTGCCACGGGCTTTGCGGGTCGGCGAAGAATACTTTCACGCCAGACTCTATAGTGAAGCGGGCGTGATCGGAAAGCTCCTTGCCACGATCCCATGTCAATGACCGCCATAACTCAGCAGGCAAGCCTGTCACAGTCTTCTTGAGTGCGTTGGCCATCGTGACGGCCCCGTAGCCGGCTAGCGCAGGCCCGTTCTTCGTCCGCGGAATCAACCCGTAGCCTTTCTCTCGAGGTAAATGCACGAGCATTGTGAAACGGCTTGATCTTTCCACCAGCGTCCCGATGGCGGATCGATTCAGGCCAATGAGGAGGTCGCCTTCCCAATGGCCCGGCACAGCACGATCTTCCGCCTCTGCAGGCCGACTGGAAATCATCACCTGTTCACTGACATGCGCCCACGCCTTAGCACGTGCTCTCGCTCGCGGAACGCGCAACGCGCGCCCGGTGCGCAGGCAGCCCACCAGCTCGCGCTTGAGTGCGCCGCGCCCTTGAATATAAAGCGCTTGATAAATGGCTTCGTGAGAGATGCGCATAGACTCATCATCCGGGAAATCTACGGGCAACCGATTAGCAATTTGTTCGGGTGACCAGCCGTTGACCCACTTTCGGTCCCCGCGATGCGGCTTATTTCGCCCCTTAAACGGTGCCTGCCTGGGCCCGGCAATTTTACGACCGTCAGCATCATGTACCTTGCCCTCCAAGCGCTCCTGTACATATTGACGCAGTTCTACATTAGTCGCCAGTTTCGCGGGCTTGGGTCGTTTAGCGAACCGTTCTGCCTTCCACTGCGCAACCGAAGCACGATACTCGAGACACCCACCTCGAGTCGCAGCATTGCGCGTAAGTTCTCGTGATACGGTTGATGCATTTCGTCCGATACGGCGGGCGATCTCGCGCACCCCGAACCCCTGGACAGAGAGCAAGGCTATTTCTTCTCGCTCAGCGAACGACAAGTATCGACCAGCGATGGGTTTGGACATGAATAGTGGCATGCCGCCACGATAGCGGAACCAGCGCGAGCCCACCGCTTGAGATGCGCCTACCGCCTCCGCTGCTTTCTCGCTTGTAATACCAGTCGCGATCTGTTGCCAAAACCGACGCTCGATCTCATGTCCAAGTGATGGCGCGCCCGGCGAGTACATCGCTGCTCGCCCTGTCAACCGATACACCTGCTTTGCACTTCGTCCCATGCAACGCCTCCTCGATCAAAGGTGTTGCGACGACCGGTCGAATCCGCCCAGTATGCGAGCGCTGCTTACCGTGATGCCCTATATATCAACTTATGCTGTCTCCCCCAACTTCCGATACTTAGCGGCCCGCGCCGACTCACCCGCAAGCCCCCACTTCGCCGCACGCCGTGCAGAAGTCGCAGCCGTCCTTGCGGATCACGGCGTTCGCACCGCATGACCCGCATTTGCGCCCCAGCATCGTATGGAGTCCTGGTGGCGCGCCAGGCCGAGTCAATTGCAACGCGCTGGTTTCGGCTTCGCCCGGATGCGGGCGAATGCCGAAGTCCGCGGGCAGCGCGGTTTCCGCTTTCATGTGTCCGCGCGGCAAACGCGCGAGCAGACGCGATGGAACCTGATTGCCCTCGGCATCGAGGAATCCACGGCGGTGCAGGATCTGTTGGATTGCAAAGGCGAGGGCGGCTACTTCCGAATCGTGCCAGCGCGGTGTGCGGTGACCGTCCAGACGCTGCACTTCGCCAAGACGCACTTGCCCGCGATCCCACGACACCTTGCGCATATCCTGCAGATTGCGCGCGACGAACCCGCCTCGCGCGGCGAGCGACAGCGAACGCATGGTCGCCGTGATCCATTGCTGCGATTCGTCGCGCTGACCGGTTGGAATAAAGAACTCGATGGGCCGCTCGATCGTCACGTCTTCACCGCCGAGACGCCCCGTCACTTCGATAAACGAGACCGCGACGTACAGCGATTTTTTGCCGGCTTGCGTCAGATACTCGACCTTCTCGATTATCGCCGGCAACTCGCCTTTCGGCCGATGGTCGATCGCGATACGCAGCGGATCGAGATCGGTTTCTGCCAGCGTGTCGTCGGCTTGCGGCGGGCTCACGCTGAGCACCGCGCCGAGCGTTTCGTTCGGCCGATACGTGGCGAGACCCTTGAGGCCGCTTTTCCACGCATCGAAATAGAGGCTTTCGAAGGCTCCGAACGGATAGTCCGCGGGCACGTTGACCGTCTTCGAGATCGACGTGTCCACGTAAGGCTGCACGGCCGCCATCATGTCCAGATGATCGCGCGCGGACATTTCGAGTGCGCTGACAAAATAGTCGGGCAACCGGCTCACGTCGCCGCCCAGCTCGCGATAAAGCCGGTATGCGTAGTCTTCGACATCGAACGATTCACGGCCGCCGTCTGCCATCACCTTCATGCGCGTGTAGGTCCACGAGAATGCGGGCTCGATGCCGTTGGACGCATTGTCGGCGAATGCGAGGCTGACGGTGCCGGTCGGCGCGATCGACAGAAGATGGCTATTGCGAATACCATGCCGGCGAATCGCCTCCTTGATGTCATCGGGCAGGCGCGATGCGAAGGTGCCGGCTTCGAGGTAGCGCGCGGCATCGAAGAGCGCAAACGCGCCGCGCTCCCTGGCGAGTTCCACCGAAGCGCGATACGCCTCGTCGCGCATCAGCCGCGCAATGCTCACGGCGAAGTCGCGGCCTTCCTGCGAGTTGTAGCGCAAGCCGAGCATCACGAGCGTGTCGCCGAGTCCGGTAAAGCCCACGCCGATACGCCGTTTCGCGCGCGATTCGTCGTATTGCTGCGGCAGCGGCCACAGCGTGACGTCGAGCACGTTGTCGAGAAAGCGCACCTGCGTGCGCGTGCGCCTCGCGAGACCGTCCCAGTCGAATGACGGCTTGCCGCCTTTCATTTGCGCGAACGGATCGACCACGAAACGCGTGAGATTCAACGGGCCGAGATTGCAGCAGCCGTAAGCGGGCAGCGGTTGCTCGCCGCATGGGTTGGTCGCGCGAATCGTTTCGACGGCGCGCAGGTTGTTGTCGTCGTTCATCCGCGAGATGAAGACGATGCCCGGTTCGGCGACGTCGTAAGTGGAGCGCATGATGCGGTCCCAGATCTCGCGCGCGGGCCGCTCGCTGTACACCCACAGACCGTCGTCCCGCTGCCTGACGTCGCCTGCCGCGCGCAGCGCCGGCGATGGTTCGGCGCGATGCACGAGTTGCCAGGGTTGATCTTCTTCGACCGCCCGCATGAATTCGTCGGTCACGCCGACGGAGACGTTGAAGTTGTTCCAGCGTCCCTTCGAATGCTTCGCCTCGATGAATTCGAGCAGGTCCGGATGATCGCAGTCGAGCACGGCCATCTGGGCACCGCGCCGCGACCCCGCGCTTTCGACCGTGCGGCAGGACGCGTCGAACACATCCATATAACTGCACGGACCGGACGCAGACGAACTCGTGGTGTGAACGCGCGCGCCCTTGGGCCGGATCGCCGAAAAGTTGTAGCCGACGCCGCCGCCGCGCCGCATCGTCTCCGCTGCCTGCAGCAGTGCGACGTAGATGCCGGGGAGCCCTTGTTCGTCGACGCCTTGAATCGCGTCGCCGACCGGCTGCACGAAGCAGTTGATCAGCGTGGCCGCGATGCCGGTGCCCGCCGCGCTCATGATCCGGCCGGCGCCGAGCGCGCCGTGCCGCAGGTTGTCGACGAAAAGCGCTTCTACCGATTCGCGCAGTTCCGGCGGCTCGGCCTCGGCGACGCCGCGGGCGACGCGCTTGAAGACGTCGTCGGCGGATTGCTCGTCGCCTTTCGCGTACTTTTCGAGCAGGACGTCGGTGGAAAATTGCTGCGGAGCGACTAGCGGAGTGGGAGGCGCGCTCGCCGCGCGGGTGTCCGGCCGGGTCGACGGATGCGGCGTGTCTTCTGCCATGGTATGCCCTCAAGCGGCGCCGTGGCGCGCACGGCGCGATTGGTGGAGATGCACGTCACTTTACCGCCGCGCGGTGAGCCGGCAGGATGACTTGACGCAAGCAGGTCCACCTTAACGCACGTGGCGAAGGGCCGCAATCGGGGGGGCTTTTCGGGCGGCGCGGTCGGGGAACCGGACAGCCGCGCCGGCATGCAGGCGGGAATACAGCAGAAAAGTCAGGCTTCGGCAGGTAGCGCGCCGACGATTTCGGCGCAGATCATGGCTGAAGCATTCGACGGCGCTGGGCGCTCGGCCGGCTTGAATACCGCGTCGCCGCGTCGAATCTTGCGACGCGTCACTGCGCACGTTCCCGAAGTGTGCGCGGACCTGCGCCGCCAACGCTGCTCGCCGTAATGACATCGTCCAGGCTCGACCCAGCGGATCACCAGCGTCGTGTCGGAGCGCTCGAGAATTTCGATGCGTATGCCGTTGGTACCGTCAAGGGGGATGGACTCCAGGGTCATCATCGTCGGCTCCGTATTTGTGAGTGTGCCGAATGTAGACCCGCGCGCCCCTGAGAGCCATTGTGTCCCCGTTGAAACACTGTTCCCCAATTAGCAACAATCCGACTTGACTTTAGATGGGGCTTGAACTGGCGGGGCCTGGCGCTGCGCTTGCTAGCGCAAAGTGAGATAGGAGCGCTTTTTGCAACGCAGTGTTGTAGCCGCTGAGACACCAAAACGGCGGTCAGAGGCATTCGCGCGCTTCCTTTAAGATGTCGTTGTCATGGTTCGAGCGCGTCCCGCAAGTCTAACAAGTTTGGCTTTTTCGGGTCGGCTCGCGCGCATCCCGGTCTCAACATACATGCATGAATAGAAGAGCTCACATGAATTCACGTCCACCCGCCACCCCGCCAGAGTCGACGCATTCCACGGTGTCGCTGGCGACGCCTGGGCGCCTCAAGAAGCAGAGAGCGGCTTCGCTGGTGCTTTACATCGGGCTCGTGCTGCTGGCGTTGTGGGTCGTGCGCGACTTCATTGCGGTGGTCGCCTGGGCAGGCGTGCTGGCCATCGCGCTATGGCCGCTGCTGCGCAAGGTCGAAGGCAACCGTTGGCTCACCGGGCGTACGACCTTGATTGCGGCCGTGCTGACACTTGCGATAGCCTTGCTCGTAGCGTTGCCGGTCGGCATCGGCCTTGCGCAGGCCTTGCGCGAAGCGCATGACCTCACCGAGTGGTTCAAGACCGCGGAGGAGAACGGCATCGCAATGCCGGATTTCCTTCACCGGTTGCCGTTCGGTGCGCAGCAGGTCGCGGCCTGGTGGCAGACCTATCTCGCGCCGCCCTTGCGCGATTCCGCGGCGATGAAGGGCTTGCACAGCAACACGGTCGTCACGCTAGGGCGGCACTTCGGCGCGCGCGCCGTGCATGCGGTCACCGTCTTCGCGTTCGTGCTCGTGACGTTGTTCGTGATCTTCCAGGCAGGGCCGCGTCTGTCGGGTGCATTGACCAGAGGCCTGCGGCGCGGTTTCGGCGAAGACGGCGCGCAGCTCGTCCAGCGCATGGCCACGGCGGTACGGGGCACCGTGTCGGGACTGGTGGTGGTGGGACTAGGCGAAGGCGCGTTGCTCGGCGTCGCCTATTTCGTGACTGGCCTGCCGCACGTGGCGCTGCTCGCGCTCATCACGGCGATTGCCGCGATGTTGCCGTTCTGCGCGCCGCTTACCTTTAGCCTCGCCGCGTTGTGGCTGTTTTCGCAAGGGTCGGTGGCGAGCGCAATCGGTCTACTGGTGTTCGGTTCGATCGTGGTGTTCGTCGCCGAGCATTTCGTGCGGCCGGTACTGATCGGCAATTCGACGCGCCTGCCTTTTCTGCTCGTGCTGTTCGGCATTCTCGGCGGCGCTGAGACGTTCGGCCTGCTCGGCCTCTTTATCGGACCGGCGCTGATGACCGTGCTGATGGTGCTCTGGACCGACCTCGTGCAATAGTTGCATGCGCATTGTTGCGATGCGCGGCTCAGGCATCCGCGCGGCGCCCGGCTCAGGGCCGGTGATTCGACGGATGTTCCTGCGCCGGCAGTCTGGCGCAGCCGAGCGTGTATCTCAATGCACCCGGCAGCAGGGCGCTCCATACGTCCCAGGTGTGGCCGCCGTCGATAATGCGCAGCGCTGCCGGATTGCCTGCTATCCGAAGCTGCGTGTAAAGCAATGACGCATCGGCCTGAATTGCGAGATCGTCGTCGCCGGCGGCGATGAAGATAGGCACGCGATAGGGCCGGCTCATATAGCGCTCCCATTGCGCCGGATAGTTCAACTCATGCCAGATGCGCGCATCGAATTGGCGCTCGCCGAACACGCCGACACGCCGCGCGGCCGAACCGCGCGGCGGCTCGTTCGCATAGATCGCGGGGCTCAGCAACAGTGCGCCGCAAAACCGTTCCGGCTGCGTCATCACGTAGCGCAACGCGCCGAAGCCGCCCATCGAGACGCCGCCGATCATCCGCCCCGCGCGCTGCGTCGACACGGCGTAGTGCGTTTCTATCTCGGGCAGGAGATCGTCGAAGAAAGCGGTTTCCATCTTCTCCTTGCGATCGACGTACCAATCGGTGCCGCCTTGCGGCATCACGACCGCGACCGGCGGGATATCGTGGTGCTCGATCAGCGCGTCGACCGTGCTTTGCAGATGGCCTTGGGTGATCCAGTCATTCGCGTCGCCATTGTTGCCGTGCAGGAGATAGATGACCGGAATGCGCGCCGCGTCCGGACGATAGCCGGTCGGCAGATAAAGCGTGTAGGACCAGTCGCGTCCGAGCGCGGACGAATGGAAGCTTCGATTCGTTACCGTGCTTGCAGAAGACGAAGCGCCGCAAGCAGCGCAAAGAACAGCCAGCACGGAGTGTAGGAATAGACGCATGTCAGGGTAGGAAGCAGCCGCGCCGGATGAGGCGCGGCCGTCATGCTATCAGCATCCGGTGGATCTTTGACCAAAGAGGTTTGCGGCGATCCTCTGTGCTGAATGCCAGGCACGCGCTGGTAGGAGCCGTGCAGAGCGACGCATCCGCGTGCTGCCGTGCGCATGTGCCTTCGGGCGCTTTACGGCGACGTGCGGAGCCGCGTGCTGAAAAGACGTGTCACGAGGCGCTTGAGCGGCTCGGTCCCACACGCGACGGCGAAGAGGGCCGTGACCGCGCACGCATCGGCGAGCAGGCCTAGCGGATAGTTCAGATAGCCGTCGGTTGCCGCGTACAGCACCGAGTCCACCACGAGCGAGATCACTGCGCCGGCGATGAAGCAAAGCAGCCCCTTACGTCCTATGACGCCGATCAACGGCAGCAACTCGGCGAGCTTTTTCGCCCAGCCAAGCTCGATCAGGTTGGCGACAAGCCATGCGATGGCGAGGAAGTTAACCGCTCGCAAGTAGGACAGATTCTGCTTGAAGCTCGCATCGAGCGGCTCGCGTTCAATGAAGAGCTTGTAGTAAGCCGCGACCGCCACTATCGAGCACGCCGCGAGAGTGGCGAGCCAGCCGAGGCGATGTTCGCTCACTCGCTGATAGACCGGCTGGCAACGCGCAAGCGCGCCGAGCACGAACAGCAACTGCCAGGCGAACGGGTTGAAGTCCCAATGCATGTCGGGTGCGGCCGGCAGATAGGCGTTGACGGCCGGCGCGCCGGCCCACAGCGCGACGCTGCCGGCAAGCAGAAGCCAGGGCTTGCTGCGCGCAAGCGGCAGGATCATCGGCACGAGCAGTGCGAAGAAAGCGTACATGGGCAGCACCGACGCAAGGTAAGGCTGGCGGCGGAACAACAGGATGTCACGCATGGCGGCGACGGGCGTGTCCATCAGATCGTCGAGGTCGGTGATCGCGAGATTCGGCGCCTCGATGCTGAATGCGTTCAGGACCGCGCTCACGAGCAGCATCAGGCCGGCGGTGACGAGAAACGCGCGATAGATTTCCAGCGAGCGCCGCAGGAAGCGGTTGCGCGCGATGGTTTCGCTACGCCGCTCGGCGAGCGCCGCGTAGGCCGTCGCGGTGGCAAAGCCGCCGAGAAAGACGAAGACTTCCGCGGCGTCGCACAGCGCGTACGCGTGCAGCGTGACGCGCGACAAAATACTTCCGCCGATGTGGTCCACCACGATGATGAGCAGAACGAGTCCGCGAAAAAAGTCGAGCTCGACTAAACGGGATTGCGACAGTTTCATTGTTTTTATGCCAAAAGCAGCCCCGTGCGACGGCGCGCTCTTTCAGCGCGTCGGGCGTCTCACAAGGCTTTGGAATAGTGGGATGAGTGCTGAGGCGGCCACGCAACCGCGTTGCCGCTTTCAACCGGCGGTGAAGGCACGGTTGCACGATGCAGTAAAAATGACCCGGGCAGCGCGGCGGAGTTCCGCTGGGGTGCCGCGAAAGTCAGCAATTATATTTCTTTCTGTGACAAGTCTGCTTTGAGTCGTGCACTTGGGAAGCGCGCCCGCATGGGTTGTCCGCTGAATAGGCGTTTAAGGACAGTGGAGATTTCGCAACGTTTTGACATATCCAGGCGACACCCAATGGACGGACGGCTTACGGCGTGTGAGGATTTCCCGTAAGCGCGTCAGGCTTCCAGAAGCGCGTTGTCGTTGGGTCAAGAAGAAGGCGTCGGATCGAGTTAGGCCCGTTACTCGAGTGCAGGGGGATCGTCATGAACAAGCAAGTGTTCGCGCTCGCTGTTTCCACCGCTGTGTCCGCCGCTTTTAGCGCACCAGCTTCGGCGCAGACGAGCGTTACGCTGTACGGCGTACTCGACGAAGGTATCAACTACACGAACAACGCCGGCCGCGGGCATGTCTACGAGTTGGCGAGCGGCTATGCGCAAGGCAGCCGATGGGGGCTCAAGGGCGCGGAGGAACTGGGTGGCGGCCTCAAGGCGATTTTCCAGCTCGAGAATGGTTTCGACCTGAGTTCCGGGCGATTCAATCAGGGTGGCCGGATGTTCGGGCGGCAGGCTTTCGTCGGCTTGAGCGCGGAGCGCTTTGGCACGTTGACATTTGGGCGGCAATACGATTCGGTAGTCGATTATCTGGCGCAGACCACGGCCAATGGCAATTGGGCCGGCTCGCTGTTCTCGCACCCCTACGATAACGACAACACGGATAACTCGTTTCGCCTCAACAACACCGTCAAATACACGAGCCCGTCGCTTAGCGGTTTTCAGTTCGGCGGCACTTACAGCTTCAGTAACGATACCAACTTCGGCAATAACCGCGCATATAGCGTCGGCGGGCAGTATGCCTATGGAGGCTTGCTCGTGAGCGCCGCCTATTTACAGGCCAATAATCCGGGCAATGGCGCGAATGGTGCAATTACCGCCAATGACGCCAGCTTTATCGCAACCCGTATGCGCGTATTCGGCGGCGGCATTACCTATAACTTCGGGCCGGCTACGGCGGGCTTTGTGTACAGCAACTCGAATTATCTGAATCCGACCGGTAACGGTTATCTCGGCATTGCGCCGCTGGTGCCGCCCGGCGTGTTGCTGAACTCGTTGAAATATCAGAACTTCGAGTTGAACGGAAAATACCAGTTTTCACCGGTGCTGTTCGTCGGGGCCCAGTACGTATATACGATGGAAAACTACGACGCGTCGAGCGGCGGCGTCAAACCGAAAATCCATTCGTTTGGTTTGATGGCCGATTACAACCTGTCGAAGCGCACCGATGTCTACATTCAAGGCGAGTACCAGCACGTGACCGGCGACTCGACGTACTCCATACTCGATGAGGCGTTTATAACCGGCGCACAAGCGCCGTCGTCGACATCGAAGCAGGTCGTGGTGCGCGCCGCGATACGGCATAAATTCTAGATCCGGGTCTGTGCGCCGCCGGTAACGACAATGCAAAACAAAACGCGCCTCGATGAGCAATTCACGAGGCGCGCCGTTTTTGCCGGCCATTCGCACCGGCTGCTTTATTTGATGCTCAGCTCATCAAGACGTTTTGGACCAGAATGCCGGCCATCACGCCTGCGGGAATGCCAAAGGTTCGGCCGCGAAGGGTTGCGCTCAGATCTTCGTCGAGAATAAAGCTGCTGCGGCGCTCGCTCCACACTGTCTTGTACAGAAGCGGCTTGGTGCCGGCGATAAAGAGCGAGATGACCGCTGTCGCAATGACCTGTTCGAGCGCGTGCAGTCTGGCCATGAATGGGGAAAATTCGGCCCCGACGCAGAACAGCACCATGATGGCAGTGGCGATCACGGCGCCAAAGAAAAAACCGCCCATGAAGCGGTTGGCTGATGTAAGAGAATCCACTTGAGCCTCGACTTCTTCATCGTCCGGACGAGGGTTGATGAAGCAAAATATTCTGAAGGGAAGGTATTCCGTTGAGCAACTGGGGAGCTTTTTGGGTGCGCGGCAGTCAGCATCAAAAGAGACCTAAGAATATTTTTTTTATGCTCTTCAACCTATCGTCCGTTTCCTAATCAGGCTTCGGAGAAATCCTAAAGCGCCAGGGCGACTGCGGGCCCCGCCCCGGCTCAGTCGACCGTGGGACGTTGGCCAAACTTGTTTGATGGAGATTTCATGAGCAATCGCGCGACGCAAATTCTTCCTCACCATCGCTATGTTCATTCGCTGGGCGCGCCGCTCGCCTGCGTGCAAGGCACAGTCAGCAAAGTATTCGCGAGTCCGGACAACCACCACGGCGCGAATCATCAGCATCTGGTCGTCAAGATCGACAAAGTGTTGAAGTTCGAAGGCGGCGCGCAAAACCTCGTCGGCACGGAAGTGTTCGTGGCGATTCGATTCGGCGACAACGAGGGACTGTCGGAAGAGATTCCCGGACTGCAGGCCGACCAGCCGATCGAGGTGCAAGGCGAGTACATTCCCGAAGCGAGCGCCTATCCGACCGACGACAATTCCGACCCGGTACTGCCGGTGCTGCACTTCACTCACCATCCCGTCGGCTACGTGCGCTATGCGGGGCAGTACTACAGCTAGCGCTTGCCGGCTCGGCTGTTGTGCTTGGCCCATCGCGTTTCTCGAACCGGCAATTCAAGTTCTGACGGCGGTGTGCCGTTAAGCAGATGGCGTCGATCGCGCTGCCGGGACGACCCTGTGCGTTCGCACACCGTTGCGCGCGCAACGACGCATGCAAGGCCGTGCGTAACGTTTGTATCAGACTGTGTGACGCGCCGGGTTTTCTGTCGAAGCCACTTTACAATTCGGCTGGAAATTTAATCCGGTCTGGCCCCGTCCGCGGAAAGCGTGGCTGCTTTGAGCGCCCTGTTCGCCGCCGAGCGAGCGACGAACCGACAATGCGGGCCAGTCGGCTAAGCGAGGCGAGGCAGGGCGAGGCAGGCCGGGTCGCAACACGAAAAGCTGCGCGTCGTTGAATCGCGCGCACCGAATGCGGCAAGGCGCCTCGGCCCGCCAACAAGATAAGTCAGGATTCGAACATGATCGGAAAGCGTTTCGACAGAGCAATAATGGTCAGCGTCGCCGGCGCGTGGCTGGCGCTTGCGATGACCGGTTGCGCGAACGTGGGACACCAGGGTGCGCAGGGCGATGCGGCATCGGTGCCAGGCGCCGCAAACGCGGCGGCCACGGCGGGACCGTCTGCGTCGGCGAATACGCCGGCCGTAGCAGGCGCCAATGAAGCCTCACCACTCAAGAAAGCGCCGCCGCTGGTCTATCGGGTCAAGCGCGGTGACACGCTGGCGCGCATCGCGCAGCGTCATCATTGCAGCGTCGGGCAGTTGCAGGCGTGGAACGGCCTCAAGGCATCGTCGCGATTGAAGCGGGGCCAGGTGTTGCGGGTTGCATCGCCGGAAACCGTGCAAGCGGTCAACGCGGCCGCGGCTGCCGCCAAAGCCACCGCTGCTACGTCGAGCGTCTCTGCCGCGCAGGCTTCCGTGGCCGATGGCGCCGCAGCCGGATCGTCGTCAGCTGCGCAAGCTTCGGCCGGCCCCAGTGCCGCCGAAGCGCGCGAAGTTGCGCAACAAACCATGCGGCACGCGAACGGTGTTGCGCTCGCATGGCCGGCGGGTGGCCGGGTGGTCGAAGCATTTCAGCCGGGCGAGACGCGCGGCATAGAGATCGGCGGCAAGCCCGGCGATCCGGTTCGCGCTGCGGCCGACGGCAAGGTCATGTACGCCGGCACGGGGCTGAACAGCTACGGCAGCCTCATCATCGTCCAGCACAACAGGGACTTTCTGACCGCCTATTCGCATAACCGCAAGCTGCTGGTCAAGACGGGCGACATTGTTCGACAAGGGCAGCAGATCGCCGAGATGGGCGACCAGAACAACTCACGCGTTTCGGTCGGCTTCGAATTGCGCCGCGACGGCAAACCGATCGATCCAATGCCGTATCTGCCGCAAGGGCGCGGCTAGGCGCACCCTGCCGCGGTGGCTTTAGTCGAGCCACCCGAGCGCCGCCGCGACGATTGCTTCCGGCGCATCTTCCTGCACCAGATGGCCTGCGCGCGGCACGGCCTGAAAGCGCGCCTGCGGAATCAGCGCGGCCAGACGACGGCCGCGCTCCAGCGCAATCCACTGATCCTCTTCGCCCCACAGAATCTGCGTCGGACAGCGCAATTGCGCATAGCGGGGTTCCACTTCATCGGTGTAGCGCTGATCCATTTGCGCGATCTGCCGGTAGAACGCGGCTTGCCCCGTAGCGCCGAGCCATGGCGTCACGTACGGCACAAGCTCCTGATCTGTGATGTCGCGCGCGATCGCGCCGCGCACATACGCGTTGACCACGGCCTCGTGAATATATGGCGGCAGTCCCGCGAATGCGTCACCGTGGCGGCGCACATACTGTACGAACGGCGAACCCCACGGCGCGAGCGCGACGGGATCGATCAGCATGAGGCTGCGGTAGTCTGAACCGTTAATCAGATGCGCGCGCAACGACGTGGCCCCACCGAAGTCATGCGCGATCACATCCGGGCTTTTCAATTGCCAGTGAGCGAGCAGCTCGGCGAGCAACTCATTCTGGATACCAAGAGACACGTCCTGGCCGTCGCACATGGCGGACTGCCCATAGCCGAGCAGATCGTAATAATGGACCGTGCGAAGTTGCGCGAGATGTGGGGCGATGCGATGCCACACATAGGACGAAAACGGCGTGCCGTGCACCAGCACGAGTGGCGGGCCGGTTCCTGTCACGTTGAAGCGCACGCTTTGATCGCGGAACGTAAAAGTTTCGGGTAGTGGCCAGTCGGTCATGGCAGTGAGCGGTCGTGACGAAGTCTGCTTACGTTAGCAGGGCTCTTGATATCGTGCATCACGGTTTTGCGTGGTCTCGCGGGCAGGTGCCGCGATGCACCGCCAAGCTCCACTCGGCGCAACCACCCACCCGCGCACCCATGTCCCGCAAAAGCTCACCTTCAATTTGTTCAGCAAACCCAGGCAATTTTGCCGATACGTCTTTCATCGCGCTTGCACAGCACGTCCGTCGACGGATCACGCATCCATCATCTTTACGAATCGCGCATGAATGCCCTTGAATTACGGCAATTTTGCGCGGTCACGGTTGGCAAAGCCTGGTAATCATTGATTGGCGAAGGTCCGGTCGCATATGAATAACCACGCCGGATAGACGCAAACTCTTCACATCCACCCGCTTGCGAAGGTGAGGAAATCCGGGAGCCGCAGCCCGCAGGTGCCTACTTGGCCTGCGTGCCGCGCAAGAGTTGCGATACCTGGCCATGCAAATGCAATATCGCGGGATCGGCATGCAACAGCGGCAGATAGCGCGGCAGAAAAATATTGTTCGGCTGGTCGGGGGAAAAGAGGCCCGTGACGGCTTCGGCAGCGGCGAACCGGTCGGCGGCGTCGGCTTCGTTGTCGTCGAGAATTTCGTCGACGTTCGCGATGATTGTAGAGAGTGGCGTGAGCCAGCGAAAACCGGTACCGTTGATCAGCACTTGCAGAAAGGCCGCAGGCGTGACCGGGCCGAATTCTTTCTCGTACGACGCGCGCTCATGATCGAGTATGGCCTTATGCAGCGCCAACAAAGGTTTGCGGATCTCCGAGAGGAATTGGGTGCATTGCTGGTCGTTCATGATGCGGCTCCTTCGGATAGTCAGTGCAGGGCCCGTCCATGCTAACAAAAATGCGGCGCTTGGGGCCGCTCTGTGCGAGCGCAGCGCAATGGCGGGGGTCCAGGCGAACTTCGTAATGCACGGCTACAATTCGCCGAACCCTCACAGTCCATTGGCGCGATGCCTGGCGTGCAGTTACGCGACGACGCCTTTGCGACGGCGCACATTGGCATCGTGCATTAGTCACTGCTGTCGAATAAACGCGGCGAGTCATTGCGTTTGGAGCGCCAGCCGTGACTAAACAGCCTGGCAAAAAATAAACCCCTCAAGGAGTCGCTCATGACAACATTCAATATCAACGGCGAGACACATACCGTCGACGCGCCGCCCGACATGCCTCTGTTGTGGGTCCTTCGCGATCTCGTCGGCTTGACCGGCACGAAGTTCGGCTGCGGTATCGCTCAGTGCGGCGCCTGCACCGTTCATCTCGACGGCGTCGCGGTGCGCTCATGCGTATTGCCGGCGGCGGCTGTCGGCGACAAGAAGATCACCACCATCGAAGCGGTCGGCATCACGCCCGCGGGCCAGAAGGTGCAGCAGGCGTGGCGTGAACTCGACGTGGTGCAATGCGGCTACTGCCAGTCGGGCCAGGTCATGTCGGCGGCCTCGCTGATTGCGAGCAACCCCAATCCCACCGATGCGGACATCGACGCCGCCATGGCAGGCAACATCTGCCGCTGCGGCACGTACAACCGCATTCGCGTCGCGATCAAGCATGCAGCGAAGGGAGTCTGATATGTCGCAAGGATTGCTCGATGCACAGAACGGCGCAACGTCCTCACACGCCGAGGCGAACGGAAAGCGCGGCGTGTCGCGCCGAACGTTTCTCAAGCTGGGCGTGACAGTGGGCGCGGCGGCGGGCGGCGGGTTGCTGCTCGGCTTCAGCATGCCGGCCGTCAGCCAGGATCAGAAGGACGGAAAGTCGGTAATCGGCGGCGATGCAAACGAAGCGGCGCAGAACGGCGTGTTCGCACCCAATGCGTTCATCCAGATCGATACGGCAGGCAAGGTTACGCTGGTGATTCCGAAGGTCGAGATGGGTCAGGGCGTCTATACGTCGATTCCAATGTTGATCGCCGAAGAACTCGAAGTGCCGCTCGACACCGTCACGCTCGACCACGCGCCGCCGGACGAGAAGCTCTTCACAGACCCACTGCTCGGCGGCCAGCTCACCGGCGGGTCGACGTCGATCCGCTATGCATGGGAGCCGATGCGCAAGGCAGGAGCCACCGCTCGCATGCTGCTCATCGGCGCGGCCGCGCAACAGTGGCAGGTGGACGCCGCGAGCTGTCATGCGAGATCCGGTCAGGTCATTCACGCGGCGAGCAATCGCAGCATCGGCTATGGCCAACTGGTCGATGCCGCGGCCAAACTGCCGGTGCCGCAGAACGTGTCGCTGAAGGATCCGAAAGACTTCAAGATTATCGGCACGGCCGTGAAGCGCCTCGACTCGCCGGAAAAAGTGAACGGCACCGCGACGTTCGGCCTCGACGTGCGAGTGCCCGACATGGTCTACGCGGCCATCGCGAACTGTCCGGTGTTCGGTGGCAAGCTTGCGAGCGTCGACGATACCAACGCGAAGAAGATCCCAGGCGTGCGTCAGGTCGTCAAGATCGACAACGCGGTCGCCGTGATCGGCGATCACACGTGGGCGGCCAAACGCGGGCTGCAGGCGCTCGACATCAAATGGAACGAGGGCACGGACGCAAAGCTTTCGATGAAGCAGATCGTCGACGATCTGGCCAATGCGTCGCAACGCAACGGCGCGGTCGCACGCAAGGACGGCGACGTGGTGCACGGCTTTTCGAACGCGAAGACGCGAGTCGATGCCGTCTATCAGCAGCCGTTTCTTGCGCATGCCACGATGGAGCCGATCAACTGTACGGTGCATGTGCGCCCCGATGGCTGCGAAATCTGGCTCGGCTCGCAAGTGCCCACGCGCGTGCGCGACGCGGCGATGGCCGTGACCGGCTTGCCCGCCGACAAGATCGTCGTGCATAACCATCTGATCGGCGGCGGCTTTGGTCGCCGGCTCGAGTTCGATATGGTCACGCAGGCGGTCAAAATCGGCAAGCAGGTGTCGACGCCCGTCAAAGTGCTGTGGACGCGCGAAGAAGACATTCAGCACGACATGTACCGGCCGTACTACTACGACAAGATTTCCGCCGGTCTCGACGCGAACGGCAAGCCGCTCGCGTGGCAGCACCGGATTGTCGGTTCGTCGATCATGGCGCGCTTTGCGCCGCCCGCGTTCAAGGACGGGCTCGATCCCGACGCGGTCGAAGTCGCGTCCGATCTGCCGTACGACTTGCCCAACCAGCTCGTCGACTATGTGCGCCAGGAGCCGCACGCAGTTCCCACTGCGTTCTGGCGCGGCGTGGGCCCGACGCGCGGCACATTCGTGGTCGAAAGTTTTATCGACGAACTCGCGGCCGAGGCCAAGGTGGACCCGGTCAAATACCGGCGCGATCTGCTCGGCAAGACGCCGCGCGCGCTGAACGTGCTGAACACCGCCGCGCAGGCGGCCAATTGGGGCAGCGCGGTGCCGAAGGGGCAAGGGCGCGGCGTGTCGGTCATGCATGCGTTCGGCAGCTACTTCGCGATCGTCGTCGATGTCGCGGTCGATCAGGGCGAGGTGGCGGTCAAGCGCGTGGTGTGCGCGGTGGATTGCGGGATGGTCGTCAATCCGAACACCGTCGAAGCGCAGGTGCAAGGCGGCATCATCTTCGGCATTACGGCGGCGCTTTATAGCGAGATCACGATCAAGGACGGCCGCGTCGAGCAGAACAACTTCACGGACTACCGGATGCTGCGTATCGACGAGACGCCGCCTATCGACGTGCATATCGTGAAGAGCAGCGAGGCGCCGGGCGGCATCGGCGAGCCGGGAACAGCGGCGCTCGCGCCCGCGCTGACCAACGCGATTTTCTCGGCCACCGGCAAGCGGCTGCGGCAATTGCCGGTCGGCAGCCAGTTGAAAACCGCTTAACGGGAGCCCGACATGAAAAACACTCTGAAGGGTTTCGGTGCGGCGCTATGCGTGGCGTTGCCTTTTCTGACCCAGACATCGACGGCAAGCGCGGCGGCATCCGCAGCCGACCAGGCGCTCGTGGAACGCGGCGCTTATCTGGCGAAGGCCGGCGATTGCGCCGCATGCCACACGGCGCCGAAAGGCAAGCCGTTCGCGGGCGGCTTGCCGATGAACACGCCGATGGGCCAGATCTACACCACCAATATCACGCCCGACCCGCAAACTGGGATCGGCGGCTATACGGAGCAGGACTTTGCCCGCGCGATGCGTGAAGGTGTCGCGAAAGACGGGCACAACCTGTACCCGGCGATGCCGTATCCGTCGTATGCAAAGGTCAACGACGAAGACATGAAAGCGCTGTACGCGTTCTTCATGAGCGGCGTTGCGCCGGTGCAGCAGGCCAATCGCGAGCCCGACATCAAATGGCCGATGAACATGCGCTGGCCGTTGAAGCTCTGGAACATGGTGTTCCTCGAGAAGGGCGTGTACCAGAACAAGCCGGGCAAGGACGTCGCATGGAATCGCGGCGCCTATCTGATCCAGGGACTCGGGCACTGCGGCTCATGTCATACGCCGCGCGGCATTGCGTTCCAGGAGAAGGCGCTCGACGAAAGCGGCAGCGCGTTCCTGACTGGCGGTCTGCTCGACAACTGGTACGCGACGAACCTCACCGGCGAACCTAACGTGGGCCTCGGGCGCTGGAGCGATCAGGACTTGCAGGCGTTCCTGAAGACCGGCGCGAATCGTCACGCTTCCGCATTCGGCTCGATGACGAGCGTGATCAACAACAGCACGCAGAGCTTGAACGACGGCGATATCGCGGCCATGACGACGTATCTGAAGTCGCTGCCGGCGGTGGGCGGCAACGGTGCGCCGCCCTATAAGTACGATCCGCAAGCGACGAAGGTGTCGCTCAACCGTCCCGCGAACGATGCTGGCGCGCGCGTCTACACCGCGTATTGCATGCATTGTCATGGCGTCGACGGACGCGGTTTCGCGCCGATGCTCGCGCCGTTGGCGGGCAATCCGAACGTGCTGGAGAAGGACGCGTCGTCGCTCATCAACGTGACGTTGAACGGCACTGAGGACCTCGTGATCGGCGGCATTCCCGCGCCGTATCCGATGCCGAAGTACGCGCCGGTGCTCAACGACCAGCAGATCGCCGACGTGCTCACGTTCGTGCGTGCCGGCTGGAACAACGGCGCGCCGGCAGTCACGGCCGCCGACGTGACGAAGCTGCGCAAGTCGACTCAAGCGGCGCGCTAGCAGCAGCGTAAAGCGCGAGCGCATGAAAAAGCGTCAACCGTCTTTCGGCGGTTGACGCTTTTTACCTTCTGCGACGCAACCGGCTCGCGCGGTCTCTAGCGATGCTGTCCAACCTTTTGCCGCTTCTCCAGCACGCGTGCGTACCAGGTCAGCGGAAAGCACATCGCGAAGTAGATCATTGCGACCATCCCGTAGATCGGAAACGGGCGGAACGCTGCGTTCGTGATCATCGTGCCGGTCTTCGTCAATTCAGTGAAGCCGATGATCGACGCCAGCGCAGTGCTCTTGACCACCTGCACGAGAAAGCCGACTGTCGGCGCAACGGCGATTTTGAGCGCCTGCGGCCAGACGATATAGCGCAGCTGCTGGCTGAACGTCATGCCGAGACTCGCGCCGGCGGCCCACTGACCGCGCGGCACGGCTTCGACACAGCCTCGCCAGATGTCGACCAGATACGCGCTCGTATAAAGCGTGAGCGTGACCGTCGCCGCGACCCACGGCGAGACGTCCACGCCGAGGAGCGGCAAACCAAAAAACGCGAGAAAGAGTTGCATCAGCAGCGGCGTGCCCTGGAACACCTCCACGTAGAGCACGACGATGCGGCGCAGCCACGCGAGCGGCGACACGCGCATCGCGAGCAGGATCAGCCCGACGATGCCGCCGCCGACAAACGCGATCAACGAAAGCAGCACCGTCCAGCGCGCGGCGAGCAGCAGATTGCGAGCAATGTCCCACAGGGTGAATTCGACCATGATCAACGCTCCGCGGGCAGGGTACGGGCGCCGCGCCACATCAGGCGGGCGCGCCAGCTGCGAGGCGCGCTCTCGGCGCCGCGCGCGGTGCGGCCCGCGAACAGGCCGCGTCCGAACCGGTTGAGGATTTGCCGCAGCGCGATGGACAGCAGCAGATACGTCGCGGTGATGATCAGGTAGCTCTCGAACGAGCGGAAATTGCGCGACTGGACGAAGTTGGCCGCGTACGTGAGATCGGGAACGGAGATCTGCGACACCACCGCCGAGCCGAGCATCACGATCAGCACCTGGCTCAGGAGCGCGGGAAACACATTCGCGAGCGCCTGCGGCAGCACGATGTAGCGGAACACTTGCCGCCCATGCAGACCGAGCGCTTGCGCGGCCTGAACCTGGCCGCGCGAAATGGAGTCGATGCCCGCGCGCACGATTTCGATTGCGTAGGCGCCGAGGTTGACGGTCATCGCCAGAATCGCGGCCTGTATTTCGTCGATATGAATGCCGAGGCTCGGCAAGCCGAAGAACACGAAGAACAACTGCACGATGAACGGCGTGTTGCGGATCAGTTCCACATAGCTCGCCACGACCCAGCGCGCCCATTTTGGTCCGGCCACCGCGACGCTCGCGCCCGCGATGCCGACCACACCGCCGAGCAAGGTCGAGATCGCCGTGAGCCCCAGGGTGACGGCGACGCCGCGCGCGAGCATCCCCGCATAGAGGCCGAAGCCGCTGAAATCGAACGCATAGGTCATGACGTGGCGCTCATCGTGAGGGCAAACTCCGTGCAGGAAATTCAGAGGTCGGCCGGCAGCGGCGTGCGCAGCCATTTCTGCGAAATCGCGTTCATGGTGCCGTCCTTGCGGGCCTTGGCTATGGTTTCGTCGACTTTCTGCTTCAGACGCGGCTCGTTCTTGTTCAAACCGACGTGATCCGGCGAGCTGAAGAGCGAGAACTTCTGCTCGGGATCGTTCGCGGGATGACGCGCGAGAATCGTGGCGCCTACGTCGTTGCCGACGACCATCAACTGTACCTGACCAGAAAGAAACGCCGAAATTGCTCCGTTCGGATCGTCGAAACGTTTGATGTTCGCGCTGGGCGGCGCGATCTTCGTCACGCTCAGGTCTTCCAGCGTGCCGCGCGCGACCGAAATGGACTTGCCCGCCAGATCGGCGGCGTTTTTCACCGGCAGTACTTTCGGGCCGAACACGGCGAGGTAGTACGGCGCGTACGGCTGCGAAAAGTCGATCACCTTCTCACGCTCGGGCGTCTGGCCGACCGACAGCAGCATGTCCGCCTTGCGGTCCGCGAGGTACGCCATGCGGTTGTCGCCCGTCACCTGCACCAGTTCGACCTTTGCGTTGAGCGCGCGGCCGATCAGATTGGCAACGTCGATGTCGTAGCCCATCGGCTTCATGTCCGGCCCAATGGAGCCGAACGGCGGATAGTCCATGAACACGCCAATGCGCACGGTGCCCGACTTGGCGATGCTGTCGAGCGCATCGGCATGAGCGGCCGGCGAAAACGCGCTGAGCGCGCCAGCGACGGTGAACGCGAGGGCCGCGGCGAGCGTGGCGAATGCGCGGCGCGCTGTTGATTGAACGGGCTTGAGCTGATTCATGGTCTGTCCTCTGTCGAATATGTGCAACTGTTGTGTTGGAATGCGATGGAAGTCACTGTACCGCGGTCACTGCACCGCGCGCGCGGCGATCAGCTTGCACGCGTGCGGCGGCAATTCGGCGAGCACCGGCATGCCGAGCGCAAGGCCCGGCGTTTCGCGCGGCGTGGTCGCGGCGGTCAGCGTGAAGCCGGCGCAATCTATCGTCGCCTCCAGCGAGGCGCCGACGTCGCGGATAAACGTGACCGTACCGGCTAGGCGGTTCGGGCCCGCGGCGTCGTCGGTCGCGGATTTCACGCAGACGTCCTCGGGACGGATCAGCAGCCGGATGTCGCTCGTGGACTCCGGAACGCGAGCCGCCTGCGACACCGCAATGCGCACCCCGCCCGGCAGACTCACCGCCCCGGCGCCGTCGTAAGTGACCGGCAGAATATTACCCAGTCCGATAAAGTCGGCCACGAACTCACTGACCGGATCGCGATAGATGTCGAGCGGCTTGCCGACTTGAGCGATGCGGCCTTTTTCCATCACGACGATTTCATCGGCCATCGTCATCGCTTCGCGCTGGTCGTGCGTGACCATGATCGTCGTGATGCCGAGGCGCTGTTGCAGAAGGCGGATTTCAACCTGCATCGCTTCGCGCAGCTTGGCGTCGAGCGCGGAAAGCGGTTCGTCCAGAAGCAGCAGTTTGGGCTGCGACGCAATCGCACGCGCAATCGCCACCCGTTGCCGCTGGCCGCCGGAAAGCTGCGTGACCGGCCGGTTCGCCATATGCGGCAACTGGATCAGTTCGAGCAGTTCGGCGATCCGGCGCGCCTGTTCGGGCTTCGGCGTCTTGCGCAGCTTCAGCGGATAGGCGACGTTTTGCGCGACGCTCATATGCGGAAACAGCGCGAGCGACTGGAACACCATGCCGAAGTCGCGCTGGTTGGCCGGCACGCGCGTGATGTCGCGGCCCGCGAATTCGATGCTGCCCGAGGTCGGCGTTTCCAGGCCGGCGATCATCCGCAGCAAGGTGGTTTTGCCGCAGCCGGACGGGCCGAGAAAGCACACGAGCTTGCCGTCCGGCACACTCAGATCGACGCTGTCGACAGCATAGGCCGCGCCGAAGCGCCGGGTCACGGCCTGCAAGGTCAGATGAGTCATCGGATGCTCCAGCAAGAAGGCGTCGAAAAAGCACAAGCGGTCACAGCGCAACTCCTTCGTCGCCGATCAGCTTTTCGAGCAGCCAGATCAGCGCGAAATCGATCGCGACGATAAACACCGCGAAGCAGAACACGGTCGGATCGAGCGACGACACCGTGCGGCTGTAGAGCCACACAGGCAAGGTCATCGTGTCGATGGTGTACAGGAAGAACGTCACGGTGAATTCGTTGAACGACACGATGAATGCGAACAGCATGCCGGCGAGAATGCCGGGTCGCATCAGCGGCAGGATCACGTCGACGAGCGCGCGGCCGGGGCTCGCGCCCATCACGCAGGCCGCTTCCTCGAACTCGGAACCAATCGAGGCGACCGACGCCGCGCAGTTTTTCACCGTGAAGGGCAGGGCCAGAATCACGTGCGCGATGATCAGGCGGAATACGCCGAGCTCGCCCGGCAGCACGTTGAAGACGAGCAACAGCGACAGGCCCAGCATCACGAGCGGATAGACGAGCGGCAACGCGACCAGTTGCTCGACCGCCGGTTTGCCGCGAAAGCGATAGCGGCTCAGCGCGTAAGCGGCGGGCACGGAGACGAGCGTGGCGATCAGCATGGTCGACAGCGCGACGATCAGGCTCGTGCTCAACGCGGCGCCCATCGAAAGCGAATTGGTTGCGTCCGGCGACGCGAAACTCTGCCATGCGGCGCGATACCAGTGCAGACCGTACGCGCGCGGCGGAAATTCGAGCGTGTCGGCCGCGCTGAACGACATCGTGATCATGGTGAGAATCGGCAGCGCGGCGACGAACAGCACGACAGCCGCGAGCAAGGCCGTGGCCTTGCCGAGCTGACCGGGCAGAGCGTTCGACAGACGCGGCGAACGGGGTGGCGGCGACGCACGTTGCAGGCGCGCGGCCGGGATGGGCGTGCTCATGCGTGGGGCTCCTCGGCGAGACGCTGCGTGCGGCGCACGAGTCGTTGTGAAAGTGCCATCACGGCGAGCGTCGCGATCATCAGCACCACACCGGATGCCGACGCGGCCGGCCAGTTCAGCAAGGGCGCGACCTGATCGTGAACCAGTACCGCGAGCATCGGCACGCGGCGTCCGCCGAGTAACAGCGGCACGGCGAACGCGCTGGCGTTATAGGCGAACACCAGCAGCGCGCCCGACACCAGACCAGGCATGGCGAGCGGCAACAACACATGCCGCAGCGTTTGCCAGCGCGTCGCGCCGAGCGTCGCCGCGGCTTCCTCGAATGAACTGGAGACGGCGCGCATGGCACTAGAAAGCGGCAGCACCGCAAGTGGAAACGCCGTCTGAATCAGGCCGAGCAGCACGCCGTTTTCACGATACAGCCACATCAACGGACGATGCATGAGACCGCTGCCGAGCAGCGCGTGATTGAGCAAACCGGCCGGGCCGAGAATGATCAGCCAGCCATAGCCTTGCAGCAGCAGATTGACGAGCAGCGGCAGCAGCACGCCGGCCAGCAACAGCCGCCGCGCAAGACGCGACTTGGTGCGCGCCATCGCAAGCGCGACCGGAATCGCCAGCAGCACCGCGCAGATCATGCTCTGGAACGCGAGCTTCAACGTGAGCCACAACGACCGCATGAAGTAGCCGTCCAGCAGATCGGCGTAGTTCTGCAGCGTGAAGCCATGCCATTCGTTGCCTTGCGTGCCGAAGCTCATGCGTAGCACGACGAGCGCGGCCGCGCCGAGCACGGCGAGAAACAGCAGGATCGGCGCGAGCAGCAGCCATGGCCGAGCCTTCTGCGCGACGCTGGCCGCAGGCGCGTCGGGTGCCGCTCCCCGTGCCGCGTGGAGCGCGGCGCCCACGCCAGGCGCCGCCTCGTGTGCCGTGGCATCGGAGGCGGCCGCTGAAGCACGCCGCGAGAAGCGCGCGGGCATCGTCGTCATGCCGAAAAGATTTCGGTGTAGCGCTTGATCCACGCGGGCTGCACGGCGGCGAGCGCCTTGTCGTCATGCAGCACGGCTTTCTCGGCGATCTGCTGCGCGCTCGGCACGAACGCGCGGCTTTCGGCGGGAATCACCGCTTTCGAATTGACCGGACCGTTGAGCACGTCGGCGGCCATGCGGCCTTGCACGCCTGCATCGAGCGAGTGGTTGATGAAGGCGTGGATGAGATCGCTGTCGCCGGGATGCGATTTCGGGATCACCGTGAACATCAACTGCGTGGCGAAGCCTTCTTTCATGCCGTACGTCACGCCCATCTTGTATTCGGGCTTGCGAATCTGAGCGGGGAAGAAGGCCGGCGAATAGATGCCGCCAATGTCGAGCGAGCCGGTGCGAAAGAGATCGGCCACCTGATTCGGATTTTCACCGAGCGTCATTACGTGGTCTTTCAGTTGCATCAGTTTCTTGAAACCGGGCTCGATGTTCTGCTGTGAGCCGCCGTTCATCTTCGCGGCGATGATCGCCAGGTCGACCGCTTCGGCCCATTCGGGCGGCGGCAGGAACAGGCGTCCGGCATATTTGGGGTCCCACAGCGCTTCATACGAAGAAGGCGCGGTTTTCACCGTCGACGTGTTGTAGATCAGACCGTCGGACCACAGCAGATAGCCGATGCCGAAGCCGTTCGCGCCAGTGCGGTATTGCGGCGCCACTTCTTTCAGGTTGGGCAGTTTGTCGAGATCTGGCTTCATCAACAAGCCCGCATCGCCGAGACCGGCTGCTCCGACGCCCGCCAGCGTGATGACGTCGTAGGTCGGGCGCTCGCCCGCGGCCTTGACCTTCGCGACCATGCCGGAGGTGCCGTCGGCGCGATCGGCGATCACCTTCGCGCCGGTCTTCGCGGTGAACGTGGCGGCGATGTTGCGCAGTGCGGCCGCGCCTGTGTCGTCCGACCAGGTCAGCAGGCGCAACGTCTTGCCGCTGAAGTTCTGCTGCTGCTGCGCGCGCAGATTGACGAACGGCATCGGCAACGTGGACGCCGCGAGCGCTGCGCCAATCGTCTTGATGGCCTGCCTTCTACCCCGTTTGATCTCTTGCATGGCGGTCTCCCTATATTGAACGCCTGTTGCCTGGTGATAATCGCTGTGACCGCTGCCGCCGCATCGCACCGTCCGTTCGCGTTGCGCGGTGCGTGCTGTGAATGCACTCTAGGTTTGCCAAAATCCCTCAACAAACGAAATATGCGCATGGGCGGCATGACGGAATCTCATGCGCGGCGCATCCGGCGAAGTGCTGAAAGCCCGTAACGCGATCGGCTCGAACGTTGAGCCACCGGGGCATTCGGGTTAACGTCCATGCTTTTGCGCGATCCGCACTTGGCCGTAGGTATGAGCAAAGCTCGGTTCTGGTGCGTCGGCGGGGGCTCGTGCCCCGCAGCAGTGCGCGGTCTGCACTTTCGACGCGTTTTTACATCGACGCATGAGCGCAGCGCATGTCACTGAGCGTTGCCACGACTCGTGCGGCGAAGCGCGATCGCGTATCCTGTTGGCTGGCGACGAGTATCGACATCGATTCCGTCTCGCCGCCTCAATGATTTTTTCTGATCCGGATACTTCGATGCGACGCCTTCCGCCGCTCAACGCGCTGCAGATTTTCGAAACGGTTGCGCGCCACCGCAGCTTCACGCGTGCCGCCGATCATTTGTGCCTCACGCAAGGCGCGGTGAGCCGGCAGATCATCGCGCTCGAGGACTACTACAAGTTTCCGCTCTTCAAGCGCCACGCGAAAGGGCTGACGCTGACCGCCGAAGGCGAGTTGCTGCTGCCGGCAGTGAAGGAAAGCTTCGCGCGAATCGAGGAGATTTCGCTGCGCCTGACACGCCAGCGCACGGACCTCGCGCTGAAGGTGCCCACCTGCGTGATGCGCTGGATGCTGCCGAAGATCATGCGCTTCCAGGCCGAATATCCGGACCTGCATGTGCAGATCACGACGACATGGCAGCACGACGTCGACTTTCAGCTCGAACCGTTCGACGCCGCGATTATCTATGGCTCGTCGCCCGGTGCGGACGTGCAGGCGGTGCCGTTATTCGAGGAGCGTCTCACGCCCGTGTGCGCGCCCGATCTGTTGAAGGACAAGCCGCTAGTGGCCGTCGGGGATCTCGCGCGGCATACGCTGTTGCATCCCACGCGCGATCATCGTGACTGGAAAATGTGGCTTGCCAAGGTCGCCGAAGCAGACGCGGCAAATGCGCGCGAGATCGACGCCGAGCACGGGCCGAGCTTCGACACCCTCGACATGGCGACCAACGCCGCGTTGCAGGGTTTCGGCGTGGCCATCAGCGACCTGGCGCTGATCGACGAGGACGTGGCCGCGAGGCGTCTCGTGCGGCCCTTCGATATGGTCCTCAAAACGGGTTGGCGCTACTACTTCGTGTATCCGGATTCGGTCGCGCATCAGCAGAAGCTGAACCTGTTTCGCGACTGGATCGCTGCGCATTGGGAAGAGTAGGCGTCAACGGCCCGCGCGTTGGAAGGCGGGGCAGCAGAGTGCAAACTTCACGGCGCGAACGACAGGAACAGATACGCGGCGAATAGCGACAGATGCACCGCGCCCTGAAGGATCGTCGTGCGCCCTGTGCTCAGCGTCAGTGTGCCGACAATCAGCGTGAGCACGAGCAGCACGGTCTCCTTGCCGTCGAGGCCTAGCACGAGCGGTTGCCCCGTCGTCAGGAACACGGCGGCCACGGTTGGAATGGTCAAGCCGATGCTCGCGAGCGCGGAGCCCAGCGCCAGATTCAGGCTGTTCTGCAAGCGGTCGGCGCGCGCCGCGCGCACGGCGGCGAGGCCTTCTGGCAGCAACACTAGCGCGGCGATGATGATGCCCACCACCGCCGGCGGCGCGCCCGCATTCTCAACCGCTGTCTCGACGACCGGCGACAACACTTTCGCGAGCAGCACCACCGCGACGAGACACGCCAGCAGCAAGCCGCCGCTCGTAAGCGCGAGTCCGGCGCTGGGCGGCGCGGCGTGCACGTCTTCGTCGGGCACGCCGGCGAGAAAGTAATCGCGATGGCGAACCGTCTGCACGAACACGAATACGCCGTACAGCACCAGCGACGACACGCCGGCGAAAGCGAGTTGCGACGGCGACAGCACCGGGCCGACGCTCGTCGTCGTGTAGTTCGGCATGACGAGGGTTAGCACCGACAACGACGCCAGGACGGCGAGAGCCGCAGCCGCGCCGCGGCTCTGAAAATCCTGCTCGCGATGGCGAATGCCGCCCACCAGCAGACACAGTCCGACGATCCCGTTGCAGACGATCATGACCGCGGCGAACACGGTATCGCGTGCCAGGCCCGCTTTCTCGGGGCCGGAAGTCAGCATGACAGAGACGATGAGCGCGACCTCGATCACGGTCACGGCCACAGCGAGCACCAGCGTGCCAAACGGTTCGCCGACCCGGTGCGCGACCACTTCCGCGTGATGCACGGCCGTGAACACCGCGGCGCAGAGCGCGATACCCACCAGCACGAGCAGCAACTGGTTGCCCGGCAATGCGTAGGCCGCGCCCAGCACGATCCACGCAACCAGCGGCACGGCGAGAGTCCAGCGGGGCAAGACGGTCGGCGGCTTGGTCATCGGGCTTCCTTTTGTCTGGTGCTTGTTCCTGGTCGTGCGACGAGGCGGGCTTCGGAAAGGGGCGGCGACGAACTAATCCGATGCGTTAGGAGGATGGCGCAACGGTTTGAATGGTAGAGCTTTTTGTCAGGCGCGGGGAAGGATTGTTCATGGCGGTGCGGGTCGTGGCAGCGCAAGTTGGGGCTGGGGGTTGCCACGCCGGAATTGCCAAGTCGGGATTGACACTGCGGACTGCGGACTGTGCCTGTGAGCTGTGACCTGCGGACTGCGGACTGCGAAGGGGCAATCCCGAACTGCGACCGGCCAACTGCCAACTGCCAACTGCCAACTGCCAACTGCCAACTGCCAACTGCCAACTGCCAACTGCGACGCCTGCTGCAAGATTTGCCTCAAGCCCGTTGCACCCGGCAGACTGCCAACGTCAGGCAACTCGACGCCAGCACCCGCCTATGTTGCTGCCGGCGCCACGAGAGCGCCGGCTTCTGCTCGTTACTGGCCGACCGGACGAACCGTCAATGCGTTCTTCACCGACGTCACGCCGGCCACGCCTTGCGCCGCTTGCGTGGCAAGGTCGACTTGCGACTGGTCGGGCACCGTGCCCGCCAGCGTCACCGCACCTCCGCGTGCACGCACGTTGATGTTCGCGACACTCAAGCCCTTCGTCTTGGAGAGCGCGCTACGGACCTTGCGTCCGAGCGCACGGTTGGCAGCCTTGGCCTGCTTGCCCGTTGCCGCCGACGACGCCGCGGTTGCCGGTGCCGTCGCCGACGCGTCGCTGCTTTGGGCGGACGCGTTGAGCGATGCCAGTACGATCAGCGCGCCGCCGACCATCTTCATTGCCGTGGATGCTTTCATGCGAGTTTCTCCTTGTCGTGAATATGCTCGTCCCCTGGCGGAGACCATGTGTTGCACTACGGGTACAGCGGAATCAAATCGGAAGGACGTTGCTGCGGGTCTTGCAAATGCTTGAGTCTGTCAAGCTCATCGCGGCTGCTTCGACGGGCCGAAGCCCCTGTGAGCTGGCACAGGCGTGCTTCGGGCCGGAAGCAAACGATACTCCAATTGGTTCCAGGGTGAACGCGGCGGTGCCTGGAATGAGGCTTTGCTACAACGGTGAAGCCATGATGCGCAAAGCTTTGCTGCATATCCGGGCGCGCTGGTGTAGGTCGCGGCGTCTCGCATTCCCAAAAAGTGGACTAACCAACGCATCAGCCCACGGCCGAACGAACGCACGAACCAACGCATGAACCGACGCTCGAACCAACGCATTCAAAAAGGCACGCTGCATGCGCAAACCATTGCTTCACATCATCCCTTTGTCGCGTGACGATTTGCCCGTCGGGGCGGCGGACCTCGCGCGTTTCATGATCGGCAAATACCTCGTGCACGATGTACCCGAAGGGCGTATGAGCGGCCGCATCGTCGAGACCGAGGCATATCCGGTGGGCGATTCGACCAGCCATGCGTTCATCGGACGCCGTCCATATAACGGCTCCATGTTTCTCGCGCCCGGCTACGCCTATGTGCGGCTCACCTACGGGCTATCGTACATGCTCAATATGTCCGCCGAAGCGGAGGACATCGGTGCGGGCATTCTCATTCGGGCGATAGAGCCGCTCGAGGGCCTGCCGCTGATGGAAGCGCGCCGCCCCGGCGTGCCGTTGCGCGACCTGGCGCGCGGACCCGGCCGTCTCACTATGGCGCTGGGCATCGGCCAGTCCTTCGACGGCCGCGATCTTTGCGGCGGGCGCGACCTGTGGATCGGTGTCATCGAGAAAGGCGATGTACCGGTGGGTGTGACGACACGCATTGGCTTGTCCCGCGAAACGCATCGGCCGCTGCGTTTTTTCGAGCCGGGCAGCGCGTTCGTCAGCGGCCCGCGCAAGCTGCTTCTTGCACCCCGCGCGGACCTCGGCGGCAATTCGCAAATTTGACCGTCTCGCGGCAGTGGGCCTGGCAGATAAGCGCCGTGGCTGCGAAACACAGGAGGTCAAGCGTTGCACCCTGGCAAATTATTACGGCAGCGATGCAACCTGCATTTCCCGCTGCGGCAATTCCGTCTGACTTTTTCGATTACGCCAATTATGTATCTCACAATTAGGGGTTTTCCCTCGGTGCACCGGTGACTAGACTGGAATCACTCGCTTCCACGCGGTGTGGCAAGCAGCAAATAAAACCCGGTCTGGAGGTAATAATCATGAAATCGCTTATCAAGGGAGTCGCCATCGCAGTCGTTCTCGCCGCTCCGGTTGCATCGTTCGCTCAATCGAGCCAGCAACCCGTGACGCGTGCGGAGGTCCGCAACGAACTGATCCAGTTGGAACAGGCGGGCTACAACCCGGCGGTCAGCAATGACCCGAACTATCCGGCCGACGTCCAGGCCGCCGAGCGTCGCGTTCAGGCGCAAAACCCGGCAGTCGCGCAAACGCAATTGCCAGTTGCCGACACCAGCGGCTACGGTGGCGTGGCGAATGGCTCGTCGCAATCGGGCGGTGTGCGTGAGCAGATGACCGGCCCGAAGTCGGTGTATTTCGGCAACTAAGTTTCGGCAACCAAGCCACGTCGACAGCATCAGGTAGGTGAGTCTGCAACCGGCGGGTCACGTCGATACGGCCGCAGAGCGCTGGGTCCATAATCGCGATGCAGCCGGTCTGCAGCAAGCATTGCAAGTCTGGATGGTGAGCAGGAGAGCGCGCCCCGTTAGAACAGGCGGCGCGTGAACCTTCAAGACTAAATTAAAGTATCGAATCACGTGGTTGTGAGGCGTTGCGCGGGCTGGCGCAAAGGCTCAAATCCGTGGTCCATAGCCAGTCAGGCAGTGCCGTAGCCCTGCGCGCTACCAAAGCAGGGCGCCGGCACAGTGCTGCGCGGTGTCATGCACCGTCCAGAATTCACAAGAACCTCCGCTGCCGCAAGGTAGCTTCGCCCAACCGTTCAGCGATTGGGCTTTTTTTGCGGCTCGCAGGCGCGGCGCGTCAGGGGCGCTCGCCGTGAATATAGAACTCCAGTTGCTGAATGGTGAACTGCTGTTCGGCGATGATGTTCTTCACGAGGTCGCCGATCGACACCATTCCCACAAGCCGGTCGTTTTCAATCACCGGCAAGTGGCGCATACGTCGCTCGGTCATGAGCGCCATGCAGTCGTCGGTGGTCTGCTCGGGGCGCACGAAGCGCACGGCTTTGCTCATGATCTCGCGTACCGGCGTGGCCTTCGAAGACCGGTCCATCAGCACGATCTTGCGCGCGTAATCGCGCTCCGTGACGATCCCCGCAATGCTGTCGCCATCCGTAACGACGAGCGCGCCAATGCCTTTCTCGGCCATCAGCTTGATCGCTTCATAGACGGAGTCGTCGGCCCGTATCGTGTAGACGGTCGTGTTGTTCGGTTTGGTTTTGAGAAGCTGTGCAACGGTTGTCATGGAGCGGCTCCGTTTCGCGGTGCAGCACGCCGGCGCGGCGGCTGTCGAGGACCAAGCGATTCCAGTATAGGCGCGCCGCGCCAGCGAGTGTGTTCGGGAATACCTGGAGCGCGCAAAGCGTTTAGTTCGGGTAAGCGGCCTCGCGCTGTTTGCATTTGCGGCGCATCGGGCGCTTCACTGGTGCATGATCCGTGCGCCATGCATGGGCATACGGGTGCGGTTGGCCGATTAGCGGTAAACTCCTGTCCGTACCTTATCCCCGGTTTGATCGGGTTCATGTTCAGCACCATTGCCTAACGCCATGCTCATGTCTCACGATCCGTCGCCCGTAGTAGACGGCGCCATCAACGGCGAATGCGTCGTTCTCGACGCCACCGCCACGCTTCCCACGCGCTACGGCACGTTCACCTCTTACGTGTTTCGCGTGGTCGAAAGCGGCGCCGAACATCTTGCGCTCGTGATGGGCGACGTCGCGAACAGGTCTTCGGTGCTGACACGTTTGCACTCCGAATGCCTGACGGGCGACGTGCTCGGCTCCTACCGCTGCGATTGCGGCGAGCAGCTCGATCTGGCGCTACGCTATATCGCTGCCGAAGGCTGCGGCGTGCTGCTGTATCTGCGTGGTCACGAAGGCCGCGGCATCGGTCTGTCGAACAAGATCCGCGCTTATGCGCTGCAGGAGCAGGGGCGCGATACCGTCGAGGCCAATCTCGATCTCGGTCTGCCGGACGACTCACGCGAATACGACTCGGCGGCGGGCATCCTGCGCACGCTGAAAGTTACCTCGGTCCGCTTGATGAGCAACAACCCCGAAAAGTTCGACACACTGTCCAAGCACGGCATTCCGGTCTGCGAACGCGTCGCGCTCGCCATCCCGATGCGTGAGGAAAACGAGCGCTATATCCGCACGAAGCAGCTTAAGTTCGGGCATTACTTCGACGAGAACGAATAAACCACGCCGCCGCTAGCGCACCCATATCGTCGCAACAACATCTGGACGGCCGAGCACTTCCCGCTTTAGAACAAGCCGAAGTCATCGTTGCTGTCGGGAATCGCGTTGAGCAGATCCCGAAGCGCGCGCCAGCCCACGAGTGCGGATAGAGTGAGCACGAGCGCGAGCAAGCGGCTCGCATGCGTGGACGTTCGCCTCGGCTCGTATCTCAACGGGCAGGTCGACATTTCCATGCTCCTCGATCATGCGCTCTGGGCCGCGCTGTGCGGCACGATCGCCGCTAACGCCTGCGCCAACGTCGTGGGACCGAATCGCCGTTCACTGACGCCCGCTTGCACGTCGATGCGCCCCGCGTTGTGCGCGTCGTAAAGATCCACGATGAGCCGCGCGTGTTGCTCGCCCAAGCCCGCGCCTTCGAGCATCGCCGCCCATTGCTCCCGCGGCACGGCGTGCGGCATGACCGGCCGGCCCGCCAGTTCGCCGATAGTACGAGCAACGTCTATCACGCTGACGCGTTCTTCACTTTCTATGCTGACCACGCGCGGCGAATGCTGAGGCGGCTCGCCGTCGAGCAGCAATTGAGCCGCCAGCGCGCCGACATCCTGCGCAGCCACAGTAGGAAAGTGCTTTTCCAGCGGATGATGCAGGCTCGGCAACACGCCTTTCGACAATGCGAGCGGCAGTACGCGCGCCCAGTTGTGCATATGCTCGGCTGCGCGCAGGAACGTCAACCGGGTGTCGACGGTACCGAGTTGCGTTTCGAGGTAGTGGAACAGCGTCGTGATGCCCGTTCCGCTCACGTGTTCGGCGCCGTAGTCGGAAAGCGCGAGCACATGTGGCGGCGGATTTGCGCGCAATGCTTCGACGCTCACATCGATCATGCCGCGCATCGCGTTTGCCGGGTCATCGTGATGGCGCGGCACCGGACACAAAATCTGCACCGCGTGCGCGCCTTCCAATGCGCGCGCCACCGCAGCCCGGTCGTGCAAATCGGCGAGCGCGACATCGCAGCCGATTTGCGCGAGCGCATCGGCCTGCGCCACGCTACGAACCACGGCGCGCACGTGGCGGCCCGCGCGTCGCAATGCGGCTGCGCTTACTTTGCCGACATTGCCGCCTGCTCCAAAAATCACGAACATGGGGTGCTCCTTACCGGATCGTCATGGCCGGATCATAAGGACGCGTCCAGCGGAAAACGCGCATGCAAAGATGCGTGTGAGCAGATTCGGATGACTCTTTGCTTATCGCCGCCGCGCGCGGGAGCCAGGAGGCGTATTGAGCGCAGGCCCGAAAAACCATGCACAATGCCCGCAGACCGACTGCCATCCGCGAGATAAACGATGAATGCCGTCCCTGAGACCCGCACGCAGATCCCACCCGCGCACAGCGGCTCCCGTATCGCGCTGCGTTCGAGCCGAATGCTTGGCTGGCAGGGTTTCGGCGCCGAGCTGGTGAACGTATCAGCCGGATTGCACCGGATACCGGCGTTCAAGCACCATCGGGTCGGCGTGCATGTGGGCGCGCCCGTCAGAGCGCACTGTCATTGCAACGAGAAACCGCACTCGCGCATTCAGGCGCACGGCGACGCCGATGTGATTCCGGCAGGACTCGACGGGCAATGGAGCGATGAATCGGCCTGCACGATTTTTAGCGTATGGATCGGCGAAGATTTCACGCGCAGGACCGCTGAACAGTTGGCGCTCAAAGCGAGCGGTGCGCAGATTCGCCCGCAATTCCAGATGCGCGACCCGCGCTTTCAGCATCTTGCGTGGGCCTTGCGCGCGGAACTGGAAGCAGACGTGGCATCGGACCCGCTCTACGCCGAAAGTCTGTGCACGGCAATGGTGGTACGTCTGATCGGCGGCGCTGCGTCGCTCGACGACAGGCGGCGCACCCTCGCGCCGAGAACAGCGGCGCGCGTGACGGAGTTTATCGAAGCGCATCTCGACCGACGCCTCACCTTAAGCGAGCTTGCCGCGCTTGCCGACCTCAGCGTGCCGCATTTCAAGGTGCTGTTTCGCGCGACGCTCGGCGTGCCTGTCCATCAATACGTGGTGCAGCGGCGTGTAGAACGCGCGCGAACGCTGTTGCTGCAAGGCCGGCTGAGCGCGAGCCAGGTCGCGCTCGACGCGGGCTTTGCACACCAGAGCCACATGGCGCACTGGATGAGCCGGCTCCTCGGCATGACGCCGCGCGAGCTCGTGAAGTCGGGCGCGCGCTGACGTACCGCACCAGACGGTATCTGCATCAGCCCGGCGGCGCCGCCGCTGCCGTCAATTGCGAGTAGACGTCATGCGACAGTTGCAGCAACTGCTTGCGGTCGATGCCGCCTGACACCGCATAGCCGAAATCGCCGTCGACCCAATAGAACACGTTAACCGGCCCGTCCTGATAGAGCTTGAATGCCGTCGTGTTCGCGTTCACCTTGCGGCGCGAGATGCACAGCGTCACCCGTTCGCCATTCTGGTCGCGATACATGAACTGCGCGGTGTCGCCGTCCGGACCAGGCAACAGGCGGCCACCCGAGAGCGCGAAGCCTGCCTTCGACAACATGGGCGGATGCACATTCGTGCCGAGGCGACTCGCAAGCCACTGCACGAAGTCCTGCTCGCGATCCGCGTTCATGTCGGTGGGCCGGTCGACGGCCGGCATATATACGACATGCGCAACCGCAGCCTGACGCGCGAATACTTCGCTGCTGTCCGCACTGACAGGGCGCGTGTTAGACGAGCCCGCCACCGAGGGCAACGCGTCGCGTCCCATATGCGTGCCGACGCCGATGCCGATCCCCATCACCAGCGCCGCCGCCATCCCCGCGAACTGCGGCCAGTTGGCAGCGACGCGCGAGCGGCGCGGCGCGCCCGGCTGCAAGCGCTTCGGCACGGGTTCGTTCAACACGCGGTCGTAGCGCTCATGAAACATGCTGTTCAGCGAGAAATAATCGCTGATGCGCGTGGCCAGATCCGGATTCTGTTCGAGCGCGCGCTCGACATCCGCACGTCGTTCCTCGGACAGCGTGCCGTCCACATAGGCGTGCAGTTCTTCTTCGCTAATCGGCGTAATTTGCTCGCTCATCGCACCACCTGTAATTTCGCACCGGGCTGGCTGCCCGCCATCAATGCCCGAAGCCGTTCGCGACCGCGCGAAAGCCGCGACATGACCGTGCCGATGGGCACGTTCAGCGCGAGCGCGACGTCGGCGTAGCTCATTTCCTCGAGACCTACCAGCAGCACGACTTCGCGCTGCTCGACGGGCAAACGCTGCAGCGCGTAGTCGAGATCGCGCATTTCCAGCGAACGGGCCTGTTGCGCCGGCACGGCGAACTCGCTTTCATGCACGCTTTCGTCGTCGACCGCCACGTGAACCGCGCGTGACGACGCCTTGCGCGCCTGATTCGCGAACACGTTGTGCATGATCGTAAATAGCCAGGCGCGCAGATCGGTGCCGGCCTGGAACATTCCGGTGCGGCCGAGCGCGCGTTCGAGCGTGTCCTGCACCAGATCGTCGGCCAGGTCGCGATTGTTGATCAGCGCCCGCGCGTAGCGCCGCAAGCGCGGCACGTGTTCCATCAACTCGTCACGAACATCCATTATTCATCCCGGTCATGGGGCCTCTCGTGGACAAGGAGCGGCGGCGCTTCGTCGGGCGTCGCACGCGTTTGTAGTGCAAACACGCGTGAGCGCATTTTATTCCGTTGATTGAACGACACGCCGCAAGATCGTGCGGTTTCATTGCATGGTCATGACGTCGGCGGCGCGCATCAGACCGTGTGTGCGTGCATTGCCGGCGACCACGAAGCGCTGCCGCTGCGCCGTCCATGTCAACAGCCGCACGTCGCCGATGCGGCGCGCCGACCATTGCGGCTGCGCGGGCGCGAGCAGCGCGAGCGTCGACAGCACCACGACCGGCTCGTTATCGCCATTCAAATAGATGAATTCGGTGGCGCGCTGCAGCAGACCGAGCGACACGACGCGCTGATCCACGAGCCGCAGCCCAATCGCTTCCAGGTTGGGGGCGGACGGGTCCCTGCGGGTCGGCGATGCGGCGGGAAATGGCGCGGCGGCGGTTTCGGCCAACGCCATGATGGCTGCGTTGTTAAGCGCCTGCCGCGTGACCTCGGTGGCCGCCAGCCAGCCGCTCACGGCGATGCACGCGATAACGAGCGCAACCAGCGCCCTGAGCGGCTTGCGCAAGCGCAGCCTCAAAGCGCTGCCCCAGCGGCTGTCGGAGTCTCGCCGCCCGTTGAATGCGCTAGCCGCTGGTTCGTCGGCGGTCTGAAAGGAGCGCTGCATCTGTTCGTTCAGCTTGCCGTAGAAGGCGACCCGGCGCGCTTCCGCCGGATCGCGGCCGAGATAGTCGCGCAGAAACGCGGCGCGCGCCGGCGACAGCGTGCCGTCGGCGTAGGCCTGAATGTCGGCTTCGGAAAGCGGCGAATCGGTAGGGGCGTCGTTCGGGTTCATGATGAAAGGTCTCCGGGCAGGATCCGGCTAATGAGGTGCAAACACCGCCGCGCACCGGTTTATTCCGCTCGCGTGACCCAAGTTTGCGCAACATCTTTTACTGTGCCATCGCGGCGTTGCGGAAGCTAGCGAACCCATTCGCGAACTGCTTTATTCCGCGGACCGGATATGTTTTTTACACGAGACTTGCACAGGAATAAAAGCCGGTGAAGCGTGGTTCTCCCTGATGCAAACCCGCACACAACTCACCGGAGTTCATCATGAAGAAGATCGCTTTTGCCGCATTGTCCGTCGTCGTTCTGGCCGCTTCGTCGAATGTTTTCGCCCAAGGAAAAACCCGTGCTGAGGTCTACCAGGAACTGATCCAGGCACAACAGAACGGTCTCGATTACGTGACCGACGCATCATATCCGGACGTCAGCCCGGTCTTCGCGCATATGGTCGAACAGCACAAGCAGGCGCTTGCTGCCGAGGCGGCCGCGAACCGCGTCGCGAGCGACGCCACGCCGACGGACAGCATGAATTGAGCGCCTTTGAAATGCCGACGGCCGGCGCGCGTGGCGAACGGGCGCGCCGGAAATCGAACGGAATAGACTTGCGCCGCGCGTGTTAGCAAATCAACGCACCGATTCAGCAAGGAGTCTCCGTGACAAAAAACACCGTTCCCGATCATCTACCTCATTGCGTGCCGTGCCGGCTCGCCGCGATTGGCGCCGTCGTGCTTCTGCTCGCAGGCGGCTTCGCTTATACGGCGGGGTGGCTGACGCCGCAACGCCTGAGCGCGCCGCGCATCGTCGATACGTTTCAGGCCGTGGCCGGGCAACCGCATCCGGGCTATCGCCGCAATCATGCGAAGGGCCTGTGCGTCGAAGGTTATTTCGACAGTAACGGCCAGGGCGAGCGGGTCTCGCGCGCGGTCGTATTCGCGCCCGGCCGCACGCCGGTCACCGGACGCTTTGCGGTGCCCGGCGGCAATCCGTCCGCGCCCGATACGAGTTCCCCGGTGCGCAGTCTCGCTCTGCTGTTTCAATTGAAGAACGGCGAGCAGTGGCGCACCGGAATGAACTCGACACCTGTCTTCGCAGTGCATACGCCTGAGCAGTTCTATCAGCAACTGCTCGCCGCAACGCCCGATCCGGCGACCGGCAAACCGGACCCGGCTCGACTCAAGGCCTTCTACGCAGCCAATCCGGAGACCAAGCCGTTCCAGACGTGGGTGAAGGCGCATCCGCCTTCGTCGAGCCTCGCGAACGCCGCGTACTACGGCATCAACGCGTTCCGCTTCACCAACGAGACCGGCGACACGCGCGCGGTGCGCTGGGCGATGGTGCCCGAGACGCCGTACGGGCCGATTACGGACGCCCAAAAGGCCGAGAAGAACTTTCTCGCGGCGGACCTGGACGAGCGTCTGCAGAGCGGCCCGTTGCGCTGGCATCTGATCCTGACCGTTGCCCATCCTGGCGATCCCACCGACGACGCCACGCTGCAATGGCCCGCCGATCGCGAGAATATCGACGCGGGGACGCTGGTCATCGAGCGCAGCACCTCGCAGGAAAACGGCGCTTGCCGCGACGTCAATTTCGATCCGACGATCGTGCCGGCCGGCATCGCGCCGTCCGACGATCCTTTGCTCGCCGCGCGCTCGGCTGCCTATGCGCTGTCGTTCAAGCGCCGCACGCGCGAGGAAACGCTGCATCCCGAGCTTCATCAAGCCCCGGCACACGGAGAGCGCTCATGACGCGGACCCGCACGCACTTCAGTCCGCTAGCGCGGTTTCTGCACTGGACGATGGCGCCGCTCATCGTCGCGATGCTGTTCATCGGCGTCGACATGGTCGCAACCGTTTCGCGCGCGCATGACACGCTGATTGCGATTCACAAGCCGCTTGGCATCGCTTTGCTGTTGCTCGTGGTGATACGCGCAAGCGTGCGCATCCGGCGCGGCAGTCCGCCATTGCCTCACGACATGCCCGCATCGCAAAGAATGGCGGCGAAGGGCTCGCATGCGGTGCTCTATGCGTTGATGTTTGCGATGCCGCTGATCGGGTGGGCGATGCTGTCCGCGGCTGGCTATCCGCTCACGCTATGGGGTCCACTGCATTTGCCGCCGATCGCGCCGCACAGCGTCGAGCTTTTTGCGGTGCTGCGCGCATTGCATACGTGGCTCGCTTTTGCGTTGTTCGGCACGGTGCTGCTGCATCTCGCGGCGGCGCTGTTTCATGGCCTGATCCGCCGCGACGGCGTGTTTTCGAGTATGGCGCGCGGCGGACGCTAGACGTCGCGCGCTACTTGCGGATTCGCTCGGAGCGGGGATCGTAAGGCGCCTTCACGTGAAGAGTAGCCGGCAGCGATTCGCCGGCTACGTCGATCGCATACGCGCCGCTCGTCAGATACGCGGGGTCTGCTGCGCCATCGGGATTGTTCACATAGCCCATCGCGACCGGACAGCCGAGCGTATGGCCGAAAGCCGCCGAACTCACGAAGCCGACCGGTTTGCCGTCGCGCAGAATCGCTTCGCCGCCCCATAGCATGCGATCCGCTGCGCCGTCCGCAGTCAGCACCACCATGCGACGGCGCAGCGGTTTGTCGCGTAGTTCGAGCAGTGCGGCGCGGCCGCGGAACGGAATGCCCGAGTCGAGTTTGCATGCGAATGCAAGGCCCGCTTCAAACGGATTCGTGTCCGGTGTCAGCTCGCGGCCCCATGCGCGGTAACCCTTTTCGATGCGCAGCGAGTCGATCGCGTAGTAGCCCGCATTGACGAGGCCAAACGCTTTGCCGGCTTCATGCAAGGTCTCGTACACGCCCACTGCGAATTCGACCGGCACGTACAGCTCCCACCCGAGTTCACCGACATAGGTGAGGCGGGTCGCGCGCACGGTTGCATAGCCGATATCGACTTCGCGGCTTTGGCCGAACGCGAACGACTCGTTGCGCCAGTCCGCTTTCGACACGCTTTGCAGCAGTTCGCGCGAGCGCGGTCCCATCACGGCGAGCACCGCATATTGGCTCGTCACGTCGACGAGCACGCAGTGCTTATCGCGCGGAATTGCCTTGTCGATCATGTCGAAGTCGCGCGTGGTTTGCGCGGTGCCGGTGACGAGCAGGTACTGATCCGCGGCGAGGCGCGTGAGCGTGAAGTCCGATTCGTAATTGCCGCGCTCGTTGAGCATGCCGGTGTAGACCGCGGTGCCCGGCGGCACGTCGACGTCGTTCGCAACCAGGTTTTGCAAAACGCTTTGCGCGTCGCGGCCTTTGACGAGAAATTTTGAAAACGACGTCATGTCGAAGAGCGCCACGCCTGCGCGACACGCACGGTGTTCGGCGCCGCTTAACGGCAGCCAGTTCTGCTGGCCGAAAGCGTAGTGGATGCGTGCTTCGTCGCGCGTCGGCGCAAAGAAATTGGCGCGCTCCCAGCCCATCTTGCTGCCGAAACACGCGCCGTCCTCGCGCAGCAATGCGTATAGCGGCGAGCGGCGAAACGGACGGGCGCTGTCGAGTTCGCGATTGGGCCACGGCATCGCATAGTGCAGGCCGAGCGTCTCCTTCACGCGGTCGTGCAGCCACGTGTCGTTGCCGTTAAAGCGTGCAAAGCGGCGGATGTCGACCGGCCACAAATCCATGGTCGGCTCGCCCGCCACGATCCATTCGGCCAGCGCCATGCCGGCCCCGCCGGCCGAGGCGATGCCCATCGAGTTGAACCCCGCGCCGACAAAAAAGCGTCGCAGTTCGGGCGCCTCGCCGAGCATGAAGTTGTTATCGGGCGTGAACGATTCCGGACCGTTGTAGAACTGGCGGACCTGCGCCGTTTCGAGCGCGGGTACGCGTTGCAGCGCGTTCGTCATGAGGATTTCGAATTGATCCCAATCGTCGGGCAGCAACTGGAATTCGAAGTTTTCGGGAATGCCTTGCATGCCCCACGGTTTCGCGTCGGGTTCGAAGCCGCCCATGACGAGGCCGCCCACTTCTTCCTTGAAATAGATGAAGCCGTCCGGATCGCGCATGACGGGCAGGTCGGGGTGCACGCCGGCAATGCGTTCGGTGACGATGTAGTAGTGCTCGGCCGAGTGCAGCGGCACCGTGACGTCGCACAGGCGGCCCACGGCCTTGGCCCACTGGCCGGCGCAATTCACGACGATCTCGGCGCCGATCGTGCCTTCGTCCCCGTTCTTGTTGCGCCACGCAACGCCACTCGCTTCGCGTGCGCCGTGGGCGTCGCGCGTGTGGATAGCGCTCACGCGGGTGTTCTCGACGATGCGCGCGCCGCGCATGCGGGCGCCGCGAGCGAGGGCCTGGGTTAGATCAGTGGGATTCGCCTTGCCGTCGCCGGGCAGCCAGACGGCGCCGAGCAGGTCGTCGGTGCGCATGACAGGCCATAGATCGCCGGCCTCGCGCGCGCTGATCACGTCGCACGTCACGCCGTACGCGCGGGCCACGGCCGCGGTGCGCTTGAGTTGCGTCATCCGCTCGGCGGTGCGGGCGACCGACAGCGAGCCGCATTGTTTCCAGCCCGTTGCAAGGCCAGTCTCGGCTTCGAGCTCCGCGTAAAGCGCGGTCGAATAGCGGATCAGCTTCGTCATGCTTTCCTGAGCGCGCAACTGGCCGACCAGACCGGCCGCATGCCACGTCGTCCCGCAGGAAAGCTGGCCTTGTTCCAGCATGACCACGTCGGTCCAGCCGAGCTTGGTCAAGTGGTACGCAACCGAGCAACCGATGATGCCGCCGCCGATGATGACGACGCGCGCGTGCTCGGGGATGGGTGTGGACATGTGTTGGAACCAAGTGATCAGTGTGCGAAGATTGCCGCACAAATACACATAAAGCAACGGGTGATCGGGCGTCGGTAGGTTGGTGGCGTCGAGACTTATGGATGTCATATGTGGACAGCAGATTCCTTATAGAGGCTCAATGGCGACCGTTGCCGTGGGACGACGCCTTGACGCGCACCGAAGATTTCGATGTGGTTTTGCGTGGGAATATATGTGAACTGCCACGGCGAAACGTTGTTTTTGCTAGACTCACCCAAATCCTCATTCGCCCCATTCCATGTTCTCGACCCAACGCCAGAGCGAAATCCTGCAGCTCGTTCGCGAGCAACGCACCTGCACGATCACCGGTCTTGCCGCGCGCTTCGAGGTTTCAGACGAGACCATCCGCCGCAATATCAAACCGTTGATTGCGCAGGGCCTGCTTCTGAAGGTCCACGGCGGCATCATGCTGCCCGAGCGCCTCGACGAGCCGCCGTTCGAGCGGCGCATGGGGGCGAGTCTCGCGGGCAAGCGGGCGATCGGCGCGCGCATCGCGGAACTGGTGCGCGACGGCGACTCGCTGATCCTCGACGGCGGCAGCACGTGCGTGCATATCGCGCGGGCGCTGACAGCGCGCTCCCGGCTCACGGTCGTGACCAACTCCATCGAAGTGGCTCGCCTGCTCGCACCGCGCAACGGCAACCGCGTGTTCATCGCGGGCGGCGAACTGCGTGCCGACGACAGCGCCGCGACCGGCGACAGCGTTCAGGCTTTTCTGCGCCAGTTTCATGTGCGTTACGCGATCGTCTCGGTGACCGCCATCGACATGCAGGGGCGTTTCATGGACGCGCTTCCCGCCGACGTCGCGTATTCGCTCGCGGCGTTCGCTCAGGCGGAGAGTCGCGTGGTCGCGGCGGATCACGCCAAATTCGGGCATAGCGCGTTGCTGCACGCGTTCGGCGCGGATTGCGTGGACCTGCTCGTTACCGACGAAGCCCCCGCGCCGGCCCTTGCGCAAGCGCTGACGGCCGTCGGTGTGGAGGTGCTCGTCGGCGCGCCGCCCGGCGGTGGGGCGAAAAGCTGCGAGGAGGGCGAGGACGGCGAGGACAGCGCGCGCCCTTTGTAGCAACCGGCTTACCCTTTTAGCTCATCAACCGTAGCTGAATCCAGCCTGCGCGTCCGCCTTTGTCGCCGCTTGCGCAGTCCGCCCGGCGGGCACGCGGACATCCTTCGTCGGGAGCGCCTCGAACGCGGACACTGCCCGACGCACCCCAAACCCGCCCGCAGGCTACCGCCACGCGAGCGCCACCTCGCACAGCCAATTCGCGCGAACGCGTAAAATGGCCGGTTATCACTGGCAGCCAGGCTCCGGGCGAACCAAGCGGTGGACAGCGCCGTCCGCCGGCAGTTGCCTCCCGCGCCGCCTGCCTTCGCCGGGCTTGAAGAGGATGCACCCAGATGTCGTCAGTTTTCTTTGATCGGGAACGGATTGCAGAATGGCTCGGTGAAAATACCGTCGCCAAGGCGCGCGCGGTCGGGCCCGTCAGCAACGTGACATGGCACGGGGCCACGCTGACTGGCGACGTGCAGGGCTCGCAGCCGCTTCCTTACAGAACGCGTGTACGTTTTCGCACCGACGGCGGCTTGCCGTGGGCCCAGAGCGACTGCACCTGCCCGGTCGGCCGCAATTGCAAGCATGTCGCCGCGCTGCTGCTGGCCGAGCTCGAATACCACGACGAGATGGACCACATCATCAACGTGGACGGCGATGAGCGTGACGAAAGCGCCGCCGTCTTCGCCCGATTTGCAGCGGCGGAACGCACCGCTCTGCAATCCGGCGTGCGTCCCGAACTGGTCAGCTGGCTCGAACGCTTCCGGGCACGCGCGGAAGCCGCCGACGCCGCTGTCCAGAAGGCGAGCGCCGCGCGCACCGAGACGCTCGCCTACCGGCTGAACTGGTCTGACTTCCACATGCGGCACGAGGTCGTGCTGCACCGCGCGCGCTGCAATCCGGATGGCCGGATCGTCTCCGTCGGCGAAACGTGGGGCAACGTCGAAGCGGCGCTCGTGAAGCAACCGGGGTTCGTGTCGGACGAAGATCTGTCCATCTTGCGCGGCCTGTGGCTCGGCCGTTCCCGCGAAGACTTCAGGCAATTCATTCTGCGCGGCACGAGCGGCGCGGAGATGCTGCAAAAGCTCATTGCCACCGGGCGCCTCTTCGTCGACTTCAGGATTGCGCCCGGTCATGACGGGCCCACGCCGCTCGCGCGTGCGGCCGACCGGCCCGGGCGCATCGAATGGGAGCCGCTTGCCGACCAGCGGCTGCGCCCGGTTCTGTGCACCGAGCCGCGCGCCAGCATGGTGTTGCCCACCGAGCCGGTCTGGTATGTGGACGGCGTGGCCAACGAGGCCGGTATCGTGCGCTCGTCGCTACCGTTCCAGCAATTGCCCGATTACCTCGCGATGCCGCCGATCTCGCTCGCCGAAGCGCCCCTTGTCGCGTCGGTGCTGCGCGAGGTCGCGCCGGATTTGCCGCTGCCGCCCACGCATGACGCGCCGGCCATCCGCGTGATCGACGTGGAGCCGGTGCCTGTGCTCACGCTCAATAGCCACGCGCTGCCGTCCGCCGGAAAGGCCAAGGGCCTCGCCGTCGAACTGGCCGGCGTGAGCTTCGACTATGACGGCGTCAGCATCAACGTGGACAGCAGCGTGACGCTCGTGCCCATGCCGGGCGGCGACGTCATTCATATCCGCCGCCGCTACGAGGTCGAGAAGAAGCGCCTGCTCGAACTTCGCAAGAGCGGGCTGCAGAAGGTGCCCACGAGCCGCGTGTTCACGTCGCGGCAACTGCCCCAAACGATGCTCGGCCTGGCCGATGCGGACGCCTGGTCCGCGTTTATCAGCGACGCGGTGCCGGAACTCGTCAGCAAAGGCTGGCGTGTGACGATGGCGCCGGAGTTCCGCTACAACGTCATCGAGATCGATGCGATCGACGGCACCGCGCATCAGGCGGGCGACGGCTGGTTCGATCTTGAAATGGGCATCCGCATCGGCGAGCGCAATGTGCGGCTCGAGCCGTTGCTCGCCGATCTGTTCCGGCGCGACCGGCGCTGGCTCGGCGGCGCGCTGGAGGCGATTGCCGACGACGAACCCATCGAATTGAAAACCGAAGAGAACAAGCGCCTGCGGCTGCGCGCAGACCGGCTCAAGCCGGTGGTGCGCGTGTTGGTCGATCTGTTCGATTCGCTCGGTGCGAGCCTGGCCGAGGGCGCACCGCTGCGCGTGCCTTCCGTGGACGCAGGCCGCCTTCAGGCGTTGAGCGATACCGGACGCTGGCAATTTCGCGGCGACGATTCCATCCGTGAACTCGCGCAGCGTTTGCAAGCCGGTCCCGGCTTGCGCGAGGTGCCGGTGCCTCACGGACTGCGCGCGGAACTGCGCGCGTATCAGCAGCAGGGTCTCAACTGGATGCAGTATCTGCGCGAGCAGGGTCTCGCGGGTGTCCTTGCCGACGATATGGGCCTTGGTAAAACTGTGCAGACGCTTGCGCATATCCTCGCCGAGAAGGAAGCGGGCAGGCTCGACCGGCCGGCGCTGATCGTGGTGCCGACCACGCTCGTGCACAACTGGCGCGAGGAAGCACGGCGCTTCGCGCCCGAGCTGAAGGTGCTGGTGCTGAACGGCCCGCAGCGCAAGGAGCGCTTCGAGCGGATCGGCGAACATGAACTGATCCTGACGACGTACGCATTGCTGTGGCGCGACCAGAAGGTGCTTGCCGAACACGAATATCACCTGCTGATTCTCGACGAGGCCCAGTACGTGAAGAACGCGACGACGAAAGCCGCGCAGGCAATCCGCGGCTTGAACGCGCGGCACCGGCTGTGTCTGACGGGCACGCCGCTCGAAAATCACCTGGGCGAACTATGGTCGCAGTTCGATTTTCTGCTGCCGGGTTTTCTCGGCAGCCAGAAGGACTTCACGCGCCGCTGGCGCAATCCGATCGAAAAGAATAACGACGGCGTGCGCCGCGCGTTGCTTGCACGTCGCATCCGGCCATTCATGCTGCGGCGTCGCAAGGACGAGGTCGCGAAAGAGTTGCCGGCCAAGACGACGATTGTGTGCTCCGTCGATCTGGAAGGTGCACAGCGCGATCTGTATGAAACCGTGCGTACGGCGATGCAGGAGAAGGTGCGCGCCGCCGTGAGCGCACAGGGTCTCGCGCGCAGTCACATCATCGTGCTCGACGCGCTGCTGAAGCTGCGGCAGGTGTGTTGCGATCCGCGACTTGTGCGCACGCTGCGGACTGCGGGCGAGGGCGGCGAACGCAGCGAAGACGCAGCCGGCAAGCCGGCGAGCCCCGATAAGGCGGAAAAGGGCGCACGAGGCATGCGCTCCGCCAAACTCGACCTGCTGCTGTCCATGCTGCCGGAGCTGATCGAAGAGGGACGCCGCGTGCTGTTGTTCTCGCAATTCACCGGCATGCTCGCGCTGATCGCCGAGGCGCTGAACGAAGCGGCGATTCCCTATGTGATCCTGACCGGCGACACGACGGATCGGATCACGCCCGTCGAGCGTTTTCAGCAAGGCGAAGTGCCGCTGTTCCTCATCAGCCTGAAGGCGGGCGGCGTGGGGCTGAACCTCACCGCTGCGGATACCGTGATCCACTACGACCCGTGGTGGAATCCCGCCGCCGAGAATCAGGCCACCGACCGCGCGCATCGACTCGGACAGGACAAGCCCGTGTTCGTCTACAAACTGATCGCGGCGGGCAGCATCGAAGAAAAGATCGTGGAATTGCAGGAGCAGAAGGCCGGTCTTGCCGACAGCATTCTCTCCGAAGACGCCGCCGGCGCGGCCAAGTTCTCCGACGACGACATCGACGCGCTGTTTGCGCCGATGCCCGAGCTCGAAGGCGGAAGGTGACGCGAACCGTTTCGGGACAGTGCGCGCCGGTCGTGCGTTCGAACATGAAGCAATAGCATCAGCCATTGAATACGGACGTTTTCCCGGTATTCAAAATCCCCAGATTTGACTCCGCATTGTTCAAAGACGTCACAAGTCGTCAAGAAACGCGGAGTTTGTCTATCTGCCGTCAACGGTTGTTTCCCGTATTCGTTGAACACGCGACCATCATCGGGTCAGTCAACGCAGTACGTTAAGGAAATAACCGTCATGAACAAGCATTTCGTCGCCGCCGCTGTCGCCGGCCTCTTCTCGATCGCAGCGTTCGCGCAGGCTTCGGCACCGGTCGCGGCCTCGTCGCAAGCTGCTGTTGCTGCGCCGCAAGAAACAAAGCCGGCAGTCCAGCACCATCACGCCACGAAGCAACACAAGCACGCGCATAAGCATGCGCACAAGCATTCGCACCATGCAGCATCGGCTGCCGGCGGCGAACAAAATGCCGCACCGGCATCCGACGAAGCAGCGCCCTCCAAGCCGTAACCTTTACGCCGCGTAGCGAGCCTGTGAAGACGCGGGCCGGTGCATGGCATCGGCCCGTTTCCTGTCTTGCCGTTCATTTCAGAAAATCTGCGCGAGACGCAGAGCACCGTCTTCTTCAGGCGGGCCAGTCGCGGGTCGACGGCGCGGAGCGTCGTTGGCGTTCTCGTTCGGATTCACATCTAGTTAGTTAGGACTCTTGTATGAAACGTATTTGTATTTCGATCGCGTTTGGTTGCGCGATGAGCCTGTCCGTCGTCGCTCAGGCAAAGAGCTTCGACTTCGCGCTCAGCCCCTCCGTGCACACGACTGCCAATGCTCCAGTGACACAAGGCTGGCACGACGGCCGCTATTGGGACGGTCACCGTTCGTGGAGCCGCGAGGAGTGGGAAGGCCGGCGCACGCACGCAGCGGGCGACCACGATGCTTATCGCTTCAATCGCGACACTCATTGCCCGCCGGGCCACGCGAAGAAACACGAGTGCTGATGTTCACGCCCGCATTGAACGCGTGCGCCGGTTGCGCAGCGTGTTCGACAGGCGGACCTCTCCATGCCGATCGCCGCACCACCGTAGCGGCGGTCGCTCGATGCGCCGCCTTGCACCATCCCGATCTCGTCCCACTGTTCCAATGAAAATGTGTTTGCCCCGTTGCGCCTTACCGGCCGTCCCGATCCTGCTCGCCTTCTCATTGGCCGGCGCGCTGAGCGGTTGCTCGCTGCTGGCGCCGAGCGGCCAGCCTGCAAGTCCGCCGATGACGTGGCCCTCTAGCCGAGTGCCTGCAGCCCCTAATGAGGCAATGGTTCCGGCTGGCTTCTATCGGGTGAATTCGGGCGATACCTTGACCGGCATTGCCAGGGCCTTTGGCCGCGACGCAGTGGCCATTGCCCACTGGAATCATTTGTCAGCGGATGGCGCACTGGATGCCGGCCAACTGCTGCGCGTCGCGCCGCCAGCGGGAGTTGCGAGCGCGCCTGCCGTATTGAATGCGCGCACGCCTGCAAGCCCCGAACCTCACACGAACGCAACTCAGAGTGTTGCGCCCATCGGCAAAGCGCGGCTTGCATGGCCGGTCAACGGTGCCGTTGCAGCGCCGTTCGTGGCAGGAAAAACCAAGGGTATTGCGATCGCCGCGGCTGCCGGCGAGCAGGTGAGAGCGGCGGCGAGCGGCAGAGTCGTGTACGCGGGCGGCGGCATTGCGGCTTATGGTCTGCTGGTCATCATCAAGCACGACTCACATTTGCTGACCGCCTATGCGAACAACCGCGCGCTGCTCGTGAAAGACGGCGCGCTCGTCAAGAAGGGGCAGGCGATTGCTGAGCTTTCCTCCGACTCCCACGGCGACGCTTCTTTGCATTTCGAAGTGCGCGACGGCGGCAAGCCCGTCGATCCGCTCAACTATCTTCCGAAGCGCCCTTAAGCCGATGCTTACGCGGCATCGCCGCTTCCTCGAACCGGACTCGACGCGGCGTGCTGTGACATGCAGCGCGCTGCGCAATGTAATGCCTATGACCTTTCGCTTCACCAACCGCACGGGTTTCACCGGCTTTCTCCGCCTGGCTGCAAAAAATCCTCTCGGTGTCATGCTCGCGTCGCTTGGCTGTGCGTGGGCGCTGGCCGGCTGCGCGCCGCCGGTCGTCGAGCATGCCGCCCTAACCAGCGGCAAGCCGGCCATTCGCACGGTCGAGCGGACGGCGCCTCATGCGTTGCAAGATCGCTATAACGATGGTGACGAGCGCGGCGCTGCACTCGCGCCGAGCTTATCGGCTGAACAGCCGCGATCCCAAGCGCAGTCCGCGGACGACGATTCGCCGGCAGTGCCGGCCTGCGCATGCAGCAGGCGCTTTCTGCAGACCGGCCTCGCGTCGTGGTACGGCAAGATGTTCCATGGTCGCCGCACCGCGAGCGGCGAGCGCTACAACATGCACGCATTGACCGCCGCGCACCTCACTTTGCCCCTGGGTGCCTGTGTGCGTGTGACGGCAGTGGGGCGCGCACGTTCGGTGGTCGTGCGGATCAACGACCGTGGGCCGTTCGTGCACGGACGGATCATCGATCTGTCGTATGCCGCTGCGGAGGCGATCGGTGTGAACGTTGCGGGCACCTTGCCGGTCAAGCTCGAATACATCGCGCCCGCGCGTGGCGTGGACGGCGCTCGTCGCTGCGTGAACCGGGCAGCCTGAGGGTTGACCGCATGCCTTGGAGATTTCGATGTAGCCGGATTTCGCGCGACTTACGCTTGAAAGAATCGCTTCCCCACGTGAGATCTCGCGCGTTCGCGCCCGACTGTAACAAATGATCGCCGTCTGTAAATGTTCAAATTTCGACGCCTGTCGTCGCAAGGATTCGATGCCTAACGGTGTTGAATTTGCGGGCCTGGTTATTACGGCCTGCGTAATATCTACCGCGTCGTTCGTTACAAACGTAGTTCTTTCATCTTGAGGATGATTTGCATAGCGGGTACTTTTCGTCCACTCGTGAGGTAGCCCCCGCGAGCGTGTGGTGTTTTTTAGCGGCGTCGCGTCCCAACCGGGCACGACGCCGTTTTTTTTCGCATTGGCCGAGCAGGGCAGCAGGAGCCTGGCCGTCGCTGCTATTGGCGTGTGCGGCCGGTTCCTACGCGGCGAGTGTGTATCCGGCTAGCGTCCCGCCGTCGGCCCGAGGCGCGCGGCGACGGCGCGGCAAGCGGCCAGCAGCGGCTCGATGTAGCGGCTTTGCGGGTCGTTTTGCAGCCGGAAGGTCGGCATGCTGATGCTGATGCAGCCCACCGTGCGCCCGTCGGCGCCACGAATCGCCGCGCCGTAGCAGGAGATCGCCTCTTCGTTCTCCTCGCGATCTTCGGCGTAACCGCGTTGCTCGGTCGCGATCAGTTCGCGGCGGATTTCGTCAAGGTCGGTCAGCGTGTTGGCAGTGAAGCGTCGCAGCGGCGCATGCACGAGCAGCGCTTCACGTTCGCGCATGTCGAGCGTGGCGAGATAGGCCTTGCCGACCGAACTGGACGTCAGCGATACGCGCGTGCCGATGCGCGACGCCATACGCACTGCATGGGGACTTTCGAGCTTTTCGATGTAGACCATCTCGCCCTGGCTCGGCACCGCGAGGTGGATCGTCTCCGAGGTGCTGTTGCGCAGATCCATCAAAGCGTCCACCGCTGCGAGGCGCAGATCCGAACGCTCCCAGCTGCGGCTCGCCAGATTGACGAGGCGCGGACCGAGGTTGAACGTGTTGCCGGTCCCGGTCGCGACGATCATGCCTTCCGCCTGCAACGCGGCCACGATCCGGTGGACCGTGGGACGCGGATAGCCGCTTGCGGCACTGAGTTTCGCGACGTTGGGTGGCGCGTCGGCATCCGCGACGAGTTGCAGGACTGCAATGAACTTCGAGAACGCGGCGGCGCCGGCCACGGTTTTTGCATCGGCGCCGCCCTTGTCGGCGGACGGCTTGGGATCGGTAGTAGACATCAGGCTTACATGAGCGAAGTTGGCCAATTATGCCTTCATTTCCAGGCCCTGCCGGCACCGGTCCACGGCGAGATGCTTTCACTGATCGCGGCGCCGGGCCGCTTATGCAACCAGATAGCCGCCGTCGACCGGCACGATTGCGCCGGTCATGAACGACGCAGCCGGCGTGCACAGAAACACCGCCACCTGCGCCACTTCTTCGGGCGTTCCCCAGCGCCGCATCGGCGTGCGATCCAGAATGGCCTGTGAGCGACCCTCGTCGTCCTGCAATGCCTGCGTGAGAGGCGTCGCGATCCAACCCGGCGCAATTGCGTTCACGCGGATGCCGTCCGCGGCATAGGCAATCGCCAGAGACTTCGTCAACTGAGCGACCGCCCCTTTGCTGGCGCTGTATGCGGGCACGAGGCCGCCGCCGAAAAAGCTCAGCATGGAGGCCGTGTTCACAATGCAACCCGACGAGGCTTTCAGCAGTTCTCGCGCGCCGGCGCACACGCGCATCGTGCCGTTCAGATTGATGTCCATCACGCGTTCGAATACGTCGATACGGTGTTCCTCGACACGGCTGATGACGCCCGCGCAATTGACGACGATGTCAAGATGTTCGAACCCGTTCAGCATCGCAGTGACATCGTCGGCGGAGCGCACGTCGAGCGTCGCACGCTCGACTTCGCTGCGCAACGTGTCCGGCGCGCCCTCGGGCAGCGGAAGACCGGCGGCCACTGTCTTCGCGCCGAGCTGCGCGAGTCCGTTCGCGATTGCCGCGCCGATGCCGGAGAGCGCACCGGTTACGAGAGCGGTTTTACCTTCGAGTAGATCAGTCTGGAATGTCATGTGTATCGGCAATGAGCGTTCAGGTACGTTGGGTTGCGAGCGCCTCGGAGCGCGGCGCGGGCGCCACTTCCTTGACGACGAACAGGTAGACGAACGCAGCGGCGAAGGCCACGCCCGCGCTGATCAGCAGCGCATTCACGAACGAATGCGTTTGATCGACCACGATGCCGGTGATGACCGGCGCAAACGAGCCGCCCAGGTAGCCGCCGAAGTTCTGCATGCTGCCGAGCGAAGCAACGAGATGGCGGGGCGCCGCCACGCTCACTAATGCCCATGCGCTGCCGCTCGAAAGATTCACGAACAGCATGGCGAGCGACACATAGACGATCGCAAGCGTGGTGCTCGGCGTGTAGGCGGCGGGAACCGTGAACGCTGCCGCGCCGATCAGACCGACGCACACGGGCCACTTGCGGCTTTTAATCGGCGCCATGCCGCGCTTGAGCAGGTAGTCGGCGATATAGCCGCTGCTTGCCATGCCGATGGTGCCGAAAATATAGGGAATCGTCACCAGCCAACCCGTGTGCGCGATGCTCAGATGACGCTCCTTCTCGAGATAGCCGGGCAGCCAAGTGAGATAGAGCCACACCATGTAGATCACGCCCATGAAGCCGAAAATCATCCCCCACGTATTGCGCAGTTTGAAGAGCGCACCCCATTCGGCAAACGTGAGTCCTTTCGGGCTTTGCACGGCCTCGGCGCCTTCGTTCAGATGAGCGGTTTCGGATTCGGTGAGCGCGACCTGATCGCGATTCCGGTAGAACATGTACCAGCCTATCGCGACGACGACACCCAGCACGCCCATGACGATGAACATGGTTCGCCATCCGAATGAAAGCATGAGCACGGTGAGAAGCGGCGGTGCGAGCATAGGCGCGATGGTCGACGACGAGATAAACGTGCCGGTTGGCGCACCGCGCTCGCGCACGGCAAACCATTCGTTGACCACTTTTGCGCCTGCTGGAAAGAGCGGCGCTTCGGCTATGCCCAGCACGATCCGTGCGGCGAGAAAATGATTGAGGGTCTGGATGAAGCCGCCCGCGACCTGCGCAAGCGACCAGACCAGCATGCCCAGACCCAGCACGACGCGCGATCCGAACCGGTCCAGCAACGCGCCCACGGGCAACTGCGCGAATGCGTACGCAAGCGAAAACGCCGACAGCAACAGGCCCATCTGCGCAGCGGACAGATGGAGCTCCTCGCTCACGAGGTGATTCGCAATCGACAGCGTGCTGCGATCGAGATAATTGACAATGCCGGCAATCGTCAGAAATACGACGGCGACTATCTGTATGCGTTTCAGGCGCTGGGGTTTCTGCAGCATATTCGTCTCCTGGCCAATCTGGCTCTGATATGTAGGGAATGTGCGGAGCGAGCGTTTAGTAGGTCGCGCGTCCGCCGGAAAGATCGAAGATCGCGCCGGTGCTGAACGAGCAGGAATCCGAACAAAGCCATAGTGCGAGATCGGCCACCTCCTGCGTCGTGCCGAGCCGGCCCATCGGGCTCTTGTCGATCATGGTCTGCACATGGCTTGGCGACATCTGTTCGAGAAGTGGCGTCTGAACGGCTGCGGGCGCGATACCGTTCACGAGGATGCCGGTTTGCGCCAGCTCCTTGCCGAGCGATTTCGTCATCGCGATCACACCCGCTTTGGCAGCGCTGTAGGCCGACGAGTTCGGCGTGCCTTCCTTGCCCGCGAGCGAAGCCACGTTGACGACACGTCCGGCGTTCGCGCGACGCATCACCGGCACCACGAGGCGGCTCACGTGATAGGTGCCGAGGAGATTCACCTCGATCACGCGCTGCCATTCGAGCGGATCGTATTCGTCGAGCGGCATCGTGGGCCCGGCGAAGCCTGCATTGTTCACGAGGTAGTCGATGCGTCCGTATGCATCCAGCGTTGCGGCGAGTGCGGTTTCGATCGAGTCGACACGCGTGATGTCGACAGCGAAATGGCGCGGTGCACGCGGCGCATCGAGATCGCCCGGCACGCGGTCCCAGTTCACCGCCGACGCGCCGTTGCGCGCGAAGGCGTCGCAAATCGCGCGTCCGATACCGCCCCCCGCGCCCGTCACCACGGCGACACGGCCGGAAAAGTCGTATCCGGCGAAGCTCGAGCGGCTGTTCATCGGATGAACTGGTCCACGAAATCTTCGCCGAGTCCTACGGCCGCGTAGTGCTTACGGCACATGTCGATCTTCGTGAACACGTCCTCGTAGCCGGTGTAGTTGCCGTAGGGGTCGCAATAGAACATCACGCCGTTGACCTGGAAGTAAGTGATCATTTCCTCGACGTCTTCGGGCACGTAGAGCGTGTGCGTCTCGCCGGGCGGCTCGTACACGTAGCTGCCTTCGGTCGCGACCCAGTCATGCTCCAGATACCGCCAGCGGCCCTTGAGCACCATGCCGTGCACGGCTTGCGGATGCCGGTGGCGGCTCAGCACGCCCGACTTGCGAACGCGCAGCAGATTCATCCAGTAGCCTTGCGACGCGTTCAGGCACAGCGGGCGGAACGAGACGTTCTCGGCTTGCGGCACCCAGACGCGCTCGTCCGTCGGAATTGCAGAAGGAACGACAATTTCCTGTTGCGCTTCTTTCGGGAAAGGAAGCTGGTACGGCGTCATGGGTGAATGGGTCGCCTCTGGCATGCGTGCTCTCCTTACGTGTGTCCATAATATGGACGCTATGTCCATGATGTGGTTGATTATGGGATGGCGTTTATAGATGGGTCAAGCCTGGGGATTTCACTTAGTCCGTGGTCTCGCAAGCCACGTCCGTGATGAAGGGCGCCTTGCCCATCGAAATCCGATCACCGCATGATCGACCGTATAGTTTGTGAGGACTTGACGGCTTCATTGCGCGTCTACAACGCGACATCGGACCGATTTGACAATCCTTAAACGATTTATTTCGAGACCGTTTCTATACTCACTCAAATTGTCAAATCGCTGTTTCCGAAAAGCCTGCCGCAGTTTGAAAAAAGAAAGTCGCGGGGCCTGCACCCGTGCGAGAGAGCCCACTTTCTTATATGGCGAGCCCATACGGGCCGAAAGTAACCGGCGGGACCTGAGAGGCGCCGCGAATGGCGCGCAGAACCGGCAGAAGCGGTATGCGGCCCGACAGCCGCCGTCGCTGAACCGTTTAAGGGCATTCAGCAAAGATCGACCGTCTTTTCGATTATGATTATCGGCGGCTGATAATCGCCGCTCCCGAATCGAAAAATGCGCGCTAATTTTGAGATGGGGTGGCAGCAGGGTTGTATTGGGCGCGAGGCGAAGGACCATTAGTCGAAAGAGAGTCAAAGAAACTTCAAACCGAAGATGAATGAAAAGCCGGATCGCCGGTGCCGGCGTGCACCGGCATCCCGGTCGATCCGCCGGATTGCCGGTAACCGGTCGCGGCCGCTGAGATGCGGCTGCGCCAGTTACCAGCGAACGACGAACAAACGACGAACAAACGACGAACAAACGACGAAGTCGCGTTGCGGGGTTTTTATGAGAATTGCTGTCCTGGATGACGATTCGGCGCAGGCCGATCTGGTTTGCCAAACGCTGTCGGCGGCGGGCCATGTTTGTCACGCATACGGCGCGGGGCGCGAACTGGTGCGGCAGTTACGGCGTCAGACATTCGACCTGCTCGTGCTCGATTGGAATGTGCCTGACATGTCGGGCGAGGAAGTATTGCGCTGGGTGCGGGAAAGCCTGTCAGAACGCTTGCCCGTGCTGTTCATGACCAGCCGCGGACAGGAGAGCGACATCACGTCGATCCTGAACATCGGCGCCGACGACTACGTCGTCAAGCCGGTCCCGGCCGCCGTACTGCTCGCGCGCGTCGGTTCGCTGCTGCGCCGCGCCTATCATCTGAAGCCGCCGGCGGCGAGGGAAGTCTTCGGCGAATTCTAGTTCGATCTGCATGCAAAGCATGTAGTGGTGCGCGGCAAGAAGGTGGCGGTCACGCAGAAGGAGTTCGAGCTCGCGCTGCTGCTGTTCCAGCATCTGAGCCGGCCGCTGTCGCGCGCGCATATTCTCGACGTCATCTGGAAGCAGGCGACGGACATCCCGTCGCGCACGATGGACACGCACGTCTCGATGCTGCGCAGCAAGCTCGGTCTGCGGCCCGAACACGGCTACCGTTTGACGCCGATTTACGGCTATGGCTACAGGCTGGAGCGGTTGCAGTCCGCGAGCGATGCACCGGCAGCCGCAGACCGTCCGCAAGCGGGGCAGGCGTGACGTTTTCCGTCGACGGCGCTTCAGCCATGCGCGGCAGGGCCGGCTCGACGGGCCGCCGCGCGGGCGCCGTGCTGGCGGCCGCGGGACTGTTCGCGTTGGCCTGCTTCGCGCCCGCTTCGGCCCATGCGCAGCCGTCCCGCGCGTCGAAGCAGCGCGCGAAAGCCGCGCCGCCCGCCTATGTTTCCTACGTGACGCACGCAGGCGACACACTCTATGAAATCGCGAGCCGCTATCTCAGCGATACCGGCGACTGGGCCGTGCTCAGTCGTATCAATCACGTGCCCGCACCGCGTCGCATGGCGGCCGGCATTGCGCTGCGTTTGCCAGCCGACAAACTGAAGCAGGACCCGGAGACGGCACGAGTGATCGCGACGAGCGGTCCGGCCGAACATGCGTCCGGCGCGAGCCGTTATCTGCCGCTCACGACTGGCGCAACGCTTGACGAAGGCGATCGCATCCGCACTGGACCCAACGGCTTCGTCACACTGGAGTTGTCCGACGGCTCTCATCTGACGATGACTCAAAACGGCACGCTCGACATCGACAGGTTGCGGCGGACCACGCTGACGGGCGCCGGCGACCGTCAACTGGAACTGCGCCGCGGGCAGGTCGAGAGCCAGGTCACGCATGCCACTAAGAAAGACGACCGCTTCCAGATCCGTTCGCCGTCGGTGGTCGCGGGCGTGCGCGGGACGCGCTTCAGGGTCGCTTACGACGGCGACGCGCAAACCCACGGCAGTCGAAGTGCTGGACGGCGCGGTCGGCGTCGATCCGGTCGCGGCGCTCTCGCGCAAGTCGGCACCGCTGCCGGGCGTGCCGCTGCAGGCGTCGGCGCAACTGCTCGCGGCGCGCTTTGGCAGCGTTACGCGAGCCGGCGCCGCGATAGGCGATGCAGTCGCGCTGCTTCCCGCACCGACGCTCAGGGAGCCGGCGAGAGTGCAGGACGGCAAGACGGTGGCCTTTGATCTGATTCCGCGGATCTGTCGGGCGGGCAACTGGTGGTGAGCGATCTGCCGCCAGGCGTCTATTACTGGACCATCGTTGCCGAGCAGTTCGACAACGGCCGCTTGTACGAGACGGCCAGCGCAGTTCGCACGTTTATGCTTGCCCGCTGACGCTGGTAGATTCAATGGCTCGCACGTGGTCGCGCAGATCGGTGTTGGTGTGAGCGACTGCGCGTCTGGCGATTGCGGCCCGCTGACCGACGCACCGGTCTCGCTATTCGGCGCACGCGTCTACCGTCATACGCTCACGCTGCGGTTTTTCGAACGCGCGAGCGGGCGCGAAGTGTACAAGGTCAGCGCGGCAAGTACAGACCACGACGCCGATCCGCTGAGCGCCTTGCCCGCGCTGATCAGAAGCGCGCTGGTGCAATTCCCGTTCGACCCACCGGCCGACTGGCGCGTTAGGTTGCGCACGAATGAAAAGCGCGGCGTGCCGGACGTGGTCTCGGTGACGCCGCTCCAAAAATAACACCGCTACAGCGGATCGCGCGGTGACTGCTCCTGCGGTATCGGATCTTCGGGCCAGCGGTTTTCAAACACGCAATCGGCGAGCGGCGTGCGCTCCGCCCATCGCTCGGTTTGCAGCATCGGTTCGCTATAAAAATGGTCGACGTGGCCAAGACACAGTATGGCGACGGGCCGCGCGCCTTCCGGCATGCGCAGAAGCCGGCGCACTGCGTCGACGTCGAACAGGGACACCCAGCCCATGCCGAGCCCTTCCGCGCGGGCGGCGAGCCACATGTTCTGGATCGCGCACGCCACCGATGCGAGGTCCATTTCCGGCAGTGTGCGGCGGCCGAAAATGTGCCGCTCGCGGCCGTCCATCAGCGCCATGACGAGCAGTTCTCCGCATTCCAGCATGCCTTCCACTTTCAGCTTCATGAACTCTTCGCGGCGTTTGCCGAGCGCGTCGGCGGTGGCAAGCCGTTCGCTTTCGACGTTCGCATGCAAGGCGCTACGCAAGCCGGGATCGGTGATGCGCGCGATGCGCCACGGCTGCATGAAGCCCACGCTCGGCGCATGATGCGCGGCATCGAGCAGACGCTGCAATACCGCGGCATCGACGGGATCGCGCACGAAATGGCGCATGTCGCGGCGCTCGTAAATCGCGCGATAGACCGCGTCGCGGTCGGCTTCGTTAAAAGGCTTCGCCATTGAACAGAGCGGCCGTGAAGGCCGGGTTGGAGGGCCAGTAAGCGTGCATGTAAGTCGCGACAATCGAGCCGACGCGATATACAGCCTCGCCCGGTGCATCGCCTTGAGGCCGCGTGGCTGAACGCAACGGCGAGAGCGACATGCTCAGCTTCGAGTAGTGAAACGTGTGGCCGGTCATTGGACCATGCATGCTGTCGATCTGTTGCATGCCGAGCCCCGTGAAGCGTGTATGCATCGTCGCGTGACCGGGCAGCAGGCCGAGCATCGACGTGCTGACACCTTGCGTGTCGGTGAGCATATCGAGCAGATATAGCATGCCGCCGCATTCGGCGACGAGCGGTTTGCCGGCCGCCGCGTGCGCGCGGATGGCCGCGGCGCTGCGGGCATTCGCGGCGAGCGCCGCCGCGTGCAGTTCAGGATATCCGCCGGGCAGATACAACGCGTCGGTGTCGGAGGGCAACGCTTCGTCGGCGAGCGGCGAAAAGTAGTGGACATGGGCGCCGAGCGCTTCGAGCAGCGTGACGTTGGCCGGGTAGATGAACGAGAAAGCGGCATCGCGCGCGATGGCAATTTTTCTGTTGTGCAGAAGGCGCGGAAGTACTTGCGGTGTGGGCGGGCCAAACTCCACGGCGGGCGGCAACTCGGCCAGCACTGTATGACTGAGCGCGTCGGCGGCGCGATCCAGACGCGCGTCGAGATCGTCGATTTCCGCGGCCTGATGCAAGCCAAGGTGGCGATCGGGCAATTCGATTTCGTCGCTGGCGGCAATGTGCCCGCACCAGCGTAGCGGGGGCGGCAACGCCTCTTCGAGCATTTGCGCATGACGCGAGGAGCCGACGCGGTTTGCGAGCACGCCATGAAACGGCACCTGAGGCCGGAAATTGGCGAGGCCGAATGCGACCGCGCCGAAGGTCTGCGCCATCGCCTTGGCCGAAATCACCGCGAGTACCGGCACGCCGAAAGCGGTCGCGAGATCGGCGCTGCTCGGCGTGCCGTCGAAGAGACCCATCACACCTTCGATCAGGATCAGGTCGGCTTCGTCCGCCGCCTGCGCGAGAAGATTGCGGCAGGCGTCCCTGCCGACCATCCACAGATCGAGCGACAGCACAGGCGCGCCGCTTGCGCGCGAGAGGATCATCGGATCGAGAAAGTCGGGCCCGGTCTTGAACACGCGCACACGCCGCCCCAGTCGCCGATGGTAGCGCGCGAGGCCCGCGGTAATCGTGGTCTTGCCTTGACCCGACGCGGGCGCGCTGATAAAAAGCGCGGGGCAGGCGGACACCTTCAGAACTCCACGCCGCGCTGCGCCTTGACGCCTTGCTCGCGGTACGGATGCTTGACGATACGCATCTCGGTGACGAGGTCGGCGGCTTCGATCAGCGCGTCGGGCGCGTGGCGGCCGGTCACGACCACATGCAGCATCGCCGGACGCGCGTTGATGACGGACAGCACTTCGTCGAGCGGCAAATATTCGTACTTGAGCACCGTGTTCAGTTCGTCGAGGATGACCATCTGATAATCGCCGCTTTCGATCATCCTGCGTGCTTCGTCCCAGCCTTTGCGCGCGGTGGCGATGTCGGCGTCGCGGTTCTGCGTGTTCCAGGTGTAGCCGTCGCCCATCGTCACGAAGTCGCAGTTGGCAATTGCGCCGAGGAAGTCGCGCTCCGACGTATGCAGCGCGCCCTTGATGAACTGCACGACGCCAAGGCGCATGCCGTGGCCTAGCACACGCACGGCCATGCCGAAGGCGGCGGTTGTCTTGCCCTTGCCGGTGCCGGTGTTGACGATCAGCAGACCCTTTTCGACGGTCGCGTTGGCCTGCTTCTTTTCGTGGCCTTCGCGCCGGCGTTCGGTCATGCGTTGGTGCGATTCGCGATCGGTCTTCATGGAAGGTCCTGTTGGATGATGGTGACAGTGTCTGCTTGTGCGGGTTCGGTCGAAGCAATCGCCACGGTGACACCAGCGTAAACGGTTTTGCGAGCGATCAGACGCGCGGTGCGGGCGGCGGCCACCCCGAGCAACGCGCACGGTTCGCACACGCCGTCCACGCCGAGATGCTCGCGCGCGGCGACCGACGGTTCGTGAACGCTGATCGCGGCAATCTGCTCGCGGTTGAACACTTGCAGCGGCAACCCGTGACGCGCGCAGAATTCCAGCAGGCCCTGTTCGTCCGCTTTCGTTTCAATAGAGGCTACCGTTGCAATCTCTTCGAAGGCGTGCGAACCGAGCGCTGCGCGCACCGCCGTTTCGATTTCGTCCGCCGATGTATGCAGGCGGCAGCCGATGCCCACGCTAAGCGTTTTCATTTCGCGTCCGGCGAAGACGCCGCATCCGATGAGCTTGCCGCGGCGGCACGCGCGAGCGCCAGCGACGCGACGCCGCCGATCACCACGATCGCAGGCGAGCCGAGTCCCGCACGCGCGACGGCATCGGCAAATTCGCCGAGGGTGGAAAGTGCATGGCGTTGCTCCGGACGCGTGGCCGATTCGATTGCCGCACACGGCGTGTCGGCGCGCATGCCGGCCGCGAGCAATGCGCCGACGATGTCGTTCAGCCGCCGCATGCCCATGTAGATGACGAGGGTCATGCGGGTGGCGGCGAGCGCGGCCCAATCCGGCTCGCTGCTGCCCGCGCCGTGGCCGGTCACGAATATCACGCCTTGCGCGTGATCGCGGTGTGTAACCGGAATGCCGATAGCCGCGGGCGCCGCGATTCCCGCTGTGATTCCGCTGACGATCTCCACTTCGATACCTGCGGCATGCAGCGCCTGCTGCTCTTCGCCGCCTCTGCCGAACACGAACGGATCGCCGCCCTTGAGCCGCGCGACGCTGCGCCCGGCACGCAGATGCTCGAGCATTTGCGCGACGATGCCTTCTTGCGGCGTCGACGGATGACCGCCGCGTTTGCCGACATAGAGAACTGACGCATCGGCGCGCGCGAATTGCAGCACGTCGGGATTCACGAGATCGTCGACGAGTATCACGTCGGCTTGTGCGAGGGCGCGCGTCGCCTTCAGCGTCATCAGTTCGACGTCGCCGGGACCTGCGCCGATCAGCCACGCGCGTGTCATCGCGGCTCGCTAATCGTGCACGGCAACGACGTTGCGCGCCACACCGACACGCACCATGCGGAGCGGCACGCGAATGGGCCCAATTGAGTGGAGATCGAAGTCATTCAAGCGGTGTCTTCACGCACGACGGCACGCGCGGGTGCGGACCCGGTCGCTGCATCGTGCTTCAGCGCCTTCACATCCGTCCCTCGCGGATTCCGGCTGCCGGCGGCGTGACGTCGTGAAACGCGCGGCCGCCTCCGCGTCTGGCCGGTATCCGGGCTGGCGGCCTCACGCGCTTTGCCTTCCCGTCCGCATTCATTCGAATGTATCGGACAGTGGCATCGAAAACGCATGCGCGGTGCAGCATGAACATTGCACCGCAGGTCGCTTACCGTTGCGGGGACAGCACAGATTGAGCGCAGGAGCGCTGCCTGTTTCCCGTTTAACTGCACACGCGAATGCATGTGCGGGCACCAAACGCGCGCATACGATAGCACACGAGAAGCCCGTGCGATAAGCGCGCCGGGCCCGCGTTTCCTTGACGGCGCCAGACGGTGGGCCTACACTCGCACGCACTTCTGGTGCTCGTGTGCGCGCTCGTGCGCATGCAGTTAAACGGGAAACAGGGCGCCCGCCTGTCACGGTTTGGGCCAACCTGTGCTGCCCCCGCAACGGTAAGCGAAAAGTGACGTCATGGCCGTTCGCATGGCGCCGCAGTGCCGGCTTCGATGTCCACGCGCAAGGCCGCGTGGGCATATCACCACTGGGCGAGAAATCACTCGTTCGGGAAGGGGAAGCGGCGCTTTCGCCAGCCCGGATACCGGCCGGAACACGAAGGGCGAACGTCGCGGGGATGCGGCGCTGCGCTCATGCCCTCACACCCGTTTTCTGCGTTTTCCTGTTGTAGCAAGGCCGTCGTTCATGCCAGAGGCGCGCGCTTGACCTCATGCGTGCCCACTACGCCGGCCGGCGCCTGCAACTTCTGGAATGGACCTCACGATGCAAACTCAAATGCGCAAGATCCCCGTCACCATCGTCACGGGCTTTCTCGGCAGCGGCAAGACCACGCTCTTGCGGCACATTCTTCAGCATGCGGGCGGCAAGCGCATCGCGGTGATCGTCAACGAGTTCGGCGAGCTCGGTATTGACGGCGAAATCCTGAAGGGTTGCGGCATCGGTTGCGACGAGAACGGTGTCGAAACAGAAGGGCAATTGTATGAACTCGCGAACGGCTGCCTCTGCTGCACGGTCCAGGAGGAATTTTTTCCGGTGATGGAAAAGCTCGTCGAGCGCCGTGAGCAGATCGACCATGTGCTGATCGAAACATCGGGGCTCGCGTTGCCGAAGCCTCTCGTGCAGGCGTTCAACTGGCCGCAGATCAAAAACAGTTTCACCGTGGATGCGGTGATTACCGTGGTCGACGGCCCCGCTGCCGCGAGCGGCCAGTTCGCAGAAAACCCGCTCGCCGTCGACGCGCAGCGCAAAGCCGATCCCAATCTGGATCATGAATCGTCGCTGCACGAGTTGTTCGAAGATCAATTGTCCTCAGCCGATCTGGTGATTCTGAATAAAACAGATCTGCTCGATGAGGCTCGTCAGAACGCGGTCGAAGCGTTGATACGCGAAGAGATTCCGCAGCAAGTGAAGGTCGTGCGCGCGCAGATGGGGCAGCTCGATCTGCACACGCTGTTCGGGCTCGAAGCGGCCTCGGAAGAAACGATTCATTTGCGCCACGACCATCACGGTTCGGCGGACGACGCGGATCATCATCACGATGAGTTCGATTCGGTGGTCGTGCATGCAAACGCGCTGTCGCGCGACGCGGTAATCGCCGCGCTGCAAGCGCTCGTTCAGAGCAACACCATTTACCGTGTGAAGGGTTTCGCGGCCTTGCCGGGCGCAGCAATGCGTCTCGTGATTCAAGGCGTGGGCCGGCGCTTCGACAGTTATTTCGACCGACGCTGGCAAGCCGGCGAGGCGGGCGAAAGCCGCTTCGTGCTGATCGGCGAAGACCTCGACCAGGCCGCGCTGCAACGCGCGTTCGACGCGGCGCTGGGCTTGTCGAACGCCCCAGCGTCGGGCGTCGCGGCGCAGCAGGCGTAAGCGCACATGCATCTGCTGCGCACCACGCCGGGCGGTTTCGTCGACGATACGCAAGGCGTGATCCGTATCGATCAGCGGCCTGCGGATATCGTCGTGCTCAGTTCGGCGGACACCACGCTGTCGCTGCTGGCAAGTGCGTTTCCTCGTCTCGGCGACGGCTTTCCGAGCGTGCGCCTCGCAAACGTGACCTATCTGCGGCAACCGGCGTCGGTGGATTTCTACGTCGAAGATGTGCTGCAACACGCGCGCGTTGTCGTAGTCGATCATCTTGGCGGCGAAGCGTATTGGCCGTATGGCATCGAACAGGTCGTCGCGCTAGCGGAGCGCAAACAGCAAACGCTTGCGATGTTTTCGGGCGATCTGCAGGAAGATCCCAATCTGCTTGCGCGCAGCACCGCGGGCGCTGATCTATGCCATCAGTTGTGGCGTTATTTGCGGGAAGGCGGTCCGCAGAACGCCGAGGCGTTTCTGCGCTGCATCGCGCATCGCGCGCTTGGTTGGGGACAGGAGCCAGCGCCGCCGCGCGCGTTGCCGGCCGCGTCGCTTTACCATCCACAACGCGACACGCCGACTATCGCCGACTGGCAAGCGCGCTGGCGGCACGATGCGCCGGTTGCGGCGATACTTTTCTACAAGGCGCATCTTCAGGCGGCCAACACAGCAGTGTTCGACGCGCTGATCGAAGCGCTCGAATCACAAGGCGTGAACCCGCTGCCAATCGCCATTACGTCGTTGAAAGATGCGGTGAGTCGCGAAGTCGTGCAGTCGTTGTGCGCTCAACATAACGCGGCACTCGTGCTCAATACGACTGCGTTCGCCGCTTCCGCGATCGATGACGCGGAACCGCTCGCGCTCGCCGGCGATGCACCCGTGCTTCAGGTGATTTTGAGCGGCGGCAATCGCGAGGACTGGCTCAAGGACAATCAAGGCCTGAATTCGCGCGACATCGCCATGCATATCGCGCTGCCCGAAGTGGACGGGCGCATCATCACGCGCGCGATCAGTTTCAAGGGACTCGCGTATCGCTGTCCGCATACGGAAGTCGATGTGGTGCGTTATCAGCCGGATCTCGAACGCGTGGGCTTTATCGCCGAATTGAGCCGCCGCTGGAGCCGCCTGCGCTCGCTCGACAACGCGGACAAAAAACTCGCGCTGATTCTCGCCAACTATCCGATGAGCGAGGGGCGCATCGGGAATGGAGTCGGGCTGGATACGCCGGCGTCGGTAGTCGGAATTCTGTCGATGTTGCGCGACGAAGGTTATCGCGTCGCAACGGTGCCCGCGAACGGCGACGCGCTATTGCAGAAGCTCACCGAGGGCGTGACGAACGATCCCGTGGTGCGCGATCTGCGACCCGCTTTGCAAAGCCTTGCGCTTGCCGATTACCTCACACATTTCAACGCGCTGCCCGCCGAAGCGCGCGATGCGCTGAATGCGCGTTGGGGCCCGCCGGAGCAGGACCCGAGCGTGCGGCGCGGCCGTTTCATGATTGCGGGTTGGCGCTGCGGCCACGTGTTCGTCGGCATTCAGCCGTCGCGCTCGCGTGAGCAGGGCGATTACGCGAGCTATCACGACGCCGAGCTCGTGCCGCCGCATGCGTATCTCGCGTTCTATTTCTGGCTGCGTCATCAGTTCGGCATCGACGCGGTCGTGCATGTGGGCAAGCATGGCAACCTCGAATGGCTGCCCGGCAAGAGCGTTGCGTTGAGCGATACGTGCTGGCCCGATCTGATTCTCGGGCCCATGCCGCATCTGTATCCGTTCATCGTCAACGATCCGGGCGAGGGCAGTCAGGCCAAGCGCCGCGCGCAAGCTGTCATCGTCGATCATCTGATGCCGCCGCTCACGCGCGCCGAAAGCTACGGTCCGTTGCAAGATCTCGAGCGCCAGGTCGACGAATACTACGAAGCGCTGATGGTCGACCCGCGCCGCTCGAGGCTGTTACGGCGCACGATTCTCGCGACTATCGTCGAACATAAGCTGCATGAAGAATTGAGCCTGTCCGAGCCGAAAGGTGAAGACGACGAAGATGTGTTGCTCACGCGCGTCGATGCGTGGCTGTGTGAATTGAAGGAAGCGCAGATTCGCGATGGTTTGCACACGTTCGGCCAATCGCCGCAAGGAGTGCAACGACGCGATACGCTGCTTGCGTTAGCGCGCTTTCCCGTCGGCGATGGGCAAGGTAGCAACGCAGGGTTGATCGATGCGTTGGCGCGCGATCTGCGGATCGATCATTTCTTCGACCCGCTATCGGTGGATTGGTCCGCGGCCTGGACCGGTCCTCGTCCCGACATTCTGCAACAGGTCAGCGATGCGCCGTGGCGGCATAGCGGTGATACGCGCGAGCGTCTGGAACTGTTCGCAGCGGAAATGCTGCGGAGCGTATGCGAACCGCGAATGCATGGGCATACGGATACGGATACGGATACGAATACGCACGCGTCGAGCGCATTGGCCGAAGCGAGCCTGCCGCAAGCCGGGCGCGTGATCGAGCGCTTGCGCAACGACGTGCTGCCGCGGCTCGACGCATGCGGGACGCAGGAGATGACGCATCTTAGGCGCGGTCTCGAAGGGCGTTTCGTGCCGCCAGGGCCGAGCGGTTCGCCATCGCGTGGTAGGCCCGATGTGCTGCCGACTGGCCGCAATTTCTATTCGGTGGACACGCGAGCGGTCCCGACACAAGCGGCCTGGTCGCTCGGGCTGAAGTCGGCGCAGCAGTTGATCGAGCGGCATTTGCAGGAGCATGGCGATTACCCGCGTGCGATTGGTCTGTCCGTGTGGGGCACCGCAACAATGCGCACCGGCGGCGACGACATTGCGCAAGCGCTGGCATTGCTCGGCGTGCGGCCGAAGTGGGCGCCGGGAAGCCATCGCGTGACCGACTTCGAGATCATGCCGATCGAGGCGTTCGACCGGCCGCGCATCGACGTCACGTTACGTGTATCAGGTTTTTTCCGCGACGCGTTTGCGAACGTGATGCATCTGTTCGATGCTGCGGTCCAGGCCGTCGCCGACCTGGACGAACCTGCTGAACTGAACCCGATTCGCGAGCGTGTGCTGCGTGAACGCGATGCGTTGATCGCACGCGGCATGGACGCAGCCGAAGCGCGCAAGCGTGCCGGCTGGCGCGTATTCAGTGCGCGTCCGGGCGCTTACGGCGCCGGTTTGCAGGACATGATCGACTCGCAACAATGGCAGACCGATGCGGACCTCGCCAATGCCTATCAGGCTTGGGGCGGTTATGCGTACACGCAGAAAAGCGCGGGCGAAGAAGCGCGTCACGCATTCGGTACACGCCTTGCCGCGATGGATGTAGTACTGCAGAACCAGGATAACCGCGAACACGATCTGCTCGATTCGAATGACTACTATCAATTTCAGGGCGGCATGGTCGCGGCCGTGCGCCATCTTGCGGGCAATCAGCCGAGCGTTTATCACGCCGACCACAGCAATCCCGCCGCGCCGCGCGTTCGCACGCTTCATGAGGAGATCGCGCGCGTAGTGCGCTCGCGCGTGGTCAACCCGAAATGGATCGACGGTGTAAAGCGGCATGGCTATAAGGGTGCCTCTGAAATTGCCGCAACGGTCGATTATCTCTATGGCTATGATGCGACCGCGCGCGTGGTCGCCGATCATCAATATGCGCTCGTCACCGACGCTTATCTGAACGATGCGGATACGCGCGAGTTCTTGCAACGCCACAATCCGCATGCGTTGCACTCGATTTGCGAGCGCCTGCTAGAAGCGATGCAGCGCGGTCTGTGGCAGGCGCCCGGGGACTATCGCGCGCAAGTCGAACAGCATCTGCTCGCGAGCGAACAGCAGATTGAAGGAATGCAACCATGAATGCACCCAGGCAGGATGCACGGCAAAATCCGGCGCAAAGGCCCGCGTTTCCCTTCGCCGCATTGATCGGACAGGCGCCGTTGCAGCAGGCGCTGTTGCTGGCGGCGATCGATCCGGGGCTGGCTGGCGTGCTGGTGAGCGGGCCGCGGGGCACGGCTAAATCGACAGCGGCGCGCGCGCTCGCCGAGTTGTTGCCGGAAGGGCAACTGGTGAATCTGCCGCTCGGCGCGAGCGAGGATCGTCTGATCGGCACGCTCGATATCGAAACCGTACTGCGCGACGGCTCCGTGCGCTTTTCGCCGGGGCTGCTCGCCAGGGCGCATCGTGGCGTGCTGTATGTGGACGAAGTGAATCTGCTGCCCGATGCGCTCGTCGATGCGTTGCTCGACGCCGCAGCGAGCGGTGTGAACACCGTCGAACGCGACGGTGTATCGCATAGTCACGAGGCGAGCTTCGTGCTGATCGGCACAATGAATCCCGAAGAGGGCGAGTTGCGGCCGCAATTGATCGACCGCTTCGGCTTGATGGTGGAGTTGCAGAACTGTTTCGAGCCGCGCGTGCGTGAAGAGATCGTGAAGGCGCGGCTCGCCTTCGATCTCGATCCGGTGGCCTTTCGCGCTGGTTACGCTCGAGAACAGGCGCATTACGTCGAGCGGATCCGCGCGGCACGCGAAAAGGTCGCGCAACTTTCTTTCGACGACGCCGTGCACGCGCATGTCAGCGCGTTGTGTATCGACGCCGCAGTGGACGGCTTGCGCGCCGACCTCGTGATGCTTCGCGCCGCGCGAGCGCTCGCGGCGTTGGAGCAGAGCGATGCAGTAACGTCGCAGCATGTGGATCGTGTTGCCGAAGCGGTTCTCGTGCATAGGCGGCGTCAACGGGATACGTCGACTGCTAACAGTGCGGCTGGCGGCGAAACGGTGCCGCGCGATTTACCGCAGAGTTCGGCTACGCCCTCATCTTCTGACGTCGAGGCCGGCGACGGCGACTGGGGTTATCTGCCGCCGCAGCCAGCCGCGACGACGCACGTCAAAGGCGTGATACCGCTTAACGTAAAAAAACGCTGAGCCATCGGAAGGGCGCCGCCGCTGACTCACGCAGCGGTTTTCGATGGCGGCAACGGGCGCAGACGCACTCGCGTTTGTGCAGCGATGCGCGTGGACATCTACGTGGCGAGCCGGGACGGCGTATCGCATGGCCGCAGACATTTGCTGCGAGTGGACAGCGACGGGCGAAGGACCAGCGGGAAGATCGCGGGCAACCCGCGCTGCGTGCCGGAGATCTGCGTTTCGTGCGCGAGACGCCGCGCGGCGGAGTGCTGCACTGCTTCGTGCTCGACTGCTCCGGCTCGATGCTCGCCGGTCAGCGCCTTGCACTCGCGAAGGGCTTGTTGGTTGCGCTGTTCGACCGCGCAAGTGCGATGCGTGCCGAGGCTGCGCTGATCTGCTTCGGCGGAGCCGGCGCGGACCTGCGCTTCGGTCCCGCAGTGCCGCGCTGGTGGAACGAGCGTTGGCTTGAGCCCGTCGGCGGTGGCGGCGGGACGCCGTTCGCAGCGGGCATTCGACATGCAGCGCAGTTGCTCGAGCGCAGCGCGCGCCGCAACCCGGCGCAACAGCGCTGGCTGTGGGTTCTGACCGACGGCCGCACGACTGATCAGGCGACGCGCCCGTTGGATGCGGACGAAGTCGTATTCGTCGACTTCGAGCGCGGCGCGATACGGCTCGGCAGCTGCGAGCGAACGGCGAGCGCGTGGGGCGCACGCCGCGTCACACCGGAAGAACTGATCGGTTGACGGGTAGGCGCGCTTCGCGGGCCGCCCGCTTCGTGCTTATTTGAAGCCCTGCGACCACTGCTGTACATCGTCCTGACGATCGAACACAAAGACCTTTATCGCCATCTGCTGCGCTGGTTCGAGTTGATCGAATTCGAGTCCATGAACCGACGAAGCATCGGCGCCAGCGCTTTTCTGCAGGTTGCGGATCACGGTCGCGGTTTGTATCTCTGTGTCCATCTCCGCCGATCTGAGCCGGAAAGCCACGCGCAACCGGTCGCCGACGGCGCCCAAGGCCCACGGCGCCATCAGCGACATGCCAAGCGCGCTGAGGCTCTTCGCCACGCCGAGGCCGTCGTACGTGTCGCCGGTTTCACCGATCCCGAAGCGCACCGCGAAATGCGTTTGAACGCGAATCGACTTGCGTTCGCGCAGACGGCGGATGGGGCCGGGTCTGGATAGCACCACGTAATCGAACGGAGAGCGGCAGACGGCTTCGACGGTGCATACGAAACGGAACACCGCCTGACTTGCTATCGCGACGATGTCGATGTTTTCGCCAAGGCTGAGCGCAAGCATGCGGCCCTGCTGAAGCGGCGGAGTGATGAACAGCGAATGATTCGGCGCAAAACCGATGATGCGGCATGGATGCATTGGTGCACCGCTGCCGACTTGCAGGCGTACGCCAATCAATGCACCGATTTCGACGTGCATGTCGGCGGGCGTCAACGGGTTGTCCGCCTCGGCATGCAGGTCCGCTTCAACTGCTGGATGTGCTGCTGCGTCGGGCAGGTCGCCGCGGCGCGGCTGGAAGTGCTGGAAGAGAAATGCGCGCTCGTCGGCAGTCGCGAGAACAGTGCCGCTTGCAAAGAGCAGCGAGCCGTCGGCATCGACGATCGGCCACTCGAGCGGTGCGCCTACCGGCACCGCGTCGGCGCTGAGGACGGGCGAAGGCAATGCGAGCGCGGAATTCGGGACTTGCTGGTCGGCTGATTCGTCCATTGAACAGCGATCATTTGAGTGGCGGGATATCCAGTTTAACGGCGCCCAGCGAGAGAGCTTTAGTTGGTGCGGGACTGCAAAGGCGGCTTTCGACTGTTCGTGATCCGGCGGACCGGCAGATTGTATTGGATGCCTAACTATTCTTGAGCGCGGGAGGAAAGTACTGTTTGTTCCGTTTCTCAACTTTCTGAAAATAATTGCAGTTGAGGGGTTGACGGGCTGCGGGCCGCATCGCATAATTCGCCTCCCGTTTGATGACGGACGCGAAGAAAGCAGAGCTTCTTCACGAATGATCTTTAAAAACTAACAGCCGATAAGTGTGGGCGCTTGATGCGCGACGCGAGTCCTGCCTTTGCGGAGTATTGCGTGGGGTGGGGCGTTAAAGCGAAAGTATCAAGTCTCACACAGTAATGAAAGGAAGGTTTGGCCGTTGAAAGATGGTTGAACACTTCGTCAGTACGTTGAGTGAGCGACCGGGTTCGAAAGAGCCCGAAAACAGTAACAGGTTTGAACTGAAGAGTTTGATCCTGGCTCAGATTGAACGCTGGCGGCATGCCTTACACATGCAAGTCGAACGGCAGCACGGGAGCAATCCTGGTGGCGAGTGGCGAACGGGTGAGTAATACATCGGAACGTGTCCTGTAGTGGGGGATAGCCCGGCGAAAGCCGGATTAATACCGCATACGCTCTGCGGAGGAAAGCGGGGGATCCTTCGGGACCTCGCGCTACAGGGGCGGCCGATGGCAGATTAGCTAGTTGGTGGGGTAAAGGCCTACCAAGGCGACGATCTGTAGCTGGTCTGAGAGGACGACCAGCCACACTGGGACTGAGACACGGCCCAGACTCCTACGGGAGGCAGCAGTGGGGAATTTTGGACAATGGGCGCAAGCCTGATCCAGCAATGCCGCGTGTGTGAAGAAGGCCTTCGGGTTGTAAAGCACTTTTGTCCGGAAAGAAAACTTCTGGGTTAATACCCTGGGAGGATGACGGTACCGGAAGAATAAGCACCGGCTAACTACGTGCCAGCAGCCGCGGTAATACGTAGGGTGCAAGCGTTAATCGGAATTACTGGGCGTAAAGCGTGCGCAGGCGGTTCGCTAAGACAGATGTGAAATCCCCGGGCTTAACCTGGGAACTGCATTTGTGACTGGCGGGCTAGAGTATGGCAGAGGGGGGTAGAATTCCACGTGTAGCAGTGAAATGCGTAGAGATGTGGAGGAATACCGATGGCGAAGGCAGCCCCCTGGGCCAATACTGACGCTCATGCACGAAAGCGTGGGGAGCAAACAGGATTAGATACCCTGGTAGTCCACGCCCTAAACGATGTCAACTAGTTGTCGGGTCTTCATTGACTTGGTAACGTAGCTAACGCGTGAAGTTGACCGCCTGGGGAGTACGGTCGCAAGATTAAAACTCAAAGGAATTGACGGGGACCCGCACAAGCGGTGGATGATGTGGATTAATTCGATGCAACGCGAAAAACCTTACCTACCCTTGACATGTATGGAATCCTGCTGAGAGGTGGGAGTGCCCGAAAGGGAGCCATAACACAGGTGCTGCATGGCTGTCGTCAGCTCGTGTCGTGAGATGTTGGGTTAAGTCCCGCAACGAGCGCAACCCTTGTCCCTAGTTGCTACGCAAGAGCACTCCAGGGAGACTGCCGGTGACAAACCGGAGGAAGGTGGGGATGACGTCAAGTCCTCATGGCCCTTATGGGTAGGGCTTCACACGTCATACAATGGTCGGAACAGAGGGTCGCCAACCCGCGAGGGGGAGCCAATCCCAGAAAACCGATCGTAGTCCGGATCGCACTCTGCAACTCGAGTGCGTGAAGCTGGAATCGCTAGTAATCGCGGATCAGCATGCCGCGGTGAATACGTTCCCGGGTCTTGTACACACCGCCCGTCACACCATGGGAGTGGGTTTCACCAGAAGTAGGTAGCCTAACCTGCGAAGGAGGGCGCTTACCACGGTGGGATTCATGACTGGGGTGAAGTCGTAACAAGGTAGCCGTATCGGAAGGTGCGGCTGGATCACCTCCTTTCTCGAGCTAGACGCGTCAAGGTGTTGAGCGCTCACGCTTATCGGCTGTAGTAGTGAAGAAACGCAGACAGACTCAGGGGTCTGTAGCTCAGTCGGTTAGAGCACCGTCTTGATAAGGCGGGGGTCGATGGTTCGAATCCATCCAGACCCACCACTGTCTTGTCTGGTGAGCTGACCGTCTAAAAACCTCTGGGATATCTGTATGACTGGGGGATTAGCTCAGCTGGGAGAGCACCTGCTTTGCAAGCAGGGGGTCGTCGGTTCGATCCCGTCATCCTCCACCAATCCTCAATGCGTAGCGTTCTGTGTGAAAGACCCAGAGCGTTGTGCATTGGCGATTGAGCCAGTCAGAAAGATGCATGGTTATAGCAACCGTGCGATCGGCTGAACGTTCTTTAACAATCAGGAAGAAGTAGTAAAGAGATTCACGAAAGTGTACCTGGAGATGGGTACATGAGTAGGTGAATCAGGGTTGTGATTGTATCAATGTATTTTTTAAGTGATCGAAAGATTGCTTTGGAATACGGCGCAACACGAATACTCAACCTGTAACGGTTGTGCAAGCTGCCCGGCCTTCCCAGTGAAGGTTCCATCCCCTGCGGGGATCGGATGGGAGTAGGCGCTAAAGCGCCAACTCGCATCGGGAGAGACACACCCGTTATAGGGTCAAGCGAACAAGTGCATGTGGTGGATGCCTTGGCGATCACAGGCGATGAAGGACGCGGTAGCCTGCGAAAAGCTTCGGGGAGCTGGCAAACGAGCTTTGATCCGAAGATGTCCGAATGGGGAAACCCACCTCTTTTGAGGTATCCGTAGCTGAATACATAGGCTACGTGAAGCGAACGCGGTGAACTGAAACATCTAAGTAACCGCAGGAAAAGAAATCAACCGAGATTCCCAGAGTAGTGGCGAGCGAAATGGGACCAGCCTGTACTCTTTATTCTTGCTGTTAGTCGAAGGCTCTGGAAAGTGCCGCCATAGCAGGTGATAGCCCTGTAGACGAAAACAGCTGGAAAGAACTAGGTGTACGACAAGTAGGGCGGGACACGTGAAATCCTGTCTGAAGATGGGGGGACCATCCTCCAAGGCTAAATACTCGTGATCGACCGATAGTGAACCAGTACCGTGAGGGAAAGGCGAAAAGAACCCCGGGAGGGGAGTGAAACAGATCCTGAAACCGCATGCATACAAACAGTCGGAGCCTTCGCAAGGGGGTGACGGCGTACCTTTTGTATAATGGGTCAGCGACTTACATTCAGTGGCAAGCTTAACCGATTAGGGCAGGCGTAGCGAAAGCGAGTCCGAACAGGGCGTTCAGTCGCTGGGTGTAGACCCGAAACCAGGTGATCTATCCATGGCCAGGATGAAGGTGCGGTAACACGTACTGGAGGTCCGAACCCACTAACGTTGAAAAGTTAGGGGATGAGCTGTGGATAGGGGTGAAAGGCTAAACAAACCTGGAAATAGCTGGTTCTCTCCGAAAACTATTTAGGTAGTGCCTCGTGTATCACCTTCGGGGGTAGAGCACTGTCATGGTTGTGGGGTCCATTGCGGATTACTACGCCATAGCAAACTCCGAATACCGAAGAGTGCAATCACGGGAGACAGACATCGGGTGCTAACGTCCGGTGTCAAGAGGGAAACAACCCAGACCGCCAGCTAAGGTCCCCAAATATGGCTAAGTGGGAAACGAAGTGGGAAGGCTAAAACAGTCAGGAGGTTGGCTTAGAAGCAGCCATCCTTTAAAGAAAGCGTAATAGCTCACTGATCGAGTCGTCCTGCGCGGAAGATGTAACGGGGCTAAGCCATATACCGAAGCTGCGGATGCACATTTATGTGCATGGTAGGAGAGCGTTCCGTAAGCCTGCGAAGGTGCACTGGAAAGTGTGCTGGAGGTATCGGAAGTGCGAATGCTGACATGAGTAGCGATAAAGGGGGTGAAAGGCCCCCTCGCCGTAAGCCCAAGGTTTCCTACGCAACGTTCATCGGCGTAGGGTGAGTCGGCCCCTAAGGCGAGGCAGAAATGCGTAGCTGATGGGAAGCAGGTTAATATTCCTGCACCATTGTTAAATGCGATGGGGGGACGGATCGCGGAAGGTTGTCCGGGTGTTGGAAGTCCCGGTCCTTGCATTGGAGAAGGCGCTCAGGCAAATCCGGGCGCGGAATTCAAGGGTGCGAGGCCATTCACTTCGGTGAAGAAGCAATCGGAAGTGGTTCCAAGAAAAGCCTCTAAGCTTCAGTTTAACAGGACCGTACCGCAAACCGACACAGGTGGGCGAGATGAGTATTCTAAGGCGCTTGAGAGAACTCGGGAGAAGGAACTCGGCAAATTGGTACCGTAACTTCGGGATAAGGTACGCCCCTGTAGCTTGACGCCCCTGCGGGCGAAGGGTGAAGGGGTTGCAATAAACTGGTGGCTGCGACTGTTTAATAAAAACACAGCACTCTGCAAACACGAAAGTGGACGTATAGGGTGTGACGCCTGCCCGGTGCCGGAAGATTAAATGATGGGGTGCAAGCTCCTGATTGAAGTCCCGGTAAACGGCGGCCGTAACTATAACGGTCCTAAGGTAGCGAAATTCCTTGTCGGGTAAGTTCCGACCTGCACGAATGGCGTAACGATGGCCACACTGTCTCCTCCCGAGACTCAGCGAAGTTGAAGTGTTTGTGATGATGCAATCTCCCCGCGGCTAGACGGAAAGACCCCATGAACCTTTACTGTAGCTTTGCATTGGACTTTGAACCGGTCTGTGTAGGATAGGTGGGAGGCTGTGAAGCGTGAACGCCAGTTTGCGTGGAGCCATCCTTGAAATACCACCCTGATCTGTTTGAGGTTCTAACCTTGGTCCGTAATCCGGATCGGGGACAGTGCATGGTAGGCAGTTTGACTGGGGCGGTCTCCTCCCAAAGTGTAACGGAGGAGTACGAAGGTACGCTAGGTACGGTCGGAAATCGTGCTGATAGTGCAATGGCATAAGCGTGCTTAACTGCGAGACCGACAAGTCGAGCAGGTGCGAAAGCAGGTCATAGTGATCCGGTGGTTCTGTATGGAAGGGCCATCGCTCAACGGATAAAAGGTACTCTGGGGATAACAGGCTGATACCGCCCAAGAGTTCATATCGACGGCGGTGTTTGGCACCTCGATGTCGGCTCATCTCATCCTGGGGCTGTAGCCGGTCCCAAGGGTATGGCTGTTCGCCATTTAAAGAGGTACGTGAGCTGGGTTTAAAACGTCGTGAGACAGTTTGGTCCCTATCTGCCGTGGGCGCTGGATATTTGAAGGGGGCTGCTCCTAGTACGAGAGGACCGGAGTGGACGAACCTCTGGTGTACCGGTTGTCACGCCAGTGGCATCGCCGGGTAGCTATGTTCGGAAGAGATAACCGCTGAAAGCATCTAAGCGGGAAACTCGCCTTAAGATGAGATATCCCCGGGGCTTCGAGCCCCTTGAAGGGTCGTTCAAGACCAGGACGTTGATAGGTCAGGTGTGTAAGCGCAGTAATGTGCTCAGCTAACTGATACTAATTGCCCGTAAGGCTTGATCCTATAACAGGTGTGTCTCGACCCACGTTAGCGCCTTGAGCGCTTACGCGGGTCCGATCCCCGAAGGGGATGCGCTGAACCTCCCCAGGAGGTCGCAGCACACACGGTTGGGATTCAGTGTTGTGCCTGAAACAACACAACCCGCCTCACCTGAGGTTGACTCATCAGACACTACTTCTTCCCCGATTGGCTGTACTGCCCCACCGGCAGTACGGCAACCCGTCATGCCTGATGACCATAGCGAGTCGGTACCACCCCTTCCCATCCCGAACAGGACCGTGAAACGACTCCACGCCGATGATAGTGCGGATTGCCCGTGTGAAAGTAGGTAATCGTCAGGCTCCCCAGCAGCATCAGAAACCCCACCCCTAAAAGGGTGGGGTTTCTGCGTTTACGCGCC